>NZ_JANUFD010000043.1 GCF_024807945.1 Pseudomonas sp. JUb42 | reverse complement strand
CTGGTTACCTGAAGCTTAGAAGCTTTTCTTGGAAGCATGGCATCAACCACTTCGTCATCTAAAAGATAACTCGTCATCAGCTCTCGGCCTTAGAACCCCGGATTTACCTAAGATTCCAGCCTACCACCTTAAACTTGGACAACCAACGCCAAGCTGGCCTAGCCTTCTCCGTCCCTCCATCGCAATAACCAGAAGTACAGGAATATTAACCTGTTTTCCATCGACTACGCTTTTCAGCCTCGCCTTAGGGACCGACTAACCCTGCGTCGATTAACGTTGCGCAGGAAACCTTGGTCTTTCGGCGTGGGTGTTTTTCACACCCATTGTCGTTACTCATGTCAGCATTCGCACTTCTGATACCTCCAGCAAGCTTCTCAACTCACCTTCACAGGCTTACAGAACGCTCCTCTACCGCATCATCAAAAGATGATACCCGTAGCTTCGGTGCATGGTTTGAGCCCCGTTACATCTTCCGCGCAGGCCGACTCGACTAGTGAGCTATTACGCTTTCTTTAAAGGGTGGCTGCTTCTAAGCCAACCTCCTAGCTGTCTAAGCCTTCCCACATCGTTTCCCACTTAACCATGACTTTGGGACCTTAGCTGACGGTCTGGGTTGTTTCCCTTTTCACGACGGACGTTAGCACCCGCCGTGTGTCTCCCATGCTCGGCACTTGTAGGTATTCGGAGTTTGCATCGGTTTGGTAAGTCGGGATGACCCCCTAGCCGAAACAGTGCTCTACCCCCTACAGTGATACATGAGGCGCTACCTAAATAGCTTTCGAGGAGAACCAGCTATCTCCGAGCTTGATTAGCCTTTCACTCCGATCCACAGGTCATCCGCTAACTTTTCAACGGTAGTCGGTTCGGTCCTCCAGTTAGTGTTACCCAACCTTCAACCTGCCCATGGATAGATCGCCCGGTTTCGGGTCTATTCCCAGCGACTAAACGCGCTATTAACACTCGCTTTCGCTACGCCTCCCCTATTCGGTTAAGCTCGCCACTGAAAATAAGTCGCTGACCCATTATACAAAAGGTACGCAGTCACCCAACAA
>NZ_JANUFD010000041.1 GCF_024807945.1 Pseudomonas sp. JUb42 | reverse complement strand
GCGGTCTTTTCCACTTTCATTTTCCGGATGCGCAGGTTCCAGTCATGGTCCACCCCTTCCACTTGCACCAGGGCCTCGTTGGCAGCGCGGGCACCTATGCGCAGCGTCCATACCTTCATGCCTTGCTCACCTTGGTAAGCCATGACCTTGTCGGCGACTTCCGGGCGGGCGTCGTCGGCCAGGATGAAAGCGGAAGGCAGCAGCAACGCGACAACGGTAAGTGCGCGCACGCAGGTGCTCAGGAACATGTCAGTGTCCTCGGTAATGAAATGAAGACACCTGATAAGCCAGAGTCACCGAATCGTCAAGGTTGCTGACCGCATCACACAAGTGAATGGCCGCCGGTCACAGGCACTGTTTAAAAAAGCACCACCAGCACTATACTGCGACCCCGTTGTCGGATTGACGTCAAATAGCCGTTAGCCAGTATTGAAAGCCATGCAGAGCTGGACCCCTTACCGGGACACCGAAGTGTTCTTCGATGGCCCGCAGCCCTTGAGCCGGTCAAATATCCTCGACGCTTCCGCGCGGGAGATCATCGGCAGTGCCAGCGGATACTATCAGGCGCGAACCGTGCGCCCATTGATGCAGTATTTCGACTGCGACCTTCGCTTTACCGAGCCGCTGCGCATCCACAAGGTGCTGCCCGAAAGCCTGTGCATTGTGCAGGTCCTCGAAGGAGGATGGAGCCATAGCATCGACCGCCGTACGCCTAATCGCTACACGTCGGAAGCCCCGGTCAGCCTGGGCCTGAGCGAGCCAATGGAAGCGGTGGACATCCTGCCAGCCGGTAGCCACGCACGGCTGGCGGGGCTGCGCATCGCCGGCTCGTTCATTCACGAACAGGCCGAGGAAGGCGACACCACGCTGTTGCCGCTGCTGCGCCTGCAACAGGACGGTGTACGTTTCACGCAACTGCCCCGCTGCATGGCGCTGCGCTCGCTGTTCGAGCGCCTGTACCAGACGCCCTACCACGGCGCACTGGGCAGGCTGCATCAGGAAAGCCTGACCCTGGCAGTACTGGTGGAGCTGGCAGCGCACCTGGGCGGCCAGCAAACCCGCCCCCAGGGCCAGACCCGTGCCCAGCGCGATCTGGCACACGAAGCCCGGCAACTGCTCGAAGATAATCTCGCCCGGCCACCGGCCAGCCCTGAGCTGGCATGCATGCTGGGTGTGGGGGAGACCACGCT
>NZ_JANUFD010000040.1 GCF_024807945.1 Pseudomonas sp. JUb42 | reverse complement strand
CCCTTGCCGAGGAAATCGACTGCCTGTTGCTGGACGAGGCCGGTGGCGGTTATCCAGACAGCAATCCAGTCAACCTGACCACCCCGGCCAACCTGGCCTATGTGATCTACACCTCGGGTTCCACCGGCAAGCCCAAGGGCACCTTGCTGCCCCACGCCAATGTACTGCGCCTGTTCCAGGCCACACAGCGCGACTTCGCCTTCGATGCCAGCGATGTGTGGACGCTGTTCCATTCCTATGCCTTCGACTTTTCGGTCTGGGAAATCTTTGGCGCCTTGCTGTACGGCGGTCGCCTGGTGATCGTGCCACGGGAAGTGACCCGCTCGCCGGAGGACTTGCACAGCTTGCTGCACCGCGAACAGGTGACGGTGCTCAACCAGACGCCATCGGCCTTCCGGCAATGGCTGCCGGTGGCCTGTGGGTCATCGGCCCGCTTGGCCCTGCGGCAGGTGATCTTTGGTGGCGAAGCCCTGGAAGTGGGCAGCCTGCGGCCGTGGTTCGAGCGTTTTGGTGACGCCACGCCACGTCTGGTCAATATGTACGGCATTACCGAAACCACGGTGCACGTCACCTTCCGCCCGGTGAGCCTGGCGGATCTGGACGGGCAGCTGGTCAGCCCCATCGGGCGAGTGATCGACGATCTGTCCTGGTACGTGCTGGACGCTGAACTGATGCCGGTGGTGGCGGGTGGCACGGGTGAGCTGCATGTGGGCCGCGCCGGTCTGGCGCGGGGCTACCTGGGGCGTGCGGGCTTGACTGCCGAGCGCTTTGTGCCGGATCCGTTCGAGGGGCAGGGCGGTCGTCTGTACCGTACCGGTGACCTGGCGAGCGCCGCTGCCGATGGCGCGGTGGAATACATCGGCCGTATCGATCATCAGGTGAAGATTCGCGGTTTCCGCATCGAACTGGGCGAGATCGCGGCGCAGTTGCAGGCCCATGCCGCAGTACGCGACGCCGTGGTGGTGGATGTGGACGGGGCGCTGGGCAAGCAACTGGTGGGCTATGTGGTGCCGGAGGTTGCGGGCGATGACCCGCGCGAAGCCTTGCGTGCGCAGCTCAAGGCGGCGCTGCCGGACTACATGGTGCCGGCCCATCTGGTGCTGTTGGCGACGCTGCCCCTGACCGGCAACGGCAAACTGGACCGCCAGGCCTTGCCGTCGCCGGAAACGGGGCTGCTGCAATCGCTGTATATCGAGCCGGAAACAGAATTGCAGCAGCAGCTGGCGGCGATCTGGGCCGATGTGCTGAAGGTCGAGCGGGTCGGCCTGAATGACGATTTCTT
>NZ_JANUFD010000039.1 GCF_024807945.1 Pseudomonas sp. JUb42 | reverse complement strand
ATCTAATGAAATGGTTCCCCCGGCTCGACTCCTGTGAACGGCTCTAGACTTTCACAGGAGTCACTATTCGGAGCATCGTCATGTCACACGTCACTATCGTCGCCATTGATCTGGGCAAGCAGAGTTTTCACGTACATGCCGAGGATGAGCGTGGCCAGTCCATCGTTCACAAGCGATTCAATCGCTCGGCACTTACCCGATATCTCGCCAACCTTGATCCGTGCATCGTCGCGATGGAAGCCTGCGGCGGTGCGCACTTCATGGCCCGTGAAGTCGCAAGGTTTGGTCACCAAGCCAAGTTGATTGCAGCCCAGCATGTGCGCCCATTCGTCAAAAGCAACAAGAACGATCTTGAAGATGCCGTCGGCATTTGCATCGCCGCCGGGCAATCTACCATGCGTTTTGTCGCACCTAAAACCGAGGCTCAGCAAGCGCTGGCCATGCTCAATTGCGTGCGCGATGCCTTTATTGCTGATCGCACCGCGACCGTTAATCGCATTCACGCAGGCTTGCTGGAGGTCGGTATCAGCCTGACACCTGGCTTCAAGTCGATCAGGACGCTGCCCATTTTATTGGATGAAAGCGAGTTTTCGCCGTTGATCAAAAGCCTGCTGGCCAAGCTGCACGAGCATTTCAGCTATCTGGAAACCCAGATCAAAGCGTTGAATAAGGAGGTGGAGCATCAGGCCGCTGAAGATGATCTGGCTGCGCGACTAATGACTATTCCCTGCGTCGGGCCGATCACGTCCAGTGTCCTGGCGGCAGAAATAGGCAGTGGCAGGCAGTTCAAGTGCGGACGTGACTATTCGGCGTCTATCGGCCTGGTGCCGAGCCAGAAAAGTACGGGAGGCAAACCACGACTGGGACGGATCAGCAAGCGCGGTGATCGCAATCAACGACGTCTGCTCTTGCAGTGTGCGCACGTTTATCTGCGCTATCTGGATCGACAGCAGGGTGTTGTGGCCGATTGGGTTCGTCAGCTTCTGGTACGCCACCATCCAAACGTAGTGGCCTGCGCCCTGGCTAACAAGCTGGCGCGAATCGCCTGGGCGATTGCCGCCAACCATAATGAATTCGAGGCAGGGCCAAGCGCCATGAGCGCTTGACCCTGCTGTCACCCAAGCACCACCCACCTGGTTTTGCGATGCTGGATAACAGATGACGTGAACGGCAGACCGGCCTGACGATGATCCTGGGCTCCCACACGGCTCTTGAAGCCGTCTATCTAATAAGGATCGACAGGTGCGATTTTCATCGAGGCGCGGGAGCAATCCCAGACGCCGGATAGATTGCAGCAAGCCATTACACGCATCAAAAACAGTATTGCAGAAAAAGGGGGAACCATAGAT
>NZ_JANUFD010000038.1 GCF_024807945.1 Pseudomonas sp. JUb42 | reverse complement strand
CAAATTGCTTGGGTGTTATATGGTCAAGCCTCACGGGCAATTAGTATTGGTTAGCTCAACGCCTCACAGCGCTTACACACCCAACCTATCAACGTCGTAGTCTTCGACGGCCCTTCAGGGAACTCAAGGTTCCAGTGAGATCTCATCTTGAGGCAAGTTTCCCGCTTAGATGCTTTCAGCGGTTATCTTTTCCGAACATAGCTACCCGGCAATGCCACTGGCGTGACAACCGGAACACCAGAGGTTCGTCCACTCCGGTCCTCTCGTACTAGGAGCAGCCCCTCTCAAATCTCAAACGTCCACGGCAGATAGGGACCGAACTGTCTCACGACGTTCTAAACCCAGCTCGCGTACCACTTTAAATGGCGAACAGCCATACCCTTGGGACCGGCTTCAGCCCCAGGATGTGATGAGCCGACATCGAGGTGCCAAACACCGCCGTCGATATGAACTCTTGGGCGGTATCAGCCTGTTATCCCCGGAGTACCTTTTATCCGTTGAGCGATGGCCCTTCCATACAGAACCACCGGATCACTAAGACCTACTTTCGTACCTGCTCGACGTGTCTGTCTCGCAGTCAAGCGCGCTTTTGCCTTTATACTCTACGACCGATTTCCGACCGGTCTGAGCGCACCTTCGTACTCCTCCGTTACTCTTTAGGAGGAGACCGCCCCAGTCAAACTACCCACCATACACTGTCCTCGATCCGGATAACGGACCTGAGTTAGAACCTCAAAGTTGCCAGGGTGGTATTTCAAGGTTGGCTCCACGCGAACTGGCGTCCACGCTTCAAAGCCTCCCACCTATCCTACACAAGCAAATTCAAAGTCCAGTGCAAAGCTATAGTAAAGGTTCACGGGGTCTTTCCGTCTAGCCGCGGATACACTGCATCTTCACAGCGATTTCAATTTCACTGAGTCTCGGGTGGAGACAGCGCCGCCATCGTTACGCCATTCGTGCAGGTCGGAACTTACCCGACAAGGAATTTCGCTACCTTAGGACCGTTATAGTTACGGCCGCCGTTTACCGGGGCTTCGATCAAGAGCTTCGCGTTAGCTAACCCCATCAATTAACCTTCCGGCACCGGGCAGGCGTCACACCCTATACGTCCACTTTCGTGTTTGCAGAGTGCTGTGTTTTTAATAAACAGTCGCAGCGGCCTGGTATCTTCGACCGGCATGAGCTTACGGAGCAAGTCCTTCACCCTCACCGGCGCACCTTCTCCCGAAGTTACGGTGCCATTTTGCCTAGTTCCTTCACCCGAGTTCTCTCAAGCGCCTTGGTATTCTCTACCCAACCACCTGTGTCGGTTTGGGGTACGGTTCCTGGTTACCTGAAGCTTAGAAGCTTTTCTTGGAAGCATGGCATCAACCACTTCGTCATCTAAAAGATAACTCGTCATCAGCTCTCGGCCTTAGAA
>NZ_JANUFD010000037.1 GCF_024807945.1 Pseudomonas sp. JUb42 | reverse complement strand
TATATCGAGCCGGAAACAGAATTGCAGCAGCAGCTGGCGGCGATCTGGGCCGATGTGCTGAAGGTCGAGCGGGTCGGCCTGAATGACGATTTCTTCGAACTGGGCGGTCATTCGTTGCTGTCGTTGACGGTGATTTCCCGCATCCAGTTGCAGTTGGGTCGCAGCCTTAAACCGGAGCTGTTGTTCCAGTTCCCGAAACTTAGTGAATTTGCCGACGCCTTGAACGTTGTAGAGGAGGACAGTTTTGAAGAGAAGCTCCGTCGATTGAGCTTCCTCGCCGAAGACCTGGAGTCGGTCGAATGAACAATGAGTTGGCAGTAGGCATCATCCGTCGTTTTATCAAGCTACCGCTGGATAAGCGCAAACAGTATCTGCAACAGATGCTCGCCGAGGGCATTTCACCGGCCAACCTGCCGATCCCCGAACTGCGCTCCGGGTTCGAGCGGTTGCCGTTGTCCTATGCCCAGCAACGCCAGTGGGTTCTCTGGCAGATGGACCCGCAGAGTGCGGCTTACCATATTCCGACGGTGTTGCAGCTGCGCGGAGCATTGCAGGTGTCTGCCCTTGAAGCCGCGTTCGCAGCACTGGTGGATCGCCATGAATCCTTGCGCACGACCTTTACCTTGCAGGATGAGCAGCCGGTGCAGCAGGTGCATGAATCACTGCCCCTGAGCCTGCAACTGGACGGGCCGGTGGCCGCCGAGCAACTGCCGCAGCTGATCGCCGCTGAAATCCGCCGCCCCTTCGATCTGGAGCACGGTCCGTTATTGCGCCTGCGTCTGTTATCCCAAGGCGAGCAGGATCATGTGCTGATCGTGACGTTGCACCATATCGTTGCTGATGGTTGGTCGATGCCGCTGATGGTTGAGGAGCTGGTGCAGCTGTATCAGGGCCAGCTCAGCGGCAGCCCGGTCGAACTGCCGCCCCTGGCCATCCAGTACGCCGACTATGCGATCTGGCAACGGCGCTGGATGGAGGCCGGCGAGCAGGAACGACAACTGGCGTACTGGCAACAGCAACTGGGTGGTGAACAGCCGGTGCTGGAACTACCCCTGGATCGTCCGCGTCCGGCGGTGCAGGACCTCAGCGGCGCGCGTTTCGATATCCAACTGGATGCGGCTCTGACCTCAGGGCTCAAGCGCCTGGCCCAGGAGCAGGGCGTGACGTTGTTCATGGTGCTGTTGGCCTCGTTCCAGGCCCTGCTGCATCGCTATTCGAGCCAGGGCGACATTCGGGTCGGGGTGCCAGCGGCAAACCGTACGCGAGTGGAAACCGAAGGGCTGATCGGCTTCTTCGTCAATACCCAGGTGCTCAAGGCTGAATTCGCTATCACCACCACCCTGGCCGAACTGCTGGCTCAGGTCAAACGCACGGCCCTGGAAGCCCAGGCCCATCAGGATCTGCCGTTCGAACAACTGGTCGAAGCCCTGCAGCCGGAGCGCAGCCTCAGCCATACCCCGTTGTTTCAGGTGATGTTCAATCACCAGACCCAGACCAAAGGCGCTACTGGTGAACTGGCCGGGCTGCGGGTCGAGAATCTGGGTTGGGAGGCGCACAGTGCGCAATTCGACCTGACCCTGGAAACCTTTGAGGACCCGCAGGGCTTGTTCGCGTCGTTGAATTACGCCACGGCGCTGTTCGATAGCGCCACGGTCGAGCGCCTGGCGACGCACTGGCGGCATCTGTTGATGGCCATGCTCAATGACGTGCAGCAGTGCGTAGCCGAATTGCCGATGCTTGATGAGGTTGAGCAGCAGGTCCTGCTACGTGAGTGGAATCGTACCTCGGCACCCTATCCTGACGAGCAGTGCATTCATGCCCTGATCGAAGCGCAGTCCGCCAGGGCTCCCGATGCCACGGCTCTGCTGTTCGGTGAGCAGCAGATGAGTTACGGCTTGCTCAACCTGCGTGCCAACCAGGTCGCGCAGCAGTTGCGCGAGCGTGGCGTAGGCCCCGATGTATTGGTAGGGGTCGCCGCCGAACGCAGCATGGAAATGGTCGTGGGCCTGCTGGCGATTCTCAAGGCGGGCGGCGCCTACGTGCCGCTGGACCCGGATTATCCACGGGATCGCCTGGCCTACATGATCGAAGACTCAGGCATTGGCCTGCTATTGACCCAGGCGCATCTGCGCGAACAATTGCCGGTGCCCGCAGGCGTGAATTGCCTGTTGCTGGAAGATGCCGGTGCCGGTTATCCAGTCAGTAATCTGAAGAGTCTGACCAGCCCGAGCAATCTGGCTTACGTGATCTACACCTCCGGTTCCACCGGCCGCCCCAAAGGCGCAGGCAACAGCCATCAGGCCCTGGTCAATCGCCTGCACTGGATGCAGAAGGCCTACGGCCTGAACGACGCCGACACGGTGCTGCAGAAAACTCCGTTCAGTTTCGATGTGTCGGTCTGGGAATTCTTCTGGCCGCTGCTGACGGGGGCCCGCCTGGCGCTGGCACAACCGGGTGATCATCG
>NZ_JANUFD010000036.1 GCF_024807945.1 Pseudomonas sp. JUb42 | reverse complement strand
GGTGCCCGCGCTGCCAACGAGGCCCTGGTGCAAGTGGAAGGGGTGGACCATGACTGGAACCTGCGCATCCGGAAAATGAAAGTGGAAAAGACCGCCAAGGACACACGCTACAGCACCGAGGTCAACGGCCAGAAGTTCGTGGCGCTGATCCTTCAAGATGGCTATGGCGAGCTGTACTTGCCTGACGAAAGCCAGGAGTTGAACGTGAGCTACAGCGAAGGGCTATCGTCACAGGGCAATGCCCAAGCGTTCCTCACCGACTACCTGAACCAGAAGTGATCATGTCCACCTCATCACGCAGGTTGCGGCTGCTGGCCTTTCTGTTTCTGGTCCCGTTGGGGCTGGTGCTTTACGCACTGCTGCAAGACGGTCGCGTGCACTGGGCATTGAGCGACGAGCAGCAAATGCGCGACTGGATCGTGGCCGCCGAAAAAGACCCCGAGCATCTTTTGCCGGTGCACAAGAGCCTGACCGGCGGGTATGTGGGGGCCGAGTACATTGTGCCGCACATGCAGCAGGAGATCGCCCGCATCGTGCAGGACCGCGGCTGGCTGACGCTACGCGGATTACTCGCGCACCTGGCTGAGCTGTGTGCGCTAGCGGCCGCCCTGACCGGTCTGGCGCTGCTGGGTAAGCTCAAGTATGACGCCCTGCGCTCTATGCGTTCGCAAGACTACATGCTGCAGCACCTGACACTGGCCTGGCAGCGGGTCACCCAACTGATCTTCCTTGATGTGGCGCTGCTAGTGGCAGGCATCAGCCTGTGCCTGCTCTACGAAATGGTCTGGGCCTACAGCAACTGGGACAGGGGCGGCGCCATGCCGCTGCTGTTCACCCTGCCGCTGTGGGTGGTGCTGGCAGGTGGCGTGCTGTTGCTGCGCAGCATCCGCAAGCGGCTGGCACCGCTGGAGGCACCTGCGGTGGGGCTGCTGGGGCGTGAATTGCCACGCGAGCATGCGCCGAGTCTGTGGCGTTGGGTGGACGACATTGCACGCACGGCCAATGCGCCCTCTCCGGATCATATCGTGGTGGGCGTTGATCGCTCCTGGTTCGTGACCAGCAGCCAAGTGTTCCTGCAATCAGCGCAAGCGCCGTTGCTTGGGCGCACGCTGTATATCCCGCTCACCTATGCCTCGGCCATGAGCCAGGACGAAGCAGGCGCTGTGGTGGGACATGAGCTGGGGCACTTCGCATCCTGCGACACGGAGAAGGGCTCGCAGCTGTCGTCGCTGTTCCATAGCGTGCATTCACGTATCCACACCATGCTCGATGACAACGACAGCGACCCCCTGCTGGCCGGTCCTGGCATCTGGGTGTCTCTGTACTTTCTTGAGCGATTCGATCAGGCCTTCCATCACTGGAGCCGCCGCCAGGAACTGGCCGCCGACGAAGTGGGCGCCAGGGTGGCCGGTGCCCGCACGTTCGCCAGCGCCTTGCTGCGGGTGTGTGCCTTGTCCGAGCTGATTGACCTGCTACTCGCCAGCCCGCAGACCCGCAACATTGTGCAGGCGCTCAACAGCCACATGGGGCAGCACGCGTTGCCGGTCAGCCCTCACACCCTCGAACACCGTGTCGAGCACCCCTTCGACACCCATCCGCCCACCTTGCAGCGCGTACACAACCTCAAGGTGGCACTGGACGAGGACTTGATACGTCAGGCGTCCCGTCCGGCCAGCGAGGCCGACAGCCAGTGGTTCAACCAATTGCTCGCCGACACGGCGCACGCCGCATGAGCAGCACGGAGACTCGACCCATGAATAAACCTTACCAACCTGGCAGCACTGCCGACCTTGCTGCGTCGCTGACCGACGAATACAACCAGGCCACACGCACCGAAGCTGAAGACGCCGCCGGCGACCTGCAAGCCTTCATCGACTCGGTGCCGGACAAGACCGAGTTCACCTCCTCACCCCGTGTCAAATACGTGTTGCCCATCGCCGCGCTGGTGATGGCACTGCTGGCTTGGGCGGTACTGCGTGACATGGGTGGGGTGCATCGTCCGGGTGACAAGGGGGGCGTGGGTGCCCTGATCTTCTGCCTGGTCGGGATTGCCGTATTGGTTGCTGCTACCTGGGCCAACCGCTACTCAGGAAAGTTTGTGTTCATGACGCTGGATCACCGTTATCTGCGTGTGCACAACCTCCAACAGCCAATCGATCTGTTGCAGGTGGGGCGTGTGAGCTACAAGAACGGCGGTTGGATGGAATCGCTGATGCTTGAACTCGGCTCGGACTCTGGCGAAAACGCGCACCACCGCAAGGTCAGCTTCGAGTTCTCCAAGGCCCTGTTCACGCGCACCCGTGGTACGCCAAAGGTACGTATCATGTCCGTGGGCTATCGGGTCAACGGAAAACCGCTGCGCGATGACCAGCTCATGGGCGTGATGGAGAGCTATTTGAACGTGGCCCGGGCTGAGCAGGAACTGGCGGCGCTGCGTCAGCGTCAGTTGGGTTTCGTATGATGTCCGCATACATCGTCGCAGGGCTGGCGGCCGCAGCGGTGAACTCTTCACCGTACGCAGCTGACCACGTGCCGCTGGACTGCGACAACACACGTTAGTGCACAGCAGTGTCTGCGTCCGAGGACATGGAGCTTGCGCAGTGGACGGTACGCATTACACGCAAGGCCGGCCCTGAAAGTTATCTGGAATCTCAATGGCGATTGGACGTCGCTCAGCTGCTCGGGCACCAGTCGGCCACCGAACGGCTGCCCAGTCCCTTCCCGGCATTTAGGCCTCGACGAATAACCCCAATTACTGGCATGACGTG
>NZ_JANUFD010000035.1 GCF_024807945.1 Pseudomonas sp. JUb42 | reverse complement strand
GGTGCCGACCCACGGGAAGGGCTCAAGGTGCACCTGAAGGCGGGTCTGCCGGACTATATGGTGCCCGCGCAGTGGGTGTTATTGCAGGCCATGCCTCTGAGCCCCAATGGCAAGCTGGATCGCAAGGCGCTGCCACTGCCGGACACCAGCCTGCTGCAATCGCTGTATGTTGCGCCGCAAAGCGAGTTGCAGCAGCAGCTGGCGGCGATCTGGGCGGATGTGCTGAAGATTGATCGAGTCGGTCTGAATGACGACTTCTTCGAACTGGGGGGTCATTCCCTGCTGGTGATGCAGGTCATCGTCCGGGTGCGCGGTCAATTGGCTCGGGAAATTGCCATGGGCGAACTGTTCGAGCATTCGCGCCTGGAGGCTTTTGCCGAGCGCGTGGCGGCCGGTTCCCGTCAAGGTAATCAGGTTCAGGACGAATTGGCTAAATCCCTGGAGGCCCTTAAACGTCTTTCGATGGAGGAAATCGACGAACTGACTTCATAGGGGATATTCAGTGCAAGAGCTGCTCGACTCCGTACGGACACTCTCTTCAAAAGAGCGCAAGGCCCTCGCGGCCTTGCTCAAGCGCCAGGGCGTGAACCTTTACTCGGTCACGCCGATTCTGCCCAGGACGCCCGAGGAGCCCTTGACACTGTCTTACGCCCAGCAGCGCCAGTGGTTTCTCTGGCAACTGGAGCCGCAAAGTGCCGCCTATAACCTGTCTACTGCGTTGCGCCTCAAGGGGCGGCTGAATTACCCGGCCTTGCAGCGCAGCTTTGAGACCCTGCTGCAAAGGCACGAAAGCCTGCGCACGATTTTCCTGCAGACGCCAGATGGTGTGGTGCAGAGCATTCAGCCTGCTACGCCTTTGCAATTGAATGCCCAAGCCATTGCGACTGATGAGTTGCAGGGGCATATCGAGCAGGCGGTCAGGCATTGTTTCGATCTGACGGCCGGCCCGCTATTCAATGTCAGCCTGTTGCGCATGGCTGATGAAGACCACGCGCTGGTCCTGGTGCAGCACCACATTCTGTCTGATGGCTGGTCCATGGCAATCATGGTCGATGAACTGGTGCAGCTGTATCAGGGCTTTTGCCAGGGGCAGGAAGCCAGTCTCGAAGACTTGCCGATCCAGTACGCGGATTATGCGTTGTGGCAACGTCGCTGGATGGAAGCTGGGGAGCAGGAGCGCCAGCTGGGCTATTGGCAGCAGCAACTGGGTGGCGAGCAACCGGTGCTGGAGCTGCCGCTGGATCATCCGCGCCCGGCCGTCCAGGACTATCGTGGTGCCGCGCTGGATGTGGAGTTGGGCGCTGAACTGAGTCAGCGCCTCAAAGTGCTGGCCCAGCAGCAGGGCGTGACGCTGTTCATGCTGTTGCTGGCCTCGTTCCAGGCCTTGCTGCAGCGCTACTCGGGGCAGAACGATATCCGTGTCGGCGTGCCGGTTGCCAACCGCTCGCGGGTGGAAACCGAGGGGCTGATCGGCTTTTTCGTCAATACTCAGGTACTCAAGGCCGAATTCGCTATCACGACCACCGTGGCCGACCTGCTGGCCCAGGTCAAACGCACGGCCATGCAAGCCCAGGCTCATCAGGATCTGCCTTTTGAGCAACTGGTCGAAGCCCTGCAACCGGAGCGCAGCCTGAGCCATACGCCACTGTTCCAGGTGATGTTCAACCACCAGAGCGAGGCGCGCGGACAGGCGCGGCAATTATCCGGGCTGCGGGTGGAGGCCCTGCACTGGGACTCGCACACTGCCCAGTTCGATCTGAGCCTGGACACCCGGGAGCACCGCGACGGCCTTCGTGCACGACTGACCTATGCCACAGCGCTGTTCGATGCCGTCACCGTGCAAGGCTTTGCCAGTCATTGGCGAGCGTTGCTGGAAGGCATGATCGCCCAGCCTCACGCCCGAGTAGCGGAGCTGGCGCTGATGAGCGAAGCGGAACAGGCGCAATGGTTGCCGCTATTGGACCGGCGCAGTGCCTTGGGCACGGTTTACCGCAGCGTGCACGAGCAGATCGAAGAACAGGTCCGACGTAACCCGCAGGCCATTGCGCTGATCTGCGATACCCGGCAGTTGACCTATGCCGAGCTCAATCTGAGCGCCAATCGACTTGCCCATCAATTGCGTGCCCATGGCGTCGGCCCGGATGTTCTGGTGGGTGTCGCGGTAGAGCGTGGCTTGGGAATGGTGGTTGCGGTGCTGGCGGTACTCAAGGCCGGCGGTGCCTATGTGCCGCTGGATCCGGACTACCCGCGCGAGCGGCTGGGCTACATGATCGAAGACTCGGGTATTGGCCTGCTGCTGACCCACGAGCATCTGCATCGGCAACTGTTGCTGCCCGAGACGGTTCATTGCCTCTATGTGGAAGCGACAGCAGAGGGGTATGGGCAGGATAACCCGGTCAATCTGACCCGGCCTCATAATCTGGCCTATGTGATGTACACCTCAGGCTCCACCGGTCGCCCCAAAGGGGTGGCGATTGACCTCGGTTCGCTGAGTGCCCACAGCGAGGTTTCGGTGGGCTTCTTTAACCTGACGCCTGAAGACCGGGTGCTGCAATTCTCGACATTCAACTTCGACGGCTTTGTCGAGCAGTTGTATCCGATCCTGACTTTGGGCGGCTCCGTGGTTATCCGGGGCCCGGAGATCTGGGACAGTGAAACCTTCTATCGGCAACTGATTGATCACGATATCAGCGTGGTCGATCTGACTACGGCGTACTGGTTCATGCTGGTCAAGGACTTTGCCAGGATCGGACCGCGACCCTATGGCCGCCTGCACCAGATGCATGCCGGTGGTGAGGCGATGCCGCCGGAAGGTATCGATGCCTGGCGTCAGGCCGGCCTGGCGCATGTGGTCCTGCTCAATACATACGGTCCGACCGAGGCGACGGTGACCGTCACGGCCCACGATTGTGCCGCGCTGGTCGCCGGAACAACGCCCTCACCGGCCATGATGCCGATTGGCCGGACGTTGCCGGGGCGGGTTATCCATGTGCTCGACAACCAGGGGCAACTGGCGCCGCCGGGCGTTACCGGCGAGCTGTTGATTGGCGGCGAGCTGCTGGCGCGGGGGTATTTCCAGCGTGCGGCGCTTACTGCCGAGCGTTTCATCCCCGACCCATTTGCCACGCACGGCGGTGCACGGCTGTACCGCAGTGGTGATCTGGCGCGCTACCGGCGCAGCGGCGAGCTGGAGTATGCCGGGCGTATCGATCATCAGGTCAAGATCCGTGGCTTCCGTATCGAGCTGGGAGAGATCGAAGCGGCGCTGTTGACCCATGATGTACTCCGCGATGCCAAGGTCATTGACCTGGATGGTCCGACGGGCAAGCAACTGGTGGCCTATGTGGTACCCGCCGAGCCTGCAGAGATAGCGAACGCCGCTATCGTCGAGACCTTGCGGGAGGCGCTGAGGACGCAACTGCCCGACTACATGCTGCCCCGGCATTATGTGCTGTTGGAGCAATTGCCGCTGAGTCCCAATGGCAAGCTGGATCGCAAGGCCCTCCCAGCCCCGGACATGACCCTGGGTCAATCCGCCTACGTCGAGCCGACCAACGAGCTGCAACGACAAGTGGCGATGATTTGGGCGCAGGTCCTCAAGGTCGAGCGAGTGGGTTTGAACGACAGTTTTTTCGAACTGGGTGGGCATTCGTTATTGGCCACTCAGGTCATCTCGCGGCTGCGTCAGGCGTTGCAAGTCGAGGTTGCGCTCAAGGCACTGTTCGAAGCCAGCGATCTGGCCGGGTTTACCCTGCGTGTCGCCGATAGCCAGCGGGACCACGCACCTGCTTTCAAGCGTATTGATCGCCACAGCGCGATGCAGTTGTCCTACGCCCAGCAACGCCAGTGGTTTCTCTGGCAGTTGGAACCTGGCAGTGCGGTGTACAACATTCCAGCGGCTTTGCGACTCAAGGGCGAG
>NZ_JANUFD010000034.1 GCF_024807945.1 Pseudomonas sp. JUb42 | reverse complement strand
CGGCTTCGACCCGACCGCGCAGCTCTTCGGCCGTTACCGGCTCTACAACCAGTTCCAGCGGCATGTGGGCATGAATCACCTGCACCGCCTGCTCATCCGCCTGAACGAAGGTGGTACGCAACGGTTCATGGCGCTCGATCAGCGCGGTAAAACTGCGCTCCAGTGCCGCCAGGTCCAGCTCGCCCTTGAGTCGCAAAGCCGCTGGAATGTTGTACACCGCACTGCCAGGTTCCAACTGCCAGAGAAACCACTGGCGTTGCTGGGCGTAGGACAGAGCCAACGGCGAGCTGCGCTCAATACACCGCAGTGGTGGAACATTGGCTCTCTGGCTGAGCGCCACTTGCGAAGCAAAATCGGCAAGATCAGCGGTGTCGAACAGCGCCTTGAGCGGCACGTCCAACGCCAGAGTCTGGCACAGACGAGAAATAACCTGGGTCGCCAGTAACGAATGGCCACCCAGGGCAAAGAAGTTGTCACTCAGACCAACGGCCTCGACCTTGAGCACTTCAGCCCAGACTGAGGCCAACTGTCGCTGTAAGCCTGTGCGAGGTTCGACATGGCCCTGACGGTCCGCAACCGGATCCGGCGCAGGAAGCGCCTTGCGGTCCAGTTTGCGATTGGGCGTCAGCGGCATACGGTCCAGCGGGATAATGAATGCCGGGACCATGTAGTCAGGCAGGCTCTCGCGCAAATACGTCTTCAGGGCGTCAAGGATATTCCCGGCATCAGGATTGGCGACGACGTACGCCACCAGCATCTTGCCTGTCGGCCCATCCCTGTCGACTACGACCGCCTCGCGCACATCGGCATGCTGTTGCAGGCAGGCTTCGATCTCGCCCAGCTCGATACGCAGACCGCGAATCTTCACCTGATGGTCGATCCGACTGCAGTACTCAAGGCTTGCCACACCACGCCAACGCACCAGATCGCCGGTGCGATAAAGGCGCCCGCCTTGTTCATCGTCAGGGTTGGGCACGAAGCGTTCGGCGGTCAGGCCGGGGCGCTGGTAATACCCCCTGGCAAGGCCTTCACCGCCGATTAACAGCTCACCGACGCAACCGGCCGCTGCGGCTTGCCCGCTATTGTCGAGCACATGCAGGGAGGTATTGGCCACCGGACCGCCCAGACGCACAGGCGCCCGTTCAGCCACCCGTTCAACAGCCGACCAGACGGTGGTTTCCGTAGGCCCGTACAGGTTCCAGAGTGCCCCACCCACGGCAAGTAATTGCCCGGCCAGGACTGGCGGCAATGCCTCACCTCCGCTCAGTAACTTCTTGCCCAGCAGGCAGGCAGACACATCGGCCTCCAGCAGCATGCGCCAGGTTGAGGGCGTCGCCTGGATCACACTGACCCCATGATCCGTGATGACCTGGGCGATTGCCCGGGGGTCCCTGTTCTGGCCACTTTCAAGCAATACCACGCTCGCTCCGTGCAGCCAGGGCAGGTACAGCTCCAGGGCAAAAATATCGAACGACAGCGACGTCAGGCCCAGCACACGGTCGCTCGCGTGCAACCCTGGGGTTTCACTCATGCTTTGCAGGAAATTGACCAAAGCCCCATGGGATACTGCAACGCCTTTGGGCCGCCCCGTAGAGCCTGAGGTGTAAATCACATAGGCCAGGTGCTGCGCAGCAACGGCAATGGGCTCGAAAATTTCGAGCGACTCGTCGGCGTCAGTCGGGAAGACACAGCGTACCCCGTCCGGCAGGGACAACCCCGCGCTCACCTGGGGCTGGGTAATCAGCAGGGACAAGCCACTGTCCTGGATCATGTAGCGCAGTCGATCAGTGGGAAACTCGGGATCCAGCGGTACATAGGCGGCACCGGTTTTCATGATCGCCAGAAGACCGACGATCATGTCAATGCCGCGCTCCAGCGCCACTCCCACCAGTCGATCGGGAGCCGCACCCAGCAGGTACAACTGCCGGGCCAGACGATTGGCTCGCTGATCGAGCTGGGCATAGGTCAATTGCTGTCCGGCACATATGAGCGCACAGGACGACGGCGTGCGTGCGACTTGGGCCTGGAACAGTTGTGGCAAGGCAAGACGAGCAGCAGAGGTTTCGTCAGCAACATAATTGCGTGCAGGCGCCAGCGCACTGTGCAGCTGCAAATCCCCCAGACAGCGCTCAGGCGCCGCCACACACTGCTCAATCACTCCAGCCAGATCCAGCATGACCTGCTCGATCACGGCAGCGTCGAAGTGGGCACTGTCGAAGTCATAACGAATCGACAGTTGTTCACCCAGGCCGACAAACAGCGTCAGCGGATAGTGCGTCTGCTCGCGGGAGCGTAGCTCACCGAACTCGATCCCGAGCTGCGAAGCACCGGCCAGGGCATCGGAGATCGGATAATTCTCGAACACCAACAGGGTGTCGAACATCGACGTGCCCTGAAAACCCAACCAACGCTGCACATCATGCAAAGGTGCCTGTTCGTACTCGCGCAGACGCACATTGTGCGCCTGCAACTCTTGAAGCCAGCGCCCTGCGCCGATTTCGGGACGGGGCGCGCAGATCACCGGCAGCGTATTGATGAACAGCCCCAGTTGCTGCTCGATACCGGGCAGGTCAGCGGGCCGCCCGGCGACCGTCGCACCGAAGGCCACAGTGTCCTGCAAGGTATAGCGCTGCAACAGGATCGCCCAGCAGGCCTGGATCACGGTATTGACGGTGATGTGTTGCTCACGGGCAAACACCACCAGGCCTCGGGTGGCCGCCACACTCAAATGCTGCTCACATACGGCATGCCCGCTGGTTTGCCTGTCATTGGCACAGGCCTGGGCCAGCAAGGTCGGCTCGTCGAGAACCGCCGGCTGTTGTCGCCAGAAAGCCTCGCATGCAGCGCTGTCCTGCCGCGCGAGCCAGGCCATATAGTCGGCATAGCGTCCTGCCGGGGAGGAAACCGGATGACCGGCATACTCTTGTAATACCTCACCCAAAAGCCGGGCATTGCTCCAGCCATCCAGGATGATGTGGTGATTGCTGTACACCAGGGTGTGACATTGTGGGCCTGTCTTGATGATCGCCAGGCGCAGCAGCACGTCAGTGGCCAGGTCAAAACCTGTTTCGCGATCAGCCTCGACGAATGCATCGATAGCCACCTCGCGATGCTCACGAGCGCTCCAGTCCAGCTCGACGATAGCCAACGGCCGATGCGCGTGAATGACTTGCAGGGGCTGACTGTCGCCTGGCAGGAATGAGGCACGCAAACAATCGTGACGATCGACAGCGGCCTGCCAGCAAGCCTTGAAGCGCGGCACATCAAGGCCGCGAACCTCAACGACCATCTGGTGCAGATAGTCCGTACCCTGGCGTTGATACAGGTCGCGGAACAGCATGCCCTGTTGCAGCGGTGACAACCCCAGAACGGTCTCGACTTGACGCGCTGGCACAGGCAACGCGTCAAGTTGTGCCTGATCGAGGGCGATCAGGGGTACATCACTCGGAGTGAGGCCCGCGCTGAGAGGATCACTGCAATGCTCGACAAGCGCTGTCAGCTCGGCATTGAACGCATCGATCAATGCCTGAATTGTCGCGGGATGGAAGACCTCGCGACTGAAACTCCAATTAGTCACCAACTCATCGTTGAACACCCGACCGGAGATATTGATCAGTCCATCGAGCAGCGTATCGGCACTTTGACTCGCGCCACTGCCCTCGGCAGCGGGCACCAGCAAGCCCTGCTGCGCATCGAAGCTCTGGTCGAACTGGCCCAGATAGTTGAACACAACCTGAGGTTCGGGCAGTGCCTCCAGCACCGCCCGGCTGTGCTCGGTGCCCAGATAACGCAGCACGCCGTAACCAATGCCCTTGCCGGGAATACCGCGCAATTGCTCCTTGATGGATTTGATGGAGTCCACCAGAGAGATCTGTGGCGTCAAGACCACTGGGTACATCGTGGTAAACCAGCCCAGGGTACGAGTGATATCGATCTGTTGGAAAATATCCTCGCGACCATGCCCTTCAAGCTTGATCAAGGCTGAAGACTGCCCCGTCCAGCGGCACAACACACGGGCCAGGGCCGTCAGTAACAAATCATTGATCTGGGTGCGATAGGCCGAAGGCGCGGCACGCAACAGCAACCGCGTAGCGGCGCTACCGATGCCGCCGCCCAGCACCTGCACATGCGCGTACGCTCGACTGCCCTGGGAATCGTCGCAGGGCAGACTCGCGCTGACGCCGCTCAATCGGGTCTGCCAATAGGTCAGTTCCGCCTGGATCTGCTGGCCCTGGGCGTACTGGGCAAGGGCCTGCGCCCACTGTTTGATTGACGAGGTAGCGCCAGCGAGTTTCACCGGCTGATGCTCGACCGCCTGGGCATAGGCCAGTTGCATATCCTCCAGCAATACTCGCCAAGAGATACCATCCATGACCAGGTGATGGACGACGATAAGCAGACGCTGCTCAGCGTTCGGTAAATCCATCAATACAATCCGGATCAGCGAACCCTTGCCAATATCCAGACTGGCCTGCGCTTCGTTGGCGAGGGCTTCGATCTGATCGGTGTTCGCCAGGGTGCGCCGCCACAACACAGGTTCGCTGCCACAGGCGACAAATTGTGCCTGCCAATCGCCTTCATTGCGTTCAAAACTCAGGCGCAGCGCGTCGTGATGGGCCATTACTGCCTCAATGGCTGAAGTCAGTGCCGCCGCCTCCAGCGGCGCCCGTGCGCGCAGCAATATCGCCTGGTTCCAATGGTTGCGCTGTTCGATAGGCTGTTCGAAAAACCAGCGCTGGACCGGTGTCAGAATCAGCGGCCCAGTGACTGGCCCCTGCTCCATCACCGCGATCGGAGCAACGCTGGCCACGCTGGCCAGTGCCCGAACCGTCTGATGCGAAAACAACTGCTTGGGCGTGAGTACCAGCCCGGCGGCACGAGCACGAACGACCATCTGAATGGAAATGATCGAATCGCCACCCAGTTCGAAAAAATTGTCATCCAGACCGACCCGATCAATCTTCAGCACATTCGCCCAGATCGCCGCCAGTTGCTGCTGCAACTCGTTTTGCGGCGCAACATACAGCGATTGCAGCAGGCTGGTGTCCGGCGATGGCAGGGCCTTGCGATCCAGCTTGCCATTGGGGCTCAGGGGCATGGCCTGCAATAACACCCACTGCGCGGGCACCATATAGTCCGGCAGACCCGCCTTCAGGTGCACCTTGAG
>NZ_JANUFD010000033.1 GCF_024807945.1 Pseudomonas sp. JUb42 | reverse complement strand
GGCGACCTGGCCCGCTACCGCGCCGATGGCGCCATCGAATACGCCGGGCGCCTGGATCATCAGGTGAAGATTCGCGGCCTGCGCATCGAGCTGGGGGAGATCGACGCCCGGGCCCAGGAATATCCGGCGGTACGTGAAGCGGTGGTGATCGATATCGATGGCCCGTTGGGCAAGCAACTGGTGGGGTATCTGGTGCCGAGCGAAGAGGGTGCCGACCCACGGGAAGGCCTCAAGGTGCATCTGAAGGCCGGGCTGCCGGACTACATGGTGCCAAACCACTGGATCCTGCTCGCGGCCATGCCCCTGAGCCCCAATGGCAAGCTGGATCGCAAGGCACTGCCTGCGCCTGACGCCACCACTGGCAGTCGTGATTATCTCGCGCCTGAAGGTGCCCTGGAAATCGATGTAGCCAGGGTCTGGGCGCAGACCCTGCTGCGCGAACGCATCAGCCTCAATGACAACTTCTTTGAACTGGGTGGGCACTCATTACTGGCGGCGCGAATGATGTCGACGATCCGCTCGGAACTGGGGCTGGATGTGCCGTTGCGCCTGCTCTTTGAATATCCCTGCCTGAACGATTTCGTCCAGGCCATCCAGACACAAGCCACCGGCCTGAGCGAAACGGGCCTCGCGGAAATTGAACAAATGATGAACGAATGGGCAGAGGTATGAACATGGATACGACCACCGCAGAACGGATTGCCAGACGCTTCGTCACACTGCCCCTTGATCAACGCCAGCAGATCCTGGAAAAACTCCAGTCCTCGGGACAAAGCTTCCGTCTGCTGCCGATTGTGGCCGCGCGGGAGGGCAGCGTTCCGGTAAGGTTGTCCTATGCCCAACAGCGTCTGCTGTTCCTCTGGCAACTGGAACCACAGAGCGCCGCCTACAACGTGCCTACGGCCGTACGCCTGCGCGGTGAGCTGAACGAAGCTGCACTGCGCCAGGCCTTTGGCGAGCTTATCGCCCGCCACGAAACTCTGCGCACGCACTTCATCTCCGAAGAGGGCGTGTTTTATCAGGTGATCAGTGAAACTCTGGAACTGCCGCTGCAGGTCATCGACCTGCAGGACGACGAAGCGGATTTGCAGGCGCGTATCGACGATGAGTTCTCCCGGCCTTTCGATTTGCTCAGCGGGCCGTTGCTGCGCATTGGCTTGTGGCGGATTCGTGCCGATGAGCATGTATTGACGCTGTGTCAGCACCACATCATCTCTGATGGCTGGTCGGCACAGCTGCTGATCAATGAGTTCGCCCAGGCGTATGGCGCAGCGTTGCAGGGGCGCCCGACAGGGTTCGCCGCACTGCCGATCCAATACGCCGATTACGCGTTGTGGCAGCGGGCCTGGCTGGAAGCGGGTGAGGGCGCGCGGCAACTGACCTACTGGAAAGAGCAGTTGGGCAGTGAACAACCGTTGATAGCCTTGCCCACGGACCATCCACGCCCGGCGCAGCCAAGTTTTCGTGGCGGGCGAGTCGAGGCCGATCTCGATACGGCGTTAGCTGATGCCCTCAAGCAACTGACCCGCCAGGGTGGCTACACCCTGTTCATGCTGATGCTGGCCGCCCTGGGGGTGACCTTGTCGCGCTTCAGCGGCCAGGACGACATCCGCATCGGTACGCCCAACGCCGGACGCAACCGCAAGGAACTGGAAGGCCTGGCAGGCTTTTTCATCAACACCCAAGTGCTGCGCCTGAATATCGACGAGCGACAGAGCTTCACTCAATTGCTGGAACAGGTTCGGCAGCTAATCAGTGGTGCCCAGTCCCATCAGGATCTGCCGTTCGAACAACTGGTCGAGGCCCTGGCCCCCGAGAGAACCCTGAGTCATAACCCGCTGTTCCAGGTCAAATTGAACCAGAACCTGGCCGGGGACACCGCCACCCAAGGCGTGTCACAACGTCTGCAAGGCCTTGAGGTCAGTGGCGTTGCGGTGGGCGCCGATGAGGCGCGCTTCGATCTGGCGCTGGATTTCAGTGAAACCGCGACGGGCATCCATGGCTATTTCACCTACGCCCTGGATCTGTTCGAGGCGTCGACGGTGCAGCGCCTGGCCGACGCCTTCAAGGGCGTATTGCGAGCCATGATCGATGCGCACGAACGGCCGTTGCTGACCCGGCCGGTGATCGCGGCTGCCGAGGCTCCGGTCAACCTTCAGCACTTCCCTTGCAGCGATATGCTTGCGCTCTGGCGCAACGGTCTGGTCATGGGGGCGGGTGGCGTAGCGCTGCGTTGTGCTGACAAACAATTGAGCTACGCGGACCTGGAGGCTGAATCCAATCGTCTGGCCCATTATCTGGGCGAGCAGGGCGTGCTGCCCGGCGCGGTCGTGGGCTTGTGCATGGAGCGCTGCATCGAATGGGTGGTGAGCTGGCTGGCGATACTCAAGGCCGGCGCAACCTGCCTGCCCCTGGATCCGACACAGCCGTCCCAGCGTCTGAGTCAACTGGCCCATGACAGTGTCGCGCAACGGGTGATATGCGGTGCCGCGTCCGCTGCAAGCCTGTTTGCCAATGCCCTGGCTTATGACTCCGGGCGCTGGCTGCACTGCGCGTCTGACGCGCCGCCTTTATCGATTGTGCCTGATCAGCCTGCCTACGTGATCTACACCTCCGGCTCCACCGGCCAGCCCAAGGGTGTGGTGATCAGCCACGGCGCCTTGGCGGACTACGTGCAGGGCATACAGCAACACCTGGCCAGCGCGCCGGGTGGCAGCATGGCACTGGTCTCGACCCCGGCGGCGGATCTGGGTCATACCCAGTTGTTCGGCGCCCTGGCCAGCGGCGTTACGCTGCATCTGCTTCCCCAGGAGTACGCATTCGATCCTGACCGCTTTGCCGCCTATATGAACGAGCATCAAGTGGCGGTATTGAAACTGGTGCCCAGCCATTTGCAAGGCCTGCTGCAAGCCGCCCGTCCGGCTGAGGTATTACCCGCTCAGTTGCTGATTCTGGGGGGGGAGCGCTGCGATTGGGCGTTGGTCGAGCAGATCCGTCGCTTGAAACCCGCTTGCCGGGTGCTCAACCATTACGGCCCGACCGAAACCACGGTCGGCGTGCTGGCTCATCCGCTGGAGAACGTTGATAAAGGCTATGACAGCGTGCCCCTGGGTACGCCCCTGGCCAATGCCCGGGTTGCCGTGCTGGATGCCTGGCTGGTCCCGGTCGCCGAGCGCGTGGCAGGTGAGCTTTACCTGGGTGGCCCCGGCGTCGCCCAAGGCTATCTGGGCCAGCCGGGCCTGACTGCCGAGCGCTTTATTCCAGCGCCTGACGGTGGCCGCTGGTATCGCAGCGGTGATCGCGTCCGGCTTGATCGGCAGCGAGTGGTGTTCCTTGGCCGCACCGATGATCAGGTCAAGATTCGCGGTTATCGCGTGGAGTTGGGCGAAGTGGCCCAGGCCCTGCGCGGACTCGACGGCGTGCAGGAAGCGGTGGTTCAGGCATTACCTATGGACAACGATGCCGAACGCCTGCAACTGCTGGCCTGGTGCGTCGCAGATTCCGGTCGTAGCGCCGAGACGCTCAAGGCCGGGCTACAGGCGAGTTTGCCGGAGGCCATGGTCCCTTCGCAGATCTTGCTGCTGGAGCGCCTGCCGCTGACCGCCAATGGCAAGCTCGACAAGCGTGCCTTGCCAATGCCCGATGCTGCCCAGGGCGAATACGTCGCGCCCAGCGGTGAGATCGAGCAGACCCTGGCCAGGGTCTGGGCCGACGTGCTCAAGCTGGAGCGGGTTGGCGCCCATGACAACTTCTTCGAACTGGGAGGCGACTCGATCCTGAGTCTGCAGATCATTGCCCGGGCCAAGCGCCAGGGGGTGAAGATCACGCCCAAGCAACTGTTCGAGCGCCAGACCGTGGCACGCCTGGCCCAGGTCGCCAAGCCGATCCAGGCCAAGGTTGCACCGGGCAATCCGGCTGGCGACGCGGATCATCAGGGCCGGGTGCCGCTGGTGCCGGCCCAGGCGCGTTTCTTCGACAGCCCGGTGGTTGCGCGACAGCACTGGAACCAGTCGATTCTGCTGACGCCCCGCGAGACCCTGGACGAGCAGGCCCTGGCCGATGCCCTGGAGGCGGTGGTCGCCCAGCACGATGCCCTGCGCCTGAGCTTCAGGCTCGACGCCGGGCAGTGGCTCGCCGAGTTCGTGCCGACAGCGGCCTCCGGTCTGTTGTGGCGACGCAAGCTGGACAGCTTCGAAGAACTGGAAGCGCATGCGGATGAGGCCCAACGCAGCCTGAATCTGGAGGGCGCACAACTGATGCGCGCAGTGCTGTTCGAAGATGCCCGGGGTACGCAGCGCCTGTTGTTGATCGTTCATCACCTGGTCGTGGACGGCGTTTCGTGGCGGGTCTTGCTGGAAGACCTGCAAAACGCCTATCAGCAACGCCGAGCGGGCCAACCTGTGCAGTTGCCGGGCAAGACCACGGCGTTCAAGCACTGGGCCGAACGCTTGCAGGCGTTTGCTGCAGACCCGCAACTGCTGGCCGAGCAGGATTATTGGCTGAATGCACTGGACGATGGTCTGGCGGGCCTGCTGGCCACAGCATCGGATGCTACCCAGGGAACCATACCGGGGCAGATTACTACCCGGCTCGACGCCACACAGACGCAGCGCCTGCTCAAGCTGGCACCGATCGCCTACCGCACCCAGGTCAATGATTTGCTCCTGGCTGCCCTGGCCCTGGCGGTACAACGCTGGAGCGGCGAGGCGTCTGTATCGGTAATGCTCGAAGGGCATGGCCGCGAAGACGTGTTCGAGGGTGTCGACCTGAGCCGGACCCTGGGCTGGTTCACCAGCCTGTTCCCGGTGCGCCTGAGTGCGGGCGACAGCCTCGCCGAGACGATCAAGGGCACCAAGGAACAACTGCGTGGCGTGCCTCGGCGCGGTGCTGGCTATGGGGTGCTGCGCTATCTGGCTGCTGAACATATCTGTGCCGGGCTGCGCGCCCGGCCGCAACCGCGCCTGGTATTCAACTATCTGGGCCAGTTCGACGGCAGTTTTGATGAGCAGGATGGCAGCCTGTTTACCCCGGCCGCGCAAGGCACCGGCACGGCACGTTGCCCGCAAACGGCAGCGGCGCAAGTGGTCAGCATCGACGGCCAGGTCTATGGCGGCGAATTGAGCCTGATCTGGAGTTTCAGCTCGCAGGTATTTGCGCCGAGCGAGGTCCAGGCCCTGGCGCAGCATTACCGGCAGGCCCTCCTGGAAGTGATCGAACAGTGTGCCGGTGGCAGTAATATCGCCATTACGCCGTCCGACGTGCCGCTTGCCGGTCTTAGCCAGGCGCAGCTGGATCAATTACCGGTCCCGGCTGCGGCCATCGAGGATGTTTACCCGCTGTCGCCCATGCAGCACGGCATGCTGTTCCATACCCTGCTGGGGCAGGATCGTCACGCCTACGTCAATCAACTGCGCATGACGGTCAGTGGCCTGGACGTGGAGCGCTTGCGCGATGCCTGGCAGGCCGTGGTCGATGCCCATGATGTGCTGCGTTCCAGTGTGGTAGCTCTTGAGCCCCATGCGCTGCAGATCATTCGCAAACACCTGACGGTGCCGCTGTTTGTGCTGGATTGGCGCGAACCTGCCGGGTCGCGATTGACGCTGGAGCAATGGGCCGAAGCAGACCGGCAACAGGGTTTCGATCTGGCCGGGGGGCCGCTGATGCGCCTGACCCTGATTCGCACCGGGGTCGATACCTGGCAGATGATCTACACCAGCCATCATTTATTGATGGATGGCTGGAGCAGCACGCGCCTGCAGGCTGAGGTATTGCAGCGCTACGCAGGCCAGGCCGTCGGCGCGCCCGTCGCCCGCTATCGTGATTACATCGAGTGGCTGGGGCAGCAGGATGGCCAGGCCGACCAGGCGTTCTGGACGGCGCAATTGGCGCCGCTGGAGCAACCAACGCGACTGGCGGTCCTCAACGCGGCCGTCCAGGCAGGCGCCTACGGCGAGCATCACCAGTTGTTCGACCGGCAGCAGACCGCAACCCTTGAGCAGTTCGCCCGTCAGGAACGGGTGACGGTCAACACTCTGGTGCAGTCGGCCTGGCTGCTGTTGTTGCAGGCATTGACCGGCGACGCCTGTGTCGCCTTTGGTGCGACAGTGGCGGGGCGGCCCATGGCGCTACCGGGAATCGAAGAGCAACTTGGCCTGTTCATCAATACCCTGCCGGTAGTGGCCGAGCCCCGGCCGCAGTTGTCGGTCGGTGACTGGGTGCGTTCGGTGCAGGATCTCAACCTGAGCCTGCGCGAGCACGAGCACAGCCCGCTGTTCGAGATCCAGCGCTGGGCCGGACACACTGGCGAGGCGTTGTTCGACACCTTGCTGGTATTCGAAAACTATCCGGTGGCCGAGGCCCTGGCCCAAGGGACACCGGGCGGGTTGGCGTTCAGTCAGGTACAGAGTTCGGAGCAGACTAACTATCCTTTGACCCTGGTGATGGGGCTGGGCGAGACATTGGCAATCAGCTATGCCTTCGATCAACGCTACTTTGATGCGGCGCGCATCGCCCGGATCGCTGACTGCTTCGCGCAATTGCTGGCGGGCATGACCCGGTCTGCCACGCAGCGCCTGGGGGAATTGCCCCTGCTGAACGAGGTGCAGGCCAGGGCCATGCTCATGGACTGGAACCGTACTGCTGCGCCTTACCCGAGCCGGCAGTGCATTCATGCCCTGATCGAAGCCCAGGCAGCGAAAACGCCGCAGGCCACGGCCTT
>NZ_JANUFD010000032.1 GCF_024807945.1 Pseudomonas sp. JUb42 | reverse complement strand
CTGCTCAACCTCATCGCCCAGCAGGACATCACCGTGCAATCGGTGCAAGGCCACCTGCAACTGACCGCCAAGAACGGCATCACCCTGGCCAGTGGTGGCGGCTACATCCGCATCACCCCCAGTGGCGAGATCCAGATTCATGGGCCAGGGCTGGTGAGTATCAAGGGCCGGCATCGAGTCGAGGGGCCGCAGGGGCAGGCGTTTGAGCTGCCGGAGTTGCCGGGGTCGGTGTGTGAAGCCTGTATCAGGGCGGCCCGGGCCATCTCTCATCCTCTGTCCGGCCGGGAGGCCTAAGCATGACAGCTACCCATATCACGGCCTGGTTCGACCTGCTGGAAAAAGCCTGCGCCAAATTATCGAGCACATATCTGGATATCATCATCGACCAGCTAGGCAGCGACACTTCGTTGCTGCGCAGCGTGCGCAGTGTCCAGCCGCCACTGCTTTGGCGCTCGTTGTTCACCGGCCTGCCCGAAGAGGGGCTGGAACATCTGGCGCCCTTGCTGGTACGCGTCGATCTGGAGCAGCCATTGCAACGCCAGTGGCTGATAAGCCTGATGCGACATCTGGACGGGGAATCACAACTGCTGGCGCTGGTTTCGCTGTGGCCATTCCAGGCCTTGGCCGAGCATTTCGGGCAATGCATGGAGGCGCGCAATGGCGGCTGCCTGTCGCTGTTTCACTTCTATGACCCGCGTCTGTTTCCGCTGCTATTCAGCCACGCCTTGCTGCCTGAACAGCAGCAGCTCTGGCTGCGCCCCGCAGTGTTCTGGAGCTGGCTGGATCGTGACGGCGCGCCCAAGCGTCTGCTGGGTGTGAGTGATGCACCCGAGGTGCCCGGCCCCATTGAGTTGAGTGACAGCCAGGTAGAAACCCTCTGCTGCGTCGGTGACGCCACCCGGGCCTTGGCCAACCTGAACAGCGCACTGCCACAACAATGGAGCAGAGAGCAGCGCTTTCAGGCCTGTTACGCGGCCATGCTCGAAGCCACCGAGGCCGGCTTGCTGATGGATAACGAGCGCGAAGCCTTCGTCCTCGACAAGTTGCTTGAACCCGCCACGGACCTCGCCCAGACAGGAAAACCCCCTCATGCCTGAAACCTTGCGCACCGGTGTACTCGCCGTGTTGCTGTGCGGTCTTGGCGCTTTGCTCGCGCCCGCCGTTCAAGCCAGCACCATCGGCGGCATCAACCACACCCACTGGGCCATCAACCACTTCAGTGTCAATGGCCGCTCGGCTCTGGACATCATCGGTGCCTACCAGGGCGGCGGCGGTGGCTGCTGCTATATCGCCCCGAAACGCTGGCAACCGGGCATGACGGTGCGGGTTGATTGGGAGACGGGAGCAGGCAGCTCAAAAGGTTATCCCGGCACCATTGATTGGCCGAAATATTTGGAATGGGAAAAACATATCAAGGCGCAAAAACGCAAGCACAGTAAAGAGGTGCCCATACCGGACTACACCGACCAGAAGGTCTGCGGCATCACCGTGCACTTTCTGCCATGTGACGAGCTTCAGGTCACCACCTCCTGTTACGCCTACGGCAGCCCCCAATACCCGATCAAGACCCCACTGGAATTACCGGAGCCACAATCATGTCCGCAGTAAACCATGCCCCCCTTTGGTATCCGCCGCAGTTTCCGGTGGAGGGTCGCTTGCCCCGTCATCCGGATCAGATCCAGCGCAATAGCCAGCGGCAGAACCAGTGGGAACGCGATTACCACAATGCCCTGGCCGTGGCGAACGGTCGCCGGGGCATACCGCCCTGCTGCAGGACATTGCATATCAGCCTGTGCTTCGATGGCACCGGTAATAACCTCAATAACGACTTCTATCTCTCGGACCCGAAGCACCCGACCAATATCGCCCGGATGTTCCGCGCCAGCATTGGTGACGGCTATGCCGCAGGCACGAGCCATAACCCCCAGGCCCAAGGCCTGACCGATGCACCGGGCACCGGCAATGGCCAGTATTTCAAGTACTACATGCCTGGCGTGGGCACGCCCTTTCCCGAGGTCGGCGACCTTGATTACAACAAGCCCGGGCTGGCTGCGGCGACCTTTGGTGAGGAGCGCATCAACTGGGGCTTGATGATGATTGTCGATGCCCTGCGTCGAGCATTAGCGCTGCCCCGGCTGGACAACGCAGCCCTGCTGGCGGCCGTCAAGGCCATGGGCACCTTGCCGGCGCTGGGCTGGGTCAATGGCGACCGCCTGCGGCGCAAGGAATTCGACAAGCAGATGCACGCCTTGTCCAAACCCTTGCGCCACGCGCTGGAACAGCCGCAGCCCGGCCAGCCCAAGCTGCTGGGGCTCAAGCTGTATGTGTATGGTTTTTCCCGTGGCGCGGCAGCCGCCCGGGCCTTTGTCAGCTGGCTCAACGGCCTGTTGTCCAAAGCAAAGTCCGAGCCGGTACCGGCCCTGGCCTGCCTGGATATGAGGCTGCCCATCAGCGTGGAATACCTCGGCCTGCTGGACACCGTAGCCTCGGTGGGGCTTGCCGATATCTTCCCTTGGGCAACCGGGCATATGGCCTGGGCCGATGGCAATCAGGAACTGCCCACCGGCGAGCTGGTCAAGCGTTGCCTGCATATCGTTGCCAGCCATGAACAGCGCCTGTGTTTTCCGCTGGATTCGATTCGCGGTGAAAAAGGCGGCTACCCGACCAATAGCCTGGAGGTACTGCATCCTGGCGTGCATTCGGATCAGGGTGGGGGGTATCCGCCAGGGGATCAAGGTAAGGCCAATGGTGAGAATGATGGTCTGCTGCTATCGCAGATCGCATTGAATGATCTGTATGCCGATGCCTTCGCCCATGGCGCACCTTTGAAAGTACCACCACGCTCTTTACCAACTGCTATGAGCCGTGAGCGCTGGCGGACAATGGAAGCGCAGATAGAAAGAGAGTTCATTGCCGCGCCAGAGCTAATCAACCGCTTCAACGCATGGCGCCAGGTCACTTTAGGACTCCCACCTGCACCCGATCCCCTACCCGCCGAGCAGATCGAGAACTACCAGCCGCTGCTCGCCAACGTCAGCCTGGAACAGGCCCAGCGCGAACAGATGGGCTGGATCACCGCCTGGCGCATCGACCGTTATGCCTTTTTCAGCCTGAAGGGTGCACCGTTCTACGAGCGAGCCAGCGACAAGCAGGCCGTCAAGGCCGTGCGCAAGGCTGCCGAGGACGAGCGCGACCAGCGCCAGGCCGATGTCGTTACAGAGCGCAAGCAGCAACTGACCCGGGAGCGTGAAGGCCGCGAACCACCCCGGCCACTGCCGCCGGGGATCAAGGATTTTGATGCGGACATGGCTAAAACCCAGTTGCACGAAGCTGCGCAAGAATTCGCTGCGGATTATCGCGGTGCGGGCGTGCTGGCTGATGTTTCGAGATTGCTAGCCCGCGTGACGCGGGCCCCGGGCTCACTAGCTTCTCTGGTCAGCGCCGATGCCCGGGCCGAGCGCGAGCTTATGAAGGCAGCAGGTAAAGCCCGAGTCAGGCAGTTATTTCCGCTGGAGGCGGGGGATCGAAACTATACGGACGAACATCGGCGCGGTGATGTCGCCGAATGGCGCAATACCCATACGCCCGAAGGGCTGCTGCGTGCGCTGTTCGACGACCAGATACATGACTCCCGCGCCTGGTTTCTCTACTCCTGGGGGCGTGAGGCGGGCGGCAGCTACTTCAGCGAACGCATGGTGTTCATGGGCGATGCCGACCGTAGGGACCTGGCGCTGTATGACGCAAACGACAAGCCCGTAATGGTCGACGCCACGTCCTTGCCAGCCGCTGATACCCCACACGCGGCACAGCCTGTGACGATGGATGAGGAACGACTGGCCCAGGCTCGTCGGGAGATCGATGCGATGTGGCCGAGCCATGGCGGCGACGTCAGCGGGGTGAATGATGCACGGGCTTGATTCCCTCCAGCGCCATCCCGCTCAAGAAGCCCGCCCCGCGCACCGGCTCAGCCCATGGCAACGGTTACTTGTTCCCCTCTGCGCCGTGGCGGCTGCCGCATTGGCCCAGTCTGCCCGGGCCAGCACCATCGGCGGCATCAACCACACCCACTGGGCTATCAACCATTTCAGCGTAAACGGTCGTTCGGCCCTGGACATCATCGGCCCCTACCAGGGCGGCGGTGGTGGCTGCTGCTATATCGCCCCGAAACGCTGGCAACCAGGCATGACGGTGCGGGTTGATTGGGAGACGGGAGCGGGCAGTTCAAAAGGCTACCCCGGTACTGGTGATTGGGCAAAGTTCTCTGAATGGAGAGAAAAAATCAGAGCTCAAAAACGACAACTGAGAAAAGTCGTCTCCGTACCCGACTACACCGACCAGGAGGTCTGCGGTATCACCGTGCATTTCCTGCCATGTGACGAGCTTGAGGTGACCACCTCCTGCTACGCCTACGGCAGCCCCCAATACCCGATCAAGACCCCACTGGAATTGCCGGAGCCTCAATCATGCCCGCAATAAAAATCACCCTGCTCAGCAGTGCCTGCGGCCTGGCCATCACTCTATTCACGCCGAATGCCCAGGCCAGCACCATCGGCGGCATCAACCACACCCACTGGGCGATCAACCATTTCAGTGTCGATGGTCGTTCGGCCCTGGACATCATCGGTGCCTACCAGGGCGGCGGCGGTGGCTGCTGCTATATCGCCCCGAAACGCTGGCGACCGGGCATGACGGTGAAAATTGACTGGGAAACCGGGGTGGCTTACGCCTATGACAATCCCGGTACTGCCGACTGGCCTAAGTATTTAGAGTGGGAAAAAAAAATCGACGCACAAAAACGCAAACACAGCAAAGTCGTCCCCGTCCCCGTCCCCGACTACACCGGCCAGGAGGTCTGCGGCATCACCGTGCATTTCCTGCCCTGCGATGAGCTTGAGGTCACGACCTCCTGCCATGCCTACGGCAGCCCCCAATATCCGATCAAGACGCCCCTGGAATTACCGGAGCCACAGTCCTGCCCACAACCCGAGAGCGCCCGAGTGCGCGAGGTGATGCCATGAAGTTCGTGATTCGACAAGGCGACGCCTTGCGTGAGTTTGGTGGCGAGGTGCTGGAGGGGCATTACCCCTATTACGGCAAGCCCATTGCCTGTCAGGGCGATGCGGTGCTCTGCAACTTGCATGGCCTGAACGCCATCGCTGAAGGCAGTGATCTGTACGAAGCCGACGGCTGTGCGGTGGCGCTGGCGGGGCATCGTTGTGCCTGTGGCTGCACGTTGGTCAGCTCCATGGATGAAGGGACGGTGGTGTCATGAGCAAGATGCCTGAGTTTGATCCCTATCCGGCAGCGCGTCCGCCGCGATATGGGTGGTGGTTCGCGAGCCTGATAGTACTACTGGTGATACTTGCTAACTTACCTTGGGAAGGGTATGGCGGTATGGTGCTTTTACCCCTATCGATAGTCGTTCTGGGCCTGTGGCTCATCGCATTTTTAGTTGAGATATGGGCCTACTCCGCCAACCACCATGACGCTCAGCGTTTTGCCAAACAGGTAAAACAGCTAAAGCTCGACTGGCAGGCCCGTTATCGGCGCAAAGCCGCGTTGGTTGAAGCCGTGTTAGTCGAGGTTACCTGCAGCACAGTTGAAGTCAGCCAGGACTTGTTCGGCCCCTATCGGCAACCTGCCAATCCAGCTGAGCCTCGTGATTGGATAGCCACTCACTACGGCGCGGTATCCGGTGTCGATAACGCTGAGCATGAACGTCAAGCGGCGAAATTGCTCGCCGTGCAATGGTCTGTGCAGCAAGCGGAACCTGTCGTATTGCAGCCATTACGTTGCTATTGGCTGGGCTCCCAGGACAGCTGGGAGGCCTTTGCCGAAGAGATGGCACAGGTTTGCCCAGAGGTTCGATTACCTGCACATCCGGAGCCCTGGCAAGGCATTGGCAGCCTGTACGCGATCATCGATCAGTTACAGGGCGCGCCTGACGATGCTTTCATTTTCTGCGGCGGTTGCCAAAGCTTACCGACGTTGGCGCACAGTCCTCAGCCTGAGAAAGCGGCTGCGTTGCTTTGGATCTTCGGCGCTGAAGGCCGGCTGCTGTTCTCCCGTGGTGAATGGCTCGTTCCCGCTGCGCAGGGCGCTGCTCCGATGGTACAGAGTCAACCACATCAGTATGGACGCACGGCCCTTGATCAAATCTGCGTGTCGTTCGCAGAACCTTATGTGCCACGTCCCTATGACATCGACTGGAGAAGAAGAAAAGATAAGGAAGGCTCGAACATCGAGACGCTGGACGATCTGCCTGACATGATTTCGATGACTCAAGCGGCCTTGAGTATTGTCCGCCGCAGAAGGGTCGCTTCGTGGAGAGGACGCTATCCCCAACGGCCTCCGGTCCTGGGAATCGTGATGCCCAATGACTCGACCGAGGCAGCAAAATCTGCTGCACCGGTGGCCCCATGAACGAGGCCCCCTATTTCGCGCCTTATCCGCGGGCACGTACTCCGGTCTACTCACGCTGGTGGCTCAGTGGCGCTGCATTGCTAAGCGTTCTGATCGTGGGCGGCAAGTTATTCCTGGCCGATCTGTACGAGCCAAGGGTCATGATTGTCGGCATGGTCGGCGTGCTTTTGCTGTGGCTGTTGGTGTTTCTGCTGCGTGTGCTGTACGTCCATTTCAATCAGCACTTTGCCCACACGTATACCGTGACGGCGCGGCAGATTCAGCGTGCCTGGTGGACGCACCATCGGCAGACAGCCGCGCTGGTTGAAGCGGTGCTGGTGGGCCCCGTCTGTAGCTCGGTGGAGGATCGGCAGAAGCTGTTCACTGCGGATCATCAACCGCCTGAACCGGTGCAAACCACTAAGGGGGAAGTGAGTCGTGTGTGGCAGGTGATGGACGAAGATACAGCCGACCGTGAACGGGAGTTGGTCGCGTTACTCGTCATCCAATGGCGCAGGCAGCATGAAGCCCCCATCACCCTGCACCCCTTACGCTGCTACTGGCAAGGCACCGCCAGCGCCTGGGCCGCCTTCGTTGAACAAATGGCCAGCTCCTGCCCGCAGGTAAAACTGCCGGAGCACCCCGAGCCCTGGCAAGGCCTGGCCAGCCTGGACGTGATCATTGATCAGTTGCAGGGCGCGGCCGCCGATGCGCGGATTCTCTGTGCCGGCTGTGCGTCCTTGCCACCTCAAGCCAATAGCCGCCTGCCGGCCGGGGAAGCGGCGGTGTTGTGGCTGCTCGGCGCGCAGGGCGGTGTGCGCTTTTGCCGTGGCGAATGGTTCGCCGCCGAGTCCGAAGACCTGGCGACGTTGGCCGAGCGGGTGTTGCAACAGAGCGAGCTGGATAAACCCGCGCCTGCCTGCGTGTCGTTTTCCCAACCTGAAATCACCGAACTGTCGGCCTTGAACTGGAATATCCGCCCGTTCGTGCAGGACGCCAACTTCGGCGACCTGGGCAGCCTGGAGGCCATGGTCGTGCAGACCCTGGCCGCCGCTTATGCCCAGGCCCATGGCGTGCCTTGCGCCTGGCTGGGCAATGACCCTCATCACACCTTGACCCTGGGAGTCGTGAAACCCGATGACTCAAGAACTTGAAACTGAAAAAACACCGCTCTGGAAAACCACGCTGCTGCTGGCCCTGACCACGGCGCTCCTGGTCGCCGGAGGTGGCGTGATCTGGTGGGGCTGGGAAGGCGCGCCGCCCATTGATCAGGTCAGGGAGCGTGATCTGCTGTTCAAGGCGCTACTGTGCTGGATGGTGTTGTCTATCGTCGCGCTGGTGGTGTGGCAGTTACTGCAGGACAGCATTGGCAAACTGATGCGGGTTGGGCGTCAGCCGCTGCCTTCGCTGCCCAAGCCCGCAGCCATTGAACCGAACCAAGGAGCGAAGGCGCGTGCGTATCTCAGCGAGCACTACGGCCCGCTCTGGCGCTACAAGGTACGGTTGCTGCTGGTGGTCGGCGAACCCGATCACGTCGAAGCCATCGCCCCCGGCCTGACCGACAAGCACTGGCTGGAAGGCCAGCACGCCGTGTTGCTGTGGGGCGGCCGGGCGCAGGATGAATTGAAGGTCACCTTTGCCGAGCAGTGGCAGGGCCTGAGTCGCTGGCGGGCGCTGGACGGGGTGATCTGGGCGCTGGACAAGGACCGCAGTATTGATGCGACGGCGATGAGTCAGGGTGTGCGGCGCCTGCAGGATCTGGCGCGCTCGCTGAACTGGCAGTTGCCGATCCATCTGTGGCAGGTCTGTGCCAGTCTCTCAATCCAGAGTGGACGTGAAACCCAGTCGGTGGGCGTCAGCCTGGCTGCACGCTTTACCGCGCAGCAATTGGAAGACAGCCTCACGCAACTGGTGGACCCGCTGCGTCAGCTTGGCTGGAAGCAGATGAAGGTCAAGATTACCCATGATTTCCTGACGCGTTTGTCCCGCGATTTGCACGCGGAAGGCATTGCTCGCTGGCGCAAGGCCTTGACGCCGCTGCTCGGCGAGTTCGCCTATGGCCTGCCCTTGCGCGGTTTGTGGTTCAGCCTGCCGTTGCCCGCCGCTCAAGCGCAGGATCTGCAAAGTAACCATTGGTGCGCGGACGCGACCTGGCAGGGCGTG
>NZ_JANUFD010000031.1 GCF_024807945.1 Pseudomonas sp. JUb42 | reverse complement strand
CTCCTACCCGTGCTCTAGGGCACGTCGGCTTATCAGCTTGCCATTCACCCCTCTCACCTATGACTTTAACTCTTCTTGCAGACACAAGCGGCTTTCAGCCGCGAGAATGGCCTCCCGGCTCAAGCCGGTCCTACGGATGTAAAGCGGGCCAACGGCGGCCTGGCCTGATTGCCTCAGGCCCGCGCCGGTTCGGCCGGCGCCACCACTTCATCGGCCTTCGCCGCAAAGCGATTGGCCCGGCCGAAAGTGCCGAAATCATTGAAGCGTACGCCCATCTGCGCCATGACCCGATGCGCCACGGGCGCGGTCATCTGGCGGATATAAAAGGGCTCCTTGACCACGAAGTGATGGATGCCGTGGGTGCTGCCGAAGTTGAAGCAGAACGCCTGCAACGGCCACATCCACCAGGGGTTGAGCACCTGGGTCTGCTGAATCACGTTGCCCGCTTCCAGATCGCCGTAGTAATGCATGTTCGAGCTGACGAAATGCAGGCAGAAGGTGCGCAGCACATTCGGTCCGACCAGCACGACCACGGCGATATCGATCACCGGCATCACCGCCAGGGTTGTCGCTGACCACTCAACCGACGAGCCCAGCAGCGCGGCAATCCCGTTGGCCGCGTGAAAGCCGAGAAACACGTACCAACTGCCCCAATTGAGCAGCGCCAGCGGCGCATAGACCTTCAACGTGCGCTTGAGGATGCTGAATTTGTGCGCCCAGGTTTTCGCCCGCAGCATGCGGATCAGCGATGACATGACGTTATCGCCGACCATCAACAGCCGGGCAATGCCCCACGGTTCGCCATTGGTAATGGCACGCTCTTCCATATCCGCTTCAGTGCCGGAGACCTTGTGGTGATTGAGGTGCAGATGGCGGCGAATCCACGGGTTGATCGTGCTCGGTCGCGCCAGCCAGACCAGGGCCAGCATCAGATTGTGCGCAATGCGTTGTTTGCGAAAATACATGCTGTGGATCAGGTCATGTTCCAGCTCATGGGTCAGGGAGGCGAAGAAGGCATTAAGCAGCAGGCACACCCACCAGGCCATGTAACCCGCAAGATAGAGCCCTGCACTGAGCAGCATGCCGCCCAGGGCGAAGGCCAGGATGCCGACGCCGATAGCGTCCTGATGGCGCAGGATCGGGTAGCGCGCACGCAACTCGTCGCCCCTGGCGCCCACCACCGCGCGAATATGCGCTGATCGCTGCTGTGCATTCAGTCTCGCGGGGCTTGCAGAAGGTGCGTGCATGCTTACATCCTCTATCATGACGGTAAGTGAAGAGGACCTCACTGTGCATGAGCCCACTCCCTGCGCGCCCTGCCGAGTACGCCAATCTGTTGACCGCAGGCGCCAATGATCATGACTGAGCCCAGTATTCTCGCCAGTTGGACTCGCGCCTTGTGCAAACAGATCAATGCGCTGGGGCTGGACAGCATCGCGCTGTGCCAGGCTGCGGGACTAGACCCACAATTGATGGACGATCCCGACGCACGCTATCCGGTCAGCACCAGTACGCGCCTTTGGCATCTGGCCGTGGCTGCCAGCGGCAATCCGGCGCTGGGCCTGCGCGTATCGCGCTTCGTCAGCCCGACCACCTTCCATGCATTGGGATATGCCCTGGTCGCCAGCGCCTCGTTGCGCGAAGTGTTCGAACGCATCGTGCGCTATCACCCGGTGGTCAGCGACGCCCTGACCCTGGAGTTCAAGCGGGTCGATGATCGTTATGAATTCCGCTTCAACGCTCCGCCCGACGGGCCCGTACCGGCCTTCGAAGCGCTGGACGCCTTTGCCGCCATCTACGTGCGCACCTGCCGCAACCGTCTGGGCCGCAGTTACGCCCCCCTGGCCGTGCACCTGCAACGCCCCGCGCCGCAAGACCCGCAACCGTGGCAGGAAGTATTCCGCGCCCCGCTGTACTTCGACGCGGCCGAGAATCTCCTGGAGTTTGCCTGCGCCGACTTCGACAGCCACCTGGACGACAGCAACCCGCAACTGGCCGAGCACAACGAAACCGTGCTCAACCGCACCCTGGAACAACTGCAGCCCCTGACCTGGGAACGCCGCGTTCGCTCAGTGATCGAGGCGCAACTGCCCGAAGGCGAACCCACCGCCGAGCGCGTCGCCCAAGCCCTGCACCTGAGCCTGCGCAGCCTGCAACGCCACCTGGCCGACGAAGGCTGCCGCTTCGACCTGCTGCTCAACCAGTGCCGCCAGAACCTGGCACTGCAACACATGCGCGACCCGCGCAGCTCACTGAGCGAAATCGCCTACCTGCTGGGCTTTGCCGACACCAGCAGCTTCAGCCGCGCGTTCAAACGCTGGACCGGGATGACGCCGAGTCAGTATCGCGATGGCATGGGCAGCTGAGCGCTCAAGATATTGACCGCACAAACTTCGCCCCGGCCATCTCCCGCAGCCGGTTGATATTCAGAATCTGCAACTGCTCCTGACGCAGATAAACCACCTTGCGCTCATGCAGGGTTTGCAGGATCTGCGGCAGTTCAGGATCGCTCAGAGCGAGGTCTTCGTACGGGATCAAACGGCGCGAATGATTGAGTTCGCCATAGCCTTCGCTGAGCAATAGCAGGCGGCGGGCGATGCGGGTACGGGGCGGCAGACGCGCCAGCTCGTCAGCACGCAGCAACGCCAGGCCGAGTTTTTGGCTGAGCAGTTCGGCGAAGGGCCGCCAGTAGTGGGGACATTGCTCGAGCAGCGTCAGCAGGGTCGTCTGAGACACCTGCAACAGAATGCTTTGCCCTGTGGAATACAGGTCCTGAGTGCGCGGCAGGCCGTCGAACAGCGAAACCTCGCCGAACCAGTAAGGCAACGAGGCCTCATCAAAGTGGCCAGCTGGATACTGCTCATCGACTGTACCCACGCGCAATGTGCCTTCGACCAGGATATACAGGCCGCAAGGTGCATCGCCCCGGGCGAACAGCAGCTTGCCTGGCGTGATCCGCCGCTGCCGCGCTGCCGCCAGCAAGGCGTCCTGTAAACCGGCCGGCAAGGCGCCAAACCAACTATCGTTAAGCAGACGCGAACGCCATCCCGCTCCATTTGTCATGTGTTGCTCCCTTTTGTTGCAGGTTTTGTCATTTTCAGCCGATCCATCCCGACAGACTCTGCGGCATGATCAGCATTCACCCAGAGGCATAAAAATGAAAAACCTCGTCGATCATCTCAGTCAATACGCGGCTTACCACCGTGACACCCGCAATATCGCCAGCCACTTCATCGGCATCCCGCTGATTGTCGTCGCCGTGGCGGTGCTGTTGTCGCGTCCCGGCTGGGCGGTGGGCGGGCTTTGGCTCTCGCCTGCCCTGCTGGTAAGCCTGGCCAGTGTCGTATTCTACCTGCGTCTGGATCGCGGGTTCGGTGTGTTGATGGCCGTTTTGCTTGGCCTGTGTGTTTGGGCCGGGGCGAGCCTGGCACAGCAATCGACACTGACTTGGCTCGGTACCGGGGTCGGCCTGTTCGTGATTGGCTGGATCATCCAGTTCATCGGCCACTATTGGGAAGGCCGCAAACCCGCCTTTGTCGACGATGTCACAGGGCTGATCATCGGTCCGCTGTTCGTTGTGGCCGAGCTGGCATTTTTGCTGGGGCTGCGCAAAACCTTGCAACACGCCATTGAAGAGCGGGCGGGGCCGACGGGGAGGCATGAGCGCAAGGCTGCGGTTTGATAACCGAATCCAATATCTGGAAACAATTGTGGGAGCGGATTTATCCGCGAAGGGGCCGGTACAGACGACGCGGTTCATCGGCTGTAATGCCCTATTCGCGAATGAATTCGCTCCCACAGAATTCGCGTCTACCTGAAGCGAAATCTTAGATATTGGCAACCTTCTGCCAAACCTTGGGTTTGAAGAACAGCGTCTCGCCCTTGGCCAGGCCGGTCAGGCTGTCGTGATCCTTCACCACTTCGGCCTCGATCAGATCGTTCTGGCCTTCGACCTTCAAGGTCACCCGCGTTGTCGCGCCCAGCGGGCGGATGTCGCGGACTTCTGCCGGGTGGTGATCCTCCAGTTCATGGCGCGACAGCGACACTTCGTGGGGGCGGAACAGGACGTGGTTGTCTTCACCCAGGTGCAGGCGGTTAGAGTCGCCGAGGAAGTGATAGACGAAATCACTGGCCGGGTTCTCGTAGACCTCGCCCGGTGAGCCGATCTGCTCGATCACGCCCTTGTTCATCACCACGATGCGGTCCGCCACTTCCATGGCTTCTTCCTGGTCGTGGGTCACGAATACCGAGGTCAGGTTGATATCTTCGTGCAGGCGCGCCAGCCAGCGGCGCAGTTCCTTGCGCACCTTGGCGTCGAGGGCGCCGAAAGGTTCGTCGAGCAGCAGTACCTTGGGCTCCACCGCCAGGGCGCGGGCCAGGGCGATACGCTGACGCTGACCGCCGGACAGTTGCTCCGGATAGCGATCAGACAACCAGTCCAGCTGCACCATGTTCAGCAACTCGTGAACCTTGGCGGCGATCTGGGTTTCGTTGGGACGCTGGCCCTTGGGCTTCATGCGCAGGCCGAACGCCACGTTGTCGAACACCGTCATGTGGCGGAACAGCGCGTAATGCTGGAACACGAACCCGACGTTGCGATCACGCACATCGTGGCCGGAGACGTCTTCACCGTGGAAGACGATGCTGCCCTGATCGGGGGTTTCCAGACCGGCAATAATGCGCAACAAGGTGGTCTTGCCGCAGCCGGACGGGCCGAGCAAAGCCACCAGCTCGCCACTCTGGATATCCAGACTGATGCTGTTGAGGGCCTTGAAGGCGTTGAAGTTCTTGCTGACGTTACGGACTTCGATCGACATGATTATTCCTCCGCCGCACTTTGGCGCAGACGGTTAATACGCGCTTCGCTCCACTGCTTGAGCAGCAGGATGAACAGCGCCAGGATCAGCAACAGGCTCGCCACAGCAAAGGCGGCAACGTGGTTGTATTCGTTGTAGAGGATTTCAACGTGCAACGGCAGGGTATTGGTCACACCACGAATGTGCCCGGACACCACCGACACCGCACCGAATTCCCCCATGGCCCGGGCGGTACAGAGCACCACGCCGTAGATCAGGCCCCATTTGATGTTCGGCACCGTGACGTGCCAGAACATCTGCCAGCCATTGGCGCCGAGCAAGCGTGCCGCTTCTTCCTCCTGAGTGCCCTGCTCCTGCATCAGCGGGATCAGCTCGCGGGCAACGAAAGGCACGGTGACGAAAATGGTCGCCAGGACGATGCCCGGCAGGGCGAAGACGATCTGGATATCGTGATCCTGCAACCACGGCCCGAATACGCCACGGGCGCCGAACATCAGCACGTAGACCAGACCGGCAATGACCGGCGAGACCGAAAACGGCAGGTCGATCAGGGTGACCAGAAAGCTTTTGCCACGGAACGAGTATTTGCTCACGCACCAGGCAGCGGCAACCCCGAACACCACGTTGAGCGGCACGGAAATCACCACCGCCAGCACGGTCAACTTGAGCGCTGACAAGGCATCGGGTTCGAGGATCGCGGTAAAGAAGCCGCCCAGACCGTTCTTCAGGCCCTGGGACACCACGATAAACAGCGGCAACAGCAGAAACAGCGCGAACACCAGCCAGCCGAGGCCGATCAGGATGCGCCGGTAGACTGCGTTGCCACGACGGGCCGCATTGGCTGAAGCCGCGGCAGAAAGCGTTGAATTGGACATGCTCGTACGCTCCTCAGGCCGGGGTTTCGATGCGGCGCTGCAACAGGTTGATCAGCAGCAGCAGAATGAAAGACACCACCAGCATCATCACACCAATGGCCGTGGCCCCGGCGTAGTCGTACTGGTCGAGTTTGACCATGATCAGCAACGGCAGGATTTCGGTCTTCATCGGCATGTTGCCGGCAATGAAAATCACCGAACCGTACTCACCGACACCCCGGGCAAAGGCCAGAGCAAAACCGGTCAGCCAGGCGGGCAGCAATGCTGGCGCGAGGATGTAACGGAAAACCTGCAATGGCCGCGCGCCGAGACAGGCCGCAGCCTCTTCGACTTCACGGGGAATGTCCGCCAGCACCGGCTGCACCGTACGCACCACAAACGGCATGGTGACAAAAGTCAGCGCCAGGGTGATACCCAAGGGCGTGTAGGCGATCTTGAAACCCAGGTCTGCAGCAAACTGCCCGACCATGCCATTGGGTGCATACAACGCAGTCAGGGCAATACCCGCCACGGCGGTCGGCAGGGCGAACGGCAGGTCGATCATTGCATCGATGATCTTGCGTCCGGGGAAGGTATAGCGCACCAGCACCCAGGCCAGCAGCGTACCGATGATGCCGTTGATGATGGCGGCATAGAACGCGGTGAGGAAACTCAGCTTCAACGCCGCCAGCACGCGAGGTGCGGTGACGATGGTCCAGAACTGCGCCCAGCTCAGTTGCGAGGCGTGGATGAACATGACAGCCAGGGGTATCAGCACAATCAGACTGAGGTACACCAGGGTGTAACCCAGCGTCAGCCCGAAGCCGGGTATGACGGGGGATATGCGTCGTGACATACGAGTCCTTGGTTCAATGTACTGTAGGAGCTGCCGAAGGCTGCGATAGGATTCAAGACCTGTTCGCAGCCTTCGGCAGCTCCTACAAGAGTGTCGCGTGTTCAGTTAGTGAGCAGGTGCCACCATCCAATTACTGCGGAATATAGATCTGGTCGAAGATCCCGCCGTCATTGAAGAATTTCGGTTGGGCAGTTTTCCAGCCGCCGAAGTCCTTGTCGATAGTCAGCAGGTTCAATTTAGGGAACTGCTTTTCATATTTCGCAGCGACCTCAGTGTCACGCGGGCGATAGAAGTTCTTCGCAGCGATTTCCTGGCCTTCCTTGCTGTACAGGTGTTTCAGGTATTCGGTGGCGATTTCGGTGGTGCCATGCTTCTCGGCGTTCTTCTCCACAACCGCGACAGGCGGCTCGGCCAGAATCGACAGGGAAGGTACGACGATATCGAACTTGTCAGCGCCACCGTCTTCTTTCAGTGCCAGGAAGGCTTCGTTTTCCCACGCCAGCAGCACATCACCCTGACCGTTGTTGACGAAGGTGATGGTCGAACCGCGGGCGCCAGTGTCCAGCACAGGTACGTGTTTGAACAGTTTGCTGATGTACTCGTTGGCTTTCTTTTCGTCGCCGTTATTGGACTTCAGGCCATAGCCATAGGCCGCCAGGAAGTTCCAGCGCGCCCCGCCCGAAGTTTTCGGGTTAGGCGTGATGACCGACACGCCATCCTTGATCAGGTCGCCCCAGTCGTGAATGCCCTTGGGGTTGCCCTTGCGCACCAGGAACACGATGGTCGAGGTGTACGGGGTGCTGGCGTCCGGCAGCTTGGTCTGCCAGTTTTCCGGAATGGTCTTGCCCAGCTTGGCGATTTCGTCGATGTCACCGGCCAGGGCCAGGGTCACCACGTCGGCAGGCGAACCGTCGATCACCGAACGGCCCTGCTTGCCCGAACCACCGTGAGACTGGTTGATCTTGACCGTGTCGCCCGGGTGGGACTTCTTCCAGAAGCTGGTGAATTCAGCGTTGTAGTCCTGATACAGCTCACGAGTCGGATCGTAGGAGACGTTGAGCAGCGTGTAATCTTTGGCGACAGCGGAACCAGCAAAGACCGCAAGGGTGAGTGCGGCCAGCGCATAACGGCGGATGGTCATGAATGAAGCTCCTGGGGAATTCGGTGTTGGCGTTATATTTTTTAGTTTTAACCGGTCTTGTTTGCCGGGTTTTGCAGACGGAATTTTTCTTTGCGTTCGATCTGGACGACTTGGGCGTTATGCACGGTGATTTCCACCGCGCCGAAGCGCAGGTCACGTAGCGCACTCTGAATTTCTCGCAGAATGGCTGCTTCGTCCTGGCCGTCAACGCTACGTAGAGATGCGCTCATGATCATGCTCCTTCGAATAGAGAGGCCCGCAGTGGCGATTCAAGGCAACTGCTTGTGGCGTGAAGGCAATCTTAGAGAGACGCGGATATTCTTAAAAATACTATTTAAGAATGCAGATAGAACTGAAAGGCATTAAAAGCCGATAGAGGACCAGCCTGATTATTTTTGTGGCGCCGGCTTTAGCCGGGAAGACCATTGAACGGCCCGTAAGAGCGGCTTTAGCCGCGAGATTACCTTCTCGGCTAAAGGCGGCCCCACCAAGGGTGTTCAATCCGATCCAGATGGGACGGGCCGGCTCAAATCACCGGCTGGCGAAAGTCCGGTGCGCGCAGCCAGTCGATCTGCTCGGCAGGCATAGGCCGGGCGAACCAATAGCCCTGGCCCAGCTCACAGCCGTTGGCCAGCAGGAAACCGGCTTGATCGGCGTGCTCGATGCCCTCGGCCAACACGTTCATGCCCATGCTCTGGGCCAGGGCGATGATCACCCGCACAATGGCGATGTCATCTTCATCGCTGGGCAACCCGGCGACAAAGCCCTGATCGATCTTGAGCTTCTGCACGGGCATGCGCTTGAGCCGCAGCAACGAGGAATAGCCGGTGCCGAAGTCGTCGATGGCCAGGCTGATGCCCAGCTCGCGCAGGCGATGCAACTGCTCGATGGCCTGCTCAGGGTCTTCCATGACCGCACTTTCAGTCACTTCCAGTTCCAGATAGGCCGGATCCAGGCCTGTTTCACGCAGCACCTCGGCCACTTGGCGATCCAGATCACCACGACTGAACAGACGGCTGGACACGTTCACCGCAACGAACGATACCTCCACACCTGCCGCCAGCCAGGCACACATTTGCCGACAGGCGGTATTCAACACCCAACCATCGATTTCGCCGATAAGACCGCTCTGCTCGGCAATCGGGATGAATTCGCCCGGCGACACCATGCCTCGCTCCGGGTGTTGCCAGCGCACCAGCGCCTCGACCCCGAGAATCCGGCTGCTCTCCAGGTCATGCACCGGCTGATAGAACACCCGCAGTTCATGACGATCGATGGCCCGGCGCAGTTCGCTGGCCAGTTCGACCCGCTGCTGGGCATGGGCGGTCAGTTCTTCGGTATATAAGGCATAGCCTTCGCGGCCGTCGCTCTTGGCCTTGAACAGCGCCGAATCGGCGTTGCGCAGCAATTGCTCGGCGCTCTGGGCATCGCTGGGGAACAGGCTGATACCGACGCTGGCACTGATAAACAAAGGATGGCTGTCGAGGACGAAGGGCTCTTTCATGGCATCGAGCACCCGTTGCGCCAGACCGGCGGCCTGCATCACCTGCTGGCAGTTCTCCTGCAACAGGGCGAACTCGTCACCCCCCAGGCGTGCCAGGGTCATGCCGCTGTCGAACAGGCCCTGCAGGCGCTCGGCCACAGCCTTGAGCACCTGGTCGCCAACGTTATGGCCCAGGCTGTCGTTGATGTTCTTGAAGTGGTCCAGGTCGATCAGCAGCAAGGCACAACCGCGCTTGCTGCTACCGGCGTACGTCAGCGCCTGGGCCGCACGGTCGGTAAATAGCAGGCGATTGGGCAGGCCGGTCAGCGGGTCGTAGTGGGCCAGCTGTTGCAGCTCCTGCTCGGAGCGCTTGATTGCAGTGAGGTCAGAGAACACTGCAACAAAATGACTGGTCTGCCCGGCGTCGTCACAGACGCGGCGGATATTTTGCCATTGCGGGTAAATTTCCCCACTTTTACGACGATTCCAGATCTCGCCGCTCCAATGGCCTTTCTCCATCAGCGCCTCATACATCACGCGGTAGAACTGCGCGTCGTGGCGGCCAGACTTGAAGCGGTTCGGCCGGTCACCCAGCACTTCTTCACGCTGATAACCGGTAATCGCCATAAAGGCGCGGTTGACGTGCACAATCAGCCCCTGCTCGTCGGTGACCAGCACGCCTTCCTGCGTGCTATCGAATACAGCGGTGGCGACACGCACGCGCTCATGATCCAGGCGCTGCGTGCTCAGGCGCGCGCCGACCCCCATGAACTTGAGCAAATGAGCCCGCGCGATGTAGATCATCACGGCACTGATCGCCACCCAGAAATACCCGGCCAGGAGCTGCCAGCGCTGCAATTGCACCGGGTCCGGGATCAGGTCAGGTAACAGAAGGTCGCAAAGCCCCAGCCATAGAACGGATAAAACCCCGTAGACAAGGGCCGCTCGCAGAGCATCACGTGAAGAATCAGACATAAGAATGCGAAAAACCTTACGAAATTGCGGGATTATAGAGTAAGAAACATCCTGCGACTCTTATCTAAATACGCGACTGGTTTTATCCGTCGACTCAGAGATAATGCGTTGCAGATTTTTTCATAAAAAATCCTTCATCCCGCGTCATCTTCGAGGGCAACACAGCCTATGTGGTACAACGGTTTGCTTGACCTTTCCGTCTGGCAGTTAGTGGCAATCACTCTGGTGATGACTCACGTCACCATCATCAGCGTCACGATTTACCTGCATCGCTATTCGGCTCACCGCGCTCTGGAACTCAACGCGGGCCTGAAGCACTTTTTCCGTTTCTGGTTGTGGCTGACCACTGGCCAGAACACCCGCGAGTGGACAGCGATCCACCGCAAGCACCACGCCAAATGCGAAACCGTCGATGACCCGCACAGCCCGGTTATCAAAGGGCTGTCCACTGTACTGCGCAAAGGTGCAGAACTGTACCGCGCAGAAGCAGAAAATCCCGAGACACTGCGTATTTATGGCAAAAACTGCCCGGATGACTGGATCGAGCGCAAGCTGTACACGCCTTATCCATTGCTCGGCATAGCCTTCATGGCGGTGATCGACCTGCTGCTGTTCGGCGCCCTGGGCATGACCGTATGGGCCGTGCAGATGATGTGGATTCCGTTCTGGGCTGCCGGGGTCATCAATGGCCTGGGCCACGCCGTCGGCTATCGCAACTTCGAATGCCGCGACGCGGCGACCAACCTGATCCCCTGGGGCATCGTGGTTGGCGGCGAAGAGCTGCACAACAATCACCACACCTACCCCAATTCGGCCAAGCTCTCGGTCAAGGCCTGGGAATTCGACATGGGCTGGGCCTGGATCAAGGTGCTCAGCGCGCTGCGTCTGGCCAAGGTCGCCCGCGTCGCACCGATTGCCCACCGGGTTGCCGGCAAGGGCCATCTGGACATGGACACCGCCATGGCGATCCTCAACAACCGTTTCCAGATCATGGCCCAGTACCGCAAGCTGGTCATCGCGCCGCTGGTGGGTCAGGAGCTGGCCAAGGCCGATGCCTCGGTACGCCACCAGTTCCACCGTGCCAAGCGCCTGCTGTCCCGTGAGACCAGCCTGCTGGATGACGGCCACCATCAGCGCATTCAGGGCATGCTCGAGCACAGCCAGGCCCTCAAGGTGATCTACGAAAAACGCCTGGCCCTGCAACAGATCTGGGTCAAGACCAGCAGCAACGGCCACGACATGCTCGCGGCAATCAAGGAATGGGTCCACGAAGCCGAGGCCAGTGGTATCCAGTCCCTGCGCGAGTTCGCCGACCAGCTCAAGACCTACTCGCTGCGCCCCGCTACCGCCTGATGCCGTTGATCGGCGCGCCCCGTCCGTGGGCGCGCCCGCTGGAACTTCACCCCCTGCAACCGATCAGAATATGACCCACACTCAAGTGGGTCTTGCTGTGGCTGTGCGCCGCACTTCTGACGAGCGCAGAGCCGTGAACAATCTTATGACGCTTCCCACGACCCCACTGATCGACACCCCTGGCGCCGCCGAAACGCTGATTGCGCTGATGCACGCCCAGGCCGAAGTCGCCCGTTTGAGTGAACGCGAACAGCTGTTCAGCTCGCTGCTGGTCAGCGTCAACGCCGTGCTGTGGGCGTTCGACTGGGAAACACGCAAGATGGTCTACGTCAGCCCCGCTTATGAGCGTATCTTCGGCCGTTCCGCCGGCCTGCTGCTGGCCGACTACAGCGAATGGCGCGACAGCATCTACCCCGACGACCTGAACTACGCCGAACGCAGCCTCAACGATGTTATCGAGAAAGGCGCCATCGAAGACCGTGAGTACCGGATCATCCGCGCCGACGGCGAAGTGCGCTGGCTCAGCGACAAGTGCTTTGTCAGCCACCAGGCCGAGGCCGGGCACCGCCTGATCGTGGTCGGTATAGCGGAAGATATCACCGAGAAAAAACAGCTCGAAGATGAGCTGCAACGCTTGGCCACGACCGATGTGCTGACCCAAAGCAGCAACCGCCGCCACTTCTTCGAATGCGCCCAGCGTGAATTCGAGCAGGCCCGTTTGAATGGCACGCCGCTGTCGTTTCTGTTGCTGGATATCGATGACTTCAAGCTGATCAACGACACCTACGGCCACCAGGAAGGCGACGTGGTGCTGCAACGCCTGGCCGAAAGCGCCCGCTCGACGCTGCGCCGGGGCGATCTGTTCGGGCGCATCGGTGGCGAGGAGTTCGCCGCAGTCTTCCCCGGCTGCGCTCCGGAAATGGCCATGCAGATAGCCGAGCGGTTGCAACGGGAAATCCAGCGTTTGAGCTTCCAGCATCAGGACATCAGCTTCAGCATCACCGCCAGCCAGGGCCTGACCAACCTGGGCAGCGCCGACACCAATCTGGAAACCCTCTACGCCCGCGCCGATGCCGGTATGTACCAGGCCAAACGCCAGGGCAAGAATCAGATTGTGTTGGTTTGATCGAGTGACCGAAGGGTAATGTCGGAGCCAGCTTGCCGGCTCACAAAATCTCATTCCAACTCAAATACTCACGGCCCAAACACAAAACTCGTGGGAGCGTGGCTTGCCCGCGAAGAGGCCGGTGCAACCGCAGCATCCTCTCCGGATGAAAAAAAGCATTCGCGGGCAAGCCTCGCTCCCACAACATCTCATTCCAATTCAAATAAACGCAGCACAATACAAATCCCGTGGGAGCGTGGCTTGCCCGCGAAGAGGCCGGTGCAACCGCAGCATCCTCTCC
>NZ_JANUFD010000030.1 GCF_024807945.1 Pseudomonas sp. JUb42 | reverse complement strand
TGCAGCAAGCCATTACACGCATCAAAAACAGTATTGCAGAAAAAGGGGGAACCATAGATGTGGGAGCGAATTCATTCGCGAAGAGGCCGGTACATTCGACGAATCTTCATCGCCTGGAATACTGCTTTCGCGAATGAATTCGCTCCCACGAGACCCTGCTCAGTTGGAGAGCTTCAATCCAGATCCGCCGCCGAATGCCGCTCCGGCACTTGGGTCGCTTCATCGCCCCAGGTACGGTTGACCCGCTTGCCGCGAATCACTGCCGGGCGTTCGGCGATTTCTTTGGCCCAGCGCTGTACGTGGGGGTATTCCTCGACTGCGAGGAACTCGGCCGCCGAGTACAGGGTGCCCAACGCCAGTTGGCCATACCACGACCACACCGCGATATCGGCGATGGTGTAGCTGTCGCCCGCCAGGTACTTGCTCTCACCAAGGCGACGCTCCAGCACGTCCAGTTGACGCTTGGCTTCCATGGCAAAACGGTTGATGGCGTACTCGATCTTTTCCGGCGCATAGGCATAGAAGTGCCCGAAGCCGCCGCCCAGGTAAGGCGCCGCGCCCATCTGCCAGAACAGCCAGTTCAGGGTTTCGGTTCGCCCGGCCGGGTCGGTGGGCAGCAATTCGCCGAATTTTTCCGCCAGATACAGCAGGATCGAACCGGATTCGAATACCCGTACCGCTGGCTCAACACTGCGATCCAGCAAGGCGGGGATCTTCGAGTTGGGGTTGATCTCGACGAAGCCGCTGGAGAACTGGTCACCCTCACCGATACGGATCAGCCAGGCATCGTACTCGGCGGCGCTGTGACCCAGTGCCAGCAGCTCTTCCAGCAAAATGGTGACCTTGATGCCATTGGGCGTGGCCAGGGAGTACAGCTGGAACGGCTGCTTGCCGACCGGCAGGACTTTCTCATGGGTAGGGCCGGCCACGGGGCGGTTGATGCTGGCGAAGGAACCACCGGACGGCGCCTCGTTCTTCCAGACCTTGGGCGGAACATAGGGTGCGTTGCTCATGGGGCGAACCTCGTTGTCTGCTCTATGGATCCTGGACCGCGGGGGGATGCTTTGAGTTCGGACTATCTGCCGGTTGACGATGGCCCACCCGACCATTCAGGCGCAAAAGGGTCGCTATCATGGCCCACTCTCGGGCTCGGTGACTAGTGTGCGGCGCAGCCTAAGCTAATTCCTAAACGGTATTTAAAATAGGATTGATAGAACTTTATGCTTGGCTCTCCGGCGCGGCTCGACCTCGATTTGCCGCGTACTGACTGCCAAGGCATCTCTTGAAAATGACTAAAAAGAACTGGATTGCACACGTAAGCGTCGCGTTGGGCTTTGTCGCTTTTTCCTTGGCCGGGCAGGCCGCTGATTTGACCATCGGCTATATCACCGGCATCGACCCGGTCAAACGCGCCATTGCCGACGGCGAGTACGAAAAGGCTATTGGTACGAAAATCGATTGGCGCCAGTTCGATGCAGGCCCTGCGGTCCTGGCGGCCATGGCATCGGGTGACGTGCAGATCGGCAACCTCGGTTCCAGCCCCCTGGCTGCCGCCGCGTCGCGCAAGATGCCGCTGGTAGCGTTCATCGTGACCTCACAGATCCGCAGTTCCGAAGCCCTGGTGGTGCGTGACGGCAGCGGCATCGTTAACCCCCAGGACCTGATCGGCAAGAAGATCGCCGTGCCATTCGTGTCCACTTCCCACTACAGTCTGCTCGGCGCGCTCAAGCATTGGAATATCGACCCGCGCAAGGTCAATATCGTTAACCTGACGCCGCTGCAGATCACCGCAGCGTGGAAGCGCGGAGATATCGATGGCGCCTTCACCTGGTCGCCTGCCCTGGGCGAGATTCGCAAGAGCGGCAAGATTCTGACCGACGCCGGGCAGGTGTCCGACTGGGGTTCGCCGACGTTCGAAGTGTGGGTCGCGCGCAAGGACTTCGCCGAGAAACATCCTGACGTCGTGGCCAAGTTCGCCAAGGTCAGCCTCGCCGCCATTGCCGATTACACCGCGCACCGCAGCGAATGGACCGCCGATTCCGCGCCAGTGAAAACCATTGCGCGCTTTACCGGTGCCAACGCCGCCGATGTGCCTGAGCTGCTGGACGGTTCGCACTTTCCTACCGCAGCCGAGCAGAAATCCCCAGCACTCCTGGGTGGCGGCACGGTAACGGCTATTGCCAATACCTCCGAATTCCTCAAGGAACAGGGCAAGATCGAAAGCGTCCTGCCGGATTATTCGTCCTACGTCAGCGACAAGTTCATCGGGGAGTAAGCATGACTGTCAACGTCTTGCCGGTCAGCCCGGCGCTCGGTGCACAGATTACCGGCATCGACTTGACCCAGCCCTTGAGCGATCACGATCAGCAGACGATCGAGCAGGCCTTGCTGGCCCATCAGGTGCTGTTCTTCCGTAATCAGAACCTGACCCCCGCCGAGCACGTGGGCTTTGCCTCGCGCTTCGGTGGCCTGCACCGGCATCCGATCTACCCGAGTGTCGAGCAGGCGCCGGATCTGCTGCTGATCGATACGGCCCTGACCGACCTGCGCGACAACGCCATCTGGCACACTGACGTGACCTTCCTCGCGGCCCCGGCCATGGGCAGCATTCTTGCGGCGAAAGTGGTGCCGGCCTATGGCGGCGATACCTTGTGGTCGAGCAGTTCGGCGGCTTTCGAGGCCTTGTCCCCGGCCATGCAGAACCTGCTGCAAGGGCTGACAGCGACCCATGAGCTGGTCAAGTCGTTCCCCATCGATCGCTTCGCCAGCACTCCGCAAGAGGTGCTGCGCTATGAAAAGGCCAAGGCCGATCATCCGCCGCTGTCCCATCCCGTGATCCGTACCCATCCGGTCAGCGGGCGCAAGGGCCTGTTCATCAACGAGGGCTTCACCACCCGCATCAACGAACTGAGCCCACGGGAAAGCGACACGATCCTGGCCCTGCTGTTCAACCATATCAGCCGCCCTGAATTCACCATCCGCTGGCAGTGGCAGGCCAACGATGTGGCGTTCTGGGATAACCGCATTACCCAGCACTATGCGGTGGATGACTATCGACCGCAGAGGCGGGTAATGCATCGGGCGACGATTCTGGGGGATGTGCCGGTGTACGACGCAACGGCCTGAACAGGCACTATGCTGCGCGCCTGATGTGGGACCGGCTTTAGCCGGGAAGAATTGATTACTGCCGCTACATCTCCTGCGCCCGACCTATAGGATTCGCGGGCAAGCCTCGCTCCAACGGGTTCGTGTGGTCTCGTTGGAGCGAGGCTTGCCCGCGAAAAGGTCCTCCCCATCAGGCCCTGTTTCAACCGAGTCATAAGGTTACATTTCCCCGCTTGCCTCATGAAAAATCGACCATTAACCTCCCGGCCTGCTGAATATTCAGCTCTGGATTTGGCGATCCAGTAACCCCGCAATGCTGACCATATCGAACGGGTGCATAATTACGTACTACCCGTTTTTATGGTAGCTATGTGCGGGAGACCTTCGGGTCTGCCGGGTTCGGGGTTACCGGTTCGCCAACCTGTGCATAGCTGCCACCTTATTTGTTTGGCGACAAGTGAATGGCTGAAATCCACCCCGATTGGTTTCACTCATGAATAAGAAAATAGCTACTCAATTCGCTGACGATCCTTGCCACACCCCCACCGTATTCACCCACAACCACCGCCGCCTTCATGCCCTCTTGTTGGAAAACGACGTCTGGCTGCGTGCCTATGATCTGGGCTGGTTGATGGGCTACCCCCTGGACGAGCGCGGCCTGCGCAAGCTCGACCCCGATCAGCACCGCGTCGTGCGCTTGCAAAAGCTGGGCGACAGCCTGATGGTCAGCGAATCCGGCGCCTATGCGTTGCTGGTCTATCACGCCGGTGCCCATACCCGGCAGGTGCGCGAATGGCTGACGCAGAACGTCGCACCCACCCTGCGCGACGCCAACCACCTGGGCTATGGCGAACGCCCGACCCAGGGTCTGCTGGACTGGGCCGGAGACTCCCTGAGCCTGCTGCACTGGCAGAACGAGCCCTGGATCCGCCTGCGCGATATGCCTAACGTGCTGCTGCACGAGACGCGCCAAAGCCTGCAACGGCAGCGGCCGTGGTGGAAGCGGGCGTCCGGGTTTTTGCAGATATAACGTTGTGAGTCGGTCCTGGTAAAACCCACCAATCAGGGCATAGCGATCTGGAAAGGCGCTGTTCTTGTGGGAGCCGTCGCGCCGCTAAAGCGCCGCGCTGTCGCGCAGCAAACACTAACCGAGGCAGGGAGCAAATCTTGTGGGAGCGAATTCGTTCGCGAAAAGGCCGGTACCTTCGACGCATCTTCATCGTCTGGAACACCGCTTTCGCGAATGAATTCGCTCCCACGATTATGCTCACTATTGAGCAGTCGCCATCGCCGCCGTCCCCTGCAGATACCCCCGAGCAATCTCGCGCATCTGCGCCTGATCCATACTCGGCCCATGCCCGCCATGGGCTATGCGTATTTCCAGCGTCAGCAAGCGCTCCATGGACCGGCGATAAATCCCTTTGTCCGAGCACGCCAGGTCATCCACCAGCCCACCGCGATAGATCACGTCACCGCTGAACAGAATGCCGCGCGCCTGCTCCAGCAGGGCGATGGAGCCGTGGGAGTGGCCGGGCAGATGCATCACTTGCAGTTGTCGATCCCCCAGGTCAATGACATCACCTTCGCCCACTTGCCGGGTCAGGGGCGCGGGAGTGATTCGGTAGTGCTCGGGCGTCCAGCCGGGGCAGGGCGGTTGGGTTACCGCGTTGGGCAACTCACGGAAGACCTGGGCGAGGGTTTCCTCGTCGCTCATACGGGCAAAGGCATCGGCTTCCAAGGGGTGACCAAGACGGGTTTCGAATTCATGAAAGGCGCCGATATGGTCGGCATGGATATGCGTGGCCACGGCGATCAAAGGCTTGTCCGGCGGCACATCGAGCAATGGCCGCAAGGGCTGCAAACCCATGCCGAAATCGATGATCAGGTCCGCATCACGCCCGCGCAGATGGAAGAAGTTGGCGGCGAAGTAGCGATGAATATACGGCTGCGAAAACTGCTTGATGCCGTCGCCGACGTCGCGTTGTTCGTACCAGGGCAGTTGAATGGCGGGCATGGCGCACCTTGATTGGCTCTGTCTGTGATGACAAGGGCATGCGTGATTCAGGCCAGTTTAGCGGCGGATTGGCTCTTGCCGTGCGAGGGTGGCAGCTCTAACCTGATTTCCCCTCTGCCGGACCCGCGAATCATGCAAGACAAATTCCCCCTCGACGCCCCGACTCTGGTCGGCCCGACCATCGAATTGCGCCCTCTGAACGCGGATGACGCTCTGGTGCTGCTGGCAGCCGCTGCTGACGGCCAGTTGTGGGACATGACGGTCACGGTGATACCAGGGCCGACCACGGTGGACAAGTACCTGGCCACTGCCCTGCAAGGTGCCCAGGCCGGTACGGTCATGCCTTTTGTCATCATTCATCGCGAAACCGGCACGCCTCTGGGCAGTACCCGTTTCTGGAAAATCGACCGGGCCAACCGCAAGCTCGAAATCGGCCATACCTGGCTGGCCAGGTCGGCGCAACGTTCCGGGGTCAACACCGAAGCCAAGCTGCTGTTGCTGACCTATGCCTTTGAAGTGATGAACTGCGTGCGCGTGCAATTCACCACCGATGAATTGAACGAAAAATCCCGAGCGGCGATCCTGCGTATCGGTGCGACTCAAGAGGGCATCGTGCGCCATGAACGCATCATGCCGGACGGGCGCAAGCGCAATTCGGTGCGTTTCAGCATCATCGATGACGAATGGCCGCAGGTTAAGGCGGGACTGGAGAGCAAATTGGCCCCTCAGGCCACATGACCGGTAATTGTTGCGAGGAGTGTTGAGTCGAGGGGTAGCTAGTCAGTAGCATAGGGGCGCAGTCACGCCATACCTGGATGGACGTGGAATTTTCAAGGATTAGAGATGCAAGATTTTATCCACGACGATAAAACCGTCGAATTCATTTCATTGGTCGGTGAAGTGGTCGGCAGTGAAAAGCTCAACGAGACACATGTGTCAGCCAGCGGTGGTGGCGGTTATGTCGGCAAGAATGGCGGACACCTGAGCGCGGTCGAAATCAGTTCGACGAATGTGATCAATCATGAGTTCTGGGTTCGTGATGATGCGGGTGTGGAACACGACGTCAAGCTTAGGGGCCACGATATCCCTTTGCGTACAGGTCAACGGATTACCTTGATCGGCGCGCTGCGCAAACACGGGACAGGAACCTATTGGTATAGCGTTATCGTCAATCACAGCGCCAACAAACACTGGTTCTTGAAACGAGGCGCGCCGCTGAGCGCAGCGCTGGGCCTCACGCCCTTCAATCTGAAAGCCTTAATGATCGGCATCGCGCTGTTTATTGTGCTGGGTTATGTCACCGGTGCCCATACCCTGGCGTTTCTCATCGGCGGGGGGTATTTCCTCTACAAGTACATTGGCGATCAGAAGCGCTATTCGGCAATGGCCAATCGTCTGGATGCTCATCTGGAAAGCTTGGCACAGCAGGCCTATGAACGCGATCGGGCTCGTGAGGTCGCCTGAGTCGGTTGCAACTGCGCACTTTCCAGGCTTTTGATGCGGCCGAGCTCAGACCGTTCTTCCGCTATCGATAATGGCCATTTGCATCTCACCCGCCACCTTCTTATGATCGCAGCGGGTGCGTTGTTACATCTGTAACAGAGCAGGTTAAATCTCAGCGTTGGTCGGGCCGCCAACGGAGATTGACTGTGCCTGAAAAAAGCCCGGTGTCGCCGTCCATTCCCCGCCCGCAAGTCCTGACCGAGAAGGCCCTGTCGGCCCTGGAGCGGTTTTCCCATATCGAAGCGGTCAGTGGCATTGTCCTGCTGATTGCTGCGGTGATTGCGCTGATCTGGGCCAATAGCCCGGCGGCGGATTCTTACGAACACTTCTGGAACACCCAAGTGACTGTCGGCCTTGGCGATTTCAGCGTGTCCCGTTCGCTGCATTTTCTGGTCAACGATGGCTTGATGACGATCTTCTTCCTCGTCGTAGGGGCCGAGATTCGTCAGGAGATCAAGGACGGTGCCCTGGCCAGTCTCAAGCTGGCAACCTTGCCCCTCGGCGCCGCGTTAGGGGGGGTAATGATGCCTGCGATCATTTACACCCTCTTCAATCATGGCACCGTGGCGGGTAGTGGCTGGGCCGTGCCGACCGCCACGGACATAGCCTTTGCCGTCGGCGTGCTGGCGCTGTTGGGTAAGTCGATTCCTGGCGGTGTACGCATTCTGCTGCTGGCCTTGGCAATCATTGACGATATCGTCGCCATCCTGATCATTGCGGTGTGCTACACGGCCAGCCTGGATTATCTGGGGCTGGTGATTGCTGCGATGGGTTTGTTACTGGTGCTGATTTTCCAGCGCATGGGCATCGGCAAGGCCTGGACCTTTATTCTGCCGGGGGCAATTGTCTGGTTCGGTCTGCTGAAAACCGGAGTACATCCAACCCTGGCCGGGGTAATTCTCGGGCTGATGACGCCGGTAACCTCACGCCCCGCCCGTGAGCGGCCGCTAGATACCATTGGCCGTACGTTTCATGAGCTGATGGAGCGCTTCTCCCAGGCTGACGATGTCAGCAAACCCCTCAAGCAGTTGCGCCATGCCCAACGTGACATGCTGCCCCCGGTCAAGCGCGTGCAGGCGGCGCTGCACCCGTGGGTCGCCTACGGCATCATGCCGCTGTTCGCCCTGGCCAATGCCGGGGTCGATCTGCATGGGGTCAATCTGGATGACGCACTCTCGCAGCATGTGGTCATGGGCGTGATGCTGGCCCTGATTCTGGGCAAGCCTCTGGGGGTGATGCTGGCCAGCGTGACCCTGGTCAAACTCAATATTTGCCAGTTGCCCGACGGTGTGACCTGGACCGGCGTGAGCCTGGTCGGGCTGCTGGCCGGGATCGGTTTTACCATGTCGATCTTCATTGCCAACCTGGCGTTCACCGATCCGGCGCTGCTGGCAGCGGCCAAGCTCAGCGTGCTGGTGGCCTCGACCGTTGCGGCGGTGATCGGGTTGACGTGGGGCAAGATCAAGTTCAGCAAAGCCGCGTAGCCGGTCCCGCGAGCACTGCGCAGGACCGGCAGCAGGATTACTGCTGACGCATGATGATGGAGTACCTGCGCTGGTACTCTTCATAGGAAAGGCTCTTGTCGGCCGCCAGGTCATCGAGCAGTTGCGACTTGGTTTTCTGCCCGGCGACTACCGCCAGCGGTCCGGTTGCAGGGTGCTTGAGCGCTGCGATGAACGAGGCGTCGTTGAACAGCTCGGCCATGCCAGCCGACAGCGCCTTGGACAGGGCTTTCGAGGCGTTGTTGCCGGTCAGCATCTGGGTGTTTTCTTCTTTGCCCTGGACCAGGATGGCCCTGGAGTAGAGTTGGGTATTGCGGTTGTCGTAAACCTTTACGGTGAGGTTCAGATCGGCAATCGCATCACCGGAAAAGAAGCCCATCTTGTGATCGTTGTAGAACCGGTTGATTTCGGCGTTGACCCTGACGTCACTGGCGCCGGAGCCGGCACGGAAACCGCGCGCGCGGATTTCCTGCTCGAGGGCGCGTTCTATCGTCAGGCTGACATTTTCATTGGCGGTAATGGGCGCGGTTTCCATGCCATAACCGTTCTTTTTGCTGCTGACCTTGGATTTGTCAGAGCGGGCGTCCGTGACGTCCACCGACACCGTCGAGCCGTCGGCGCCAGGCACCTGGGCCACGCCTTGTTGCTGGGTGTAGGGGATGTCGATCGATTCGGAGGTGAAGGCGCAGCCAGTAAGGCTGGCAGCGGCGAGCAGGGCCAGGATGAGGCGCATGGTTTGACTTCCATTTCAGGGTAAAAAAGTGCGGTGATTCTACATTGCCATTAGCGAGGTCGCGCGGTTTTTTTGTCGCATGTCTGCTGAGGTAGCCACATTATTGTGGGAGCGAATTCATTCGCGAAGGTGGTGTTGCAGGCGATAGGAATGTGTCGCCTGCAACACCACCTTCGCGAATGAATTCGCTCCCCACAGACTCACTGCCACAGAATGTGTAGAGAGGCCGGGCAATGCTCAGAGCTTGAACCGGGCCACCAGAGTATTGAACGACACTGCCAGCCCCGACAGTTCCTGGGTCGAGGCGTTGGTCTGTTCGGCGCCGGCGGCGGAGCGGGTCGACAGGTCCTGGATATTGACCAGGTTGCGGTCCACTTCACGGGCGACGTGGGCCTGCTCTTCAGAGGCGCTGGCGATGACCAGGTTGCGTTCATTGATCTGCGAGATGCTCTCGGCGATCAGGTCCAGTGCCGATCCGGCTGCCTGGGCCAGGGACTGGGTGTCGGTGACCAGGGCCTGGCTCTTGCCCATGGATTTTACTGCGTCATCGGCGCTGGCCTGGACCCGGTCGATCATGCCTTCGATTTCGCCGGTCGACGCCTGGGTACGGGCGGCAAGGGCGCGGACTTCGTCGGCGACCACGGCAAACCCACGGCCCTGCTCACCGGCGCGGGCGGCTTCGATGGCGGCGTTAAGTGCCAGCAGGTTGGTCTGCTCGGCGATGCCGCGAATCACATCCAGCACCTTGCCGATATCCCGGACCTGCAGGGCCAGATTCTCGACCATGGCGGTGGAAGCGGTGATCTCGGTGGTGGCGTGGTTGATCGCGACCACGGCATCGCGCGCCTTGTTACGGCCGTCGGTGGCCTGCAGGCTGGTGGCCTGGGAGGCTTCGGAGGTGGACACGGCATTGCGCGCCACCTCTTCAACTGCTGAGGTCATCTCGGTGACCGCAGTGGCGGCCTGCTGGATCTCGTCATTCTGCCGCGCCAGGCCGGTATTGGCGTTTTCGGTGACGTTCGACAGTTCCTGTGCCGACAGCGCCAATTGATCCGAGGCCGTGGAGATCTGCTGGATAGTGCTCTTCAGGTTGCTCTGCATGTCGCCCAGGGCGCTGAGCAACTGGCCCGCTTCATCGCGGCCGGTACTGGTGATGCGTTGGGTCAGGTCACCGGCGGCGATGCTCTGGGCACTGGCCACCGCGCTGGCAATGGGTTTGCTGATCAGACGGCTGATCAACAGGCCAAGGGCGAAGGCGGCAATAAAGGCCAGGGTGATGCCGCTATAAAGGGCGGTCTTGACTGAGGACTCCTGGCGAGCGGCTTCCTCGGCGCCTTCACTGACCTGGCGGTTGTTGGAGTCAACCATGATGCTGATTTCGTCCATGATCACCCGATAGCTTTTCTGCAGATCGCCCAGCAGCAGGGCGCGGCCATTCTCCAGATCGCCAGCCTGCATCAAGGCTACGTATTTCTGCACCATGGCCTGATAAGCCGGCCAGTCACGCTCCATCTTGTCCCCGGCGGCGCGTTCATCGTCGGCCAGGGGTGTCTTGCGGTAGTCGGCGAAGGCGGCTTCGCTCGCCTTGCGGTTGCCATCCATCGAGGTGATGTACTCGTCCTTGACGCTTTGCGGTGCACCGCTGGCGACCGCGATATACAGGCGATACAGGTCACGGCTCTGGCCCACCGCCTTGGTCTTGGCCTGGGCGGTATTGGCGACGGAGACCAGGTTGTTTTCAAACACCAGTTGCAGGCTGTCAGCCAGTTGCGCGGTACCGCGACCACCGAGCAGGCCGACACCCAGGGTGATCAGAGCGCACAGGGCGAAGGCTGAAATCAGTTTGGTCGAAAGTCTTGCGTCATTGAGCCAGGTCATTGAAGGCGTCCTGCGAAAGTATGTTCAAGGGGAGAGCGGCGGGCCTGGATAAAAGTCGCGACGCCGGGTCTTTGGCTATCGGCCAAGTTGCGCGCAACTAAAGGCTTATTACAACTAGGTTGTATTATGACTATCTAATTTTTCCGAAACAGTCCCTTGAAGCGCACGCTGAAAAAGCACGATACCTTTGCGTAAAGGTAAAAAATTCTTAACGACTCATGATAAGAATGATTCTTAAGTGGCCGGCTATTTTTTTGATTCCTCACAAGACCATTGAGATAGAGCCTCTATTGATAATTTTCCCGTTCGGTGGCATTTTGCCGCATGCAGTGTTGCTAAATGTAACTGCGCATGAAATATTTGTTAGATGTTATACGACGTCGTACCTATAAGCCCCTGCGTGCGCCAGGGTTTTTTAGTGTGCTCTAGTGGGCATCCGAATTTCTGAAGAGTAATGAATGCAGCCGCCAAATATAGAACCTGTGTCGCGTTATTTACGCACTGGTAAAGGGGTGAGAAATGCCTTTGCCGGACTCCTGAGCCTGATCGCCACAGCGACGGGTTGCGCCCATGCCGAAGGGCTGGATGCGAACGCGTCGGCGGGCAAGCGCCTGGCTGTGGCCGCAGACTGCGTGGCTTGTCATACCGCGCCGGGTGGCAAGGCGTTTGCCGGTGGCTACCCGTTGAGTTCGCCCATGGGCGTGATCTACTCGACCAACATCACGCCGTCGAAAACCGTGGGCATCGGCAACTACTCGCGTGACGAGTTCGCCCGTGCCGTGCGCGATGGCGTAGCGGCGGACGGCACCCATCTGTACCCGGCCATGCCCTACACCTCGTACGCGAAGATGACCGACAGCGATATCAGCGCGCTGTACGACTACTTCATGCATGAAGTGCAGCCGGTCGAAGCCGCGACGCACAAGACCGAACTGGCTTTCCCGTTCAATGTGCGGGCGTCGATGATCGGCTGGAACGCGCTGTTCCACAGCAGCACGCGCTTCACTCCGGACCCGGCCAAGTCTGCCGAGGTCAACCGTGGTGACTATCTGGTCAACGCCCTGGCCCACTGCGACACCTGCCACACGCCACGCAACCTGCTGATGGCCGCTGACAATAGCAAGCCACTGGCCGGTGGTGCCCTGGGCAGCTGGTATGCGCCGAACATCACTGCGGACAAGGTCAGCGGCATTGGTGCCTGGTCCAGCGACGAGATCGTCGCCTACCTGCGCACTGGTCATGTCGAAGGCAAGGCGCAAGCAGCCGGGCCGATGGCCGAAGCGGTCGAAAACAGCCTGCAATACCTGGGCAACGACGACCTCAAGGCGATTGCCGCGTACCTGAAGCAGACCACGCCTATCAAGACTGACGAAGGCAAGGCCCGCCATGAGTACGGCCAGGCCTCTACCGACGAACTGACCCTGCGCGGCGGCAAGCCGGAAGACAATCCGGGCTGGCACATCTATAGCGGCACTTGCGCCAACTGCCACCAGGCCAATGGCCAGGGCAACAAGGAATACCCGTCGCTGTTCCACAACACCGCTACCAGCCGCAGTGACAATCTGATCGCCACCATCGTTTACGGCGTGCACCGCACCGTCGATGGCGTCGCGATTGATATGCCGGCGTTTGGCCCGGACGCACTGTTTACCGACCGCCTGACTGACCAGCAGATTGCCGATGTCAGCAACTACGTGCTGACGCGCTTCGGCAATGCCACCCAGACCGTTACCGCCGCCGATGTGGCCCAGACTCGCGAGGGTGGGCCGAAGGCGCCATTGGCGAAGATGGCAGCCCTGACCATCCCGGCAATCATTGTCCTGTGTGTGTTGATTGGCCTGATCGTGTTCCGGTCAGTCTCCCGTCGCCAGCGCAAGGGAGCCTGAGCACATGAATAAGCACACTTCACTGCAAACCGATGTTCCACAAGGCATGTCCCGGCGCAATCTGCTGCGCGGCTCGGTCGCTCTGGGCCTGTTGGGCCTGGCCAGCGGCATGCTGCCGTGGCAGGCGGCCATGGCCGCGACTGCGGATGACGACTTCATTGCGCTGTCGCAGTTTCTGGTCAGCCGCCCGGTCAATCCGGTCCTGGCCGGGCGTTACTACATCGCCCTGAGCAAACGCGCGCCGAATTTCGCCGCAAACGTCAGCGCCCTCAAGCAACTGGTGGCGGGCAACGGCTTCAAGCATGTCGATGAGTATCTGGCCATGGCCAGTCCCGATGCGTCCTTGAAGGCTACGGCCACCAGCATCATTGCGGCCTGGTATCTGGGTATCGTCGGCGAGCCGGCCACTGCTGAGTTGATCAGCTACTCCGAAGCCATGATGTACCAGCCGACCCACGGCATTCTGATTATCCCCACTTACGGTGGCGGCCCGGCTTCATGGGGTCCCAAACCGGTCACTCTGCAGGATTCGAAAGTATGAGCAACGCTGAATTCGATGCCGACGTCGTCATCATCGGCTCCGGCGTCATGGGCGGCCTGATTGCCACGGGCCTGGCCAAGGCGGGTAAGTCGGTGATTGTTCTCGAGGCGGGCCCGCGGGTTAATCGCCGCGACGTGGTCGAGACCTTCCGCAACGCACCGGTCAAACTGTCCCTGGCCAACGCCAAGCTGCAAGGCGCAGGCTCCCCCTACCCGAGCCTGCCCCACGCGCCGTCCACCTATGGCGACTACCTGCAACAGACCGGCCCGGTGAAGTACAACACCTCCTACCTGCGGGTCGTGGGTGGCACCACCTGGCACTTCGGTTCGTCGCTGTGGCGCATGCTGCCCAACGACTTCCGCCTCAAGTCCCTGTACGGCCGTGGCCGCGACTGGCCGATCAGCTATGACGAGCTGGAGCCGTTCTACGCCCGTGCCGAAACCGAGCTGGGCGTGTCCGGCGTCGATGGCCAGGACGAAAGCGGGCAGGGCGGTGGTGCATTCCCGCCGCGCTCGATTCCTTATCCGATGGAAGGCCTGAAGCCGAGCTACATGTTCACCCGGCTTTCGGAAATGCTCGGCAAGGGCGGCTACAACCCGATCCTCGAGCCCAACGGTCGTGCCACGCGGCCTTATGGCAAGCGCCCACCGTGCGCCGGCAATAACAACTGCAACCCGGTGTGCCCGATTGCCGCCAAGTACGACGGCTCGATGCATATCGACGAAGCCGAACGTCATGGCGCCAAGGTCCTGGAAAACTCGGTGGTGTACAAGATCGAGGCCGGCGATGACGGCAAGATCACCGCGATCTGGTACATGCGCCCAGACAAGAGCTCGCACAAACTGACTGCGCGTTACTTCGTGCTGGCCGCCTATGGCATCGAGTCGCCGAAACTGCTGCTGATGTCGACCTCGGAGAAATACCCGAACGGCATCGCCAACTCGTCGGACCAGGTCGGTCGCAACCTGATGGACCACACCGGCATCAGCATGAATGTCATGACCAAGGAAGACATGTGGCCGGGCGAAGGTCCGACGCAGTTGCTGGTCTACCTCAACAGCCGTGACGGTGGTTTCCGCAAGGATTACCCGAGTTACAAGATCAAGGTGCGCAACACCGTGCCGACCTCGCAGATCACCTCCGGGCTGATCGCCAAGGGCGTGCTGGGTTCCAAGCTCGACGAGCAGATCCGTCTGCAATCGGCCCGCTCGCTGAACTGGGCGGTGGACTTCGAAACCCTGCCGCTGCCGGAAAACCGCGTGACGCCGAGCAAGACCAAGTTCGACGCCATCGGCCTGCCGGTACCGGAGATCTATTACAGCGTGGCCGACTACTGGCATGCCGGCAAGGAAAAGGCCCTGGAGGATTTCAAGCAGTTCGCCAAGCTGCTCGATGCCGACATCCTCAGCACCGACGTGGGCTTCCAGAACCGTCAGCACATCATGGGGACGACCATCATGGGCGATGATCCGAAAGACTCGGTGGTGGACCGCGACTGCCGCAGCCACGATCACCACAACCTGTTTATCGCCGGGACCAGCGTGATGCCATCGTCGTCCTGCGTGAACCCGACGCTGACCGGCGCGGCGTTGAGCATCCGCATTGCGGATGTGTTGGTCAAAGAGGTGTAAACCTCGCTGGCTTGATCGAGGGCTGCCTTCATCGCTGGAGGTGGCCCTTTTTTATCGCTTGGAGGTTGCTTGAATGACAGTTCCGTAGGAGCGGCTTTAGCCGCGAGAATGCCCTCGCGGCTAAAGCCGCTCCTACGAAAAGTGTGTTTATCGGGCGAATTTCTTCGCGCCAGCGACACACAAAATCACCGCCAGCGTCACGCCGATCATCGCGCTGCTGACCTGCTCATGCAGCAGGGTCGCCGCCAGCGTCAGGCCAAAAAAGGGTTGCAGCAGCTGCAACTGTCCAACCGCGGCAATCCCGCCCTGGGCCAGCCCGCGATACCAGAACACGAAGCCGATCAGCATGCTGAACAGCGACACATAGCCCAGACTCAGCCACGCAGGCAGCGAGATGCCGGTCAGTGTCGGTGGCGCCATGAGCCAGGTCAGTACGGCCATGACCGGCAGCGACACCACCAGCGCCCAACAGATCACCTGCCAGCCGCCCAGGCTGCGGGACAGTTTTGCGCCCTCGGCGTAGCCCAGGCCGCAGGCGAGTATGGCCAGCAGCATCAACATGTCGCCTGTGGCCGAAGCGCTCACGCCCTGGGCGATGGCAAAGCCCACCACCAGGCCGCTGCCCAGCAGCGAGAATAGCCAGAACACCGGCCGTGGCCGTTCGCCGCCGCGCAACACGGCAAATACTGCGGTAGCCAGGGGCAGCAGGCCGACGAAGACGATGGAGTGGGCCGACGTCACGTATTGCAGGGCCATGGCGGTCAGCAACGGAAAGCCCAGCACGACGCCCAGGGCGACGATGACCAGAGGCATGAATTGCTGGCGGGTCGGGCGTCGTTCCTTGAACACCAACAGTAAGGCCAGGGCCAGCAGCCCGGCGATACTGGCCCGTGCCACGGTAAGACATACCGGGTTGAATTCCAGCACGGCGATGCGGGTCGCTGGCAGTGAGCCGCTGAAAATGATCACGCCGATCAGCCCATTGAGCCAGCCGCTGGTGTCGGAGAGGGGGGAGGTGCGTTCCATGGGCGATGTGCTCGACGGTCGTTGGAGGTTGGCTGTGACTTGAGGCATGCTAGGCAGGCAAAGCAATACAATCAAAAAATTGTCATGGATACATTTGCCCATGCCGCGTTTCCGTTACAAAACCCTGGTCGATGTAATGGCCGCCGACATTCGCTCGGGGCAGTTATCGCCAGGCACACGGCTGCCCACGCATCGCCAGTTGGCGGCGCAGCACGGTCTGGCCTTGGTCACGGCCAGCCGGGTCTATGCTGAGCTGGAAGCCATGGGCCTGGTCAGTGGCGAGACGGGCCGGGGCACCTTCGTGCGGGAGACGGCGCTACCGCCGGATCTGGGCGTCAATCAGGCAGTCGTCGCCGATGGTGTGTTGGACCTGAATTTCAACTACCCGTCGTTGCCGGGGCAGGCCGAATTGCTGCGCGGGGCGTTGCGTCAGTTGGCTGTCGGCGGTGATCTGGAGTCACTTTTGCGCTATCAGCCCCATGCCGGCCGCTTGCATGAACGCGCCTCGGTGGCTCGGCATCTGCAAGTGCGCGGGCTGACGGTTGCGGCTGAGCAGATACTGATTGTGAGCGGTGCCCAGCACGGGCTGGCGGTGACTCTGATGGCGCTGCTGCAGCCTGGTGATGTGATCGCGACCGATGCCTTGACGTATTCAGGGTTCAAGGTGCTTGCCGAGAGTCTGCATCTGGAGTTGGTCGCCATTGCTGTCGACGAGCACGGACCCGATCTCGACGCTTTGCAGCGCCTGTGTCGCAGCCGCCGGATCAAAGCCGTATACAGCATGCCCACCCTGCACAATCCTCTGGGCTGGGTCATGGCTATCGAGCAGCGCCAGCGTCTGGTGGCCATTGCCCGTGAGCAAGGCTTGCTGATCATCGAAGATGCCGCTTACGCGTTCCTCGCCGAGGATCCGCCACCACCACTGGCAGCCTTGGCGGCGGAGCGGACGGTGTATGTCAGCGGGCTGTCCAAAAACGTTGCCACCGGCTTGCGCGTAGGCTTTGTCGCGGCACCGATGCAGCATATGGCTGCGCTGGAGCGCAGCGTTCGCGCGACGACCTGGAATACCCCAGGTGTACTCACGGCTATCGCCACCGGCTGGCTCGACGATGGCACGGTCCTGCAACTGGAAGCGCAGAAGCGCGAGGATGCCCGGGCCCGACAAGCGCTGGCCCGGGAAGTGCTGGCGGGGTTGCGCTGGATCGGCCATCCGGCCTCGTATCTGCTCTGGCTGCCCTTGCCCGAAGAGGTCCGCGCTGATCAGGTGGCCATGGCGCTGATGCGCGAGCAGGTTGCGGTGTCCACGGCCGAACCCTTTGCCATCGGTGCCCAGGTGCCCCATGCCATTCGCCTGGCCTTGGGCTCGGTGGACATGGCAACGCTGCGCCTGGCCCTGGAAAAAGTGCGCCGGGTCGTTATGGCTCATATGGCCGGTCTGACATAAGGGGTTTACAGACAAAGCAGATACGATTATTACGGCTATCATTCTATGGGCTCTTTTCAAGCCCGGTCCGCTCACTACAACAAGAATGAGGAGCCGTATGCAGACAGTCACCTTCTATTTCGACGTCGGCAGCCCCAATGCCTACCTCTGTCACAAGGTTCTCCCGCAGATCGAAGACCGCACGGGCGCGACCTTCGACTACGTGCCGATCCTGCTGGGCGGCGTGTTCAAGCTGACCGGCAATCAGTCCCCGGCGACGGCCTACGTCGGTATCAGGAACAAGCTCGAATACGAGCACCTGGAGATCCGGCGCTTCGTTAAACGCCACGGCCTGGAGCAATACCGCTTCAACCCGCACTTTCCCATCAATACCCTGAACCTGATGCGCGGGGCGATTGCTGCCCAACGGCTCGGCGTCTTTGCCGCCTATATCGAGCAGGTCTACGCCGATATGTGGGAGCGCGGGCGCAAGATGGATGATTCCCAGGTCGTGGCGGCGTCCCTCGGCGAAGTCGGCCTGCCGGTGCATGAGTTATTCACGCTGAGTCAGAGCGCCGAGGTCAAGGCTGAACTGATCGCCAATACCGAGGCTGCCGTCGCGGCCGGAGCCTTCGGCAGCCCGACTTTTCTGGTTGGTACGGAGCTGTTCTTTGGCAAAGACAGTTTGCGTGACGTGGAAGAAGAAATTCTTCAACAGGCCGCCCCTTAACTCCCTGGAGCACTTTCAATGTCGAACAACGATAACAAAGGCGTGTGTCTGGTCATTGGTGCGGGTGATGGTGTGGGAAGCGCTATCGCTCAGGTGTTCGCACTGGACGGTCATCCCACGGTCATCACTCGCCGCGCGCGCAATATCGAACAGCTTGAGGCGCGCGCCGAGGCCATTCGCAGCCTTGGCGGGGAGGTGTACGCCAAAGGCGTCGATGCCCGTTCGGAAGACGAAACCATTGCCCTGTTTGCCGATATCGAACGAGATATCGGCCCGATCGAGGTGGTTGTTTTCAATATCGGCGCCAACGTGCGCTTCGGCATCGAAGAGACCACGGCTCGGGTCTTCCATAAGGTCTGGGAAATGGCCTGCTTCGCCGGTTTTCTCGCGGGGCGGGAAGCGGCCAAAGTCATGGTGCCCCGTGGCCGCGGCACGATTATCTTTACCGGCGCCACTGCAAGCCTGCGGGGGCGCGAAGGCTTTGCCGCGTTCGCAGCCGCCAAGGCCGGTCTGCGTGCGCTGGCCCAGAGCGTCGCCCGTGAGCTTGGGCCCAAGGGCATTCATGTCGCCCATGTGATCTGCGACGGCTCCATCGACGGGGTGTTCTCCCGGCAGAACATCCCTGACCTGGAGCAGAAACTGGCAGAAAACCGCATATTGAAGCCCCATGACATTGCCGAGAGCTATCTGGCCCTGCATCAACAGAAGCCTTCAGCCTGGACGCATGAGCTGGATCTGCGGCCGTGGAGCGAGTCCTGGTAAGCCATTGCAGTTGACTGGAGTGTTGGGTAATCTCGCATGATCGTGCATAAACAGGCATAAACATGCAAAGCCAACATTCCGCTGCCGAACTTCCCCATCTGCGCCGGCAGAAAATCCTGCTGATCCTCGAACGTGACGGCAAGGTCATGGCCTCTGAGTTGGGCGTGCACTTTGCCGTGTCCGAAGACACCATTCGCCGCGATCTTGCCGAGCTGGCCAATGCCGGGCTGGTGCAACGGGTTCACGGCGGGGCGCTGCCAAGGCCAAGGGATACCGGCAAGGATTACTTCACCCGCATCAGCGAAACCAGCGAGGTGAAAATGCACTTGGCCCGGCGCGCGGCACAAGAGGTGCGCGAGGGGCAGATCGTCATGTTCGATTCCGGCAGCACGACGTTGCAGATCGCCCGTTCGTTGCCGCCTGATATTCGCATCACTGCGGTCACTGCATCGCCTATGATCGCCATTACGCTGTCCGAATATGCCGGTATCAAGGTGATCATGGGCGGCGGCCAGTTGCATCCGGCGACCATGTCGGCCTGCGGCAATGAGACCTTGCGTCTGATTCAGGGAATCAAGGCTGACCTGTTGTTTACCGGGGTCTGCGCGATTCATCCGGAAGTCGGTATCAGCTCGCTGCATTTCGATGAAGTGCCGATCAAGCAGGCGATGATCGACAGCGCCTCTCATGTGATTGCCGTGACCACGGCCGACAAGCTGGGGGCGGTGGAGCCGTTCGTGGTCGCGCCGTGCAATCGCATCCATCTGTTGTTCAGCGAGCGTCTTGAGGGGGCGGGCAGCCTGGCCGACTATCAGCGCCAGGGTATCGAGGTGGTGCTGACCGGTGAGGGCCTTGAGCCGACTATTTCCAGCACCTGAGTAAGTACAGAGTGTGATAGTCAATCATCTGTTCAATCGATAGTGACCATTAAAGAATGCAAGTTCTGTTTTTCCGGCGAAGGAGGAAGATAAGCCCATACCGAACCTGCTTTGAAGGAACTACGCGATGAGAATTTCAACCCTGCTGACACTTGTCGCTGTCCTGACCGGCGCGTTCGCTGCCACCACTCCCGTCTCTGCCGCCGAAGACGCCGCTTGCCATCTGATGCCCATGGCCGACAGCAACCTCGGCTTGCAACACACCCAGTCGGTCGGCGTGCTCTACAGCGAAAATACCGTGAGCAACCTGCAATACCTGGAGCGCTACCACGCCACTGCGGTGAACAGCCCCAATGGCAGCCTCGACTCGCGGATTCGTAACGCCTTCATCAATAGCTCTGACCCTAAACTGGCCATCGACTGGCTCAAAGGCTCGTTGCAGAAAGAATTCGCTACCGTGACTGTCTACGACAATCTCGACGCGCTGATGCAGGCCCGTCCTGACGTGGTGGTGATGCTCGACACCTACAACCGCCTGGTCACCCAGCGCAACGCCCAAGTGGAAGCGCGTTTCGTCGCCAAGTTCTACGACGCCAACCTGCAATACATCGGCAAGGCCGAAGGCTTCGGCGGCAAGCAACTGGACTCGGTCTGGGTTCGCGACAAGGCCGCTCCTGAAATCGCCGCGCAGATTGACCAGCAGCGCACCCTGCAGGTCCAGGCCCTGAAACAGTTCGACGCGTCGCTCAAGGCGTTGGTGACTGCGGGGCAAGTGGCTCAGGCGGATTGATCTTCCACCCGTGGTGGGGGGGGGGGGGGGGGGGGGGGGGGTGGCCGCGCAAAAAGCCCCCACCCAACAAAAAAAAAAAAAAAAAAAAAAAAAATTATTTAACACAAAAAAAACAAAAACACCGGAAG
>NZ_JANUFD010000029.1 GCF_024807945.1 Pseudomonas sp. JUb42 | reverse complement strand
ACTCGTGAAACATTGTGGCGTGTCCTATGATTGCTTGATCAACAAGAAAATTGGGCATTACCACCTAACCTAGGGTGTCTTTGCCATTCGCTTACTGAGAACCAGCAGATCCCCCAGATAAAACAAAACCACGCCTGGCCAACTAGCGACTCAGAAGCGTTTTTTTGAATTTAATTTAGACCTTGAGATCTCTTTTCCGAGTGCGGCCTGAGCTCATCGCACAACGAATGGAATGAGGATGGGGGATGGAATTTTGATCGATATGGATTGGGTGCAATGGCCTGCGATGCTGGTCACCATCCTTGCGGCCTGGCTGATTGGGTCTCAGCGACGAAGCCGACGGATGACCGGGTTCTGGTGCTTCATCCTCAGCAATATCCTCTGGGTGGTATGGGGAATACCCGCCCACGCCTATGCATTGATCGCCCTCGAAATCTGCTTATGCGGTATGAACCTAAGGGGTTTCAAGAAGACCCTCAACGGGACGAAGCCCGCTGGTGATTGATGTTGTTACCCCAAAGGCTCGCAGATTACTCAGCAGAATCCGCAAGCCCCAGTCAGGCTTTGCTCCACTGGACATTGGCAATGCCGTGCATTTCGGCCTGGGGCTTGCGGAGCTTGTTGATGACGTTTGTCCGATACTTGGGCAATTGAGCAACGCCCGCGTCGATGGCAGCCCAATTCCACGCATCGGCATTACTCATCGTGGGGGCCCGTAGATAGAAGGTCTTGTATGCGCCGTGCAGCAAGTAATCGATCCTGAAGTGTTGATCGTTCGCCATTTTTTTACTCCTTGGCCAGATAAGTCTCTATGCCAAAGATCTCAGGCTTTGGGAAAAATTCAGTTCTTGCGACATTAGAGCCCAATCCTAGGTGAGACGGCGTGTGGTCAATGATGAACCCTGGAGCAGAACTGGCCCTAGATTCAGACAGAATATGCCCCTACGGCGGTGGTGATTTATTCCCACACGCAATCCAAAACCCACCTGCCCGAGATGAACTCGCTGACTACAAATGCTACGTCATTGATTGAGCAACGTGGATGTCTACTATTTGTTCCTATCCCGCACAGTGGTGTTAGCCGCTGACGGCTGCTCGGTGGTCGGAGTTTCAAATTGGGCTTCATCCACCTCACCACAATCACCCATGGCCTGATACTTTTTGCGCAACAGTCTCAACTCGCTCTGGTCAAGCTTATCCAAGTTAATCAGAGCATTCTGCGCCTCAGTGGTCACCCGCAAAAGCTCGTTGATTTTGATGTGCAATTCGTCAGTGTCCCGGTTCTGAGTGTTTTGCACGAGGAACACCATCAAGAAGGTGATGATGGTTGTTGAGGTGTTAATCAGAAGCTGCCACGTATCGTTGTAGTGAAAAAATGGCCCCGTCGCAGCCCACAGTGCAATAAGAAAAATGGCAGTTAAAAAGGTTCGTGGACTACCTGCCCACCTCGACAGCGTGTGAGCAAAATTGGAAAATGTCATGGCAGGCGCTCTGTTCAAGTTGGTATAAAAATGGACAGCAGCGCCGTCATGAAATCTCTAGCTACATTATGAAATTTTCTTCACTCAAGATGATGAGATCCGATCTGGCCGTTCATCCCCTATGGCAACGGGTTGCCACCGGTCACACCAAATACCTCGCCAGTGATGTAGCTGGACTCCTGGTTGGCGAGCAGCACATAAATCGGCGCGCACTCTGCGGGCTGACCTGGGCGCCCCATCGGTACCTCTGAACCAAAATCCGGAATGTTTTCCTGAGGCTGGCCGCCGCTCGGTTGCAACGGCGTCCAGAACGGCCCAGGCGCCACTGCGTTTACCCGGATGCCCTTACTGATGACCTGCTTGGCCAAGGCCTTGGTGAAGGCAACGATGGCCGATTTGGTCGGTGCATAATCAAGCAACATTGCTGAAGGCTGATAAGCCTGAATCGAGGCCGTATTGATAATGGTTGCCCCAGGCTTCAGATGCGGCAGCGCTGCCTTGCAAAGCCAGAACAAGGCATAAACGTTGGTCTTGAAGGTCGCGTCGAACTGCTCAGTGGTGATATCAGCAATATTTTGCTGGGCCGTTTGTTTGCCGGCAACATTGACCAGGACATCCAAGCCCCCCAGGCCTTCGACCGCTTTGCTGATTAACTCTTTGCAAAAGGCTTCGCTGGTGATATCGCCAGGAATGCATACCGCTTTGCGTCCTTCAGCTTCGATCAGCATGACCACTTCTTTAGCATCAGCCTCCTCGGAAGGCAGATAGTTGAGTGCCACATCCGCGCCTTCCCTCGCATAGGCAATGGCGGCGGCCCGGCCTATACCAGAGTCGGCCCCAGTGATGAGCGCCTTACGACCCTGCATGCGGCCAAAGCCTTTGTAGCTGGTCTCGCCATGGTCAGCAGCGGGCTGCAAGTCATGCACAGTTCCTGGCGGGTTCTGTGGCTGTTTCGGAAATTTTGGCTGCGGATATTGAGTGAGGGGATTTTGCATCGAGTATTGATTTTCAATCGCCATGATTAGTGCTCCTGCTCAAGATTGAAAGTACGCGACACATCTGCGCGCGATGAAGTCTTAACTGGGAGGCTACGAAGCACAGGAACGTTCAGTCTTTTTCATCCCCAATTGAACTAGCAGCCCTCTAGTGCAGGCTCTGATGATGAAAAATCCATCACCCTGCCCGTTCCTGTTTTGTATAAGATTGCGCAAATTTTGAAACCGCTCGGGAAGCAGAAATGAGTCTCTCAACCGCTGTCGATGAGAAAAGCTTTCGAAAAATCTTAAAGCGTAACATCACCTTTCCTGTCGTCACGGGAATCTTCAGCGCTGTCCTGTTCGTCGCACTTATTTCCTATCTGCTGGACGAAATCTCTTGGGTCGAACACTCGGACAAGGTGATTAATACTGCCCATGAAACGCAGAAGCTTGCCGTGGACATGGAAAGTGGCTTACATGGTTATCTACTAAGCGCTGATGAGCGTTACCTGGATGTCTATGACCTGGCCCGAACCCGAGTGCCGGCGGGTTTAAAGACACTTGGCGCCCTCGCCGCTGACAATACCAGCCAACTTGACCGCCTTCAGCGCATCGGCGCATTGCAGGAAGAATGGGCACAACGAGCGGTGCGCATTATTGAGATCCGTCACTCGGGGGGCGCCTACGAGGACGTCTGAACTGGCCTAATGAATTCGGACACATCAATAGGGCGCTATGATGGCGCCCAAATCTGAGGTGTGTTTGATGATGCGAAAGTCCTGTTCCAACGAGTTCAAGCTCAAAGCTGCAAGCATGGTGCTGGATGAGGATCAGCCAATCCTGGATGTGTGCGCCAGTCTGGATATTGGCCCTACGGCATTACGTCGATGGGTCGAGCAGTTGGGAGAGAAACGTGGTGGATCGATATTGACCGGAACCAAGGCGATAACTGCGGAGCAGAAATAAATCCAGGAACTGAAAGCGCTGCTCAGGCAAAAAGATCAGGATATCGAAATCCTAAAAAAGGCCAGTACTATCCTATTTTTGGACTCCAAAGATCATTTCCGTTGATCAGGGAGCTAGGCGAACAATATGGCATCGCAGATTGTTGTCGCGTCTTCGAGGTCAGCCGTAGTGGCTATTACGCCTGGCGCCCGCGACAAGGCAGAACCACCCCGAGCGCGACGCGCTCAAGTTGGCGCTGATCAATTATCACAAGTCGTCACGAGGCTCGGCGGGTTCGCGAACCCTCTCTGAAGACTTGCAAGGCGCTGGCCATTAGGTTGGACGCCACATGGCTCGCAGTTTTCCAAGGCACAAAAACGCGCATTACGATGGTTTTGACAAACACTCTGGAAATCACAAAGAAACGGCGAACTCCTGAGATACCAAAGCCTCAGAACAAAAGGCTTTGAAATCTAAGGAATGGGGTGATGCAGAACCTGAAGATCGCCACCTTTAACGTCAACGGTATCGGAACAAGGCTTCCAAACCTTTTGCAGTGGCTCGAACGCGAAGAGCCAGACATCGTCTGCCTGCAAGAGCTGAAAGCCCAGGACAAAGCTTTTCCAGCCCGCGACCTTGAAGCTGCCGGCTATGGTTGTCTGCACCATGGGCAGGCCTCGTGGAACGGCGTGGCGATCCTGGCACGGGACTCTGAGCCGCTGTTGATTCACAAAGGTTTACCAGGTGAGGAACAAGATATCCAATCCCGATATCTCGAAGCCGCTGCGCATGGAGTGGTGGTTGCGTGTCTTTACCTGCCAAATGGCAATCCTCAGCCGGGGCCAAAATTCGACTACAAGCTTAGATGGTTCGAGCATTTGATCGAACACGCGGCGTCATTGCAGGCCAGCGAACATCCCGTCGTCCTCGCAGGGGACTTTAACGTTGTCCCCACCGACCTGGACATTTACAACACCCGCTCATGGCTCAAGGACGCGCTACTCCAACCCGAAAGCCGTGACTGCTATCAGCGCTTGCTCGCCCAGGGCTGGCTCGATTCGATACGTCATCTACATCCAGAGGAACAGATCTACACCTTCTGGGATTACTTCAGGCAACACTGGCAGAAGAACTCTGGCCTTCGTATCGATCACCTGTTGTTGAACCCTGTGCTGGCACCGCATCTGCACGATGCCGGGGTCGACAGTTGGGTACGTGGCGAGGAGCATGCGAGTGATCATGCTCCCGCCTGGATTCAGCTCGTGAGCGAAAGGAAAAAATCCGCTAAGGTTTCCAAGACCAGCGCAAAGGCTTTAGCGAAATCACCACCGAAGTCCGTTGAGCCACTGGGGGAGTACAACCGAAAACGTGATTTCAATGCGACTCCAGAGCCGTCTGGAAAAACGAGCAAACGCGCGAACAAGCAAAACTCAACTTCCTCTGGTGCTTTGCAATTTTGCATTCAAAAACATGACGCCACCCGTCTCCATTATGATTTTCGCCTTGAACTCGATGGAACACTGAAAAGCTGGGCGATACCCAAAGGCCCCTCTCTAGATCCCAAAACAAAACGTCTCGCCGTTCATGTTGAAGATCACCCCATTGATTATGCGACCTTTGAGGGGAGCATTCCGGAAGGCCATTATGGTGCCGGCGATGTCATCGTCTGGGATCGCGGCATTTGGAAACCCTTGACCGATCCTGTCGAGGCATACGCCAAGGGTCGACTCAAATTCGAGTTACAGGGTGAGAAGCTCAGCGGCCTTTGGAACCTGGTCAGAACTCATATCCCGGGCAAGCAGGAACAGTGGTTTCTGATCAAGCACCAGGACAACTCAGCGCGCTCCGAAATCGAATACAGCATCGTCAAGGAAATGCCCGGCAGCGTGATCAGTGACAGAGCAATCGTTGCGAAGAAACCTAAAGGAAAAGCAGCGACGCCTAAACCTTTAGATAAGGTGCCCGCCCCGGCTAAGAAAGCACGCAGTGCTATGCTCATCGGCGCCCAGGCATGGGAGCTACCGGACATTATCAAACCGGAATTGGCAACGCTGGTCGAGTCGGCTCCCGAAGGCGAATGGCGCTACGAGATCAAATTCGATGGCTATCGGGTCATGGCGCGTGTCGATAACGGTTCAGTGAAGCTCTTCACCCGCAATGGCCACGACTGGACGCACAAACTGCCTCGTCAGGCTGAGGCCGTTGCCAGCCTGGCGCTCGAATCAGCTTGGCTGGATGGAGAAATGGTGGTCGCCAACGACGAGGGTGTGCCGGATTTCCAGGCACTGCAGAATGCTTTCGAGGCCGACAGCAGCGGGAATATCGTTTACTACCTCTTCGACATGCCATACCTCAACGGCATGGATCTTCGGGAGGTCGCACTTGAACAGCGGCGCGCTGCGTTGTCGGCGGTTCTTGAACGTAGTGAAGACGACATCCTGCGGTTCTCCGAAGACTTCGGCGAGACGCCTGATGCTCTTCTTAATAGTGCGTGCCAGATGCAAATGGAAGGCCTGATCGGCAAACGCGCGGGTAGTCCTTACGTCTCAAGGCGTAGCGAAGATTGGATCAAGCTCAAATGCAAACGACGGCAAGAGTTCGTCATTATTGGATACACCGATCCGAAAGGCGCTCGCAGCAAGTTCGGCGCCTTACTCCTCGGATTACACGACGGCGACAGCGGGGAGCTGCGTTATGCCGGGAAAGTCGGGACTGGATTCAATGAGGCAACGCTCAGTACGATCTACCAGCAACTGACTCCATTGAAAACGAAAAAACCCTCAGTGAAAAATCCTCCTACCGGCTTTGAAGCGAAGGGCGTTCATTGGCTCAAACCAGAGTTCCTGGCAGAAGTCGCCTTTGCGGAGATCACCAAAGAAGGGTCAGTCAGACACGCTGTCTTTCAGGGGTTACGCACTGATAAACCAGCACAAGCCATCACAGAAGAGCGGCCCGCACCTTCAACGAAAGACGAATCCACATCCAGAGTAAAAACCTCCAGGTCGAACACCTCGGCTACTACGAAAAATACTGCCACTCCGACCTCGGGCAAGATCCGCTTAACCCACCCAGACCGGGTAATCGATCCCACTAGCGGCGCAACCAAACGAGACTTGGCCGACTATTACATCAGCATCGCGGACTGGATTCTGCCGCAGTTGAGTCACCGGCCCGTCGCCCTCGTCAGAGCGCCTGACGGGATCGGCGGTGAGTTGTTCTTTCAAAAGAACGCCGAGCGACTTTCCATTCCTGGCATCGAAACCATTGGCAAGGAGCAGACCGGGCATCCCGTTATGTTGATCGATAACCTCGAAGCGCTAGTGGGCGCAGTGCAAATGAGCGCCATCGAGTTGCATTCATGGAACGCCATATCCAAAGATCTACAGCGTCCCGACCGTTTTATTCTCGACCTCGATCCCGACCCCGCATTGCCATGGAAAAGTATGGTGGAGGCAACTCAACTCACCCTGACGGTGCTCGACGAACTAGGGCTTAAATCATTTTTAAAAACCAGCGGCGGTAAGGGTATTCATCTGGTCGTTCCGCTGACACCCAAAGCCGACTGGGAGACGGTGAAAGACTTCAGCCACGCCATCGTCAAACGTATCGCCAAGCTGCTGCCAGATCGCTTCTCAGCGGTCTCAGGGCCTAAGAATCGCATCGGTCGTATCTTTATTGACTACCTGCGCAACGGTCTGGGCGCCACCACCATCAGTGCTTATTCCGTGCGCACACGAGAAGGATTGCCGGTTTCCGCTCCAATCTTCCGTGACGAGCTTGCCGAGATCAAAGGGGCAAACCTCTGGAACATTCGTAATCTTCAACAACGGCTAGACGAGGTCGGCGATGAGCCGTGGGCCGACCTGTCGAATACCCGTCAAACCATCACTGCTGAAATGCGCAGGCGTATCGGCCTCAAACCCACAATTACCCAGGAGAAATGAGATGGATAACTACCACATCACCAAAACCGATCTCGGTTGGGCCCTGACCAAACAGGGCGCGACCAAGGCATCAAAATCGGCACCGACTAAAGCTGAGATCGTAGCGCTCGCAAGCGCATTTCTCGCCGACAAAACAGCTTCGCTGAAGATCCACAAGGAGGACGGGACTATTCAAGAGGAGCGCACCTATCCACGCAGCGCAGATCCCGCGCAGACCGTCGGATAACAGCTTCAGATGCGGCATGCCCACCTTCGGAAGGAACGACTTTATGAAGTTATCTGACGCATATGAGGTGGTGGAGGCTCTCTCCACAAACGAAGTCAATTCCAAGCTGCAGGAGGGCTGGAAACTCCTGACAGTCGTAGTAACTGCCCGACCTAATGGACAGCTTCACCCGTGCTACATACTTGGGAAATTAAAGGAGCAGGAGCAGTAAGGGTGCAGGAATCGAGCGTGGCCAGTCACCCCATTACCCTGATCTATCTACGGATGGCTACGCGGCATGGATCTCTGACAAACATGCCAGTGGTGTCACGACTGAGGCTCCTGCCCCCTTAGACCACCCGCTGAGTCATCCCGATTGAACATTTCTCGCAAATTGTTTCTCTACGGCTTACCCAGCCATCGGAGGCAGTTATCGTGATCGATTCCAAGACAGGTATGAAACCAGGCGAACGCTATTCCATAGATCGCCTTGGAGATACGAACCGCTTCACTGGCTTTTTCCTCGACGGAAAATACTATCTCGCCCCAGAGTTATTAACCGCCGTCGGGTGGCTGGAGGATCAGCGGTTCATCTACGACGACTTGGACGCATTAGGGGAGCCAGTGTTTCCCGACCGATTTGTCGGCACGATTGAAAATCTCACGTTGACCCTGGCGGGCGGGCAATCTCTTAAACTCGCCAGTGAGGAAGTACATGCTGTTGCCGATACAGACGCCCGACTTGAAGTTACCCCAGCCCTCCCTGGTGAATTGGAAACGGGGCCTCTGAGAGGCAAACTCGTCGTCATCACTGGCGCATCGAGTGGTATAGGACGTGCCACGGCTAAAGCATTCGCATGTAAAGGCGCTCGTATAGTCTTGGCAGCACGTGATGAAGAAGCCCTTTACGAAGTCCTTGATGAATGCACGGATTGCGGCACAGAAGCCATGGCCGTCCCCACAGATGTAACAATCAGCGAACAAGTGAGGAATCTCGCAGAACGTGCTGCCGAGTTCGGAAACGGCCAGATCGATATCTGGATCAACAATGCAGGCGTAGGCGCCGTAGGGAGCTTCGAGGCCACCCCGCTGGATGCTCACGAACAGGTCATTCAGACGGATTTGCTTGGGTATATCAGAGGTGCGTTCTTCGCATTGCCCTACTTCAAAGCTCAGCAACGCGGAACGCTCATAAACACCCTGTCCTTGGTCAGTTGGGTGACGCAGCCCTACGCCGCAGCTTACTCCGCAAGCAAGTTTGGTTTACGTGGGTTTACCGAAGCCTTACGAGGGGAACTGACCGAATTTCCCAATATCCAGGTTTGCGATATCTATCCAAGTGTCATGGACACTCCTGGCTTTCGAGACGGTGGCAACTACACCGGTCACGCTCTCAAACCTCCATCGCCCATCTATGATCCTCACTTGGTCGCAAAGGCCATCGTAGAGTGTGCGATAACACCGCGCGCGACCACTACTGTCGGAGGCGCTGCACGTGTCGCCCGGGTATCACATTTCCTTGTGCCAGGGCTGACCCAACTTATGGGCTGGCTCACCCGCCGGGCTATAAGCCATAGCCCTGCATCAGCGATATCCTCTGGCAATTTGTTCGAACCACCCTGTGACCGAGGTAGCGTGGAAGGAGGGTGGCGAGAAAGAAAGATCAACACTCCGGCACTGCTGACAGTGGCCTCTAGCCTGTTGATTGCCGGGTGTGCCTACGCGATCTTGCGTAGCGGCAAAAAGTAGATCTGTGCTACTGAGCGCGCGCTCGTCGCTGCTGATTGACTGTCAAGAAAAAGGCAACCGGTAGGCCAAAGCGCCATACCGGTTTCCCTTTTTATAGCATTATTTCAACCCATCGCCCTTTACCTGTCACGGCTCAAGGATCGGAGAATCAATGTGGCCGTTAGTCGTGACGACATCCTGCGTCACACACAATGAAATGGCCAGATTCGACAAATACTCACCGAACCCTTCCCGGCATTTGAAATCGTCTCTAGCGCTCGTCACTACCGGATTACTCGCTGTCCAGGCAATACGCGCGCCCGTGCTTTCCAGGTCGGTCACCAACTGAACATCCTCGTGACTTGCAAGCGGTTGAAATCCGCCTGCGCGTCGGTAAGCCTGCGCACTTACGCCCAGATTTGCGCCGTGTACGTGACGATGGCCCTCGCTGAATTGGTACAGGCCCATGTAATGATCACGAACTCTATCGCCGTATCGGTGCCAGCTGTCGACCTCAACAATTCCACAAACAGCATCGGCGTTGAAATCAAGCTGCCGCGCCAACCAGTCTTCGGGAACGCGAGTATCTGCATCAGTAAATGCCAGCCATTTCACCCCAAGCGTCAGTAATGACTCTGCGCCGGCGGCCCGCGCCTTACCCACGTTGTTAAAGCTCGCCTTAAGAATTGATGCGCCATGAGCCAGAGCAATTTCCTCGGTTCCATCATCGCAATTATCAAGCACAACCAGCACCATAGGTGGTTTCGCGTCGAAGCTGCGGTGCCTTGCAGCAGCCATTACAGAGAGAAGACACTGCCCGATATATTTTTCTTCGTTATGCGCTGGAATCACGACACCGATCATCTCTTTCCCCTTCCAGTGGCTTGCATGGTCAAGCAATCGACCTCTTATGGAAGGCAAAGGTTTAAATTAAATGAATGCCAAAAACTCGCTGAACAGATCATTACGTGGCCGGGTTGAAATGATCTGTCCGCTAAACAGTAACTGGAAGTGCGTTGAGACTTGGGGATAGCAGCGAATTCCCCGCGCTGAAAATTTACAGCGTCTAGAAGAGCCAGGGTTAGAAGTATATTTCGCTTTGACAGGCAAGCTCACGCCTATGATCGAGGCACCGATTTCCAAGGTCGGGGGCGAGGTGTTCCTGAACATGATTTTTTTACGATCAGAAGTCAGAGTCTATATTCAGACTGGGGCGATTCAGTCAGTAGGCATTGACGATGACCGCCCCCGAATTTAAAAACAATCAGATTTTTGGCATCCACACCCGAATTAGGGAGAACAATCGCTCAAGCTCAATAGGTTTCGCGAGGTAATCGTTGGCACCGGCCGCCAGGCAACGATCCTGATCGTCTTTCATTGCTTTGGCAGTTACGGCAATGATCGGCAGCTTGCGCCAGGTCGGGTTTTGCCGAATTCGCCGGGTAGCTTCAAAGCCATCCATCTCCGGCATCATGATGTCCATTAGCACAAGATCGATGTGCTCTGTCCGCTCAAGTCGTTCAATGGCTTCAACGCCATTACGAGCTACCACAATGAAAGCCCCTTTATGCTCCAGCGCACTGGTCAACGCGAAGATATTTCGAACATCGTCGTCCACCACCAATATTGTGCGGCCCTCGAATGCCCTATCGCGGTTACGTGCAACCATCAGCATCTTTTGGCGCTCACTGGAGAGTGTTTTTTCCACCTTGTGCAGGAACAAAGTCACTTCATCTAGAAGTCGTTCGGGAGAGCGTGCCCCCTTGATGATAATCGTATGGGAATAGCGGCGTAACTCTGCTTCCTCTTCCCGGGTAAGAGATCGTCCGGTGTAGACAATTACCGGCGGCGTAGATGGCAAAACCTCCATTGACATGCATTTGAGCAAATCGTTGCCCGTCATATCTGGTAGGGCCAGGTCGATGATCATGCAATCAAATGACTCGCTGCGTAAGAGGACCAGGGCATTTTCCCCTGACTCCACCGCGCTTATTTCGACATCATCATCACTGATCAATCTGACTACGCTCTCGCGCTGACGGGCGTCGTCTTCAACGAGAAGAACGCGCTTGACCTTCTGGACGAGTTTCGACTCCAACTTAGCAAAAACCTCTTGAAGTTCAGCCAATGTTGCTGGCTTAACTGCATAACCCATAGCTCCAAGCTGCATTGCAGTCTCCTGACGCTCTTCAACGGATATCACGTGAACCGGAATATGTCGGGTGGCTGAGTTTTCCTTCAGGTGTTGCAGCACAGTGAGGCCAGAATGATCCGGTAAACGCATATCCAGAAGGACGGCATCTGGACTAAATCTTGAAGCAAGTTCCACACCTTCGTCTGCGCTTTGTGCCACAAGGCACTGATACCCTTGGTCGTGAGCAAGATCATATAGAACCTGGGCAAATCGCACGTCATCCTCGACAACCAAAATCACGCGCCTGTCGAATGGCGCGTGTTGACGATCGTCCGCAAAGGTTGAAATCGAAGCAAGCGAAGCACGGGTGTCAAAATCCGGTGACGGTGGCGAAGTCGGCGCTACAAAAACGGCTGGTACGACCATCGCCGGTAGAATTTCGCCATCGAACCGTTCTGGGATCGTCAACGTGAAAACGCTTCCATTGCCTAGAGCGCTGGTCACTGTGATCGTCCCTCCCAACAGCTCGGCTAACTGGCGGGAGATCGACAATCCCAGTCCAGTGCCGCCATAACGTCGGTTGATTGAACCGTCTCCTTGATGAAACGCTTCGAAAATACGCTCGATCTGATCCGCTGCAATGCCAATACCGGTATCGGATATGGCGAACGCGAGCCCGCCACCTGGCTGAGACGAAACCTGCATCTCCACACGACCGCTCTCGGTGAACTTGATCGCGTTGGCCAACAAGTTTTTCAGTATCTGCTCCAAACGCTGCTGATCCGTGTAGATGAGTGAGACAACCCCTTCTTGCAAATCAATGGACAGATCAAGCCTATTTTGGGCTGCGAGTGGCTGAAATGTATTTTGCAGACTCTCGACCAATCGCGCGGTGCTAAATTCGCTGGGGAACAAATCGAATCTCCCCGCTTCTACCTTCGCGATATCAAGAATGTCGTTGATCAAATGCAATAAGTCATTACCCGCGGAGTAAATCGACTCGGCGAACTTGACCTGCTCCGGCGTCAGATTTTCACTAGCGTTGTCAGCCAGGAGTTTGGAGAGGATCAAGGAGCTATTGAGCGGCGTGCGCAGCTCGTGTGACATGTTCGCCAGGAAATCGGATTTGTACCTGCTTGCACGCTGTAGCTCTTGCGCCCTGGCTTCGAGCGCTGATTGAGCCAGCTGAAGCTCCTCGTTTTTCCTATCAAAGCTGTCGCGCTGGCGGACCAGCTCCTGCCCCTGAATGCTTAATTGATCATTTGTCTGCTCAAGCTCAACCTGCTGAAGCTCTAGACTAGCTTGAGACTCCATGAGTACGTGAGACTGCTGTTCCAGTTCCTCATTGGAGGCACGTAGCTCTTCTTGTTGCACCTGAAGCTCTTCATTCAGCTGCTGTGTCTCTTCCAGAATTTCATGAATTCGCTGTCGGTACCGGGCAGACTCAACCGCGACCCCAACATCATGCATCACCAGCTTCAGCAGCTCCGCATCTTTGGACTCCAACACTCTCAGGAAACCCAGCTCGATGACCCCGTTGACTCCTTCATCATTGGCTACAGGCGCGATAAGTACGCTTTTGGGCCGCCCATCGCCCAAACCAGAGTTCACTTTTAAGTAACCCGTTGGAAGGTCATCCAGTATCACGATGTGGTTTTGCTCAGCGGCTTTTCCGACCAAGCCCTCACCTAGTTCAAATGCCTGATCCATTGAGGCTTGCTCACGCGAAAATCCAAAGTTCGCCACGCGAACAAAATCGCCGTGCGGCTGACGGACATAAACTGCAGCGACCACAGCGCCTAAGTATTCGGCGAAAAACTCCAGAACATTTTTCCCAACCGAATCAACTGATAGGTCTCCTAGCACGCGCTGGGCAAGCTGGGTCTGTCCTTCTTTGAGCCAACCGTCGTGCTCCAGTCTAGCTTTGCTTTGATTTTGGGCATCCACGATAGCAGTATACGAGGTGGAGAGTTGTGTGAGTTCTCTTCGACCAAGGTACGCAAGAATAAGGTTTGCGGCCAAGGTGAATAAAACGAACGCGCTGATTGTAACGAACGTGGTGCGACGCACTGATTCAGTCCGCAGGATCCTAAGTCCCTGCTCCATAGCAATCAGGTCGCTGAACTCAGAACGCATCTCATCACCGAGCAGCTTGCCTTTGCCCATTCGCAAGATACTTTCGACATCGCCGTTGTTGCGTCGTATATCGATGATGCGTTGAGCTCGATCTGCCCAAGCCGCTTGTAACGCACCAATGCGCTGCAGCCGATCAACCTGCGAAATGTTGTCCGACACCAGCGTCTGGAGCACCTTGATATTTTCAGGAACACGGACTCGGGCAATCTCATAGGTCTCGAGGTAACGGTCGTCACCGCTAAGAAGATAGCCTCGGACACCACTTTCCATATCCACGGCGAGTTTTTGCGTTTCATGGGCATTATTGATCACACGATCTGTATGCTCGACCCAGTCGATCTGATCCAGAAGATAAGCAATCAAGGAAACGAACAGCAAAACACCGACAAGACCCAGCGCCACAGGCGCAGCGACATTGCGTCGCAAAATCTTACTGAAATTTCGCGCGTCAACAGCTCCAGTCGGCATGTCAAAAATCCTGCTATGGGAAAGGTGCAAAGCTTATCTGATTATTTGTCGTCACACCGCTCTGCTTACAGAGAGCTGTCCAGACCGATACTTTACCAATTAATCCGGTAGCAATGTTCCTTTGGCATACCGTACGTCATCACTGGCTGACTTGATTTCGGCGGTGTCAATCATCGTCACGGAATGTTCATTCCATTGTGACTTCGTGGACGCGAAATTAAGCCTCCTTCTAATGCGGCGGCCCAGCTCGATGACTGGCCTCTAGATTAGCTGTGTGGTATTTCCCTATCGTTTTTCCAGATCCGCAGCTACCCAGCATTTCGCACCGTTATGCTCATCACCACCTTCCGCGATGAAGATGTGACCCGTTTCGTCTATTGCGAGGGCCCCTGGGCTCTCGCTACTCGCATCTCGCAATGAATCTTTCCAACCGTAGACCTTGCCTTGCCAGATCAGCACAACTCCGCCACGGTGATGCTGGTTAGCATTTCGCCACTTCCTGGCAGTTGCACGGAGCGTTTCGCTGAGATCGGTCATGGCTGTCTTCCATTGTTAGTACAACTGCTGATGGAATGGGTGGCTTTTCACCCTAAATGGCAGCAGCCGTTATGTCTATGGGCGCTATAGCCGAACTCATGAAGAAGCGTTACGCGCCACGCTCGAGGGCGGCGCCGAGCGGTAAGTGTTGATCAGTCAACACAACGATAAATGGGTGTTGGCCTTGCGCCTGAGCGGGGCCGGCAGTCGCTGGCTGCCGGCGAACTCGCGAAGTTAGATACTGCCCACCTGCACAAGCCTGACCGCTGTCATTTTGCCGAGTCGACAGGGATCAGTGCTTGTCCGGTCGAGGTCTAGTGTTTGCTGGATGCCCGCTCGATCTTTATGGCGACCCTCGGCCAAGAGCAAGCTCACGATTTCGCACACTTTACTCACAGTCTTGCGCAGAGAGATGGTTTCAGGAGCTGGCTCAGATGACAGACCTGTAACTTGCGAGCGAATACTGGCGCGGGATGGCCTTCATGACGCTGACATTTTGCGTGCACGCTATTGAATAAATGGTTTAGGGTGGCCGTCTCTGTAAAAGTGCACAGCCGGAATCTTTAGTCGTCACGCGCTGACCGGGGTTACGGTGTAGCGCTTGGCGCCCCCGATCCGCCCCCAGGCCCAAAGCAACAATACCCGCCATTTGGCGAGACCATCAACGCGTGATACAGGCGCCCAGATCTTGACGGCGATCGGATGGAAGCGGGACGGACCGGGTTGGCCTGCTGGATCAGTTCGTCCGCCCGATCAGCGTCTTGATGCAGCCGGTTAGTCATGATCAGAGCGGGCATGGTTGCGCGGAAGGTAAAGGTCTCCATCGTCGGCAAGGTGGCGTACGACGTTATGAAGATCTGCACCGTAGCATCACCAGCGCGGTGTAGGTCTCGTCGTCCCTGTCATCCACCGCCATCAAAGCCTCCGTATTGATCAGGCCGACCATCACGTTCATGGTGCTGATGGCCTCATCGTAGGGCGTGGGCACGTCACTGCCTAAGGGCCGAGAGCGACCGCTGCAGTTCTTAGACGTTCGCCCGGACAGAGACATCGATGGGATTAGATATCAACGATCGCTCCATGGAGACGGATTAAACATCGAACCCTTCAGATTGCTTTACCAGCCAGGGCCAAAGCCTCACTCCAAAAAACTGGCAATTTGTGTCCTAGTGCTTTCAGCTGGCTTACAGCGTCTCGATCAGATCGGGAGTAGGAGCGTCATTGACAGCTATCGTCGAAACCAGTGGCGGCGTTTCGATAGTGGCCTGGCCCGCGTCAGCTGCTGTGGAGCCCTCCCGCGTCAGCTCGGACATCCATCTGGTGCGATCACTGGAGATACGTCTATTCTTACAAATGGCATATCAGTTTCAGTAAGCAGGTGACCAAAATGCTCGTCGGCCTACCGAATGAGGACACCATTGTAGATCGTGTCAAAAAGCTCGAACGTCAATGGGAAGACTTACGACTCATGCGTGAGCGCGCAGACGTATCACCTGAAGAGGTGTTGGACGCGCTTTCGATATTAGCGGCAACAGCAGCCGAGCTAAATGCATTAACCACCCAGATAGCTAACTCGTCTGAGATTGCAGCGATTAAAGAACAGCGCATAGGTTTTCGCCTAGTGAAAAAATAGTGGTCATGAGCGATGAGCCGACGAGTAACCCTTGCAATGATGGCCCTGTGCCTGCAGGATGCGGTTAACGCTCCTGTCCAAGGTGGGTATGACTATGACGAACTTAAAAAGTCTAGGGATTGGACCATCAACAGAAGTGCCAATCGTGGCAGCCACTCTCACGGCTATTCAAACCAAACTCGAGCGTCTTGCGGACATGCAGGTTGACGAATGGAGCCTTGCTGACTTGCTTGACTACTCTCAGCTGATGATTTACCAGGAGCTACTGACAGCCCTGGCTTAAGCCTAAGCTTTGCTCCTTAATTTGGTCAATTGCTCTGACTGCGCAGGATCTGGGCATCGACTTGATCGGGGCAGGTGTCGAGTAGGTTGACGCCTTCAGGGGTTTCTGTTCGCTGTCCTTAATGCGGTTAGATAGGTCATCCTGATAGTCAGCATTGCGCTTGGCTTCGGTTCGCAGGTTGGTAATCGTGGCATGACTCTAGGCATGGGCGGTGATCGCATCCTGCTTGGCCTGGGTCTCAATGCTGACTTGAAGCTGCAACGCAAAGACGCGGCACTGCTGCAGCGCTATGAGCGGGCCTATCACGATCAGAGCTACCCTGCCAGCGCAATGGATCGGAGCTGGTTCATAACGTGTTCGCCTTACGTTACTCACGGGTTTGCGAATGGCCGTGACGCCAAGGCACCCGATGATGCCGACAGCGGCAATGGACAGGTTCCCGGGCCAGACCTTCCGCTCGTTTACACTGCTGGCTGACAGCGAGAACCCGCTGCAGATCAGTGCCTCGAAGGCGATGCGGCAACGACTGGGCCTTTTGCGTCGTAGAGGACGTGCAACGGAAGCGGCCAGGCATCACAACTTAACTTGCGAAAATACGGGCGGACCATCACGGCCCGCGCAGTCCCTGAACAACCGGTTCGATTAAACGCATCAGCCCTTTGGCCGGGGGGACAACCAAATCGCTGACACTAGTCTTCTTTGTATAAAATCTCATGCACAGATGACGGGTCAAATCATTCAGAAGCCATCGGCCTGCCTTGCCTAAAGAGCGATTTTGCATGTGCGCTGCGTAGATCGTAAGTGTGTCTGGTGTGCGCTGAAGTTCGGCGGTTAGCTCAAGCGGTAGGAGGCGACCTGAAACCAGATGATGCGCAATTAGATGCTCAGGCATTCGGCACCAACCGAATCCTGAACCTCCTAGGTATTACCCGACGTCACTTTTATTGCGGCCGGCGGCGCGAAAGCTGTAGATCTCGGAGAAATAAGCTTGCACAGTTTTCTAGATACTTTTGACCATTGAACTAGCCCCATGAAAGACGGGACACCGCTCCCCTCTTAAGATAAGAGATAGGCAAACGGGTATGTTAATGACTAACAGGAACGACAAGGGTGGCGAGCTGCTCGGCCAACAACGCCGACGCCGCTGGAGTATACCCACCAGAAGCTGGCCATGGTTCGCGAGAGCCTTGAGCCCGGGCAAAGCGCGTCCGTGACACCCGTCGCAACGGCATATATGCCAACCAGCTGTTCCTGTGGCGCAAGCTTTACTAGGACGGAAGCTTGTCCGCGGTCAGCGCTGGCGGGCCGTGGTACCGGCGTCGGAACTGAGCGATGCGCTCAAGCAGATCCGAGAGTTGCAGCGGATGCTGGGCAAGAAAAGGATGGAGGCCAAAGTCCTCAAAGAGGCAGTGGTGATCGTCTGGTCGCAAAAATGGATTGCGCACTCACCCTTCTTGCCGGGGGACCTCCTCCAGTATCGTACGCCCAGAGCGGATACGTCAGCGAGGCCGCCCAGATAACCAGGCACCCTCGTCAAACCAGGCGAGAAGGGCGACCGGGGATAATGGCTTGGCAAAGTAATAACCTTGGCCCTGCTGACAGCCCCAACCTCGCAGCAGGTGGTAGTGCAGCTCCGTTTCAACCCCTTCCGCCACAACGTTCAGGCAAAGATTCCGCACCAAGCTGATTAGGCCTCGGATAATGTGCCATTCGCTGTTACCCGGCTGTAGATCAGCCAGCAGTGAACGATCGAGCTTGACGCTGGTTGCCGGAATCTGGCGCAGGTAGGCCCAGTTACTGTAACCGCTGCCAAAGTCATCAATCCCTATGGCAACGCCGATATCGCGAAAGCGTTGCAGCTGAACCCGCACGGCCTGGAAGTCGGTTACCAGAACGCTTTCGGTAAATTCGAGCTCAATGAGTCGTGGTGCCACCTTAAAGGCTTGCAGGGCATCGACCAACTGATCGAACAGATGCCCGTCAGTCAGATCCAGTGCCGAGATGTTTAAGGATATGGTCATTTCCAAGCCCTGAGCGCGCCAGTCTGATAGCTGCTCACAGACGCGCCGTACTACCCAGCTGGTGATGTGGCGAATAGAAGCTGTGGTTTCGGCCAGTGGGATGAATTCAGCGGGGCTGATTTCACCTAGCTTGGGATGCGACCACCGCAGCAGTGCCTCAACTGCGACGCACCGGTTGCTGGCAAGATCGACACGAGGTTGGTAAACCAGCCTGAATTGATCAACGGTGACAAGTGCCGCTTCGATGTCATTGAGCAATGCGGTGCTGCGACGCAGGCTAGAATCGATCGCGGGATCGTAATCGAGCCAACGCTGCTCGCTTCGGCGCGCAGCATCAGTGATGCTGGACATCAGGCGCAGGATATCAGTTGTCTGGCAGGGCTCGTGCTCAAGCGGCAGTACGCAGATCCCTACATCGGAGAAAAAGGGTACATCCACACAGTACAAAGGCTTTTCGAACGCATGCACGATGCTGTCGAGCAGGCAGGACAGCGACAATGGCCGGTGGTTGAGCAGTGCGACAAAGCCTAGGGTACCGGAGCGGTATAAACGCGTACCTTCGGGTAGCAACTTCAAGAGCAGCTCTTTGACCGCCAGCATGAAGTTGGTGAAAAACTCGCTGCCAAGCGACTTCGCCAAACTGTCCATCCCCGACGCGGAGAGCGGCTCTACAAGGATAGCGACCCTCTCATCCTGATCAAGTGCCCGCAGAATGTCTGCTTCAAAGCGCTGCCGGTTGGGTAATCCAGTCATAGGGTCGATGTAATGCGAGCGATGCATCGATTCCAACCGCGCCACCACGACCTGGGCCGCGTTGCGCAGAAGGGTTCGCCCTTGCTCGTCCATCGGCGCGTGAGCTTTATGGTCAATCACGCAGAGCCTGCCCAGGTTGCGCCCCGAGTTGATCGTCAACGGAGCACCTGCGTAATACCGGATGAACGGAGCGCCTATCACCAGGGGGTTGCTCAAAAAACGCGGATCAGCGACAGGGTCGCACACTTCCAACACCCCCCCTTCGTCGAGGCTATGGACGCAGAAGGACATTTCTCGCGACGTCCGTTCAAACTCCATGCCCACACGGGCTTTGAAAACCTGGTAGTCGCGCTCGATGATGCTGACCAGCGAAGTAGGCACCTCAAAATAGCTGGAGACCATCGCTACTATGCTGTTGAGCACAGGGTCCGAGCCGCTTTTGAAGTCCGAGGTTAAACGGTCTACGTCGACCAGCCGAGCGCGTTCTTCTTCGGGCAATGAGTTACTCGTGGTCATGTCGGCTACTATTGAGTGATAAGTCGGCTGTGAACACCATGGTTAGGTGTTAACTCTAGGCCTTGAGCTTATCACGGCGCCAAAGTCGCACAATTATGGTTAGCCATTACGCTGTTAGTCAGAAACTATAGGTCCTGGTTGTGAATCACTTAAAGCTGATGGCCTTGGTGCCGATAAATATCTGCGGTGGCGAACCGTCGCCGTATCGACTGCCGACAATTCGGACATCAGTTCTCCGACTAGGCACCGACGGAGCAACATTTGATAAGCATTCTCTCTCGCACTCTTGAGGTGGTACGCCGATTGGCGCGCAACCAGCCAAGCCCTCTGGTTAGCTACACGGGCACCGTTATGGTGATTGCGCTTTGTGCCGCCGTGCGCGCTCAGCTTTCATTCACGGCATTGCCGTACCTATTTTTCATACCGGGACTGATGTTCATCGGTTTCTTTTTCGGCGTTGGCCCGTCGGTCCTGGGCTGCGTGCTAGCAGTGCTCACCGCACACTATTTCTTCATTGGCGAGATCGGCTTCAATGATGGCTTTACCGCCTGGGCGAATAGCGCGAGTTTCGCCCTTGTGACTTTCGGCATGGCGGTTATTTGCGCTTTGCTCCGAAGAACCTTGAGCGCCCTCTACGCGGTCAACGATCGTCTGGAGTATGAGATCGAGCGTCGTACACTGGAGCGAGATGGTATCTGGAATGTATCCCCTGACCTAATCTGCACGCTGTCCGAGGGAGGGGACGTCGTGGCGATGAATCCGGCCTGGCAAACCGAAACCGGGCTCTCAGATCTAGAACTCAAGGGCGGTGCATTTTTCTGCTTCATCTCCCCTTCACAACTGTCGGATGCCCTACGCACCTTGGGCAGAGGGGATATCGCAGAGCTCGATACCCTAGGTTCTCGCGCCAATGGCAAACCGCTGCACCTGAACTGGCGAATAGCACGTCGAGAGGGGCTGTACTTCGCGGTCGCGCGGGACGTTACTCTATACAAGGAACGTCAAGAAGCGCTAGAGCAAGTGAGCTCGCAGTTGCAGCAGAGCCAGAAGATGGAAGCGGTGGGCCAGCTAACAGGTGGGTTGGCCCATGACTTCAATAACCTGCTGACCGTGATCACTGGCAGCTTGGACATGCTCGACCGACGTATCGACCAGGGCAAGCAAGAGGATCTGCCACTATATGTCGGGCTCGCACGAAATGCTTCTGCCCGAGCAGCCTCTCTGACGCACCGGCTGCTGGCCTACGCCCGACGTCAGCCTCTGGCGAGCTCAGTAGTCAACCTGGCGTTGCTAGCTCAAGAGATGAGGGAGCTCATAAGCAGGAGCCTCACGCCGCGGATCGAACTGGAGCTAATGGTGCCAGAAGAAACCTTGCTTTGCTTATGCGACGCCCATCAATTGGAAAACGCGATACTGAACCTGTGCATCAATGGACGCGACGCTATGCCTAATGGAGGTCGGCTAAGGGTCGAAATTAGCCAGACCCGTGTTGATACTGCGGAGGGCGCTAAAGCGCTGAACGCAGGGCAATACGCACTTTTCCGGGTATTTGACACCGGGACGGGTATGCCGCAGAGCGTGCTTGAGCGCGCTTTCGACCCATTTTTCACCACCAAACCCTTAGGCTCTGGAACCGGCCTGGGCCTCTCGATGGTCTATGGCTTTGCCCAGCAATCATCGGGTGATGCCCGGATCGAATCAGTTATGGGGAAAGGCACTACGGTGAGCCTTTTCCTGCCATTGTACCGCAGCGAGGCCGCAACTGTTGATGTCAGCGTACCCAGCAGTATGGAACACGATTTCCAGGCAGGTAACGCCAGAATAATCGTGGTCGACGACGAGGTTGCTATTCGTGACCTTATGGGTGAGGCGCTGGAAGAAGTCGGCTATCAGGTCATCAAGGCTGGAACCGCGGCACAAGCTCTGCGGGAGGTGGAAGCACAAGCAGAGACAGCGTTACTGATCACGGACATCGGTCTGCCAGGCAATATGAGTGGCGATGAATTAGCGGTGATCGCGCTCGACAAATGCCCGACGCTCAAAATTCTTTTCATTTCCGGCTTCTTGGAAAATGCTGTCCCGGCGATCACACTAAAAAGCGGCCAGACCGAACTCCTGCTGAAGCCCTTTACCCTACAAGAGCTTAAAGCAATTGTGCAGCGCCTAATATCTCAACGATGAGCAGGCTCGACACTTCAGGAACACGCCACGCAATTCGCCCGTTCATGCCTTGCCGCCCGCGAAGCCAATGACTGCATCTTTTAAAAGTTAGCTAACTACCGCTATAGCCATAGTAATAGTCACTACCTCGATTGTTCGACCCCGCAACTCCCTAGGCATGCGTGGCTTGGTGCACCCTGATTCGCGCTGTAGATGAGGTGCCCTTTAGTTTTCACGATCGGCATTGGTACTCCCTGCTCGATCTCAGGGCGCGAAAAGCCCCCTCTCCTACTGGCTAAGCCCTCGCACTGGCGGGCTTGGTGGTGTAGCGATTTTCCTACGTCATGTAAAGGTTGCAACGATCTGGAGGTCTGGGTATGTTCACCTCGATGCGCGAAGGATTTCAGGTTGCGGCTCGTAACAACCGATTCAGGGTTTCGCCTCAACTACTCCTTTCACGGCGTTACATCCTTGAGGGTGAAAGCCGCGGTCCCAACCGGAGCTTTTTTGTGTCCGCTGTCACGGGAATTTCCATGGACCAACCATTTTTAGGTGACGGGTGCTGCGGATTCGTTTAGTGTCGTTATACGAAATGGTAGGAAAGAATTTGCTCCGGATGGGCTGTAGTTAAGGCATAGATTTCTTCACCCTGTTCCCCTTGTGAATCGGGACCCAGCCTTCATCCTCAACTATCTCAAGCGATGCTCAATGAAAAAACTCGGTAGTTACCGTTTTTTGAAGCATCCAATCCAGAGCAGGTGCAAGCCTGTCCAGCTGTATATGGCAGATAGCAACAGCTGAGGTCTCTGCGCGAAGAAAATTTCTACCAATCAATTGACGCCACACATCGACAGTTTTCAAAACACATTGAAATTCCCAAAAAATCGTATTAATAATTTCTCACACGTTTATAGGATATGTTTCTAAAGATATCAATCGCGTGTGAAATCCTCAATTCAAAACAGCAAAGGATGTGCAATATGGCTGCTGGTGATTACACCAATCTGGTTGAAAAAATCTACGTCGGTTTTTTTGGTCGGCCTGCCGACCCGACAGGCCTGGCGTATTACACGGATCTGTTGAACAAGGCGAACGCTCCTACCACCTCGGCCGGCCTTTTGAGTGTTGTTAGTAGCAACACGGCAGTGGCGGCCGTCTTTCGAAGCTTCGGCGATAGTAATGAAGCCAAAGCCGTGTACACCGGTTACACCACCAGCAACCTGGTCAATACCATTTATAATTATGTCCTAGGTCGCAATGCCGAAACCGGCGGCCTGACTTATTGGACCGCCAAGGTCGACAGCGGCCAGATCAATGCCGCGCAACTGGCTTTCATGGTCTTGCAAGCCGCTGAAAGCGATACCAATGGCGATGCGCTGACCGTAGCCTCCAAAGTTGCAGTTGCAACTGCCTACACAGCCTCCTTGGACCTTCCTAGCGAAATTAGCGCATACGTCGGCATCAACGCCGCTGCAAGCGGCCGCGCCCTCCTAAATGGGGTCTATGCTGGTAATACCGCAGCGCAGTTCCAGTCGAAGATCGATGCCAATATCCTTGCCCTTACCGGTTCCACTCCGACCACGCCTACCGGACCAAGTACGCCGACCGCACAAACCTTTACACTGACCGCAAGCGTTGACACCTTCACGGGCGGCATCACCAACGACAGTTTCAACGCCGACAACACTACGTTTTCGGCCGCTGACACCCTCAATGGCGGCGCGGGTACCGATACGTTCAACTACACCGAAACCGGTACTGTGGGGGGAACCCTGCCAGCCGCTCCGGTGAGCAATATCGAGATCATTAACATCCGCAACATAAGCCCGGTCCTGGGAACTCTCGATACGGTTGATGCAAGCAACTTCACTGGTGCCACTACTTTCAACTCCGACCACTCCACCAGTCCGGTAGAGTTCGACAATCTGAGCACAAGTCAGCAAGTCGGCGTAATCGGTAATTCGGCCATCGTTAGTGGCGCCGTGACTGCCAAATGGAGTGCCGGGGTAACTACATCGACCGTGAACTTCTCCGGCGGCACCTTGGGCACGGCAGGTTTAACCCTCAATGGCGGCGCGCTCTCGGCAGTTACCCTGACCAGTACCGGCAGCGCCAACGGAACGGGCACGATCAATATGTCCAGCGGTACATTGACCGATCTGACCATCAATGCCGATACCAATTTCAACACCAGCGGCATCACCGGCTTTAAGTCCGCCGTGACCACCAACACCGTTACCGTTGCGGGCGCAGCGTCCAGTGTCAGCCTCGGCAGCCTGGCCAACACCATCGGCGTAATCGACGGTTCAGCCCTGACCATCGGCGGTATAACCGCCACTCTCGGCACCAATACTGGCATCAAGTTCATTGGTGGTGGTGGCAATGATGTCATTACATCCAATGGCGTGGCGTTGGCCTTGGGGGCATCGGTGGATGCGGGTGGAGGAACTGACCGTCTTGTGCTCACTGGTGCAGTTGCTGGCTCGGCATCTGCCGCGCTGTACAAGAACTTCGAAGAGCTTAAACTGAACAATGTGACTCAAGACGTCTCGCTGTTCACCGGTTCGAGCATCAATAAGCTGATCCTTGATGGCGGCGCTGTGGTGCAACATGCGTCGGCTGCCCAGGCGGCGAACATTCAGATCATGAGCTCGGGCACTTACAACATTGGCGTTGACGGTTCGACCACGGTGAACCTCACGGTCGATGACGGCCTGGCGAGCAATAACGTTATTCTGTTGGGCAGCCCGTTACTCACCAGTATCGATACCCTGAAGATCACTGCCAACGACACTACCAGCATTACCGGCCTGACATCGGCGCTATCACTGAACAACGTCACGCTGACCGGATCGTCGGTCATCGGCTTCGTATCCGGAGCAGCCAACTTCACATCGACCACTTTGGTGGTGGACGCAACAACGGCGACCAATACCGTTGGTATCGACTTCCAAAACGCACAAAGTACGGGAAGCGGTGTAACAATCAAAGCTGGTAGCGCCAGCAGCATTTTGATTGGCTCGCAGCAAGGCGATACCATCATCGGCGGATCGGGCAATGATTTTCTGGCCACAGGCCATGCAGTCGTAAACCAGGCACTGGCGATTACCAGTATCAGCACTGCGGTCACCACAGGGGTCGACATCCTGACCGGCGGCGCGGGTAATGACTCGTTCATCATCAGCCATAGCACGGTCGCCAACGCGAGCGCCATCACCGACCTCAACCTCGGTGGCAACGGCTCAGGCGGTGTAGACTCCTTGTGGTTTAACGGCACCGGCCCTACCACTATTGTGGCCTTGAGTAGTGCCCAACAGACTACGGTATCCGGGGCTGGCTCCCTGAGTGCGGCGGTTGATGCCGTGCTGGCGGTCGCTTCCGCCACTAATAACGTGGTCCAGTTCAGCTATGGCGCTGATACTTACATCGTGGTCAATGGTGCAGGCACAGCGACGTACACCTCAACGCAAGACACCTTGATTAAAGTCACCGGCGTTGTCGGCACGTTGGATGCGTCCGATATCCACTTCATGGCATCCTAATCGCCGCAGCAGAAAATATACCGGAGCAGAGTAACCTACTCCGGTGTATTACCGCTTAAACGGCAGTGCGACCACTGAAAAACTGTCTAAATGGATGTTGGCCCAACGCGAACTTGTGCCCGACGGCTAGGCCACGGTCAAGGCCTTGGATTACAGCCTTAAACGCTGGGTGGCGCTGACGCGCTACCTGGCAGATGGTGCTGTGCCCATCGACAACAACCAGATCGAGAACTTGATCCGGCCGTGGGCGCTTGGGCGGTCTAACTGGTTGTTTGCGGGATCGCTGCGCAGCGGCAAGCGGGCGGCCGCGATCATGAGCCTGATCCAGTCAGCGCGCCTCAACGGGCATGATCCGTATGCTTATCTCAAGGATGTACTGACGCGGCTGCCGACGCAGTGGGCCAGCGAGATGGAGCGACTGCTGCCGCATCAGTGGACGCCTGCCTAATCTGCGCAAGGTGTGTTCGCTGGCCGCTTACGTTGAACGAGCCCCATGAAAGACAGGACACCGTTTCCCCCTTACGACATTCAGCCTCGCTTCTGCGGGATAAGCCTTAAACCCATGCGACCGCTGACAACATCGCTTTTCAAGCAAGCACACACATCATTCTCAAAGACAG
>NZ_JANUFD010000028.1 GCF_024807945.1 Pseudomonas sp. JUb42 | reverse complement strand
CAGGTTGGCCGGGGTGGTCAGGTTGACTGGATTGCTGTCTGGATAACCGCCACCGGCCTCGTCCAGCAACAGGCAGTCGATTTCCTCGGCAAGGGAGGTCGGCCGCTCTTGCGCCAACAACAGGCGGATGCCCGAGTTATCGATCATGTAGGTCAGGCGATCCTGAGGGTAATCCGGGTCCAGCGGCACGTAGGCACCGCCAGCCTTGAGGATCGCCAGCAGGCCCACGATCATGCCCGGCCCACGCTCGGCCGAAAGCCCGACCAGCACATCCGGGCCCACACCGCGCTCGCGCAACTGATGGGCCATCTGATTGGCGCGGCGATTGAGCGCGGCATAGCTCAAACGCTCTTCGCCAGACACCAGCGCAATGGCCTGTGGCGTCTGCGCTGCACGGGCTTCGATCAGTTCATGAAGGCAACGATCAACCGGATAGTTCGTCGGCTTGGGATTCCACCGGGCAAGCAGTGCCTGCTGCTCGGCGGTGTCGAGCATTGGCAAAGTGCCCAGGGTGGCGTCTGCATCCTGCGCCAAGGTCGTCAACAGCCGCACAAAATGTCCGGCCAGTTGCTCTATCCCTGCAGCGTCAAAGTGCGCGCAGGCATAGCTGAACTGGAACGACAGCTGCGCATGAGCGCCCACCACCAGAGTCAATGGGTAGTGGGTCTGCTCCTGGCTGATCACCTCGCCAAAACGCAAACCGGTGAGCGGCCCTTGCTGCAGCGCCTCGGCGACCGGGTAGTTTTCGAATACCAATACCGTGTCGAACAGCGCCTCACCGGCAAAACCGGCCCAGCGCTGGATATCGTAAAGTGCTGTGTGTTCATGCTCGCGCAGTGCCAGGTTCTGCGCCTGCAACTGCGTCAGCCAGGTCGCCACACTGACTTGCGGCCGTGGCGATGACAGCACCGGCAAGGTATTGATGAACAGCCCCAGTTGCTGCTCGATACCTGCCAGCTCAGCCGGTCTTCCGGCGACGGTCGAGCCGAAGGTGACGGTATCCAGGCCGGTGTAACGCTGCAGCAGCAGGATCCACGCAGCCTGCACCAGAGTATTGAGCGTGACCCGCTGGCTGCGGGCGAAATCACTCAATATCTGGGTCTGGACGGTATCGAGACGCTGCACCTGCTGCGCGTAACCACTTGCCGGAGCATGTGGCGTCAGGCGGTTGGCCAGGCGGGTCGGCTCGCTGAAGGTTAGCAGTTCACCGCGCCAGAATGCTTCACTGCCCTGCGCGCTCTGCCGCTGCAGCCAGGCGATATAGTCACGATAACGCCCGGCCCCGCGCTGCACCGCTTGTCCGGCGTAGCGTTGCAACACCTCGGCGAGTAACTGCGACAGGCTCCAGCCATCGAGGACGATATGGTGGCTGGTGAGGACCAGATGGTGGCTTGTCTCGCCGGTCCGCAGCAGCGTCAGGCGCAGCAAGGGATCGTTGAGCAGGTCAAAACCGGCGCTACGGTCCTCGCCAGCCCAGGCTGCCAGGGCTGGCGCACGGGTATCGGCATCACGCCAATCGAGTTCTGTGCAAGGCATGCTCCGGCTTCGACGTATGACCTGCAAAGGCGGTTCGGCACTGGCGAGGAAGTTGGCCCGCAGCACTTCATGCTGCTGCACGACAGCCTGCCATGCGGCATTGAAGGCGCCGACATCGAGGCCCTGCACATCCACGCGCAGCTGGTTGACGTAATCCCCCCTCCCTGCACCGTAGACCGCATGGAACAGCATGCCCTGTTGCAGGGGTGCCAAGGGATACAGATCTTCGATCTGCGCCGGAGCCAGCGGCAAGCTATCCAGACGCGCCTGATCGAGGCCGGCAAGGGGCACATCCGACGGCGTCAGTGCACCCGTTTCAGCCTCACAGCAATGTTCGATCAGATCTTCCAGGGTATTCATATATGCTTGGGCCAAGGTTTCGATGGCTCCGCTATCCAGCACATCGGGGCTGAAACTCCAACCCAGTTCCAGCACACCGCCATAGACCTGGCCGTTGATGCTCAGCGGCGCATCGACTGCGGCCTGAGGGTCCTGGCTGGCCCCGGCACTCTCCTGCGCCGGGCTCAGCCAGCCCTGGTCGAAACTCTGGTCGAACTGGCCGAGGTAATTGAACAGCACTGCCCCCTCTGCAAGCGACTCAAGGCTGCGCCGGGCGTCGTCCGGCCCCAGATAACGCAGCAGACCGTAGCCCACGCCCTTGTCGGGTACTGCGCGCACTTGCTCCTTGATGGCCTTGATCGAAGCTCCGGGCGCAGCAGCCGGGGTCAGCCGCAGCGGATACAACGCGGTGAACCAGCCCAGGGTACGACTGATATCGAGATCGTCGAACAACGCCTCGCGACCGTGCCCCTCAAGGCGAACCAGCGCGTCAGTGCGGCCGGTCCAGTCACATAACACCCGGGCCAGGGCGCTGAGCAACAGATCATTGATCTGGGTGCGATAGGCCGCCGGGGCCTGTTGCAGCAACTTGCGGGTCATCTCTTCGCTGAGACGACTGCGCACCGTGCGTGTCTGGCTGATGCGGCCAATAACGCCCACGCGCTGGCCTGGCAAATGATCATCAAGACCTTCGAGCTGGCGTTGCCAGAAAGCCAGTTCGACAGTTTTTTCCGGGCTGACCGCCAAGGCTTGCAGGCGCTCGGCCCAGACTTTGAAGGCGTGGGTCTTGGCCGCGAAAGCTGGCGGCTGACCTTGCAGGGCTGCGCCATAGGCCAGTTCCAGGTCCTCCAGCAGCAGGCGCCAGGAAACCCCGTCCACCGCCAGGTGATGCACGATCAACAGCAAACGCTGGCTGCCATCGGCCCACTGCGCAAGCACCCCACGCAGCAGCGGACCGGCCGCGAGGTCGAGGCTGCGCTGGGCCTGCTCGGCAAACGCCGTAAAAGCCGTCGCATCGCTGACCGAGTTCTGCCACAGCACATCGGCGTCGGTTACCTCGCTGTAATGGGCCTGCCACTGCCCGTCCTGCTGACGGAAGCGCAGGCGCAGGACATCGTGATGGCTGAGCAATTGGTTCAGCGCACGCTGCAATGGCTCGGCCTGCAAGGTTTCACGGGGGGTCAGCAGCAGGCTCTGGTTCCAGTGATGGGGATGCTCCAACGCCCGTTGGAAGAACGCCTGCTGGATGGGGGTCAAAGGGGCGAGCCCGGTCACCGCGGCCTGATCGGCCTGGGCGCCCTGTACCGACCGGGCAACCGTGGCCAGGCCATGAATGGTCTGGTGTTCGAATACGTCCTTGGGCGTCAGGGCGAGGCCTTCGCGACGGGCGCGACTGACCACTTGCAGGGAAATGATCGAGTCACCGCCCAGTTCGAAAAAGTTGTCGTACAGCCCGACCCGCTCAATCTTCAGCACCCCCTGCCAGACCTGGGCCAAACGCTGTTCCAGATCCGTGCGCGGTGCGACAAAATCGCGCCGGGCCAGGTTGAGGTCAGGCGCGGGCAGGCCCTTGCGATCCAGCTTGCCATTGGGCGTCAGGGGCATGCGCGGCAACAGCACGAAATGGGTCGGGATCATATAGTCCGGCAAGTGCACCTTGAGGCCGGCGCGCACCGATTCGCGCACGGCCATCTCCTGCTCTGCACCGGACAGCGCTGCAGTGGCAACCAGATAGGCCACCAAGCGTTTGCCCATGCTGCTCTCATGGGCCACGACTACCGCTTCGTTGACATCCGGCAGCTCCAGCAGGCGCGCCTCGATTTCCCCCAGTTCGATGCGGAAACCGCGGATCTTGACCTGATGATCGACCCGGCCCAGATACTCCACCACCCCGGCATTGTTGTAGCGAGTCAAGTCGCCGCTGCGATACAGCCGAGCGCCATTGCCGGAGAAAGGATCGGGCACGAAGCGTTCGGCCGTCAGAGCCGGGCGCTCCAGATAGCCGCGGGCGACACCCTGGCCGCCCAGATACAGCTCACCGGCCAGCCCGGTCGGTTGCAATGCCAGGTGCGCGTCCAGTACATAGCCGTTGCGATTACCGATCAGGTTGCCGATAGGTGCGTAGGCCGCCTGGCACGCGTCCTCGCGCCCGGCCTTCCAGATCAGCGGCGTGACCACGGTTTCCGTGGGCCCGTAGCCATTGAAAAACCAGTCCGGGCGCAAGGTACGGCGCATCAGCTCATAACTGGCCAGGGACACCGCATCACCACCGGCGCAATAGACCCGTATGGCCGGTGGCCGGCCATCCACCTCGGCATGTTCGGCCAGTTGCTGCAGGTAGATGGGCGGGAACACGCCGATGGTAACGCCGTGGCGGTGCATCTGTGCGTAGGTGTACTCGGGTGACCACAGGCTGTCATCGCGGATCAGCACCCGCGCACCATTGATCAAGGGGTGCATCCAGCCTTCATGGGAGCCATCAAAGGCAAAGGACATGAAGTGCAGTTCGCAATCACTCGGCCCGGTTTCGTAGCGCTCGCCGGTGGCCTGGATATGCATCACCAGCGGCCCGTGCTCCACCGCTACGCCCTTTGGCAGGCCCGTGGAGCCCGAGGTGTAGATCACATAGGCCAGGTTGCCGTCGGCCAGGGCGATATCCGGATTGCTGTCGGCATAACGTTCAGCGCGGTAATCACCGTCCAGCGTCAGCGCCAGATCGTCGGCAAGATTCAGGCGCGAGGCCCGTGCGCAGTCGGTAATGATCAGCGCTGCACGGCTATCGCCGATCATGTACTGCAGGCGATCCAGCGGATACTCCACATCCAGCGGTACATAGGCAGCACCGGCCTTGAGCACGGCCAGGAAGCTCACCAGACTCTCGGCACTGCGCGGCAAGGCAATGGCCACGCGCTTTTCCGGGCCTATACCCCGGGCGATCAGACCGTGGGCCAGGCGATTGGCGCATTGATTCAACTCGGCATAGGTCAATGTACGCTCGCCGAAGATCAGGGCCAGCGCATCCGGGGCGCAGCGGGCCTGAGCTTCGAATAGCTGATGAACGTAGCGGTCGGTGGGATAGCGCAGGTGTGTGTGATCCCATTGCGCCGCCAGTGCCGCCGTCTCGTCGGCCGCCATCAACGGCAACTCGCACAGGCGTTGCGCCGGATCACTCAGGGCAGCCTGCAACAGATTCGCCCAATGCTGCCCGAGGCGTTCTACTGTCGCGCGCTCGAACAGGTCAGTGGCGTAGGTCAGTGCAGCCTGTAACTGGCCGGCGCTGTCCCAAGTATCCAGCACCAGATCGAAATGTGAGGTCCGGGTCGAACGCTCAACTGCCTCGACTTCAAGCCCGGGTAGCCCGTTCAAGATTTCAGCACTGCGCGCTCCTGACTGGTGATTGAACATTACCTGGAACAGTGGGCTGTGGCTCAGACTGCGCTCGGGTTGCAGGGCTTCGACCAACTGCTCGAACGGCAGCTCTTGATGAGCCTGAGCCTCCTGAGTACGGCTACGGGCCTGAGCCAGCAACTCCCGGAAGCTCATCTGCCCGTCTAGCTCGGCACGCAAGACCTGGGTATTGACGAAAAAGCCGATCAAATCCCGGGTTTCCAGGCGTGTGCGGTTGGCTATCGGCACCCCGACACGGATATCCGGCTGACCGCAATAACGATGCAGCAGCGCCTGGAAGCTGGCCAGGAGTACGACAAAGGGAGTAATGCCCTCGGCCCTGGCCAGCGCCTGCAAGGTTGTGCCCAGTTCTGCCGACAGTTTCAGGGCGACCCGGTCACCGCGATAGCTTTGTTGCGGCGGGCGCGGGCGATCCACCGGTAATTCCAAAAGCGGCTGCTCACCGTCCAGCGCCTGGCGCCAGTAGCCCAGTTGCCGCTCACGCTCGCCGGCTTCCATCCAGCTGCGTTGCCAGATGGCATAGTCGGCATACTGGATCGGCAAGGCGGGCAGCGCGTTGCCCGCCGCACCACATTGCCCGGCGTAGAGCTGTACCAACTCACTCACCAGACGCTGCATCGACCAGGCGTCGGTGACGACGTGGTGCAGGGTCAGCACCAGCACATGCCGCTCAACGCCTTCGCGCAACAGCTTGAGACGCAGTAACGGCCCCCGGCACAGATCGAAGGGCCGGGCCACTTCGGCCTCGATCTCGGCATCCAGTCGATCACTGGCGCAGGCAGCGGTCTGGATCGACACCGGCAATTCGCTCAGCACGTTCTGACGCAAGCCGTCATCGGTCTCGACGAACAACGTACGCAGCGATTCATGGCGCAGGACCAGTGCATCAAGCGCTCGCTGCAAGGCCTGCACGTCCAGTTCGCCGGTCAGGCGCAGTACCGTGGGCACATGATTGGCCGCGCTTTCAGGCTCCAGTTGCCAGAGAAACCACTGGCGTTCCTGGGCATAAGACACCGGCCATGGCCCCTCATCGGTGCGCAGCGGCGACAGGCTGAATTGCCCCAGGCTCATACCCTTGGCGTCGAGCTTTTGCAGAAACAGGCGACGTTGCGCCAACGGCAGTTGGACAAAGCGTTGGACCATGTCCAGGTTCTTGTTGGATTGCATGTCAAACTGTCTCCAGATCCGTCAGAAAGTCGCGTAGTTCATCGAAGTCGTCCTGTTCCGCCGGGCGGCAGGCCTGCACCGCCTCGGCGTAGGCCTGCAGCGATGGGGCCTGGAACAGCAGGATCAGCGGCAGATCCAGCCCCAGTTCGGCCTGGGCCTGAGCGTTGACTTGGGTCGCCAGCAGGGAATGCCCGCCCAACTCGAAGAAGTTGTCGTCCAGCCCCACCCGTTCCACGCCCAGGATCTGTGCCCAGAGCGTTGCCAGACGTTGCTCCAGCTCACTTTGCGGCGCGCGAAAAGGCCCCTCGATGGCATGCAGATCCGGCACCGGCAATGCCCTGCGGTCGAGCTTGCCGTTGGGGGTTTGTGGCCACTCCCTGATCTGAACAAAGTGTTGGGGAATCATGTGTGCCGCCAGATCGACGCGCAGCTGGGCTTTCCACTCATGCAATGGCATCGGGCCCTGATGCATGGGATCGAGCGCAACGTAGGCAACCAACTGCTTGCCCTGCGGCCCATCCAGGGCGATGACCAGCGCTTGCGTCACCCCCATGCAGAGCCGCAGTCGCACCTCGATTTCGCCCAGTTCGATGCGCAAGCCGCGGATCTTGACCTGATGATCGAGTCGCCCGAGGTAAGCCAGTGCGTGATCGTTCTCATAACGCGCGAGGTCGCCGGTACGGTACAGACGCGCCCCGGCAGCGCCGAACGGATCCGGGACGAAACGTTGCGCCGTCAGCGCGGGTTGACGGAAATAACCCCGGGCCAACCCTGCCCCACCGATGGCCAATTCCCCGGCGATGCCCGGCGGCTGGAGCCCGGCGCCAGCATCCTGGACGCGCAATGAGGTATTGGCGATCGGCTGCCCCAAAACGATGGCGGCGCCAGCGACCACTTGCTGGCGCGCCGACCAGATCGTGGTTTCGGTCGGGCCGTACAGGTTCCAGACCACGCCGCCCTGCTTCAGCAACCAGCGGGCCAGATCCTCTTCCAGCGCTTCGCCCCCGCACAGCAACGTCTTGCCTGCCAGCCCCTGTGCCGGACAATGCACCGCCAGCATCTTCCAGGTAGAGGGGGTGGCCTGAATGACGTTGACCTCGTGGGTTTCGATCACCTGCAACAATGCCTGTGGGTCGCGCTGCTGTCCCGGTTGCAGGCAGACCACGCAGCCACCGCGCAACAGCGGCGCATAGATTTCCAGGCCGGCGATATCAAACGACAGCGAGGTGAGGGACAGCGCCCGCGATTGCCCGCCGATGCCAGGTTGTTCAGCCATGCTCAGCACAAAGTTGAGCAGCGCCTGATGGCTGATGGCGACACCCTTGGGCTGACCGGTCGAGCCAGAGGTATAGATCACATAAGCGAGGTTCTGTGCATGCACCGCGACCTGCGGATCCGTTGCCGGATAATCCGCAAACCAAGGCTTTTCCTCGTCCAGGGTCAGGCATCGTACGGCGGGTGGCACATTCAGTTGCCTGCCACTCTCCGGCTCCAGCAACAGCACTGTCAGGCCGCTGTCTGCCAGCATGTGATTAAGCCGCTGGGGCGGAAAGGACGGGTCCAGCGGTACATAGCCCGCGCCAGCCTTGAGCGTTGCCAACAGCGCCACCGGTACCATCGCGCCGCGATCCAGAGCGATGCCCACCCGTGTTTCAGGGCCGACGCCCGCTGCGGTCAGACAATGCGCCAGGCGATTGGCCCGGCTGTCGAGTTCGCGGTAGGACAAGCTGTATCCGGCGCCCACCACGGCGATGGCGTCCGGGGTGCGACGCGCCTGGGAGGCTATTCGTTGATGCAGCAGGGTCGCGGAGTCAATCGGGGGCTGATCGCAGCTCCAGCGCTGCACCCAGGCCTGGTACGCCAAGGGGTCTTGCAACGGCAGGTCAGCTACGGCCTGGGAGTGCTGCGCCAGCAGAGACTCGAGAATACGTTGCCACTGTCCGGCCAATGCTTCGATCCGTGTGTGATCGAACAGATCCGTCGCATAGTTGAATACCGCCAGCACCCCGTCACTGCGCTCCAGCGTATTGAGCGCCAGATCGAACTGCGCGGTGTGCTCGCTCAGCTCCAGCTCCTCGACCTCAAGGCCGACAGCGCTGTGCGCCCCGACTTTATACCCGACATCGCGCAGATGGTTGAACATGATCTGGAACAGCGGGTTGTAACTGGTCGAGCGCTGGGGTTGCAGAGCCTCGACCAGGGCGTCGAACGGCAGATCCTTGTTGGCCTGGGCCTGCAGGGCGGTTTCCTTGAGCTGCCCGAGCAAGGCCTGGAACGACTGCGCAGGGTCGACGGCGGCGCGCACGATCACAGTATTGACGAAGAAGCCGATCAACGGCTCCAGCTCAATGCGATCGCGATTGGTCATCGGCACACCGATATTGACCTTGTCCCGCCCGCTGACCCGTGCCAGCAATACCGCGAATGAGGCAAGGAAGACATGGAACAGCGTGGCATTGGCGCTAACCGCCAGCGCATTCAGGCCTTGAGTCAGCGCAGCGGGCAGGCGAATTTCCAGGCGCCCGCCACGGTAACTCGGCACATCCGGGCGCAGACGGTCGGCGGGCAACTCAAGCACGTCGAAATCGTTTTCAAGCTGCTCTTTCCAGAACGCCAGTTGAGTCTGCAACTGACCATCCGCCAGACGCGCGCGCTGCCAGCTGGCGTAATCGGCGTAGTGAATCGACAGCGCGGGTGCGGGCTCCGTCTGCCCCGCCAGATGGGCGTTATAACGGGCCAGGCACTCACGCACCATCACGCCCATCGACCAGCCATCGGAGACGATGTGATGCAGGGTCAGCAGCAACACATACTCGTCTGCCGCCAGTTGCAGCAGGCGCGCGCGAATCAGCGGGCCGTGGCGCAAATCAAAGGGTTCGGCGATCAGTTGTTGCAGATGGGCCTGGAGCCCGGACGGGTGCCGTTGCTGCCAGTCCTCGTGGACAATCGGCAACGAGGTGACCGGCATGACGCGCTGCAACGTGGTGCCGTCATGCTCTTCGAACAGGCTGCGCAGGGTTTCGTGACGCGCCACCAGGGCATCCAGTGCCGCCTGCAAGGCGCCGTGGTCCAGGTCACCGCGCAGACGCACCGCCAGTGGCGTGTGGTACGCGGCACTGGCGGGGTGAATCTTCCAGAACAGCCACTGGCGCTGCTGGGCATGGGACAACGGCATGGGCTGGCTGCGCGCAAGCACCTGAATATCCGGACCGGCATCCTGCGCCAACCCGGCAACCGCTTCACAGAAACGGCCCAGATCCGGGCAATCGAAGACCGCACGCAAGGCAACATCCAGCCCCAACTGCTTGCGTACCCGTGAAACCAGTTGCGTGGCCAACAGCGAATGGCCGCCCAGGGCGAAGAAATTATCGCCCAGCCCTACCCGTTCGACGTTCAGGACCTGGGCCCAGACCTCAGCCAGCGCCATTTGCAACGGTGTTTGCGCAGCGCGCCAGATCGGCCCGGCGCCTGACAGATCAGGGCCAGGCAAGGCACGCATATCGACCTTGCCATTGGCGGTCAGGGGCAAGGCATCCAGGTACAGCCAATGACTGGGCACCAAGGCGTCCGGAACCTGCCCGGCCAGGGTTGCACGCAAGTGCTGCTCCAGAGTGCGCCCCGCGCCCTGATCAGGATCAGCGACCACATAGGCAATCATCAGACCGTCGTCATGCATCCGTACCAAGGCAGTGGCCACACCGGCAATCGCCTGTATCCGCGCCTGCACTTCGGCCAGCTCCACCCGATGGCCGCGGATCTTCACCTGACCGTCGCGACGACCATGGAAATGCAGATCGCCACGGGCGTCACGGCGAACATAGTCGCCGGTGCGGTACATGCGCCCGCCGTTGTCGTCGAAGGGGTCGGGAACGAAGCGCTCGGCGGTCTGCCCCGGCGCCCCCTGATATCCCCGAGCCAGCGAAGGACCGGCGATATACAGCTCGGCGCGTACGCCTTCGGCTGCCGGTTGCAAGCCGGGCCCGAGCAGCCGACTGCGACTGTGGCCCAGGGGCTGTCCCAGCGCCACGGGAAGCAATCCGTCAAGCGCCTGGGTCAGCACACCCACCGTCGTTTCCGTGGGGCCATAGTGGTTGACCACCGCCAGTGCCGGTGCACGGACCACAAGCTGGGCCTGCAATGCGGGCGGGCACGCCTCCCCGCCCAGAATCAGGCAGTGGCGTGGCAGTACTTCGGCGCCGTCACTGGCGACAAGCAGCGCCTGCAGGTGCGATGGCACGATTTTCAGCGCATCGATCTGTTCGTGCTGCACATAATCGGCAAATGCCTGGGCATCCAGTACCCGATCCTTGTCCAGCAGATGCAGGGTACGGCCGCTGCTCAGGGCGCCAAACAGTATGGTATGACCCAGGTCAGCCGCGGGCGTCGACACCATCGCCATGTTCTGCACCTGTTGCAGTGGCAACCGCTCGGCCACCGCCCACAGGTAATGCGCCAGGGCGCCATGGCTGACGCCCACGCCCTTGGGCTGGCCCGTGGTGCCGGAGGTATAGATCACGTAGGCCAGATGTGCGGGCTGTACATCTGGCCCCTGGTAAGGCCCGGCCGCTTCGCTGTCATCGATGAACAGTCGCGTCACCTGCCCGGGCAGGTCCGCCTGCCATTGCCGGGGCGCCAGCAGCAAACGCACGTTTGCGTCGGCGAGGATATGGCTCAGGCGCTGCGCCGGTTGCTCCGGCTCCAGAGGCAGATAGGCCGCCCCCACCTTGAGCACCGCCAACAGGCCGACGACCATCTCGATGGAGCGCTCGGCCACCAGGGCTACGGGTTCGTCAGCCATCACCTGCTGCTGTTCGAGGCGCACAGCCAAAGCATCGGCGCGCCGATTCAGGGTGGCGTAATCGATGCGTTCCCCTCCTGCTACTACGGCAGTGCGCTGCGGATGAGTCTGGGCTGCCTGTTCAAACAGGCGATGCACCGGCAATCGTGCAGCCATTGGCGGCGCCGCAGTTTCCTCTCGCGATCCCACCGGCCAGTCACCAATGGCCGTGCGTTGAGGCGCGACCATATGCTGCAACAGCGTCAGCCAGTCCTGGGCCATACGCTCGACGGTCGCGGCCGCGAATACATCACAGGCGTAGGTGAAATGCGCATGCAGGCAGCCCGCGCTTTCATGGGTATCCAGGGCCAGGTCAAAGCGCGCACTGAGCCGCGCCGAATCCTGACGCTGCAGTTGCAGGCCACTGCGGGTAGTCATGGTACTGACATCAGCAACCTGGGACTGATGATTGAACATCACCTGGAACAACCCCGAAGGCGCGCCATGACGCTCCGGAGCCAGCGCTTCGACCAACTGCTCGTAGGGCAGATCCTGATGGGCCTGGGCCCCCAGCGCCGTTTCCCGCACCCGCGCCAGCAGACCGGCAAGATCCAGCGCCGGATCAATGTCGGTCTGCATGACCTGGGTATTGATGAAGCAGCCGATCAATGGCTCCACCTCGGCCCTATGCCGGTTGGCCACCGGCACGCCGACGCGGATATGCCGCTGCCCGCCATAACGTTGCAACAGGCATTTGAACGAAGCCAGCAGCACCATAAACAGCGTGCATTGCTGATCACGGGCCAATCCGTGCAGGGCGCGGGTCAGATCGGGGTCAAGGGTCATGCCGACCCTGGCCCCGGCAAAGCTCGGTAATGCCGGGCGCGGTCGATCCAGCGGCAGATCCAGCGGCAAAGGCTCCTGGCCCAGCCGTGACTGCCAATAGGCCAGTTGCTTCTCCTGCGCGCCGCCCTCCAGCCAGCTGCGTTGCCACAGGGCATAGTCGCGATATTGAATCGACAACGGCCACAACACCGGCTCACTGCCCAGGCAGGCCGCGTCATATGCCTTGACCAGCTCATCGATCAACAAGGCCATGGACCATCCGTCGGCGACGATGTGATGCAAGGTCAGCAACAGGCTGTGAACCTCGTCCGCCAGCTTGACCAGACTGACCCGCAGCAGCGGTGGCCGGGCCAGATCGAATGGCTGGCGAACCTGAGCCTGGGCCAGTGCCTGCAACCGTGCTTGCTGCTCATCACCCTTCAGCAGGCTGAGGTCTTCTCGGGTCAATGGCACTTCAACGCATTCATGAACCTGCTGCAGCACCGCGCCTTGATGGTCGACAAAGCCGGTGCGCAGGGTTTCATGACGGGCAACGACGGTGGCGAAGGCACGCTGCAGGGCCTGCTCGTCGAGGCTTCCTTCCAGGCGCACAGCCATGGGCAGATGGTAGGCGGTGCTATGTGGATCAAGCTGCCAGAGAAACCACATGCGTTGCTGGGCGTAAGACAGCTCATCGCGTCCAGCCACGTCCACCTGCGCCGGAATCGGGAACAGCGAGAAATCGATATCCTCGTCTTCCAGCGCCTGCACAAACAGCGGGCGCTTATGCGGTGGCAGCTCGATGAAACGACGAGCGAGTTTCAGTGCATCTTGAGGATTCATGGGGGTCCGTCCTTGCAGGTCGGCTAAGCCGGTCGTGAAAGCGTGTATGCAAGAACGAATGGGAATCAGGGTGATTTAGCAGGCAGCAGTGGCCGCAGCCACCACTGTGGGGGATCAGCCGCGAGGCAACGCGGAGTGGCCTTCAGCCATGGCCACGATGACTTGGCGCTTGCCGGTGAAGGGTGAGCGCGCGTGGGCCGCCAGCATGTTGTCGAGCATCAGCACATCGTTTTCCCGCCAGGGGAAGCTGATGGTGCAGTCGTCCAGCACACCGCGTATTTCATCGAGCAAGACATCTTCCAATGGGCTACCGTCGCTGTAGTAGACGTTACGTGGCAGATCCCATTCGTCATCGACCACCTCAAGAAGGTTTTCCCGCACCTCGGTCGGCAGGTTCGAGACATGGAACAGGTGCGCCTGGTTGAACCAGACCATGTCCGCCGTCCGTGGATGACGGGCCACCACCTGGCAGCGCTGACGGGTGCGCAACTCGCCATCGTCCTTCCACTCGCACTCGATGGAATGGGCACGGCAATAGGCTTCGACCTGGGCCGGATCCTCGGTGTTGAATACCTGCTCCCAGGACACATCCAGACCGTTGCCGAAATTGCGCACATACATCAGGCCCTTGTCGACCATACGTTCACGAATTCGCACAGGGACGCGGCGGTAGACTTCCCGGCTGTCGGCAATCGGCGTTTCACCGCCGGTCTGCGCCGCTATCACGCTGTAGAACCATATCTTCATCGGCCATTCCAGGGTGTAGGCCTGCTCGTTATGCAGGGGAATACTCTGGTGCGCCGGGTACTCGGTGGAGGTATAGACGCCCTGGGTCACGTTGGTTCGCGGTGTCGAGCCAAACTCATAGTTGAGTAGTGGATGGCCGAACGCCCCGGCAAAACGGCGGAAAGCCTCGGCGCCGCCCACCTCGAAACCGCGAAACAGCACCCCGCCGCTGCGCAACAGATGCTCATCGACCAACGGCGCCAGGCTGTCGAAGGCCGACAGCAGGTCCAGCCCCGGCTCGGGCGCGGTCACCACCATGGGCAGCAATCCGCCGCCTGCCAATAACGGTTTGATATCAAAATCCAGCACAGCACTCATTTCACACCCTCCTTGAATTACTGCGACAGCGCCTCAGTTCTGAATGGCCGCGCTCAGTGCCCGCTCGAACCGCGCCATGACCTCGTCCACCTGTTCGGCGGTGATGATCAACGGCGGCAGGAAACGCACCACGGCGCCATCGCGGCCACCCAGTTCAAGAATCAGGCCGCGCTTGAGGCATTCGCGCTGAATGCGCCTGGCCAGGGCAGAGTCCCTTGGCGGATGCCCCTGCAGGTCTAGCCTGCCGTCGGGCTCGACCAGTTCGACGCCCAGCATCAGGCCGCGCCCGCGAACATCACCCAGCTGCGGGAAATCACGTTGCAGGCGCAACAGATGCTCGCGCAGGCGTGCGCCCATCTGCCCGGCGTGAGCCGGCAGGTCGTGATCCTTGAGATAGCGCATCACCGCAGAGCCCGCAGCCATGGCCATCTGATTGCCGCGGAAGGTCCCGGCATGGGCGCCCGGCAGCCATTTATCCAGCCATTCGCGATAGACCATCACGGCCAGGGGTAGACTGCCCCCAATGGCCTTGGACAACACCACTACATCCGGCACGATGCCTGCGTGCTCGAAGGCGAACATCTTGCCGGTACGGCCGAAACCGCTCTGGATTTCGTCAACGATCAGGGCAATGCCCGCCTCCTCGGTGATCCGCCGTACGCCGCGCAGCCAGTCCAGATCGGCGGGGACTACCCCACCCTCGCCCTGAACCACTTCGAGAATCACCGCTGCGGGTTTCTGCACGCCGCTTTCCGGGTCGTTGAGCAGATTCTCCAGATAATTCAGGTTGGCCCGCACCCCGGCTTCACCGCCCAGGCCGAACGGACAGCGGTAGTCATAGGGATAGGGCATGAACTGCACGCCCTGGCCGACCATGGCACCCATCGGCTGCTTGGCACCGAGGCTGCCCATCAACGCCAGCGCCCCCAGGCTCATGCCGTGGTAGCCACCATGAAACGACAACACCGTACTGCGCCCGGTAGCCGTACGCACCAGTTTGAGTGCCGCTTCCACGGCATCGGTGCCGGTTGGCCCGCAAAACTGGATTTTCGCATCGGTGGCAAATGCTTGCGGCAACAGGCCGAACAGATCCTGGACGAATTGGTCTTTGACCGGCGTGGTCAGATCCAGGGTATGCAGCGGCAACTCATCGGCAAGCACCTGCTGGATCGCCTCGATCACCACCGCATGGTTATGCCCAAGGGCCAGGGTGCCGGCACCCGCCAGGCAATCGATGAAGGTGCGCCCTTCGACATCCTCTACCTCGATGCCGCGCCCGCGCTTGAGCGCCAGAGGCAAGCGCCGGGGGTAGCTGCGAGCGTTGGATTCCTGACGCTGCTGACGTTCCAGCAGGGGCGACAGGGTGAATTCATAGAGCGCCTCTTCAGACGCGGTAACAGCACCAAGCGGATGAGCCTGGGCGAAACGGGTAGCGGCAGGCATTTCAAGAACCCTCAATGGATACGATCAATAGCAAGCGTGGTTGCTGGAAATACGAGTGGCCGAGGGAGGGATTTAGAGGGGGATATGCAAAGAAACAACTGCAGCACCGTGGGACCGGCTTTAGCCGGGAAGACAGAAGCTTTCCCGGCTAAAGCCAGTCCCACGTGCATGCAGTGACACAAAGGTCCGCGTCAGTCAGCCAGCCAATTGCAGCTGCCGCCGACGCCCCACCTCCAGGCAGGCCTTGAGGATGCGCAAGACCTTGGCTTGCTGCTCATGAATGAAGAAATGCCCACCCGGCAGCATATCCAGGGAAAAGTTGGCGTCGCTTTCCAGTTGCCAGGCAATCAGTTGCTCCTGGCTGGCGCGGTCGTCCTTGCCGCCCAATACATGCAGCGGACACTGCAAGGGTGGCCGAGCGCGGTAACGATACAGGCCACACATCAGAAAGTCGGCGCGCAGGATCGGCAGGGTCAATTCCATCAACTCCTGATTTTCCAGAACCTCCTCCGGCGTGCCCTGCAGGTCGCGCAGGTCGGCCTTAAGCTCTTCATCACTTTTAGGCACCGAAAAGCCTTGTTCATAGTCCTCGCGCCGGGTCGGCGCAGCCGTGCCGGAGGCGATCAGCGCCACCGGTAGCGGCGCCCCCGCTTCACGCAGCACGTGGGCCATTTCGAAAGCGAGCAAGGCACCCAGGCTATGCCCGAACAGCGCATAAGGCCGGTCCAGGCGCGGCAGGATTTCCTGCGCCAACTGCCGTGCCAGCGCCTGCATATCCGTCTGCAAGGCCTCACGAAGGCGTGCGCCCCGGCCCGGCAACTCCACCGGCTGCACGCTCAGCCACTCGGGCAGAACACGCCGCCAACGGCTGTAGAGCATGGCGCTGGCGCCGGAGTACGGCAGGCAGAACAGTTGCAAACTCGCCATGATATCGGCCTCACTGAGTGGCTGCGCCCGCCTGTGCTTCCATATGCTTGCGCAGGCTCAAGGGGCGCATGTCGGTCCACACTTCTTCGATGTAGGCCAGGCACTCCTTCTTGAAACCACTCTTGCCCACGGTACGCCAACCATTGGGGATGGCCTTGTAGTCCGGCCAGATGGAGTATTGCTCTTCATGATTGATGACCACCTGGAACAGGATGTCTTCGCGATCGAATACCGAGGTCATGGTGTTGCTCCTTAGCTGAAAGTTGGGTTACCGGCGGCCAGCGCTGCCTGATTATCAATACGAGTGGTAAATGGAAAAATTAAGCGTGATCCGCGATTGTCTGCTCCATGGCTGCCGATCCTGACCGACAGCCATGGCCTTGCCTCACAGCGCCTCCAATCGCGCCATCAGATCATCGATGCGACTGACCTTTTGCTCCGTCAACGCACTGCCGCCCAATTGCTCGATATGCCGCGCCAGTTCCTGCACGGTGCTGCACTCGAACATTGCCCGCAGCGGCACACTGCGCTGCAAGGCCTGCTGCACCCGTGAGGCGATCTGGGTCGCCAGCAGGGAATGGCCGCCGAGATCGAAGAAGTTGTCGGTGATGCCGACCCGCTCCACATCCAGCACCTCGCCCCAGATACCGGCCAGGGTGACTTCCAGTTCACTGGTCGGCGCCTGGTACTGTCGGGCACTATTGAAAGCCAGGGCTGGCAGGGCCTTGCGGTCCAGTTTGCCGTTGGCATTGAGGGGCAACTGCTCCAGGGCCTGCCAGTGGCGCGGCACCATGTATTCGGGCAGGGTCTGGGCCAGATGACGCTTGATGGCCTCGAAGTCGGCCGGCGTATCACTAACCACGTAGCCCACCAGATACTGCCCGGCCGCCGCACTCTGGGTGGTGACTGCGGCGTCGCGAACCTGGGGCCATTCGCGCAGCCGCGCTTCGATCTCACCCAGCTCGATGCGGTAGCCGCGGATCTTCACCTGATGATCGACGCGGCCGACATATTCCAGCACGCCGTCACCGCGTCGCCGCGCCAGATCGCCGCTGCGGTACAGGCGCTCGCCGTCCGCGCCGAAGGGGTTGGGCAGGAAACTGGCAGCCGTACGAGAAGGGTCGCCGAGATAACCGCGCCCTACCCCGGTCCCGGCAATGAACAGTTCGGCGTCGGCCAGCAGCGGCACGGCGTGCAGTTCATCGTCGAGCAGGTACAGCAGGTTGTTGTCCGTCGGCGTGCCGATGGGCAGGTAGCTGCCGTTGCTGGCCGCTTCGTCGACCTGGAACAGCGCCACGTCATCGGAGCATTCCGCCGGGCCGTAGGCGTTGACCAGGGTGACGCCGGGATAGCGCTGCAACCATTGCCTGGCCAGGGCGGGCGGCATGGCTTCGCCGGTGGGCAGCAGCCAGCGCAGGCTGTCCAGTTCGCCAGTGGCTTCGGCCAGCAGGCCCTGGATCAGTGAGGGCACGCTTTCCAGCACGCTGATACCGGTGTCACGCACATGCTGCAAGAGTGCCGCCGGGTTGTGGGCAATGCGATCCGGGACGATGTCCACCCGCGCCCCACACAACGCGGCGGTGAGGAACTGCCAGACCGAAATATCGAAACTCTGGGAGGCGGTCTGGGCGATCACATCCGCTTCGCTCAGGCGCAGATACGGCACCTTGCTCAACTGGTTATTGAGCATGCCCGCCTGCTGCACCGCCACGCCCTTGGGTACGCCGGTGGAGCCAGAGGTATAGATCACATAGGCCAGGTGCTGGCCGGTAACGGCAATGCCCGGCGCCCTGTCATCGCCCGTACCTTGCTGCACGTCTTCCCAGACCAGCAGTTGTGGTCGGCCACCGGAGCAACTGAATTCTTCCAGCAATTGTTCGGCCTGCTCTCGGCAGGCGGCGCTGCACACCATTACCCGGGTACCGCTGGCCTGGATGATCCCTGTCAGGCGCTGCCGAGGATGCGCCGGATCCAGCGGCACATAACCGCCACCGGCCTTGAGGCTGGCGATGATCATGCCCAGCAGCGGCAGACCGCGCTCGGCCAGCAGCGCCACTGGCTGGTCCGGCTGCACACCTGCCGCCAACAAAGCATTGGCCAGACGATTGGCGCAGTTGTCCAGCTCGCCATAGCGCCACTGTTCACCCTCGCAAGTCGCGGCGATACGCTCGGGATGAGTCGCCACACGAGCTTCGAACAAGGGTACATAGCCCTGCTGCAACGGGTACTCCCGGGCGCTGCGGTTGCACTCGTCAAGAAGGAATCGCTGCTCTTGCACGGCCAGCAACGGCAAGGCGCTGACGTCCTGCTCGAAGCCATCGACCAGGGCCAGAAGCAGGCGCTGGAAGTCACCGAGCAGGCGCTCGATGGTTGCCTCGTCGAAGAAGCGCCGGTCATAGGACAGGTGCAGACCCAGATCATCGCCGGGGTAGCAGACCACAGTCAGCGGGTAGTTGGTGTGGGTCCGACCGGAACCGGAGCGGGCCTTGAGGCCTTCGGCACCCTCCAGCACCGTGGCGTCCACCGGTGCGTTTTCGAACACGAACAGGCTGTCGAACAGCGGTTGGCCCTTGGGCAGCTCGCTGCACTCCTGGATGCTGACCAAGGGCAGATGCTCATGCTCGCGCAACTCCAGATTGCGTTCGAACAGCTGCTGCAACCACTGCCGCACACTCAGGCGCTGACCTGCGTCGGGCAGGGAAACCCGCAGCGGGATGCTGTTGATGAACAACCCTACGCAGTGCTGCATCTGCGGCAGGCTGGCCGGACGCCCGGCCACGGTGACACCGAACAGAACGTCGCGCTCGCCGCTATAGCGTCGCAAGATCAGGGCCCAGGCGGCCTGAGCGAAGGTGTTGACGGTCAGTTGATGGGCCTGGGCCAGTTCGCGCAGGCGCGCGCCCTGCTCGGGCAACAGGCGGCTGTGCCGATCGCCGACCTGCATGCCGCCGTTGTCGTGGAGAATCGGCCGATCACTCGGTATGAAGGTCGGACGGGCAAACCCGGCCAGGCTCTGGCGCCAGTACTGCCGGGAGTTTTCCAGGCCCTGATGGTGCAGCCAGGCGATGAACTCACGGTAGCGCGGCGGCGTGGCCAGCGGCGCCTGGCACCCCTCACCCAGGGCCTTATAGATGGCCATGAAGTCACCCATCATGATCGAGCGGCACCAGGCATCGATGAGAATGTGGTGGTTGCTCATGATGAACCAGTGGCGATCCGGTGCCAGGCGGATCAGGCGCAGGTGTAGCGGTGGCCGCTCCAGCAGGGTGAACCCGGCCAGGCGCTCGCGCTCCAGCAGCACTTGCAGGCGTGATTCGTGCTGATCGGCAGGCAGTTGACTCCAGTCGAGGAACTCAACGCCATCGCCATCACCGCGATGGATGATTTGTAACATCTGCTCACCGGCGCTCCAGCAGAACGAGGCGCGCAGGGCTTCATGCCGCGCCACCACGGCGCGCCAGGCCGCCTCGAAGCGCGGCACATCCAGCTCGCTATCGATGCTGTAGCGGTCCTGCATGAAGTAGATGCCGGTGCCCGGCTCCAGCAGGGTGTGCAGCAGCAGCCCCTCCTGCATCGGCGTCAGTGGGTAAACGTCGTCGATGGCATGGAACGGCAGTGGCAGTGCATCCAGTTGGTCCTGGGACAGTCGCGCCAGAGGGAAGTCCGACGGCGTGATACCACCGTTCTGCGGTTGCAGGCAGTGTTCGATCAGTGCCCGCAGGCTGCGTTGGTAGGCCTGGGCCAGTTGCTCGATGGTCTCGGACTTGAACAGGTTCTCGCTGAAGGTCCAGCGCAGCGTCAGCTCACCCCCGTAGACCTGGCCGTCGACACTCAGCCAATTGGGCAGCGCAGCATCGCCAGCGTGCTGGGCGCCACCGGCCTCCGCCAGCGGGCGCAGCAGCGTATCGTCGGCAAAGCCCTGGTCGAACTGCCCCAGGTAATTGAAGGTAATCCGCGCTTCCGGCAAGACGGCCATGGCCGCGCGGCATGCGTCATCCGCCAGATAGCGCAGGACGCCATGCCCAAGGCCCTTGTGCGGCACGCGGCGCAGTTGCTCCTTGATCGCCTTGAGGCTGTCGGCGCTATCGGTCGCCGGGGTCAAGTGCAGTGGATAGGCGCTGGTAAACCAGCCGACGCTGCGGCTCAGGTCCAGATCGTCGAACAGCTCCTCGCGGCCATGGCCTTCCAGCTGCACCAATGCCGACGCCTGGCCAGTCCAGGCACAGAGGGTCTGCGCCAGAGCGGTCAGCAGCAGGTCCTCGACCCGGGCACGATAAGCCTGGGGCGCCTGTTGCAGCAGCTGTCGGGTCGCCTCGGCATCGAGACTCAGGCTGACACTGCGGGCATCTCGTTGCAGATTGCTGCCTGCAACGAAGTCCCAGGGCAAATCGCCGTTGGCGCCGTGCAACTGGCTTTGCCACCAACCCAGTTCTTCGCGCAGAGACTCGCTGCCGGCATAGGCCTGCAGGCGTTGCGCCCAGTCGCCCACGGCGCTGGTCTTGGCGGGCAACTGCAGCGTCTGGCCCTGCTCCAGTTGCCGGTACAGGTTATGCAAATCTTCCAGCAACACACGCCAGGACACGCCGTCCACGGCCAGGTGATGAACCACCAGCAACAGCCGGTCCGGGGTTCCGGGCACCAGCAGCGCTCGCACCAAAGGGCCATACTGCAGGTTCAGGCTTTGCTGCGCCTGCTCGAACAGCTCAAGACGCTGCTCCGCAGTCTCTGCCCCACCCACGCGCAGAAGAATCTGCCGGGTATCCGGTTCACGGTACTCGGCCTGCCACTGGCCGTGCAGGTCCTCGACGAAACTCAGGCGCAAGGCATCGTGATGGGTGACCAACGCTTGCAGAGCCTGCTCCAGCAGCGCCGGTTGCAGGCTGTGGCTGGCACCCAGCAACACCGACTGGTTCCAGTGCTGTGGTGCCGCCAGCTGCTGTTCGAAGAACCAGTGCTGGATCGGCGTCAGGGCGCTGGCTCCGGTCATTGGGCCCTGATCAATGATGTGGCGCTCGCTCAATTGCGCCGCCAGGGCCAGGGTCCGCACGGTCTGATGCTGGAACAGGTCCTTGGCGCTGAAGTGAATACCGGCCTGACGGGCACGGCTGACCACCTGGATCGACAGGATCGAGTCGCCGCCCAGGGCAAAAAAGTTATCGTCGATCCCCACCCGTGCCACGCCCAGCACGCCCTGCCAGACCTCGGCCAACCCGCGTTCGATGGCGCTGCCCGGTGCCTGATAGGCCTCTTGCCGGCTGCTCAAGTCCGGCATGGGCAACGCGCGGCGGTCGAGTTTGCCGTTGGCGGTCAGCGGGAAGGCATCGAGAATGATCAGGTGCCCAGGCACCATGTGCTCCGGCAATCCGCCGTGCAGATGGGTCTTGAGTTGTTCGATCAAGCGCTCCTGTGCCAGGTTTGATGAAGCCAGCAGATAACCAACCAGCTGCTTGCCGCTCGGCCCGTCCACAGCCAGCACCACGGCTTCACGCACCTGCTCATGGGCCAGCAGGCGTGCTTCGATTTCGCCCAGCTCAATACGGAAACCACGGATTTTCACCTGATGGTCGATGCGCCCCAGGTATTCGAATTGGCCGTCGGCGTTCTGTCGCACCAGGTCGCCGCTGCGGTACAGCCGTGCGCCACTGGCAGTAGCGAACGGGTCGGCGATGAAGCGCTCGGCACTCAACCCGGCGCGACCGTGATAGCCGCGGGCCAGACCGTAGCCGCCGATAAACAACTCACCCACCGCACCGGCGGGCACCTGGGCCAGATCAGCGTCCAGTACATACACCTGGCGGCTGCCGACTACCGTGCCGATCGGCACATTAAGCGCCTCACGGGGCAGCGCCTCGGGCACCGCACAGGCCAGAGGCATGACCACGGTTTCCGTCGGACCATAGGCGTTGAATACCGTCTGCGGGGTGAAGGCTGCGTGCAGAGCGTGCAGGTGCTCCGGGGTCAGCGCTTCGCCACCGGTAATGCACAGGCGTACCGGCAGTTGTTGATCATGGCTGCGCAACCACTGGGCCAACTGGCCGCCGTAGCTCGGCGTGAAGCCAAGCACATTGATACGGTGCTGGCGGATCAGCCCGCAGATCGCTTCGGCATCCCACTGCCCTTGTTCGCGCAGTACCACCTCGGCGCCGAATAATAACGGCACGAGCAGGCGCTCACTGGCGGCATCGAAGTTGATCGAATAGAAATGCAGTTCGCAATCCTGTGGTGTGGTCGCGAACAGCTTGCCCACCGCCAGGCAATGCATGGCCAGAGGCCCCTGCTCCACGGTCACGCCCTTGGGCAGGCCGGTGGAGCCAGAGGTGTAGATCATATAGGCCAGATGCTGCGCCTGGCTGCGATCGGCCGGGTCGGTATCGGCATAGCCTGCCAGCGCCGCGCCGTCCTGCTCCAGGCTCCACGAGCGCACCGTTGCCGGCAGCGGACCTTGGGCGAACAGTTCGTCGTGCCCGAGCAACACGGCTATACCGCTGTCTTCGATCATGTAGCGCAGACGTTCGTGAGGGTATTCCGGGTCCAGCGGCACATAAGCACCGCCAGCCTTGAGGATCGCCAGCAGGCCCACCACCATGTCCAGGGAACGGCGTAAAGCCAGGCCGACACGAATCTCCGGGCCGACGCCCAGCTCAATCAGGCGATGGGCCAACTGGTTGGCCCGGGCGTTAAGTTCGGCGTAGCTCAGGGACTGCCCGGCGCAGGTCACTGCACGCTTGTGCGGCGTGCGCAGGACCTGCTGCTGGAACAGCCCCTGCACGCTGCCTGCCGGTTCGACCAGAGTGTCACCGCGACCGGCCTCGACCAACGCCAACTGCTCGCCCTCACTGAGCAAGGGCAACTCACTGAGGCAGCAATCCGGTGCAGCGAGCATGCCCCGCAGCAGGCGCTGCCAGTGCTCGGCCATCAGGGCGATGCGTTCGGCGTCGAACAGATCGGTGCTGTAGGTCAGGCAGCAACGCAATTGGGCGTCGAAGTCGGTGACTTCCAGATTGAGGTCGAACTTGGTCGCCCTGGCATCGTTGACCAGATAATCGACCTGCACGCCGCCGGCCAGTTCGCGCTGCTGCTGGAACTCCCAGCGCTGCACGTTGCACATCACCTGGAACAGCGGATTCCAGCCGGCACTGCGTTGCGGCTGCAAGGCCTCCACCAACTGGTCGAACGGCACATCCTGATGGGACTGGCCATCGATCGCCACCTGGCGTACCTGCTCCAATAGCTCGCTGACACGCATCTGCCCGGTGGGCCGGATGCGCAGCACCTGGGTATTGAGGAACGCACCGATCAGCCCTTCGCTTTCCGGACGGATACGGTTGGCCAGGGGCACACCGATGCGTAGATCGTCCTGGCCGCTGTAGCGATACAACAGCACTGCCAAAGCGGCAGTCATGGTCATGAACAGGGTCAGGCCGCGCTCCCCGTTGAAGCGATTGACCCGAGCAGCCAAAGCGGCGTCCAGTTCGAAGCGGTGCAGCTCACCGTTATGGCTCTGCACGGCAGGTCGCGGGCGGTCGGCGGGCAAGGCCAGCAACGGTTGCTCGCCGCCCAACTGCCCGCGCCAATAGTCCAGCTGGCGCTGCATCTCGCCATCTTCCAGCCATTGGCGATGCCAGGCGCTGTAGTCCAGGTACTGCACCGGCAACGGCGGCAACGGCGACTCGCGCTCGCCGACAAAGGCTTCGTACAGCGCGCCCAACTCTCGGGCGAAGATGTCCATGGCCCAGCCTTCGGTGACGATATGGTGCAGGGTGATCAGCAGGTGATGTTCGCGCATGCCGCTCTTGACCAGGCACACCCGCAACAACGGGCCGTGCTCCAGATCGAACGGGGCGTGGGCCTGCTCCTCGGCGAGGCGTTCGATGCTGCCCTGGCGCAGCGACTCGGCCTGGGCAGATAGATCAAGGCACTGCATGACCACATCAGACTGCCCCGACACCTGCTGCCAGGGCCTGCCGTCTTCGGACGGGAAGCTGGTGCGCAGGCTTTCGTGGCGATGGATCAATGCCTGCAGGGCGCGTTCGAAACACTCCACATCCAGCACCCCGCGCAACCGCGCCATGCCGCCGACGTTATACGCCGGGCTCTGCGGATCGAGCTGCCAGAGGAACCACATACGCTGCTGGGACCAGGACAGCGCCACTCGCTGGTTGCGGTCAACCAGGGCAATGACGCCCTGGCTGTCAACCTGTCCTTCGGCCTTGGCCCGGGCCACCCAGGCGGCGAAATCCACCAGGCGTCGGGACTCGAACAGGCTGCGCAACGGCAGCTCGACAGCAAAGGCCTGACGGGCCCGGGAAACGATACGAGTGGCGAGCAGCGAGTGACCGCCCAGCTCGAAGAAATCATCGTCCAGACCGATACGCGGCAGTTCCAGCACCTCGGCCCAGATAGCCGCCAGACGGGTCTCGACCTCATCACGAGGCGCACGCCAGGCCCGCTCGGCGATATCCGGCTGCGGCAGCGCACGGCGGTCCAGCTTGCCGGTCGGGCCAAGGGGCAAGGCTGGCAAGCGCAGGACATGACTCGGCACCATGGGCTCGGGCAAGGCGTCCTGCAAGGCACCACGGATGCGCGCGCTCAGGACTGCCGGGGTTTCTTCTCCGTCCACCACGACATAAGCCAGCAGTTGCCCGCCGCCTGCGCCCTCGCCGAGGATCACCGCCGCCTGATGCACGCCGGGTTGTTGCAACAGGCTGTGGCGAATCTCTTCCAGTTCGATGCGCACACCGCGCAGCTTGACCTGCTCATCCAGGCGCCCCAGGTATTCCAGGGCACCGTCGTTGCGCCAGCGCGCGACATCGCCGCTGCGATACAGACGGCCACCCCCTTCGGCGGGCAGGAAGCGGCTGGCAGTCAGGCCCGGCTGGCCCAGATAGCCGCGGGCCAAGCCCGAGCCGCCCAGCAACAATTCACCCTTGGCCCCGAGCGGTGCCAGTTGCCAGTCACCTTCGCGAATCTGCGTCACCACATTGCTCAAGGGGCGGCCGATGGGAACGCGTGCGCCCTGCTCACCCGTGCACGGCCAATGGGTCACGTTGATTGCGCTTTCGGTCGGGCCGTAACGGTTATGCAGCGCCACGGCCGGCAGCCGCTCATGTACCCGGCGGCAAAGGTCGGCAGGCAAGGCCTCACCGCCGCAGAACAGCAGGCGCAGACTGCTGCATTGCTCGATGCCAACCTCTTCGACAAAGAGCTGCAGCAACGGCGGCACGAAATGCAGCACGCTGACGCGGTGCTCCTGCACCAGTTGCAACAGGCGCTGCGGATCACGGTGCTCACCTGGCCCGGCCAGGACCAGGCAACTGCCAGCCATCAACGGCAGCAGGCACTCCCACACGGACACGTCAAAACTCAGGGAGGCCTTTTGCAGCAGTACGTCATCTTCGCTGATGGCGTATTCATTGAGCATCCACTGCAGGCGCTCAGCCAGGGCGCCGTGGCTGATACCGACGCCCTTGGGCTGGCCGCTGGAGCCGGAGGTATAGATCACATAGGCCAAATTGTCCGGATGCAGAACCAGGGCGGGCGGCGCATCACTGCCCTGGGCCTCTGCGACATCGTCCAGCGCCAGGATCGCCAGGCCGTCAGGCGCGCCAAACGCATCGAGCACCTGCTGCTGACCGATCAGCAAGGCAATGCCGCTGTCCTTGATCATGTAGCCAAGGCGCTCACGAGGGTAGTCCGGGTCCAGGGGTACATACACAGCACCGGCCTTGATGATCGCCAGCAAGGTCACCATCATCTGCGCCGAACGCTCGGCCAGCACTCCCACGCGCACTTCCGGGCCAATGCCCAGGGCGCGCAGGCGCTGAGCCAACTGATTGGAGAGACGCTGCAGTTCACCATGGCTCATGCGCTGCTCGCCACACACCAAGGCCGTTCGGGCGGCAACGCTCAGGAGCTGGGCGCTCAGGCGTTCGGGCAACAGCCAGCCCGGCGGCAGCTGCGGGTTTTCACCCCAGGCCTGCAACTGGCGGGTCTGAGCATCGGCGAGCAATTCCACTTCACCCACAGCCTGCTGCGGTTGCAGGCACAGCTGGGTCAGCAGGTTGGCGAAATGCCCGGCCAGACGCTCGATAGTCACGGCATCAAACAGCGCCACGGCGTAGTCGAATGACAGGCGGATGCGCCCCTGCTGATCCTGTTCGCTGTGCAACTGCAGGTCACACTTGGCCTCGCGGCTGTGCCACGGCAACTCTTCGGCAAACAACCCCGGCAGGCGGCGCAGGGCACTGGTGTCACGTTGCAGATGGTTGAACATCACTTCAAAGCCAGCGGCATCACCCAGGGCAGCACTGACCTGTTCGTAGTCGATGCCCTGATGGGCCTGGGCCTGCAACACAGCGCTGCGCACCTGTTCAAGCAAGCTGTCGAAACCCTGGCGGCCATCGATCCGGCTGCGCAGCACCTGGGTATTGATGAAGAAGCCGAGCAAGCCCTGGCTTTCCAAATGCTGACGGTTGGCACTGGGCACACCGACACGGATATCGCCCTGCCCGGTATAGCGGTGCAGCAGGACCTGGAAAGCCGCCAACAACAGCATGAAAGTGCTGACGCCCTGGGCTTTGCCCAGTTCCTGCAAACGAACGCACAGCCCGGCATCAAGGTTCAGGCTCAGGCGCCGGGCGGCAGACGGCAACAAACCGCGGGGATGATCCAGGGGCAGCGCCAGGGGTTCGCGTTCGCCGTCCAGGGTGCGCCGCCAATAGCCGAGCGCCGGGCCTTGATCGATGGCGAGCAGCTCCTGACGTTGCCAGGCCAGGTAATCGGCCAGGCTCATGGGTAATGGCGACAAAGCATTACCGGCGTACAACCGGGCAAACTCATCCAGCAGAATGCCGAACGACCAGCCATCGGCAACGATGTGATGCATCGTCACCAGCAGCAGGTGATCCTGTTCACCCAGGCGCAGCAGGCGTACCCGCAGCAACGGGCCCTGCTCAAGATTAAACGGCGTCGAGGCCTCGCACTCCTGAATCACCCGGGCATGCTCCTCAGCCAAGGCATCGCCGGACAGATCATCGAACTGCAGGCTCCAGTCGGCGCGCTCGCCAATACGCTGGAAGCCGACGCCATCCTCCTGATAGAAACGCGTACGCAGGGTTTCATGACGTTCGATCAAGGCATCAAAGGCATCGCTCAGTGCAGCCTGATCCAGCTCGCCGCGCAGGCGCAGACCACCGGGTACGTTGTAGGCGGCGCTGTCAGGACTGAGCTGCCAGATGAACCACAGCCGGCTTTGCGCGGGGCTTTGCGCCAGGGCCTCGCCCGGTTGCGCAACAGCTCTGGCCACGACTGCAGCCTCACCGTTTTGCAGCGCCTCAACCGCCGCCGTGAAGCCAAGCAGATCCGGGGCCTCATAGAGGGTGCGCAGCTCCAGGGCGATGCCCAGTTCATCGCGCAGTTCGGCAATCATCTGGATCGCCTGAATCGAGTTACCGCCCTGGCTGAAGAAACTGGCCTGGGGCGGCACGCTGTCGAGCTTGAGGTATTCACCCCAGAGCCGGGCAATGTGTGCCGACAGGGTTTCGCCGGCTTTCTCGGGTGTATCGCCCGGCTTATCCCCCACCCGCCACTGCGCCACACAGGGCAGGCTGCCGTCGCGCCACTGCGTGGCACAGGCCGAACGCTGCAACTTGCCGCTGGAGGTCTTGGGCAGGCTGCCCGGTTCGATCAGCGCCACAACCACCGGCGATTCGCGATGCACCTCGGCGACTGCGGCGCGAATCTGCTCGATCAATTGTTCCAGAGGCTGCTGTTTCTGCGTGCGCCGGCCCACTTCGGCCGCCACCGCAAAGGCCTCGACACCCTCGTGTTGCAGGGCAAATACCGCGACACGACCCTTGCGCACCACAGGCACATGAGTCTCGACGGTGCGCTCGATATCCTGCGGGTAGAGGTTCTGCCCGCGAATGATCAGCATGTCTTTGAGCCGGCCACTGACATAGAGCTGGCCCTCATGCATGAAGCCCAGGTCGCCGGTGCGCAGCCAGGTGCGTCCGTCGCGCTGGATAAAGGCCCGGGCACTGGCCTCGGGGTTGCGCCAATAGCCCTGGGCGATGCTCGGTCCGCTGCTGCAGATCTCGCCGACACGGTCATCGCCCAGCAGCTCGCCGCTGCCGGTGTCGATGATCATCAGCGGGTGGTCGGGCTGCGGCCAGCCGCAGCTCATCAGCTTCACACCCTGACCGGGTAATACACAGTGCGTAGCCAGTGCATCGGCATCCAGCGCCAAGGCATCGATACCCTGCCCCGGGTGGCTGCCGGTGACGAACAGCGTCGCCTCGGCCAGACCATAACTGGCCAGGCAGGCCTCGGCCTTGAAGCCGCAGGCGGCGAAGCGTCGGGAGAAGTCGTCGAGGCTGTCCTGGCGAATCAACTCGGAGCCAGAAAACGCCACGCGCCAACGACTGAGATCAAGCCCGGCCAGCTTGCTTTCGGCAATCCGCTCATGGCACAGGCGATAGGCGAAATCCGGGCCGCCGCTGACGCTGCCGCCAAAACGGCTGATCGCCTCCAACCAGCGCAGCGGACGTTCAAGAAAGTACTGCGGCGACATCAACACCACCATGACGCCGCTGTAGATCCCTTGCAGCAAGCCGCCGATCAGGCCCATATCGTGATAGAGCGGCAGCCAACTGACGATGACGTCGTCAGGGCCGATGCCATAGCCCTGGCGAATCAGCCACTCGTTGGCTTCCAGATTGCCGTGACTGACCTGCACGCCCTTGGGTGCCGAGGTCGAGCCGGAGGTGTATTGCAGGAAGGCGATGTCTGCGGCATGCGGCCCTTGCGCCCGCAAGGCCTGCCCCGGTTCTTCGATCAGTTCGTCCACCGCCAGCAGGCCGGGCATCGACACGTCACACTCAAGGGCGGTGGCGCTCAGGCTTGGCAACAACTGCGCGCTGGTGAGGATCAGCAACGGCTCGGCGTCCTCGATGATCGACAGCAACCGTTCCAGATGCTGCGGGCGCATGGACTCCGGTGGATAAGCCGGCACCGCGACGACCCCGGCATACAGGCAGGCAAAGAACGCCGCCACGTAATCAGGGCCGCTGGGCAGCAACAGCAGCGCTCGATCACCGGCCTCGGCCCGCTCCATCAGGGCGGCGGCGATGACCCGGGACCTGGCATCCAGCTGACCATAGGTCAAGACGACGCCGTCTGCGCTGTGCCCGTCAAGAAATCGCAGGGCCGGCTCATCCGCCCGCAAATCGGCATGCCGCATCAGTGCGTGAGCCAGAGAAACCGGGCGTTCGAAGAAATTGGCCATCGCTGTATCTGTCCTCATTCCATGCTGGGGAGACGGGCCTCCAGAGGGGAGGCAACCGCTTTTTCATAGGAACGAAGACGGGTGGCGAGGGGGGAAAATTAGCGGGAGGTGGTGTCGGGTCAGTCCTGACGCCATTGCGAGCGCTTCGCACTCGATCGCCACCAAGGCGGCTCCCACGGGGACTGATTTCAATTCAGGGGACGGTGCTTTGTCCAAACCTGAGCGCCATGGCTTCGATGACCAATTGCGCGGCAGCGATCTGATGCAATGCCGAGCGCGCTAGAGGCCGGTATTCCGCGGTGCTGTTGTCAGCGCTTTCGTAGACGATAGCGGCTGCGCTGGCGAGGAATTCAGAGGCGCAGGCAAAGGCGTCTTCGGTTTTGATATCGGGATCGAGGATGAATGGATTTTTAATAAATTGGTTCATGGCAACTCCGTGTTGGTTGATGCCACCCTGTCGCGACTAAACAAATAGGTGGCGGCTGTGCACGGGTTAGTCGACCGGTCGGAGCACCCGGCGCACCCAAAGGTGCCCCGCACACAGCCACCATGGACCATCACGCTATGAACGCTGATGGCTATGGGACCACTTGCAACCGAGACGGGCGACTAAACCCTGTCGTTGACCTCAACGACAGGCGGCAAATTAGCCGCACCATCAGGCATCTACAAGCGGCTGCAGAGCATATCGAAAAACTTCAGAAGCGTCCTACAGGCTTTGGTTTTAAAGGCTTACAACTATTGCCAGTTGTAAAAGCTGCCAGCTAATACCTCGGACAAAATCCGTGGGCGCCAGGAACGGCCCTGGCAGGATATCCATATATAAAAAATATCGAATCAACACTAACTATATATTTTTAATCCGCAACTTATGGCGCTAGGATTTTCGCCGTGAACGGAGCCCAAGGGTTTTCCGCTTCACGGCAAAACAAAACCAATAAAAATCAGCTGTGCCATAAGGGAATAAAAATGCAAAAGAGCCCTGTCTCTCTCGGCCTCACTTCGGCCGCTCTCGGCCTGAGCCTCGCCATGCCCGGTTTCGCGGAAGCTGACTTTTTCGAAGACAGCAAGGCGGATCTGGAATTTCGCAACTTCTACTTCAACAGCGATTACCGCCAGGACGGCGCCGCCCAGTCCAAGCGCGATGAATGGGCCCAGGGCCTGCTGCTCAACTACGAATCCGGTTTTACCGAGGGCACCGTCGGCTTCGGTGTCGATGCCATCGGCCTGCTCGGCCTGAAACTGGACTCCGGCCCGGACCGGCGCAATACCGGCCTGCTCCCGGTCGGCAGCGAAAAAGCCCCCGATGACTACAGTCGCGCAGGCGTGACCGCCAAGGCGCGTATCGCCAAGAGCGTGCTGCGTATCGGCACCCTGTTGCCCAAGCTGCCTACCGTGCTGCCCAACGACGGTCGCCTGCTGCCGCAGACCTTTCGCGGCGGCCAGTTGACCTCCAAAGACATCGACAACCTGACTGTCAACCTCGGCCGCCTGACCAGCAATACCGAGCGCAACGACAGCGGCCACGAAGACATCACTGCCGAAGCCAAGGGCATCAAGGGCGGCAAGCCCACTGACAAGTTCGACTTCGCCAGCGCCAGCTACGCCTGGACCAAGAGCCTGACCACCTCCTACAACTACGGCGGTCTGGAGGACAATTACAAGCAACACATTGCCACCCTGACTCACACCTTCCCGTTCGGCACGTCGCAATCGTTCAAGAGTGACCTGCGCTACGCCCGCTCCCTGGCCGACGGTGCCAGCAACGTCGACAACACCGCCCTGGGCGCGCGCTTCACCTATGGCATCAGCGGTCACGCCTTTGGCCTGGCCTACCAGCGCATGGATGGCACCACCGGCTTTCCGCACCTGGCCGGTACCGATTCGTACCTGGTCAACTACGTGATGATTTCCCCGGACTTCGCCAACCCGCAAGAACGTTCCTGGCAGGCGCGCTACGACTATGACTTCGCCACAATCGGCCTGCCCGGCCTGACCTTAATGACCCGCTACCTCAAGGGCGACAACTTTGCCCGGGGCAACAAGGAAGGCACCGAGTGGGAACGCAACACTGATATCGGCTACGCCTTCCAGAGCGGCCCGTTGAAGAACCTTGAGCTGAAGTGGCGCAACGGCAGTTACCGCAGCAACGGCGGCAACAATATCGACCAGAACCGCGTCATCGTCAGCTACACCCTGCCCCTGCTGTAAACATTTGCCCAATGCCGGAGTCCTGAAATGCCCACAACAAGAAAGACCCTGATTCACCTGGCCGTCGCCATCGCCCTGACGGCCAGTTACGGCGCCTACGCGGCCAACACGGCCGACCTGCCCTGCGCCACCACCGAACAGTGCGCAGCCCAGGCGGCGAAGATCGGCGCCTCGGTGGTCAAAGCCAAGGGCAAGGATGACAAGGCCGAGAGCCAGTTCGCCTGGCTCAACCGCATCAACAAGGCGTCCATCGTCATGCTCACCGAGGAAGGCATCGTCAAGCCGGAGATGGGCCAGAAGATCGCCGGTGGCGTGCGCTACGCCATCGAACAGGGCGATAAGCCCGACGGCAAGCGCCCCAGCGACGTGCTGCAACTCGAACAGATCATGACCGACAAGATCGGCCCGGAAGCCTCGCTGATTCACTCCGGGCGCAGCCGCCAGGACATGCTCGCCACCTACCGTCTGGCCAAACTGCGCTCGGACGTACTGGCCTACAGCGAAGCCCTGAACGCCACGCGCAAGCGTCTGCTGGACCTGGCCGACAAGAACGTCGACACCCTGATTCCGGCGTACACCAATGGCGTGCAGGCCATGCCGATCACCTACGCCCACTATCTGCTGGCGTACGAAGCCGCTTTCGACCGTGACGGCCAGCGTATCCGCGAGCTGTACCAGCGCCTGAACCAGAGCCCCATGGGCACCGCCGTACTGGCCAACTCGGCCTACCCGCTGAACCGTGAGCGCATGGCCGAGCTGCTGGGCTTCGATTCAGTACGGGAGAACTCGCTGGATTCGAGCCAGGTGTCGACCTATGACATCCCTATCGAGGCGGCAAACGCTGCGGCCTCATCGGCCATTCGCATCGGCGCGCTGATCGGCGATATCCATACGCAATATCATCAAATCCGCCCGTGGCTGCTCCTCGATGAAGAGTCCACCTACACCAGCAGCGCCATGCCGCAGAAGCGCAACCCCGGCCTGCTGATGCGTGCCCGCGAGACCGCTTCCGATGTGGTCGGCCTGGCCCAGACCGTGACCCTGCGCGCCCATAACGTTACCACCGGCATGACCGACTACAAGTTTGCCTTCGACTCCCTGGGCGTCTTTGACTCGACCAAAGAGATGTTCAGCGCCATGAACGCGGTGCTCGATGCCCTGCAGGTCAACCCGCAGCGCGCCCGCGAAGAACTCGAAAACGAATGGACCACCTCCATGGAGCTGGCCGACACCTTGGAACGCACGCAGAAAGTGCCGTTCCGCATCGGTCACAGCTTCGCTTCGCTGATCGTCACCGAGGCGCGCAGCGAAGGCATGACGCCCAAAACCTTCCCTTATGCCGATGCGCAGAAGCTCTATACCAAGGCCGCCGACAAATACGAATGGAAGCCCAATACCCTGCCGCTGGACGAAGCCACCTTCCGCGCCGCGCTGTCGCCGGAAAACATGGTCAAGACCCGCAAAGGCACCGGCGGCCCGCAACCCCAGGAAGTGCAGCGCATGCTCACAGAAGCGCACAAGACCCTGGACGCCGACCAGACCTGGCTGCGTGAGCGTCGTGACAAGCTGAATCAGGCCGAAGGCAATCTCAATCGTGCCTTTGACAAGCTGGCGCCGGCCAAGGGCTGAACAATCACCGCAATGACGCGGTAAATCGTAGGAGCGGCTTCAGCCGCGAGGGCGCCCTCCCGGCTAAAGCCGGTCCTACGGTTCTGCGCAGCATCCTCGTCAGGCTTGTACAGCCAATTCCTTACACATCACCGGCCTGTCCAGCGCGTTCTGCCAACGGGCAATGGCCAGGCAAGCCACGCAATTGCCCAGCACATTGGTCAGCGAACGGCACTTCATCAGGCGCTCGACCCCCAGCAGCAGGCCAACACTCTCCAGCGGCACCAGATGCAGCAGATTCAGCGTGGCAATCAGGGTCAGGAACGCCGAGCCCGCCATGCTGGTGGAGCCCAGGGAGGTCAGCAGGGAAATCAGCAGCAGGGTCAACAACTCGGCAGCGCTCAGGTCGATCCCCGCCATCTGCGCCAGAAACAGCACGGCGGTGGTCAGGTAAACGTTCGAGCCGCTGAGATTGAAGGTGTAGCCCGTGGTCAGGATCAAACGGACCAATTGCTGATCGCAACCCAGCTTTTGCATCTTGTCGATCAACCCCGGTAATGCCGCTACCGATGAGCCGGTAAAAACAACCAGCAGCAGCTCGTCCTTGACATAAACCACTAACCGCCACAGCCGCGCCCCGGCCAGCCTGGCGACGGTCGCCAGTACCAACAGCATGAACAGCCCGCAGGCCAGGTACATCACCGCGACAAACTTGAACAGCGGCAGCGCCGCCGCCGGGCCGAACCGGCCGATGCTGAAGGCCATGGCACCGAAGGCCGCCAGCGGTGCGAAGCGCAGAATCACCCGCAGGATCCGGAACAGCAGCGCGACAGCTTTTTCCAGGAAGGCCCGTAACTCATCCCCCCGCTCGGTACCGCCCAAGCGGCCAACGACAGTGCCGAACAGCAGCCCGGCAAGCATCACCTGCATGACCAGGCTTTGGGTGAAGGCATGGGTGACCACCGCACCGACGGACGCCCAGGAAAACCCGGCATCCAGCAGCTGCGCAGGCGCGACTGCAGGACCGTGGCTAAAGGCGGTATGGGCACCAGGCTTGAAGGCCAGCGTCACCACACAGCCCAGAGATAACGAGATCAGGCCCATGACCTGGAAATACATAAAGGCCTTGCCCACCAGCCCCCGCTGCCGGGTTTGCAGCCCCGCCACACCGGAGGACACCAGCAGGAACATCATCCACGGCATGAACCAACCGATCACGCGGATAAAGCCGTCGCTCAAGGGTTTCATATCGATGGCCAGAAGGGGATCGAGCACGCCCAGCAGCACACCGCAGACGATGGCCAGAATAATTTGCAACGTGGGGCTATTGAGAAGCCTGAGAGGCATCGACGCTCCGAATCCATCTATTTATTGTTATGGGCATGCCTTGTCAGGGACTACCTGATTGGGCACGCTGGCCGGTCAATGCCTGGCTTGAGCGGGCGCCAATAATAAAACTTCGCAGCGGGACAGACCACCATGGAACTTCGTCATTTGCGCTATTTCGTCATGGTGGCCGAAGAGCGACACTTCACCCGCGCCGCCGCGCGCCTGAATATCCAGCAACCACCCCTCAGCCAGCAGATTCGCATGCTCGAGCAGGAGCTGGGCTTCGATCTGTTCAAGCGTCATCCCAAGGGTGTGGACCTCACAGCCGGTGGCCTGGTGTTCCTTGAGGAAGCACGGGATATCCTCGCCCGGGTCAGCGAAGGCGCGCTCAAGGCGTCCCGCGCCGCCCATGGTATCGAAGGTCAATTGAGCATCGGCTTTACCAGCTCGGCCTCGACCCATCCGCTGATTCCGCAAATCATTCGCGCCTATCGCGAGCGCTACCCCGCCGTTGCAGTTTCACTCAAGGAAGGCAGCGCCGAACAACTGACCCATGATGCCATCGAGGGCCGCGTAGACGTCGGCATTCTTCGGGCGCCGGTGGGTGATCACCAAAGCCTGCAATTCCATCGCCTGTTAAATGAGGAAATGCTGCTGACCCTGCCCACCGGGCATCGGGTGCTGGCCGGTCATGATCCACAAACGGCGCCGCCGGCCATTGCCCTCGGCGAGCTGGCCAACGAGCCCTTTATCCTGGTCCGTCGCCCCGGCGCGCCGGGCATGTACGCCAACCTGATCAAGGCCTGCCAGAACGCCGGGTTCAACCCGAAGATTGCCTTCGAGGTCGAGCGCATGCTGACCAATATCAGCCTGGTAGCGGCAGGCGTCGGCATCTCCATCGTCCCGGCCTCGATGCGCGATGTGCATCGGCAAAGCGTGGTTTACTGCCCGATCCGCGAAGCTCGCCCGCGCCTGCATGCGCCGATTACCCTGGTCTGCCGCAGCTTCAATCCGCTGCCGCCTTTGCAGAACTTCATTGTGTTATCTCGGGAGTTGACCGGGCGTAGCAGACGAAAAGCTTCGGGGATTTAGGGGCTACTTGTGGGACCGGCTTCAGCCGGGAAGTGCCTATTCCCGGCTAAAGCCGGCCCCACAGGATGCTCATGCATATTCACTGGCTCATCAATTCTGACTCACCACCCGCGCATACACCGGCATATCGATATTGCCCCCGGATAGAATTACCCCGACCTTCTTCCCCGCCATCGCCTCACGCTCCTGCATCAATGCTGCCAGCGCCGCCGCGCCTGCACCTTCAGCCAGGTTATGGGTGTCGGTGTAGTACACGCGCATGGCTTCGGCGACCTGTTCGTCACTGACTGCCACTATCCGCTGCGCCCCTGCCGAGTACACCGCCAGGGCCTCGGGCACCGGTTTGCGTACCGCCATGCCGTCGGCAAAGGTATTGGCCGATGGGGTTTGCTGCAGGGTGCCGCTTTCGAACGAACGCTTGGCGGCATCAGCTTCGGTGGAGACCACGCCGACCACTTGGGTAGAAAGACCCAAGGCATCCCGGGCGGCGATCACGGCGCAGATGCCCGAGCCGCAGCCGATGGGCACGTAGACGGTGTCGAGATCCGGCACGGCGCTGAACAGTTCCAGGGCATAAGTGGCCACGCCCTTGACCAGTTCCCGGTGATACGGCGGCACCAGATACAGCGAGTGCGTCTCGGCCAGGCGCGCGGCTTCTTCCCGGGCTTCGTCGAAGTCGCGGCCACACTCGATGACCTCGGCGCCAAAAGCGCGCATGGCGTTGTTCTTTTCCACGGAATTGTTCTGCGGCACCACGATCAGCGCCCGCAGGCCCAATGCACTGGAGGCCAACGCAAGGCTCTGGCCATGATTGCCCCGAGTGGCGCTGACAATACCGCTGATCTGCGGCTGGGTGCGCTTGAGCCAATGCAGAAAAGTAATGCCGCCCCGCACCTTGAAAGCGCCGGTCGGTGTGTGGTTTTCATGCTTAACCCACACAGTGCAACCCAGGCGCCGGGCCAGCAACGGCCAGACATATTGGGCAGTGGCAGGCATCACCTGGTACACCTGGCGGGCTGCATCTTCGATATCGTCGCGAGTCAATCCGTGCATGGCAGTGTTCTCTGGGGTTTTGCCCAGTCTAGGCAGGGAGTGGGGATGCTGGCTTTCAGAAAACTGACCTGATTGTTACGAGTTGGCATATCGAGCACGACGTCGTAGGAGCAACTGTCTTTAGTGCCTTTGATCACGACTAATTACCTCAGGGCGTCGTAAGTCCTGCCCCGCCGAGCAAGTCGGTGTCTTTCTGGCCTCAGCAAGGCATCGACGG
>NZ_JANUFD010000027.1 GCF_024807945.1 Pseudomonas sp. JUb42 | reverse complement strand
TGATTTCCCGCGAATCACTTCGGACACAGCTCCAGGTGATGCCACTGGCATCAGTTCGAACACCGATCAGGGTGATGCCCCGGGCATCACTTCGAACACCGATCAAGGTGATGCCCCGGGCATCACCTCAAACATCGACCAGGGTGATTTCCCGCGAATCACTTCAAACACCGATCAGGGTGATGCCACTGGCATCACTTCAAACACCAATCTGGGTGATGCCACTGGCATCACTTCGAGCACCTACCAAGGTGATTCCCCGGGAATCACGCCAACCACCGATCAGGGTGATGCCCCGGGCATCACCTCAACCACCGACCAGGGTGATGCCACTGGCATCACACTGCGTACGGAACCGACCTATGCCACTGGCATAGCTCACGACCAAGCAATGAGTGTTGCCCCAGGCAACACTCGAAACTCGGGACCGACCTATTCCACTGGAATGGTTTTCGACCTAGCACCGGGTCGATCCATTGGCATCACGCCCAATTCTGTGCCGACCTATTCCACTGGAATAGCTCTCAGCCAGGCAACGGATGTTGCCACTGGCAACACTCGGAGCGCGGGTGCCGACCTATGCCACTGGCATAGCGTCCACCCAAGTACCGAGCAAATACGCTCCACAGCCAAACCCACTCCGACCAAGAAACGGTTTCCTACTGAACTCGCCGTTAGCCTCCGGCAGTCTTGCGTTGCCCATTCATCTCTATATAGAAGGAAGCGCTCAGCATGGCTGACAACTTTCAGGTCAACCTCGGTTCATTGCGCAGCAGCGTCAACCTGACACTCCATACACACCATGCGGCCCGCTTATGGTTCGGCCGTCAGCGCACAGACGACAAACCAGGAATGATCGGCATGAGCGGTTTCTCGAACCTGCTCGGCCGCATCAACCGCGGCGCAATGCAAGATGATCCCTACTCCGATTGGTTCCTGATCCAGATCGAGGACAAGCTGGCCCAGTCCAAGGAAGAGATGGCCACCATTGATGCCCGACTCGATAACGTCATGGCCGCTCTGCCCGCCATGATGAGCGTCGGTGAAAACCTTTCGGTTCAACCTGCCAAGTTCGATCTGTTTTTGACCACGCCCCTGGCGTTCCAAGGCGTGTATTTGCTCACGGCCTATGACGAGCTGGTGCGTCGACTGCTTCTGGCAGGCCACGTTGGCTTGATCGACTATCAAGCCAAAAGCCTATGGCTGGACGAAGGCGCCGCCATTCTCAGACGGCTCTATGGCCTGGCCCAGAAGTACAAGGGTTTCTCAGGTGCAAGCCGCGACGACTTTGCCGCCAACAATGCTCGCGCGCAAAACGCTCGCGAGATGTACGCCTTCGCCGGTGAGATACCTCAAGACATCCTGGAAGGCACCAGACGCGCCGCGTTCGCGCCACAAATCATCCGCGCCTCTGCAGGAAAAACGCTACTGGAAGGAGATGACGACCATGACTTCGATATGAGTCGCATCGATGACGAGCACTCCCTGCATCTCGATTCAGACGATCAGTAACCGCCATGAGCCTGTCATTGCCGCAACCAGGTGAAACATTAAAGGACCTGCAACAGGGTGCCTTTCAACCACTGCAACACGATGCCTTCATAGGGCTGCAACACGCACCCTCCCTAAAAGGCTTTTTAAAACCTTTTAAAGGTAAGGGGGACATGGACAAGTTGGCTCAGCAATGCCGCTCCCTTGAAGACGATTTGAACGCGCTGGCACAGGCAAACATTCATGCCCAGGCCAGCCGCTATCCCTTCACCCTGCTGCCGGTGCGCATGACCCTCCAACGCACCGGCGCTGGCACAGTCTTTTTGCGATGGCAGGACGTGGGCACTCGGCAGATGGGCGTCGATATCTGGTCCGGGCTGCTAGCTGCTGCGAAAACACCGGAGCACCTGATCCAGGATCTGCATGCCATGGAACTGCAGCGGATCGCTTTGAACATGCAAATCAGCCTGGTCCATACCATCAGCCGCCAGGCTGCCGAATGCGCAGAGAAGATGGCCCAGGCCGACGCTGTGTACAGGGAGCGGCTGGACCAGATCTCACAATCCCGCGGCGACTCGTCGTCACCTTCGAAGGAAGCATGATCATGAATACATCCATTGCACGTACGCCCGATCAACCAGCGGACAACGTCCAGGTGCTGGTCGAGGTTGTCAAAGGTCTGGCGATGACCACCAGCCTTGATGTCGCAACGCATTTCAACAAGCGCCACGACAATGTGATCAAGGCGATTCGAGCGCTGGAGATTCCCGATGACTTACGTCGCCTCAATTTTGAGGAGACGTTCCGGGAGGTGGCGGGCCCACAAGGAGCTAAGCGCAAAGAGGCTTTCGTCCTCATGACTCGCGACGGATTTAGTCTTCTGTGCATGGGCTTCACCGGCAAAGAGGCCATGCGCTGGAAGGTTGCCTACATCAACGCCTTCAACCAGATGGAACAGGCCCTCAAGTCGCCGCCCCTGCAACCTGACAACCGAGCATTGCTCGCATTCGCCATCAAGACTCTTGAGCTGATGCGTCATCACGCACATGCCCAACAGCCAAAGCTGGGCACCGAGCAACTGGTTCAGAGCTACCTGAACATTCCATCACTGGACCAGGCCACGGCTGATCAGATCAGCTTGGCCCTCACCTTTGTTCAGGGCCAGATCATCGGCGAAAGCTCGGCAGCAATGCACTTGCCGAACGTGGCGGGCTCCTCTATCGCTAAAGATCTGCTCTATGGGCTGTTACGCAGCTCTCACGATGCCGAGTTAATCTTCAACGCCATGTACGACAGTGGCGTCGAAAAACTCGCGAGCGAAGCGTTCCGCAACCACATGGCCACCTCACTGGCCAACACCTCAAAGCACGCTCGGGACTTGCTGGGTTACGTGGCTTCCTTCGCAATACGTGATCCCTACCGCACCTCTCGCCCCGCCAAAGACTCCGCCACCCACTGAACCAAACAACCATAACCGAGGAAAGACCATGACGACATCCATCGATTGGGAAGGCAACATTGGCAACGCCCCCGAATTCAAGGAGTTCCCCAACGGCAACAAAGATCCACGGCGCCTACTCAGGCTGAACGTCTACTTCGACAATTCGATTCCAAAGACCGATGGTCCAGGCTACGAAGATCGAGGGGGCTTCTGGGCCAACGTAGAATGGTGGCATCGCGATGCCGAGCACTATTCGGACCTGTTCCAGAAAGGTATGCGAATCCTGGTGCAGGGGCGTGCGGTGATGGATAACTGGACCAAAGATGGTGAGGAGTTTTCTGCCATCAAGGTCCAGGCCAGCCGAGTGGCTATTCTGCCCCATCGAATTGAGTCGGTGAGCCTGGCGCCGTCGCAGTCCAGCCAGAATGCACAGCGTCAGCAGAACAGCCAGCCCGTCGCGCAGGATCCTGGCCCAGACTTTGACGACGACATTCCTGTGTGACAACCCCCTCAAAAAAATCGCCCCAAGCGTGAGTCTCCCGGGTTAAATGGATCTGACCATCGTCGGCCTTTAACCTGGGAGTCACACGGTTCTATGGAGAGAACTTCAATGAGCAAGTTCGTGACCTACGTGATTCGTATGCCGACGTCAGCGATCGCAAAAGCTGCGTTGACGCACAGCGTAATTAAATCGGTCAACTCCAATGGCGGCGAAATCACCGGCCACTCAACCATCGACCACATCACCCTCAACGAGCAGCTTGAGTCCAGACTTGAAGACTGGGACGCTGAGGAAGCCCGCCAAGAAGTTGCTGCGATCACAGATTTGCTTTGAAACTTGCCCGGCCAAAAAAAATCGCTTTCTTCGTAGCACTCTCGGTTTGAATGTAACGTGTTCATCGGCAAACCTCAGCGCTGATACTATCCCTTTCTCGTTGTCGAAAGTTTGCGCGCCTCAGCGGGAAGTTTCTGGGGTGAATGAAACGTCAATTCGGGTTATCTCTATGGTGCCGCAGGCCTCCAACAAAAAAAACGACGGTCGGCGTTCCAACAATCCGCATGTTGCCGTGATCGCGTTAGGTGCTGAAGCGGCGCGAGCCGGCCTTCCGATTTATGCATGTCCCTATCGTCATCCAGCGATGCGAGCATCGTGGATAAAGGGATTTGCCCAGGAGCAACAGCAAAGTTTCGATTTTTGACACTTTGATGGCCGAACCCACTGCACGCTGAATAAAGGTTTCTTGTAGCGGTGACCATGCCCTTGTTGTGAAAGTGCGCGCTCATTCACGATGAGTTTATGCGCCGATGAAGCCCCACCTGCCCTCAACCCTTGCTCAGTGGCGTGATTCCAACTCGCTGGTGCTGTCATGAGCCGCCCGAAGCTTATGAACCGTAGTGGCGGAGCTCAGCCTACAAAGGTCATTTTCGATGGCTATGACTTCGGCTTAAAGCTGCCGTTCGTGGAAGGATCAAATCGACTATTTGTTGCTCGTGGGGGCCACTTTATTCGTCTGAACGGACATCCTTTTACAAAGTACTGGCGGGTGCCCAAGGCGAAGCTGCTTGATGATCTGGATGTGCTTCACCGTGACTTTTATGACCTGGCAGCGGGTGCATTCACCGAGGACTGGTCGTCCTTCAGCCGCAAGGTCTCATCGGCCCAGGAGAATGTGACCAGGGACGCCTTTATCTGGGGTATGAAGCTTCGGCTTGCCCCACTCGCCGAGGGCGGTGTGCTGTTGTCTGGAGACTTTCATCCCGGTTCAGTCGCGGTTGCCAAGCGCATGCACGGGGCCTATCTGAACGCAAGCCGATCCTGGCGAATTCAAGGTTCGCCGGAGCTTGTGCGCAGCAACATCATTCTGGAACTGGGCCTGGCCGAGGAGCAGTTCGAGATCCTCGATACGCTGCAAGAGTTGCTTAGCGACGGTACCGTTTCACCCGCGCGCGACGTTGCAAGGATTCAACTGGGCGGCATGCCCGCTGAACGGGGCGCCTCCTCGAGCGAGGACACCGGGGAAGCCGATCTCTACCTGGCATCGGTGCCCTCGATCCGTAGGACTGAGCTCTCTGAAGAGTTCATCGAGCGAGCCCTGCAGGAGCATTCGCTGATGGACCATCAGCCGGCGGGTATTCGGCATCTTCTGATGCGCACCAGCGCGTTGCTCGCCGACGACATGGGCCTTGGTAAAACACGCCAGGCCATCATCGCCGCCGCCATTCGCGCCCAGGGCAAACCAGTACTGGTCATTGTGCTGACTTCGTTGATCATCAACTGGCAACGGGAGATCGAGATGGTTTATCCCCAGGCCCTGATTGCCCAACAGAAATACGACCCGCAGGCTCACTGGGTCATCGTCAACTACGAACGTCTGGGTGATTTCGTCCCTATCGCGGGTTGTTTTGCAGTGATGATCGTTGACGAAGCCCATCGCCTGAAAGAACCCACCACGGCATGGACACGTCACGGGTTTGATATCGCAGCCAAGGTGCCCAACCGGTACTTGCTGACCGGCACGCCAGTATTGAACCGAGAATCGGAGCTGCACACCTTGCTTCGCCTCTCCGGCCACCCGATTGGCCAGCTCACCCTGAAGGAGTTCTGTGAACGCTTCGCAGGCAACCCCGAATTCCGCCAGGCACTGCGCGCGCACATCTGCGACTGGATGCTGCGTCGAAGCAAAGGCGTGCTGCCCAATCTGAAAGGCAAGCAGCGACAGAACGTATCGGTGGTTTTGTCGGACGCTGAACGCAAGGAGTACAACGATATCGTTCGAAGTGACCGGCATCCGTTCGCGAGACTCGGTGCCCTGCGTCAGTTGCTTGAGCGGGTGAAGGTCCGCGTGGTGATCGACCTGGCTGCCGAGCTGGACATCGAGGACAAGGCAATCCTGTTCTGTGAGCACAAAGAGACGGTGTACGCCCTGCAGGAGCATTTCGAAAAACAGGGGATTCAATGCGCAACGCTGGTCGGCAGTGACTCCGTAAAGAAACGTCAAAAAGCGATCGACAACTTTCAGCAGGATCCAGACGTTCGTTTCTTCATCGGCACCACCTCGGCCGCTGGCACAGGCTACAACCTGACAGCGGCCAACTGCGTGTTTTTCCTCGGCCTGCCGTGGACGCCAGGCCTTCAGGATCAAGCGGAAGATAGGGCCTACCGCAATGGTCAGCAGCGCATGGTTCTGGTGAAGATCCCTCTGGTCGAGGACTCCATTGACCAGCAACTGTGGCAGATGCTCCTGGACAAGCGTGCGTTGGCCAGCGACTTGATTGAGCCCGATGCTGCCGAAAAGACTCAAGCTGCTCTTGCAGCGAGCATCTAGAAAAACCTCGACGAGGATAAAACCCGTATACGCCTAGACCCTCTTTAAACCCCACTCGACCTGATAAGGGTTTACCGCTGCTTTAGCCGATCAGTGCTGGCACCTTGACCACCATCACGAAATGGGGCCATGCCATACATGATCAGGCAGCTGACAACACTATCCATCTTCTCGCTGATCGCGGGTTGCACACTGCAGGGTGCCGGTACGGCCACTCCTGTGCTCGATAACAGCCGCAACCCTGCGATTCTGGCGCCGGATCTGTATTCCACTGGCGGAAAACCGGACGACGGCGCAAACGTGCGATACGGCCGGTACACGCTGGTTAATACTGCTCCTGAGGTCGAACAGCGGGATCTGATGTCCCAGATCATCGACGTCAACATTCCGAGCAACATGCACCCGCAGGTGCAGGACGCTATGCAGTACGTAGTTGACCGCTCAGGCTATACGCTGTGCCCGGCCAGCACCGACCATGTGAGCATCCTGTACACCCGCCCGTTGCCGGCGGCCCAGTACAAGCTGGGGCCTATGACCCTTCGCAACACCCTGCAGGTGTTGGCTGGCCCAGCCTGGCTGGTCAAGGTGGATGAGGTGAGCCGCAATGTGTGCTTCACCTTGCGAGCCGGGTACGAAGCCCCACGTTTGCCAGCAATGAATGTGTCCCTGGGCACTCCGTCAGTTGCACCAGGACAAACCATTGCGCTGGCTCCCGGCCCGGCAAACGGCGCAGTTGCCATCCCCGCGACACCGACAGCACCTATCATCACCTCGGTCCCAGTCACCGCGGTGAACACCGTTCCATCAACCCCGGTGGACCCCGCCAAGGAAGGCCCCCACCTCCCCCCGATCAACACCAATCCAAAGCCTGCAGCAGACCTGGGCATCCCAACGCCATTCACCTCGGGGAGCACCGGAACCGCGGCGGTCAAGAGCACTGTCACGCCTAGCCCAGTGACTGCTGCTGCGGCTGTGCCTGCAGCTGCAACAGCAGTACCCGCTATTCCCGCACACCCGCCGGCACAAGTGATCACCACGAACGTGGTCGCTGCGCCGGTTAAACCCAACGTCATGTCGTGGACAGTCAATGTCTCCGACATAAACATGCGCCACACCCTCAAGCGCTGGGCCACCAAAGCTGGCTACACCTTCGACGAACGTGAGCATTGGGTCAGCCCCGTTGATATCCCAATCACCGCCAGCGCCACATTCAACGGCGACTTCATCGAGGCTGCTCAAGGTTTGGTCGGCACGACCGAACTGTCAGACACACCCCTCCAGCCTTGCTTCTACGAAAACAACGTGATCCGGGTCGTTAATTACAACGTGACCTGCGACGCAGCCAGCGCACGGTGATCGCATGAACTTCAAACAGGTGAAACGTACCACCCTGATGCTCTTTGCCCTGGTGCTTGCAGCATGCAGTGTCACTCAGGAAAAGGAGGCCATCGAGCGCGCGGCCAACGACTCCAATGGCGTAGCACGCTATCGAACAACGATGCAGGCCGAGTCGGCGACCCTTGACGCCAAACGTGCTGCTCAGATTGTTCACCGGCCCTACATCACTGGTCGGGCTGTACCCGTCAGCCGCGAAGTGACGTTGCCGATGCCGCTGCGCCAGGGCGTAGATACCACCCTGCTGTTCTCCGATGGAGCAGTGGACCTGGTGACACTGGCCGCACGGATTCAGGATGCCACCGGCATTCCTGTCCAGGTCACGCCGGATGCGTTGCTCCCTGCAGAAAACTTTCTTCCCAACCTGGCTCAGAATAACGACGCTCGAAGCCAGCAAAACCAGTCGAACCGTTATCCAAACACCGCCGACCCAAGCGCGGGCACGGACCTTGAAGGACTGATGCCAGAAGGCGTCGTAACCAGCACACCCGCATCGACTCCAGCAACGATCAATCCTCAGCCGCAGCCAGATATCACTGCGAAAAAAGCGCCGGCGACCATCGCACAGAACGGTAAGGCTGAAAAGAGAAAGCCATCCGCGGCGGCGACACGCCCCCTCGACGCAACGCTTGATTCCATTGCGATGAAACTGTTCGTGTCGTGGAAGTACAACGACACGTCGGGCGCGATCATTTTCTACCGCACTGAAACCAAAGTTTTCGAAGTTCGAAACCTTGAGATAGCGGGCGGTGCGGAAATGACCGTGGGGCTCTCAGGGAGTACAGACGGAAACTCCAGCAGCAACGGCCTGGACAGCCGCTCGAAATCCATTCTCAAAGCCGACCGCAAGGATCTGCCCATGACGCAGCTGCTCAGCCGCGTCCAACAGTTCATGACACGCGCGGGCAAGGCTGTCGCGGGTGAAGACGGCTATCTGATCGTCACCGATACCAAAGCCTCCCTGGACCGTATCGATGCATACATACGCTCTGAAAACGCGATGCGCTCACGCCGTATCGATCTGGTTTACCAGGAAATCACTGTAGAGAAAAACAATTCAATTCAGGGTGGCGTGAATTGGAATCTCACCTTCAACACTGGAGCCGGAAACGGAGGGAGCGTGAGCGGTCTGAGCTCACTGATCGAGCAGGAAGGTGCTGCGATGTCTCTCGGGCTATCGGCGGGATCAGGAAAATTCGCCGGTTCCTCAGTGGCCGTACAAGCCCTCAGCAAGATCGGCAAAATCGTCTCGGAGCGCACCAACGTATTCGGCTCAACCTATGGCAAACCGGCCACGGTGGGCCGCCCAAAACGTCTGTCGTACATCGACAAAACGGATCAGACCCCAAGTAACTCGGACGTCAACGGTCCGACTATTTCGATGAGCACGAAGGAGTTGGTGTACGGGCGTTTGATCACGTTCCTGCCTTATGCCTACTCAAACGGGGACATCAACCTCACCATCAAATATGACGATACCCCTAAACCCGATATCGAGAAGATCTCCCAGCCTAATGGCTCCTTCGTTCAAAACCCACAGGTGGAGAGCGATGTGTACGTGCGCAATGCAACGCTACGCCCTGGACAGCCCTATGTCATCTCCGCCGAAACCGAGGACAGCCGGACCAGCGACGAACGCCGCACGGATCCCAAAGCCCCCATCATTGCCGGTGGTTCCGATGTCACCGAAAACGACCAGCGGGTCACTGTCTCGGTGATTACCGCCATGGTTCGCGAGTAATAGCGATGAAAGAGTTCATCATTCGCGATATGCCAGGCGAGCGCGGTGTTGTCTACGGAATGGACTGGGCACCCTTGATCGGGACAAAACTGGATAAACAATCGCTGGCTCATGCGCGCCGCCTCAAGGCCAGCCACCAGATCCCCGCTGTCGAACACTCAAGCTCGGTAGGCACGATCAAGATGCCTGCCGAAAAGCGCACGCTCTATTCAGCCGGCGCTGTTGTTGCCCTGAAACACCCGACCTCTGCTTACCTCGGTGTGATGCAGATCGAACCGGAGCTGGTCTGGGTCATCGCCACTCACAATGGGTCAGTCATCAAAGGCACTGACACGCTGTGTTCGCCGGATGAATCAGAAAAACTGATCGAGAGCGTGCGCAAGCGTTACCCGCAGATCAGCGACCTCGAAGATACGGATGTGCAGTCCTACCTCAACGGGCGCACCCAGCTGCAGGTAGTTCATTACGGCCTGGACGCCATTCCCACGCCTTTGAAGATGCTCGGCATCATTGCACTGGCTCTGGTCGTCGGCAATCTGGCCTGGGATCAGGGCAGTCGCTTTGTACGCGACTATGCCCGGGCTCATTCGACTGCACCTCAGGTTGATGCTGTCCAAGAATGGTCCGACGCTCTCAACAGCTGGGCTGCGCAGACGCTGGTGGACGGCACCCAAGGTTACGCAGCCTTATTCAGAGCTGTTTTGCCGATTCCAAGTGATGTAGGCGGATGGAAGCTTTCCGGATCAGGAAAGAACCCGGCGGTGCAGTGTGACGCACCCTCTCAGCGCAACTGGAAGTGCAGCGTGATGTTCCGGCGAGGAATTCTGGCAACCAACGAGTCCTTTTTGACATGGACATTGCACAACCACCCGGATTGGCTAATCCAGTGGATTGATCTCGACACCGTGCTGGCCTCCTGGCAGGCCCCGGGTGCGCGACACACGATCTCATTGGGCTCGGTCCCCAAGCAGGCCACGTTCAGCATCGACTACGTCAGCCGACTCCAGAAGGTTAAAAGGGCCTTCACGCTGATTGAAGTCAAACCCTCAGCCCAGGCCTCGATCTCACAACCCACTCTGCGGGACGGAAGCGGCAACCAAACCGCCATTGAGTTGCCGGCAGGTATGGCCCTACCCAAGGTCATGGGTTTCACGATGAAGGGACCGTTGCGGTCACTGGCAGCGTTTCCCCTCAACGAACACACCCGAATCACACGCCTGAAGTTCGATGTGGACCTCAACGAGTCTCATCCGGACCTGCGTAGCAGCGCCTTCTTTGGCGAAATCACTGGTGAATACTATGTGCAGTAGAGCCCTATACGTACTTTTCTGCGGCCTGGCTCTAAGCCTGAATGCGACAGCACAGGACGCTGAAACGGATGGCCAGGCGCTGGCTATTTCAACCGTTGGCGAGCTACTGCGCCTTGATGCTGAATCTGCGGAGAACAATGAACGTCAGCGGTATTTGCTCTCGCTGGTGAAGCCGCACGCAACGTCGACGACTAAAACAGCTCCATCCCCGCAACCGGCCATGGCGCCTGTATCAGCGACGCCGGCGCCTTCGCCTGCACCTGAAAACCCGGCGCCTGAAACGCCTCCCGAGGATCAGCTCGCCCTTCTTGGGATCTTTGGGTTCGGTCAGCAGTTGCGGGCAGATGTGTCCATCAACGGTCATCGCGTTCGCTTCCAGGCCGGCCTTTCGGCGCCGATCAGCGGCCCAGTGGTGGATGGATACACCTTGGTGTCGCTCAAGACACCCTGCGCTGTCCTGACTAATGCCAAGAATAGCAAGACCATCTGCATCAAGCGCATGGCCAGCGAGGGTTAATCGATGAGTATTACGTCCCTGACGCTCGGCAATCTGTTGAATATTGAGACACGAGCAAAACCCCGAGAAGCTGACACTCACGTCGGCCCCGAAGAGTTTTCCAATGCGCTGCAACTGCACACTGCATTGGGCACAAAAGTATTGCGGCCATTCCCGCACATTGTTGGCCCTCAACATGCGGCCAACCTCTGCCCGTTTCAGCTTGAAGGGGGCCGCTGGGTCATTCTCGCCACTCGCCAGTTCGTGGAGAGTGACATCTGTGAGGCCTGCAAGGTCGAGCTGCTAAAACGTAGCTCAGCTGCAAAAGTGCAGATTTATACCGTCACGCACTCACTGCTGATGACCATCGTCGAAGAGGATGCCTCCGGTCGGGAAGCTGACAGCATTCCTGAGAAAGAGATGACCGCCTATCGCGCGGCGTTCCAGGAACTGATCGAGTGGGCTTTTTCAAACAAGGCATCAGATGTCCATCTGAACCTGAGCAACAAGGAAACCGAATCGCAGATCAGCTTCCACATCCACGGCCTGTACGTATCTCCGCCTCGCTGGAAAATGCCAACCGCTCGGATGTTCGAGCTCCTCTCTGTTGCCTGGCAATGGGGGAACGGCGGTAAGGGCGCGACCTTTTCAAAAACTGCCGCACAACAGTGCTCGCTGGAGATGGTTGTCAATAATCATCTCATCTCCGCGCGCTGGGCATCCCTGGCCCCAGATGCCGGGCCGTCAGTGACGCTTCGAATTCTCGATACGCATAAATCCATTGCGGATACGTCACTTGAGGACATGGGTTGCCTGCCCTCACACATCGAAATGTTGGACCGAGCGATGCGAGCTGAAGGAGGCGCAATTCTTCTTTCAGGCGTGATGGGATCCGGTAAGACCACACTCCTGGCCAAGCTGATGTCTCTGCTGCCCCGTACCAGGAAAATCATCACCGTCGAAGATCCGGTGGAATACCGCATCCCCAACGCACTGCAGATCACTATCCGCCGTAGCCTGACCGAAGACGACAGCAAGAACTTCACCGCAATCCTGAGAACGATCCGCCGGTCTGCACCCAACGATGTGATGCTCGGCGAGATTCGAGACACTCAAACCGGCGATGCGATGCAGGACCTGGCGAACAGCGGGACCAACCTGTACTCAACGGTCCACGCCCAGTCGCCCTGGCAGATCCCGGAGCGCCTCTACTCCAAATCGATTGGGGTTCCTAACGATTTGCTGGCTTCGCCAGGTGTACTGAAGCTACTGGTATTTATGGCGCTGCTCCCCAGGCTCTGTGAACACTGTGCTCTGCCTCTGCACTCGCTGGCCGAGAACGGCGGTGTCGATGCCATTGGTAAACACCGCGACAAGGACTACTGGGTGCGCTACATCGAGCGTATCCACCGGATCTACGATGGCATCGATACCAGCCTTATCAAGGTGAGGAAACAGGCCGGATGCGCACACTGCCAGAATAAAGAAATTCCCGAACTCAACGGTTATCAAGGCCGGGAAGTCGTGATGGAAATGCTCGAACCGAGCCTGGACCGGTACATCCTGCGCTGTGTGATGAACAAGGACATGATCGGCCTGCAAGAGCACCTGGAAGACCTGGACCGGTCCCCCATCAACGACCCTGACATGACCAACAAAACAGTCCAGGAATGCGCCATGTACAAGGCGCTTCAAGGCTTGCTCGATCCTCGCGACATTGAGGTAAAAACGAGCTCATTTGAGTCAGTCGAACGCCTTCAGATGAACGCGAATGCCAGACAGGGGCGCAGCCGATGAGTCTCGAAACACTGGCCTTGAAAGCCCGAAGCGTTTGGACACGCTTTGAAAAGCTTGATCTGCAACTGAGATGGGACGCGATTCGCTTCTCATTTTTCCGAGCCGATTACTACCGGTTCCTGGCGGACATGATCGAGGGAACCCAAGGCGCAAAGTCGCTCCTGCGGATATTTCAGGACGATGCAAATCGATTCCCCGGCACGCCCCTGGGCAGACTATCAGAGCGCTGGGCGCATCAGTTCGCTCGAGGGGGGAATCTAGGCCGCACATTCAATAAGACGCTTCCTGCACAGGACGTCGCGGTCATTGCAACAGCCCAGGAACAAGGCGATGAAGAGGCCCTGATTGAATCTCTGCGCGAGCTGGCTGCGAACACTGATCTGCAGCGCAAAGCGCTGGGCATTGTGATTGCCACCATGCTGGCGTCAACGATTGGATTGGCGGTCCTGATGGCCATGGTCTTATGCACACCGGGATTCATTATTCCCAAGCTCAAAGACTCATTTTCTTTAGTGCCCTCCGAAGACTGGCCGATTACAGCAGCCAGGCTATTCCGCTTTTCGGACTTCGTAGAAGCGGGCTGGCCGTGGATCGTCCTCTGCACATTGATTCTGGTGGGTATCTGTTACTGGTCATTGGGAAATCTAACGGGACAACTTCGCCTCACTTTGGACAAGTACGGCCTTATTTGGGGTATGTACCGCGATTTCCAGAGCATTAGGACCCTGTCGAGCCTGGCTACGGCGATCAATCAGAAAACTGCCGCCAAGGGGTTACGCGAAAGCGTCGCGATGCAGCTTCCCGGCGCATCGCGCTGGAAACGCTATCACCTTGAAAAAATGCTCGCGTACGTCGACACCGGCGCCGACAACGCTCTGCTCTTCACCACCGGCACTCTCGACAGCAAAAACGAGTGGTATCTGCAGGTCCTTATCGATTCACGGGGTTTGCAGGACGCCCTCATGGTCGTTAAGACCAGGTTGGAGGAGCGAATCATCAAGAAGCTGACGCTGCAGAGCCTGGCGCTTAGCTGGGTACTCATCGTCGTTGTGATCGGTGCTGCTGTAGGACTGATGCTGTGGGTTTACGCAGCCCTTGACGGCCTGTCAGCCGCGCAACAAAACCTCTTTTACTGACAAACCCTGGAGTTCGTTCATGTCATTAACCAATATCGTTTTTGCGATCCTGATCAGTACCCTCATCGCGGTGATCGGGATCCCCGCCTACAACCGCTACATCGTGCAGTCATCCATCAGCCCTGTTGCCGAAGAAATGCAGCGCTATATGGGCGGCGTGAAAATTCATGCTCAAACCGAAGGTGTAACGCCTTATGAGGGGTTGACCCAAAAGAGCTTCTCCCGGGACATCAAGGACGGTGCCCTTAAGGCAAACACTTCTACCGGTGTGGTCCTTCACGGTCTTGGAGGCGGCAACAATGGGACCGTCACCGTCAGCGAAACCGGCGATACCGCCTCCTGGACCTTTGCTGATGTGAGCTCTTACGCATGCCCTGGATTCCCATCAACCATGCAGAAAGCCGCGCAGACGATCAAGATCAATGGCAAGACCGTTAAGGACGTTGATGCAAGCAACAACTCAACGACCGACTACACCTCTGCCAAGGCCGGTGATGCCTGCACTGACGGCGACACCAACGAAGTTGTTTTAACCATTCGATGATGAGGTCGGTGCCCATGGCCTTCTCACGGGGAAGACGCTCCCAACAGGGATTTGGGCTGCTATCAGTGCTCGTCGCTGTGTTGATATCGACATTGCTGGCTACAGCATTGGCTGGCCGACTCGCTCGCGACATTGAGAGTGCTGCGGCTGTGTCGACCGGCAAATACATGATCGCCGTGCGCAGCGCAGTCATTGTGTCCCTGGAACGGTACGAAGCGGCGTTTAGCTTGACTGACATCAGCAAGGCGCCCCCGGGTACTTACCCCACGGCGCCGGCATGGGTTGCATTCACAGGTGACTCCGTCACGATCTCGGTCAAGGACTTGAAAGACGCAGGCTTACTGGGCGCCGACTTCCCAGGCACACCGCCGCTTGGACGGTCAGTGCATATCAAGTTTTTCAGAAACACCGCCGATTGCCCTGGTTTTGGCTGTGAAACGAAAGCGTTCGTTTACACCTGTTGGCCGATCAGCACGGCCAGGCCAGTCGGTGTGGTCGATACCCAAACGTGCCCTGCTGCACCCGCGGGCCTGGTGGTCGACGGAACCCTGGCAGGCGACGTTGTCATGGCAGCCGGCGGCTATGGTGGCAGCAACACGATGTCAGCCGACAAGCTCCGAGGTAACCTGTTCAACCGCCCGACCTCGGATCTGGATCTCCCAGCCAACAGTCCTGGACATGCAGTCGTCATTGCATCGCTGAACGATGTCGATCATTACGGCTATGTGCGCATGGGTGACATTCGACCGGTCAATCTCAACAACACCCTGTCGGTTGAGGGACAGATTTCGTCCAACACGGGGCTGCTACTCAACACTACCTATCAGCCTGGAAGCGCTTGCACGGTCGAAGGGCAGTACGCCACCAGCAATCGCAGCTCGCCCGTGATCTGCACTGGCGGGAGCTGGTTTGAATACACCAACCATACCGTGATGGGCACCCAGGTCTTGGCCAATGGTGCAGCTGTAACGCCGCCAGTTTGCCCTGGAACAAACATGGAGCCGTTCAGCTACGCATCGCTGGTCAAGCTCGACGCCACGATGACCGGCACTGATATCAATGTTCGAGGCAATCTGGCAGGCAGCGTGGCCGGTACCGGCTACGTGAACCAGTCAGGGGCAGTCAACGTTACCGGTAGTTTCAACGGCACGGTGACATCGATGCCGGATAGCTCAATCCGAACCGCCCAGGGAGTATCGGTTGACTCAGGGATCGTGAACATCACGCCTGCTGATCCCAATGCGCGCGCCCTGGTGATCGTTGGTTGCAGGTATCGCTCGTGAAACGCCATCATGGCGGGTCATTAGTGAGTGTGAGCGCAGCAATGAAGTACGAGGACTACGAAAAAAACGAACACGGTGTGCCACAGCTTCCCAAGGGGCACGCCGGAAGATTATTGGTGACCTTGGCCGCAATCGACTACCTGGAGCGCCCATCTGTTACGTCTATTTCGCAGCTCACTGGACTTCACAGAGCGCTGATAGATGACTATGTGAAAGCGCTCAACGCCCAGTACTTGACCCAAATCGCAAGAGAAGACTCTGTGTTTAGGCTCGATTCCTGGGGACCCCTACTCAAAGCGGAAGGTGTCGAAGCCCTATTGACAAGTCACTTTATCTGACTTATCTTTAAGCCAAGAAAGCCAATCATGCGTCTATCACTCATGATGGAGTAACAAAACTCATGCTATGGCTTAGCTCTTTCTCAAATTTATTACGTTTTATGGCAGTGATGCTGTTCGTTACGGCATGCCAATCAGCATTCGCGCTTGATGCGAACAAGGCGGACATCCACTTGGACTCCGACTTGAAAAACATCAATATTATTGTTGGCTCATCCAGCAGTGCCGGTGGATGCCCGCCAGGACAGTATTGGGACACGGGACAAGGGCGCTGCACCACCGAAGTGCTGCTCAGGACTGTGAACGTGAGCGAAAGCTGCAGTTGCTCCTGCGGCTCAGGGACCTCAGGTTCCTGTACCTCCAGTCGTGACGGCAGTTATGGTGTGTACGGCTGGACCATACCGCCGTCCGGTCAGGAGAAAATCAGCTACAACGGCGCTACTAACTGGGGAGGTTGCTACAGCACGTCTAACAGCTGCGTTGCTGATCCACCGCCTGATAGCGGTGGAGGTGGCGGGACTGGCGGCGGCTCTGCACCAGTGGGGACAACGTATCGCATCATCACGGCAATGATTTGTGACGGTAGCTCACCAGACTACTACACGGCCCCGGTTGATACGCCTATTGCGATTAGAAACCAGATCATTAGCCAGTATCGCTCTTGGGAAGGCCAGAGATGCCCTGAGACCAGTGGCTTTGTTAACTGGGTTAAATTTGTGAATGATTGGGCCTATACAATGTGGGCACCACGGCCCGGCGTCCCTGACGCTGAAACATATCTCGATGCGTACTTAACTAAAACATTCGCCGCTATCGATACAGGTGCTAATCAAACTGGTGAAAAAACAGCTGCAGGGATATATGCCGCAAACCATCTGTGCCAATTAGCCGCTACCGAGAGGTTCGGCCCGACTTCCCAGGCTGAGTACGTGTTGTATTCTGGCAATCAATGCATTGTAACCGTAGAGTAAATTAGTTAAAGTTCGCCCATTGCTTCTCACACTCTAAAAGGATTTCGAAAATGAGCAATTTAACACTTGACCAAGCTAAGACTGTCGCTGCAACTGCTTACGAAAAGTACTTTCCTGCCAGCTACGGGATGAACCTTAACAATCATTCTCAGCTCTTTTCTGCTATGGATGCCTACTACTCTCAAGCAGGTCTCTCTCCAGAAAACACACTTAAAAAATTAACCGCAGATATCCTGTACTTCGCAGCTATTGACAACCCTGCAGCATTTCCGGGCTACACCGTCGTTATCGGTCCAACTGACGCGAAAACCTTTGTAGAAAGCCTCCCCTCCTCAATGGTGATCAACTTCCTTTATCCACAGGCCTCTGCCGATACCAAAGCGGCCATGACAACCGCACTGGATACCGGCGCGATCAGCAAAGAAAACTTCACCTTCGGTATTACCAAGCTGGGGACCACCAACACTGCTCCAACATTGGCTGACGTGACAAAGGCTGCGACCGTCGCGGGCCTTCCTACAAGCTATCCCGATTCGGGCCTGCACGTCCCAGGAGTCACCTCGTCTCAGCAAGACATGATTGTCGCCCTGTATGACGCGACCTTCAGCCGTGCGCCCGAAAATGGTGGCCTGATCTACTGGGCGAACAAACTGAACGTTGAGCTGAGCTACGGCACCGATCAAACCACGGCGTACAGCGTCGTCAGTAAGCAGATGTACATCGATGGCAAGGGCAATGGCGAAGCCGGTACAACTCTCGGGGACAGCGCGTACGTCAACTTTGCGTACCAGAACATTCTGGGCCGCGCAGGCGATGCCGCAGGGGTGAGCTACTGGAACGACAAGCTGGCTACTGGCGCTGTCGATCGTGGCACATTCGTTGCCAAGTTCGTCGGTGACGCGATCAACAACGCAGGCGACAGCGATTTCTTACAAGCGCGCATCGCAGTATCGAAGTACGCGGCCCAGGCGCATGTATCTGGACCAGGTGCACCAGGTATCGATCTGCATGCCGTGATCCAGAACGTTAGTGATGCGGCCTCTGCCAACGCGGCAATCAACGCGATCATTCAGAAGTACGGCACAGCCGCTTCGCCGCATGCGCTTGACGCAGTGATGGCCAGCTGGACCGATGCCCCGGTAACCGCGTCAGCCCAGGACGCGACTGTTTCAACGGCTGTCGAACTCACAGGTGCTGCAAGTCACTCAGCAGCCTATGACGCATTCGGACTCGCAGCCTGAAGACTTATGCTCCATCCTCCAGCCGCGTCAATGTCAGGGTTTCTCTTCGAATGTGTTCGAGAGAAGCCCTTTTCATTTTTGGCTTAACACGTCAGCCCTCCTCCAAGCATAACCCTACGGTATCTCAGTAATGGTTTACTGAGGCACGTTCCAGATCACCATGCGACGGTTCTCCCAACAGCCCACTGTTGAATCCTCGGAGAATCGAATGCGCCTCTTTTTGTGCGAAAAGCCCAGTCAGGGCAAAGACATTGCTGCCGTAGTGGGAGCCACCCAACGTGGTGATGGGTGCTACACCGGACCAGGCGTAACAGTGACCTGGTGCATTGGTCATCTGCTCGAAACCGCGTCGCCTGAGGCCTACGGCGAACAATACAAATCCTGGAACATGAATACCTTGCCGATCCTGCCGGCAGCTTGGCAAGTTGTTGTGAAGCCCAAAACCGCAAGCCAGTTCAAGGTCATCAAGAAGTTACTCAAAGAGGCCAAGCAACTGGTCATCTCCACCGATGCCGACCGCGAAGGAGAGATGATCGCGCGTGAGCTGGTCGAGTTCTGCGGATACCGCGGTCCAATCGAGCGCCTCTGGCTGTCCGCTCTAAATGACGCTTCAATCCGCCAGGCACTGGCCAATATGAAGACGGATGCTGAAACTCGTCCTCTCTACCATTCGGCACTGGCTCGATCCCGCGCAGACTGGCTGATCGGCATGAACTTTACTCGTCTGTTCACACTGCTGGCCCGCCAAGTTGGTTTCGGCGGCGTACTTTCAGTGGGCCGTGTTCAGACTCCGACGCTGTGGCTCGTGGTGCAGCGTGACCGGGCAATAGCGTCATTCGTGCCAGCCCCCTTCTGGAACGTATCTGTTCAGTTGCATGCAAACGGACAGGTCTTCAGCGCTGACTGGATACCAGATCAAACCGTCGTGGACGATGAGGGTCGCTGTGTCGACCAGCGCCACGCCGCATCCGTTCAACAGCGACTCATAGCAGGCAAAACCGCAATCGCAATTACGGTGGAAACTGAACGCAAACGTGAAGCCCCACCCCTGTCATTTGCACTCAGCTCGCTTCAAGAGGTGTGCTCGAGCAAATTCGGATTCGGGGTTCAGGAAACGTTGAACATCGCCCAGGCGCTCTATGAGACGCACAAAGCCACGACTTATCCACGGACCGACACTGGCTATTTGCCTGAAAACATGTTTTCCGACGTTCCCGCAGTGCTCGCCGCGCTGCGCCGAAGTGACCCGGCACTTGGACCAGTCCTGCAGTCGCTGAATCCTGCGCTGCGCTCCAGGGCCTGGAATGATAAACAAGTTGTTGCTCACCACGGCATCATACCAACGACCGAAACGCCGAATCTCTCTGCAATGTCGGACAAAGAGCGAGCCGTTTACGAGCTCATCAGAATGCATTATCTGGCGCAGTTCCTTCCTAATCACGAGTACGACAGAACATCTGCCGAGTTCGACTGTGAGGGGCTGACCCTGCAAGCCGTCGGCAAAAGCATCGCTGTGATTGGCTGGCGATCCCTCATCACAAGCTCGGATGATGAAGAGGACAAAGAAGGTAAGTCCCGCTCCCAGGTACTTCCACCCCTGCAAAATGCTTCTCGATGCCAGGTGCAGAGTTCGGAGCTCAAGGCGTTGAAAACTCAGCCCCCCAAACCTTACACCGAAGGCGACCTAGTGAAGGCCATGAAGCAAGTTGCCAAATACGTGACAGATCCGCGGCTGGCTCAAAAGCTCAAAGAGACTACCGGCATCGGTACTGAAGCAACCCGGGCGAGTATCATTCAAGGATTGATCGACCGAGGTCATCTGGAAAAGAAAGGCAAGTCCTTGCGCGCCTCCGAAAGCGGCGCATCATTGATCGACGCCGTACCGTCGGCACTGGCCGATCCGGGTACAACCGCGATCTGGGAACAGGCGTTGAGCATGATCGAGGCCGGCACGCTGACCGTCGATGGATTCATCGAAAAACAATCAACCTGGATCACTAGGCTTATCGAGCAATACCGAGGCACGACGCTGGCCATCAAAGTGCCCGAAGGCCCTCTGTGCCCGATCTGCTCCTCGAAGACGATAAATCGTCACGGTAAGAGCGGAAGCTTCTGGGCCTGCAGTACCTACCCGGCTTGCAAGGGCTCTGTGAACATCGAGGCGCCGAAGAAAAGCGCTTCCAAGACTTCCAGGCCTCGAACGGCCCGAACATAAAACTGTTCAAAGAGCCCATCTGGCAGGGATTTACTCGATATGCCACAATGCCGCCAACATCAGTTACACCCCGCTGGTTACTGACGGTCATCAGTGACACCCTGGAGTCGTAGGCCTTGCTTACAGACGCCAAACCCAGAACACGCTTAGCATCGGGAAGGGCGTGTGGATTTTTGCGTGAATTCTCCCTGTGTCTCCCTGTCCTTCGCAGACACGCAGCCGTCTAACTCGTGAAAACGGGTTCAAAGGCACACAGAGTTCACAGAAGGTTCGGTGCATACTTGTCATAGGACCGCACAGGTGCTGCGGTCCGCTTTCTTCTGAAAAAACCTTCGAGCGGTAGCCTGGTCATTTAGTCCTCTGAATGACCAGGCTACCCTTCGGGGTTTGTTTTTCATTGCCGGAGCCCGCCGGTGAAAAAACGGGCGCCTTTTGTGCGCGAATGCGTGCCTTTTGATTACTGGCCCCAGCCACGACAATGGGCCAGGTGCAGCCGGTGAACCGCAGCGTATGGTCAATGCCCAGGGACCCACGCAACGCGAGCTCCCGCTCACAGGTGGCATCCTTCTCAGTTTCGCTGTATCACGTCGGCCGGGTGCGATTGAGGTTGATCGCCCTCGGCAGGCTTCTCCTACCCTCCCCCGCAACATGCCCCGCCTGCACCAGCCCTTCTGCTTGACAAAAAAATCTCTGTTTCACATTCTTAGGCCATGTTCCGCTGACGTTGTCAGCCACATGCCCGGGCAATCTGGATCTCATGATTGCGGTGCGTTTTTCGCACAGATCCAACCCATAGTTCGCCACAGCATTCGGAGGCGCGAACGGTTGATCGGCTAACCCTGATCGATGAATGCACACTCATCGCTTCAACTCACCCAGCGGGGATCACTCCCCGTCCAGGGCTGTGTTTCTCCGCACTTTCATTTCAGGAGAAACACCATGAGCGCATCTAGCTTCCGCTTCGGCTATTCCGTCGGTACTGCGGTACGTGAAATCTTTCGTGCAACTCGCACTGCTGAACGACCTGCCCTGCCAGTCAAGGCAAATATCGTTAGCCCCTTCCCTATGCAGTCCTCTATTTCAAGCGCTGCAGAACTTGAGGAAATGTGCCTGCTCCCTGCGATCGTTCGACTCGATAAAGTCAATCTTACCGACTGGTTCAATCAAAACGTTCGTGAGTGCCAGCCAGCACCTCAATCTACGGCGAAAAAACGTAAACCGCGCAAAGCTTCGGCCCTTAAACAGGTCGATTCATCTTCGCTCGGTTCGCTAAATGAACTGATCGCCTAACGCCTTCGGCGCCGCACCTCATCCACCTGTCGGGAAACCTCCCGACGGGCTGGTTTTCCGGCGTTCCTAATCAAGGACGCTTATGAAACCTTACCAACAATCAGCAATTGCTGAAGATCTACGAAAGGTTGGAACCACTGCGGTGGCCACAGCTTTGGTTGGGGTTTTCCTCAGCGATCATCGATTCCTGACCGGTTGTGACTTCATTGTGGGTACTGTAATTTGGTTGGCAGGCATCTACCTCACTAAGGAGGCTTAACATGAGTCAGGATACCTTTGGTTTGATTATCATGGGCTCGCTGCTGATGGTCTGCTCCGGGATGGTCGTCTGGGCGAAATGGCGCGAAGTTAAGGACTGGTGCAGCAAGCATGGCTTGCTCCGCCAACACTGAATAACAGCTGGTCGCGTCCCAACCGCGTCATCAAACCTCATCTATCTCAATCACCCACGGGGAATACTTTCCCCCGGGGCGAGTGTCTCCGGTCATCACGATTCGAACTGGAGACTCACCATGCCGCTCAGCCCCCCTACACACATCGAAGCACGCGCAAACACGTGCTTGATTTCCGCATTCGCGAATATCGGCCAGATTCTCGATATCCGAGTCGCTTTCGAAAAAGCCCAAATCGCCGGTGACGAGATCACTGCATTTGAGTACGAAATACAGGCTCACCTGGTTGGTAAACATGCCCAACTCACGAATCAGCAAGGCGTTCCGAAACTTTTCCAAAACGTGCCGGCCCTCAACATGGCTTGGCACGAGGGCTGGAATGCAGCCATTCACGGCGGAGGATGGTCCGAAACATCCCTTGCGGATGTAGATCAAGAGGACGAGTTTTGCTGGCGTGAAATTGATAGATGGACATGCTAAGCGGATGGTTTCGAGGGTTGATCCTTGATGCCTCCCCTGCTACGAATCCCCTCGTTCACCAAGAGCCCCTTTGGGGGCTCTATTCTTCTGCACCGAGCCATTCGAGCGACGAACCGCAGATCGACAAGGAGTAGTCACTAGGCTACATTGTGGGGAACATGAAAATCATCATCGACACAACGACAGCGTTTGATGATTGGCTTGCCGGCGTCAATGATCGTAAAGGCAAGGCAGCCATCACCGCTCGCCTCTTGAGGGCAGAGAACGGTCTTTTTGGTGACTGTGAATCGGTTGGCGAAGGCATGAGTGAGATGCGCGTCTTCGTCGGGCCTGGTTATCGTCTTTACTTTGTCAGGTCGGCCGAAACCACGTTCTTGATGCTGTATGGCAGCGACAAGACAGACCAAAAACGAGGCATCAGGCGTGCCAAGGAAATCTTGGAAGCATTGAGAGGTGCATCATGAGTGAGACATTCAATCCGCTGGATATGCCGATTATCCCGCTGAAAAACGCTACCAGTAAAAACACCGGCCGTTTTGAGGCCTCTCGATTCTTGGATTCTCCAGAAACCATCAGCGCTTTTCTCAGCGAAATCATGAAAGAGAATAACCCTCAGATCCTGATGCAAGCATTGGGTGAAGTGGCCAAAGCTCGAGGCGTGAATCAGCTTGCGCAGGACGCAGGTGTAAACCGAGAATCATTGTATAAAACCCTTAAAAAAGGCGACAAGACCCGCTTTGACACCGTTCAGAAGCTGTTGCTAGCACTGGGCGTCGAGTTGACGGTCAAGCCTATTTAGTCTGACGAACGCCAAAGCCCCTTTTGAGGGGCTTTTTCTTTCATAAATGTATTGACAAAGCCTGCCGGCCTTTCACATTCTTAAGCCATGTTCCGCTGACGTTGTCAGCCACATGCCCGAGGTAGTCTGGATCTCATGACTACGATGCGTACCCACGTATAGATCCCTTCCCGAAGTTCGCCACAGCATTCGGAGGCGCGAACAGTCAGTCGGTTTTTCCGATTGATGAATGCACAGTTCAAGATCCGTGCTTTTGCACATCCCTTTCGCTCTACCACCCACGCGGGGAATACTTTCCCCCACGGGCGAAGTCTTTCTCCGCTTTCTGTTTTTTCGAAATTGGAGAATCACTATGAGCAATTCTACTGAAGCTAAATACTTTGACCTGCACACCACTGGTATCGGTTATCTCAACCGCATCCGTGAAGTGACGCCCAAAGGTAAAAAAAGCATTCCTTTCATGGCTGTCACCATTGCAGCGTTGAAAGGCAAATCTGACGATGTCGAATACCAATACATCGACTGCAATGTCGTCGGCGCTGAGGCTGAAATGCTGATTCGCCGCTGCAAAGAAGCTGTCGACAACGATAAGAAGGTCCTCGTGTCCTTCCGCATCGGTGACGTTTGGCCCGACATTTTCACTTACACCAAAGGTGACAAAGCAGGCCAATCAGGCGTGAGTCTGAAAGGTCGTTTGCTGTTCCTCAGCTGGATCAAAGTAGAGGGTGTCACTGTCTATGAAGCCAAACCACGTGAAGAAGCTCCTGCTTCCATCGTCGGTGACGGCCAGCCAGTACCACCTGCTGACGCTGAACCAGTCAACGAATCTGCAGCTGTTGCAGATCCGAAGCCTGAACCAGTTGATGTATCTGCAAAAGCAAAGCGCGCCGCTCGGCGTCAAGCTGCTTAAGCAATCAACCCAAGGCGCCCTCCAAGGCGCCTTTTTTCTATCGCATAACCCACAAGGGGAATCATTCCCCGGCGGGACATGGTGCCCCTGACTCTTTGAGGCAACCACCATGAATGCTCCTGCTTACACCGTGACTATCCACGGCCAAGCGCGGTACGAACACGCCGCTCCTGACTTTGGCATTCATTGCGAAAGCGCCGAAGGATCGATATCCAACCAGCCCTTCAGCTTGCTTTCAGATGCAGTGGCTGCGGCTGAAATGGCAATCGCTACCGGCATTTTTCACTACAACCAGATGGCATTGGGTTTCCACTGCCAAAGGGTTTCGGTACGCGACGCATCCGGGGCACTGGTTTTCTCAGGCCTGGTATCTGCAACCAAAGTGCAGTGGATTCCGCCTCGCGCCAAGCCACTGTTCAATCCCAGTCTCCAACTACTCAAACCAGCCCACTAAACAGGCGCATTTCTCATGAAATTATTTACCCTTTACGTTGGTTTCTTCGTGTTGTCAGTAGCTCTCTACGAGATTGGCAGCGGCACTTCGAACCGCATGATTTACCAAGCCGGCATGGTTGCAACTTTCGCATCCATCGTCGTTGCTACCCGAATCGCAATCGCTCTGATTCGGGAAGTACGCAACTACACCTTCAAATAACCTGAACCATCCATTTCCCACTCGGGGGCAACGCCCCCGAGGGCTTGTCCCCTCTCTGAAACCGGAGAGATTATGAAAGCCACCACAAACCCATTCACCCGCGGCTACACCCAATTGAGCTACCGGCGAGTTTTGCTGGTCACCTACGCTGACGACTGCCCACCCAGCTATCAAACGTTGCATACCTCGCAAGAACATCTGCAAGATCACGAAATCCAACTGTTTCCCTGCGTTTTCTGCGACAGCTTCACGCTGATTCTTGAGGGACAGTCGGTTCCTGAGGAACTGAGTGAACAGTGCCAAAGCAATGGCCAGGTCAGAGATGTGCTGTATGAAGTTCGAGCCGTTGATGACGGCAAGCTCATTCATGTTGGTGACACTCCAACAGCGGAAGGTGCACAGGCGTTAATACGTGTTCTGTCGTTCCAGACTGGCCACTACAGCCGCTCTTGGGAGATCAGCACTTCTCACCTCACACCTAGGGCATTTGAGCGCCTTCAACGCTTTGCTGAGTCAAGTACTCAGATCGGACTGGAGTTCGAGTGCTTCCTGTTGACCGACAGCGACAGCGTCGGATGCAAGCTCTACAACACGCCGTGGACTGATGAAAATCTTCTGCCGACTGAAAACATCACGGCAGCTGAACTTCGACAGCAACAGCTCAACCTCGGACTCCCAGAGTCTTTGGTGAACGTCCTGTTTCTGGCGAGCCAGGCTGATATTCGCTTTTTGGTATTCGATCCCAGCGCGCCGGTACTGGAAAACCTGCCACTGCTGCACACGGCTCCAAAACTCTCAATCGTAGGTCCCGTATCTCCGCACTCTTCAGCCCTTTGATCACTGCCTGTAAGGCCTCGACCTTACGAGGCAACGTGCGCCTTACAGCCTCAGGAGCACGCATGATCACCCTGCCCGGCCACCTGGCCATTCGTACCATCACCGGCCGCAACGGAGACTTCAATGTCGGCCGACTATCCACGTCAATCGGCGAGTTCGTCATCAAGGACGCACTCCTGGAGCAATACACTGAAGGCAAGTACCGAGGTGATTTCGCGATCATCGAGATACGCCCCTCCTACTACACAACCGGTGGCCGTTTAGTCGTTGAGATTCGGGCAAGGCTGGACAGCATGACGCTGGAGGATGTGGAGAAGTTGTCCTTTGAAGACAACGCCTCCATTGATCACCAGATGCCGGATCCTGCCGACGAACCTGCAGCTACCACTCGCGCGCCCTCGAGGCCCAAGACCTCAAAACCAGCCAGCGGTTTAGAGTCGGATGCCCCCTTCGGGATGACACCGGCAAAGCCCGCAGCGCCGAAACAATCCACCGCTGATGCAGATACAGAGCTCTTCGGTGCGGTCTGGCCGTTGGGCGATCAGGTGAAATTGGACTTCACCGTTGACCGTCAAAAACTGCGCTTGCAGTGCTTGCGTCTTGGCGAGCTGGGATACCAGCTGGACTTCCGAAATCAGGTCTGGAATCAGCCTGGATCTAAACCTGCAGCATAACTCTCACCCACATCGGGGCGACTAGCGCCTCGGCACTGGTCGCCTCTATTGATTACTCACGGAGATGGCCATGGCCGAATTATTCACCCTGGATGAGTTTCCAGACCTGTACCTGGACGCATGCGTTTTTGACGAACAGCACAACCTGGTCTTTCTATCAGCTTGGGGGCGCGACACCGTCCTGCAGGAATTCCTTGCACGGCTGACGCTGGGCAAATCTGAAGGCGGAATCGACCAGTTCCACATTTCCATTGCAGGCCATCGCCTCACGATTTTTCCCAACACCGACCTGCTTGAAAAGCGGACTACCCGGCAATACCCCGGCACTCTCTTTGGCAGCCTGTTGCATGTCTGGCTATTCGACAAGCGTTGCACCCAACCTGACGTAGCGAACTACTTCGCCTTTGCCCTGATGGGACAGGACGGTGATGTTCACCACAGGCTCTGGCCGCTGGTCATCGCCACCTGCCCCCTACCCCTGCTGACGCATTGGCAGAGGCCGGTGATGGACCTACTCATTTCGCTGCAGATGCTTAAACCCCTCTCCGGGGTATTGGGCAATGTCTGCGCATGGCGACTCGCTATCGATATCGACGCATTGGAACCCGCTCTGGGCAACTTGATCCGCGACGACAGCCTGACGATTACATCCCTCACCTAACCCCACCCTCCCACCGCGGGCAGCATTGCTGCCCGTCATCTGTCTGGAGATTCACATAATGGCTCTTATGTTTTCGCGCCTGGCGCACAACTTTGCCAAAAATGGCTACTACCCTACCGATGAACAGACCCTTGAGAGGACATTGCAAGCCCTGACGCCTTCCGCGTTTGGGACCATGCGTATTCTCGACCCGTGCTCGGGCGAAGGTACTGCCCTGGCCGAAGTCGCTCACGCGCTGGGACGTGAGCACGTCCAGTCATACGCAGTCGAATATGACCGGGATCGTGCGCAGCATTCACGGGCACTGCTGGACCAGGTTCTGCACAGCGACCTCATGGACACGATGATCTCGCGTCAGTCCTTTGGCCTGCTCTGGTTGAATCCACCCTATGGCGACCTGGCGGCAGACCATAGCGGAGCCTCTCAATACCAGGGAACCGGTCGACGGAGGCTGGAGAAGCTTTTCTATCAGCGCTGTATTCCACTGCTGCAATACGGCGGCGTGCTCGTGCTTCTAGTGCCAAGTTACGTACTGGATGATGAGTTCTGTGGCTGGCTCTGCAACCATTTCACTCAACTGCAGGTCTTCTCGGCTGTTGATCACCAGTTCAAACAAGTGGTGATTTTCGGCATTCGAATACGCCGGCAGGATCTGGGCCGTTCGAGCGAAGTCACGCACACGCGTAATCAATTACGCGCAATTGGCAGTGGTGCTGTTGAAGCGGCAGACATTCCAGAAGTGTGGCTGGGTGAACCATATGCGGTTCTCCCTGCAGGCAATGAGATTCAGCACTTCTACCGGGTAACGCTGGAGCCGGAACAATTTGCGATGGAAATCGGCAGATTGAGCGGCTTGTGGTCTGAGTTTTCGCTGCACTTCGGCCGTAACGGCGTCGCGCAGCGACCACCGGTCAAAGCTCTGTCTCAATGGCACCTGGCGCTTGCTCTCGCAGCCGGTGCTATATCCGGCGTCGTGACCTCGAAATCAGGACGTGTTCTGGCGCTCAAAGGCAACACTTACAAAGAGAAAGCGCACAAAACCGAGTTCACTGAAGATGAACAGGGCAATGTCGTTGAGGTGCGGATCCTGACTGACCGCTTCATACCCGTCATCCGCGCATGGGACATGACGCCAGGTTCGGCAACCCGGGGAAGCGTTTTGACAATCAGCTCAGCGCCTGCACAGACGGCTGCGCCCAGTGTCCCTGACGCGCCAGAACCAGCTCCACCCGTCATATCGCCACGATTCGCTCTTGGCCAACTCGTTTCCACATCTTCCGTTCACCAGCTGGTGGAGGAAGGCCTACTCAATCCGATGCCCTTTATCCGTCGGCACGCCCAGGGTGACTGGGGGGAACTGCCCGACGAGGACCGGCAAAGCAACGAACAGGCACTGCAATATGGTGATCGCTTGTTTTCCGCCTATGACACGAACCTCGACGACGAGCCCCGGCTCTGGATCATCACTGAAGCCGATCGCAGCGTGACCACACTCTTGCTGCCATCCGAATACTGACCTGCTATCGCCCGTTCCGGGCGGCCTCGATTCATCACTACCCAGGGTATGTCACGTACCCGTCGGGTGTCGTGCATGCCCTGTTTCCCGGCTTATGGAGAAACATCATGAACGACCTCGCACAACTGAACATCAGCCTGACCGATTTCATCGACGAATTCGGCGACGAACTGTTGGGCTCTCTTAACCGCTCGAACCCACCGGTCTACACCGGCATCGCCAACCCGATTCGTGCTGCGGTGATGGACTCACTCAAGCGCAGCCCTTTCCCCGCCCAGGCCGACGTCGTCCAGGCAATCACAGCCCTGTTGCTTGATCGTAACGAGCAGGCCGGCGTCATCAATGCCGAAATGGGCACGGGTAAAACGATGATGGCCATCGCCACGGCAGCGGTGATGTTCGCCGAAGGATACCGCCGCACGCTGGTCATTTGCCCTCCTCACCTGGTGTACAAGTGGCGGCGGGAGATCCTTGAAACGGTTCCAGACGCTAGGGTCTGGGTGCTTAACGGCCCTGACACGCTGACTAAACTGCTCAAACTCAGGGACAGTCTCGGCATCACTCAGGAGGGTCGCCAGGAGTTCTTTATTCTGGGACGTGTGCGCATGCGCATGGGGTTTCACTGGAGGCTGGCTTGCTGGCCCAGGAGAGCACTTGGGAGGCAGGTTTTTGCTGCATGCCCAGGCTGCGGCAAGATCCTGACTGACATCGAGGGCAATCGGATCACCACAGAGGAGTTCTACCGCGAGGAGCGCCGCCGGCGCTGCGAGCTCTGCGCAAGCCCTCTGTGGACACTGATGCGCCCAGGACGAACCGATGCAGACGAACGCCGCAATGTCATTCTCAAGTCGATGTGCCGAATCCCCACCATCGGACCGGTGCGTGCAGAGCGACTGATGACCGACTTTGGCGAGGACTTCCTGGTCTCGATGCTGATCGACAATGTTCATGAGTTCATCAATCTGATGGACGCCCAGGGCAATTTTGTCTTCAGCGATCGACAAGCCAAACGGATGGAGCGAGCGATGGCCAATCTGGAGTTCGGTTTCGGTGAGGGCGGCTACCAGCCAACCGAGTTCATCAAGCGCTACCTGCCTCAGGGCTACTTCGATTTGTTGGTCGTCGATGAAGGTCATGAATACAAAAACAACGGCTCTGCCCAGGGACAAGCCATGGGGGTTTTGTCAGCAAAAGCACGCAAGTGCCTGGTACTGACAGGGACCCTGATGGGCGGGTATGCCGATGATCTGTTCTACCTGCTGTTCAGGATCCTGCCACAGCGCATGATCGAGGACGGCTATCGGCCCAACCATCGCGGGAGCATGGCTCCCAGTGCAATGGCGTTCATGCGCGATCATGGCGTGCTGAAGGACATTTACACAGAGCGCGACGGCCAGTCCCACAAGACGGCCAAGGGCAAGAAACTATCGGTACGCACGGTGAAAGCCCCAGGCTTCGGTCCGAAGGGCATTCATCGATTCGTTCTTCCATTCACAGTGTTCCTGAAGCTCAAGGACATTGGTGCCAATGTTCTTCCGACCTACCAAGAGGAGTTCGTGGATCTGCTCATGACTGACGAACAAGGGGCGGCGTACACCAAGCTGGCCAGCAACCTTACAGCTCAGTTACGACAAGCCCTCGCTCGTCGTGACACAACTTTGATGGGAGTGGTGCTCAATGTCCTGCTGGCATGGCCAGATTGCAGTTTTCGACCAGAGACCGTGAAACATCCACGCACCAAGGAGCTGCTCGCCTTCGTGCCAACGGTCTTCAGCGATGATCAACTCATGCCCAAGGAACAGGCGTTGATCGATCTGTGCCGGCAGGAAAAGGCATTGGGCCGTAAGGTTCTGGCCTACACCGTTTACACAGGGACTCGCGACACCACGGCCAGGCTCAAACGTGCGCTGGAACAGGCAGGACTGAAAGTGGTCGTGCTGCGAGCAACAGTGGATACCACGCGGCGCGAGGACTGGATTCTCGACCAGGTCGACCGAGGCATTGACGTACTGATTACCAATCCCGAGCTGGTGAAGACGGGGCTGGATTTGCTGGACTTCCCAACCATCGTCTTCCTGCAGACGGGCTACAACGTATACACCCTGCAGCAGGCGGCACGACGGTCGTGGCGGATTGGGCAAAAGCACGCGGTACGGGTGCTGTTCTTCGGCTACATCGGCAGCTCGCAGATTACCTGCTTGCAACTGATGGCAAAGAAGATCGCGGTCGCCCAAAGCACTTCTGGCGACGTGCCTGATTCAGGTCTCGACTCGTTGAACCAGGATGGAGATTCGGTGGAGATGGCGCTGGCCAGGCAACTGGTGGGGGCTCAGTGAATCAAAGGAGCTAACAAACGATGCCCGGCTCGCCGGGCATTTATCCCTGCCTACCAGTCAATTCCATCCGACCAGATCACGGAACATTGATCACGGGCTTAAGCCGGCCAGAAGCTGCCTTTCGCAGATGGCGGATTCTGGAAAGGAGCATCGCACCAATCGTAAAGCGCGCAGTGCCTCAGGCAGCGCACCGTTCGCAATTGCGACGAGGACTGGCTGGGACGATCGACCTCTTGCATTCGACTCAGTAGTCCGACATTCGACTTCAGCAGGCTAAGGCTGGCGCGCCAAACCACTGCGAGATGGCCTGATCGAAACCGCCGAAATCAGGTTCCCCATCCGCAGCCCAGGCAACGAAGCCATCCGGGCGTACGAGCATTGCACTCAATCCCAGGGAATTTTGCGCAACAGACTCGATGTAGTCTATGTGGTCGCGCCAACGTTCTGATGCAGCCCGCAATCGTTCATCGCCGGCGAGGTTGATCAGAACGCCGGTGCCTGCGCACAGGTGCTCTGCCAGCCGACGGCCATTCTGGAAAGTTAAGTCGGGCGCACTGTAGCCGACTAGCGGATGGTCGCTGCCAAGATCATAGTGCAACGTAATGCCCCAAAGTTGCTCGGCAAAATAGGTTGCGCCGTCGCCGGTGCCAACCAAGTCGCGCATGATACCCTCAATGGCCCTGGCCTGAGGTGTTGGCTTCATGATGCTAGCCTGGGCCCGCGTCCAGTCAAGCACCCATTGGCCGATGGGACGACGCTCGGTTTCGTATGTGTCGAGTAACTGCTCGGACGCTGTTCCTAAGACCGTCGCAGCCAGCTTCCACCCGAGGTTCATTGCGTCGCCCAGGCCGGCATTAAGGCCCTGGCCTCCGAGCGCCGAGTGAATGTGCGCAGCGTCGCCCGCCAGCAACACGTGCCCGCGACGATAGCTTGTCACGAGTCTGGCCCGGTCGGTGAAACTCGTAGCAAGCCGAACCGCCGTCAGCGTGACATCGGTCTCCGACACGCGACGTAGTACCGCCTGTAGATGGTCCCGGGTGATGGCGCTCGAGCGGTCGAATGCACCACCGTCAAAGTCGGCGATAGAAATCTGCCCGGGAAGATTCACATAGAAGCCCGACGCGGTGGCATTGCGGCCAGGGAGAAGCTTGTGCGAATCGGCGATGTCGACGAGCGCATAGTAAGCGGTGAATTCCGGTTCCGTCCCTGGGAAATCGAAGCCAGCCAGTTTACGGACACTGCTCTGTCCACCATCACAGCCGACAAGCCAGCGCGCGCGCAATTTTAAGTTGCCTAGGTCGATGGTCACTTGGTCGCTCCCATCGCAGACCCCCGTTACCGCCAAGCCTCTGCGGATCTCGACCCCCAAAGCCAGTGCTCGCTCCGTAAGCACTGCTTCAACTGAAGCCATGTCGGCCGCGAAATTAGCGAACGCCGGACTAGGCAGCCGGTAAGTCCATTGCGACAGATCGACCAGGGCGGGATCGATGGGAATCCCAGCGAAATGCCCCACCTGCGCTTTGGTGGGCTTGACGGCGCCCCGGCTTGGCGCATGGCTAGCGATTGCCGCACGAGCGGCGTCAGCAGTCGCGATCAGATCGTCCAGAAGTCCCCGGCGATAAAGCGCTTCACCGGTCGCTACGGAAAGACCTCGCATGCCCAGCGGCGGCAGTTTCAGCGGCGCCTGTGGACTCTCGGCTCGTTCAACGATCAACACATCGAGCCCAGCGAGCGCTAGTTCGCAGCCGAGAAAAAGACCGACGGGGCCGGCCCCAGCAATGATGACATCGTGAAGTTTTGAAAATGACATGTAATGCTCCTAAAAGGTCGTTCGACCGGAGCAGTCATCGAATGAAACCGCACGGACGAACAAGGAACGCCGCAATGCGGCGCGTGTTCGTCGTGGGGTCTTGCGTGCTACGCAGTAGACAGAGCTTTCACAGCGCGAAAGGACTTGGGCTTACCAAACCAAGTCTGCCTTTTCCGACACATACACTGTACGCCGTGTCTGCGTAGAATCAAATTGGTGCAAGGGGAATGTCTGCATTGGGTCGACTGCCGCCCGACGCTAAGGCCCAAATGAGGTCGTTGTGATACTCGCAATTTGAACGTCGAGCTGGTCCAGTGTCTGCGATTTCACTATTTGGACCGACCTTGACAAAAACAGTGATCTTTCAGAACCTGCCAAAGTGGATTTGCTGTCGTTGACAGCATCATCCCAGGCAGTCCGGACTTCATGACTGCGGCGCCTTTGAGGCGCTAATCCATCCCCAAGTTCGCCCAAGCATTCGGAAGCGCGAACGGTCGTAAGGCAGTGCCAAACGATGAATGCACCTTAATCACAGTCATTTTCAACCCAGCGGGGATCACTCCCCATAGGCGGTGTTTCCCCACTTATCTGGAGAAACACCATGCACGCTACCCACAAGCTCGACTCTTACACCGAAACACTGTCGTCATATCGGCGCCTCCTGGAAGCCAATCCTGGCTCAGCCCTCGTCATCAGCAGTGATTGCGTGGCCCTCCTTCATGATGGCCATCTCTGCGCGGCCATACTGAATGCTCAGCCTCACGGTTTCAGCGTCGGTGTCATTTTCGAGTTCTGCGAAAGTGGCTGGGATCGGGACAACGACTGCTGGGAGAATGCTGGTTCGCCCAGCGAAACGACATCCTGCATCAGGTACCCGCGCTTCATATCGATTGAATCAGGGCAACTGCTCTAAAGCCCAGTAACACGTCTTCATTTCACCCGACGGGAAAACACTTCCCGTTGGGTGGTGTTTTCCTCACGCAAAGCACTGCCATTGCCCCATCGACCTTACATACCCTAGGCCTGACCTCGGCGATCCGCTGCCAATACCCGCAACCGGCGCAGCTATAATAAAACCCCATTGGACCTGATAAGGGTTTCCTACTGAATTGTTCTAACGCTTTTGCGAAAGTGCCTCACATCATGAGTGAGGCCATCCATGAAGCTGCCACTGCAAATTTCGCTAAGTAATCCCATCGTCCTGAAAGCCCTATGCCTGGTCGGTTTGACTTGCTGGTGTGGGTATCAGCAATACCAGATTTACCACCTGAGCACTGCGCTCGCGGGTACGGTGGACCAGGACAGCATCGGTTCGCTGATCCAGCGCATCAATAGCGTGGAAGATCGGCTCGATCAAAGCGCAAAGGCACCGTCAGTCACGATGGAAGATTTTCGTGCCGGGCAACAGGCCCTGTCCAATCGTATGGATACCTTTCAGACGCAGATCAAGAAGAATCAAGAGTCCACGCAGCCCACCTCGCCCTCGGCTGCCTCGATGCTGGACATCGTTGCCCTGGAGGCGAAGTTTGAAGGACTGCAGGCCACTTTTCAGGACTTTGTGAAAACAAGGCCAAAGACGACGCCAGCGCCCGTTCCCACCAAGCCCGCTAAATCCAAAGCCCCTCCTCCGCGCAAAACCGAAGCCATCGCAAAACCTGTAGAAACCCCGCCACCATTTACTGTTGTCGGTGTCGAGTATCGCGGCGGCGAACGCTTCCTCTCCGTTGCGCCCCCTGGGAGTACGCAACTCAGCCAGCTTTACCTGGTGCGACCCGGCGACACGGTTGCTGGCAGCAACTGGCGTCTGAACGGCCTGGATGACGGGCGCGCCCAGTTCAGCATCAACGGCACATCCCGAATCGTCTCTCTCAAGCCCTAGAGGTCTCTATGCACCGTGTTTACCTACGCATTTTAATCATGGCCGGGTTGACGGGCCTCTGGTGTAACCAGGCGCTAGCTGATTCTGGAACAGCCTCCGTTCGCAACTCGCCCAACTCGACCATCAACTTTATCGAAGGCCCCGCCGAAGCACGTGCGCAAGAGTGGAATCTGGATAAGCAGGAATGGCAGCGTTACCAGGGCCTGATGCAAGGATCCCGAGGGATTTACTCGCCAGGCCTCGACCCGTTGACCGCTTTGGGCATCGAAGCCAGGAATGATGAAGAGCGCCGGCATTACGCCGAACTCCAGGTACAAGCCGAAGCCCAGCGCACGGCCAAAGAACTGGCCTACCAACAGGCCTACGATGAAGCGTGGAAACGCCTTTACCCGAACCTGCTGCCCATCCAGCCTTCCGGATCAGGCTCTGCGGGCACTGCCCCCCGGGCAAGCGGGCGCCTGGCTGTGTTCGTCAAAGCCGACTGCGTGGACTGCGCGCAGCGGGTCAAGGCATTGCAGGCCCGCGGGCAAGAGTTCGATGTCTACATGGTCGGCAGCCAGGGCGACGACGCACGGATCCGCGCCTGGGCAATTCAGGCGAACATTGACCCCACCAGCGTGCGCAAACGCCAAATAACCCTGAACCACGATGCGGGCCGCTGGCTGAGCCTTGGCCTGGGCGGTGAGTTGCCTGCTGTTGTTCGTGAAGTGAACGGGCAATGGCTGCGTCAATGACAGCAGCATGGCTGTCCCGCCTGGCTGGCGCGGCGGCCCTGTGGTTTCTGCTAACAGCCCAGGGTAATGAGCTCCCGCCGCCTGCCTATCAGCTCGCCGCATACTCGGCGGGCATCCCCTCCGAGGTGCTGTACTCCGTGGCGCTGCAGGAGAGCGGCACCTACTTACGGGGCCGCAAGAGAATCTTGGTGCCGTGGCCCTGGACGCTGAACGTTGCCGGTGCGGGCTACCGCTTTGCGACGCGGGATGACGCCTGCAGAGCATTGCTGATCGCCGTCGCCACTGTGGGTCCGAAGAAAGTGGACTCAGGGCTTGGCCAAGTGAACATCGGCTGGAACGGGCAACGTTTCTCCGAACCCTGCGAATCCTTGAATCCCTACACCAACCTGAGGGTGGCCTCCCAGCTCCTGGCTGAGCATTACGCGGCCACGGGGGACTGGATCGCAGCTGCCGGTCGTTACCACCATCCTGCTGGAGGTCCAGCGGCCGCACGCTACCGCAAATTATTCGCCGAGCACCTCAGTCGGGTGACCGGCATCACTCAACTGGCGGGCAACCCATGAACAAACTTTCCAAGCTGACCCTGATCGCATTGATGGGCATACCGGCGCTACCGCTGTATGCATCACCACTCATCGTGGTCGACGACCGAGGCGGTGACTCGGCACTTCCCTACTATCGGGGGCTAAATCCTCAACCCGCCACGCCTGTGACAGCCTCTCCGATCGGCAAAGTAGATGTCTCGAAAGCACAAGGCCTGCCGGTGCGGTCGACGCGCCTATCGCCAGGCACGGTTCAGGGCCGCGTCATCAATGCCCCTGGCCTGACGCCATTCTTCCTGGTCGGGGACGACGAACAATCACGGCTCTGGCTGACTCAGCACGCAGACGCTCTCCGGCAAATGCAAGCGATGGGCCTTGTGGTCAACGTTGCGTCCAGCCAGCGCCTGGCGGTCATTCAGGGCTGGATCACCGGAGTACGGATTGCACCAACACCGGGTGATGACCTTGCCCAGCGCCTGGCGCTGGAGCATTACCCCGCCCTCATCACCGCCACTGCGATTGAGCAATAGGAGGTCAGATGGCCACCGACTATGCGATTGACTCCCTCCTTCGACCTGCAGTTGAACTCTATACCGTTGCGGTATGCGCCGCCGGCGCATTTCTCTGTGTATTCGCACCCTGGGCATTTGCGCTCACCCCTCTTTTTGGAGCCGTCAGCGCGGCAGGCTTTCTGGTCTTGGGCGTGACGCGGTTGAAGCAAGCATCGCGAGTTTTGCGGTACCGAAGAAACATTCGCCGGCTGCCTCACTACACCATGACCAGTAAGGAAGTGCCGGTCAGCAATGAGCGGCTGTTCATCGGCCTGGGCTTTCGCTGGCATCAGCGACACACCCAGCGGCTCATGGACACCTATCTTCCGCAGTACGCAAGCTATGTGGAGGCTACGCCACTGTTTCGAATGGCCCGTCGCTTCGAGCAGCGAGCAGAGTTTGCGCCCTGGCCGATCAAGGTGCTGGCCAGGGCGACGTCGTGGGACGTTCCGATCAATCCCATGCGGCCGCTGCCCCCGGTCGGTGGGTTGCCACGCTTGCACGGCATCGAGCCCTATGAGGAAAACGTCTCTCTGCCCCTGAGCGAGCGGGTCGGCCATTCGATTGTCTTGGGCACCACCCGGGTTGGCAAAACCCGCCTGGCTGAGCTGTTCATCACCCAGGATATACGCCGTAAACGCAATGGCCAGCACGAGGTCGTTATTGTGTTTGACCCTAAAGGCGACGCCGATCTCCTCAAACGAATGTACGTCGAAGCCAAGCGGGCTGGCCGTTTGAGTGAGTTCTATGTCTTCCACCTGGGCTGGCCGGATCATTCGGCACGCTACAACGCCGTGGGCCGATTTGGTCGAATATCTGAGGTGGCCACCCGTATCGCGGGTCAACTTTCCGGTGAAGGCAACTCCGCGGCGTTCCGCGAATTCGCCTGGCGATTCGTCAACATCATCGCCCGGGCGCTGGTGGCGCTCGGCCGTCGACCTGACTACCTGCAGATCCAGCAACACGTGATCAACATCGAGGGCATATTCGTCGAGTACGCGACCAAGTACTTCGCGGAAAACGATCCCAAGGCCTGGGACAGCATCGTAGCGATTGAAGGCAAGCTCAACGATAAGAACATTCCGTTCAACATGAAAGGCCGCCCGTTCCGGGTGGTTGCGATTGACCAATATCTCTCGCAGACCCGGGTATCAGATCCAGTTATGGACGGCCTGCGCAGCGCGGTCCGTTACGACAAGACCTACTTTGACAAGATTGTGGCATCCCTGCTGCCGCTGCTGGAAAAGCTTACCACCGGGCGCATGGCTGAGCTGATTTCGCCCGACTACCAGGACGTCAACGACCCGCGCCCGATCTTCGACTGGATGCAGGTCGTTCGCAAACGCGCTGTTGTGTATGTCGGCCTCGATGCGCTGTCGGATACCGAGGTGGCCGCAGCCGTGGGCAACTCCATGTTCTCCGACCTGGTCTCGGTGGCCGGCCACATCTACAAGTTCGGTATCGATGACGGGCTACCCGGTGCCATCGCGGGCTCGAAGGTGCCGATCAACCTGCACGCCGATGAATTCAACGAGCTGATGGGCGAAGAGTTCATCCCAATGATCAACAAGGGCGGCGGCGCCGGCATGCAAGTGACGGCCTACACCCAAACCATGAGCGACATCGAGGCGAAGATCGGTAACAAGGCCAAGGCCGGCCAGGTGATCGGTAACTTCAACAACGTGTTCATGTTGCGCGTTCGTGAAACGTCCACGGCAGAGCTGCTGACCAATCAGTTGCCCAAGGTGCAGGTATTCACCACGACACCGGCCAGCTCTGCCAGCGATGCCGCGTCGGGCGAAACGGCATTCACCTCCAACACTCATGACCAGGTCAGCTCGGTCAGCGTGCCGATGATCGAGCCTGCCCACGTCGTCGGACTGCCCAAAGGTCAGTGTTTCGCGCTGATCGAGGGCGGCAACCTGTGGAAAGTCCGCATGCCCCTGCCGGCGAACGATCCGGATGAAGTCATGCCGCCGGATTTAAAAGCCCTGGCCGAAAGCATGCGGCAGACCTACCAAGTGGGCAAAGTGGGAGACAGTGGCTGGTGGGAAGCCCCAGGGTATCGATCTCTCACTGAAGCGCTGCCCCTGGACCTGATCGAGGACTTCCAGCAAATCGCCAAGCCCGATGACGCGGCCGCCTGAGTAGGAGACGTAACTCATGGCTGACGTGGCCGAAAAAGCGCAGCAACAGCAGATCAGGGAACAGACCTGGTTTGGCTCCCTGCTAAGCCTGCCCTTCCGTTTCATCGGTGTGATGTTCCTCTCACTCGGCGGCGCGATCATCGTCGAGTGGCTGTGCCTCTATTTCTTTTGGCCGGAGGCTGGTTGGCATCACTCCCAGGGCATGCTCGATCACGAGCTTGGGTGGCTGTCTCAGGGTTTTCTGCAAAGTGTAATCGTCCAAGAACCCGGGCACACCGCCAAGTGGCTGGTCCAGCTTACCTATGACTGGCTGGTAGTGAAGACGGGCCTACTCGACTGGCTGACCAAAATGACCGCCTATGCCCAGCACGGGCGTCCTGGCGGTGGGTTTGACTTCACCTATGAGCTGGCATGGGTGGTCACCAAGGTCCAGGACTATGGCCTGGCCGCGCTCTACACCGCACTGGTGTTCTGCGTGCGCCTGGTCATTCTCACCTTGGCGATCCCACTGTTCGTGATGGCGGCATTTGTCGGGTTCGTCGACGGGCTGGTACGGCGGGATCTGCGGCGCTTCGGTGCAGGCCGAGAATCCAGTTATCTGTACCACAAGGCGCGCTCGACGATGATGCCCCTGGTGATCATGCCCTGGTCGCTCTATCTGGCTCTGCCTTTCAGTGTCAGCCCATTACTGGTGCTGCTGCCATGCGCCGCGCTTCTGGGGCTCTCGGTGAGCATTACCGCTTCCAGTTTCAAGAAGTACCTGTAAACCCATTCTCCAGCAGTTGCAGGTGCGTGTTGATCGCCTGTTAGTGCGCAAAACTTTGTGGTGATGAACATGCGTTGGACCGATGAACAGACACCGGCAATTCAGTCACAGGCCAAGAAGCTGCTGGTGCAAGCCTACGCCGGTACAGGAAAAACCACGATGCTGGTCGGGTATGCCGAGGAGAAGTCCTCCATGCGCATGCTTTACCTTTGCTACAACAAAGCGGTAGAGATGGCGGCGAAAAACCGCTTCCCGCGCAATGTCACCTGCAAAACCGCCCATGGCTTGGCTCACGCCGTCTATGGCACTCAGTACAAGCACAAACTGTCAGGTAATCTGCGGCTGACCGATATCGCGCGCACGCTAAAGATCCAGGATTGGGAGTTGGCCAAGGACGTTGTGTCGATCTTGAATGTGTTCATGGCCAGCAAATACATGTCATTGAACAGCGCTCACCTGCTTCGTTTCCAGAACAATCGAATGCTCACTTCCGCTCAGCAGGACTATCAGACCAAGGCCGTCAATGCAGCGAAAAGCATCTGGGCACGTATGGTGGATCTGCAGGATCGCAGCGTATCGATGACCCACGATGGCTATTTGAAGCTCTACCAGTTGAGTAAGCCGGATCTGAGTCAGCGCTTCGATGCTGTGCTCCTCGATGAGGGGCAGGATGTTAACCCGGTCATTGCGGACCTGGTCCAGTCTCAGAAAATTACCCAGGTCACAGTGGGTGACCGGCATCAGCAGCTCTATCGCTTCCGCGGCGCCGTGGATGCATTGAGCGGTGCCTGGATGCGAGATGCTGAACACCATTACCTGACCAAGAGCTTTCGCTTTGGCCCAGCGGTGGCCCATGTAGCCAACATCATTCTGTCCTTCAAGGGCGAAACGATCCCTTTGCAGGGCCTTGGCCAGCCCACCCAGGTGAAGCGAAAGTTGCCGGAGGGTCTGCCTCACCAAACGTTTCTGCACCGCACTGTCAGTGGCGTAATCGAAAATGCACTGAGCTTGGTGAGCAAAAATCATCGGATGCACTGGGTCGGAGGCATCGACAGTTACTCATTGCGCGACCTCGAGGATCTGTTCTACTTCAGCCGCGATATCAGGGACAACGTGCAGAACCGCAAACTGCTGACGGACTACAGGGACTACGACCAGTATGTCGTGATCGCAAAGGCGACTCAGGATCCTGAAATGCTGCGGTCGATCAGGATCATTGAGGCGTATCCAGATCTGCCGGCGCGGATCGACGGATTGCGGCAAAGCTCCGTCACCAACGAGCTGGACGCTACGGTCACGCTGACCACCGCCCATCGAGCGAAGGGCCTGGAGTGGGATTTTGTATGTCTGTACGAGGACTTCAGCGCAGATCCTCTGTCACCCGACATCGATGCGGCAAAGCGCGACGATGAGCTGAACCTACTGTACGTGTCAGTGACCAGAGCGATGAAAATTCTTGCGATCAACTCCTTGGTAATCGATATCATGCAGCGGTTCAAAGACAACAAAGCACTGATAGCTTCGGCAAGGTAACGGGCCGTGTGTTCCATTGCCCCTGGTCTGTACGTGGCTGTTCGTCACGTCTTATTTCAGTCGTGTCACAATCGTGACGGCTAGTTTCTATCGTCTGTCATAGTCTGGATTCGGTTTTGTCTGAACTGCTCAAACTCAAAGAAAACACACTACTAGCCCATCCTGACGGCGGGTTTAGCTTTGGCACAATTCCAGACATGCCGAAATTTGGTTTGCCGGGGGGTGAGGTCTATTTGCGCGTGGGTGTTCACCGCCGAGCGAATAGCGGTTTTGGTGTAATTCACATTTGGGAAGCGCATCAACCGGATTTGCTTAAGCAAGGTTGTGCCACCATCGACGGAGTGGCCGGGCACATCGCAAAAATGATTGTTCCAGGAGCGCAAATCTACTGTGAGTTCAAAGAGCAACGTGGCGGAAACCGCATTGCGGTGCTCAGGACGTCTGCAGGAACACTAATCCTTGAACCACGTCATGAGCGTACTAGCGGGTTTGGATATTACGTTGTGACTTGGTATCCCCAGCGTCGAGCGCATGGCACGTTGGTAGGTCAGATTCCGCGACCGATGAAACCTGATCTCACAGCACCTGAACCAAAGCCAACACACAAATGAAAAAGGCGCCCCAAGGGCGCCTTTTCAATGTTCTAGAGGAGTAGTCGCAGCGATTCTTTAGCTCCCAGTCTAGCGACCTTGGGTTCAGAATCCGACCGGCTATGCCCGTCGTCACTACTTCAGAGAAACCAGCTTCCTCTGCTGCCAAAAATGCGGGGGGGCCTTTGCTGGTACCCAGTCCCGACGAATGCGCAGTTGCAGTCCTCAACAACAAGGATATACAAGGTGACACTTGTGTCAACCAGATTTGAGGATGTCCATGATTTCCGGGGTCTCTGGCGCTCCCATCATGGCACCAATGGGTCCGTCTGTCCCCGAAACCCTAAACGACACAAAAAAGGGTTTCGCCTTGCTGTACCGCGCCATCGGCTGCAAGCCTGCTTTGACCCAACTTGCAGCCGGTGCCCCATGCCTTCATTCGAATACACCCACGCTTTCGTCCCCCTCCCTTACAAGACCGTCACCAGCGGTCTGCTCTTCAAATCCACCAACGAAACCACTGAGCCGGACATTCAGGCCTACCTGAACAGTCCTGAATCCCTGGCCGTGCTCAATCGTCATGGCCTGGAAGGATGGGAGCTGGTAAGCGCTCAACCGATCAACCGTGGCCACGACCAGGTAGGCAATCAAAACGCTCAAGGTTGGGCATTTGGATATGCGTTAACCACCGGCTTTTTGCTGTTCTTCAAGCGCTCACAGGCCCGCTGATTGTTCGTGTTTACAGGCGCATTTAAACCCTCTTGGACCTGATAAGGGTTTCCTGCTGATTCAAATCTGGCCTCTGGTCATGCTGTGGACATTGCCCCGCAGCAGGATACTGAGGCCCCCAAATTGAAAATCACTCCCCCGAAGAAAACCGGCTCGTTGCTATGCAACGGGTGCATGGTCACCTTCATCGTTGCCAGCCTGTTCTGCGTGAACCAGGCACAAGCCGCAGGCACTGCCTCCGAGCAGGCGAACGTCGAAGTCATGATTCGCGAACTCAATGCGCTCGAAGCTGTTGCGCGGCGCAGCGGAGAACTGCCCAACGATGGGTCCCAGCGTTATCACTTCGATTACCAGCGCCTGGCAGGCGACGTCGCGCGTATGCGCCAAGGCCTGCAGGACTACCTCTCGCCGTCCCGGGCACAGCCCAGAGACACCACCGAGCTGTCGGGGCACTACACCACCAACAGCGAACGTCAGCCATGACGATGTCCTCTGCCCAATCCAGCGCGTTCCAGACCGCAGGCGGGTTCTCCGCTGCCGACAGCAACGTCTTGTGGGTGGGGTTGGCCGTCGTCGTCACCACGCTGTGGGGAGTGTGGGTGTTCCAGAGCATCTACCGCGGCTGGTCGACACGCAATCTTGATCAAGCCGCGGCAACCGCCGGGGTCATCCGCTGGACCCTGATGTTCATGATCATGAGTTTCATGCTTTTGCACTGACCTTTAGGAGATTTAAATGCCGTTCCTTCCTCGCTTATCTGCAAGCGTAAAACGCATCAGGACCGCCTCGGCCATTCAGGCAGCAGTTTTGTTGACCGCGTTACCGCAGATGTCATTCGCGGCCTTGCCGCAGGCCCAGGCCCCTACTCGGGGTGAAGGCACGAGCATCATGCAGACGATCCAGAACTACATGTTCGATGGTTTCACCCTCATTGGACTGGTGATGTGTGCCGCCGCGTTGATCATGGTCGGCCGTCATGGGATCGGGGTTTATCACGAAATTCACATGGGGAAGGCGAAATGGGCCGACCTCGGTGCGACTGCAACAGTGGGGGTCTGCCTGATCGGTATCACGATCTTCCTGGTCACAAAAGCCACTTCCGTACTCTGACGATTAAGGTGCACTGATGAGTGATCAGCATGATGACGGAACGTTGCTTTTCCTTCCGAGCAGACTGAATAACCAGCCCGTCGTCATCGGTGGGCTGACCGCTGACGAGATGTGGGTGACCGTTTTCGGCAGTGCCGGCGTCGGTCTTGTCATCGGCATTCCGCTGGCATTTTTTGTTACGCCCGCGATGCCAGTGGTCACTGCACTCGCCGGCGGAACTGCCGGACTTTTGATCGCCGCGCGTGTATTGCGCAGGCTCAAGCGCGGTCGACCTGAGACCTGGCTGTATCGCCGTGCCCAATGGCTCATTGCAGAGCAAGGTCCGACGTTCATGAACAGTGCGCGCCTGGTGATCCGCTCAGGCGCCTGGACCTGTAAACGCCGGGGGCAGATATGAGCCGTTTCTGGAAACTCGCAGACGCGCAGCGCACCCATATCGTCAGCCTGCGTATTGCGCTGGTGGTGAGTGCTTTGATCAGCGTAGGCCTGGGCTACGGCTGGTGGTCAGCACCGCGCGAACTAACGGTCCATGTACCTCCAGATCTGCGATCGGGCAGTACACGCAAGTGGTGGGATGTACCGCCAGAGTCGGTTTACACCTTTGGCTTCTACATCTTCCAGCAACTGAATCGCTGGCCCACAAATGGTGAAGTGGACTATGAGCGTAATCTCATCCAGCTCACGGCCTACCTGACGCCGTCCTGCCGAGCCTACCTGCAAAGTGATTTCGAACTGCGGCGCAATAGTGGCGAGCTGCGTAAGCGTGTGCGAGGAGTGTATGAGATTCCTGGCCGAGGCTATGGCGACGAGCCGACGTTGCACGTTAAGCAACTCTCGATCAACGAATGGACCGTCAACCTGGATCTCTCCGCTGATGAATACCTCGGTGGGGAGCTGGTCAAACGCGCGCTCGCTCGTTACCCGTTACACATCATTCGCCAAGACGTCGATCCAGAAAAAAACCCTTTCGGCATGGCATGGGATTGCTACAGCGGTACGCCTCAACGAATCGATGCCACCCCGCTACCTCCTGCTGGAGGTGCCAAATGACAGTATTCCGCTTCGTAGCGCGATTCAGCATCGTCGCTTGCCTGCTGATGGCGACCTGGTCAGCCCAGGCAGTAGAGATCATGCGCTGGGAACGGCTGCCACTGGCGGTCCCACTGGTCGTCGGACAAGAACGCATCGTTTTCCTGGACCAGAATGTCCGGGTAGGCATCCCTCGATCACTGAATGACAAATTGCGGGTTCAGAGCATTGGCGGTGCGATCTATCTGCTCGCCAAGGAGACCATCGAACCCACACGCCTGCAGCTGCAAAATGTTCAAACCGGCGAAATCATGCTGGTGGATATCGCTGCAATGACAGCGCCAAAAGACCAGGCCGCCCTTGAGCCGGTCAAAATCATCGCCGGCGAAACGGCCCCTACCCGTTATGGGACCAGCAAACCGGCGCTGAAAGCCACCAGTCGCACCTCCTCAGCAGCCGTCAATACCAACGATGAGGAAGAGACCGAGGAAGACGACGCGCCGCCCAAAGGTGAAACGCCCGTACCGGTAGTTCTCACTCGCTATGCATCGCAAATGCTGTACGCCCCCCTTCGAACCGTGGAGCCCGTGGAGGGCATCATCCAGGTGAAGCTGGATCGACGCGCTGACCTTTCCACGCTGCTGCCAACCCTGCCGGTGGTCTCCTCCGCACTGGGCTCATGGCAACTGGACGACTACTGGGTTACTGCGGTCAAGCTGCGCAATCAGACCACGCAGCGTCTCTCACTTGATCCACGGGAATTGATGGGCGACCTGGTGACGGCGACCTTTCAACACAATTACCTGGGTGCCAAGGGCGACGCAACGGACACGACCACGCTGTATGTCGTCACCCGTGGGCATGGCATCGGTCAGTCGGTGCTCCCGGCAATTGGCCAAGCCGACCCGCGCGTGAAACAGGAGGCCGATCATGAAAGGTAATCCGCTCCTCAAAATACTGGTTATCCCCATTATCGTCCTTGCAGTGTTTCTGGGGATCAAGGCGTTTGGCAATAAACCGGCTACGGACGGCGGTGACGCAGGCGGCCCAAAACTGACCGCCGAGCAGGCCAAGGCAATGGGCGTCGACGGCGATACGCCAAGCGACACCCTGCGCACGATGGTTGCAGAAGGCCGCCAGCTCAAGGATCAGGTCAACCAGGTGCTCTTGGATAACAAAGCTGCAAAGCAGGAAAACGAAACGCTGAAGCTCAAGCTGGGAAACATCGATCAGGTAGTCAATCAGCGCGTTCAAGCGGCAACAGAACAAATGAAAACGGATAGCGTGCAGCGGCAACAAAGTCTGACTGAAATGATTCAAAAGCAGTTCGACAATTTGGGTAAACCTGCCGCCTCGAACAACGACATGCCCATTGGCCTGGGAATCGCGGCTGGCGAAGGCGTTGACGTCAAAAAGCCAAGTGATAGCTCGGAAATCATCTGGATCAGTCCGCAAGACGCTACTGCCGTGGACTCCACAGGCAAGCCCATCGCTGCTGGATCAAGCCTGCAGCCGAGCAGCTTCAGCTTCCCGTCGTCATTCGGTGACTCGGTGGATCGGGGACAGAAAGCGCTCAACAGCGGTGCGGAGCGTGTGAGCGACAGCATGAGCCCAACCAGTCAGCAGGAGTCACGCAAAAAAGTCCGTAAGGTCTACACGCTGCCACAGAACTCCACATTGATGGGGTCGGTGGCCATGTCTGCACTGATTGGCCGTGTCCCTGTCGATGGCACTGTGAACGACCCCTACCCTTTCAAAGTGCTTATCGGTCCGGACAACCTGACAGCCAACGGTATCGACCTGCCGGACGTGGCCGGTGCGGTGGCCAGCGGCTCGGCGTCCGGTGACTGGACGCTATCGTGTGTGCGTGGGCAGATCCGCAGCATGACCTTCGTCTTCACCGACGGCACCATCCGCACACTGCCGGCGCCAAGCAAGGATGGCCAGCAGAACAACAGCAACCAAAATCAGAACCAGGCCAGCGCTGGTCAGCCACAACCCGTCCAGGGTGGCATGGGCTGGATCAGTGATCCCTATGGCATTCCCTGCATCAGCGGTGAACGGCGCAGCAACGCCGCTCAATACATCGGTTCCCAGGCCTTGATCACGGCTGCCGGTGCCGGCGCTGCGTCACTGATCAAGACCGATAACACCACCTCATCCTACGTATCAAGCTCCGGCAGCACCCTCGGCACCACCGGTGTGTCCGGTAACCAGGCCATGGGCCAGATCCTCAACTCGGGCGTCAGCGATATCTCTGCCTGGGTGAACAAACTTTACGGCCAGGCGTTCGCGGCAGTGTACGTAGAGCCTGGCGCCAAGGTCGTCCTGCACCTGGACCAGGAGCTGGACATTGATTACGAAATCAAAGGCCGCAAGGTCAACTACGGCACAGGAGCACGCCATGCCGCTGCCAATCTGGACTGACTCAACTAGCCTCTTTCGCCAGCCAGCATGCCTTTGCGCCCTGTTGGCCATCGCGCTGCTGGGCGGGTGCTCCACGGACAAGGAACAAATGCTGCCTCATGGCAAAAACACCATGATGGACGTCTGGGATGGCGGCACCACAGGTTCAGGAACCAGCTCCAGCAATCGACAGATGCTCGATGCGCGCGCTCAGTTGCGCCGACCGCTCGACGCGGGTCAGGGCGGCCTGCAGGAAAACGCGGCCTACACCCGCACCTCTCAAAACGAGATCTACAGCCAGTTCAAGCGTCTGCCCAATCCTGACCTGGTCATGTACGTGTTCCCGCACCTGGCGGGTTCTGACCCAGCGCCAGTACCTGGGTACACGACCGTTTTCCCACTTTATCAGCGCGTGCAGTACGCGATGCCCGGTGAACGGGTGGAGGACTATTGATGGGACTTCTGGAAAGCCTGAGGCACTCGAAGCCTGCAAATGACACCGTGGTTACGTCCCTGGAACAGGTCACTGAAGAGCTGATCACCGCCGACGAGCCCATATCTCAGCCACCACTGAAGGAAACACCATCAGCCGCATCGGCATCCATGGATGAAGCGATGGAGCGTTACCTTGGACGCCTCAGTGCCCAGGGCGTACCAACGCCCGGCAACTGGCAGGATTCGAAAAGCAAACCGGCCACTGTGGCCGATGTTTCTGCCTTGTATGACGTGAAGCCCAGCTTTGTGGATCTATTACCTTGGGCAGAGTACCTGCCTGATGAGCAGGCCATGCTCCTCGAGGATGGCAAATCGCTGGCAGCCTTCTTTGAGATCACGCCCATTGGCACCGAGGGCCGGGATCCGGAATGGTTGCGCAAAGCTCGTGATGCCCTGGAAAACGCACTGCAGGACAGCTTTGACGAACTGGATGAGTCGCCCTGGGTCGTGCAGTTTTATGCTAAGGACGAAACCAGCTGGGATGATTACCTGCAGCAACTGCGCGAGTACATACAACCGCGCGCCCAGGGCACTGCCTTCACGGAAATGTACCTGCAGTTGTTCAAACACCACCTGGCGGCGATTTCCAAGCCGGGCGGGCTGTTTGAGGACACCAAGGTCTCGCAACTGCCATGGCGCGGCCAGCAGCGACGTGTTCGCATGGTTGTCTATCGCCGCAGCACCAGTACCGGCGATGGAAAGATCCGTGGCCAGACTCCGGCCATGTACCTGCGCAACATCTGCGAGCGCCTTGTCGGCGGCCTGGCCAACGCCGGCATCAAGACGAAACGCATGGATGGTCACGATATCCGGCACTGGCTCTTGCATTGGTTCAACCCACACGCCGATCATTTGGGCTCTGCCCGCAGCGATATTGATCGCTTCTTCGAGCTGGTCAACACCCGCACCGGCAAACCCGAAGAGGACGAATTGCCGCTGGCCAGCGGCGGCGACTTCGCCCAAAGCCTGTTTTACAGAGAGCCACGGTCGGACGTTGGCAAAGGCCTGTGGTACTTCGATGGTCTCCCCCATCGCGTGGTAGTCCTCGATCGCTTGCGCGAGGCACCCAAGACCGGGCATTTGACCGGTGAAACCCGCAAGGGCGGCGATGCTCTGCATGCCCTGTTCGATAAGCTGCCAGAGGATACCGTCCTCAACATCACCCTGGTGATCACCCCTCAGGACGTCCTCGAGGCGCACCTGGAGAAGTTGGCGCGTAAATCGGTCGGTGATAATCAGGCATCTGCCCTGACCCGCGAGGCCGTGGACGACGCGCGCAAACTCATCGGCAGGAAACACAAACTGTATCGCGGCAGTGTGGCGTTCTATCTCAGCGGCCGTGACGAGGAAGAATTAAATGATCGGAGCATGGCATTAACGAACGCCCTGCTCGGTGCCGGGATGGAACCCGTCTCGCCGGCCGATGAAGTAGCGCCGTTGAATAGCTACCTTCGCTGGCTGCCGGCCAACTTCGATGTCACTCAAAGCCGTGCCCTGGACTGGTACGTGCAGATGATGCTTGCCCAACACATTGCAAATCTGTGCCCTGTCTGGGACCGTGCCAGCGGCACCGGCCACCCCGGGCTGACACTGTTCAACCGAGGTGGTGCGCCCTTGACGGTGGACCCGCTGAACAAGCTGGACCGGCAGATGAACGCGCACATGTTCATCTTCGGCCCGACCGGTGCGGGTAAGTCAGCCACGCTGAACTATCTGATCAATCAGTTGATCGCCGTGTATCGACCCAGGCTGTTCATTGTCGAGGCAGGTAATAGCTTCGGGTTGTTGGGTGACTTTGCCAAGAAGCTGGGGCTCACAGTCAACCGCTTGAAGCTGGCCCCCGGCTCAGGCGTCAGCCTGGCTCCATTCGCCGATGCCATTCGCCTGGTCGAATCACCGCACAAGGTCAAAACGCTGGACGCCGATGATATCGATGTGTCTGATGACCACTCGGCAACCACCTTCCCAGCGGATGACGAGGACGAGCGTGACGTCCTGGGCGAAATGGAAATCGTAGCCAGGTTGATGATCACAGGTGGTGAGGAGAAGGAAGACGCACGTCTGACCCGGGCCGACCGAAGTGCCATCCGCCACTGCATCCTTTCGGCGGCTAAGACCTGTGCGAAAGAGGCACGCACAGTCCGAACTCAGGATGTTCGAGATGCCCTCACCGCTGCGGGTAAAGACACAACCATTCCCGAAGCTCGTCGGGAGCGCATGCTGGAAATGGCCGAGGCCATGGATATGTTTTGCATGGGCGCAGATGGCGAGATGTTCAACCGTGACGGCACACCGTGGCCAGAGGCGGACATCACGATTGTGGACTTGGCGACCTATGCGCGAGAGGGCTACAACGCCCAACTGTCGATCGCCTACATCTCGCTGATCAACACGGTCAATAACATTGCCGAGCGCGATCAGTTTAAAGGTCGCCCTATAGTCAACGTGACGGACGAAGGCCACATCGTCACTAAGAACCCGCTGCTATCGCCCTACATCATCAAGATCACCAAAATGTGGCGAAAACTCGGCGCCTGGTTCTGGCTCGCCACCCAAAACATTGATGACTTGCCGCCCGCGGCGGCACCGATGCTCAACATGATCGAGTGGTGGATCTGTCTGAATATGCCGCCTGACGAGGTCGAGAAAATCGCGAAATTCCGAGAGCTATCGCCGGCGCAAAAATCGCTGATGCTTTCGGCCCGCAAGGAAAGTGGCAAATTCACCGAAGGCGTCATCATGTCCAAATCGATGGAAGTACTATTCCGGGCAGTGCCTCCCAGCCTTTACCTCGCCCTCGCCATGACTGAGCCTGAGGAGAAAAAGCACCGTTACGACCTGATGCAGTCCTTGGGTGTCGACGAACTCGGCGCCGCCCTCGGCGTTGCCGAAGACCTCGATAGAAAGCGTGGGATTGAACCTCCAAAACTTACCTTCCCGACCCCTTTGGAGAACCTGGCATGAGAGCCATGGATGCCCTGACTCAAAACCTGATTGACAGCCTGACCCAAATTCTTAGTAAGGAGTCGACAGAAGTCTCACTCGCCACGTTGCAGATCTGCGCGCCGGTATTGATTGAACACCTGCAAGTGGTCAAACACAGCGCGGTTGATCGACGCGACGTCGAATCGCAATTGCGTAAAGCTTTGGATAACTGGCTGAAAGAACATCCCCAGCCCGATATGGCCAGGCAGTCATTGCAGGAGCTATTAGAACAGGAGCTATTGGGCAAACCGACGTCCATGGGAGAAGAATCAGCATGACCGGTAGTCGTCTAAGGCTGCTGTTCCTGGCAGCAGTAATCGGGATGCTTTTGAGTGCTGCCTATTACACTCTCTTTGCCCCGAGAGAGATGGAAACCGCATCGCCCCATGCTTTTAGCGGTCCCTGGATCTATGGCGCTCCCGGCGCCAGATTCACCGTCACCGAGTACGCAGATCTGGAGTGCCCCTACTGCAGGGATTACTTCCCGCAGTTGAAGTTCTGGATTGATACGCAACCTGACGTCAATCTTCAATGGCACCACTTGCCACTGTCCATCCACGAGCCCACAGCCAGCCGCGAGACGCGCCTGGCCGAATGTGTGGGTATGAGCAGTGGCAATCAGGCTTTCTGGACGGTCGTGGAGTTGATCTATCAGCAGACGCGCTCCAATGGTGCTGGTCTGCCAGGGCAACTTGATGTGTCATCGGCTCAAGCTGCAGATCTGGCCACGGCGGTGGAGGGCTGTTCGACACCGACACCGGAGGCTGGCCAGCGTGTCCAACAGCAAGTCAAAGAAGCCGCGATGAAGAAAATTGATGCCACGCCCACCCTAATCATCACTGACAACCTGACCCAGCGATCAATCAAGCTATTAGGCGCGGCCAGCAACGATTCATTGCTGTCGGCAATCGATTGGCTTGCCAGTGACGCTCGATGAGCTCGACCGTCGAGACTCGACATCAAGATGTGAGCAATTTTTCAGTAGGAGCAAAAAAATGCATTCGTCCTCAATCAATAAACATCCTCGATTCCCTTTCATAAACATAGGCCGAACTGTCGACTACGCCAAGCAAGCTGGCGAGTACCATCATCCGGACTTTATTGGCAGCGAAGATGACTGGTCATTTCAAATAGAGAAGCTATCTGGTCTTGGGACATACCGAAGTGAATCAGAGGCCATCTCTGCGTCTGAAAAGGCGCTTTTTGCAAACTACAGCCACCTGGCAGATAAGTACCTAGAAGAAGCTATTGAAAGTAAAAATCTTGAGCTAGCCTTGTCTCTGGCTGAACGGCGTGGATTCTGGCAAGGCAGAGACCAACGGCAACGTGAGATAGCCGTCATTGTCAACGACGCCTTATCGATATTGAAGCCCTTGGCATGAGTATGCGCGGTCAGGAAGCCGATTCTTTTGCCTTTTTGAAGTAGCTATTCGTCAGATATTTGTGCCAGTGCGCTAGCGTTTCGTCCTCGCCAAGAGCTTTAACTGCTACGCCATTTACGTATGGCTGGCCAGCGATGAGGTAGTGAGAAATCCGAAGCGTTAACTCTTCCCCGTTCCTACGAAAATTGTTCAGCTTACCGCCTCGGCTTCCGTCTCCGATGACATAAAAAACTACAAGCGTGTTAGTCCGAGACAGCTCGTAGAGACGGTTGAAGGTTTCCTCTTCTGGCTCATGAGTTCGAATTACTTCAATAATGATGTTGGGACAACTAGCTCGTGGAAAAAAGCGATTGGCGTCCCGACCGCTGAGGTCTGGCTGAATGTAAGTGTCATTCTCGAACGCAATCCGCGCGTCTGCCTCCATGAACCACCGGTAATCGCTTCCAGGAAGCGTGGAAAAAATGACCTGCTCTTCACGTGCGCCCTCTGAAAAGAGATAGGTTGAAATAGAAACCCTTGTCACTTCCGTATCAGATAACTGTTCGTGAAGTACGCGGACGCATTCGTTATGAGTCGGATTATTTTCAGTCCTTCCGATACGCTTGCCGAACGAAGCCTTACCCATACGACGAAAATGTGGTGCACCGACCTTTCTGACGGGAACGACCAGTTCGTCCAGTGCATTGAGAAGTGGTTCCTCCTTCATTCGAGGGTAGACGGCGTCATCAAAAATATTCGCTACAGAATACTCACGCCCTGAAACACAACCTCTTGCAGCCATATGTTGAGCCCACGCAAACGCCTAAAATCGCAATATAAACCTTTCCGGTCCCTATGCACCTATATCAGTTTTGCCGCTATATAAAATCGTTGTGCACGGCCAAGACCTCCAGCCCCCGAGGAGGCTGCACCATCGTCCAGCAGGTTGTGTGACCTTCCACGATCAGCCGATCAACCCCTTAGCCACCTGATAATGGTTTCCTGCTGACGCCCTCCTCCTGATCGCTTCTTCTGTACCTGAAATCCCTATCAGGTACTGCCTCATGGCCCTCCGTCAACGAATTAAACCCCGCCCCGCGTATATGCGAGGGCTGGGGACGATGCTGCTCACTGCGCTGCTGTGCGCCTCGGCCAATGCCGAAACCTGGGTTTTTACAGACAGCCACCATCCAACGCAGTCTGGACCCGGTGTGCGCGTGATCTTGTTGGACGACGTCGATCGCCTGCAGGAGAAACTCTCGCAGGGACTGCCGGCAGATCCCCAACAGGCCATGGCGATCGTGCGTCAGCGCATGCAATCACCTGACGGCCAGCGCCTGCAGAAGGATCTTGCCGTCGCACAGCAAGGAACAGCGGATGCGTGGTCACTGGGCATCGCCAAGATCCCTGCCGTTGTCATTGATCGTCAGTTTGTCATTTACGGCGAACCCAATGTGCCGCTGGCCGAACAGCAGATCGCCCGGTACCGGGGGATCAAGCCATGAAACAACTGGGCCGCAACTCTCGGCGCCTGGTGGCCGCTTCGGTACTTGTGATCGGCGCACCGGCATTCGCCGCAATAAACACCGCAGCTATCGTCGCTTCAACACTCTCCCCGGACTGCCTTGAATACAAGGTTGTGGGTATTTGCTACTGGCTGCTCTGCACGCCCTTCGGTTGTTCAGTGAAGACGTCGACCAAGGTTCGTCACTTCGTGCCTGACGCCGTGGTCTCCAGCTATTCGAACACTGGTGAGAATCCGTGGACTGAGGTGTCGATGTTCAGTTCGCCCTCGGGCCTGGCTCAAGATGGTGGCGACGGCACCACCAGCCAAAACAATCAGAACGAAATGGCGAAGTTCAAGAACGCGGACGTCATCGGACACCCTGGGGGTGCGACGTTCAGCCAGTTCGCCAGTGGTTCGGGGTATGTGTGTAAGGGAGCGACCACCGCATTCGAGCCCTATCTTCTGAGCACGCTCGACACCATCGCATGGCGGTACACCGTACCGGAAATGGTTTATCCCGAGGCCCTGATACCCGGACGCCGCGAGGTCGGCGGCATGACCAGGGGCAACCTCTGGGGCGCTGTTTACCCACGCGGGGGGTTCCTGCACCAAACGGACGATTACAAGGCCGGTGCTGTCGTCGCGCAGCGTGCTGGCGACATCGTCACGCGCAGCGCGCAGATCCACGTCTACCTCTCGATGGTTGCCCAACCTCAGGACGGCTACTGGCCGGCCGGCGAGCTGCTCGAGGGCGATGCCACCACAGGCAAGTGGCAGGAGCTGACACCCACACTGAGTCAGAGCTGCGCCGTGTTTCCTCACAGCAATGCACAGGTACAGGCAGTCGATGGCGGCTACGCCTGGGCTCTGTGGCGCCCGTACTCCTGCTGCCAGCGCGAAGGCCAGACCTTCCTGGGCAGCACCGACTTCCAGTAATCACATAAGGATCTCGAACATGCACATACGCCCCATTTCAGCCCTGGCGCTCGCAGGTATCTTGTTAGCTAGCATCGCGGAGGCGGCGGTCAACCCGATTAATACCTCCTCCTCGGGCAGCGTCATTGGCGACGACCTGCTCTACAGCGTCGGCGGTGGTAACGCTGTCAGCATGGGCAGCGCCGGCAACATGGACAGCATAGGTATTGGTGGCGGCTGGAACACCAACCCCATCTGCGGAAACATGAGTCTGACCAATACGCTGCAGAATCAGCTCAACGGCGCGACACAAGGCTTCCAGCAGATCATGGGCTCGGTGCTGACTAACGCGACTCAGGCCGTGTCATCGCTGCCTGGCCTGATCCTGCAACGCTCAAACCCCGCGCTGTACAACCTACTCACCAACGGGGTGCTCCAGGGCCGTTTGGATTTTGACCGATCCAAAGGCACATGCCGGGCGATCGCCGACAAGATGGTAGACGTAGCCGGCGGACAGATGGGCTGGAACAAGATTGCAGAAGGTCAGGCTATGACTCAGGCCGTAGCCAGTGGCACAGATGCCGTTACTGCTGTTTCCGATGTAGAGGCAAAGAGTGGAAACGATGGTCTGACTTGGGTCGGAGGCAATAAGGCCGGTGGCTCTGGTCAGCAGCCGATCAAAGTGGTCAGCGACGTGACCCGGGCTGGTTACAACCTGATGAACGGGCGCGGCCCGACCGACACCTCCTCGATCCCCGCCGCCACGTGTGGCAACGGCCTGGTATGCAACACCTGGTCATCGCCCAAGCAAGCAACCGACTTCGCCAATCGCGTGCTGGGCGAACAGCAACAACAAACCTGTGATAGCTGCACCAAGACCACCACGACCGCCGGTGCCGGACTCACGCCGGTGATTCAGGAGTCGTATGACGCCAAATTGAAGGCGCTGAACGAACTCATCTCTGGCAGCAAACCGCTGACCTCTGACAACCTGGCCCTGGCCAGCAGCGATTCGTTGCCCGTCACTCGCGGTGTCGTTGAGGCGCTGCGCACAGAACACGACCAGGACGTGCTTGCCAAGCGACTTGCCTCAGAAGTCGCGCTTTCAGATGTCCTGGGTAAAGCCCTGTTACTCCAGCGCACCATGATGGCTGGCAGCAAAGAACCCAACGTCGCGGCCAACGACGTGGCCACCAAAGCGATCGATCAACAGAACAACGGACTGCAACAGGAAATCGACAACCTCAAGACTGAACTGGATTTGCGTCGAAGCCTGGCCAGCAACTCGCCTACGGCCATCCTGGAACGTGCCCAGAACAGAGGCGATGGCTCGAAGGGTGTGTTCCAGGGCGACCCTATGCCGAACCGACTGGATCGACTGCAAAACACCGGCTCTGGCCAAGGTAAATGACCATGGCCACCTTTCAGTCAGCGGTAAAGATTCTGCGTAAGGGCCTACGTGTTACCTGGACGCTTCTGTGGATGTTCCTGTTAACCCTCTTCCTGGCCGTCGCGTTGACGATCCTGGTGAAGGACTACTTTGGTGGCTTTGATCAGTTCAAACAATGGCAACAGGATCACTTCGCCTACCTGTTGATATGGCGGCTGTTCGTCTACTCCGCACTGGCCTGGGGCTGGCTCAGCATTCGCCAGCGATTCGCCAAAGACCCTGCGTCAGATCGCTCCATGAAACGGCTACGACGCTGTGAGCTGCTGGTGATTTTCGTTGTGTGCCTATTCGAAATCAAGCATGCGGGCCTGATCTAAAGGAGCGTCCCAATGATATTGCACACCAACGACTACCTTGAGTATTACCTCACGCTCGTGGGCTGGCTCATCAACGGTGGGATCTGGGACATCATCTCCAGCACCGGACTGTTTGCGGCGCCTTTCGCGGCCATGGTGATTCAGGAATGGCTCAAAGCTCGCGGCGAAGGGGCTGACGAAGGCAACAAAGGTGTCTTGGCGCTAGCCAGGGTAGAGAACCGGTTCTACACCGCCATCATCGTGTTGGTTCTCGCCTGCATGCCGCTGGTTCAGGTCAGCTTTGACACCCTGACGTTTGATCAGACTCGATCAGCTCAGTGCCAGTACCAGTTGCCCACGCCCAGTGAGACGGGTTGGAATACATCCTTCAGTACGCTCAATGGCAAAAGTTCGACAGTACCGGTGTGGTGGTTTTTCGTGCATGCCCTGTCGAAATCCGTCACGGCTGCCTCCGTCGCCTCGATACCTTGTGGCGTCGACCTGCAACAGATCCGCATGGAAATCAACAGTACCCGGATCAATAGCCCTCTACTCGCACAGGAGGTCGCCGACTTCACCAGCGACTGTTACGGCCGTGCCCGGGCAAAACTGTTCATGACCCAGCCGTCACTCACCGAGGACCAGCTCAACGACGTGAACTGGATCGGCTCACACTTTTTCCTGCAAACATCCGGTTATTACAGCGATGGGATGTCGGGATTTCGCTCTCATACACCACGAGCAGCATGGCCATACGACGCCACCCGAGATGCGGGCCTGGCTCAGACCACAGGAGGAGGTGGCTACCCAACCTGCACACAGTGGTGGTCCGATTCAAGCATCGGTTTAAAAGCCCGTCTGATCGACCAGGTTAAACCCGATGTGTTTACCCAAATCAAACAGTGGGCAAACTTCCTTAGCCAGGACCAGGTCAATGATTCAGTGATTCGTGACCTGGTATCGCCCAAGAAACAAATCCTGACCCAGGGCCAGGTGTACAGCGACTACGGTGGACAAATCAGTCCAACGCTATTCAATACCCTTGCAAGGGCAACAGCGGGCATCGGGCAAGGCGTGGGCTCTGTTGTGTACTTCCCAGCGATGGACAGCGTGCGCCAAGCCGCGCCTATGGCGATGGCTTTTTTAAAGATGGCTTTGATTATATCAATGCCTTTCGTCCTAACGCTTAGCACCTACAGCCTGCAAACGACGATCACACTCACGGTAGTACAGTTTGCAATGATCTTCGTTGACTTTTGGTTTCAACTCGCCAGATGGGTTGATAGTACGATTATGGACGGCCTGTACGGAAACGGGATATATGGGATCGACAATAATTCCGCACACTCTAATTTCGACCCTGTAGAGGGTCTGAGTAACATGCAAGGAGACATGTTACTCAGCTATGTAATGGCAACAATGTTCCTTGTTCTTCCCGGCTTCTGGATCACTGCATTGAGCTGGGCGGGGTATAGACTTGGAGATATCGTAGGAGGCCTTTCATCAGGGGCAAATGCAGCGAAAAAAGAGAGTGGAGAGGGTGCTAAAACTATTGGAAAAGGAATAAATATGACAACTGGGGGATTCAAAGAGGGGATAAAATAAAACTTTTTAATCAGGGAGGTACGACCTACCTCCCCTCACAAAAACCTCTACATATCTACTTCATAAAATAGTCTTCATGGTCTACTGTGTATACACCATGACCTGGAACATGAACCCAATGATGATCATCTGCATCACCCTCCCATCCATTATGATCGGCACCAGAGCTAATCAGCGCCTCGCTCATCTCACTAGCCGAATCTTTGTTTGCACCAACCGAGAAAACCCCAAAGACGGCAAAGCAAAAAACGAAGAACGGGAAGAGGAAATATAGAGAAACACCAGCGGCTGCAACCAACAGCACAACCCGGGCTGCCCACTTTGCAAGCTTTGAGACAACGGCTGGAAGGCCCAGCCGGGTGAGACCGTTCCACAGGCAACGTTCCGCTTCGAGGATAACCTTGACACCACGGCCCAAGGTCTGCCCCAAGCGTGCAGCTGAGTTATCACTATTGTTTGCGTGGCTAGCCATGTCGTGCCTCTCCCATCTCAAAGATGCCGTTCTGCCATCATTTATAGACCCAAACGCTGACACGAACAATATTATTTTTAGTACATCGCACTAATCCCGACGAATAGCATGCACGCCAAACATCAAAGCTTAAACAGCCCAATCTTCGAGACTTATATCTTCAATGAAAGAGAACGCTTGATCGCTAGTTACTATAACTGCCTCAATACTTATACCATGCGCCGCGATCAACAAGTCCAAAGCACCTGGTGTTTTACCGCCCGCCTCTGCCTCAGCACGAACTCTCCCGTAAGTTTCGGCAGCCTGGCTGTCCCAAGGTAGCGTATCAACCCGTTTGAGGAACTCCTCGACCAAGGCTCGTAGCTTGTGGGCTTGCGGTCGCTTCGCCAGACCATATTTCAGCTCTGCCTCAGTGATCGCCGAGATACACAGCGCTGACATTTGAATACCTTGCACCTTTGCCACCACGGCTGGATGCCCACGCAGCAACTGGCTCACCGTATTGGTGTCGAGCATGTACTGCCTCATTCCTCCATACCTGCCAGAGGATCTCTGTTCACTGCCTCAGCGTGATTGCGCTCACGCTCGCCCAGGAAGTCATCGGGAATCTCCACCTCCTGCATTAGGCTCAGGAAGCCTTCCCAGGACTCAGGCTTACGCGACAGGATCACATCGCCAGTGACTGGATCGCGGCGGATGAACACCTCGTCGGCGTCGAACCGGAATGCTGCGGGCAGCCGCACGGCCTGGCTGCGGCCGTTGAGAAAAACTTTGGCGGTTTGGCTCATAGATCGATGCTCCCAGAACGAATGATACATACCATAGTATATACCATTCCTACTTCAGTTCAAATCCTACCCCGGGTAGGTCTGGCACAAAAGGAAATGGCCCAGGCAAAGGGGTTTGAAGGGATGGAAGGGAATGGGATTCAAGGGTAAGTGCCTTACCAGAAAGGGGCCTGCGGCGGCAGGAGCAAAGGAGTGCGTGCAGAAGCCAGCTCCCAACTATTAAAGTTCTCGCCCGTAGAAAATGTGACCGTTGACGGAGGCGCTCCAACGCTAACTGACCAGCAGCCGCCGCGGTACTGACAGGATTCCTGTCAGCCATCTTCACCACCGCCCTGGTGCTCCAGTATCTCACACTGCCGACTGACGCAGACTCTCAACACGGGGTGGCCTTCCTGATCGGCCTTCTGGCGATGAACATCATCCCACGACTGAAAGCTCTCGTCAGGTTGATCAGATCAGTTCTAGGTGCATAACCATGAACACATTCCTTTCTGCTTTCGACGCCATGCGGTGGGGGCTGGTGGCGCTCGCTGCCGCTGAATACCTGCGGCGCATCCATCCAATGACCCAGATGTTGCTGGCGGTTGATCATGCGCTTCGCCCCGATGGTCTTGAGTTAGACAATTAACCTCGCGGAATTTCGCGCTTTCTGGGTCCTTGAGATCGTAGTTTACCCTCGTTTTCGCCAGGAAAGCCGCATTGTAAGGCATGGCGTACCTATACACATTAGGGCTGTACTGGTTCTGGATTGGCCTGGCCCCGAGAGCATCCAGCAGCGGCAATCAAACAGGTGATTACCATTCCGGCGAGTTTCATCCTGATATCCCTATCAAATCATGAAGGATCCTTTAGGAGCTGCTTTGTATGACCATTGGTATCCGGGTCAGTAACGATCGAGCGGCCGCTCCCAGAAAAAATGCATCCTATTAGACGTGCGAACAGGTGGAGCGTATCTGCCAGATCTGGATTCTCGAAAGGAACGGGCTTAGAGTCGAGCGCACACAACGCTCCGTATAACGTGCCGTCCGGCAGGATGATCGGCACCCCCGCATAGCTTTCTAACCCATATTGCTTCACCACCGGGCGGATTCTATGTCTGGGGCTCTCACGTATGTCCGGGAGTAACAATGCCTGCGGATTAGTGATGAAGTCGCTGCACAGCGTGATTTCGATCGGTAGCGTATCACCAGCGCTTATACCCAAGTCGCCAATATCGTGCACTGAGCAGACAACCCAGTCACTGTTGTCGTATTTCGCAATGGCTGCGAAACGCATTCGTGTCATCCGGGTGATGATGCTCAAAATACTGGTTGTCGCCTCGATTTCAGCGATCGCTGCTCGCTCCTCAGGGGTCAGTAATGGTCGGACTTCGTGCTGGCTATTCTGCATGGTCTACCTCGAAATACGCCTGATGGCAATTAGCTATTTTTTTTGTAAGCTTACAGCCGAATCTTGTTCGCAGTTCTCAAAATCCTTGCTCGTCGGACGAAGGGCAGGTAGGCCTGAAACTGCGCTGCCAGAACAGGCCATCCAGGTAACATGCGATGTATTTTGCAAGAGTAGTTGCGCCAGCTTTCGGGCGCAGCTGGTCCGTATGGGAAATCTGGCCGGACTGTACTGCCCCCTCTGTTGATCATGGTCACCTGATGCCGCGTAATTGGGCGTTAACGGCTTGAATGTCCAAACCTCGGCCCCTGAGCCGATGGGCGATTAGAACGAGCGTGAGACCACGCAATTGGCCACCACGCATAGTGATACGCCAAACCATCTGCCTTATAAGCAAACACTTAGACCGCTTCATGATTTGTCATCTACATTAAAGTAACGGGCCGGACGCCCGGCCCATACGCCATGGAGGTGTGAAATGGCCAGTTATGGACAACGCGGTAGCGTTGTAAGTCAGGTTGTCGAGTGGAACAGGAACTGGCTAATGATGGGTGGATTCGTGGCTTGTACGGAGTGTTTGGAGTTTCAATCCGTCGAGAACCACGGGGAGCCTTTCAAGCACGCGAGCAATTGCAGCAAAAATGGTGAAGCTGCGGATAATCCTTGGGTTTTTCTGGAACTATCTTCAATTGGACAGTAGTCCAGGGCAGTCCGACAGATGACTGACCACCGTGACAGTCTTGCCGTCGGCCGGAAATTATCCAAAGTCATCGCCAGTCGACAACAACTGTTTCCCGTTCCCAGCAGTGTTTTCTTGCCTGTGTTTGGATGTTCGGGATGCTGCAGGCCGTTAGCGCTCAGCAGCCGACCGGCCGTGCCATCCCCTGTCAGGCTATAACCGTGCGACTATTGACGGGTTATGTAATGGAAATGATATGGACCGCCAGCTCGCAGGGTTATCGATACTTATGACGCTTACCTGGGTGGTTGTTGTGATCACAATCATCTGGTCGTATGCCTCGGATTAATTCAGAGGCATGATCAGTTCAGGCCCCTGATTCTTCACATTCCCGACCTCGCGTCCCACGGAAAACAACTCAAAATCCTCTACCGGCCTGCTGTGCCGTGTTAGCTCTATGGCTCGCTCGGCGGACAGCCCAGGTAACAGCCACTCCCTAGTATCCTGCAGACTGAACACCACAGGCCGCCGATCATGGATGTCGACAATCCCCGCATTGCTGGCGTCCGTGATGATCACAAAACCGTCCCAGTCATTGGGTTCCAGGTCTGCATGAGCTAGGGTGAGGGCATCGAAATACATCGGCTCATTGCTTTTCAGCTTGATGTAGTAGGACTGTTTCTTCTTCGGGTCGTCGGATCCTTTACCCACTCGAACCACCCGCTTGAACGCGCCAGGGCGCGGCCCGCTGGCCTCAGCTTTTAAAAAACTTTCCTGAAACACCGCGGCCAGTCGGTAAGGTCTCAAATCGGGTTACTGGATCAGTAGGAAACCCTTTCCCAACTGAAACAGGTTTTCCACGGACAAAACCTACCCGGCCCGCAATGATGACCGCTACCCAAGCAGGAGCCCCGACATGACAGATCAAAACCAGCAATTATCTGTACCCTGTGAAGTGGTACTATGCCAGATCGGATCATCAGGGAACCGCACTATTTCCCCCGAAATCGAGGCATGGTCAGAAGCCCTGGCGGGGCATGCAAAGAATCAGACCCGTGGGCAAATCGGGGCCCTCGTCTGGTCCTATCGTCAAGGGAACACTGAGTATCTGTCGGTGGACCTCATCAGCGACCAAGGAGGTTTTTCTTTAACATTCATAACTGGGTCACCACACGATTTTGGGGTTGATGATGTGGAGGTCCCAGACATGACGGAAGCCATTGCAATGGCGATGCTTTTGCTTAAAAAAATCAATGCCATGGTGACATTCTATATTTAGGTCGCTGCACCAAACGACCCTATTCGGCTCAGGCTTGTAAACGCTCTTGAATGAGCTGTCTCCCGCCATAGCTTCATAGGAACATGATTCTAAAACCTGCGGTTTTTTTGATCGTTCTAGATCGCCGCCATATTTTCACGACAGCGGCGATGTTTATCAGAGAGGCTGACTAAATGCTCTCAGAGATGCCCTTTGGCCGGCAGTGCAAACGCTTCGACATAATCGCCAGAACGCGTCTGTAACCCACCATGCCCACCGGCAGCAATCACGACATACTGCCTGCCGTCTTTGCCCAGATAGGTCATAGGGGTGGCCTGCCCGCCCGCTGGCAACCGGGTACGCCAGATCTCCTTGCCATCCTGGGCATTGAAAGCCCGCAAATAATCATCCGCCGTCGCGCCCATGAATATCAGACCAGAGCGCGTGGTGACATTACCGCCGATGTTAAATATCCCGGTAGGAAACGGCAGATTGGCATGCAAACCCAAAGGCCCCATATCCCGCGTCGTTCCCACATCGTGCTGCCAGACTAAAGACCGCGTTCGCAGATCCACAGCCGCCAATTGCCCCCATGGCGGCGCCTTGCAGGGTGCGCCAAGGATGCCTAACCATGGATCGACCTTAACCACATATGGCGTCCCGTATTGCGGATTGATCGAGAACTTCTTGGGCCTGGGCGGTTGCCCTTTTCCATCCCAGGGCTCAACCAAACCTTTGGCCTCGGCGTCCTCACGCTTCATGGTTTCGGCGACGAAGGGGATGTAACTCAAATTGGCATAAAGCCTCTGCCGCTCCGGATCCACCGAGGCGCCGTGCCAATCAATGACACCATCAAATGCGGGGTATACGAGCGTTTTCTTATCCAGAGAAAACGGTGTGAAGGCGCCTTTGTAATCCAGCCGATTGAATTCGATCCTGCACAGCATCTGATCAAGCGGCGTAACGCCCCAGCTGTCCTGCTCCTTGATCTGCTCAGGGGCGAAGGATGGCATTCCCACTGAATAAGGTTGCGTCGCGGAGGTCGGATCGCCGGGCAACCCACCTTGGGGCGCCGGCTTTTCTGCCACCTGGGCGATAGGCTTACCGGTCTCACGATTGAGCAGGAACAACTCGCCACGCTTAGTCGTCTGCACCAGCGCTGGAATAGTCTTGCCGTCGGCGTCTGGCAGGTCGACCAAGGTCGGCCCAATAGGCACATCCATGTCCCACAGATCATGGTGCAGAGTCTGGAAAGACCAGCGCGGTTCGCCTGTCTCGATGTTCAATGCCACCACCGAGCTCGAATATTGCTCATCAAACGGACGGCGTTTGGCGCCGTAATAGTCTGGTACCGCGTTTCCCGTTGGCAGATAGGCCAAACCACGCTCGACGTCAGCGGTGTAGACCCCCCAGGCATTCGGGGTACCTGGGGTAAAGCTCTCATCCGCAGCTGGATGAGCGACAGGACTTCCAGGTCGGCCCACGTCCCATGCCCATGCGATCTGTCCGGTGATGGGGTCAAACGCCCGCACGGCGCCTGATGGTTCATTGGTCTTTTGCCCATCGTAGATCCAGCCGCCCAATATCACTCGGTCTCGTACAACCAAGGGTGGCGAGGTAACGAAATGGAAGCCTTTCGGAACATCGCCTAGATATTGCCGAAGCGACACGAAGCCCTGCTCACCAAAGCCGCTGCAAGGCTTGCCGGTCGTAGCATCCAGTGCGACCAGTCGTGCATCGGCTACTGGCGAGATGATCCGCTGCGCACATTCGGTACCCGCAGGTGCTTGGTAAAAAGCCACGCCGCGACATGCCAAATAGGCGTTGTTACTCGTTTCAGGCTTTGGATCAAATTTCCAGCGCTCGGCGCCAGTCACGGCATCAAGCGCGATGACTTGGCTGTGCGGTGTGCAGATGTAAAGGGTGTCGCCGACCTTGATCGGCGTCACTTCGAAATTGAATTCATAGCCATTTTTATTTTCGTCAGAGCGCGCCAGATCACCTGTCCGGTATTCCCAGGCAGGTTTAAGCTCGCCAACATTGGCCGGGCTGATTTGGGTCAAAGGTGACCATCGCTCGCCTTTGGCAGTTCTACCGTAATACTTCCAGTCATTTTCCGAGTCACCGGACTCCGAGGCTAGGGGGGTAAGCGGAGCAGGCGGCTTTGCGTCAGGATAGGGATGTGCCAGAAACAGGCCGGCGATCAGCAGCACCCATAAAACGGGAACGACGACGTTGCCAACGGGAGAAACAGCGCCCGATGGGTTCAAACGGCGACGAATGCGGGGAAGTAGCAAATAAAGCCCTAGCAACGTCGGCAGCAGGAGCCTGGGCTCCAACGCCCATACATTCAATCCGCCCTCGCTCAAGGCCCAAACCACAGTACCCAGCCAGACCACCCCGTATAGCCACAAGGCCCACCGACGGCCTTTGATCAGACCCAGTCCAGTCAACGTCAGGCCCACTCCCGCGATCAGGTAGTAGGTCGTGCCGTGCAACACCACGAGCCAGCCACCACCCATTACAAAAAGCAGGCCCGACAACGCAACCAGCGCCCCCGACAGCACTGGTGTAGCCCGATTGAACAATTTCATGCTGCCCCCAAATTCCCTGTTAATTCCTGATCAACTGCGCAGCAGCTTGTCCTAACGCGGCTCGCGAATCGGGCATCCGTTATGACTTGCACGAAAATCAGAGGACATCTCGTAAGAGGGTTTACGCACACGCATAACACCACCTAACGGCCTATGTGCCTGTAGGCCATGCCAAGGACTGAATGCCATTGCGTCGTCTATTGCTCTGACCTTCTCGTCGTCCCACGCCGGCTGCGCATCGACATCGATACGAGCAACTGTCACATAGGGGCTCAGCTCTTCAGACCACTGCACTGATGCGTCTTCGATGGGCATCTTTTCAATATCGGTCGCCAGCTGGATACGTAGCTCCCAGCTGCCGCTGTGCTGAATGAAATACTCGGTGACAGCCGCGCGCAGGCCATCTGGGTTGTCGGCAAAGTCCACATGCAGGCCGGTCAACGCGGTGAGGGAGGCAGAAACAGGCACCATAGCCAGCTTGGCGTAATAGGGCCCATATAAAATCGGCACGACCGTGGAGAAGCTCTCACCCAGTATGTGAGTTTGCGGGTGTCCGCCCAGGCTTTTGAGGGTACCGCTCTCCCCGCCCATAGACTCGATCGTCGACTCCACGCCCCTGAGCACCGCTGAAAGAGCCTTCTTCAACCCTGGAGCTTTGTCGGTGGTCTTCGCCAGTAGCTTGAGGGTGGCCAAAAATGCCTTGGGGGTCGCCGAAGTAAAAGCCTTGGCGTTCTGCATGACGAAGTCCTGGGTCACGTCGCCTTCACTGCCTGGCAAACGCGGCCCATCGACACCGACGATTTTGATGGCCTGCCCTCTCGGGGTAGAAACCTTATCGTCCAGTATGTCGCCGGGGTTTGTAGAGAATCGCAGAAAGACCGGCATCGTGGCCGGCTTGGAAAAGGCCCCCTGCCTCAGTTCGGCAGGTAGATTGTCCAATACCGTGACCTGCCCGCGCAGCAGTCCGTGCGCTTTGGCATGAACGCTACGATTTGCGTGGCCGCTATCGTTGAACGTAGTTTCCATAATGGAGCGAAGCGTATCGGCCAGCTCTTTGCTGGTATGGGCCTCATCGTCAGGTATTTGCTCAAAGGCGGGATCAAAGCGCAGCGGCGTGACCGCAAGGCGGGTCTGCGGAAGGTCGTTCATCAGGGGCATCTCCACTTGATACGGTCGGCAATTGCGGTACACGCCCACCTCAATACGGCAGTGAGTACTCTTCTATCGAGGCGATCTTTGAAGATGACCCTCTTCGAATTGAGGACGTTCAAAACGCTTTACCGGCCAGACGACAGGCGGCGCTGGCAAGTCCAAGGGGCGCGTCCCCCGACCTCCACCGCCAAAGGTTTGAGAACCGTAAGCGTCCGGCCAAGTCATCTACCCAGCCCCGCAAAGCCAGGACATGGTGTGCACTTAAATTTAAGTGGGCACCAGTTCTAGCCTTTTAAGCG
>NZ_JANUFD010000026.1 GCF_024807945.1 Pseudomonas sp. JUb42 | reverse complement strand
AACCGAAACCCTTCCTCACTGCTTACTTCGGTTAACTGCTTGATTATCAAGAAGTTTTCCGTTTCGTCTGCGCCGGAAGTGGGGCGAATTATAGACAGATCCAGACACGCGTCAACCGTTATTTGACGGCCAGCTGCAAGTTTCTAGCTACAAGCTGCAAGAAGGGCTGAAAACCCGCATCCTGCTTTTAACTTGAAGCTTGCAGCTCATAGCTCGCAGCTGCTTTTGCGCACTATATTGCTCATTTATCCTTTCCCGATCATCATGGCCCCTTTCCTGCCCACGACCCTGGATACCCCGCTTTAAATGAACGCTCCCCGCAACAGCCTTGCCTCGACGCTATTCCCCGTAGGGCTGCTTATGATTGCCATGGCATCGATTCAATCCGGTGCGTCATTGGCCAAGACACTATTTCCGGTTGTCGGCGCACAGGGCGCAACGACCTTGCGGTTGTGCTTCGCCAGCCTGATCCTGCTCGCCATCCTGCGCCCATGGCGCGCACGCTTTACGGCCCGCTCGCTGCGCACGGTGTTCATCTATGGCATCGCCCTGGGCGGCATGAACTTCCTCTTCTATATGTCATTGCGCAGCGTGCCCCTGGGTATCGCCGTCGCCCTGGAGTTCACCGGACCACTGGTGGTTGCCTTGTACTCATCGCGCAAGATTCTGGATTTCGTCTGGATCGCACTTGCGGCCAGCGGCATCCTTCTATTGATACCCATAGGCCAGGCCAATGCCAATCTTGACCTGACCGGCGTGGCCTATGCCCTTGGTGCCGGAGTCTTCTGGGGCGCCTATATCATCTATGGGCACAAGGCTGGTTCCGACAATGGCATTCAGACAGCTGCACTCGGCGTGCTTATAGCTGCCTTGTTCATTGGACCGATCGGCGCCTTCCATGCAGGCTCTGCTTTGCTCGATATCGGCCTGCTCCCTGCGGCGCTCGGTGTGGCGATATTGTCCACCGCGCTGCCCTACAGCCTGGAGATGATTGCCCTGACGCGCATGTCGACCCGGACCTTCGGCATCCTGGCCAGTATTGAACCGGCGTTCGGCGCGCTTTGCGGTCTGCTCTTCCTTCACGAGGAGCTGTCCCTGACCCAATGGCTGGCCATCGCCGCAATCATTCTGGCCTCAGCGGGGGCGACTCTGACTTCACGCCCCGATAGCCCGCAATTGGTGCCCGCCGACTGACCGGTGTTTCACAAAGGCAATTGTCACTAGCATTTGTCTCGCGGTTGAGCCATGTTAAACCCCTGGCCGATCTCCAAGAGCCTCCCCGTCGCGGGAAATGCGTTGCAGCATTGAGCAGAACGAGAGTATTCAAGCTAGGTACTGGCTGCCATTGGCAGTCAGATTAAGGAAGGGAATGAAATACATCTTGATCGCGCTGACTATCCTGGCAGTTACGGGATGCGCAGCCACCTCCAAACCCGTCAAGCAGGGCAAGCGTGGTATTCACATCAACTGCTCAGGCCTTTCTTCCTCCTGGGACAAGTGCTACGAAATGGCGACCAACTCCTGTGAGTCCAGAAACTACAGGGTAATCGCCAAATCCGGCGATGCCGTAGAAGATCCCGGCGACTACCCTTTCGGCCTCAATCCCGCTGGCTATACCAGCCGCAGCATGATCATTCTGTGCAAAAAGCCTGAAAAGCCAGATCTCCAGCCTTGAACAAACCCTAAGTGCCGCAGCAACAGGCTACGGCACCCCGGATCATCAGACCGCAGCGGTACGCAGCTGCAGCCACTCCAGCGCAGCCCCTTGCACCAACGGACTCAGACGCAGGCGAACCTGGCTGTGGTAGTCATTGAGCCATGTGCGCTCCTCTGCCGTCAGTAATGACACCTCAAGACAGCGTGTATCGATAGGGCACAGGGTCAGGGTTTCAAACTTGAGAAACTCACCAAACTCAGTGCTGCCTGCTTCGCGATTGATCGCCAGGTTCTCGATCCGCACGCCCCAGCGCCCCGGCCGGTAGGTCCCCGGTTCGATTGACGTGATCATGCCTGGCAGCATCGCTGTTTGCGGGGTAGCCGGCGCCTGATAGGCGATGACCTGCGGCCCTTCATGCACATTAAGGAAGTAACCGACGCCATGGCCTGTGCCGTGGCCGTAGTTGACCCCTTCAGCCCAGATCGGCGCACGGGCGATCGCATCCAGCAACGGCGAAAGAATGCCTCGTGGAAACTGCGCACGCGACAGTGCAATCACACCCTTGAGTACCCGCGTGCAGTCACGCTTCTGTTCTGCACTCGGCGTGCCGATGGGTACCATCCGGGTGATGTCAGTCGTACCGCCCAGATACTGGCCCCCAGAGTCGATCAGCAGCAGGCCATCGCCCTCGATCTGCGCATGCTCCTGTTCGGTCGCTCGATAGTGCGGCATCGCGCCATTACCGTTGAAACCGGCAATGGTGGCAAAGCTCGGGCAAACATAATCGGGGCGCCGCTCACGGGCCTCGCCGAGTTTTTCATCAATGGTCAGCTCACTGACCGGCTCACGCCCCAGGGCAGAATCCAGCCAGGCGAAGAACTCGCACAGCGCTGCGCCGTCCTGCTCCATTGCCTGACGAATGTGCTGAGTATCGGCTTCGCTTTTCTGTGACTTGAACAGCGTCGTGGGATTCAGCCCTTCGACCAGGCTCACTTCACTGTCCAGGTAATCCAGCAGGCCACAGGTGACCCGGGCCGGATCGATCAGCAGGCGAGCGGATCGCGGCACCGCACGCAGCGCCGCGCCGATCTGGGTGTATTCCAGCAGGTTGATGCCATCGCGCTCCAGGCTCGAGCGCACCAAAGCATCCAGTTTGTTCGAATCGACGAACAGGCTGATGCTGTGGGGACCGATCAGGGCGAAGGCGATAAAGACCGGGTTGTAGGAAACGTCAGCGCCGCGCAGGTTAAACAGCCAGGCAATGTCGTCCAGCGTCGCGATGAAATGCCAGTCTGCGCCCCGCTCGCCCATGGTTTCACGCAGGCGGGCCAGTTTCTCGGCGCGATCGACCGTTGCCTGAGGCGGCAAATGTTCGTAGATGGCCTTGGCCGGCAGGCCCGGACGATCCGCCCACAGCTCGGTCAGCAGATCCAGATCGGTGCGCAGCCGGGCGCCACGGTCGTACAGCTTGCTCGCCAGGGTCCGCGATGAAGCCACCGCCAGCACCGCACCGTCTACCGCCACGACGCTGTCGGCCTTGGCCTGGTCGGCCAGCCATTCCAATGGCCCTGTTTGCCCCGGCTGCAGCTTGACCAGTTCGATACCACTGCCCGCCAGCTCTTTTTCGGCCTGTTCCCAGTAACGGCTGTCGGCCCATAGGCCAGCGAAATCATGGGTGACAATCAAGGTGCCGACCGAACCATGGAAACCGGACAGCCATTGCCGTCCCTGCCAGTAGCCCGGCAAGTATTCGGAAAGATGCGGGTCCGCCGAGGGCACCAGATAAGCATCAATGTTTTCACGGCGCATCAAAGCGCGGGTTTGCGCCAGGCGTTCGACGACCACTCCGTTGGTTTTCGGTTGCGTACTCATTGTTTCTCCTGCTGACCCGAAAAAAGCGACAGCAGGAATAATGGAGCACCACTCATGCCTGAGCAACCGCCCAGAACGCAGGTTGCACAATAGAGGCCCTGATCAGGCCAGCGGCATGGTCGATATCCGCCTCGCTGGTGAAGCGCCCGAGGCTCAGGCGGATGGTCTGCTGCGCCTCTTGAGCGTCAAGGCCCAAGGCCAGCAAGACGTGGGAAGGGGTATTTTTTGCTGAGTTGCAAGCCGAAGTGGACGAGAACGCCAGATCCCTGGCCAGTACCGCCAGATCGAGATCACCTTGTTCGAAGGTCAGGCTCAGCGTATGGGCGATGCGTTGAGTCACACTGCCGTTCAGGCGTATGCCCGGAATATCGGCCAGATGCGCGAGTAAACGCCGGTTAAGACGCTCGGTCCGGGCGATTTCTTCCTTTAACAGTTCGCCCGCCAGGGCAAAGGCAGTGCCCATACCCACGATCTGATGGGTGGCCAGGGTTCCGGAGCGCAGGCCATTTTCATGCCCGCCGCCATGGATCTGCGCCGCTACCCGGCGCTCGGCGCGCGGCCCGACATACAACGCGCCGATACCTTTGGGGCCGTAGACCTTATGTGCCGAGAAGGACATCAAATCAACCGGCAACGTCGCCAGATCAATTGCCACCTTGCCCGCCCCCTGCGCCGCATCAACATGGAACAACGCGCCATGCGCCCGCACCCGCGCGCCGATACCGGCAATATCGTTAAGCGTACCCAGTTCGTTATTGACCAGCATCAGCGAGACCAGCACGGTGTCCTCGCGCAAGGCCGCACTCACTGCCTCGGCACTGATCAGGCCATCGGCATCCGGTGCCAGAAACGTCACCTCGAACCCGACGCCCTGCAGTTGAACGGCAGTGTCGAGAATGGCCTTGTGTTCGATCTGGCTGGTAATGATGTGACCGCCACGCTCCCCGCCCTGCCTTGCATACGCCTGGGCCACCCCCTTGAGCGCCAGGTTGTTCGACTCGGTAGCCCCGGACGTCCAGATAATCTGCGTCGCGTCAGCCCCCACCAATGTGCCCACCTGGGCACGCGCCTGCTCCACTGTTGAGCGGGCGCGCCGACCAAATATGTGGGAACTGGAGGCTGGGTTGCCAAAGTTACCGGTCGCCCCCAGACACGCCACCATGGCCTGAATGACTCGCTCGTCCACGGGTGTGGTGGCGGCGTAATCGAGGTACAGCGGACTAGTGGTCATGAGATTCACCTGAAGTGCGTCACCCGGTCTGCGGGTTATCAGCGAATCGGCGCTTTTGGCGACAACCAAAGAGCCGATATTTCGTAGGGACTATCATGCACGCCTGCGATTAGATTAAAAAATTCTAATTTTGAATTTATATAGACTTAAATCGAATAAAAAAACAACACACTGCGCCGATCATTTTTTTCGATGTAATCCTTTTCCCAAGCTATTGTTGTTCCTTCCCGTTAATGTGGCGGGCTACGGATAGCTTTTAGCCTTTAGGCAACAGGGATGATTTCTACATGCGCGACTCCGCCCCCTTTCGATTGCACATAGACAGCGTCAAGCAAGACCTGCGCGTGCTCTCGTTCAGCGGCACGGAAGCGATCAACGAGCCCTTTGCCTTCCACGTCGCGGTTACCTGCACCCCGGATGTGCTTAACGTTGCGGATTTGCTCTATCAAAGCGCTTTTCTGCGTCTCGCCGGATCCGAGCACGGCATTCACGGCCAGATCAGCAAGGCCGGTATGATCAGCGCGGTGGGCGAGCCCGGTCATTATCTGGTGACCCTCAGCCCTCATCTGACCAGCCTGGCGATGCCGCCGCGCAAACGCATCTTTGCGCAGATGTCGGCACCGCAAGTGATCGACCAGATCCTGCAGGAGCAAGGGCTGGCGCCCGCAAGCTACCTGTTCCAGTTATCCGCCGACTATCCCCTGCGCGAGCACTGCGTGCAGTACGACGAATCGAATCTGCATTTCATTCACCGCCTTTGCGAAGAAGAAGGCCTGCACTACCGCTTCGAGCACAGCCGCAGCGGTCATCGCCTGATGTTCAATGATAACCAGACCTTTCACCGCATCCCTGCTCAGCACTTCGGCAAGGCCGGGGCTCCTGCCGTGCAGCGCTTTGAGATCAAGGTCGAGGATGACGAGCGGCGCCAGGTCACCAGTGCCATGGGCCAGAGCAATCAGCCTTATCTGGCCAGCGGCTATCTCATGCCGCTGCAAGGGCATGTCCGACCGGAATGCAACAGCCTGTGGCTGCTGACCGAGGTCGATCATCACTACCATCAGGACAACCCGCCTGATCTCTATAACAGCCACTACAGCAATCATTTCCGCGCCTGCGCCTGGGATAACACCCTGACCTCCCGTCACAAATACCCCAAGCCGCGCATCCATGGCCTGCATCTGGCACGGGTGATTGATCACGACCCGGCCTCGGCCGAGCGCATCAAGATCCGACTGGACTGGGATGGTGGGGAAAACGCCGTCTGCTGGGCCGCCGTCTCCAAGAGCGCCCTCTGGGACAAGGCCTCGTTACCTGCAATGGGCACCCCGCTCTATGTGTGTTTTGTAGAAGGCGACCCGGACCGCCCATTGATTCGTACGCCCTGACTTATTAGTTGACGACACGCTTTATATAGTGAAGCCTAATAGTGCGCCTGTATATGACACGCATTTGGATTGACGCTTGCCTGCAACAGTAAGAAGCGAGCATTTCCACAGCCCATTTCGACTAACTTCTGGCGTTGGAAAGCCGCCTTCGAGCTTTTATGCAACGCCTGAGGTCACCTTGTAAAAGCGTCTGAAAAATGTCACTGCACCGCCCTAGTGCATGCGATGTTTTTTTGACTACCTTTAAAATCAACAGGTTAAGAATATTTGAAAACCGCTTATCAAAAATTTAACAGAAACTTGACGAAATAATTTGACAGAACAGGCGACGCCACCGATATATATGCGTGTCAGATCATTCTCAGCACGTGCAGCATTGCCACAGAGCAATGCGCGAGAATGTCGAGCCAACACTGTCCTGCTCTGCCCACATGTTAGTTAATTGCAAGGTGCATGCTCTGCGCCTGCGGCCGTCTGTTGATTAACCCTTTTTTGAAAAAATGCCGAGTTCATCCGGCATGGCGGTAGCTTTGCCGAAAAATGGCTGATCGACACACATCTTAGTTAGCCCGAAACGATTTGCTGGCCTGGCAAAGATTGACTCGAAGTCCTGGCTAAAGGGATTTGGCGGTAGCGTGCCCAGACACGTCTACAGCAGCAAAAAACGGACGTTTTAGGCCGCCGGCCTGTTCCCACCTGGTAATCGGAGTGCGAAGCAGGGTTTGGCGTGCCTACAGGCGTGTCCCCTCATCTGAGTCGCCTGCGGCATGGACGAACACTCGCCAGCCCGCCCCCCTCCGCTTGCCATCCGGCCGATGCAGTTCTCGCAACGACAGCGCGCAACGCACATGGAGGCTTCGATGATCAACGTGACCAAGACGTACTTGGGGGATATCGACAAGTTCAAAGGCTATGTCGAAGGGATCTACTCGCGCGGCTGGCTGACCAACCACGGGCCGCTGCTTGGTGAACTGGAGACGCGGCTCAAGGATTATCTGGGCGTCAAACATATCATCCTGACCAACAACGGCACCCTGGCGCTGCAAGTCGCCTACCGTGCCCTGGGGTTGACCGGCAGCGCGGTGACCACGCCATTCAGCTTCGTCGCCACCAGCAGCTCGCTGCAATGGGAAGGTATCCGGCCGGTGTTCGCCGATATCGACCCCTGCACCTGGAATATTGATCCGCAGCAGATCGAGCGGCGGATCGAGTCCGACACCACCGCCATCGTCGGCACCCATGTATTCGGCAACCCCTGCGCCGTGGAACGCATCGAGCAGATCGCGCGCAAGCACCGGCTCAAGGTGGTGTACGACGGCGCCCATGCCTTTGCCGTGCGCCACGCCGGGCAATCGGTGCTCAACTGGGGCGATATCAGCACCTTGAGTTTTCACGCCACCAAACTGTTCCACACCATCGAAGGCGGCGCGATCATCACCAACGATGACGAACTGGCGCGGCGTATCTACCTGCTGTGCAACTTCGGTATTGCCGATACCGACCGCATCGACGGCATCGGCATCAACGCCAAACTCAATGAGTTCTCGGCAGCCATGGGCCTGTGCATTCTCGACGATATCGACAATATCCTCGAAGAGCGCGCGGAAATCGCCCACCGCTACGATGCCAGGCTGAGCAATTACCTGGACCTGCAAAAGCCCCAGGACAACAGCCTGCTTAATCGCAGCTACTACCCGGTAGGTCTGAACAACGAACAGCAGTTGCTGCGCGTACGCACCGTGCTCAACAGCCGGGGCATCAACCCGCGGCGCTACTTTTACCCGTCACTGGACACCCTGGAATATCTGCAACCGCAGATTCCCCAAAGCGAGTCCCGGACCCTGAGTGAGCGTGTGCTGTGCCTGCCGATCTATCCGGGCCTGGCACGGGAAGATCAGGACCGGGTGATCCAGGCCCTGCTGGAAGAGTGCAGCCTGTCCAAGGCGTTCTATCAGAGCCCTGTTCTGGCCCAGGTCATTTGATGGGCACGCCGCAGAAACGCTCGGTGGTGCGCAACACTGCGTTGAGCTATGCCGGCCAGGCTTACGCCATGCTGGTCGGCATTCTCATCATGCCCTTCTACCTCGGTCATCTCGGGGCGGAAGCCTATGGCCTGATCGGTTTCTTTGCAGTGATGCAGGCCTGGCTGCAGTTGCTTGACGCCGGTCTGTCCCCCAGCCTGGTCCGGGCTGTCGCCAACCAGCAGGGGTTGCCCCTCAGCCAGCGTAACACCGGGCACTTGCTGCGCTCGTTTGAGTTGCTGTTCCTGCCGCTGGCCGGATTGTGCTGTGCCGCCATCGCTGCGGCCAGTCCATGGCTCGCCGAGCAGTGGCTCAAGGCCCGGACGCTGCCGACCCAGACGCTGGTCGACTGCATCAGCCTGATGGGCCTGATCATCGCTTTGCGCCTGTATGCGACGCTGTATAAAAGTGGCCTGCAAGGACTGGAGCAGCACGCCTGGCTCAACGGCGCCAATGTAGTCATTGCCACCCTGCGGTACTTCGGTGGTCTGCTGCTGGTGAGTCAGATCTCCCAGCAACCGCGGGACTTCTTCCAGTTTCAGGTGGCCGTCGGCCTGCTGGAAGCGTTGATCTTCGCCGTGCGTGCCTATCAGCAGATGCCCGCACCCTACGCCCTGAGCGGGTTCGCCTGGCAGCTGGTCAAGCCGATTTTGCCGTTTGCCGCGAGCCTGTCCCTCACCAGCATTCTGTGGATTGTCCTGACGCAGCTGGACAAGGTGCTGTTGTCCGAGCGCCTGCCTCTTGATCACTACGGTTATTTCGCCCTGGTCGCGCTGATCAGCACCGGCATCATGATGCTCAGCAACCCCCTGGTACAGACCCTGCTGCCACGTCTGACAGTATTGATCGCCGAAGGCCGACAGGCAGAAATGCAACAACTGTTTCTGTCCGCCAACCGTTTCGTCTGCACCCTGTTGATTCCTCTGGCCGCGTTGATCGCGACTCACGGGCAGGCGGTGATCTACGCCTGGAGCGGCGATCTCGATGCAGCCCTGTGGAGCCGTTCGATTCTGCCCTGGTATGCCCTGGGCAGCGTGATCATGGCCATCAGCGCCTTCCAGTTCTATCTGCAATACGCCCACGGGCGGATCCAGTTGCACGTCTGGTACAGCCTGGCTTCGGCCGTGATTACCGTCCCGGTGATGTTTTTCGCCATTGCGTATCAAGGCGCCTATGGGGCGGCGCTGGCCTGGTTCGCCCTGCGCGCACTGTCCTTCGCCATCTGGCCGAGCATCGTGCATCAGCGCCTGGCACCGGATATCCAGGGGCCGTGGCTGCGCGACCTGCTGCGCATCAGCGCCATGAGCGCCGTAGGCGTCAGCGTGAGCGCGCCGCTGTTCAGCCTGATTGCCGACGACAGCCGCCTCGGTCTGTTGGCGGGCCTGGCTCTCAGTGGTCTGTTGACCCTGCTGCTGGTGATGGCAAGCGACCGGCCATTGATGACACGCCTCTACATTCTGTTTCGCAAACCGAGTACATGAGTCATGGATGAGTCAATAAAAAACCGAGCCGGGGCCGTCTCGAATGAACCACTGCTCAGCATCATCTGCCCGACCTACAACCACGAAGCATTTATCGCCAAGGCGTTGGAAGGTTTCCTGTCACAACAGACCTCGTTCAATTTCGAAATCCTGATCCATGACGATGCGTCCACCGACAACACCGCCGCCATCATCGCTCAATACGCCGAGCGCTATCCGACGATCATCCGCGCCTTCTATCAGGAGGTGAACCAGTTCCGCCAGGGCATCAATCCTTCACCCAGCCTGTTCCTCAAGTCCCGTGGCCGCTACATCGCCTATTGCGAAGGTGACGATTACTGGACCGATCCGCGCAAGCTGCAACTGCAAGTGGACTTCCTCGAAAGCCATCCCGACTACGTGATCACCTATCACGACGCCGTGGCCTTCGACGACGATGGTCAATACGGCGTGCAGCTCACCGGCGCGCTGCGCAGCGATGCCAGCGCCCTGCAATTGCAACGGGCGCGGGCCATTTCCACGCTGACGGTGTGCTTTCGCAACGTCATGAGCCCGCTTCCCGCCGAACTGCAGATGCCCGTCGCCCCCCTGGGTGACTTGTGCTGGTGGTCGCTGCTGGGCGCCCACGGCAAGGGCAAGTTCATGGCCGAAATCAAACCGGCGGCCTACCGGGTCCATCCCGGCGGGATCTTCTCCATGCGCAGCAGCAAGCAAAAGCTGCATATGACCATGCAGACTTACTCCGGCCTGGCCTGTTATTACCGCCGCCTGGGCAAGCAGGACCTGTACGAATACTTCCTGATCGAGGTGGTCTGCCTGGCGCTGGCGGCCCTGAGCCCCTGGCACAAACTCAAGGCTTTGGCACTGGTACTGCGCAACTTCAGCGTCAACCTGGGCAAGCGCCTGTTGATCAGCAATGGCAAGCCCCATGTTCAGTAACGTACTGCTGATCTGTGTCGGCAATATCTGCCGCAGCCCCATGGCCATGGCCCTGATGCGCCAACGCCTGCCCGAGCGTGATGTGCAGATTGTCTCGGCCGGAATAGCCGCCGTGACCGGTTCGGGTCTGGAGCCATTGGCCAAGGCAGTGCTCAAGCGCCACGGCGTGCCATGCGGTCCGCACAAGGCCCGCCAGGTCGACCGCCAGATGCTGCGCGACGCCGGGTTGATCCTGGTGATGGAGCCGGATCAGGCGCAGTACATCCTCAAGCTGGCGCCAGAAGTCCGTGGCAAGACCTTCCTGCTCGGTAAATGGCAGCACTCGTTGGCCATCGCCGATCCCTACCGGCGCCCGCAACTCGCCTTTGAACAGACCTTTGAGCAGCTCTCGCGATGCGTCGACGACTGGCTGCCTTATCTACCGTCAGGAGAAACAAGATAAATGACCGTCATGACGCGTTCTTCCCTGGACTATCACCAAGACTCCCGGATCGACCTGGCAACTATCTTGCGCACACTGTTTGATCACAAGGGCATGATCATCAGCATCGTCACGCTGTTTGGCCTGGTCGGCCTGGCCTACGCGCTGCTCGCGACACCGGTCTATCAGGCCAATGCAATGATCCAGATCGAGCAGAAAAAAGTCGGCATTGCCGGCACCCCCGATATCAGCAGCAAGCCGTTTTCCGTATCCCCGGCCACCACCGAGATCGAACTGATCAAGTCCCGCGCCGTACTCGGCAAGGTGGTGACCGACCTCAAGCTCAACATCGTGCAGGGCCCTAAATTCCTGCCGGTGGTCGGCCGCTATCTGTACCGCACCTTCAAGCCTGCCAAGGAAGGCGACTTCGGCCAGCCGCTGTTCGGCCTGACCGGCTACGCCTGGGGCGGCGAGCAAATCGACGTATTCCAACTGGAGGTTCCCGAAGGCCTGTTGGGCCAGGAACTGACTCTGGTTGCAGGTAAAGCGGGGATGTTCACGCTCTATGATGAAGAGCGCACGCCGTTGCTCAGCGGCGCGACCAACCAGGTGGTCGAAGGTCATGGCGTAAAAATCCAGGTCGCCACCCTCAAGGCCCGGCCCGGCACCGAGTTCCTGGTCAATAAACTGCGCACCCTCAGCGCCTCCCTGGCCTATCAGGATCGCCTGAAAATCAGCGAAGTCGGCAAGGACTCCGGGATTGTCTACCTGGCTATCCAGGACCCGGATCCGGACAAGGCCAACCGCGTACTCAACGAAGTCAGCCGCCTGTATGTCCGGCAGAACGTCGAGCGCAGCTCCGCCGAAGCGGCCCAGCGCCTGGAGTTTCTGCGCTCGCAGTTGCCGGGTGTACGCAAACAGCTGGAAGACTCTGAGACGGCGCTGAACAACTTCCAGACCAGCGCCAAGTCGGTGGACCTGAACATCGAGACCAAGGCCGTGCTCGATCAGGTGGTGCATCTGGACTCGCTGCTCTCGGAGCTCAAGCTCAAGCGCGTGGAAGTCGAGCGTTTGTATACCCCCGAGCATCCGACCTATCGTGCCCTGATGACCCAGATGGGCCAGCTGGAAACCCAGAAACAGGGGCTGCTGAAGAAGATCGAAGCCCTGCCCGTCACCCAACAGGAATTGCTGCGCCTGACCCGTGACATGCAGGTGACCAGCCAGACCTACACCCTGATGCTCAACAAAAGTCAGGAACAGGACATCCTGCGCGCCGGCAGCATCGGCAACGTGCGGATCATCGACAACGCCGACGCCAACGTCGAAGTCCCGGTCAAGCCGATGAAAAAGCTCATCGTCCTGGTAGCCCTGCTGTTCGGCACAGTGGTAGCGGTGGCCCTGGTATTCGTACGCCAGGCCTTCTATCGCGGAGTGGAAAACCCCGAGCTGCTCGAGCATAGCGGCATGCCGGTGTACGCCTCACTGCCGTACTCGCGGCAACAGGAGCGCCTGGACAAGAACACCCAGCATCGCTCGGCCCGGGAGTCGCGCCTGCTCAGCCTGTCGGCCCCTACGGAGCTGGCCATCGAGTCGCTGCGCAGCCTGCGCACCAGCCTGCATTTCGCCATGCTCGAGGCGCGCAATAACGTGCTGATGATCTCAAGTCCCTCACCGGGTGTCGGCAAATCATTCGTCTCCAGCAACCTGGCGGTGATCGTCGCCCAGACCGGCAAGCGTGTACTGCTGATCGATGCCGACATGCGCAAGGGTTACCTGCAACGGGTATTCGGCTTGCAGCCCAAGCACGGGCTGTCCGACACCCTGGCCGCACGGTTGAAATTCGCCGAGGTGATCAACCACACCGAAGTACGCAACCTGGATTTCATTTCCTGTGGTTTTGCCGCACCCAACCCGTCGGAGCTGTTGATGCACGACAACTTCAACAAGCTGCTCAGCGAACTCTCGCCCCTCTATGACCTGGTGCTGATCGACACCCCGCCGATCCTCGCCGTGACCGACGCCACCCTGGTCGGCCGTCAGGCCGGGACCTGCCTGCTGGTCACCCGCTTCGGCCTGAGTACGATCAAGGAAGTCGAAGCCTGCAAGCGTCGCCTGGGCCAGAACGGCGTGCTGATCAAGGGCGCCATCTTCAATGGCGTGCTGCGCAAGGCCGCCACCGCCGACTACGACTGCGCCGCCTACGGCTACGACTACACCCCGGTACGCAAATAATCCCCCCAAGGCGCTTCCCCTCACCATCCGCCAAGGAGTTACACATGGCCAGGACCATTGCAATGATGCAGCCCTACCTGTTTCCCTACCTCGGCTATTTTCAGATGATCGCCGCAGCCGATGTTTTCGTGCTCGGCGATGACCTGCAATACATCCGTGCCGGCTGGGTCAATCGCAATCGCATCCTGCAAAACGGCGCACCGCGGCTGTTGACGTTCCCCCTGAAAAAAGCCGGTTTCGAACTGCCCATCGTGGCACGACAGCTGGTTGATCCCTTTGAAAACGAAGCCTCGCGCCTGATCAATCTGATCAGCCAGTGCTACCGCAAGGCGCCCTACTTCGCCCAGGTCATGCCCCTGCTGGAACGCCTGATCCGCTTTCCCCAGCGCAACCTGGCCCTGTACATCGAACACTCGATCCGCGAGCTGTGCGCCTACCTGCATATCGTCACGCCGATCCTGCGCGGTTCCGATCTGTGCCTCGATTCCTGCGAAGACAAGCAGGATCGCGTCGCCAATATCTGCCTGACGTTCGCCGCGACCACCTTTCTCAACCCCATCGGCGGCAGCGAGCTGTACAACCGCGAGTATTTCGCCCGTCGCGGCCTGCTGGTGCGCTTTTTCCAGATGGACGCGATCGTCTATCGGCAGTTCAAGCACGACTTCGTACCCCACCTGTCGATCATCGATGTGCTGATGTTCAACTGCGTCGAGCATGTGCAGGAAATGCTCAAGTGCTACCAGGTCACGGACAGCCAAGGTGCCCCCGGTGAGCTCTCGCCGATATACGCCGACCCGAACGAACCGCCTTCCCACGCAATGGCCACGGAGTGCCCCCAATGAATCAGTTCGACAGCCCCGCCCGTTGGTACCTGATCCAGACCAAACCGCGCCAGGAAGCCCGCGCAGAGGAACACCTGCAGCGCCAACAGTTCGAGTGCTACCGGCCACTGCGTCCCGACGATGGAAAAAAGCGCACGCCCAGCGAAGAGGCGCTGTTCCCCGGCTACCTGTTCATTCGCATGGATCAGGTGCACGACAACTGGTACCCGATCCGCTCTACCCGTGGCGTCTCACGCATCGTCACCTTCGGCGGCCATCCGGTGCCGGTGCAGGACGAACTGATCGAACAGATCCGCGTACGCCTGGCAACGCCCGCGCCGCGCCATGAGTTCCGCCAGGGCGAGGCGGTACTGATCAAGGCCGGGGAAATGTGCGACATCGAAGCCATTTTCCTGACCCGTGATGGCGATGAACGCGCAGTGATCCTGCTCAACCTGCTGCAACGCGAACAGAAAGTGATCCTGCCCATAAGCAGCCTGTCGCGGATGGAAGCCAGAGTTTAAACAAAAAGCCTTGGGAGCATGGCTTGCCCGCGAAGAGGCCAGTACACCCGATACATCCTCCTCATCCGGAACACCGCCTTCGCGGGCAAGCCTCGCTCCCACGGGCCGCCATTGTCCCGTCTATTCACTCTGCGGAACCTCAGCATGCCCAACCTGACAACTCTGGTGACGCTCACCTATGGTGACCGTTTCAACTACCTGCACACGCTGATCAGCCGCTCGCTGGAAAGCCCTTTGATCGAGCGGGTGATCATCGTCAGCAATGCCTCGGTCGCGCCACTGGAGTCATTGGGTCGCGCCTGGCCCGGGCGAATCGAGATCATTTACCTGCAACACAACAGCGGTTCGGCCAAGGGCTATTCGGTGGGTATTCAGGCGGCGCTGGACGCCGGTGCCGAACATATCTGGCTGATGGACGACGATAACGCGCCGACCATCCACGCCATTTCGATCCTGCATCAACATCTGCACGAGCGCCAGCGCATCGATGGCCTGGACAAGGCCGCCGTACTGGGCTTTCGGCCGACCCACCAGGCCGACATCGCCGCCGGTGTGCCAGAGCGCTTTGCCATTCAGCGACGCTCCAGCTACTTCGGCTTTCATATCGCCCAGTTGCCCTACAAGATCTGGCGGCGCCTGCCCTGGGGCAAACCCCAGGGCAGGCACACACCGGCGCCGCTGGTGCAGCTGCCTTTCGCCACCTACGGCGGCCTGCTCGCCCACCGCAGCCTGTTCCATCAGATCGGCCTGCCCCTGGACGCGCTGATGCTGTACGCCGACGACAGCGAATACACCTGGCGCATCACTGCCGGCGGCGGGCGGATTTTCCTGGTTCTCGAAGCCCTGCTCGACGATCTGGAAGACTCCTGGAACATCAAGGCCCGCACCGCCAACATCTATGAGACCTACCTGCTCGGCAGTTCCGACCTGCGCGCTTACTACGGTGCCCGTAATCAGGCCTGGTTCGACAAGAACATCTGGGCCCGTTCCGAGCTGCTCTACCGCCTCAATCGCTGGGTGTTCTTTCGCCTGCTGCGTCTGATCGCCCGGCGCCGCGGAGCCGAACAGCGCCTGAGTCTGATCGAAAAAGCCATAGACGACGGTGAGTCCGGCCGCCTCGGCCTGAACAGGGCGTATCCACTATGAACATTCTGTTCCTCAGCAGTCTGTACACGCCCCATGTCGGCGGCGGCGCGGAAGTCATCCTGCAACGCACAGTGGAAGGTCTGGCCAGGCGCGATTGCCGGGTCAGCGTGCTGGTCACCGGGCCCGACGCCGGGCTGAGTGAAGAGTCGCTGAACCGGGTGCGGGTCTACCGCGCCGGGCTGCGCAACTTCTACTGGCACTATACCGACCGACGCCCCGGCCGCCTGCTGCGTCTGGGCTGGCACCTGCGCGACCGTGACAACCAGGGCATGCGCGGGCCTATCCGCGAAGTCATCGAACGGGTCAAACCGGACCTTGTGGTGTGCCATAACCTCACCGGCTGGTCGGTCTCGGCCTGGGATGAAATCCGCGCCAGCGGCCTGCCTATCGTCCAGGTCCTGCATGATTACTACCTGCTCTGCCCCTCCAGCACGATGTTCAAGAAGGGCCAGGCCTGCCAGAACCCGTGCGGGCTCTGCGGGCGACTGCGCCAGGGTCACGGGCAGCGCTCGGCCCAGGTTGCGACCGTGGTCGGGGTCAGCCGCTTTGTGCTCGAGACCCTACAGGCCCGGGGGTATTTCCAGGGTGTCCATAGTGAAGTGGTGTACAACGCCAGCCCCTTCACTCCGGCACCGCTCAAGGCTCTGCCGCCGCCCTCGTCAAAGGCGCCGCTGCGCTTTGGCTACATGGGCACGCTGTCAGGCGCTAAAGGCCTCGCCTGGCTGATAGAACAATTCCAACAGCTGCCGTTCGATGCCACCCTGCAGATTGCCGGACGCGGGCAAAGCGAAGATGAGCTGCGCTTCAAGGCCATGGTCACTTCGCCACGCATCCAGTTCGTCGGCTATCAGACGCCTCAGGCGTTCTACGGCCAGATTGATGTCGCCATCGTGCCATCACTGTGGAACGAACCCTTCGGCATGGTCGCCGTGGAAGCCTGCGCCCACGGCGTACCGGTGATCGCCAGCCGTATGGGCGGCCTGCCGGAAATCATCCAGGACCAGCACAACGGCCTGCTGTGCAGCCCCGACGACCGCGACTCCCTGGGCGTGGCCATGCTCAAGCTGCATCAGCAACCGGAGCTGCTGGCCAGGCTCGCCCGCCAGGCCCGTGGCAGCGTCCTGGCCCTGCTGGATCTGGAACGCATGCTCGACAGCTACCAGCGCATTTTCCGCCAGACCCTGGACCGCGACCGATTACCCCAGCCCATGACGCTTGCTTGAGAAACATCATGCCCAGGCCCCTGTTGATGCTGCTGCTCGCCAGCCTGTTCTACACCGCCTGCGCTCCGGCCGAAGAACCTTTCATTATCGGTGTCGCCACCGACCTGATGAATAAAGCCGCGTCACCGGCCAGGACCCTGCAATTGCTTGAAGATGCCGGCGTCGACTCGGTCCGTGACGACGCCTGGTGGCCCGTCGCCGAACCGCAGCGCGGCGCACTGCGTATCGACCCGGCCTGGCAGACGTATGTCAGCAAGGCGCGGGAACATCGCCTGCGACCCTTGCTGGTGCTGGGCTATGGCAGCCCGTTCTACGACAACTATGCCAAGCCCCGGCAACCGCAAGTCCGGGACGCCTTTGGCAATTACGTGAGTTTCGTCAGCCGCGAGCTGAGCGCCAATGTCGATTTCTATGAAATCTGGAACGAGTGGGACAAGGAGAATCCGGCCGCCGAAGAGTTCAGCCTGGACTACAGCCAACTGGTCGAAGACAGCGCCCGGCGCATTCGCCAACAGAAAAAGCCGCAGACCATCCTCGCCGGTGCCGTGACCAGCCAAGGCCTGGACCTGGGTTTCGCCGACCGCCTGATCGAGTCCGGGGTGCTGCAACATGCCGATGGCCTGTCCCTGCACCCCTTTGTGTATTGCCGCCACGACGAGCGTCGCACCCCGGAGCGCTGGATGGCCTGGCTGCGCTGGATCGACAGCGATCTGCGCACCCTGGCGGCGCGTCCGGTGCCGTTGTACCTGAGCCGGATGGGCTGGCCGAGCAACAACGGCAAATGCGGACTGAGCGAACAGACCCAGGCGGCTTACCTGGCGCGCAGTTTTTTTCTCGCCCAGACCCTGCCGGATATCAAGGGTCTGTGGTGGGCCGGCCTGTTCGATGGCAGCGACCGTCGTGACCCGCAACAGAATTTCGGTCTGTTCAGGGAAGACCTGACACCCAAGCCGGCCTACCTGACCCTCAAGGCAATCAGCCCGACGCTGCACGACTACCGCTACGACCCGGAAAAAAGCCGCGAGCTGGACGGCAACTACCTGCTGCGTTTTGCCAGGGGCACCGATCAGGTACTGGTGGCCTGGACCAGCGCTGCCAGCAACACCGTCCGGGTCGACGCCAGCAGCATGCAGCGCGGCAACGTGCAACTGATCGACAGCAGCCAGCCGCTCAAAGGCCAATTCGACAGCGGCATCGCCTGGCAATGCAACGACGGTCGCTGCACCGCACAGATCGGCCTGGATGATTTTCCCAAGATCATCAGCCTGGGCAACAAACCGCCGTTGTTTGCCCAGTGACAAGCTTTTCGCCTGGGTTTTGTAATCAATCACTTGAAGGGATCCATGAGAGCTGTGGGAGCGAATTCATTCGCGAACGCGATGTTTCAGACGCTGCATATGCGTCGGATGTCCCGGCCTCTTCGCGAATGAATTCGCTCCCACACAATCGCGGCCAAACAAGTCCTTCTCCAAGCACCGAATCCATCACCTTGCAGGACGCACCCGATGATCGTTATCAATGCCCGTTTTCTCACTCAGGAACTGCGGGGAGTGCAGCGTTTCGCCGAACAGATCTGCCTGGCGCTCAAGGCGGTGCGCGACGATCTGGTCTTCGTCGCGCCCCATGACATCAAAATGCACGACAGTGCGCGCCTGCTGGACGTGCAGTGCATCGGCCATAACCGCGGCCATCTGTGGGAACAACTGGACCTGCCGCTGTATCTGCTACGCCACGCCAGCCCCTTGTTGGTGTCCCTGGGCAGCAGTGCGCCGATGTTCTACCGCAACCAGTTGGCGACCCACCATGACATCAATTACGTGCGCCATCCGCAGAGTTACTCCCGGGGATTTCGTACGATCTACCGGCTGATGATGCCCATCCTCTTGTCACGCCTGCGCGCGTTGCTCACCGTCAGCAGCTTCTCCCGTGGCGAAATCGCCGGGCATTACGGCTTTCCCGAGCAGCGCATCTTTGTCGTGCCCAATGCCGTCAGCGCGGCGTTTCAGCCCGGCCCGCCACTCAGTAACCGGCAACACTTCCTGCTGGCCGTGTCGTCACCCAGTGCGCACAAGAACTTCAATCGCATGATCCAGGCCTTTCTCAGCCTGCGCGGCTATCCCGACCTGCAATTGCATATCGTCGGCGCCGCCAGCGAAATCCATTCCGACCCGGAACTGCAGCGCCTGGCCTGTCGCGACCCGCGCATCCGTTTTCTCGGACGGCTGAACGATGCCGAGTTGATTCAGCAATACCAGAGCGCTGCGGCATTCGTCTTTCCGTCGCTGTATGAAGGCTTCGGCATTCCGCCACTGGAAGCCCAGGCCTGCGGCTGCCCGGTGCTGGCGGCCAATGCGGCGTCTATACCTGAGGTGCTGCAAGCCAGTGCCCTGTATTTCGACCCCCTGGATATCGGCCATATGGCCATGGCCATGCAACGCATCCTTGAAGACTTGCCGCTGCGTCAGGCCCTGCGGCGGCGCGGCTTCAATAATGTCTCGCGGTATTCCTGGGATGAGTCGGCGCGGCGCGTCTCCCTGCGTATCGATACCCTGCTCGCCGGGCACACAGCAGCAGAGCCGCCTTCCGCCAGCCCCGAGGCGCGGCCATGAAACGTCTTGCCTATCTCGACGCCCTGCGTGGCATAGCCGCTTTGCTGGTGGTGTTCACCCATAGCCTGCCGTTGATGTATCCGGGGCATATCTGGCTGTTCGACGTGCTGTTCGATCCGGGCAAACTGGGTGTGCTGTGGTTCTTCATGATTAGCGGCGTGGTCATCCCCTATAGCCTGCGCCCAGGCCCCGATGGCGCCCGGCACTTTGTGGTGTCGCGCTTCATGCGCCTCTACCCGGCGTACTGGCTGTCGTTACTGGCCTGGCTGGCGATGCTGAGCCTGACCGGCAGTGCGCTGCCGCCATGGCCGCAGATCGTCGCCAACCTGAGCATGGTCCAGGCAGCCCTGGGCTTCGAGGATGTGATCGGCCTGTACTGGACGCTGTTCATCGAACTGGTGTTCTACGCCCTGTGCCTGCTGCTGTTTCTCAGTGGTCGCCTGTACCAACTGCAGGTACGTCGCCGCTGCGCCCTCGCGGCACTGGCCGTGGCACTGATCATGGCCGCAGCCCGGGCCATCAGCGACAGCAAGCTGCCGGTGGCCTTGCCCCTGGCCTTGTCGCTGATGTTCAGCGGCTCGATCTGGCGCCAGTGGCTGTTGGCCGAACACAGCGCAGAACTGGCAAGCAGCCTTCGTCGCCTGTTGCTCGGTTACGCCCTGCTGCTGCCACCGACTTTGATCCTCGGCTACAGCGCCGACATGGGCACCGGCGAAAGTTGGGGGCGCTACCTGTTCACCTACGTCCTGGCCCTGTCCAGTTTCATCCTGCTGACCCAGAAATGGCGCCTGAATCATCCCTTGCTGGTCTGGCTCGGCGGCATCAGTTACTCCCTGTACCTGCTGCATCCCAGCCTGCTGTTGCTCAGCCAATACCTGTTCGGACCGGGTACGTTGGCCGCGTTGTCGACCCTGATACTCAGCCTCGGCGCCGCCCATCTGTGCTTTCGCTACCTGGAAACGCCGTTCATCCAACTCGGCCAACGCCTTAACCAACGCCACGCCAAGACGCACGCCGCACGCGCCTGAAGTAGAGCCGGGCCAACCCAGAGAACGCCCATGAAAATTGCCATCGTCCACGACTGGCTGGTGACCTATGCCGGCGCCGAGCGCGTGCTTGCCAGCCTGCTCACTATCTGGCCGCAAGCCGACCTGTTCAGCGTCATCGACTTCCTCAGCGAGCAGGACCGCGCCCACCTGGGCGGCAAGATCGCCAAAACCACCTTTATCCAGCGCCTGCCCAAGGCCAGGACGCATTACCAGCGCTACCTGCCGCTGATGCCTCTGGCCATCGAACAGCTGGACCTGTCCGCCTATGACCTGATCATCAGCAGCAGCCATGCCGTGGCCAAGGGGGTGCTCAGCGGTCCTGACCAACTGCATATCAGCTACGTGCATTCGCCCATCCGCTATGCCTGGGACCTGCAGCACCAATACCTCAACGAAGCCGGCCTGAACCGAGGTCTGAAAGGCAGCCTGGCGCGGATGATCCTGCACTACATGCGTCTGTGGGATCAGCGCACCTCGGCCGGGGTCGATGACTTTGTGGTCAACTCACGCTTTATCGGCGCACGGGTGGCCAAGGCCTACCGGCGCGAATCGACGGTGATCTACCCCCCGGTCGACACCCGTGGCTTCAGCCTGCAAGAACACAAGCAGGACTACTACTTCACCGCCTCGCGCATGGTCCCCTACAAGCGCATGCCGATGATCGTCGAAGCCTTTGCCGCCATGCCGGACAAGCGTCTGATCGTGATCGGCGACGGCCCGGAAATGCCCAGGATCCAGGCGCTGTGCCCGACCAATGTGACGCTGATGGGCTATCAACCCTTTGCCGTACTGGTCGAACACATGCGCAATGCCAAGGCCTTTGTCTTTGCCGCCGAGGAAGACTTCGGCATCAGCCCGGTGGAAGCCCAGGCCTGCGGCACGCCAGTGATAGCTTTCGGCAAGGGCGGCGTGCTGGAAACCGTCTGCGGCCTCGATCATCCGCAGCCTACCGGGGTGTTCTACCAGCAACAGAACGCAGCGGCGCTGATCGCTGCCGTCAGCGAATTCGAAAGCGCTCAAGGCCGCATCAACAGCCAGGCCTGTCGCAGTAACGCCGAGCGTTTTTCTGCCGAGCGCTTCGAGGAGCAGATGAAGAATTTCGTCGAAAGCCGCCTGGCCGCAGCACGTCTGGCCCGTAGCCCGGCGCATTACCGCATGCCCCAGGCGACGCCCATCGTCATCGGCAGCGACCTGCCTGCGCGCGTCGTCCCGATCAAGCCCGTCTGAGCGAGCAATGTCCATGCGTACCCCTGTTCGCGGCATTCTGCATGCCCATCAATCGGCCTTGTCGATCGCCCACCGCCTGCTCGACCTGACCGTCATCGTCTCGGTCGGTTACTGGTTCAATTGTCACGGCGTGACCGCCGGCGACAGTGAAGCCTGGATGCAGATCCTTCTGGCCGTGCTGGTCTTCCACTGGCTCAGTGAGCTGCATCAGCTGTATGGCTCATGGCGCGGCGAGCGCATCCTGCGCGAGCTGGTCAAGGTGTCCAATTACTGGGGACTGACCTTCGTCATCCTGCTCACGGTGGATTACCTGCTGTTGCGCCGTGGCGACCTGCCCAGCGACGATCAGATGACCTGGTTCGCCAGTGTGCTGGCGGTGCTCTGCGGCTACCGCCTGCTGATTCGCAGCGTGCTGCACGGCATGCGCAGGCGCGGCTTCAACACCCGGCGCATCGCCATTGTCGGAACCGGTCAGGTCGGCGCCCGCCTGGCGCTGTCCATCTCCAGCGCACCGTGGATGGGCCTGAACCTACTCGGCTTCTATGACGCAGAGCCGCAGCAGATGGACCTCACCGACAGCGGCCGACGCATCCCGGTACTGGGCGATCTGCAGCAACTGGTCGAAGACGCCCGCGCCGGCAAGATCGACAAGATCTACATCACCCTGGGCCTTAGCGGCCATCCACAGTTGCCAGAGCTGATCGAGGGACTGAGCGACACCACCGCCTCGGTGTACCTGATCCCGGATGTGTTCATGTTCGAGCTGTTGCATGCACGCAGCGAGAGCATCAATGGCCTGACCAGCATCAGCATTTTTGACTCGCCCATGGACGGCGCCTGGAGCATCGTCAAGCGCCTGGAAGACATCTTGCTGGCAAGCCTGATCCTGCTGCTGATCGCCGCGCCCATGCTGCTGATTGCCCTGGCGATCAAGCTCACCTCCAGGGGACCTGTGCTGTTTCGCCAGCGCCGCTACGGCCTGGACGGGCGGGCGATCATGGTCTGGAAATTCCGCAGCATGACCGTGCAGGAAAACGGCGATGTGATCCGCCAGGCGACCCGCAACGATGCGCGGATCACCCCCTTGGGTGCGTTCTTGCGGCGCACCTCCCTGGATGAGCTGCCGCAGTTCTTCAACGTGCTGCGTGGCGACATGTCCATCGTCGGCCCGCGGCCCCACGCTGTGGCACACAACGAGCAATACCGCCGTCAGGTCAGCGGCTACATGCTGCGACACAAAGTCAAGCCGGGGATCACCGGCTGGGCCCAGATCAATGGCTGGCGCGGCGAAACCGACACCCTGGACAAGATGCGCAAGCGCATCGAATTCGACCTGCAATACATCGAGCAATGGTCGCTGTGGCTCGATCTGAAAATCATCCTGTTGACGCTGTTCAAAGGCTTTCTCAACAAGAACGCGTTTTAAGTCCCCTTCCCCTCAATGACTACCCGTCCCGGCCTGCCAGCCGGAGGGAGGTGCCTGCACGTCTGATAACCCTGTTCGGTGTTGGTAAAGGAAGCAATGAAATCACTGTGGTGCCTTGAGCACCTTATTAGGAAGGAACACCTCTATGAAGCAAACGCTAGCTGTTGTGCTGCTCTCCAGCCTTATTCTGCAAGGCTGCGCTTTTGCCCCCGGACAGCACATGACCCCTGGTGACGTCGAAGCCAGGACACCAGACGAGCCCGACGCACACCTTGTCCAGATCACCCCGCAAACCCTCAAGCAACAACAGCAGCAGGCCACCGCCGTAGCCCGGCCGCTGCCGCCGGAACTGCTCAACTACGTACCGCCTGAGTACGTGGTCGGCCCCGGTGACGCCCTGCTGGTGGTGGTCTTCGAACACCCGGAACTAACCGCGCCGGGCTCCAACGATCAACTCGATGCCAATACCCGGGAAGTGCTCAGCGACGGCACGCTGTTCTTCCCCTACGTCGGCCGGATCCAGGCAGGCGGCAAGACGGTGCGGGAAATCCGCGACCAGTTGCGCATGGGCCTGTCGCCGCAATACACCGAGGTCAAGGTCGACGTCAAAGTAGTGCGCTACAACAGCCAACGGATATTGCTCTCCGGGTCGTTCAAAGCGCCCGGCCCGCAACCGATCAACAATATTCCCCTGAGTCTGGTGCAGGCGATCAGCGTCGCCGGGCTCGACCTGGGCGACGCCAACCTGGCCGGCCTGACCCTCAGACGTGGCGGCAAGGACTATCCCATCGACGTCGACACCCTCAACCGACCGAACTCGCAACTGAACAAGATCTACCTCAAGGACGGCGATTACCTGCACCTGAACAGCAACTCGAAGAACAAGATCTATGTACTCGGCGAGGTGCAGCGTCCCCAGGTAATCACTTTCGGCACCACCAGCGTGACCCTGCTCGAAGCCCTCGGTAACTCCGGCGGCCTGAGTCCGGAAAGCGCTGATGGTGATGCGGTCTATGTGATTCGCGGTGCGCAAAACAATATCGGCAGCGCGACGGTCTTTCATCTGAACGCAGAAAAACCCACTGCCTACGTGCTGGCTAAGCAGTTCGAGCTGCAAGCACAAGACGTGGTGTTCGTCGGCCCGGCCAATATCACCCGTTGGAGCCGCTTCATCAGCCAGCTGCTGGGCTCGGCCAGCGTCATCCAGACCGGCGCCGCCTTCAGAAACTGACGGCAGCCTCCCCTTCAAGCCCCAACCGCCTCCCCGCATCGACTGCGGGGATTTTTTTGCCCGGCATTTGCTCCCCAAGTGTTGCCTCAGCAACAGTGGATCGACACTTGCTCATTGCGGCGACAGTTCTGGCTGACGAAGCCCATCGCCGAAAGTTATTAAATCCCTTTTATTTCAATCAATTAGACAACCTCAAAGAGCTGGCATGCATGCTGCTACGGCATTACACGCTCTTCCCAAGGACAAAAGCCCATGCTGGTCGTTTCACTCTCAGGCAGCCCCACCGAAAAATCCCGCTCCGGCGTGGTCCTGGCCCATGCCGCGCGCTGGCTGGAAAGCCAGGGCGTCGAGGTCAGTACCCTGCGTATTCGTGATTTCAATGCCGAAGATCTGCTCTTCGCCCGTTTCGACAGCCCCCAGGTCAAGGCCTTTATCGAAGCGGTAAGCCAGGCCGACGGTCTGCTGATCGCCACGCCGGTGTACAAGGCCTCGTTCTCCGGCGCCCTGAAAACCCTGCTCGACCTGCTGCCCGAACGCTCGTTGCTGGGCAAGGTAGTCCTGCCACTGGCCACGGGCGGCAGCATGGCCCATATGCTGGCAGTGGATTACGCGCTCAAGCCGGTGCTGTCAGCACTCAAGTGCCAGGAGGTGCTGCACGGGATCTTCGCCATCGATACCCAGATCACTTACGGCGACAATCCACAGGGCGGCACCCTCGACGAAATCCTGACCCAGCGCCTGCATGAAGGGCTGGAACATTTCCAGCATGGCTTGCAACGACGCCATCAGGCCCGGCAGATCCAGGCGGGTGGGCATTTGCGGTTGGCGTTGTAGCGCCCTTCAGTGCTCCAGCAACAACGGCACCAGCGACAGCACCAACAACGTCGCCATCCCCCAATTGAACAGGCGCAGCCCCCGCGGGTTGCGCAGTACATTGCGCAACAGGCTGCCGAAGCCGGCCCACATGCCGACGCTGGGCAGGTTGATCAGGGCGAATACCGCCGAAATCACCACGACATTGGTGAAGTAACCCTGCATGGGCGTGTAGGTGCTGATGGCGCCAATGGCCATGATCCAGGCCTTGGGATTGACCCACTGGAACAGCGCGGCGCCGATAAAGGTCAAGGGTTTGCCGGTGCTGTCGGAGGATTCCGAAGCCGGGCCGGAGGTGGCGATTTTCCACGACAGATACAGCAGATAGGCCGCGCCGATATAACGCAGCACTGTGTAGAGCACCGGCCAGGTCTGGAACACCGTGCCCAGACCGAAGCCCACCGCCAACACCAGAACGAAGAAGCCGATGCTGATGCCCAGCATATGGGGAATGGTACGGCTGAATCCGAAGTTCACCCCCGAAGCCAGCAACATGGTGTTGTTGGGGCCGGGTGTGGCTGAGGTGACAAAGGCAAACAGGGCGAATGCCAGAAGCAGATCAAGGGAGAGCGGCATCTACAGGTCCAGGGTTCAATCAATCAGGCCGATCACCGTAGCGAAGCGCTTCCTGAAAACACATGGACAGTTCAGCGAACTTTAACCAGTACAGTTTCTATAAAATCAAACTTCAGGAGGACTGTTTCAGCCCTGGCGATCGGCCTTGATGACGCCGCTATCGACGCTGACTTCGCCACGATTATCGAACTCGTGGACAGCCTGCATCTGTGGCCGGGCCATCAGGCGGGCTTTCTGAGCCTGATACTCATCGAACGACAGACCGCGACGATTCAGGTCTTCGAGGGCCAACTGATGGGTTTCTTCGGCAGTGTAAGGGCGCAGTTCCACCGGGTTGTGGGTGGAGCAACCCGTGACGATGGCAACGCTGAGCAACATGGCGAGAGTGAGAAGACGGTTCATTGTGCAGCCTCTGAATCAGGTTCATTTCGGGAATGAACCTAGGCTACGCCCGAGGCCGTTCTGGCAAAAATCACTGCGCTCGATAGTCGATATTGGGAAAGGGAGGAAAGAGATTTTGTGGAAGCGAACTCTGTGGGAGCGAATTCATTCGCGAAGAGGCCGGTACATCCGACGCATCTATATGGTCTGAAGTACCGTTTCGCGAATGAATTCGCTCCCACAAACCTGCATCGACCCGGAAAGCCGGTCCCGCAGAGAATCTGCCCGCCTTAACTCACGTCAACCAATGCCACAACAGCAAGGTCCCGACCAGCCCCACCACCGAAACGATGGTCTGCAGCACCGACCAGACCAGGATGGTCTGTTTCAGTTGCAGGCCGAAGTATTCGCGGACCATCCAGAAGCCTGCGTCGTTGACGTGGCAGAAGAACACCGAACCGGCACCGATGGCCAGGGCCACCAGGGAGCTTTGCGTGGCGGCCAGGCCTGCCATCATCGGCGCGAGGATACCCGCCGTGGTGGTGGTTGCGACCGTCGCCGAGCCAGTTGCCTGACGCAGCGCCACGGCGATCAGCCAGGCCAGCAGCAGGTACGGCATATGGGCGCCTTCAGCGACCTTGCTGATGGTCTGGCTGACACCGGCATCGAGCAGGGTCTGCTTGAGGCCGCCACCGGCACCAATGGTCAGCAACAGCACGGCTATCGGCGCCAGGCTCTTACGCAGCGTACCGCCCACCTGTTCCCGGGAGATGCCATTGGCCCAACCCAGGCAGATCACTGCGGCAATCACCGCCAGACCCAGAGCTACCAGCGGCTCGCCGAGGAATTTCAGAGTCAAGGCAACGTTGCTTTCCGGCGCCATGGCCACTTTGGCCAGGGTACTGCCGAGCATCAGGATGACCGGCAGCAGGATGATCAGCAGCGACACGCCGAAGCTCGGCTGGCGCTTGGCCTCAGGCTTGGCCGAAAACAGTTCGCCCAACTCGGCAGGCGCTTCGATATGCAGACGCTTGGACAACCAGTTGCCATACAGAGGACCGGCCAGAATCACCGCCGGAACCGCGATGCAGATGCCCAGGAGCATGGTCAGGCCCAGGTCGGCATGCAGCGCGCTCACCGCAATCAATGGCCCCGGATGAGGGGGCATCAAGGCATGCAAGGTGGTCATCCCCGCCAGGGCCGGGATGGCGATTTTCAGCAGCGGCTGGTCAGAGCGACGGGCCATGACGAAGATGATCGGCACCATCATCACCAGACCGACTTCGAAGAACAGTGGCAAGCCGATGACCATGGCCACCAGCGCCATGACCCAGGGCAGCATGCGCCCCTTGCCCAGCCCCAGCAGGGTACTGGCAATGCGGTCGGCAGCACCGGACTCGGCCATCAGCGCACCGAGCATGGCGCCCAGGGCAATGATGATCCCGGCCTCGCCGAGAATGCCGCCCGCGCCTTTACTGAACGCCTTGGCCACCGCTTCAGCGGGCAAGCCAGCGCCGATGCCGGCAATGAAAGTACCAATCAGGATCGAGAGAAAGGGGGGAAGCTTGGTCAGGCTGATCAATACGATGATGGTGGCAATGGCCACCAGGCAGCAGATGATCAGACGGGTGTCATGCACCAACCAGGCAGCAGACGATACATCCAAGGGATGACTCCTTATCGTTGTGTGTGTGCGTTTCGATGGAAACATTTGGTTATAGTTTTTTTCGAAACGATACCTTATCACCTAACGATTACAGGAAATTCTTTACATAAAAATTGGCTTTAACCCCTCTATCTAAAGGGTTTCTCCTGGATTATGCGCACATTCGATCAAGACCTCGCGCAGGGCCTGGGCGGCCGCCGAGAGCTGATGATCGGCCAGCATCATCAAACCGATACGTCGTTCGATACGCGGCTCGGACAGCGCCACGCAATGGGCACCCAGCTCCTGCATCTGCTGGATGCACAGTGATGGCACCGCGCTGACCCCCAGGCCATTGGCGACCATGCGCCCGACCGTAGAAAGTTGATGACTCTCAAAGGCCACAGAGAGCTTGCCGTGCTGCGCCTGAACATGGTCCTCAAGCAGCAGACGCACCGCGGACGGACGCTGCAGGGCAATGAAATCCTCCTTGAGCAGATCACTCCAGGTCAGCTCCTTGCGCAAGGCCAATGGCGACTCCCTGGGCACCACCGCAACAAAGCGGTCCATGTAGAACGGCGTGAACAGCAGCTCGTTGCTAGACTCCGGTTCGAAACCGATGCCCAGTTCGACCCGGCGATGGCGGACCATTTCCAGTACCTGCTCGTTGATCACGTCATGCACCGCCACATTGACCCGCGGGAAACGCCCGCGAAAGACCTTGAGCGCCGCAGGCAGCAAGGTCCCGGCAAACGATGGCATGGCCGACACCGAGACCCGCCCCAGTTGCAGGGTGAACCGCTGACGCAGCAATTCCTCGGTGTTGTCCCAGTCGGCCAGCAGTTGCCGGGCCAGAGGCAGCAGGGTTTCACCTTCCGGGGTCAGGCTGACGCTGCGGGTGGTGCGGCTGAGCAGTTGGCCGCCCAGGTCTTCTTCCAGGGCCTTGATCGTCAGGCTCAGGGCCGGTTGCGACAGATGCAGGCGCTCCCCGGCCTGGGCAAAGCTCAGGCTCTGGGCCACGGCCAGAAATGCACGCAGTTGCTTGACGTTCATATATTTAGTTTTCTTATCAATTAATCATAAAAACAAAATTAACAAATCATTGCCTGCGAGAGAAGATGCAACCAACGCCCCACCGACAGACTCGTCGGTCACTAATCAATAAAAAAGGCAGATCATCATGGCCGGACTCGACAAACGAGTTGCAACCTACGAAGAGGCCCTCGCCGGGCTGACCGATAACATGACCGTACTGGCAGGTGGCTTTGGCCTGTGCGGCATCCCGGAAAACCTGATTGCCCAGATCAAGCGCATGGGCGTCAAGGGCCTGACTGTTGTCTCCAACAACTGCGGCGTCGACGGTTTCGGCCTCGGCATCCTGCTGGAAGACCGGCAGATCCGTAAGATGATCTCCTCCTACGTCGGCGAAAACGCCCTGTTCGAGCGCCAACTGCTCGACGGCGAGCTGGAAGTCGAGCTCACGCCCCAAGGCACCCTCGCGGAAAAACTGCGCGCAGGCGGTGCCGGCATCCCCGCTTTCTACACCGCCACCGGTTACGGCACCCCCGTTGCCGACGGCAAGGAAACCCGCCAGTTCAACGGCCGCAACGTGATCCTGGAAGAAGCCATCACCGGTGACTTCGCCATCGTCAAGGGCTGGAAAGCCGACCACTTCGGCAACGTGGTCTACCGCCACACCGCGCAGAACTTCAACCCGGTCGTGGCCACCGCCGGCCGCATCACCGTGGTCGAAGTGGAAGAAATCGTCGAACCTGGCGTGCTCCTGCCGACTGAAATCCATACCCCTGGCATCTATGTCGACCGCGTGATCCTGGGCACCTTCGAGAAGCGCATCGAACAGCGCACCCTGAAGAAAGCCTGATCACTGTCCATAACAACAAAGAGATTTCAGACCATGGCACTTTCCCGCGAACAAATGGCCCAGCGCGTCGCCCGCGAACTGAAGGACGGCTACTACGTCAACCTCGGTATCGGCATCCCGACCCTGGTGGCCAACTATGTACCCGATGACATCGACGTGATGCTGCAATCGGAAAACGGCCTGCTCGGCATGGGCGAATTTCCCACCGAAGAAACCGTCGATGCCGACATGATCAACGCCGGCAAACAAACCGTGACCGCCCGCAAAGGCGCGTCGATCTTCTCCTCCGCCGAATCCTTCGCCATGATCCGTGGCGGCCATGTCGACCTGACCGTGCTCGGTGCCTTCGAAGTCGACGTCGAGGGCAACATCGCCTCGTGGATGATCCCTGGCAAGCTGGTCAAGGGCATGGGTGGCGCGATGGACCTGGTGGCCGGTGCCGACAACATCATCGTCACCATGACCCATGCTTCCAAGGACGGCGAATCCAAGCTGCTGTCGCGCTGCAGCCTGCCCCTGACCGGTGCCGGTTGCATCCGCAAGGTGCTGACCGACCTGGCCTACCTGGAAATCGAAAACGGTGCTTTCATCCTGCGCGAGCGAGCGCCAGGGGTCAGCGTCGAAGAGATCATCGCCAAGACCGCCGGCAAGCTGATCGTGCCGGACGATGTCGTCGAAATGAGCTTCTGATACCGCTGTAACACTGGGTATTCATGCTGCATCTGGCTGCCTCTTCGGATACGAAGGGGCAGCCTACGTTTTAGCTACAAGCGTTTTTGCGTCGCACTGCCAATAACTAGAAACCCTTCAAGAATAATTCCAAAGAGGTAATACACGTGGCCGCTGATATTGAAGAAAGCCGCTATGCCCGATTTGCCCTGCGCTGCGCCAAGTGGGCCGAACGCTGGTTCCCTGACTCCTGGGTGTTCGCCGCCCTGGCAGTCGTCATCGTCACCGTTGGCACCCTGGCCATGGGCGCCAAGCCCGCAGATGCCGCCAAAGCCTTTGGCGACGGTTTCTGGAGCCTGATTCCCTTCACCATGCAAATGGCCTTCGTGGTCATCGGCGGCTATGTAGTCGCCAGCTCGCCACCGGCAGTCAAGCTGATCGACCGCCTGGCGCGAATCCCGAAAAACGGCCGCTCGGCCGTGGCCTGGGTTGCGCTGATTTCCATGGTCGCGTCGCTGCTGAACTGGGGCCTGTCGCTGGTCTTCGGCGGCCTGCTGGTTCGCGCCCTCGCCCGCCGCACCGACTTGAAGATGGACTACCGCGCCGCCGGTGCCGCGGCCTATCTGGGCCTTGGCGCCGTGTGGGCATTGGGCCTGTCGTCGTCGGCTGCGCAGTTGCAGGCCAATCCGGCCAGCCTGCCGCCATCGATTCTGGCGATCACCGGGGTGATTCCATTCACCCAAACCATCTTCCTCTGGCAGTCCGGCGTCATGCTGGCCGCTCTGGTGGTGATCTCGATCATCGTCGCCTACGCCACCGCACCCGGGCCGAACAGCGCCCGTGATGCCAAGGCCTGCGGCGTCGACCCAAGCTTCAACCTGCCACCACTGGCGCCGCGCTCGCGTCCGGGCGAATGGCTGGAATACAGCCCGCTGCTGATCATCCTGATGGTGCTGCTGGCCGCTGGCTGGTTGTTCAACGAGTTCTCGACCAAATCAGCGATCACCGCGATTTCCGGCCTGAACACCTATAACTTCCTGTTCATCATGGCCGGTGCCCTGCTGCACTGGCGCCCGCGCAGCTTCCTCGATGCCGTGGCCCGCGCCGTGCCGACCACTACCGGCGTACTGATCCAGTTCCCGCTGTATGGCTCCATTGCCGCGCTGATGACCACGGTCAAAGGCGGTGATGCACAGACCCTGGCGCACCATATCTCCACCTTCTTCACCAGCATCGCCTCCCATGACACCTATGCGCTGCTGATGGGCGTGTACTCGGCGATCCTCGGCTTTTTCATTCCGTCCGGTGGAGGCAAGTGGATCATCGAAGCGCCGTATGTGATGCAAGTGGCCAACGACCTGAAATTCCACCTGGGCTGGGCGGTGCAGATCTACAACGCTGCCGAAGCGCTGCCGAACCTGATCAACCCGTTCTATATGCTGCCGCTGCTGGGCGTGTTGGGCCTCAAGGCACGCGACCTGATCGGTTTCTCCTTCGTGCAATTGCTGGTGCATACACCGCTGGTGTTGTTCCTGCTGTGGTTCCTCGGTACTACCCTGGCCTATATACCGCCGGTAATGCCTTAGATACAGCCGTAGGACCGGCTTCAGCCGGGAGCACGTGCTGCTGAAACAAAAACGCCGAGGCCACGACCCTCGGCGTTTTTATTTGTACGGCTGTCTTTGTAATGTGGAGCACAGCATAACCGGCAAAAATAGTGGCACCTATGTGGGAGATCCCGCCCCGTCTACGACGCCGCGCTGTCACGCAGCAAACACTAACCGCAGCAGGGAGCAAATCTTGTGGGAGCGAATTCATTCGCGAAGAGGCCGTTACATTCGACGCACCTTCATCGCCTGGAACACCGCCTTCGCGAATAAATTCGCTCCCACATATCTGCCCGAAACGTTATTCCGAGTCAGGGATTTTGAGCATAGTTACGCTCCACCTTGCAGACTCTGGTCGTGAACGCGCGATACCAACTCGCCCGCCCCTGCTGCCGAACCTCGCTGTGCTCCGCGTGGTTTTTCCACGCGGCAATGGCCGCTTCGCTGCTCCAGTAGGACACAGTAATCCCCAGACCATCGCTGCCGCGGGCCGAGTCCACCCCGAGAAAACCCGGTTGCTCGCGAGCCAGCTCGACCATGCGCTGCGCCGCCTGTTCGTAAGCCTGGCCGTCGTCATCGACGCGCAGCGAGGTAAAGATCACCGCGTAGTAAGGCGTGGCAAAGGTTGCGGTCAGCATGACGAGCCCTCCCCTGCGCACGCCGCGACAAACGCTGAAACCAGCGGCGGCACCTGGCCTTGAAGTGCGGCCTGCTCCGGTTGGAACAGGGTGGCGACGAAGAACCCCGGCCCCGGCAACTCCACTGCTCGCACGCTGCCCACCGGGTCGCGGCCGCTGATCAGCATGCCGGACTCGATCAGCGCGGCTTCGATCCCTGGCTTGAGGCCATAGCTGCAACGATAGCGCTCGACGATCTCTTTCGCGCCATAGGCTCTGCCCAGGCGTGAATCAGGCGTGCAACGAATCGCCGCCGAGGCCTCGACCAGGGCACAGGCCAGGGGGGTGATGATCGCCTGCCCGGCGTCCGGGCTGGTCTCGGCATGCTCGGCATCGGCCCAACCCAGCACGTTACGGGCGTATTCGATCAACGCATGCTGAAAACCACCGCAAGTACCCAGAAAGGCCACTTGCTGCTCGCGGGCATAACGAATCGCCGTCAGCGCACCGCCCATGTTCCGATAGGGGCTGGCGGGCACGCACCAGATACCGTCGAACCCCTCCAGAACCCGCGCATCACCAATGCTCTCGGTGTCCAGCCACTGCGCCGACAACTTGATCCCGCCGAGTTTGGCCGCCCCTTCCAGCGCCAGGGGAATCGCCCGATGCGCCGCCACGCCGCTGTTCTGCTCGCCAACCAATGCCACCCGCACTTCCCGTCCGATGCCGCTCATGTCCTACCCCGATGTTGTATTGGCTGTCTATCGGGCAGAACTATATGATTGCGCCTGCGCATTAAAAATTGGCATTCAGACAAGCGATCTATGCAGCCATGCACTATCGAATCAATCACTCTGACCTTTGCCTGATCCTCGCCCTGGTGCAGGGTAAAACCCTGGCCCGGGCGGCCGAACTGCTCAAGGTCGACGTTTCTACGGTCTTTCGCTCGGCACGCAAGCTGGAAGCGGCGCTGGGCACCTCGCTGTTCGAGAAGAACCGCAGCGGTTATCAACCGACCCAGGCCGCGCTGGCTCTGGCGCAACAGGCGGAAAGTGCCGAGCAGGCCCTGGAGCTGGCGCAGATCAGCCTTGAACAGGGCCGGGAAACCGTCAGCGGCACGGTACGTCTGACCTGTGCCGGAACCATGTTGCAAAGCCTGTTGCTGCCCGCCCTGAGCCGCTTCATGCCGCGCTACCCGGCCCTGCGCCTGGAGCTGACCACGTCCAGCGCTTTCGCCAATCTCAGCCGCCGCGACGCCGACATCGCCATGCGCCTGACCAGCACGCCGCCCGAGCATCTGGTGGGTAATCGTCTTGGCAGCGTGAGTTTTGTGGTCTGCGCCAGCGCTGCCTATCTGCAACGCTGCGGCCACCGCGACCTGGCTGCCATGGACTGGATCGCCCCTGACGACTTCCTGCCCGACCACGAGACCGTGGCCTGGCGTCGGCAGGCGCTACCGGGTGTGGTACCGAGCTATCGCTGCAACTCGATGATCACGGTGACGGAAATGGTCCGCGCCGGAATGGGCGTGGCGGCCCTGCCGGACTTTCTACTCAGTGACCTGGAGTGCCTGAGCGAACCGCTGCAAGGTTACGACACGGCGCTGTGGCTGCTGACCCGCCCCGACTGCCGCGCCCTGCGCTCAGTGGCGACGCTGTTCAGCGAGCTGACCCGTAATATCAGGTTGTCGGCGCCGCACTGAGACTGCGCCGGAACTGCCCCGGCGGCATGCCGTTGGCCTGGCGAAAGCGCCGGGAGAAGTAAGCTTCGTCGGCAAAGCCGCAGGCCTGGGCGATGTGGCTGATGGGCTGGGTGCTGTTCATCAGGTGAGTGCGGGCCAGACGCATGCGCCGTTCCAGCACCAGTTCGGAAAAGGTGTGGCCGGTTTCCTTGCGCAGCAGGTGGGTCAGGTAGTTGGGTGAGAGGAACGCAGCCGCCGCAGCATCCTTGAGGGTCATACCCGGGTCGGCAATATGCTCGCGGATATAGTCCATCACTCGCCCCAGCGCATCCCGCCGCCCGCGTTTGTGCGCCTTGCTCGCCGACAGCGCCCATAGCGGCTCATGAAACAGGTTGCAGACCTGGCCGATCAGTTGCAGCAACAGACCGCGCAGAATCAGCCCCGAACCCAGGTGACGTTCACGGTCGATCTCGCGCATGGCTTCCAGCAACTGCAAGATCGCCGCGAAAGCCTGGTCGTCGAGGATGAAGTCCAGGTGTTCCTGAAAACGGAATGGCGCCAGCTCCGGCGCATCGTTGATGGAAACGTCCTCAAGATCCAACGGATCGCACCGCATCTGTTGCAGGAAAAATTCCTGGGAGAAGTTGATCAGGACGAAATTGCCGTCTTCCGGATGCGGAATCACATGCAGGCGATGGGGCAGGATAAAGGCCAGGGTATTGCGCGGAAACGCCCGCACCGCACCGCCGATATGCTGCACGGTGTCGCCACCCAGATTGATCTGGATCTGGAAGTACTCGTGTCGATGGGGCGACGTCAGGGCCGGGCGCGCTGACTTGTCACGGATATAGAAATCCGGACGATCGCTGCGTTGCTGCATGTCGTAGGTGGGGACGCGGGATAAATCAACCATCTTTGAAGCTCACTGGGCCCTGACCGGTGCATGGTAGGGCATGAGCGATGGACAGACCAACCCGGATCAGCACCGTTGAAGCGAAGCTTGCTCGCGAATCAGGCACCGCAGTACATCAGCTAAACCTCGGTGAAACCTTCGCGGGCAAGCCTCGCTCCAACGACCGAATGAGATCAGCGAGTACCGATAGTCAGGGAAAACTGGCTGACGCCCTCTACCCCGCCCGTCACTACATCACCTTGCTGCAAGGCACCCACGCCCGCCGGCGTACCGGTGTAAATCAGGTCGCCGGCCTTGAGGCCCACCGATTGCGACAGGTAGGCGATCACATCCTTGACCGACCAGATCTGATCGGCCAGGTCACCGCGCTGGCGCTGCTCGCCGTTGACGTCGAGCCAGACCAGGCCTTTGTCCGGGTGACCGATACGGCTGGCCGGCAACAGCGGCGTCGCCGGGCCGGACTGGTCAAAGGCCTTGGCGAACTCCCATGGCCTGCCCATTTTTTTAGCCTGGGCCTGCAAGTCCCGACGGGTCAGGTCCAGGCCGACGCCGTAACCCCAGACATGCTCAAGGGCATTTTCAGGGTCGATATCGATGCCGTCCTTGCCAATGGCCACGATCAACTCGACTTCGTGGTGCAGGTCCTGGGTCAGCGGCGGATAGGCAATACGACCTTCAGCCGGGACCACGGCATCAGCAGGTTTCATGAAGAAGAAAGGCGGCTCGCGATCCGGATCGTGGCCCATTTCACGGGCGTGTTCGGAGTAGTTACGGCCGACACAGAACACCCGGCGAATGGGGAAACGCTCGGCAGTGCCGTCTACCGCCAGGGATGGGGTGGCAACGGGGGCAATTACAAATTCAGTCATGATTGGCTCCTATCTTTAAGGGCGTGTGAGCGAGGCTTGCCCGCGAAGGCAATCGCAAGGACGCAAAATCTGCATCGGATGTACGGATCCATTCGCGGGCAAGCCTCGCTCCAACGGGTTACGTTCTTCGCTGCGTATGAGTGTGCTCACTTGGAGCAAATCAGGCTTGTACGTAACCACCACACTTTTGGACGAAACAACTCAGCTATGGATCGGCGTCAGCACCGGCTCACCGGCAAAGTAAGCCGCGAGGTTCTTGCCCACCAAGCGCACGCTGTCTTCTGACGCTTCCGGCGAGAAACCTCCTACGTGGGGCGACAGCAGCACGTTGTCCAGCGTCTTCAAGGCCTCATCGACCCGAGGCTCGTCATCGAACACATCCAGGGCTGCCCCGGCAATACGCCGCTGTTGCAGGGCGGCGATCAGGGCGGCGGTATCGATCACGCTGCCCCTGGCGATATTGACCAGAAAGCCTTCCGGGCCGAGGGCTTCAAGCACCTGGTCATTGACCATATGTCGCGTACCGGCGCCGCCCGGAGTCGCGAGAATCAGAAAGTCTGACTCCAGTGCCAGGGCCAAAGGTGACGGGCAATAGTGAAAGTCGAGGTCTTGACGCGGCGAACGGCTGTGGTAGTTGACCGACATGCCAAAACCCAGTGCCCGTCGGGCAATCGCCATACCTACCGCGCCAAGGCCAAGAATACCGATGCGCTTGCCTTCGAAGGACGGGCGGATCAGCTTGCGCCATTCGCCACGACGCACCGAGGCATCGGCCTGAGCGATGTCCCGCACCAGAGCCAACAACAGCGACAGGGTGTGATCGGCCACGGTGGAGGCGTTGACTCCGGCACCATTGGTCACGGTAATGCCTCGGGCTTCGGCAGCGGGCAGCTCGACGTTCTCGTATCCGGCGCCACTGACGCAGATGATCCGCAGGTTGGGCAAGGCGTCCATTTCTGCGGCATAAAAACCCAATGGCCCGCGCGTGACCACGGCAGCGATATCTTCGCGTCGGGTCGCCAGGGCTTCGGCGCGGGCGGCCGGGGTCTGGGCCAGAATCAGCTGGAAACCGCTCTGTTCGAGGATCGGCAAATACGCATTGAGGTTTTCCACCAACACCAGCACCGAGGTTGTCATGCATTGCTCCAGGCAGGGCTAAAGAGGTCACAAAATGTGACAGTAGCGCGACTTAGAGCTGTTGCTCAATCCTGAAACCTGTTTCCCCCGGCTTTCTTGGCCTGATACATGGCCTCATCGGCGTATTTGAACAGCTGGGTCAGGTCAGCGGCATTGCCTGGAAAATGGGCGATACCGATGCTGGGGCGGATCGGCCATTCGCTGTCGCCGAACAGCATGGGCACGTTCATTTTTTCGAGGATTTTCTCCGCCACCAGTGCCGCGTCCTCAACCTTGCTGATGCGCTCCAGCAGCACCACGAATTCGTCGCCACCGATTCGCGCCACAGTATCGGATTCGCGTACGCACTGGCTCAGACGCGAGGCGACTTCCTGTAGGAGCAGATCCCCGGCGGCGTGACCGAAGGTGTCATTGACCAGTTTGAATTTGTCCAGATCCAGATACAGCATCGCCAGCAAGCCTTGACTGGCCTGGGCCCGGCTCAGAGCACTGAGCAGGTGCTCATGCAGCAGCATGCGGTTGGGCAAGCGGGTCAACTGGTCGTATTGCGCCATGTGCTGCAAGCGCTCATGCATCTGCTTGCGTTCGATGGCTGCGGCCGCCTGAGTGGAGACAAACTGCAATAACTCCTTATCCTTGTCGGTATAAGGCGCGCCGCCGGAATGGCTCTTGATCATCAGCGCACCGATGGTGCCGTGCTGGGTGTTGAGCGGCACGCCAAGCCAGCACAGGGAATCGGCGTTGACCAGGCTGTTCAGGTGCTGCGGCAGGCCCTCGCGATGCCATGGGCACAGCAGCATTGCCTGGCCGGTCGCGGCGATTTCGCTGGCCAGGGCTTCGGCGGTCGGATCCCGACGGTCCGGGTCCTGCTCGTCGACGTGATAGGGGAACAGCAACTGTTCGTGCAGGGTGTCGTAGAGCGCCACGGAAAAACTGCGGGCCGGCAGCAGTTGGGCGATTATTTCGTGCAAATGCCGATACAGGCCCAGCAGGTCCTCGGCACTATTGGCCGCCTCGGAAATGCCGAACAGCGCCACCTGCATCAGGTCGGCGCGCTTGCGCTCAGTGATATCCCGGGCCACGGCAATGCGCAGGCGATCCACCGCCGACCAGCGCGCCGACCACATGATATGGACGATGCTGCCATCCTTGCGCAGGTAACGGTTCTCGAAATGCAGCTTGGGGTTGCCGGACATGATGTCCGCCGCAGCCGTCAGGGTGCGCTCGCGGTCGTCAGGATGAACGAGGTCGAGCATTTGTCGACCGATCAGTTCGTCAGGGGTGTAGCCGAAAATACGTTCGGCCGCCGCGCTGACATAGACATAGCGCCCTTCTGTGTCGACCACGCAGATGGCGTCCATCAGCATGTCGACGAAGCCCAACAGGGCCGCGCTTGTGTCTGTTTGCATAATCGGGACTGCCTGGAAAATTGAAGCGTTCACGCGCCCGTCGCATTGGTTGAGCAAACTACCGGGAATTGACCGGCATAGTGCCCGTTTGCGTGGCTTTCAGCCATCATCCTTGCTGAACAATACCTTCGTCCGCGACACAACCGATCACTGAGCGACAGGCGGCTTGCTGGCCCGTATCGATGCTGCTAATGCTGTTCGCCGCAGCGCTTTTGAACGCCAATCAAGGAATATTGCCCTCATGTTGAATGGAACGACCTTCACCGCCTTGCACAAGACACCTCTGGCCAAAGCCTTCGCCAGCCTGGCCCTGGCCGCAGCACTGTTGTCGGCAGCCCCGGTCATGGCCGCCGAAGCCCCCGGCAAAGTCATCAGCAGCAAGCTGGGCCTGCCCTGGCCCGCCGTGATTGGCCACCGCGGCGCGTCGTTTGATGCCCCGGAAGAAACCATCGCCTCCTACACTCTGGCCCGTGATCTGGGCGCCGACTACCTGGAAATGGACATCCAGCGCACCAAGGACGGCGTTCTGATCGCCCTGCACGATGACAAGCTCGGCCGCACCACCAACATCGCCGAGGTGTTCCCGGAGCGCGCCAAGGACCCGGTCAGCACCTTTACCCTGGCCGAACTCAAGCAACTGGACGCCGGTTCCTGGTTCAATAAGGCCTATCCGGATCGCGCCCGGCCCGGTTATGTCGGCCTGAAAATCCTGACCCTGGAAGAAGTGATGGCGATCGCCGACGGTGGTGCCAACAAGCCGGGGCTGTACGTGGAAACCAAAGTGCCGGCGCAGTTTCCCGGCATCGAAGCCGATGTACGCAAGGTCCTGGAGAAAGGCGGCTGGCTGAGCCAGCGTCCGGCAGCGGCCAAGGGCCATGTCAGCGTCGCCAGCACGCCGGGCCGGGTGATCCTGCAGACCTTCGAGAAACCGAGCCTGGAACTGCTGCAGAAAGAAATGCCCAATGTGCCGAAAATCCTCTTGCTGTGGATCGGTGATGGCTACATGGAAGCCAAGTCCAACGTGGCCTACAAGGATTCCGGCTACAAGGACTACGCCAGTTTCTACGCGGCTCAGGAGGTCAAATCCCCGGCCGAATTCGAAGCCTGGCTGGACTGGGCCAAGACCCACGGCGCCAACGGCATCGGCCCGGCGTCGAAACTCACCCATGGCGGCGACCAGAGCTACATGGACATGATGAAGCCGTGGATGACCAAAATGGCCCACGACAAAGGCCTGGTGATCCACCCTTACACCGTGGACGACCCGGTCGACTTCAAGGCCCTCAAGGCTCAGGGCGCCGATGGTTTCTTCACCAACCGCGCCTCGGTGCTGCTGAAGTTCTATGGTCGGCCGAGCAAGGACAGTATCGATACCATCCTCAAGCGCAATGGCTATTGAATCTGAGCAAGAGCTGAGGGAAATGTGGGAGCGGATTCATCCGCGAAGGGGCCGGGACAGGCGATGGATTTTCGGCGCTTTCAATGCCGTCTTCGCGAATGAATTCGCTCCTACTGAATTCGCCCCCACCGAGTTCGCTCCCACATATTCAAATATCCCACAGGGCCTTGCTGCACTCGCCAGCCAGGAAACGCCGCCTCGCGAATAAGTTCGCTCCTACAGTGTCAGACTCTGGTGTAAGCTCGTGCGCTGCTGATTGACCCCTTCGAGAGGCTTATGCGGTCCAACTTCCGACGCTCTACCCTTGCAGCGCTGCGCGGCTTCGCCCTGAGCCACGATGCAATCTCGATCCTGCCTACCGCAGCCGACTACCGCCGCTGCCTGCTGGAGAAGATCGCCAGCGCTACCCGGCGCATCTATATCATCGCCCTGTACCTGCAACAGGACGAAGCCGGCCAGGAAATCCTCGATGCCCTGTATGCCGCCAAGACCGCGAAACCGGAGCTTGACGTGGTGGTGCTGGTCGACTGGTTTCGCGCCCAGCGCGGCCTGATCGGCGCCGGTCGCCAGCCGGGCAACTCGACCTGGTATCAAGCACAGAACCTGGAATACGACCAGGAAGTACCGGTCTATGGCGTGCCGGTGCAGACCCGTGAGCTGTTCGGCGTCCTGCACCTCAAGGGCAGCGTGATCGATGACTGCGTGATCTACACCGGCGCCAGCATCAACAACGTCTATCTGCATAAACTCGACAAATACCGTCTGGATCGCTACCAGCTGCTACAAAGCCCGGCCCTGGCCGATGCCTTCGAGCAGATGGTGCAGCGCGATATCCTGCCGTCCCGAGCCGTACACCGCCTGGACCTGCCGTCGCCACCGACCTCACGCAGCCTGCGTGGCGAGATCAAGATCTTTCGCGGCCACCTCAAGCGCAGCAGCTACGACACCCGCCACGGCGAGCTGGAAAACGGCGAAATGCGCGTGATCCCGCTGCTCGGCGTCGGCCCGCGCAACCCGCTGAACCGGGCCATCTGCGACCTGATCGCGGCCAGCGAGACGCAACTGACCATCTGCACCCCCTACTTCAACATGCCCCTGGCGGTGAAGCGCGAGATCAACCGGGCGCTCAAGCGTGGGGTCAAGGTCGACATCATCATTGGCGACAAGACCGCCAACGACTTCTTCATTCCGCCGGACCAACCGTTCAAGGTAATCTCGGCCCTGCCCTACCTGTACGAAATCAGCCTGCGCCATTTCGCCCAGAAGCATCAGAAGGCGATCAAGCGCAACCAGCTCAACCTGCACCTCTGGAAGGACGGCGACAACACCTTCCACCTCAAGGGCATGTGGTGCGACCAGCGCTATACCCTGCTGACCGGCAATAACCTCAACCCGCGAGCCTTCAACCTGGATCTGGAAAACGCCCTGTTGATCGACGACCCCAAGGCGCAATGGGCTGAACCTCGCGCGGCAGAGCTGGAGCGTCTGATGCACAACACCCGGCGCGTCGAAAAGTACGACGAACTGGATACCCTCAAGGAATACCCGACGGCGGTCAGTACCTTCCTGCGCCGGGTCAGCCGCGTACGTATCGAACGCCTGCTCTACCGGATTCTGTAGTGGCCAAAAAAACCGGCATCCGCGCACAACAGGCGCAAGAAACCCGCGCCCGCATCCTCAAGGCAGCCATCAAGGTATTTACCCGCGATGGCTACTCGGGGGGGCGTATCGAGCAGATTTCCAGCGAAGCCCAGTCCAACGACCGGATGATCTATTACTACTTCGCCAGTAAAGAGAAGCTGTTCATCAAGGTGCTGGAACACACCTACGAAGAATTCAACAAGGCCGAAAGCCAACTGCGCCTGGACCTTTCGGCACCGGTGCAGGCACTGCAAACCCTGGTGGCCTTCATCTGGCGTTACTACGTCGAGCACCCGGAATTCGTCGCCATCCTCAGCATTGAGAACCTGCACAAGGGCAAGCACGCGCGCCAGTCCGGCGAGCTGCGACGGCTGTCCGGGGAAGCCGTAGGCGTGCTGCGGCCGATCATCGAGGCGGGCCAGGCCCAGGGGCTGTTTCGCGAGGATATCGACCTCAAGCACGTCTATCTGATGATTGCCTCGCTCTGCTACTTCTATAACTCCAACGTCCATACCCTCAGCTCGTTTCTCGACGAAAAACTCAACGCCCACGAACCGCAACAGGACTGGCTGACGTTTATCAGCGACCTGGTGGTGCGTGGGGTGATGAAGATCGGCTGAAAGAACAAATCACCCTCCCTGTGGGAGCGGGCAAGCCTCGCTCCCACATTAGATCTGTGTTTGCCGTACGACCGCACTATCAATGCGTCCCCGGATTCGCCCGCAGATGGGCAACCTTGCCTTGCAAGCCTTCCCACGCCGGTTGCGCCGGGGCGAAGCGGCTGCGCAGATAGGCCGTCAACTCGGCAATCTGGGTGTCGGACAGGCTGTCCTTGAACCCCGGCATATAGCCCAGGTCGGGGGTCGCCGGGGTGCTTATGCCTTGCAGGATGACCTTGATCAGGTTGTCCGGCAGCGCACTGTGCACATTGCTGTTGCTACCCAGGGACGGGCTGACGCCAAACAGCGTTGGCCCCATGCCATCGGCATGACAGCCCTGACAGGAACCTTCGAACACCCGGCGGCCGTTCTCCAGGGATACCGGCTGCACCTGAGGTGCAACTTCGGCAAGCGGTTGCGCCTGGGCCGAGTCATTGAGGGATGCCAGGTACACCGCCATGGCCCGTACATCCGTCTTGGGCAGTTTCGCCAGCTCACTGACCACCGGCCCCATGGGCCCTGCGGCAACACCATGCTCGGCGGAATAACCGCTGCTCAGGTAATTGAACAACTGATCTTCGGTCCAGGGTGTCGGCGCCTTTGACAAACCGTTGAGGGCCGGGGCTTCCCAACCATCGACCATGCCGCCGGCAAGAAACGCCGCGCCGCCCTTCTGCGCCCCCAGCAGGTTGCGCGGCGAATGACAGGCCGCGCAATGGCCCAGGCCATTGACCAGGTAGGCGCCGCGATTCCATTGCGCGCTGCGCTCGGGTTGCACCTCAATCTCGCCCTGACGCAAAAACAGCGCATTCCATCCCGCCATCAATGGCCGGTAATTGAACGGGAAGCGCATGTCGTTGGCCTTGGCCGGTTGACTCACTGGCTCTTGGGTCATCAGGTAGGCATACAGCGCCTGCATATCGCCGTCGTTGATATTGCGAAACGCCGTATAGGGAAACGCCGGATACAGATGTCGGCCATCGCGACCAATACCGTCACGCATCGCCCGTTCGAAAGCAGGATAGGACCAGTTGCCAATGCCGGTCTTTTCGTCAGGGGTGATATTGCTGCTATAGAGGGTGCCAAAGGGCGTTTCCATCGCCAGGCCACCGGCGTTCACCGCGCCGTCCGGTGCGGTATGGCACACCGCGCAATCCCCCACGGCGGCCAGCAGTCGCCCCCGCTCCAGGGTCGCCGTCGACCAGGTATCGCTGGCCGGGCGGCTGATCGGGGCGATTTCGGCACGCCAGGGCAAGGCGGTTGCCGCCATGCCGAGGATCGCGCCAAAGGCGGCGAACAGGGAGCCGAACAACCATTTCGAGCGCTTGCTCTTGGCGGATTGGGGCGCACTGCTATTAGCCATATCCGCCGAGCCTTTCAAAGCCGCCAACACCCGCTCGGCGGTGATCGGCAACTCGCGAAAACGAATCCCGGTAGCGTCATAGATGGCGTTGGCAATCGCCGCTGCACTGGGCACCGCCGCCGATTCACCCGCCCCAAGGGGCGGTTCGCTCTGGCGCGGCATCATCATGACGTCGATCTGCGGCACCTGAGGGAAGGTCAGGATCGGGTAGCCGCCCCACTCCTTGCTCGCCACGGTGGATTCCTCGAAGGTCACCCGCTCCTTGAGCACCCGGCTGGTGGACTGAATGACGTTGCCATGGATCTGATGGCGTACGCCGTCCGGGTTGACCATCATGCCGGCATCATGGCCGATCACCACCCGCGTCACCGAGACCTCGCCGCTGGTCTTGTCCACCGCGACGTCGGCGACCCATGCCGCCCAGGCCGCGCCGAAACCGGGAAACTTGCTGTGGATATAACGTGCGTAGGCAAAGCCGCGACCGCGCAGGATATTGTCCTCGGCCGGAGTCTGCATCGGCGCAGTGCGCGGCGACCAGTCGGCACGGGCCGCCGTGGAGCGGACCAGTTCGGCCGCACGCTCGTCGTTCAGGTAGCGCAGGCGGTACTCGATGGGATCGACCCCGGCGGCGAAGGCCAGTTCGTCGATATAGGACTCATGGGCAAAGGTATTGGGCAGCGCTGAAACGCCACGCATCCAAGAGGCGCGGACGATGGGCGACATATCGTTGATGGTGACGCGCATATGCTCGAAGTCATAAGGCGGGATCGACGTGCGATCGCCCATCTCGAACATTGTCGCTACCGGATCGACCCGCCCGGTCAGCAGCAGCGCTAGGGTCGGCGCGCCGTTGGACGGGTAGCTGGTCTGGAAGTCATAACCGGCCACGCCGCCATCAGCGTTGATGCCGCCATCGACTTCCATCAGTTGTGCCGTGCCCTTGGGCTCCCACAGGTGCTCCTGTTCCCGGGTCAGTTGCACCCGCACCGGCAAACCTACCGCGCGCGACAGCAGCACCGCGTCGGCGCAGACATCGTCGGCGCAGTTGCGCCCGTAGCAACCCGCCGCCTCCATGCGGATGATCTCGATGCGTTCTTCCGGGCACTCCAGCAGCCAGGCCAGGTCAGCGCGCAGCAAGTGCGGGTTCTGCGAGCCGGACCACACGCGAATGCCATCCTCGTGATAGTCGGCCAGGGCGCAGGACGGGCCGATGGAGCCGTGGATCTGATAAGGCCATAGATAGCTGCGGGTCATGCGTTCACTGGCGTTTTCCAGGGCCGTACCGATATCGCCCTTGTCCAGCACCACCCGCTCGACTCTCGGATTATCGCGAATCGCCTGGGCCACGTCGCTCATGTCCGGGAGCTTGTGGTTCCAGTCCTTCCAGCTGACCTGCAGAGCTTGGGCCGCCTTGGCAGCCTGCTCTTCGCGCAGGGCGACGATACCGATAAAGTCGCCGATTACCACGACCCGGACGATGCCGGGAATATGGCTGATGGACGACTCATCCACCGCCAGCAGACTGGTGCCGACGAACTCGCCGCTATCAAGCCCGGCATAAGGCGGGCGCACCACCCGGCCGTGGAGCATGTCCGGCAGGCGCATATCGTGAACGTAGGTCAGCTCGCCGGTGGCCTTGCCGGGAATATCCACCCGCGCCGCGCCCTTGCCGACCAGGCGGTAATCTTCCAGGGCCTTGAGTGGCGCAGTCGTGGAAATCGTCAGTTCGACATGCTGCCCCGCCACCAGCTCGGCAAAACTCAGTTGCCGACCGTCTGCGCAATGGACGATGCCGGCGTCGATGCGCAGTTGGGCAATATCCACCGCCAGACGCTCTGCCGCCTGTTGCAACAGGTAGCGCCGGGCTTCGGCGGCAGCATTGCGCAGCGGGATCGCGGAGATTTGCAGGGTGGCACTGGCAATGGTTGCACCCTGGTTGGGCACGCTGCCGGTATCGCCCAGAACCATGGTCAACTGATCCATGCGCAGATCCAGTTCCTCGGCAACAATTTGCCCAAGCGACGTACGAATCCCCGTACCCAAGTCGACATGGCCATTGAAACCATAGACCCGGCCGTCGTCACAGACGGCAATGAACAACCCCAGCTCCCTGGGTTTGAGCTGGGCGGTCGCACCTTTGGCTACCGGGCCGGACGGCGGCTGGATCTGATCGACAATCAGCAGCACGCCGTCGCGCGCCAGCAGTTGATCACGGGTAGGCATCGCTTCAGTCATGGGCGTGGATCCGGGCAAGACGGTTGGCGGGCGGCGCGCAGCACGGCCCGGAGAATTTCGATATGGGTGCCGCAACGACAGAGGTTGGCTGACAGCTCATTGCGGATTTCGGCTTCACTGGGATGGGGGTTGCGATCAAGCAGGGCCTTGGCAGTCATGATCATGCCGTTCATGCAGTAGCCGCATTGCGCGGCCTGCTCATCGATAAAAGCCTGTTGCACTGGATGCGGATGCTCACGACTGCCGATGCCTTCCAGGGTGGTGATCTCGCGGCCCTCTGCGCCACTCAAGGGAAATACGCAAGACCTTGCGGCGATGCCATCGATCAGCACCGTGCAGGCACCACACTCACCCAGGCCGCAGCCGTACTTCGGCCCGTTGAGCTGCAAGTCATTGCGCAGTACCAACAACAGCGGCGTATCGGCCATGGCCGTCACCGTGCTGACCTGGCCATTGACCCGCAACGCCAGGGTTTTCTCCGGCGCCAGCCGATGTTCACTCATGCCCCACTCCCCAGTGTTACCGCCCGCACCATGGCGGTGCAGATGATTTGATGAAGTAAGCACTTCATAAAACAGACGTCATCAGGGCCGCGCCGTGATTCGCCTATGTTGTGTAGTAGTTACTTCATGAAACAGGAGCAGGAAGCGTGCCATCTGCAAAATGGCACGTGATCGAGAGGCAACAGACGCCTTGTGAGCAGCGGTTTACTCGTCTTTGTCGTCGAGCATCTTGCGCAACAGATAGAGCAACGCCACACGTTCGCCGGGGTTGAGATTGCTCAGGGTCAGCTCGCTGATATGGGCAGCGTGGGGCACGGTTTCTTCGACCAGCCGACGACCGCTGTCGGAGAGGCCGACGATGACTTTGCGTCGGTCTTCGGGATCCGGCTCCAGGGTGATCAGGTCGCGGGCCTTGAGCCGCTCGACGATACCGCGAATGGTGGCCTGGTCCACGGCCGTGGCCTTGACCAGTTCGGTCAGGGAGCTGGGACCGCGATCACGCACGGCGCACAGCGTGACGAATTGCACGGCGGTCAACTGAGAGTCGCCGACATTCTGCTGGAAGATCGCCATATGCCGCTGATACACCTTGCGCAGCAAATGGCCGACCTGTTCGGAAAAAGCGTAAGCGTCTGCGTTGGAGTCGTTGTTATTGGGGGACACGATTAGCTCAGTCAGCCTATTGAAGAAGGTGCATACCTTAACCTAGAACACGACGCCCGTAGGACCGGCTTTAGCCGGGAGGGCACCCTCGCGGCTAAAGCCACTCCTACAAATGATCGCGTCAGCCTCAGCCCTCCACCACCTCTCCCCCCAACACCACCGCCGTGTCATCCAGATAAACATCGCAATGGCGCAGCGGAATATCCATATGGCATGGCGTCTTGCGTGTGCCTCCGACCTCGGTATTCGGCCCGGTAGAGAACAGGAAGTTGCCCTCGAACGCCCGGGCATCCATGCACATGCCGTCGTTTTTGTCGTGCAGGCCCATGGCGGTCCATTGCGCACGGGGTTGCAGGCCCCAGCCGATATGAGAAATGCCGTAGACCTCCGGGTCGTTGAAGTACTTCATGTAATCGCGCAGGTACTCGGCCTCGAAGCCGCCGTGGATCTTAGTGATAAAGCCCTTTTCGATCTCCAGTGTGATCTTTTCCCGGCAGTAGTTCTTGAACGGCAGGAGGATATCGCCGACGTCTACCACCAGCACGCCCTCGGCGGTTTCTTCGTTCGGCCAGGAGAACAGAAAGCCGCTGGGCCAGTGGTCCCAACGCCCCGGCTCGTCGGCAAAACCGTATTCAGTCACCGATGGGTATTGGCCCAACGCAGCACGAAAATCACTGCCCGCCTTTGATTTCACCTGAATCGAGCGCGCCAGCTTCAAGCGTTTTTCGGCCGCCAGCACACGCTCCTTGTCGGCCAGGGTCGGCAGCATGCGCGCCAGGACTTCCGGGGGCTCCACGGCCAGGAGGATGCGCGTGCCGGTCTTGAGGATCTGTTCCTGCTCAGGGGAGTGCAGCAACATCATGGTGTCGATCACCAGATCCGCCGCCTCCAGGGCCCGTTGCGCAGCGATATTGCCGGTCAGGGCGGTGTCGCCGCAGTAGGCGGTCATGTCGTTACCCATGGCCCTGGGGTGGTTGAACGATGGCAGTTCCACCGCGTAGACCTTGGCGCCCAGGCGCTGCGCCGCCTCCATGGCTGAACGTACGGTGCGGGCATCGGAATAGTGGCTTTTCAGAACCGCGACGCTTTGGGTCGCATCCACTTTCGACAGCGTCAAAACGTGCTCGAACATCTGGGTCAGTTGGCAATCGCTGACTGGCATCTTTTTGTCTCCCTCTTCGACTGAACAGTGGCCCGGCGCGGCGAACATTCGCACCAAAGCAAGGCATGGGCGCATCACGTCGGTGCATTTTTATAGCGTATACACCATTTATAAATGATCAGACATCAAATCAACGCCGTCTGCAAGAGCTAGACCACTTCGTTACCACCCAACACAAACTCAATAAAATAAGGTTACTTTGCGTGACAAGGGTCATTGACAAGGGATTTATTATTTTTAGAACAGGCTATTCCCATTTCAAAAAAACAGCGTATACACTTTAAAAACGCAGCGAGACGACCTCGCCTTCGAACATGAACAGCCACACGAACAGATGAAGGAAATGCCCATGCCCAGCACACCAAGAATCGCAATCGTCGGCGCCGGACTGGGTGGCGCCGCAGCCGCCACGCTGTTGCAGCAGGCCGGTTTCACGGTCGATATCTACGAGCAGGCGCCGGAGTTCTCGCGCATCGGCGCCGGGATTCACATGGGTCCCAACATCATGAAAATCTTCCGCCGTATGGGGATCGAGCAGGCGCTCAGCGGCATGGGTTCGCATCCGGACTACTGGTTCAGCCGTGACGGCGCCAGCGGCGACTATCTGTCACGCATTGCCTTGGGCGAGTTCGCCGTCAAGGAATACGGCGCGGCCTATATCACCGTGCACCGTGGCGACCTGCATGCCCTGCAGATGTCCACCATCGCCCCCGGCACCGTGCATTTCAGCAAGTGCCTGGAGCGCCTGGAAGAAACCGACACCGGCGTGCGCCTGAGCTTTACCGACGGCACTACCGCCCAGGCCGATATCGTCATCGGCGCCGACGGCATCAACTCGAAGATTCGCGAAGAACTGCTCGGCGCCGAGAAACCGCTGTACAGCGGCTGGGTCGCCCACCGCGCACTGATTTCCAGCGACGTGCTGCGCAAGTACAACCTGGACTTCGAGAACTGCGTGAAGTGGTGGAGCGAAGACCGCCACATGATGGTCTATCACACCACCGGCAAGCGCGATGAGTACTACTACGTCACCGGCGTGCCCCACGCAGCCTGGGACTTCCAGGGCAACTGGGTGGACAGCAGCCAGGAGGAAATGTATGAGGCCTTCGCCGGTTATCATCCCACCGTCCAGGCTCTGATCGAATCCACCGACAGCGTGACCAAGTGGCCACTGCTCAACCGCAACCCGTTGCCCCTGTGGAGCCGTGGTCGCCTGGTCCTGCTGGGCGATGCCTGCCACCCGATGAAGCCGCACATGGCCCAGGGCGCGGGCATGGCCATCGAAGACGCCGCCATGCTCACCCGCTGCCTGCAGGAAACCGGTCTGGGTGACTACCGCACCGCCTTCGCGCTCTACGAAGCCAACCGCAAGGAGCGCGCATCCCGAGTCCAGGCCGTATCCAACGCCAATACCTGGCTGCGCACCCAGGAAGATCCGGCCTGGGTCTACGGTTATGACCTGTACGGTCAGGAACTGAAATCCGGGGTGGCCGCGTGAGCACATTCATCCACGGCGGCAACGTCCAGGCCAATGGCATCCGTCAGCACTACCTGCGCTACGGCGGCGCGCGTCATGCGGGGCGCCCGGCGCTGATTCTGATTCCCGGCATCACCAGCCCTGCCATCACCTGGGGCTTTGTCGCCGAACGCCTGGGCCAGCACTTTGACACTTACGTACTGGACGCTCGTGGTCGCGGCCTGTCGTCCACCGGGCCGGAGCTGGATTACAGCGTGGATACCTGTGCCGACGATATCAATGTCTTTGTCGCAGCCATGGGCATCGAGCAGTACCACCTGGTCGGTCACTCCATGGGGGCGCGCTTTGCCGTACGCAGTGCGGTTCGCCAGTCCCGTGGCCTGCAACGTTTGGTGCTGATCGACCCGCCGGTATCCGGGCCTGGCCGACGCGAGTACCCGAGCAAGCTGCCGTGGTATGTCGACTCGATCCGCCAGGCACAACAGGGCATGGACGCCGAGGCCATGCGCGCCTTCTGTGCCACCTGGACCGAGGAACAGTTGCAGCTGCGCGCCGAATGGCTGCACACCTGCTATGAGCCGGCCATCGTGCGGGCCTTCAATGATTTCCATGAGGTGGACTTCCACCACGACCTGCCACACCTGCCAGTGCCCGCCCTGCTGATGGTGGCTGAACGCGGCGGCGTGATTCTGGCCGAAGACGAAGCAGAGATTGTTGATCTACAACCGGCTATCGAGATCGTCCATGTGGCGGATGCCGGGCACATGATTCCTTGGGATAACCTGGAGGGCTTCTTTGCCGCCTTTGGGAATTTCCTCGGGCAGCCGTTGAATTAACGCTGGGTGTGGGAGCCGCCTTGGTGGCGATCGAGTGCGCAGCACTCGCAATAATGTCGGCGACAGGGCTGCCCCATCGCCAGCAAGCCGGCTCCCACAGGATCGTATTCCAACGTAAAACCGTTATCCGTAAAGGAGCACGCCATGAGTCAAGAGCAAAGCGCGGACGCCAACTACCAGGGCGTGTGGGGCCAGCGCATCGGTTTCGGCAAGAAACCGGCGCTGCTGATGATCGATTTCATGCAGGGCTACACCACCAGCGGTGCACCTTTATACGCGCCGGGGGTAGTCAGTGCGGTGAAGGAAAGTGTTGAATTGCTCGCCTGTGCCCGACAACAAGGCATTGTGGTGGTGCATACCAATATCCGTTACCACCCCGGCCACTTTGCCGACGGCGGTATCTGGGTAAAGAAAGCCCCGGTCATGAAGGACATGGTTGAAGGCAATCCCCTGGCGGCGTTCTGTGAAGAAGTGCTGCCGCAGGACAACGAAGTGGTGATCAGCAAGCAATACGCTAGCTCGTTTTTCGGCACCAGCCTGGCGTCGATGCTGCACGCCCAGGGCATCGACACCGTGGTACTGGCCGGTTGCTCCACCAGCGGCTGCATTCGCGCCACCGCCGTGGATGCGGTGCAGCACGGCTTTCGGACCATCGTCGTGCGCGAATGCGTCGGCGACCGCCACCCGGCGCCCCATGAAGCGAACCTGTTCGATATCGACAGCAAATATGGCGATGTCATCAGCAAGGGCGAGGCGATGGAGCAGTTTCACATTTAATGACGTGCTGACATTGGGGTAGCGAGTTGTGGGAGCGAATTCATTCGCGAATGCGGTACTTCAGACGATACAAATGCGTCGTATGTAATGGCCTATTCGCGAATGAATTCGCTCCCACATGAATTGATCCCGAGTGACAAAAGAAACACCGGAACCAGGCCATTTAGAGCACTGGTCACCACTGCCCAAGCGCGCTGAACAGCTGCTTGGCAGTCTTCTGACACTGCCTTTGGAAGTCGCCATTTCGGTGCTGCCAAAGCACCTGATATGCGGCTATACAAAAACCATAAGTCACCGCCAGGAGACAAATAATGCCCTCTGCGAACAGCTCAACCGTGACCTCGGTCACGGACCCGATCAAAGCGATGTACCACAAGATCACCTGGAAGCTGATTCCGTTCCTGTGCTTCTGTTATCTGGCGGCTTATCTGGACCGGATCAATATCGGTTTCGCCAAGCTGCAAATGCTCTCCCAACTGCAATTCAGCGAAACCGCGTTCGGCCTGGGCGCCGGACTGTTTTTCGTCGGTTATATCCTGTTCGAAGTGCCCAGCAACCTGGTGCTGGAAAAGGTCGGGGCGAAGATCTGGATCGCACGGATCATGATCACCTGGGGCCTGCTGTCGGCCTGCACCATGCTGGTCACCACGCCGACTCAGTTCTATGTGCTGCGCTTCCTGCTGGGCGCGGCTGAAGCCGGCTTCCTGCCGGGGGTGCTGTTCTACCTGACCACCTGGTTCCCGACCCATCGCCGGGGTCGGATCATCGCCCTGTTCATGATCGGTCTGCCGCTGTCGAGCGTGATCGGTGGGCCGCTGTCGGGCTGGATCATGGGCCACTTCGACCAGGCCGCAGGGCTGCGCGGCTGGCAATGGCTGTTTCTGGTCGAGGCAGTGCCCAGCGTACTGCTCGGCATCGGTACGTTCTGGGCGCTGCCCAACGGCCCGGCCCAGGCCAAATGGCTGAGCAGTGAAGAGAAAGTCCTGCTCGAAGGCGAGCTGCGCCTGGACGATGCCGATAGCAAGGACAGCAAAACCAGCTTCAAGGACGGCTTTTTCAACCTCAAGGTGTGGATGCTTGGCGGCATCGACTTCTCGATCCTGCTCAGTGCCTACGCCATGGGCTTCTGGATGCCGACCTTCATCCGCAACGCCGGGGTCATCGACCCGTTTCATATTGGCGTGCTGACCGCCCTGCCCAGCGTCGCCGCGCTGCTCGGCATGCTGTTCATTGGTGCCAGCTCGGACCGTCATCGCGAACGCCGCTGGCACATCATCGTGCCGTTCCTGATCGGTTCCGTGGCGATGGCGACCAGCACCTTCTTCACCCATAACGTCGCGGCGACCGTGGCCCTGTTCGCCATTGCCTCGGCGGCGATCATTGGCGCAGTACCGGTGTTCTTCAGCCTGCCGGCGACCTTCCTCAAAGGCACCGCTGCGGCTACCGGCTTCGCCCTCGCCTGCTCGCTGGCGAACATTGCCGGGTTGGTCAGCAACTCGATGATGGGCATCGCCATCGACGTCACCGGCAGCAGCGCCGGGGCATTGTGGTTCTTTGCCGGGTGCCTGATTCTCAGCAGTCTGTTGGTGGTCGCACTGCCTGCCAAGTTGGTTAACCGCTGATTAAAAAATCATCGGCAGCTAAATAACCGCGGTTCTGTGGGATTTGCCGTGTAGCCGTATATCGCATTTATAAAAAGGAAAAATCATGCAGGGTTTTCTGAAGAGCTGTGCCCTGGCCCTCGCCGTCGGGCTGGCCGCCAGCGCAGCGCAAGCAACAGAGAAAGTCATCTTCGACACCGATTTCAACGTGCTCAACGACGATGGCCAGGCCTTTATCATGCTGGCCCAGTTGCACGCACAGAAACGCATCGAGCTGCTGGGCATGACCCTGGTCAGCGGCAATGCCTGGGTCGATCAGGAACAGGTAGACGCCCTCAAGGCCGTGGAGCGCATGGGCCTGGAAAAGGAAGTGGGCGTCTACTCCGGTGCCGCCTATCCGCTGCTGCATGACTACGCCACCTATGAACAGGAAAAGGCCCTGTTTGGCTCGGGCTGGCCGGGGGCCTTCAAAAACCCGCGACCGACCTCCGCCAGCCAGTTGGTCGCACCGCCGGACTGTATGGCGACCCACACCAAGCTGCGCAGTGAGTCCGCAGCGCAATTCATCATCGACAGCGTCAAGCGCAACCCCCACGAAGTCACCCTGCTGGCGGTCGGCCCTCTGACCAACCTGGCCCTGGCCATCCGCACCGCGCCGGAAATCGTGCCGCTGATCAAGCGCATCGTGTACATGGGCGGTGCCATCGAGATACCCGGCAACACCACGCCTGCGGCGGAATTCAATTGGTGGTTCGACCCGGAGGCCGCGCATATCGTCCTGCGTCAGCCCATCGAACACGTGATCTTCCCCAACGACGTGTGCGAGAAGGTGATCTTCGACGCCTCGGTGTATCAGCGCATCGTCGCCAGCAAAGGCGTGATCCCGGACCTGTACAAAAGCGTGTTCGGCCCGACCTTCGCCAAGGACCAGACCTATCACAGCTTCACCTGGGACAGCCTGCCCGCGCTGTTCCTGGTCCACCCGGAACTGGTTACCGAATCGAAGGATCTGTGGGTCGATGTCGACGCCCATTTCGGCCCGGACTACGGCCGCTCCATGGGCTACAAGAAAGGCGCGCCGGTCGGTACGCAGAAAGCCAAAGTGGTGTTCGGTATCAATCAGAAGCAGTTCTGGGATGAGTATGTGTCGCTGGTAACCTTGCCTGCGCCGGTGAAGAAGCCTTGAGGATGAAATGCCCCGGCAAAAACAGCCGGGGCACATGAGTCAGGCCCTGCGCGGTACGTACTCGGACAGGTAGGTGACCGAAAAGGGTACGCCAGGAAAATCCAGCTTCAGTCGCGGCAGGACAAAACCACCGCAGGACGGACAGGTGTCCAGGAAGGTAAAGACGTTGATACTGCGCAACGCTATACCCTCCATATCGGCTCGAACAACCGTTGCCAGCAGGCGCTCGGCGTCCAAGTGACGTGGAAAATCATCAACCACCAGCGACTCGGCACTTCGCGTCACCGGCAAGCTGACGAAATCCGGATCAGGACCTCTATCGCGGGTGATCGCTCGGGCATCGCGATACGCAACACCGTCAATCAGTGTTTCAGGGCCGTCGGATTCCACCTGCAGTTTTAGACGTTTGGCTTTTTTGCCTGCTGCCAGAGCGTAATACACTGCCCTGTCGCCGTTTTGCGTGGTGATAGAAACAAAGGCCACGTTACTGCCTCCGGTCTGCCCTCTGATCAAATCCTTTGTTTCTTGAGCTGCAATATTGTGCAGGTCCAACTCAATCCAGAGCTTCTTCGGATTCTGCACAGGCAATAGATTATTGAGCACATCAACAATCGCTCGCTGCTCTTCTTCTGATCGCTCGATAAGCGGTTTGAAATCACCAATGAACGCTTTCGTCATGGCAACGAAGTTTTTCTGCTCCATGTCTCCAGTGAGAATCCGAGAGGCGTAGCTGAGAAGTTCGTTCTCTTTGTGCTCGAATTTGCACCACAGGACGTACTGCTCATAAGTATCCAGCCGGTATAACTGCAGGAAGGGCATCACAGCTCTTTCTTCAGGCCCCAACATGTCGAAAAGCAAGCGTGCAAGATTCTCGCGGTACTGGATAGCTTGAGGCTCCTTGCGGGCCAGGCGGTATTGGTCGCGCACGGTCAGATACTCATCAATCAGCTCCCGGTCGGTCTCGCTCTGCAACTTCAACCGATTAAAACTCAATCCAGCTTCGTCTGAGGTCTGTTGCTCCATCGCCCAATAGAACACTCCGGTATCCGGCTCGACGACTATCACCTCATGAGTGGTGAGGCTTAGCCTGATGCCTCTCAATGTCCGGGCATCACCAATGCCATTGGCGATACTGAACAGTTCAATCACGGGTACATCATGATTGAGGACCGCCTCGTCAAACTGAAAGTCAGGCCGAAACCCCAAGCGCAACTGCATCGATAACCGCCCTGCGAAGGTGTCGCGATATACCACCGTATCAGGCACCAGAAACGTCTCACGCTCTTCTTCCGTCAGGGCAGCCAGAGTCCCCGGCACGCGGCGAACGGGCGGTACCCATTTGCAGACCTTGCCGTCATTGATCATTACATCGATTGTCTGTGCGGGATTCTCCCAGGCCACCAGCCTGAACAGACGATGCTCGCGCCCCTCGAACGCCCAACTGATATTGCTGCCCAGATGATCACGCACGGTATCGAGCAATTGCGGAACTTTACTGACCAGTTTGATCCCGCTTGTGCAGGCCGTTTCTTCAAGATCCCGCTTCGGACGACAGAGGACTTCGGCCTCCTCAAACCCGGATTCGCTCATAGACGAAGGCGCCACATCCAACCTGCGCAAGGCCACATGCTCAGCACCGCTATCAAGACGATAAACCCTGTCACCCACCAGAATATCGAACACCCTCTCGCGCCGTTCGATCACCCGAGTCTGGCAGCCCCGGTCGATCCACATTTCATGGCCTCCCTCTTCCGTCAGCCGTGCGGGTATCACAGGCGGGTAATGGCCGGGCGTAATGCTTTCGGCCGATGACAATTCGATGCCAGACCTGTCAGCGATAAGCGCAAGGCGTTTGCCGTAGACCTGATCGGTGTAAGGGTCCAGCACGCGGTAATCGGCCGTTTCGGCACTGCCAATATTGCGTGCAGCGATGCCGGGCAACCCATCCAGGGTGGCGCGTTCACCTTTGCTCAATGCCACACCATCGAGCAGCCATTCAGGGTGCCTGATGGCTTGGCGCAGCGTCGGTACTGTGACGAACAGCCCCTCCCACAGCGACCGCGACAGGCGCACGCCGGGCTTGAGCAGATCGACGAAGCCCAGGGCCGTGGTCTGCCGGGCAATATCAATACCTAGCCGGCCCAGCACCGTGCCGAGCGAGCGGGCAGCGGACAGCACGCTCAACTCCCCCGCCCGCAATACAAGAATCGCCGTGGAGCGCAGAAACTGGCCCATGGGCACCAGGGTCACCACTGCGTCCAGCGCGCAGTTGAAGATCACCCCCGCCGAGTGATCGCCTTTGCGCAGGTCGGCAATGCAGCCATAGAAGGGAACGAACAGGCGGGCAAGTTGATCGGCGACCTGCCGCTCATGGGCCCACAGTTGCTCCCAGTCGGTCTGATGCAGATGTTGGCTCTGCAGTTGCTCAAGGGTCGGTGCCAGCAGATGTGCGGCAGCAGTCTTGGCCAGTTGCTGGCGCATGCTCTGCACATTGCCATCTTCGACAAAGACCAGCTGCGCCGCAGGCTGTAGCGTTCCTTTGAGCGGATGGCGCGGCGACTTCGAGGAACGGGACACCGTGCCATGCAGGTAGGCATCGCTGTCCAGCGCCACCAAGGGTGTCACCTCAGCCTGGACCACATGCAGTGCGTGCTCTTCATGATGATGTATTGCCTGAATGGGACTGAGAATGCCCGTTGACTCGCTATCCTCCACACGATACTCGAATCGATTGGCGATGCGTCGAGCGACGCCAGCTGCGGGGATAATTTCAAAAAAGACTTCAACTGCATGAGAGTGGTCATGAAAGTCGACGCGCCGATCGCCCGGCTGACACCGGATGAACAGCCCTTGAAGCGCTTGCTCCTTGTCGAAAATGACCCGGCTGACCTCACAGGTATAGTGGGCAAGCAACGTCTGGTCGGCATCGGGCATCTCTGCCAGCAGGCGCTCGATGACCTTGGCCTTCGCAGCGATCAGGGATTCCTTGAAGGTCGCGAACGCCTGCTCATAGCGCTGCGGGACGGCCGGCTTACCCGCCTTGCAAACCTCGCCCATCATCACCAGTTCTTCCACCGTGGCCAAACGCTTGCCTGCCAGTTCGGTGATCCAGTGATCCCATTCGTATGACCCGGCAAGACTCAAGCCATGCGCCTGCAGCACCGGCCAATGATCGACCTTTACCCCTTGCGGCCATAGCCATGAAGGCACGGCAGCGGCGTGCAGCAGCGTGTGGGCGAGTTTTTTTCGATCCGGTGGCTTGATGGCCAACAGGCTATGTAGCGCCTGGGCATGCAAGTCCTGTTGTTTCTTCAGGTACTCCAGCGCCTGAAGGGTCTGGGCCAGGTCTGCTTGGGCAATGCCCCGATCCAGCGTGACAGCGCCATGGGCCTGGGCATAACGCAGGGCAGGAACAATCGCGGCCCTGGCCCAGGCCCTCTGTACGACAGGATCGCTCGACTGCGACAGAGACTGCCCCACATCAAGTAGCTCCTCATACTTAAGGCGCGGCAACGTCTCTGGCGCGACCCCCTGCAGAAACCTGGCGCATTGGACAAGCGCCACACTCTGCAACGAACGGCCATAGCAGAAGTGATCGGCAACCTCCCGGACCAGCAACTCCGGTGCCAGCTCCCGCAGCAGCAGATACTTGAGCATTGCCAGGGTCGGCGCACTCGCCCCGGCGTTGCATTTAGCGAGATGGTCCGCGACCTCTTCGAGCAACCTCACGTGGTTGTATTGAGTGATATCCCTGTTCGGGAACAGTTGTTCAAGAAAGCCATCGCTCGCCGCGCCGATACAAAACCGCTCGATGATCGCCCGGCCAAGCAAGGCCTGGCTGATCCGTGGCGAAGCCTGCTCACCGCTGTACCAGTCCATGCGTTTTAACAGGGGTTGGCAAAAACGTTGGAATGGCTGCGTTTGCATCAGGGCAATCCACCTGTCGTGAGCGCTCTGACTCACGGCGAGTGCCGCGTTATCAAGGCCCACTACCTGAAACAGCGATTCAGCGTTATCGACGCTACTCCAGCTCGCCATATACGGTACGGCGTCAGTCAGCCAGGCGATGCCTGGCAGAGGTTCGAAAATGTGCGGTGAATCCGCAGAAGGGTCATTGGCCATGTTCAAGATTCCAGTAGTCCGAGTGAGCAAAAAAGTGGCTGACACTGGAAAAACGGAATCGAACCAACGAGTCTTTTTCAATCAGCAAAGTCGACGCGGTAAGTAGGTTTTTTCTGCGACTCAGGACGTTCTGAAGCTCTGGATATCCGGCCGGGAAGTGCTACCCTGCGCGGCGTCGATGCGGATGTAAGCAAATATTACATACGCATTGATCCACGCCCTTCAGTCACTCGATCATGAGATTGCCCCATGCGCCTTTCTGCTGTCCTGTTCACCGCTGCCCTGTCGTTTTCTCTGATTCCTGCTGCGTTCGCCGCCTCGGATGCGGTGGTCGGTTTCTCGCCGAAAATCGGCGCACAGTCGGCCCAGGACGTGGTCATCGATGCTATCTCCCACGCCAAACACAGCATTGTCATGGCCGCTTATTCCTTCACCAGCAAGCCCATTGCGACTGCACTGGTTGACGCCAAGGGGCGCGGTGTGGATGTACGCCTGGTTGCCGACAAGCGTGGCAACAGCGGCAAGTACTCCGCCACGACCTTTGTCGCCAACAAGAACGTGCCGGTACGCCTGAACGGCAAGTACGCGATCATGCACAACAAGTTCATGGTCATCGACGGCACCGATGTCGAGACCGGTTCGTTCAACTACACCCAGGCCGCCGCCACCAAAAACGCCGAGAACGCCCTGTTGCTGCGCGGCGTGCCTGATCTGGCCGCCAGCTACACCCAAGACTTCGAGAAGCTGTGGAGCGAAGGCGAGACCCTGGCGCCGGCTTACTGATTTTTCTGTAGCACCGCCTGCGCTGCGTCTTTGGGCAAGCGCAGGTTATCGAGCATCGCCAGCACGGCAATCAGCGCCACACCGAGAAATACCAGTTGGAAATCGGCGGTGGCGACCGCCCCGCCATTGCCATGAACCAGCATGGCGCCGCGCAGCAGCAAGGCACCGATAGCCACCCCGAGGCCCATGCTGAGCTGGAAGAACATGCTGAACAGGGTCGAGGCATCACTCATCCGTGGTTTGCTGATATCGGCAAAACCGAGGGTGTTGTAGGCGGTGAACTGCATCGAGCGCGACAGCCCGCCGACAAACAGAATGAACAGGATCAGCGGCCAGCCCACGGCTTCGTCGAACCAGGCGCAGGCGGCAATCGCCAGGACGCCAAGCACGCCATTGACCAACAATACCGGGCGGAAGCCCCAGCGCTGCATGATCGCGGTGGTGAACGGCTTCATCGCCAGGTTGCCGGCAAATACCGCCAGCACCAGCAAACCCGCATCGAACGCCGACAAGCCAAAGCCCAGCTGGAACATCAGCGGCAGCAGGAACGGCAAGGTGCTGATGGCGATACGAAACAGCGAACCGCCGAACAGGCTGACCCGGAAGGTCTGCACCGCCACCACATCGAGGTTGAGCAACGGCTCGTCGCGGCGTCGCATATGGCGCCAGGCAACGGCCGCCAGCAACAGGCCCAGGGCGGTCACGGCCAAGCCGGTCCACAGGCTGTGCTGACGCTGGCCGAGCATTTCCACCCCATAGAGAAAAGCCCCGCCGGCGCTGCTGGTCAGGACGAAACCCATCAAGTCGAAACTGCGCCTTGTCGTCTCGTTATGTTTGGGGATCAGGATCACTGTAGCGATCAGGGCGACGAGGCCCAATGGCAGATTAAGGTAGAAAATCCACGGCCAGCTGCTGTGGGTGACAATAAAGCCCCCCAAGGGCGGGCCGAGGATCGGCGCCACCAGACCGGGCCAGGTGATCACCGAAATGGCCCGCACCAGGTCCTTCTTCTCGGTGCCACGCAGCACCGCCAGCCGCCCCACCGGCACCATCATTGCCCCGCTGATGCCCTGCAATATCCGTGCGCCCACAAAGCTCTCCAACCCCGTGCTCAAGCCGCACAGCAGCGACGAAAGGGTGAACAGCACGATGGCTGACCCGAAGATCAGCCGCGACCCAAAGCGGTCAGCGAGCCAGCCACTGATCGGGATAAAGATGGCGATAGCGAGCATATAGGCGCTCATGCCGATATTCAGGTCTACCGCCCCAACACCAAAGGTGCGGGCCATTTCCGGCAACGCGGTGGCGATCACCGTGGCGTCGAGGTTTTCCATGAAGAAGGTCACGGCCACCAGAGAGGCGATGGCGGTCGAGCGGGAAATGGGCATTGCAGAGGGCTCCGGGGCAGATATACACCGGGGATTCTATTCCGTTGGAGAGAGGCTTGCCCGTGAAGAGGTCGGCACATCCAACATATTCTTTACGGCTGAAAATCCATTCGCGGGCAAGCCCGGCTCCCACAAGGTACGCACAATCCCGTAGGAGCGAGGCTTGCCCGCGAAAGCGATCTGCAAGGCTCAGCAGATGTACTGAGTGTACTGGCCTCTTCGCGGGCGAGCCTCGCTCCAACGAATTAAGTTTGCAGTTATTGATCGGCGGGCGTATAAATGAGCGCTTACTCACTTATTAAAAGCCCTGCTCGTCCATGGCCCGTCCGAAAAGCGAAGACAAGCGCAACGCCATCCTCGACTCCGCCCTGCATATCTTTGCCGAGCTGGGCTTGGGTGCGCCGACAGCGAAGATCGCCAAGGGCGCGGGCGTGGCCGAGGGTACGCTGTTCAACTATTTCGAGACCAAGGACGAGTTGCTCAACCAGTTGTATCTGGAGCTCAAGGTCGAGCTGCGCGACATCATGCTGCCGGGCTTCCCCCGGGACCAGAGCATCAAGGCACGCCTGCATCACACCTGGTGCATCTACGTGGACTGGGGCGTGGCCCAGCCGCAGAAGCGCAAGGTCATGGCCCTGCTGATGATGTCAGACCGTCTCACGCCGCAGAGCCGTGAAGCCGGGCAGGAAGGTTTCCGGGAACTGGGCGAGGCCCTGCAGATGAGCGTCGACTGCGGCGTGTTGCGCGATCAACCGGTGGATTTCACTGCGGCCATCATGCGCAGCCTGGCCGAGACCACCATGGACTTCATGAGCCTTGCACCGGAACAGGCGGAGCGCTACCGCGAAGCCGGTTTCGTCGCGTACTGGAATGCAATTGCCAGGGACTGAGCGTTTCACCCCGTTTTTATTTACCCAATAAATGAGTGCTTACTTACTCATATACTGCAATTCAACAGGAGATACCTTCATGTCTAAAGTCTGGTTGATCAGCGGCAGTGCCAGTGGCCTGGGCCGCAATATTGCCGAAGCGGTACTTGCCGCCGGTGACTGCCTGCTGGCCACGGCACGTGATCCGCAACGTCTTGACGATCTGGTTCAGCGTTACGGCGAACAGATCCGCACTTTTGAGCTGGACGTCACCGATCCGCAAGCCGCCAAGGCCGCCGTGCAAGCGGCCGTCGACGCCTTCGGCCGCCTGGATGTGCTGGTCAATAACGCCGGTTATGGGCATATGCAGGCCTTCGAACAAACCGACGAAGCAGCCTTCCGCCTCGAGTTCGAGACCAACTTCTTCGGCGTGGTCAATCTCAGCCGCGCCGCTGTTCCGGTCATGCGCCAGCAGCGCGCCGGGCACATCATTCAGATTTCCTCGGTGGGTGGCCGCATGGGCATGCCAGGCTTGAGCGCCTATCAGTCGGCCAAGTTCGCCGTGGGTGGTTTTTCCGATGTACTGGCGGCCGAGCTCAAGCCCCTGGGCGTGCAGGTCACCACCCTGGAACCGGGCGGCATGCGTACCAACTGGGCGGTGCGTGCCCGTGGTCATGATGAGCCGGTAATGGCCGACTATCAGCCAAGCGTCGGCGCCTTGCAGGAGCTGTTGCGCAATATCGCCGGCCAGGAAAACAGCGATCCGGATCGCGTGGCCCAGGTCGTCCTGAAGATCGCCGATCACGCGCAACCGCCCCTGCGCCTGCTGCTGGGCAGCGATGCATTGCAGTACCTGACCCCAGTGGAAGAAGCACGCTCGGCGGCGGCTGAACGCTGGAAGGCGGTCACTGCCTTCACCGATCTCAGTTCTACGGCGCCGGTGCCTGAGTTGCCAGTGGAATAACAAAACTGTGTGACCAAAAAGGTGAAAGCACAATTCTGTAGGAGCGTGTCCTGTGAGATGGGCGTTGTGGGGGCGAATTCATTCGCGAAAGCGGCATTGCAGACGACGAATATCTATCGGATGTACCAGCCTCTTCGCGAATGAATTCGCTCCCGCAGATTCGCGCCAACAATATTCGCTCTTAGAGCTCCTCCCACAAACATGCTGTATCGGAGTAAGCCCATGAAAATCCTCTTATTCGGCGCCACCGGCATGGTGGGCCAGGGTGTCTTGCACGAATGCCTGGCGGCCAGGGATGTCGAGCGGGTCATCACGGTCGGTCGCACTGGGGTCGGCCAGTCCCATCTCAAACTGGAAGACATCGTGCAGGCCGATCTATACGACTACAGCAACCTGGAAGACCGTCTGCGCGGTATCGATGCCTGCTTCTTCTGCCTGGGAGTCAGTTCTCTGGGCATGAACGAAAGCGACTACAGCCGCGTGACCTATGACATTACCGTGGCAGCGGCGCAAACCCTGTCCCGGCTCAATCCCCGAATGACCTTCGTGTTCGTTTCGGGCGCGGGCACCGACAGCAGTGAACAGGGCCGCAGCATGTGGGCACGGGTCAAGGGCAAGGCGGAGAACGCCCTGCTGCGCCTGCCATTCAAGGCGGTGTACCTGTTCCGTCCCGGCGCCATAAAGCCGCTGCACGGACAAAAGTCCAAGACCCCGATGTATCGCTTGATCATCAGTGTCTTTGGACCGTTGTTTTCGCTGTTGCACTGGCTGCTGCCGAACACTGTGCTGAGCACCGGGGTGATCGGCCAGGCCATGCTTAATGTGGCGCGACGTGGCGCACCGCAGCAGGTGATGTATGCCAGGGATATCAACGCTGCTGCGCAGTGATATCCCTGTCGGGGACAGTCACTTTTTCAGCGCGTCGTAGGCTTCCAAAGCATGCAGGGAATAGATATAGGCAGCACCGGCATTCAGGGAGATTGCCGTGGCCAGGGCCGCTGCCACTTCTTCACGGGTGGCACCGGCCTTGATCGCGGCTTCGGCATGGGCACCGATACAACCGTCGCAGCGAGTGGTGATGGCCACGGCCAGGGAAATCAGCTCCCGGGTCTTGGCATCCAGCACATTGTTTTCGGCGGCGGCATCACCCAGGGCACCATAGGCGGCGACCATTTTCGGATTGCTCTTGGCCAGGGAGCCAAAGGATTTTTTCACGGTAAGAACGAGATCGGACCAGTTGCTGAACATGAGGGTATCTCCAGAAAATTAGACGGCATCGACAACACACACAGTGTCCGTCGACGGCGCTTGTCGAACTTTCGCAATACGCTCAACTTCTTGTCCGAAACTCGCAAATGCAGGGTGTCGACGTCTTATTCACTCTAGTCGACACGGCTTTAGCAGGAACTGACTGTTGTTTTTGTGGGAGCGAATTCATTCGCGAAAGCAGTATTTCAGACGGCAGAGACATGCCGATTTTACCGCCCTATTCGCGAATGAATTCGCTCCCACAAACTGCACGTCCTCTACTCGCGCCTACTGAATCTCACCCGCCTCAGTCCCAGGCAATCAGCCCAGCGCCGCCACCACCATGATTTCCACCAACACTTCCGGCTTGGCCAGGTCGGCCTGGACGGTGGCGCGGGCCGGCGCGCCGCCTTCAGGGAGCCAGGCGTCCCAGATTTCGTTCATCGAGGCGAAGTCACGGTCGATGTCTTTCAGCCAGATCTGTGCGCTGAGCAGTTGCCCCTTGTTACTCCCTGCTTCGGCCAGCAGTCCGTCGATCTTGGCCAGTACCTGTTGAGTCTGTTCCTTGATCGGCAGGCTCAGGTCATTCGGGACCTGGCCCGCCAGGTACACCACGCCGCCATGGATCACGGCGCCGGACATGCGGGCATTGCTCTGCAGACGTTGAATCTTGGACATGAGTACTACTCCTTGAAATGAGGATCGATCAGCCGCACCAGGCGCTGTGCGCTGCCAAAGGCCAGGGTCAGGCCCAGGGCGCCCTGGCCGCTGTTGATGTAGAGATTGTCGCAACCACTGACCGACACCACCGGGCGACCCGTCGGGGTCGCCGGACGCCAGCCGGTCCAGGGTTGGCAATCTTCGACGCGCCAGCCTGCACCGAACAGCGCCCGAGTGGAAGCCTGCAGTTGCTCGATACGCTCTTTCGGGATCGTCGCATCCAGCCCGGTCAGCTCGACCATGCCCGCTACACGCAGTCGCGAGCCGATGCGGGCGAACACGGTTTTGCGGCGCATATCGGTGACACTGACCATCGGTGCCGTCACTTGCGCATCAATCGGCAGGGTAATGCTGTAGCCCTTGAGCGGGTAAACCGGAATACGCGTGCCGACCTGTGCCAACAGTCCCGTGCTCAAAGCGCCGGCCGCCAGCACGAAGGCATCGGCTTCGATCTGTCGCGGTCCTTCGCTGAGATGCTCTACCGCCAAGGCCCGAACGCGTCGGCCGTCACGGACAATAGCCTGCACCCTGGTGTCGAAATACAGGGGCACGCCCTGCCCCGCCAGCAAGCGCGCCAGTTCCTGACACAGTTTGCGGCTGTCCACCGAACACTCGCCGGGCGTATGAATCGCGCCATGAAACTGACTGGCATAACCCGCCAGGGCCGGTTCCACGGCCAGGGTCTCGGCCGGGCTGAGGATATGTTGCAGGGCACCGTGGGCGGCCTGGAACTTCACCTGTTCGCCAGCCTTGCGCAAGCCTTCCGCATCGGGGTACAGCACCAGTTTGCCGGTGCGGGCAAAGTCGCAATCGACCTGCTCCTCGGCCATAAAGGCATCGACCGCCCGGCGGCTTTCCTGCGCCAGTTGCAGCAGCTCCACCGTCGTCTCACGCGAGGTCGAGGTACGACAGGCGGCAAGAAATTCCATGCACCAGCGCCATTGCTCGACGCTCCACTGCGGGGCGAATTTCAACGGCCCGCTGCGGTCCAGCAACAGCCCCGGAATGCCCGGCAGCAACGACGGGTCGGCCAACGGTTGCACGTAGCTATAGCTCAGTTGCGCACCGTTACCCGCGCTGGCGCCCATGCCCGGCCCCGCCGCCTGATCGATCACCGTGACCCGGTGCCCGGCCTTGTGCAGGAACCAGGCGCTGCTCAGCCCGACGATGCCCGCACCCACCACACAGATATTCATTACGCTACGTCCTTATCCACCAGGTCCCAGCCCGCAGGCCGTTGCCGATGCCAGTCGCTGATCTGCTGATAGGCATGGCCGATACGCAGGATCAGCGGTTCGGCAAAGGCGCGACCGACGATCTGCATCGACACCGGCATGTGTTGCTCATCGAAACCAATGGGCAACGCCACCGAGCACAGGTTCAACAGATTGGCGAAACGCCCGAGCAGAGCCAGGGGCGTGCCGTACTCGTCGACCTGCTCCAAAGGCACGCTGCCGATGGCGTTGGTCGGGAACACGCAGGCGTCAACGTTGAGCATGGCCTCTTCCATCGCCTGACGGGCGGCGCGGCGCTGGTTGTGCAGCTTGATATAAGCGGCGGCGTCAATGGCCTTGCCGCTCAGTACCCGACGTTGCACATGAGGGTCGAAACGCAGGCCCTCGCGCTCGAACAGCCCGCCCAGGTTGGCATAGCCCTCGGCGCTCATCAGCCCGCCCGCCACACCCATGCAGTAATCCAGAGACGACGGCAACGGCTGCTCCACCAGTTGCATGCCCAACGTCGCCAATTGCTTAAGGCCTTTATCGTAGGCCGCCAGTACGCCGGGAGCGATCTGGGCGCGCTCGGCTTCGGGCAGCACCCAGAGCCGCAGTCCGGCCACCGGCCGGTTCAGCCCGGCACTGGCGCTGACCACTGGAGCCCTTGCCGATACCGCGTCCAGCGGGTCCGGCCCCGACAACGCATCGAGCATCCAGGCGGCGTCTTCCACGGTATGGGTGATCGGGCCTACGGTATCCAGTGACGGGCAGAGTTCGATCAGGCCATGGCGGCTGATCAGACCACGAGTGGTTTTCAGCCCGACCAATCCGCACATGCCCGCCGGAATCCGCACCGAGCCACCGGTATCAGTGCCCAGCGCGGCACTTGCCAGACCGCTGGCCACCGCCACCGCTGAACCGCTGCTGGAGCCGCCCGGCGCGCGATGGACATTACGGTCCCAAGGGTTCCACGGCGTCCCCATCACCGCATTGGTGCCCCAGCCGCCAAAGGCAAATTCCACGGTGTGGGTCTTGCCCAACACAATCGCCCCGGCCTGTTCCAGACGGCGCACCGCAGTGGCGGTCAGGCTGGAAATACGCGGCGCCTCGGCCAAAGAGCCACCGGTAATGGCCTGGCCGTCAATTTCGAACAGGTCCTTGATCGCCACCGGTACCCCATGCAGCGGCCCCAGGCGGATCCCGGCGGCGCGCTGGCGGTCAGCGGCGATGGCGGCGTCCAGGGCACGCGCAGCGTAGGTTTCGACATAGGCATTGAGCTGGCCGTCGAAGCGCTCGATACGTGCCAGTTGCGCCCGCACCAGCGCTTCACTGCTCAGGGCGCCGCTGGCCAGGGCCTGTTGCAACTGGCCAATGCTGTAGGAGGTGATGTGATCCAGGTGGCTCATGATTGACCTCGAAGGGTTTTGCGGCCCCGTGAGAAACGCTTTTCCAAAGCGCGGGACAGCAAGGACAGAGGGAAAGCGATAACGAAATAGAACAGCCCGACCAACAGGAAGATGTGCATGGGCAGGAAGCTTTCCGAGGCAATGGCCTTGGCCGCCAGCATCAGCTCATCGGTGGCGATCAGGGCGCACAAGGAGCTGTCCTTGAGGATCGATACATAGGCATTGAGCAGCGGCGGCAACATGCCGCGAATCGCCTGGGGCAGAATCACCGCGGTGAACGCCTGCAAGGGCGTCAGGCCGGTGGCGATGGCCGCTTCGCGCTGGCCACGGTGCAAGGCATCGAGGCCGCCGCGCAGAATCTCGGCGATATAGGCCGCTCCTTGCAGGCCCAGGCCCAGGGCACCGGCCCAATAGCCAGACAAGGTCAGGCCCAGGCTCGGCAAGGCGAAATACAGCGCCAGCAGCAAGGCCAGCAACGGCACGGCGCGCATGGCCTGGATGAAAAACACCGCGCAGCGCTTGAGCAAGGCACTGGTACTTTTCATGGCCCAGGCCAGCAACGAACCGAGCAGCGCCGCCAGGGCAAAACCGGTCAGAGACAGCTCGGCGCTGACTTGCGCGCCCTGCCACAGGCGAATGCTCCAGTCGCTCCAGTACTCCGGGTACTGCATGAAAAAACTGATCATCGCGGCGCCCCCCAGTGACGTTCAAGGCGGATAAAAGCCAGGCCGATGGGCACAATCATCGCGGCGTAGATACACATCACTGCCAGGTAGATCAGCGAGGTCTGGAAGGTCGAGGTCACCAGATTACGGGCCAGGAACATGATCTCCGGCACGGCAATGGCCGAGGCGATGGAGGTGTCCTTGATCAGTTGCGTGACGTAGTTGGCGAAGGCCGGCAGTGCTGCGCGCAAGGCCTGGGGCAGCAGCACGTAGCGCAGGATCTGGCCGTGACCAAGCCCAACAGCCAGCCCGGCCTCATGCTGGCCGACATGCAGCGATTGCAGCCCGGCGCGAAAGATATCGGCCAGTACCGCACTGCCCACCAGACTCAGGCCGACAATCGCCGCCAGCCAGGCCGGCAGGTTGATGCCCAGGTACGACAGGCCGAAATAGATCAGGAACAGATGGGCCAGGGCCGGGACGTTGCGCATCCATTCGATAAAGCAGGCGATCAGTCCGTGGACGATGCGCGAGCGGCTGAAGGTCATGCTGATGGCCAGCAGCAAACCGCCGACACTGGCCAGCACCAGCGTACACAAAGCGATTTCCAGTGCCGTCAGTGCGCCCTTGAGCAGCAGCGGCAGCAGGCCGAGAAAGATTTGCAGGTTGGCCATCAAGCACTCTCCAGGGCCACGCGCCCGAGAAAACTGCGGGTGCGTTCATGCTGGGGATGGTCGATCACCTGCGCCGACGGGCCCTGCTCGACGATATGGCCGCCGTCCATGAAGATCACCCGGTCGGCCACATCACGGGCAAAGCGCACTTCGTGGGTGACCATGATCATGCTGCGGCCCTCCTCGGCCAGCTCGCGAATCACTGCCAATACTTCACCGACCAGCTCCGGATCGAGGGCCGAGGTCGGCTCGTCGAACAGAATGACTTTCGGTTGTTGCGCCAACGCCCGGGCAATCGCCACACGCTGTTGCTGGCCACCGGACAGTTGCTCGGGAAAGGCATCGGCCTTGTGCCGCAGGTGGACCTTTTCCAGCATTGCTTCGGCCAGCTCGTACGCCTGCTTGCGCGGCATGCCCTGGGCCTTGATCGGGCCGAGGGCGACGTTGTCCCGCACGTTCAGGTGCGGCCACAGGTAGAACAGCTGGAAGACCATGGCGATTTCCCGACGCTGCGGAGCCATCTCGCGATCACTCAGCAGGCGGCTGCGCTGACCGTTCCTGACCTGGCCGATCAGCTCGTCACCGAGCCAGATCTCCCCGGCCGTGGGCTTTTCCAGGTAGTTGATGCAGCGCAGGCAGGTGGATTTGCCCGAGCCGCTGGGGCCGATCAGGGACAGGGTTTCACCGGGTTTCAAGTCCAGACTGATACCCTTGAGGACCTCCAGGTCGCCATAGTTTTTGTGCAGTTCGTGCACGCGCAGCAAGGAAGGTTCGGGTGGGATCGACATCTTGGCTCACCTCTTTTATTTGGAATTTGCGGTAACTTGTGGGAGCCGCCTTGGTGGCGATCGAGTGCGAAGCGCTCGCAATAGCTTCTGTGACTGATCCGCCGCCATCGCCAGCAAGCCGGCTCCCACAAAGTCAGTCAGACATCCCGATGGTATTTACTTGCAACCTGGCAATGTCCAGTCCGCAGGACGGTCGACGCCCAGGCGCAGGTCCTTGCCTTCAGGCACATACCAGACGTCCTGAGTCAGGCCGTAGCGGGCGCCGATCTTGCGCATCTCGCAGGCTTTCCACATGGCCTGGATCTGCTCGTTGACCGCCGCTACCAGGGCCGGGTTGGCCTTGTTGAAGCCGAACACCACCTGGCCCAGACCGGTCAGCAGCGGGAAGTCCGGGTTGTTGTCAGTAAAGGCGTTGAAGCGCAGGTGCCATTGTTCGTTGCGGGAAATGGCGTACTGCATGACCGGAGGATCACCGATCACCGCGTCGATACGCCCGGACAGCAGGTCGCGTACAGCGGCGTCCGAGGTGTCATAGAGGGACACCGTCAGCCCCTGGATCTTGCGCATTTCAGGAATGAAGGAGAAACCGGTGATGGTCCCCACCTTCTTGCCTTCCAGATCCTTGAGGCTGTGCCAGTCGGTCTTGTCGGTCTGTGTGATGCCGTTCTTGAAGTAGTGGATCGGGTCGCTCAGGGCCATGATTTTCGAGCGCTGCTCGGTCCAGCCCATGGTCCCGGCCATGACATCGACGCGCTTGGCCTGCACTGAGGCGATGGTCCCGGACCACTCCATCAATGCCGGTTTGACCTTGAGCCCCAGTTTCTCGGAAATTTGTTGAAGGATCTCGCCATCATAGCCAACCATCTTGCTATCTTGATAACCGGTGCCTGGCATATCGCCACTAAAGGCGATGGTCAGGCTGCCCGGTTCCACGGTTTCCACTGCCAGTGCAGGGAGCGAAGCCAGTACAGACACCAGTAAACCGGCGCATAAACCACTGAAACGTAGTACAGGGGACTTTTTCATGAACCGCTCCTCGATCAACTCTTATGGACAACAGGATGTTTGGCAGTGGCCCCATCGTAGTAGGATCGCAGGCATTAACGGTTGGACGGTTTGCACGAATGATTGAACATTTGCGACATCCGCAAGGCGCACCGGAAAAGCTCGTCGCGCAACTGGATCAGGACCGCCCTGGCAGCGGCAGCCAGCGCAAGGGCGGCAGCGAACTGTCCATCGGCATCCTGCTGTGGCCGCGCTTTCCCCTGCTGTCGTTGTCCGGCCTGACCGACGCCCTGCGCCACGCCGCCGATATCGGCGACCAGAGTCGGCCGATCCGCTGCCAATGGAAGGTGTTGGGCACGCCGGGTCAGCGCGTGCTGTCCAGCAGCGGCCTCGACGTGCCGGTGGACAGCGACCTGAGCCACCCCGAGCGCTTCGACTACATCGCGGTAATTGGTGGCCTGATGGATACCCTGGACCAGGTGCCGAAAAGCTACACCGCCTTCCTGCATCAGGCGGCCGCCGCCAAGGTGCCGCTGATCGGCCTGTGCACCGGCAGTTTCGTGCTGGCGCGCAATGGCCTGATGGAGGGACGCACGGCCTGTGTGCATGCCTATCACGGCGATGACTGGAAACAGCGCTTCCCCAATCTGCGTTTCGTCACCAACAGCGACTTCCTGATCGACAAGGACCGCATCACCTGCGCCGGGGGCATTTCCGTGCTGGAACTGGCCATCCACCTGATCGGTCTGCACTGTGGGCCGGACCGGGCGGGCAAGGTGGTGCACCAGATGACCGTGGCCAAGAACACCTCAAGCAGCTTCGTCGACCGACGCAAGGCCCTGGGCTACGCCAGCTCGTCCAACCGCCGCCTGCATGAAGCAGTGATGCTCATGGAAAAACACATGGCCGAGCCTCTGGAAATCGAAGCCATCGCGCAACTGGTCGGCACCAGCAAGCGCCAACTGGAACGGATCTTCGTGGTCGAAACCCGCAACACCCCGGCGCAGTTCTACCGCCAGGTACGCCTGCGCTTCGGCCGTTGGCTGCTGGTCAGCTCGGACCGACAGATTGGCGAGATTGCCTTCGAATGCGGCTTCGCCGATGCGCCGCATTTCATTCGCCAGTTCCAGAGTGCCTTTGGCTTGTCGCCGGGCAAATTGCGCCGGGCGCTGGAGAAGGATGAGTTGGCCGATCTTTTATGAGCCAAACTTGGTGCAGGATGGAAATGATCGGCTGGGTGGCTGTTGTGGGAGCGAATTCATTCGCGAAAACGATAGTGAAGACCAGACAAACGCGTCGAATGTACTGGCCCCTTCGCGAATGAATTCGCTCCCACATCTATGGTTCCCCCTTTTTCTGCAATACTGTTTTTGATGCGTGTAATGGCTTGCTGCAATCTATCCGGCG
>NZ_JANUFD010000025.1 GCF_024807945.1 Pseudomonas sp. JUb42 | reverse complement strand
TCGCCGATGGTAGTGTGGGGTTTCCCCATGTGAGAGTAGGTCATCGTCAAGATTAAATTCCGAAACCCCATTTGCGAAAGCAGATGGGGTTTTGTCTTTTAAGTAGAGAACATCAAAATTCGCTGACACTTCACCTGATGACGGATCGGCAACCAGATTTCTTGACGACCATAGAGCGTTGGAACCACCTGATCCCATCCCGAACTCAGCAGTGAAACGATGCATCGCCGATGGTAGTGTGGGGTTTCCCCATGTGAGAGTAGGTCATCGTCAAGATTCAATTAAAAAACCCCGTTTGCGCAAGCAGACGGGGTTTTTGCTTTATGGGCTGCCAGCTATTGGAACAGATTACGCACGTTGTTCATGGCGTCATCGGCAAAGCCCTGGAGAAAGGCCTGAAACTCAGCGGTTGATGTCGGCCATTGCGCCGACGGTTCGCCGATGATGCGCCAAGTCGCGCTGCATTGCGCGTCCCCCAGGGCCTCGACGCTCATGGCTGCCCACAAGTTACCAATCGGCAACGAGGTGTAGATCAGCGTCCAGGTCATGCACAGGGCCTGCTCATCACGGCTATTGAGCTGTTCGATTACCACGTTACCGTCCTTGAACAGCTTCTTGCGTACTGACCGTACGCCTTCCCCCGTCATCTCACAGGACGCCAACGCCGGAATGAATGCGGGAAAGCCTGCAAAGTTACCGACGATCTCCCACACGCTGTGCGCATCCGCAGCAACCTCCACGCGGGATACAACCAGTGGGCCTTGCAGGTCTTTGATCAGGGTGTCGGGTTTCAGAGGGTTGTTCATGGTGTTCTCCTTGGGTTTAGATGAATGCGATTTCTTTCAGGTAATCGCAGCCCTTGCGCAACAGCGCCGGGGTCTTCTGCGGGTAGCGCTCGCCCATGCGCTGTATGCCGGCCTGGGCGTTGTGATGCTCGATCATCGAGATGTCGCCGATATCCTCTTCAAAGCCATCCAGGTAGAAGCCCAGCACGCCGAACAGCGCGTTCTGGCTGTCGACCCGCCCCAACTGGCTCTGCCAGTGACTCACGCTGACAATCTCGAATTCGCGCCCGGCCTCACGGAACGCCTCGACATAGCCGTTCCAGCTCAGGGGCTCGGGGTTATGCAGGTTGAAGACGGCGTGATGGGCCTGGTAACGGCTGGCATGGAAGGCAATGAAGCGAGCGAGGAAGTCCACCGGCATCAGGTCGAAGTTCATGCTGAACTCCGGCACCTGGCCCAGCTGTAGCGAGCCCTTGAGCATCAGCATCAGGCGGTTCTTGTGCGGCTGGCAGACACCGGTGTGGCTGTTGAAGGCGATGTTGCCGGGGCGATAGATATTCACCCAGGCGCCCTGATCCCTGGCCCGTTGCAGGATGCGCTCAGCCACCCATTTGGACAGGTTGTAGCCGTTCTTGATGTAGATCGGCGGGGTAGCGGCCGCCGGTTGCTCCAGGACATTGCCACCGCTGTCGATGGCACTGGAGGCGGACAGCGTCGAGACGAAGTTGAAGATCTTCTTGCTACGCCCTTCGCACAAACGCAGACACTCGAAGATCGGCGTGACGTTGTCGCTGACCAGGCTTTCGTAGTCCTGCACATGGTTCACATTGGCGGCGTTGTGTACCAATACGCCAAAGTCCCGATCCAGACGCTCATAGGTTTCGTTGTCCAGACCCAGCTGCGGTTGGGTGATATCGGCCGCATAGACCTTCACCCGACTCAGATCCAGGTGCTCCAGGCGGTTCTCCTTCAAGGCGCGCTTAAAGCGTTCTTCTGCGCTTTGCCCCGACCCCGCGCGTACCAGGCAAGCAACCTCGCTACTGCCCCAGTTCAATAGCGCTTCAACGATATGCACACCGAGAAAACCATTGGCTCCGGTGACGATGACCTTATGCACGTCCCCCAGCCGGCTGAACGGCAGGATCGGCATCTGCAGATCGGCACTGGCATCAAAGATTGCCTGGGGGCTGATGCTGTAGGCCGCAGGCTCCTCGCTGTCGAGCAGGCTCGCCAGGGTCAGAATCGTCGGTGCTTCGATAAAACGGTTGATCGGTATGCTGCGGCCAAAGCGTTCACGGATACCCAGCAACATCCGTGACAGCAGAATCGAATGACCGCCCAAATTGAAGAAGCTCTCGTCGGTGGAAACATCCCCGTCAGGCAGTTCCAGCAACTCGGCCCATAGCTCCAGTAGCTGTTGTTCCTGCGCGGTCTGTGCCGGGCGATGAGGTTGAGCGTCGGTAAAGCTGATCGGTATTTCCAGTAATCGCGCGCGGTCGATCTTGCCGTTATTGGCGAAGGGCATGCTCGCCAGTTCGGTATAGGCCGTCGGCCGCATATAGTCGGGTAACAGACCCTCGACATGAGCCTTGAGCGCATCTCCTGCCTGGGCATCAACAGGCTGTGCCAGAAAGGCGAGGATTCGCCGCTGCCCGTCGATCACCACGGCGACTTGCCGATACAGCTGACTGTCGCGCAGGCTGTGCTCAATCTCCTCGGGCTCGACCCGGAAGCCGCGGATCTTCACCTGATTGTCACGGCGCCCGCACAGCTCAATGCCGTCGTCGGTCCACTTGGCCATATCACCACTGCGATAAGCCTGCAGTGACTCGCCGCCAGGCAGTTGCAGCGTCACATAACGTTCGGCGCTCAGGGTCGGGTTATTCACATAGCCGAGGCAGACACCGGGCCCGACGATATACAACTCGCCCTGAGTCTGTTGCGGCACGGGCCGACCCTGCTCATCGAGAATCAGCACCTGGCTATTGGCAATGGGCCGCCCCAGGTTGCGATTGCTGCTGCCCGGCCGGAACTCGCCTGCGGTGATCAATACCGTGGCCTCGGTCGGGCCATACAGGTTGTGGAAGTGGCACTGGCGGGTCAGTTGCTCGATGACACAAGGTTCGCAGACGTCGCCGCCAGTCATCAGGTGTTCGAGCCCGGTCAGTTGCTCCAGGGGCAGCACGCTGAGCAAGGCCGGGGGCAGAAAGGCGTGGCTGAGGTTATTGCGGATCAGCTCGACCAGTTGCAGAGGATCGCGCCGCTGATCTTCGCTAGCCACCACCAGCTCGGCACCGCTCAGCCAGGTCGGGAAAATATCGATCAGTGACGAATCGAAACTCAAGGTCGAGAATTGCAGGACCCGGCTGTGCTCTGACAGCGCCACATATTCGGCATACCAGGCGCTGAAGTGGCTGAGATTGCGCTGGCTGAGCAGCACGCCCTTGGGCTTGCCGGTGGTGCCGGAGGTATAGAGCGCCATGCACGGCGCTTCGCTCGGCGGTTGTGCCAGCATCAATGGCCGGACGCTGGCCATTGCCTCGATAGCGCTGATATCCAGCGCTGTAAACCCGCCTGCCGCCAAGGGATGGGTACCGTCGTGCAGGAGCAGCACGGCCCCGGCGTTTTCCAGAATGTACTGTTGCCGCGCGACAGGCTGGCTCGGGTCCAGTGGCAGATAAATTGCGCCGCTGCCGAGGATTGCCAGGATGCCCGCGAACAACGCCGCCGACTTGGGCAGGCACAGGCCAATCACCGCCTGCCCACCTTCCGGCAGCTTGAGCAATGGCAGCAACGCCTGCTGGATCGCCAGACTGTAGCCGTGCAGGTCGCGATAGCTCAGTCGCTGGCCCGCAATGCTCAGGGCAGGTCGCTCGGCGAAGGTCAGCAGGTTGTCCTGCAGGCGGGCGATCAGCGGTGTTTCGGCCAGGGCCAGTAAATGGGCTTGCCGGGTCTGGTTGAAGCGGTGGCGGAATAACAGACGGTCGATGGCGCATAGCTCGTCCTGCCACTCACTGTGCGGTGCCTCTACAGTCGGCGAGTGTTGCAAGTAATCGGCGTCACGCGAGCGACGGCTGACCTGCAACGCGGTGATCTCGACCATTGCCATTACGGCGGCATCATGGAGCATGCGGCCGTTGCCGAATGTCCGGGCATCCAGCCATTGCCGCACGATCAGACGCTGCGCCGTCGCCGAGCCAAGCCAGCACAACAGTTCAAGCCGTGGCAGGCCTTCGACCTGCCCGGCGCCCAGGCCGATGCGCAACCGCAAATGCTCGGGCCGGCCGAATGCCTGCAGGCGCTGCGCCGACAGCTCCAGGCTACCGTCCTCGATCAGCAGATCGACGCCGCTGACCTGCTCGCTCTCAAGTGCTGACGCTTGAGAGAAATGATGCACCTGATGGCCGTGATCCAGCAGCTCGTTGCTCAGCTCACCGAGGGTCAGGCTCTGGCCGATCAGGACGATCTCCAGGCGCTTCATTGCAGCACCCCCTGGCCGGGCAAGTAGTCCGCCAGAGCCTGTTGTACGCACGGCGCATCGAGCATCGAGCTGGCCTTGAAGAAGCGGATGATGTTGCCGATCAACGGGTGATGGCGATTGATCGGAAAGGCCATCGCGCTGGTTTCTTCCTTGAGGGCCTGCTTGACCGCCTCGCTCACGGCCAGGTGTTCGATGAACCTGAAGTCGAAGTCTTTCTGAATGGCATGAGTCAGGTATTGAGCGATAAACACCGGCATGATCCGCGCGATGCACTCGCGGTCGGCATCCGTCGCGGTGTGCCAGTAGATACGCACCAGTCGCGACCAGAAGCCCGAATGGCGCCCCTCGTCCAGCAGGTGATCAGCCATCAGCCCTTTGACCGATTGCTTGACCGAGTCGTCCTTGGCGAAGGCGGCGACATCGTTGGTCACGGTGTTCTCGGCAATGGCTACGCAGATCAGCTCGACGGCGCTTAGCAGATGTTCGGGAGCCATGGCCAGTGCCGCCGGAATCGCCCGGCTGAGCTCGATTTCGCCGGGCAACTCGATGGGTTCGATACCGGTCATGGCAATGGTCTGCTGCATGAAGTCCATGGCCACCAGCGCGTGGTAGTCCTCATCGACGACCACGGTCATGGCGTCATAGCGGCAGGCGAACGGGAAACGGATGGCAAAGTGATTCTTGGCGATACTGCGGGCGGTCTTGTCGACGATCTCGGTCTCGAAGATCACCACGTCGTTGATGAATTTGTAGAGGCTCTGCACCAGGGCGAAGTCGCGCAGCTGCGGGCATTCCCGGGTAAAGGTTTCGCTCAGCACCAGAGGCTGACGGCTCAGGGGATAGATCAGTTTCTGATCATTCTCAACGATGCGGCGCGGGCGCGTACGAATGGTGGCGCGACCCTCCCAGGCATCGACGAACGACACATACTCTTCGCTTTTCATGATTGCGTCCTTGTAGGTCGTGGTCAGAAGCCAACGGCGTCGGATGCGCAGGCCGAGGATTCAGCGCGCATGCTCTGGCGCAGCGTGTCCCACAGCGTGATGCGGCTCTCCACAGCGGCAATGGCCGAGGCATACACCTCGTTCTGCCGCTGCTCGTCACCCTCGATCAGCCGCGCCAGCAGCTCCTCGGCGGCGGGCCCGTGATCTTCGGAGTCCACTTCGATATGGCGCTGCAGGTAATAGCGGAAGGTCGGTGCCTGATTGCCGGTGATGCCCCAGTCATCGAGGATGCGTTGGAACATCTGCGGAATGACACTTTCCCGGCCATGCAGAAAGGCCGCTGCAACGCAGTGGGCCGGCGCATGCAACGCGGTTTCCAGTGTGTGGATCACGAAGCCGCTGGCGGCTTGGTCGGCGTCTACGTGATGCAGCGCGGTGCGGTAATGTGTGCCGGTCTGTTGCAGGGCGACAAAATGTTCGATTTTCGTCGTGTCGGCGCCGATTTCACGCATCGCATCCAGATACAGCTCGAAATGGCTGTAATGTCCGTGCTGCAGTCGATCATCGGACTCTTCTCCCAGTACGATTTCATTGATCAGGCGTGCGGCCTTGGCATCTTTGGGCGGCAGCCAGGGCAGGGTCGTGCAGGTGAGTTCCTGTTGCAGGCGTTTGGTCAATGACATGAAATCCCATACAGCAAAAACATGGGTTTCCATAAAGCGCCGGAGAATATCCAGTGAATGTATCTCAGCAAAAACAGGGTGGTTGCTGAGCTCGGATTTTTTGCGATTCAATAACGTTTTTTGGCAATACATGACGATCCCTCGATAAGTGTATTTTTAAACGGTTTGTTGCGTGGGCGGTGCTTTAAGTTGCACATGTATAAACATCGTGACCCAGCCGGCCGGGCTTGTGGCTGCTTCCTTGGCCGGAGTACGGAAAGCACTAAGTTTAATGCAGGTATAACTTGTTGGAATGGATGCCGATGACCCATTAAAGGATTTCAGGGGTCCGTGATACTTGGTTTTCGGTGGTGCAAATAAAAGTTAGAACACTTTCAATCCGTGCTGCAAACACTTTTTTATAATTTGTAAGTTAGTTATTTTTGGGGTGTGAGCGAGGGCAATAAAATTTTTCCCTGAAGTTTTATTTGGCCGTAGGCAACCCTTCCAATCGATTAGAATCAGAATTATAAATAATGAACGAATGCCTCGTTCAGCATTGCCGTTATATGAATGAGTCCGGTTTTTGTTTTTTAAGGGCCGACCTTGAAGCCCAGGCCTCAAGGTCTTTTCGCCCGTCAAGAAACTCCTTTTCCTACGCCGGTTGAGTAAAGAAACGTCCTGCTTCGATTCATGTCGGGGATTTTATCCGCGCTAACAGACACAGCAGCGGTCGACACCCGCGCCGACGCTGCCGAGTGTGCCTGATTCAACGAGGGGACCAATCGAGGACGTGTAGCTGAGGGAGGGCGTAGCAAGCACGCGGGAGGTCATTGGCCTGAGGGCGACAGCCGCGCGTGGCAGCCAGTGTGCCTGGCTACCTGCGCGTTTGCCGGGTGTTCAGGGGCTGATCAGGTGCTGGCTTTCTTGCGTGCGCGTACCGGTTTATCGCTGGGGGACGGGCGGCTGGCAAGGTAGCGGGTGATCGCCTGGACGCCACGTTGCAAGTGATGCTGCAACGCCTGGACGGTTTGCTCGACCTGCTTGTCCCGCGCCAGTTCGAACAGATGCCAGTGGTCTTCCTGGGACAGCTTGCCCAGGCCCATGTCCGACAGGTTGAAGCGCAGAAAACGTTCCTCTTCACTCAAGCCTTCGGCGACCAGGGCAAGCAGGCGCTTGTTAGGGGTCTTGGCATAGAGCGACATATGGAACAGCCGGTTGAGGCGGCCCATTTCGCTGTAGTCGGTTTCGACTTCCAGCAACTCGATGTAATGACGGGCCTGGGCCAGATCCTGCTCGTCGAGCAGCGGGATCGACTGGCGCAGGGCCTCAGATTCCAGCAGGCTGCGCAGGGCATAGGCATCGAACGCATCTTCGCTGATCAGCGGGGCGACGACGGCACCTTTATGGGTTTCGACCCGCAACAGCGACTGCGCTTCCAGCTGGCGCAGGGCTTCGCGCACCGGCATGCGGCTGACGCCGAACAGGGTTGCCAGTTCTTGCTGGCGCAAGGCCGTACCACTGGGCAGGCGGCCATCGAGAATGGCGCTGCGCAATTTCTCTTCAATGATGCCCCGGGCCAGGTGTGCGGGAGGCTGCTCATTCCCCAGCACCCGACACAGGAAGCTTTCCTTACCGGTTTCGCGCGTTACCATATTTTTCTATCTAGGCCAGGCTAAACATTGGATCCAAGTCACCCTAGGTAGTGCATGACTACTTGTCAAACCAAGGGTAGATGCGAGTTACACCTTGCGCCTCAACACGGTCGCCTTGTCGTCAAGGAACACGCAAGGGTCATTTATTTGACGTCGACAAGCGGGGAGGGGGGCAGATGGCGCCATCTTAACCTTTTTTGACGCCGCTAACGGTAGGGCAAAAGGACGAGCGGAGGCGTTCGCCAGACTGGCTGGAGATGCGGTGGCTCTGGCACCGCATCCTCAGGGTTGCTCAGCGCTGTAAACGGCCTGAGACAAAATGTTGCAGGTCGTTGAAGCCGGGTGTCGAGGCGTGTCCCGGCGTTACCAGTGAATCGATGAAGGCTTCATCTTCAGCGCTGATTTTGACTTCCAGCGCCTTGGTGTAAGTGTCCCACTGCTGCTCGGTGCGCGGTCCGACAATGGCGGAGGTCACGGCGTGGTTATTCAGCACCCAGGCAATGGCGAACTCGACGATGCCGACGCCCTTGTCGCGGGTGTATTGCTGGATCTGCTGAGCGATCTGCAGCGACTCGGTACGCCACTCGGTTTCCAGGATTCGCTTGTCCTGGCGTCCGGCGCGGCTGTTGCTGTCCGGCGTGGTGTCGGGCGCATATTTGCCGCTGAGCACGCCGCGGGCCAGCGGGCTATAAGGTACGACGCCGAGCCCATGGTAGGCAGCTGCGGTGATCTGCTCGATCTCGGCCTGGCGGTTGACGATGTTGTACAGCGGCTGGCTGATCACCGGCTTGTCCACGCCCAGGCGCTGGGCAATATTGACGATCTCGGCGATGCGCCAGCCGCGGTAGTTCGACAGGCCCCAGTAGCGGATCTTGCCCTGGCGGATCAGGTCGCCGATGGCCGACACGGTCACTTCCAGTGGCGTGTTGTGATCTTCCTTGTGCAGGTAATAGATATCCACATAGTCGGTGTCCAGGCGCGTCAGGCTGGCATCGATGGCATTGAAGATATGTTTGCGGCTCAGGCCGGCACGGTTGGGTACGCCGTCCGCCGGGCCGATGGCCACTTTGGTCGCCAATACCCAGTCACTGCGTCGCGAAGCGATGGCTTCGCCGACGATCTCCTCCGAGCGACCGGCGTTGTAGACGTCCGCCGTGTCGATGAAATTCACACCCTGGTCCCAGGCCTTGTCGATGATGCGCAGCGACTCTTCGGTACTGGTCTGTTCGCCGAACATCATGGCGCCCAGGGTGAGCGTGGAAACCTTCAGGCCGGATTGGCCCAGCGTGCGATAAATCATGCTCGATATCCTCATGGTCGTGAGTGGGAGAGACAGGACAGACGAACATACTGGCCTCTTTGTCCCGAATCGGGAAGGAGCCTAGCCCACAGACGACGGCTCTGCGCCGGGCAGTCTGGCCCTACGTCCGCTGATGAAGCACAAGGCACCGCCCAACAGGGTCAGGCCGCTGAGCACATAAAACATGCTCGTCGGCGGTGTATTGATCAGCAGATAACCGCAGATCACCGGGCTCAGTGCACCACCGAAGGCCGCCAGGTTCTGTGCGCCGTAATAGCTGCCGCGCAGGGCCTCCGGGGCGATGGTGTCGACGAACAGATACTCGGCCGGGTAAATGATCATCTCGCCGAGGGTGAAGACAAACATGGCGGCGCACCACGCCACCAGGCTGTGGGCGAAGCTGAAGCCGATCAGCCCGGCGGCGAACAGCACGGTGCCGAGGACTATCAGGTAGGGCAGTTGCTCACGCTTGAGAAAACGGCCGATCTGGTACTGCATCAGAATCACCGTGATGGCGTTGCAGGCGAGCACGGCGGAAAGAATTTTCAGAGCGTTGTCGGCGCTGTCAGTGACCAACAGGAACTGCGACAGGTACAGGGTGTAGCGCCCGTGCACGATGGTGCTGAGCAGGCTGCCGCCGGTGAACAGAATCAATGTGCGATCGTTTTTCAGCGTGATCAGGGTGGCGAGAAAACTCTGGGGCTTTGCCTGCTCGTCACGTGGGCTCGGCGGGATGCCGATCATCAGGAATATACTGCCAAAGGCAATGCCGCTGGCGATCAGAAAGGGCGCCAATGGCAGATGCCCGGCAATGATCACGCCCAGCATGGGGCCGGTGGCGTAACCGATATTGGTAAGCGTATAGCGCAGGGAGAACACCTTGGCGCGCAGGCCGATGGCCAGGTTTTCACTGATGATCGCCTTGGAGCCGATCAGGAATAGCGCCGAAGCGGTTTCGGTGATCACCAGAGTCAGGGTGGTCAGGTACAGGTTGTGGGCAAAGGTCAGCAGGGCGAAGCCGATCGAACTGGACAGCATGGCCATGATCAGCAGCTTGCGCTTTTCCAGGCGGTCGATGATGTAGCCGCCGTACAGCCCCAGCAGGGTTGCGAGAAACACCGCAATGCCCATCAGCAGACCGACGTCCTGTTGATCCAGGCCCAGCCGTCTGCTGAGAAACAACGTCAGCAGGGGGCTGGTGATCGCCCGGCTGACCACGATGGTCAGCGAGCAAATCATCAGACGGCGGATGACCAGCGAGTAGGTAGCCACAGCGTTTTGAAGTCCTTGTCAGATTCAGCAGGCTGAATCCTGTTGCCGACGAATTGTAGGAGCGAATTCATTCGCGAAGAGGCCGGTACATCCAATACATCTTGCTTGGCTGTGGCACCGCTTTCGCGAATGAATTCGCTCCCACGATTTGCTCCCTTCATCCGCTCCCCGCGAGTCCGCCCTCATCATAAGAGGGACTCGCCGGTGAAGAGGTTACTGCCCTTTATTAGTCTCGATCTTCGCTACTGCACCATCTTCCAGACCCCACTTCTTCAGGATCTTGCCGTAGGTACCGTCATCGACCATGGCCTGCAGGGTCTCAGCGATGGCGGTCGCCAGTTCAGGATTGGCCTTGTTGACGCCAAGACCGGTGAACTGTTTGGAAATCGCCAGGCCGATGGGCTTGTAGGTGTCCTTCTCCAGGCTCATCAGGTACGGAATGGTCTCGCTGCCTTGCATGGCTGCGTCCAGACGGCCCTGGCGCAGTTGCGCGCGGGCATCGGCCGAACCTTCTGAACCGATCACTTCGATAGCCGGCTTGCCCGCCGCTTCGCAGTTGGCCTTGCTCCACTCGGCGATTTCCGCAGGCCAGGTGGTGCGACGGCTGGTGCCGACTTTCTTGCCGCACAGGTCGGTCAGTTTCTCGATGTCGCTGCGCTTGGCCAGGGTGTAGAGCTGCGGGCCGCTGGTGAAGTAGTCGACGAAGGTTACGGACTTCTGGCGTTCGGCGGTGTCGGTCATGCCCGACAAAATGATGTCGAAACGTTTAGTGACCAGGCCACTGACCATCTGCTCGAAAGCGGTTTCCTGCCAGGCAACTTTGACCCCGAGACGCTCAGCCAGGGTATTGCCCAGATCGACATCCAGGCCGGTCAGGGTATTGGTGGCGGTGTCCTTGAAATCCATCGGCGGATAGTTCGGCACGATGGCGGCGATGATCACGCCCTTTTCCTTGATGCTGGCGGGCACTGCGGCGAAGGCCGTGGCGCAGCTCATCAGGCTGGCGAGCAGGGTAGGGACGATCAGGTGTTTGAAGTTCTTCATGGGGCGTTCCCGTTTATTCTGAAATTTAAGTGCGAACGGCAGAAATGAAGCTTTGCGTACGAGGGTTTTGTGGACTTATTAGAATGTCTTCCGGGCTGCCAGCCTCCACTATCTGGCCGCCGTCCATGAACACCATGCGGTTGGACACTTCGCGAGCGAAGCCCAATTCATGGGTCACGACGATCATGGTCATGCCGCTGTGCGCCAGGTCGCGCATCACCGACAACACTTCGCCAACCAGCTCCGGGTCGAGGGCAGAAGTGGGTTCATCGAACAACATCAGCTTGGGCCGCATCGCCAGCGCGCGGGCAATCGCCACGCGCTGCTGCTGGCCGCCGGACAACTCCACCGGGTAGGCGCCGCGCTTGTCGGCCAGGCCGACCCTGGCCAACAACTCCAGCGCATCTTCCTGGGCTTCCTTGGGCGAACGCTTGAGCACCTGGCAGGGGCCTTCGATGATGTTTTGCAGCACGGTCATGTGCGGGAAAAGATTGAAGCGCTGGAATACCATGCCGGTCGCCAGGCGCTGGCGGGCGACCTGGGCATCGGTCATCTCATGCAGCTTGTTGCCGACCACGCGATAGCCGACCAGCTCGCCGTCGACCCAGAGGCCGCCCTTGTCGATCTTTTCCAGCTGGTTAACGCAGCGCAGCAGGGTGCTCTTGCCCGAACCGGACGGGCCGATGATGCACAGCACCTCGCCCTGGTCCACTTCCAGGCTGACGTCCTTGAGGGCGTGGAAACTGTCGTAATACTTATGCAGGTTGACGGCCTTGACGATGCTTCTCATGGGTAAGTCTCCTCGGGCCGTCTTACGAGCGCTTGCCGGCGCCGCGCGCAAAACGCAGCTCCAGGCGGCTCTGACCGAATGAAAGAACGGTGACCACGGCCAGGTACCAGATACCAGCGACGATCAGCAGCTCCATGACCCGGGCGTTGGCGTAGTAAATGTTCTGGGCGTTGTGCAGCAGCTCGGAGTACTGGATGACACTGGCCAGGCTGGTCATCTTCACCATGCTGATGAATTCGTTGCCTACCGGCGGCAGGATCACCCGCATGGCCTGGGGCAGGATGATGCGACGCAGGGCCTGCAGGCGCGGCATGCCGATGGACTTGGCCGCCTCATACTGCCCGGTATCCACCGACAGCAGGCCGGCGCGCACCACTTCGGCGGTGTAGGCGCCCTGGTTGATGCTCAGGCCCAGCAGCGCAGCAACGAAGGGCGTCATCATGCTCACGGTATCGAACTGCAGCACGCCGGGAATGCCGATCACCGGGAAGATCAGCGCCAGGTTGAACCACAGCAGCAGTTGCAGGATCAGCGGCGTGCCGCGAAACAGCCAGGTGTAGGTGATGGCTACATAGCGCAGGATCGGGTTCTGCGACATGCGCATGATCGCTGCAATGACCCCGATCACCACACCCAAAGCCATGGCCAGGATCGACATGATGATGGTGTTGGCCAGGCCCCAGAGGATCGCCTGGGAGGTCAGGAACTCACCGATATACGACCACTCGATCTGCCCTTTGGCAAAGGCCCGAGCCAGGCCGAACAGGGCAATGACGATCAGGGTCGCGAAAAAGATCCGACCGTAGTAACGACGCGGGACATGCTCGTACTGAGTGATATCGAACTGATCCTCAGTCTTTTTGCGTGCTTGCTGCAAACGCGCGGTTTCGTTTTGGTTCATGGGGTTCTCATCAAGCAAGACATGACTGATCTTACAAATCTCTCTGTGGGAGAGGCTCTGGTGGGAGCGAATTCTGTGGGAGCGAATTCATTCGCGAAAACGGTGTTACAGCCAACCAAAATGCATCGGATGTACTGGCCTCTTCGCGAATGAATTCGCTCCCACAATCGTTCCCGCCGTCGCGCCCATCCTGTCCTGTGTTTCAAATACGGAAACCTGAATAGGCCTCGGTCCACTGTTGCTGCCCACCCAATGCGGTCTTGAGCCTTGCCAACTGCTCACGCACCCGCTCCGGTGCCGTGCCACCGCGTCCGCTGCGGGCGGCGATGGCGGCTTCCAGGGTCAGGCAGTCGCGCACTTCGGGGGTCAGACGTTCGTCGACTCCGGCAAGCATGGCCGGGGTGACTTCCCACAGCTCCAACTGATGCTGCTCACACAACTGCACCAGGGCGCCGGTGATCTCGTGGGCGACCTTGAACGGCACGCCACGCAGCGACAGCCAGTCCGCTACTTCGGTGGCCAGGGTGAAGCCCAGAGGCGCCTGGCGGCGCAGTTCATCGACCTGGACCTGCATGGTCGCGACCATCCCGGCCATGGCGGGGAGCACCAGCAGCAGGGTGTCCACGGTGTCGAGGACGTGATGCTTGTCTTCGCTGAGGTCGCGGTTATACGACAGCGGCAGGGATTTGAGGGTCGAGAGCAGGCCGGTCAGATTGCCGATCAGGCGACCTGCCTTGCCCCGCGCCAGCTCGGCAATGTCCGGATTCTTCTTCTGCGGCATGATCGAGCTGCCGGTGGCGTAGCCGTCATCCAGTTGCACCCAGCGAAACTGCCGCGAAGACCACAGGCAAAACTCTTCCGCCAGGCGGGAAATATTCACCCCCAGCATGCTCGCGGCAAACAGGAATTCAGCGACATGATCGCGGCTGGCCACGGCATCGATGGAGTTCTCGCAGGTGCCGTCGTAGCCCATTTCCCTGGCCGACAATTCCGGCTGGCGGGCAATGGCGGAACCGGCCATGGCCGCAGCTCCCAGCGGCGATAGCGCCGTGCGCGCATCCCAGTCGACCAGGCGCTGCACGTCGCGCAGCATGGCCTGGGAGTGCGCGAGCAAGTGGTGGGCGAAAACGACGGGTTGAGCCTGCTGCAAATGGGTGAAGCCGGGGCAGATGCTCTCGATATGCTGCTCGGCCTGCATCACCAGGGCCTGTTGCAGGTTCAGTACTTCGCTGGCAATCAGGCGGGCATGGTCACGCAGGAACAGGCGCAGGTCGTTGGCAGTCTGGTCGTTGCGTGAACGCCCGGCGCGCAGCTTGCCACCCAGGGCGCCAAGGCGTTCGGTCAGCACGCGCTCGATAAAGGTATGCACATCTTCGTCGCCCGGCATGGGCTGCAGGCGGCCTTCGCGAAAGTCGTTACCGATGCCGTCCAGCGCTTCGAGCATGGCTTGGGTTTCTGCTTCATCGAGCAGACCGGCGCGCTGCAATTCACGGGCATGTGCAAGGGAGCCGGCGAGGTCGTAGGGCGTCAGGCGGAAGTAATCGTCAGGGCAACGCGACAACGCCGCCAGCGCTTTGGCCGGGCCGCTCTTGAAGCGTGCGCCCCAGAGGCGATCGGTAGATTCGGACATTGCAGGTTCCTCTTTCGAAAACACGAATAAATAACAACAGGCCATGGTGGGTATGGCGTTGCCGGTTTCGGAGGGCAGTTGCGAAGGTTCAGGTCCTGATCGATATGTCAGGTTTTAATCTGCTTTACATCGGCGCTGTTCACGCTGATCGGAGAAGTCGATTCAAGGTTGCCAATGGCCATTATCTATGTTCATTATTGCGGCTCGGCTATGTTCTTGTTGTAGGTCAAAGCCTGTTGAATATGGCGAACGAGGTCAATCAGTTTTATGGAAACCCCACTTTCCACTTCTGGAAACTTGCCGCCCCGGCCGGCAAGTCGACCTCCGTTATCGCTCAGCGGTCTGGATTTCAAATTGCTGCGGGTGTTCAAGGCCGTGGTCGAAGCCGGTGGTTTCAGTGCTGCGCAAAACGAGCTGAATGTAGGCCTTGCAGCGATCAGCAAGCAGATTTCCGACCTGGAAATCCGCATCGGCATGCGCCTGTGTACGCGAGGCCGGGAGGGCTTTTGCCTGACCGAGGAAGGCAAGCTGGTCTATCAGGCGTCGATTGATTTATTTGCCTCGGTGGACAGTTTTCGTGATCGGCTTAGTTCGGCACAAAACGAACTGATCGGTGATTTGAATATTGGCGTGATTGATAACACCGTGTCCGATTTTCATTCACCGCTTATTGCTGCACTGCGCAAGTTACATGATGAAGCGCCGAAAGTAAGACTGCGCCTGCATGCGGCGCAACTGGATGAAATTGAACGCGGCGTGGTGGAAGGGCGTTTGATTGTCGGCATCGTGCCGGTGTATCAGCGTCGTGAAGAGTTTGATTATTTCCCGTTGTATGAAGAACGATCCCTGGTGTACTGCGCCCGTGGTCATGGGTTGTTTGACGTCGCTGCCGAGCAGATCGATGGTGAAGTGTTAAGTCAGTACGAAGTGATCAATCACCGCTACGCCATTCACAACGACAAGGCCCGGTTCGTCAATTACAGCAGCCAGGCGCCTGGGGCTTCCCAGGTCGAGGCGGTGGCGATGCTGATTCTGACCGGGCGCTTTATCGGCTTCCTGCCGGAGCACTACGCTGCGCCCCTGGTCAGCAACGGCACCTTGCGCGCGCTGTGCCCGCAGACCATCAGCATCAGCACGTCCCTGAGCCTGATCCTGCGCCACAACACCCCGCGCAGCCCCCAGGTCAAAGCCTTCGCGGCGGCGTTGGGGGTAGACCTGAAGGCTATTGCCTGATGCAGAACGCCCGTTGGAGCGAGGCTGGCCCGCGAACCAGACGACGCGCAGTATCAGGTAAATCGCGTTGCGTCATTCGCGGGCAAGCCGCGCCCCAGCTGCAATCAGACTCAGGCCTTCATGCCCGGCAACCCCCAGGCCTGCAACGGAAAATCAGCCAGCGATCCCAGCACCAGATCCGCATGCTCGTACTGCTCAAGCGGCATATGCGAGTCCGGCACCGCCACGGCATACATCCCGGCAGCCTTAGCGGCGGTGACGCCGAAAGGCGAATCTTCGAAGACCAGGCAATCAGCGGGATCAACGCCGAGCTTGCTCGCCGCAACCAGGAAGATATCCGGCGCCGGCTTGGCTGCGCCGACTTCAGGGTGATCCGCCGTGACTACGGTTTCGAACAGTTCGAACCAGGCCTGATGGCGTTCGGTCTTGGCGTGGAAGTAATGGATCGACGAACTGGTGCCGACGGCGATGGGGATGCCGCTGGCCGCCAGATGCCGTACCAGTGCTTCGGCGCCGGGCATCGGCAGGGCGAGAGGGAAGCGCTCGTCGAGCATGGGCTGGCGCACTTCGAGGAACTCGTCCACCGAGAGCGGCAGCTCCAGGGCATTGATCACGTATTCAGAGAAATCCCGGGCGCCACGGCCGATGGTGTTCTGCTTGAGCGCCCAATCGAAGCTCTTGCCGTAGCGTTTGGCAATCAAATCGGTGACTTCGGTGTAGACACCCTCGGTGTCCAGCAGCAAGCCATCCATATCGAAAATCACCGCTTTGACCGGACCCCGGGGGTTTTGCTGTGCGCTCATTATCGAAAATCTCGTGTTGTTTTTTGAAATAGGTCTCAGCCTACAACTTGCACGCAGAAAATGGCTAGCGACTATCCTTTCGTCGCCGCACGAAATGTCGTCACGCAGGTCACAGCTTGCGGAAAAAAGCGCAGTACGCCACACAACGGGCACAAGGCTGGGTGATGGCAAACCCCAAGTGATAACCTCTCCCCCGATTTACGGCAGCCCCACGGCAGCCCGGTCGCCCCATCCCACGGCGGGATCAGGGAAGAGTTTCCATCCAACATACGGACACGGTCGAGTTAACACATGAGCAAAACAGCAGGCATCGTAGTAGGCGTCATCGTCGTAGCAGGGGCATTGGCCACTGGCGGAGCGTGGTACACGGGCACACGCCTTGAAGGTGTGCTGCGGGACTCGATCGACAAGGCTAACGCCCAGATCAACGGCTCTCTGGGCCGCGATAACAAGATGAGCGTCGAGCTGACCTCGCTTGAGCGCGGCACCTTCAGCAGCGTTGCCCACTACAGCCTGAAGATTCATGACGAGAACCTGTCCGAAGGCAACAAAGACGTCGTCTTCCAGTTCGTCGATCATATTGAACACGGACCGATTCCTTTCTCGCGCCTGAAGAAGCTGAATCTGGTGCCGGTCATGGCCCTGAGCCGGTTCGAGCTGGAAAAAACCGAGATGACCGAGAAGTGGTACGCCGTGACCAAGGGTGTAGCGCCACTGCACGGTGACGTTGTCGTCGGCTACGACCGCGCGGTCGCCGGTAACCTGCAACTGACGCCGCTGGAGATCAAGGACGCGGGCAACACCGTGAACTTCTCTGGCCTGAACCTCAACTTCGAAGGCACCGCTGAAGCCGAGAAAATCAAGGCTGTCGGCAATCTGGACAATCTGGTGCTGGATATCATCGGCGAAGATCAGCCGATGAAAATCGAATTCAAAGGCATGACCTTCGACACCGGCGGCACCAAGGGTAAATCCGGGTTCTACCTGGGCCACACCAACGTCAAATTCGACAACCTGTCGGTGGAAGCCGCCGGTACTCCGCCCGTTGTCCTGAAGAACTTCGCCAACACCAACCTCATGCAGGAAGAAGGCGGCAATCTGGCCGGGCAGATCAACTACGACATCGGCATGATCAGCTTCAACGGCAATGACATCGGTTCGGCTTCGATGGCCTGGAAGTTCAGCAACTTCGACGTCACCGCGACTCAGGCGCTGTACCAGTTGTACCAGACCAAGATCATGCCTCAGCAACAGGCCGCAGCTCTGGCCGAGCGCCCATTCGAGCTGAACCTGAGCAAGGCCGATCAGGACTGGCTCAACGCCGAGCTGGAAAAACTCCTGGCCGGCAAGCCTCACGTCGAGCTGAGCAAGCTGGGTCTCAAGACCGCCAACGGCGAAAGTCATATGAGCCTGGCTGTCGACCTGGCCGATCCGGGCAAGCTGGATCAACAGGAAAGCTCGGCTGACCTGGGCAAGAACGCTATCTCGCAACTGGATGCCAAGCTGGTGCTGTCCAAGCCGATGATGAAAGACCTGTCGATCCTGCAAGCCAAGTTCACTCTGGGTGACCAGCTCGATGCCAAGACCATGAACGAACAGGGCGATGCCGCAGCCGATATGGTCGCGGGCATGGCAACCGCCCTGCAGATCGCCAAGGTCGAAGGCGACAACGTGGTTTCCAGCCTGCATTACGCCGCGAACATCGTGGACTTCAACGGCGAGAAAATGCCGCTGGAGCAGTTCATCAACAATGTGACCAGCAAGGTTGGCCAGTTGGGCGGGAGCGGGGAGGCGGCCGAGTAAGAAGGTTTCTGTTGGAGCGAGGCTTGCCCGCGAAAAATGTGTCGGATGTTCCGGCCTCTTCGCGGGCAAGCCTCGCTCCCACAATCAGATATTCGTTGATCCTTGCTTAAACCCCGCTGATAAACCTCATCGCATCGCGCACCACCATCTGCTCGCGCATTCCGCCCATCTGCTCAATCACCAACTGCTCGATCAGGCGGCTGCCGTCGTCGTGGCTGGTATCGATGCTGTATTCCGGATTCAGCGGCGCTTCGTAAGGGCTATCGATACCCGTGAAGTTCTTGATCCGCCCCTCGCGGACGGCGCGGTACAGACCCTTGGCGTCGCGGCGGGCGCATTCGCTCAAGGGCGTATTGACGTGGATTTCGATGAACTGATCGTCGTTCAGATGCTGCCTGACTGCGTCACGGTCGGCGCGGAAGGGCGAGATGGCCGAAACGATCACGATCAGCCCGGCATCGACCATCAACTTCGCGACTTCGGCAATGCGCCGGATGTTCTCGTGACGGTCGCCATCACTCATGCCCAGATCCTGGCAGAGCCCTTGGCGCAGGCGATCACCGTCAAGCATGTAGCTGTGCAGGCCGTTGGCTTGCAGAGACTGATCCAGACGATTGCCCAGGGTGGACTTGCCCGCGCCGGACAACCCGGTCAACCAGATACAGCAGGCGCGCTGTTGTTTCATGCCTTCGCGCTGGCTGCGCTCGACCATCATGACAGGCGCTATGAGGGTCGGGCGCCGTTCCGGGAGTTTGATATCAGTCATAGGCGAATAACTCGTAGTCTCGTGCATAGACATCCCGGACCCGACGGCGCACGGCCGCGCTGGAGAACGAAGCCGGGTCGTGGGTCGGTGCCGGTGAGCGGTTGATGTGGGGCAGTTCGGCCTTGACGTGCAGGTGCTCGCACAGGGTGCGGAAGTCGGCGTCGAGGTTTTCCTGGCGGCCGATGAAGTCAACTTCAATGCTGCCCATGGCGTTTTGCAGGAAGTAATACTGTGGCGCGAAGTGAATCTGTTTGGTCAGGTTTTCCGGGTGCAGCCAGTTATCGATAAAGGCATTGAAACTTGGATACTTACTCACCAGTTCGTAAGCGGCCTTGTCACGAGTCTGCGGGTTCTGCAACAAGTAGCTGTAAGCCGACCAGGCCCGCTGTAGCGGGTCGCGGACAAAACCGAATTTGAAGTAGTGCTGATAACGATCATTGAACTGCTTCTCGTACCAATACAGTGGCATGTGCCCGGTCGGCGTACTGCCGAACAGCGCTGTTGCCACGCTGCTGCCCGCGCACTTGGGGACGTGGATGAACACGCACTCCAGGTGGTCAAAGGCTGCGGGGAAGCGGTTTCTGCCGGACAGCGTCTTGTTCACGACCTGCCGATCAATGACGGGAAGACGCTCAAGCAGTAATTCACGCTGCGTCTTTGGAAGCAACTTCCAGAGTAAGCGATTCATCGGAGTGGCCTGTAGCGGGTGTGGAGTAAGAGCGAGAGCCTACGCCCTGAAATTAGTGGAGTGACAATCTTTTCATTAAATTTACGTTGGCTTGCCTAAGGTAAACTTATGTTCATGTTTGTAGTCGGTTAGTTACAGATGCTGTCATATCGCCGTCACTGTAATTGTATAAGGCTGGTACAGGATGGCCGTCATCTTATTAAAGAAAGGCACTGCTCGATTAAAGTGCTTTATTTAGGTAGTTCAGTTGGTTGTGAGCGCCATTCAGGTGGCCGCATCCCACGGCAGCACTTTTTGACAGGCACAAAAAAACCCGCCGAAGCGGGTTTTTCTCAAGACCATCCCGACATCCTGTCAGAAAGCCGTCCCGGCCATGGTCGATCGTCCCTGATCCTGATGCACTCCCTGCGCATCAGTCGTTGGATCCAATCTTACTCAAGCCTGGTCGGACATGACAGGGTGAAATGCCGCGATGGCGTGTAAGCCTTTCGCTATGGCTGCATCACTTCAGGGGCGATTGCCTACGTACATGGCTGCCTGATCCAGCACGTCATCCAGCAAATCTTCCTCGTCATTCGAGAAATCTTCGTTATGACCTTCGTTGCGGAACTCGGACAGGCCCTTGGCCGCCCGATTAAGGTCCCCGGTTTCCCGGATTTCGCCGGCTACTTTCTGCAACAGCCCCGCAGGCCCTTGCTTGCCGTCTTGTTTCAGCAAATCGATCAATGCTTCCAGAGCGGTCAACAACTCTTTCTGTGCCATACCGCGTGACTCCTTCGTCGATTACCTTGCCCGAGGGCAACTGATTCGCCCGCGCTGCGCATCATGCCCGATTGACTGCTTGAGTAGATAAATAAGTGTGACCCCGCTGCGGACATTTCGCTCATGCCTGAACCGATTTACCCGATTGAGTGTCTTAAAACCAGCCGCGCCTGCACCCATTTGAAGCAAAACGAGACACAGCCCATGACCTGAGCAACCCGGCGTTGCGCGTTGCGGCCTGTTGCTCGAAGATTCCTGCGCTGCGAGTCATTCACCTATGGAAAGCGAAGCACGTGAGCCAATACCGAATCCAGGAAGCCGATCTCGATATCCCTGATGCCTGGCAGGATCAGAGCATCAACATCTTCAAGCTGCCCGCTACGGGAAACGCCAAAGAGGCCAGCTTCGTCATCAGCCGCGACCCCAGTCAGGGTGACGCGCCGTTCGCTGATTATGTGTCCAGACAACTGCTAAGCGCAGAACAGCAGCTGCCCGGTTTCAAGCTGGTCAAGCGCTGGGACTTCATCCTGCACGGACATACCGCCACGCTGCTGGACTACACCTGGCAGCGCGAAGGCCGGGACCTGATGCTGCGTCAGGTGTTTGTCGAGCGTAAGCCTGCCGTACTGATCACCACGCTCACCACCACCCCGGATGATATCGCCCACCACGACGCTGCCTGGAAGCAGGCCATGCAGTCGCTGGTGCCGCAGCCGCAGGTGGTCTGACGCGGGTTAACATGAATCAATAAGTAATGCAGGCCCGGCAATGGACGCACAGGCAGCAGCACGATTGGGCGACGAAATAGCCCACGGCTTCGGCCTCGCGGCCATGATCGGCGGCGCGGTGGTCGGTGCCTTGATTGGTGCGGCAGTGATCGGCGCTACCGTTGCCACAGGCGGTGCGGCGCTGGCGATCATGGCGGGCTCTATTGCGGCGGGCGGCTTGTCGATGTTCCAGATCGTCAAAGGCCTGAGCACCATCTTCAAGTTGCCCGAACCCACCACTGGGGTGTTGATACGAGGCAGTTTCGACGTCTATATCAACAGTCGCAATGCGATGCGCGCCGGTGCTGACGTCTCGGCGGTGTGCAGCGGCCAGCCCATGAATCACCCGGTGTGGCCGTTCCCGGTATTGATCGCCGAAGGCAGCGCCACGGTTTACATCAACGGTAAACCCGCTGCGCGACTGCAAAGCAAGATGGTCTGTGGCGCCCATATCAAGAGCGGCAGCGAAGACACCTTTATCGGTGGGCCGACCCTGGCCGTGGCGTTCGTGCTCGATCTCGAGGGCTGGATGAACACCGGCCTGGAAACCCTCGGGTTGCTGGCGGCAGGCGGCGCGCTGGTGCTGGCGGCCATGGCCGGTCTGGCGGCATTGGGCACTGCTTTGTTGGTTGGTGCTACGGCCTGGGGTGGCATGGCGCTGCTGGGTGAACTGGGTGATCGACTCGGGCCGGGCTATCGGGACTTACTGCAAGGCGTGGCGGGTATGGCCTTGCTGGGCATGGGGCCCAAGTTGGCCAAGTTGGGCAAGCCGAATGCTGCCAAGACTACGGCTGGCGAAGAGCTCGGCGCAGCCAAGACCGCAACAGACGTTACGCTGCATTCGGCAGAAGATATTCGCTTCTCGCAAAAAAGCGTCTCATACAACAAAGTCGATCGCGCAACTGGAAAGAGCTACACCTATGACGACTTGGTAGAAAGCATGCGTTCCAATGGCTGGAAGGGTGATCCGGTCGATGTCATTAAAATGCCTGATGGTAAGCTGACAAGTATGGATAACACTCGAATTGCCGCTGCCAGGGAGGCAGGCGTCGAGGTCCAGGCAAGGGTTCGAAGTTACGATGAGCCGCTGACGCTCGAGACCCAGGAGGCCCGAGGCTGGCAAAGTCACGATACCTGGGGCGAAGCCCTTACAGGGCGAATCAATAAACAATCTGGCAGCTTTGCCACTGACAATCCTTACGGCTCGCCAAACCCACCACGTATTTCCGGAGGCGGTAAAAAGTGAAACCTTTTATCTATGATTCCCCCATCTTGCCCGAGGGGTTTCGACTTCCAGTGCCGTATCTGGACAAGAGCCAGGACGAGCAGCTGGATCTGGCGCCCTGGCGATTACTTTGCGCAGACATGGCCACATCGCTGTTCTATTACGGCTCGATGCTGCTGAAGTTTCCGGATCGTCCGCTGATTCCCTTCGCGATCATTCAAGATGACTCCGGGCAATACAATGATGGCTGGGTGGTGCTCGCCTGTTTTGATGGCCGCGATTCGACGGTCAGGATCTTTGACTATGGCAGGCCCAAAGTCAGTCCTTGGGACAACCTCGCCTACTCCGGATTTACCGAATGGCTTGAGGCTGCGACTCAAGAGTCAGCCCAGTACAAGGCAGAGTTGGCGGAGGACGACGATTAGTCCTGCTGGATGAACGACACAGGAACATGGTCTGTCAGCCAGACGCCATTTTCAGCCTGGAAAAAAGTGTATCCCTGTTGGTGCATGCGCAGGGACTCAACCTTTAAAGTCACAGGTTTGCCATATCGCTGACCGACCGCAGTCGCCGTCTGGATGTCTTGTGACAGATGAACATGGTGGCGAGAGCCAGGTATCAAACCTTGCTTCAGGATCGATTGCAGAAAGCGTGTTGCCGTACCGTGGTAAAGAATTTCAGGCGGGACTTTTTCTACGTGCTGGAGTCTGACTTCAGCGTTTGAATGCCCTTGCACGGCTCTGATTCGTTGGCCGTCCGCAGAGAGGGCAAAGCGTTTTTTCTCACTGGATTCAACGATGCTTTCAATGATCGCGCGACTCAGTTCGTGACCTTGTTTCGCTGCAGCGAGGATCAGCAAGTCAATCTGGGCCCAGCCTTCAACGTCGAGTTGCAGACCGATGGCCTGAGGTTCGTGGCGCAAGACATAGCTTAAGAACTTACTGATTTCGTTGCGTTGCTTTTCGTTCACGGGCTCTTTTCTTCTGTCGGTGGATAGCAGATATGGTCGCAGCATTTTCGCGGCCATGATCGGCGCTGTTGCCACGGGCGGCGCGGCGCTGGCGATCATAGCGGGCTCCTTTGCGTCCTGCAGCATATTGCAATAACGGCTATATCGTCGGTGCAAACCCAAGAGGAGCGGTGAAATGAAAACAATCAAGTTGATGGCCGATTATGAATGCCATCCGCTCTGGCATGTATCGCCTGACGAGTTCGGCGATATCGACCCTGAAGAGCTGCCGCTGTCCCCGTCGCTCAAGTCTGGGCTACGCGAGTGGGCCCGGGTGTATGACGCAACACTGAATATGGATGCACCACAGGATTCCGGATTCGACAGTGAGGCGCTGGAGGCTGCATTCAAGGCAGAGGGGTATCGTCTGGCTGAGCAGCTACGCGCTGAACTGGGCCCTGATTATGTTGTGACTACCCAGATCTAGTAACTCATACGCTTGTCCAAACCTGACGTCTTAACGAGCCGCTTAAGGAAATCAATCGCCCCATGGATGCACAAGCAGCAGCGCGACTGGGCGACGAAATAGCCCACGGCTTCGGTCTCGCGGCCATGATCGGCGGCGCAGTGGTCGGTGCCTTGATTGGTGCGGCAATCGTCGGCGCCACTGTGGCCACGGGCGGTGCGGCGCTGGCGATCATGGCGGGCTCCATTGCGGCAGGCGGTTTGTCGATGTTCCAGATCGTCAAAGGCCTGAGCACCATCTTCAAGCTGCCTGAACCCACCACAGGGGTGTTGATACGAGGCAGCTTCGACGTCTATATCAACAGTCGCAATGCGATGCGCGCCGGGGCTGACGTCTCGGCGGTGTGCAGCGGCCAGCCCATGAATCACCCGGTGTGGCCGTTCCCGGTATTGATCGCCGAAGGCAGCGCCACGGTTTACATCAACGGTAAACCCGCTGCGCGACTGCAAAGCAAGATGGTCTGTGGCGCCCATATCAAGAGCGGCAGCGAAGACACCTTTATCGGTGGGCCGACCCTTGCCGTGGCGTTCGTGCTCGATCTCGAGGGCTGGTTGCACACAGGTCTTGAGGCTCTTGGGCTGTTGGCAGCGGGCGGTGCATTGGTGCTGGCGGCCATGGCCGGTCTGGCGGCGTTGGGCACCGCCTTGTTGATTGGTGCGACGGCTTGGGGCGGCATGGCACTGCTGGGTGAATTGGGTGATCGACTGGGGCCGGGCTATCGGGACTTGCTCCAGGGCGTTGCCGGTATGGCCTTGCTGGGCATGGGGCCGAAGCTGGCAAAACTCGGTGCACCCAAGTCGGCGGCAACCTTCGAAGAGGTGTATGCCAAGGCGCCTGCGGCCAAGGCCGAGATCGACGCCGTGGCCGATGAAATCGCCGCGCAATATGGCGGTAAGGTGGCCAAGGCGCCGATCAAGTCCCAGGCCCGCGCCCTGGAGAAAATCAATAACGATTACAAAGGCGACCCAACGAAGATCAAGGACCTGGCGCGCAATACCATCATTGTCGAGTCGGACCAGATCAATGCGGTCGCAGCCGATCTCGCCAAGCGCGGCGCCAACGTCAAGATCATCGACGGTGCGACCAACGAGATGGGCTACAGCGGGGTGAACTCGACCATGCAGACCCGTGCCGGTATCCCGGGGGAGATCCAGGTAAACTCGCCGGAAATGATTTACGCCAAAGAGCCCGAACCCTTGGCGCGGGCCCTGCTCGGCGACGATACCTATAATGCAGTGGCCGCAAAAACTGATGTGCCAGGTGGGCTTGGCCACAAGTACTATGAGGATTATCGCGTGTTGCCGGACCAGAGCAGTCCCGAGGCGCAAGCTATCGCGGATCAGAGCAAGGCCTATTACGAAGCTGTGAGGAATGGCAATGGCAATTGAGTTCAGTGCCTTTGGCACTCGTGACGTCTATCTCGATTATGACTTCGAGGAAGTCACCTACCGTTGGGATCACCTGACCAAGACGGTGTATGTGAAATTCTATGGCGAGGAAGAACATCCCGAGCCTGTACCTGGCAATAATCGCCTGTACACCGACACTAAGCTCTACGGTCGGGAAATCACCCGGGAAGAATATGAAAAAGGGTTCCCCCGTCGATGAGCATTCTCGATGCCGCCGTCGCCCTTGCCTGTCGTGTTCACGCAGGGCAGGTCGATAAATCCGGCAAGCCCTACATCCTTCACCCCTTGCGTCTGATGCTGAAGTTTGAAGACGTTGACGAGCAGGTCGTCAGCGTCCTTCATGACGTCGTCGAGGATGGCGACGTGACCCTGGAAGAGCTACGGGAGCTGGGGGTTTCGAGCGCTGCGGTGGCTGCCATCGACTGCCTGTCCAAGCGTGAAGGCGAGCTATACGAGGACTTCATTGCCCGCATCAAGCCCAACGACCTGGCGCGCCGGGTGAAGATCGCCGACATCCGCGACAACATGGACCTCACCCGTCTGCCCCAGGTCAGCGACAAGGACCTGCAACGCGTGGCCAAGTATCACCGGGCACTGCGCGAGCTGATGAGCTGAGACTTCAGACGTCTGCCAGGTGAAACTGGCCCGGTTGGCGCCATGAAATCCTGACGAACTTGCCGCTGAGCAAGCCTTGGTCACGCAGGTACTCGAAGACTTCCGCCGGGCACCACTCCTTGCCATCCGAGAAGGCCACGCCCAACGGGCGTAGCGCATCGAAGATCCGCGCCTTCTCGGCATCGTCCGCTACATCCCGGCTCAGCACATCATCACCGGGCCCGGTAACAAAACCCAAGGCTGTCAGGGCCGCATCCAGGCTGTGATCTATCACCTTGAGGCGAATGGCGTCATCGTCGGCCTTCTCCACGAACGCCCTGAGTTCTTCTTTAATCAACTACAAATACCTCTGCCAATGTTTTAACGCCTCCGCCATCTGTCGTGGGAAGGGACTCGACCACCATCTCCGGCGCACCGCCCGGCAGATGTTTACCCGGCCCGAGGAAGTATTGATTGCCCTCCATGGGGCTCCTCGGCAAGCGATCGGCAATATTATCCACTTGCCTGATCTTGAATCCGCCTTGCAAGGATCCATCCTCCAGACCAAAGGCGCGCTCCAGTTTGGCCGCCTTTGCGCTGGTAATGGTTATTTTCGACTGCCCTGAAAAATCACCGATGACATCCGCGACGCCCTTATTATCGGAAATATAACTGCCGTAGCGGCCAATGGTGGGGTATTTATCCCACGACGTCGGGCTCACGTTGAAGCCGACATTGTCCGTTAGCATCTGTTGCTGGCGCTCACGAGCCAGCAGGGTGCGCTGCTCGGCGGTCAGGGGCAGGCGGGCCAGTTTGGGTCCCATGCCCAGCAACGCCATCCCGGCAACGCCCTGAATCAAGTCGCGGTAGCCTGGCCCCAGGCGATCACCCAGGTCGCCCAGCAATTCCATGCCGGCATACATGACCCCGCCCATCGCCAGCGCGCCGAAGAATGCAGCGGCGCCGGCCATGGCCGCCAGAATGAGCGCGCCACCGGCCGCCAGCAAACCCAGGGCTTCCAGGCCGGTATGCACCCAGTCCTCTATATCCAGTACAAACGCCACCCGGATGGTCGGGCCACCGATAAAGGTATTCGGGCTGCCGCTTTTGATATGGGCGCCGCAAATCATTTTGCTGTGCAGACGCGCCGCCGGCTTGCCGTTGATATAGACCGTCGCGCTGCCTTCGGCAATCAACGGCAGCGGCCAGGTGGGATGATTGCAGGGCATGCCCGAGCAGACGGCGGAAACGTCCGCCCCGGCGCGCATGGCATTGCGGCTGTTGATGTAGACGTCGAGGCTGCCCCGTATCAGCAGCCCGGACGTGGGCTCGGGCAGATTGAAAATGGTGGTAAGGCCTTTGACCACCTGAAACATCGACAAGCCGCCCGCCGCCACCGAACCCGCGAGGATGACGGCCGCGAGCCCGCCCGTAGCTGCGGTTGCGGCAATCACGGCGGCACCGATCAAGGCGCCTGCGACGGCCCCGGCAACCATCGCCGCCAGGCCGAAGCCGTGCGCAATCTCGTCGCCGAACCGGGCGGCGGCTTGTGCGTCCATGTTTTAGCCTAAACCGAAGTGCGGCGAGAGAGCCGAGTCGGCCCGTTACCACTCACGATTTAGGCTTCTGCGCAAAAAAGGCCTTCACAGCCGAGTCGATCGTGGCCTTGATGCCCTTGCCCCTGCCATCCACTTTACCGGCACCGCCGGAATTGAGATCGAGGCGGCCGCCGGTGTCGATATCGCCCTTGCCGCTCGCATAGATCTTGAACGAAGTACCGGAGATGTTGATCTCGCCACCGGCATTCATCTCCAGCACGCTCTGGCCGCAGACCAGGCGGATCTGTACACCGGCTTCGATCAGGTATTGAGTACTGACGCTGTCACTCTTGGTACCGCCCACCTGAAGCACGTCATTGCACTGCACCGCGCGCACACGGTCTTCGCCGATGGTGACGATTTCGTTATGGCCGACACTCTTGTGCCGGTCATGCCCCACCGAATGGCTTTCATCGACCTCGACCACGATGTCCTGATTGCGCTCGGCGTGGATATACAGCTGCTCGGCGCCCTTCTTGTCTTCCATGCGAATCTCGTTGAAATTCGCCGGGCTGCCGCCTTTGCTCGAACGGCTCTTCATGCCGCTCTGGGTCGCATTGGCGGGCAGGTCGTAGGGCACGGTCTGCTCGGCGTTGTAGACCCTGCCGGTGATGATCGGCCGGTCGGGGTCGCCTTCGAGGAAGCTGACAATGACTTCCTGGCCGATACGCGGAATCTGCATCGAGCCCCAGTTCTTGCCCGCCCAGGCCTGTGACACGCGAATCCAGCACGAGCTGTTTTCATTGGACTGGTCGTGACGATCCCAATGGAAATGCACCTTCACCCGGCCGAACTGGTCGGTCCATATTTCCTCGCCTTTGGGGCCTACAACCAACGCGGTCTGCGGGCCCTGAACGATGGGGCGTGAAGTGCTGGGCTGCGGGCGGAAGCTTTGTTGCGCGTCGATGCAGCTGAGCTGGCTGTTGAACTGCGCGCCGCCGCCATCGTCACCGGTTTCCAGGGACTCCTGGGTGAGGCTGTAGTCGGCACGCACGATCAGGTATTCGCGGTTCTGATCCTCGCGGCCGAAGCCGGTCATGCTGAACAGATGGCCCGCGCCAATGCCGCGAGCATTGCCGCTCAGGCCCACGCGTTCGTGTTCGCTGTGCAGGGCTTCGATTTGCGTGCGCGCGTAGTGCTCGCCGTCTTCGCTTTGCACATAGATGCCGGGGTAGTCGTAGAGCGGATAGTCGGCGGCGCTGTGCGGGCGCGGCATGGCCGAGCGCACATTGATTCGCGCCGAGGGACGCTGGAAGTCGTAGTCGTTGAGCTCCAGCGAGCCTGGCAACACTTGCTGCGCCAGCTGCCAGTTATCGATATGGTCGCGCTCGCGCTGCTGCTCGTCCGGCGGGAAATACGGCACCGAGGCATAGCCGGGGGCGCTGTGATGAGCGCCGTAGGCATCGGCCAGCACCAGTACGTGACGATCCTGCTCGTGGCGGAAGTAGTAGTAGATGCCTTCTTGCTCCATCAGGCGGCTGACGAAGGCGAAGCTGGTTTCGCGATACTGCACGCAGTATTCCCACTCGCGATACGGGCGGCTCAGGGACTCTTCGAAGTCAGAGAAACCCAGGTCACGGAATACCTGCTTGATGATCTGCGGAATGGTCAGGTTCTGGAAAATCCGGCAATCAGAGGTGCGGCTCAGCAGCCATAACCATGGCCGCAGCGTCGCCTGATAACTGGCGAACTGACCGTGATTGACCCCTTGGCTGCAGCGGGCGACCAGGCCATGAAAATAACGCTCACTGCCATCGGCCAGCTTCAGCGACAGGCTCATGGGTTTGCCCAGCAACTGATTGAGATCGATGGCGCCATCGGCGGACGTCAGTTGCAGGTCGTACTCGTACAACCGCCCCAGTTCGTCGTGGCCGGTCATGGATTTGAGCAGCAGGACATCCGGGCCCAGAGGGCTGGTAATGCGGGTCTGACGGGTGGATTGGGTGAAGGCCATGGGGGGTTCCGTCAAATTGCTCGGTAATCAGTAGGAGCGAATTGGAAAGCAAATTCTGTGGGAGCCAATTGCGGGAGCGAATTCTGTGGGAGCGAATTCATTCGCGAATAGGCCGGTACATCCGACTCATATAAGGAGTCTGAAACACCGCCTTCGCGAATGAATTCGCTCCCACAAAAAATTCCCATTGAATTCACCCCTATTTATTCCCTAATGCGCGTTTCAGGGCGTGTCAGCAAATTCATAATGAAACTCGCCGTTCTGTTCCCCGATCCGCACGCTGGCCATGGCCTTGCCTTCCAGCATGCGGGTCAGGAATTCGCGGCTCATGTCCGGCAGCAGGGTGTTGGTCAACAGGGTGTCGATCATTCGTCCGCCGCTCTCGGTTTCGGTGCAACGCGAGACGATCAGGTCGAGTACGGCATCGTCGTAGTCGAATGCCACCTTATGGGTGTTTTCCACGCGCTTCTTGATGCGGTCCAGTTGCAGGCGGGTGATGGCCTTGAGCATGGTGTCGCTGAGCGGGTAATAAGGGATCGTTACCAGGCGGCCGAGCAGGGCTGGTGGGAAGATTTCCAGCAGCGGCTGGCGCAGGGCCTTGGCGATGAACTCGGGGTCAGGCATGTTATGGGCATCCTGACACAGCTGGGAAATCAGCTCGGTCCCGGCGTTGGTGGTCAGCAGGATCAAGGTGTTCTTGAAGTCGATCACTCGGCCCTCGCCGTCCTCCATGACGCCCTTGTCGAACACCTGGAAGAAGATTTCATGCACGTCCGGGTGGGCTTTTTCCACTTCGTCGAGCAACACCACGCTGTAGGGTTTGCGCCGCACCGCTTCGGTCAGCACGCCGCCTTCGCCATAACCGACATAACCCGGAGGCGCACCCTTGAGCGTGGAGACGGTATGGGCTTCCTGGAATTCGCTCATGTTGATGGTGATGACGTTCTGCTCGCCGCCATACATGGCTTCGGCCAGGGCCAGGGCGGTTTCGGTCTTGCCGACGCCTGAGGTGCCCGCAAGCATGAACACGCCAATCGGCTTGTTCGGGTTATCCAGGCCAGCGCGGGAAGTCTGGATGCGCTTGGCGATCATTTGCAGGGCATGGTCCTGGCCGATGATGCGTTTCATCAGGTGCTGATCGAGCTTGAGCACGGTTTCCAATTCGTTGCGCGCCATGCGCCCGACCGGAATCCCGGTCCAGTCGGCGACCACCGAGGCCACAGCCTGATAGTCCACGGTCGGCAGGATCAGCGGCGACTCGCCTTGCAGGGCGCTGAGGCGGGTTTGCAGGTCGACCAGTCGGGTACGCAGCGCCTGGTTTTGCCCGGCCCCGGCATCGCTGTCCACCACACCGACGCTCTCGCGCAGTTGCGCGCGGACGTCGAGCAGTTCGTCCACCAGTATGCGTTCCTCGGCCCAGCGGCTTTCCAGATCGGTCAGGCGTTCGCGCTCGGCCGCCAGCAGCGCTTCGCTGTTGTTGCGGCGAGCGCCAATATCAATGCCGATGGCGTCTTCGCGAGCGATGATTTGCAGTTCGATTTCCAGAGCTTCGATACGACGGCGGCTGTCGTCCACTTCAGCGGGGACTGCGTGCAGGCTGATGGCGACACGGGCGCAGGCGGTGTCCAGCAGGCTGACGGATTTGTCCGGCAACTGGCGCGCCGGAATGTAGCGGTGGGACAGCTTCACCGAAGCCTCCAGCGCTTCGTCGAGGACCTGTACCTTGTGATGCTGCTCCATGGTCGAGGCCACGCCGCGCATCATCAGCAGGGCTTTGTCTTCGGACGGTTCGGCGACCTGTACGACCTGGAAGCGGCGGGTCAGGGCCGGGTCTTTTTCGATGTGCTTCTTGTACTCGGCCCAAGTGGTGGCGGCGACGGTGCGCAGGGTGCCACGGGCCAGAGCGGGCTTGAGCAGGTTGGCGGCATCGCCGGTCCCGGCCGCGCCACCGGCACCGACCAGGGTATGGGCTTCGTCGATGAACAGAATGATCGGCTTGGGCGAGGCCTGCACGTCTTCGATGACCTGGCGCAGGCGTTGTTCGAACTCGCCTTTCATGCTCGCACCCGCCTGCAACAGGCCGACATCGAGGCTGCGCAGTTCGACGTCTTTCAGGGCCGGCGGTACGTCGCCTGCGACGATGCGCAGGGCGAAACCTTCGACTACTGCGGTTTTGCCGACACCGGCCTCACCGGTCAGGATCGGGTTGTTCTGGCGGCGGCGCATGAGGATATCCACCAGTTGGCGAATTTCCTCGTCACGCCCGACGATGGGGTCGAGCTTGCCGCTGCGCGCCTGTTCGGTGAGATCCACGGTGAAGCGCTTGAGGGCTTCCTGCTTGCCCATGGCGCTGGGTGCCATGGCGCCACTGGCCTCGCCGGGCACGGCACCGGCGTTGAAACCGTCGCTGGCGCCCAGGGCGTTTTCCGGTGAGTCGCCGACGTATTCGTCAAAGCGCTCGCTGAGGGCTTCGACCTTGACCTTGTTGAACTCCGCCGACAGCCCGATCAGCGCATTGCGCAGGCTTGGGGTCTTGAGAATGCCGAGCAGCAGGTAGCCAGTGCGCACCTGGCTTTCGCCGAACATCAGGCTGCCGTAGACCCAGCCGCGTTCCACGGCTTCTTCGACATGGGATGACAGGTCGGTGATCGAGGTCGAACCACGCGGCAGGCGGTCCAGCGCTTCGGTCAGGTCCCGGGCCAGGCGCGCAGGCTCGACGTCGAACTGACGGATGAGGCGATGCAGGTCCGAGTCCTGCAATTGCAAAAGTTGGTGAAACCAGTGCGCCAGCTCCACATAGGGATTGCCCCGCAGCTTGCAGAACACCGTGGCCGCTTCGATGGCCTTGTAGGCCACGCTGTTGAGTTTGCCGAATAACGCGGCGCGACTGATTTCACCCATGTGCATGACTCCTTGAATGTGTGGCTGATGAGGCTTGTTCGGCCGTCTTTTGATCGGCGTAATGCCTGGCCAGAATCAGATCCCCAGCATCAGTGGCGGGCTGCCCCAGCCAGGTATTGAAACCCAGCCGCTGACGCCCGTTGAGTTGGAATTTTGGTACTTCAGGTTGTTGCAGAACCAGGTTCAGGTCCCAGTCCAGTTCGTGGCCCACGTACTCGGCGACCCAGACCACCAGTTCCTTGAACGGCTCGCCGTCGGGCAACAGCCCCATGTAGTCGTCCAGCTTGAGCGGACCGATACGGATACGGAATTTGTGCTGACGATCCCAGACGTGGCTACCCAGGCAAAAATCCACGCCCAACTGATGGGCCACGCGCCCGACCCGGCTGCGCTCGGGCAATTCCAGCCACTGGCCGACGTACTCCTCGATTTCCACCGGCAGGCCGAAGTAATGGCCGAGGATGGCGCGCAAGCCGTCGGGGTAGCGGGTTTGCGCCGCCAGATGGCCGCTGTAGTGCAGCTTGGCGGTATCGGGAATTACGCCGTGCTGGAGCAGGCTGGGCATGCCACGTCCGCTCAGGGCGGCCAGGCGCGCAGACCAATAATCGTCATCCGGGCGGTCGTGACTGACGGTCGGCCGCGCTTCGGCCCAGGCCCGGTAGAACAGGCTCAACAGGCGATGGTGGAAGACATCGAGGAAGCGCTTGCTGGTGGTATCGGCGTTATTACGCTGGCGGTCGCGCACGTACTCGGTGATGTGCAGCGGCAGCGGGCCGTTGGGGCCGCCGAGGCCGAAAAAGAACTGTTCCAGACGCGCCGGTTTGTCGGCTTCGGCGGGTGTCATCGAGGCCAGTGTCGAAGGCGCAAAAGCGCAGTCCGGCTGCTGGCCGAGGCGCAGCGGGTCGTCGCTCAGGCGCAGCGAATGGCCCAGGCGCGGCAGCTCTGGCGATTCGCACTCGATACGGCGCAGCGCCTGGAAGAAGTCGTATTCCCAGGGCTGATCCTGCATGGCCGTCAATGTGTCTACAGGGTCGGACGGCGTCCGGGCTTGGCTTTCCATCGCATGATCTCGCCGCGTTCGGTGGTACGTATCACCGTCTCGGTAAAGCTGTTGATCGACACATAACGTGTCAGGAAACGCTCAAACACGGCGCCCAGGAGGAAGACTCCGGTGCCACGGAAAGCGTTTTCGTCGAATTCCAGGGTGATCTCCAGGCCACGGCCAAAGACGATCGGGCCGGGCATGGGCAGGCGTCGTGTGCAGGGCTTGCTGCTGACTTCGCGCAGGCCTTCGATCTGCAGTTGCAGGGCCGGATCGTGACTGTCGCCGTACAGGCGCAGCAGTTCACGCAAGGCCGCCGCGCCCTGACCCTGTTCGCTCAGCGACAGGTAGTTCAGCGACAACTGGCTGATCAGGCGCCAGGCCTTGTTGTCATGGGCGTGGCTGGCCCTTGGGCGGCTCGGGCCGGCGACGCAACGCACCGAGGACACCGGCGCACTGTCGGCCAGGGTGAAATCCGTGGTGCCGCCGCCGACGTTCATGAACAGCGGCAGGTCGCGATTGGTGCACAGGGCGCTGACGCCCAATTGACGCAGGTCGTGGCGGTACGGCGCTTGTTGGCTGTCCACCAGGCTGACAAAGGTTTCGCTGCCGACATAAGTCGAGCGCGTGCCGGTGCGGCGTTGCTCGCTGGACAGTACCCGGGGTTCGCGGCGCAAGGTGTAATAGGCCTTGTCGCGGCCATAGCGGGACGGGTCGCGTACCGCGTAGAACGGCAGGAAACTCTGGTCCGGTCCAGTGCCATGCCCGGTGATGCCGGTCAGGGAGTGAATCTCGAAATCCATCGGGCGGGTGCGGTCGGCGATCACATGATGCTCGTTGACCCGATCACTCAAGTGGATGCGGTCGACCCGACGCGGGAACAGATTGATCGCCGGGGTGCAGAACGGCAGGAACTGTGCGGCACCGACGCTGCTTTCCAGACCCTGCTCGAAGCGCTCGAACAGAATGATCAATTCCAGTTCCTGGCCGGAGCAACGCTGCACGGCACGGGACAGTCCGGCGAATTCGACGAACAGAAAACGCTGGGGCAGGGCGAAATATTCCTGCAACAGGCGATAACCCTGAAAGGCTTGCGGCACTACCGGTAAAGCCGCTTCGCGGTCATCGAAACCGCAGGCACGCAGGGCGTCCTGGGGCAGGCGCTCGACCCAGTCGCTGCCTGGCTGGCGGGCGAATACGGCGCAGGCATTACCAAGCAATTGCTCGTAGAGGCGGAAAGGTTGTTCGTCGTTGCCACTGAGGTAGAACGGCAGGCTGTCCAGGCTCAGGGCGTTGAACGGCAGCTCGGCGCCGGTGCGCAGGGTAATGCGTAACCCGGCCTTGGCCTTCGGTTCGCTGGCGGCAAGACGGCCGAGCACGGCGGCGGGGTTGCCGAAATATTCGGCCTGGCTGACCTTCAGCGGCCACAGCGTCACCGGATGTGCGGTGCGGTACTCGCAAGAGGTCTGGGAGTCGCGGCCCAGGGTCGCACGCAACACGCTGTCGCGGGGCAGGGTAAAGCCGCTGCTCAGGGAGCCTTCGTCGGTATCGGCGTGCATCTGCACCACGGTCATCGACGGCGTGGGCGCCAGATAGTGCGGGTAGGCGATTTCCAGCAGGTTATGGGTGAAGGTCGGGTACTCGGCGTCGAGCTTGAGCTGCACCCGCGCCGTCAGGTAGGCGAAGCCTTCCAGCAGGCGCTCCACATAGGGGTCGGCACAGTCCAGTCCCGACAGGGTCAGGCGCCCGGCGATCTTCGGGTATTCCTTGGCGAACTCGGCAGCGCTTTCGCGCACGTGTTGCAGTTCCTGGTTGTACAGCTCCAGCAGGCGCGGATTCATGAGCGCCTCCGTTGCTCGGCAGGCACGACCTGCACATGCCCGGATTCCAGGTCCAGATCGGTGCGCAGCAACAGCGGCAAGGCCACCGGCTGCGCCCACAGATCACCTTCGATCTCGAAGCTCAGGGCGTTATGGTTCATTTCACCCGGCGCTACCCGTGCCCGCACGCGCAGGGTATGGCGCAGGATGCGCGGCTCAAAGGTGGCGATGGCGCGGTGAATCAGGGCTTCCAGCGCATTGATGTCGATACTCGATGCGCTGTTGCCTGCCAGCGCAGGCAGGCCGTAATTGACCACTGAAGTGCCCGCCGGGGTGTTGAGCGTGGCATCGGCGTCGAGCAGTGACGTGGTGTTGAGCAGCCAGGTCAGGTCGCGCAGCACCGAGGCCTTGAGCTGGCTCAGGGAAAGCACGCGCTTGTCGCTGCCTTCCTGCAGATTGCCTGGCTCGTCGTCGGTCAACCGGTCGAGCAGCGACGGTTGCAGGCGTTCGCGAGAGGTCAGGTCGGTTACCAACGGAACATGCCTACGAACATTTTTTGATCCTGAACGCCTCTACCGCACATTGCACTCTGATTGACACTGGATGTCTCAAGTACGCCGCTGCGCAAGCGTATTGCCTGAGATTTCGTCAGGCAGCCGGCGCCAGGTGTTTTTTCCGGATCAGTGTGCTCAACCAGCACAATGGGCACTGACTTGAAAACTTCCACACGGACCTGACCTTTACGGTCCGGGCTGAACTGGCAAGGCCACTCCATGCCCAGCGCCAATTGCGTGTTATCTGGCTTGAGCACCGCGCACTGACCCTGAGCGTCCACCAGCTTCAGAGCTTGTCCGCCGAGGTTCGCCTGAATTGCCATGGTCTGCGAGTCAGCGCACGCGTTGAGGCTGAAAAGCAGACAGCCAATGGCTGCAGTCTTGATCGCGGTGCTCATACCAGCTCCCAGAACCAGACTTGTTTCGACATATAGTCGCCATCGTAGAAACCCATGGTTTTACCGCGATTCCACAGGTCGATGTGGTCACCGGAACGCTGGCTTTCCTCTTCGCCGCCACGGGCGAAGCAATCCTTGAAGAAGACGATACCGGTCTTGTTGGCGATGGTCAGGCGATCCTTGGCGCTGCCGCCGAGGATGGTGGGCCGGCCCAGGTGGTGGCGCCACAGCCAGTTCGCCAACGACTCCGCACCACGGGCATGTTCATGCTTGCACTTGGGCTCGGTGTAGGTCGATTTATTGACTTTGATACCCAGCTCGCCGTTGAGCGCAATGCTCATGCGGATGGCGCACTGGTTGCCCCATGGTTGATCGCAGGGGGACGGAACCTTTGGATAGGCATTCAACAGGTTGATGAATGAAGGCTTGGCCATGAGTCAGACTCTCTAATACGAAAGGGCGCAAAAACGCCCCGGCCTTTGACGACCGGGGCGTACGCGAATCAGCGCTTGGTATTGGAGCGGATGTTCCAGCCGTATTTGACCGGGCCGCCTTCCTTGGTGCCGTCTGCTTTCTGTGGCTGGTAGTCGACCAGCACCTGAGCGAAGTTCAGGGTGACGCTTTCGGTCAGGCGATCATCGCTGCCCGAACCGCCAGTGCTCAGGGAGGTGACCATGACTTCTTCGAGGTTGATGACCAGGTACTCGACCTGGCTTTCGCCACCGGCCTTGCGCACGGTCAGCTTGACCTTGTCGATGTGCTTGCCGCTGCTGCAATGCATCATCAGGTTCGGCGAGGCCTTGTCCACGTACTTGGTGATCGACAGGTCGCGAATCTCGACCTTGCCCGCACCGCCACCGCTGCCGACGTGCATGTTGCCGGACTGGCTCATGCCCCAGCTCCAGTTCAGTACGTCGATTTCGTCCTTGTGGGCCTTGTCCTGGGACTCGCCCTTGATGTCACCGATCTTGATAAAAATATCGACAGCCATGTTCTCTCCTGATGTGGCACGGGCCACTGTGTTTATTTTTCAGAGATGCAATTTGGTTAAAACGCGCCGCCCCTTTCTATGAGGGATCCGTGGGAGCGACTTGTGGGAGCGAATTCATTCGCGAAAGCAGTATGTCAGCCGCTAAAAATGCGCCGAATGTACCGGCCTCTTCGCGAATGAATTCGCTCCCACACCATTCGCTCCCACAGGGTTCGATTCCACAGGGTTTGCACCCCACAGAAACCGCTCCCACTGCTCACTTCTGACTCAGGCGCTCTTGGCCGAAGGCAGCTTGGAAACCAGACGCAGCGACACGGTCAGCCCTTCCAGCTGGTAATGCGGACGCAGGAAGAACTTCGAGGTGTAGTAGCCAGGGTTGCCTTCCACGTCCTCGACCACCACTTCGGCGGCGGCCAGCGGGTGCTCGGCCTTGGTGGTTTCGGTGGAGTGGGCCGGGTCGCCGTCGACGTAGTTGAGGATCCAGTCCTGCAACCAGCGCTGCATTTCGTCCTTCTCTTTGAACGAGCCGATCTTGTCGCGCACGATGCACTTCAAGTAGTGGGCGAAGCGGCAGGTGGCGAACAGGTACGGCAGGCGCGCGGCCAGGTTGGCGTTGGCGGTGGCGTCCGGATCGTCGTATTCGGCAGGCTTCTGCAGCGACTGGGCGCCGATGAACGCGGCGAAGTCGGTATTTTTCTTGTGCAGCAGCGGCATGAAACCGTTCTTGGCCAGCTCTGCTTCGCGACGGTCGGAGATGGCGATCTCGGTCGGGCACTTCATGTCCACGCCGCCGTCATCGGTCGGGAAGGTGTGGGCAGGCAGGTTCTGCACTTCACCACCGGACTCGATGCCGCGAATCCGCGAGCACCAGCCGTAGTGTTTGAACGAACGGTTGATGTTCACCGCCATGGCATAGGCCGCGTTGGCCCAGGTGTACTTGGCGCTGTCGGCACCGTCGGTGTCTTCTTCGAAAGCGAAGGCTTCCACCGGATCGGTCTTGGCGCCGTACGGCAGGCGTGCCAGGAAGCGCGGCATGGTCAGGCCGATGTAGCGCGCATCCTCGGACTCGCGCAGGGAGCGCCAGCCAGCGTATTCCGGCGTCGTGAAGATCTTGGTCAGGTCACGCGGGTTGGACAGCTCCTGCCACGAACCCATGCCCATCACCGTCGGCGAGGCCGCAGAAATGAACGGTGCGTGCATGGCTGCGCAGACCTTGGACAGCTCGCCCAGCAGCTCGACATCCGGTGGCGACTGGTCGAAGTAGTAGTCGCCAACCAGGCAGCCGTAAGGTTCGCCGCCGAACTGGCCGTATTCCTCTTCGTACATCTTCTTGAAGATCGGGCTCTGGTCCCAGGCCGTGCCCTTGAATTTCTTCAGGGTCTTGTGCAGTTCCGGCTTGGAAATGTTCAGCACGCGAATCTTCAGCTGCTCATCGCTTTCGGTGTTGTTGACCAGGTAGTGCAGGCCGCGCCAGGCGCTTTCCAGCTCTTGGAACTGCGGGTGATGGATCACCTGATTGACCTGGGCGGTGAGCTTGGCGTCGATGGCCGCAATGATCGATTCGATGGATTTGATCGCATCGTTGGAGACCAGACTGGTCTGCGCCAGAGCCTGTTCGGCCAGGGTACGCACGGCGGTCTCGACCGCTTCGCGGGCACGCTCGGTCTTGGGCTTGAATTCCTGCATCAGCAGGGACGCGAATTCGCTGGTCTGTTCGGTGGCGCCCAGAGGCGCCTGATTGTCGCGCTGCAACTCGGTCATGATCGTTTGTCCTTAAGCGTTCGGCTCGGCATCTTTGGGCTTTGGCGCGCTCGCCAGGGCCTGCAGCAACGCGGGGTCCTTGATCGCCTTCATGATGATTTCTTCGGCGCCAGTCTTGCCGTCCATGTAGGTCAGCAGGTTGGCGAGCTGGGTACGGGCTTCGAGCAACTGGTTCAGCGAATCGACCTTGCGCGCCACGGCGGCAGGGCTGAAGTCGTCCATGCTTTCGAAGGTGATATCCAGGCTCAGGTTGCCTTCGCCGGTCAGCTCGTTGGGCACGTTGAACGCCACGCGCGGCTTCATGGCCTTGAGGCGTGAGTCGAAGTTGTCGACGTCCACTTCCAGGAACTTGCGGTCAGCCACGGCGGGCAGCGGCTCGGCAGGCTTGCCGGCGAGATCGGCCAGAACGCCCATGACGAAGGGCAACTGGACCTTTTTCTCGGCACCGTACAGCTCCACGTCGTACTCGATCTGGACCCGTGGCGCACGGTTGCGCGCGATGAATTTCTGAGAACTGCTGTTCGCCACGTTGCTCCTCCTGGTCGCTGCTTGCGACGGTATTGGCGTCATCGGTCGTTGCCGGTAACGAGGTGCGTGATCCTTGCCTGAGCCCGCCTTGCGGGTCAGTCAGCGTCAGGACCGCGCAAGTTTTCGAATTGCGACATGCCGTCGGGAATCAGGTTGCGCACGATGGTGGCAAAGTCCGCCTGGACCAGTTGCCGGGCCCGATTCAACAGCACCGGAAGCGGGCTGGAGGGCTCATGGCGGGCGTAATACGCCAGCAGGCGGTCGAGGCTTTGAGTGACGTCATCGCGGTTGCTGATTTCTCCAGGCACAACAGGTCCGCAGCTACGGGCTGGCTTGGGAGCCTCGGCGGTGCCGGAAAGTTCTGTCGCACCCCCGGTTTCGCTGGATTCTGTGACGGCCGTCTCGCTGCCGGGGGCGTACTCGCCGAGGATTTGCAGGGCTTGGCGCAGAGGCTGTTTCAATGCGCTGAGATCGACGCCCTGGGCGGATCCGACCTGCTCGTTGACGAAGCGCTCGATGGCTTCGGCCGATTCCCGGGCTTGGCCAATGGCAGCGCGGACTGCGGCGAGGTGCTCGGCGTCGCTGTCCTGCAGGGCTGCGCGCAGGGTATCGGCGCCCAGGGATTCATCGCTGAAACTCTGCATGCCGCTGGCATTGAGCGCCGCGCGCAGGCTGACCGGACCGAACGCCCTCGAGCGGGTCAGGATGCTTTCGCGCAGCAGGCGCACATTGGTATCGCAGGCCAGGCCGGCGAGCGCATTGACTCGCACGGTGGGGTCGTTGTCGTCATCGGCGTCGAGCAAAGGGTAGAGGTCGGCCCAATAACTGGCGAGCAGTTCGCGGATCAGGGTCAGGCTGCTGGCGAGGCCGGCGAAACCGTCCTGGGCCAGGGCGCTTTGCAATAGGAAATGGGTAATGCGCAGGTCTTTGCTGCGTTGCAGGAGGGCACTGCTGGACTGCTCTATCACGCGCCATTGCGGTGGCTCGGCCGCCTGTACCGAATCGCCCATGGAGCGTTCCGGTTTACCTTGGGCGTCGCGTTCCAACTGCAAGAAATCCGCGTCATATTCCAGGTCTTCGCCGCACGGCAAGTTCCCGGAAACAGGGGCGAGCAACAACGACACGTCCACCAACTCAGATCTCCTTATCAGCCTGCGGGTTGGTCAGTTAATACCGGTTAAAGTTCACATGGGAAATTTATTATCGGTGTTGAACCAATATTTTTAATTGATGTCAGTGTGGCATCACGAATATAAAAGGGTCGGGCATTTTTGTTTTAGGCGTTGAGCCTTGTCAAGGTAAGCTCTCGGCCCGCGTAACAGTTGTGACGCAGCTAACAGGTTGCACGACCGACCGGTCACTGCCTGTATGAATTTCGCATAAGTGTGGTTAAATCCGCGCATTTTCAGCCAGTTGGCTGGGAAAACCATCTGTTTAAGTGGCGTTTATGTAAACGGACGCCAGGTCTGGACAGTGTGATATCTCTGCCCTGTAGACCACGCGCAATGTAAGCAAGGAGGCGCAATGGCGCTGTGTTTGACTATCACTAGTTATCACAAGATCACGCCCGGGCAATGTCCAGAGAAATCAATGGATAACGGCGTGATGGCAATTGGCCGCAGTCAAGAAAATGACTGGGTGTTGCCCGACCCTGAGCGCTTAGTTTCCGCTAAACATTGCGTTATCCAATATAAAGATGGCCGTTACTATCTGACCGACACCAGCACTAATGGCGTTGAGCTATTACATGCGGGTATCCGCCTGCGTCGCGGTAACAGCGAACCCTTGCAGGATGGGGAAGTTATCCGTATTGGCGAATACGAAATCCAGGCGCGTATCGACTTCACGCTGCAAGTGTACGATCCGGTGCTTTCCAGTGGCGATAATGCCAACAGTTTCGAGGCGCTGATGGGCCGCGCGAGCACGCCAGTCGCAGCGCCGCCGGTGATTCCAACTACCGCGCATTTTCAGGGCGGATCGGCCAACGCGACGATGCCCGACCTGTTCGATTTTCTGACGCCTTCCGTGGTGCCGCCAGCGACCCAGCCGGACCATGTACCGGCCCAACAGCATGATTTTCGTCCGCCTGCGCCGTTCGTTCCCGCGCCGGTCGCTGCACCTCCTGTAGCCACGCCACCGCCGGCTGCGCCGATGCTGATCCCGGATGACTGGGACCTGCTGTCCGACCTGCCCGCGCCATCGGTTGATCTGTCCAAGCCAGTTGCGCCCGTGGAGCCATTGGTAATGGCGCCGCCGAGCGTCGAGCAGGTGGTTTTCCCGCCTGCAACACCGCCTGCGCCGCCAGTAGTGACGCCCTCGGAACCGCCGATTGCTGCGCCGCCTGTACCGCCCGCTGCACAACCGGCCGAAGCCTTGCGCCCTGAGTTGCTGCAAGCCTTCCTGCGCGGCGCCGGGCTCGATCAGTTGCGCATCGATCACGCCCAGGCCGAAGCGCAGATGGAAGCCATCGGCCGCAGTTACCGGCTGATGGTCGAGGGGCTGATCGACGTCCTGCGTGCCCGCAGCAGCCTCAAGGGCGAGTTCCGCATGCAGCAGACCTTGATCCGTCCCGTGGAAAACAACCCGCTGAAGTTCGCCCCCAATGCCGACGAGGCGCTGCTGTTGCTGCTGCGCCACAGCAATCAGGCGTTCATGGCCCCGGACCTGGCGATCAAGGACAGCTTCGACGACTTGCGCGCCCACCAATTGGCGGTGATGGCCGGGGTCGAGGCGGCCATCAAACACCTGCTCAAGCGCTTCGAACCTGCGGCGCTGGAGACGCGCATGGGCAAGCCTGGCGGCCTGTCTAACCTGTTCGGTGGCTCGCGTCAGGCCCAGTACTGGCAGCAATTCACCGCGTTGTATTCGCAGATTTCCAGTGAGGCCGAGGACGATTTCCAGGACCTGTTCGGTCGTGAATTCAGCCGAGCCTACGAAGAACACAGTGCCCGGCTGCGCCGCACTTGACCCCCCAGGACCGTTTCGACATGCCATTGAGGCTCAGGATGATTCAACGTGTTTTCTTTTCAGCGCTGCTGGCCGTGCTGCTGAGCGCCTGTGGCAAGGACAAACCTGCTGTACAAGCGCCGCCGCCTGCAGAGCCGGACAGCGCCACCATTACCCTGCATTTTCAGGCGGTGGCCGGGCTCAACCCTGGTGCTGACGGTCAGGCCGCGCCCGTGCGGGTGCGTCTGTATGAACTCAAGAACAGCGCCACTTTCACCCGTGCTGACTACTTCGCTTTGGCTGAACGCGCCCAGGCGACCCTCGGCGTTGACCTGGTCGATCAGGACGAAGTGCTGGTACGCCCCGGCCAGAGCCTGGATATCCGCCGCACCCTGACTGCGGCGACGCGGCAACTGGGGCTGGTGGTGAGCTATCGCGAGATCGATCAGGCGCGCTGGCGCACGGTCATCAGCGTGCTGCCGCGCCAAAGCACCGAATACACGATCAGCCTTGATGTGCGCGCCCTGCAAAGCACCCCAACCCCCGCCCAATAGGCACACGGAGAAGTCATGTCCTGGAACAATCGCGTGGTCTGGTCGGAAGGCATGTTCATCGGAACGCAGCACTTCCAGCAGCACGACCGTTATCTGGAAAACCTCATCGACGCACGCAGCCGTCCGCTGTCGGCGGGGGCCTGGGGCTTTTCCGAGTTGTCGCTGGATCAGGGCCTGCTGGCCCAGGGCAAACTGGCGATCGTATCGGCGCGGGGCCTGTTGCCGGACGGCACACCGTTCAACATCCCTCAGGACGATCTGGCGCCCAGCCCGTTGAGCATCGATGACAGCCTGCGCGATGGCCTGGTCTATCTGGCTCTGCCGCTCAAGCGTGCCGGGGCAAGGGATACGGTCGATGAAGGCGAGGAATTTGGCGCCGCGCGCTACGTCAGCCAGGTTCGCGAAGTCCGTGACGACAACGCGCCGTTTGAAAACCGCGCGCCGGTTGCCATTGGCGCGCGGGCCTTGCGCCTGCTCACCGCGCAGGACGGCCTCAGCGATTACGCCAGCGTTGGCGTGGTGCGGATCAAGGAAAAGCGCGCCGACCGCGCACTGATCCTCGATGATCGCTATATCCCGCCGCTGCTGGATGTCAGCGCCAGCCAGAGCCTGACGGCCTTTCGCAGCGAACTGCTGGGCTTGCTGCATCAGCGTGGCGAAGCCCTGGCCGGACGCGTAGTTGCATCGGGAGCGGGTGGTGCTTCGGAAATTGCCGACTTCATGTTGCTGCAACTGGTCAACCGCGCGCAGCCGCTGATCAGCCACTTGAATCAGCTCACGCCACTGCACCCGGAGCGCTTCTACAGCGAGCTGGTCAGCCTGGCCGGTGAGTTCGCCACCTTCTCTCGCGACGGGCGCCGCCCGCTGGAATTTCCGCGTTATCAGCACGACGACCTGATCGTCAGCTTCACCCCGGTGATGCAGGCGCTGCGCGAAGCCTTGGCGATGGTGATCGACAGCAAGGCGACGCCGATCCCGCTGCTGGAGAAGGCCTTCAATATCCGCGTCGGCATGCTCGCCGACCGCAGCCTGCTGGAGAGCGCCAGTTTCATCCTTGTGGTGCGCGCCGACATGCCCGGCGAAACCCTGCGTGGGCGCTTCGGCCAGCAGAGCAAAGTCGGCTCGGTCGAGCACATCCGCGACATGGTCAACCTGCAACTGCCGGGCATCGGTCTCATACCGTTGCCGGTGGCGCCACGGCAGATTCCGTTCCATGCCGGTTCCACTTACTTCGAGCTGGATCGCGGCAGCGAGCAATGGCAGAACCTGCAGCAGTCCGGCGGTTTCGCTTTCCACGTCGCGGGTGAATTCCCGGGGTTGAACATGGCCTTCTGGGCGATTCGAGGATAAGCCGCGATGAGTCCCAACGACGATCCGTCGAACCCGTTCGCCTCTGGCGGCGACCGTACCCAATTCATGCCGCGCCCTGGTGGTCGTGGGCCGCAGCCTGCTGGCGAACGCCCGGAACAGGCGCCGCCGACGGTGGCCGCCGCACCTCTGGCGACCGGCCAGGGCCAGGGTCTCAACCCTCTGGAAAACGCGGCCGGGCCTTTGCTGGCCTTGCTCACGCGCCTGCGCAACACCATCGCCCATCCGGCCCCGGCCAGCTTGCGCGCGCAACTGCTGGCGTACCTGCGCCAGTTCGAAGAGCGCGCCGAAGCGGCAGGCATTGTGCGTAACGACGTGTTGCTGGCGCGTTACGTTCTCTGCACCGCCCTCGATGAAGCCGTGCTGAGTACGCCATGGGGCAGCGCCAGTGAGTGGGGCAAACAGAGCCTGCTGATCACCGTGCACAACGAGTCCTGGGGCGGTGAGAAAGTCTTTCAGTTGCTCGAGCACTGCCTGCAAAGCCCGCGCGAGCGCCTGTATCTGATGGAGCTGTTATACCTGTGCATCTGCCTGGGGTTCGAGGGCCGTTATCGGGTCATGAACAATGGTCGTAGCCATCTGGAGACCCTGCGTGAGCGCACCGCTGCGGCGATCCGCACCGCTCGTGGCGAACACGAACGCGAGCTGTCGCCGCACTGGCGCGGCCTGACCCTGGCCCGTGACCGCCTGACCCAATTCATGCCGCCCTGGGTCGGCCTGGCGATTGGTCTGGCCCTGTTGCTGATGCTGTTGGTCGGCCTGCGCATGCTGCTGGCGGCCGATGCCGAGCCGGTGTTCAAGAATATCCATGCCCTGGGCGAAATCCCGGTGCAGACCATCGACCGTCCGGCCATCCAGCCCAAGGTTGTCGAGCGGCCGCGTCTGGCCGGTTTCCTTGCCGAAGACATCAAGGCCAATAAGGTCGCGGTGGAAGACGCCGTGGACCGCTCCATCGTGACCATTCGCGGCGACGAACTGTTCTCCTCCGGCAGCGCCAATATCGTCGATGACTTCCAGCCATTGATGCTGCGCATCGCCGATGCCATCCGCAAGGTCAAGGGCTCGGTGCGGGTCACCGGCCATAGCGACAACCGCCCCATTGCCACGATCCGCTTCCCGTCCAACTGGGCGCTGTCCCAGGCCCGTGCCGAACAGGTCCTGCAAATTCTGGCGGCGAAAACCGGCCAGCCCCAGCGCTTCACGGCTGAAGGGCGCAGCGACACCGAGCCGCTGGCGTCCAACGCGACGGCCGAGGGCCGGGCGAAGAATCGTCGGGTTGAAATCACTGTATTGGCGGAGGGGGTCGAGTGAAGGCGTTTTTCGGTTTTGTCATTCGCTGGGTCATCCCCGTACTGGGCCTGATTGCCCTGAGCCTGATCATCTGGTTTCTCGGCCCGCTGCTGAGCGCGCTGGTGCCGGAAGGGCGGCGCTGGGCGCTGATTATCCTGTTGTTCGCGATCTGGATCGGCTACCGGGTATTCCGGCTGATCCAGGCGCGTCGCCATGCCAATAAAGTCCTCGAAGGGCTGGCGGCCGAAACCGCCCCGGACCCTGCCAGCGTCGCCACCGCCGAAGAGCTGGCAACCCTGCGCCAGCGCATGGACGAAGCCCTGGCCCTGCTGAAAAAGGCGCGTCTGGGCGGCGATACCAAACGCAATCTGTACGAGTTGCCGTGGTACGTGATCATCGGCCCGCCGGGTTCGGGCAAGACCACGGCACTGGTCAATTCCGGCCTGCACTTTCCGCTGGCGGCGCAAATGGGCGCCGGGGCGATTCGTGGCGTAGGCGGTACGCGTAACTGCGACTGGTGGTTCACCGACGAAGCCGTGCTGCTCGACACCGCCGGGCGCTATACCACCCAGGACAGCCACGCCCAGGTCGACAAGGCCGCCTGGCTGGGCTTTCTCGATCTGCTGAAAACCCAGCGTGCACGCCGCCCTATCGATGGCGCCTTTATCGCCATCAGTCTGTCGGACCTGCTGCTCGGCACTGATGCCGAACGCGCTGCCCACGCCGCAGCGATCCGCGCGCGGATTCAGGAACTGCACACCCAGTTGGGCGTACGCTTCCCGATCTACGTGATGCTCACCAAGCTCGATCTGGTGCCGGGCTTCATGGAGTTCTACGACGCCCTGAGCAAAGAGGAACGCGCCCAGGTCTGGGGCATGACCTTTGCCCTGGACGACGACAAGAGCGCTGCTGGGCCCCTGGCAGATTTCATGCGCGAGTTCGACGCCCTCGAGCAACGCCTCAACGAGCGACTGGTGGAGCGCCTGCAACAGGAGCGCGACCCGGCGCGCCGCGATCTGATCTACGGCTTCCCGCAACAATTCGGCGCCCTGAAAGCTTCGCTGCAAAGCTTTCTCGATGGCGTATTCAAGCCCAATGCCTATGAAGAGCGCACGCTGTTGCGCGGCGTCTACTTCACCAGCGGTACTCAGGAAGGCAGTCCCATCGACCGCCTGATCGGCGCCATGGCCCAGAGCATGAGCCTGGACCGCCAGCACCTGGCGCGGCAGAGCGGCACCGGTCGCAGTTACTTCATCGAGAAACTGTTCACTGCCGTGGCTTTTGCCGAGCAAGGGTTGATGGGGGTTGATCCCAAGGTCGAGCGGCGGCGCAAATGGATTGCCCGTGGCGTACTGGCCGCGACCGTTGCCCTGGTACTGGTGGTCGGCACGCTGTGGCTGGTCAGCTATCGGGCCAACGAGGCGTATATCGCTCAGGTCGATCATAAGGTCGCGCCCCTTGCGCAGAACGTGCAGAACCTCAGCCCGGCGATGCGAGACGTAGTGGCGGTACTGCCGCTGCTCAACGCGGTGCGCCAGTTGGCCGGCGATCCGCCGAGCTGGTCGCAAGGCCTGGGGCTGTATCAGGGCGACATGCTTCAAGCCGAGGCGGCCAGCGTCTACCGCAAGCTGCTGATTGCCGTCTTTGCCCCGCGCCTGCTGACGCGTATCGAAGAGCAGCTGCACAGCGGCGGCAGTTCCGACTATCTCTATGAGGGCCTGAAGGCCTACCTGATGCTGGCCGACAGCGAGCATTACGACGCCGACTTCATTAAGGCCTGGATCACCCTCGACTGGGATCAGACCCTGCCGCGCGACCTGCCGCCCGATCAGCGTCAGGCCCTGACTGCGCACTTGCAGGCGCTGTTCGACAAACAGCCGCCCAATGCGCGGCTGGATCCGCGCCTGATCGATGACCTGCGCCGCCAGTTGCAGCAATTGCCGGTAGCACAGCGGGTCTACGATCGGGTCAAACGGCAAAAGCTGCCGGAAGGCGTCAGCGATTTTCGCCTGAGCGAAGCGGCCGGGCGTGATGCCGCCCTGGTATTCACACGCAAGAGCGGCAAGCCGTTGGGCGATCCGCTCAGTGGTTTCTTCACCGCCAAGGGTTACCGCCAGGCCTTCCTCGCTACCAGCCTGAGCCAGGCCGGGACTCTGGCCGAAGAGCAATGGGTACTGGGGCGCGATCAGGCCGAACAGCAGAACGTGGTCAGCCTCGCCGCCGATGTGCGGCGCCTGTATTTCCAGGATTACCTGCGCCAGTGGGATGCCTTGCTCGCCGATATCGACTTCGTGCCGATCACCAGCGTGGCCCAGGCCGCCGACGTGTTGCGGGTGATTTCCGGGCCGACTTCGCCGCTGAAAAAACTGCTGGCCGCGGTAGCCAAGGAAACCGATCTGCAACAGGAAGACAAACTTCTCGCGGCTCAGGGCGCCAAGGTCGATGGCGGTGTCGATCAGCTCAAGCAACGTCTGGGCTCGCTGCTCGGTCAGGAGCAGGCGACCAATAACAGCGCCCCCGTGGTCAGCGATGATCCAGTCACCGCGCACTTCGCCGAACTCAATGCCTTGGTGAACAAGGGCGAAGGCGAACCGGCGGCCATCGATGGTTTGCTGGCAGACATGAACGCCCTTTATGTGCAGGTCAGCGCCATGGTGGGTGCGAGCGGCGATGCCTTGCTCGGTGAGGCGAAGAATCAGGTCAGCGCCACTGCGCAGCGGGTCAGCACCAATGCCGATCGCCAGCCTGCGGTCGTGAAGGGTCTGGTCAAGTCGGTGGTCAATTCCACCACCGGCACGATGATGGGCGGGGTCCGCAATCAGTTGAGCGCGGCCTGGACCACTGATGTGGTCAACGTCTATCGCCAGTCTCTCAGCGGCCGTTATCCGCTGACGCCGGGCAGCAACCGGGACGCCACCCTCGATGACTTCGCCCGCTTTTTCAGCGTTGGGGGGGTGATGGACAGCTACTTCAACAAGTACCTGCAACCCTACGTCGATACCACCGCTGCCACTTGGCGCTGGCAGTCTGGTGCGGCGCAGAAGCTGGGGATCAACGCCGGTGTGTTGCAGACCTTCCAGCGTGCGGCGGCGATTCGTGATGCTTTTTTCCGTCCTGGCAGCCCGCAGCCTTTGGTGCGTTTCGAACTCAAGCCGGTGGCCATGGACGCTTCAGTGACACAGTTCCTGCTGGAACTCGACGGCCAGCAAATCAGCTATGACCACGGCCCGAGCCGCGCCGTGGCCATGCAATGGCCTAACCCCGGCAGCATTGGCGTGGTGCGCATGTCGATCACACCGCCACTGGCCAACGGTCGCTCCGGCATCACGCTGGACGGTCCATGGGCATGGTTCCGCCTGCTCGATCAGTCAGAACTGGTAGCGGGCAATGGCCCGGACCTGTTCAACCTGCGTCTGCGCGTCGACAGCGCGAGCATTTCCTATGAGTTGCGCGCCAACAGCGCCTTCAACCCCTTCAAGAGCCGCGTGCTGCGTGGCTTCAGCTTGCCGGAGCGGCTATGACGACGCCGGGTTTCTACGGCAAATTGGCCAGCCGTGGCGACTTCGTCAGCCGGGGCCTGCCGCAGAGTTTTATTCAGCCCTGGGATGCCTGGCTGGCGTCGGGCATGCACGCCAGTCAGCAGCAACTCGGCGGCGCCTGGCTTGATGCCTATCTGATCAGCCCGCTGTGGCGCTTCGCCCTGGCCCCCGGTGTTTGTGGACCGGACGCGGTGACCGGCGTGCTGATGCCAAGCATCGACCGGGTCGGGCGCTACTTCCCGCTCACCGTTGCGCGCCTGCTGACGCCTGATCAGGCCATCAGCGACGTGGCCGGTGCTGCGGATGACTGGTTTGAACAGGTCGAGGCGTTGCTGCTGGGCAGTCTTGAACCGGGAACTGTTTTCGAGACGTTCGAGCAGGCTGTACAAAATTTGACCGATTTGCCTGTCACGGCGGCCACTCCAGTTGCTCAATTCGCCGGTTTGCAGCGCATTCCTGTCACCACCCCAGAGGCGCGTCACGCCGCCCTGGCCGCCCTGGCCTGTGAAGGTGTCAGCCTGTGGTGGGGCAGGGGGTCCGAAGCCATCGAACCGGGTCTGATGCGCTGCACCGGGTTGCCTGCCGCCAGTGCGTTCGGCAGCTTTCTGCTGGGTCAGGAGGCGTCTAGCTAAATGGTCGCCATTGCCTATCGCTCCGCCAGCTACAGCCATGTCGGCATGGTCCGGCAGATCAACGAAGACGCTTGCCTGGAACTGCCTCGCGACGGCCTGTGGGTCGTGGCCGATGGCATGGGCGGCCATGCGGCGGGGGATTATGTCAGCAGTCTGATCGTCGACACCCTGCGCGGCATAACGCCTGGCTCGACTCTGGATATCTACGTCAGTGCCTTGCGCAGCCGTCTTGAAGAGGTCAACACGGCGGTGCGCGACGAAACCCGTTATCGCGGGGTCAGCCTGATGGGCAGCACCGTAGTTTTGCTGGCGGTGCGCGAAGACCAGGGCATTTGCCTGTGGGCCGGGGACAGCCGCTTGTACCGCCTGCGCGACGGCGTGCTGGACAGCATTTCCCGCGATCACAGCTACGTCCAGGACCTGCAGGACAGCGGCCTGCTCAGCGAGGCCCAAGCCCGTGTGCATCCACGGGCCAACATCGTGACCCGCGCCATTGGCGTCGAAGACCAGTTGCAGCTGTCCATTGCTGCGCTGCAGATCCTGCCCGGCGACAGCTACCTGTTATGCAGCGATGGTCTGAACAAGACCGCCGAAGATCATGAAATTCGCGATGTGCTGTGTCATGCCGACCCTTACACGGTGGTGCGCAGCCTGGTGCACCTGGGCCTGACCCGCGGCGCCCCCGACAACATTACGGCCATCGTCGTCAAAGCCAGTTGAAGAGCCCTGAATGGACATTGTGATTCCTGGATACGACATTGAAGGTGAGATTGGCGAAGGCGCCATGGCCACCGTGTACCTGGCGACCCAGCGTTCTCTCGAACGCAAAGTGGCGCTCAAGGTCATGGCGGCTGCGCTGGCGGCCGACCCGAGTTTTTGCGAGCGCTTCCTGCGCGAAGGCCGCACCCTGGCGCGCTTGTCTCACCCGCATACCGTGACCATCCACGACATCGGCAACGTCGGCCAGTTGTACTACATGGCCATGGAATACCTGCCCAACGGCACCCTCAAGGAGCGCATCGCGGCGGGCCTGAGTGCCGAGCAGGGCCTGACTTACATCCGCCATATCGCCTCGGCCCTGGGCTACGCCCATGCTCAGGGGTTGGTGCACCGCGACGTTAAACCGGCCAACATCCTGTTCCGCGCCGACGGCACCGCAGTGCTCTCGGACTTCGGCATCGCCAAGTCTCTGGACGACCGCACTCAGTTCACCCAGGCCGGTTTTGCCGTCGGTACGCCCAGCTACATGAGCCCGGAACAGGCCCGTGGCCAGGACATCGACGGGCGCGCCGATCTCTATGCGCTGGGCGTGGTGCTCTATGAAATCCTCGTCGGCGAGCTGCCCTATAGCGGCACCGATGCGCTGTCCACAGCCCTGGCCCACCTGACCCAGCCGCTGCCGGAGCTGCCGATTCATCATGGCCGCTATCAGGACATCCTGCGCAAACTGCTGGCCAAGGACCCCAACGAGCGCTTCCCGGATGCCGCAGCCTTGCTCGCCGCGCTCGACAAGCTGCCGTCCGAGGCCTACGACGGCACGGTGATCATGCCTGCGGCTCCCAAGCCTTTGGCGTTCGATCTGGCGGGCCTGAAGCCGGAATCGATCAGCATTCCCGCGCCGGTTGCCGAACCAGCGCGCCAGCGGCCCACGCCGGTACTGGACAAGGCGCAAGCCTCCGGGCAACGCCGTGGCCCGGTCATGGCCTTGCTCGCGGTGGCAATTGCTGCGGCGATCGGCGTGGGTGTTGGCGGTTACTGGTGGGTGAGCGGCCCGACGCCGGAAGAGAAGGTCAAGCCGACGCCGACGACCCCCGTTGCGACGGCCTCTACTGTGCCCAGTACACAAACCGGCACGCCAACGACTACGCCGACCAACACCACCCCGAGCCAGCCCGGCCAGCCATCGAGCCAGCCCACCGGGCCAACGCCAAACCTGGTCACGCAGATGACCGCCGCCGCGCAGCTCCATCCACAGGTCGGCAAGCCCACGGGCGCCGCCGAGCAGAAGAGCAGCGACTCGCGGCCACTGCTGATGCCCGGCAAGAAAACCCTGTTCCAGCGTGTGCTGAGCAAACCCGGGGCGCGCTTCGCCAGTGTGCCGGGTGGTCCGGGGGATAAATCCCTGCCGGCATTTACCGTGCTCTATGTCTACGAGCGCAAGAATTTCGACGGCAAGTCGTGGCTGCGCCTCGGTGCTGCCACTGACGGGCGCAGCTCTGGTTGGCTGGCCGAGGATCAGGTCAGCGACTGGAAGCAGAGTCTGGTGCTGAAATTCACCGAACGCTCCGGGCGCTCGCCCGTGATGTTCGTGCGTCAGGCCAGCGAGCTGGACAAGCTGCTGACCAATCCGACCTCGGCGAAAAACCTGTTGCTCGCGGCGCAGAAAAACCCTGAGGACGACAGCCAGGTACTGGCCCTTGAGCCCGCCGCCAGCGCCGTGCCGCAAGACAAGTTCTACCTGCTGCCGATTTTCGATTCCCGCGAAAGCTTCGATCAGAACGGCCAGCCGGTGCAGTTGCTCAATATTGCCTCCATTGATCCGGGCGCCACGCCTGGGCAGACCGAGGATCGCAAAACCAAACAGTTCGCCAGCGACGCCTTCCGCACCGGCATCGTGCTGGTGGTGGACACCTCGAAATCGATGCAGCCCTATATCGATCAGGTGCGCGACGTCGTCCATGAGCTGCAAGGCAAAATCGCCCAGCGCGGCGACCTGGACAGCGTCAGCTTCGGGCTGGTTGGCTTTCGCAACAGCGTCACGCGCACGCCAGGCCTGGAATACCTGAGCAAAACCCTGATCACCCTCGACCAAGGCCGCGACCCAGCGCGTTTCAGCGCCCTGATGGATCAGGTCAAGGCCACCAACGTGTCGAGCCAGTCGTTCAACGAAGACTCGTTCGCCGGGGTCATGCAGGCGGTCAACGGCATGGACTGGTCCGGCTACGGCGGGCGCCTGATCCTGTTGGTCAGCGACGCCGGTTCCCTGCGCAAGAACGACCCCGACAGCAGCACCCAGATGAACGAAGCTGAAGTGCGCCAAGCGGCGCTGGGCAAGCAGATCAAGATCTTCGCCCTGCACCTGCGCACCGATGCCGGCAAGAAAACCCACAGCTTCGCCGAGCAGCAGTACCGCACCCTGACCGCCGACGCCAACCCGCAGATCGGCGACCTGTACATTCCGATCCCCGGTGGTGATGTCGGCAAGTTCGGCGAACGTGTCAGCGAGATCGGTTCGGTGTTCGCCGATATGGTCCATGACGTGCGCAACCGTCCTTACCATCCTGCGCCGTTGCTCGGGGCGGCGCCGACCCTGGCCGATAAATCGGCGGCGGTCGGCTATGCGATGCACATGGATTTCCTCGGCCATAAATCGGCCAGCCAGGCGCCGCAACTGGTCAGTGCCTGGACAGCGGATCGCGACCTGACAAACCCGGCGCTGCCGGCGTTCCAGGTCTGCGTGATGCTGACCAAGTTGCAACTCAACGACCTGCAACAGTCGCTCAAGCTGATCGTCGATGCAGCGCGCAAGACCCAGACCTCGCCCAAGGATTTCTTCCAGGAAATCGCCAGCGCCAGTGCCTACATGAGCCGCGACCCGTCGGCCTTGCGCAAGGGCGCCAACCTGGCCCAGGGCGGCATCCTCGGTGAGTATCTGGAGGGCCTGCCGTATCGCAGCAAGTCGCTGAACATGACCCAGGACCTGTGGCTGTCCCTCAGCGTCGCCGAGCAGGAAGACTTTATCGACGAGCTGGAATCGAAAATCCGCCTCTATGAAACCTTCCACAACGATCTGGCCAATTGGGTCCGTTTCGGCGATGCCGAGCCGGGTGATGCCTTGTACCGCGTACCGTTGTCGACCCTGCCATGATCAGCCTTCGCGATGTGCGCAAAAGCCGTGGCGAAGGGCTGCAACGCTACAGCCTGGTGATCCCGCGTCTGGAACTGGCGGCCGGGCAACAGGTTGCTCTGGTCGGTGCCAGCGGCTGCGGCAAGAGCACCTTGCTGGATATGCTGGCGCTGGTCTCCAGACCGGATCAGGCCCAGCGTTTTGACTTCTTCCCGTCCCAGGGCGCCGTTGATATCGCCGGATTGTGGCGCGACAACGAGCAGGACCGCCTGGCCAGTCTGCGCAGCAAGCATCTGGGCTACGTGCTGCAAACCGGCGGCCTGCTGGGTTTTCTCAGTGTGCGCGATAACATCGCTCTGCCACGCAAGTTGCTGGGGCTGAGCAATGACGGCAGCGTCGAGCGCCTGGCCGAGCAGCTGGAGATCGGCGAACAGCTGAACAAGAAACCCCATGCCCTGTCAGTCGGCCAACGCCAACGGGTCAGCTGTGCACGGGCTTTGGCCCATCGCCCGCAGCTGCTGTTGGCCGATGAACCCACCGCCGCCCTCGACCCGATCAACGCTAACCGTGTCATGCAACTGCTGCTCAGCCGGGCACGGGAACGCAATGTCGGCTGCCTCATCGCCACCCATGACGAGCGCCTGGCGCGCAGTGCCGGTCTGGCGATTCTGAACATCGCCTGCGAGCGCGATGCCGATGGCGGCGTCACGGCCACCCTGGGCGAGGTGCACTGATGCGCTTCGGATTGGTGATGAGCCTGGCCTGGCAGGACTACCGCGCTGATGCACGGCTGTCGGCCTGCGCCGTGCTGGCCTTGGTGGCGGTGATCGCGCCGCTGTTGGTGCTGTTCGGCCTCAAATTCGGCCTGGTCAGCAGCCTGACCGAACGACTGGAGCGCGACCCGCTGGTGCGGGAAATCATCCCGCTCGGCGGTGGCCGCTTCAATGCCGCCTTTATCAACGAACTGGCCCAACGCCCCGATGTGGCGTTTGCCATCCCGCGCACCCGGCAGATTGCCGCGACCGCCGACCTGTCGGTGCAGGCGCCGCAAGAGGCGCAGCAACAGGCTGCGCGGGTCAATGTGGAAATGATCCCCACCGCCATTCAGGACCCGTTGCTCGGCGCCATGACCGTGCCTGCCGGCCTCGACCAGATCATCCTCAGCCAGACCGCCGCCCATAAGCTCGGCGTCAAGCCCGGCGACTGGCTCGACGCCGCGTTCACCCGGCAAATAGCCGGGCAGGCCGAGGCCCAGCACACGCGGGTGCAGGTGTCCGGCGTGTTGCCGCTGCAAGCCTTCCCCCGTGATGCGCTGTTTGCGCCACTGGCTTTACTGGAAGCCGCCGAAGATTACCGCGACGGCCGCGCCGTGCCTGCGTTGGGTTGGGCTGGGGACCGCGCGCGGGCCGGCGAGCAGCGCGTTTATCCGGCGTTCCGTTTGTATGCCCAGACCTTGAACGACGTCGAGCCGCTGCGCCGTTACTTCGCCGACAGCGACCTGTTGGTCTCGACTCAGGCCGCCGCCATTGCCCAAGTGCAGTCCCTGAGCCGCAACCTGAACATTGTCTTCTGGGTCATCGCCGGGCTGGCCGTGCTTGGCGCCTTCGCTGCCATTGCTGCCGGGGCCCTGGCGGCAGTGGAGCGCAAGCGTCACGAGCTGTCGGTGCTGCGTCTGCTCGGCCTGAGTACCGGGGCGTTGCTGTCTTTTGTCATGTGCCAGGCGCTGTACAGCGGCCTGATCGCTGCGGCACTGGGCGGCGTCCTGTATGGCCTGGCCGAGCGCGGCCTGAATCTGTTGTTCATGCAGGAGCCCGGCGAATACGCCAGCCAACTGCTGCTGCGCCACTACCTGGTCGCCCTGGCTGCCCTGCTCGGGGCCAGCGCCCTGGCGGCGGCCCTCGGCGGCTGGCGCGTGGCCCATATCGAACCCGCTGAAGGAATCCGAGATGTTTGAGTTGCGCAGGGCCGCCCTGGCAGTGGTCATCGCCGCGTTGTGCGCGGTGTCGCTGGCCCATGCCGATGACACCGACCAACTGGACAACCCCAAGCCCTTGCCCGGCGACGTCAGTCTGCCGTTGCCCTGCGACGGCGAAATGGTTTTCCGCTACGTCTACGTATTGGCCCAGGGTGCTCTCGACGACCGGGAAATCAGCCTTGGCTACCCGTTCAGCGAAGACGAGCCAGGCTACAAGCAGTCGTTCATTTCCGGTTACCGCCGCGACTACATCAATGGCCCGTTCACCCTCAACGACCTGGCCTCGGACTGGAGCAAAGTGATCGGCCCGCAACTGCCCAAGACCGACGCCAGTACGCCGCTCAAGCCGATGATGTACTTCATCGGCAAGTACGAAGTCACCGCGCAGCAATATGCCGCCGTCATGGCCCAGGCCCAGTCTTTGGCCACCGGCGAAGCAGCCCCGGCCTGCGAAGCACCGGCAGGCATGGCGGGGCGCTTGCCCAAGGTCAAGCTGTCACACTTCGAGGCCGAGCGCTTTTCCGCCGTGTACAGCGCCTGGCTGATGAAGTACCACCGCGACTTGCTGCCCGTCAGCGGCAAGGGCAAGAGCGAAGATGACGGCGGCGTCGGTTTCGTGCGCCTGCCCACCGAAGTCGAATGGGAATTTGCTGCCCGTGGCGGTCATGCGGTCAGTCGTCAGGAGCTGGAAGGGCGCCTGTTTCCGCGCCGGGTCGGAGGCAGCGACAGCGATGGCCCGCTGGGCGATTGGGCAGTATTCAATCAGGTCGCCGGCGGCACCGGCCAGGCCGCACGCCTGATGCCCATTGGCACCAAACGTCCAAACCCCATCGGCATGTTTGACGTGATCGGCAACGCCGCCGAGATGGTTCAGGAGTCGTTCCAGTTGGTCCACGCCGGTCGTCGTCAGGGCACCTACGGCGGCTTTATCACCAAAGGCGGCAACTACCTGGAAGGCGAGGGCACGCTGTTTACCGGCATGCGCCGCGAATACCCGTTGTTCGCCGCCGACGGCACCGAGCAACGCAACGAGACCACCGGTTTTCGCGTCGCCATCGGTGCGCTGTCGGCGCCGCGTTCACGCTACCCGGACCTGTTCACGCAATGGCAGAAAGAAGGCCGCCTGGCCTCCCTGACCGACGCCATCGACGACGTGCAGGACCCGACCAAGCGTCTGGACAGCATCATCGCCGCCAACACCGACCCGCGCGTGCAGGCCGAGCTGGGCCTGGTCAACGAAGAACTCAAGCGCAACGTCTCGCTGATCGCCCGCCAGCGCGAAGAAGCCGCCGGCAACCTGATTCAGTCCGCCGCCCTGGTGGCCGAGACCATCAATAACTACAACATCCGCCTGACCAACCTGAAGAAAAGCCAGCAGAGCGCCATCGACGCCAAGGATCCGGCCAGCGCCAAGCTGTTCGGCACGGCGCTGGATAACGGTCGCAGCGCGCTCGACGGCGCCGTGGCGATCTATATCGACAACCTGGCCACCGGCACGCGCTACACCGACGCGGTGATTCAGGCGCAGTTCCAGCGGATCAAGGAAGAACTCAGTCGCAAACCGATCATCGGCAAGAGCCTGGTGGCCCGGGCGACGCTGTTCGTCAAGCACGTCGGCAGTTATCGCCAGCAACAGCGCGCCGACCCGGAAACGATTTTGAAAGAACTGCTCGCCTCGGCCAGTCAACCCTGACGGGCCGAAGTGAGCGCGTGTAGAGGGAACTCGGACGGCGTCGGGCCGTTCCGGGATAGTTAAAACCAAAGAAGAGATCGCAAACATGCAAGTGTCCCGTAAAGCCCTTGTTTCAACTTCCAAGTGCCGTACGTTGTTGTGGGTAGCCGTCGGGTTCAGCACGGTGATGATGACCGGTTGCGCCAGCTCGCCGGTGTCCAAGGTCGCGGCGACGACCAAGGTCGAGTACTACCCGACTTGCTACGAGCCGGTGCAACACCTGCGCAGTACCGATAACGACATGACCAAGTCGGTTGCTACCGGTGCCGCCCTCGGCGCGCTCGGCGGCGCGGCACTGGGCGCCCTGACCGGCAGCTCCGAGCAGCGTGCACGCAACGTTGCCATCGGCGCAGCAGGCGGTGCTCTGGCAGGCGGCGCAGCGGGTTACTACACCGAGCGGCAGAAGCAGATCACCGATGACAACCAGCGCATCGCCTCCTACGGCACTGACATCAACAAGAGCGCTGCCGATATCGACCGCAGCACCTCTTACGCTCGCGCGTCGCAGTCCTGCTACCAGCGTGAATTCGCCAACCTGCTGTCGGGCCGCAAAGCCAAGACCATCAGCGACAGCGAAGGCCGCAAGCGCCTGGCTGAAATCGTCTCGGGCCTGAAAGAGTCCAACGACCTGATCGTCGCCGTGAACGGCCGCGCCAACGAAGACCTGAACAGCTACACCCAGGCCTACGAGAAAGACCTGCAGACCGTTGGCGTTCAGCGTACCGACGTTGCCACCGTAGTCGAGGCCGACACCGCTTCCCCGGTTGTCACTACCAGCACCAAGAAAACCGGCGGCAAGGTCAAGCCACCGGCCAAGGCCAAACTGCCTGACGTGCCGAAAGAAGCCGTTGCCACCGAGAAAAACCTGAAAGACGCCAAGGCCAAACAGACTGAAAGCGCCCAGGTTGCCGCGGCCGGTCAGAGCTCCGTCAACAGCATGTGCAAAAACCCGGACGTGGGTGACTGGGCACCGGTGCCTTGCCCTAACGCCTGATCCGGTACTTTGTGGGAGCCGCCTTGGTGGCGATGGCGTCAGTTCGGCCTGCGAGTGCTTCGCACTCGATCGCCAGCAAGCCGGCTCCCACAGGTATTGGCCAAACACCGCAGTCATTCCGACCACCGTCCTTGCACAAACCCGCCGCTGCGCTATCGTCTGGCCTTTGGTAACAACGCGACCGAACCCGATGGGTTGCTTTAGGCGCTTTCGAGCGATGGCACCTGATCGGGGGATTTGCATGCAAGACGTGAGGCGATATCACGCGCTGGACAGCCTGCGCGGCATCTGCGCGATTGCGGTTGTGCTGTACCACACCCATCTGGTCGGCAGCATTACTGACTGGACCTTCTTCGCCAACGCCGATCTGTTCGTCGAATTCTTCTTTGTCCTCAGCGGCTTTGTCATGGCTCATGCCTACGGCAGCAAGCGGCATCTGGACTTCAGCCATTTTCTCGTCTCCCGCACCTTCCGGCTGTTACCCCTGCATGCCTTCATGCTGGCGGTTTTCATCGCCCTGGAATTCCTCAAATTTGCCGCCTACAAACAGGGTTTTGGCTTCAATCAAACGCCTTTTACCGGTATGTACGCGCCGTCGCAGATCCTGCCCAATCTTCTGTTGCTGCAAAGCTGGACCCCGCTCACGGAAAACCTGTCGTTCAACACCCCGGCCTGGAGCATCAGCATCGAGTACTGGACCTACATGGTCTTCGCCGCGACCATGCTCATGGCGTCCTCCGGCAGATATTTGCTATGGACGGTGATTGCCCTGGCCGGGTTTACCCTGCTCTATAGCCAGGCCGATGTGCTGACGGTCTACGCGCAAAAAGGCTTGGGCTGCTTCTTCGCCGGAGCCCTGGCCTACGCCTTTTTCAACCGGCTCAGGCACTGGGTTGCGCCGGGCTTTGTCTTGCTCAGCGTACTGGAAGCCCTGGCCGCCATTGCTATCTGGGCGGTCTTGACCAGTGAACTGCAACAAAAGGTATTAGCCGCCAGCGCGGTGTTCTGCGTGACCATCGTGCTGTTCGCCTTCGATGGTGGTGCACTGTCCCGCATGCTCAAGCACGAATTCTTCGCCCGTTTGGGGCGCTTGTCCTACTCGATCTACCTGACCCATCTGGCGGTGCTGTTCTTCGTCATCTCGGCTTTCATGGTGGTGCAGAAAAAGACCGGCGCCGAGGTAGCGCCCATGCTTGGGGATATCCGCTATCTGGATACCGGGCATGTCTGGCTGAATAACCTGATGGTGCTGCTGATTCTGCTGGTGGTGGTGAGCATTTCCAGCGCGACGTACCACTATGTCGAACTCAAGGGGCAGGGGTTGGGCAGGCAGCTGCTGCGGCGCCGGGACAAGGCGGCGATTCCCGTCAGGTAATCGTTTGGGCGCCTTTGTGGGAGCGAATTCTGTGGGAGATCCCCTGTCTATGATCCTGCGCTGTCACGCAGCAAACACTAACCTGGGCAGGAAGCAAAAAACCGGCGCACCCATAAATCGAGTGGGAGCGAATTCATTCGCGAAAAGGCCGGTACATCCGACACATATTGAGAGTCTTCACTGGCCTATTCGCGGATGAATCCGCTCCCACAGGTGTTGCCTGCAGACCGGCATTTTGTGCAGGCAATAAAAAACCCGCCGAAGCGGGTTCTTTTCTACAAGACCATTCCAACATCCTGTCAGTAGCCCTCCGGGCAATGGTCGGGACCGTCCTTGATCCGCTGGTGAACTCCTTGTTCACCAGTTGTTAGGGCTACATTACGAGAGACACATGACAGTAAATAGAGCGAATCTACGTGCTGTGCTGTAGGAAATTAGCTATTGATCGTTTGCGCGAGGATTGTTGACCAACGCCGCAAGCTTTTCTGCGCGTTCGATGCACTCAAGCGCACGCTCCACCATCAACGTGCCCATCTCCACCATATGCATGACGGTAAAGGCCAGCTTGCGTTGCGAGCCTTGCAGGGCGTCGCCGACTTCATAGGCCGTGGCGATGGCGCAACGCAGGAACTCGATGGCGTGGACGAGGGTGTCTTGCAGGTCGGCCATGTCCTGGGCCACGTAAATAGCCAGGGCGCGTTCGACCATCGTCGGTTCGCAGTCTGTTGAATTGGAATGGGGTGGATCGGGTGTGATTTTGACCATGGCTTAGCTCTTCAATGAGAGCCGCCAGATAATCGCTACTAAACGATCAAAGGTGGCGGCTGTGACTTGCAGGTTAGTAGACCGGCGAGCTAAGAAACCGGCGCACCCGAGGGTGCCCTGCGCACAGCCGCCATAACGTACAACCGTCGAAAACGGTTGCTGATACAGCGGTCCAATACGCCTTAACTCATGGTGCCAGGCTACTAAACCTGATCGCTGATGAGCAGCGACCGGCGCAGACTAGGCTCCCGAATTGACCGGCGCAAGTGGGTGCGGATTCTCTCGGAAATGTCCTTCAAAAGAAAGAGAGCGGGGCTACAGCAGCGCTTTTTTGTGGGACCGGCTTCAGCCGGGAAAGCATCCACAAATTGGGTGGGAGCCTGCAGACCGGCATTTTGTGCAGGCAATAAAAAACCCGCCGAAGCGGGTTCTTTTCTACAAAACCATTCCAACATCCTGTCGACGGCCATCCGGGCCATGGTCGAATCATCCGTAATCCGCTGGTGAACTCCTTGTTCTCCAGTTGTGGATCCAAGATTACGCAGGCTGAGGGGAGGTAGATAGGGCGAATGTACGTGATGGCGTGTAGGACATTGGCTATTGATCGTTTGCGCGGCGCCATCAGAAGCCGTCATATGCTCTGTGTCAGATATACCGCCTTGTGAACACAACGCCCATATCCGGGTTGAAATGAGGTTTCGTAGGACCGGCTTTAGCCGGGAGGGCGTCCTCATCGCTACCCCCGATCCCAATAGCGACGCGCAACCTGTGGGAGCGCGGCTTGCCCGCGAAGAGGCTGAGCCTGGGACATCAGGCACACCGCGTCGAGGTCTTCGCGGGCAAGCCACGCTCCCACGGATGCTCATTAATTTCAGGCAATAAAAAACCCGCCGAAGCGGGTTCTTTTCTACAAAACCATTCCAACATCCTGTCGACGGCCATCCGGGCCATGGTCGAATCATCCGTAATTCGCTGGGGAACTCCTTGTTCGCCAGTTGTGGATCCAAGATTACGCAGGCTTGGGGTAAGTACATAGAGCGAATGTACGTGATGGCGTGTAGGACATTGGCTATTGATCGTTTGCGCGGCGTTATCAGGAACCGTCATATGCTCTGTGTCGGATACACCGCCTTGTGAACACACCGCCCATATCCGGGTTGAAATGAGGTTTCGTAGGACCGGCTTTAGCCGGGAGGGCGTACTCATCGCTACCCCCGATCCCAATAGCGACGCGCAACCTGTGGGAGCGCGGCTTGCCCGCGAAGAGGCTGACCCCGGTACGCAGGCACACCGCGTCGACGCCTTCGCGGGCAAGCCTCGCTCCCACGGATGCGCGCCGTGCACCCATGGGCAACCGTCAAGGAATCCTTGACAGTTCAGCCGCCGCTATCCCGAACTGGTGCATCGCGAAATCCTCAACTAGCGTCATGTCGTTATCCCCCTCATGGATCGAAACGGGATGGACTTGCGCCGAAGGCTTTACGCTCCAGTTTCCCTATGGATTGGAGTCGTGTTTTTTCTGCTGCCCATCAGCCTGATAACGGTTGCTATCGCTCTCCAGGTACTTTTCCTGCAAGGCGAGCGCTGGGCGTTCATAAAGAACCTGCCCTCGCTTTGCGTTGCCATTGCCTTGGGCATTTGCTGGGCGGCCTGGTATCGCGTCCGTCGCTATCGGATCACTCAAGCCAACCGCAAGTTTTGGCTGAGGTGCCTGACATTCTCTGTTCTTCTGGGGTTGTTGTTGGCGTTTCGGGCCGGGCTTGGTTCTACCGGGGTGACACGGACTTTCATTCTGATCAGTCCATTCATTGCCGCGGCCTGGATATACCTGCTGGTTCGTCAGGCTGAGATTTGGCAACCGCCACCTGTAGCGTTGTCTTTGGCCAAACCGGCAGCCGAACCTGCGCCATCTTTGCCGAAAATATCGCCGCCCGAGGCGGTCGCGCAGCCGCATCGTTCGACTTGGCGCAGGCGCCTCTATGCGCCGGTCTGGTTATGGCTGGGCATGTTGCTGCTTTTGCTGCCAGCCAGCCTTATCACTTTTCCCTTTGCGTTCTTCGCATTCTCGCCGCACTTTGCTGACCGGCCTCTGCAACAGAACCTGGTGCTGTACGGTTTTGTGCTGTGCCAAGTGATTTGCTGGAAAGCCTGGCGTCGAATTCGGCGCTACCTGATCACTGAGTCCAACCGCGTGATCTGGCTCCGGGCCCTGGTCTTTTCCATGTGCTTTGGCGTGCTGCTTCTGGTTGTGACTGCACGGCTGCCGTCTTCCGGGCACACGCTGTTTGGCTGGGTGTTTCCAGGGCCTTTCATTGCGGCAATCTGGCTGTGTTACTTGGTCAACAAGGCACCGAGCTGGCAGCCCGAGCCGACGCCCCAAACCCTTGAGCGATTGCGCAAGACGCTGTCAGAGCTCTTCGTTCCGCGACCGTTACCGGGGGGTAATGATGTCGTTTCGGTGTTCATGTTGATCATGGCCTTTGTGGCGGGAGGCGCCTTTGCTGTTGTGCTGGGTTACGGCCTGATCTGGAATGACATGATACTGCCGAGTAAGCGGGGAGTGCTGCATAGCCATGGTCCGGCAGTCTGGACCTTTGCAGGCTTTTATCTCTGTTTGGCCCTCGGCTGCTTTTCAGTGATAGCGGGCCACTTTGACAGGCGCGCGAACGCAGACGGCTATCGTATTTTCCGCTGGCGCCTGCATTTGGCCGGATGGAGGTTTTTCTTCTGTTCGATGGCTTTGTTTGTGTTGTTTGAAACATAGAAAAACGCCGTCCACCCTATGACCGGTGAACAGCGCTGTGGTGTTGGGCGCGAAACCCCAGGGGCTCCGCGCTCACTCATTCGAATCAGGAAACCTTACGCTGCGGTGCCCCATGCACCATGGTGTAAGCGTAATCAACACCCATGCCGTACGCGCCGCTGTGTTCGCGCACCAGGTTCATCACGGCGTCGTAAGTCTCTTTGTGTGCCCAGTCACGTTGGTATTCGAGCAGCACTTGTTGCCAGGTTACCGGTACTGCGCCTGCCTGAATCATGCGCTGTACAGACATGTCGTGAGCTTCTTTGGTGGTGCCGCCCGACGCGTCGGTGACGATGTACACCTCGTAGCCTTCGGCCAGTGCTTCCAACGTCGGGAAGTTCAGGCAGACCTCAGTCCAGAGTGCTGCGATCACCAGTTTCTTGCGCCCGGTCGCCTTGACCGCTGCGACCAGTTTCTTGTCTTCCCAGGAGTTCATCGAGGTGCGTTCGATGGGCTGTTGATCCGGGAACACGCCCAGCAGTTCCGGCCAGATATAGCCGCTGAAGCTTTCGGTTTCAACCGACGTCAGGATGGTCGGCACGTTGAAGATCTTCGCGGTTTTGGCCAGGCCGACGGCGTTGTTCTTCAGGGTTTGACGATCAATCGACTGCACGCCGAAAGCCATTTGCGGCTGGTGGTCGATCAGGATCAGAGCGGAGTTGGTTGGGTTCAGCAGTTCGCGGATAGACATGGCATGTTCCTTTAGATGTCGATAACAGAGAGGTCGTAAATTTAGTTAGGCGCTTTGCTCGTTTGGGCTGTTTGCGTCTGGCTTGGGAGTAAATTTACGGGCTTGTGGTTATCGAGACAATTCCCCATAAATCGGATTCATTGTTTCTAAAATGGGGACAAACAAAAAACTCGGGGTTTCCTGAACCCAGGGTCGGTCATAGGCTCGAATACGCCATCACCTGATCCCCAGCCAACAATGGAGCTGTTGTCATGCGTCATTCCCTCCTCGCTGCTGCTTTGCTCGTCGCCTGTTCCTCCTCTGCCGCCTTCGCCGAAACCAAAAGCTCCCCGGAGTACGATGCCTGCCTTGCCAAGGCCATGGGCGACGCCGCCATGAGCGACTGCACCCGCGCAGAAACCCGCAAGCAGGACGCCCGCCTGAACAAGGCCTATAAAGCCGCCATGGCCGTGCTGCCTGCAGAACAGAAAAAGCAGCTCAAGGACGCCCAGATGCTCTGGGTCAAATTCCGCGATGCCGATTGCGGGATGCAGTCCACCTTTACCGGCGGGACCATGGACATGATCAATGGCGCCAGCTGCGAGCTGAACATGACCCAGACGCGGGCGGATGCATTGGAGTGGTATGCCGAATTTGGATCGGATGCGGCCCAGTAGACAGCCGGCTTAACGACTTTCGGCAGGGGCAATCGAAATGGCATGAGCTATTTCTATCTGTAGGAGCGAGGCTTGCCCGCGAAGGCTGCGGGTCAGGCTCAGAAATATGTCGGATGTACGGACCTCTTTGCGGGCAAACCTCGCTCCTACAGGTAGCGAAAATGAATATCTATTTATATCAATGAATTAGGTGTTTTGTGCATGAATCAAAACACACTTCCGTAAGGGCAATTTGCCCGCATTGCACAGTCAAAACCATGCACTTATAGTCCGCGCCGTCGCTGCAAAACAGCGACAGGGCTTGGTCACCCTCATCAGTAGTTCAAAGCGCCGATCTACGCATCTCGGCTTTTTTATTCTCTATTAGAGACTCTGAACTTATGCATACCGAAAATCCGTCCAACACCCCCAACGTTGACGCATCTCAAACCGAGCACGCAGACCGCTACCTCCCCCTGAGCACCAATTTCAGCAGCTCACCCTCATTGTTCATCGATACCCACGCCGATAAAAGCGATCTGCAGGAATGCGCCAGTATCCGCGTTCGTGCAGGGACGGAGCTGCTTGAGAGCCTGACGTGCATGAATATCAGCAATACCTGTGATGAGGATTTTCGGCGGGTGGTGAATGCGGCTTATCTGCTGCTGAAGGATGGGGTGGAGTTGATGGGGGTGGCTAGGGGGTAGGGATCCAGCTCTGGGCTACCCGGCTATTTTGTAAGCCGCAGAAAGTCCCGCTTGAAGATTCAGGGCGGGCTTTTTCAGCTGCTAGTCTGATATATCTGCCGATAGTGGTTGCTAGCGCCTTGTCGAGCTAGCGGAGTGCAAGCGGTGGGCATATAAAGTGACTGGGCGTCTAAATGCTGCTAGCGTTTGGGCATAAACAATTGCAGAGGTCAAAATGGGACGTTCGGCCGACTACACAATCCAAGGATTCTTGTACCAGTTTAATCAGACCCTCGCTGAGCTACTCAAGGCGTCGGATGATGCGGAAATTACTATAGAGGGTATTGTCGAAGATATTGAAGTTGCAACATTTGCGGGCACTAAAGCGATTCAGTGTAAATATCACGAAGCGCAGAATAAATACGTACCTAGCATTCTGTACGACCCTTTGCTTCAGATGATGAAGCATTTTAAATCTAATCCTATATCGAATATAAAATATCATCTGTTCGCTTATTTTCCGAATAATCCCGTAGTTGTCATTTCAGCCATAGAACTACAGGGTGCTCTAAGCTCAAAAAATAAAGACTTACAAGCGTTGATCGCAGATGTTGTTGGTGTTGATGTGGAGGAATTTCTAAAAGTATTCACGGTTACGATAACTCCAAAGTACAACGATTTGATGGAAGAGAATGCGAGGCTGCTTGAAACTCTAGGTTTTAGCAAGGTTGAGGTGGAGACGCTATTTTATCCAAATGCCATCCAAATGATCGGCGATCTTAGTATAAAACATGAGGAAAAATTAAGAAGAATTACCAGAAGAGACTTCATGGAAAAGCTTCACCGAATTAGATCTACAGCCGTTTCTCAGTGGACGCTTGCGTTAAAAACTCGGCAGAAAATTTTAGAGATACGACGTAGACAGCTAAAAGAAAATCTGAGTGCAAATGTTCGTTTGCGGTTTCTGATCATATTTCCTGAATTTCTAGAGCGGTTTGATAATCAAATTGTACTCTTTATCAAATTGTTTATTGATAAATACCATTTCAAGCAAGCACACACGCATACCCCCCTCTTTGTGCTGGATGTTACTCAAGATTTATTTGAGGAGATTGCGGAACGATTAATCGGGAAGGATGTGGTCCCAAACCTTGGGCGACCAGTAAAGGCTTTTTCCGAAATCAGCTTTTTTCGTGAGCCGATGGTTTTGAAGGATAAAAAAGAGTTTGTTTTGCGACTAATTCGTTGGGCGGATTACAAAGATATTCAGCTTAAAGTTAAGCCGGATGATTTTTTTGTAATTGGCTATGGGGATATTACGAGTCTAGATCTTCAAGATGTAAATGTTGAGGCCCTAGGTGCTGAAAAATTTGATGAAGTAAAATATATGATGGGGATGAGCAATGCCTATTAAAGTTGGAGCAGTACTCTCATGTGCACCTGAAGCTGTCATCGTTGCGGTGGATAGTCTTGAAGTTTTCGAGAGAAATAAGGAAGGACTTCAGGTTGGTCGCTTTCTGAAGATCGCCCAAGGCAACCACGATTTTACGATTGCCACCATTCGAAATATCAAAGGTGCAAACACGACCACCTCAGACGGGAAACCGATCTGGAGCTTCCAGATTGAATGTCAAGCGATAGGAACTCTAGTAGAGGATAAAACCTTTGACCGTAGTAGTCTTCTATTACCTGTACCAACTGAACATGCATTCATTGCAGAAAATGATACGTTAGACAAGATATTTACAGCAGATGGTGATCACGACTTTCCTCTTGGAAAACTCTCGATGAATAAAGCCATTGATCTTATGATCAACGGCAACAGATTTTTCAGCAAGCATATTGCCGTCGTCGGCTCCACCGGCTCTGGCAAGTCGTGCACTGTTGCTAGTGTGTTACAGGGTATCGTTGGGATATCTCAGCATAAAAATAACAATAAGAATAAGCAAAATAACTCGCATGTGGTGATATTCGATATTCATGATGAATATACCGCTGCGTTTACTTTGCATGCAGAGGAGTCTTTCACTTTGAGTCGGTTGGATATTGACTCGCTCCAGCTCCCATACTGGCTGATGAACTCGGAAGAGCTCGAAAGCATGTTTATAGAAAGTAATGAATCTAACTCGCACAATCAAGTAAGTCAGTTTAAGTATGCTGTGGTTTTAAATAAGGAAATGCATAATCCACTTGTTCCAGAAGTGACTTATGATACTCCTGTTTATTTTTCTATTAGAGAGGTTTATAGCTTTATAGAGAATCTAAATCGGGAGGTAATTGGCCGACTACCCGGAGAGGACAGACCTAAACTAGCCAACGGGGATTTGGTGCTTGATCGGAAAATATATTTCGAAAAAGTCCACGATTTTATCACGAATTCAACTGCGGTAGCCACCAAGGCTACCAACGGGCCGTTCAATGGAGAGTTTAATCGGTTTGTTTCGAGGTTGGAGTCGAAACTGGCGGATAAACGCCTCCGATTTCTTTTGAATTCAAAGAAAGTCGATGGACTCGCGCATGTTACTGATGATTTCGAGGCATTGATGAAGCAGTTCATTGGATACCTCCATAAGGCGAACGTCACCATTGTAGACTTGAGCGGGGTTCCATTTGAGGTTCTGAGCGTTACGGTAAGTCTGATCTCTCGACTCATCTTTGACTTCTGCTTTCATTATTCAAAGCTGCAACATGCTGGAGGCAAACTCAACGACATCCCGGTTATGCTTGTTTGTGAAGAGGCGCACAACTACGTACCGCGAGACAGCAACGCAGCCTATCGATCATCGCGAAAGTCTATCGAGCGCATCGCAAAGGAGGGACGTAAATACGGGTTAAGCCTTATGGTTGTGAGCCAAAGGCCTTCGGAAGTGTCGGAAACAATATTCGCTCAATGTAATAACTTCATTTCCCTTCGCCTCACGAACGATGCTGATCAGACTTATGTTCGACGGCTATTTCCTGACAACGCTAATGCGATCACAGAGATTTTGCCTAACCTGGCTCCTGGCGAGTGCGTGGTGGTCGGTGACGCCGTATTGCTGCCTGCAGTGATCAAGATGCCGCTACCGGTTCCAGAGCCACACTCTCAAAGTGTCAAGGTTCATAGTGAGTGGAAAACACCGTGGCGCGATATTGTCTTCGCGCAGGTCATTGAGCGTTGGAGAAAGTGAGGAAGGTGGTCTCTAGAGTGACGGTTAACGACTTGGGCATAGACGCTTTGCTCTGGCTGCAATCTTTCAGTAGGGTCTGGATCAACCCCAGGGCCTGGCCCGGATAGATCCGCAGGCCCTACACGCGCTTGCCGAGGCGGCGAACTCTCTCTGGGAAATAGCCCCTGGTTTCGTAGGCGTTCTGAACGACTGTTTTGGCTAGTGCTGCCTTTCATGGCCCAAGGATAATGGGGCAGACGCGCATCTTAATCACGGGTCTGTCGTACCTAAGAATGGATTTAATTGATGGCTAATAAATACAGTATAACTCTGGAGTGACATTTTTCTAAGTTGGATCAACTAGATTCGTGAAGGTCGATACTTGTAAGATAGGGAAAGTTTTCAGAAGCTCAGCGTCAAGCGCCTCTGCAAAGTTCTTAACCAAATTAGAAACTCGCCTAACGTCGGATGATGTGACATTTACAGGATAGCCCTCTTTGTCACGCCCCCCTCGATGCACTATGTCGTGACGAATTATAATTTCTGGCATGAATGGTGCTATTTCAGGAAATTTAATTCTCAAGGTTTTTTCAAGCAACGGTTTGGCTTTATCCAATCGATGCCATATGAAAGTTTGTAAGTAGTCAATAACCTTTTTCTCTAAACCTTCCATTGTGGTAAAGATATCTGAAAGTTTCAGTTTCTCTCCCGCAAAATCTTCATTACTTTTGACAAAGGATCGTAATACATCGTGATTCTGTGTGACCCAATAGGCAGTCGTGTCCCACAGATAAGCCTCTAAAGCCGTTATTGTTGCACTATGCAATAGCTGAATTACAAAACCTTGGGTAATGACAGGGCTGGTTAGCGTTTCTTCAACTTGATTCAAGCGTTCAATCAACATTCTCAGTGGATCAGTGCGAGCCTCAGGAAGCATCGAATAGATATCATCATATCCCCAATCGCCACGATCAATCGCTGCCCATTCGTCCCCACATTTTTGAACTAAATCATTGATCACCTCTTCCATCACCTCATATTCTACGACGTGTGAAAAACGTTCCTGTATCTCTTCGTTTGGATCGTAGGGGCCGCCACAAATAAATTGGTATCCGCCCTCTCTACTTTCGTAGGGTGTGGAGTTCGCAGGATCTTCGAACCGAGCAGAAAACCAACGCCTCATTGCTTCAATCTGTAAAGCCCTAGGAGCTTCTTGGAGCCACTGATCATTAGGGTCGAACTCTCGAGCATCTTGGTTACCTGCCTCAGGCGGCAGTTCTATTTGATCGTAGTCCCATTGGTCCATGGGGGAGTCTCCCTGATAGCATCGTATGAACTGGGCCAAATGGCTATGAAGGCCTGGGGCAAATCTAACCCATGCCTGGCAATCTGTCACAGCAATCTCTGTGACGGAGTGCAGGCTACACTTCAACAAACTACCGGCGAGAGATTGCGCGACCAACCTGAACTACCGCGTTTGACTGACCGTTGCCACTGCTCATTGATAGGTAGGGTTGGATGTTGTTGCATCCTTATGTGCGATGGCCGTCATCTCCGTTAGTCCCAGACAGACTGCCGAGACAAAAAAAGCTATCCAAAAACAACAAAACCCGCACAAGGCGGGCTTCGTTTGACGCTTCAAGACAGTCCAGGACAGCTCAAAACAAGTAGATGGTGCACCAGACGGGATTCGAACCCATGACCCCTGCCTTCGGAGGGCAGTACTCTATCCAGCTGAGCTACTGGTGCAATGCGGGCGCCATGATACCCATGTCGGCCCGAGGCGTCCATGGCGGTTTTTATCCTGCCTTCAGGCCGGGCTAGTGGCCGCTGATGGCACCGTTGGGCGGTCAATGGGGTTATGGCCTTTCGTGATGGCTTTTGCCGGGCTTACCTTGAGGAGCAGTTTTTCTGAACGTTGCCCACTGACGCCGATCAGAAAAAACTACTGATCCGGTAAAATCCGTTCTTTTTTTCGAACAGGCTATTGTCCTTTAACCCATCAGTCCCTAGGATTCGTTTGAGATTTCAAACGCTCTTGTCTGGTCTTTGCACATTTATATGCGGGCCTGGCGGATGTTTTCCTTGGTGGCAGCCTCGCCCGAGGCGCCTGCGAACCCACAATAAAACGCTGCGCCCATGCGCGGTGATGTTCAGGAGGCCGACATGCAGCTCAAAGATTCCCAGTTGTTCCGCCAACAAGCCTATATCGATGGCAAGTGGCTGGATGCCGACGGCGGTCAGACCATCAAGGTCAATAACCCGGCCACCAACGAGACTCTCGGCACTGTGCCGAAGATGGGCGCGGCCGAGACGCGTCGCGCCATCGAGGCGGCTGACAAGGCGCTGCCGGCCTGGCGTGCACTGACCGCCAAGGAACGTGGCAGCAAGCTGCGTCGCTGGTTTGAGCTGATGATCGAAAACCAGGACGACCTCGGTCGCCTGATGACCCTCGAGCAGGGCAAGCCGCTGGCCGAGGCCAAGGGCGAGATCGCTTACGCGGCTTCCTTTATTGAGTGGTTCTCTGAAGAGGCCAAGCGCATCTATGGCGACGTGATTCCTGGCCATCAGCCGGACAAGCGCCTGATCGTGCTCAAGCAGCCCATCGGTGTCACCGCCGCGATTACGCCGTGGAACTTCCCGGCCGCGATGATCACCCGTAAAGCCGGCCCCGCCCTGGCCGCCGGTTGCACCATGGTGCTCAAGCCTGCTTCGCAAACTCCTTACTCGGCGCTGGCTCTGGCTGAACTGGCCGAGCGCGCAGGCATCCCGGCTGGCGTGTTCAGCGTGGTGACCGGCAGCGCTGGCGATATTGGCAGCGAGCTGACCAGCAACCCGATCGTGCGCAAGCTGTCCTTCACCGGCTCGACCGAAATCGGTCGCCAGCTGATGGCCGAATGCGCCAAGGACATCAAGAAAGTCTCCCTGGAGCTGGGCGGTAACGCGCCGTTCATCGTGTTCGACGACGCCGACCTGGATAAGGCCGTCGAAGGCGCGATCATCTCCAAGTACCGTAACAACGGCCAGACCTGCGTCTGCGCCAACCGTATCTACGTGCAGGACGCGGTCTACGATGCGTTCGCCGAGAAGCTGCAGGCCGCCGTGGCCAAGCTCAAGGTCGGCAACGGCATGACCGAAGGCACTACCACTGGCCCGCTGATCGACGAAAAAGCCGTGGCCAAGGTCAAGGAACACATCGCTGACGCCCTGAGCAAAGGCGCGAAAGTGCTGAGCGGCGGTAACGCGCTGGAAGGCAACTTCTTCGAGCCGACTATTCTGGTCAATGTGTCGAAAGACGCAGCCGTGGCCAAGGAAGAGACCTTCGGCCCACTGGCGCCGCTGTTCCGCTTCAAGGACGAGGCCGAAGTGATTGCGATGGCCAATGACACCGAGTTCGGTCTGGCTTCGTACTTCTATGCTCAGAACATGAGCCGCGTGTTCCGCGTGGCCGAAGCGCTGGAGTACGGCATGGTGGGTATCAACACCGGCCTGATCTCCAACGAAGTGGCGCCGTTCGGTGGCATCAAGGCCTCGGGCCTGGGCCGCGAAGGTTCCAAGTACGGCATCGAAGATTATCTGGAAATCAAATACCTCTGCCTGTCGGTCTGACCCGCAGAGGTGTTGCAGCCGCCGGGGCGCGAGAGCGACGTTTCGGCGGCTTTTAGTAGCACCCAAAAACCTTTTTGGTGGCCGGGACGTCCCGACAGTCGATCATCGCATGCTGTCGCGGGCTGACCCCGTCACTCGATCCTTGAGCTACGCCGACCGATGAGCGGCGAATGAGGAATACATGAGCAAAACCAACGCATCCCTGATGAAACGTCGCGAAGCCGCTGTACCCCGCGGTGTTGGCCAGATTCACCCGATCTTCGCCGAATCGGCAAAGAACGCGACGGTCACTGACGTCGAAGGCCGCGAGTTCATCGATTTCGCCGGGGGCATTGCGGTCCTTAACACTGGTCACCTGCACCCGAAAATCGTTGCCGCGGTGCAAGAGCAACTGACCAAGCTGACCCACACCTGCTTCCAGGTACTGGCCTACGAGCCGTACGTCGAGCTGTGCGAGAAGGTCAACGCCAAGGTGCCAGGTGATTTCGCCAAGAAAACCCTGCTGGTCACCACCGGTTCCGAAGCGGTTGAGAACGCCGTCAAGATCGCTCGCGCTGCCACTGGCCGTGCTGGCGTCATCGCGTTCACCGGCGCTTACCACGGCCGCACCATGATGACCTTGGGCCTGACCGGTAAAGTCGTGCCTTACTCGGCTGGTATGGGCCTGATGCCAGGCGGCATCTTCCGCGCGCTGTACCCGAACGAGCTGCATGGCGTCAGCGTTGACGATTCCATCGCCAGCATCGAGCGCATTTTCAAGAACGATGCCGAGCCTAAGGACATCGCCGCGATCATCATTGAGCCGGTGCAGGGCGAGGGCGGTTTCTACGTCGCGCCGAAGGCCTTCATGGCGCGTCTGCGTGCCCTGTGCGACCAGCACGGCATTCTGTTGATCGCTGACGAAGTACAGACCGGCGCTGGCCGTACTGGCACCTTCTTCGCCATGGAACAGATGGGCGTGACTGCCGACCTGACCACTTTCGCCAAGTCCATCGCTGGCGGCTTCCCGCTGGCCGGTGTCTGCGGCAAGGCCGAGTACATGGACGCCATCGCTCCAGGCGGCCTGGGCGGCACCTACGCCGGTAGCCCGATTGCTTGCGCGGCTGCCTTGGCCGTGATGGAAGTGTTTGAAGAAGAGCACCTGCTGGACCGCTGCAAGGCTGTCGGCGAGCGTCTGGTCACTGGTTTGAAAGCCATTCAGGCCAAGTACCCGGTGATTGGCGAAGTGCGTGCCCTGGGTGCGATGATTGCCCTGGAGTGCTTCGAAGGCGGCGACACCCACAAGCCAAACGCCGCTGCGGTGGCCCAGGTGGTGGCCAAGGCGCGTGACAAAGGCCTGATCCTGCTGTCCTGCGGCACTTACGGTAACGTGCTGCGCGTGCTGGTGCCGTTGACTTCGCCTGACGAACAACTGGACAAGGGCCTGGCCATCATCGAAGAATGCTTCGCTGAACTGGCGTAAGGCTTTCATGGTCAAAATTTGACCAGTCGTACGAAAAAACCCGCTTTGGCGGGTTTTTTTTCGTTTTCAGACGGGCATTTGTCTTTTTATGTCTGTATCCAGAGCGGAGCATTGGCTAAGGTGCATGCAGTGAAGTCGGAGACTCCTGATGAGTGTTGTAGACGTGCCCGCCATACCACGAGTTTTGATCGCAGAAGCTGATCCGTGGATTCGCGAAACACTCAGCGATCTGGTGCTGGGGGTTTGTGCCGAGGCCGAGCTCGAGATCTGCACCGATGGCCGCCAGGCCGTGGAATGGCTGAAGAAACAATTGCCGGACCTGATCATCGCGGCCAGAGAGCTGCCGATCATTGATGGCCTGAGCCTGCTGCGTGGTGTTCGCCAACTGCGCCGCTCGCCGCCCCTCGCCTTTATTTTGTTGAGCAGCCGCAATGACAGCGCCAGTGTGCGCGAGGTCTTGCCGCTGGCACCTACCGCTTACCTGACCAAGCCTTTGAACCTGGAGGGCCTGCGTCAGCGCCTGGAAACCCTGCTGCTGGGCCGTGCCGAGCATGCGCCCGGTGAGATTCCGCCATTGGCGCCGGGCCTGACCTTGACCAAGTTCCTCGACAAGCGCCGCGAAACTGCTGATAGCGCGCCGCTGTTTGTCGACGTGCCGTTGGCACTCAAGCGCAGTCAGGGGCCCAATGGCATCGATGTCCACTTGCTCGAGCAGGAGCTGCGCAGCGATCCCCATGTCACCGCTGTGCTGATCGCGGCCGCCAATACCGCTGCACAGCATGTCGGCAAACCAATCCAGACATTGGGCCCTGCGCTGGCGATGCTGGGTGGTGTGCAGAGCGCGCATATTATTTCGGGGTTGGCGAACAAGCGTGTTGCGGCCCTGAGCGACGATGCGCTGATCTTCCATGCCAATCAGTTCTGGGGGTTGTCCCAGCGCACCGCGGAATACGCCAGGGTGCTGGCGCGGATGCTCGAGCTGGATCAGGACCGTTGCTATTGCGCCGGCCTGTTGCAGAGCCTCGGCGACCTGGCGGTGGTGGGTTGCCTGCAGGAGTGGTTGTTGGTCGGCGGCGTGCTGACCGAGGAAGTCATCGCCCAGTCCCTGGAACAGTACTCGGCAGCCTTCGGTTCGGCCTTGCGCACCCGCTGGCGACTGCCGCTGGAACTGCGTGAGCTGGTCGCGGCGGTGTATCAGTACAACACCGGGATCTTCACCCGTGAGGTGCTGGCCATGAACCTGGCCGGGCAAATGGCTTGCCTGGGCGAAAACGAAACCGTGGCGGCGCTGCTCAAGTCCAAGTCGGCCAAGCTGTTGAAGCTGGGTGTTGCCGATCTCGAACGCCTGCGCAAGAAACTCACCGGCAGCGCCGGGCCGAGCCTGATCACCCCGCCTGCGCCGTCAGTGCCTGTTGAGGTGGTGGAAGGTGAACTGACGGCTGAAGAGGGCGCGGTAGATACCGAGCTGGACCTGCTCGATCAGATGGACGACGAACTGCCACCGCCGGGTGAGGACAGCTTGCTGATTGATAAGCCGTCTTCGGCGGCGGAGTCTTGAGCACGCCGGTTCAGATTATTTGAATTGGAATGAGATGTTGTGGGAGCGAGGCTTGCCCGCGAATGCTTTTTTTCAGCCGGAGAGGATGCTGCGGTTGCACCGGCCTCTTCGCGGGCAAGCCACGCTCCCACGGGATTTGTATTGTGCTGCGTTTATTTGAATTGGAATGAGATTGTGTGGGAGCGAGGCTTGCCCGCGAATGCTTTTTTTCAGCCGGAGATGATGCTGCGGATGCACCGGCCTCTTCGCGGGCAAGCCACGCTCCCACGGGATTTGTATTGTGCTGCGTTTATTTGAATTGGAATGAGATGGTGTGGGAGCGAGGCT
>NZ_JANUFD010000024.1 GCF_024807945.1 Pseudomonas sp. JUb42 | reverse complement strand
CTGCGCCGGAAGTGGGGCGAATTATAGATAGATTCTGAGGGGCGTCAAGAGGTTATTTCAGAAAGCTTCAAAAAGTTGCGAGCTGCAAGCTACGAGCTGCAAGAAAGGCCGGGAACACCTGCTTGCAGCTTGTAGCTTGAGGCTTGAGGCTTGCAGCTGCTTCCCTCAGAGACTCGGAAACGCAAACTGCGATGCCTCATGACTCGCCCGTTGCGGCCAGCGCTGGGTAATCGCCTTGCGCCGGGTATAGAAGCGCACGCCATCCGGGCCGTAAGCATGCAGGTCGCCGAACAGCGAACGCTTCCAACCGCCGAAGCTGTGATACGCCACCGGCACCGGCAGAGGTACGTTGACGCCAACCATGCCCACTTCAATCTCATCGCAGAACAGCCGCGCCGCTTCGCCATCACGGGTGAAGATGCAGGTGCCGTTGCCGTACTCGTGATCGTTGATCAGTTGCATGGCCTGTTCGAGACTGTCGACACGGACGATGCACAGCACCGGGCCGAAGATCTCTTCTTTATAGATACGCATCTCGGGCATAACCCGATCGAACAGGCAGCCACCCAGGAAGAAGCCTTCTTCGTTACCGGCCACGCTCAGGCCACGACCGTCGACCACCAGGGTCGCTCCCGCCTGCACGCCGTCTTCTATATAGCCACTGACCTTGTCGCGATGCTGACCGGTAACCAATGGCCCCATGTCCAGGCCGCAGGTGGTGCCTGCACCAATCTTCAGCGACTTGATTTGCGGCACCAGCTTGGCCACCAATGCGTCGGCAATCTGATCGCCCACACAGACAGCAACCGAAATCGCCATGCAGCGCTCGCCACACGAACCATAGGCCGCGCCCATCAAGGCACTGACCGCGTTATCCAGATCGGCATCCGGCATCAGTACCGCATGGTTCTTCGCCCCGCCCAGTGCCTGGACGCGCTTGCCACGGGCAGCGCCTTCTTTATAGATGTACTCGGCAATCGGCGTAGAACCGACAAAACTCAGTGCCTTGACTTCCGGCGCCTCGATCAGTGCATCCACCGCAGTCTTGTCGCCATGCACCACGTTCAGCACGCCCTTGGGCAGACCGGCTTCGTGCAGCAGCTGAGCGATCAGCAGCGTCGAACTCGGATCACGCTCAGATGGTTTAAGGATGAAGCAGTTGCCGCAGGCAATCGCCAGCGGATACATCCACAGCGGCACCATGGCCGGGAAGTTGAACGGCGTGATACCGGCAACAACGCCCAGAGGCTGGAAATCGGACCAGGCATCGATGTTCGGCCCGACGTTGCGGCTGTACTCGCCCTTGAGAATTTCCGGCGCTGCGCTGGCGTACTCCACGTTCTCGATGCCGCGCTTGAGTTCACCGGCAGCGTCTTCGAGCGTCTTGCCGTGCTCTTCGCTGATCAACTGGGCAATGCGCCCTTCGTTCTGCTCCAGCAGTTGCTTGAAGCGGAACATGACCTGCGCACGCTTGGCCGCTGGCGTATTACGCCAGGCCGGGAAGGCAGCCTTGGCGGAGTCGATGGCCTGTTGCACGGTTTCACGGCTGGCCAATGGCACTTTATGGATCGCCTGACCGGTGGACGGATTGAACACGTCGGCGGTACGGCCATTGTCGCTGACCAGTTGGCCGTCGATCAGGTGCTGGATGTTGCTCATGAATAGAACTCCAAAAGGCGCGACACTCGTCGCGCCTGGCTTAATCGATAAGGTTGAGTCTGGTCAGTCGACCTGATTGATCGCTTCGCCCACTGCGTCGAACAGACGGTCCAGATCCTCGGCCTTGCTGTTGAAGGTTGGCCCGAACTGCAGGGTGTCGCCACCGAAGCGCACATAGAAGCCAGCCTTCCACAGCTTCAGGCCGATCTCGTAAGGACGCACGATGGCATCGCCATCACGAGGTGCGAGCTGAATCGCGCCCGCCAGACCGAAGTTGCGGATATCGACGATGTGCCTGGCCCCCTTCACGCCGTGCAGCGACTTCTCGAAGTGCGGGGCGATTTCCGCGACTTGCTGCACGAGGTTTTCCCGCTGCAACAACTCCAGGGCCGCCAGACCGGCCGCGCACGCAACCGGGTGCGCGGAATAGGTATAGCCATGGGGGAATTCGACGGCGTATTCCGGCGTCGGCTGATTCATGAAGGTCTGGTAGATCTCGCTGCTGGCAATCACCGCGCCCATGGGGATGGCGCCGTTGGTGACTTGCTTGGCGATGCACATCAGGTCCGGGGTCACGCCGAAGCTGTCGGCACCGAACATTGCACCGGTACGCCCGAAGCCGGTAATGACCTCGTCGAAGATCAGCAGGATATTGTGCTGATCACAGATCTCGCGCAGACGCTTCAGATACCCCTGAGGCGGCACCAGCACGCCAGCCGAACCCGCCATGGGCTCGACGATCACGGCGGCGATGTTCGACGCATCGTGCAACTCGATCAGTTTGAGCATTTCATCGGCCAAGGCAATACCGCCCTGTTCCGGCATGCCTTTGGAATAAGCGTTGCTGGCCAGCAGGGTGTGGGGCAGATGGTCGACGTCCATCAACTGGCCGAACATCTTGCGGTTGCCGTTGACCCCACCCAGGCTGGTGCCCGCGATGTTCACACCGTGATAGCCACGGGCGCGGCCGATCATCTTGGTCTTGGTCGCCTGGCCCTTCAGGCGCCAGTAGGCCCGCACCATCTTCACCGCGGTATCGGCGCACTCAGAGCCGGAGTCGGTATAGAAGACGTGATTGAGGTTGCCAGGGGTCAGCTCGGTAATTTTCTCCGCCAATTGAAAGGACAGCGGATGGCCGTACTGGAAGGCAGGCGAATAATCGAGAACGCTCAGTTGTTTGGCGACGGCTGCCTGAATCTCCGTGCGGGTATGCCCGGCGCCACATGTCCACAGCCCGGACAGCGAATCGTAGATCTTGCGGCCCTTATCGTCTGTCAGATAGCTGCCGTGGGCGGCAACGATCAGGCGCGGATCACGCTGGAAACTGCGATTGGCGGTGTAGGGCATCCAGTGCGCATCGAGTTTCAGCTGGCTGGCCAAAGACATATCGGACGATTCGGGCATGTTCATCGGAGCGATCCTCGCAGGATGTAAGCGGTTCATTGAATAAAGCCTGATTGCGGCCAAGTTGCCACGGGAATAAAGTCTGTAAAACCCAACTTTTATGATCCTCAGTCAGGCAATCACTAAACAATGAATAGCCGTCGTCCCGATCCACTGGCACAAGTCAGCGATTTTGATATCCGCCTGCTGCGCATTTTTCGCAGCGTGGTGGAGGCTGGTGGCTTTTCCGCCGCCGAAAGCGCATTGGGCATCGGCCGCTCGGCCATCAGCCAGCAGATGAGTGATCTTGAGCAGCGCCTGGGCCTGCGTTTGTGCCAACGCGGGCGCGCCGGGTTTTCTCTGACCGAGGAAGGTCGCGAGGTTTACCACTCGGCCTTGCAGTTGCTCAGTGCTTTGGAGAGTTTTCGTACAGAGGTCAACGGCCTGCATCAACACTTGCGTGGCGAGTTGAACATCGGCCTGACCGACAACCTGGTCACCCTGCCCCACATGCGCATCACCCATGCCTTGTCGCAGCTGAAAGAGCGCGGCCCGGATGTGCATATCAATATCCGCATGATCGCGCCCAACGAAGTGGAACAAGGCGTGCTCGACGGCCGCCTGCATGTCGGCGTGGTGCCCCAGGCCAGCGCACTGTCGGGGCTGGAATATCAATCGTTGTATAGCGAGCGTTCGCTGCTGTATTGCGCCGTGGGTCATCCGTTGTTCTATGTTGATGACGCGCAACTGGACGACAAGCGCCTGGCCGATCAGGACGCCATCGCCCCGACCTTTCGCCTCCCGGGGGAGATCCAGGCGCATTATCAGGCGCTGCGTTGCACGGCCAGCGCTTCGGACCGCGAAGGCATGGCGTTTCTGATCCTGACCGGGCGCTATATCGGTTATCTGCCAGACCACTACGCGACCTTCTGGGTGCAGCAGGGACGCCTTCGGGCGTTGAAGCCAGCGTCGCGCTTCTATGACCTGAGCCTGGTCTCGGTCACTCGCAAGGGCCGTCGCCCTCATTTGGTGCTGGAAAGCTTTCTGGATGCGTTGGCGGCGACGCGCTGACCCACCACAAAAATAAATTTAATTATCTTATCCATCTGTTTTTAATGGAAATTTTATTAGTTACGGGCAAATAACCTGAGCACATGGACAGCTTTTTGCAATTGCTCCGGGTAATTCCCGCCGACCTCACACTCGAGAGCACGACATGCAACCCGACGCCTCACCCGAAAGCGATCTGATCTACGGACTGAACGATCGCCCGAAACCTGCCCCGGCCCTCTTGGCCGCCCTGCAGCATGTGCTCGCCAGTTTCGTCGGCATCATCACCCCGCCCCTGGTGATCGGTTCTGCTCTCGGGCTTGGGGCTTACCTGCCCTACCTGATCAGCATGGCGTTGCTGGTTTCTGGCGTAGGAACATTCATCCAGGCGCGTCGGCCGTTCGGCATAGGCGCCGGGATGATCTGCCTGCAAGGCACCAGTTTCGCCTTTCTCGGTGCGGTGCTGTCGGCAGGTTTCATGGTCAAGCAGCGCGGCGGCAGCCCGGAAGAGATCATGGCGATGATTTTCGGCGTGTGCTTTTTCGGCGCCGTGGTGCAGATCGTCCTCAGCCGCTTCATCGGTCAACTGCAGAAAGTCATCACGCCGTTGGTGACCGGCATTGTGATTACATTGATCGGCGTCAGTCTGATCAAGGTCGGTGTCACCGATCTCGGCGGCGGCTTCAATGCCCCGGATTTTGGCGAGCCGGTCAACCTGGCGCTGGGCGGTTTCGTGCTGTTGGTAATCATCCTGCTCAACCGCTCAAACACCCCGTGGATACGCCTGTCGGCGATCATTATCGGCCTGTTGCTGGGCAGCCTGGCGGCCTGGTTCAGCGGCAAGCTGGTGCCGCAATCCATCAGCAGCCTGCCCTTGATCAGCGTGCCGGTGCCGTTCAAGTTCGGCTTCAGTTTTGACTGGGGCGCGTTCCTCCCGGTCGCGCTGATTTATCTGATCAGCACCATCGAAACCGTCGGCGACCTGACCGCCAACTGCATGCTCTCGCGCCAGCCCATCAGCGGCCCGAGCTATATCGAGCGGCTCAAGGGCGGCGTTCTTGGCGATGGCGTCAGTTGCATGCTCGCCGCCACGTTCAGCGCCTTCCCCAACACCACCTTCGCCCAGAACAATGGAGTGATTCAGCTGACCGGCGTGGCCAGCCGCTATGTCGGCCTCTATATAGGCGCGGTACTGATCATTCTCGGGCTGTTTCCCATGATCGGCGCCATCGTCCAGCAGATTCCCAAACCGGTACTGGGCGGCGCCACCCTGGTGATGTTCGGCAGCGTTGCCGCGGCTGGCGTACGCATCCTGTCCCGGGCACCACTGGACCGGCGCAGCATGCTGATCATCGCCACCTCCTTCGGTGTCGGCCTGGGCATTGCAGCGCAACCGGCCCTGCTGCATCACATGCCCAAACTGGTACAGAATCTGTTCGACTCGGCCATCACCAGCGGCGGCATCACAGCCCTGCTGATGTCGCTACTGCTGCCGAAGGAAAAGTCGACAGTAGCCGAAGAAATTTCCGAGCCTGAGGGAGCTAAATAACACAAGCAACGCTTGTCGGATTGTTGCGGGTGCGCTATCAGTGCATCCGTCGCACCCTATGATCTGTCCGGAATTGCCCATGACCCTCGAAGTCCCAGCGCACAGCAATCAATCCGCCAAGCCCGCCAGCCGCATTCGTCAAAAGAACGAGCAAGCGATCATAAAAGCTGCTGAAGACGAATTCGCCCGCCATGGTTTCAAAGGCACCAGCATGAACACCATCGCGCAGAACGCCGGGCTGCCGAAGGCCAACCTGCATTACTACTTCACCAACAAGCTCGGGCTGTATATCGCCGTGCTCAGCAACATCATCGAATTGTGGGACAGCACCTTCAACCACCTGAGCGTGGAAGACGATCCGGCTGAAGCCCTGAGCCGCTACATTCGCGCCAAAATGGAATTCTCCCGTCGCCAGCCCCAGGCCTCGCGGATCTTCGCCATGGAGATCATCAGCGGCGGTGAATGCCTGAACGAATATTTCAGCCAGGACTACCGCGCATGGTTCCAGGGCCGCGCTGCGGTGTTCCAGGGTTGGATCGACGCAGGCAAAATGGACCCGGTCGACCCCGTGCACCTGATCTTCCTGTTGTGGGGTAGCACCCAGCATTATGCTGATTTCGCCACACAGATCTGCCAGGTCACCGGGCGTACGCGCCTGACCAAGCAGGACATGGAAGTGGCAGGCGACAACCTGATCCGTATCATTCTCAAGGGCTGCGGGCTGACACCAACAGCCGCGTAACCCCAGCTGGAAGCGAAGATGCCGTTTACCCTGCTCGGCCCTTGCGAATTTCGTGAAGAAATCCGCAAGAGCCGTTTCATCACCCTGGCCGCGCCGATCAATAGCCCGGCAGACGCCCAGGCCTTTATCGAGCAACACAGTGACCTCGATGCCACGCACAACTGCTGGGCCTGGAAACTGGGCGCGCAATACCGCAGCAACGATGACGGCGAACCGGGCGGTACAGCGGGGCGACCGATTCTGGCAGCCATCGAGGCCCAGGATTTCGATCAGGTGGTGGTGCTGGTCATCCGTTGGTACGGCGGCATTCAACTGGGCACTGGCGGCCTGGCCAGGGCCTATGGCGGTGGCGCGAATAAATGTCTGCAACAGGCCGAGCGCCGCCCGCTGATCAATCGCGTAACGCGGGAGCTGGAATGCAGCTTCAGCGAGCTGGCCCTGGTCAAGCTGCGCGTCGCTGAAATCAATGGCCTGATTCAGGCGGAGAACTTCACTTCCAACGGTGTCGAGCTGTCGATTGCCATTGGCCCGGAGCAGGTCGAAGTCTTGCAACGGCAACTCGCCGATCTGAGCCGTGGCAGGATTATCCTGCACGAATCCACTGCGGACTGAATTGCCCACACCTGCTGTGCACCTGACTGTGGATAAGCTGAGCACATCGGGCTGCAGCCCTTGTACGACATGGCTTACGGGGCATTGATCACTTTTCGTTCACATTTCCCGACGGACTGATAAACCGCCATCAAAACAGTGTGTTAAACGCCGTTATCGCCTATAGATCCAAAGCGCAGCCTGCTTATGCCGGGCTTTTGCCCTTGCGCACAATTACTGTGGAGCAACCTGTGGATAACAGGTGCAAGGGTGGCGGCAGCGCTTGAGGTAACTCGCTCGGCTGTTGCTGTACATTTTTTGTACAGGTTGATGATCCATCTTGAGTCTTTTGCCAGGGTTTTCGCCCTGATCTGGTGCCCGAATAGCACTGCGCCGGATTCCCGGACTGGCTTCATCTGTAGGACCGGCTTCAGCCGGGAGAGCGCCCTCCCGGCTAAAGCCGGTCCTACGGGCGTTGGTCGTGACAGGAACAGGCGCACATCGAAAAAACCTGACCCATTGGCCAGCTTTTTGCTTTAACCCTGCCGCGACCCATTTCACGATCAGAGCCTGTCATGTCAAACCTTGGGACAAACCCGCGCCTGCAACTGCGCAAAATCAGCAAGCAATACCCGGGCTGCCTGGCCAATGACGCCATTGACCTGAGCATTCAGCCCGGCGAGATCCATGCCTTGCTGGGGGAAAACGGGGCGGGCAAGAGCACGCTGATGAAGATCATCTACGGCGTGACCCAACCCGATTCCGGTTCGATCATCTGGCAGGGCAGCGACCTGACCATGCGCAACCCGGCTCAGGCACGCAGCTTGGGTATCGGCATGGTATTTCAGCATTTCTCGTTGTTTGAGACGTTGACTGTAGCGCAGAACATCGCACTGGCCATGGGCGCCTCGGCAGGTACACCCAAACAGCTGGAACCACGCATCCGCGAGGTCTCCCAGCGTTATGGCATGGCGCTGGAACCCCAGCGACTGGTGCATAGCCTGTCGATTGGCGAGCGGCAAAAGGTCGAGATCATTCGCTGCCTGATGCAGAACATCCGCCTGCTGATTCTCGACGAGCCGACTTCGGTGCTGACACCCCAGGAAGCCGAGGAGCTGTTCGTCACCCTGCGCCGCCTGGCCCATGAAGGCTGCAGCATTCTGTTTATCAGCCACAAGCTCGGCGAAGTCCGCTCGCTGTGCCATAGCGCCACGGTGTTGCGCGGCGGCAAGGTGTCGGGGCATTGCATCCCGGCGCAATGCAGCGATCTGGAACTGGCGCGCCTGATGGTCGGCGATGCCGAAGGTCTGGTCGCGCAGTACCCTAAAGTCACCGGCAACACCTCGTTCCTGCGTGTGGAGAAGCTCTCGTGGAGCAACCCTGATCCGTTTGGCTGCTCCCTGGTGGACATCAACCTGCAAGTGCGCAGCGGCGAAATCGTCGGCATCGCTGGCGTCGCGGGCAACGGTCAGGACGAGCTGCTGGACCTGCTCAGCGGCGAACAACCGCTGCCCTCTCGTGACTCAGGGCTGATCCGTTTTGCCGATAAACACGTGGCCCACTTGCGCCCGGATGTCCGTCGACGCCTGGGCCTGGCCTTTGTCCCGGCCGAACGCCTGGGCCATGGCGCCGTGCCGGAGTTGAGCCTGAGCGATAACGCCCTGCTCACCGCGTTCCAACAGGGCCTGGTCAGTAAGGGGCTGATCCAGCGCGGCAAGGTGCAGGCGTTGACCGAAGACATCATCCGCCGCTTTGCGGTCAAGACGCCGAACACCCAGACAGCCGCCCGCAGCCTCTCGGGGGGCAATCTGCAGAAATTCATTCTCGGTCGCGAGATCCTGCAAAAACCGAAACTGTTGGTGGCCGCGCACCCGACCTGGGGCGTGGACGTGGGCGCGGCGGCGGCGATTCATCGCGCGTTGATCGCCCTGCGTGATGCCGGGGCGGCGATTCTGGTGATCTCCGAAGACCTGGACGAGCTGTTCCAGATCAGCGATCGCATCGCCGCCCTCAGCAGCGGTCGGCTCTCGGCACTCAAGCCGGTGGAGCAGACCAGCGCCGTGCAGGTCGGTGGCTGGATGGCCGGTCAGTTCGACGACGCGCCCGCCGCCGCTGCCACCCCACTTCCCGCTACCGTCATTAATTAAGGAGCCTGCGATGCTGCTTTCCCTGGAACCGCGCGGGCAACAATCGCGCGCCATGCTGTGGTTCTCGCCCCTGCTGGCTGCCGTGCTGACGCTGCTCTGCGGCTCACTGCTGTTTATGGCCCTGGGCCTGAACCCGCTGAAAACCCTGCATACCCTGTTGATCGCGCCGGTCAGCGACCTCTACGGCCTGTCCGAACTGATGGTCAAGGCGTTGCCGATCCTGCTCTGCGCTCTGGGCCTGGCCGTGGCCTATCAGGCGCGGATCTGGAACATCGGCGCCGAAGGCCAGTTGCTGCTGGGCGCCCTGGCCGGTAGCGCAGTGGCGGTGAATGTCATCGACATCGAGAGCCGCTGGGCGCTGGTACTGATCCTGCTGGTCGGCACCCTCGCGGGCGCGGCGTGGGCCGGGCTTACCGCCTGGCTGCGTACCCACTTCAACGCCAATGAAATCCTTACCAGCATCATGCTCAATTACATCGCCCTGAACCTGCTGCTGTACTTTGTCCACGGCCCGCTCAAGGACCCGGCCGGCATGAACTTCCCCGAATCAGCCATGTTCGGCGACGCCAGCCGCCTGCCGCTGTTGATGGAAGACGGACGGATTCATGCCGGGGTGTATTTCGCCCTGCTGGCATTGGTTGCGGTCTGGGTTCTGTTGCAACGCAGTTTTATCGGTTTCCAGATCAAGGTGCTTGGCCTGGACAAGCGCGCAGCGGGTTTTGTCGGCTTTCGCGAGAAGCGGCTGGTCTGGCTGGCACTGCTGATCAGCGGTGCATTGGCGGGGCTTGCCGGGGTCTGCGAAGTCACCGGGCCTATCGGCCAACTGGTGCCGCAGGTGTCACCGGGCTACGGCTATGCGGCGATCACCGTGGCTTTTCTGGGGCGCCTCAATCCACTGGGTATCCTGTTTTCCAGCCTGTTGATGGCCCTGCTCTACCTGGGCGGGGAAAGCGCGCAGATGTCGATGAATCTGCCCCAGGCCATCACCCAATTGTTCCAGGGCATGATGCTGTTCTTCCTGCTCGCCTGTGACGTTTTGATTCTTTACCGCCCACGGCTCAAGGGCCGCTGGGCCAAACGCCAGATGGCGCCAGTCGCAGGAGCCGTGTGATGGATATCGATCTGCTGAGCAATATTTTCTTCGCCATGGTCCGCTGCGGCACGCCCCTCTTGTTGGTGGCGCTGGGCGAACTGATCTGCGAAAAAAGCGGCGTCCTCAACCTCGGCCAGGAAGGCATGATGCTGTTTGGCGCGGTGATCGGCTTTATCGTCGCCTTCAGCACCGGCAATCTATGGCTGGGCGTGTTGCTGGCGATGTGCGCCGGGATGCTGCTGTCGGCGCTGTTTGCGCTCGTTGCCTTGGTCTTCAACGCCAACCAGGTCGCTACGGGGCTGGCCCTGACCATCTTTGGCGTGGGCCTTTCGACCTTTGTCGGCGCGGCCTGGGTCGGCAAGCCGCTGCAAGGTTTCGAGCCGGTTGTCATACCCTTTCTCAGCCATATCCCGCTGATCGGGCGCATGCTGTTTGCCCAGGACATTCTGGTCTACCTGTCCTTCGCCTTGTTTACCTTGGTCGCCTGGGCGCTGCTCAAGAGCCGAATCGGCCTGATCATTCAGGCCGTCGGCGAAAACCCCGACGCCGCCAGTGCCATGGGCCTGCCGGTGCTGCGCGTACGGACCCTGGCGGTGCTGTTCGGCGGTGCCATGGCCGGATTGGCCGGTGCCTACCTGTCCCTGGCCTACACGCCGATGTGGGCGGAAAACATGAGCGCCGGCCGCGGCTGGATCGCCCTGGCTCTGGTGGTATTCGCCAGTTGGCGAGTATGGCGCCTGCTGCTCGGCGCCTACCTGTTCGGCCTGGCCAGTATCCTGCACCTGGTGGCGCAAGGCATCGGCCTGGCGATCCCGTCCAATCTGCTGGCGATGCTGCCTTACGTGGCGACTATCGTGGTGTTGGTGCTGCTGTCACGGGATGCGCTGCGCACACGGTTGTATGCGCCGGTTTCGCTGGGGCAGCCTTGGCAGGCGGGGCATTGACAAGCGCAGGATAGGACGTCATCCGGTTTCAAATTGGAATGCGCACCTTGTGGGAGCCGGCTTGCTGGCGATGGTGTCAGATCAGTCAATGACGCCTTTGCGAGCGCTTCGCACTCGATCGCCACCAAGGCGGCTCCCACAACCTGCAACCGGCCATAACTGCATCACCGCCCACGCCAACTCCACTACCAGAAAACCCACCAGCAATGTGGTCGCGCCATGCATCAGGGCATAGCCCTGCCACGCCGCAAACAACAATCGTCCAACCGCGTCATAACGTCCGAACTGCAGCTGCGGATCACGAATCCGCAACACCGCCCACACGCAGACAATAGACCCGAGCAGGTTGGCCATCAGCATATGGGTGGCTTCGAACGGTGGCAGTTCACCGGGCAGATTCAAGGCCTGGCTCAACGTCGATAGAAAGCCGTGCAACGCCATGAAACTCCACGGCGTTGCAAAGGCAGCGGTGACGATCAGGTCGTACCAGCCACTGGCTCTTACCACTCGACGATAGTGCTCGGCTTGCCACATGACGCGCTCCTGGGGATTGGGATTTCCCACAGGCTAAAGCCTGGAGTACGCTCCAGGGTCAAGCACCGAGGACTGAACCCATGCGCATTGGTGAATTGGCCCAGGCCGCCGCCGTCAGCCGCGATACCCTGCGCTTCTACGAGCAACGCGGCCTGATCGCTGCGCAACGCAGTGCCAACGGCTATCGTCATTACCCGGTAGAAATGGTGCAACTGGTGCAGTTCATCAAGACTGCACAACGCCTGGGTTTCAGCCTGAACGAAATCGGCCAGAGCGTTGCCGAACTATGGAATGCGCCGTCACCGGATCTGGCGATTGCGCAACTGCTCGAGGACAAACTGACCCTGATCGAAACCCGCATCGCCGAACTCGGCCAATTGCGCGCCGAGATTCGCCAGCGCCTGGGTCAGAGTTGCCCGCTCACTCCTTGACTCCCCTTCTTGCCTATCAGGAGAACTTTCATGTCTGCCAATAAAACCGCGCTGATCATCGGTGCCTCTCGTGGCCTCGGCCTTGGTCTGGTGCAGCGCCTGACTGAACAGGGCTGGACGGTCACCGCCACCGTGCGCGATCAGCAAAAAGCCAACGACCTCAAAGCCGTGCCCGGCGTACATATCGAAACCCTCGACATGGACAGCATCGCGTCATTGGATGCTTTGAAGCAGAGTCTGCAAGGCCAGGTTTTCGACGCGCTGTTCGTCAACGCCGGCATCATGGGGCCGCAGCACCAAAGCGCCGAACAAGCCACTGCCGCCGAACTGGGCCAGTTGTTCCTGACCAATGCCGTCGCACCGATTCGCCTGGCCGAGCGCTTCGTCGGCCAAGTCCGTCCGGGCAGCGGCGTACTGGCCTTCATGAGTTCCTGGCTGGGTAGCGTGGCCTGCCCGGATGGCGCAGAAATGGCCCTGTACAAAGCCAGCAAGGCCGCCCTCAACTCCATGACCAACACCTTCGTCACACAATTGGGCGAACAGCGCCCGACCGTGCTGTCGATGCATCCGGGTTGGGTAAAAACCGCCATGGGCGGCGACAACGCACCACTGGATGTCGAGACCAGCACTCGCGGCCTGGTGGAGCAGCTCAATGCCTATGCGGGCCAGGGCGGGCATCATTTCATTGATTATCGGGGGGAGGTGATTGCCTGGTGAGTGGGTCATACGTCAGCAACAATTGCGACAAGGCGTGTGTGCGCCATGAAGCCTGCAAACTTTGCCGATTTTTCCCATGCATGACGAAGGAAAACGCTGCTAATATTTGTTATCGAACTCGATAACAATCAGCTTCATTTCTAACACCGGAATGAAGCATGAAACCACTGAAGTTTTTGGGCGACTCCTTGGAGCAGATACGCGGTTTCCCCGGTGCCGCGCAGTCAATCGCAGGTTTCCAATTGGACCGCGTGCAACGAGGCATTGAACTCGAGGACTGGAAACCCATGCCGACTATTGGCGTTGGAGTCCGGGAGCTGCGCATCCGTGAGCCATCCGGCGCCTTTCGGATTGTGTATCTGGCAACGCTTCCAAACGCGGTCTACGTTCTGCACGCTTTTCGCAAGAAAACACAAAAGACCGAGAAACGGGAAGTTGAACTCGCCAGCGTCAGGCTGCGAGATTTGATGAGGGATAAAAAATGAGCAACGAACAAACATTTTCCAGCGTTTGGGACGCCCTGGCCGATACACCACAGGAAGCCGCCCACTTGAAAGTCCGCTCGGCCTTGATGATCGAACTCAACGAGTCCATCAAGCAATGGCCCGGCAGCGACACCCTCAAAGCCGCTCGACTGGGCATTACCAAACCGCGCTTTTCCAATCTCAAATCGGGTCGGGTCGATCTTTTCAGCCTTGATGCACTGGTCGATCTGGCTGCTGCCGCGAACCTGACGGTGTCCATGCATTTGGTCGCAGCGTAACCCAAGCGCACTTGCCCACGCGCCGTCCAAACCCTAGAATCGCGCCCTCGCCCATGCTGCCCCAAGCAGCGGCGACCCTGGATCAGCAGACAGGGCATCACTGAGCTGGCAAACCTGAACCCACTTTCAGAGGAGCCGGCCCATGCCCGCGATCCGTATCTGGTTGAAAAATCCCCTCGCCATCTTTACCGCCAATGACCTCGACGCCCGAGGCGGGCTGGTGATCGAAGACGGCGTCATCGTTGAAGTCCTCGGCCTCGACCAGCAACCTGCCGTGCCCTGCGATCAGGTCTTTGACGCCCGCGAGCATGTGCTGCTGCCGGGCCTGATCAATACCCATCATCACTTCTATCAGACCCTGACCCGGGCCTGGGCGCCGGTGGTCAATCAGCCGCTGTTTCCCTGGCTGAAGACCCTCTACCCGGTGTGGGCGCGCCTGACCCCGGAGAAACTGGCCCTGGCCAGTAAAGTGGCGCTGACCGAGCTGTTGCTGTCGGGCTGTACCACGGCGGCGGATCATCACTATCTGTTCCCTGATGGCCTGGAAAACGCCATCGACATCCAGGTGCAAAGCGTGCGCGAACTGGGCATGCGCGCCATGCTCACTCGTGGTTCCATGAGCCTGGGCGAAGCCGATGGTGGCTTGCCGCCGCAGCAGACGGTGCAGCAGGGCGAGGTGATTCTTGCCGACAGTCAGCGCTTGATCGAGACCTATCACGAACGCGGCGACGGTGCGCGGATCCAGATCGCCCTGGCGCCCTGCTCGCCGTTCTCGGTGACGCCGCAGATCATGAGCGAGAGCGCCGCCCTGGCGGAAAAACTCGATGTGCGCCTGCATACCCATCTGGCCGAAACCCTCGATGAAGAAGACTTCTGCCTGCAACGCTTCGGCCTGCGCACCGTGGACTATCTGGACAGCGTCGGCTGGCTGGGCCCACGCACCTGGCTGGCCCATGGCATTCACTTCAATCCGGATGAGATCCAGCGTCTCGGCGCTGCGGGCACCGGCATCTGCCATTGCCCGAGCTCGAACATGCGCCTGGCCTCTGGCATCTGCCCGACACTGGATCTGCTCGAAGCCGGCGCGCCATTAGGCCTGGGCGTCGACGGCTCGGCCTCCAACGACGCCTCGAACATGATCCTCGAAGCCCGCCAGGCCCTGTACCTGCAACGCCTGCGTTATGGCGCGCAACGCATCACCCCGGAGAAAGTCCTGGGCTGGGCCACCAAGGGCTCGGCGCAGTTGCTCGGCCGCACCGACATCGGCGAACTGGCGGTGGGCAAGCAGGCTGACCTGGCGCTATTCAAACTCGATGAACTGCGTTTCTCCGGCAGCCACGACCCGCTGTCAGCCCTGCTGCTGTGCGGCGCCGACCGTGCCGACCGGGTGATGATCGGCGGCCAGTGGCGGGTGATCGACGGGCAGGTAGAAGGTCTCGACCTCAAGGGTTTGATCGCCGACCACCGCCAGGCCGCCGCGCAATTGATCGCAGGCTGATTGGCAGCGCCGGGCTGTGACTGAGTCGATAGCGAGACACAAGGCCGATCCGCTAGAGTGATCGGCCTCTTCTGCCACCTATCGAGCCCTTGTGACCACACCTACCCCCACGGATGAAGGTAAAAGCCTGGGCCGCCTGCTGCTGGAGTTGCTGTGGCAGCTCATTGTGCTGCTGGTGCCGGTATTTCTGGTCACGATCCTGCCGCCCTTTGCCGCCTTGCTGGCGGTATTGGCATGTGCCGGGGCCATGTGGCTGGCGGCTAAACTGGGTTCACCCGACAGTGCCCGGTTTATCGCCCGCTTGATGTGCGGCGCGGCGTTCGGTCTGGGTTTCAGTGTCGGCCGGGCGTTGCCGGGCTATTGGGGCATTTTCGCGGCGATGCTGACCATGGCCGCAGGCCTGGCCAGCGTGGCCATGTGGGAAAAACGCCTGGGCCTGGCCAAAGCGGAGCCCGTCAAATCCTCCGGCGGCGGCAGTGCCTGGGGCGGCGATGAGCCGAGCGTTACCCCCGAAGGTCAGCCGATCCGCACTTTCAACCATAGCGAAATCGCCATGGGCGGGCCGACTTACTGCGATTACCTGTTCAGCGACGGCGTGTTGCTGCAAGGCCTTGGTTCGTCGGCGCGCTTCTCCAGCGATGGCCGTTATTTCGCCGCGCCTATCCCCTCGCGCAGCAGCTGGAAGCTGATGATCTTCGACCGCACAGCGCGGCGCATTTATATCTGCGACAACGACCAGTTCTGGGAACTGGATGAATTCGACGAGCAGGGCCTCAGTGGCCGGATCAGCCCGCTGGTGGAAAACAGCCCGCGCAAAACGCCCCTGGAAGAACTGCTGCAAGGCGCCGAGGCCGTGGACCTGATCGCCATCGGCGACCTGTGGCTGGAGCCCGGCAGCTGGCAGGAGCAGATGGCCAGGGAACACGTCGAATATCCGCCACCCCGTGGCGAGCTGAACGTCGAAGGACATATCTTCCTGCCGCCCGACCTGCGCGCGCTGCCAGACCCCGTCGCCCCCCTGCGCTACCCCGAGTACCGCCTGAGCATTAATGGCGTGCAGAGCCCGATGTTGGTCCGCGCCGACTCGCCACTGATCTGGCACCCGCACGGCAGCCAATTCGCCTGCATCGCCCACAGCGACGAAGCGGACAGTGGCGGCTACTGGCTGTTTGGCAACGACCGGGGCTGGCGCAAGCTGTCCGATGCCTGGATCAAACAGGATAACGAACCCTCGTTGAACTGGCATGAGCCCCTGGCACTGGACGATCAGCACCTGTGGATCGACGCCTACCTCGACTACCCGCAACCGGACAACGGCCGCTATGGCTACGGCCTGTACAGCATCCACAGCGATACCGAGACTGAAATCGGTCATACGCCCCGCGGGCGCATAGTGGTGGGCGAGCGGCCATTGACCCGCGTGCGCCTGGCCATGCCCTTGCACACAGGGCTCAAGCGCGGTAGCAGTCGGGTCGAATCCCTGCCGTTAAAGAGTCAGCAGCGCGCCTGGCTCGAATGGCAGTCCGACAATAGCGAAGGCGTGGGCGCCTATTGCTGTCGCATCGGCGACTGGCAGTTGCCGGGGTTGTGGCTGCTCGATCATCGGGTCAGCGATTGCGGCGGCTTTCTTGCGCTGCTGCCATTCAGCGAACCGCCAGCGGTGACCGGGCATGCCGTGGTGGTCGATCTGCATGCGCGGACCCTGCTGCAAAGTGCGCCGCTGTTGGTCGCCCGGATACTGGATTTTCGCGCGGGCAAACTGACCGTTGCGGCAATACGCGGACGCCTCAGCCGCGACTACGCCACCTCTCCCCTGCGCCGTTTCGATCAGCCTGCGCCTGACGCAGCCAACGCCGCCGGGTTCTGCCGCTATCGGGATGACTCACAGCTGTACTACCAGAGTGTGGAATTGCAGGTCGAGGCCGGTTATCTGCGTCAGTTGCCGCCATGGCGCAGAGTCGAACAGCCCCAGGCGGCGGTGGCTGATGGCGATTTTGTCCAGGTGGCGCCGGGTAATCGCGACGCGGCCTGGCTGTTCGGCTGCGAAACCGAGTACGCCACCAGTTGGCTGCGCGCCCAGTCATTGCGCCTGAACGGTTTTCTGCTGACTGCTTCGGGCTGTGCAGTGCAAGGGCTGTCGCCGTCCATGGCCTGGTCCCCGGCCGGGCGCTACCTGGCCCTGACCAGTTTTATCCCGGATAACTACGACCCCTACACCCTTGGCCAGGACACCTGGCGCCTGCTGCTCCTCGACGTGCAGGAACGCAGCCTGCGCTACTACCCCAGCTATCTCGATTCGCGCCCGGAGTTCCTCGGTTTCGATCACGACAAATTGCGCATCAAGCTCTTTGAACAGGACTGGGAACCCGAAGAGCAGCCCGATCCGTTCCGGACCCTGACCATCCCCCTCGACGAATTACTGGCCCTGGATAGCGTGCCGTTGGTTGCGCAGAACGGCATTTGGCTGCAACACACCCATGTGCATTGGGAGCCTTTGTGGCAGGCGTTGGATGCGGCGGCGTTGGCGCCGTGGCGCAGCCAATGAATTGAAATACGGGAACAAATGTGGGACCGGCTTTAGCCGGGAATACGCCTTCCCGGCTAAAGCCGGTCCCACAGAATAGGCAATCAGAGCCCGATCAGCGACAACATGATGAACGTCGCAAACAGCACAAAATGGGTCATACCCTCGATGGCGTTGGTCTGTCCGTCATTGAGGTTGATCGCGCTGACCAGCAGGGTGACGAAGATCATCACGGTCTGCACCGGGGTCATCGCCATCTGGAAGGGCTGGCCGGTGTAAAGGGCCATGGCTTCCATCACCGGAACCGTCAGGATCACCGTCGACAGCGAAGCACCGAGGGCAATATTGACCACCGATTGCATGCGGTTGGCCAGGGCTGCGCGCAGGGCGGTGAGAATTTCCGGTGCCGCAGAAATGGTCGCCACCAAGACCGCAGCCAGCACTGGCGGAGCGCCGCTGCCTTGCAGGCCCAGGTCGATAGTTTTGGCCATGACTTCGGCCAGGGCACCGATCACTACGATACCCAGCACCAACATACCGATTGAAAGCTTGAGGTTGATCGGTGCCTCCTCATGCCCCGACTGCTCGCCGTGGTGCTTCTGCGGATAGCTGTAGCTGAAGAAGTAACTGTGCGGGCCGACCTGCATGCGCAGGAACACCGTATACAGCAGCACCATGGCGCCGATGGTGAACATCGAATACAGCTTCCACTTGGCCTCGGGCACAAACTCCGGCACCACCATGGATACCGCCACCGCCGTGAGAATCATCACGCTGTAGGTGCGCGCCGAGTCGTCGTTATACGGTTGCTCACCATGCTTGAAGCCGCCCATCAGTGCCGCAAGGCCGAGGATGCCGTTGATATCGAGCATTACCGCCGAATAAATGGTGTCCCGCACCAGCGTCGGCGAGGCCTCGTTGCTCATCATGATCGCCAGGATCACCACTTCCACCAACACCGCTGACAGGGTCAGGATCATGGTGCCGTAGGGGTCGCCGAATTTTTCCGCCAGCAACTCGGCATGGTGAGCCACACGCATCGACGCGCAAATGATCGCCAGCACCAGCACGATCCCCGAGATCAGGGCGACCCCCTGGCCGTGAGACAGCAGCGTGTGTTCGAGAGGGTATGCGACGAAGGCGGTGACAATCGCCAGCAGCAGAAACTTTTCTTGCTTGAGTAGAGAGCCCATTGCCTGCCTTTTCCGGTCCATGTGTTGTACATCCAGCGCCTGTAGAGCGCACGCTAGTCTAAAGGTTTCAAATGCCACTATCGCTGCACCAGTTCACAGCAAGGGCACACGGCGGTGCACTGTCCGGTGTCGTGAGCTCAACACTGCAGGCAGCGCAACACCGTCAAACTCCATTAGTTGTCCTGTTGGTCAGTTTTTTGCATTGGTTGCACAGCCCGATTTGCCGGTGCCGCCAACCCGATACCAACAAGACCAGAAGGAGCTCGACCCGATGCATTCCACCTCTCACCCACGTCGTCCGCTGAAGAAGCTGTTGTGTGCAATGGCTGCCGTGATCGGCCTGGGTTCCAGCCTGATGGCTGTTGCCGCCGATCCGCTGAAAGTCGGCTTCGTCTACATCGGCCCTATCGGTGACCACGGCTGGACCTATCAGCATGAGCAGGGTCGCAAAGCCATGGCCGCCGCCCTGGGCGACAAGGTGACCACCAACTACGTCGAGAACGTGCCCGAGGGTGCCGACGCCGAGCGGGTAATCCGCAACATGGCCAAGGACGGCTACAACCTGGTCTTCACCACCTCGTTCGGCTACATGAACCCGACGCTGAAAGTCGCCAAGCAATTCCCCAAGGTGACCTTCGAACACGCCACCGGCTACAAGCAGGACAAGAACCTCGGCACTTACCTGGCCAAGACCTATGAAGGTCGCTACGTCGGCGGCTTCCTCGCAGCGAAAATGACCAAGACCAAGAAGATCGGCTACGTCGCTTCTTTCCCGATCCCGGAAGTGATCCGCGACATCGACGCCATCCAGCTGGCCCTGAACAAGTACAACCCAGGCACCGAAATCAAGGTGGTCTGGGTCAACTCCTGGTTCGATCCGGGCAAGGAAGCCGACGCCGCCAACGCGCTGATCGACCAGGGCGTGGACGTGATCTTCCAGCACACCGACAGCCCGGCACCGATCCAGACCGCTGAACGCCGTGGCGTCTATTCCGTGGGCTACGCCTCGGACATGGCGCACTTCGGGCCCAAGTCGGTACTGACGTCCATCGTCAACAACTGGGGCCCGCATTACATCAAGGCGACCCAGAGCGTGCTCGACGGCACCTGGAAATCCCAGGACTTCTGGGGTGGCCTCAGCGATGGCACGGTCGAACTGCCGATCAGCGACGTCGTGCCTGCTGACGTGAAGAGCGAAGCCGAGAAAATCATCGCCAGCATCAAAAGCGGCGAACTGCACCCGTTCACCGGCCCGATCAAGGACCAGACCGGCGCCGTGAAAATCCCGGCGGGAACGACGGCGACCAATGCTGAACTGGCTTCGATGAATTATTACGTCGAAGGCATCACGGCGGATTTGCCGAAGTAAACACAGCACCGTTGGAGCGAGGCTTGCCCGCGAGCAGGATATTTCTGCCACAGACACTGTGTTGGATCGACTGGCGTATTCGCGGGCAAGCCTCGCTCCCACAAAGGCATCACCGCAGATCTGCCGAAGTAAACACTGAAACCATCGCAGGCCCGCCCAAATAACGGGCATACGCAAAACCCTGTAGGACCGGCTTTAGCCGGGAGCGCGATCTCTGCAACAGAAAATATGTTGCGGCTCTCCCGGCTAAAGCCGGTCTTACGGAAGAAAATTCCGCCAGGAAGGTGCAATGAACACGCTCCCCATCATCGACATAACCCCGCTCTACAGCACCGACGAACAGGCCTGGCAAAGCGTCGCCGGGCAGATCGACAGTGCCTGCCGCGAGTGGGGCTTTTTCTATATCAAGGGTCATCCGATCAGTGCCGAGCGCATCGAGGCCGTGCAAAGCCAGGCGCGCGCGTTCTTTGCTCAGGCGCCTGCGCAAAAGCTCAAGATCGATATCACCCAGAGCCGCCACCATCGCGGCTACGGCGCCGTCGCGACGGAACAGCTGGACCCCAGCCTGCCCAGCGACCTGAAAGAAACCTTCGACATGGGCCTGCACCTGCCCGCCGATCATCCCGACGTCCTCGCCGACAAACCGCTGCGCGGGCCCAATCGACATCCCGAACTGCCCGGCTGGCAGGCCCTGATGGAGCAGCATTATCAGGACATGCAGGCCTTGGCCCAGACCCTGCTACGGTCCATGACCCTGGCGCTGGGCATCGAACGCGACTTCTTCGACCAACGCTTCAAAGACCCGGTCAGCGTACTGCGCATGATTCACTACCCGCCCCGCGCTACCGCCAGCTCGGCCGAGCAGCAAGGCGCCGGCGCCCATACCGATTACGGCTGCGTGACCCTGCTGTATCAGGATGCCGCCGGTGGCCTGCAAGTGCGCGATGTGCGTGGGCAATGGATCGACGCGCCACCGATTGCCGGGACCTTCGTGGTCAATATCGGCGACATGATGGCGCGCTGGAGCAACGACCGTTATGTCTCCACGCCACACCGGGTGATCAGCCCCCTGGGCATGGATCGCTACTCGATGCCGTTCTTCGCCGAACCCCATCCCGATACGCTGATCGAATGCCTGCCCGGCTGCCAGAGCGAAAGTCATCCGGCCCGCTATCCTGTGACCACCTGCGCTGAATTCCTGCTGTCGCGCTTCGCCGATACCTACGCCTATCGACGCGAGCAAGAGGCCGAAGTCTGAACCGTCCGGTCAGGTTTCATGCGCTCGCGCACGGCACTCTGTAGAATGCCGAACACTGCACCTGATGAGAAAACTTACATGTACGACTGGTTGAATGCCCTGCCCAAGGCCGAATTGCACCTGCATCTGGAAGGCTCACTGGAGCCCGAGCTGCTGTTTGCCCTGGCCGAGCGCAACAAGATCGCCCTGCCCTGGAGCGACGTCGAGACCCTGCGTCGGGCCTATGCCTTCAATAACCTGCAAGAGTTTCTCGACCTGTATTACCAGGGCGCTGATGTATTGCGCACCGAGCAGGATTTCTACGACCTGACCTGGGCCTATCTGCAACGCTGCAAGGCACAGAACGTCATTCACACCGAGCCGTTCTTCGACCCGCAGACCCACACCGACCGTGGCATTCCCTTCGAGGTTGTACTCAATGGCATTTCCCGTGCCCTGGCCGATGGCCGTGAGCAACTGGGTATCGGCAGCGGCCTGATTCTCAGCTTCCTGCGCCACCTGAGCGAAGAAGAAGCCGAGAAAACCCTGGACCAGGCCCTGCCGTTCCGCGACGCCTTTGTCGCCGTTGGTCTGGACAGCTCGGAGATGGGCCACCCGCCGAGCAAATTCCAGCGAGTCTTCGACCGCGCTCGCAACGAAGGCTTCCTCACCGTAGCCCACGCCGGAGAAGAAGGCCCGCCGGAGTACATCTGGGAGGCCCTGGACCTGCTCAAGATCCAGCGCATCGACCATGGCGTGCGCGCCATTGAAGACGAGCGTCTGATGCAACGAATCATCGACGAGCAGATCCCACTGACCGTCTGCCCGCTGTCCAATACCAAGCTCTGTGTGTTCGACGACATGGCCCAGCACAACATCCTCGACATGCTCGAGCGTGGGGTGAAGGTCACGGTGAACTCGGACGATCCGGCCTATTTCGGCGGCTATGTCACCGAGAACTTCCATGCCCTGCACACCCACCTGGGCATGACTCAGGATCAGGCCCGGCGCCTGGCCCAGAACAGCCTGGACGCGCGCCTGGTCAAGCCCTGAGTACGCGCCTCGGCTCAGGCCGCCGAGGCGATCTTGCTGATTTCCCGCTGGCCACTGGAAGACACCTGCAACTGCCCAAAGTCTTCCGTGGCCCGCAGCCAGCCCATTTGCATGAACAGCTGCAACAGTCCGGCACCCAGGGCGCCGCCCAAATGCAGGCCAATGTCATTGGTTTCCGGGCAGACGCACACGGTTTCCACTTTGCGGTGGGCCAGCGCCGGAATGTAAATCCCGCGCTCGGCAAAGCGCGCGACGCCGATGCTGGTGACGCCCAGCCCGGATTCCTGTTGCTCGATCCAGCCTGCGCCCAACAGGCGCTGATACAACTCCATCGCCATCTCGCCGCCCAAATGATCACAGCACACGCCGACGCGCCGCAGCGGCAAGGGTGGCAATGGGTGGGCGACACTGCGGCTGATCTGATCGGCCCGTACCAGCGAAGCACTGGCCAGAGCCTCCACGGCCGCACCGACTTCCGGTGCCGCCAGACGGAAGAAACGCTTGCGCCCGCGAGCTTCCTGCTTGAGCAGACCGCCCGATGCCAGGCGCGCCAGATGAGCACCTGCCGATGCCGTGGAGAGTCCCGCCAGCAAGGCCAGTTCGTCGGAGGGTCGTGCAGTGCCATCCATCAACGCCCAGATCATCGCACTGCGCTTGGGGTCAGCCAGCAGCGTCGCGATCTGGCTGATGCCAGGTGCATATTCCATGTATTCACTCCCTGTTGAATCAATCGTCCCAGTGCAATGACTAGCGCGCGCGTAAGCGGGCGGTCATGCATTGATCGAGCTGGACTCCAGCTCAGCCAGCCCATCGACGAGCCATTGGGCAAGCGGACTGGCTAATGTGGATCCAATTTTAGGCGGCCAGTATAAGCTTTGCGCCCTTTGGTTCCCCGATAAACAAATAGACGAAACGACGCTGCTAGTCGGCGTAATGAATAAATTCCGACGGCCCGACATTCGCTCCTAAGCTCGCGCTGATGCGGCTTGAGTCAGGCGAAACCGCGCTGCGTCCGGCCTTGCACCTTCAGTTCAGGACAAAAACCGGTAGTCCGAGAGGCAATGCCTACCTGCAAACAACCGAAAACAGCGGGTGGAAGTCGACAAAACCGCACATCAAGCGTGCCTTTTCGTCGCCAAAAAAGACGCTTTTGCACATGTTTTTCCGAAGAGTCTGTAGGCTGATTCTTCAACACAGCCCCTGCAAATACTCAGCTTTCCTTGTGAATCCGACCGGGATAATCGCGTGCCAATACCTCGCAGCGCACCTTCAACAGGTCCCGCAAGGCATTGACCGGCTGACTCAACTGAGCACGATGGGCGCAGAGGATATTCAGCGGCGAGCGCTCGCCCTGTAACTGCGGCAAGACTATTTTCAAGCGTCCGGCCTGTACGTCCGCCGCCACATCGAGCCACGACTTGTACGCCAGCCCCTCCCCCGCCACCGCCCAGCGCCGGACCACGTCGGCATCGTCACTGAAGCGATTGCCTTGCACCGACAGGCCTACCTCACGTTTGCCGTCATGGAACAACCAGTGGTCATGCACCCGATTACCGAGGCGGTACAGCAAGCAGTTGTGCTGCGCCAGTTGCTCCAGGTGCTGCGGCTCACCGTGCCGGGCCAGATAGTCGGGCGAGGCACACAGCACCCGGCGATTGTCCGGTGCCACTGGCAAGGCCACCAGGCTCGAGTCTTCCGGCTCACCGTAGCGCAGGGCGATATCCACCGGCTGGCGGAACAGGTCGGCATTCTGGTCGCCCAACAGCAGACGCACGCTCAGCTGCGGGTACTGCTGCTGAAACTCATCAAGCCAGGGCAACAGTACATTTCGCCCGAAATCCGAAGGCGCCGAGAGTTGCAACACCCCCTGATACTGATCCTGATTACTGGCCAGCAGGCGTCGGCCTTCATCGAGGCTGCCCAGGGACGCACGGGCATACTGCAGAAAGCCTTCGCCTTCGACAGTAAGGCGCAGGCTGCGGGTGGAACGGGTCAGCAGGCGCGAGCCCAGTTGCTGCTCCAGGCGCTTGAGCGCGGCACTGGCCACGGCCGGCGACAGGTCCATGACCCGCGCAGCGGCGGACAGACTGCCCAGGTCCGCCGCCCGTACAAACAATTGCAAATCATCAAAACGCAGCATGGGTCAGCCGATTATCAAAAAAGCATTGAAAGAGCCTGCCGTTTTAGCCGGTTTTATCTGCCAGAGAAATAGCTAATCATGCTGTCCATCGAATCCCCATGTCTTTGTGCCTCAGGAGTTCATATGTCCCAGCCTCTCGTTGTCATTGCCACCCTCATCGCCAAACCCGGCCAGGCCGCTGCGCTGCAGAAACACCTGGAAACCCTGGTCCAGGCGACACGCCAGGAGCCTGGCTGCATTACCTATGAACTGCACCAGGACCTGGAAAGCGCCGAAGGTTTCTACATGTTCGAGCGCTGGGTCGATGCTGCGGCTCTGCAAAGCCATGACGGCACCGAACATATCCAGGCCTTCCGCGCCGCCGCAGGCGACCTGCTCGCTCACTTCGAAATCAAGCGCCTGAACCTCGTCGCCTGATCGCCCGATACCACTGAATTCAGAGGAACCGTCATGAAAGCCGTTGCCTATTACAACGCCCTGCCCATCAGCGACAGCGCCGCCCTGCAAGATATCGAACTGCCCGAGCCCGTCGCCGGTCCCCGTGACCTGCTGGTAGAGGTCAAGGCCATCTCCGTCAACCCGGTCGACACCAAGATCCGCAAGAACGTGCAGCCCGAAGGCGGCCAGGCCAAGGTGCTGGGCTGGGACGTCGCCGGGATCGTCAAGGCGGTGGGTAGCGAAGTCAGTCTGTTCCAGCCGGGCGACAAGGTGTTTTACGCCGGTTCCCTGACCCGCCCCGGCGCCAACAGCGAGCTGCATGTGGTGGACGAACGCATCGTCGGCCATATGCCCAAGTCCCTGAGCTTCGCCCACGCCGCCGCCCTGCCGCTGACCGCGATCACTGCCTGGGAATTGCTGTTCGAGCGCCTGCAGGTTGCCGAAGGCGAGGTCGATCAGGCGCAGAGCCTGATGATCGTCGGCGCGGCAGGTGGCGTCGGTTCGATCCTGACCCAACTGGCCCGGCAGCTGACTGCATTGCAAGTCATCGGCACCGCTTCACGCCCGGAAACAGCCGCCTGGGTACGCGAACTGGGCGCCCACGACGTCCTCGATCACAGCAAACCACTGAGCGAAGAACTCAAGCGCAGCGGCCTGAGCCACGTCACCCACGTCGCCAGCCTGACCAACACTCAGGATCACCTCGATCAACTGGTCGAAGCACTCAAGCCTCAGGGCAAGCTCGGCCTGATCGATGACCCAGACGCCCTGGACGTGCGCAAGCTCAAGCGCAAGAGCCTGTCGCTGCACTGGGAGTTCATGTACACCCGCTCGATGTTCGAGACCGACGACATGATCGAGCAACACAACCTGCTCAACCGGGTTGCCGAATTGATCGATGCGGGCGTGCTCAAGACCACCTTCGGCGAGCACTTCGGCACCATCAACGCCGAAAACCTGCGCCGCGCCCATACCTTGCTGGAGAGCGGCAAGGCCAAGGGCAAGATTGTGCTGGAAGGTTTCTAAGACAGTAGAGGCAAACTCTACGAGGTGAATTCTGTTGGTGTGAACTATGTGGGAGCGAATTCATTCGCGAACAGGCTGGTATGGGCGGTACATCCCTATCACCTGAACACCGTCTTCGCGGACGAATCCGCTCCCACATCATTCATGTATTCGCATCATCCGTAATGCCGTCACAAAGTAACCTCAGCCACCTTCTCATCCCGCTTGCCCTGCAAGCGCCGGGTCAGCACGCTGATGGTCACGGTCAGCACGCCGCACAGGCTGATAACCATGGCCATGGGCACCGCCGTGCCGTCGTGCAGCACGCCGACCAACGCCGCCGCCCCCGCTGCCACACTGAACTGCAGACAACCGAGCAAGGCCGAAGCGCTGCCCGCGCGTTTGCCCTGACCATTCATCGCGCAGGCCGAAGAGTTAGGGATGATGCAGCCCAGGCTGGCGATGCAGATAAACAACGGCACCAACAGCGGCCACAACGATTGCGTATGCACACTCGCCACGGCCCACAAGGCCAGGGCCGCCAGCACATAGACCCACACCGCACGGGATAACAGCAGCGCCGGGCCACGCTTGCCCAGCAGTCGCGCATTAACCTGGGCCACCAAAATGAAGCCCGCCGCATTACTGCCAAAGAACCAGCCGTAATGCTCAGGCGGCACGCCGTACAGCTTGATAAAGACAAAAGGCGAGCCTGCGATGTAGGAAAACATACCGGCAATGGCGATCCCGCCGGTCAGGGCATGGCCGAGGAAAATCCTGTCACTGAGCAATTGCTTATACTGCCCCAACGCGCCCGATAGAGGCTGTCGTGGGTGACTGGCCGGCATGCTCTCCGGCAGCCCCAGGGCAACCGCCAGCAGGCACAGGGCGCTGAAACCGGTCAGGGACAGGAAGATCATCTGCCAGCCATAACTGTTGACCAGCACACCACCCAGCATCGGTGCCAGGATCGGCGCCAGGCCCATCACCAGCATCAACTGGGAGAACACTTTGGCCGACTGCACGGCATCGCACTTGTCGCTGACAATCGCCCGGGACAACACCATGCCGGCGCATCCACCCAGCGCCTGAACGAAACGCGCAGCGATCAGCCAGTCCAGATTCGGCGCAAAGGCACAGCCCAGGGACGCCAGGGTAAACAGCGTAACCCCCACCAATAAAGGTACCCGTCGCCCAAAGCGATCCGCCACCGGCCCATAGGCCAGTTGTCCCAGAGACAAGCCAAGAAAGTACGACGCCAGGGTCAACTGCACATGTTTTTCATCGGTGCCAAAGGCCAGGGCCATGGCCGGGAAACCGGGCAGGTAGAAATCGATGGCCAAAGGGCCGAAGGCGCTCAGTGCACCAAGGATCAGGATCGTTCGCAGGTTCATCGGGTATCCAGGACAGTCTTTGCGGGCAGCTGGATAGTTTAATGCCCCGCAGAGTTGTTTCCGGAAATTTCTTGAAAATTAATTAGCCAGCTATCCAAAACTCGCATCGGACAGTTATCAAGATCGGCGCAAATTATGTGGGAGCGAATTCATTCGCGAAGACGGGACTCCAGACGATGAAAATCCATCGAATGTACCGGCCCTTTCGCGAATGAATTCGCTCCCACCAATTCTAGCCAACAAGCTGGCTCCTACCGAATCGACGGTGTTCAGGCAACCTGCACCTGATAACCCTCTTCACGAATCAACTCGCTGACCTGCGCCGCCGTCAGCGAACTCTCGACCTGCACCACCCCACTGGCCAGATCAACCTGCACCTCGGCTGCCGGGTCGTCATTCTTGATCGCCTGGGTCACGGACTTGACGCAGTGGCCGCAGGTCATGCCTTGAACATTGAAACGTTGCATGTGCTACTCCTTCCATTCAGGTAATAAAGGTGACGATAGGCATCTTCATCCTTGCCATCGGGGCAAGGTCAAGTTTCTCTTTTAGCTGCCGGGCTGGCATTCGTCACGTTGCTGCGCCAAGCTGCATCTTTACGGTCTAAAGCAGGAGTATCAGCCATGCGCTGGTCAGCATTGCGCCTCTTCGGCATTCTCGGGTTATTGGTCAGCAGCTCCTGGGCACAGGCGGATCAGGACTACGGTGTCCTGATCATTTCCCGCGAGCGTCTGGAAGTCCCGACCTCATGCGAAATCGGTATCTACATTCAGGATGAACTCGCCGCTCGCCTGTTCCAGGAACAATCCACCTCATTCAATCTACCGGCCGGTGATATTTCGGTGCGTCTGCGTCTACTGCCGGGGCAGGCTCCGGGCTGCGGGCAAGGCCTGGAAGCGCAGCAACGCAGCATCGTTCACATGAAGGCCGGCGATATTCAAAAATTCCGCATCGCGCAGAACCTCAACGGCCTGTACCTGAAACCGGCTTCCCTGGGGTATTGATAAGGTGGTGCTTGACCTTGCCCATATGGCAAGGTTGATCCTGTAGGTATCAAGCCTTCAGGGAGTACCCCCGCATGCTCAAGCCCGCCACTTTCGACCTGCCCATCAGCGGCATGACCTGCGCCAGTTGCGCAGGTCGGGTCGAACGCGCATTGAATAAAGTCCCCGGCGTCAAAAGCGTCAGCGTCAACCTGGCCAATGAACGCGCCCACGTCGAGACTCAGGGCGATGTCGATTCAACGCTACTGATCGGTGCGGTGGAAAAGGCCGGTTACGGCGCCACCTTGCTGCAGGACGCCAAGACCAGCGCCGACGATCAGCACCGGCGCCTCACCCACGAACGCTACGCCCTGATCCTCGCCTTGCTGCTGGCCGTGCCTCTGGTCATTCCGATGCTACTGCAGCCTTTCGGCCTGCACTGGATGCTGCCGTCCTGGCTGCAGTTTTCTCTGGCGACGCCTGTGCAATTCATCCTTGGCGCGCGCTTCTATGTCGCTGCGTGGAAGGCGGTGCGCGCAGGCGAAGGTAATATGGACCTGCTGGTCGCTCTCGGCACCAGCGCCGGTTATGGCTTGAGCCTCTACGAGTGGGCCATGGCCGCGCCGGGCAGCATGCCCCATCTTTATTTCGAAGCCTCGGCGGTGGTCATCGCCCTGGTTCTGTTGGGTAAATACCTGGAAAGCCGGGCCAAACGCCAGACCGCCAGCGCCATCCGCGCCCTTGAAGCCTTGCGCCCGGAACGGGCCATTCAGGTGATCGACGGCCAGGAACACGACGTCGCCATCAGCGCCCTGCGCCTCAATGATCTGGTGCTGGTCAAACCCGGCGAACGCTTCCCGGTGGACGGCGAAGTGGTGGACGGCCAGAGCCATGCCGACGAAGCCTTGATCAGTGGGGAAAGCCTGCCCGTGCCCAAACAGCCCGGCGACAAGGTCACCGGCGGCGCTATCAATGGCGAAGGTCGTCTGCTGGTCAGGACCCTGGCCCTGGGCGCCGAAACCGTGCTGGCGCGGATCATTCGTCTGGTCGAGGACGCCCAGGCGGGCAAGGCGCCGATTCAGAAACTGGTGGATAGAGTCAGCCAGGTCTTCGTGCCGACCGTATTGGTGCTGGCGCTGATCACCCTGATCGGCTGGCTGGCGGTTGGCGCCTCTCTGGAGAGCGCGATCATCAATGCGGTGGCCGTACTGGTCATCGCCTGCCCTTGCGCACTGGGTCTGGCGACGCCGACCGCGATCATGGCCGGGACCGGCGTTGCCGCCAAATTCGGCATTCTGATCAAAGACGCCGAGGCCCTGGAACGCGCCCACGAAGTCACGGCCGTAGTATTCGACAAGACCGGCACCCTGACCTCGGGCACCCCGCGCATTGCCCATTTTGCAGCCCTGGACGGTGACGAAAACCTGCTGCTGCAACTGGCCGGCGCCCTGCAACGCGGCAGCGAACACTCGCTGGCCAAGGCGGTACTGGATGCCTGCAAGGAACGCCAACTGCCACTGGCCACGGTGCAGAATAGTCAGGCCCTGGCCGGGCGCGGCATTGCCGGCTCGGTGAACGGCCTATCGTTGGCATTGGGCAATCGACGCCTGCTCGATGAAAGCGGCCTGACCATGGCCTCACTGGCCGACTCGGCGCAAACCTGGGAAGGCGAAGGCCGCACCCTGTCCTGGCTGATCGAGCAAGGCAGCCAGCCCCGTGTGCTGGGTCTGTTTGCCTTTGGCGACACGCTCAAGCCCGGCGCTGCCGAGGCGGTCAGGCAATTGACCGAGCGAAATATCAGCAGCCATCTACTGACCGGCGACAATCAGGGCAGCGCCCGCGTCGTCGCGCAAGCTTTGGGTATTGAAGACGTGCACGCCGAAGTGTTGCCCGCCGATAAGTCCGCCGCGGTGCAGGCCCTCAAAGCCAATAACGTCGTGGCAATGGTCGGCGATGGCATCAACGATGCCCCAGCCCTGGCCGCTGCCGATATCGGCATCGCCATGGGCGGCGGCACCGACGTGGCCATGCACGCAGCGGGGATCACCCTGATGCGCGGCGATCCACGGCTGATCCCGGCGGCGCTGGATATCAGCCAACGCACCTATGCCAAGATCCGCCAGAACCTGTTCTGGGCCTTCGTCTATAACCTGATCGGTATTCCCCTGGCAGCCTTTGGTTTTCTCAATCCGGTCTTGGCAGGAGCGGCGATGGCCCTGTCCAGCGTCAGCGTGGTAAGCAATGCCCTGCTGCTCAAGACCTGGAAACCGGCAGATCAAGGAGAACAATCATGAATATCGGCCAAGCGGCAAAAAGCAGTGGCCTGAGCGCCAAGATGATCCGCTACTACGAGTCCACCGGGCTGTTGCAACCGGCTCATCGCACAGACAGCGGCTATCGCCTGTATGGCGCCGATGACCTGCACACCCTGGCGTTCATCAAGCGGTCGCGTGACCTGGGCTTTTCATTGGAGGAAGTCGGCAAGCTGCTGGCCCTGTGGCAAGACCGCCAGCGCGCCAGCGCCGATGTCAAAGCTTTGGCCCGAGAGCATATCGTCGAGTTGAACCAAAAGATCAGCGAACTGGCCGCGTTGCGTGACACCTTGCAGGATCTGGTCGAGCATTGTCACGGCGATCACCGACCGGACTGCCCGATCCTGAAGGATCTGGCGTCGGGTGGGTGTTGCCAGTAGGGGTGTGGGAGCGAGGCTTGCCCGCGAAGGACTCGACGCTGATTACCGGCTATTGCGCGTTATTCCGTTCGCGGGCAAGCCTCGCTCCAACGATGGTGCGACATTCTTATTTACCATCACTGGAATTACTGGTGCCGGCACTCGAACCGCCCTTGGTCGATGGCCCGGTGCTGGTACTGCCATCAGTACCGCTATTGGTCATGCCTTTGGTGCCCGGTGTGGAAGTCTTGGGTGCGGGGGTCGAGCCGTCGGTGTTCTGGCCCATGCTCGAGCTGCCAGAACGCGGGCCATTGGTGTCTACCGGGTCGGTAGGGCCAGTGGAGTCGGCCGCATGAACACTGGCAGCAGCCAGCAGGCCAGCAAGGGTCAGGGCAGTCAGTTTGGTCTTGATCATGATGTGCATCCTCTTGATGGAGTCGATACACATTGGTCCGGACGCCTGCTCGAGAGGTGCCGCCAGACCGACGAACGGTCATCACGCCGATTAATGAAAACCCGGCGTGATGACGGCGAAGATCACTGCATCCAGGGCGGAGGCGGTTCTTCGGCCATTTTGTTGGCAGGCTCTTCGTCAGCAGCACGAGCGGCCTGACGGCGTTCTTCGTCGCGGCGCGCCGCTTCGATTTCCCGCAGTACGCCACCGACATCGGCAGTCTCTTCCGGATCATCGAACAGACCGGTCAGCACCGTCGTTGGCGAGAGCGTCCCGGCCTCGAAGAACGCCCACATTTCCTTGGCGTAACGCGTGGCTTTCAACTCCGGCGCAAAGCGGCCGAAATAAGACGCCATGTTGCCGACGTCACGCTCCAGCATGGTAAACGCGTGGTTGTTACCCGCCGCGTCCACTGCCTGGGGCAGGTCGATGATCACCGGCCCGCTCGGGGCCAGCAGCACGTTGAACTCGGACAAGTCACCGTGCACCAAACCGGCACACAGCATCAGCACAATCTGCTGGATCAGGAACGCGTGATATTCCCGCGCCTGATCCGGATCCAGCACCACATCGTTCAGACGCGGCGCGGCATCGCCGTCTTCATCGGCGATCATCTCCATGAGCAATACGCCTTCAAGGAAGTCGTACGGCTTGGGCACCCGCACACCGGCGCCGGCCAGGCGGAACAGCGCCGCGACCTCGGCGTTCTGCCAGGCATCTTCGGTCTCTTTACGACCAAATTTGGAACCCTTGGCCATGGCCCGGGCCTGCCGACTGTTACGGACCTTGCGGCCTTCCTGATACTCCGACGCCTGACGGAAACTACGTTTGTTCGCCTCCTTGTAAACCTTGGCGCACCGCAGCTCTTTACCGCAGCGCACCACATAAACAGCTGCCTCTTTACCGCTCATGAGCGGGCGCAGCACCTCGTCAACCAGACCGTCCTCGATCAGGGGTTCAATGCGTTTAGGAGTCTTCATCAGCTTTTATTGTGGGTCCTTCGTTGCCAAACACGCGATCGTTGCTCGTTATACGGCAATCCAATGCCAGCGAGTAGTGGTTGATTATCGATCAGCCCGGATTACGTCAGTAAAGTCACTGTAACAACCTGTAAAGCAGCTTTCGTGCCCATTCACGACACTTCATTGGCGAAACAACTCGCCGGGGGTATAGCCAAACAAGCCTTTGAAAGCGGCGATAAAGGCCGAGGTGGAATCGTAACCGCAGCTCAGCGCCGTGTTAGTGACGCTCTCGCCGTTTTCCAGTGCACCCAGCGACGACAGCAATCGCGCCCGCTGTCGCCAGCCCCGAAAGCTCAGACCGGTTTCGCGCTGAAAAAGTCGCATCAGGGTTTTTTCCGACATACCCAGGCGTTCGGCCCAGTCCTGCAGGTTGATGCGCATGCCGGGGCTTTCGATCAGCTCGTTGCACAGGCCGAGCAAGCGCACATGACGCGGCAGCGGCAGGGAGAAACCGACCTGGGGCAGGCGCGCCAGTTGATCGAGCAGCACCTGCACCAGTCGCGCTTCGTGGCTGTCGCCCAACGGATAATCGACCGGCAGCAGGCAGAAGGTCTTGATCAGCTCACGGGCCAGGGGCGTGACTTCCAGCACCTGACAGCCCGGCGCGGCCCAGGCGGCGTCTTCTTCGCGCACATACAGGCTGCGCATCTCCGCCTGCATTGATGTCACCACCTGGTGCTCCAGCCCCGGCGCAATCCACACGCCCCACTGCGGCGGCGCGAAAAAGCTGCCCTCGGCGGTGTGTACGCCCAGTACCCCACTGATCGCGTAGGAAAACTGCCCCCAATCGTGACGATGCGGCGGCGTCCACGAGCCGATCCCCAGGCTTTCGGCCCGGGCATACAGCGGGCGCGGCAGTTCGCTGAGGGCCGGAATCTGCCGCTCTGCGCCTGCACGCCGCAAGTCAGGTTGTCCGTTAGTCGGCATCGCTTGGCCTTATGTCGCAAGACGGAAATATTCAGACAGGTTAGCCTGTTGGCACCTTTCTTTACAAACAAGCACCCGGGCTTTCTATGCAAGCACTCAAACACCTCAAGCGCGTCGTCACAGACTGGTTCCTCTGCGGCATGCTGCTGGCAACCGTGCTGGCGTACTTCTTCCCCGGCTTCGGCGCCAGCGGCGGCGGCATGCATGCCGAATACGTGATCAATGGCGGGGTGTTCCTGGTGTTCTTCCTGCACGGGGTCAACCTGTCCAGCGAACAAATCAGCCACGGCCTGAAAAACTGGCGCCTGCACATCATGGTCCAGGGCTTCACTTTTGCAGTGTTCCCGCTGATCTGGCTGGCCTGCGACAAACTGTTCGGCAATCAGATTCCGGCGTTGCTGATGCTCGGCTTTTTCTACCTGTGCGCCCTGCCCTCGACCATTTCTTCGTCCGTGGCCTTGACCGGCAGCGCAGGCGGCAACGTGCCGGCGGCGATTCTCAATGCCAGCCTGTCCAGTGTCTTCGGGATTTTCATCACGCCATGGCTGTGCAGCCTGGTGGTAGGAACCGGCGCGGGCGGTATCGACCTGGGCTCAACCCTGCTCGACCTCTGCGGCATGTTGCTATTGCCCCTGGTGCTGGGCCAACTGCTGCGGCCGTGGCTGGGCAAGTTCTTCGCCCGGCACAAGCGCTACACCAATATCATCGACAAGGTAGTGATCCTGCTGCTGGTTTACGCGGCGTTCTGCAACTCCATGGTATCGGGCATGTGGCAGACCCAGGGCAATAGCGTGATCCTCACCGCGTTTATCGGCAGCGCGATCCTGCTCGCCGTGATCCTGTTCATGACCACCCGCACCGCCGGCGCCCTGCATTTCAATCATGCCGACAGCGTTGCCGCCGTGTTCTGCGCCAGCAAGAAATCCCTGGCAGCCGGGGCGCCCATGGCGGCGCTGATCTTCGGCAACAACCCGGGGCTGGGCCTGATCCTGCTGCCAATCATGATCTACCACCCGATGCAGTTGATCGTCTGCTCGGTGATGGCGGAAAACTACGCGGCGCGGCATAAGCGCCAGTTGTCCGAAGCTGCACTGGAAGAAGCGCGCGCGGCCTGATCGACGCAAACAGATTCATTGTGGGAGCGGATTCATCCGCGAAGAGGCCGGTACATTCGACGCATTTCTGTCGGCCGCAATCATCTTCGCGGATGAATCCCACCAAGGTGATCACCTCAGCAATCAATCGATCACGTTGAACTCCACCCGCGCCGTCTGCCCGCTTTCATCGAGCACGCTCAGTTGGTAGCGGCCCAGGCGGTTGAGCGTCGGGCTGAAGAAGTCCTGGTTGGCGGTATCGGCCATGGGGCTACCGTCTATAAACCACCAGCGCCGCCCGCTGCCACCCAAGGCGGATAACTTCAGGCGCAGGGCCTGGCGACTGCCCACCGGCAGGCGCAGGTTATCGCCATCACGCACGCCGACGATTACCAATGGCGCTGCCAGCCCCAATGCCTGTGGCGGGCAGTCAGGGTCGTTGGCGGGCAGGCGGGCATCGCGGCGTTCGCTACGCGGTAGCCAAGGCTCCAGCGCCGACGGCCACAGGGCAACGTCACGTAATTGTGCACCGGGGCAATCCGAGGCCACGCGCAGGCCCTTTTCATTGATCCAGACCTTCTCTTCAAGGCCCAGACCCAAGGGTTGTTCGGGCGGCATCAGGGTCGGCGGCGTAGTGCCGTCCAGGGTCCAGGCGAAGCGCTGACGGCGGCAGTTGGGGTCGGTCTTGCTCATGGTCTGGCCCAACGGCCAGCAGATCGCCGCGACACCGACGTTCATCGGCATCGGCTGGATCGGCGCGAGAATATTGCGCTGACTGTCGCGGTTCACCAGTACATCGTGAACCTGCATCATCAAAGGTGCCGCCGAGGCCAGGCCAAACTGCCCCGGCACCGGCGTGCCGTCCGGTCGACCGATCCATACGCCGACGATAAAGCGCGGCCCGACACCAATCGCCCAGGCATCGCGGAAGCCATAACTGGTGCCGGTCTTCCAGGCCAGTTGCGGGCGCTGTACCAGGTCGGCGTGGGTGTCCAGATCCGGGCGCGACTGACCGCTGAGAATCCGCCGAATGATCCACGCCGCGCCCGGCGACATCATCGGCCGGTCACGCAGGGGATCATCCGGTTGCAGGCGAATGTCGGCGCTGCGCCCACCACGGGCAAAGGCGCTGTAGCCGCCGACCAGATCTTCCAGACGACTGCCGCCGCCACCGAGGATCAACGCCAGGCTAGGCTGCGCCAACGGCGGCAGGGTCAGGGGTACGCCGCCATTGCGCATCTCACCGGCAAAGCGTTTCGGCCCATAGGCTTCCAGCAGTTGCACCGCAGGCAGGTTGAGCGACTGGGACAACGCCGCACTGGCCGCCACCGGCCCGCTGAAGCCCGCCGAGAAGTTGCCGGGGCGATAGTCGCCGAAACGCCGGGGCACGTCCTGCAACAGCGACTCGGAGTGGATCAGCCCGGCGTCCATGGCCTTGCCATAAAGGAATGGCTTGAGGGTCGAGCCGGGTGAACGCAGGGCGCTGACCATGTCGACATGGCCGAAGCGTTTGACGTCGTTGATATCCACCGAGCCAACATAGGCGCGCACCGCCATATTCTCTGCCTCGACCACCAGAATCGCCGCCGAGGTGCGTTCCGGCAGACGCGCGCGCCAGCCGAGGATCAGGTCTTCCATACGTCGCTGTAGCACCGCATCCAGGGTGGTGCGGATCAGGGTCGGACTGCGAGGCCGGTTCAGCCGTCGGGCCAGCAGCGGCGCCAGACTCGGCTCCTGACGCGGCGCCAGCAGCAACGGCTCCTCCAGGGCATCGTCGACCGCCTGTTGCGGCCACACGTTGAACTCGGCCAGACGCTTGAGCACCTTGTCCCGCGCCGCCTGGGCCAGCTTGGGGTGACGGTCGGGACGCAGGCGGCTCGGCGCCTGGGGCAATACCGCGAGCAACGCGGCTTCGGCACGGGTCATTTGCGCCGGGGATTTGCCCAGATACGCCCAACTGGCCGCCGCAACACCTTGCAGGGTGCCGCCAAACGGGGCGCGGTCGAGGTAGATGCCGAGAATCTCGTCCTTGGACAGATGCCACTCCAACTGCAGGGTGCGCCACAACTGGCGCAGCTTGCCGGGCAAGGTGCGGGCATGGGGGTCGAGCAGACGTGCGACCTGCATCGACAGGGTGCTGCCGCCGGAAACCACCCGCGCGCCGTGCATGTTCTGCCAGGTCGCCCGCAGCAGCGCCAGCGGGTTAACCCCCGGATGGCTGTAGAACCAGCGATCCTCGTAGGTCAGCAACGCTTCAAGATAATAGGGCGAGACCTGATCGCGGCTGACCGGATAGCGCCATACGCCATTGGCATCGGCAAAGCGCCATAACGGCGTGCCATCCTCAGCCAGCACCACTCGCGCCAGATCGTCCTTGGGCAGCGGCAGCGGCCAGATACGGTCGGCCAGCCACAACAGGGCAATCAGCAGCAACAGGCCGAGCAAGGCCCGACGCAGCAACAGCGTCAGGCCCTGGCGCCAGGTCTTCGGCTCAAGGCGCCGGCCCCATAAACGGCGGGCAAAACGACGCACCACCGGCAGCCCGCGCACAACAAATCCGCGAATCAAGACACAGAACCTCTATGCTCCACGGAACTCGTGATGGCACGTGATAGCCAAAGCCTGGAGACTCGCTTTTTCATGACACTGATCAGGACGCACATATGCAGGTAGAAGGCTTTTTCGAAGGGCTTGGCCAGGCCATCGGTGCGGTGATCCGCTTCGTGGTCGATGGGCTGGATTGGTTGTTCCACGGGTTCACCCATGCCGGCAGCAACTTTATCGAGGGCCTGTCCCGGACACTCGGCATGGACACCTCGCTGATCAGCATCGGCGCGCTGATCATCGGCCTGATTCTGCTCTATTCGGCCATCCGCGCGTTCATGCGCGCTTCGATCATCATGGGCATCATCTGGCTGGCGCTGGGGTTGTGGGTCATGAGTTGGGTGGTGCATTGATACTGTAGATAAACGACTGTGGGAGCGAGGCTTGCCCGCGAAGAGGATTTGTCCGACGCAAAAGATGTATCGGATGTACCGACCTCTTCGCGGGCAAGCCTCGCTCCAACAAATCAATCGACCCCACATCTTGTGGGATCGATCATCGCTTCAGACTACTTAGCCTTGACCACCAACTGCGGCGGCGTCGCACCCAGTGCCTGCCAGTTCGGCCGGTACATGGACTCAACCTGCGGTGGCGGTACGCGGTAGACGCCCGGCGTCACGGCACGGGCCAGGTAGACCAGGTTCACCGTGGTGCTGCCGTTCAAGTCCAGCGCCGCGACATAACGGTCGCCACGGTATTCCTGGTGCTTGATGTTGGCGTTCTCCATCGACTCGCGCCAGTTCTTCACCGACTCGCTGGCGTCTTCCAGACTGGCCGAACTCTGCGCCAGGTTCTGGTTTTCCAGCTCAAGACCGGCCGGCAGCAGGTCAACCACCAAGGCATCCGGCACCCGCTCCTTGGCGCGAATCGCGGTATGGATCAGCACCAACTGACCGCTCTTCAGCGCATTGAGATTCAGCGGCTGGCCATCGACGCTCAGGTACTCGCGGCTGATTTCCAGGTTCTCGCCGCCAGGCGCTGGCGCCTGCATTGGATAGCCGGAAATGGTCATCTGCTGATAGAGCGTGTCGCTGCCCTGATTCTGCAGGGTCATCGGCGCCGCCAGGCTGTCGCCGTCGAGCTTGACCGCTGTCTGATTGTTGCTCAGATCGAAGCTCTGCGCGCCGCTGACCAGTTTCGCCGCCCAGGCCTTCTCAGGCTTGTTCAGCAAGTCACGACCGGCGAGGAACAGCGCGTTGCTTTCCTGAGTGGAGAGATAACGGTTGGCCGCCACCTCGTCCGCCAGGGCAAACAGACGGTCATCGCGCTTGTCGGCGGCCAGGTTATTTTCGTTGAGCAGGGCCAGGATCAGCGCCTGATCACGCAGGGAGCTGCCGTAGTCGGCCAGCCACTCACCGGATTTGCGCTGTACGGCAAGCCCTGCCAGCAGCGCCTGATCGGCACGCGGCTTGTCACCCATCTTGTCCAGAGCAATCGACAGCTGCACCAGCGGCAGGCCGGAGCGTGCGTCGGTACGACGGTCGAACAGGCTGCGCAGGGCACCCAGAGGCGCCTGTTGGCTACGCGACAGGACCAGCGCGGCGTAGGCCTGCACGGCGAAACGGCTGTGCTCGACATTGCGGCTGTAGTTGATCTGCACCTGATTGGCGTCCTGCAGGTAACGCAGCAGACGCTCGTTGGCTTTCTTCAGGGAGTCCGGCGGCACGGCGTAACCCTGATCACGGGCACGCATGAGGAAGTCGGTGACGTAAGCCGTCAGCCAGTATTCCTCTTCGCTGTCAGAACCCCACAGGCCGAAGCTGCCATTGCTGCGCTGCATGCCCAGCAGGCGTTCGATGCCCAGCTCGACCTTGCGCTTGCGCTCGTTATCCGGCTCACCTTTGATGCCCAGACGCTTAAGGGTCGCGGCATCGGCATACAGGGACGGATACAGACCACTGGCGGTCTGCTCCAGGCAACCATACGGATAGGCTTTCAGCGCGCGGATCTGCTCGCCCAGGTTCAGTGGCGGACGGCTGGAAACCGAGAACATCGCCTCGCGACCAGCCGGTTCGAACACATCCAGGGCACCGTCAGGCAGGCTCCAGACATCATCCTTGAGCGCAGCGCGGTAGTGCCTGAGCATCGCCGGATACGCCGGACGCACGCCGATTTTCCATTCGCGGTTGAACGGCGGCAGCGTCTCGCCCGGTAGTACCAGGCCTTCCACCAGCACCTTGACCGATCCCTGGCCGAAACCGCCCAGGGCCTGCACCGGCACCTTCAAGGTGGTGCGCTGGCCTTTGTTCAGTTGCACGACGCGGGACTGGTTGCCGTTGGGAATAGCCAACTGGCCTTCGGCGCTGACGCTCACCACGAGTTTCTGCGCCTTGTCCGTCAGATTCGACAGGTCCAGGGCGACGGAGGTCTGGTCGCCACCAGCGAGGAAGCGCGGTGCCGACAGCTCGGCCACGATTGGCGCGGCGATCACGGTCTTGCCTTCGGCCACGCCGAAGTGATCACCGGTCCAGGCCTGGGCCATGATCCGCACTTCACCGTTGAAGTCCGGAATGTCCACGCTGACTTCGCCTTCACCCTGCTCGTTGAGGGTCACCGGCAAGGCCTGCTGAGCAACGATGGTCACGCTGGTGTCGGGCTTCTTGCCGCCCTTGGCCAGCGCAGCGTCACCACCGAAAGCCAGGGTCGCGATGCGGTTGCGACCGGCTTCGATCAGTTGACCGTAGACGTCCAGTTGGTCGACGCCGTATTCCTTGCGGCCGAACATGGCGTTGAACGGGTCCGGGGTCGGATAGCTGGTGATATTGAGAATGCCCACGTCCACGGCCGACACCAATATATGCACGTCTTTCGGGATGCTGCCATCGGCGTTCTTCGCCGCCACCTTGATTTTCAGCGGCTGCTTGGGACGCATTTTTTCAGGTGCAGTAACGCTCACGGCCAGTTTGCGCTGCTCGCGATCCAGCGGCAGGTGCAGCAGGCCCACGGCGCGTTTCGGCGTAACGTTGGCTTTGCGCTCGCCCGGACGAATCACCAGGGCGCTGACGTAGAGGTCATGACGGGCCCACTTCTTGTCCAGAGGGATATCGTAGGTCTTGCCTTCGGCAGGCACGTCGATTTCCTGCCACCACAGCGGGCCTTCGCTCGACTCGATCAGCAGGTAACCCTTGCCCGCGGCAGGCGGGGTGACGGTGACCTTGGCAGTGTCGCCATCGGCATAAGACTTCTTGTCCAGTGCCAGCTTGACCTGATCGGGACGCACGGCGCCGCCGTCGGTGTTGTCCTGCCAGCGGTAGCCGGCCCAGAAGCGCAGGCTGCTGACCAGACCGGTCTGCGGGTCTTCCACTTCGACGCGGTATGGGCCCCACTCGACCGGGAAGCTGACCTTGACGGTGGAGTCTTTCTTGATCGAAACGGTTTGTTCGTCGAGGTTCAGGTACTTCTCGTTGTAGTGATAGCTCCAGCCATCGCTCTCCGAGTAGTTCCAGTAGTAGTCGCGACGCTCACGTACCAGGCGCACCTTGACGTTGTCGGCGGCCAGCTTGTTACCGGCGGCGTCAGCCACCAGCACTTCGAACTCGGCAGGGCCGTCGCCATCGGTCTGGGCTTCGCCCTTGGCCGAACCGGAGTAATCGTCGTCATCGTCGGCGCTCTTGCCGAACAGCGGACGAAGGCCCGGCAGTTGCTCGGCCGGCCACACCGGTTGCACCACACGACGGGTGACCGGACGGCCACCGGACTCTTGCAGGCTGGCTTGCAGGATCAGTTGCAGCGGCGACTTGGCCTTGCCCCAGGTGCTTTCCAGGGACAGTTCCAGCTCACCGTTGGCATCCAGAGTGCTAGCGTCGATCTCCAGGTCCTGCTTCAGATCTTCCTCGGTGATCGAACCGAACTGATAGCCCGGCAGGCTGGCCACCGCTTCACGCAGCGGACGCAGGTACAACTGACCGGTCAGGGTGTTGCCCGAAGCAGGAGCACCATAGAGGTAACGACCCTTGATTTCGAATACCGGAGAATCAGCAGGTGCTACCGGGGTATCGCTGCCTTTGATATCCAGAGCCATGCGCTCAGGGAGGAAGTCCTCGACCTTGAACTCATAGATCTGCGGCTTGCCGTCACCCAGGTCAAACACCAACTGCCAGCGGCCGGTCGGCGACTCCTCGGCCAGTTGCAGCTGATACTGATAGAAACCGGACTTGTCGGCTTCCCAGACGAACTTGCGGCTGACCTGATCATCCGGGCGGCGCACTTCGACGGTGATTGGCTGTGGCTTCACATCGCGGCCATCGTTGTCACGCAGCAGGCCGTTGAGCAGCACGGTTTCGCCAGGGCGATAGAGATCGCGCGGGCCGAAGATAAAGAACTGCAGAGGATGGGATTGCGGGCCAGTGATATCGAATTCGGCCAGGTCCAGCGCCGAACCGTCGAGGCGCTGCATGGTGGTCTGGTCACCGGTATGCGCCAGAATCAGCGCGGTATTGGCAACCACTGGCAGTTGCGCGTGACCGGTGCTGTCGGTCTTGGCCTGGCCGACCACGGCACCGGCATTGTTGTACAGATCGACGTCAACGCCGCTCATGGCCTTGCCGCCTTCCAACGCCTGGGTGAAGACGTCCAGGCGATTGGCATAGCGGTGCACCGACATACCGATATCACTGAGGGTGAACAGGGTCGCCGGGTAGGTATAGGTATAACCACCGGCCACGCGCATCACCGCCAGGTAAACGCCCGGCTCTTGCAGGGGCTTGATCCCACCGATGGGCAGCAGCACGGTTTCGCGGGTGTTGCGCGCAGGCTTGAGGTCGAAGCGGCCGCTGTAGACCAACTCGGCCATGGTCAGCAGGTCTTCGGAGGCGTAGCTGGAAATGCTCGACGAGCCTTCCCACTGATTGAGGAAAGCTGGCAGCTCGTCCGACTTGATGCGGAAGAACTCGACTTCAACCTTGTCGACGTTCAGCGCAATCACCGGCAGGCCCTCGGCCAGACGGGTCGGCAGCAGGCTGCCACGGCTGGCAAAGCCTACCGTGGCTTGCAGGTCCTTGGTTTCCAGGCGGCTGATGTACTCGGCGGCCAGCTTGGACTTGTTCACCGAGACCAACCCGGCATCAACGGTCAGTACCAGTTTGCGCTGGGGCTCCAGATGGCGCAGACGCAGTTCCATTAGGTTATCCGACAGCTCCCAGGCACCGTCGACCTTGCCGTCCTTGCTGTCCACTAGATGCAGCTTCTCGGCGAACTTCTGCTCCGGATCCAGAGGCGCGGAGAAACTCACCGACAGGGTGCTGGCGCCGTCGACCTGAATCTCCGAGACATCGATCACGCTCAACTCGCGGCCCGCATAACGCTTGGCCAGCGCGGGCAGATCGACCGCAGGCTTGGGTTTGCTCGCCGTAGCGACCGTTGCCTGAGTGTTCGGCGTCGCTGCAGCAGCGGGTTTATCGGGGGTGGAGGAATCGCAGGCACTGAGCAGCGCAAGCGCGCAAGCCAGAAACAATCCTTTGTTGAACATGGGGCACTCAATTGGCAACGGTTTAGGGAGGGTGCTGACTATATAGCAGTCATTGGCCCACATGGCAGGGACCGCGTGATAGGACAGCGGGAATGAGACTTTGTTCTCAGGCCGAATGATGGCTTTTTGCCTGCTCTCTCAACCCCTCAAACGCTTGCGGGAGCAGATTTTTATAGCCTTTTAAAGGCTGCGTCGGGTGCTGCGAATCATCGCTCACTATATTGACTTTTGAGTTGTAAATCATGCTGTATCGACATTGACCGGCGCTTCAAAAGCTTAACTTTATACCGTTTACCAATAACCTCTATCGCGAATCGCAATATAATATCTCAACTTATTGTTTTTACAACCAAAAGATAGCGCCCCTCTTGTCTGCTGCTTTTGACCCGTAGCTTTATACCAACTACCATCAACTTCCCAGCAACAAAAATAAAGCCAGTGAGCATCATGAAAAAAAATAAATACCCCGAAAACCAAACAACTAACTCAACCCCCGAACCAGACCCAAGTTTCGGCACCGGAGGTATAGTATATATACCCAGCCCGATGAAACCACCGTTAATGCTTGACGCCCTCTACGTGGTAGCAGCCCCGAACACAAGCATAAACCAACTTATATATGTTGTCTGTTGGAACGCAAGTTTAGACGCACTTTTCTATCTCGTCCGCTTGTTAGAGAACGGTGAAATTGACAGAAGCTTTGGCGACAATGGGTACGCCACCATTCCCACGATTCTCACAACTCCGGCACGACTGAGAGAATTGATCTTTTTCAGTGGCAGTGGCGCCATAACCGGCATTTCAGAAATACTTTTCACTAATAGTTGGTGGGTGCCAGGCGCGACCCGCTTCAAACCCTCAGGTTCGCTCGATAGGAGTTTTTCATTTAGTGGCTATAGACATTTCCCGCCACCTTGGCTGCTCAAATCAGACAAAGCAACGACCAATAACGAAAAAGCTGACGTTGACAATACACCATGGCTTAACTTCAGAGTGCTTGTAGAAGCCAATATCACACCGCAATTGAATATCCAGCCGAATGGGAAAATGTTGTTCCTTGCCCGTTATAGACAGTACCCTAACGGCTACGGGGCAGGCGTTTACCAGGCCAGGATCCACTTGGACGGCATGCCCGACGAAACGTTTGGTCAAAACGGCTTTGTTAAAATCGAAGACCCGGCGGATCCAGACTTCTTAATAGATGCTCGAATTTACGATATTGATAGACGTGGAGGAATGGTGGTTTTCGCTGATCGTCGTGATACCGGCATAGTGCTCAGGTATGACGCCGAAGGAAGCCTTGATCAAAGCTTTGGTAACGGCGGAATTGTAGTGATAGATGACTCGGTTCTGGGTGGCAGAGCCATCGCTATAAAAGCGGTGGACGATGGGGCGATACTCATTGTCTTCCAATTTGATGGTTTGAAAGAAGATCCTCCCTATCCCTATTTCTATCCCGCTGTCATAAAACTCCTGCGCGATGGCCGCCGTGACCCCACCTTCAATAACGGTGATCCACTAAAGTTAGATGATATTGCCCCCGATGCCAGACTTATGGCCGTCGGCATGACTCTGGATGCTGGAAACCGAATCATGCTATCGGGCTATGTAGACGATGGACCAATGAATAACCGTGGCTTTTTGGCAAGACTTCTGCCCAATGGAACACGCGATGCTGACTTCGGTGTCAATGGACTCGCCATTCGCCAGGACATGCTCCGTTTTTCCCCTGCCTCTATCCAGAATGGTACAAAGATACTGTTGACCACAGGGTTGCCAGGCGACCAATCAGTCGCGAGATTTATCGCCTGACCCGTTTTTCACCAGGGGCTGCTGTGATCGGCGAGGCACACGGCTACAATGCCCGCCTTTCAAGGGGCCCCCACTTGTCCAACCTGCTCAACGACTGGCAGCACCGCCTCACCCACCACCGGGTCTGGGCACTGGCTGCGCCGATGATTCTGTCGAATATCTCCGTGCCGCTGGTGGCACTGGTCGACAGCAGTGTCATCGGCCACCTGCCCCATGCCCATCAGCTCGGCGCCGTGGCGGTGGGTTCGACGCTGTATACCTTCCTGGCCTGGGCCATGGGTTTTCTGCGCATGGGCACCACCGGCTTTGCTGCCCAGGCGGCTGGGCGCAGTGATGGCGCGGCGTTGCGGCAGATACTGGTGCAGGGCTTGTTGCTATCGCTGTTGCTGGCGTTCTTCCTGGCAGTGATTGCCCTGCCCTTCAGCCATCTGGCGTTGGCGATGATGCAGCCTTCGGCGGATCTCAATCAGCTGACTCAGGACTTCTTCCATACCCGGCTGTTCGGCCTGCCCGCGACCCTGGCCAGCTATGCGCTGGTGGGCTGGTTCCTGGGTTTGCAGAATGCCCGGGCGCCGTTGGCGATTCTGCTGGCGACCAACCTGAGCAATATCGTCCTCAACCTGTGGTTCGTGCTCGGCCTGGATTGGGGCGTGGTCGGCGCGGCACGCGCCTCGGTGCTGGCCGAATGGTTCGGGGCGCTATTGGGCCTGGCGCTGACCCGCAAGGGCTTGCTGGCCTACCCCGGTCAGGTTTGCTGGGCGGCGTTGCAACGCTGGAGCAACTGGCGACCGCTGCTGACGGTCAATCGCGATATCTTCATTCGCAGCCTGGCCCTGCAATCGGTGTTCTTCCTGATCACCGTACAGGGCGCGCGATTGGGCGATGCGACGGTGGCGGCCAATGCCCTGCTACTCAACGGCCTGCTGCTGACCGCCCACGCCCTCGACGGTCTGGCCCACGCCGTGGAAGCCCTGTGCGGCCACGCCATCGGCGCGCGAGACCGCACAGCCCTGCGCCGCGCCCTCACAGTAGCCGGGGGTTGGTCACTGATCTGCAGCGTTGCCTTTGCTCTGTTGTTCCTGTTTGCCGGGCACGGGTTTATCGCCATGCAGAGCGATATTGTCGAGGTGCGCGCGATTGCCTTCGAATACCTGCCGTATCTGGCAGCACTGCCATTGGTAGCGGTCTGGAGCTACCTGCTCGATGGCCTGTTCATCGGTGCCACCCGCGCCCGGGAAATGCGCAATGCCATGCTGCTTAGCGTGCTGCTGATCGCGCCGGTGGCGTGGCTAGCCCAAGGCATGGGCAATCACGCGCTGTGGCTGAGTTTCATGCTGTTCATGGTGTTGCGCAGTGTCAGCCTGGGGGTGATTGCTTGGCGGTTGAATCGCAGTGGCGGATGGTTTTCGAATTGAATAGGCAATTTTCGCTGTCCGCACTGGCTGGCTCCCGGCTGAAGCCGGTCCTACAGAGCACCGTGTTTTCCGTAGGAGCGGCTAGCCGCGCGGCGACTTATCGCGCTCGTACGCAAGATCCAGTCGGGGCGCAGCCAACCTCAGGGATCGGCGATCCAGCTCCACAGTGCTGCCGCCCACGCGAAATAGCAGCTGGCAGCCCTCTTCGAAACTGACTTTCAGGTCGTCATTGACCTGCAGGCAGCGCTTGTCACCAAGCAGCCGCTGCGAATCCAGCCAGACTTCAAGGCCCTCACCCGCCTCAATCGGCGCAGGCAATTGAGCAACCGGCACGGACATTGGCCCAGTCGGCATACAACCGGTAATCAAAGGCCGGTCCGCGTCCCCTTCAAGAAAGCTCACCACCACGAGCGCACCCACGCGCCACGGCTCTCGCCCTTGCAGATGCTCCGCCACCGGCAGCCAGCATTCATGGCCCTGGCTGGCCCACTCGAATTGCACCCGCACCCGCCCGTCAGGGTCGGCGACTGCATCCACCACCCGCGCCCGCTGCATATCCAGCAGCCGTTCCGGACGCGGCGCCTCATGGGTGCGAAAGCCGACTTCCCAAGGCGCTGCCTGCCACTGATTGCGATAGTGGCTAGAACCCTGATGATGCACCTCGGTTACCAGCCATAAATGATTCCACGCCTGCTGCGGGTGCCCGGTCAGGGGCAGCAACTGCCCCGCCCCGAGGAACGGTAGAGTGCTTTCGCCTTGCGCAACTTGCTGCATGCGCGAACCCGGGGTTTGGGCCTGCTCATGGCTGACGGCAAAACGCCGCACACCGTCGACGCTTGGCAAACTCTGGAACGGCGCTTCGGGCGCCCGGCGAAAGCTGCGCAGGCCATCCCCGAACACAAGTACGTGGTCCCGCCGCGAATGGCGGAAATGATAGTGAATGCCCTCTTCGGCACACAGCCGCTGAAGCAACTGCAGATCGGTTTCACGGTACTGCGCGCAGTAGCGACGTGGCTGGCATTCAGTCTTGAGGTCGAAGCGATAATGGTCTTTGCGAATGCCATGCTCCAGCAACAGGCGGCGGATGATCTCCAGCGCCGTGCAGTCCTGGAAAACGCGTTGATTATGCCGCTGCGCCAGACACGCCATGCGCGGGCCGAGGGTCAGGCGATAACAGGCAGGGCCTGGCAGAAAATGACGGCGCTCGACACCTTGAACCTGCCCGTGGAAACCGCCCTTGCCGTTGCCGAATGCCAGGTAGGCCACCTGGTACATCAGGCCGCGCATATCCAGTGAGTTATCACGACATGTAACGTCCACTTCAAAGACAAAGGGCTGGCTGATCGCTTCGAAGCCGGTGAATGAATGCACAGTGAATGCAACAGGTGCGCGCAGGATGCGCAGTTTGAAGGCAGGAGTAGGCATGACAGGTTCCTCTGACGGGCCGGAAATTCTGGCCGAGAAACCTGGGGGAGTAGAGGGGGGAAAAGCAGATTCGGAAGTTGCCTACGCAGGAATAGGCAAAACTTGTAGGACAGCTAAAGAAAGAGCCTTTGTGGGAGCGGATTCATCCGCGAAGAGGGCGGTACATTCGATAGATTTTCATCATATGAAATACCACCTTCGCAGATAAATCCGCTCCCACAGGGTCTTGAGGCGCCTTTAAGAGGACAGGTACGAAGACCGCGTCAGGCCCAAGCGCAAGGCATCGAGGAAATACGTGCGCTCGCGGGCGGTGATCTTGGCGCTGGCGACCTTGTCGCGGTAGTGAGTCATCAACTCCTCCGGCGACAAGTGCACGTAGCGCAGCATGTCTTCGATGGTGTCGTGGGTCTCGATACCGGCGTGGTACACGCTACCGTCCGGGTTCTGGTAGATGTTCACCGAGTCGGTATCGCCGAACAGGTTGTGCATGTCGCCGAGAATTTCCTGATAGGCGCCGACCAGGAAGATCCCCAGCAGGTAGTCCTCGCCGTCTTTGAGGGCATGCACCGGCATGCTGGTCTCGATGCTCTGCTCGTCGACGTATTGCTTGATCTTGCCGTCGGAGTCGCAGGTCAGGTCTTGCAGCACGGCGCGGCGCACCGGCTCTTCGTCCAGGCGATGCAGCGGAATGATCGGCAGGACCTGGCCGATGGCCCAGGTGTCCGGCAGGCTCTGGAATACCGAGAAGTTGCAGATGTACTTGTCGGCGAGCTTGTCGTTGAGTTCGTCCAGTACCTGGCGATGGGAGCGCTGGCGTGCCTTCAGCGAGTTGTGCAGGCGACGGCACACGGCGAAGTAGCACTGCTCGCCCAGGGCTTTCTGCGCCAGGCTGATCTTGCCTTCGGAGTACTGGGTAGCGATGTCGCTCATGTAGTGCGTGGCGCGCCAGTAGGTCTCGGTAACCATTTCGATATCGGTCGGGCCGAGCAGGTCCACCAGCCATTGTACGGTTTCCGGCAGGCTTTCCTTGTCGTCGATCACCGGCACTTCGTCGTTGTGACGCTCGACGTCAGTGACCTGCACCACCAGCATGGCGTGGTGCGCGGTCAGGGAGCGACCGCTTTCCGAGAAGATATTCGGATGCGGCAGGCCCTGGGCGTCGCAGAACTCCTTGAGCATGCCGACCACGACACCGGCGTAATCGTCCATGTCGTAGTTGATCGAGCTGGCGTTGCGCGAGTGAGTGCCGTCGTAGTCGACCCCCAGGCCGCCGCCAACGTCGATGTGATCCACAGGCAAGCCGAGGTTGCGCAGCTCGCCGTAATAACGAATTGCCTCGCGGAAACCGTGCTGGTAGTCCGCCAGGTTGGCGATCTGCGAGCCCATGTGGAAGTGCAGCAGGCGAATGCCCTGGTCCAGACCAGCCTTGCGGAAGCGCTCGACCACGGACAGCAGTTGCGCCGCCGACAGGCCGAACTTGGACTTCTCACCACCGGTGTCGGCCCACTTGCTTGAGGCCAGGGAGGACAGGCGCACGCGCAGGCCAATCTGCGGCGCGACCTTGAGTTCGGCGGCTTCCTCGATAACCAGCTCAACTTCGGATTCTTTCTCGATCACGATAAAGACGTTGTGACCCAGCTTCTGGCCCATCAGCGCCAGGCGGATGAACTCGCGGTCCTTGTAACCGTTGCAGACGATGGTGCCGCCCTTGGGCGCCAGGGCCAGCACGGCCATCAGCTCGGGCTTGGAACCGGCTTCCAGGCCGATGGAAACGTCTTGGGTGGCGATGATGTTCTCGATCACCGCTTCCTGCTGGTTAACCTTGATCGGATACAGCGCGGTGTATTTGCTCTGGTATTCCAGGCGCGCGATGTTGCTGTCGAAGGCACCGGTCAGTTGGCGGACGCGGTCCTGCAGGATATCGGGGAAACGAACCAACAGCGGCAAGGACAAGCCGCTCTTGCGCAGGTTTTCCACTTGCGCGTAGAGGTCGATGGGCTTGCTGTTCGGCCCGTTGGGGCGGACTTCAACCCGACCGGCGTCGCTGATTGCAAAATAACCGGCGCCCCAATGACGAATCCCATAAACACTGCGGCTGTCCGCAGCTGTCCATTGACTGCCATCGTCTTTGCGTGTGCGTCGTACGGACATCGAAGTCCCCTATAAAGAAGTCAGATAGCCCCAGCCGTGAGCGGGCTGGGCGCAGTGTAAAGAGTGCAAATGACGGTTTGGTGCCAGAACCCTGTGGTCAGTAGACCCAAGGGATAGCACAGAGTTTGCGCAAAATCCCGCAAGCGCTCAGCCGCCGGACTTTTTCGCCTTGAACCCCTGCTTGACCAGCTCAACCAGCAGCAACTCGACATGATCGCCCTGAATCTCGATCACCCCGTCCTTGAGCGAACCACCGGTGCCGCAGCGCTGCTTGAGCGTCTTGGCCAGGTCCTTGAGCCCGTCTTCGGGTAAAGGCACGCCGCTAATGGTCGTTACGGTCTTGCCGCCACGGCCCTTGCTCTCACGGCGTACGCGGGCGATGCCATCCCCTTCGGGAATCAGGCTTTGCTTGCAGGTGCAGGCGTCGACGGGCTGACGACAGTCAGGGCAATGCCTGCCTGCGTCGGTGGAAAACACCAGACCGCCCAGGGCGGCAAAGGATGCGGCTTTCTTGGCCACGGGAAATCCTCTTGTTGAGGACTGAAGATTGGCCGGTGAACACCGACCGCGAAGCCCCACTCAGGCAGGGGCAGCGCAACTGGGCCGGCGAACCGGCCCAGCGTGAAAAGGCCGCGCAGTGTAACGGCAAATTTCCCTGTTGCTAAGCGTCAAATTGCGCCAAATCAATCAACTTTTGCGACTTGCGCCAAATAACGCTTCAGGGCAGCCAGGGAGTCCGGGCAATAGGGCATTTCGTGGGTCTGGCGCAGCACCTCGGCAACAGGCAGAAAGTGTGCTTCGAGCACCTCTTCCGGCTGGAGGACCAGCGGCCCGTCCCAGACGGCGGAAAACACCGCGCACCACAGGCGATTGCCCGGCTGATCGAAGAAGAACCGCTCATGGTCGGACAACCGCACGCCGCTGACACCCAGTTCTTCTTCCAACTCCCGGGTCGCTGACTCGGCATAGCTCTCATCGGCCTGAACCATGCCGCCCGCCGCCACATCCCAGTAGCCAGGGTAAATGGCCTTGCTCAGGGTGCGCCGATGTACACACAACTCGCCCGCCGAGTTGAACAGCAGGATATAGGTGCCACGCCCGATCAGGCCCTGCTCGCGCAGGTCCGAACGGCGCATGGCGCCCAGTAGCTGGTCCTGCTCGTCGGCCCAGGCGATCTGTTCGGCATCGGAAGCCGCGCGGTGCGCGACTTCATTGGAGGAAATGGACATCCATCAGCCCTGGGAAAGTAATTGACGCAGGTCGATGATCGCCGCGTTGGCCCGGGAAATGTAGTTGGCCATGACCAGCGAGTGGTTGGCCAGCACGCCAAAGGCGCCGCCGTTGAGCACCATCGGGCTCCACATCGGCTCCTGGGACGCTTCCAGTTCACGAATGATCTGGCGCACACTGACCGTGGCGTTCTTCTTCGCCAAGACATCGGCGAAATCCACTTCGATGGCGCGCAGCAGGTGAGACAAGGCCCAGGCCTGGCCGCGGGCTTCGTAGAACACGTTATCGATCTGCAACCACGGCGTCTCGACGATTTCTTCGTCAACCTGCGGCACTTCGCCCGGTTTGACGCTGACCAGGGTCTCGGTTTTAAGAGTGCTGTTGAGCTTGACCCGACCGACACTGGCCGACAGCCGTTGCGACAGCGAACCCAGGCGCGTACCAACGTCACCCAACCAGTTGTTCAGGTTGTCGGCGCGGGCGTAGAACAGGGCGTTCTTCTGATCCGGAGCGGACAGGCGCGCCTGATAGCGGCTAAGCGCGGCGATGCCTTCGCGATACTGAGACTCGCTGGAGGGCAGGATCCAGCTCTTGTTGTCGAAGTTGAACAACGGCTCGGCCCGGGCCAGATCGCTGTCTTCAGCCGACTGCGACTGGGAGCGGGCGAAGTCTTTGCGCAGGGCACGGCTCAGGTCACGGACCTGGACCAGCACGCCGTACTCCCAGCTTGGGATGTTATCGAGCCACAGGCCAGGCGGCATGCGGTCGTTGGACAGGTAGCCGCCGGGCTTGTCGAGCAGGGTCTGGGCGACGGTCTTGAGGGTTTCGATGGTGGTAAAGCCGATCACCATCTGCCGGCCCTGACGCTCGGCGGCGGCCTGGGCGTTCTGCTGAACCGGGAACAACGCAGGCTCCTGGCTCCAGTACCAACCGACGGCGATGGTCACCAGCAGATAGATGCCGACCAGAGTCCCCACGGCGCGACTGAAAAACAGACCACCGAAGTAGCCGCGTTCCTTGACCGGTGCGGTAGCAGCCGCAGGTTCACTTGCGCTGCCCGCGCGGTTCTTCCAATCCAGCATGGCGTTGTCCTTTCAATCCCGGAGTGTGAGTCGGTTGGACCGCAACCTTACAGCAAGGTGCCTTGTACAGGCACGCGGTGCGCGAGGTTTTGTTCCCCAAGTGTCGCCCTTGGGACCGTGAAAGCCGTGGGAGCTGCCCTGATGGCGATCAAATGCGCAGCGCTCGCAACTATCAGGTCATCGTCAGCAAGCCGGCCACAGGATTGCATTCCAACTCAGCGAATGGGGTACATAAGGCACCCCACAAAAGAATCAGAAAAGCCCTACAACCTCGCGCATTGACCCCAATCGCCCCCGCTTTGACTATTGCAACCCCATGCAAATACATCAACCGACCATGACTTTCATGACGCAAGGTAGCGATTTCCCGCCAACACACCGTTTTCCCTGTCATCACTGCTTGCCGCATATACGTCAGAGACGTAGAATTCAATGTTGACGATTATTGAATCCCCTTTGTTCACAAAGCTCTGGCCGGACTATGGACAGAAGAAGAACGTGGCGCCTTCATGACGTTCCTAGCTAACGACCCTGATGCCGGATCGGTTGTTCCTGGCTCAGGAGGTTGCCGCAAAGTCCGCTGGAACATGGATGGACGAGGTAAAAGCGGCTCAGTACGAGTCGTCTATACCGCCCAGCTAGCCAGTGGTGTACTGCTCGCACTACTGATTTACGGTAAAGGGGCGACCGAAAATATACCCGCGCATATCCTGCGCAAAATCGCCAAGGAATTTAATCATGCCCCTGACTGAAAAAGAGCTCATGGAGCGCGACTCCAAACGCAATATCGGCGAAGAGCTACTGGCGGCGATCCAGGAAGTGAAAGCAGGGCGCTACGGCGATGTTCGCCAGGTGAAAGCGACCGAAGCCGCTGAAGCGCGCAGCAAGACCGGATTGTCACAGCCTCGATTTGCTGAGCTATTGGGCGTGTCGGTACGTACGCTTCAGGAATGGGAGCAAGGCCGCCGCTCACCGTCGGGTGCCGCCCGCTCGCTACTGCATATCGCCGCCACTCGCCCTGATGTCTTCCGGGATGTGCTGGCGGGATAAATTGCGGACCCGCAGAACCACTTGGTGACGATCGAGTGCAAGTGCTCGCAAGCGCCAATGAGTCAAGGGACGACATATCTGCCGCCCGTCGGCCAGATACGCCGATGACGCCATTACTCCCCGTAAATCGGCCTTACAGTCATTAAAACGCAACAAAAGACGGGAACTTGTTGCCAATTATTTGACTTACGGCACTCTTGATTCGAAGCGGAGGTGGTAGCATAGAGCCAGCACTCGTCCTCAGCGAAAAATAACAGTAGTCAGGATAATGGCCGAACCAGAAGACCCCAGCCGTGATCGTCTCAAGCACCATTTTGCCCAACGCGTTATCCATCAAGCCCGCCAGATTCTGGAGGTGTGGCAGCGTTTGCAGCAATTTGAATGGTCGGTCGCGGAGTTGGAAGAGTTGAAGGAGTCGACCCAACGCCTGCTGCGTTTCGCCGAACGTTTCGAGCAGGTCGAGCATGCCGACCTGGCACGCCTGCTGACCGGCGCCCTGGAAACCGTGGAAGCCAATCGCGGTCGCCTGAGCAGCGCCTCGATCACCGAGCTCAACCGTCTGATGCAGCGCCTGTCGCGCACCGGCCTGCGTCAGGGTGACCGCCTCGACCAGATGGCCCTGCCACCGCTGCGCAAGCCTATCTATATAGTGCTGCACGACAGCGAGCGCGCCGAACGCCTGGCTAAACAGTTGGAGTTCTTCGGCTTGCAGGCCATGTCGCTGGCCGATACCGAAGCCTTTAATGCGGCCATGATCGAGCGCCATCCGGCCGCTATCGTCATGGATGTGGATTTCGCCGGTCCAGGCGAAGGCCTGAAAATCGCCGCCCAGGTCCAGGCCAGCCTGGAGCAGAAACTGCCCCTGCTTTTCTTCAGCCAACAGGAAACCGACACGCCGACTCGCCTGGCAGCTGTGCGCGCGGGCGGCGAGGAATTCCTCACCGGTACCCTGGAAGCCTCGAGTCTGCTGGAGAAACTCGAAGTGCTGATTCGCGTGGCGCAGTACGAGCCTTATAAAGTGCTGGTCATCGACGACTCCCGTGCCCAGGCGACCCACACCGAACGCTTGCTCAACAGCGCCGGGATCGTCACCCGCGTGCTGCTCGACCCGATCCAGGCCATGGCCGAGCTGGCCGATTTCCAGCCGGACCTGATTATCCTCGACATGTACATGCCCGGCTGCACCGGCACGGAACTGGCCAAGGTGATTCGCCACAACGACCGTTATGTCAGCGTACCGATCATTTACCTGTCCGCCGAGGACGATCTGGACAAGCAACTGGATGCCATGAGCGAAGGCGGCGACGACTTCCTGACCAAGCCGATCCAGCCGCGTCACTTGATCACCACCGTGCGCAATCGCGCCGGGCGTGCGCGCAACCTCAAGGCGCGGATGATCCGCGACAGCCTCACCGGGCTGTATAACCACACCCATATCCTGCAACTGCTGGAGGACTGCTGCCTGCGAAGCCGCCGCGAGAGCAAGCAGCTGTGTTTCGCGATGCTGGATATCGACCACTTCAAGAAGGTCAACGACAGCCACGGCCACCCCATGGGTGACCGGGTGATCAAGAGCCTGGCGCTGTTTCTCAAGCAACGCCTGCGCAAGAGCGACTTCATCGGCCGTTACGGTGGTGAGGAGTTCGCTATCGTCATGCCCGACACCGACCTGCTCAACGCCCACCACGTACTCGACGAAATCCGCCGGCGCTTTGCCGAGATCCACTACCCGGCAGAACCGGCCGATCTGTTCTGCACCTTCAGTGCCGGGGTGGTCGAACTGGGCGACAGTGATGACAGCCTGAGCCTGGCCGCCATGGCCGATAACGCCCTTTACCGCGCCAAGCACGCCGGGCGTAACCAGGTGCACTCCAACCGCGACAGCAAGCCGGGGACCAGTTACATGATTGTGTTGCCGGAGACGACGGCCTAGACCCGCATTGAAAAGAATAGCGCTGTGGGAGCGAATGCGGTGCCGACGAAATCTGTGGGAGCGCATTCATTCGCGAAAGTGGCATTCCCAGCGCTGAAAAATGCGTTGAGCGTACTGCCCCCTTCGCGGATGAATCCGCTCCCACAATGACGGTGGTCGGCATCAAGGTCTTACTACGACAGATCTCCATACATCACCCACGGCCTGGCCCTGACCGAAGCACCACCGAACAGCGCACCCTGTTCGACCAATACCAATTGTCCGGCCCTCCCGCGTCAGTGTTCTACAGTAAGAACGGCATCGAACCGGCTTCTCACCCCATCGTCGGCGAAATCGACGGCGCGGGCCTTGCCGGGCGGCTGATTAGAGCAAATGACCAAATTTAGTGCCTGAGTCACAAATTTTGCGTGAATATCGGTCATCGTGCTGGCTACTGTTGTTAACTGGACAGTCCGTCGACCTTGCGGCATAGTCGCCGCACTGTGGCTCACAGAAACAACAAGGTATACATGATGGCGACTCTCCTGGTTCTTCACGGACCCAACCTGAACCTGCTTGGCACCCGCGAACCCGGCATCTATGGCGCGATCACCCTGCCCCAGATCAACCTGGATCTGGAGCGCCGCGCCCGTGAAGCCGGTCACCATCTAATGTATCTGCAAAGCAATGCCGAATACGAATTGATCGACCGGATCCACGCGGCACGCGATGAAGGTGTGGATTTCATCATCATCAATCCGGCTGCTTTTACGCACACCAGCGTTGCAATACGTGACGCGCTGCTGGGAGTGAGCATCCCATTCATCGAAGTGCACCTGTCGAACGTGCACAAACGCGAACCTTTCCGCCATCACTCCTACTTTTCCGATGTTGCTGTCGGAGTGATCTGCGGCCTTGGCGCTAGCGGTTACCGACTGGCCCTGGAGGCCGCCCTGGAACAATTGGCCGTCAGTACCCAACCATGACCGGCGCAGCCTGAAGCTGAGCCCCATGGCCCTGACCGGCTGTCGATATGCCCCTGACCGACCCTTGGGAGTTGAGAATTAATGGATATCCGTAAAGTCAAGAAACTGATCGAACTGCTGGAAGAGTCCGGTATCGACGAATTGGAAATCCGTGAAGGTGAAGAATCCGTACGGATCAGCCGTCACAGCAAGACCCCAGCACAGCAGTACTACGCTCCGGCGCCAGTCGCCGCACCGGTTGCCGCGCCAGTCGCCGCCGCCCCGGCCGCCGAAGCTCCGGCCGCTGCGCCGAAGCACAATGGCACCGTGATCAAATCGCCGATGGTCGGCACCTTCTACCGCACCCCGGCGCCTGGTTCGCCAGCGTTCGTCGAAGTCGGCAAGACCGTGAAGAAAGGCGACACCATCTGCATCGTTGAAGCGATGAAAATGATGAACCACATCGAAGCCGAAGTCGGCGGTGTGATCGAATCCATCCTGGTAGAAAACGGTCAGCCGGTTGAGTATGACCAGCCGCTGTTCACCATCGTTTGAACCGGGGAGAGCCTGCGATGCTGGAAAAAGTCCTGATCGCCAACCGCGGCGAAATCGCCTTGCGAATCCTGCGTGCCTGTAAAGAACTGGGCATCAAGACCGTCGCCGTGCATTCCACGGCTGACCGCGAGTTGATGCACCTGGGTCTGGCCGACGAAACCGTCTGCATCGGCCCGGCGCCCGCCAACCTGTCGTACCTGAACATCCCGGCCATCATTTCGGCGGCCGAGTTGACCGGTGCAACGGCCATCCACCCCGGCTACGGCTTCCTCGCGGAAAACGCCGACTTCGCCGAACAGGTGGAAAAATCCGGTTTCGCCTTCATCGGCCCGAAAGCCGAAACCATTCGCCTGATGGGCGACAAGGTTTCTGCCAAGGACGCCATGAAGCGCGCCAAGGTACCGACCGTACCTGGCTCCGACGGCCCGCTGCCGGAAGACGAAGAAACCGCACTGCGCATTGGCCGTGAAGTCGGCTACCCGGTGATCATCAAGGCCGCCGGTGGCGGTGGTGGTCGCGGCATGCGCGTGGTGCACAAGGAAGAAGAACTGATCGAAGCGGCCAAGCAGACCCGCGCCGAAGCGGCTGCCTGGTTCAGCAACCCGATGGTCTACCTGGAAAAATACCTGACCAACCCACGTCACGTGGAAGTCCAGGTGATTTCCGACGGCCAGGGCCACGCGATCCATCTGGGCGACCGCGACTGCTCGTTGCAGCGTCGGCACCAAAAGGTTCTGGAAGAAGCACCGGCACCGTACATCGACGAAGATGCGCGCAAGGAAGTCCTGGCCAGTTGCGTCAAGGCCTGTATCGACATCGGCTACCGTGGCGCCGGCACCTTCGAGTTCCTGTACGAGAACGGTCGTTTCTACTTCATCGAAATGAACACTCGTGTTCAGGTGGAGCACCCGGTTTCGGAAATGGTCACCGGTATCGACATCGTCAAGGAGATGCTCAGCATCGCCGCCGGCAACAAATTGTCGTACACCCAGGATGACGTGGTCATTCACGGGCATGCGCTGGAATGCCGGATCAACGCCGAAGACCCGAAGACCTTCATTCCGAGCCCTGGCCTGGTCAAGCATTTCCATGCTCCAGGCGGCAACGGCGTGCGGGTTGATTCGCACCTGTACAGCGGCTACAAGGTTCCTTCGAACTACGACTCGCTGATCGGCAAGCTGATCACTTGGGGCGCGACCCGCGACGAAGCCATGGCACGCATGCGCAATGCCCTGGACGAAATCGTGGTTGACGGGATCAAGACCAATATCCCGCTGCACCGCGACCTGACCCGTGATGAAGGCTTCTGCGCTGGCGCGGTCAACATCCACTACCTGGAACACAAGTTGGCAGAAGAAAAGTAACTTCTGGTAGCTAAATGTTCTAAGCCTGGAAGCCCCGACTTGTCGGGGCTTCTTCGTTTTCGCTGCACATACCTGTCATTTCTGACAGTAGCGAGCGATCTATCTCCTGCTGAAAATCCGGTTTGCGCACAAGCGCATATCCAATGGAGAAAGATCATGACTGACAAATCGGAGAAGAGTCGCCAGGTAGAAGGCAGCTTCACCTGGGACAAAAACGGAACGGCATACACCGCTGATGGCATCGTGTGTCACTGGAGTGAAGGGGCATGGGTCGTTTACGCCACTTTGGCACCCGCCAGCTCATCCAGCCACCAGGCATTTTCGATCATCATTCCAGCCGAATCGCCCAGGGACATTATCGACCTGGAGTTTCCTCACACTAAACTCAGAACCTTCCAGCACACCTTCGTCGTCCGGGACCAGCATGATTACTGGCCGCGGACACTCAGCCTTGAAGGCAAAGTGAAGGTATACATCCATCCTCGCAAGGGTGAGTTCAAAGGCCAGTTCGAATACGCCACGCATAACCCTGAGTTTCACCTGCATGGAAATGGCACCTTCAACCTGACGCTGGAACGGGTTGAGTAATGACGCTATAGCGGTAGCGGATGCTCGTTGGCAGCCTGCGACGTCGGCCCGCGAGCATTTGCGGCGAACCTGAAGTAAACTTCGCCGCTTTCCTGCTCTCTGCATAGGTAACACGCCATGCCATGGCTGCAAGTCCGTCTCGCCATCAGTCCAGAACAAGCCGAAACCTACGAAGATGCCCTGCTTGAAGTGGGCGCCGTATCGGTCACGTTCATGGACGCGGAAGATCAGCCGATTTTCGAGCCGGAACTCAACACCACGCCGCTGTGGTCGCATACCCACCTGCTGGCGCTGTTCGAGGCTGATACCGACGCTGAGCTGGTACTGGCTCACCTGCGCCTGCTGACCGATGCCGAACTGCCCGAGCACATGCACGAAGTGATCGCCGATCAGGACTGGGAGCGCAGCTGGATGGATAACTTCCAGCCGATGCGTTTCGGCCAGCGCCTGTGGATCGTGCCGAGCTGGCATGCCGCCCCGGAGCCTGACGCGGTCAACCTGCTGCTGGACCCGGGCCTGGCCTTTGGCACCGGCACCCACCCGACCACCGCCCTGTGCCTGGAATGGCTGGACGGTCAGGACCTCAAGGGCTATGAAGTCCTCGATTTCGGTTGCGGCTCGGGGATCCTCGCCATTGCCGCCCTGCTATTGGGCGCCAAGACCGCCGTCGGCACCGATATCGACGTGCAGGCCCTGGAAGCCTCTCGCGACAACGCCGGACGCAACAATATCGCCGCCGAAAGCTTCCCGCTGTACCTGCCTGAAGACCTGCCGCAACAACCCGCCGATGTGCTGGTGGCAAATATTCTCGCCGGGCCGCTGGTTTCACTGGCACCTCAGCTGGCAACACTGGTCAAATCCGGTGGTAGCCTGGCGCTGTCGGGCATCCTCGCCGAACAGGGCGAAGAAGTCGCCGCCGCCTATGCTGAAACATTCGATCTGGACCCGATCGCCAACCGTGATGGTTGGGTACGCATTACGGGCCGTCGTCGCTAACCGCCGCTTGAACCGGATACCCGCATGACCGACAGTTTTGTCACCCAGTGCCCCCACTGCCAGACCAGTTTCCGAGTCAGCCACGCGCAATTGAGCGTGGCCCGCGGCGTGGTCCGTTGTGGGGCCTGCCTGCAAGTCTTCAACGCAGCGAAACAACTGTTGGAACAACGCGCCGGCAAGAACGCGACTGAAGGCAATGCCGGTGCTCCGCTGCCGGTCTCAGTCCCGATCCCAGTCCCAGCTCCGGTTCCGATTCTGGCGCCACCACCGGCGCCGATCCCGAAACCCGCAGCACCCGCAGCACCCGCAGCACCCGCAGTCGTGCCGCCGGTCCTGCCTGCGGTCAAGCCTGTTGCACCTGCACCTGCACCTGCACCTGCACCTGCACCTGCACCTGCACCTGCACCTGCACCTGCACCTGCACCGATCGAGCCTGAGGCCGAGCAGGATCCATGGCAAATCACCGAGATGGATCTGGACAGCCTCGACCTCGACGAAGAGCTGGCCCGCCTGGAGAAGCGCGAGAACAACCAAGCCGAACCCTACGGCGAAAAATTCAATGGCCCGGCCCTGACCGCCAGTCGCGACCAACTGCGCAGCGAGCCGGACGAATGGGTCGGCAGCCTGCGCAACGATGATGTCGCCGACCTCCCGGAACTGCATGCCCGCGAGCCTGAGCCCGAAGAAGACGACGATGAAGTCGTCGAGCCTGCCAGAATCGAAGCCGAGCACAGTGGCCGCACCGAGCCATCGCTTTCCCTGGCAGCCGTTGATGAGCCCGAGGAAGAACTGGACGAACACGGCCGACCCCTGCCGCCATTGCCGCCACCGCGCAAGATCGTGGAAAAGCCCAGCCGCTGGTCGGCTGTGGATGACGACGAAGACGAGCATGACAGCGAGCCGGTCCTCACCACCGCCAGCCGCACGCGGCGTGGTCGCAATGAGCCAGACGTGCGCGAGCAGACGCTGCTCGACCTGACCGACGATCCCTTGCAACTGGACTGGCAGCGGCCCAAGCCGCGCTGGGGCAGGCGTCTGGCCTGGGCGTTGCTATGCCTGCTGGCACTGGCCGGGCTGCTGGGCCAGTACGTCTGGTATCACTTCGATGAGCTGGCACGGCAGGATCAATACCGGCCGTGGTTCCAACAGATCTGCCCGCAAATCGACTGCAAGGTGCCATCAAAGGTTGATATCACTCTGCTCAAGAGCAGCAACCTGGTGGTGCGCAGCCATCCCGATTTCAAAGGCGCGCTGGTGGTCGATGCGATCATCTATAACCGTGCGTCGTTTTCCCAGCCGTTCCCGCTTTTGGAACTGCGTTTTGCCGATACCAATGGTCAACTGATTGCCAGTCGTCGGTTCAAGCCGGGCGAGTACCTGAGCGGCGAAATGGCGGGCAAGGAAGAGATGCCGCCGCAAACGCCGATTCATATCGCTTTGGACATCCTCGACCCTGGGGCCAAGGCTGTGAATTACAGCCTGAGTTTCCGCTCCCCGGAGTGAAACCCCGATCCGGCATGGGTTGCAGCCCGATGATCTGACCATCCGATGATCGACGGCAAGAAACGTACGCGACATTCACCGATACTTTTATGACCTCGGGTCATCGGCAGAACCGTTCGCGATAACAATGCAGCTGTTCAGATTTTATCCAATTCAGCCTTTATCCAGTCATCGAGAGCGGGTATCATGCCATCCCTTTTTGATACTCCGGGCCCTGTCTGAAACGTCGCGAAAGCACTTTTCGGGCCGGTTCCGGGTGGATCGGTCGAAGCGACTATTGCAGCGGTCGCGCCCGATCCGCGGATGATTCGGCCACACACAGGCTGCAAAACGAGCACACCTATGTCGGCGGTACGCATCGGTCCATATACATTGCAGAACGGCTTGATCCTCGCCCCGATGGCGGGAGTCACTGACCAGCCTTTCCGCCAGCTCTGCCGCCAGATGGGTGCAGGTCTTGTGGTCTCGGAAATGGTCACCAGTGACATGAGCCTTTGGAACAGTCGCAAATCGCGCCTGCGCATGATCCACGAAGGTGATCCCGAGCCACGCTCGGTGCAGATCGCCGGTGGGGACCCGCAGATGCTGGCAGACGCCGCCCGTGCCAACGTCGAACTGGGCGCCCAGATCATCGACATCAACATGGGTTGCCCGGCCAAGAAGGTGTGCAACAAGGCAGCGGGTTCTGCGCTGCTCAAGGATGAACAGTTGGTGAACGAGATCCTTCAGGCCGTTGTGGCTGCGGTCGATGTGCCGGTCACCCTGAAGATTCGAACCGGTTGGGACCGGGAGAACAAGAACGGCCTGACGGTAGCGAAGATCGCCGAACAGGCAGGTATTCAGGCGCTGGCGGTCCATGGCAGGACCCGCGCCGACCTGTACACCGGTGAAGCCGAATACGACACCATCGCCGCTATCAAGCAGGCGGTGTCGATCCCGGTCTTTGCCAATGGCGATATCGATTCACCCGAGAAAGCCCAGCGCGTCCTTGCCGCGACCGGTGCCGATGGTTTGTTGATTGGCCGGGCCGCCCAGGGGCGTCCATGGATTTTTCGTGAGATAGAGCATTACCTGCGGACCGGCGAAACATTGCCGGCACTGCCGTCCAGTGAAGTGGAACGCATCCTGCTAGAGCATCTGGCGAGCCTCCATCTTTTCTACGGCGACGTGCTGGGCGTGCGTATCGCCCGCAAGCACGTCGGCTGGTATCTCGCAACATTGCCGGGCGCCAAAGAGTTTCGCGCCCTTTTCAATGCTTTGCAGGATACGCAAGCGCAGTGCGCCCACGTTCGGGAGTTCTTTAGCCAAGGCGACAGGATACCGGGCGTAACGAACGGAGACGAGGTGGCCGCATGACGATGATGACCGAGACTTTAGTGAGTGGAACAACACCCGTGAGCGACAACGTCAATTTGAAACAGCACCTCAACACGCCGAGCGAAGAGGGTCAGACCCTGCGCGGCAGTGTCGAGAAGGCGCTGCACAATTATTTCGCCCACCTCGAAGGCGCTGCCGTCACGGATGTCTACAACCTGGTGTTGTCGGAAGTCGAGGCGCCGCTGCTCGAAAGCGTGATGAGCTACGTCAAGGGCAACCAGACCAAGGCCTCGGAGCTGCTGGGCCTGAATCGCGGCACCCTGCGCAAGAAACTCAAGCAGTACGATCTGCTTTAAGCATTCCATGACAGAAAAAGGCGACCCGCCGAACGCGGTCGCCTTTTTTGCTGATTGACTCCTTTTGCTTTTGATGGAAATTGAGATGACCGACCAGACTACCCGCCTGCCGATCCGCCGCGCCCTGATCAGCGTTTCCGACAAGACCGGGATCCTTGAATTCGCCCGTGAACTCGAAGCCCTGGGCGTCGAGATCCTCTCCACCGGCGGCACCTTCAAGCTGCTCAAGGACAATGGCGTCGCCGCAGTGGAAGTCGCCGACTACACCGGTTTCACAGAAATGATGGACGGTCGGGTCAAGACCCTGCACCCGAAAATCCATGGCGGCATCCTTGGCCGTCGCGGCATCGACGACGCCATCATGAGCGAGCACGGCATCAAGCCGATCGACCTGGTTGCGGTCAACCTCTATCCGTTCGAAGCTACCGTCGCCAAGCCAGGCTGCGACCTGCCGACCGCCATCGAAAACATCGACATCGGCGGCCCGACCATGGTCCGCTCGGCTGCAAAGAACCATAAAGACGTGGCCATCGTGGTCAACGCCAGCGACTACAGCCAGGTGCTGGAAAACCTCAAGGCCGGTGGCCTGACCTACGCCCAGCGTTTCGACCTGATGCTCAAGGCGTTTGAACACACCGCCGCCTACGACGGCATGATCGCCAACTACCTGGGCAGCATCGACCAACAGGCCGAGACCCTTTCGACATCCGGCCGCAGCCAGTTCCCGCGTACCTTCAACAGCCAGTTCGTCAAGGCTCAGGAAATGCGCTACGGCGAGAACCCGCACCAGAGCGCGGCTTTCTACGTTGAAGCCAACCCGGCCGAAGTGGGCATCGCCACCGCGACCCAACTGCAAGGCAAGGAGCTGTCGTTCAACAACGTGGCCGACACCGACGCCGCGCTGGAATGCGTGAAGAGCTTCGTCAAGCCAGCCTGTGTCATCGTCAAGCACGCCAACCCGTGCGGCGTGGCGGTCAGCCCGGACAACGAAGGCGGCATCCGCCAGGCCTATGAACTGGCCTACGCCACCGACACCGAATCCGCTTTCGGCGGCATCATCGCCTTCAACCGCGAGCTGGACGCAGAAACAGCCAAGGCCATCGTCGAGCGCCAATTCGTCGAAGTGATCATTGCTCCGAGCGTCAGCGCCGAAGCCCAGGCCATCGTCGCCAGCAAAGCCAACGTGCGTCTGCTCAGCACCGGCCAGTGGGCGGCCGAGCGTGGCGCTGCGTGGGACTACAAGCGCGTCAACGGCGGCCTGCTGGTGCAGAGCCGTGATATCGGCATGATCAACGCCGATGACCTGAAAGTCGTGACCAAGCGCGCCCCGACCGAACAGGAAATCCATGACCTGATCTTCGCCTGGAAAGTCGCCAAGTACGTCAAGTCCAACGCCATCGTCTACGCCAAGAACCGCCAGACCATCGGCGTCGGCGCCGGCCAGATGAGCCGCGTCAACTCGGCCCGTATCGCCGCCATCAAGGCCGAGCATGCTGGCCTTGCGGTTGCCGGTGCAGTCATGGCCTCGGACGCCTTCTTCCCGTTCCGCGACGGCATCGACAACGCGGCCAAGGTCGGCATCACTGCGGTGATCCAGCCAGGCGGCTCGATGCGCGATGCCGAAGTGATTGCTGCGGCTGACGAAGCGGGCATTGCCATGGTGTTTACTGGTATGCGCCATTTCCGTCACTAATACGACGACGGCCGCACTGGACCAGGCGTCTGCTGCGTTGGATGGGACTTCGCTGATGCTCATTGCCAAAAGGCAACTCCGCTCAGCGAAGTCCCATCCGCCTTGCATACACCTGCTCCAGTGCGACCTCCTGGCGCGTTAAGCGCTTTAGGTTCGAAAACAGAATTCAGCGTCATCGAGGTTTTGAAATGAACGTATTGATCATCGGCAGTGGCGGTCGTGAACACGCCCTGGCCTGGAAAGTCGCACAGGACCCGCGTGTCGAAAAGGTTTTCGTCGCACCGGGCAATGCCGGGACCGCCATCGAAGCCAAGTGCGAAAACGTCGCCATCGACGTGCTGGCCCTTGAGCAACTGGCCGACTTCGCCGAGAAGAACGTCTCGCTGACCATCGTTGGCCCGGAAGTGCCACTGGTTGCCGGTGTCGTCGATCTGTTCCGCTCCCGTGGCCTGGACTGCTTCGGTCCGACCGCTGGTGCTGCCCAGCTCGAAGGTTCCAAAGCCTTCACCAAAGACTTCCTGGCGCGGCACAAGATCCCGACTGCCGATTACCAGAACTTCACCGAAATCGAGCCGGCCCTGGCGTACCTGCGCGAAAAAGGCGCTCCGATCGTGATCAAGGCCGATGGTCTCGCTGCCGGTAAGGGCGTAATCGTCGCCATGACGCTGGCCGAGGCCGAAGACGCCGTGCGCGACATGCTGGCGGGCAACGCTTTTGGCGAAGCCGGCTCCCGTGTGGTCATCGAAGAGTTTCTCGATGGCGAAGAGGCCAGCTTTATTGTCATGGTGGACGGCAAGAATGTATTGCCAATGGCCACCAGCCAGGACCACAAGCGCGTCGGCGACGGCGATAGCGGTCCGAATACCGGCGGCATGGGTGCCTATTCTCCGGCCCCGGTAGTCACCGCCGACGTTCACCAGCGTGTCATGGATCTGGTGATCTGGCCGACCGTCCGAGGCATGGCCGACGAAGGTAACGTTTACACCGGCTTCCTCTATGCTGGTTTGATGATCGACAAGGCCGGGAACCCGAAAGTCATCGAGTTCAACTGCCGTTTCGGCGACCCGGAAACCCAGCCGGTGATGCTGCGCCTGCAATCAAGTCTGGTTCTGCTGGTCGAGGCCGCACTGGCCCAGGCCCTGGACAAGGTCGAAGCACAGTGGGATCCGCGTCCGAGCCTGGGCATTGTCCTGGCAGCCGGTGGCTATCCTGGTGACTACGCCAAGGGCGCGGCCATCAACGGTCTGGACGCCGCAGCACAACTGCCGGGCAAGGTGTTCCATGCCGGTACTGCGCTGCAAAATGGTCAGGTCGTGACCAGCGGCGGTCGTGTATTGTGTGCAACAGCACTGGGCGAAAGCGTCGGCGCAGCGCAACAAAGCGCCTACGAACTGGCAGCAAAGATCGATTGGGAAGGCTGCTTCTATCGCAAGGACATTGGCTACCGTGCCATTGCCCGCGAACGTGGTGAAAACCTGGAGTAAGTCAGGCGGCCAGACCTCTGCCTTTCACAAGGTCGGGTCTGGCCACTCCGGCACTGCACAGAGGCAAAAGGCATTTATCTACGAAGGGATTTCGCCGTGCGCTGGCTCAGGATTGCCATAGGTTCCACAGTGGGTCTGCTGACCCTGCTCTTCATGCTTTCGGCTCAGGCCGAGCAAGGTGCGGGTTGGTCCGCCTTGTTCGATGACCAGGCCGACCTGCAACTGAGCGACATCCGTTCAGCGCGCTACCAGAATCAATTCAGCCCCATCGAGCTGGCCAAAGTTACCGCCGCCGGCCGCAACAGCGCCTTATGGCTGCACTACCGTCTTCCCCCCGATGACCACGAGCAACTGCTCAGGGTCTTCGCTCCCGATCTGGCCAACCTGGACCTGTATGTCCTTAACGGCGACAGCCTGGTCAATCACACTCGTAGCGGCAACAGCGTCCCCCGGCACAACCAGGTACTGTCCGGCAGCGATTTCCTGCTGCCTATCCCGGCCAGTGATGTGCCTCAGGACATCTACCTGCGCCTGGTCTCGACCCAGCAACTGCGCCCCAATATCACCCTGCAGGCCGCAATTCAAAGCGCCGCCGACGAGCGCCAGCCCCTGCTGTTCGGCATGATCTTCGGCGCGCTGGTGATGCTGATCCTGCAGAACCTGACCCGCTACGCCCACACCCGCGCACGCAGCAACCTGTGGCTGGCCGGCAGCGAAGCCCTGCTGGTCATGAGCGCCGTGCTGCTGCTCAACCTGCCAGCGCCCTGGCTGGTCAACTGGCATATCAACCAGACCCCCGGCGCCCACTTAACCCTGCTGCTGGCCATGCTCAGCGCACTGATGTACACCGGCTGCTTCTTCTCCCACCGCAGCATTGCGATTCATAACCGCCTGCTGCTGGCCAACATCATCCTGATCGCCCTTGGCGGCCTGCTGATGCTGTTTGTCGATACCTTGCCGCTGAACGTCATGACCTACGTCCTGATCGCTCCGGCCACCCTGACCATGCTGATGATTTCAGTCAGCCACTGGCAGCGCGGTTTCTGGCCCGCACGCCTGTTTATCGCCGGCATGCTGGTGTTGAATGTCGGTTGCCTGGTCATCCTGCCAGCCATGCTCTGGCTGACCCAGGTGCCGCCGCAGTGGATGGTCATGAGCATGCTGGTGTTTGCCTGCATCACCGGCCTGTTGATGAGTGTCGCCCTCAGCGAGCGTCATCGCAGCATCACTGAAGACAACTTCAGCATCAGCCGCGACCTGGCGGCCAGCACGGCGGAGATCAACGCCAAGGCAGAGTTCCTGGCCAAGATCAGCCATGAAATCCGCACGCCCATGAACGGCGTGCTGGGCATGACCGAGCTGCTGCTGGGCACGCCGCTGTCGGTCAAGCAGCGCGACTACGTGCAGACCATTCACAGCGCCGGTAACGAGCTGCTGACCCTGATCAACGAGATTCTCGATATCACCAAGCTTGAATCCGGGCAGATCGAACTGGACGATGTGCAGTTCGATATCAGTGCGCTGATCGAGGATTGCCTGAATATCTTCCGGGCCCGGGCCGAACAGCAGAACGTCGAACTGATCAGTCTTATCCAGCCCCAGGTGCCTCAGGTCATCAGCGGTGACCCGACGCGCCTGCGCCAGACCCTGTTGAGCCTGCTGGAAAACTCCCTGAAGAAAACCGACGAAGGCGAGATCCTGGTCGTGGTCGCTCTCGACTCCCGCGCCGGGCAGCCACGCCTGCGTATTTCGGTGCAGGACAGCGGCGAACCCATGGAGCCAAAAGAGCGCGAGGCCCTGCTCAGCGCCGAGCTGCACAGCAAGAACTTCCTCGCTGCGAGCAAACTGGGCGGCCACCTTGGGCTGGTCATCGCTCGCCAGCTGATCCGCCTGATGGACGGCGAATTCGGCATCCAGACCAGTACCCTGGGCAGCACCCTGTGGCTGAGCCTGCCCCTGGACCCGTCGCGCCTGGAACAACCGACCATCGACCTCGACGGCCCGCTCAAGGGCGCCAGGGCCTTGGTGGTGGACGACAACGACACCTGCCGCAAGGTGCTGGTACAGCAATGCACGGCCTGGGGCCTGAACGTCAGCGCCGTGCCGTCGGGCAAGGAGGCCTTGGCCCTGCTGCGCACCAAAGCGCACCTACGGGATTATTTCGACGTGGTCCTGCTCGACCAGAACATGCCCGGCATGACCGGCATGCAGCTGGCGGCCAAGATCAAGGAAGACCCGAGCCTGAACCATGACATCCTGCTGATCATGCTCACCGGCATCAGCAACGCGCCGAGCAAAATCATCGCCCGTAATGCCGGGATCAAGCGCATCCTCGCCAAGCCCGTGGCGGGTTATACCCTGAAAACCACCCTGGCCGATGAGCTGACGCAACTGAACAAGGGCGGCGGCGTGCTGCCCTTCACCGCCAGCCTGCCTCCCACTATCCCGGTGGTAGTGCCCAGCGATTTCCGCATTCTGGTCGCCGAGGACAACAGCATTTCGACCAAAGTGATTCGCGGCATGCTGGGCAAACTCAATCTCAATCCGGATACCGCCAGCAACGGCGAAGAAGCCCTGCGCGCCATGAAGGCCCAGCGTTACGACCTGGTCTTGATGGATTGTGAGATGCCGATCCTCGACGGCTTCTCCGCTACCGAACAGTTGCGTGCCTGGGAAGTGGGCAACCAGCGGGTACGCACCCCGGTGGTGGCCCTGACCGCGCATATCCTCACCGAGCACAAGGAACGCGCCCGCCAGGCTGGCATGGACGGCCATATGGCCAAGCCCGTTGAGTTGTCGCAACTGCGCGAACTGATCGAGTACTGGGTCGCCCAGCGCAAACAGATCCAGGAGCTGACCTCCAGCGCCGATCTCTATCAACAAAATTGACATAGGTACTGCAAAGCCAACTGGTAGACTCCGCCGGTCTGCCTCTCTGCGCGAGCCGAAATCATGCTCCACGTGCTGTTCAGCGTTTATTTGAAGATGTTGGTGCTCTACAGCCCGTTCTTCGTTCTGTCCTGCTTCATCAGCCTCACCCGCGGCCATTCCCGCAAGGAACAACGTCGCCTGGCCTGGAAGGTTGCCCTGGCGACCCTGATTTCCAGTGTACTGCTGTATCTGTTTGGCCGAGTGATCTTCAGCGTCTTCGGCATCACTGTTGACGCCTTCCGCATTGGCGCGGGCAGCGTACTGTTTATCTCGGCACTGGGCATGGCCCAAGGCAAATCAGCCGTGCAGACCGACAACGTGCAGCAGGACGTCACCATCGTGCCCCTGACCATCCCCCTGACCGTCGGCCCCGGCACCATCGGTGCACTGCTGGTCATGGGCGTCAGCCAACCGCACTGGGATGACAAGCTCACGGCCATCGTCAGTATTGCCCTGGCCAGTCTCACCGTGGGCGTGGTGCTGTACCTGGCCAACCGTATCGAGCGCATCCTCGGCGACCAGGGCTTGCAGATTGTCAGCCGCTTGATGGGGCTGTTTGTCTGTGCCCTGGCAGCACAGATCATTTTTACCGGGGTGCGGGGTTATCTGATTCAGTAAGCGAGGCTCTAAGCTCAATGGACTTGATGCCCTGCGCTCCCCGCTGACGCAACTCAGCCCTGACGCTTTCACGATGCGGATAATAGGAGGCTTCGCTGAACAGAAACTTGCCGCCTTTCAACAATAAGGTCAGTTCATAACTGAAAGGCCACATCGGAATGAAGAGAGGGCGAACGGTACTGACCTTGGTGCGAGTAACCATTTGCAGTCCACACAGCATGATGTCGATACTTCCCGAAACGTTCCTCTCGCAAGGGATTATCTGAAAGCTGTCAGAGCGACCTGAACTGAACCAGCTCTTGTAAAAGTTTTTGGCATGGTCGCTTCTGTACATGGCAGCCAGCGCATCGTTTGCCGCAATCGCCAATGATGGCGAGGGCATACTGGCGACAAGTTTTGCAGCCTCGCCCTGAAAGTACTTCTGCTTTTTGACTTTGACCGGCGAACGGTCAATGACCTCCGTGAGATTGCTCCCGACGCTTATCAGTGTTCGCCGATAAGCATCGGCCCATTGCGGCCAATATTGTTCACTACAGAATTGCTCGGAGGCTCGCAGCTGTGCAAGCAGCAGGCAGTCCTTGATGTCATCCCTGACAGACGTCGTGATATTGGAATGGAAGGACACCAGATTGGAGCCCAACAATAGACTGCTCATGGTCTGGCCTCACTTAAGCGCTTGATCAATTGCTCACGTCGCGGGCCCAATCGCTCGATCATCTCGCCACGGAAACGATTGAAACCCTGCTCATCTACCTCGGCCGAAATTACTGTCATTTGCAGATTTCCCGACCGTTTTTCCTGAGTAAACAGCTGGGAAAATGGCAGCCCGGAGGAAGGCTGAGTACTGTTAAAAGAGAGCAGCACCAGATGAACAACCGGCTCAGCATCAACGAACCCCAGTTGCAGCGCGACATTCGATAACGGCGAAGAATCACTTCCATAGATAGCCGGGCTAATGACCTGAGTGGTGTACTCACGCAAAGTCGAAATGACAACCGGGTCTTCGCAAAAGACAGAAAAGTCCTTTAGTACACCAGCAGCGCGTTCGACCATCGCAGGTACAACGCGCTTGCATAAGCCTTGCCTGACCTCATCCCAGATACAGCCTTCACTTTCAACGGGCAGGCTTTGTGAGAAGCTGTATGGAATGCTGCAGCCGAATCGTGTCAGCGCACTGATGTACGTATTGGCCCACGATTCGTATTGTGTATGTAGGGCGGGGTGTTGTCGCGACGCCGCCAGTTGGCTGTACAAAGTGCAGGTCAGTACATCGTTCCTGAATGCAGATGCCACTTCACCTGAAAAAAAGAACAGGCTGCCCGCATTTACGTAATTTTGTTGCATTCCTTTGCTCATACTTTCACTCATTTATTGCAGTGTCTGAAAACGGGTCGCGATGCATCGCGACCCGTCCTGATCAGATTTCGAAATCCATCAACGCCTTGCGTGCCGCCTCAGTCAGCACCTTTTCAATTTCGGATTGCACACTCTCGAAGTGCCTATGATTGAGGAACATCTGGCATTCGCCGCGGTTGACAGAGACCGAAGAACTGTTCCACTCCCAGAACAAAACATTGGTCACATCGAGTGACGTAGCGAGATCTATCGCGCCCACGGCCATCAGCACTTCACCATCGGATTCCACTGCCGAAGCAATCGAAAGTCCTACACCGTCCTTGGTTTTGCTTGAGGACTCGAATAAACGTAGTGGCTTATCATTGGCCCGCAACACATCGATAGTATCCTTGGCGACTTTGAGCATCAGTGCGGAAGTCGGGCCTGGCAACGCCATGGCTGAAACAGCGGAAGCTAGAATCTTGAGCCCCTCCTGCTCCATGGTGAAACGGCTACTTTCCGTGGTATATGTCGACATCGCACTATGTTGGAACGTCCAGCCGCAGAGACTCATTCGCCTTATGAACTCGTTGTACGTTGCAATTCCCCCTGCAGGAAATTTTTTGCGAGCACCCATGGACGATAGCAATACGGTATCCTTGACAATCTGCTTATTTTTTTTGCTCATTCCGGAGACAATGGAAATAACAACATCGTTAGCAACAGCTCCTTCCGGATTTTTTTCATCGACATCAAAGGTTTTAAGACTGTCCATATGACCCAGGGAGTATGCATCGGACTCAAAATCATCCAACCAGAATTCCTTGATTTCCTTTCGGCTTTCTTCAACATCGGGCAAAACGCTAAACATATATAATTCCTTTTTTAAATAGAGTCCCTAATGGACGACTTCACGTTAGTCCTATCTATCAAACAGCGCCACCTCGTAGAAGCCCAAACCCAAACTACAATCTTGACGCTTAACGCTTTTGATTTACACGATGCCTTTTGGCCAACAACCAATAAACACAGGTCCTCAAACCTGTAACAACTATCACTTGCGGGCCTTTCTTAAAGAACAGTTTGTTCCTTCTTATAAAAGAGCGATCATTTTCGCCTCAGTACAGAGGGAAAATGACTAACTCTACAGAGATTATTCCCACACGACTCTATCGTTCATTCCAATCAAGTGCTTACTCAAATCGTGATCTGCCGGATATTGAACGTGCCTACCTGGGCTAACCGGGAGCGAATCCGCTCCCGATGCGCGGCATATGAAGTACGATTGAACTCATAGAGCCCACCCCCCAGACGAACCACCATTTCTCGGCTTTGTCGCCAGTCGCCGCCCACAATCTGCGAATTCACGGTTGCGCTGGCGTGCACACCGAGCAGCAAAATATGCAAGACATCCGTTCCGGCAACGGTTTCGCACGGCAGGACCTGGAAATGGCTAAACGAACCGGACTCAGTGGCGTATTGGAAAAAATGACTGGCGTAGTCGTTGAGACGAGCCGCCTTTAACGAGCGATGTGCCAGAGCAATAAGGTTGGCAGCGCGAACTGCACCCTTGAGACCAAAGCCTATAGTGTCTAGCTCCCCGGCATCGGTAATGAACATTGGCTCTTTGACCAATGGGCTTTTCAATTTACAACCCGCTTTGACCACTTGGCTGCGGTAATAATCAAGCCAGCCATTCCAGCCATCCTGCATGCGATAACTCTGGCTGGCGAAGAAGTCAGCGTACATCAGCATATCGGCAATATCATTGCGATCCTGCTCAGAAACGCCCGGCGCAAAGGCCAGCATATTGTTGTCGGCGATCAAAGCATCAATATTAAGGCTTGTCATATTTCGTACATCCTGTGGAATTAAAAAACAGGACGTTAGGCTGACCTTTCTGATTGCGCAATAAACAACAGCACTCTCGGAAAACAGCCACATCAACGACGACTACTAACCTACGCCGATATATAAGGCCAGCACGCTTAACGGAAGTGCATGGCCTTTACATACAATTGCAAGCAAGCTCAGGGCTTGGCCGGATACCAGCGCGGCGTATACACCCACTCACGGCCATCAGGCCGGGCAATGGTGCAAGTGGTCGAAGAACCGATCAGAACCATCGTGCGCATATCCACCTGCTCCGGGGTCAGTTCTTCCAGACGAACCACACGCAGGGTCTGCCCCGGGCGACCAATATCACGACCCAGGGTCACCGGCGTCTGTGGGCTGCGATGCTGACGGACGATTTCCAGGGCGCGACCTAACTGCCACGGACGGGAGCGGGAGATCGGGTTGTAGAAGGCCAGCGCCAGGTCGGCCTGACAGGCCAGGTCCAGACGTTTCTCGATGACCTCCCACGGCTTGAGGTTGTCCGACAGGGACATCACGCAGAAGTCATGCCCCAACGGCGCACCTGCCTGAGCCGCAGTCGCGAGGGACGCGGACACCCCCGGCAGGATCTCCAGTTCGACGGCATGCCATTCGGGGCTGGTTGACTCGTGCAACGCCTCCAAAACCGCCGACGCCATGGCGAAAACCCCCGGATCACCGGACGACACCACCACCACCGAACGCCCCTGGGCGGCCAGTTCAAAGGCGTGACGGGCACGCTGCATTTCTTCGCGATTATCGGTGCAGTGCAACACCTGATCAGCGCGGAACGGCCCGGCCATGCGCACATAGGTTTCGTAACCCAATACGTCGTTGGCCCGGGCCAGTTCGGCCTTTACTGCGGGGATCATGAATTCGGCAGCGCCAGGGCCAAGGCCGATCACCGCCAGGCGTCCGCGCATGTGGCCTATGCGCTCAACGTCCAGCGGCTCGGGCGCGACGGCGACGGCAATGCCGTCCATTGGCGTAAGCGGTGGCAACAGTTGCGGCAGGACCTGCTGCGCCATTTCGGCCGCAGAGGCACCTGCAATAAAGCGCAACGGCACACCCAGCACCTCGGCGGCGTCATGCAAGCCCGGATCAGCCATATCACTGTGACTGGCTAATAAACACGCCAGGGATTGCACAGCGATGCGCGATTCATGCAGCGCAACCTTCACGCTATTGGCCAGGTCGGGCACGCTGGCCTTGACCGCCACCAGCACGTTGCGCGGATAGATCAGCAGTTCGTTGGCGCAAGGATCACGTTCGGCGTAGCCCACGTGAATCGCCAGAGCGGCATCGTCGGCCTCGGGCAATTGCGCGTCGGCCAGCCATGGCGCAAGCCCTTCGATACGCACGCTTTCGCCGGACAGCAGGTCGGAGACGAAACGCTTGCCCAGTTCAAGGTCACCCAAGGCATAGCCGGACGGCGGGTTGAGCAGGCAGGTGCCGAAGCGCAGTTCGCCCGTCGTGGTAATGGCCGCCTCGGTATTCAGCGCAGCGCCGATTTCCCGGGCCATCACGTTGACCCCACCCAGGCCACCGAGCAACGGCACCACGGCGCTGCCATCCTCGGCCACGGCCAGCACCGCAGGCTCCGCGCCCTTTTCCAGCAGCACAGGCGCCAGGGTACGAATGATGATACCCGCCGCGCACAGGGCGATGATCGGCGTGTCCTGTTGATACAGCTGGCGCAGGGTCGCACCGAAGGCATGGTAGGTGCGATCAGCCCCGTCAACCCGCCCGGTCAGGCCGTGGATCAACGAGTGCGGATACAGTTGCTGGATACGTCGCGCGGTCGACAGGCTGCCCTGGCCGAGAATGACGATCGCCGGAATACGTTGCGCCATCAGCCTTGCCACCTTTCACCAGGGACGATGATCAAGGAGAAATACGGCGATGACATGGGGTCAACGTCCGCCAGGGGGACGATCTTCTGATTGCTCATGGTCGCGCGCTCGACATACAGCGCACGCCCGGCCAGGCCGAGTTCTTCGAGCACCTGGCGGACCTTGGGAAAGTTGCGACCCAGTTTCATGATCACCGCCGCATCAGCATCGGCCAGTTTGCGTTTGAGTTCGTCATGGGGCAGCACGCCGGACAGCACCGACAGGCTCTGATTGCGATAGACCAAAGGCGCGCCCAGCACCGAAGCACCGCCCAGCATCGAGCAGACACCCGGAATCACTTCGGCTTCGTAGCGCTCGGCGAGGCGATCATGCAGGTACATATAGGAGCCGTAGAAGAACGGGTCGCCTTCGCAGATCACCGCCACATCACGACCGGCGTCCAGGTGCGCGGCGATATCGACGCTCGAAGCATCGTAGAAATCACTGATCACCTGCTCGTAGGACAGCGGCGCAGGCAGGGCCTCGGTGGTCACCGGGTAGACCAGTGGCATCAGGGTCTGGGCGGCCTGCACATGGGCCTCAATGATGCCGAAGGCGTTGCCTTTCTTGCCCTTGGCCACGAAGTAGGCGATCACCGGCGACTCGCGCAGCAGACGCAGAGCCTTGACCGTAATCAGTTCCGGATCGCCGGGGCCGACGCCCAGTCCAATCAATCGACCGCGTGCCTGCATCATTCGATCTCCGTGGCCAGGGCGTTGACCGCCGCTGCCGCCATGGCGCTGCCGCCGCGACGACCGCGCATGATCACGTAAGGGACGCCGCGGCTATCAGCGGCGAGCATGTCCTTGGACTCGGCCGCGCCGACGAAACCCACCGGGAAGCCGAGGATCAGCGCCGGTTTTGGCGCGCCGGCGTCGAGCATTTCCAGCAGGTAGAACAGCGCCGTCGGCGCGTTGCCGATCACCACCACGCTGCCTTCCAGATGCGGACGCCACAGCTCAAGCGCAGCAGCGGAGCGGGTATTGCCCAGTTCGCGGGCCAGCTCCGGCACGCCGTCATCCTTGAGGGTGCAGATCACCTGATTGTTGGCGGGCAGGCGGGTACGGGTCACACCCTCGGAAACCATCCGCGCATCGCAGAGGATCGGCGCACCGCCAGCCAGGGCATTGCGTCCGGCTGTACCGGCGCCGGGGGAGAAACGCAGGTCCTCAATGACCTCGACCATGCCACAGGCATGAATCACCCGTACGGCGAGTTTTTCCAGGTCCGCCGGGATGGTGTCCAGACGCGCTTCGGCGCGAATGATCGAGAAGGAGTTGCGATAAATCTCCTGACCATCGCGGATGTAATCAATCATGGGTGTTGCTCCGTGAGTCGGCGATCAGATACGCGCCGGCTGCTTCAATAGTGAGGTCACGCGCTTGCAGTGCACCAAAACCGGGCTGCGTTGCATCGCGAAAATAAAGGTCGTAATGGCCGGGGGACACTGCCAGTAGAGTCACCGAAGCCAGGTGCGCCGCTGCGCAGGAACGCTGGCAGGCAGACAGATGCACACCTCGGCTGATGCCGCTGCGCTGCAACTGCCCGGCCAGCAGGCGCGCATCAGCCTTGGTGTCGGCCAGGCCCTTGGCGCAATCGCTGGAGCCCGTGCAGGCGATGATCCGCGCCAAGGCCTGATCGGCCGAGCACAGCAGGCCGGCGGCTTGCAGGCCTGCCAGTACGCTCTGTGCGTCGCAGGCGGCAATATTGGGCAACAGCAGGCTTTGCCAGGGCGTCAGACGCAGACTGCCATCGCCGAACTCCTCCGCCAGCTGGGCGATGGTGTTGAGCATTGCTGGATCGAGGCGCCCCAGAGGGGTGACGCCACCGACTGCGACCTTGCCCGTTTCAGCCTGTGGATAAACACCGATATGGCCGTGGGTGACCGTGGCCGGGCGACGCCACTCGCTGATATCTGCGTCGGTACGCAACGGCATCGAGGCCAAAGCACTGAGCAGTCGTTCGGCAGGTACTTCGGCCAATAACTGACGCATGCGCGACTGATCAGGACGCGCTGTGTCGAGAAACCAGTTCAGCACCCCGAGCACAAGTTCCAGGCCATAGGCCAGCGGCACGGCTGCCAGAGGTTTATCCCGCGCCGGGCAGCCCGCCAAACCGAAGGCCAGCAGCACTTCGCCGTCCACCTCCAGCGCCGACAACCACAGGTCATGAGGATGATCGAGCATCACCACACCTTCGCCGCCGTCCAGGGACAGGGCGAACTTGGCTGACAGTTCGTGCAAGCGCGGAGTGTTTTCCAGAGCTGCGAGGATTTGCGCGGCCAAAGGCCGTACGTCCAGCAGCATCCGGGGATCAAGCCCGGCAGTGGGGCTGAGCATCAGGTTGCGCACATCGTCGCTGTCGGGATTGTTCGGCCCCAGGCCTGCGGCCAACAGCGTCTCGATCAAGGCGCCCTGCTCGGCGCCGATACCACGAATCTGCAGATTGCCCCGATTGGTCGCCTCGATCACACCGCCGGCATAATCCTGCGCCGCCCGCGCCACCGCCCGCGCCTGCGCGGCACCGATCACACCACCGGCCAGCTTGATCCGACAGATCCCGCCATCCAGCGCCGGGACGATACGCAACAACCCCGGACAGGCCGAGGGGCGTACAGAAACAGCAGGGGACAGCGGCTTGTTCAAGAAATCACCGGGCAACGGGGTAGGCATGTACAGCGTAGCGGGACGGCATTATGCCTGCTTTGTCCGTGGGCATGAAAAGACGCTCTGTCGGATCGCCTGATCGGTCGCCGGACTGCAATCCGATGAGGGCCATCTAATGAAATGGTTCCCCCGGCTCGACTCCTGTGAACGGCTCTAGACTTTCACAGGAGTCACTATTCGGAGCATCGTCATGTCACACGTCAC
>NZ_JANUFD010000023.1 GCF_024807945.1 Pseudomonas sp. JUb42 | reverse complement strand
TCGAGGCGCGGGAGCAATCCCAGACGCCGGATAGATTGCAGCAAGCCATTACACGCATCAAAAACAGTATTGCAGAAAAAGGGGGAACCATAGATGTGGGAGCGAATTCATTCGCGAAGAGGCCGGTACATCCAATAGAAATTCATCGCCTGGGATGCCGTCTTTGCGGATGAATCCGCTCCCACCATTCGCTCCCACAACCCATTCCCACAGAATTCACTCCCACAATCAGCGCCGCGCCGTGCTTGCTGCACGACAGCGCAGTATCATGCCGCCTTTATCCCCCGAATCGGATCGAGGTAAGTAAATGTCGCCCTGGCTGACGGTCGTGGGAATCGGTGAAGACGGCTTCAAGGGGCTGGGCAGGAATGCCCGGCATGCGCTGTTGCGGGCGAGCCAGGTGTTTGGCGGGGCGCGGCAGTTGGCGTTGTTGCCGCCGTGCATCAATGCCCAGCGGCGTGCCTGGCCGAGCCCGTTTTCCCTGGAGCCCGTGTTGGCACAACGCGGCAATGAAGTCTGTGTACTGGCCAGCGGCGATCCGATGCTGTTCGGCGTGGGCGCCAGCCTCAGTCGCGTAGTGGCCAACGACGAGATGCTGATCCTGCCTGCGCCCTCCTCTTACTCCCTGGCCGCCGCCCGCCTTGGCTGGCCGTTGCAGGAGGTGGTCACGCTGTCGGTGGTGGCCCGGCCTCTGGCGGCGCTGAATCTGCATTTGCACCACGGTGTACGCCTGCTGGTGCTGAGCAACGACGGCAGCAGCCCGGCGGCGATTGCCCAATTGCTGCGTGAACGCGGCTTTGGTGCCAGCCCCATGACCGTACTGGAGCATCTGGGCGGCACAGTTGAACGCCGCGTAGAAGGTTTGGCCCGCGACTGGAGCGACGCCGAAATCGCTGCGCTGAACCTGGTCGCCATCGACTGCCGCGCCGATGCCGGCACCCTGCGCCTGTCGCCCGTCTGCGGCCTGCCAGACGCGGCCTTCAAGCACGACGGTCAGTTGACCAAGCGCGATGTGCGGGCCATCACTCTCGCGCGCCTGGCCCCACTGCCCGACGAGTTGCTGTGGGATGTCGGCGCCGGCTGCGGGTCAATTGGTATCGAATGGATGCGCGCCTATCCAACCTGCCGCGCCCTTGCGATCGAGGCCGACGAAGGTCGTCAGCAATTGATCGAACTCAATCGCGATGCCCTCGGCGTACCGGGCCTGCAACTGATTCGTGGTAGCGCGCCCGAGGCACTGTCCGGCCTGGAAACCCCTGACGCAATCTTTATCGGCGGCGGCGTGACCCGCCCCGGCGTGCTCGAGCAGTGCTGGCAACAGTTGCGATCCGGCGGTCGACTGGTCGCCAATGCGGTGACCCTGCAAAGCGAAATGATGCTCATGACCTGGCGTGAACAGCACGGCGGCGAACTGACCCGTATCCAGGTCGCCCATGCCAAACCTTTGGGCGATTTCGACACTTGGCGTCAGGCATTGCCTATCACCCTGTGGGAAGTGATCAAGCCGTGATGCGCGACGAAACCGCCGAACAACCCGCACCGCTGCGCAGTGGCCTGACCACCGGCAGCTGCGCGACGGCCACCAGTCTGGCGGCGGCGCGGCTGTTGCTGGGTGGCGACGCCTGCGACGCGGTAGAGATCACCTTGCCCAAGGGTAAGCAGGTGCAGATGCGCCTGGAGTTCTGCCGCCTGCAGGACGGCGGTGCCGAAGCCGGGACCATCAAGGATGCCGGTGACGACCCCGACGTCACCCACGGCGCGCTGGTATTTTCCCGGGTGCAACTGAACAAAGAGCCCGGCGTGCGTTTCAGCGCCGGACGCGGCGTCGGCACCGTTACCCGCCCCGGCCTGGTGCTGAGCGTCGGCGAACCGGCAATCAACCCGGTGCCTCGCCGGATGATGACCGAGCACTTGCTCAAGCTGGCCGCTGATCAGGGCTATGGCGGGGGTTTCGAGGTCACGGTCAATGTCGAGGGCGGCGAAGAACTGGCCCTGAAAACCATGAACCCGCGCCTGGGGATTCTGGGTGGCCTGTCGATCCTCGGCACCAGCGGCATCGTCCGGCCCTTCTCCTGCGCGGCCTATATCGCCTCGATTCATCAGGGCATCGACGTCGCCACCACGAACGGCTACAGCCATATCGCCGCCTGCACCGGCAATGCCAGCGAAGACACCATGCGCCGCGTCTACAACCTGCCGGAAATTGCCCTGATCGAGATGGGCGATTTCGTTGGCGCGGTGCTCAAGCATCTGCGCAAAGTCCCCGTGGGCAAGCTCAGCCTGTGCGGCGGCTTCGGCAAGATCAGCAAACTGGCGGCAGGACATATGGACCTGCACAGCCGCCACTCCAGCATCGACCTGCCACAACTGGCGCGCTGGGCCGCCGATGGCGGTGCCGACGAAGCCCTGCAACAAGCGATCCGCGAAGCCAATACCAGTCAGCAGGCCCTGGCGCTGAGTGCAGCTCAAGGCGTCGAGTTGGGCAATATTGTCTGTCAGCATGCCTTGGACTTTGCTCGCAGCGTGGTTCCGGCGCAGGTTGAGGTCGAGGTGTTTGCCATTGATCGACAGGGCGGGATTGTCGGTCATGCTGATTCCGTGGGAGCGAGGCTTGCCCGCGAAGATGTATCGACCTTACAGGCCTCTTCGCGGGCAAGCCTCGCTCCCACAAAGGAAGAGCGATGAACCGCATCCTGCTCCTGGGCGGCGTCACCGAAGCCCTGGCCATTGCCCGTACCCTTGGCCCGCAGCACATCTACAGCCTTGCCGGCGTCGGTCGGGTGCCCACTGACCTGACGTGTGAAGTGCGGGTCGGCGGCTATGGCGGCGCCGAGGGATTGGCGGCGTTCATTCGCGAGCAGAACATCGACCTGCTGCTCGACGCCACCCACCCCTACGCCGCGCAGATCAGCCAGAACGCCGCCCGCGCCGCGCAACTGACCGGCGTGCCGTGCTGGGCCTTGCGCCGCCCGGCGTGGCAGGCCGGGCCGGAGGATGACTGGCGTGAAGTCAGCGACTGGGCCGAGCTGATCACCGCCCTGACGTCTTTCCAGCGTCCACTGTTCACCCTGGGTCGCGAGCCGTTGCAGCACCTGGAGGAAATCCCTGAGCCGCAGTTCTGGACCCTGCGCGCCCTGGACAGCTATCCAGGCAATGCGCGTTGCGAAGTGATCGGCGCCCGTGGCCCCTTCCATCTCGAAGATGAACGCGCCTTGTTCGAGCAACGGCGGATCGATGTGCTGGTCAGCAAGAACAGCGGCAGCGGCGCCACCGAACCCAAGCTGCAGGTTGCGCGGGAGCGCGGGGTACCGGTGCTGATCTTGAAGCGGCCGCAGTTGCCTGGAGTGGATCGGGAGTTTGCTTCGGTGGAGGATTTATTGGCGAACTTGCGCGATCAGACCTGAATAAATGCGACCTTGTGGGACCGGCTTTAGCCGGGAAGATGGAATCATGATCGATACATCTCTATCGCCTGTCATATTGTCTTCCCGGCTGAAGCCGGTCCGACCGGTTGTCGCCATCTTTCGACGCCACGCGACAACCCGCCACGGCCCGGGCTTTTTACATCGGCGCCGGGTTCAGGCTAAATAACCCCCATTCTTCATCACGGTATTGCCCATGTCGTCACGCCGGACCACCGCTGTCTGGATAGCCTGCTTTGCAGTGTTGTTCAGCCTGCTGGTCATGCCTCTTTCGCCCATGCCCTCCCAAGTCTCGGGGGAACGGGTGCTGTGGGGCAGTTTCTGTACCGGTAGCGGCACCCGGCAGGTAGCGATTGTCCTCGAGGGTGTCGAACAGGCCCCGTCGAACCGTGATGAACATGCCGCCATGCAACATTGCGGCTGCTGTTCCGGCCATGTCGTGGTCATTCTGCCGAGCGGGCTCAATGGCGGCCTCTTCGTCCAGGTCGAGCCGGAACGCTTCGCGCCGCAGCGTTTCCTGCTGTACAACCCGCCGCGCCTGCACTGGCCCAGCATGAACCCACGCGCCTCTCCAAACGCCTGACGCGTTACGCCTTCTACGCAATCAATGGATCGTCTGGAGAGTTGTCATGTTCAAGAAACTGCTGATGCTGGCTGCCTTGCTGTTGCCCGCTGCCTATAGCCATGCCCAGGAAATGAGTTATCAGGCAGGCGCGTTGCAGATCAACGCGCCCTGGTCCCTGGAGCTGCCGCCCAACGCACCGACCGTCGCTGCTTACTTCGTCATTCACAATGCCGGACAGACTCCGGATCGTCTGCTCAGCGTGCAAAGCCCCGTGGCAGGCAGCGCGCAGTTGCACGAGCATCAACATGTCGACGGTCTGATGAAGATGCAGCAGGTACAGGCGGTGGACATTGCCCCCGGCCAGGATGCACTCTTCGCGCCCATGGCCTACCACGTGATGCTGCTGGAGCTTAACGACCGCTCGCAACTGGTCGCAGGACAGCACTTCCCGCTGACCCTGCACTTCGAGAAAGCCGGGGATGTGACCGTGCAGGTCGAGGTGCTCAAGCAGGCGCCTGATGGCGCCATGCAGATGAATATGAAATAACCCTATTCACTGATCACCCTATGGGGGTACGAATTGTGGGAGCGAATTCATTCGCGAAGAGGCCAATATGACCGCTACATCTCCATCGACCGAGACAACCATTCGCGAATGAATTCGCTCCCACCCTCGAACAATCGGCGCGCCTCGGCATGGCTAAGCCTGTTCGCCATGTTGATGATCTTTATCGGTCCGCTGATTTCCCAGGCGATGCCGATGGATCAGCACGCCGGTATGTCCATGGACATGCCGATGTCCGCCGACATGGACTTGCACCACGCCAGCGCCGAACAGCAGGACGACGCCAGCAAAGCCGACCACGTGCTGTGGGCCAAGTGCGGCTATTGCACCCTGTTGTTCGGTTGCCCGGCGCTGCCCAAGGCCCTGGCCTTTTTCGCCCCGGCACCGCCGCGTCAGTCCGACCTGTTCAGTGCCACCCCGCAACAGGGACACGCCCGGCAAAGCGTGTTCATCAACGCCCGCAGCCGTGCCCCGCCGCTCTCCCTCACGCGATAAAACCTGATTGATTCCATGCCCCGCCCGCAGCTTCGGTTGTGGGCGGGCGCTGTCGTGTGTTGTCCCGATGGGGAGCTTTTTACGTGTCCAAACCCAATGTGTCGTTTTATAACCTGGCCTGGCGCTGGCATTTCTATGCCGGGCTGTTCGTCGCGCCGTTCATGATCCTGCTGTCGATTACCGGGATCATCTATCTGTACAAGCCCCAGCTCGACAACCTGATGTACCGCGACCTGCTCAGCGTACGGCCGTCGCAAGCGCAGTCTTTGAGCGCCGACGAGTTGCAACGCCGCTTGCTGACGGCTTATCCACAGGCCACGGTGAAAAAATACCTGCCACCGATCAATGCCGAAGGCAGCGCGCAGTTCGTGGTGATGCAGGAAGGCCGCGAAGTGAATGTGTTTCTCGACCCCTATCGCGGCTCGGTCCTCGGCACTCAGGACGCCAAGAACAACCTGCAAGCCCTCGCCCGCGCCCTGCACGGCGAACTGCTGATCGGCACGGTCGGTGACCGCCTGGTGGAGTTGGCCGCCGGTTGGGGGGTGATGCTGGTGGTCTCCGGTCTCTACCTGTGGTGGCCGCGGGGCCGCTCCGGGGCAGGCGTACTGTGGCCGCGCTTGAGCAGTCGTGGTCGCTTGATGTGGCGGGATCTGCACGCCGTCACCGGTTTCTGGGGCTCGGCATTGCTGCTGTTCATGCTGATCAGCGGCATGACCTGGACCGGCATGTGGGGCAAGCAGTACGCGGCAGTGTGGAATACCTTTCCGGCGGCAATGTGGGATAACGTCCCGCAATCCGACAAACAGGCCGGTGAACTGAACACCGCCAGCGTGCAGACCGTGCCTTGGGCTATGGAAAACACGCCGATGCCGGTGTCCAGCGGCGATCACGCCGAGCACATGCACCACGGCACCATGTCCACCGCCCCCGCGGCCCCCAAACTGTCGTTGCAACAGGTAGTGGAAATTGCCAAAGAGCGGCGCATCGAGCCTGGCTACAGCATTACCGCGCCGAAAACCGCTGATGGCGTGTTCACGGTGTCAGTATTCGCCGACGACCCGCGCAACGATGCCACTCTGCATATCGATCAATACAGCGGCAAGGTGCTGGCCGACGTGCGTTTTCAGGACTACAACACCGTCGCCCGCGCCACGGAACTGGGGGTGATGCTGCATGAAGGCAAGTTTTTCGGCTGGATCAACCAGTTGCTGATCCTGCTGGTGTGCCTGATGGTGCTGCTCGGTTCGGTCAGCGGCCTGGTGATCTGGTGGAAACGCCGCCCGCAAGGTGGTCTGGGTGTGCCGCCACTGCGCCATGATTTACCGCGCTGGAAGACCGCCATCGGCATCATGTTTGCCCTGGCAGTGGCGTTTCCATTGGTCGGCGCGTCGCTGATCGTGGTGGGACTACTCGATCGTCTAGTCCTTTCGCGCTTTGCTAAATTTCCCGCGCAAGCCTAAATTGCGAGGTGCGGGGCCAGAAGCCTATGGGTTGGTTTTGTGATGAATTCCTCTCCCGGCTTGCTTCTGGCCCCGTCTCCTCCTCCCGGCCGACCAACGTGACGCCACCTCATGCTCAGCATGAACACGCCGAGATGCGCGAAATAGAGCCATCTCTATGCTGTCCTGCTGTTAATTCCGACTGATCGAACGCCTTCGAATGACCTCTCTGACACTGTCCAATCTCTGCTGGTCGCCCCTGGAAAAGGGCCATTGCCATCATCAGTTCCAATTGCGCGATGTCAGCCTGCGGGTGGCAGCGGGGGAATTTGTCGGGCTGATCGGCCCCAATGGCAGCGGTAAAACCAGTTTGCTGCGTTGCGCCTATCGCTTTACCCGACCAACGGTAGGGCAGGTACTGCTCGATGACGTCGATCTGTGGACGCAATCACCGCGTTGGAGCGCACAACGCATTGCCGTCGTCCTGCAGGAATTCCCCGATGCATTTGGCCTGAACGTCGATGAAGTGGTCGCCATGGGTCGCACGCCGCACAAGGCGCTGTTCGACGGCAACACCGAGGCCGACCGGGAGATTGCCCGCCAGGCGTTGCAGGCCGTGGGTATGCAGGGCTTTGAAGATCACGCCTTCGCCACCCTGTCCGGCGGGGAAAAGCAGCGGGTGATTCTGGCCCGGGCCCTGACCCAGCAACCGCAATTGTTGATTCTCGACGAGCCGACCAACCACCTGGACCCGCGCTATCAACTGGAGCTGTTGCAACAGGTCAAGCGTCTGGGCATCGGCACCCTGGCCAGCATCCACGACCTTAATCTGGCTGCGGCTTTTTGTGACCGCCTGTACGTCATAGATCACGGGCGCATCGTTGCCAGCGGCAGCCCCCATGAAGTGCTCACCGTCGAGCTGTTACGCGATGTATTCGGCGTCGAGGCACTGATCGACGACCATCCAATTTCCGGTTACCCACGCATTACCTGGATTACCCACCCATGACGTTCTCTGCACCATTACGCGCCATTTTGTTTCTCAGCCTGCTGGGCCTGACCGACCATGCCATGGCCGAGGCCACTCACTACCCGGTCACCGTGCAGAGCTGTGATCGCCAGGTGACCTTCGACAAGGCGCCAAGTCACGCCGTCAGCCATGACATCAACATGACCCAGATGATGCTGGCCCTGGGGCTTCGTTCACGCATGGTCGGTTTCACTGGCATCAGCGGCTGGAAAACCCTGCCGCCGAAAATGCTCCATGACCTCGACGGTCTGCCGGAACTGGCGAGCAAATACCCGTCGGTGGAAACCCTGCTCAACGCCAACGTCGATTTCTTCTTCGCCGGCTGGGACTACGGCATGCGCGTCGGCGGCGATCTAACCCCGCAGACCCTTGCGCCGCTGGGGATCAAGGTCCTTGAGCTGACCGAATCATGCGCCTTCGTCATGAAGCGCCCGCCTGCCAGCCTGGACATGATGTACGGCGACCTGCGCAACCTGGGGCGGATCTTCGACGTGCAGGATCGCGCCGAACAGTTGATCGCCGGCATGCAGCAGCGCGTGGCAACCATCACCGCCGCCCTGCCCCCCACCCGACCTCGGGTGTTCCTCTACGACAGCGGCGAAGACCGCGCCATGACCTCTGGCCGCCTGGCCATGCCCCAGGCGCTGATTGATACGGCAGGCGGGCGCAATGTGCTGGATGACATCGACGCCAGTTGGACTCGGGTCAACTGGGAAAGCGTGGTGGAGCGCAATCCCGAGGTAATCGTGATCGTCGACTACGGCGAAGTGACTGCCGCGCAGAAGGAGCAATTCCTGCTCAACAACCCGGCCCTGCAATCGGTGGACGCGATTCGCAACAAGCGCTTTATCGTCATCCCGTACGTGGCAGCGACGCCGGGGATCGACAATATCGATGCGATCGAGACCCTCGCGGCCGGGTTCCGGAGTTGACACTCATAAGACATAAGGCGCGAAAACCCGTGGGATTCGGTGGGAGCGAATTCATTCGCGAAGAGGCCGGTACATCAGACGCATTTTTATCGTCTGAAACACCGCATTCGCGAATAAATTCGCTCCCACAGAGATCATGTGCCTTCAAATGGTTGTGTTTGATATGAGCGGTGTTAACCGCTACCGCCTGCTGCTCCTGGCACTGTTCACCGCCCTGCTACTGTCCTGTGTGCTGTCTCTGGGCTTCGGCCCGGCACCGGTGCCGGCTGAGGTGGTCGGGCGGATCCTGCTGCACAAGTTGTTCGGGCTCGGCGCGGTCAATCAGGCCTGGACTGCCGGGCAGGAGCACATCGTCTGGCTGATCCGCGTCCCACGCATGCTCCTCGGTGCACTGGTGGGTGCCGGGCTGGCGCTGACCGGTGCGGTGCTGCAAGCGGTAACCCGCAACCCCCTGGCCGACCCGCATCTGCTGGGCGTGACCTCCGGCGCAACCTTGGGCGCGGTGATCGTGGTGCTGCATGTCGGCGAAATCATCGGCGTATTGACCCTGCCCCTGGCCGCGTTCATTGGCGCCATGTTGAGCATGTTCATGGTGCTGCTGATCGCCAGTCGCAGCGGGCGGCTGGACAGTGATCGCCTGCTGCTGTGCGGCATCGCCGTGTCCTTCGTGATGATGGCCGTGGCCAACCTGCTGCTGTTTCTCGGCGACCATCGCGCCAGCTCGGCCGTGATGTTCTGGATGCTCGGCGGCCTCGGTCTGGCGCGCTGGGAGTTGCTGGGTATTCCGGCCTTCAGCGTATTGCTCGGGCTGATCCTGCTGCTGGCCATGGCGCGGGCCTTGAACGCTTTGATGGCAGGCGAGCAGACCGCCGTGACCCTGGGCCTGAACGCCCGTCACGTGCGCATCAAGGTGTTCCTGATCGCCTCGCTGATGACCGGGGTCATGGTGGCCATCAGCGGCTCCATCGGCTTTGTCGGCCTGATGGTCCCGCACATCGCCCGGCGCCTGGTCGGGGCCGAGCATCGGCGGCTGTTGCCGGTGTGTGTTTTGCTCGGCAGCCTGTTTCTGATCTGGGTCGACGTCGCCGCCCGCACCCTGATCGCCCCGGAAGACCTGCCCATAGGCGTGGCCACGGCGGCGATTGGCGGGTTGTTTTTTATTGGGTTGATGCGCAAGCGTTAATCGACAACCAGCGCTTGCAGATTCAATCCCCGTGGAAGCACTTAAGGAGGAGCATATTGTGGGAGCGAATTCATTCGCGAAGAGGCCAGTACATACGATGCAGCTCTATCGTTCGAACCACCCTATTCGCGAATGAATTCGCTCCCACAATTCGCTACCCGCCGACAACGCACCACGCAGGCGCACCCGGACGACCATGCACCACAGCCAAGTCCCACCTTGGTGCGATATTTCCTGTCCAACTCGTCAACTTACTGCTCTACAACGACTTTTCCTTCGTTGGCCCAGCCTTTGCTAAAGATCTTCACAGGTATTTATTCCCGTGCGTCTTGTCGAAATCCAAGAATGGAGCAAGCCCAATGAAGCGTCGCAGTCTGATCAAAGCTTTCACCCTGTCCGCGTCTATCGCCGCCATGGGTCTTACATGGACCGTTCAAGCTGCCGAGACCATCAAGGTCGGTATCCTGCACTCGCTTTCCGGGACCATGGCCATCTCCGAGACGTCCCTGAAGGACATGGCCCTGATGACCATCGACGAAATCAACGCCAAGGGTGGCGTCAACGGCAAGATGCTGGAGCCTGTGGTGGTCGATCCGGCCTCCAACTGGCCGCTGTTCGCCGAGAAAGGCCGTCAGTTGCTGACCCAGGACAAAGTTGCCGTGGTGTTCGGCTGCTGGACCTCGGTATCGCGCAAATCGGTGCTGCCGGTGTTCGAAGAACTCAACGGCCTGCTGTTCTACCCCGTGCAGTACGAAGGCGAAGAAATGTCGCCGAACGTGTTCTACACCGGTGCAGCGCCTAACCAGCAGGCCATCCCTGCGGTCGAGTACCTGATGAGCGAAGACGGTGGCGCAGCCAAGCGCTTCTTCCTGCTGGGCACCGACTACGTCTACCCGCGTACCACCAACAAGATCCTGCGCTCGTTCCTGCACTCCAAAGGTGTAGCGGACAAGGACATCGAAGAGGTCTACACCCCGTTCGGCCATGCCGACTACCAGACCATCGTGGCCAACATCAAGAAGTTCTCGGCGGGCGGCAAGACGGCAGTGATCTCCACCGTCAACGGCGACTCCAACGTGCCGTTCTACAAGGAACTGGGCAACCAGGGCCTGAAAGCCACCGACGTACCGGTCGTGGCCTTCTCGGTCGGCGAAGAAGAACTGCGTGGCGTCGATACCAAGCCGCTGGTGGGTAACCTGGCTGCCTGGAACTACTTCGAATCAGTGAAAAACCCGGTCAACACCAAGTTCGTCGCCGACTGGAAAGCCTACGCCAAGAAGCACAACCTGCCGAACGCCGACAAGGCGGTGACCAACGACCCGATGGAAGCCACCTACGTGGGCATCCACATGTGGGCCCAGGCGGTCGAGAAAGCCAAGTCCACTGACGTCGACAAGGTCCGCGAAGCCATGGCCGGCCAGACCTTCGCTGCGCCGTCGGGCTTTACCCTGACCATGGACAAGACCAACCACCACCTGCACAAGCCGGTGATGATCGGCGAGATCAAGGCTGACGGTCAGTTCAACGTCGTCTGGAAAACCAAGGAGCCAATCCGCGCCCAGCCGTGGAGCCCGTTCATCCCTGGCAACGACAAGAAGCCTGACTATGCGGTGAAGAGCAACTAAGCATCTGAATTTGTAGGAGCGAGGCTTGCCCGCGAAGGCGGTATTTCAAACCCTGAAAATGTGTCGGTATACCGACCGATTCGCGGGCAAGCCACGCTCCCACAGTCCTCTATGTGCTACATGGCAGAGGGGACTGGCTCTCAGGACACCCGATATGCCCAATGCCTTGCACCGCATCATCCTTGCCCTCGCTTTACTGCTGCCTATGGCAGCCCACGCCAGCGATGCCAGCGACTTTGTCGCCGGTGAATCCGCCGAGCGTGCCGAATTGCTCGAAGCCTGGGCGGCCAAGCCCGACCCGGCTCGTGTCGAACTGATCATCGCCCTGCAGGAAGGCCGCGTCGCCGCTGACAGCAGCAACCGCGCCTATATCCAGAATGGCGACAGCTTCACCGCCGTCGATCCCGCCGCACCTGCCGTAGCCGATGCGCCGACGCCCGATGAACCCCAGGCCATCAGCCTGAACAACCGCCTGCGCGGCCTGGTGGAAAACGCCCTGGCCAGCCACCAGCTGCTGGCCGCCGACGCCAAACTGCGCCTGAGCGCTGCCTTGCAACTGCAAAAAAGCGCGCGCCCGGCGCAACTCGACCTGCTGACCCGGGAAGTCGCCAACGAAAACGACACCACGGTGCGCAGCGCCCTGAGCCTGGCACTGGCCAACCTGCAACTGGTGGACAGCAGCCCGACCATTCGCCTGGCCGCCGTGCGTCTGCTCGGTGAAACCGGCGACCCGCTGGCCCGTACCCGCCTTGAAGGCCTGCTCGCCCCCGGCGTCGAACCGGATGCCACCGTGCACCTGGCCGCCGAGACCAGCCTGGCCCAGGTCAAACGCAAACTGATGATCGGCGAAGTGCTTGGTCAGGTGTTCAGCGGCATTTCCCTGGGTTCGATCCTGCTGCTGGCGGCCCTGGGCCTGGCGATTACCTTCGGCCTGCTGGGTGTGATCAACATGGCCCACGGCGAGATGCTGATGCTGGGCGCTTACTCGACTTACATGGTGCAGCTGTTTTTCCAACGCTATGCACCGGGGGCACTGGAGTTCTATCCGCTGGTGGCCCTGCCGGTGGCCTTCCTGATCACCGCGCTGATCGGCATGGCCCTGGAACGCACGGTGATCCGCCATCTGTACGGCCGCCCGCTGGAAACCCTGCTCGCCACCTGGGGCATCAGCCTGATGCTGATCCAGGCGGTGCGCTTGATCTTCGGCGCGCAGAACGTCGAAGTCGCCAACCCCGAATGGCTGTCCGGCGGGATCCAGGTGTTGCCCAACCTGGTGCTGCCGTACAACCGCATCGTCATCATCGCCTTCGCCCTGTTCGTCGTGCTGCTGACCTGGCTGCTGCTGAACAAGACCCGTCTGGGCCTGAACGTGCGCGCCGTGACCCAAAATCGCAATATGGCGGCCTGCTGCGGCGTGCCCACCGGACGTATCGACATGATGGCTTTCGGCCTGGGCTCCGGCATCGCCGGGCTCGGCGGCGTGGCCCTCAGCCAGATCGGCAACGTCGGCCCGGACCTGGGCCAGAGCTACATCATCGACTCGTTCCTGGTGGTGGTGCTCGGCGGCGTCGGCCAGTTGGCCGGTAGCATCACCGCAGCCTTCGGCCTGGGCATCGCCAACAAGATTCTCGAACCGCAGATCGGTGCCGTACTGGGCAAGATCCTCATCCTGGCGCTGATCATTCTGTTTATCCAGAAACGTCCGCAAGGCCTCTTCGCACTGAAAGGACGGGTGATCGACTGATGAGCCAGCCATTGATGCTAACTGCTGCACAAAAGGTCGGCCCCAAGGGCACGCTGGTGATTGGCGCCGTGGTACTGGCCGTATTGCTGGCCCTGCCGCTTTTGTCGCTGCTGCCTGCCGACAACAGCCTGCAAGTGTCGGCCTACACCCTGACCCTGGTCGGCAAGATCCTTTGCTACGCCATCGTCGCCCTGGCCCTGGACCTGGTCTGGGGCTACGCCGGGCTGCTGTCCCTGGGCCATGGCCTGTTCTTCGCCCTCGGCGGCTACGCCATGGGCATGTACCTGATGCGCCAGGCATCGGGCGATGAATTGCCCGCCTTCATGACCTTCCTGTCATGGACCGAACTGCCGTGGTACTGGAGCGGCACCCAGCACTTCCTCTGGGCTATGTGTCTGGTGGTACTGGCGCCAGGGCTGCTGGCGCTGGTCTTCGGTTTCTTTGCCTTCCGCTCGCGGATCAAGGGCGTGTATTTCTCGATCATGACCCAAGCCCTGACCTTCGCCGGCATGCTGTTGTTCTTCCGCAACGAAACCGGCTTCGGCGGCAATAACGGCTTCACCAACTTCCGCAGCATTCTCGGTTTCAGCATCAGCTCCCAAGGCACGCGGGCGGCGCTGTTTATCGCCACGGTGGTGCTGCTGGTCGCCAGTCTGTTCCTTGGCTGGCGCCTGGCCCAAAGCAAGTTCGGCCGGGTCCTGACCGCCGTGCGCGACGCCGAAAACCGCCTGATGTTCTGCGGCTACGATCCACGCGGTTTCAAGCTGTTCGTCTGGGTCCTGAGTGCGGTGTTGTGCGGCTTGGCCGGAGCCTTGTATGTGCCGCAAGTCGGCATCATCAACCCCAGCGAAATGTCGCCGACCAACTCCATCGAGGCTGCCGTCTGGGTTGCCCTGGGCGGGCGCGGCACGCTGATCGGCCCGCTGCTCGGCGCCGGATTGGTAAACGGCATGAAGAGCTGGTTCACCGTGGCTTTCCCCGAGTACTGGCTATTCTTCCTCGGCGCACTGTTCATCATCGTGACCCTGTATCTGCCCAAGGGTGTGATTGGTCTGCTCAAGAAAAGGGGCGAACAATGAAAACCACTCCGACTCCCTCGTTCATGCTGGAACCGGCCTACGAGCCGCTGCTGTCGCCGAACAAGGACGCCGGTACCAGCCGTGACGCCATCGGCCTCGGCCAGGCGGCAGGCCAGGGCCTCAACACGCGCCACGGCACCATCCTGACTCTGGAAGACATCAGCGTCAGCTTCGATGGCTTCAAGGCCCTGAACGACCTGAACCTGTACATCGGCGTTGGCGAGCTGCGCTGCATCATCGGCCCCAACGGCGCGGGCAAGACCACCCTGATGGACGTGATCACCGGCAAGACTCGCCCCAGCCACGGCAAGGCCTGGTTCGGCGAAACCCTGGACCTGACGCAAATGAGCGAAGTGCAGATCGCCCAGGCCGGCATCGGTCGCAAGTTCCAGAAACCCACGGTATTCGAAGCCCTCAGCGTGTTTGAAAACCTCGAGCTGGCGCAGAAGACCGACAAATCGGTATGGGCCAGCCTGCGCGCGCGCCTGAGTGGCGAACAGCAGGACCGCATCGCCCAGGTACTGGACACCATCCGCCTGACCACGTCTATGCATCGCCCGGCAGGCTTGTTGTCCCACGGCCAGAAACAGTTCCTCGAGATCGGCATGCTGCTGGTCCAGGACCCGCAATTGCTGCTGCTCGACGAGCCGGTAGCGGGCATGACCGACGCCGAAACCGAATTCACCGCCGAACTGTTCAAGAGCCTGGCGGGCAAGCATTCGCTGATGGTGGTGGAACACGATATGGGCTTCGTCGGCACCATCGCCGACCACGTCACGGTGCTGCACCAGGGCAGCGTGCTGGCCGAAGGATCGCTGGAAGAAGTGCAGGCGGATGAGCGGGTGATCGAGGTGTATCTGGGGCGCTGAAAAGCGCCCAGCTGCGAGCTTCGAGCTGTAAGCGACAAGCTAGAAGCGCGTACTCCGAACTGCTTTTTCTTGCGGCTTGAAGCTTGTAGCTCGCCGCTTGTGAGGAACGAACGAATGCTCCAAGTTGAAAAGCTTCACCAGTATTACGGCGGCAGCCACATCCTGCGCGGTCTGTCCTTTGACGTGAAGATCGGCGAAGTGACCTGTCTGCTGGGCCGTAACGGCGTGGGCAAGACCACCCTGCTCAAGGTGCTGATGGGCCTGCTGCCATCCAAGGAAGGCTCGGTGCAGTGGGAAGGCAAGGCCATTACCGGCTTCAAGCCCCATCAGCGCGTGCATGCCGGGATCGCCTACGTGCCCCAGGGTCGCGAGATCTTCGGGCGCCTGACGGTTGAAGAAAATCTGTTGATGGGCCTGTCGCGCTTTCCTGGCTCCGAAGCCAAGGAAGTCCCGGCCTTTATCTACGAATTGTTCCCGGTGCTGCTGCAGATGAAGCAACGCCGTGGCGGCGACCTGTCCGGCGGCCAGCAACAGCAACTGGCCATTGGCCGGGCGTTGGCCAGTCGCCCACGCCTGCTGATCCTCGACGAACCCACGGAAGGCATCCAGCCGTCGGTGATCAAGGAGATTGGCGCGGTGATCAAGAAGCTCGCCGAGCGCGGCGACATGGCGATTCTGCTGGTGGAGCAGTTCTACGATTTCGCCGCCGAGCTGGCCGATCAATACCTGGTGATGTCGCGTGGCGAAATCGTCCAGCAGGGCCGTGGCGAGAATATGGAAAGCGAAGGTGTTCGCGGCCTGGTAACGATTTGATCTAAGGTGCTTACCTTCACAGAACGACAACGACCCCTATGAATCTTCCTGCCCACACCGCCCTGTTCACCCCCAGCTGGCACGCCGAGCTGGAGCTGGGCTATGGGCGTTTCGGCGATAGTACGCGGCCGGTGCAACGACGCCATATCGGCCCGCTGCGCGTGCAGAAACACCTGTACGCCGAAGGCCCGCAAGTCTGCCAGCACATCATCGTCCACCCACCCGGCGGTATCGCGGGCGGTGACCGGCTGAATATCTCGGCCACGGTCGGCCCCGATGCCTGGGCGCAACTGACCAGCCCCGGCGCGGCCAAGTGGTATCGCGCCGCAGGCCCGGCCTATCAGCAGCTTGAATTGAAGGTAGCCCCCGGCGCCACGCTGGAATGGCTACCCCAGGAAACCATCGTGTTCAGCGCCGCCCAGGCCGAACTCACTACCCGTATCGAACTGCAAGGCGACGCTCGCCTGCTTTACTGGGATGTGGTGGCCTTGGGCCGACCGGCCAGTGACGAACGTTTCGCCCAGGGGCATTTTCAGTCGCACCTGGATATCCGCCGCGATGGCCAATTGCTCTGGCACGAACGGCAACGCATCATCGGCGGCGACGGCCTGCTCGACTCGCCCATGGGCCTGGATGGCAAGAGCGTGTTCGCCACCCTGCTGATTACCGGCGAGATCGACAGCGAACTGCTGGAAACCTGTCGCTCGCTGAACAGCAACGTGCGCGGCGACCTGACCCAACTACCGGGGCTGGTAGTCGCCCGCTGCCTGGCCGACGAGGCCCTGCATGCCCGGGCCTGGCTGATTGCATTGTGGAAGCTGTTGCGCCCGGTATTGCTGGGGCGCGAGGCGGTGGCACCGAGGATCTGGAGTACCTGAAATTTTAATTTGTGGGAGCGAGGCTTGCCCGCGAAGGCCTCAACACCGTTTGCCTGATACACCGCGTCGCTTGGTTCGCGGGCAAGCCTCGCTCCAACGATCTGCCACTTTTTATACGGAACAAACATGGACCTGACCCCACGCGAAAAAGACAAGATGCTGATCTTCACTGCCGGCCTGGTCGCCGAACGGCGCCTGGCCCGGGGCGTGAAGCTCAACTACCCGGAGGCCATGGCCTATATTTCAGCAGCGCTGCTCGAAGGCGCCCGGGATGGCCAGACCGTCGCCGAGCTGATGCATTTCGGCACTACCCTGCTCAGCCGTGAGCAAGTCATGGAAGGCATCCCGGAAATGATCCCGGAGATCCAGGTCGAGGCCACCTTCCCTGACGGCACCAAACTGGTCACGGTGCACCAGCCGATCGCCTGAGCCGAGCACAACAAGGACGCAGAACCGCCCATGACTTTCCTGATTCGCGATGCACTGCCCGCCGACCTGCCGGGCGTGCTGGACATCTACAACGACGCCGTCCTCAACACCACGGCGATCTGGAACGAACAACCCGTGGACCTGGCCAACCGCCAGGCCTGGTTTGACGCGCGCAAGACCCAGAGTTATCCGATCCTCGTCGCCGTTCAGGACGACGGCCAGGTCCTGGGTTATTCCTCGTTCGGTGACTGGCGGCCCTTCGAAGGCTTCCGCCACACCGTTGAGCATTCGGTCTACGTGCGCGCCGACCAGCGCGGCAAAGGCCTCGGCCCGCTGCTGATGCAAGCCCTGATCGAACGCGCGCGCCTGTGCGACAAGCACATGATGGTCGCGGCCATCGAAAGCGGTAACACCGCGTCCGTAGGCCTGCACGAACGCCTCGGTTTCATCACCACCGGGCAAATGCCCCAGGTGGGCACCAAGTTCGGCCGTTGGCTGGACCTGACCTTCATGCAACTGGACCTGTCGCCGGGCGCCACGGCCCCGACCTCGCAAGCTCCGCACACTCACTAGAGAGCAGCCCATGAACCCCGCCCAGTTACGACGTGTGAACGCTGAAAGCTTTGCGCATTACCGCCATGGTTTGGTCGAACTGTTATTGGATGCCGTGCAGCACGGCGCCTCGGTAGGGTTCATGGCCGACCTGGACAGCGAACAGGCCTATGCCTGGTGTGACAGCCTGAAAAGTGAAGTCACCAGCGGCAGCCTGCTGTTATGGGTGGTGGTGCAGGACGAAGAAGTCCTGGCCAGCGCCCAACTGGCTCTGTGCCAGAAAGCCAACGGGCGCAACCGAGCTGAAATCCAGAAACTCATGGTGCGCGACAACGCCAAGGGCCGCGGCCTGGGCAGCCAGCTGATGAAGGCCGTCGAGCAAATGGCCCAGCAGCACAGGCGCGGCCTGCTGTACCTGGACACCGAAGCCGGGTCCGCTGCCGAAGCCTTCTATCGCGCCCTGGGCTACACCCGGGTGGGCGAACTGCCCAACTACTGTCAAAGCCCGGACGGCCGCTACACGCCGACCGCCATCTACTTCAAGACTTTGGGACAACCCGCATGATTCCTGGCCAATACCAGATCCAGCCCGGTGACATCGAACTCAATGCCGGGCGCCGCACGATCACCGTGAGCGTTGCCAACAGCGGCGATCGGCCGATCCAGGTCGGCTCGCATTTTCACTTTTTCGAAACCAACGACGCCCTGACCTTCGACCGCGCCGCCAGCCGCGGCATGCGCCTGAACATCCCGGCCGGCACGGCCGTGCGCTTTGAGCCTGGGCAGTCGCGGGAAGTGGAATTGGTGGACCTGGCCGGGCATCGCCGGGTGTTCGGGTTTGCCGGGCGGGTGATGGGGGATTTGGATTAATTCAACTCCACACCCGTTGGAGCGAGGCTTGCCCGCGAATGCCTCGACGCTGTTTGCCTGACACACCGCGTCAGCCGGCTCGCGGGCAAGCCTCGCTCCAACGGTGAACGGCCGAAATACCGAATTTAATGAATCCAAGGAATCCCGATGAAGATTTCCAGACAAGCCTACGCCGACATGTTCGGCCCCACCGTTGGCGACAAGGTTCGCCTGGCGGACACCGAGCTGTGGATCGAAGTCGAGAAAGACTTCACCACCTACGGCGAAGAAGTGAAGTTCGGCGGTGGCAAGGTCATTCGTGATGGCATGGGCCAGGGCCAACTGCTGGCCGCCGAAGTGGTCGACACCCTGATCACCAACGCCCTGATCATCGACCATTGGGGCATCGTCAAGGCTGATGTCGGCATCAAAAACGGCCGCATCGCCGCCATCGGCAAGGCCGGTAACCCGGATATTCAACCGGACGTGACCATTGCCATTGGTGCCGCCACCGAAGTCATCGCCGGTGAAGGCATGATTCTTACAGCGGGCGGCGTCGATACCCACATTCACTTCATCTGCCCACAGCAGATCGAAGAAGCCCTTATGAGTGGCGTGACCACCATGATTGGCGGCGGCACCGGCCCGGCCACGGGGACCAACGCCACCACCGTGACGCCGGGGCCATGGCATATGGCGCGCATGCTCCAGGCCGCCGACTCGTTCCCGATGAACATCGGCTTCACCGGCAAGGGCAACGTCAGCCTGCCGGGGCCGCTGGTCGAGCAGGTCAAGGCCGGGGCCATCGGCCTCAAACTGCATGAAGACTGGGGCACCACCCCGGCGGCCATCGACAACTGCCTGAGCGTGGCCGACGAATACGACGTACAGGTGGCCATTCACACCGATACCCTGAACGAGTCCGGCTTCGTCGAAACCACCTTGGCCGCGTTCAAGAACCGCACCATCCACACCTATCACACCGAAGGCGCCGGTGGCGGCCATGCCCCGGACATCATCAAGGCCTGCGGCTTCCCCAACGTGCTGCCCAGCTCGACCAACCCGACGCGGCCTTTCACCCGCAACACCATCGACGAACACCTGGACATGCTGATGGTCTGCCATCACCTGGACCCAAGCATCGCCGAAGACGTCGCCTTTGCCGAAAGCCGCATCCGCCGCGAGACCATCGCCGCCGAAGATATCCTGCACGACCTGGGCGCGTTCTCCATGCTCAGCTCCGACAGCCAGGCCATGGGCCGGGTTGGCGAAGTGATCATGCGCACCTGGCAGACCGCCGACAAAATGAAGAAGCAGCGCGGCCCGCTGCCTCAGGATGGCGAGGGCAACGACAACTTCCGCGCCAAGCGTTACATCGCCAAATATACGATCAACCCGGCCATCACCCACGGCATCAGCCATGAAGTGGGCTCGATCGAAGTGGGCAAGTGGGCCGACCTGGTGCTCTGGCGCCCGGCGTTCTTCGGCGTCAAGCCGACGCTGATCCTCAAGGGCGGCGCCATTGCCGCAAGCCTCATGGGCGACGCCAACGCCTCGATCCCGACCCCGCAACCGGTGCACTACCGCCCGATGTTCGCAAGCTACGGCAGCTCGTTGCACGCCACCAGCCTGACCTTCATCAGCCAGGCGGCCTTCGACGCAGGCGTACCGGCGACCCTTGGTCTGAAAAAACAGATCAGCGTGGTCAAGGGCTGCCGCAGCGTGCAGAAGAAAGACCTGATCCACAACGACTACCTGCCGGACATCGACGTCGACCCACAGACCTACCAGGTCAAGGCCGACGGCGTGTTGCTATGGTGCGAACCGGCGGACGTGCTGCCAATGGCGCAGCGCTATTTTCTGTTTTGATAGAGAGGCAGCTACGAGCTACGAGCCGCAAGTAGAAGCCGATTACTGCATCGGCTTGTATCTCGCAGCTCGCAGCTGACACTCTGTTCAAGACATTGTGATATCCCACAAGTCTTTGATTTTCTGTCTATACCAGGCGACCAGATGAAAGTCGGAAGTTTTGTCTACCTGTTCGCCCGCTTTGAAAAAAAGGACAACCGGTACAGACCTGATTTCTACGGTCTTGCCTGACAGGGTGTAGGTCCCCTCTGGGGCGCGAACAAACTTGACCTTGTCGGCATATTCATTCGCCAGCTTGTCGATAATCTCGCCTGTCCTGGCACTTTTGTCCGGCTCGCCAAATTCATTCACACCAGGCTGGCTGAATTCGACAACCACCGGTGCCTCGCTTTGCGTCACTTCGTTTTCAAATGACTCTTCGTTAACCACGATTACGCTCATGTTGAAGCTCCCGTCCCGCTCCCTCCTCAACGTACTCATCCAATATCGGTCGACAACCCGTCCACTGCCTAAAATGACCCTGACCCGTTCGTCGAGGCTTCACCTTTCAGTAAAGGCCGCTTTATAACCGCGCAACGGCTATTTGTCGGAAACCGCAAAAGCGCTAAGATCACGGGCTTCTCGTTGAGGTAACTGGTTATGCGTCTGTCCGACTTTATCGTTGCCCATGTAGATCGCATCGTCGACGAGTGGGAAGACTTTGCCAGAACCCTGAAGCCGGCGGCCGACTCCATGGATCGCGTCGAGCTGCGTGACCATGCCAAATCGATCCTGCTGGCCGCGTCACGGGACATGAAGACCGCGCAGAGCAAGCGTGAGCAGATCGAGAAGGCCAGGGGTGAAGAGCCGGGCAAGACCCCGAGCCTGGATGAGGCCGCCGCCAGTCATGGCGAGCTGCGCCATATCGTCGGTTTCGACCTGGTGCAGATGACTTCGGAGTTTCGCCATCTGCGCGCCACGGTCATTCGCCTGTGGGTCGAGAGCCTGACCTCGCCGGATATCGCTTATTTCCAGGACATGATCCGCTTCAACGAAGCCATCGACGAAGCCCTGGCCGAATCCACCGCCGCCTATGCCGAACAGGTCGACCGCTCGCGGGATATCTTCCTGGCCATTCTCGGCCATGACCTGCGCGCGCCGTTGCAGGCGGTGAGCATGTCCACCGAACGCCTGGCCCTTACCGCCAATCTCGACGACAAGGCCCTGGCCTATATCTCCCATATCAAGATCGGCACCCGGCACATGGGGGGCATGGTCAATGATCTGCTGGAGTTTGTTCGCAGCCGCCTGGGCGCCAGCCTGCCCATCGACTGCAAGCCCATGGACCTGGCCAATGCCTGTCGCGAAGCCATCGCCGAAGCCTGCGCCGCCCGGCCGGGGCAGAACCCGCAACTCAATGTGCGCGGCGACACTCAGGGCCAGTGGGATCACGGGCGCCTTAACCAATTGCTGCAAAACCTGATCGGCAATGCCATTCAGCACGGCGCCAATCACCATGAGGTCGATATCAAGCTCATCGGTGAAGAAGATCACGTAGTCCTGAGCGTGCATAACAAGGGCGAGCCGATTGCCGAAGACGCCATTGGCAGCATCTTCGACCCGCTGGTACGGGCGGCCAGCGAAACCTCCGGCCCGCAAAACCCCTCGACCAGTCTTGGTCTGGGGCTGTTCATCGTCAAGGAAGTGGTCATGGCCCACGGCGGCAGCATCACCGTGACCTCGACCATCGGCGACGGCACCACCTTTACCGTGGTGCTGCCCAGAAGCCCGGCATAGCCAACCTCATCTGGAATGGGCTTACCTGAAACACTCAAATCTGTGGGAGCGAATTTATTCGCGAAAGCGGTATTTCAGGCGATGGAGATGCATCGGATGGGCCGGCCTCTTCGCGAATGAATTCGCTCCCACAAAAGCGTAGTTATTTCAGCTGATCATGCAGAACCCGAGCAGGCCCTGCTAGCCATCACTCCACCGCCAGCGACCGATCAATCATCGCATTGATCCCCTCCAGCTGATGCAACACCGCAAACATCAAATGCCGCGAACGCCCGCTCATGCTCTCGCCATATTCATAGGTAGCCGCCAGGGTGCAGCGCAGCATGTCCGAGGCCTGGACATGCGCCTGTTGGGGAGTCAGGGCGGGATTGGCGATCAGCGGTAAATCGGGGGTGATTTCTTTCATGGGTACAACTCCTACAACGCATGAGGAGCCGACACTTACTCGCTACCAGACGATTGGGTGGCGGCCGTACACAGGCTGGTAGTCCGGTTGTAGGCACCCGGCTCGCCCGAGGGCGTCCTGCATACGGCCACCAAAACTCAGGCCGTAAAAAAGCGCCTCGCTAAAGGTGGCGCCGTGCGCCTACATGCTCCAGACCTACCATGGCCTGATCGCTGATTTTGCAGCGACGGCAGGAGGTTAGAGAGCCGAATCGGCAGGCGCAAGGGGTCCGGATTTTCTCGGAAATTTCACTCAAAAGAAAGGGAAGCGTCCTGCTATCAGAGCTTTTCGAGACATGGGAAAACACGCATCAGGTAAGAACCATATACCGCATGGAGCGCAGGTAACGTTGCTAACTTTATGCACCTTCCAATTTTCGAGATGCCAAAACCCATGATCCATTCAAAAGGACATCCCTCGTTGAGTTTTGATCGGCAGCGCTATACTTTTCAGCCGTCCACCTACAGCCGTCAATTCTGGGGATACGTCATGGAGTCGCCCGTTCTTTCATTCAATGCTGACGGTGAACTGGTAGAAAAACTGGATCAATTGGCTCTCGCCACTGATCAAGATCGCCAATATCACCTGCAACGCGCGCTGGCACGCTACGTGGAGACCGAGTCGTGGTATCTGCGCGCCATTCAGGAGGGCATTGCTGACGCCGATGCAGGTCGCCTTATCGACCTTGAAACCGTAAAAGCCAAATGGATCGCGCGTGCTAACAATCGCACTGACTGAAAAGGCAGACAGCGATCTGGAAGGTATTCATGAGCATTACGAAGCACAAGCAGGCACGAAAGCAGCAGACGCCCTCATAGCTCAGGTCATTGCGGCGCTGACGCAGCTAACAACGGTCAGTGGGATGGGGCGCCCTTCGCAGGGCCCTGATGTACGTCAGTTGGTATTTAGCCGATATCCGCTGATTGCGCTGTATCGGATAGAAAGAGGCAGGATTCAGGTTCTGCGAGTCGTTCATCAACGTACTGAACGGGCCGACTGTTGGTGATATCAAACGATGCACTTTCATCTGAACTGGTCATGCGTCAGGCCAGACTTTCTGCGAACCCCGCGAGCCCCCTGTAGGACCGGCTTTAGCCGGGAGGGCGGCATTCCTGCTTAGAAAAATGCTGCGCAGGTGACGGCCCTCTCCCGGCTAAAGCCGGTCCTACGAGTGATCCAGCGGCCAGTCCTACAAAAAGACCGGACCACCCATCAATTCCACTGCGCCCGCGGATCAAAGCCGGCCTTGTCCGCCAGGGCCTTCCACATCGCGCGGGTGGCGTCGTCGGTGGTCTTGGGCATGACGATCTTGATCTGTGCCAGCAGGTCGCCACGGCTGCCCTGCTTGTTCTGCAGACCGTTGCCTTTGACACGCAGGCGCTGGCCGTTCTGGCTGTCGGGGCGGATGGTCAGGTTGATCTTGCCGGTCAGGGTCGGGACCGCGACCTTGGTACCGAGCACTGCTTCCCACGGCGCCAATGGCACGGTGATGACCAGGTCATGGCCTTCGATCTCGAAGCGCGGATGTGGCGCCAGGCGGATGGTCAGGTACAGATCACCGTTTTCGCCACCGGCAATCCCCGGCGCACCCTGGCCCTTGAGGCGGATACGCTCGCCATCGACCACGCCAACCGGGATCTTCACGTTCAGGGTCTTGGTGATATCAGCCATGCGCTGGCCCGCCGCGTTGTGCTGCGGCACCTTGAAGCTGACTTGCTTGGACTCGGTGGCCAGGGTCTCCTCGAGGAAGATCGCCAGGTCCATCTCTACATCCTGGCCCTTGCGCGCCTGGCTGCGTGGCCGACCGCCTCCTGCGCCCTGGCCGCGACCACCAAAGATCGAGCTGAAGAACTCGGAGAAGTCCGCATTGCTCTCATAAGCGCCCGCGCCAGTGCGGCTCTGCCAGCCCGGCGGCGTCTGGAACGGCCGGCCTTGTTGGCCGTATTTGCGGATTTCGTCGTATTCGGCACGTTTTTCCGCATCGCCCAGCACGTCGTAGGCCTCACCGGCCTCCTTGAACTTGTCTTCGGCCCCGGCTTCTTTGCTCACATCGGGGTGATACTTGCGGGCCAACTTGCGGTAGGCGGCCTTGATCGCCTTCTCGTCCGCCGTCGGGTCAACCCCAAGAATCTTGTAATAGTCTTTGAAATCCATCGAGTGGTTACCATCCTCGGTTGTCCAGGCGCCCGACGCACGGGTGTTTTGCGCGGCGCATCCGCCTTATCAAGAAGGCATCTGGATCAATTGGCGTTGAAGTGTATCGGCAGCCGAACGCGCTGGCTTGAAGCCGCGTGCGCTCGTTGCCCGGGAATGCCTTGAAGATTGGGGGTCAAAGGCCTTAGTTCAAGTCAGGCGATGAAATACAGATAACTTTGGATTCCCGATGTTTCGCCCTACGCATCCGGCTTGCACTGACATACACTGCGCGGCCGTTTTTTGACTGGAACGTAAAAGACATGAATGACCAATCCCCGGCCCGTGCCTGCGGTATCGACTTCGGCACGTCCAACTCTACGGTCGGCTGGCTGCGACCGGGCGTGGAATCGCTGATTGCGCTGGAGGACGACAAGATCACCCTGCCGTCAGTGGTGTTCTTCAACATGGAAGAACGTCGCCCGGTGTATGGCCGCCTGGCCCTGCACGAGTACCTGGAAGGCTACGAAGGGCGCCTGATGCGCTCACTCAAGAGCCTGCTGGGCTCCAAGCTGATCAAGCACGACACCAGCGTGCTGGGCACGGCCATGCCGTTCAAGGACCTGCTGGGGCTGTTTATCGGCGAGCTGAAGAAACGCGCCGAGACCACCGCAGGCCGTGAATTCGAGGAAGTGGTACTGGGTCGCCCGGTGCATTTCGTCGATGACGACATCGCCGCCGACCAGGACGCCGAGGACACCCTGGCTGCCGTGGCGCACAAAGTCGGCTTCAAGGACGTCTCGTTCCAGTACGAACCCATCGCCGCCGCCTTCGACTACGAGTCGACCATTACCGGTGAGGAACTGGTGCTGATCGTCGACATCGGCGGCGGTACTTCGGACTTCTCCCTGGTGCGCCTGTCGCCAGACCGGCGGTTCTACGACGACCGCCATGAAGACATCCTGGCCACCGGTGGCGTGCACATCGGCGGGACCGACTTCGACAAGCAACTGAGCCTGCAAGGCGTAATGCCGATGTTCGGTTATGGCAGCCGCATGAAAAGCGGCGCCTACATGCCCACCAGCACCCACATCAACCTGGCGACCTGGCACACCATCAACTCGGTGTACTCGCAAAAATCCCAGCTGGCATTGGGCAGCATGCGTTATGACATCGAAGACACCCAGGGCATCGACCGTCTGTTCAAGCTGATCGATCAGCGCGCCGGGCACTGGCTGGCGATGGAAGTGGAAGAAACCAAGATCCAGCTGACCCACGACGAAAACCGCCACCTGCCGATGGACCGCATCGAAGCCGGCCTGAGTGTGGATCTGAGCCGGGTGATGTTCGAAGCAGCTATCGACGCGCTGCTGGAACGGGTGCGCAACAGCGTGACCGAATTGCTGGTCAAGGCCGGTGCCCGGGTCGATCAGGTCAATACGGTGTTCTTCACCGGCGGTTCCAGCGGCATCCCGGCGCTGCGCAACAGCATCTCGGCCATGCTGCCCAATGCCCGCCATGTGGAAGGCAATATCTTCGGCAGTATCGGCAGCGGATTGGCGATCGAGGCGAAGAAGCGCTACGGCTGATTGCTCAATGGTTTCTTGTGGGACCGGCTTCAGCCGGGAAGGCGCATTCCCGGCTAAAGCCGGTCCCACATTGTTTTACATCTGCGTCAAACCAACTGCGCGTTACGCAACTCGCTCTTGAGATAAGCGTAATAAATCGGCCCTGCCACCACCCCCGGCAGGCCGAACGCTGATTCAAAGATCAGCATCGCCAGCAACAACTCCCACGACTTGGCATTGATCTGCCCGCCGACGATCCGCGCGTTGAGGAAGTACTCGACCTTGTGGATCACGATCAGATAGCCCAACGCTGCCAGCGCCACCCAGATCGACAGCGACAGGCCGACGATAAAGATCAGGGTGTTGGACATCAGGTTGCCCACTACCGGCAACAGGCCAAGCAGGAACGTCAGGGCGATCAGGGTCTTGGTCAGGGGCAGGTGGATGCCGCACAACGGCAGGACCACCGCCAGGAACACCGAGGTAAAGGCGGTGTTGAGCAGGGAAATCTTGATCTGGGCGAAGACGATATTGCGAAACGCGCTGCTCAACAGGCTCAGGCGGTCGAACAATGCAGCCGCCAATGGCTTGCGGGTGTGCACTTCGGAAATCTTCTGCAAGGCGATGATCGCCCCCAGCACCATGCCGATCAGCAGCGTGACGAAGGTATGCGCCGCCCCCTTGCCGAGGGATTGCAGCTCTCCGACGTGGCGTTTCAACCACTCGCCCAGGGACACCTGGAACTCGGCGGCGCTGGCGGGCAGGTAGTTGTCGATCATCGGCGGCAGCTGGCCGCGGGCGCGGTCGACCAGAGTCATGAATTTGTCGAGGAAGGCGCCAGGGTTTTCCGCCTCATGCAGGACAAAGCTGATGGCAGCAGCAAAGATCAGCGCCAGTACGCTCACCACCAGTGTGCCCAGCAGGGCTACCGCCACCCAACGGGCGCGCTCGCCGGCGACCAGTCGCTGCAATAGCGGGGTCAGCATATTGACCAGCTCGTAGACCAGCAGGCCCGCCAACAGACTGGGCAACAGCGTCAACGGCATGACCAGCAGCAAACCGCCAATGATAATGACCCAACTGGCCAACAAAACCTGACGCGAAGAAAACGTTGGCATAGCCCTTCAAACCCGCAACGCAAAGAGGTGGGCAGTCTGCCAGCGTTCCGGGGCGAGAACCAGTCATCTGATGAGTGGGAGTGAAAGCGGATTTTTCACGCCAACCCAGGCGCGATCAGGGTTGGCGTGGCTTTGCTATCGGTCAGGCTGCCCGCGAAGAATTATTTCTTCTTGAGACAGTCGCTCATGAAGGTCTTGCGCGCGTCACCCTTGAGCGTTTTGCTCGCCGCATCGGCATTGCAGGACTTCATTTTTTCCTGCTGCGGCGTCAGCGCTGTTGCGGCCGGAACAGCCGGGGTGGCTTTGAGGCAAGTGCTCATGAAGGCCTTGCGTTCATCGCCCTTGAGCGACTTGGCGGTGGCGTCGGCGTTGCAGGTGGTCATCTTGTTTTGTTGCGCCGTGGCAGCAAAGCCCTGAGCACTGATGAGCAGGCCCACGCACAGCAGAGAAGCACGCACTATATTCATCGATCCATCTCCCTGACCGCTGCGCCAGTCAGCGCAGTCTGTCTTGAAGTGTAGTCAACAAATGTTGCGAGACGTGTCAGGCATGGCCGCTGCCTTGACGACGGTACTGCTCCGGCGTGCAACCGGCCTGACGCTGGAACATGGCGATAAAGGCCGAGGCGCTGCTGTAGCCCATGTCGAACGCGATTTCCTGCACGGTCTGACGGCTGTCCAGCGCTTCGATGGCGGCCAGGAAGCGCAGGCGCTGGCGCCAGTCGCCGAAGCTCATGCCCAATTCGCGCAGGCATTGCCGGGCCAGGGTGCGTTCACTGACGTACACCTGCTGCGCCCACTCGGCCAGGGTGCGGTTGTCGCTGGGGTCGGCTTGCAATGCTTGCATCACCAGGGCCAGGCCTGCGCTCTGCGCATAAGGCAGGTAGCGCGTCTGCACCGGCGCGCTGCGCAACTGGTCGATCAGCACCTGGGCCAGGCGGATATCGGCGGGCGTTTCGGGAAGGCGCACATCGCGCTCGGCGAAGTCACCGAAGATGGCTCGCAGGATCGGCCCGATCTCCAGCGTGCAAGGCTCGCTGGGGAAATCACTGCATTGCTCGCTGGCGATATACACCGAGCGATAGACCACCGCATCGCGCATGTAACAGCTGTGCTCCATGCCCGGCGGCACCCACACGCCATATTGCGGCGGCGACAGAAAGCGCTGGCTGCCGACTTCGATCTGCATCACGCCACGGGACGCGTAGTTGAGCTGGCCCCAGGTATGGCTGTGGGTATCGCTGTAGCTGTCAGCGCCAAACTCGCCGTAACGCAGATAAATGAACAGCGGCTGATCAGATTCCAGGCCACTGACCGGCACCCTGGGCATGTTGACGATCTTTGTGGCCATGATGTCCGTCTTGAATAGCTGATTGTCTGAAACGGAGTATAGCCAGCCAACCAGACAGGCAGATACTCCGGGTTCATTATGGAGACGCGTCATTCATGTCTTATCTGCTTCCCCTGTTGACGGTCCTGATCTGGGCCGGCAATACCCTTGTCACCAAGGCCAGCGCCGGGGCCATCGGACCGTCGGAGATCGGCTTTTATCGCTGGCTGCTGGCGGCGCTGCTGTTTACGCCCTTCCTGATCCTGCCGGTGTTGCGCAATCGTGCGGCGATCAAGCCGGTGCTAGGCAAGGTCATAGTCCTGGCCGCCTTGGGCATGGCCCTCTTTCAAAGCCTGGCCTACTTCGCGGCGGGCATCACCTCGGCTACCAACATGGCCATCATTCCGTCGCTGATTCCGATCATGGCGCTGCTGATGGCTTCGGTCGTGCTCGGCTCGCAACTGACCTGGGGGGCGGTCATCGGCGCGCTGATTTCGGTGGCCGGGGTACTGGAAGTGGTGTCGGCCGGGCATATCGGCAATCTGGCCCACCAGGGGCTGAATCTGGGGGATGCCATGCTGCTGTTGGCCGCCTTGGCGTTTGCGGTCTATAGCATCCTGTTGCGCAAATGGCAGCTGCGCTTGCCGCCGCTGCAACTGCTGTATCTGCAGGCCGTGGCGGCAACCATCATGCTGCTGCCGATGTTCCTGCTGACGCCACGGGTCGGGCTGAACATGCACAATATCGCGCTGGTGCTGTATGCCGGCATCCCGACTTCAATGCTCGCGCCGTTGCTGTGGATGCAATCAATCGCCCGTCTGGGGCCGGAGCGCACCACGCTGTTCTTCAATCTGCTGCCGATCGTCACGGTGCTGGCAGCGGCACTGATCCTGGGCGAACAGCTGGCGTCCTTTCACCTGCTCGGCGGCGGCCTGACCCTTGTCGGGGTGATCCTTGCCGAACGCTGGCGCACGCCGTTGCGCCCGGTCGCGCTACAGTCCTGAGGCCTTGAGCCGTCCGGCGTGCTGCATGAACAGCCCGACCGGGTCGGCGCCCTTGCCGACCATGCCGAAGTGCTGGTTGACGATATCGAAGTGGTCCAGCGGATAGTCGGAGCCGATCACCGTGCCCAGGTGCGAGCTGTAGCGCCCGACCATGCCGTCACACTGTTCGCGTTCATGGGCGAAAGCGTGGGCAAACAAGCGGCAGGTCAGGTTACTGCCGTCAAAGCGATTACTACCCTTATTACTGCGCCCGGGCTGCAAGGTCCCTGACCAGGAGTAATAACGCACGCCATTGACCAGCTCCTCGCCCTGCCCGCCCCAAGTCTGCGGCAGGCCCTGGGGATACTGGCGATTGAATTGTTCAACGCCACGGGTGGTCAGGGACATGTGCGACGCATCGATATCCATGGGCAGGCGCGGGCCGCGATAGCCGGTTTCCAACAGCCCCAGGAGCCAGACCGAAACACCCAGCACCACGTTGAGTACGCCATTGCCGAAGCTGCCCAGAGGGAAACGCCGCTCCAGATAGTCGGCCAGCTCCGAACCATGATTGGGCCCGGCCACCGAGGTGACTGACGCCACCCGTTCGGGATGGCGCGCCGCGACATAACGACTGGTCAGGGCGCCATGGCTATGGCCGATCAGGTTGACCTTTTGCGCACCCGTCTCACGCAGGATCTCGTCGATAGCCGCCAGCAACTGTTCGCCGCGCACTTCGGTGGAGTGCATGGCCGAGACCATCACCGGGTAGACCTGCGCCCCGCCCCGGCGCAGCGCCTTGACGATGCCGAACCAGTACGGATAGAAACCCAGCCGGACAAACCCCAACATGCCGGGCACCAGCAACAAGGGATAACGGGTTGCCTGATCTTCTGCCATGAGCACTCCTTAGCGACCATCCGTCCAGCAATAACCGCTGAAGATGACAAAACCAGCGTCGTGGCAAAGTAATGCTTTATCGCCACCCCAACATCGAACTCTTGTGCAATCTCAGGGCTCAAACCGGTATCGGGCCCTTCCTGAGGCTCTTTCCCACGAGTAATCGCCATGTACAAGCAAACCCTCGCCGCCCTGGCCGTCTTCACCACTCTTGCGGGCTGTAGCCACAGCCAGGTGCAGAACCCGGTGGATTACCTGACCTACCGCAGCCAGCCGCTGGTCAAGCAAGTGGAGCTGGGCATGAATGAACAGCAGGTCCTGACCATCGGCGGCGAACCGTCCAGCCGCATGCTGCGCAAGGCCTATCCCGGCACCTGCAATAACTATGTACTGAGCAAGGACGGCGCCAAGCAGGTTTATTACGTGTCGTTCAACGATATCGGCAAGGTCGACAGCAAAGGCTTCATGACCTGCGAGCAGCACGAGAAGAATCAGCGGTCGAACTAAACCGAACTATTCCATGGCGCCGGGACTCACAATTTGTGACCGCTCAAGCCATAGAGCCTGACGGATAACCGTACACGCCATGGAGATACCTGATGAGTAACGTGCAGCAATTGTCCGATGTAAACACCCTTCGTCAGCGTGCACGCCAGAATGTGCAAAACGGTGCCGTGACCGAAGGCTATAGCGCCGACCGCGAAACCATCCTGCGGCTGCTCAACGAATCACTGGCCACTGAACTGGTGTGCGTGCTGCGCTACAAGCGCCACCACTACATGGCCACCGGCCTGAAGGCCAGTGTCGCGGCAGCAGAGTTCCTCGAGCACGCGCAGCAGGAAGCCGAGCACGCCGACCTGCTGGCCGAGCGCATCGTGCAACTGGGCGGTGAGCCGGAATTCAACCCCGACACCCTGTCGAAGAACTCCCACGCGCAGTACGTCGCGGGCAATACCTTGAAAGAGATGGTCTACGAGGATCTGGTGGCCGAGCGTATCGCGGTCGACAGCTACCGGGAAATCATCCAGTTCATTGGTGACCAGGACCCGACCACCCGCCGCATCTTCGAAGACATCCTGGCTCAGGAAGAAGAACATGCCGACGATATGGCCGACATTCTGAAAGACCTGTAACCAAGTAAGCTCCCACCCGGTGGGAGCGAATTCATTCGCGAAGACGACCGTACATTCGACGCATTTTTGTCGCCTGATACGCCATCTTCGCGGATAAATCCGCCCCCACATGTGACATGGGCGAACTCTTACTTCACCGTCTTCGGTGCCTTCCCCGCCCGCATCTGCTCCAGCAACGGCGCACACTGATTAGGCTCACCGCCACTAGGCGCGACCAGAGCCAATAAGCCCGCCGCAGGCCCTGCAACCACTCCCAACGCCACCATCCCTGCACCACGCAGCAGCAATGGGCCGCTCTCGACACCGGCATTGGGTTTGGCGAATGGACCGTTCACATACAGCGGCGAACGCAACGAAAACACGCGGAAGCCCTTGGATTCGGGGCTGATTTTCATATCCAGTTGCTCGGTTTTCATATTCACCGTGCCATCGATATAAATGATCGCGTTCTCGGTATCGAAGACGAACAGTCGTGGCGTCACCAGACCATCCTTGATACTCAGGTCCGAGGCGGCACAATTGATCTTCACGTCCTTGTCACCAAACATTTTGCCGACCACGTAGTTGCCGACGTTGAGCCCGGCGATTTCCATCAGGCCGCGACTGACCGCGCCGTCATTGACCAGCAACTTCAAATTACCGTTGGCAGTGCCGAGCAAATCGGCGACGGAGTTACCGCGCCCGCTGAAATCAGCGTCGCCATTGAGTTCGCCAAAACTGGTCTTCATCGGCTCGAAGGTCGGGAACAGTTGCTTGAGCTTGAAGTTGCGTGCACTCAGCTTGACCTGTGCCTGCAGCGGCTGGGCGTGACCATCGAGCTGCAGATCGGCATCGAGCTTGCCCCCGGCCACACCAAAGCGCAGGGGTTGCAGCTTGAGCTGGCCGTCGTCGAGCACGACGTGGGTATAGAGGTCAGTAAAAGGCAGCTCAGGGCTTTTGACGATTTTCTTGCCGGTGAATTCGACGTCGGCATCCATGGCCGCCCAACGATCAGTCTCGAACTTCTGCACCGGCAGTACCTTGCCCGCCGGTTGCTGACTGTCGCTGCCGCGCTTCTTCTGATCGGCTTTGGAGTCCGCACCAATCAACGGCGCCAGGTCAGTAAACAGCAGTTGCTCAGAGACCAGTTTGCCGGTCAGTTTCGGCCGAGGCTGGCTGGCGACGAAACCCAGGTCACCATGAATGTCACTCTGGCCGATCTTGCCGTTGAAGTTCTCGTACTTGAAGTTCATGCCCGCCGGGTCATGCAGCTTGGCGATCAGGTGACCATCGGTGGCGTATGCCGGCGACTCAGGCAGGGTCACGCCGGTCAGTGGATAGAGATTGCCCAGGCTGGTACCTGCCAGTTTCAGACGCAGATCCAGAGCGCCGAGATTCTGCGGGTCGGTCAAAGTGCCAGCAATGGCGATACGGGTATCGCCGACCTGCACATCCGCCTGCACCGGGAACGGCTGCGCGGCGTCCTTGAGCGCCAGCAGGCCGCCGATCTTGCCCGTGCCCTGCAATGCCTGGCCGTGATACTGGCCTTTAACGCTCAGGCCAAACGCGTAGTCCTGCGGTGTAGCGCCTTTGTCCTGGGCCTTTTTCGCCTCCTTGCCGCCGACGATATCGGCAAAGGGAATCGGCTTGCCCAGCGGATCAATCACCAGGTCCAGCTGGGTCTTGAGGGTCTGGTCGTTCAGGCTGACCAAACCCTTGTCGAACTTGATCGCACCGATATCCACTACCCAGCTGGAGGGCTTGGCATTGGGATCGGCCTTGGGCAAATCAAAGACCCAGTTGGCGCGGCCATCGGCCAGGCGCTCCAGGCGTGCCTCGGGGCCGGTCAGATCGATGCGCGGGATGACCACGCGCTGCATCAGCAAAGGCAAGGGCGCCAGGCGCAGTTCGACGCGTTTGAGGGTGACCATTTGCGGGGTTTTCGACCAGTCCGGATTACCCAGGCTCAGGTCTTCGGCAATCATGTGCGGCCACGGCACCCAGGCGCGCCAGCCGCCTTCATCCGGCTCCCGCGCCCAGACCACCGCCAGGTTGCCATTGATGGCGAAAGGCCGATGCAGCTCGGCGCTGACCTTTTCATTGATGGTGGGCTTGAGCCTGTTCCAGTCGAAAGTAGCAATAACGACGATCAGGACGACCAGAACCAGCAGCAGGATGCCACCGCTCCAGGCAAGAATTTTTCGACTGCGCGTCATGCGTGCCTCTCCCAATAACAAGCTGCCTTCTGCGGCAGTTTGCGTACGACTTTGTTGTTCGACTGATTAAAGCGCCAAGGGTTTGATTGGATTACCGGTTTTTAGCAACCAGGACGAAAAGCGCGATGATGAAGCAGCACAGGACGAAAAATCCCCATTGCGGCGCAAAAGCAAAACCCTGCACGCCACGATTCACGGGGCTTTGCTACAACAATCAATTTCATCGATTGTTACCATTAATTTTTTGTAATTTTGCATCGACAGATTGCGGGTAATATTGCCCTCGTACCCAATTAAATGCCCTATCGAGAAGCACCCCTTCATGAAACTCCATCTGTTGCTCAGCCTGTCCCTTTCCATTTTCGCGGCCAGCGCCATCGCCATGCCTGTGGCTGAACACGCGCCGTCCGCCGAAATGAAAGCCGGTTCGCAGGCTGAGCATGTACACGTCGCGCAAGAAGACTGCATCAGCCGTCAATACAAGCGCGTAGCCGAACATGATCCTGAGCGTGTGGTGCAGCAGTATCAGCGCGTCTAAGTCCAGCTGTTAATCTGCGGGAGCGAATTGTGGGAGCGAATTCATTCGCGAAGAGGCCAGTACATTCAACGCACGTGCGACTGAAATACCGCATTCGCGAATAAATTCGCTCCCACACTGTTAGTGTTCACAGAATTCGCGCCTTCAGAATTGCTTCCTGCACACATCCTCCAGCGCATTTGCTAGAGTGCCGCACCCTCTCCTCGCAGAATTCAGCCGTCCCATGCTGCCTCGTGCCGAACAGAAACAGCAGACCCGCCACGCCTTGCTCGACGCCGCTCGCAGCCTGATGGAGAGCGGGCGCGGGTTTGGCAGCCTGAGCCTGCGGGAAGTGGCGCGCACGGCGGGGATCGTGCCGACCGGTTTCTATCGCCACTTCGATGACATGGACCAACTCGGCCTGGCCCTGGTCAGCGAAGTCGGCCAGACCTTCCGCGAAACCCTGCGCATGGTGCGCCACAATGAAGTACTGCTGGGCGGTATTACCGACGCCTCGGTGCGTATCTTCCTTGATGTGGTGGCGGCCAATCGCTCGCAGTTCCTTTTTCTTGCAAGGGAGCAGTACGGCGGTTCGGTGCGAGTCCGCCAGGCCCTGGCGGCATTGCGCGAGGGCATCAGTACCGACCTTGCCGCCGACCTTGGCAACATGACCCGCTGGCAACACCTGGATGCCGCCGCGCTGTCGATTATTGCCGACCTGGTGGTACGCAGCGTGTTCTCCATGCTCCCGGAGCTGATCGACCCGCCAGCAGCCTCCCTGCCCCAGCATCTGACCCCCGAAGCCAAGATCACCCAGCAGTTGCGCTTTATCTTTATCGGCGCCAAGCACTGGCAGGGGCTGGGCAGTACCGAGTGAGCCAGCCGCAGTGGTTTTCACGCAGGACCGGCTTTAACCGGGAGAGCGCTCGCGGCTAAAGCCGTTCCTACGGATGTGCACACCCACGTCAACGCACCACAAAGATGCACCTTGGATTAATCTGGCACCGTTATCTGACATAAATCCTCGGCAAGGCTACCGATCCGTCAGCTATTTCCTACACTCTGCACTGTTGGCAAGCCCCTTGCTCTAACTTGAAGCATCGCAATCAGCCGGATGCCCCCTCAATGTTGGTGATTCATCAAAGAATCGAACCCCAGGCCGAATGGGCTGCCGAGTTGCACCTGAACTTCGAGGCGCGCAGCAAGAGTCGCCTGCGCTGTTTCAGTGCTGACGGTGAAGATGTCGGCCTGTTTCTCGAACGCGGCCAGCAGCCGCTGCGCGACGGTGAATTCCTCAAAGCCGAGGACGGCCGTATCGTGCGGGTCTGTGCTCGGCCTGAACAACTGATGCACGTTACCTGTTCCAATGCTTTCGAACTGACCCGTGCGGCCTACCATCTGGGCAACCGCCACGTCGCCCTGCAAGTCGGTGACGGCTGGCTGCGTCTACTCGATGACTATGTGCTCAAGGCCATGCTCGATCAGTTGGGCGCCCATACCGAATCCATCGAAGCGCCGTTCCAGCCGGAGCACGGCGCCTACGGCGGCGGCCATCACCATTCCCGCGCCGGTGAAGAAGACTTCAACTACCCGCCACGCCTGCACCAGTTTGGTGTGCGCAAGTGAATAACGCCTGGGCCTTGTTGCGCCTGGCCAGTCCGCAATTGCCGATTGGCGGCTACAGCTATTCCCAGGGCCTGGAAATGGCCGTAGAGCAAGGCATCGTCAAAGACCCGGCCAGTGCCGGACGCTGGATTGCTGATCAACTGTTGCTCAACCTGGCCCGTTTCGAGGCGCCTTTGTTGTTCGCCCATTGCCGCGCTGCCGCCGAGGATGAGTGGGGCCAGCTGCTGCAACTGAGCGAAGAACACCGCGCCAGTCGGGAAAGCCGTGAGCTGCACCAGGAAAGCCGGCAGATGGGTTATTCCCTGCAACAGTTGTTGCTGGGTCTGCCGGAGCTGGATCAGGCCGCCCGGGACTTTCTCGCCCAGACCAGCGAGCCACACCTGGCCCTGGGCTGGGCCCTGGCGGCGCGGGCCTGGCGGATCACGCCGGATAACGCCCTGGCCGCCTGGCTGTGGAGCTGGCTGGAAAACCAGTTGGCGGTGCTAATGAAGACCCTGCCTCTGGGCCAGCAAGCCGCACAACGCCTGACCAGTGAATTGCTGCCTCTGCTTGAACAGGCGCAGCAACACGCCACCACTCTCGACCCATGTCATATCGGCAGCGCCAGTTTTGGCCTGTCCCTGGCGAGCATGGCTCATGAACGTCAATACAGCCGGTTGTTCCGGTCCTGATCAGCCTCTCAATGGAGAACTCAATGAACAGCCAACCCCTGCGCGTAGGTATCGGTGGCCCGGTCGGTTCGGGCAAGACCGCCCTGACCCTGGCCCTGTGCCTGGCCCTGCGCGATCGCTATAACCTGGCGGTCGTGACCAACGATATCTACACCCGCGAAGACGCCGACTTTCTGGTCCGTAACGAAGCCCTGGCGCCGGAACGCATCATTGGCGTGGAAACCGGCGGCTGCCCGCATACCGCGATTCGCGAGGACGCTTCGATCAACCTGGAAGCCGTGGACCAGTTGAACCGCCGCTTCGAAGGGCTGGACCTGATCATCGTCGAGTCCGGCGGCGACAACCTGTCCGCCACTTTCAGTCCCGAACTGTCCGACCTGACGATCTATGTGATCGATGTGTCGGCCGGCGACAAGCTGCCACGCAAGGGTGGTCCTGGCATCTGCAAGTCCGACCTGCTGGTGATCAACAAGATCGACCTGGCGCCGCTGGTGGGCGCGTCCCTGGAAATGATGGACAGCGACACCAAGCGCATGCGCGGCGACAAGCCCTTTGTCTTCAGCAACCAGAAAACCGGCCAGGGTCTGGAGCAGATCATTGCCTTTATCGAACGCCAGGGCCTGCTGACCCAGGCCGCCTGAATTCCCTCTCTCAAGGAAGTTTGTCCATGACCTACAAAAAAGCCCTTGCCGCCCTGGCCCTGCTGCTCGCCCCAGCCCTGGCCTTCGCTCACCCCGGCCACGACGAAAGCGGCCTGCTGGCCGGTGTCAGCCATCCCTTGAGCGGCATCGACCACCTGCTGGCGATGATAGCCGTAGGCCTGTGGGCCGCCCAACAGAAAGGCGCCGCCCGCTGGGCCCTGCCGTGCGCCTTCGTCGGCACCATGCTCCTGGGTGGCGTGCTGGGTTTCGAGGGCCTGGCGCTGCCGGGCCTGGAAACCGGCATCGCCGCCTCGGTGATGGCCCTGGGCATGGCCGTGGCGCTAGCCGTGCGTCCGCCGCTGTTCATGGCCGTCGCCGCAACCGCGCTGTTCGCCCTGTTCCACGGCGTCGCCCACGGTAACGAACTGCCGGAAATGGCCAGCCCATGGGCCTACGCCGCAGGCTTCGTCGCCGCTACCGCCGCCCTGCATGCCGCAGGCTACGCCGTGGTGCGTGTGCTGCCACAGGCTGCTGCACCGCTGGTACGGGTCGCCGGCGCAGTGTCTGCTGCGGTGGGTGTGTGGTTGATGGTGGGGTAAGCGAGTCAAACGCACCTTCAGAAGCCGGGCTTGCCCGCGAAAAAGTCGCGACAGGCGCGACATCATCGTCGGCTGCTTCATCGTCTTCGCGGGCAAGCCTCGCTCCCACAGGACCGTATGCACCTGTAGGAGCCGGGCTTGCCCGCCAAGAGGCCAAGCCAATTTCCCCTTTCACGAATGAATTCGCACCCACCGGGCCAGCGCGCTACCATGTCGCGCAATTCGACCCTGCCGTGACACCCGCCAATGTCTGATGCCCCTCGCTCCGCCCCCCAGCCTGAAGTGACCGCCCTGTTTGCGGCCGTGCAGCAGCATTTCCTGCAGGTCATCGTGCCGCTGTGGCAGGAGTCCGGCTGGAACACTCAACTCGCCCTGCCCTATGAAGCCGTCGACGGTCAGCACGCCCCTTTGCCGCCGCAGCGTTATCGGGCCATGGCCTGTGCCCGACAGCTGTTTGTGTTTTCCAGCCTGATCGGGCGAGTCCCAGGCGCTGAGATACGTGCGGCAGCGTTGTTTCGCTCGTTGCAGCGCCACTTCCATGATGCCGAGCACGGCGGCTGGTTCTACAGCATCGACCCCCAGGGCGCGCCCCTGGATCGGCGCAAGGATCTCTACACCCACGCTTTCATCATCTTTGCCTGCGCCCATTACTGGGCCAAGGTACGTGAGCCGCTGGTGGAGTCGGTGCTCAATGCCGCCCTCAACGTGGTCGCCGGGCGTTTTGCCGATGGCACCGGGCTGTACGAAGCCGTGCTGGCCGAGGACTGGTCGAGCCTGGACAGCGGCCCGCTGCAGAACCCGCTGATGCATCTCGCCGAGGCATTTCTGGCTACGGTGTCGGTGCGTGAAGATGCTGCCACCCTAAAGGCACTGGACGGGTTGGCCGAGGCCATGCAGCAGCGCTTTATCGACCCGGATACCGGGCTGATGCTGGAGAAACCCAAAGGTACTGTGGATAACTGGTATGAACCGGGCCATCAGTTTGAGTGGTTCTATCTGCTGGAGTCGTCCGAACACCTGCGCGGCAGTGCGCTGCATGGGTCATTGAAGCGGTCATTCGCGCTTGCCGAGGCACAGGGCGTCGACACACTGAATGGTGCGGTCACGGCGATGCTGGAGATTGATGGCACGGTGCGGGATGCGACTCAGCGCATCTGGGCCCAGGCCGAGTACCTGCGCGCCCTGGTGCTGCGGCCAGACGCTGATCAGCGTGTTCCGCAACTATTGCAGGCCCTGCAACAGCGCTTCCTGCATGCCAAGGGCTGGCATGAGTGCCTGGACGCCGATGGCCAGGTCAGCCGCAGTGACATGCCGTCCACCACGCCTTATCACCTGGCGACCTGCTATCTGGGGCTGGCCGAGTATTTTGCAGCGCCATGACCCTGTGGATCCTGCGCAGTAAACCGTAGGACCGGCTTCAGCCGGGAGAGCGTCACTCGCGGCTGAAGCCGCTCCTACGGTGCTGCATCAAACTATCGATTAACCGCGCGAACGATCAATCGAGAACCCGGCCCAGGTCTGGCTGACCGGCATCAGTTCCAGGCTGTTGATATTGACGTGGGCCGGGGTGTTGAGGATCCAGAAGATAGTGTCAGCGATATCCTGCGGCTGGATCGGCTCGGCACCGGCGTAGGTGGCGTCGTACTTGGCCTGGTCACCGCCAAAGCGCACCAGGGAGAACTCGCTTTCGCACAGGCCCGGCTCCAGATTGGTCACGCGCACACCAGTGCCGATCAGGTCGTTGCGCAGGTTCAGGGAGAACTGGCCGACGAACGCCTTGGTGCCGCCATAGACGTTACCGCCCGGATACGGGTAGTTGCCCGCCACCGAGCCCAGGTTGACGATACTGGCACCGCGACCATGAGCAATCAGGCGCGGCAGCAGCAGGCGCGTGGCGTAGACCAGGCCTTTGACGTTGGTGTCGATCATGGTGTCCCAGTCGTCCAGATCGCACTTGGGCGCAGGATCGATACCCAGGGCCAGGCCAGCGTTGTTGATCAGGCCGCGGATCTTGGCAAACTCTTCCGGCAGACCGGCAATGGCGGTCTCCATGGCCCCACGATCGCGTACGTCGACCACCAGGGTATGCACCTTGGTCTGCTTCGACAATTCGGCCTTCAGGGCGCTCAGGCGGTCTTCACGGCGCCCGGTCAGGATCAGCGACCAGCCGGCTTCGGCAAAGCGACGGGCACAGGCTTCGCCGAACCCGGAAGTGGCACCAGTGATGAATACGGTGGAAGTCATTTCATTCTCCTGAAAAGGCGCGAAGACGACGCAATCGAGTGGCGTCGGGCGCAAATGGGAAGGCCCAGCAGAATGCCCGGCCAGACAGGTTCACGGCAAGTCTGTGGATAAAAAAACCATTTCCCGGATATGACTGGTCAAAAAACGATCAACTCAGGCAAAGCCACGCCGCGCCTGGCCTGCACGGGGTTTTGCCCACCTTATCCACAGTCAGGCCCACAATAACCGTGGGCAACTGCATTTGCCCACAGCCAGCGGATTTCGTGGGCTGTACGGTATTTGTGCTTGACCTGGGCTGGCAATTTGGTGAAGGCGCATGGCCTTGTGCCTGTTACCGCTCACAGGCAGGTGCCTGCCGGACCAGTAATTACGCCCCTCACAGGGCTCTTTCCAACGCTTGCCCACAGAGTTATCCACAGGCTTTTCCCACCCCTGAGCTGTATGAACAACCAGGTCAAAAGGCATTGACAAAGGCCCTCAAAATACCGCCAAAAATCACTGATCAAAAAACGAACAACGAGCTACAAACCACGTAGATCAAGGCCTCCAGACAGCTACTACCATCTTATTCACAGCCAGCTCCACAGTAATACTGAACAAGTCAAAAGCGTGACAAAACAACTGTTTGCAGCGGTTTTATGTCGCACTGCCAGCCCGCGTCAAAATTGTTTTCCACAATTGGCAAAAAACAACGCCCCGAGTGTTTTGCACTCGGGGCGTCGGGTAAAAACAGGCGTTTCTTGACGAAATCAGTGACCGCCCAGATAGGCGTTCCTAACCTCTTCATTGACCAGCAATTCCTGCCCCGTGCCACTCAGGCGGATCTCGCCGTTGACCATCACATAGGCGCGGTCAGACAGTTTGAGCGCGTGGTTGGCGTTCTGCTCGACCAAAAAGATGGTCATGCCGGTTTTCGCCAGCTCGCGCAGCGTGGAGAAGATCTGCTTCACGATGATCGGTGCCAGGCCCAGGCTCGGCTCGTCCAGCAGCAACAGCTTGGGACGGCTCATCAGGGCGCGGGCGATGGCGAGCATCTGCTGCTCGCCGCCGGACATGGTCATGGCGCGCTGGTTACGACGTTCCTTCAAACGCGGGAACAGCTCGAACATACGCTGCATGTCTTCGCTGGAGTGTTTGTCGCCGATGGGGATGGTGCCCATCATCAGGTTTTCCTCGACCGACATGTCAGGGAAAACCCGGCGACCTTCCGGCGACTGGGCAATGCCGTTGGAGGCGATGTAGTGGGACGACTTCTGGGTGATATCGACACCCTGATAGATAATCTGCCCCGCAGCCGCACGCGGCTGGCCAAAGATCGACATCAGCAAAGTGGATTTGCCCGCACCGTTGGAGCCGATCAGGCTCACGGTCTCGCCTTCATTGATGTACATCGAGACTTTTTTCAGGGCCTGGATAGGCCCGTAATACACGTCGATCTCTTTCAGTTCGAGGATCGGCTTGCTCATACCAATTCCTCTTCATCAGCGCCCAGGTACGCGGCGATCACTTTTGGATCGTTGCGGATCTGTTCCGGCCCGCCCATGGCAATCACGTTGCCGTGGTCGAGCACCACAATATCGTCGGAGATGCCCATGACCATGCCCATGTCGTGCTCAATCAGCACGATGGTCATGTCGTGTTCGTCGCGCAGCAGGCGGATCATGCCGCTCAGCGCCTCGGTTTCCTGCGGGTTGAGGCCTGCTGCCGGTTCGTCCAGGCAGATCACCTGAGGCCGCGTGCACATGGCCCGGGCGATTTCCAGGCGGCGCTGCTGGCCGTAGGACAGCTCACCGGCCAGGCGGTTGGCGCAATCCACCAGATCGACCACTTCCAGCCAGTAGAACGCCGTATTCATGGCGTCGTCTTCGGCCTTGCGGTAGCCCTTGGTATTGAGGATGCCCGCGATCATGCTGCGGTTGACCCACATGTGCTGGGCCACCAGCAGATTTTCGATCACCGACATTTCCTTGAACAGGCGAATGTTCTGGAAGGTCCGGGCCATGCCTGCGCGGTTGATCAAGTGCGTACCGCCAAACATCTTGTAGTACAGGCGGTTAATGAAGCGTTTGGGCGAGAGGAAGTCCGCGACCTGGAATTGCTCGCCGAGCAACTGGATCACGTTGGTCTGCTTGCCCTTGGCATTGAGCTGGATGCGCCCGCCCGTGGCCTTGTAGAAGCCGGTCAGGCAGTTGAATACCGTGGTCTTGCCCGCGCCGTTTGGGCCGATCAGGGCGAAGATCGAGTTGCGACGTACTTTCAGGCTGACATCGCTCAGAGCCTTGATGCCGCCGAAGTGCATCATCAGGTTTTCGACGGACAGGACGATTTCATCACTCATTTACACGCCCTCCGGTTTAGCCAGCACACCCTTGCGTGGGCGCACGCCGGTACGGCTGATACGAATCAGGCCGCGTGGGCGCCAGATCATCATCAGTACCATCAGGATGCCGAACAACAACACGCGATATTCGGCGAAGCTGCGCAGCATCTCAGGGGCAACAGTCAGTACGAAGGCTGCGATCACCACACCAATGGTCGACCCCATGCCGCCCAGTACAACGATGGCCAGGATCAGCGCCGACTCGAAGAAGGTGAACGAGGTCGGGTTGACGAAGCCCTGGTACGAGGCAAAGAACACCCCGGCCAGACCGGCAGTAGAGGCGCCGATGGTGAATGCCGAGAGCTTGACCAGTACGTGGTTCAGGCCCATGGACCGGCAAGCGATCTCATCCTCACGCAGCGCTTCCCAGGCACGGCCTATCGGCATGCGGGTCAGGCGATGCTTGATGTACAGCACCGCGAGCACAACCAGGAACAGCACGGCATAGATGAAGATGAATTTCAGGTCCGGGTTGTATTCGAAACCGAAGTACTCGTGGATCGGGATGCCGCCGTCCTTGGCCCGACGCCCAAATTCCAGGCCGAAGAAAGTCGGCGAAGGCACCGGCACGCCGTTCGGACCACCGGTAAACGACAGCCAGTTATTGAGGATCAGTCGAATGATTTCGCCGAAACCCAGGGTCACGATAGCCAGATAGTCGCCGTGCATACGCAGGACCGGGAAGCCAAGGATGCAACCTGCCAACGCGGCAGCAATCGCCGCCAACGGCAATGCCGACCAGAAGCCCAGCCCGAGGTATTGATAGCCTAGAGCCAGACCGTAGGCGCCGATGGCATAGAACGCCACGTAGCCAAGGTCGAGCAGACCGGCCAGGCCGACCACGATGTTCAGGCCCAGGCCCAGCAACACGTAGACCAGGCCGAGAATGACCACCGTCAGCACGTACTTGTCGGCAAAGATCGGGAATATGACGGCAATCACGATCATCAACGGGATGATGTAGCGCAGGCGCGTCTTGTAATCGTGGGGCAGCACATGCACACCCGATCCGGCGGTTTCGAAGCTTTGCGTGATGTTGCGGCCCTTGGGCGTTTGCAGAAACAGGCTGATCAGGAAGCGCCCGACCATGACCACGCCAACCAGCGCGGCAACACGGGTGGGTTGAGTATTAAAGCCGTAGCCGTCCAGGACGATGCCGACGATCGGGCCGAACACGATCAGTGCCAGCAGGCCGGCAATTACCGCGTCGATCAGGCTTTGTTTGATATCGATGGGTTTGACAGGAGCAGACATGGTTATACCTTCGCCACGAGTGGGCGACCCAGCAGGCCTTGAGGACGGAAGATCAGGATCACGACCAGCAGGCCGAAACTGAACACATCCTTATAATCAGAGTTGATCAGACCGGAGAACTGCGACTCGGCAACCCCCAGGATCAACCCACCGAGCATCGCACCCGGCAACGAACCGATCCCGCCCAATACCGCTGCGGTGAAGGCCTTGATGCCGATGACGAAGCCGGCGAAGAAGTCGAACGTGCCGTAGTTCATGGTGATCAGCACACCGGCCAGTGCAGCCATGGCGGCGCCGATAACGAAAACGTAGGAAATCACGCGGTCGGTGTTGATCCCCAGGATCGACGCCATCTTGCGGTCCTGCTGGGTAGCGCGGCACATGCGGCCGAGCTTGGTGTACTTGATGATGTAGGTCAGTACGCCCATGCCGATGAAGGCGGCAATCAGGATGAAGATCTTGGTGTAGGTAATTTGGACAAAACCGCTGCCTATATCAAAACGCCAGGCACCTTCGAGCAGGGTCGGTACGCCTTGTTGGCGAGGGCCCTGGGCGATCTGTGCATAGTTTTGCAGGATCAGGGAAATGCCGATGGCACTGATCAGGGGCGCCAGGCGCGTCGAGTTGCGCAGGGGTTTGTAGGCCACTCGCTCAATGACAAAGCCGTAAACACCGGTCACCACAATGGTGAAGATCAGCGTGCCGAGAATAAGGAAAGGGAACGACTCGATACCGAAGAATGACAGGACTGCCAGGCCGATGGCCGCCAGGTAAGCCGAGATCATGTACACATCGCCGTGGGCGAAGTTGATCATGCCGATGATGCCGTAGACCATCGTGTAACCGATAGCGATCAGGCCGTAGACCGAACCGAGGGTCAGGCCGTTGACCATTTGTTGCAGGAAAATACCATCCATCACGCACGCTCACGAACTTGAAGGGCCACGCCGGAACCGGTCTGGGACTCCCTCGTGAGGAGTGCCGGGACGCAGGCAATGACTACATAAGAAATCCGGGGCTACAGGGCGCAGCACCCATGACCGGGCCTGACTGTTGCGTGGCGCAATGCCACGCAACAGCCGGTCCGACTTAAGCGTTCAACTTACTTCTGTTTTTCGAGCTGATGGTATTTACCGTCTTTGTCCCACTGGTAAACCACGTAGTCGGAGATTTTCAGGTCGCCTTTGGAGTCCCAGTTTTTCTCACCCATGACGGTTTTGACCGGATGGGATTTGAGCCACTTGGCTGCGTCTTCGCCCTTGTTCGACTTGGCGCCGTTGAAGCCGGCAGCCAGAGCCTGGACCGAAGCGTAAGCGTAGAGGGTGTAGCCCTCAGGCTCGTAGCCCGACTTGCGGAAGGTTTCAACCACGGCCTTGCTGTCTGGCAGCAGACGCGGGTCAGCGCCGAAGGTCATGTACACGCCGTCGACGTATTGAGCGCCGCCTGCGGTGGTGACCAGTTCGTCAGTCACGATGCCGTCATCGGACATGAACTTGACGTCTTTGAGACCTTGTTCACGCAGCTGGCGAACCAGTGGACCGGCTTCCGGGTGCAGGCCGCCGAAGTAGACTACGTCAGCACCAACGCTGCGGATTTTGGTCACCAGGGCGCTGAAGTCTTTCTCGCCACGGGTCAGACCTTCTTCCAGCACTGGCTTGACGCCGCGCTTGGTCAGTTGCTTGGCGGTGGCGTCAGCCAGGCCCTTGCCGTAGGTGTCTTTGTCGTTGATGACCGCGACTTTCTTGCCTTTGAGCACATCGACGATGTAGTCACCGGCCACGATCCCTTGCTGGTCGTCACGACCGCACATACGGAACATGGCACCCAGACCACGCTCGGTAACGGTTGGGTTGGTGGAGCCCGGGGTGATCGCGATGATGCCCGCTTCGTCATAGACCTCGGACGCCGGGATAGTCGACGAGGAGCAGAAGTGACCGACTACGCCTGCAACTTTATCCGATGCTGCCTTGTTGGCAACGGCAACGGCCTGTTTCGGCTCGCAGGCATCGTCGTAGGCGGTCAACACGATTTTCTCGCCGTTAACGCCGCCAGCAGCGTTGATCGCATCCGCTGCGGCCTGAGCGCCGCTCATGTACTGCTTACCGAACGAAGCGTTGGCACCGGTCATCGGGCCTGCTACGCCGATTTTGACGTCTGCCTGGGCAAACGCCGACACGCCCAATGCAGTAGCGACTGCGATTGCCAGAAAACCTTTCCTGTAAAACGTCTGCGACATGAGTTGGTGCTCCTGAGGTTTTTTAGTTAGCACTGCGACTACGGGGATTGCTCAGAGCAAGCGCCGTGCCATCACTTTTTTATTCTGAAAAAAGTCGCGATTTTGTTGATATTGGGCGTTTCGTGCCTTTCCTATCGGGACGTACAACCTGTAGGAATGCGACAGGTGCAACCTCTCAAGAAAAAAGAGCAACCCACCCAAATAAACATTGCAACCGGACCTTCCCTCTGCGTACAACCGGACTGTAACAGGGTGCGTCACCGAAATGCACACCCACGGTGCGCACCCGCTACGGGACGCACCATTTGAGGTTAGTGGATGTGCAAAAAAGTGCCGTTCAACTTGTCCGAACTGCCACTTATATGACGATTCGCAGACACTGGCCCGCGTGATAAAGCGAGAAACCCGCCTCATAGAAAGCACTGCGCAGGCCCACCCCGACCAACGGCGCCATCGGCGTGAACGGTATAGGCAGCACCTTGGCATTGCCGGTACACAGGTAATCGGCAAAGGCTTTGCCGACCACCGTCCCCGTGGTATTGCCGCGACCGTTATAGCCCGTGACCGCAACCAGGCTGGGAGCCGGTTCGAACATGCGCAATAAGTGGTCAGGCGTGAAGGAAATACAGCCCGTCCAGGTGCACTCCCACTCGACATTCTTCAGATACGGGTAGTAATGCTGCTGCACCCGGTCGGCCCAGGCCTTGAGGAACCAGCCCGGCTTTTGATTGCCATTGCCCAGACTGCCCAGCAACAGGCGACCATCGGCGTCACGGCGGATGCTGCTGAGCACCTGACGGGTATCCCACGAGCCCTGACCGAACGGCAGAATCTGCGCGGCAGCGTCACCACTGAGCGGCACCGAGGCGACCTGATAGTAATAGCCGGGGAAAAAGCTGCGGCGCAGCTCGGTCCACTCGCCTTCGGTGTAGGCATTGGAGGCGATCACCACCTGACTGGCCATCACCGCGCCGTTATCAGTGACCACACACCAACGCTCGCCCTGACGCTCAAGACGCGTGACCGGAGAATGGTCGTAGCGGCGGCCACCCAGGGTTTCCACAGCCTTGGCCAGGCCACTGGTGTAGGCCATGGGGTTGATCGTCCCGGCGCGGCGGTCGAGCAAGGCGCTGGTGATCTGTTTGGTACCGGTGGCCTCTTCACAGGCCTTGCCGGTCAACAACTCAACGGGCGCGCCACGGCGCTTCCATTGTTCCTCGCGACTGCGCAGATCAGCGCCGCCACGAGCGTTATGGGCCATGTGCAGCGTACCTTCACGGCGCGCCTGGCAGTCGATGCCGTATTTTTCGATCAGGCTGAACACCAGCGAAGGTGCGCCGCCGAGCATGCTGTTCAATTGGCTGCCGATGGCTTCGCCAAACCCTGCTTCGATATCGTCCGGCGGGATCCACAAACCGGCGTTGACCAGCCCCACATTGCGCCCCGAGCCGCCCTGGCCGGTGCGGTGGGCTTCGACGATCACGACGCTCTTGCCCTGTTCCAACAGATGTATCGCAGCGGAAAGCCCGGTGATGCCTGCGCCGATCACACAGACATCCGCCGTCACCTCCCCCTTCAACGCTGACGCGTCAGGCCTCTGCGGCGTCAGCGTTTCCCATAGACATTCTTCGCGTAGCGACATCGCAAAACCCCGGAAAGAGACAACGATGGTTCATTTGAATACGGTGGGACCGGCTTTAGCCGGGAAGACAAATGTAAAGACGATAGAAGCTTATCGATCCTGCCTGCGTCTTCCCGGCTAAAGCCGGCCCCACATCAGCCCTGCATCAGCGCCACATCAATCAGTCGAAGGTAATACCCTGCGCCAACGGCAGTTCGCGGGAGTAGTTCACGGTCGCGGTCTGGCGACGCATGTAGCCTTTCCACGAATCCGAACCGGACTCACGGCCACCGCCGGTTTCTTTCTCGCCACCGAAGGCGCCGCCGATTTCCGCGCCGCTTGGGCCGATGTTGACGTTGGCGATACCGCAGTCGCTGCCCACTGCCGAGATAAACGACTCGGCTTCACGCACGTCGGTGGTGAAGATGCACGAGGACAGGCCTTGTGGCACTTCGTTGTTCAGGCGCACGGCGTCGCTGAACTCCTCGTAGCCAATCACATAAAGGATCGGAGCGAAGGTTTCGTGGCGCACCACCGCGCTTTGCTCAGGCATTTCAACGATGGCCGGGGAAACGTAGTAAGCGTTAGGGAAGGTGTCCTGCAACTGACGCTCGCCGCCGAATACCTTGCCGCCTTCGCTAAGCGCCTGCTCGAGGGCGTCCTGCATGCCCTGGAAGCTTTGTTGATCGATCAGCGGGCCGATCAGGTTGCCTTCCAGCGGGTGACCGATACGGACTTTCGAGTACGCGGTTTTCAGACGTGAAACGAAGTCAGCCTTGACCGATTCGTGGGCAATCAGGCGACGCAAAGTGGTGCAACGCTGGCCGGCAGTACCGACGGCGCTGAACAATACTGCGCGCACGGCCAGGTCCAGGTCGGCACTCGGGGTGAGGATCATGGCGTTGTTGCCGCCAAGCTCAAGGATGCTGCGGGCAAAGCGCGCGGCGATCTTCGGTGCGACTTCACGGCCCATGCGGGTGCTGCCGGTAGCGCTGATCAGGGCGACGCGCGGGTCATCGACCAAGGCTTCACCGGCATCGCGGCCGCCAATGATCACTTGGGCGAGATAAGGCGGTGCATCCGGGAAGTCCTTGGCGACGCGGTCGAACAGCGCCTGACAGGCCAGGCCGGTCAGCGGGGTCTTTTCCGACGGTTTCCAGATCACCGAGTTACCGCAGACCAGCGCCAGTGCGGTGTTCCACGACCAGACGGCCACCGGGAAGTTGAACGCACTGATCACGCCGACCACACCCAGTGGGTGCCAGGTTTCACGCATATGGTGGCCCGGGCGCTCGGAAGCGATGGTCAAGCCGTACAGCTGGCGGGACAGACCAACCGCGAAGTCGCAGATATCGATCATTTCCTGCACTTCACCCAGGCCTTCCTGAGTGATCTTGCCCGCTTCCCAGGACACCAGCTCGCCCAGGTCAGCCTTATATTTGCGCAGCGCTTCGCCGAACAGGCGGATCAGCTCGCCACGACGGGGGGCCGGAACCTTGCGCCAGGCGTCAAACGCTGCGTCGGCACGGGTCACCTGTTGCTCGACTTCAGCCGCGCCTTGCCAGGTCACAGCGCCGATGCGCTCGCCGTTGATCGGTGTGTGCACAGGCTTGTCGCCCTTCTGGTACAGGGCTGGATCGACACCGAGACGGGTTAGCAGGTCGGTAAGCATGGTGGCTCCTTTGATTGCAGAATTCGGGAAAATCTTCAGGCTCTAGTAATAGCCTTGTTCATACATTGCAACAAACGACCATTCGGCGAGATATCATTCCGTTTATTCATGCAACCTGCGATCCAGCGTCAAGGCGACCCCACCCATGCTGAACAAGCGCTACCTGCCCTCGATCACCGCCCTGCAATGCTTTGAAGCGGTGACCCGGCACCTGAGCTTCACCCGCGCGGCCGAAGAGCTGAATCTGACCCAGAGCGCGGTCAGCAAGCAGGTCGCGCAGCTCGAAGAGCTGGTGCAACACCTGCTGTTCCGCCGGGTCCGTCGCCGTTTGCAACTGACGCCCGCCGGGGCACTGTATCTGGCGGAAGTACGCAAGATCTTGACCCAGGTCGAGATGTCCACGCACTTTCTGCGTTCCTACGGCGGTGAAACCGAAGTCCTTCGGGTTTCCACACCCTCGACCTTCGGCGCGCGCTGGCTGGTGCCGCGACTCAAGGGCTGGCGCCTGCGTCATCCGCACATTCATCTGGACCTGATCAACGAACAGGGCGCGGACGACCTGATCCAGGGCCGTTGCGATCTGGCCTTCTACTTTGGCCAGGGCGCCCTGCCTGGCGCCGAGAGCGTGCGCCTGTTCGACGAAGAACTGGTGCCGGTCTGCTCCCCCGACAGCCTGCCGTCGACGCCACTGACCGATCCGACGCAATTGACCGACATGGTCCTGCTGCAAAACGCCTATCGGCCCCAGGCCTGGCACGAATGGTTCGACAGCCAGGGCTATCACACCGAACACAGCTACCACGGGCCGCGTTTCGAGACCTTTTATATGTGCATCCGCGCCGCCCAGGTCGGTTGCGGCGTGGCACTGCTGCCGCGTTTCCTGGTCGAAGAGGAGCTGGCGGATGGCAAGCTGATCATCCCTTGGGCCCACGCCCTGCCCAGCCATGACGCCTATTACCTGGCCTACCCCGAGCATGCCGCCGAGGTGCCCAAAGTCCGTGATTTTGTGCAATGGATGCTGGAACAGTTGGATAACCCGACGGATTAAGCGCGACAATGCCGCCTCTGCACCTGTCGGCACTGCCCTGTAATCACCTGCCTGACAGCCTGCCCCTACTTTATCGGCGACTCTGGAGACCAATAAAACATGAGCGAGAGCGCCTTCTCCGACCGCATCGTGCAGAACTTGCTGGATACCGATTTCTACAAGCTGACCATGATGCAGGCCGTGCTGCACAACTATCCCAACGTCGACGTCGAGTGGGAGTTTCGCTGCCGCAATGGCGAAGACCTGCGCCCGTATCTGAACGAAATTCGCCAGCAAATCGAACTGTTGTGCGAGCTGTCCATGAGCAACGAGCAACTGGCCTTTCTGGAACGCATCACGTTCATGAAGCCTGACTTCCTGCGCTTTTTGGGCCTGTTCCGTTTCAACATGCGCTACGTCAAGGCCAGCATCGAGGATGGTGAGTTGTGCATCCGTCTGCATGGCCCGTGGCTGCATGTGATTCTCTTTGAAGTGCCGCTGCTGGCCATCGTCAGCGAAGTGCGCAACCGCACGCGTCACTCGGGGATTCTGCTCAGCGAGGCACGGGAGCAGTTGTACCGCAAGTTCGACTGGCTGACCGCCAATGCCCGACCCGATGAGCTGGCCGAGCTTAAAGTGGCTGACTTCGGCACCCGTCGGCGCTTTTCCTATCGCGTACAGGAAGAAGTCGTACGCGTGCTCAAGAAAGACTTCCCCGGCCAGTTCGTCGGCACCAGTAATGTGCAGCTTGCGCGCCAGAATGACCTCAAGCCCCTGGGCACCATGGCCCATGAGTGGATCATGGCCCACCAACAGCTCGGCCCGCGCCTGATCGACAGTCAGATTGCCGCGCTGGACTGCTGGGTCCGCGAATACCGCGGCCTGCTGGGTATCGCCCTGACCGACTGCATCAATACCGACGCCTTCCTTACCGATTTCGATCTGTACTTCGCCAAGCTGTTCGACGGCCTGCGCCATGATTCGGGCGATCCGGTGATCTGGGCCGAAAAATGCATCACCCATTACCAGCGCCTGGGCATAGACCCCATGAGCAAGACCCTGGTCTTCTCCGATGGCCTGACCTTGCCCAAGGCCCTGGAAATATTCCGCGCCTTGCGTGGTCGGATCAATGTCAGCTTCGGCATCGGCACCAACCTGACCGCTGACATACCGGGCGTCGAGCCGATGAGTATCGTCCTGAAGATGACCGCCTGCGCCGGCCAGCCGGTGGCGAAGATCTCCGACGAACCCGGCAAGACCCAATGCAAGGACCCGAATTTTGTCGCCTACCTGCGCCATGTCTTCAAGGTGCCCGGCTGACTCAACCACCGCCAACGCCTTCAAAACCAAGGAGTGAATCATGCAAGCGGTACAGCTCGAAATCGCTGAACAGCTCAAGGTCCAGCCACCTTTCGCCGACCAGGCAGCCCTTGAGGCCGAGGTCGCCCGACGCATTCAGTTCATCAAGGACTGCCTGCAAAACTCGCGGCTCAAGACCCTGGTACTGGGCATCAGCGGCGGCGTCGACTCCCTGACAGCCGGGCTGCTGGCGCAACGCGCGGTCAAGGAACTGCGCGAGAGCACCGGTGATCAGGCCTACCGCTTCGTTGCCGTGCGCCTGCCGTATCACATCCAGCATGACGAGCACGAAGCCACCGCGTCCGTGGACTTTATCAACCCCGACGAGCGCCACACCGTGGACATCGCCCCGTCGGTGAAAGCCCTGGCCGAACAGGTCAAGGCGTTCGACGGGCTGCCAGACAGCGCCGTGGACTTCGTCAAAGGCAATATCAAGGCGCGTACGCGCATGGTCGCCCAATACACCATCGCCGGCGCCCTGGGTGGTCTGGTGATCGGTACGGATCATGCGGCGGAAGCCGTCATGGGCTTCTTCACCAAATTCGGCGACGGCGCCTGCGACCTGGCGCCTCTGAGCGGTCTGGTGAAAAACCAGGTCCGCGCCATCGCCCGCAGCTTCGGCGCGCCGCAGAATCTGGTGGAGAAAATCCCGACTGCCGACCTGGAAGACCTGGTCCCCGGCAAACCCGACGAAGCCAGCCACGGCGTGACCTACGCCGAGATCGACGCTTTCCTGCATGGCGAGCCGGTGCGCGAAGAAGCGTTCAGGATCATTGCCGACACCTACCACAAGACCCAGCACAAGCGGGATCTGCCGTACGCCCCGTGATTCGGGCCTTATAGCGGTCCGTAGGAGCGAGGCTTGCCCGCGAAAAAGACAGCGGGGTGCTTCAGAAATACCGCGCCGAAGCCTTCGCGGGCAAGCCTCGCTCCCACAGCATGTAGTGGCCAGCAATAGAAAACGGAATGAACCCGCCGTTTTTTTTCGCTTGTCCGCATCGTCAATAGGGGCTTTGATGATGGCCTCATTTGCCATCGTCAGAGCCGCTGCCCATGTCCTCGTTCCAAGGCCTCTTCTCTCTCGTCGCCACCGTCGTCGGTCAACCGGCCGCACAGTGGCTGGAAAGTCACGTCGAAGTCCCGCAGGGTCTGCATGAGTTCTCCTGGGGCGAAGACAACCTGCACCGCGCCTGGCTGGCCGAAGCGCTGAACCTGAGCTTACTGTACAAGCTGACCGAAGCCGTGCCAGCGGGCCGTAGCTATGTCGATGAACAGGCGCAACAGGACCGCAAGGTGGTGTTCGACCACGGCGCCATCCGCACCGTCGACTGGCCGGAAAACGGCGAGCTGCCGCGTGGCCGCCAGGCGTTCTCGCGTCTGCTGGAGCCCCTGGGCTTCACCGATGTGCGCACCTACCCGCTGACCAAACTGAACATGACCGGCTGGGCCTATCGCCAGATGGACCTGCCGGAAGATATCGCCCAGTTCTTCGTCTCCGAGCTGCATCCGGGCCGCTTCAGCGAAGCCTTCCAGAATGCCGTGACCCGCGTAGTCAGCAGCAGCCGTGACCCGCTGACCAGCGAGCACTTGAGCATCCTCAAGCGCCTGCGCCTGACCCGCCATTGCAGCCTGGCCGAAGCCCGCGCCCTGCTGCCAGCCCTGTATCAGGCTTTCGACCGCCAGCATGGCGTGGTGCAACAGGCCGATTACCAGACCCTGCTCGCCGAAAGCGCGGAAATGGCCTGGATATCCACCGAAGGCAACAGCTTCAACCACTTGACTGACCGGGTGATCGACCTGGAAGCCGTGGTTGCCGAGCAGAACCGCATCGAGCGGCCCATGAAGGACAGCATCGAAGTGTCCACCTCGGGCCGGGTCATGCAGACCGCCTACCGCGCCTGCACCGTCACCCGCGGCTTTGCCGATGCTTCGGGGCGCGTGCGGGAACAACAGGTGCCGGGCTCGTTCGTCGAGTTCATCCAGCGCAAGATCGACCCGGACACTGAGCGTCTGGACCTCAATTTCGACAGCAGCAATGCCCAGGGCATCTTCAAGATGACCGCCAGGTAACGTCAACATCCCCCTGTGGGAGCGAGGCTTGCCCGCGAATACGGTATTCCTGACGATAGATAAATATCGAATGTACTGACCTCTTCGCGGGCAAGCCTCGCTCCCACAGGTATCGACCTGTAGGACATTTCTGAATTTCCCTCGGACTCTTGAACCGGCCTGCCCCTCTCGGCAATCTGTTTCCAGACATGTCGTTCAGGGCTACACCGTGTTCTCTCAACAACGCTCCATCGTCCAGCGTCCGTGGTTCATTCCGGCGTGCGCCGCATTTGCCGTGGTCTGCTGGATTGCCACCGCCGCCAGCCAGTCAATCTCCCGCGCCCCGGACAGCAGCGCCGCATCCTTCACCCTCAGCGGCGAAATCCCTGCCCATAGTGCGTTGCGTGCCACTGCCCACTACACACCATCCGGCTCATCCCATCGTTGCAACTACCCGCCTGCGCTGCTGCAACACGACAGCGCGCCCGACGTGCAGGCCTTCAACTTCGAGATCGCCCTGAGCTACAGCCTGCCCGACTGCGAGATGCTGCTCAGCGAGGTGAGCCTGGTCATCGATGGTTTCCATGGCGAGCAGCACGCACTGCGCAGTAGCACCAGCGGCGGGGTCATCGCCATACGGCCGGACATGAGCCCACGGCAGAAGAACGGCGTTCCGGGGTTTCCGGCGTCAGGGGCGAAGGAGTATCGGGGGCTGTGCAGTTGGCGGGCTGTCTGGGCTGCCGAGGGGCAAGCCGAAGCCAGGCGCCTGGAGTGTGAAGCGGCGGACAAGGACTGGAAGGTGGCCAGCGATGGCAGGCATCAACGACGGCCCGGCGGCGCGGTCAGCCGCCAGCAACTGGCGGGCAAGACCATTCGCATGACGTTGCGCATGGCCGAACCGGCGACCTGATCCAGTCTGGAACAGGTCGCGCGCGGTCTACCGACTTACTTCAGAGTGACAGTGCCTTTCATCATGCTGATATGGCCAGGAAAGGAGCAGAAAAACATATATTTTTCAGCTGCATCGAGCTTGGACACATCCAGCTTGAGGGAATCTGTTTCACCGGCGCCGATCACCTTGGTATGGGCAATAACGCGGGTGTCGCCATCCTTGATGTAGTTCTTGTCGATACCAACGCTCAGGCCATCAGTGGCAATCGGCTGGGCATCGGCCTCTTTGCTGATCACCAGGTTATGACCCATGACCGCTTTTGGCAGGCTGCCGGAGTGTTTCAGGTTGATGGTGAACTCTTTGCAGCTCTTGTCGATCTCGATGGCCTTGGTGTCGTAGGACATCTGGTCGGTGGAATCCACCGTGATAGCGCACTCGGCAGCCAGCAATTGGCCACTGGCCAGGGTCAGCAGCGATACAGCAACAAGCTTGCGAATCATAAGGAGTCTCCAAGGCAGGAAGTTTCGATCATTTGCCCGCGAGACTGCCTGATCCCTGCGCTGCTGCCAATGATTTGCATCAACGGAACCGAGTGAAAGGCTATCAGGGTCATGGAGACAATCAACCAGCCTCAAGCGTAGCCGCGCCGTAGTATCGCGCCATGCCCACTTAGAGAGCCCGCCATCATGACCTTCAATAGCCTGTTTCGCAGTTTGCTCGCCGCCTACGCCTGTGGCGCCAGCGGCAGCTATACCCATGAGATCGAAGGGGCGCGGTTGCGCGATTGATCAATGAATTACGGTTGTCACAGCGAATTGTGGGAGCGAATTTATTCGCGAAGAGGCCAGTACATTAGATAAAAATCTGTCGTCTGAGCCGCCTTCTTCGCGAATGAATTCGCTCCCACAGAGTTCTCTCCCCACAATTGGCACCAGCAACTTATGTTCTCCCAACCATGAATGCTTGTGACGTGATCACCCACTCACCGGCATCACCGTCACCCGCACTTCCGGGTCATGGTTGCCGCCGCCCAGAATCACCCCCCGCAACGGCGAGACGTCGGAGAAATCCCGTCCCCAGGCCAGGCAGATATGTTCCAGCGCCGGCTGCACGTTGTTGGTCGGATCGAAATCCACCCAACCCAGCACCGGGCAGAACACCGAGACCCAGGCGTGGGAGGCGTCTGCGCCAATCAGGCGCGGTTGGCCCGGCGGAGGCTGGGTCAGCAGGTAGCCGCTGACATAGCGCGCCGACAGACCCCGCGAGCGCAGGCAGGCGAGCATCAGGTGGGCGAAGTCCTGACAGACCCCGCGACGGCGCTCAAGCACTTCAACCAGCGGCGTCGCCACCTGGGTCGCTTCGTCGTCGAAGGTGAATTCTTTGAAGATTTTCTCCATCAGCGCCTGCACGCAGAGCAGCAGCGGCCGCCCCGGCGGGAAGCAGACGGCGGAGAAGTCGACGAACGATTGCTTGAGGTGCACATACGGCGACTCGAAACGATAACGACAGGCTTCCAGAATGTCCGCTGACATGGGCCGGGCGGTGTAAGTCATGCTGCTGCGGGTCGAATCCCAGGCAGGCGACTGATAGAAGTCCAACAACGGCTTGTGCAGCACCTCGACCCGTAGCCGTGCATTGACCTGCAGCTCGTCATGGGGCCGCTCGAACGCCAGGCGGGTCAGGGGATTACCGAATACGTCCAGCTCATCGCGGCGCGTGGTCGGCGCCGGGCTGATCACCAGTTGCTGTTCAGTGCAGCGCTGCCAGGGGTTACGCCGCGGCCACAGATGCGCCAGCTGCTGAGCCAGAGACACCGGGCTGTCGTACTTGTAATGGGTATCGTGAAGAATCTGGTAATGGGCGCTCATCAGACGGACACCGTGCGCTGGCTGACATCATCGACATGGGCAAAATGGCGCAGGGCCAGGCGGTCGGATACCTGACCGCTGGTTTCGGCGATGCCTTGCAGCAGGTCGGCCAGGCCATCGAGAGCTGCCTGTACGCTGCTTTCGCCAAACAGTGCATTTTCCAGGCAACCGAGATCGAACGCCGCCAGGCGCTTGATCTGCACATTCAAACTGTTGTCCTTGGGTGCACCGAAGTCTTCATTGAGCCTGTTGAGCGAACGCGACACCAGTTTGAGCTGGAACAGCACGGCATGGGGGTTCTGCTCGTCGAGCAGGAGCAAATCCAGGACCGGGATCAGTTGCGGCAGCGCCAGATAACGCGAGCGGTAGGTGATGCTGCTGTTGCCCAATTCAAGCAGCCATTCCAGGCCGGCCTGATCCGATGCCGCCGCACCACGGATGAACGCCGCGAGGCTGCTGCTGAGGAATTTCAGGCGCTCGATACGCCGGCCGATCATCAGGAAACGCCAGCCTTCGTCGCGAGTCATGTCGTCCAGAGCAAAGCCGGACAGCGCCGCCAGGGACATCACCAGACGGTTGAGGAAATCCAGTAGTTCGCCGAAATCCGGTTCCTTGGTGTCGAGGCTGGTAGCTTCGCGCTGCAGCTCCACTAGGGCCTGCCAGTTTTCCCGGGACAGCTTGCCGCGCACCTGGGACGCCGACCATTGCAGGCGTTGCAGGTTGGCGCGCAGGCTGAAGGCCCAGTCTTCACCGAGCAGGCCGGCGAGCAGGCGGTTATGCAGGGTGCTGGCCTCCTCGTCGTCTTCGTCGATCCCCGGCAGCAGGCCCAGGCTTTCGCCCAAGGCCACCGCAGCCTGCAAGGCTTGTGGATCATCGTCGTCGACATAACGGGCGATCATGATGCGCAGCATCCGCGCACTGTCGTCGCAGCGTTCGCAGTAGCGGCCGAACCAGAACAGGTTTTCCACCACCCGCGACGGCAGATACGGGTCGCGGCGGATCAGGTCGTGGACGCCGAGGGTGCGCTGGCTTTTCCACGGCTCGCCGCCGTAGGAACGCTGCTCGCCCAACACCCAGGTGTCCTTGCTCGCACCGCCACGCTGCATCGACACCACATCGGCATCGGCTTCGGCAGCAACTCGGGTCAGGCCGCCCGGCAGCACGCGATAACTGCCGTCGCTACCGGCGACCGCATACACACGCATGCCGATGGCCCGAGGTTGCAGTTGCTCGCCGTCGGGCTGCCAGATCGGTGCGTGGGACAGTTGCGCCAGCTCCTGAGCGACATAGGCGTACGGACGCGCCTGCATGCGCTCGGCCAGGGCCTTGCGCTGTTTCTCGTTAAGGTCGCGACCGAAGACCGGAGCGAAACTCTGGGATGGAAAGGCCGGTTTGATCAGCAACTCGGGCATCTTTTCCAGCGCCTGGGCCAGCACCGGCGGCTCACCGCACCACCAGGTCGCCACCGACGGCAGGATCAGCTCTTCGCCAAACAGGTATTCATTGATTTTCGGCAAGAAGCCCAGCAGGCCCGGCGATTCCAGCACGCCGCTGCCCAGGGCATTGGCCACCAGCACCCGGCCCTGACGCACCGCTTCCAGCAGGCCGGGCACGCCCAGGGCCGAGTCAGTGCGCAGTTCCAGCGGGTCGCAGAAGTCATCGTCCAAGCGCCGCATGATCGCGTGCACCCGGCGCAGGCCACTGAGGGTCTTGAGGTAGACCGTGGCGTCGCGCACGGTCAGATCCCCGCCTTCAACAAGCGGATAACCGAGCTGACGGGCCAGATACAGGTGTTCGAAATAGCTTTCGTTGAAACGCCCCGGCGTCAGCAGCACGATCAGTGGCGCTTCGTTGCTCGACGGCGCCTGGCGGGCCAGGGTTTCCTGCAGGCTGCGGAAAAAGCCCGACAGGTGCTGCACCTGCAAGTCGCGATACGTATCCGGAAACGCCCGGGATACGATCTGCCGGTTTTCCAGGGCATAACCGGCACCGGACGGCGCCTGGGTACGGTCGGCAGTGACCCACCAGCGCCCGTCCGGGGTGCGCGCCAGGTCTACGGCGTACATGTGCAGGAAGATGTCTTCCGGCGGCTTCACGCCCTGGCACGGCCAGAGGAAATTGTTGTGACCGAATACCAGTTCGGCAGGCAGCAAGCCGTTGGCAATCAGGGTCTGCGGGCCGTACAAGTCCGCCAGTACCGCATTGAGCAGGCGTGCGCGCTGGGCGATGCCGGCGGACACCTGTTTCCACTCATCCGCAGCAATCAGATGCGGCAGCAGATCCAGCTCCCACGGACGATCGGCGCCCTTGGGGTCGGCATAGACGTTGTAGGTAACACCGTTTTCCTGGATTTGCCGGGTCAGCAAGGCCTGGCGCTGAATCAGCTGGGCAGGCGTGCTGCGCTGCAAATGCTCATAGAGACGCAGCCAATGCGGGCGCACGGCGCCGCTGGCATCGAGCATCTCGTGGTAAGTACCCGCAGAAAGCGGATAGCGGTCAAGCAGGTCAGGCATGGAGGGCTCGGCAGAGACTGTAAGGACTTCAAATAGGCACGGACGACACTACAGGGATGTCGATGTGATATCACACCCCTCCCTATAGTATCGTCCGGCTGTTGCACTTATTTAATGCAGACGCATATCCAGCGTCATAGGCAACTCATCATTGATGGTCAGCGGTGGCACATCCAGTTTGCCGGGGCTGTGGCCGATACGGAAAAACCGCGCCAGACGCCGACTTTCTGCTTCGTTGGCGTTGACCGGCAGGGTTTCGTAGTTACGGCCGCCAGGATGGGCGACATGATACTCGCAGCCGCCCAGTGAGCGCTGCATCCATGTGTCCACCAGGTCGAAAACCAGCGGTGCGTGAACGGGAATGGTCGGTTGCAGGCAATTGGCCGGCTGCCAGGCGCGATATCGCACCCCGGCGACGAACTCGCCGGTGCGCCCGGTCGGTTGCAGCGGCACCGGGATGCCATTGCAGGTCAGCACGTAACGCTGCGGCGGCAGGCCATTGAGCTTGACCTGCAAACGCTCCAGGGACGAATCCACATAGCGCACCGCACCACCGGCCGAGCCCTCCTCGCCCAGCACGTGCCAGGGTTCCAGGGCCTGACGCAGCTCCAGCTCGATACCACTGACGGCATAGTCGCCGACCTTTGGGAATCGGAACTCCAGGTGTGCGGCGAACCAGTCGGCGCGCAGCGGATAGCCTGCGGCGTTGAGTTCGACGATGACGTCGTTGAAATCCTGCTGAATGAAGTGCGGCAGCATGAACCGGTCATGCAGCTCGGTGCCCCAGCGCGCCAGTTTCGGCGGCGCATAGGGTTCACGCCAGAACCGCGCGACCAGCGCACGCAGCAACAGTTGTTGGGCCAGGCTCATGCGGGCATGGGGTGGCATTTCGAACGCACGCAGTTCCAGCAGCCCCAGGCGCCCGGTGGCACCGTCCGGCGAATACAGCTTGTCGATGCAGAACTCGGCACGGTGGGTGTTACCCGTCACGTCGATCAGCAGGTTGCGCAGCAGCCGGTCAACCAGCCATGGCGCAACGGTATCGCCGGCCTTGGGCATCTGGGCGAAGGCGATCTCCAGCTCGTACAGCGAATCGTTGCGCGCCTCGTCGATCCGCGGTGCCTGGGAGGTAGGGCCGATAAACAGCCCGGAGAACAGATACGACAGCGACGGGTGGTTATGCCAGTAACTGAGCAGGCTGCGCAGCAGGTCCGGACGGCGCAGGAACGGCGAGTCTCCTGGCGTTGCTCCGCCCAGCACGAAGTGGTTGCCGCCGCCGGTGCCGGTATGGCGCCCGTCGATCATGAACTTCTCAGTGGTCAGGCGGGTGAGACGGGCCTGCTCGTAGAGGAATTCGGTGCGCTCGACCAGTTCGTCCCAGTTGGCGGACGGCTGTACATTGACTTCGATAACGCCCGGGTCCGGGGTCACGCGGAAGTTGGACAGACGCGGGTCGTGTGGCGGCTCGTAGCCTTCCAGCAGGATCGGGCAATTCAACTCTTGCGCGGTGGCCTCAATGGCGGCCACCAGCTCCAGGTATTCCTCGAGCTTCTGCAACGGCGGCATGAACAAATACAAGCGGCCATCGCGTGCTTCACAGCATAGCGCCGTGCGGGTCAGCCAGTCAGCGGACTCGTCGACCACCGGCACAGCCTCGGCCGCACCCTCGACATGCTCAGGTAAACCATCGAGCCGCGTGCTGACCAAATCACTGCCAGGCAGCTCGGGGAAGTCCTGATTGAGGTCGTTCGGATGGATGTACGGGTACTCCGCCGCCTTGACCCATGGCTGCGACGCCAGTGGCAGACGGTAGCCCAGCGCCGAATCACCCGGCACCAGACGGCAATGGGTGTCACGCAAGTACCAGCGACCGCTCTGCCAGCGATCCCCGGCCGCTGTACGCGCCAACGGCAGGACCTGGCCGATGACCTTGTCCAGTCCCTGATTGAACACCTTGCGCAGGCGCTCGCGCTCCATCTCGTCGCTCAGGCGCGGATCTTCAGCCGTGACGTTCAACGGCAACGCGCCTTCACGCCACAGGTAATAGAAATTGTCTTCGTAGGCCGGGAACACAAAACGTGCCGGCACCTTTAGGCGCTCGGCCACGCTGCTGAGGAAGCGCCCGGCCAGTTCACCGGTAGCACCGTAATCCCGGGTTTCATCGGCGATCAGCGCATCATTGCGCCAGACCGGCTGACCGTCCTTGCGCCAGAAACAGTTCAGCGACCAGCGCGGCAATTGCTCGCCGGGATACCACTTGCCCTGGCCGAAATGCACGATGCTGTGGGGCGCGTAGTGCTTGCGCATGCGCAGGAACAGATCGGCCGACAAGGCGCGTTTGCGCGGGCCGAGGGCGGCAGTGTTCCATTCGGCGCCGTCGCGGTCGTCGATGGACACGAACGTCGGCTCGCCGCCCATGGTCAGGCGCACGTCCTCTGCTTTCAGATCAGCATCGATCTGATGGCCCAGGGCCTGGATCTCGGCCCACTGCACGTCGGTATAGGGTTTGGTGACGCGAGGCGCTTCCCAAATCCGCTCGACGGACATTTCATGGCTGAACTCGGTTTCACACGGCTCGACCAGACCGCTGATCGGCGCTGCGGAGGACGGCTCAGGGCTACAGGCCAGGGGAATATGCCCCTCTCCCGCGAACAAACCGGAAGTGGCATCGAGACCGACCCAACCGGCGCCGGGCAGATACACCTCGCACCAGGCATGCAGGTCGGTGAAATCGACATCGGTACCGGACGGCCCGTCGAGCGCTTCGACGTCAGCCTTGAGCTGAATCAGGTAGCCCGAGACGAAACGCGCGGCCATGCCCATATGACGCAGCAGCTGTACCAGCAGCCAGGCCGAATCGCGGCAGGAACCGGAGGCGTTATCGAGGGTGAACTCCGGGGTCTGTACACCCGGCTCCATGCGGATCAGGTACTCGATGTCCTGACTCAGGCGCTGGTTCAGCGCCACCAGGAAATCGATGGCTGGCAGCGGCTCGCGGTCGATGCTGTCCAGATAAGCCGCGAACTTGGGCGTCAGCGGCAGTTTTTCCAGATACGGGGCCAGCTCACGCTGCTCTTCGCTGGCGTAGATAAAGGGAATTTTCTCGGCGTAGGGCTCGAGGAAAAAGTCGAACGGATTGAACACCGCCATCTCGGCGACCAGATCGACCTCGACGCGCAGCTCTTTGGTTTTTTCCGGAAAAACCAGACGCGCCAGATAATTGCCCTGGGGATCCTGCTGCCAGTTGATGAAATGGTTTTCCGGCAGCACCTTCAGTGAATAAGACAGCACTCGGGTACGGCTATGAGCAGCCGGACGCAGGCGCACGATCTGCGGACCCAGTTCAACCGCACGTTCGTAGCGGTAATGCGTGACATGGTGCAAGGCAATATGAATCGACACGGCGTGCCTCCTGCGGCCTGGACGGTAATCGAACCGCGCAAGACTTATGCCACTCGGCAAAATCCGGCGCCAGCGGCGTTAGTACTGCCCGCTCAGCTAAGCACAGCACCAAAATCGCGCCAGGCAAAGGGTACGGTGCAAGGGTTGCACGGATATGGGGCGAGCGGGGTTATTTGTGTAAATGGCGCTGCCACCGAGCATCATCGAATTGTGGCGTGACGTCCAATCATTCGCGAAGCAATAACATTAATTTCAAGAAAAGACCGCACACCCCGATTACCAGCAAGTGCAACAGCATAGATATTCCAAACATCCACGGATCATCTGCAAACGAATAGCTTTTAGGGGAACCGTAACGACTAGCGCTGACTACAACCCCTGTCACCAGCCCTTCGTAAATTAAAAATAGCTTCACCACCACCCCGAAAATAAAGAAAATAGTGAGAGCCCAAAATATCCACTTTATGATCGTGGTGCCGACTTCCTCCCTCACGAAAGGCTTTTTTGACTTTGCTCTGAGCCCGTTATTTATGGCCATCTGCCGCCTTGAAGTTTTCAATTTAGGCTGACGCCCCCCCGTTCTCTCCAAGCGGCTCCTCTTTGCAGCCTCCAGCATCGCCCGATAGCGCTCACTATTCAAACAGTACAGACCAAGGAGCGGCAGACTCAACGCAATGGCATACAACCCAAAATCCGGATCGTAGGTAATTGCCGGCGCTGAAATGAAAAAACATGATGTAAATAAAAACACCATCCCACCGACCCAACGTGTGCAGCCTCGCAAAATTCTAAAACAGAAGAATGTCTGGAGCGCACTCGATATCAATATTACCGCAAACATCCATCTAGACACCAAATTCAAGTCTGAACGCTCAAAATAAGTACCTATTGCCAGCACCAGTACGAGTGCGCAAGAAATCATCCCTAAAAAAATAGAGACGATAAACACTAAAAAATGCCTCCTTCTAAATTCCATGGCACTTTCAGACATATACATTTCAAAACTCCCCATACACCGCAACCGCTATCGGCTTTAAATTCCCCGAGATCAGACTACCGCCGACAGTTGCCCCTACAGCTATTAAATCCCTCAGCTGAGTATAAGTTTGCTGCCGGATTTGTGCATTTGTATAGCGTTTGGGAAGCCCAATAAAATCCTTTCTATATTTGTGCACCTCAGCTGTAAGTGCCAACCTCTCCCGACGAGATAATCCCCGAAGTATTTCCCGGTAAGTCTTTCTAGTAGCGGCTCTTGTAACCAGTACGTGCCGCATGATTGAGAACATAGACAGGGCTGCGCCTGTAAGAGTTATGCCATCAAGCACTGCCATCATGGTTTGATACCACTCCTCGGAATCCACCTTATCCAGACCCTTCGGGTCCAAAATCTCAGCAGCGACTCGCAATACGCCCACTACGCACTGAGCAGACCCCGCCACTGCGGAGACCACACCTATTGCCGATACCACCAAGCTTACGCCTGCGGTGACAGGTACAACCATTATCCCGCCGTATACTACTGTCCAACTTAGATAAGCTCCGCCGCATGCGGCCACAGTAGATACCGCGTCCATTACTAGCTTAGATTCGCGAGTATTCGACTCCAGCGCCCTGTGAAACTCCTGTGCCCCCATATGTCCTGGCGCTTCTCGCAAAATCACTCGCTTCACAGCAACACTACAAATCGGCTGAAACTCCCTGAGCGTTACCACATTGAAATCGCCATCAATGAAGACAACCCCGGCACCGACAATTGCCGGATCGCTATCGATGACACGAAACAGCTTCCTGAGATCCACAGCGCTTTCGATGTGCTCCCTCGCCAAGCTTCTTGCAACGGAAAACCCATCCCGAAGTTGTATGGAACTCATCCCTTTTCCCTTTTTACCAAGCCAGAGCGAACGAGAATAGGCAGTCATCTTCTACAACGATGTAGGAAATCTCTCTTAGCTGTGTGTGAACGGTCTCGTTCCACTCTTACTCTCTTGCGATCAACTCCCCAGTAAGAAAAAGTGCTGACCGACAATTCGTCGACCATTGTTTTTAAGGGAGCGTTCATGGCTATCGATATGTTTTTGAAGTTGGGCGATATAAAGGGAGAATCCAAGGACAGCGTGCACAAGGAAGAGATTGATATTGAGAAGTTTCAATGGGGCATGTCGCAGTCCGGCTCGATGCATCAGGGCAGTGGTGGGGGCGCAGGCAAAGTTAATATCGGCAACCTGAGTCTTTGCAAATCGCTGGATAAATCTTCCCCGAACTTGATGATGGCCTGCTCAAGTGGCAAGCATTATCCGCAAGCCACCCTCACCATCCGCAAAGCGGGCGGTAGCAGCCCGGTTGAGTACATGATCATCACATTGAAGGAGGTCATGGTCGCGTCTTACGACACCGATGCGGGCACCAGTGACGAAACCCTCAAGGAAAGCATCGCCCTCAATTTCGCCAAGGTAGAGGTCAGTTATCAACCGCAAAATGCCGACGGCAGCAAAGAAGGCGGCCCCGTCAAATACGGCTGGAACATCCGTCAAAACGAAAAAATCTAAAAAAAACGCCAGCTCGAAAGCTGGCGTTTTTTATCACTCAAAGACGCTTAACGCGGCACTGCCGGTTTGCGCTTCGGTGCTTTCGGGCCTTTGCCCTTGGCGGCGTCGATGCGCTCCTTGGCGGCCTGCCTGTTGCGGGCTTCGGCGGCGGCCTTGGCTTGTTCGCGCTTGTCCCACGGCTTGCTGCCGTCGCTGGCGCGAGGTGGCAGGCCGGTGTGCTGGGTGAGGATTTTGGTGGTGGTTTCCTTGGCGACCTTATGGCTGCCAGCCGGCGTCGAGTTCTTGCGACGGGCGCTCTGGTAGCTGTCGGTGGTCGGCTGGTGCGCAGGAATCAGTTGATCCTTGCCCGCGCCGATCAGGTCGGCACGGCCCATGCGGATCAGCGCTTCGCGCAGCATCGGCCAGCCTTTAGGGTCGTGGTAGCGCAGGAAAGCCTTGTGCAGGCGACGCTGTTCCTCGCTCTTGACGATAGTCACCGAGTCGCTCTTGTAGGTGACCTTGCGCAGCGGGTTCTTGCCGGAGTGGTACATGGCGGTCGCCGAAGCCATTGGCGACGGGTAGAACGCCTGTACCTGATCGGCACGGAAACCGTTGCCCTTGAGCCACAGCGCCAGGTTCATCATGTCTTCATCGGTGGTGCCGGGGTGGGCGGCGATGAAGTACGGGATCAGGTACTGCTCCTTGCCCGCCTCTTTTGAATACTTCTCGAACATGCGCTTGAACTTGTCATAGCTGCCGATGCCCGGTTTCATCATCTGGTTGAGCGGACCTTCCTCGGTGTGTTCCGGGGCGATCTTCAGGTAGCCACCGACGTGGTGGGTCACCAGTTCCTTGACGTATTCCGGCGACTCGACAGCCAGGTCATAGCGCAGGCCGGAGGCGATCAGGATCTTCTTCACACCCGGCAGTGCACGAGCGCTGCGATAGAGCTGGATCAGCGACGAGTGGTCGGTGTTCAGGTTTGGGCAGATGCCGGGGAACACGCACGACGGCTTGCGGCAGGCGGATTCGATTTCCGGGCTCTTGCAGGCGATGCGGTACATGTTCGCGGTCGGGCCGCCGAGGTCGGAAATGACGCCGGTGAAGCCTGGCACCTTGTCGCGGATCTCTTCGATCTCGCGAATGATCGACTCTTCGGAACGGTTCTGGATGATCCGGCCTTCGTGCTCGGTGATCGAGCAGAAAGTACAGCCACCGAAGCAGCCGCGCATGATGTTCACCGAGAAACGAATCATGTCGTAGGCCGGGATCTTCTCCTTGCCATAGACCGGGTGCGGAACACGCGCATAGGGCATACCGAACACGTAGTCCATTTCTTCAGTGGTCATGGGAATCGGCGGCGGGTTGAACCAGACGTCCACTTCGCCATGCCTCTGCACCAGGGCACGGGCGTTGCCGGGGTTGGTTTCCAGGTGCAGCACGCGGTTGGCGTGGGCATACAGGACCGCGTCGTTACGCACTTTTTCCACGGACGGCAGGCGAATGACGGTCTTGTCACGGGTCATGCGCGGGCTCGCCAGGATCTGCACGACCTTGGCTTCGTTCGGGTCTTCAACCGGCCCCTTTTCCTGCTCGATGGCGCAGGCTTGGGTGTCCTGGGTATTCACATACGGGTTGATGATCTTGTCGATCTTGCCCGGACGGTCGATGCGCGTGGAGTCGACTTCGTACCAGCCTTGCGGCGTATCACGACGGATGAACGCGGTGCCGCGCACGTCGGTGATGTCTTCGATCTTGTGGCCCCACGACAGGCGCTGGGCGACTTCGACAATGGCCCGCTCGGCGTTGCCGTACAGCAGGATATCGGCACTGGCATCGATCAGGATCGAGTTGCGCACCTTGTCCTGCCAGTAGTCGTAGTGGGCGATGCGGCGCAGCGAAGCCTCGATGCCGCCGAGCACGATCGGCACATGCTTGTAGGCTTCCTTGCAGCGCTGGCTGTACACCAGGCTGGCGCGGTCCGGGCGTTTGCCGGCCATGCCGCCAGGGGTGTAGGCGTCGTCGGAGCGGATTTTCTTGTCGGCGGTGTAGCGGTTGATCATCGAATCCATGTTGCCAGCAGCGACACCGAAGAACAGGTTCGGCTCGCCGAGTTTCATGAAGTCGTCTTTGGACTGCCAGTTCGGCTGAGCGATGATCCCCACGCGAAAGCCCTGGGACTCCAGCAGCCGGCCAATGATCGCCATGCCGAACGACGGGTGATCAACGTAGGCATCACCGGTGACGATGATGATGTCGCAGGAATCCCAGCCAAGCTGATCCATCTCTTCCCGGCTCATGGGCAGGAAAGGCGCTGGTCCGAAACATTCGGCCCAGTACTTGGGATAGTCAAATAACGGCTTGGCTGCTTGCATGTCGATGACCGGTAGAGTGTTCAGGGAAAATCGCGGCCGCGGAATATAGCACAAAATTTAACCAAATCCGACGGTGAGCGTCGGATTAAGCACTTCGCCTGCCAAGGGCTGACCAACGGGTCGACAACCGGCGGGCAACACGACAGATATCTACCGACCGGGCGCCTGAAACATGCAGTTAGCTTGCCTTTTTTCATACAAAGGCAACGCCAGCATGACGCAAAATAGCGACGACCTTCTGATGACCAGCGAAACCTGGTCCGACTATCAGGCCTTGAACCTGATTGAAACCAGGCTCAGCGCCCATCTCGCCGACTTGAGTATTGAGCGGCGCCAGCGCTATGTGCAGCTTTGCCGCAGCGAGCCCCAGGCGCGCAACGAATTGGCCGAGGCTATTCAAGGCTTCAAAAAGGCTTTTGAAGAGTCTGCCCGCCGCGATCTGGCCGCGCTGTTACGGGACAAGTGCGGGCAGAACCTGGACCTGGACCACACCTGGCTGCACACGCGCCTACCCGGATACACCGCACCACGGACGTTATGGCAGGCAGCGAAAGAAAACTTCGCTTTCAACCTGGGGAGCGGCCTGCATTCCGGCCTCGACTTTCAGCGCGCCAGCACCCTCAACAGCCACTCCGGCGATCCGTTGGCAGCCCCGGTCCCCGGCCTCAGCGTAGTGGACTTTATCAAAACCGTTCGTCAGTTCGACTTCGCAACACGCCTGCGCCTGGCCCTGGACGAGCAACTGCAGACGACGATCAAACCGTTGGTCATCAACCATTGCACAGCGTGCATTGAGTTGGATGTGCTGGAAGCCGCTCGCAGTAAAGCCCTCAGCGGACAAGCGCTGGAGGATAGCGTCCAGCTATTTCACATACCGCCCGGCGCCAAAGGTCTGGAGTGGACGTTTTTCCATTTGCAGTTCGGCGTCCCTTTACTCGGGCGGCCGGACACTCTGGGCTTGCCATTCTGCGTCATCCGCCTGCCGTACAGCAGCGGTGTCTTCAGCTATTTCCCCCGCCGCCCGCACGGTGCATTGCGCCATCATGCCGACCCGGCCCAGGCTATCGAATCACTGCGCGAACAGATCTGCACCGATGCCACGGCCGATCGAATTGAGTGGTTGCTGCGCGGAATTTCCCTGACCGATCAGGCCACCCTGCTCGGTGAGCTGCAAACCCGGATCGTGGACGAAAGCCAGTTGAACTGGCTGGCCAGGCATCTTTACCGGGCATTCGGCACTCAGGCCTCCCCTGCCACGCGAATCCATATTCGTGCCGAACCAAATATCTCGAAGCCGACCAGCCACTCGCTGCTGACCGCCATGGCCCTGCGTCAGAGACGGGTCATCGCCGAAGATCTGCAACACCTCACCACATCGACCGCGAGCAGTGACCTGCAACGGGTGACTAAAACCCTGAAATACATCGGCAGCGAAATACTCGAGCTGCTTACCCTCCCCATGCCTGGCGGGGTCACCGGGCTCAATCGTCTGATGCTCGGCGCCACTCTCGGGCTGTTGGCCCACAACACCCTCAGCGCTGGAGAGGCCCTGTCTCGTGGCCAGTCTGCGGATTTTGTTCAGGCCGTTGGCGATATTGCCGATCTGGTGATCAGCGGCCATATCCAGGGTATTGGCGCCCGATTGTCGGCCCAGCGCACCCGCCAGCTGATCAAGGCCATAGGGACGCCTCGGGAGGTGGAGCGGAACAACGGCGAGCGCGGCCTGTGGCTCGCAGATCTAAAGCCTTATACCGGGATCGACGCCAAAATCCTGGATGGAATAAGTGCAGATGAGCACGGTCTTTTCAGAAAGAACCAGCGGCTCTATGCGCTGATTCAGGTCGAGGATCAGACACGAATTGGCGAACTTTCCCACGACAAAGATCTCGGGCAGTACCGCCTCAAACATGCCGACCCACGGCAGTACCAGCCCGCTCTGCGCTACGACCCGCAACACGGTCATTGGCGCCTGGCGCCGGTCGATGTCAGCCACCTGACCAGTACCGAGCTGTTGCAGAGCATGCTGCGCCCTGACAGGCCGACATTGAGTCGTGAGGATATTCAGTATCTTCAGACGCTGACCCAGGTGACCCGCGCAGAGCTGGAAGCCATCTGGCACGGCGAAGGCCAGATCGCTCCACTCCTGGAACACGCCATTCGTGACCTGCAATGGCGACGCGGCCTTGATCAACAGCCACACCCAAGTCCGGACTCGTTGATGCTGACACCACATCCGGGCGACAACGTGCAAGCCCGCCTGCTCAGCGCCTTCAATGCACTTAATGATCCCAAGGGTAGGCGCATGGCACCGGATGGCGAGGCACTGCTCTGCAATCTGCTGACCGTGCAGCACGGCTGGCCTGATGAGCTTTGCATTCAGGTGTATCAAGGCACGCGCGGGTTCAGCGGCGAGATCTTCAGGACCCCGCGCTTGCTGGCAACCTACGGCAACGAGTCCGCCAGCAGTGCCCTCATTTTAGCCAGGCTCGATGATCAATATGCGGGGTACGACCGGACCAACGACGACATGCTGCAACCCATCGGCAGCGAACATGCGCTGGCCTCAATGTTGTTGCGCACCCTGAGCAATAGCCAGCGCGAAGGCCTGAACTATCAGATTCATGACGGGCGCAAACTGACAGAAGCACTTTTCAGCCAGGCCCGGCTCAACGTGACAATCATTGAGGATTTGCTGGCGTCACCGGCCACTTACGCGCTCAGTACGACACGCCTCGCAGCCTTTCGTCAGGGCGTCGAATACCGCAGCACCGCGACGATCGACAGCGACGGTCTCTACACCGATAACGGCAAACTCTACGTGCAGATCGAAGGCGAGTTCTATCAGGTGCTGCACGACCTTGACGCTTCGAGCCCAACGCGCAAGATCATGCGCATCGTCAGGCCAGACGATTCGGTCGCCAAGGATGTCGGCAATATCTACGTGGGTACCCGTCCAGGGCGCAGTGAGCCGATCACCCGCAATGAGCAGGGCATCTGGGTCGGCGCCATTGTCGGGCTGATCAGCGGCGGGCCGAAAGTCGATCGTCTCAAGGAAATTCGCGAAAAAACCGAGACGCAACGGGTGCAATACGTGATGGGCAAGCATCACTTTACGACCGCCGCCAACGAACTGCTGGTGCATCTGGAAAAACCCAACGCCTCCGCCTACCTGATCACTGCCGGGGATAACTATTACCAACTCAAGCATATGAGCCTGGGCAGTCTGCATCATCAGTTGATACAGCATGCAAAAGTCGCGAAAACCGACTTCGCCGCTCTACCGGCTGCTTTCGCCTACAAGCGCGAAGCACTCATCGACGCGGTCTGCCTGCTGGATAATGTTTCCCATAATTACGGCGCCATCATTGATGTCTACACCAGCAGCAGCGAGCTGGAAGTCCAGGCACTGGACAAACTCCCGGTCGACCTGAAAGACCCAGCCCCTTTCGAACAGATGCAGACATCCAATAAATACATCATCTCGGCAGTAGAGCGCCTTCGCGGTCTGGCTCACGATGAGATTGATCGCCTGCTGACCAAACTCGATGAATTTCCCGAGCCGCCTGAGCCGCAAAGCCGTAGCAGGCCCGTTCCAGGCAAGAAGAAAAAACCGGAAAAAGCCGCCGCCAACACAGCCCCGCCCGCTCCGGCGCAAAAAAATCGAGTAGAGATACGCACTCAGGACGATCAGGTGCTCAGCGGCAAGCCCCGCAGTGACAACCCCAATATTGTCGACATTCTCGACAGTCGTGGCCAGCGCAAGGCGACCTATCTGCTGTCCAGCAATGGCCAGTATTGGGTCGAGAACAGCAAGCCACGGGAGCGCACCGCCAGCGGCAACACCGTTTCAGCTCCGGCCTGGCCAAGCTACGACGCTTCTGCCCGCAAGCTGATCGATGAAGCCCGACACAGTGAGTCGCTGGCGGATTATCTGGGCAGGAAAAATGACTCCACCCCCTCCGCCCCCCAAGGCTTGCTGGAATATCAGGCCAACCGCCTTGAAGAGCTGGCGCAGGAAATCCAGGACGCTTCGACGCAGTTCATCAACTCTGAAGATCGCCGCCAAGCCCTGGGAAGGACCACAGAGCTGCGTGAGCAGGCGCACTACCTCAGGCAAAAAGGCCAAAACCTGCGCCTGGACTTGATCATCAGCAACAATGCACCCAGCGCCAACGACCTGCAGTACCTGGCTGACAGCAACAACCTGAGCGTGCGCAAGACCCATGAAGAGCGCATGCCGATGGAGCGAGTCAGGAAAAGCAGCCGGCAACACGCAACGCGCGACTATATCGACGAATTCGAACTGAAGATAAAAGACCGCAATCAGGTCTGGGCCTATGCCCATCTGCACTACGCAGAGCTGGCCAGCGACGCGCCGGCATTCGGTGCGGCGCACCTGAAGCGGCCTGATCAGCGATTCCAGGGTGCGCAAACGCAGATCCAGGAAGCCCAGTCCGGGCGCCGCCATGAGATTCATCGCGGCACCCTGGGCGGTGCGCAGGTGCGGGAGATCCTGTTGTCGGAAAAATTCGTATAGGTACGCCTCCCCCGGGAACCTCAATCAACTGAATTAATTTAGCTTTTCTGTGGGACCGGCTTTAGCCGGGAAAACGTATTCCCGGCCAGAGCCGGTCCCTCATATGGAAATGGGCTACGTTTTAGATAACAGCACGCCGGGAGCATAGCCATGCCCCATGCCCTGCACGCAAAAACGCCCTCACTACAGGTCATTGACGGGCGAGGCCTGGATGTTCGTCACGTCACCTATCACCGGGCCCGGGTGGGTGACAGTGCGCAAGCCCGCACTGAAAGGCGGCACTATGATCCGGCAGCCCGAGCCATTGCCACTTGGGACGCGCGCCTGTCCGCGCGCCTTGATCACACCCCTGCAACACGCCCCAATCTGGCTACAGTATTCAGCCTGTCCGGCAGCGCGCTGGCGGTCGACAGTGTCGATGCGGGTTGGCAGGTGTCTTTGCTCGGTGAAGCCGGGCAGCCACTTGAAAGCTGGGATGCCCGGGGCAGCCACTGGTTGACAGATTACGACGAATTCCTGCGACCATCTGCTGTGCACGAGCAATCCGGCGACCAAGGGTTACGGACATCGGAGCGCTTCACTTACGCCGACAACTCAGGGCAAGCCGCTGCCGACAACCTGTGTGGCCGCTTGATCCGCAACGACGATGGTGCAGGCAGCGAACAGGTGCTGGCCTGCGGGATTACCGGCCAGGTTCTGGAGCAAAAGCGGCGTTTCCTCAATAGCCTGGAATTGCCGGACTGGCCGGCGGATTCGGCACTTATCGAGGATCTGCTGGAACCCGGCCAAGGTGCAACCACACAATTCACCTACAGCCCGACAGACGACATGCTCACCCAGACAGACGCACTGGGTAATCAACAGGCGTTTACCTACGGCGTCTGGGGACAATTAAAAGAAATTAACCTGACCCCCGAATACGCAAGCGAGCAAACACTGTTGCATGAGGTGCATTACAACGCCTTTGCCCAGATCGAAGCCCAGACGGCCGGTAATGGCGTGCTCAGCCAGGCACTGTTCGACCTGGCGGATGGGCGCCTGCGGGAATTGATCGCTACCCGGTCAAATAGCGAAACGTTGCAGCATCTGCTTTATGAATATGATCCAAGTGGCAACGTAATCAGCATCGAAGATCGGGCGCAATCGACCCGGCACTTTTCCAATCAGCGCATTGATCCGATCAATCGCTATAAGTACGACAGCCTTTATCAACTAATCGAGGCCACCGGACGCGAAATCGCTGGGGCGAGCATTCGACCGGAGTTGCCCGAACTGGCCAACCTGCCTCTGGATACCAGCCAGTTACTCAATTACATCCAGCACTACCAATACGACGAAGCCGGTAGCCTGCTTGAGCTCAAGCATGAAGGCGCACAGCCCTACACCCGCCATATGCGTGTCGCCGAAGACAGCAACCGGGCGCTACCCTGGCAGGAAGGCGAAGCGCCGCCCGACTTCACCACGCAGTTTGACGCCAATGGCAACTTGCAGACACTGACGGCCGGGCAAGCCTTGCGCTGGGATGCGCGCAATCAGTTGCTGGAAGCCAATTCGCTGACCCGGGCCAATGGCAATAATGATTGCGAGCGCTATGCCTACGACGCCACCGGCCTGCGCCTGCGCAAGACCGCCACGGCCCAAGCGAAAGCCGTGCAACACAACCGTGAAGTACGCTATCTGCCGGGCCTGGAGATCCGCACCGATAGCGTCAGCGGCGAACGCCTCGAAGTGGTCACCCTGCAAGCCGGGCGCGCCAATGTGCGTTACCTGCATTGGGTTGAGCGCAAACCCGAAGGTATTGCCAATGATCAACTGCGCTACAGCGTCGATGATCATTTGGGCTCCTGCACTCTGGAACTGGACAGCGAGGCGCGCCTGATCAGCCATGAAGGCTATTACCCGTTCGGCAGCACAGCCTGGTGGGCGGCCCACTCCGCCGTCGAAGCGAAGTACAAGGTCATTCGTTATTCCGGTAAGGAACGTGATGCCAGCGGGCTTTATTATTATGGTCTGCGGTATTACGCGCCGTGGTTGCAGAGATGGATCAGCCCGGATCCGGGCGGGGCTGTGGATGGCCTGAACCTATATCGCATGGTGGCCAACAACCCGATTAATCATGCAGACCAACAAGGACGGCAGGGGTTCGACGTGACTGCTGCGCTGATCGGCATTGCGACGGTATTGATAACTTTAGCTGCAGGCCTTGGAGCGAACTGGCTGCGAAGGAGACAAGCCGAGCACGCGCACGCTGAGGCTATAAGGAGCCATGTAGATCTACAAACGCAAGAGTTCAGCCTTAACGAGACAGAGACTGCAAAACTATTGAAAAACGTGAAAAACGCTCAGGGCCCCGTCGAGTGGGTACAAGTAGCAAACACCAGGCAGGGACAATTGCGAATATTCGACATTCGTTCGGCCGAGGATTTTCAGTGGTTTAGCGAGAATAAAAACGCCCGTGATTTTTATAAGGAGAACAAGCAAAACAAGCTAAAGGATATTATGTCCGTAGAGCTACGAAGCGGGATTAGACTCAGCGCACCGTCCCCCTCAACCAGTGTAAGGAGCAGCACCAGCACGATCAATCAGTTCCTTATGGAGGAAGGCTCGACACGGGCATCTATCAGTGCTGATGAACGAGCAAGAAGAAAAACAGAAGCCTCATTATTGCCCCTGCCCCGGGCGGACGAACGCAGGCGTTCGGCGCCAGAGCTGGATGTCTCCGCTTTGGAGCGAGCAAGTAAACCCAGGCTCACGCTAGATATCAACGGTTTTTTTGAAGATTCAACGATTGCGAAGTTTTTGAAAAAAAGCGAAACGCTTGGAATGGAAGATGCAATACGTGACGCGCTGGCTAAGTACGACCCAAATCGCCCCAGCCATACCGGCTTAGGCGGAATACCAACGACAGACATCATTCTTGAAGGCGCCGGCGGTGGCAGAGGAGACTATCGTCTGGGCTTCAAGATAGTCGGTTCAACCCATCGCCCAGACGCCATAATGACTCATGGAAAAAACAGGCCTAATATCCTGGCTCGGCGTATTCAGCAATGAAACTTACCGTTCCCCCTTGGACGTCTGACCACTATTCATCATCAAAGTTATAACTACCCGGCGCCAGGTTCTCAAACCGCGTGTACTTACCGATAAACGCCAGGCGCGTAGTACCGATAGGGCCGTTACGCTGTTTACCGATGATGATTTCCGCGATGCCCTTGTGCTCGGTCTCCGGGTGATACACCTCGTCGCGGTAGACGAACATGATCACGTCGGCGTCCTGCTCGATCGCTCCGGATTCGCGCAAGTCGGAGTTGATCGGGCGCTTGTTCGGCCGTTGCTCCAGGGAGCGGTTGAGCTGGGACAGGGCGATGACCGGGCAGTTGAATTCCTTGGCCAGGGCTTTGAGCGATCGGGAGATCTCGGAAATCTCGTTGGTACGGTTGTCGCCAGCGGAACCAGGAATCTGCATCAACTGCAGGTAGTCGATCATGATCATGGCGATATCGCCGTGCTCACGTACCAGGCGCCGTGTACGCGCGCGCATTTCCGAGGGGCTGATACCGGCGGTGTCATCGATGAACAGTTTGCGGTCGTTGAGCAGGTTGACCGCCGAGGTCAGGCGCGGCCAGTCATCGTCATCCAGGCGACCGGCACGGACCTTGGTCTGGTCGATACGGCCCAGGGACGACAGCATACGCATGATCAGCGATTCACCTGGCATCTCCAGGGAATACACCAGTACCGCCTTGTCGCTGCGCAATACGGCGTTTTCCACCAGGTTCATGGCAAAGGTGGTCTTACCCATGGACGGACGGCCGGCGACAATGATCAGGTCGGCAGGCTGCAGGCCGCTGGTCTTCTCGTCGAGGTCGGTGTAGCCGGTGGACAGGCCGGTAATGGCGTTGTCGCTGTTGAACAGCGTGTCGATGCGATCGATGGCCGCCGTCAGCAGCGTATTGACGCTGACCGGGCCGCCGGTCTTGGGCCGCGCTTCGGCGATCTGGAAGATCTGCCGTTCGGCCTCATCGAGAATCTCTTCAGCCGTGCGGCCTTCCGGGTTGAACGCGCTGTCGGCAATTTCGGTGCTGATACCGATCAACTGCCGCAGGGTCGCCCGCTGTCGGACGATCTGCGCGTACGCCTTGATGTTGGCGACGGACGGCGTATTTTTCGCCAGTTCCGAGAGGTAGCCGAGGCCTCCAACCTGGGAGGTCTGACCTTCCTTGTCCAGTTGTTCGGCCAGGGTCACCACGTCAATCGGGCTGTTCTGGTCGGCCAGCTTGGCGATGGCGCGGAAGATCAGGCGGTGGTCATGTCGATAGAAATCGCCGTCCGAGACCTGATCCAGCACGCGTTCCCAGGCGTTGTTGTCCAGCATCAGACCACCGAGCACAGCCTGTTCGGCCTCGATGGAATGCGGCGGCACCTTGAGGGCGGCGGTTTGCAGATCGTATTGCTCGGGAGCGGAAAGTTCGTTCATGACCACCTGAATTCGGGTGTTTGCAAAAAGGAATAGCAGAAAGACAAAGGGCACGACCTGTAAACAGGATCGTGCCCGATGTTAATCCTCCAGCGGCCAGGCCGCCAGACGATTACGTACTGCTTAAGCTGCTACCACGACAACGCGAACGGTTGCTTCAACGTCGCTGTGCAGGTGCACGGCTACATCGAATTCACCAACGTTACGGATAGTGCCGTTCGGCAGACGAACTTCGCTTTTCGCAACTTCAACGCCAGAGGCGGTCAGTGCATCAGCGATGTCGTGGGTGCCGATCGAACCGAACAGCTTGCCTTCGTCGCCAGCGGTGGCAGTGATAGTCACTTCCAGCTCAGCCAGTTGGGCAGCGCGAGTTTCGGCAGAAGCTTTCTTGTCTGCAGCCAGTTTTTCAAGCTCAGCACGACGCTCTTCGAACGCAGCAATGTTAGCTGCGGTCGCTGCGGTGGCTTTGCCGTAAGGCAGCAGGAAGTTACGACCGTAACCGGCCTTAACGTTCACTTTGTCGCCCAGGTTGCCCAGGTTGGCGACTTTTTCCAGAAGGATCAGTTGCATGTGAAAATCCTCTTAACTTTTAACCTTCACCGTTCGCAGGGCCATCATCGGCGTCCTTCGACGCCAGGCGACCGCGAAAATCAATCAGGCTGTCGACAATGGCCAGAGCCACCAGCAACGGATAGATCAGCTGCATGAACATGAGCAGCGTGACGTACAACCCCACCAGCCAGAACCTGGCCAGTCGCTTTTCAGCCACCAGACCGTGCATCAAGGCCAGCCCGGCGAATACCAGCGGGACACTGCACAACGGTGTCAACATCGCCATCTGCGGACCGAAATTCGGCCCCACCAGCATGCACACCAACAGCACCAACGCCGCTACTCGAGGCAGTCTGACAGCGCGAAACTCGCGCCCGAAACCACCCGGGTTGTACAACAACGCTTGCCAGTAACGCCCGACAATCAGGCACAGCACACTGACAATTTGCAGCAAAGCCGCTATCAGGCCGTTCAGGACCGGTGCAATCAATGCTCCAAGGCGCGCTCGCTCCTCTACCGACAGCTGTTGGTAGAGCCCTTCGAGGATTCGCGGCAAGAGTTTTTCCAACTCCAGCGCCATCGCTTCGATGGGTTCGCGGAAAACCGCACCCAGGATCAAGGCATACACCAGACCCATTGCCACGCTGACCAGCAGCACGCGGACCCAGGATTCGCTGGCGCGCAGAAGCGTCGCCAACCCCAGTGAGCCGATCAGCACCATCAAGATGCGAGGATCACCGTAGTACCACCAGACCAAGGCCGGCAGCAGAGCCCAGGCGAGGACACCCATGGCATCACTCAACCCGCGCCGCAGAAGCACAAGGCATCCTGCGGCAGCACTCAACCAGAACAACAGCGGCAATGCCGCACATCCGGCCACTATCAAAGTGGCCTGCACGCGACCGCGCATGATGAAATTAGCCATGGCGCGCATGCGTTCTATCCTTTGCTACTTTTTGTCGACGACCTGGTCTCAGCGGCCGTGGCTGTCGGTGTAGGCCAGCAGGGCCAGGAAGCGGGCGCGCTTGATAGCGGTGGCCAGCTGACGCTGATAACGAGCTTTGGTACCAGTGATACGGCTTGGAACGATTTTGCCGGTCTCGGATACGTAGGCTTTCAGAGTGTTGAGATCTTTGTAATCGATCTCTTTCACGTCTTCAGCGGTGAAGCGGCAGAATTTACGACGACGGAAGAAACGTGCCATGTAATAGGCTCCTCAAAAGGTCCGTGGATTACTCGTCAGCGTTATCGCTAACGTCGCTGTCATCACCATCAACGCCATCGGCGCTGTCGGAGTGCTCAGGACGGTCACGACGCTCACGGCGCTCGCTGCGGTTCTCTTCAGCCTTGAGCATCTCGGACTGGCCGGTAACGGCTTCGTCGCGACGGATGACCAGGTTACGGATCACGGCATCGTTGTAACGGAAGTTGTCTTCCAGCTCGGCCAGGGCCTTGCCGGTGCACTCAACGTTCAGCATCACGTAGTGAGCCTTGTGAACATTGTTGATTGCATAGGCCAGTTGACGACGGCCCCAGTCTTCCAGACGGTGGATTTTGCCGCCGTCTTCTTCGATCAGCTTGGTATAACGCTCAACCATGCCGCCGACTTGTTCGCTCTGATCCGGGTGGACCAGGAAGATGATTTCGTAATGACGCATGAATGCTCCTTACGGGTTGTAGCCTGCCGCAAAATGCGGTCAGACAAGGAGTGAATGACACTGTGAGTCTTGCTCAGGGACAGGCACATCAGCGCCTGCCGTGACAGCAAGGGGCGCAATTGTAGAGAAGGGGATGCACAGGTGCAAGGCAATTGGTGATTATTTGAACAGGAGCAGTTGCCAGCCGCGAGCCTTGAGCTACAAGCCAAAGCAACTGTCGTTCGGCTTGTAGCTCGCAGCTCGTAGCTAGACTACTTCCGCGCAGCGGCCGCCTTGGCATTGCGCTGGCGCATCGCTTCAAACAGGCACACACCTGTAGCAACGGAAACGTTCAGGCTGCTGACGCTACCGGCCATCGGCAGACGCACCAGGTAGTCGCAATGCTCGCGGGTCAGGCGGCGCATGCCTTTGCCTTCGGCGCCCATGATCATGATGATCGGCCCGGTCAGGTCCTGTTCGTATAGTTCCTGCTCGGCCTCCCCCGCCGTACCGACGACCCACAGGCCGCGCTGCTGGAGTTTTTCCAGGGTGCGCGCCAGGTTGGTCACGGCGACAAGGGGAATGACTTCGGCGGCGCCGCAGGCGACCTTGCGCACCACAGGTGTCAAAGTGGCCGACTTGTCCTTGGGCACCAGGACTGCCAACGCACCGGCGGCATCGGCGGTGCGCATGCAGGCGCCGAGGTTGTGCGGGTCGGTCACACCATCCAGCACCAGCAACAGCGGTGCACCTTCGGTGCGATCGAGCAACTCGTCGAGCATGGCTTCGCCCCAGACCTGGCTTGGGCTGACTTCAGCCACTACGCCCTGGTGCACGCCTTCGACCCAGGCGTCCATCTCGCGACGCTCGGCCTGCCCTACCGACACACGGTTCTCGCCAGCCAATTGCAGCAAGACCTGGAAACGCGGGTCGCTGCGACCCTCAGCCAGCCAGATCTGCTTGACCCGCTTGGGATGGTGGCGCAACAGGGCTTCTACGGCATGCACGCCGTAGATCTTTTCCAACTGACTCATGACTTGGCCTTAGGTTTACGCAGACTGCCGCCATCGGCCGCAGATGCCGAGCCCGATTTTGGCGGGCCCTTGCGATGCTTACTGGGTTTAGCAGGCTTGCCCGATGACGCAGGCGCAGAACCGGCTTTACCGGACTTTCCCGATGAGGTCTTGCTGCCGCCCTTTGCCTCCGCCAGCAAAGCCTGTTTCAGCTCGCGGCTCTTGCGTACTTCGGCATTCTTGGCAGCGGCATCGCTCGGACGATAGGCATCGGAAGCCCCATCAGCCTTGGCCGGGCGCTTGCTCGGCGCACGGGCCGGGGCAGACGCCTTTTCCTTGGCAGCCGCAGCAGGTGCCGGGGTAGCAGCCGGTGCAGGTTCGCTGCTGCGACGCTTGCGACCCACTGGGGCAGTCGTGGTTTTTTCCGACATTTCGAAGTCGATCTTGCGCTCGTCAAGATCAACGCGCATGACCCGCACTTCCACGGTGTCGCCCAGGCGGAAGCTGCGACCGGTGCGCTCGCCCGCCAGGCGGTGATGCACAGGATCGAAGTGGTAGTAATCGCCCGGCAAGGCGGTGACGTGCACCAGGCCCTCGACGTAGATATCGGTCAGCTCGACGAACAGGCCGAAACCGGTCACGGCAGTAATCACACCCGGGAAGGACTCGCCAACGCGATCCTTCATGAACTCGCACTTGAGCCAGTTGACCACGTCACGGGTGGCTTCGTCGGCACGGCGCTCGCTCATGGAGCACTGCTCGCCCAACTGCTCCAGGCCCGCTTCGTCGTAAGGATAGATGCGCGCTTTCGGGATGGTCGCGGCACCGGCACGCCGTACGTGCGGCGTTTCCTGTTTAGAGCGGATGACGCTGCGGATGGCCCGGTGCGTCAGCAAGTCCGGATAACGGCGAATCGGCGAGGTGAAGTGGGTGTACGCCTCATAGTTCAGGCCGAAGTGGCCGTTGTTGTCCGAGGTGTAGACCGCTTGGCTCAACGAACGCAGCATGACCGTCTGGATCAGATGGTAGTCCGGGCGTTCACGCACGGTTTCCAGCAGAGCCTGATAGTCCTTCGGCGTCGGGCCGTCCTTGCCTTTGTGCAACGACAGGCCCAGCTCACCGAGGAACGCGCGCAGTTTTTCCAGACGCTCCGGCGGCGGACCATCGTGCACCCGGTACAGCGCGGGAATCTCGTGTTTCTTGAGGAATTCGGCGGTGGCCACGTTGGCAGCCAGCATGCACTCTTCGATCAGTTTGTGAGCATCGTTGCGCGTGGTCGGGCGGATTTCCGCGATCTTGCGCTCGGAGCCGAAAATGATCCGGGTTTCCTGGGTTTCGAAGTCGATGGCACCGCGGGCATGCCGCGCGCCCAGCAACACCTTGTACAGCGCATACAACTGCTTGAGGTCCGGCAGGACTTCCTTGTAGTCGCCGCGCAATTGCCGCGCTTCGCTGGTCTTGGGCTGCTCCAGCATCGAGCTGACTTTGTTGTAGGTCAAGCGCGCATGGGAGTGGATGACCGCTTCGTAGAACACGTAGTCGGTCATTTCGCCGGTCTTGGAGATGGTCATTTCACAGACCATGGCCAGGCGATCGACCAGCGGGTTCAGCGAGCACAGGCCGTTGGACAGCTGCTCAGGCAGCATCGGCACCACGCGCTCGGGGAAATACACCGAGTTGCCGCGCACCTGTGCTTCGGTATCCAGGGCCGAACCGATCTTCACATAGCTGGAGACGTCGGCAATTGCCACGTAGAGCTTCCAGCCGCCGGAGAACAGGCGCAGTTTGCCCGGACGGGCTTCGCAGTAGACCGCATCGTCGAAGTCGCGGGCATCTTCGCCGTCGATGGTGACGAACGGCAGATGGCGCAGGTCGACGCGGTGTTCCTTGTCCTTATCTTCGACTTCCGGCTTGAGCTTGGCCGCTTCCTTGAGCACGGCCTCTGGCCAGACGTGAGGAATGTCGTAGGTGCGCAGCGCGACATCGATTTCCATGCCGGGCGCCATGTAGTTGCCCACCACTTCGATCACATCGCCCTGAGGCTGGAAGCGCGGCGTCGGCCAGTGCGTGATCTTGACCTCAACGAACTGCCCGACCTTGGCGTCGGCGTTGCGACCCGGCGTCACCAACACTTCCTGCTGGATCTTCGGATTATCCGGCACGACGAAACCGATGCCGCTTTCTTCGAAGTAGCGACCCACGATGCTTTCGTGGGCACGGGAGATGACTTCGACGATCACCCCTTCGCGACGGCCACGCCGGTCCAGGCCGGAAACCCGGGCCAGGGCGCGGTCGCCATCGAACACCAGACGCATCTGCGCCGGGCTCATGAACAGGTCTTCCGAGCCGTCGTCCGGGCACAGGAAGCCGAAACCGTCACGGTGACCGGAGATGCGGCCCAGGATCAGGTCGAGCTTATCTACCGGCGCGTACGTCCCGCGGCGGGTGTAGATCAGTTGCGCATCGCGCTCCATCGCCCGCAGGCGGCGGCGCAAGGCCTCGAACTGATCTTCAGTGGTCAGACCAAACTCTTCCACCAGTTGCTCGCGACTGGCCGGCGATCCACGCTCGGACAGGTGCTGCAAAATCAGCTCGCGGCTGGGGATAGGGTTTTCGTATTTTTCCGCTTCACGAGCGGCCTCGGGATCGAGGGACTGCCAATCGGCCATTAGTATGAGTTCACCTTGTCTGTATGCATTTAGTTTGGCATATACCCGATTGAAACGCGAAGACACCATTTGCCGCGCCTTTTCGCTATTTCAAAAAAATTTTACGAAAGGGGGTTTACAGCCCCGTTTTGCCTCCGTAAGATGCGCCCCACAACGACGGCACACGCCACGTTGTAGTTGAAATCAAACGATTTATCGAATGAAATCAACGAATTGCCCAGATGGTGAAATTGGTAGACACGCCAGCTTCAGGTGCTGGTGACCGCAAGGTCGTGGAAGTTCGAGTCTTCTTCTGGGCACCAATTCA
>NZ_JANUFD010000022.1 GCF_024807945.1 Pseudomonas sp. JUb42 | reverse complement strand
CCCCGCTCCCCACTTGGGTTTGTGCGGGGGGGCCATTGTGCCCTGGGTTTTTTTATACCCCCCGGGGGGGGCCGCTTTTCGCGGGTCGGGCTTCTCCCCGCAAAACCCCGGCACCACAGTCATGACTTCCTCTCTTCAGAATCCATTTTTCCTGCCGACAAACAGGCAATGGCCGGACTCTGTCTGTGTTTTTTGTCGTCGTTGACACTAAATAGCCAGTACGCTGTCTACCTTCCAAGAATGTGTACGGGCGCTTGCACGCAGGCCGGGCTCCATTGACAAGGCCAGAGAGGTCATCTTGATAAAGACCGGACTGCTCAAGAAGTGGCAGGCGCTTATGGCGCTGCCGAGCGACAATCCTCGGTTGCTCAAGGCTCAATACATCGCGCTGTCGCGCCAGTTGCCGCTGATGTACCTGATTCTGCTGGTCAATACCTGGGCGCTGGCCTTTACCCATATGAGCTCCGCGCCGAACTGGCTGGTGATCTATGTGCCGTCGTTGTTGACGCTGATCTGCGGCGGTCGGGCCTGGCTGTGGCTGTATGCCCGCGATACCGACCCCGGCACCGAACATATCCTGCGCAGCCTGACCCGCACCAATAAGCTGGTTGCGCCCATTTCAATTCTCTTCACCCTCTGGTCGCTGGCGCTGTTTCCCTATGGCGACGCCTACGCGAAGTCCCATGTGGCCTTTTACATGGCGATCACGGTCATCAGCGTGATCTTCAGCATGATGCACCTGCGTCCGGCCGCCCAGACCACGGCACTGATCGTCAACGTGGTGTTCGTGGTGTTCTTTTCGGCTACCGGCGACAGCACCTTTATCGCCATGGCGTTAAATGTGGCACTGGTGTCCGTCGCCATGCTGGTGATTCTCAACAACCATTACCGTGCCTTTATTCGCCTGATCGACGCCCAGGCCACGACTCAGGAACTGAGCGACGAAAACCTGCGCCTGGCCAATCAGGACAGCCTTACCGGGCTGCCCAATCGCCGGCAGTTTTTCAGCACCCTGGACCGTGAAATGGTCCGGGCCCAGGCCGGCAATACCCGGCTTGCCGTGGGCATCATTGATCTGGACGGCTTCAAGCCGGTCAATGATCAATATGGCCACCGCGTAGGCGATCACCTGCTGGAGCAGGTCGGCCAGCGCCTGCTCGGGCTGCTGGCACCGGGCATGCATCTGGCCCGGCTTGGCGGCGATGAGTTCGCCCTGATCCTGGGTAATGACGCCAGTGACAAGACGCTGATCCAGTTCGGCGAGCGAGTCTGTATTGCCCTGGCGACGCCATTCATGCTCACCGACTTGCCAGTGCAGATCAGTTGCTCACTGGGCATCGCCACCTTCCCGGACATGGCCTCCAACGCCGCCGAAGCCTTCGAGTACGCTGATTACGCCCTGTATCACAGCAAGCGCAACAATCGCGGCACGCTGTCGATGTTTACCGTCGACCACCATCGCCAGTTATTGCAGGACGGTGTTACCGAGCAGGCCTTGCGCCGGGTTGATATCGAACAGGAATTCAGCCTGGTTTTTCAGCCGGTGATCCACTTGCCGAGTCAGCGCACCGTGTCGTTCGAAGCCCTGGCGCGCTGGCATAGCCCGAAACTGGGGGACGTCTCGCCGTACCGGTTCATTCCGGTGGCCGAGCGTATCGGCATGATCAATCGCCTGACGCCGCCGTTGCTGCGCAAGGCGCTGCTGGCTGCGCGTGAATGGCCGGAGGATGTTCGCCTGTCGTTCAATCTGTCGGCCCACGATTGCGCCTCGGACGATGTGGCGCGGGAGATTGTCCAGGTCATTTTCGAAAGCGGTTTCGACCCACGGCGGCTGGACCTGGAAATCACCGAAACGGCGATGATGCAGGACCTGGCCCAAGTGCAGCGTGCGGTCAATCGCTTGCGTGCCCTGGGCTGCGGTATTTCCCTGGACGACTTCGGCACCGGTTTTTCCAGCCTCAGCCAGTTGCACTCCTTGGCTTTTACCAAGATCAAGATCGATCGAAGTTTCGTCACCGGCCTGCATGAAAACCCGGCCAGCTACAAGATAGTGAAATCCCTGGTGGCCCTGAGCCTGGACATGCAGCTCGAATGCATCGTCGAAGGCGTGGAAACCCGCGATGAGCTCGATGCCCTGACCAGTCTCGGGTGCACGCTGGTGCAGGGCTATTTCTACTCGAGACCGATTGCGCCTGAGCATATCGACGCGTGGTTCAGTCAGGAGCGGGAGGGAGTGAGGGCGTAGGTTACTAAGTGCGACGCAATTCTTTGGATTGAAATGAGGTCTTGTGGGAGCCGCCTTGGTGGCGATCGAGTGCGAAGCCCTCGTAATAGCTTTGGTGACTGATCTGCCGCCATCGCCAGCAAGCCGGCTCCCACGGGTCGATGTTTCTGCCTGGGTATTGCTGTTTAGCCCGCCCCCCGCGCCAGGGCAAAAATCCCGTCCATGCGCCAATGCTCATTGGCGTGGCGTGGATCATCGGCCCATTCATCCCATCCCGAGTCCCGCCGGTACTGGCCAAGCAGGCCGCTGGCGCGGATTTTCTGCGGGTCGGGTTTGCGGGGCGTTGCGCAGTCCGGGTCGACATACAAGGCATCCTGGGCGCAATACAGCTCGCACATGAAGCAGGTCTGGCAGGCCGACTGCTCGGCAATCAGCGGTACGCCTTGCGGGCCGGGGCTCAGCACATTGGTCGGGCACACCGTGACGCACTGGCCGCAGCCGTTGCACAGGTCGGAGTAGATCAGTTCGATCATGGCAGGGCGCTCTCGGGCAGGGGCTGGGTGTGAGGCAGGGCATCGAGTCGAGTCCACACGTGGTCGAGGCCACCGATGCGCAGGTGCGCATCAAAGCGTGGATCATGGCCCGGCAGGTCGCTGCGCTGATGCATGCCGCGACTTTCCCGGCGCTGTTCGGCGGCCTGATAGCACCAGCGGGCGGTGGCTGCCATGGCCTGGGTTTCCCGGGCGCGCAAGGGATTGTCAGCACTGAACGCGCCGTGTCGTACGGCATCCCACACCGAATCCAGTACCTGCAATGAACGCTCAAGCTGAGCGCCGCTGCGGAACAGGTTCTTGTCCAGAGGATGCACTTCGGCCTGGATCTGCCGAATCAGTGCTGTGCTGTCCAGTTGCGGGCCTTGTTTACCTGCTTCCAGCCCCAGGCCCTGTAACGGTCCCTGGGTGGTTTTGCGTTGCCGGGCCAGACGTGCGGCCCCGGTGCCGGCCCACTGGCCGCTGGACAAGGCCCAGGCCGAGTTCTGCGCGCCACCGCCCGAGGTGGCCCCGGCGATGCCTTCGCGGCTGGCGGCATCTCCGGCGGCGAACAGGCCGGGAACACTGGTTTGGCAATCCTCATCAATGACGCGCAAGCCGCCGACGCCACGGATGGTGCCCTCGGCGTGCAGGGTCACTGCGAAACGCTGGGTGTAAGGGTCGATGCCCTGGCGGTCGAACGGCAGCATGAGGTTGGGCTGCACACTGGGCAGTTGCGCGCGGATCTGCTGCGGTACGCGATTGAGGCGACAGTAGACCGGGCCTTGCAGCAGGGCCCTGGCCAGTTCTTCGGTAAAGCCCGGCCCCTGACTTATCGGCAATTGGCGGTCGGCGGCGTCGAAGTAGTCGCCGAAGGTGTAGACCATGGAGCGGCTCATGCTGCTGCCTGCCGCCGCGATCCCGTAGTAGTTGGAAAACTCCATGCCCGAGAGTTCGGCCCCGGCTTCAGCGGCCATCAGGTAGCCGTCGCCGGTATTGCTATGGCTGCCCAGCAAATGCGAAAGAAAGGCACAGCCACCACTGGCGATGACCGTCGCCCCGGCCCGCACCTGCCAGTCACCCCCGGCCTGACGACGCCAGCCGCGGGCACCGGCCACCACGCCATGATCGTCACGCAGCAGTTCCAGGGCTGGGCAGTGATCGAGGATGGTCACACCGCTGTCCTGCACCAGACGACGCATGCCGCGCAGGTACTCCGGGCCGCGCAGGCCGCGATACTGCAGCACACCCTGTTCGTTGCGGGGGAAGGGGTAGTAGTCGTTGATACTCGGCAGGCTGCGCCAGGTGGTATCCAGGGCGTTGGCCATCACCGAGCGATCCGCCAGGCCGAAGGCGGTGCCCAGGCGCTTGTCGATGGCCGCCTCGCGACCTTCGGGCGGCACCCACCAGTGGCCGGGGCCTGCGGTGGCGGTCACACCACTGGTCCCGCAATAACCCTTGTCGACCAGAATCACCCTGCTGCCTGCACGGGCGGCGGCCACGGCGGCCCAAGTGCCGGCCAGGCCGCCGCCGATGATCAGCACATCAGCCTCAAGGTCGAGCAACGAGGATCGAGAAGATAACGCGTTCATGCCAGCTCCACACACGCACCAAGGTTGGGATTACCTCCGCGTGGTGGGCGGTCGGGCTGGCAATCTAAGCATGACTTCCATTTTTAATATTCTATTTTTTAATAATTAGCTTAGAAGTAAATGTGCTTTTTAATCGTTTTCTTATGCGCATAGTCTTGCTCCATCAGCCCAATCGGCCCCCTACAGGAGTAATGCTTCGTGAGTAATGTCAGCGCTTTGAATCTGCCCGCCCATCAGGACGGCAACGTGCGTGACCGGGTTTCACCCGAAGAGTGGGAGGTGCGGGTCAAGCTCGCGGCGGCTTACCGGGTGGCGGCGCAGAAACGCTGGACCGACCATATCTACACGCACTTTTCGGCACGCGTACCGGGGCCGGACGAGCACTTTCTGATCAATGCCTTTGGCCTGCTGTTCGATGAAATCACCGCCTCCAACCTGGTCAAGGTCGATATCGATGGCACGATCGTCGACGACCCGACCGGCCTCGGCATCAATCACGCCGGCTACGTAATTCACAGCGCAATCCATGCCGCGCGGCCGGATCTTCAGGCGGTGCTGCACACCCATACCCGCGACGGGATTGCCGTGTCGGCGCAGAAAGACGGTCTGCTGCCGATTTCCCAGCATTCCCTGGGTTTCTCCGGACGTGTGGCCTATCACGGCTATGAAGGTGTGGCCCTGGACCTTGACGAGCGCGAACGTCTGGTGGCGGATCTGGGCGACAAGAGCGTGATGATCCTGCGCAACCATGGTCTGCTGACGGCGGGTGTCAGTGTCGAGCATGCCTTCCATCAACTGCACTTCCTCGAATACGCCTGCAATATCCAGATTGCTGCGCAAACCGCAGGCAATGCCGAACTGATCTTCCCGCCCGCCGAGGTGGTGGCCAAGGTCGAACAACAGGCCAAGGCCTTCAAGGACGGCAACAGCCCCGGCGTGGCGCGGCACTGGAATGCATTGATTCGGCAGTTGGAGCGCACCGATACCGAATACAAGCTTTAAGGGGGAGCAGGCCCGAGTCCAGCCGGTGCATTCGCAAAAGATGACCTGGATCAATGGCGGGGAGAGGCTGGACTGTTATAACCAAAGTCCTGCCCATCGGCCTCGCTGCATTGAAAACCAAGGACGTGTGAATGGCCCCGGTCAGCAAGAAAACCTGGATCCGCTATGCCGTGGCAGCAGCGGTTGTTGTCGTGCTTGCCGTGTGGATCTGGATGGAGCTGCGGCCGACCGGTCTTGGCGAGGGTTTTGCCAGCGGTAATGGCCGCATCGAGGCGACCGAGATTGATGTCGCCACCAAACTGGCCGGAAGGATTCTCACGGTGGCAGTGGACGAGGGCGATTTCGTTCAGCCAGGGCAAGTCCTCGCGACCATGGATATCCAGGTCCTGCAGGCGCAGTTGAATCAGGCCCAGGCTCAGGTGCGTCAAGCCGACAACGCCGTGCTCACCGCCCAGGCCGTGGTCGAGCAACGCGAGAACGAAAAGAACGCTGCCGAAGCCACGGTCAACCAGCGGGTCGCCGAATTGACTGCCGCACAGAAGCGCTATGGCCGCACCGATCAGCTCATTCAATACAACGCCGTGGCCCGCCAGCAACTGGACGACGACCTCGCCGTGCAGCAGGCCAAGGAAGCGGGCGTAGCCTCCGCGCGGGCACAGGTGTGGTCGGCCAAGGCGGCGATCATCGCCGCCAAGTCCCAGGTCATCGAAGCCCAGTCCAGTGTCGAGGCGCTCAAGGCTGCAGTCGAACGCCTGCAGGCCGATATCCTCGACAGCCAGCTCAAGACCGACCGTCAGGCGCGGGTGCAGTACCGTGTGGCGCAGCCGGGGGAAGTCCTCGCGGCGGGTGGCAAGGTGCTGAATCTGGTCGACCTCAACGATGTCTACATCACTTTTTTCCTGCCTACCGCTCAGGCCGGGCGCGTGGCGTTGGGTGCCGATGTGCGGCTGATCCTCGATGCCGCCCCGCAATATGTGATTCCGGCCAGAGTCAGCTATGTCGCCAGCGTCGCTCAGTTCACCCCCAAGGCGGTGGAAACCGCCAGCGAGCGGGAAAAACTGATGTTTCGCATCAAGGCGCGGATTGACCGGCAGTTGCTGGAAAAACACTTGAATCAGGTCAAGACCGGCCTGCCCGGAGTGGCTTATCTGAAACTGGACGGTGGCGCCAACTGGCCTGCGCAGCTTCAGATCAACGTGCCGCAATGACCGACGATAACGCGCCGGTGGTGCAACTGACGCAGGTCAGCCTGCACTATGCCAAGGCCAGTGCCTTGCAGGACGTCAGCCTGGCGATCCCGGCCAATTGCATGGTCGGCCTGATCGGGCCTGACGGCGTCGGCAAGTCCAGCCTGCTGGCGCTGAGCGCCGGGGCTCGCAAGATCCAGTCCGGTACGGTGCAGGTGCTGGGCGGCGATATGGCTGACAGTCGCCATCGCCGCCAGGTCTGCCCGCGTATCGCCTATATGCCCCAGGGCCTGGGCAAGAATCTCTATCCAACCTTGACCGTATTCGAGAACCTCGACTTCTTCGCTCGTCTGTTCGGCCAAGGCGTGGCTGAGCGTCGGCGGCGTATCGATGAACTGTTGCGCAGCACCGGCCTGGACGGCTTCGGTGAGCGTCCGGCAGGCAAGCTTTCCGGCGGCATGAAGCAGAAGTTGGGGCTGTGCTGTGCCTTGATCCATGACCCGGATCTGCTGATCCTCGATGAACCCACCACGGGCGTCGATCCGTTGGCGCGCAGTCAGTTCTGGGACCTGATCGCACGTATTCGTAATAATCGGCCGGGCATGAGCGTGCTGGTCGCCACGGCCTATATGGACGAGGCACAACGCTTCGATTGGTTGATGGCAATGGATGCCGGGCGGATCCTCGACACCGGCAGCCCCGCCGAGCTGCTGCAACGTACCGCCAGCGACAGCCTGGAGCAGGCTTTCATCGCCCTGCTGCCGGAAGAGAAACGCCGCGGGCATCAGGCCCTGAGCATCCCGCCACGTCAGCCCCAGGACTCGGCACCGGCCATCGAGGCCCATGGCCTGACCTGTCGTTTCGGTGATTTCGTCGCGGTGGATCACGTCGACTTCCGTATCGAACGCGGCGAGATTTTCGGCTTCCTCGGCTCCAATGGCTGCGGTAAATCCACCACCATGAAAATGCTCACCGGCCTGCAACCGGCCAGTGAGGGCCAGGCGCTGCTGTTTGGCCAGCCCGTGGACCCGCGAGATATCGAGACACGACGCCGGGTCGGTTATATGTCCCAGGCGTTTTCCCTGTATGGCGAACTGAGCGTGTTGCAGAACCTGGAGCTGCACGCCCGGCTGTTTCACCTGCCCACCGAGAAACGCGGGCCGCGCGTGCAGGCGATGGTGGAGCGCTTTGATCTCGGTGCTGTGGCCGACCAGATGCCCAACGACTTGCCCTTGGGTGTGCGTCAGCGGTTGTCCCTGGCGGTGGCGGTGATCCATAGTCCGGAAGTGCTGATCCTCGACGAGCCCACCTCCGGCGTCGATCCGGTGGCTCGGGACAGTTTCTGGGAACTGTTGGTGCAGTTATCGAGGGAGGAGGGGGTGACGATCTTTATCTCCACCCACTTCATGAATGAGGCCATGCGCTGCGACCGTATCTCCATGATGCATGCCGGTCGCGTACTGGACAGCGATACGCCGCAGGCGCTGATGGCCAAGCGTGGTCTGCCGACGCTCGAAGAAACTTTCATCGCCTACCTGCAGGATGTCGCGCCACCGCAACAGGCCATTGTCGAGGTCGCGGCACCTGCGAATGCAACGAACACTAACGTCAATACCGCCCGTTTCAGCCTGAGGCGCCTGTTCAGTTACAGCCAACGCGAGAGCATGGAGCTGCGTCGCGACCCACTGCGCGCGACTCTGGCCCTGATCGGCAGCGGCCTGCTCATGCTGATCATGGGCTACGGCATTAATCTGGACGTGGAAAATCTCAAGTACGCCGTACTCGACCGCGATCACAGCGGCGCCAGCCAGGGCTATGCGCTTAACCTCGCCGGTTCGCGTTACTTCACGGAAAAAGCCGCGCTGCGTGACTACGACGATCTCGACCAGCGTTTGCGCAGCGGCGAGATCAGCCTGGCGGTGGAGATTCCCCCCGGTTTCGGTCGTGACCTGGATCGCGGCAGCCACCCGGAAATCGGCTTCTGGATCGACGGCGCCATGCCCACCCGTGCCGAGACCATTCGTGGCTATGTCGCCGGTATCCATGGCGCCTGGTTGCAGCAGCGGCTGTTCGAAACCACCGGGCGTGTCGATAGCGGGCCTGTGGATATTGCCCTGCGGTACCGCTACAACCCCGATGTGCAGAGCCTGCCGGCCATGGTTCCGGCGGTGATTCCGCTGTTGCTGATGCTGATTCCGGCGATGCTCACCGCTCTGGGCGTAGTGCGGGAGAAGGAGCTGGGTTCGATCACCAATCTGTATGTCACCCCGGTAACCCGTCTGGAGTTCCTGTTGGGCAAACAACTGCCCTATATCGCTCTGGGCATGATCAATTTTCTGGTGATGCTGGTCCTGGCGCTGCTGGTGTTCGGCGTCGCGGTCAAGGGCAGCCTGCTGACACTGACCCTCGGTGCGCTGCTCTACGTGATCTGTGCCACCGGCCTGGGCCTGTTGATGTCGTCGATTCTGTCGAGTCAGATCGCGGCGATATTCGGCACTGCCATTGCCACCTTGCTGCCTGCGGTGCAGTTTTCCGGGCTGCTCAACCCGGTGTCATCCCTGGAAGGCATGGGTGCGCTGATCGGTAATATTTATCCCACGGGGCATTTCCTGACCATCAGTCGCGGGGTGTTTTCCAAGGCCCTGAGCATGGGCGACCTGTACCTGTATTTCCTGCCGTTGCTGCTCACTATCCCGCTGTTGACGCTGTTCAGTGTCGTCGGCCTCAAGCAGCAGGAGGACTGAGATGTTCTCCAATATCCTGCAACTGGGCATCAAGGAATTGCGCAGCCTGTATCACGACCCGGCCTTGCTGTTGCTGATCGTGTTTTCCTTCACCATTGGTGTGTATTCCGCGGCGACCAAGGTCCCGGAATCGCCCCATCGCGCTACCATCGGCGTGATCGATGAAGACCGCTCGCCGCTGTCGCTGCAGATCATCAACGCCTTCCAGATGCCGTACTTTCTCAAGCCAGTGGACATCGATTACGGCCAGATCGACCATGGCATGGATTCCGGGGTTTACACCTTTACCCTGGATATCCCGCCGCGCCTGCAACAGGATGTTCTGGCCGGGCGGCAGCCGACCATCCAGGTCAACGTCGATGCCACCCAGATCAGCCAGGCCTTTACCGGCGCCGGGTATATCCAGCAGATCATCGGTACCGAAGTGGCGGAGTTCCTGCGCCATTACCGTGGCGTCGAGCCGGATGAGGCCAATGCCGTGGTGCATATGGCCTTCAACCCCAATCTGGTGGCGACCTGGTTCGGCGCGATCAACGAAGTGATCAATCAGATCACCATGCTCTCGATCATCCTCACCGGCGCCGCGCTGATCCGCGAGCGTGAGCACGGCACCATCGAGCATCTGCTGGTCATGCCGGTGACACCTTTCGAGATCATGCTGGCCAAGGTCTGGTCGATGGCCCTGGTGGTATTAGTGGCGGCAGCGCTGTCGGTTCGTCTGGTAGTGGGGCAGTGGTTGCAGATCCCGATCAATGGCTCGTTCCTGCTGTTTCTCGCCGGCGCGGCGCTGCACCTGTTCGCCACCACCTCCATCGGTATTTTCTTCGGCACCCTGGCGCGGTCGATGCCGCAGCTGGGCCTGCTGATCATCCTGACTCTGATTCCGTTGCAGATTCTCTCCGGCGGCATGACCCCACGGGAAAGCATGCCCGAGCGGGTCCAGCAGATCATGCTGGCGGCGCCGACCACCCATTTTGTCGAGTTGAGCCAGGCGATCCTGTTTCGCGGCGCGTCCATTGGCATTGTCTGGCCGCAGCTGTTGGCGATTGCTGCGATTGGCAGCCTGTTCTTTGGCGTGGCGCTGTCGCGGCTGCGTCGGTCGTTGAATTGACGAGCGATCAGACACTGAGGTTGCGTAACTGTAGGAGCGGATTTATCCGCGAAGAAGCCCGTACATCCGCTGCATCTTTATGGTCAGGATCATCGCTTTCGCGGATGAATCCGCTCCCACAGGGTATGCGCTCTGCAAAGACCGCACAGCGGCTAAGCTGTCCGGCACCTGAAGTTTTTACTACGCCCTTCAAAGGAGTCGTCATGTACATCTTCAATCCGTTGCTCTCCAGCGCCGATCTGGCGTCCACCGCGCCAGTGCCACCTGCAGCCCAGGCAGGCCCGTTGAGCCCTGAGCTGCTGCGCAACATGCAACGCTACTGGGACGCGGCCAATTACCTGTGCGTGGGGCAGATCTATCTCAAGGCCAACGCTCTGTTGCGCGAGCCGCTGCAGGCCGAGCATATCAAGCCGCGTTTGCTCGGGCACTGGGGCACCTCGGCCGGGCAGAACTTCCTGTATGTGCACCTCAACCGCCTGATCCGCGAGCAACGTTGCGAGGTGGTGTATATCTCCGGCCCCGGTCATGGCGGCCCGACCCTCAATGCCTGCGCCTGGCTCGAAGGCACCTACAGCGAAGTGCACAGCGATATCGGCGCCGACGGCGATGGCATGCTGCGCTTCTTCCGCAGTTTCTCCACGCCGGGCGGGGTGCCCAGCCACTGCGGGCCGCACACGCCCAACTCGCTGCACGAGGGCGGTGAACTGGGTTATGCCCTGGTGCATGCCTTCGGCGTGGCCTTCGATAATCCCAACCTGCTGGTGGCCTGTGTGATTGGCGATGGCGAGGCCGAAACCTGCCCACTGGAGGGCAGCTGGAAAAGCATTCGTTTTCTCGACCCGCTGCGCGATGGTGCGGTGCTGCCGATATTGCATCTCAACGGCTACAAGATCTCCGGACCGACCGTGGAAGCGCGAATGGCCGACAGCGATCTGCTCGACCTGTACCGTGGTCGCGGTTATGAGCCGATCATCGTCGCCGGGGACGACCTGCCGGGCATGCATCAACGCTTTGCCGCCGCCCTCGACCGGGCCTATGGCGATATTGGTGATATTCAGCGCGCCGCCCGGGACTTTGGCAATGTCGCCCGGGGCCGCTGGCCGATGATCATCCTGCGCAGCCCCAAGGGCTGGACCGGGCCGAAGGAAGTTGATGGCGTGCCGGTGGAGGGCACCTTCCGCGCCCACCAGGTGCCGCTGGCCAACGTTATAGAGAACCCCGACCATCTGGTCCTGCTGGAGCGCTGGCTGCGCAGCTACTCGCCCGAGACTTTGTTCGACGACAATGGTGCGCTGGTCCCCGAGCTGCAAGCCCTGACCCCGCCGGCACCCCTGCGCATGGGCGCCGTGCCCCACGTCAATGGCGGGCGGGTGTTGACCGCCCTGGATCTGCCGGACTTCGCCCACTACGGTCTGGAAGTGCCCGGTCCTGGCCAGGTGATCGCCGAGGCGCCGCGCAAACTGGGTGAATACCTGCGTGATGTGATTCGCGCCAACCCGCGCAATTTCCGCCTGTTCGGCCCCGACGAAACCAACTCAAACCGTCTTAATGCGGTGTTCGAGGCCACCGAGCGCACGGCCAGTGGGCCGTTGCTGGAGCTGGATGAACATCTCGCCCGGGATGGCCGGGTCATGGAAGTGCTCAGCGAGCACCTGTGCGAAGGCTGGCTGGAAGGCTACCTGCTCAGCGGGCGCCATGGCATGTGGTCCACTTACGAGGCCTTTGCCCAGGTGGTGGATTCCATGGTTACTCAGCATGCCAAATGGTTGCAGCAGGCCCGGGAATTTCCGTGGCGCCGGCCCCTGGCGTCGTTGAATATCCTTCTTACCAGCCATGCCTGGCGCAACGATCACAACGGTTTCAGCCACCAGTCCACCGGCTTTGTCGATAATGTCCTGCAACGCCGGGCCGACGTGGTACGGGTCTACTATCCGCCGGATTCCAACTGCCTGGTCAATGTCTTCGACCACTGCCTGCGCAGCCGCAACTACGTCAACGTGGTGACCTGCGGCAAGCAGCCGGATTTCCAGTGGCTGGACTTCAACGCTGCCCTCAAGCACTGCTCCCAAGGTGCTTCGATCTGGGACTTCGCCAGCAACGACGGCGGCACCCCGGACATCGTACTGGCCTGTGCCGGGGACGTGCCGACCACCGAGGCGGTGGCGGCGGCCTGGCTGTTGCGCAAACATGTGCCCGGCATCCGCGTGCGCCTGGTCAACGTGGTCGACCTCGGCATTCTGTCCAGCCCTCAGGACCGCCCCCACGGCATGGATCACGCCTCCTTCGAGGCGCTGTTCACCCGTGAAGTGCCGGTGATGTTCGCTTTCCATGGCTCGACCTGGGTGATTCATTCCATGGTTCATGGCCGGGCCAACGAAGCGCGCTTTCATGTGCGCGGTTTCTCCGATCGCGGCACCACCACGACACCCTTCGACATGGTGGTGCTCAATCGCATGAGCCGCTATCAGTTGGCCATTGATGCCCTGGAACACATTCCGCACCTGCGTCAACAGGCACTGGAAGCCATCAGTTATTTCGAAAGCCAACTGCGCCGTCATGACGCCTATATCCGCGAGCATTTCCAGGACATGCCGGAGATCCGCAACTGGCACTGGACCGACGATTTCAGCCAGCCGGACAGCCCGCCGCCACTGGCCAGGGGGCAGAGTCGAGGGCAGTTGTTTACGGATGCCTGAACGGACGGTGAAGCGCGGGAGCGTGGCTTGCCTGCGAAGAGGCCGGTACATCCGGTAAATACTGGCTGCGAGAAATATTGTCTTCGCGGGCAAGCCTCGCTCCCACATAGATTTCAATCTGATGTGTTTGGGGAACGACCATGGCAAACCAGGACAATCACAGTGACCCAGGCTATCTGACCCTGCGTCAGCTGGCGTTCGATCAATCCATCCGTTGGTCCAGTCTCAACGACGACCTGTGGCGTACCCTCGACAATCCCCTGTGGGAACTGACCCATAACCCCTGCCTGGTCTTCAACGCGGTCTCGGAGCAGCGCATCGACGTGCTGCTCACTGACAGCCATTTTCATGGCCGCGTTCGTCAGGTGGCCGAGGAGCATCGGCAGTTGCTGGCCCGGTCGACCTGGTTCGAGAAACGGCCGCACACCGCCGCACTGACCCGGGTGGCGTATTTCTCCATGGAGTACATGCTCAGCGAGGCGTTGCCGATCTATTCCGGCGGTCTGGGCAACGTCGCCGGTGATCAGCTCAAGGCCGCCAGCGACCTGGGCGTGCCGGTGGTGGCGGTGGGGATGCTCTGGCAGCACGGGTATTTCCGTCAGGAAGTCGGCCTGCATGGCGTGCAACAGGCGCTGTATCCGGTCAATGACAGCCGCCAACTGCCGGTGGAGCCGCTGCTGCGTCCGGATGGCAGCCTGTTGCGTCTGGCGGTGGAGCTGCCGGGGCTGACCGTGTGGCTGCGTGGCTGGCAGGCGGTGGTGGGACGCAACCGCCTGTTGCTGCTGGACAGCAATGACCCGGCCAATCCGCCGCCAGTCCGTTTGATCACCAGTGAGCTGTACGGCGGCGACCTGGAAATGCGCCTGCGCCAGGAGATGGTCCTCGGCATTGCCGGTTGGCGTCTGCTGGAAGCGGCGGGGTATACGCCCGAGGTCTGTCATCTCAATGAGGGCCACGCGGCCTTTGCCATGCTGGAGCGGGCACGCAGTTACATGCAGGCCCATCAGGTGGATTTCGCCGTGGCCCTGACCGCCACCCGTGCCGGTAACCTGTTTACCACCCACACACCGGTGGAGGCGGGGTTCGACCGTTTTCCCTGCGAGCTGATCGGCAAGTACCTGGGGCGGTACATCGAGCATGAGCTGGGTCAGCCTCTGTCGGCGATTCTGGCCCTGGGGCGGCAGAACCCCGAGGACAGCAGCGAGTCGTTCAATATGGCATTTCTCGCCACCCGTTGCGCCGGTGCGGTCAATGCCGTCAGCCAGTTGCACGGCGCGACCAGTCGGCAGATCTTTCATAATCTGTTTCCGCGTTGGCCGCTGGCGGCGGTTCCCATCGGCCATGTCACCAACGGCATTCACTTGCCGACCTGGATCTCCCGGGAAGCCGAGGAACACTGGCAGGCCCTGCATGGCGAACAACTGCCCTGGCTGGGCATGAGCGAATTGCGGGTCAGCGAAACCCTGGAGCAGGTTGACGACGCCTATCTCTGGCGTTTGCGTCAACAGGCCCGGGCCTGGCTGATCGAGTTCGTCCGCACCCATCTGGCGCGTAGCGCTGCCGTGCATGGCGCGACCCTGGACGATATCGAGGCACTGGGCGGTCTGTTCAGCGCCGAGGTGCTGACCCTGGGCTTCGCGCGACGCTTTGCCACCTACAAACGGCCCAATCTGCTGCTCAGCGATCCCGAGCGCCTGGTGCGCATCCTCAATCAGCCGGGGCGCCCCGTGCAGCTGCTACTGGCCGGCAAGGCCCACCCGGCGGACAAGGTCGGCCAGCAGATGATTGCTGACTGGCAACTGTTCATCGAACGTCCGGATGTGCGCGGTAAGGTGGCGTTTCTCGAAGACTACGACATGCGCGTGGCGCGGCACTTGGTGCAGGGCGTGGATGTCTGGGTCAATACACCGCGTCGGCCGTGGGAAGCCAGCGGTACCAGCGGCATGAAAGTGCTCGCCAACGGCGGCCTGAACCTGTCCCAGCTTGACGGCTGGTGGGCCGAAGCCTGCACAGAAGAGGTTGGCTGGGGCATTGGTGACGGTGCCGAACACGGTCCGCAATACGATGAACAGGACGCCGATCAGCTGTATGCGCTGCTTGAACAACAGGTGGTCCCGGCGTTCTACGAGCGCGACGGGCAGGGCGTGCCACGCCAGTGGATCCGCCGCATGCGCGCGAGCATGGCGACCCTGGTAACGCAGTTTTCCGCCGACCGTGCCGTGCGCGAATACACCGAACATTACTACCTGCCCGCTGCCCTGGCTTACCAGCAACGCATCCAGGAACACAGCCGCCTGGCCCGGCAACTGACCCAGGTCCGGGAGGAACTGCACAATCATTGGCCAGCCATCCGCTTCCAGACCCTGGAAATGTCCCCCGGCAACGGCCGCCACCGGGTCAGCCTGAGCATGGACCTGGCGGGGCTGTCGCCGGTATACCTGCGGGTGCAGCTCTACGCCGAAGCTCGCGACGGCAGCCCGGCTCAAGCCTGGGACCTGCGCCTTGACCCGACTGCCCACGCCGATGGCTTGTCGGTCTACCGTGGCGAAGTACCTGATGATCGCCCGGCTGAGGACTACACAGGGCGAGTAATTGCTGATGCCAGCGCTGGGTTGGCGGTGCCGTTGGAGGTGGGGTTGATTACCTGGCAGAGGTAGGGCAGGTGGTGTTTGAGCACAAGCCTGGTGATTGGATGTGAGAGCCGCCTTGGTGGCGATCGAGTGCGGAGCGCTCGCAACAGCGTCGTTGACTGATCGGCCGCCATCGCCACCAAGGCGGCTCCCACATTTAAATAGCGTTCCAGTTCGCAAAGTTATTTTGTGTTCGGTGAGGTCGGTATCTGTCATCTCAACCCCCTCTAATCTTCATTCAAACGTCATAAATCAGTGACACAATTTTTACAGTTGTTTCAGCAGTCTTTGCGCTGTTTCTGAACAGTTGTCTTGCATTCTTTTATTGACGAGTTTTTATATCGGACGCCACGGCGTACCGACGGGGAAGGCATGACGGTATTAATCACCGGCGTTGCGGGGTTTATTGGTTTTCATCTGGCCAGACGCTTGTGCGAGGCAGGCGTGGATGTGGTCGGTATCGATAATCTCAACGACTATTACAGCGTCGAACTTAAACAGGCGCGCCTGAGCAAGTTGGCGAATTATTCAAATTTCAGTTTTCATAAAGTTGATATTGCCGACAAGGACGCTTTATTCGCGCTGTTCAAGGGCAATGCCTTCGCCCAGGTTATTCATCTTGCCGCCCAGGCCGGTGTGCGTTATTCCCTTGAGCAGCCTCAGGTGTACGCCGAGTCCAATCTGAGCGGCTTTCTCAACGTCCTTGAAGCCTGCCGTCAGTACCGGCCGGAGCATCTGGTCTACGCCTCCAGCAGTTCGGTGTATGGCCTCAACGAACACATGCCGTTCTCCACCGCCGATACCGTTGAGCGCCCGGCGTCGCTGTATGCCGCGACCAAGCGCGCCAATGAACTGATGGCGTTCACTTATTCCCATCTGTACGGCATTGCCATGACCGGCCTGCGTTTCTTCACGGTCTACGGCCCATGGGGGCGGCCGGACATGGCGTTGTTCAAGTTCACCAAGGCCATTCTCGAGGGGCAGCCCATCGATGTGTACAACGGTGGCGAGATGTCCCGTGACTTCACTTATATCGACGATATTGTCGAGGGCATCATGCGCCTGCGCCTGCGTCCGCCACTTGCAGCGGACGGGCAAGTTGTACCGGGCCAGCTCTATAACATCGGTCGTGGCGAACCGGTGAAGTTGCTGCATTTTATCGAGTGTATCGAAGGCGCCCTTGGACTTCGCGCAACGATCAACCCGTTGCCCATGCAACCGGGTGAAGTGCTGCGGACTTGGGCGGATGTCAGCGAACTGGCGCAGTTGATCGACTTTCGTCCCGCTATCAGTGTGGAGGCAGGGGTCACGAACTTTGTCGAGTGGTATCGGGATTTCTATAACGTTTGATGCTGGTGATTGACAGCAACGACAGCCAGAACCTTTATTCAGGTAACCCATGAACGACGCTATTTATGTTTCCGTGTTGATTCCGGCAAAGAACGAAGCGAGCAATCTGCCGCCGTTGTTGCAGGAAATCCGCACCGCTCTGGCCAATGAATTCTACGAAGTAATAGTCGTCGATGACGGCAGTACCGATGAAACCCTGGCCGAGCTGCGCACCTTGAAAGAATGTGGCTTCAGCCAGTTGCGCATTCTCAGTCACGAGCGCTCCCTGGGCCAGAGCACGTCGGTCTATCACGCGGCCAAGGCTGCTCGCGGGCACTGGCTGGCGACCCTCGATGGTGACGGGCAGAACGATCCGGCGGACATCCCCGGCATGCTCGCCCTGGTACGTGGCAGCGAAGGGCAGGCTGGCGGAATCAAACTGGTGGCAGGGCATCGGGTCAATCGCCGCGACAGCGCCAGCAAGCGTTGGGCGTCGCGCTTTGCCAATGGCCTGCGCAGCCGGCTGCTCAAGGATGCGACGCCGGATACCGGTTGCGGCCTGAAGTTGATCGAGCGTGAGGCCTTTTTGCGCCTGCCGTATTTTGATCACATGCACCGTTTCCTTCCCGCGCTGATCCGCCGCCATCAGGGCGAGATGCGCGTGCATCCGGTCAATCATCGCCATCGCCAGGCCGGGGTGTCCAAGTACGGCAACCTCGACCGCGCGCTGGTCGGCATCCTTGATTTGGCTGGAGTCTGGTGGCTGATCCGCCGTACCCGCCTGGATGCCGTGCCACGGGAGGTGCAGCCATGAACTTCAGTCGTGAAAGCCTCTGGCTGGCCTTGGGTTTCGCCGGGCAACTGGCGTTTACCGGGCGCTTTGTCCTGCAATGGCTATACAGTGAATACAAAAAGCGCAGCATCATTCCGGTGAGCTTCTGGTACTTGAGCATTATCGGCAGCGCCTTGCTGCTGGCGTATGCCATCTACCGGCAGGACCCGGTATTCATTGCCGGGCAGTCCTTCGGTTTTATTGTCTATCTGCGCAATCTGCAGTTGATCGCGCGTCAGAAGAACCAGCAGGAAGAACCCGGTGCCTAAGTATTTTTTCCGGGGTGAGTATTCCCTGAACTTGGAGCGCTGGGCCCTGATGTTGCTGGCGCTGTTGTTGATGGCTGCCGGTCTGGGCCTGCGCCAGCCTTACAATGTCGATGAGGAACGCTTTCTCGGCGTGGCTCTGGAGATGCTGCAGGACGGTTCCTGGTTTATCCCCCATCGTGCGGCCGAAATCTATCCGGACAAGCCGCCGCTGTTCATGTGGATGATCATGCTGTTCACCTGGCTGACCGGCCTGCCGAAGATTGCCCTGTTCATTCCCGGGCTGCTCTCGGCGGTAGTCACCACAGCCTGCCTGCACGACCTGGGCACGCGCCTGTGGAATCGGCGGATTGGTGTGATCGCCGCGCTGCTGTTTCTGGCGACGTACCAGACCTACAGCATCCTGCGGGTCGGGCAGATCGACAGTTTTCTGGCCTTGTGGATCGCCCTTGGCCTGTACGGCATGGTTCGTCATCTATTGCTTGGCCCGGCCTGGGGTTGGTTCTATGTGGCCTGTGCGGCCATGGGCCTGGGCATCATCAGCAAGGGCGTGGGGTTTCTGCCGATCCTGATGCTGATCCCTTATGCCTATGCGGTGCGCAAGGGCTGGCGTGGCGTCGTCGTGATGCCGGGGCAGGCAGGGCGCTGGGCGTTGGGGTTGCTGGCTTTGCTGGCAGCGGTGTCGGTCTGGTTGTTGCCGCTTGGCGTCAGCGTGGCCTTGAATGGCGATGCTGACGCGATCGCCTATCTGAAGAACATTCTGCTGCACCAGACCGCCGACCGCTACGCCGGGGCGTGGGAGCACAAGGAGCCGTTTTGGTACTTCCTGACCAATGTTATTCCGCAATACTGGATGCCACTGGTGCTGGCGCTGCCCTGGCTGGTTCCGGCCTGGCGCAGGCAGTTGCTCAAGCATGACGGCCGGGTGTTGGTGCTGTTGGGCTGGGTGGTGCTGGTGCTGGTGTTTTTTGCCCTGAGCACCGGCAAGCGCAAGATTTATATCTTCCCGGCCTTGCCTGCGTTGGTGCTGGTGGCGGCGCCTCTGCTGCCCTGGCTGCTCAAGCGCTGGTTTGCCCGTTGGCCAGGGCTGCGTCGGGTCTTTCCGGTGCTGGTGGCGCTGTGGTTCTGCGCCTGGTTTGCCCGGGGCTTTATCGAGCCAATCAAGGATGGACGCAATCCTCACGATGAGCTGATGGAGGATGCGGCGCAGATGTCCGGCGGTGCCGATCTGGTGCTGGCCGGGTGGCGCGAAGGGCATTGGTTGTTCGCCCGCCAGCCGATCGTCCATTTCGGCTTCATGCAGGGCTCGACCACGGATCAGGCCGCACTGTACCTGCGCAATCACCCTCAGGCCTTCGCGCTGGTGCCCGCCCGCGACCTGGAGCGTTGCTTTCTGATGCCCAAGGCCCGCCAGGTCGGGCATACCTCCCGGGCCGAATGGTTTCTGGTGGGGGACGATGCCGATAATGGCCAGTGCAATCCGCCGCCGGCGGCGCGAACTTATCGGTATGTCTGGAACAAGGTTTTGTTCAAGCAATGAAGGCCATTGGGTATTACATATTTTTGACAAACACTCCTGTAAGTTATCGGCTTTGATCGGCGTTCATTCGTAACCCGTCTCGCTGCACCGTCCAGCTTTTGCTCCTTCGATACGACCGCTCCCCCGGTCGATATCGGCGGGAGCATTTGTCTGTGGCGGTGTTTTTGCGTGTGCGGGGTATGTTCGGCGGCGCCTTTGACGGTTGGCTGGGCACAAGGAAATGTGCTCGCCCGCATTCCGGTACTGGAGATCTGGATGTTCAAGCGCATTACTTCCACCCGCATGGTCCTGCTGTTTTCTCTGGCCCTGGTGGTGTTGTACAACCTGGCAACCTGGAAAGCCCTGAGCAGCCTGATGGAGTTGCAGGGGATCAAAGCCCTGGCCTTTCAGCTGTCCTTCGGGCTGTTTCTCTGGGCGACTTTCTCCCTGCTGCTGACGCTGGTCTCGTTCCGTGCACTGCTCAAGCCGGTGCTGAGCATCATCTCCCTGTGCTCGGCAGCCGCCGCCTATTTCATGAATGACTACGGCATCGCCATCGATACGGTGATGATGCAGAACGTTCTGGAAACCAACCCCGGCGAAGCCACCGCGTTGCTCAGCGCCAAACTGTTCGGCTATCTGCTGGTGCTGGGCGTGTTGCCGGTGATTGTCATCTGGCTGACGCCTGTGACCTATCGGCCGTTTTTTCGTGGCCTGCTGAACAAGCTGTTGGTCTGTGTCGGTTGCGTCGTGGTAGTGGCGGTGTCGGTGGGGGCGTTCTATTCGACCTATGCGCCGATCTTCCGTCAGGAAGACAAGCTGACCCATTTCATCAACCCGACCAACTACATCTATGCGGCCAGCAAGCTGACCAAGGCGCGATTCGCTATCAAGGAAAACGTCAAGATCCAGAGCATCGGTGAAGATGCCACCCTGAGCGCTGCGACCCTGGCCCGGCCGAAAAAGACTCTGATGGTGTTCGTCGTCGGCGAGACGGCCCGGGCCGATCATTTCTCGCTTAATGGCTATGAGCGCGAGACCAATCCGGAGTTGAAGAAACTCGATATCTTCAACTTCACCCAGGTGCATTCCTGCGGTACCTCGACTGCCGTGTCGGTGCCGTGCATGTTCTCGATGTTCCCGCGCACCGACTACAGCGACAAGAAAGGCAAGACCTACGAGGGTCTGCTGGATGTGCTGCAGCGTGCCGGCGTGCAGGTGCTGTGGCTGGAGAACAACAGCGACTGCAAGGGCACCTGCTTGCGTGTGCCGAACAAGGACATTCCCAAGACTCAGCCGAGCGAGTTCTGTGACGGTAGCAACTGTCTGGACGAGTCCTTGCTGGTCGGTCTGCAGGACTACATCAACAGCCTCAAGGACAATGCGATCATCGTCCTGCACTCGGACGGCAGCCACGGCCCCGAGTACTTCGATCGCTATCCGAAAGCCATGGAGCGTTTCCAGCCGGTCTGCCACACCAACCAGTTGGGCAGTTGCAGCAAGGAAGAACTGGTCAATGTCTACGACAACACCATCCTCTACACTGACCACTTCCTGGCCAAGGTGATCGGTCTGCTGCAACAGAACCAGGACAAGCTCGACACCTCAATGATTTATGTCTCTGACCATGGCGAATCCCTGGGTGAGAATGGTGTCTATCTGCATGCCGCGCCTTATGCAATCGCCCCTGAAGCCCAGGTGCATGTGCCGATGGTGATGTGGTTCGGCAACTCGACCCTGAGCAATGCTGCTGTGGACCGTGGCTGTCTGCAGGCCAAGCGTGACGACAAGGACTTGAGCCACGACTACATGTTTCATTCGGTACTTGGCCTGTTTGGTGTACAAACCTCGGTTTACCAGCCCAAGCTGGATATTTTCCGTACCTGCCGCCCCGGCGCCTGACCCGGCGCCGATCGGGCGGCGCGCTACGGCTTTTCTGGAGAGCGCCGCCCGTGTACAAGACGATCATCGCCAGCCTGCTGCTGGCCTGCGCAACACCTGCGGCCATGGCCGACACTGCGGCCTATGGCCCGCAGCTCGAGGGCTTCAGTTACCCTCATCCATTGCATACATTCAAATTCCAGTCCCAGGGGCAAGCTCTGGAAATGGGCTACATGGACGTCGCGCCCAGTGGCGTCGGCAATGGTCGTGTGGCGGTGCTGCTGCATGGTAAGAACTTCTGCGCCGCTACCTGGGAGGACAGCATCAAGGCCCTCAGTGCCGCGGGCTATCGGGTGATTGCGCCGGACCAGATCGGTTTCTGCACCTCGAGCAAACCGGCCAACTACCAGTACAGCTTCCAGCAACTGTCCCTCAATACCCATGCCTTGCTTGAATCCCTGGGTATCGACAAGGCCGCAATCATCGGCCATTCCACCGGCGGCATGCTCGCCACCCGCTATGCGCTGCAGTATCCGCAGCAGACCGACAAACTGGTGCTGGTCAATCCCATCGGTCTTGAGGACTGGAAAGCCCTGGGCGTGCCATATCGTAGCGTCGATCAATGGTATGAGCGCGAACTCAAGCTCAGCGCCGAGGGCATTCGCAAATACGAGCAGAGCACTTATTACGTCGGCCGCTGGAAGCCCGAGTTCGACAAGTGGGTCGACATGCTCGCCGGGTTGAACAAGGGGGCAGGGCATCAGGCAGTGGCGTGGAACTCGGCGCTGATCTACGACATGATCTTCACCCAGCCGGTGTTCTACGAGTTTCCCCAACTCAAGGTGCCAACGCTGTTAATGATCGGCGATGCCGACACCACGGCCATCGGCAGTGACATCGCTTCGCCTGAGGTCAAGGCGAAGATCGGCAATTACAAGGTGTTGGGCAAGCAGGTGGCGGGGATGATTCCGGGGGCGCAACTGATGGAATTCCCCGGCATGGGGCACGCACCGCAGATGGAAGAGCCTGAGGTGTTCAATAAGGCGTTGGTGGCGGGGTTGGTCAAATGACCCTTTCCGGGATCAAGGTTACTTGGTAGGAGCTGCCGCAGGCTGCGAATGGCTCAACACCACTTTCGCAGCCTGCGGCAGCTCCTACGGATCGTCACGACCGCATCAGTTCAACAACTCAGCAAATGCCTTGTCCGCTTCCAGCACGGCCGGCAGGCCCTGGAACAGAATGTTCAGGTCGATGCCGTCCATCAGCGGGCCGGTGACGGCTTGCTGGGCTTCCTGCGTCGCGCCGCCATGGCTCTCGATGGCGTCAGAGATGGTCGTGGCCTGGGCGACGATTAGCGGCTGCGCAGCGTTGTCTGGAGCCTGGGACGGGTGCGCCTGGTGGGCGATGGCTTCGACGATGACGTTCGGCAGGTGCCAGAGCTTGGCCAGATGGGCGCCGACTTCCGGGTAACCGAAGCCCAGTTGCAGGGTCTCGTTGGCCACATGGCCGACAGTACCGGCCTTGGCGGAGGCATTGATGCGTTCAGCAACCTCTGGAGCGCCGGTCTGGATCAGCAGTTCGCCGATGTTGTGCATCACGCCGCAGGTGAAGGCAATTTCTGCATCGGCACCGGTTTGCCGGGCGAGCATGCGGCAGATACCGGCAACCTGGAAGCTTTTCAGCCAGAACGCCTTGAGATCAAAACTTGGGCTGGCCTTGAACGCACCGGTCACGGCAGAGGCCAGGACCAGGGTGCGCAGGGTGTTGAAGCCAAGACGCATGGCCGCGTCTTCGATGCTGGAAGATTCGCGCGAGCCTCGGAACCGGGCCGAGTTGGCCAGGCGCAGGATCTTCGCGGAAATGACCGGGTCCTTCTCAATGTTGCGGGCAACGCTTTCCAGGCTGGACGAAGGATTATCGAATTGCAGGATCAGGTCCTGGGCGACCTTTGGAATGCTCGGAAGACTGTGCAAATCACGAAATAGATCTTCAATTTTCATTGTGTTCATTGAGACGTCACCCTTTTTTCTAATACATCCGAATAACCCAAAGATAGGCAATTTTTACAGATGTGCACGTTTGGTGTTCTGGTCTTGCCAAGCGGTCTGCATAACTCAATAAATCAATGGCTATTTGCTATTAATGGCAAAAGCCGCCCCTGATTCTAGAGGCCTGTCATGTGCTTAGGGAAGATAGGCTTTTTTGACGTCAAAGGATTAGCGCAGGTGCCTGGATTACTTGGATAAATGAACAAGAGGCAGGATATTTTCAGCGCTGCCTCTTGATTGGCTCACCTTAGTTTCAAATGCTCCACCGGCACGTTCAAGTCCGGGGCGCCCAAGGGGTGAGTCTTGGCGTCGAAGAACAGCAACTCTATCTGCATGTCAGCAAAGAGTTCACGGTAGTGTTTTTTCTGATGGGCGATAAACGCCGGGCTGCGTGGGTAGATGGAGATGGCCAGGGTCTGCGGCCGCGCCTGACGGATGGCGTCGACGATATGTCGATCCTGCGCACCCAGGGCCTGACCGAAGATGCACAGCGCGCCTTGATGCGTGGCCAATTGACTATGGCACCAGGACAGGTACCCGGAATGACCAATGATCTTCAGCTTCTCGGCGCTGCGGCCTTCGCTGATGAAGGTCGGCACGTCGTCCAGGGCATTGATGGCAAAGCTGCCGAGCAGCGTGCTGCCGGAGGAGGGCAGCTTGCGTGTGGTGCCGTCGAGGTTCTTCACCAGGTGCATGCCGCCGTGCAGGTAGAGCAGGCGGGTGCGTTGCGCCGTCGCCGGGCGCGGGCTGAAGCCGGTGTCTTCGTCGAACAGGTCATCGAATGGCAGCGGATCGTGCATCACCGCCCAATAGGCCAGCAGGTCGTAGTTGGTCGAGTACAGGTTGCGGTACTGCTGCAAGGCCTGATTGAGCCGGGCCAGAGTGCTTTCCTGCATCAATTTCCAGGGTATGTGCACCGAGCGGATGCCGTGAATCAGTGCTTCCTTGATGGCAAAGTAGCGATTGCGCGGTGAAGCCGAACTGATGGTCAGGGCGGCATTGACTTGCATGGCGGTTTTCAGGGCGCTGAGCACCGGCTCGAAGTTATGCGTATCGAGTACCCGGAACACGCTCATTTCACTGGTGCTCAGGGGCTTGTTACGGGTGGTCTGGGCCAGATCGAACAAGGAATCGTAAGCAAAGTTTTTCCACACCGCCTGGCTCGCGCCGTTGCCCAGCAGCAATCCGGAAAAGTCGTGGCGCTCTTGCAGGGCGGGCCATTGAGCGAGTTCAGCGTCCAGATCCACGGTTTGATCATCCCGATGCAGCATTGAAAGAGCAGGGATTTTATAGGGATCCCCGGCCCACGCCCACCCGCACGGATAAAACAGCTGGGCGCACGACTACTCAGCCAGATAGTGGCACGGTAAAGTGCCGCCACTTCAGGACTTTCTTCAGGCCGCATCATGACCTTCATTCGCAAAGCCACCCTGTTGTCCCTGCTGTTGCTGCCCGCCGTCACCTGGGCGGCGGAAGAAGTGCCGCTGTACAAGGACATCAAGAATTGGGTGGTGGTGTGTGACAACACGCGCCACTGCACCGCGATTTCCGCTGAAGAGGATCAGGAGCACGCGCCGTTGTCCCTGCGCATCGACCGCGATGCCGGGCCGCAGGGTGAGGTGCAGCTGTCCATTGCCATGACCGGCGCGGCCACCGAACAGCCCTTGCTTGATGGCAAGCCGCTCAAGAGTACGCTGCAAAAGGGTGGCGGCGATGATGCCGATAACTGGGTCGCCAGCGGGCCACAGGCGCAGGCGCTGATCGATGAACTGCGCAATGGCACGCGCTTGTCCATGACCAACAAGGACGACGAAGGCAGTACCTCCCTGGATGGCTTCAGCGCGTCGCTCCTGTTAGTCGATGCGGTGCAGGAGCGGGTCGGCACCCAGGGCGCCTTGCTCAAGCGCGGCAACAAGCCTGACAGCAGCGTCCCGCCGGCCCCGTTGGCGCCGCAACTGGCGCCCTTTATCAAGGCCAGGGCCCTCAGTGAGGCCGAGCAGAAGCGCATCGGCGACGCTGTGCTCAAGGCGACCCGGGCTGACTGGGATGCCGATCACGATGCCGATGAAAACCCCAGTGTGACCGTCGATGCGCTCAACGACAGCACTGTGCTGGTGATCATCCAGACCAGTTGTGCCGCCTATAACTGCAGCTACGCCCTGTATCAGACGTCGGCGGCCAACCCGGAAAAAGCCGAATTGCTCGACGTCGACGAATTCCCCGGCGAGGACATGGCCGATGAATTGACCGGCTATGTCGAGTACGACGCCGATACTGGTGTATTGAGCAGCCATGACAAGGGTCGCGGCATTGGTGACTGCGGCGCGAGTCAGAGCTGGCGCTACGACGGCAAAGGCTTTCGCCCACGCTCGTTTGCGATGATGAGCAGTTGTGCGGGCAACCCGTCGCCGTGGCCGGTGATGTGGCGCACCCGGGACTAGCCGCGACATGCTCATGTGCATCAGCGGCGGGGCGACGTGACGCAATGACGCTTTAGTCTCAGAGAACTTCTCGTGGGCATGGCTTTGTGCTATTAGGTGGGCAACGAAGGTGCTGGTGTCCGGCCCTTCAGCGGTCTTACTCGCACGTGGTCCAGTCTCATGGGCATTACCAGCAGTCTTTCCGGAATTTTCGTTCAGACCCTTGAACAAGCCATCGATGGCGTCGTGGTCATCGACGCCGACAATAACGTGGTGCTGTTCAATCCGGCCGCTGAACGCTTGTGGGCGCTGTCCCCTGAGCAAGTGCTGGGGCATAACGTCAATGTGCTCATCCCCCACGATATTCGCCCCCATCACGACGCCTACGTAAACCACAATCGTGTCACCGGCATCGACAAGTACGTCGGTGTCAGCCGCGACGTGCCGATCATGCGCGGCGATGGAGGCCAGCGCTGGGGCGCCATGTCGATCTCGCGCATCGTCAGCGAAGGGCAGATTCTCTACACCGCCTTTATCAAGGATGTCACCGAACAGCATGCAGAGCGCGAACGCCTGCGCCTGCTGTCACTGGTGACCGATCAGACCGACAGCTCGATCATCATCACCGACAGCCAGTGGCGGATCGTCTACGTCAACGCCGGTTTCCAAAGCATGTTCGGCTATTCACTGGATGAGGTGCGCGGCCAGTTCCCGGATACCTTGCTGGCGCCGCATCTGTCCCGGGAAGTGCGCGACGGGGCTCGGGAACTGTTGAGCATCGGTCAGCCGATCAAGGCCGAGGAACTGACCTATGTGAAGAGTGGCGAGCGCATCTGGTGCAGCGTGACCATCAACCCGATCCGCGACAGCGCAGGTCTCATCACCAATGCGGTGGGGATCCTCACCGATATCTCGCGTTCGAAAATGCATGAAGTGCTGCAGCATCGCATGCTCAGCGCCATGGTCCGGGAAGAGCCCCTGGAAACCCTGATGGAGCTGGCGTGCCGGGAGATCGAACGGATTGCGCCGGATGTCATCACCTCGGTGTTGCAGATCGATGAGCAGGACCGTCTGCACACCCTGGCCGCTCCACGCCTGTCCAGTGACTACTGCCGCCAGATCGATGGCCTGAAAATCGGCGAAGGAGTCGGCGCCTGCGGTACGGCAGCCTTTCGTGGCAAGCCGGTGATTTCTACCGATATCGCCAATGACCCGTTGTGGCGCGACTACAAGAGTGTGGTGCTGCCGCTGGGTCTGAAAAGCTGTTGGTCGACGCCGATCATGAGCACTGAAGGCCGGGCCATCGGCACTTTGGCGCTCTATTACAAAGACGTGCGTGGCCCCTCGGCATTTCATCAGCAGCTGGTCGATGTCATCGTGCCGTTATGCGCCCTGGCGCTGGAGCGGGAGAAGATCCGCGCCCACATCAGCCAATTGGCGTTCTACGACAGCCTCACCGAGCTGCCCAACCGCAGTCTGCTCCACGCTAATGCCGAGCACGCCCTGAGCGATGCCAAGCGCAATAACACGGAGTTGGCCGTGTTGTTCATCGACCTGGACCGCTTTAAGCAGGTCAACGATTCCATGGGCCATCCGGCGGGTGACGAGCTGTTGCAGGTCGTCGCCAAGCGTCTGTGTTTCGAGCGGCGTCAGAATGACATTGTCGCGCGCCTGTCCGGAGACGAGTTCGTGATGATCCTGCCCAAGTGCGGCAGTCGGCATGTCACCGATGTGGTCGAGCACCTGAAACTGACCCTCGGCGAGCCGTGTCGCATTGGAGGCAAGACCCTGTCGCCATCGGCCAGTATAGGCATCAGTGTGTTTCCCGACGACGGCGACAACATGGGCGTGCTGATTCATCGCGCCGATATGGCGATGTATCAGGCCAAGAAGGCCGGTCGCGGGCGTTTCAGCTTCTTCAGTCATGAGCTCAACCAGAAGGCCCAGGAGCGTCAGGCGCTGGAGCAGGCGTTACGCGAAGCGCTGTCCTGCAACCAGTTTCGCCTGCACTACCAGCCTCAGGTCGATATGCAGGGGCGCACCCTGCACGGCGTCGAGGCCCTGGCGCGCTGGACCCATCCGCAGTTCGGCGAAATCTCCCCGGTGCGCTTCATTCCCCTGGCCGAGGAATGCGGCCTGATCGGGGACCTGGGGCTGTGGGCGATTCGCGAGGCGTGTCGGCAACTGGCGGCCTGGCGCAGCAGGGGTCTGGTGGTGCCGATGATTTCGGTCAACCTGTCACCGACCAACTTCCACAATATCGAGCTGCCCGGCATGATCGCCCGCACGCTTGAGCACTACCGGCTTGCGGCCAGTGACCTGACGCTGGAGCTGACCGAAAACGTGCTGATGGACATCCACCCCAGCACACTCAATGTGCTCAATGAAGTGCATGCCCTGGGCGTCGGCCTGGCCATGGACGATTTCGGCACCGGCTACTCCAGCCTCAGTTACCTGCGCCGCTTGCCAATCCGCGAGCTCAAGCTCGACCGCAGTTTCGTCATGGACCTGGAAAACGACCCGACCAGCCAGGCCTTGAGCGATGCGGTGATTCACATCGGCGAAAGCCTGAGCCTGAAGGTGGTGGCCGAGGGCATCGAGACCGAGGCGCAATACCAGATTCTCAAGCGCCAGGGCTACCATGTGGCCCAGGGCTACCTGTTCTCCCGGCCATTGTCGGCCAGCGATCTGGAAGTCTGGCTGACGGCCAGGGCTCAGCAGGCCATCTGATCGGCCTAGTGAGCCAACTGACGGATGCCCAGAAACACGATCAGGCCGCCACATAGCCGGTCGACGGTTTTCTTGCTGCGGCGATAGGCAGCGGCCACGGTCGGTTGTGACAGGGCGACGGCGACCAGGGTGTACCAGCTCGACGAGACCATGGCCACCACCGCCAGCATCGAGAGAAAGGTTCCCGGCGAAGCATGGGCCGGTGCTGCCGAGGAAAATACCGCCGCGAAGAACGCCATGGATTTGGGGTTGCCGATATTGGTGATCACACCCTGCATGAAGGCGCGGCCGGCACTGCCGACGGCGGCCTGCGCAGGCGTTGCAGCGGCTCCTGTTCCGGCCTTGAGCAGCAGGCGCAGCCCGAACCAGATCAGATAGGCGGCGCCCAGCAGTTTGATGGTCAATGCCGCCCAGGGGAACGCGGCGAACACCACGCTGATCCCGCCGATGGCGCAGCTGGCCCAGAACACATTGACCACAACGATACCCGCCACCAGTGCCAGCGCCTGTTGTCGCGTGTCGGACACGGCTTTGTGCACCACGGCCACAAAATTTGGGCCCGGAATCAGTACCCCGGCGATATACACCATGAACACGGTAAGGACGGCCTGGCTATCGATCATGGGGGAACTCCTGTAACGACGGTGCGCCAAGTTATCCTGAAATCGCTGGCCGATACAGCGCCGATGTTCCGTTAACGCCTCGGCTGGTTTAGTGTCGGGATATATCGGCTGGTTTTGCAGTCTGAAGCTGGCGCTTTGTTCACAATGCGCAATGCTTCAACCAAGAAGACGAAAAGGAGATCCCCATGTTCATGCGATCACTGACGCTGATCACCGCCCTGGCGTTTGCCGGTCCTCTACTGGCGGCCGACAGCGATTCCCCCTTGAATCAGGATCGGGGTCGTTCTCGTCCTTTGATCGTGATTGCCCCCAGCACGGTGGATCCCACCCTGGTCAGCCTGAAAAAGGCCTTGGCCGAACCGGACAATCGCAAGGCCTTCGATGAGCGCAACATGGTCCTCTACACCGTGATCAACACCATCGGCCAGCGCAACGGCAAGGACCTCGATGCACAGTCGACCATGGCGCTGATTCGTGAATTGAAACTGGGCGCCGGTGCCCAGACCAAGATCATCCTCGTCGGCAAGGATGGCGAAAAGAAAATGGAGCACGCGGGCGCCATCGAACCCAAGGAATTGTTCAACACCATCGACCAGTTGCCGGCCACGGAAAAACAGGCCTCGGCACCGCCGCCACCGGCTGCGGTTCCGGAAGCCAAGCCTGCCGCAGCGGAGAAGGGCGGTAAACCGGGCAAGGGCGCGGCGGCTGCGCCGAAAGGGTTGGATGACTAAAGGCCTGACCAGGCCTCGCTCCCACAGGCTCTGTCAGCTTGTCAATTTGACCTTATTCTCCGGCAACCCCGCCACATCCGTCTCGATCATCCACAACGATCCCGCCAGGCGATCCCCTGGCAGGGTGTCGTTGGCGGCTGAGGTGATAAACAGCGTGCTCAGGTCCGGCCCACCAAACACGCAGGTGGTCGGGTTGAGGGTGGGCATTTCGATGAATCGGTCCAGTTGCCCGTCCGGGGCGATCCGGGCGATGCCACCACCACCGTAGCGGCAATTCCACAGATAACCCTCGCGGTCGATGGCTGAACCGTCCGGTTCGCCGCGCTCGAAGCCGCTGAAAAAAGCCCTGCCGGGGCCGATATCGCCGCTCTCGGCGTCGTAGCTGTAGGCGCGGATTTCGTTGGTCGGGCTGTCGCCGAAATAGAAGGTCGTGCGGTCCGGGCTCCAGCACAGGGTGTTGGATATCTGCAAACCATCAACCCTAGGGCTGGCCGTGCCGTCCGCGCTGATGCGGTACAACACTCCCGGCTTGCCGCTGCCGCCAATGCTCTCGCCTTCAGGGGAGACATTGTTGAACATCGAGCCGACCCAGAAATTGCCCAGCGGATCGCAGCGCCCGTCATTCAATCGTGCCTGGGGCGAGGCGGGCAGGGTAAAGCCGTGATCCAGACGTTCGTCGGTGTGCGGCCACCACCAGATCAACTTGGAGCCAAGGGCCACCAGCAGGCGCTGGTCATCTTCCGTCAGTGCCAGGGCCACCACCGGTTCGTCGAAGACCCAGGTCTGCAACTGCCGGGACGGATAGTCCAGGCGGTGAATCAGAAAGCGGTTGATATCGACCCAAAATACCGCGCTTTGCGCCGCCGACCACACGGCACCTTCACCGCAACGATCGCCAACGACGGCAATGGGGGACGGTTTGGAGTAGTTCATTGTTGTTATTCCTTGGCTGTCCGAGTTGCACATCTTAGAGGAATTTCGACGATTTATTGTGGGAGCCGGGCTTGCCCGCGAAGAGGCAGGCATATTCGACACATCTCCTGAGGTTGACACAATGTCTTCGCGGGCAAGCCCGGCTCCAACGACGCTTTGTTGATATTCCTAGGTGTTATGCACTGCATAAAAAACATGAATTTTATTTATGGAAGGCAAAGCGCTAGCGTATCCGGCTTGCATCCCTGGAGAGCATTCATGAGCGCAGCACCGGACTTGAACCCCGTCGAGCAGCATTGGCAACGCAACCTGGCGGTCTGTGCCCTGGGCTCATTTACCACGATCATCGCCATGACCTTGCTGCTGCCGTTTCTGCCGCTGTATGTCGAGCAACTGGGGGTCAGCGACCCGGCTGAAATTGCCCAGTGGTCCGGCGTGGCGTTTGGTGCCACCTTTCTTTCCGCAGCCTTCACCGCGCCTTTGTGGGGGCGTCTGGGGGATCGTTACGGGCGCAAGCTGATGCTGATTCGCGCGAGCCTGGGCATGGCTGTGGCGATGTCGCTGATCGGCCTGGCCGAGAATGTCTGGCAACTGGTGCTGCTGCGTCTGCTGGCCGGTCTGTTGGGCGGTTATGCCTCCGGCGCGACCATCCTGGTTGCTACCCAGACGCCCAAGGCGCGATCTGGCTGGGCTTTGGGCATGCTCTCGTCGGGGATCATGGCAGGCAATCTCGCCGGACCCTTGATCGGTGGCTCGCTGCCGCCGCTGATTGGCATTCGCAATACCTTTTTTCTGGCCGGGGCGGCGATCTTCGTGACCTTCCTTGCCACGCTGTTCCTGATGAAGGAAGCGCCCCGGCCGCCGCGCAGCAAAGAGCACAAGGCTGCCGCCAGGGCCAGTGTCTGGGCCGGTATCAGTGACCGCAGGCCGGTGCTGATCATGCTGGTGGTGCCCAGTCTGCTGATGTTCGCGGTGATGTCCATCGAGCCGATCATCACCGTCTACCTGATCCAGCTCAAGGCCGAGCAGGTGACGGTGGCGGCGGGGCTGGTGATGTCGGCCACGGCGCTGGGCAGTATCATTTCAGCGTCTCGCCTGGGCAAGCTGGCCGACCGGATTGGTCACTGGACAGTGGTTACCGGGTGCCTGACCGTGGCCTCGCTATTGTTGATCCCCCAAGCCTTCGTCACTCAGGAATGGCAACTGGTGCTGCTGCGCTTTCTCATGGGGCTGGCCCTGGGTGGACTGTTGCCGTGCATCGCCGCGATCATCCGTCATGCCGTGCCGGAAAACGTGGCCGGGCGCATGCTCGGTTATTCCACCTCCAGTCAATATGTCGGCCAGGTGCTGGGGCCTTTGGCCGGCGGCTTTCTGGGTGGGCATTTTGGCATGCGCGTGGTTTTTCTCGGCACCTGTGTGTTACTGGCTGCCTGTGCAGTCGCTACCTGGCTGTTCAAGCCGCGTAGCGCACTGGTAATTGCTGAATAAGTAACAAGATTTGTCTTCATGAAATATCGGACGGGCCTTCAAGATACGTCGCCCATGGCCGATGCAGCGAGAACATGTCCAGTTGTGACAGGCGCCGAGGTGCGCCTGGCTGGTAGTCGTTCATCGTGCGTTTTCTGGAGATTCACCCATGGCTCGTCCCGCAGGCAGTGTGCTGGGCAATATCAGTGTGCGTGCAAAGCTGGCATTCGGTTTTGCTCTGGTTCTGTTGTTGACCCTGATGATAAGCCTGACCGGGTGGAGCAGCCTGAGTGCGCTGACCAGTCGCAGCGACAAGTTGGTCAGTATCGCCAAGATGGCGGAAATGTACCGCGACCTGCGGGTCGCGCGCTTGTCCTACACCCTCAATTACGACGCCGAACATGCGACAGCTGTGGTCAAGATCATGGATGCCCTCGATCCGCACCTCAGTAAACTACAGGCCCAGTTGGCGTTTCCTGAAGACCTTAAATTACTGAGCGAGGCGCAGAAGCAGCTCAATGATTACCGCAGCGTCTTCGGTAAATACCGTCAGGCGATTGATAGCCGTGAAGCTACCCGCGATGTCTTTGGTAAATATGCCGACGCTGGTGCTGCCGAACTTGAGCAGATGAACAGCGGTCTGGCCAAGCTGCCGACCGACCCGGATGCCCTGTTGCAGCGGGAAATCCAGGAGAAAACCGTGGTCGAGCAGGAACGTCTGTTCCAGGGCGCGCGTTTCGCCCTGCGCGGCTTCACCTACAGCGGCAAGATTTCCATGTACCCCGGCGCTTTGGCGGCCATCGACGCAGCACGGGCCAATATCAAGAAACTGGCCGACACTTTGCCGCCATCGCTGGCCGATGGCGCTGCGCGTCTGGACCAGGCCCTGGTCGGTTATCGCTCGACGGCTGACCAGTTCCGCGCTGCCCAAGTGGACAGTGAGCAGGCGGCCAAGACCCTGGGCGACGATATGGTCGCGATGCTGTCGCTCAGCGACAAGATGACGCAAAACCAGATTCAGTGGCGCGAAGCCGATACCCAACAGGCTCGCTACATCCTGATTGGTGCGGCCATCGGGGCGCTATTGCTGGGCGTTATTGCGGCCATGTTGATTACCGGGCAGATCGTCACGCCGTTGAATGAAACCTTGTTGGTGGTCGAGCGTGTCGCGGCCGGTGACCTGACCGAGCACGCTCGCACCGAGCGCGGTGATGAGCTGGGCAAACTGCAGGCCAGTGTGCATGGCATGACCACTAATTTGCGCGGTCTGATCGGCGGCATTCGTGATGGCGTCACGCAGATCTCCAGCGCCGCCGAGCAGTTGTCGGCCGTGACCGAGCAGACCAGTGTCGGGGTCAATACCCAGAAGATCGAAACCGATCAACTGGCCACGGCCATGAACGAAATGACCGCTACCGTACAGGAAGTGGCGCGCAACGCTGAACAGGCCTCGGAGGCCGCAGCCGGTGCCGATCGTGAAGCCCGTGCCGGTGACGACGTGGTCAACAAGGCCATTGCCCAGATCGATCGCCTGGCCACGGAAGTCGGCCATTCGACCCATGCCATGAGCGAACTCAAGCGCGAAAGCGACAAGATCGGCAGCATGCTCGATGTGATCAAGTCGGTGGCCGAACAGACCAACCTGCTGGCCCTTAACGCCGCCATCGAAGCTGCCCGTGCCGGTGAAGCCGGGCGTGGTTTTGCCGTGGTGGCTGACGAAGTGCGCAGCCTGGCTCAGCGCACGCAGAAGTCCACCGAGGAAATCGAGGGGCTGATCTCCGGCCTGCAATCGGGTACTCAGCAGGTCTCCACCACTCTGGAAAACAGCCGTGCCCTGAGCGACAGCAGCGTCGAACTGGCTCGTCAGGCCGGGCAATCCCTGGAAAGCATCACCCGCAGCGTGGCGGCTATCCAGTCGATGAACCAGCAGATTGCAACCGCTGCTGAGGAGCAGACCGCCGTGGCCGACGACATCAACCGCAGTGTGATCAGCGTGCGCGACGTGTCGGAACAGACCGCGACGGCCAGTGACAAGACGGCGGCCTCCAGTGTTGAGCTGGCGCGACTGGGCACGCATCTGCAGACGCTGGTTTCGCGTTTCCGTGTTTGAGCAGGCATAAGCACTCTTTGCATATCGTTGGCAGGGGCGCGTAAATCCTGTGGAAGCGCATTCAGTGGGAGCGAATTCATTGGCTCTGTCTGCGTTACGTGTTGCGTACGAAGTATCGCGGATTTTGTGGGAGCGGATTTATCCGCGAAGAAGTCTGCACGATCATGACCTTTTCGCGGATGAATCCGCTCCCACAACATTTGAGCCTGATTCGAGAATGATGGCGCTGCAACTGACTGAATCCACTCGATAAATCACTAACTGCAACACCTAACGCGGACAGAGCCAATTCATTCGCGAACAGGGCAGTACGTCCGGCGCATTTTTGTCGCCTGTAAAACCGCCTTCGCGAATGAATTCGCTCCCACATATCGTTCCAATTCGGGTAATAGCCTTACCGTTAATGCGACGACACATAAATCGACGCCGCGGCCGGCGGTGGCAAGGCGAAGGACTGTTGCATACGGATGACTTCATCGCTGGGTGTGAGGCCGAACAGGCGCTTGAATTCGCGGCTGAACTGCGACGGGCTTTCGTAGCCGACCTGTAGCGAAGCAGTGGAGACGTTGAGGCCTTTGCGCAGCATCAGCAGCCGTGCCTGATGCAGACGGGTGGATTTCAGATACTGCATGGGCGAGGTCTGGGTGACATTCTTGAAGTGCGCGTGGAAGGTCGGCACGCTCATGTTCACTTCCCGGGCCAGTTGCTCCACGTCCAGCGCCTCACCCAGGCAGGTGTGGATCTTGCGGATCGCCCGGGAGATCTTGCCGAACTGGCCCTGACGACCCAGGGCCGCGCGCAGAGAACCGCCCTGGGCGCCGGTCAGCACCCGGAAGTAAATCTCCCGCACCAGCGCCGGCCCCAGCACCCGGCTTTCCACTTCCGAGCCCAGCACTTCCAGCAGGCGCAGCACCGACTGCTCCAGCGGCTTCTCCATGGGCGAGGCATACAAGCCCTTGGGCTCGTAATGCTCATCGCTGCCTTGTTCGCTCAGCGCCAACAGCACCTCGGCGGCCACGGTGAAATCCAGATGCAGGTAGATGGCAAGCAGTGGTTCCTCGGCGCTGGCCTCGGTTTCCATAGTGAAGGGCACAGGCACGGCCACGGCCAGATAATGCCGGGCGTCATAGACCAGCAGCTCGTCACCCCAGTAGCCGCGTTTACGGCCCTGGCAGACGATGACGATGCCAGGGTCGTAGAGCACCGGGGTGCGGCTCAGGGGGCGATTGGAGCGCAGCAGGCGCACATCCGCCAGGGGCGTGAGGTTGTAGCCCTCGACGGGGGCGAGCTGTTGCAGCAGCGCCACCATCTGGCGGGACAGGTGCGGGTCGTCATCGAAGCGGTCAGTCATGGATCTCACACCGGGCAGCGGTATAGACCCCGAATCTGCGCGCGACACGCACAAAACACAACCCGCCTCAGAGGATCAGGCAAGGATGTCAGAGCCTTAGCGGTCGGCGACGCCGAAATCCAGCAGGACCTTCATAGCCTGGCTCTTGTCCGCCGCCAGTTCGAAGGCCCTGACCGCTTCGCCGAAGGGCACCGAGTGGGAAATCACCGGCCGCACATCGATGACCCGACGATTGAGCAAGTCCACGGCCTGGGCGAATTCCGGGTGGAAGCGGAAGGTGCCGCGCAGGTCCAGCTCCTTGCCGACGATCAGGTTCAGCGGCAGCGCAACATCGCCGCCCAGGCCGACGGTCACCACCACGCCGCGCGGGGCGACGCATTGCAGGCCGTCATGCAGGGCCTTGGCGCTGCCGGACACTTCGAACATCACGTCGAAATAGCCTTTCTGTGCGGTGTAGCCTTGCAGAGCCTGCGGGTTTGTCGCGAGGTTGTGGGTGCTGCTGGCACCCATGCGGGTGGCGCAGGCCAGGGCCGAATCGCTGAGATCGGCGGCGATGATTTCGGCGGCTCCGGCGGCGCGCAGGCTGCCGATCAACAGGTTGCCGATGGGGCCGCAGCCGGTGATCAGAACCTTCTTGCCGAACACCCCGCCAGCGCGGGCAATGGCGTGCAGACCCACCGACAACGGCTCGGCCATGGCACCTTCACCGAGGCTCAGGCCGTCGGCGAGAATATGCGCCTGGCTGGCATCGATCATCAGGCTCTGGCGAAACGCGCCCTGGATATGCGGGAACGGCATGGCGCTACCGTAGAAGCGCATGTTCAGGCAATGATTGGGCTGGCCGAGATGGCAGAAGCGGCAACCGCCACACGGGCGCGAGGGCGACACGGCAATGGCCTGACCGACCTTGAAAGGACTGTCGGCATCGCCCACGGCATCGATCACCGCGGAGATTTCATGGCCCAGGACCATGGGCTCGCGCAGGCGCACGGTACCGAAACCACCATGCTGATAGTAGTGCAGATCCGAACCGCAGATCCCGCCACGGGCGACACGCACCCGCAGTTGGCCTGGAGCGGGCAGGGCAGATTCATCTTGCGCTTCAACCCGCAGATCTTTGGCTGCGTGGCAAACAATTGCGTTCATGACTGACTCCGAAAATTACAGTGAGGCGGTGATGCCGCCGTCGACATAGAGAATATGGCCGTTGACGAAACTGGCCGCGTCCGAGGCGAGGAACACGGCGGCGCCCGCCAGTTCTTCGACATCGCCCCAGCGGCGGCTGGGGGTGTGCTGCACCAGCCAACTGCTGAAATCAGGGTTGGCGACCAGCGCGGCATTGAGTTCGGTCTTGAAGTAGCCGGGGCCGATACCGTTGACGTTCAGGCCATGAGGACCCCAGTCCACAGCCATGCCCTTGGTCAGCATTTTCAACGCGCCCTTGCTCGCCGTATAGGGGGCGATGCCGGGGCGGGCCAGTTCGCTCTGCACCGAGCAGATATTGATGATGCGCCCGCGCTGGCGATTGATCATGTAGCGCGCTACGGCCTGGCCGACCAGAAAGGCGCTGTCCAGGTTGGTGCGCATTAGTTCGCTCCAGTGCACCTCGCTGAATTCCTCCAACGGGCCACGGCGCTGCATGCCAGCGTTGTTGACCAGAATCTCGATGGGGCCGAGCTGCTTTTCGATATCGGCGACAGCGTGACGGATGGCATCGGTGTCGGTGACGTCGAAAATCCGCGTGTGCACCTCAAGGCCTTCACCACGCAAGACTTCGGCAGCGGCTTCGAGGGTTTGTGCAGTGCGGCCGTTGAGCACCACTCGGGCGCCGGCCTGAGCCAGACCACGGGCGATGGCCAGGCCGATACCGGCACTGGAGCCGGTGATCAGGGCCAGTCGGCCATCGAGGCGAAAGCGCTCGCTAACGTTGGACATGCAGTGATCTCCTGAGAAGAGCCATACAGGCTCGAGTGCCGCCCAGTTCAGCCTAGTTTCAGGCTCACGGCCAATGTTCATTGATGATAGGGTGATCACGGATTTTGATAACCATTGATGAGCGAGCATGGAACTCAAGCATTTACGCGCCTTTATCGTGCTCGCCGAGGAGCTGCATTTCAGTCGTGCGGCGCAGCGTCTGGCCGTTGTCCAGCCCGCGTTGAGCATGCAGATCAAAGCCCTCGAGCAGGAGTTGGGGGTGCGCTTGCTCGAGCGCAATCGCCACTCCGTCAGCCTGACTGAGGCGGGACGAGTGTTTCTCCCGGAAGCCCGGGCAACCTTGCATCAGGCCGCCCATGCCGCCGATATGGCCAGGGCATCCGGGCGTGGCGAGATTGGCCGGGTACGTCTGGGGTTTGTCTCGTCGGTATTGCCTGAGTTATTGCCGACGCTGATCCGCAGCGTGCACGAGCGCTTCCCCCGTATCGAACTGCAACTCAAGGACATGCCCGGCCCGGATCAGGCGGCAGCGCTGCAGGAAGGCCGTCTGGATTTTGGCCTGATGCGCCTGCCTGCTGTCTATACCGGGATTCAGACCCAAGTGGTGCTGCATGAGTCCTTTGTGCTGGCCCTGCCTGTCGGGCATCCGTTGGCGGAGCGGGAGTGTCTGTTTGCCGACGACCTGCAAGCCCTGCCGATTCTGGTGCTGGGGCGCCGTTATGCGCCGGGTTTCTACGACGAGCTGATGCAGGCCCTGCGCGCACAGGGCGTGGCGTTGCCGTTGACCTCGGAACTGGGCGAATTCACCACCATGCTGGCACTGGTTGCGGCGGGGCTGGGCGTCGGCTTGCTACCTGCCCATGCGGCCCTGGCGGTGCCGCCCAACGTGGTTGCCCGCCCGTTGGCGCTGGGCGATCACCGCGCTGCGACGGGGCTGGCCTGGGCCGGGCTGGATACGGCGGTCAAGGTGACGTTGTTCGAGTTGATGCGGGAGTTGTTCTTTAAGGTCGAACCATAAGGCGACAGGCTATAAGGGGGGCAGGTGGGAGCGGATTCATCCGCGAAGAGGCCGGCACGGGCGTCACATCTCCATCAATCGAAATACCGCCTTCGCGGACAAATCCGTCCCCACGGAATCCGTTTCAATCACTAGTTCTCTGGTTCGCCCGTCGCGATGTCTGCCGTGGCTTGAGGTCATCCAGGGCTGCCGCATTGATCCGCGCCCAGTCGTAGATCATCTCGATGGGTTCGATCATGCGCTGGCCCAAGGGCGAGAGGCTATAGTCGACCCCTGGCGGTACGGTGTCGTGCACCTGGCGCAGGATCAGGCCACTGGCCTCCAGTTCACGCAGGGTCTGGGTGAGCATTTTTTTTGAGATGCCGGGCAGGCTGCGCTGCAATACGCCCGTGCGGGCAATGCCGCCGTGGCGGGCATGCAGGGTGTGCAGGATCATGCTGGTCCACTTGGTGGCAAACAGTTCCAGTACGCGGCGCGGGGCGCAGTCTTCCAGCCAGTTTTCTTCGGGTGTGCCGGGGTGCATGTGGGTCTGGTTACCTTTTGGTGCCTTCTTGGCCTGATGTGAAAGGGCCTTTATGGTGCGCCCTGAATTCGTTGGGAGGCAAATCATGTCGAATATTGCATTGGTAGTGGGCGCCAGCGGCGTCGTCGGGCGGGCAATCAGCGCGCTGTTGGTTGGGCAGGGTTGGACCGTCGCCGGTCTGGCACGGCATCCCCAGGTCGAAGCATCGGTGATTCCGGTAGCGGCTGATCTTAATGATCCGCAGTCCCTGCGCCAGGCATTGGCCGATATCGCGCCGACGCACCTGTTTCTCGCCACCTGGTCGCGCCAGGCTACAGAGGCGGAAAATATTCGGGTCAACGCGGCGATGGTGAAAAACGTTCTCGACGCCCTGCGGCCCAAAGCCAGCCTGCGCCATGTCGCGCTGGTCACCGGTTTGAAGCACTACCTGGGGCCGTTCGAAGCTTACGGCAAAGGTACGTTGCCGCAGACGCCGTTCCGCGAAGAGCAGGGTCGTCTGGACGTGGAGAATTTCTATTACGCCCAGGAAGACCAGGTATTCGCCGCCGCCGAGCGCGACGGCTTTACCTGGAGCGTGCATCGCCCGCACACCATTACCGGGGTCGCCGTGGGCAATGCCATGAATATGGCGACCACTCTGGCCGTGCATGCCTCGATCTGCCGCGCCACCGGTCGGCCGTTCCGCTTCCCCGGTTCTGCCGCGCAGTGGAACAGCCTTACCGATATGACCGATGCCCGCCAACTGGCCAAACAGTTGTTGTGGGCCTCGACCACCCCGGCCGCCGCCAATCAGGCGTTCAATGTCGTCAACGGCGATGTCTTTCGCTGGAGCTGGATGTGGGGACGAATCGCCAACTGGTTCGGCATCGAGGCGGCACCGTTCGACGGCCAGATCCAGCCGCTGGAGCCGCAAATGGCCAATGATCAGCCGATCTGGGACGGGCTGGTAGCCCAACACGGCTTGCTCGAGCCGAAACTGGAGCGGTTGGTCTCGCCTTGGCATACCGATGCCGACCTGGGCCGTCCTATTGAAGTGGTGACGGACATGTCCAAGAGCCGCAAGCTGGGTTTCCTCGACTATCAGGCCAGTGACGAGGCGTTCTTCGAGGTGTTTGCCACCCTGCGCGCGCAACGGCTGATTCCCTGATATTTTCAAGTGCGACGGGGGCGTTGCAGGGAGCGACGCTGACATCGACTAATGTCGCGCAGGCATGCAGACTGGTGGGCAAATGCCTTTTTCGTGGCTTATCCAACGAAATGTGCATAAGCCTTTATCCAGCTGCGGTGCGACATGAACTCACAGGATCACCCAAAACCAACGGCCCCTGATCGCGACAAAATTTCCAGCGCCTTGCTGGGCGGCGGCTGCGAGCCGGATCCGCGCTTCACTCTGGCCAACGAACGCACGTTCCTGGCCTGGATCCGTACCGCCCTGGCGCTGATGGCCGGTGGTATCGCCGTTGAAGCCTTTACCGCCGAGGTCTTCGACCCGGGGCTGCGCAAGGCCGTGGCCCTGACCTTGTTGGTCCTGGCCCTGCTGCTCAGTGCCAGCGCCTGCGTACGCTGGCTGCGGGTGGAGCGCGCCATGCGTCAGCGCAAACCCCTGCCTTTGCCGTTGCTGGTGCCGATCCTGTCCCTGGGCGGTGCGTTGGTAGCGGCGGGCCTGATCGCTTTCCTTACTTATCGCGCCTCGTGAACCGTCGCGCTACGCCCGAACTCGTCGCCCATAACGACCCCGGCCTGCAACCGGAGCGGACCCTGCTGGCCTGGCGCCGCACCCTGATGACCCTGGTGGTGGCCTGCACGCTGTTCCTGCGCTGGATTCCTCAGTTCGGCATTCTTGCGGTGCTGCCCATAGTTGTCGCGCTGTTATTGAGCCTGGGCATTCAGGTGGGCTTGCGCTGGCGCTACCGACGCAGCATTACCGGTATTCGTGAGGAACGCCTGTCGGCTCCGCTGCTGGAGATTGCGCTGCTGGGGGCGGGGGTTGGGGGGCTGAGTCTGTATGGGATTTATGCGGTGGCGTTTTTCTAACGAATGCATAACCCGTTGGAGCGTGGCTTGCCCGCGAAGAACGATAACGCGGTTCATCAGATAAACCGAGGTGTTCGATTCGCGGGCAAGCCACGCTCCAACGGAGTCTGCGGTTGCCCGGATTAACAGAACCGATCAACAAACCGCACGTCTTTCTGGCTCTGGGTCTGGTGCCATTCGGACTTCAGGGTGTGCAGGACACGGCCCATGAATTCACGGTCGGCGGCGGCCTTTTTGCCGACGTAGCCATGACCGCGGCGGTAGGTGCGCAGGCGGGCGCGCATCTTCGGGTGCACGCTGCCCGAATCGCTGGCCGGCGAGCAGGGTGCTACCGGGTCGATATGCACGCGGCCTTCCTCGCAGATCCACAGAACGTGATCGTCCAGGGTGTCTTTGCGCGCGGCGAAGAGTTGTGCCAGTTCGTCGATGGTCGGTTGGTTGTTCAGATTGATCATGGTCTTGCCCCTTGTTTACGGATTGAGTGGATACGTGGCGCCGTAATGGCGCAGAACCGGGCCTTGGACATTGCATGTAGCCGGGGTAGGCGGCTGCTACACAACGCTTGTGCCAGTGGTTCCGTTTCTTCAATCTGCCTTGTGGGCAGCACCTTTGCAGAAGCAGGCGGACGGCTCGTCGACCTGCTGGTTCCTGTGCTTTCGTGCCCCGATCGGGGGCCGTCGGCGATTTCTGTAGTGGATTTTTCAGTGACTACATAGTCACGCCTGGCACTCAGCAGTAACGGTCGAGGATGCGAACCTCGGACTGCTTTTGTGCTTCCGGCCATTCGCTTTGCAGGGTGCGCAATACGCGGCCCATGAACTCGTGGTCAGCGGCGGCCTTCTTGCCGACGTAGCCCTTGCCCCGACGGTAGGTGCGCAGACGGGCACGCATGCGCGGATGAACCCGCTCCAGCTCGGTTTCGTCGGTGTTTGGTGCCAGACGGTCGATGTGAATGCCGCCTTCCTCGCAGACCCAGAGAACGTGATCGTCCAGGGTGTCTTTCTGCTTGGCGAACAGTTGAGCGAGTTCGTCGACGGTCGGTTGGTTGTTCAGATTCAGTTCCATGTTCATGCCCCTTTACCACTCGTTGAATTGATTCGTGGCGCTGCAAATTGAGACGACACGTAGTTGCTTGTCGAGGGCAGAAGACGGATTGAACATTCACCGATGTAGTGCACTGGTTTTGTGACTACAGGGTTCTGTCAGGCAAAGGCGAGGGTTGGCGGCGGGTGACACTGAGGGTCAGCCACAAGCGTCTTGAGGACGTTTCGCCAGCTATTCTCGTCGTTGCAGACGGTTCAGGCCGGTTCTGCTTCATCAATCTGCCTTGTGGGCAGTACAAATTCCCGGTAGTGACCTGACAGCTCGTCGAAGTCACTGGTGATGCTCTTTTCAATGCTTCCGGTGGGAAGACGTCTGCATCATGCAAGGGGAACGAAGCGTCGTCAATAGTTTTGTAGTGAAATATTTAAAGCACTACATTTTTTTACAAAAGACACTTTCTTTGGCACTGGAGTTATCAGCGCAGGCTGCAAAGCGCCTGGGCAGGGGCGACTTCTTATGCATCGGCGGCCTGTACAGTTTTTCCAATTTGGCGGTTGGCGCAGATGTTGCCGTCATGACCGTTGGAGCGAGGCTTGCCGCGAAGCGAGCGATATACAATGCGAGGCACACCGCATTGAATAATTCGCGGGCAAGCCACGCTCCCACGAAAAGCGATTTCAGGCCACCTCCACCTGATTCCTTCCGCCACGCTTGGCCCGGTACATGGCGCTGTCGGCGTCCTTGACCAGTTGTTCCGGAGTGCGCGGGTCCTTGTTGCCGAACAGTGACAGGCCGATGCTGGCCTGGACATGTACGGTATTGCCGCGCAAATGCAGCGGCGCGCTGATGGCGATGCGCAGCTTGTCGGCAACGCTGCGGGCGTGGTCCAGGGATTCGGCATGGTCGAGCAGCACGGTGAATTCGTCCCCTGCCAGGCGAAACACTGCGTCGCTGCCGCGCAGGTTGTCGATCAGACGTTGGGAGACGGTCTTGAGCAGTTCGTCACCGATATCATGGCCGAACACATCGTTGACCGCCTTGAAACCGTCCAGGTCAATGAACAGCAGGGCCAGCGAGCGCTTTTCCCCCCGAGCGGCAATGATCGCCTTTGGCAGGGTTTCCATCATCGCGCGGCGGTTGAGCAGGCCGGTGAGGGCGTCCTGCAAGGCCTCGCGTTCGCGTTTGACCTCCTTGAGCTTGCGTTCTGAAATCTCGTGCAGGAAGGCGTTGAACAGGGTTTTGTTCTCCACATGGATGGCGTTGATATGCACCTCCACCGGAATGGTGCTGCCGTCCTTGCGTTGCGCTGGAAATTCCAGGCGCCGCCCCAGTTGCTGGGCATCGCGGCTGGTCATGTAACGTTGGATACCTTCGCGCAGGGGTTGGTAGCTGCCCTGAGGGCTAAGCATGCTGTCGATCTGCCCGCCGATGGCTTCACTGCGCGCCCAGCCGAAGGTCTGCTCGGCCTTGCGGTTCCAGGCGGTGACGATGCCTTTTTCATCCATGCACACATAGGCATCGTTGGTGTGTTCGAGCACGGCGCGCAGCTCGGCTTCGCGCTGGCGCAGATCGCGGGTGCGTTCGTTGACCCGCTGTTCCAGTTGCTGGGTGATCTCTTCCCGGGCCTGTTCCGCTTCCTTGCGCGCCTGGATGTCGTTGATGACGGCCAGGTAGTAATCGGGCTTGCCGTTTTCATCGACATACTGGGTCACGGTCATGTGCACCCAGACAATACTGCGATCGTGGCGGATATAACGCTTTTCCAGTTCGTAGCGATCAATCTCGCCGGCGTTCAGGCGTTGGAGATTGGAGAGGTCCAGTTCAAGGTCTTCGGCAACCGTGATGTCCTGGAAGGTCAGCCCACTGATCTGTTCATCGGTGTAGCCAATGATGCCCTTGAAGGCTTTATTGAGCTTCAGCCAGCCGCCATTCGGGGCGACCAGGGCCATGCCGGAACCGGCCTGCTCGAAGACTTCTTGAAATTTGCGCTCGGCAGCCTTGATCTGCCGATCCGAGACGCGCAACTGGCTGCGCGACAGCAGGGCCGCCTCGCGTAGTTGGAATTCTCGACTGACGATCTGCGCCAGATCTTCAAGAATCTGCGCGTGCTCGACACTCAGCGTGCGCGGGCGCGAATCGATGGCGCACAGGGTGCCCATGGCATAGCCGTCGTTGGTACGCAGAGGGGCGCCGGCATAGAAGCGAATCTGCGGCTCGCCGGTCACCAGCAGGTTATCGGAGAAGCGTTCATCACGGGTGGCGTCTTCGACCACCATGGTTTCGCTGCAACGGATCGCATGATCGCAAAAGGCAAGCTCGCGCGGCGTTTCGCGCACGTTCAGGCCGACGGCGGATTTGAACCACTGCCGCTCGGTGTCGACCAGGGAAACCAGAGCAATGGGCACGTCCAGGGTCTGGGCCAGCAAACGGGTGATACGGTCGAAGACCGGTTCGGGATCGGTATCGAGCAGATTGAGTGCGTGCAACAGCCTGATGCGTGTGGACTCCGCCGTGTTCGCTGGGGGTGCAAGCATGAAATTGTCCCTTTGGCCGAAGGCTGACTGGCAAAAGTACGCGATCTCAATCGTTCTGCGGGCAAAGGCCCCTGGCGGATCGACACTGTACGTACGACATGGCGCGCGATGACGCCGACAAGCCCTGAAAATAATAGACCTTTTGTCACGAAATGTAGCCGGTGAAGCGGTAATCGCCAGTGTGACCTGTCAGTCGGTACGTGAGCACAGAGACAAAAATCTTCTAGGTAAAATTGTTTTGAAACGTTACGTTATCAGCGTTCGACAGCAAGGATGCCGCTCAAGACCGCAGTCATCAGGGTTACAAGCATCCTTCATGCCGTTCTGATTATCCTGACTTAAACCATAAGAAGAGATCGACTCATGAAGTTCGAGCCCCTTGCCCGGTCGCTGATCGCGACGGCGCTTATCCTTGCCTATTCCTCCTCTCAAGCGGCCTCCGTAGCCCCGGTTGCCGGTGAAAACGGCATGGTGGTCACCGCTCAGCATCTGGCCACCCATGTCGGTGTCGATGTGCTCAAGTCCGGTGGTAATGCCGTCGATGCCGCTGTAGCAGTGGGTTATGCCCTGGCCGTGGTCTATCCGGCAGCGGGCAACCTCGGTGGTGGTGGTTTCATGACCATCCAGCTGGCTGACGGCCGCAAGACGTTCCTCGACTTCCGCGAAAAAGCCCCGCTGGCCGCGACTGCCAATATGTACCTGGACAAGGACGGCAACGTGGTGCCGAACCTGAGTGCCAAGGGCCACCTGGCCGTGGGTGTGCCGGGTACGGTGTCGGGCATGGAAATGGCGCTGAGCAAGTACGGCACGAAAAAACGCGCCGAGGTCATAGCCCCGGCCATCCAACTGGCCGAGAAGGGTTTTGCTCTGGAGCAGGGTGATGTCGACCTGTTGTCCACCGCCACTGAAGAATTCCGCAAGGACAGCAAGGACTCCGGCGCGATTTTCCTGAACAAGGGCGAACCGATGCAGGTCGGGCAGCAACTGGTGCAGAAAGACCTGGCCAAGACTCTGCGGGAGATTTCCGCGAAAGGCAGTGACGGTTTCTACAAGGGCTGGGTAGCCAAGGCTATTGTCGATTCCAGTCAGGCCGGCAAGGGCATCATTACCCAGGCAGACCTTGATCACTACAAGACCCGTGAACTGGCGCCCATCGAGTGCGATTATCGCGGCTACCATGTGGTCTCGGCACCACCACCGAGCTCTGGCGGGGTGATCATTTGCGAAATCATGAACATCCTCGAAGGCTATCCGATGCCGGATCTGGGCTTCCGTTCGGCCCAGGGCACGCATTACCAGATCGAGGCCATGCGCCACGCCTATGTCGACCGCAACAGTTACCTGGGTGACCCGGACTTCGTCAAAAATCCTGTCAGCCATCTGCTGGACAAGGACTACGCCGCGAAGCTGCGCGCCGCGATCGATCCGCAGAAAGCCGGGATTTCCAGCGAGATCAAGCCGGGCGTTTCGCCCCATGAAGGCAACAACACCACTCATTACTCCATCGTCGACAAGTGGGGCAACGCGGTATCGGTGACCTACACCCTCAACGACTGGTTCGGTGCCGGGGTCATGGCCAGCAAGACCGGGGTGATCCTCAACGACGAAATGGACGACTTCACTGTCAAGGTCGGTGTGCCGAACATGTACGGCCTGGTCCAGGGTGAAGCCAATGCCATCGCGCCGGGCAAGACGCCACTGTCGTCCATGAGCCCGACCATCGTGACCAAGGATGGCAAGGCCGTGATGGTCGTCGGCACCCCGGGCGGCAGCCGTATCATTACCGCGACCCTGCTGACCATGCTTAACGTGATCGACTATGGCATGACCATCCAGGAAGCCGTCGATGCGCCGCGCTTCCACCAGCAATGGATGCCGGATTCGACCAACCTGGAACCTTATGCCCTCAGCCCGGACACCAAAAAGCTTATGGAGAGCTGGGGCCACAAGTTCGCCGGGGCACAACCTGCCAACCATCTGGCGGCGATTCTGGTCGGCGCCCCGTCCCTGGGTGGCAAACCTGTGGGTAACAACCGCTTCTATGGCGCCAATGATCCACGGCGCAATACCGGGCTTTCGTTGGGTTACTGATCAGCAGGGGGTGATGGGGCCGTTATTATGAAGGCCCTATAACTCCTGATTTGGAATGAGGTTCTGTGGGAGCCAGCTTGCTGGCGATGGCGGTGTATCAGGTTCCGACGCTATCGCGAGTGCTGTGAACTCGATCGCCAGCAAGCCGGCTCCCACATCCAGCAAGTTGACCCAGCATTTCGGTGTTGTCGTGAGATCTTTTACTGTCTCGCCGCACGCCAGGCGCTGGCAATTGCCAGCCCTGGCGCGACGCTGAACAGTGCGAACAACCAGAAGGCCGCATTCGCCGTGCCTTCGATACCCCCCGGCGTATTCAAACCGCCCAGATTGACAATCATCCCGGCCAGGGCAGACCCCAGGGCCGTGGTAAACAGTTGCACCGTGGTGATGGACGAGGCGGCAGTGTCCTGATCATGTTCCGAAGCCACTACCAGAATCCGCGTCAGCAGATGCGGCCAGCCCAGGCCGATGCCAAAGCCCACCAAAAACTGCCCTGACCCCACCGCCGCCAGTATTGCCCAGGCGCCCTGGCCGTGCAGTGGTACGCTGAACAGCAGCGTCAGCATGCCGATAAGGACCAGTATCGGGCCGTTGATAATGGCCAGGCGGATGCCCCGACCCTGCCAGCCCGAACTCATGATTTCCGCCACCGTCCAGCCAGCGGCCATCAACGCCGCGAGATAGCCGGACAGCAGTGGGGTCTGGCCGTGCAGGTGTTGCAGGAAGTAGGGAATGAAGGTCTCGCTGGTCATGCCGATAACCAGCAGGCCGACGCAGGCGTACAAGGGAAACAGCGCTGAATCGAAGCGCAGCGCACCTTTTGGCAGCAGGCGCGAAGGGCGCGTGCGCTCCAGACGTACCAGCCAGGCGATCAGCACGGCCGCGACCATAATGCCGGTGATATTCCAGGTGCTGTCATCGGCCAGGCTGCCGGCGCTGACCGCCATTACCGAGGCTGCCAACAGGAACAGCTGCGCTAACGGCAGCGCGCTCGACGCTTTTTCGCTGCGGGGACGGGAGGGCAGGATCATCCAGACGAACAGCAGATAAATCAGCGTCAGCGGCACCAATACCCCAAAGGCAGCGCGCCAGGCGTTGAGTTCGGCGAAGATCCCGCCGATGGCCGGGCCGAGCAGGGTGGCCACCCCCCACATCGCCGAGACCAGGGCCATCGCTCTGGGCCAGAGCTTTTCGTCGAAGACGGTCTGGATCATCGAGTAACCCAGGGCAAACAGAAAGCCGCCGCCGAAGCCTTGCAGGGTCCGCCCGGCCAACATGCTGGGCATGTTCGGCGCCAAGGCACAGATCAGGCTGCCGCTGGCGAACAGCAACGCCGCCAGGCTGTAGGCATTTTTTGCACCGTGGCGGCTGAGCACCTTGCCGCTCAGGGCCGCACCGAGGATCGAGGCGACGACGAACAGGGTGGTGTTCCAGGCATACAGGCCCAGCCCGCCGATCTCGCCGACCACCGAGGGCAATACCGTAGTGGCGATATAGATGTTGATTGCATGCAGTGCCACGCCCCCGGACAGGGCAATGGAGCAGGCCGCGTTGCGCCCGGACAATAAATCTCCCCAACTGGCTTGTGCGTGTACGGTGGACATGACGCCTCCTTGAGTGCATGAGCCCCGCGCAATTGCCATCCCCTGCGCGATGCTTTATCTTTTAAACAAGTAATTTCTTTTTTTATTTAGGCTGGGTGGGCTGATATTTGTCAAGTAATCACTTGTTAAATTCGGAGGAGGCGCAATCCACCGCCGATCGGTTGCTGCACCTGCTCAAGATGCGCGGGCCGCAACAGGCGGTGGATGCCGGGGGCGTGTTGGGCATGACCGCCGAGGCGGCGCGCCAGCAACTGGTCAAGCTGGTGTCGGCGGGGCTGGTCGAATCGTTTTCCCAGGCGCGAGGGGTAGGTCGCCCGGCGCAGCTCTGGCAACTGACCGGAAAGGGGCATGGGCGCTTTCCCGATGGTCACGGCGGCCTCACCGTGCAGCTGCTTGATGCCGTGCGCGAGACCTTTGGCGAACAGGCCATCGACCGCTTGATCAGTGTGCGTGAAGAGCAGAGTCGCGATGTCTATCGCCGGGAACTGGCCAAGGCGGCTGACTTGCCAGGGCGGGTCGAGTTGTTGGCGCAGATCCGCAGTCGGGAAGGTTATATGGCGGACTTCAGCGTCCGGGATGACGGTTCGTTCCTGTTGGTGGAAAACCACTGCCCGATCTGCGCGGCGGCGACCACCTGCCAGGGTTTTTGCCGTTCGGAACTACAGACCTTCGAACAAGTGCTGGAGGCGCGGGTGGAGCGCACCGAGCACTTGCTTCAGGGCGCGCGGCGGTGTGCTTATCTGATTACGCCGTTTTAAGGGCCGATGCGATCCTCGTAGGACCGGCTTTAGCCGGGAGAGCGCCCTCCCGGCTAAAGCCGGTCCTACGAGTAATAATCAGCGAGGTCTACGGGGCCGCGAAATCACTGACTCGATATTCTTGCGCCCAATCAACTTGGGCTGAGCAGGCTGCGCGTCAGTCTCTTGCTCACCCAGCCACTTGTACATCACCAGGCAATCCACCAGCCCCAATTGGGCATGTCGATAGGCCCGTGGCAGGCGGCCGACGATCTCGAAGCCGAGTTTCTGCCACAGCGCCACCGCTATTTCATTGCTGGAAACCACCGAATTGAACTGCATCGCCAGGAAACCGCTGTCTCGCGCCAGTTGCTGGGAGTGTTCACACATCAACCGTGCCACGCCCTGGCCTCGAGCCGCCTCGCTGACCATATAGCCGCAATTGCTGACATGGCTGCCTGGCCCTGCGGCGTTGGCCTTGAGGTAATAGCTGCCGAGCAATTGGCCTTGTTCATCTTCGGCCAGCCAAGTGTGCAACGGCAGGTCCATCCATAGCTGGCGAGCCTGTTCCTGATTCAGCTGCGGATCATAGGCGTAGGTCTGCTGTGCGCTGGCCACGGCGTGAAAGGTCGGCCAGAAGCGCTCGAAATCATCAAAGGTCATGGGGCGGAGCTGAATCATGGCGGTCCCTGGGCGGTGGATATGCGGTCGGCCGCAGTCTATCCAATGGAAGGTGTAAAGCGGTAACAAATAACCTGTTGAATGCCCTGCGGGCTGTGCCCGAAAAAGGCGCGAGGCGGCGGTATAAAAGGCTTTCAGCGTTTCAGGGACGACTCCGTGTGGTTGAGGAAACGACGCCGCAGCACAGGGAGTCAATGTGCGCCTGGGAGCGGTATGAGACTTGCTTGCAGCAAGTGGGCAACACCACATTTATCGAAGTCGGGTGCATTCTGATGACTATACGAAACAAACTGATTGCGGCATTTATCGCAATAACCATCATCCCGATTCTGATCATCACTCTCTTCGTTTCCAGGATGGTGATGGAGCGTGAACAGGCCTACTTCGACGAAAGCAGCGGCAAGCAGATGGCCGAGGTCGACAACGGCTTCAATGTCTTCTTGAGCGGTGTCGCCGAGAATGCCATGGCGATGTCGGAAAGTGCATTGCTCAAAAGCGTAGACGGCACCATGCCCAACTACATGAGCATCGGCCAGGCCTCCCAGTTGCAGGAACCCACCACCGGCAAGGCCGGTGAGGTGTATGCCAACTTCACTCAGGTCGGCAAGGCGCATCCGGCCTATGCCTACGTCTATATGGGTAGCAGCCAGGGCGGCTACCTGCAATATCCGGCCAGCACCATCAAGGCCAACTACGACCCGCGCACCCGCGGCTGGTTTACCACGGGCATGTCCGGCAATGGCAAGCCGGTACGGACGGCGGCGTATTTCTTCCCGGAAGATGACGCCACCATTATCTCCACCGTACAGCGTTTCACCGATGCCACCGGCGGTTATGGTGTGATTGGCCTGGACGTGTCGCTCAAGCAGCTGACCGAATCGGTCAAGCGCGTGCACTTCGGCCAGAGCGGTTACCTGATGCTGGTCGAAGACACCGGCAACGTATTGGCTGACCCCAGCGATCCAGCGCATAACTTCAAGATGCTCGACAGTCTTGGCGACGGCTACAAGCAACTGGCCGGGCTGACTTCGGGCCGCACCGAAGTGACGCTCAACGGCAAGCAATACACCGCCAACGTCTATCACTCCGAGCGCCTGGGCTGGAAATACATCGGCCTGATCGAGTCTTCTGAAGTCGCCGCCAAGGCCAAGAGCATCGCCCTGATGATCATGGGCATGGGCATCGTGCTGATTCTGGTCTTCGTGGCCCTGGGCTGGACCCTGGCCAATAAGCTGATTGCACCGATCAATCAGACTTCCCGCAGCCTGAAAGACATCGCCAGCGGCGAGGGCGACCTGACCCGGCGCCTGGACACCAGTGGCAAGGATGAAACCGCTGTGCTGGCCGAAGGTTTCAACGCCTTCATGGCGCGAATCCAGATGCTGATCCGCGATATTCGTTCCTCCAGCCAGAGTGTCGAACAAAGCGCCGGCAGCATCGGCCAGCAGGCCACGACGCTGGATAACGCTGCGCAGCGTCAGGCCCAGGCAGTGGACATGCTGTCTACCGCTTTCCACGAAATGGTCGCCACCTCCAACGAAGTGGCGCAGAACTGCAGCAACGCGGCGGCTGCGGCGAAGGAGGGCGAGGATCAGGCCGGTGTCGGGCAGAAAGTCATTGCCTTGATGATCAAGCAGGTCGAGCAACTGGGGCAGCGCATCCAGGCGGCTTCCGGCTCCATCGAAGGCCTGGCCAAGGACACCCACGCCATCAACGACATCCTCGGCACCATCAAGGGCATTGCCGAACAGACCAACCTGCTGGCGCTCAACGCCGCTATCGAAGCCGCTCGGGCCGGGGATCAGGGGCGTGGCTTTGCGGTGGTTGCCGACGAAGTGCGGGCCCTGGCCAAACGCACCAGTGACTCCACCGAGCAGATCAACTCGCTGCTGACCCAACTGGTGGACAGCACCCGCAGCGTGACCCAGGAAATGCAGGAAAGCCTGGTGCAGTCCAATGCTTCCGTGGCCTACACCGCCCAGGTGGAAGCGGCGTTTGCCGGGGTGCACAACGCGGTGACGGTGATCAAGGACATGAACATGCAGATCGCCACTGCCGCCGAAGAGCAGCACCAGGTGGCCGAGGACATCAACCGCCATATCGTCGGTATCAGCAGTGATGCCGGCAAGGTAGCCGAGGTGGTGGGGGCGACCAAGACCGTTTCGCACTCGCTGGTAACGGTGTCCGAGGAACTCAGCGGGTTTGTCGGGCGGTTCAAGATCTGACTTTGCGCAAGATCTGGAAACTGGGTGGGAACTAAGGGTGTCTGGAGTTGTGGGAGCGAATGATGTGGGAGCGAATTCATTCGCGAAAGCGGCGCTCCAGACGATGAATATTCATCGAACGTACCGGTCTGTTCGCGAATGAATTCGCTCCCACAAAATCCGCTTTCACATCATTTGCTCCTGCCTGAACAGGATTGCGGCTACTACGCCAACAACCTCTCTACCGTAGCCACCAAATCCTCCACCAGTACCGGCTTTTGCAGCAACGGTGCCGTGGCGCCGATCTTGTCGCGTACTGAGTCCAGATCGGCATCGCCGGTCATGAATACGATCGGCAAGCCAGGCATGACCTCATGGAGCATGCGCGCCAAATCCGCACCGCTGAAGCCTTGCATGGCGTAGTCGGTGACCACCAGGTCCGGGACACGCTGCTCAATGACCTGCATGGCGCCGCTGCTGGTGCTGGCCGTGGAGACATCGTAGCCACTGTCAGCCAGCAGCTCGCCCAGGCTGTTGCGAATCAACAGATCGTCGTCCACCAGCAGGATATGCGCGTGGGCCTTGATATTGGCTGGTTGGGCGGGGTCGGATTCGGCGCTGATCAGGGTCGGCTCGTCGTCGACTACCTTGAGCAGCAGTTGCAGCGTCGTGCCTTTGCCCGGCTCGCTGTGTACCCGCGCGATACCCCCGGCCTTGAGGGCAAAGCCATAGACCTGCGCCAGGCCCAGGCCGGTGCCTTTGCCGTCCTTTTTGGTCGTGAAAAATGGCTCGAAGACCCGCGCGGCCACTTCTGCGCTCATGCCTGGGCCGCTGTCACTGACGGACAGCTCCAGATAGCGTCCGTCCGGCAGCTCCGCGTCGCCCCTGAGATTCAGGGCGTGCGTGGACACGCGGATCTGGCCGACATTACCCATGGCGTCGCGGGCGTTGATCAGCAGGTTGAGCATCGCTGCTTCCAGTTGCGTGGCGTCGCACAGCACCTTGAGCGGAATCGGGTAGAACACGAAGTCCAGTTGCACCTCGGGGCCGAGCACGCGGCAGAGCAGGTCGCGCATGCTGTCGATGCGCGTGCCGATGTCCAGTACTTGCGGGTCGGGCGCTGCGTCGCGGGAGAACGCCAGCAGATGGCCAATCAGGCTGGCACCTTTGGCCACCGCCTGCAGGCCCATGGCCGCCCAGCGCAGAACGTCATCCGGCTGGCGGGATTTGCGTTCGATCAACTGGAAACTGACGCTGATCGATTGCAGCAGGTTGTTGAAGTCATGGGCGATGCCGCTGGTCAACTGGCCGACCGAGGCCACGCGCTGTTTTTGCCGCAGCGGTGCATTCTGGTCGTGGCCATCGGCCAGGGCTTCGATGATCTGGCGGCTGAGCACGCGGGTCTGTTCAGCCTGTTGCTCATTGAGCAGGCGCAGTTGCACCAGCGCTGCCGTTTGCCGGGCCAATGCCTGCAATGCTTTGTACTGTACGTCGGACAGGGTGCGCGGCACGGTATCGATGACGCAGACGGTGCCCAGGGCATGACCGCCCTCGGTAATAATCGGCGCACCGGCATAGAAACGGATAAACGGCGGCCCCAGCACCAACGGGCTTTCCTGAAAGCGTGGGTCCCGGGTGGCGTCTTCGACGATCAACAGGCTGTCCGGTTCGAGGATGGCATGGGCGCAGAACGCCAGATCGCGATGGGTTTCGGCGACATCCAGGCCGATGCAGGCCTTGAACCACTGGCGTTCGCGGTCGACCAGCGAGACCAGGGCAATCGGCACCTCGCACAGGGCGGTGGCCAGTTGCACGATATCGTCGAAAGCCTGCTCATGCTCGCTGTCGAGAATCTCGAAATGTTCGAGGGCATCAATGCGACGGGCTTCGTCCAAGGGAAACGGCGCTGGGCGATGAGGCATGGAAAAACCCTGATTACATGGATATATAAAGGCTGTAGCGCCAGGGCGGCCTAGAGCGATGATTTCATTACGATATCACTGTCAGGCCGCTACATTGCAACTCCAAGACGCTTGCCTTGGCGCATTAACTGACGCGCGGTGACTGTAAACGTTCCGGGCCCCTGCTTACGAGGGTTGTACCGCGATGCACTTGATCTCCACCAACAGCCCCGGATGGGCCAGTTCGCTGACGCCAATCGAGGTCCAGGCGCACAGGCCGCGGGGGAACAGGCGGTTCTTGACCTCGCGGAACACCGCCATGTGCTGGCTCATGGCAACATGGTAAGTAGTCATTTCCACCACATCCTCGAAGGTGCAGCCTGCAGCGGCCAGCACTTCACGCAGGTTTTCCCAGCAGGCGACGAATTGCGCCTCGGGCTCGGCGATCACCTCCAGCGCTGCTGTGCGCCCGACCTGGCCGGCGCAGTAGATCGTCTTGTCGATCCTGACCGCAGGTGCGTAACCGGCGCGTTCGACGATGGGTTGCATGGATGGCGGGATGATGATTTCACGCTCTGACATGGGGCGGCCTCAGCAAAACCGGGAAGAAAAGGGCGCGCCAGCATAGCCGGTTACGCGATATGCGGCAGACCGATCAATGAACCTGAAACGATTTGTATGGTCTGTCAGTGTGCGGATCGATCGGGTGGCGTGGCTGTCCGGTCAGTCGTCAGGGAGGATTTTCAGCGTACTTCCCTGCACAAACAGCCAGCTAGTGAAGGTGGCTCTATCGTCAATCGGCCCGGGTTTCGGCGCCTTGTGTACTTTTTATTGAAGATCACCATGCCTATGTCTCGTCACCGTTCTCGACTTTTTTCCCGTATTTCCAGCCAATCGCGGCGCGTGCTGGGCATCTGCCTGCTGACCACCTTCGGCGTCAGTGCAGCCCAGGCCGCCACTAACGAACGTTGGGTCAGTGACACCCTCAGCACATACGTACGCAGCGGGCCGACCGATGGCTATCGCATCGTCGGCACCCTCAAGTCCGGGCAGAAGGTTGATCTGATCAGCACCCAGGGCGATTACAGCCAGGTTCGCGGCGAAGGCGGCGGCACCGTGTGGATTCCCAATGCTGATTTGCAGGACGTCCCCGGCCAGGCCGAACGCCTTCCGCAACTGACCCAGAAAGTCGCTGACCTGACCGGCCAGCTCGACAATATCGATAGCACCTGGAAGACCCGGGTGCAGGGCATGCAGGAAACCATGGACTCGCGCAAAGCCATGATCGATGACCTGGAAAATCGCACCAAGACCCTCAATGACCAATTGAGTGCCGCCCAGTCGGAACTACGCTCCACCCAGGCCAAACTGGGGGACGAGAACAACCAGGTGTTGATGCGCTATATGGTCTACGGTGGCTCGATTGCCGGTGGAGGGCTGTTGCTGGGGCTGATCCTTCCGGCGCTGACCCGTGGGCGCAAGCGCAAGGATGGTTGGGCCTGATATCTGGGGGATAGCAGCGCCATTTCGACGCCGCGCTGTTGTGCGGCAAACGCTGATCTGTTGGAGCTGCCGAAGGCTGCGAAATCGGTGTATCAGATAGACCTTTTCGCAGCCTTCGGCAGCTCCTACAAAACTATCATTTCAATTTAGATAATTGCGTTGTATTTGCGATGTGATAGCTAGGCTTCAGGCCTGCAACCCCTGACTGGCCTGCCGTGCATGATGAGGGCGGTGTTCTGCTTCTTGCTCCAGCAGATGATGGGCGAGGATGTCGTTGAGAAAGCGGAACTGGTCGTTCAGGCCGATCACCGCATTATTGAAGTGCAGCGAAGCTGAGGACATCAGGAAGTCATCGAAGCGGTCGTCGACCACCAGAGCTGACTTGCGGTTATAGACGACGTGCTGGGAATAGTAGTTTCTGCCGAAGTTGGGGAACGAGACGTGCAAAGAGAGGGTTTGAGGCATATCGAATACTCCGGGCCAGTCATTCAAACAGTTTGATAAGGCTTACGCGCGCTGTGGGCCGTGGTCGTGCTCATCTTCATGGGCGTTGTCGGCGTTGCTCAGCGGGCTGAACAGAATCAGGGAAAACACGTAACCGGTCAGGGCTGTCAGTGTCAGGCAAGTCAGTAGATGTACCAGCATGGTCAGGCTCCTCGATTACGTGTGATGTTGGAATAGATAGTACGCTCACGAATTTTCAGCGGAAGGGCGCTCCTGCCGATGTTAAGTATCGACAGGATCGATGGGGCGAAGTTGCACTGAATTGCCTGTATCAGAAAGTCGTTTGGCTGGCGTTCAGCAAGTTCACAAAAGGCCCGTTCAGGGTCTGGTTATGGTGCTCGATAATCGCCCCGGCCGAGAGCGCCGGGGTGTCCATACAGGTGTGGGCATCCGCCACCAGTACCGCCTGGAAACCCAGGTCCCGGGCCTGCCGGCAGGTGCTGTCGACGCAGTACTGGGTTTTCATCCCGCAAATCACCACTTCAGTGACTGCCGCCTCGACAAGCCGCTCGGCAAGCCCCGTACCCTGAAAGCAACTGGGGCGGCTCTTGTCGATAAAGATATCCACGCTGGCATCGATCTCCAGGCCTGGCACCAGTTGCCAGAACGGGCTGCCTGCGGCAATTGGCGAGCCGTCGGAGCCGGTATGGCGTACCAGAATCACCGGGCAACCTGCCTGCCGTGCGTTGCGGGACAGCGCGTTGATGTTGGCGAGGATGCGCTCACCCTCGAAAGGCTGCTCGGCGCCGTGGAACAGGCCGACCTGCATATCGATGACCAGCAGGGCGCGGCGGGGGGCGGATACGGACATGTGGATCTCCTTTTCATGAACCAGTCCGGACGGCGCACAAAAAAGGCCCCGTCCATTGCTGGCGGGGCCTTGGGTAATACGTTTGTTCAGCTCACGTACACACCGGCGGCCCGCCAGGGGCGGTCGTGGTGGTAGTGGTCGAGGTGAACTGAATGAAAGTCATGGACTGATCATGCCCGCAGCCAAAAGACTGCGTCAAATGAAAGTCGACCCGGTTATAAAGTTAGACCGCATCGTTCTAAGGGCTATTGAGGAAAGTCGTTATGCTGCTGCGCGTTTTTCCATGCAATAGCAGCATTAGATAAGGCATCACGATGGATTTCGGTAGTACAGGTCTGGTGGTTGCGGGTTTGCTCGTGGGCTTTATCGTTGGCATGACCGGTGTCGGTGGTGGGTCGTTGATGACGCCCATCCTGCTGTGGTTCGGCATCAATCCGGCGACGGCGGTCGGCACCGACCTGCTGTATGCCGCCATTACCAAATCCGGCGGCGTGCTGGTGCATCGCAAGAACGACAATATTGACTGGGGCATTACCGGTTGGCTGACGATGGGCAGCGTGCCTGGCGTAGCTCTGACCCTGTGGTTCCTCAGCGAGCTGCAAACCTCGCCGACGGCCCTGAACAGCGTGATCAAACAGGCCCTGGGCGTGGTCCTGCTGCTCACCGCCCTGGCAATTTTCTTCAAGAAGCGCCTGCTGGCCTTCGCCCACAAGCGCGCTGGCGGCAACTACCAGCCCGGCGGGCGACGCCTCAATGTGATGACCGTTGTCACCGGCCTGATCCTCGGCATCATGGTTGCGCTGACGTCTATCGGCGCGGGCGCTCTGGGCACAGTGGCACTGTTTATCCTCTATCCGCTGCTGCCTACACGCCGTCTGGTCGGCACCGAAATCGCCCACGCCGTGCCCCTGACTCTGGTCGCCGGCCTGGGCCATGCGAGCATGGGCAATATGGACTGGTCGGTGCTCGGCTTCCTGCTCATGGGCTCGCTGCCGGGTATCTATGTGGGCAGCCAGTTGAGCGGGCGTATCTCGGATGAGGTGCTACGGCCTTGCCTGGCGACGATGCTGGTTTTGATTGGCTACAAGTTGGTGTTCTAAAAGCGAATAGCAGTGCCGCGTGATTCTGTGGTCGCGCGGCTTGCCCGCGAAGAACGATAACGCGGTGCATCTGACACGCCGCGCCGCCTGGTTCGCGGGCAAGCCTCGCTCCAACGACTTCAAATCAGTGCATCCGCCCCGAAACAGTGCCCCCGATCAATACATTCCCCCGCCTGACGCCCTCCGCAAAAAAAGCCAGCTGTCCGTTTCTGCCCGTGCCGACCATTCTGGCCATATAACCCAACCAAACGTGACAACAACGTGACCGGCGTGGACAGCCGATAAAAACCGGACTGGAAATCGCACCTGTAGCCCGAAAGCCGCTGAATCCGGCGGCGCCAAACACGGCCACTACAAGGTGTGAATCATGTCGATTGGAAAAATCCCGGTCACGGTCATTTCCGGTTTTCTCGGGGCGGGCAAGACCACCCTGGTCAATCATCTGCTGCAACAGAACCGGCACTACCGGATCGGCGTTGTCGTCAACGAATTCGGGGAAGTGGGCATTGACGGCCAGTTGATCGTCTCGGAGCAGCAAGCGCTTATCGAGATCAACAATGGCTGCGTATGCTGCACGGTACGCGCCGACCTGGTCAGCAGCGTCAAGGAGATGCTGGCTCTGGCGGGTAATCGCCTGGATCGCCTGATCATCGAAACCTCGGGTCTGGCCGACCCTGCACCCGTATTGCAAACCTTCCTCGCTGACCCGGACCTGCGCACTCGCGTAGAGCTGGAGTCGGTGGTCACCGTGATCGATGCCCTGCATCTGGATGGGCAACTGGACGATGAGATCGTCCGCGAGCAGATCGCCTTCGCCGACACCCTGATCCTCAACAAGACCGACCTGGTCAGTCAGGCCCGGCTGGCGGCGCTGCGTCGGCAGATCAAGTTGCTCAACAGTACGGCGACGGTCGTACAGACCAACCATTCGCAAGTGCCGGTGAATGAGCTGTTGGGCACCAAGCGTTTCTCTCTGCCCAACCTGCTGATGATCGAGCCGGACATCCTCGACGACGAGGGTCATGACCACCAACACGACGCCTCCATTTCCTCCTGTTCCGTGATTTCGGCCGGTGCCCTGGATGCCGAGCGCTTCAACCGCTGGATCAACCAGCTGGTGCAGAGCAACGGCCAGCAATTGATGCGCATGAAAGGCCTGCTCAATTTCGCCAGCGAAGCCCGACGTTTCCATTTTCACAGCGTGCACATGCTGCTGGAAGCGGTGCCGGGGCCGCGCTGGGCAAGCGACGAAGAACGCCTCAACCGCTTTGTCTTCATCGGTCGCGATCTGGACAGCGAACACCTGCTGCAAGGCTTTCTCGATTGCCTGCAAGCCGCCTGATTTGTTTTTCAGCCTGCCAACAACAACGCCAACCTCCTGTCAGGAAATCGTCCCATGAAAAAGCAAGAAGCCTACACCGTCAGCATCGGCCTCCTCGCGGTACTGGACACCTACATCACGGCCACGGTGTTTCCCGTACCGGTGTGGGTCACGTTCATTGCCTGGGCGTCGTTCTTCATCGTCGGCGGCGGCAGTGCCGGGTTTGTCCGCAGCGTCGCCTCCAATCTCACCGGGCTGGTGATCAGCTCCCTGGTGCTGCTGGGCATCGCCACGGTCAGTGAGGCGCCGTTCTTCATCGCCATTCTGGTGGGGATTGGCAGCGCGGGCATGGTCCAGGCCTCCAAGGTGCCGCTGCTGAGCATCCTGCCGGCGATTGTCTGGGGCTTTGCCTCGACTGTGGGTACGACGGCTGTGGGCGGCAAACCCATGACGACTTCCGGCCTGGCCAACCCGGCACTGATCGCCGCAGCGGCACTGATCACCGGCGCGGTATTCGGTTATGTCTCCGAGCGTCTGGGCGACGCCCTGACCAGCAAGCCCGACCCACAACTGGCCTGATTTCTGTCACAGCACACCGGAGTACCGAATGAAACTACAACACTACCTGGGCGGCCTGGAAAACCTTGGCCCCGTGAGCGTCGAAAAACAGGTATTCGTCGAAGAATGGGAAAAACGCATCTTCGGCATCCACACCGTGATGATGGCCGAGAGCGCGCACTTGAGCGGCGCCTTGCCCAAGTACCCCGTGGACAGCCTGCCGACTGCGTTCAAAAGCGATTGGACCTGGGCCTCCCTGCGCACTGGCGCCGAAGGCATGCAGCCGTTCGACTACTTCAAGTTTCGCTACTACGAAAAGTGGCTGATGGGCATTTCCGGCTTCTTCGTTGACCAGGGTTATATCTCTGGCGAAGACCTCAAGAGCAGGGCGCAGCACTACCGCAAACAACCCGATGCACCGCTGCCGGATCAGCCCAGCCCCGCCATTCGTGAGCAGATCGTGCGCTACCTGCACGAAGGCGATTCCGGCTTGCGTCCCTATGCAGGCGAACCGCTGTTGCGCAATGGCGCCAGCGTGAAAGTGGCCGACCCCGTGGCGGTGGACCACACCCGTCTACCGGGTTACCTGCGCAACAAGCCGGGGACCATTGTCGAGGTCTATGCCGGGGCCTTTGCTTACTTCGTCAACACCGGGCCGGATGGCATCGGCGAGCCGATGCCGGTGTATCGCGTAGCGTTTAACGCTGCGGATATCTGGGGCGAGGGCAAGAGCGAGGCCAACACCACGATCTACGCCGACCTGTTCGAAGCCTACCTACAACCAGCCGTTTAACCGAACCCTTGCAGCGGAGTTTTCCATGAGCCAGCTCTTCGAGTATGAACAACAACGTGAGGCCCAAAGCGCGGCGAAAGTCCGGGCGCTGGAGGCCTTGCTGATCGAGAAAGGCGTGATCGGCAGCGACTCGGTGGACACCGTGCTCAGCCACTTCGAAACCGTGGCCGGGCCGTTCAACGGCGCGAAGATCGTCGCTCGGGCCTGGGTCGACGAAGCCTATAAGCAACGCCTGCTGGCCGACACGCCCAAGGCCATTGCCGAACTGAACCTGGCTCAGGGCATGGACGGTGCCGAGGGCGAGCACATGCTGGCGGTGGCCAACAGTGCCCAGGTGCATAACCTGATCATCTGCACCCTGTGTTCCTGCTACCCGTGGCCGATCCTCGGCCTGCCACCGTACTGGTACAAGGACCCTGTATTCCGCGCCCGCGGCGTGCGTGAGCCGCGGGCCGTGCTGCGCGAATTCGGCGTACCGGTGAGCGCCGAAACCAAGGTCGAGGTATGGGACAGCAGTGCGCAGATCCGCTGGTTCGTGGTGCCTGAGCGTCCTGCCAATTCCGGGCACTTGAGCGAGGCGCAACTGGCCGATCTGGTTACCCCCGAATCGATGATGGGCGTGGCTCTGGTGCAACTGTCCGCCGCCTGAGGAGTTGCCGATGTTTACCCGATTCGAAGAGTTCGCCGCCAACAGCATGCTCGGCCACAAGGACTCGCCACCGCGCTCCCAGGGCCGTCTGCACTTCGCCCAGGACTGGCAGCGCAGCCTTTACGGCATGGCGCTGGCCCTGTCCAAGGAGGGGCATTTCGAGTGGGAGGCGTTTCGCCAGAACCTGATCGATTCCATCGCCACCTGGGAGCAATTGCCTTGTGGCAACCAGCCGCCGTGGGACTACTACGAACGCTTCCTTGAGGCCCTGATCAAGGTGCTGCACGAGCACTCATTACTGGACACCCGTGAACTGGAAATGCGCCTTGGCGCCCTGAAACCCGACATTCACTGATTTTTGAGGAGCATCCCATGAGCAGCACTGTATTTACCCAGACCGCCACCCACAGCCGTGGCAACCGCCTGCTGGTCACCTTCGGCTCGATCCTGATGGGCCTGTCGCTGGTGTACTTCGCCGGTTTCTCGCACCTGGATCTGGTGCACAACGCCGCCCACGACACCCGCCACAGTTCGGGCTTTCCGTGCCATTGATGGTCGTTCCCAGAGGAGCATGAGCATGTTCAAACACATAGTCACCACGGCCTGTTACACAGGCGCCATCGCGGCATTGCTGCTGACCCTGATGCAGAGCCTGTGGGTCACGCCGCTGATTCTTCAGGCCGAAACCTATGAGCACGCCGAAGTGGCGGTGCAGCCTGCCCATGACCATGCCGCTGGCAGCCATGAGCACCAACACGATGCCGAAGCCTGGACACCGCAGGACGGCTGGCAGCGTACCTTGTCCACTTTTGGCGGTGATCTGGTGGTCGCCATCGGTTTTGCCCTGATGCTCACCGCGTTGTTCAATCTGCGGGCGCCGACCAGGGTCTGGCAGGGCGTGCTATGGGGCCTGGCCGGTTACGCCACCTTCTGCCTGGCACCGGCAGCAGGCCTGCCGCCCGAGTTGCCTGGCACGGCGGCTGCAGAGCTTTCCTCGCGGCAGGACTGGTGGGGCGCCACGGCATTGGCCACGGCCCTTGGCCTGGCCCTGCTGGTGTTCGGCCGGCACTGGAGCCTCAAGGTGATCGCCATGGTATTGCTGGTGTTGCCGCATCTGATCGGCGCACCGCAACCTGCCGAGCACCATTCCCTGGCGCCCGAAGCGCTGCAGGCGCAGTTTCGCCTGACCACCTTGCTGGTCAATGCCGTGTTCTGGGCGGCCATGGGCGGGGTGGCGGCCTGGTGGTTCCGCCGTCAGTCGCCAGCTGTACCTGCGGGTGAATTTGCTCCACTAGGATGAGTAGCGATCGGTCGCGGGCCTGTCCGGACGCGACCGGTCATTGAATCGACAATCGTTGCACAGGAGTCCTTATGCGCAAGATCAGCGTGGGAATGGTGTTGTTTCCCGGCTTCCAGCTACTGGATATCGCCGGTCCCAAGGATGCCTTCGCCCAGGTCAAGGTCCTGAGCAACGGCGAGTGTGAATACGAGATGCTGACAGTGGGCACCACGCGCAGTCCGCTGCTGTCGTCCAGTGGCTTGACGGTGATTCCCGACCGAACGATTTTTGACCCTTGCCCGCACTTCGACACCATCATCGTGCCGGGTGGGCTGGGGATTTTCGATGTGTACGCCGACTCGACCCTGTGCGACTGGCTCAAGGTCCAGGAAAAGCGCTGCCGGCGCCTCGCGGCGATCTGTAATGGCGTGTTTGCCCTGGGCGCTGCGGGCCTGATTGAGCGCAAATCGGTGACCACTCACTGGATGGACGCTACGCATTTGAGCGAGCTGTTCCCGTCCGCCCATGTCGACCCCGACCATATTCACGTCAAGGACGGCACGATTTACACCACCGCCGGAGTGACTGCGGGCATCGACCTGTCGCTGCTGATGATCGAGGAGGACTTCGGCAAGCGCATGGCCATCGATGTCGCCAAGTACCTTGTGGTGTACCTGCGTCGTGCCGGTGGCCAGTCGCAGTTCAGTCCCTTGCTGGACATGCAGGGCGGGGTGGACTCCCATGTCGAAGCGGTGCAGGACTACATGCTGACCAACCTGCATCTGAATCACAGCCTGGTGTCCCTGGCCGATCGCGTGCACATGAGCCCGCGCAATCTGTCGCGGCTGTTCACCAAGGAAACCGGCTTGCCGCCCATGGCGTTTCTCGCTGATGCGCGGATCGACGCGGTTCGGCGCTACCTGGAGGCCACCGAGCAGTCGATGAAGGAAATTGCCAATCAGTGCGGTTTTGACAGTGCCGATAGCTTGCGCCGGGTGTTCGTCAAACGCCTGGCCATCAGCCCGGTGGAGTATCGCCAGCGCTTTCGCTCTGGTGCTTCGACCAATGCCGCTGGCGCGCCCGAAGCAGCGCTGGCCGGGGGCTGAACAGGCTCACTCGAGCGGCGCGTGCAGCTCCTCAAGCAGCGACTGGGCGAAGGTTTCCGATGAGATCAGATCCAGGGCGCTGCGCAGCTTGACGGTCTCTTCGATACCGAAGGCCTTCTCGAAAATCGACGATACCCGCTCGGAAATCTGCTGGGCCTCGCGGTATTTCGCCCAGCCGTTTTCGGTCAGCAACACCCGCCGGCTGCGCCGATCCAGCTCGTCCACTAGTACTTCGACCAGACCATCGCGCACCAAGGGCTTGAGGCTGTGGCTCAGGGCAGACAAGTCCATGACCAGTGCATCAGCCAGATCACGCATCTTCGGCTCGTTACCCCGGGCGATATGGGACATCAGCGAATACTGGGTGGCTTTCAGGCCAGTGTCGGTAAACGCTTCGTCATAGATTTGCCCCAGGCGCCGGGAAGCCCGGCGTACCGAACCGTTCGCGCAGCTGCTGGCCATGCTCTGGGCGGGGCAGGAGTCAGTCAGTTTCAAAAGTATTGGCTCTCCTATCAACTGCGCTGTCGCGCGGTAAACACAGACCTACAGATCCCGTTCCAAATAAAATTCGGGCTGTGTTTGCGGCTGCGAGGTCGGCAATCACAACAGGATTAAGCCACGATTATGCACGCGAGGCAGTCTCGAACAAGCGGTTTCTGTCCTTGCGGTCAGGTAGACATAACCTGAAACAAATTACTTGCGTATGCCAGTAATATCATTATTGTGGCATATGCCACCTTTTCCTGGCGGCTCATTCCCTCTGCTTGGATCACCTCTATGCTCGGCCTTGTGCGTGTCGCATTGCGACGACCCTATACGTTCGTTGTTCTGGCAATTCTCATTCTGATCATCGGCCCGCTGGCGGCCTGGCGAACGCCGACCGATATATTTCCGGAGATCAAGATCCCGGTGATCGCGGTGATCTGGCAGTACACCGGCCTGCCGCCGGACCAGATGGCGGGGCGCATCACGTCGCCTTTTGAGCGCGTGCTGACCACCACTGTCAACGACATCCGCCATATCGAGGCGCAATCGCTGAACGGCTACGGCATCGTCAAGGTGTTCTTCCAGCCGGGGGTCAATATCAGTACCGCCAACGCCCAATTGACCTCCGTGTCCCAGGCCATCCTGCGCAACCTGCCACCGGGCACCGTGCCGCCGCTGATCCTCAACTACAGCGCCTCCACCGTACCTATCGTGCAGCTGGCGCTGTCCGGCAATGGCCTCAGCGAGCAGAAGCTCGGCGATATCGGCCTGAATACCGTGCGCCTGATGCTCACCACCGTGGCCGGCGCCTCCCTGCCGTATCCGTTCGGCGGCAAGACCCGGCAGGTGCAGATCGACCTGGACTCGGCCGCCATGCAGGCCCGTGGCCTGTCTGCCCAGGACGTCGCCAATGCCCTGGCAACCCAGAATCAGATTACCCCGGTGGGCACCGAGAAGATCGGCAGCGCCGAATATGTCCTGCAACTGAACAACTCACCCACGGCCTACAAGGACCTCGAAGATCTGCCGATCAAGACCGCCAACGGCACCACAGTGCTGATTCGTGACGTCGGTACGGTGAAGGACGGCAGCCCGCCGCAGACCAATATCGTCCACGTTAACGGCAACCGTTCGGTGCTGATCCCGGTGCTCAAGACCGGCTCGGCCTCGACCCTGGGCGTGATCGCCGGGATCAAGGACAAGCTGGCCGACTCCAAGGGCCTGCTGCCCGATAACCTGAATATCGACCTGATCGGCGACCAGTCGCTGTTCGTGCGCTCGGCCATCAGCGGCGTGGCCAGGGAAGGGCTCATCGCGGCGGCGTTGACCAGTCTGATGATCCTGCTGTTCCTCGGCAGTTGGCGTTCGACGGTGATCATTGCCGTGTCAATTCCCCTGGCGATCCTGTCGTCCATCACCGCGCTGTCGGCGCTCGGCGAAACCCTGAATATCATGACCCTGGGCGGGCTGGCATTGGCGGTGGGTATCCTGGTCGACGACGCCACGGTGACTATCGAGAACATCAATTGGCACTTGGAACAGGGCAAGCCGGTGGAGACGGCGATCCTCGACGGCGCGGTGCAGATCGTCACCCCGGCCTTTGTCTCGCTGCTGTGTATCTGCATCGTTTTCGTGCCGATGTTTTTCCTCGAAGGCGTGGCGCGCTTTCTCTTCGTACCCATGGCCGAAGCGGTGATCTTTGCCATGATCGCCTCGTTCATCCTGTCGCGTACCCTGGTGCCAACCATGGCCAACTTCCTGCTCAAGCCCCATGTGCTGCATGGCGAAGGTGAGGGCAAGGCGCTCAGTCGCAACCCGCTGGTGAATTTCCAGCGCGGTTTCGAGGCACGTTTCGAGCGGGTTCGCGGCGGCTATCACGACCTGCTGGACAGCGCTCTGCGCCATCGCAAAGTGGTGATGATCAGTATCTTTGCCTTTGTCATCGCCTCGTTTGCGCTGGTGCCGTTCCTTGGGCGCAACTTCTTCCCGGCGGTGGATTCCGGGCAGATCCTCATGCACGTCCGTGCGCCGGTCGGCATGCGCGTGGAGAGCACGGCGCAGCTGGTTTTCGATATCGAGAACAGCGTGCGCAAGATCATCGATCCGGCCGACCTGAACACCGTGGTCGATAACATTGGCCTGTCCATCAGCGGTATCAACACCGCCTATAACAACACCGGCACGGTGGGTTCCCAGGACAGCGATATCCAGATCAGTCTCAAGGAAGACCATCAACCCAGCGCCGACTACGTGCGTCATTTGCGCGAGCAACTGCCCCGAGAGTTCCCCAATGCGGTGTTTTCGTTCCCGCCGCCGGATATCGTCGGGCAGATCCTTAACTTCGGCTCGTCGGCGCCCATTGATCTGCAGATCACCGGCAACAACCTGCCCGCCAACTTCGCTTACGCCAGCACCTTGCTGCGAGAGATTCGCCGGGTGCCGGGCGTGGCCGATGCGCGGTTGCAACAGTCCCAGCAATTGCCGACCTTCAAGATCAATGTCGACCGCACCCGTGCGCAATTGGTGGGCATCAGCGAGCGGGATATCACCAATAGCCTGGTGGTCAACCTGGCGGGATCGAGCCAGGTGGCGCCGACCTTCTGGCTGAACACGGCCAATGGCGTGTCCTATCCCATCGTCCTGCAAACTCCGCAGTACAACCTCGACACTCTGGCGGCGCTGCATAACCTGCCGCTGACGGCCGCTGGCCAGGGTAATAACGGGCAGATCCTCGGCGGCCTGGCGACGGTGGAGCGTAGTCATAGCAACTCGGTGGTGACCCAGTCCGATATCCAGTCGGTGGTGGAAATCCTGACTGCGACCCAGGGCCGCGACCTGGGCGGGGTGACGGCGGATATCCAGGCGATCATTGCCGCCCACGCCAGTGACGTGCCCAAGGGTTCCAAAGTGGCGCTGCAAGGCCAGGTGACCACCATGAACAGTGCCTTCAGTGGTCTGCTGTTCGGTTTGCTGGGGGCGGTGGTGCTGATCTACCTGCTGATCGTGGTCAACTTCCAGTCCTGGAGCGACCCGTTCGTGATCATCACCGCGTTGCCTGCGGCGCTGGCCGGTATCGTCTGGATGTTGTTCGTCACTCATACGCCGTTGTCAGTCCCTGCGTTGACCGGGGCGATCATGTGCATGGGGGTCGCCACGGCCAACGCCATTTTGGTGGTGAGTTTCTGCCGCGAACGTCTGGCTGAACATGGCGACCCGCTGCGGGCCGCGCTGGAAGCCGGCTTCACCCGCTTCCGTCCGGTGTTGATGACTGCCATCTCCATGATCATCGGCATGGCGCCCATGGCCCTGAGCCTGGGCGAGGGCGGTGAGCAGAATGCGCCCCTGGGCCGTGCGGTGATTGGCGGCCTGAGCTTTGCCACGATCGCCACGCTGTTCCTCGTTCCTATCATTTTCAGTCTGGTCCATGCCCGGCATGGCCGCGTTTCTGTTGCGGCGAACACCGCCCGAGGTTTCTGACATGTCCATCGATACTTTGCCAACTCAACCCGCCCCACGCCGGGGCAAGGGCGGCGCGATGCTCGTCCTGCTGCTGGGCGCAGGCGCCGTGGCCGCCATCGTGTTCTACGGCATCAGCGTCCGGGCCAGTGAATCTGGCAAGCTGAAGACCTGGACCGACAATCAGGCCCTGCCCAGCGTCATCCTGATCAGCCCCAGCGTCCCTGCCCAAGGCGGCGTGCTGAACCTGCCGGGACGTCTGGAAGCCTGGTCCCGGGCCTCGATCTTCGCCCGGGTCGGCGGCTACCTGAAGTCCTGGAAAGCTGATATTGGCGCCAAGGTTAAGGCCGGTCAGGTGTTGGCGGAAATCGACACCCCCGAGCTTGATCAACAACTGCTTCAGGCCAAGGCCGATCTGGCTACGGCCCAGGCCAACGCGGCGCTGGCCAGCACAACCGCCAAGCGCTGGCAGGCCATGCTTGCTTCCGATTCGGTGTCGAAACAGGACGTCGACGAGCGCGTCGGCAACCTCGCCGCACGCCAGGCCCAGGTCAATGCCGCCAATGCCAATGTCGAGCGACTGATCGCCACCAAAGGCTTCCAGCGCCTGACTGCCCCCTTCGATGGTGTGGTGACGTCGCGTTCCACCGATGTCGGTGCCCTGATCAACGCCGGTAGCGGCGGTGTCGGGCAGGAGCTGTTCGCGGTCTCCGATGTCAGCCGCCTGCGGGTCTATGTGCAGGTGCCGCAAAGTTACGCGCCGCAGGTGCGGGTCGGTACCAAGGCGCACTTGAATGTGCCTGAGTACAAACAGGAGCAGTTCAACGCCACGGTGATTGCCTCGGCGGACTCGGTGACGGCGTCATCCGGGACCACTCTCGTGCAACTGCAAGTGGACAACGCCGCCGGGCGCCTGCTGCCAGGGGCCTATACCAGCGTGCAGTTTGACCTGCCGGTGCAGAGCAACGTCCTGCGCCTGCCCGCCAGTGCTCTGGTCTTTGACGATCATGGCATGCGCGTGGCGACCCTCGATCAGCAAAACCATGTGCTGTTCAAAAGCGTGACCATCGCCCGGGACTTTGGCGACAGCGTAGAGATCGGCAGCGGCTTGCTGGCCTCTGATCGCGTCATCGACACACCGCCTGACGGCCTGATCGACAGCGACAGCGTGCAGCTGTCAAAAGCAGCAACCGAGGCCAAACCCCATGGCTAAATACAGTCTGCTGTTACTGGCGATGCTCGGTCTGGGCGCCTGCTCCATGGCCCCGGAGTACAAGGTGCCGCAAACCCCGGTCGCGGCCGAGTTCCGCACCCAGGGCGCCTGGAGCACCGCCACGCCCAACGACAGCATCAGCCGCGATGGCTGGTGGCGCATCTATCAGGACCCGCAACTGGATGCCTTGCAACAGCAATTGCTGCTGAATAACCCAACCTTGAGCGCAGCCCTGGCCCATTACAGCCAGGCCCAGGCACTGGTTACCCAAGTGCGCTCGGGCCTGTTTCCGACCATCAAGGGCATCGGTAATGGTCAGCGGATTCGCCAATCGGATACCCGGCCATTGCGCTCCAGCACCACCGCGAATGTCTATGACTCCGCCACTTTGGGTTTGCAGGTCGACTATGAAGTCGACCTCTGGGGCCGGGTGCGCGACTCCGTGGCTGCGGGCACAGACGAGGCCCAGGCCTCCCAGGCCGACCTGGCGTCTGCGCGTTTGAGCCTGCAGGCGCAATTGGCCGACAGCTATATTCAACTGCGCGGGCTGGATCAACAGAGCCAGTTGCTTAGCGCCACCACTGAGGCCTTCGCCCGGGCCGTCAGCCTGACCGAAGGATTGCACGGTGGCGGCATTGTCTCCGGGCTGGATGTGGCCCGGGCCAGTACCCAACTGTCTTCCGCCAAATCGCAGCTCAAGCAGAATCAGGTACAGCGAGCGGTGATGGAACATGCGATTGCCGCACTGGTGGGCGTTTCCGCCTCGCAGTTCAGTTTGCCGGTCAACACCACGGCGATTGCCTTGCCCGGCGTGCCGGTGGGCGTGCCCTCGACCCTGCTGCAACGACGCCCGGATATCGCCGCCGCCGAACGACGTATCGCTGCCGCCAACAAGCGCATCGGCGTGGCCCGCAGCGCCTGGTTCCCGACCATCAGCCTGAGTGCCCAGGGCGGCTACCAGAGTGACGAGTTCGCCAACCTGCTGTCCGCGCCCAATCTGTTCTGGGCCGTCGGACCGGCGCTGGTCACCACCCTGTTTGATGCTGGCGCGCGCCAGGCCCAAGTCGACTCGGCCCGGGCTGCCACCGAGGAGGCCGGGAGTAAATACCGCGCAGTGGTGCTGGGTGCGTTCGAGCAGGTGGAAGATAACCTGACCATTATCGACGGCCTCGGCAGCGCTCTGGAAGACCAACGTGCAGCGGCCGAAGCGGCGCGTTACACGGAAAACCTGTCGCTGGAACGCTATAAACAAGGCGCGATTGGCTATCTGGATGTGGTGGTGGCCCAGACCGCATCGCTGCAGGCGCAACGCAGCGTGCTGGATCTGCAGACCCGGCAGTTGAGTGCCAATGTCGGGCTGATCAAGGCGTTGGGGGGAGGGTGGAGCAGGGCTGAGGAGCTATCAGTGAGTCGGTGACGTTGAAGCGAGGCTTGCCCGCGAAGGTGCCGTTAGAACCAGACATGTTGCTTATATTTGCTTCTTCGCGGGCGAGCCTCGCTCCAACGAAAACGGATTTAAATTAATCTAACGTTCGCCACTGCCGCGGACTCACCCCGAACCAGCGGCGGAACGCCCGGGAAAACGCGCTGGTTTCCGAGTAACCCAACACCAGCGCCAGCTCCGAAACGCTCAGGCGCTCCTGACGCAGATACCATAGCGCAGCCTCGCGACGCACTTCATCGACCAGTTGGCTGAAGCTCACCCCTTGATCGCGCAGGCGCCGTTGCAGGGACCATTCGCTGGTACTCACCTGCCGGGCGATTTCGTCCAGGGCCGGTTCGCCCAGATCAAGGCTGTTATGAATGGCCTGGCGGACGTGTTCGAGCAGGTCGCCGCCGCTGCTGGCACCGAGGCGGCGGATGGCGTCGTTGACCAGCATCAGCAGTACCGGATCGCGGCCCGGCATGTTCTTGCCGGCGATCTCGGCCTTGGGAATCAGGATCGAGTTGGCCGTCTGGGAGAAGTGCACCGAGGCCTGGAACAGGTCGCGGTGGACCTGGCCGTCCTCGGGGCGGTCATGTTCGAAGGTGACCTCGCGCGGGCCCCATTCATTGCCCAGTACATGGCGCAGCAGATTGGTGGCCATGCCCATGGTCAACTCAGCATCCTGACGCCGCTGCACGATGGCGCCATGGCGAATCTGGTAATGGAAGCGGTAGCACTCGCCTTCATCGAGCAACTGGATCGCGGTGCTGTGCTGATGGAAGGGGAAGGCCTGGGCGAAATTGACCAGGGCGTCTTCAAGGGTTTCCGAGCACAGGCCGACATAGCCCAGCAGGCCCAGGGCCTGCGGCTGGAATTGCTGGCCGTAGTGCAGGCCGAAGTTGTCGCAACCGGTCTGCCGGGCTGACTCCTCAAGCACTTCGCAATAGTTTGACAGGCACAGGCTCAAGGTCGGATGCAGCAGCTGTTCCTGTTGTATTCCCGCGCGGCCGAAGATCCGGTCCAGATCGCCGCCGAAGTCGGTGATGAACGCGCCCAGGCCGTTTGCCGCCGCCGACAGGACACCCTGATTGCTGGCAGGCTGTGTGCTCAGGGGCGGGGACGGGAAGATCGCGTGGGACATGGGAACAGTAGCCAAAGGAGAAACATGAAAAGTTTTCAAGCAAAACCTGTTCCGCTTTCATCTTGGCGTCTGCCAGAGCCATCGTTGGCACGCCTTGAAACATAGGGTTACTTGGCTACACCCTCACAGTCCCCGGACTTTGCGCATCTGCGGTCTTCGGTAGCAGTGTTCCCATACGGTGCACAGGCGTTCACTGAGCCTGTATTCGCGCCATCCCAGTGCATGGCCCGCCGAATTGACCGCGCATGACAACGACTGTCCTGCAACGTCAAGTCTTGCGCCGCAGGCTGTGGTTATCCTGAAAAACGAGCACATTCCGCCCGTTCGTCAAAGAGGCCACGCCATGACTGTTTCGCAACTCAAACCGACTTTGGGGACCCTGCATCTGTGGGGTATAGCCGTGGGCCTGGTGATTTCCGGGGAATACTTCGGCTGGAGCTACGGCTGGGGTACCGCCGGTACTCTGGGTTTCCTGGTGACCACGCTGATGGTCGCGGTGATGTATACCTGCTTTATCTTCAGCTTCACCGAAATGACCACCGCCATCCCCAACGCCGGTGGCCCGTTCGCCTACAGCCTGCGCGCCCTGGGTGTCGGCGGCGGCACCATCGCCGGCCTTGCGACCTTGATCGAGTTCGTCTTTGCGCCACCGGCCATTGCCATGGCCATCGGCTCGTACTTGCAAGTGCAGTTCCCGTGGATTGATCCACGCTGGGCGGCGGTAGGTGCTTATGTGGTGTTCATGAGCCTGAATATCGTCGGCGTCAGCATTGCCGCGACCTTCGAGCTGATTGTCACCGTATTGGCCGTGCTGGAACTGCTGGTGTTCATGGGCGTGGTTGCGCCAGCGTTCAGCTTCAGCAACTTCGCATTGGGCGGCTGGTCCGGTGCGGACACCTTCTCCATGGGCGCAGTGAGCGGTATTTTCGCAGCGATTCCTTTCGCCATCTGGTTCTTCCTGGCCATTGAAGGCGCCGCCATGGCCGCCGAAGAAGCCAAGGACCCCAAGCGCACGATTCCTCGTGCCTATATCAGCGGCATCCTCACTCTGGTGATCCTGGCCCTGGGTGTGATGGTTTTCGCTGGTGGTGTGGGCGACTGGCGCACTCTGTCCAATATCAACGATCCGCTGCCACAAGCCATGAAAGGCGTGGTGGGTGGTGATTCGAAATGGATGCACATGCTGGTCTGGATCGGTCTGTTCGGTCTGGTGGCGAGTTTCCACGGCATTATTCTCGGCTACTCGCGCCAGTTCTTTGCATTGGCCCGTGCCGGTTTCCTGCCAGCAGGCCTGGCCAAGCTGAACCGCTTCCAGACGCCGCACCGCGCCATTCTGGCCGGTGGTGTGGTGGGTATCGCGGCGATCTTCAGCGACGGCGTAGTCAACCTGCAGGGCATGAGCCTGACGGCAGCGATGATCACCATGTCGGTGTTCGGTGCCATCGTCATGTACATCGTCAGCATGATCAGCCTGTTCCGCCTGCGCAAAACCGAACCCAACCTGGAACGCACCTTCCGCGCCCCGGGCTATCCGATCGTGCCGGGTATCGCGCTGGTATTGGCGGTGGTTTGCCTGATCGCGATGATTTGGTTCAACCTGCTGATCTTCTCGGTGTTCCTTGGCCTGATGATTGTTGGCGCGTTGTTCTGCCGGTTCATTCGTAATCGTGACGGGCAGGTTGTGGCCGTAGCAGGCCAGTAAGGCAGAGGAGAGTTCAGTGGGAGCGAATTTATTCGCGAAGAGGTCGGTACATTCAGAATCGTCGTTGGCTGAAGTCCGCATTCGCGAATAAATTCGCTCCCACAATAATTCTGTTCCTTCAAACAGTGATGTGGCGTTGGATGAAAGAGGAGGTAGGTCATGAGCTTCATGCACACCGTCGGTGGCCAGACCTGGCGCTTCGACAGTCTGCGCCAGTTGCTGGCCAAGGCCAGCCCGGCGCGGTCCGGGGACTATCTGGCTGAGGTCGCTGCCGACAGCGATGCCGAGCGCGCCGCCGCGCAGATGGCCCTGGCCGACGTGCCGCTCAAACGCTTTCTCAACGAAGCGCTGATCCCCTACGAAGACGATGAAGTCACTCGCCTGATCATCGACACTCACGACGCCGCCGCCTTCGCCCCGGTCAGCCACTTGACCGTCGGCGGCTTTCGCGACTGGCTGCTCGGTGATGAAGCCGATGAAGCCAGCCTGCGTGCCCTGGCGCCAGGTCTGACCCCGGAAATGGCCGCCGCAGTGTCGAAGATCATGCGTGTGCAGGATCTGGTACTGGTCGCGCAAAAGATCCGCGTGGTCACCCGTTTCCGCAACACCGTAGGCCTGCGCGGACGCATGTCGACTCGCCTGCAACCCAACCATCCCACCGACGATCCGGCCGGCATTGCTGCCAGCCTGATGGATGGCCTGCTGTACGGCAACGGCGATGCCATGATCGGCATCAACCCGGCCACCGACAGCCTCAGCGCCATCAGCGAACTGCTGAAGATGCTCGACGGTGTGATCAATCACTACGGCATTCCCACCCAGTCCTGCGTGCTCACCCACGTCACCTCATCGGTGGCAGCCATCGAGCGTGGTGTGCCGTTGGACCTGGTGTTTCAGTCCATCGCCGGGACTCAGGCGGCCAACGCCAGTTTCGGTATCAGCCTGGAAATCCTCCGGGAAGGCTATGAAGCAGGGCTGAGCCTCAAGCGCGGTACCCTGGGCCAGAACCTGATGTATTTCGAAACCGGCCAGGGCAGTGCGCTGTCGGCCAACGCCCATCACAACGTCGATCAGCAGACCTGCGAGGCAAGGGCCTACGGCGTAGCGCGGCATTTTGATCCGTTCCTGGTCAATACCGTGGTCGGTTTTATCGGCCCGGAGTACCTGTACAACGGCAAGCAGATCATCCGCGCCGGGCTCGAAGACCACTTCTGCGGCAAGCTGCTGGGTGTGCCCATGGGCTGCGATATCTGCTACACCAACCATGCCGAAGCCGATCAGGACGACATGGACATGCTGCTGACGCTGCTCGGGGTGGCCGGGATCAATTTCATCATGGGTATTCCCGGCTCCGACGACATCATGCTCAACTACCAGACCACGTCTTTTCACGATGCGCTTTATGCGCGCAAGACTCTGGGCCTGCGCCCGGCGCCGGAGTTCGAGGCCTGGCTTGAACGCATGGACATCCTGCACCAGCGTGACGGTCAACTGCGCCTGGGCACCGGTGTTCCGCCATTGTTCAGCCAGGCCCTGGCGCAACTGAAGTAAGGACCCTCCATGAGCGACGAGAACCTCCCCGAACGTGGCGACCCCTGGCGCCAGCTGCGTGCCCTCACGCCGGCACGGATTGCCTTAGGCCGCGCCGGGACCAGTCTGCCGACTGCGGCGCAGTTGGACTTCCAGTATGCCCACGCTCAGGCCAGGGATGCCGTGCACCTGCCCATGGATGTCGCCGGGCTGAGCGAGCTGATCCATGCTCAGGGCCACGCCACCCAGGCGCTGCACAGCTCGGCGGCGGATCGCAATACCTACCTGCAACGTCCTGATCTGGGGCGGCGTCTGGATGCGGCTTCGGTGCAACAGCTCAAGGCACTCGATGGCAAAGGCTTCGATCTGTGTGTGGTGATCGCTGACGGTCTGTCGTCTCTGGCCGTGCAACGTCATGCGCCGCCGATGCTGCAACGCATCAGTGAACTGGCCGCCGCCGAGGGCTGGAGCCTGGCGCCCATCGCCGTGGTCGAGCAGGGCCGGGTGGCGGTGGCTGATGAAGTGGCGCAGCTGCTCGGTGCGCGCATGGTGGTGATCATGATTGGCGAACGCCCAGGCCTCAGCTCCCCGGACAGCCTCGGCCTGTACTTTACCTACGCGCCCAGGGTCGGCCTCAACGATGCCTCGCGCAACTGCATCTCCAACGTCCGCCTGGAAGGCCTGAGCTACGCCATGGCGGCGCACAAGTTGCTCTACCTGATGCGCGAGGCCTGGGTGCGGCAGTTGTCGGGAGTGAATCTGAAAGATGAGGCACAGATACCGTTGTTGGAAGGGGGTAGTGCGACGGGGCCGGGCAACTTTCTCTGTGGGAGTTAAATCGGCAGGGGCAAACGTGTTGGCGAGACGGAGTTTCTGGCACGCCGCCTCGCCAACACGTTGGCATCTACCTTGGTTTGCGTTGTTATAGAGGCAATACTTTTAACTAACAGCGCTTATGTTTATGTTTGCACTTTTTATCTTCGTTATGCGAACGCGGTGGCCAGTCATCAAAACTGGAGTGACCACATGAGTCGAAACCGGCGCTCCAGCCCCGGTGATACTCAGCCTGCAGTTGCGCTCTCGCATTGCTGTCCCGGTCGGTATAGGAACCGCCTCTGTGCCTGACCTCGCAGCCGTCATGCACGCCGTCGCTATAGGCGATCGAACGCGGCTTTATATCGAAAAAACTACAGCCATATATAGTAATACTTAACCCTATTGCCAATACCCACGACAGCGCACGCATTTCTGAATCCCTTGCAGAAAATACACAGGCGAATAATGTTTGGAAGTTTCAGCGGGCCATAAGGTGTCTGCGATACAACCCTCCGCAGGGCGCTGCATTGATAAAATAGGTTGGGGGCGATTTAAAGCAGAGAGGGGCGGAATGGGAGTTCTGAATTCCTTTGCAGAAGTTACAGAATCAGACCAAGGTGGCCAGGTACAAGTTCTTTGCGAAAATATAAATAGTTGGGCTATCGACATCTAGCCTACGCTGTGTATCGAACCTCGACTCAATGGTTGAAATGAGACCTGCGGGCCCGGCTGAAGCCGGGCCCGCAGGGGGGCCGCGTTTGTAGCGCTATATCCCAGGCTTGCCTCAGCTTGCTGGCACGATAGGCAATTCCCGCTTGTGCTTGGTTTTGTCGTAGGCGGCAACGATGATTCCATACGCCTCATCCGGCACTTTTTCACCCTGCAGGAAGCCATCGATCTGCGCGTAGCTGACGCCATGCACTTGTTCATCGGCAAGCCCCGGACGCAGGTCTTCAAGGTCGGCGGTCGGGGTTTTCTCGACCAGTATGGCCGGGGCGCCGAGTTCGGCGGCGATGCGTCGTACCTGGCCTTTGACCAGACCGCTCAAGGGCGCCAGGTCGCAGGCGCCGTCACCGAATTTGGTGAAGAAACCCATGACGGCTTCGGCTGCGTGATCCGTACCGATGACCAGCCCGTTGCGCGCGTTGGCCAGGGTGTATTGGGCGAGCATGCGCATGCGCGCCTTGGCATTGCCGAGGACGAAGTCGCGGCGGGCGTCGGTGAGTACGGCCAGCTCTGGCATGGCGCTGACCATGCCCGCGACCCCGGCGGCGATATTGACCGTGACCGTCTCGTCGGCGCTGACAAAGGCCAGCGCGGCCTGGGCGTCGGCTTCGTCGTGCTGGGTGTTGTAGGGCAGGCGCACGGCGAGGAACTGGTAAGCGGCATTGCCGGTTTCTTCACGCAGCTCCTGCACCGCCAGCTGCGCCAGACGCCCAGCGGTCGACGAATCGACACCGCCGCTGATGCCCAGCACCAGCGAGGTCATGCCGCTGTTGCTCAGGGTGTGTTTGATGAAGTCGATGCGTTTGCGGATCTCGGCCTGGACCTGGGTTGCGTCGGTGAACGGAGCGACAACGTCGAGGGCCTGGGCGATTTCGGTCTGGCGATTGTTCATGCGGGTTTCTCCTGGAAAGCGACATATAACGATCTGGGTGAAATGTTGTGTGGCAGCGAATTGTGAGAGCGAATTGTGGGAGCGAATTCATTCGCGAAGAGGCCAGCACATTCGATGCATCTTCTTGATCTGCAAGAGCGCTTTCGCGAATGAATTCGCCCCCACAGTTTTCCCTGGTCCCCTATGAGTTCATTCCCACAGTTCGCTCCCGCAGGGGCTTGCTATACAACCTGAAACACATGCTTGAGATAGGCCACGAAGTTCTCGTCGCGACATTGGGTCTTGCCGGGGCTGTCGGAGATCTTCGCCACCGGCGCACCGTTGCAGGCGGTCATCTTGATCACGATATTCATCGGTTCTACCCCTGGGATATCGCAGGTCAGGCGTGTGCCGATGCCGAAGCTGACATTGATCTGGCCACTGAGCTGGCGGTACAGCTCCAGGGCCTTGGGGAAGTCCAGGCCATCGGAGAACACCAGGGTCTTGCTCATCGGGTCGATGCCGAGTTTTTCGTAGTGCTGGATGGCCTTGTTGGCCCAGGTCAGCGGATCACCCGAGTCATGACGCAGGCCGTCGAACAGCTTGGCGAAGTACAGGTCGCAGTCCTTGAGGAAGGAATCCATGCCGATGCAGTCGGTCAGGGCGATCCCCAGCAGGCCGCGGTACTCCTTGACCCAGCATTCCAGCGCCGCCACCTGGCTGTCGATCAGCCGCGGGCCGAGTTGCTGGTGGGCCATGAACCATTCGTGGGCCATGGTGCCGATGGGCTTGAGGTCATATTCCCGGGCCAGGTGCACGTTGCTGGTGCCGACAAAACGGCCGGGAAAATCGCGCTTGAGGATATGCACCACTTCTTCCTGCACGCGGTACGAGAAGCGTCGCCGGGTACCAAAATCCGCCACCTGAAAACCGGCCAATTCCGTGGCCGAGGCTTCGCGCTTGAGCCTGTCGAGCTTTTCATACAGCCGCTCACCCACCTGCTCGATCACCACATCACGGTAGCGATAGCGGTTGCGCACCTCGGAGACGATCGCCAGCAGCGGGATCTCGTAGAGGATCACATGCAACCACGGACCGCGCAGCTTGATCGCCAGTTGCCCGGCGTCATCAATGCCGACATGCACGTAGCGCAGGTTGAAGCGAAACAGGCTGAGGAAGCGGATGAAGTCCGGCTTGATGAACGGGATCTTCTCCAGATAGGCAAGTTGGTCCTGAGTGATCGACACCTCGGCCAGGCGTTCGATCTGGAAGCGGATCTCGGCCAGGTAAGGGGTCAGGTCTTCGCTGTTGCGGCAACGAAACTCCCATTCCACTTCGGCGTTGGGGTAGTTGTGCAGCACCGCCTGCATCATGGTGATTTTGTAGAAATCGGTATCCAGCAGGTTCTGGATAATGGCCGGGCCAAATACGCTCTCGCTCATGATTGTGGTCCTTTGATCCGTTTGATAAAGGCATCGAGGGTGTCGAGGGTGTCGCAGAGGCGGATGTCGACATCGCTCATTTCAGAGATGGCTCTGGTTGCGCCCTCCTCGGAGATGGCCCGGCAGGCGGGCAGGTACAGCAGTACTTCGAAGCCGGCGGCACGCAGTTGCAGGGCGGTGGTCTTGACGCAGAAATCCAGGGCCAGGCCACCGACGATCACCGCTCCGACGCGCTGTACCTTGAGGTATTCGATGACCCCGGTGGAGCGCTTGTCGGCCAGGTCGTGGTAGCAGGCGCCGTAGGGGTGCATGTCCGGCTCGATACCTTTCCAGACGAAGAAGTCGTAGTCCACCGGGGCGGGCAGGCCGTCCAGCAATTCGAAGCCGGGCGTGCCGGGGACGCAGTGGCTGACCCAGGTCAGGTCGGCGTTGGCCAGGGCCAGGGGCTGCAACATCTCGGCATGGCTGGACACGACCCACGCGGCGTTGGGGGCGTGGGCGTCCTTGCTGCCCAGGCGCAGGCTGGCGCGGCTGGCCATTTCGTTGAGGGCCGGGGCAATCAGTTCGCCGCCGGCGACGGGCAATTCGGCGGGGACGTTGGCGGTAAAGCCGTTCTGGGCATCGACGTCAAAGCTGGCGATCTTCATGGCGGTGTCTCCTCGTTCGGGTCTGGACACATAATTCATCAGGTGTAATATGTATGTCAATACTTAATTTGATGAAGGATTAAAACGTGACTGGACATATTTTATCTGGTGAGCAAAATAAGGCGGTCAGTGAGGCGGTGGATTCGACAGCCGAATCGCCCCGCAGGTTTCGTCTGGCGGTCTACGGCGGCGCGTTCGACCCACTGCACAGCGGCCACGTCAGCGTCATCTTGCGTATGCTCGAATGCGCCGACAACCTGGTGATTGTGCCCAGCTATTGTCACGCCGACGGCAAGCGCATGGCCGACTTTGACCTGCGCTGCAGCTGGATCGACAAGCTGGTCGCGCGGCTTGGCTGTGAACGAGTCATCTGCTCGGCGTTGGAGAGAGAGCTGGGGCAGGGCGGCGCGGTGATCTACAGCTACGACCTGCTCTGTGCCCTTAGCGCGCGGTGGGGTGTGGCCCGCAGTGAGACCGCCCTGGTGATCGGCGAAGACAATCGTCAGCGGGTCGGTAGCTTTTATCGGGGGCATGAGCTGTTGCAGGAATTTGGCCTGCTGGTGGCTGATGAGCAATTGTCCGTGCACAGTTCGGCGATCCGCGCACTGGTGCGCCAGGGGCGCGCGGTACCGCCCGAATGGTGTCCACCGGAAGTCAGCAGGGATTTAATGGTTTATGGGAGTGCATATTGAGTAGCGTAGAAGTGTTGGCCAGTGTCGATATAGTCGCCCTGCGACTGGACCCGGAACACAAGGGACTGCAAGTGTTGCTGCACCTGCGTGACCGTGAACCCCATCAGGGTGAATGGGCCTTGCCGGGGGTGATCGTCAATGGCCGTACCCCGGACAATACCCTGGCCGCTGCCGCCGACCGCGCCCTGAGCGAGAAAGCTCAGGTCAGCCCGCAACATCTGGAGCAGGTCGGCACCGAGGGCAACGCTTTTCGCGACCCTCGGGGCTGGTCCATGAGCACCTATTACCTGGCACTGCTCAGCCCGCTGGCTGAAGCCGGTGGTGGGCAATTGCGCTTTGTCGATATCGGCGAAGTCATCAAGCGCCGCATCGTCCTGCCTTTCGATCACAATCTGTTGGTGCAACTGGCTTGCGAACGCCTGGCGTCCAAGGCGGTGTACAGCAACCTGCCGCTGTACCTGGCACCGGAGCGCTTCACCGTGCTTGATGCCCTGAATGCCGTGCAGGCTTGCCTGGGCTACGGGGTCAATAACACCTCGATCCGCAAGCGCCTGGAGCGCATGAAGGAAGAGGGCTGGGTGCAGGATACCGGCGACAAAAATCAACCGAAAATGGGCCGCCCGCAGCAGTTGTTCCTGCATACGCCGCGGTCCGATACGCCGTTTATGTTCGATCGCAGCCTGTTGCCCGAAGGCAGCGGCTCCTGAGATGAGGTTTGTGCCATGAGCTTTACCCTGCGCCCCATGACCACCGCCGACTACGACGCCGTACTGAGCCTGATGCAGCGTACGCCGGGGATTTCCATCCGCGATGCCGACTCCCGGGAGTCCACCGAACGCTACCTGGCGCGCAACCCCGGCCTGAGCTTCGTCGCCGTGGACGATCAGGCCCTGTGCGGCTGCCTGATGGCCGGCCACGACGGTCGGCGCGGTTATTTGCAACACCTGATCGTCTTGCCCGAATACCGCCGCCAGGGCATCGCCGGGGTGCTGGTGGAGCGATGCCTGAACGAACTGGCGGCCCTGGGCATTCACAAGAGCCATGTCGATGTGCTCAAGACCAATGACCTGGCCGCCGCTTATTGGGCGGCCCAGGGTTGGACCTTGCGCGAGGATATCGATCGCTATTCGGTGATCTGGTCGGGGTCGGCCAACGCCTGATTTTGGGCTTCAGCGACCGAGTTGCGCCTCAATCGGCACCGTCCGCGCCGTGACCTCACTGCCGGTATGCCTGGTGGTCATGGTCTCGATCAGCAGGATGCCGCATTCTTCGGCGGCCACCGGGTTGTGCCGGACCTTTTTCGGGATGGTGTAGAACTCGCCGGGGCGCAGGGTGATGTCGCGGTCTTCCAGTTCGATCTTCAGTTCGCCGTAGATCACCATGAAGGTCTCGTCTTCGTCGGCATGGTCATGCCACATCAGTTCGCCTTTGAGCTTGGCGACTTTGATGTACTGGTCATTGACCTGGCCGACCACCTTGGGGCTCCAGTAGTCGGTCAGACCTTGCAAGGCCTGGGCAATGTTGACGGGGTGATCGCTGGAAAACATGAGTGACTCCTCTCGGTTGAGCCATCACCCTAAACAAAGCACTTTCTTCTACATAACGAATGTTTATAGTGGCGCCATTAACGTTGCTAATGGGGTGAGTCGTGGCGCGGGATATCGATGTGGGCTTGCTTCGGGCATTCGTGGCGACGGCCCAAAGCGGCAGTATCACGGCGGCGGCGCGCCTGCTGCACCTGACCCAGGGCGGTATCAGCCAGCGCATCAAGCGCCTGGAAACCTTCTTTGACTGCGCGTTGATGGAGCGGGGCAATCAGGGCAGTCGCCTGACCGCGCGAGGCGAGATGCTGCTGCCCGAGGCCATTGCCTTTATCGGCGCCAATGACCGCCTGACATCACGACTCACCGGTGAGGCGGCAGTGGAGTTGGTCAGGATCGGCATACCTTATGACCTGGTGGGCACGCATTTCCCGCCGATCCTCACGGCGTTTACCGAGCAGTACCCGGACGTCGAAGTGTTTTTTGTCACCGGCTCATCGGTGGAATTGTCCCAGTCCCTGGAGAACGGCGAGGCCGACCTGATCGTGCGCGAGTGCGTGCTGGAAGAGTCCCGTGGCGAGCGCCTGGCCGTGGACCGGCTGCATTGGGTCGCCGGGCCTGGTGATGTGCATCTGCGCAGGCCTTTGCCTTTGAGTTTTGTCAGCCAGAGCTGCGTGTTTCGCCCGGCGGTGTATGACTCGCTGAAAGCGGCGGATATTGGCTGGAAGGTGCTGTACGACAACAACAGCATCGAAGCCACCGCCGCCACCGTGCGCAGCGACCTGGCCCTGACCACCTGGCTGGCGTCGGCCATGCCGGGGAACTTGCGGATACTGGGGGCGGAAGCCGGGTTGCCGGTGCTGCCGGATTTTGCCATTGAATTGCATATGGCGGCGGGGCCGTTGTCGGCGCCGGTGCAGGCGTTGGCAGTGTTGATTCGCCAGCATTATTGGCGTGACGTTATCTAACTAACTGATAAGTTAATTTAACTACCTGTGGGACCGGCTTTAGCCGGGAAGGCGCTTTTTCCGGCTAAAGCCGGTCCCACAGGGACAATAAGTCCAATAAGCGTATTGTCTGGCCGAACGCCGCGTTCTTGAGGGGTTTACGCTAAATCATTATTAAAGAATCTCGAACTAATGCCGATAAGAGAAAGTTCGTTCATTTCAACTAAAGCTCCAATCGACCATAACTTCAATATTCGATAAGGCTACCCTCATGTTTATTCGGCGCTTGAATATCGCACCCAGGGCGTTTTTCAGTTTTTCCCTGGTGGCCCTGCTGGTGGTGCTGCTGGGCCTGTTCGCCCTGGCCCAGATGAAGACCCTGCGCGGCGCGACGCGCATTGCCATGGATACCACGCTGCCGACCTATGCGGCCCTGGGCACCATTAACGACCGCATGTTGCGTTTGCGTATTACTTCGTTCCGTATTCTGGTCGACCGTGAAGATGCGCAATTGCGCAGCACTATCGCCCGCGCCGATGAACTGATCGGCCAACTCAAGGGTGGTCTGAAAGACTATGAAGCGCTGATCAACAGCGATGCCCAGCGCGCCCAGTATGAAAGTTTTCGCCAGGCGCTGGATGCCTATGTCGGTATTCACATGAAGTTGGTCCAGCTGTCCGGCACGGGCGATCTGGCTAACCTCAAAACGTTGCTCGGTGGTGATTACACCAAGTTGTCGGTAGAGCTGGGCGTGCAACTGGACAAGTTGATGAAGCTCAGTGGCAGCAGCGCCACGGCGTTTTCCGAGTTGTCGGAGCGTGAATATGCCTTTGCACAGATGGGCGTGATCGTTGCCCTGGTGCTGGCGGTCGTGTTGACCGGGGTACTGGCCATTCTGTTGACCCGCAGCATTGTTGCGCCGCTGTCCCAGGCGGTACGTGCCGCGGAAAACGTGGCTTCGGGTGATCTGACCCAGGATATCGAGGCCAACGGCAGCGACGAGCCGGCACGCCTGCTGGCCTCGCTCAGGACCATGCAGCAAAGCCTCAAACTGACCATCCAGAGCATTGCCGAATCCTCCGATCAGGTGGCGTCGGCGGCCCTGGAGCTGAACCGGGTGACCGAAGACTCCAACAAGGGCCTGCATCAGCAGAATCAGGAAATCGAGCAGGCGGCCACGGCGGTCAACGAAATGACCGCTGCCGTGGACGAGGTGGCGCGCAATGCCGTGGCCACTTCCGAAGCCTCCCGTGAATCGGATCGCACCGCCCGTGAAGGCCGCGAGCAGGTCAATCGTACGGTGGACTCCATCAGCGGCCTGGCCAATGACGTGCATGACACCGCTGACCACGTCCGCGAACTTGCCGAGAAGGTGCGTGGCATCAGCAATGTGCTGGATGTGATTCGCTCGGTGGCCGAGCAGACCAACCTGCTGGCGCTGAACGCTGCCATCGAGGCGGCGCGGGCCGGTGACGCCGGGCGTGGTTTTGCCGTGGTCGCCGATGAAGTGCGGGCCCTGGCCCATCGCACCCAGCAATCGACCCTGGAAATCGAGCAGATGATCGGCGGCATTCAGCAGGGCACCGATCAGGCCATGACCGCCATGCAGAACAGCAACGAGCGGGCCAATGTCACCCTGGAAATGGCGCGCACGGCGGGCCAGGCCTTGCAACAGATCACCGATGCCATCAGCCAGATCACCGAGCGCAACCTGGTGATCGCCAGCGCCTCGGAAGAGCAGGCTCAGGTCGCCCGGGAAGTGGACCGCAACCTGGTCAATATCCGCGATCTGGCCAAGCAGACCTCCGAAGGCGCGCACCAGACCAGCGATGCCGGCCAGCGCCTCTCCGGGCTTTCGGCCAACCTGCATGGCCTGATCAAGCGGTTCCGCGTCTGACAGACCACACGGGCGGGGCCCATGCACGTAGAATCGACGCCCTGATAGGGTGTCGAGGCTGCAAAGTTGGATGCAAACACAGGTTTTGTCCTGACCCGCCACTGGCGCGATACGCCGGCCGGAACTCAAGTCGAGTTATGGCTGGCCACCGACCAGGGGCCGCGGCTGATCCGCCTGCCGCTGCAGACATCGGTGGCGTTCATCCCCGCCGAGCATCGGCAGCGGGCTGAGGCGGCGTTGCGCGGTGAGCAGGGCGTCGAGCTGCGCACCCTGCAGCTCTGCGACTTCCGCCATCGTCCGGTGCTGGGCCTGTATTGCCCGCAACACCGGCAATTGATGGACATCGAAAAGCTGCTGCGCAAGGCCAGCGTTGATGTCTATGAAGCCGATATTCGCCCGCCCGAACGTTATCTGATGGAGCGCTTTATCACCGCCCCGGTGCAGTTTGACGGCACCCCGGATGAAAACGGCGTGCTGATCGATGCGCAGATAAAACCGGCTCCCGCCTATCGCCCGACGTTGCGCCTGGCTTCTCTTGATATCGAAACCACCGCCCGTGGCGAGCTGTATTCCATTGCCCTTGAAGGCTGCGGCGAGCGTCAGGTGTACATGCTTGGCCCGGCCAATGGCGACGATTCAGCAGTGGATTTCAAGCTCGACTACTGCGACAGCCGCGCTGAATTGCTGGAACGGCTGAATGACTGGATGGCCCTGCACGACCCCGACGCGATCATCGGCTGGAACGTGATCCAGTTCGACCTGCGCGTGCTTCACGAACACTCCCAGCGCCTCAACGTGCCGCTGCGCCTGGGCCGTGGCGGCGAGAGCATGGGCTGGCGCGAACACGGCAGCCGTAACAATCATTACTTTGCTTCAGCGGCCGGGCGTCTGTTGATCGATGGCATCGAAGCGCTGCGCTCGGCGACCTGGAGCTTTCCTTCGTTCAGTCTGGAAAACGTCGCCCAGACCCTGCTCGGCGAAGGCAAGGCCATCGACAACCCTTATCACCGCATGGATGAAATCAACCGCATGTTCGCCGAGGACAAGCCCGCCCTGGCGCGCTATAACCTCAAGGACTGCGAGCTGGTCACGCGGATTTTCGCCAAGACCGAGTTGCTGACCTTCCTCCTGGAACGCTCCACCGTCACCGGTTTGCCCGCCGACCGTAGCGGCGGTTCGGTGGCGGCATTCGAGCATTTGTATATCCCGCTGATGCATCGCCAGGGTTTTGTTGCACCGAATCTGGGTGAGCGCATGCCCGAGGCCAGCCCCGGCGGCTTTGTCATGGATTCGCGGCCGGGGTTGTATGAGTCGGTGCTGGTGCTGGACTACAAGAGCCTGTACCCGTCGATCATCCGCTCGTTCCTGATCGATCCGGTGGGGCTTATCGAAGGCCTGCGCCACCCTGATGATGCCGACTCGGTGCCGGGCTTTCGTGGCGCGCGGTTTTCCCGGACCCGCCACTGCCTGCCGTCCATCGTCGCCAATGTCGCCGAAGGCCGCGAGGTGGCCAAGCGCGAGAAGAACCAGCCGCTGTCCCAGGCTTTGAAAATCATCATGAACGCCTTCTACGGCGTGCTCGGGTCCAGTGGCTGCCGCTTCTTCGATACGCGCCTGGCCTCGTCCATCACCCTGCGCGGCCATGAAATCATGCGCCGCACCCGGCAGTTGATCGAGGCCGAAGGCTACACGGTGATCTACGGCGATACCGACTCGACCTTCGTCTGGCTGCAAAAGCCCCATGACGAAGCCGACGCCGGGCGTATCGGCCGCACCCTGGTCGCCAAGGTCAATGCCTGGTGGGCCGAACACCTGAAAGCGCAATACGGCCTGACCAGCGTGCTGGAGTTGCAGTACGAAAACCACTTCAAGCGCTTCCTGATGCCCACCGTGCGCGGCGCCGAGGAGGGCAGCAAGAAACGTTATGCCGGGCTGGTGACCCTGGCCGATGGTCGTGAGGAAATGATCTACAAGGGCCTGGAGACCGTGCGCACCGACTGGTCGCCCCTGGCCCGGCAATTCCAGCAGGAACTGTACCTGCGCATCTTCAAGCGCCAGCCGTATCAGGACTATGTCCGTGAATACGTGCGCCGTACCCAGGACGGCGAGCTGGATGACCTGTTGATCTACCGCAAGCGCCTGCGCCGGCGCCTTGACGACTATGAGCGCAACGTACCGCCCCACGTGCGTGCGGCGCGCATGGCCGACGAGTACAACGATCGCCAGGGGCGTCCACGGCAGTATCAGAATGGTGGCTGGATCAGCTACGTCATGACCCTGGCCGGGCCGGAACCTCTTGAGGTACGCCAGTCCGGCATCGACTACGAGCATTACGTCACCCGACAGCTACAGCCGTTGGCGGACGCGATCCTGCCGTTTGTCGATGATGATTTCAGTACGTTGATTGGCGGGCAGATGGGCTTGTTTTGACGTTTTGTCATAACTGGACAAATTGTAACTTGCGGATTATCGTCTGGCTTCCCGGCTTTTTTATTCGTTGGAGCGAGGCTTGCCCGCGAAGGCCTTGACGCGGCGTGCCTGGTGTACCGCGCCGCTCAATTCGCGGGCAAGCCTCGCTCCCACAGGATTTGCGCCTGTGTTGTTATTCAAACCACCCCTCATTCGCTGGAGGTACCCGTGACAAACCTGATTCTGCCCACCTATGAAGACGTGCTGGCCGCCGCTGGCCGGATCGAGGGCCATGCCCACAAGACTCCGGTGCTGACCTCGCGCACGGCCAACGAGGAGGTGGGTGCCGAGTTGTTCTTCAAGTGCGAGAACCTGCAACGCATGGGCGCGTTCAAGTTTCGCGGGGCTTTCAACAGCCTGGCGAAATTCGACGAGCTCCAGCGCAAGGCCGGGGTGGTGGCGTTCTCCTCGGGCAACCATGCCCAGGGCGTGGCGCTGTCGGCGCGGATCCTGGGTATTCCTGCGACCATCGTCATGCCCCATGACGCCCCGGCGGCGAAGGTTGCGGCTACCCGCGGCTATGGCGCCACGGTTGTGCAGTACGACCGCTACACCGAAGACCGCGAAGCCATCGGCCGCACACTGGCTCAAGAGCACGGCTTCACGTTGATCCCGCCTTACGATCATCCGGATGTGATCGCCGGGCAGGGCACCGCAGCCAAGGAACTGTTCGAGGAAGTTGGCCGCCTGGATGCGTTGTTCGTCTGCCTCGGCGGCGGCGGGCTGCTGTCCGGCACTGCGTTATCGACCCGTGCCCTGGCTCCGGACTGCAAGCTCTATGGCGTCGAGCCGGAAGCGGGCAATGACGGCCAGCGCTCCCTGCGCAGCGGCAGCATCGTGCATATCGACACCCCGGTGACCATCGCCGACGGCGCCCAGACGCAATACCTGGGCAACTACACCTTCGACATCATCCGTCGCGACGTCAACGACATCTACACCGCCAGCGATGCGCAACTGGTGGAGGCCATGCGCTTCTTTGCCGAGCGCATGAAGATGGTGGTCGAGCCTACCGGCTGCCTGGGTTTTGCAGCGGTGCGGGAGTTGAAGGCGCAATTGCAGGGCAAGCGGGTCGGGGTGATTGTCACCGGGGGCAATATCGATCTGCAGCGGTATGCGGCGTTGTTGGCTGGGTAAACGCAGGGCCGCAGGAGTCGGTTTGCCCGTGAAGGGAGCAACGCGGTTTTCCTGACCTGCCGCGTCGGCTGATTCGCGGGCAAGCCTCGCTCCCACACAATCACACCAGTCTGGCAGCAGCCGTTCGGTAAACAAGCGTTTACCACGACTCAGATGGCTAAGCCCGGCCCATCACCGCTCGATGCATCTCGCCCAAGGGCAGGATGCGTTTGGCGCCGCCCAGTTTGATCGCTTCCTTGGGCATGCCGAACACCACGCTGGAGGCCTCGTCCTGGGCCACGGTGTCGGCGCCAGCGTCGAACATTTCCTTCATGCCCCGGGCACCGTCATCGCCCATGCCGGTCATGATGATGCCGGTGGCATTGCGCCCGGCGAACTTGGCCACCGAACGCAGCAACACGTCCACCGAGGGTCGGTGACGGTTGACCAACGGGCCGTCCACTACCTGTACGTGATAGTAAGCGCCGCTGCGGGTCAGCATCATGTGCTTGCCGCCAGGGGCGATCAGGGCCAGGCCGGGGAGGACGCGGTCGTTGTTCCTGGCTTCGCGCACTTCGATCTGGCACAGCCCGTTAAGGCGCTCGGCAAAGGATGCGGTGAATTTCTCCGGCATGTGCTGGACGATGACGATGCCGGGGCTGACACGTGGCAGGGCGGTCAGCACCGCTTCCAGAGCCTGGGTGCCGCCGGTAGACGTGCCGATGGCGACGATGCGTTCGGTGGTCTGCACCATGGCCTGGCTATGCCCGGCAGGCAGGATGGCATCGGCATTGAGCTTGGCCTGGGGTTCCAGACGCGGCACGCTGCGTTTGCCCAGATTCTTGACGTTGGCACTGGCGGCGGCGCGGATGGCCGCGACCAGTATCGCAGCGGACTCCAGCAGGAAGTTCTTCAGGCCGACCTGGGGCTTGGTAACGATTTCCACCGCCCCGGCGCTCAGGGCCTGCAAGGTAGTCTCGGCGCCTTTCTCGGTCAGGGACGAGCAGATGATCACCGGCGTAGGGCGTTCACTCATGATTTTTTTGAGAAAGGTAATACCGTCCATGCGCGGCATCTCGACGTCGAGGACAATGACATCGGGCCACTCCCTGGCGAGTTTGTCGATGGCGAAAATGGGGTCGGACGCCGCGCCCATCACTTCGATATCCGGGGTCTTGTCGAGGATCGCCATCAGTACCTGGCGCACCACGGCGGAATCGTCGACAAGCAGCACTCTGATTTTTTTCATGACGACCTTCAGCACTGATGCAATGGCTTGTGTTTGACCCAGACATCGCCGTTCCAGGTGTCGAAAACGATATTGCGATGGCCGGTGCGGCCGATGTCCTGGGCGGTGACGTTCAGGTGGTATTGCTCGGCCAGTTGCAGGGCGGCTTCGATATTCATGTCGGGGACCGCGCTGACGAGCGCGGTCTTGTGGCGCGGGAACATCTCGCCACCGCCGAACAGCTTGACCTCATAGTCGCCGGGCAGGGTGCGATGGGATTCGACTTCGAGCATGAACATCTCGAAGGCCTCGTCGGCGTACTTGCCGCTGAGGCGGTTGCCGCGAATGCGGCGATTGGGCAGCATGAAATGGCACATGGCGCCGATGCGCCGCTGCGGATGCCACAGGGTCACGGCGATGCATGAACCCAGCACCGTGCTGATGCGCGTCGGCTCCGTGGCGAAGTGGAAGTCGCCGGGGGACAAATAGACGCGGGGGTAGGCCAGGGACGTTTTCATGGTTTTCGATAGATCGACGGTGCCACGAGCTTGAAGGCGTCGCTGATACCGTTGAGGCTCTCCGAATGGCTGATCATCAGGTAGCCACCGGGCTTGAGCAGCGGCAGCATGCGGGCAATGACTTTGCGTTTGGTTTCCTGGTCGAAATAGATCATCACGTTGCGCAGGAAGATCACCTCGAACTCGCCCATCTCCGGGAAGGCTTCATTGAGGTTGATCTGCACGAACTTCATGCGATTGCGCAGCGCCCGGTTGACCAGAAAAGTGCCAGCCTGGGGGCCGACGCCCTTGAGGCAGTACTTGACCAACAAGGGCTGGGGCAGGGTAGCGGCGCGCTCCATCGGGTAGTGGCCGCTGCGGGCCTTGGTCAGCATTTGGCTGCTGATATCCGAGCCGACGATTTCCCAGGGCGTGGTGCCCAGGCCTTCGGCCAGGGTCATGGCCAGGCTGTAGGGCTCCTCGCCTGAAGAACTGGCCGCGCTCCACAGGCGGAACGTGCGCCCCGGCGTGGCCTTGGGCAGGATGTGCTGGCGCAGGAAATCGAAGTGCTTGGGTTCGCGGAAAAAGTAGGTTTCGTTGGTGGTCAGCAGGTCCAGGGCGACCTGTAATTCATGCTCGCTCTGACCGCCCATGATCAGCTTGAAATACTCGCCATAGCTGTCCAGTTCGTAATGCTTGAGGCGCTTGAACAAGCGCCCGGCAACCAACGCCTTCTTCGCCGGCGACAGGTTGATGCCCGCCGCCCGGTGCAGCCATTGCTGGAAGCTGTGGAACTCGCTGTCATTGAGCGGCATGGCGTTCATCCACTTATCCCTGTGGTGGCGGTTCGGCGACGAGGTTACCGGCGGCGAGACTGGACATCTCGTCGATGGACAGCACCCGGTCCACGTCCAGGACAATCACGAACTTGCCCTCGACTTTGGCCATGCCGCTGATGAAATCGGCGCGTATCCGTGCGCCGAAGCTGGGCGGTGGTTCGATGGCGCTGGCGGCGATCTCCATCACCGCCGATACCGTATCTACCAGCAGGCCGATATCCTGGGGCTGACCGTTATCGCCTGCGGCTTCGATGATGACCACGCAACTGCGCCGGGTGATATCCGAGTTCTGTCGGCCGAAGCGCGCCGACAGGTCAACCACTGGCACCACCGCGCCGCGCAGGTTGATCACCCCGCGCACGAAGGCGGGCATCATCGGCACTACGGTGAGGTTGCCGTACTCGATGATCTCCTTGATGCCGAGGATGGCGATGGCAAACATTTCGCCGCCGAGCATGAAGGTCAGGTATTGCGCCTCTTCCTCCCGGGCTGCGGGCAGTTTCTGGCTGGTCGTGGCAAGTGCACCCATGGCTTGAGCTTCCTTTAGAACCGGGTGAAGTCGGCTTCGTCAGGGCCGCTGGCGGTTTGATAGGCGAAGTTCGGCTGCCGTGCCACCGGCGGCTGTGGCGCCCTGGGTGGCTTGCGGTTTTCGCTGCTTTTCACCTGAATCGAAGGCTGCGCACCCTTGCCGCCAACCTCGAGGCGGAAGAAGCTCATGACCTGCTGCAACTGTTCGGCCTGGCTGCTCATTTCTTCGGCGGTGGCGGCTAGTTCTTCGCTGCTGGAAGCGTTTTGCTGCGTGACCTGATTGAGTTGATTCATGGCCGTATTGATCTGGGCGACACCGGCGGCCTGTTCTTCCGAGGCTGCACTGATTTCCTGGACCAGATCCGAGGTCTTGTTGATCGACGGGACCATTTCGCCCAACAGCTTGCCAGCTTTTTCCGCCATCTCGACGCTGCTGGAAGACAGCTCGCCGATTTCCTGGGCGGCGACCTGGCTGCGCTCAGCCAGCTTGCGCACTTCGGCAGCAACCACGGCAAAGCCCTTACCGTGCTCCCCGGCGCGGGCGGCTTCGATGGCGGCGTTGAGGGCCAGCAGGTTGGTTTGATAGGCAATGTCGTCGATGATGCTGATGCGCTGGGCGATTTTCTTCATCGCCACCACGGTCTGCTGCACCGATTCGCCGCCATCGGTGGCTTCTGTCGCGGCCTTGCTGGCCATGCCGTCGGTCACTTTGGCGTTCTCGGTGTTCTGATTGATGCTGGCGCTCATCTGCTCGATGGAGGCGCTGGTTTCTTCGACGCTGGCCGCCTGTTCACTGGTGGCCTGGCTCATGGACTGGGCCGTGGCGCTGACCTCCTCGGAGGCACTGGCCAGGTTATCGGCGGTGTTGCGTACTTCGCCGATGATATGCGACAGCTTGGTGATCATGTTCTGCATGGCAGCCAGCAACAGGCCGGTTTCATCCCGCGAACGCACCTCGATCTGCGCACTGAGATCGCCTTCGGCCAGTTGCCCGGCGACTTCGGCGGCTTCGCGCAGGGGCCGGGAAATGATCCGGGCAATGAACAGCGCCAGGCCGAAGCCGACCAGCAGGGTGACTATCAGTACGACGATGATCGACAGGCGCGAGTCGGCATATAGTTTATTGCCGCGATCAGTGGCTTCGCTGCCGCCGCTGGCGTTGAGTTCGACCATTTTTTGCAGGTCGGTGGTCACTGCGTCGAACAGGCGGCGGGAGTCGCCGGTAAGCACCTTAGTGGCTTCTTCGTGGCGGTTTTGCCGAGACTCACTGATCATCTTGGCACTGGCCGCCTGATAGGCATTCCAGTCATTGACGAAGGTGTCGAGCAGAGCCTTGTCGTCCGGGTTGGAGAGCATCTTGGCGTAGGACTCTATACGGGTATCGATCTGCTTTTTCGAATCGGCCGCTTCGACTTCGACGGCGGCCTTCTCCTCGGCGGATTCGCTGGCCAGGTGGCGGTATTCCTTGATCCGGTAATTGGCCGCATAGAAACGCATGCCCGAGGCCATGCGCATGGAAGGCATCCAATTGGTACCCAGATCTGTGGCGGTCTGGTTGACCTGGCTCAGTTGATAGATGGCGAAGGCGCCCATGGCAGCGGTCAGCACCAGCACGATCATGAACGAGGTGATCAGTTTGGTGGCGATTTTCAGGTCATAGAACCATTTCATTGAGGAATTCCTCCTTGGAGGGAGCTGTTGGCAGCCGGGCGGGAAAGAAGCGAGGCGTTACGGTTTTCCATGCTTACGATCTGGGTCAGCAGCGAAGGCACGTCGAGAATCAACGCCACCGAGCCGTTGCCGAGAATGGTCGAGCCGCTGATCCCGCGCAGGGCGCCGAACAGCTTGCCCAGGGGTTTGATCACGGTCTGGAATTCGCCCAGCAGGTCATCCACGACCAGCCCGGCCTTTTGTTCGGCACTGCGCACTACCACTACGTTTTGTCGGCCGCCGGGTTCACCCTCGTGACCGAAGTGGTCACGCAACCTGACCAGGGGCAGAACCTCGCCACGCAGGTCCAGATAGCCGCTTTCCCGGGACGGGTGATCGGCTTCGTTGAGTTCGATGCATTCCTGCACCATGTCCAGGGGAATGACGTAGATCGCCTGATCGACGTTGACCAGAAAGCCGCTGATGATCGCCAGGGTCAGCGGCAGGCGGATGCGCACCGTAGTGCCGAGGCCCGGCTGGCTGTCCAGATCGACACTACCGCGCAGGGCCGTGATATTGCGTTTGACCACGTCCATGCCGACACCGCGCCCGGACAGGTTGGTCACCGCTTCGGCCGTAGAGAAGCCCGGCTCGAAGATCAGATTATAGATTTCCTGGTCGCTGAGGTTGGCACCCGTCGGCACCAGGCCGCGCTCCTGGGCTTTGGCCAGGATGCGCTCGCGGTTGAGGCCCGCGCCGTCGTCGGCGATTTCCAGGACGATGGTGCCGGCGTCATGGTAGGCATTCAGGCGTAACAGGCCTTTGAGCGGCTTGCCCGCCGCGAGTCGAGCCTGGGGCGCTTCGAGGCCATGGTCCATGGCGTTGCGCAGCAGGTGCATGAGCGGGTCGCCGATCTTTTCCACCACTGTCTTGTCCAGTTCGGTATCGGCGCCGCTGATCAGCAGGTCGATATCCTTGCCCAGTTCCTGACTGACGTCGCGCACCACCCGGCGGAAACGGTTGAAGGTATCGCCGATGGGGATCATACGCAGGCCCAGGGCGCCGTCGAGAATCTCCTCGACCAGACCCGAGACCACCGAGGCCGATTCCTGCAAGGGATCGTTCTGGCAGGTGCGGGCCAACTGGCTGGCCCCGGCGCTGGCGATTACCAGTTCGCCGACCAGATTGATCAGTTCATCGAGCTTGTCGGCGTTGACCCGGACAAAGCGCCCCTCCTTGGTTTTTTGCTCCTGCATGCCGTTTTGCTTGTCGAGGGCCGACTGCACCACTACTGGTTCAACGGCGCGTTGCTCAATCAGGATTTCGCCCAACGGCTGCGGCGTAACCTCCTGGCTCGTAGCCTGACGTTGCGTGCGCAGGCCTTGTTCCAGCTCATGCACAGTCAGCGCGCCGCAGTTGGTGAGAATTTCGCCTAGGCGGGTCGGGTGCTCCGGCAGGGCTTCGATCAGTTGCAGGTATTCTTCGATGCGGCTGTGGGGGGCGAGGATATGAATCAGGCAATCGTCGCGGACAAAATCGAAAGCCTCGGAAATCTCCGCCTTGCTGGCATTGGAGCGGTAGTCGATCTCGAAGCCCAGATAGCAACTCTCGGCATCGACCTCATCGAGGACAGGCATGGCATCGGCCAGGGTGGTGATATAGACGATTTCGCCCAGGGTATTGAGGTAACGCAGGAACGACAGTGGGTCCATGCCATTGCGCAGCACATCGGGGCCGAAGCGCAGAGAGATATGCCACAGGTCCGAGCTGACCGTATCGCCGCCGATGGTCTGCACCTCGGTGTTCTGAGGCACCGGCGCGGGGCTTTGGGTGGTCATGGCGGTGCTGGCGCTGCGGTATTGCTGCAGGCCCTGGCGCAGGCTTTCTTCCCGGGCGAGCGCGGTGCTGTCGAGGCTGCGGCCCTGGCTGGCGACCACTTCGATCAGTTCGAGCATATGGTCGCCGCACTTGAGCAGCAGGGCGATGAGCGCAGTATTTACCTGTATCTCGCCATCGCGCAGACGGTCCAGCACATCTTCGACGATATGGGTGAAACCGACGATGGCGTCCAGCCCGAATAAACCGGCCGAGCCCTTGATGGTGTGGGCGGCGCGGAAAATCGCGCCGAGAATGTCCGGATCGTCGGGGTGGGTTTCCAGGCGCAGCAGGGACTCTTCCATCTCCTGCAACAGCTCGCGTGCTTCGACGATAAAGGTCTGTTGTGCTTGGTCGAGATTAATGCCCACGGTTACATCCTTTAAAAGCGGGACGACTGCAAATATCCAGACTCACTTTTGTGTGTTCGAACGCTGCATGAAGACTGCTACGGGGGCTCACTGTGGGAGCGAATTCATTCGCGAATGCGGTGTTTCAAACGATGAGGGTTTGTCGAATGTACCGTCCTCTTCGCGAATGAATTCGCTCCCACATATGAGTTTCCACCCTATTCATTCATCTGGAGCGAGAATCAGCGGATCGCCAAAGTAGGGCGCCAGGTTGCATAGTTCGAACGTCTCCAGCACCGCCTGGCTATGCCCGTCCAGGTGCAGGGCCTTGCCGGCGCGCTGACTCTCGCGTTTGCTCAGCATCAGCAGTTGCACCCCGGCGCTGTCCATCTCGGTGACCTGGGACAGGTCGATGGCCAGGTCGTCGCTGTTGTTCTGCATGTCTGCCAGCAGCGGCAGGAGTACGGCGCCAAGCTCGGCGGCGGTGTAGATGGTCATTTCGCCCTCGATGCTGACCCGGGCGGTGCCGTCATGGCTTTGGCAGGTAATCGACATGGCAACGGCTCCTGCCGGTCAGGGCATGATCAGCTTGGCCACGGCGGCCAGCATCTGTGCAGGCTGGAAGGGCTTGACCACCCAGGCCCTGGCACCGGCGGCCTGGCCTTCCTGTTTCTTCGACTCCTGGGATTCGGTGGTGAGCATGATGATCGGCGTGAACTTGTAACTGGCCAGCTTCTTCACTTCCTTGACGAAGGTGATGCCGTCCATGTTCGGCATGTTCACGTCGCTGATGATCAGGTGGACTTTCTGCCCGGTGAGTTTGCCCAGGGCGTCCTTGCCGTCGCTGGCTTCGATCACGTCGTAACCGGCACTCTTCAGGGCAATACTGACGACCTGGCGGACACTGCTGGAATCGTCGACAACCATTACGTTTTTGGCCATGAGTTAGCGCTCCTGGAAACTAGAAAAAAGTGATTTCGTGAGTCGTCGAGGCGGCGGCGCTGCCGTGGTGGTTCTGGCGCTGTTCTTCGGTGGCGTAGGTCAACTCCATGTTGGCCAGCCATGCTTTGACGTCGATCTGATCGAGTTTTTCCGGGTCCTGACGGGCGTCGAGCAGATGCTGGTGCAGGGCCTCCATATTGCTGCGCACATGGTTGAGGATCTGACTGACCCGATCCTGGAATTGCAGACTGACCAGCACCTCGGTCATCTCATTGCGGATACCGGCGCTTTCTTCCTGCAGCAGACCGGCGGATTCCGACAGACGTCGGGTGATGCTTTTGAACCGTTCGAGCACCAGCTGGATGCTGTTTTCCGATTCGGTCACCGAGTCGCTGTCATGCCCGGCGCTACTCGCTGCCGCCTGCACAAGCTGAGTGATGGCGCTGTTAATGATGTCAACCTTGGCCGACATCTTCTGCCCGGTTTCGCTGGACTGGCTGGACAGGGTGCGTACGGCATCGGCGACCACGGCAAAGCCGCGTCCGGCCTCCCCGGCACGGGCGGCCTCGATGGCGGCATTGAGGGCCAGCAGGTTGGTTTGCGCGGCGATGGCGGCGACATCGGCGGCCATGGCCCGCAACTCGCCGGTGTAGTCGGTCAGGTTGTTGACCTGGGCGAGCATCTCGTCGCGACTGTGTTGGGTGGCCTTGAGCGAATCGATCACCTTTAACAACTCATCGTCGCTTTGGGCCAGCACCTGCAGGGCGCCGTCGGCGCTATTGCCAGCGAGGTCACCTGCCGCCAGTTGCGAGGCGTTGGCGGTTTCCTGCAGGCGATTGGAGATACCGTAGAAGCGGTTGCTCAGCTCGACGATGGCGGTTTCGGTCTGGGCCCGGGAGCTTTCGATCTGCTTGGACCAGATCGGCACGGTCTTCAGGCAGATGGCGGCCAGGCCGTTGTTTTGCGATTGGCTGGCGCTTTGCCGGGAAGACTGGCTGGCGCTGTGATGATGGCTGGTGAGGGCTGCCAGTTGCTGACGCTGCTGACTGGCGCCCCACAGGCTGGCCAGGGCTCCAAGGACCAGCAGGCCAGCGGCCAGGCCCAGGGGTTGCGCATTGACGCCTCCCGTCAGCAGGACGGCAGCAGCGCCCAGTACGGCGAGCAGAAGGGGTAACCAGGCGAAGGTAGGGTTGGAGATTGTCGGGACGTTGTCGGAAATAGAAGAACTCGAATGCATTACTTCGTCCTTGAATTTGATAATCGGGCCACAGGTTTTTTTGTGACCAAATGCTTGGGCGAAGGTTAGATCAGATCCTGCCGTTCTTCCTTGAGCGGCAAGCAGGTTTTTCTCAATAAGGCAAAAGTTGTACAACTAAACATCTGTTTTGGTTGGGTTTAATCGCGAATAAACATTTTGCCACCATTCGTCGTACAACTTCTTGGCGATCAGCCAAATTGCTGCCGGTAATGACTGGGTGTCAGGCCCAGTTTGTCGCTGAACAGTAGGCGCATATGCCGCACGCTGCCAAAACCGCTGCGCCAGGCGATGGTCTTGAGGGGCAGGTCGGTGGTTTCCAGCAGTTGCCGAGCGCGGTCGATGCGCGCGCTCTGGATGAACTCGGTGGGGGTACTACCGACTTCCTTGGCGAACATGCGGGTGAAGTGGCGGGTGCTCATCTGCGCCAGATGGGCCAGGCATTCGATATTGAATTCTTCCTGCAGATTATCCAGCACATGGTTCTGCACCCGGGTGATGGGCGAGTCCTCGGCGGACACCGCCGCCAGCATCGGGCTGAACTGGGCCTGGCCGCCCTGGCGCTTCATGGCCACCAGCAGCACCTTGGCCACCGACAGCGCGACCTTGCGTCCGTGGTCTTCGGCCACCACGGCCAGCGCCAGGTCGATGCCGGCCGTGACACCGCCGGAGGTGATCAACTGGCGGTCTTCGATATAGATCTGGTCTGTGCCGACCAGGGCCTTGGGAAAGGCCTTGGTCAGGCGGTCGATGTAGTTCCAGTGGGTGGTGGCCTGAAAACCATCGAGCAGGCCTGCGTGGCCAAGAATAAAGGCCCCGGTGCAGATCGAGCCGTAGCGCCGGGATCGGGGTACCGCCGTGTTGAGCCAGGCTTGCAGGGCCGGGTGGCGCTCGTTATAGGCGCCTGGGCCACCGGGCACCAGCAGCAGGTCATAGTTGCCCTGGTCGCTGTCGATGCAGGTATCGGCCTGCACCGAAACACCATTGGAGGCGCGCATCAGGCTCGGCCCGGTGCCGATAGTGGTCAATCGGTATTGATGGGCCGGGTCGAGATAACGGTTGGCGATGGAAAACACTTCGACAGGACCGGCCATGTCGAGTAACAGGAAATCGGGGTACAGAACAATAGCGACGTCTTTCATGCGCGAGCGTTGAGAGCCTTGAACGATGGATGGCAATCGACGGCCATGCTACCTCCTGAAGGCGCTGGCGTCTTGGAAATGTAATGGTTTGTGTTGAGTGCTGCGCACAGGGCAGTTGCAATACAAAACTCGCCGTTGGTCGGGGAACCGGATTGATAGACTTTTGCCTCTGTGAATACGACCCGTTCTCCTTCGCAAGGGCTATCCGATGTCTTCCTCTTTAACCACTCTCAATCTCCAGCGCCGTGACCTTGATGGGGCCGTGCCCCTGCGTGCCTATACCCTCGCGCCTGCCGTCGGCCTGGCCACGTTCATGGCCATTCCGATGTCGGCCTGGGCTGCCAGCCATGGCGCGGTCGATACCTCGGTCGATACGACCCCAGGGGTGACCAATCTGCCGGCCACCACCATCGAAAGCGAAGGCGAAGCGGCGTACAAGACTGACCGCGCCAGCTCGGCGAAGATGACCGAAACGCTGCTCGATACCCCGCAGAGCGTCACGGTGATCTCCCAGCAACTGATCAAGGAGCAGAATGCCCAGAGCCTCAAGGACGCCCTGCGCAACGTGCCGGGCATTACCTTCAATTCCGGCGAAGGCGGTGGCGGGGTAGGTGACAGCCTGACCATTCGCGGTTTCAACGCTGATGGCAATATCTACCGCGATGGCGTGCGCGATCCGGCCAAATACTCGCGCAATGACTTCTTCAATACCGACTCGGTGGAAATCCTCAAGGGCTCCAGTTCCGCAGGTTGGGGCGTCGGCGCTACCGGCGGAGCGGTCAACCTGGTGACCAAGGCGGCGCAACTGGATGACTTCAACCATTTGAGCGCAGGCGTCGGCACCGCCAACTATCGGCGAAGCACCCTGGATATCAACCACACCCTCGACGGACTCGGCGAAGGTGCGGCGTTCCGGGTCAATATCATGGGCAACAAATCTGGCGTCGATGGCCGCGATTGGGTCGAAGACGAGCGCTACGGCTTTGCACCGACCCTGTCTTTGGGGCTGGGCACCGATACCCGCTTCACCGTTGGCTATGAATATATTCATGATAACAGCGATCCGGACTACGGCATCCCCACGGTCAACGGCAGCAACGGCAGCAGCCCGAGCCGCGCCGGTGGGGCCAGTTGGAACAGTTACTGGGGCTGGCGCAACCTCAACTATGAAGACAACGAATCCCATCGCCTGAACATGAAGTTCGCCCATGACTTCAGCGATGCGCTGAGTTTCGACACCCAGTTCACTTACTTCCACCTGGACCACGACTACTTTGTCACTACGCCGGGCGGCGACGCCAACTCCGGCGCACCGGGGCTGCAGGTGAGCAAAGGCCTGTATCGGCGTAACGTCAACACGCCGGGACGTGAACAGACCAACGAAACGTTCAGCAACCAGAGCAACCTGACCTGGCGTTTCGACACCTTCGGCATCGGTCATACCCTGGTTGGCGGTTTCGATATCAGCAAGCAGACGCTGGATTCGAAGACCGGTGCCCTTACAGCCGCCGACCGCACCGCCCAGGGCAACCTGCCAGTGGCGAGCAACGACTGGTCGAAATATCCCTACAGTGCCAACAGTTACACGTCTGCCAAGCAGTCAGTGGAGCAGGTCGATAAAGCCTTCTATGCCCTGGATACCCTGAAGTTCGACGAGCACTGGCAGCTGCATCTGGCCGTGCGTCAGGACCACTTCGATACCCGCGTGCTGGATAACGAAAGCCGTGCCAGCCAGACCGCTGCCTGGACCGACCTGGGCGATTCCGATCAGTCGGAAAAGCTCACCAGTGTGCATACCGCCCTGGTCTACAAACCGGTGCATAACGGCAGCTTCTACGTCAGCTACGCCAATGCCCGGCAACCGTCCGGCGTACTGGCGGTGGCGCAGACCGGCAGCATTGCTTCGACCAAGGGCGACACCGGCAAGACCTATGAAGTGGGGACCAAATGGGAGTTGTTCGACGGTGCGCTGGAGTTGAACGGCGACGTATTCGAGACCAAGCGCCAGCTGACCTATGTCGACGATACCCAGGGCACGGCCTTTACCGGCGGTGAAGAACGCGTGCGCGGCCTCGAGCTGTCCGGCACCGGCAATATCACCCGCAACTGGTCGGTGTATGCCGGTTACATCCACGAGAACAGCAAGCTGATCAAAGCCTACAACGGCTCCGAACAGGGCCTGCAACTGGCCAATACCCCGCAGAATGCCTTTAACGTCTGGACCACCTACAAGCTGCCCTACGACATTGCCGCCAGCTACGGTGTGCAGTACGTCGACGACGTGAAGATCTACAAGGGCCAGGGTTCGGTACTGACCAGTGCCGGCCAGACCACCGTGCCCAGCCATGTGCTGCATGACGCCATGGTCAGCTGGAAAGCCACTCAGGATGTGGATGTGCGTTTGAACGTGAATAACCTGTTCGACAAGCATTACTGGGCTGAATACAACGGCCGTGGTTATGGCGTGCCGGGGGCAGGGCGTGGTGCGACCTTGAGTGCGGATTATTCGTTCTGATTAATGAGCGGGCGCAGCGCAAAGCTCCATGTTTGGTCGAAGTTCTCAACATGGAGTTTGATGCATGAGGGGGGGCTGCCGATTATCCCGGAATCCGTCGACTGTGATTCTCGTCCCAGCTCAGGCGCTTTTCATCAGGCTGAAGGATCAACGTCAGTTGGTTGAACAGATGAATGTCGGCATACAGGGCAAAGAAGCGGTTGAGCATTTCGCCAAACAGACAGATATCGCCGTCGCCGGCAAAGCCGTTGCGATCCAGGGTGACCTGGATATCCACCCCGCGCAGCAGAAAGCCTTTCTCGAAGCGTTCCAGCAGGTAGTGATTGACGTCGACGATGGCGTCCAGGCGGCGATTGGCCTCGCTGCCTGTCCAGTCGTACAAGGCGAGCGTGGCGCGCAGCACCTCGGGGTTATCCATCATGGGCAGGAAGTTTGAACCCAGGTGGCTAAAGATACGCCAGTGAAAGCGGTCGCGATTGGGTGGGTAGCACGGCATGGTCGGTGCACACAGATTGCGCACCCGCAGGTCCGTCCGGGCGGTTTTCCCGCAGCTGTCGAGCAGCGTCTCTTGCAGCCCGTGACGCGGCAGCATGCCGTTGGTACCGGTCAGGCTCAGTATCAGGCTGGTGTGTTTATTTTGCTGGTCCTCGCTCAGGCCGTCGCCCCCCAGGATCAGCCAGGTCTCGTGTCGACCATCGACGCCGGGCTTGAGGCGGGTATGGAAATAGCGCTCAGGCTGCTGGTGACGCAACATGCCGCCTTTGTGCTGAAAACTGGTAAATGGCACGTAATCCTGCTGCTCGGCGGCTTTGGTCGTCATGACCTGATCCACCGAATACACCTCGGTATGGCCATCCTGCTGGCGCAGCAGGTAGTCGGACTGCGCCGGGTTCAGGATCAGCGGGTCGCATTCCAGGGCAAACAGATTGATCACCGGCACCGCATGCAGGCGCATGTGCTCGGCGCTCGGCTTGAAATCACCGGGCCAGGGCTTGCTCAGTACGGCTTCTACCTCGAACCACGGCGTGCCGGGGGCGATACTGATCTGCTCCAGGCCACGGAGCGTCACGAACATGAATTTCTCGCGGAAAGTGAAGTACTCCAGCATGAGCTGATAGTTACTGAAGACGCTGTCCTCCTTGGCCCACAGGCGATCATCATCAGTAAACCCCTTGACACTGAAGCGGCCTTGAAACGGCTGGCGTTCGGCCCCCGGTAAACGCACGTAAAGCCCTTTGAGATGCAGGGTAAGGGCCAGATGCAGGGCATTGGCCAACGGGGCATCGGCATTCAGGTACAGCGTGATGGCGCTCAGGTCGATCTGGCTCAGGTCAGCCATGGCCCCAAAGGCAAAACGCAGACGCAACAGCGAGCGACCATCGGGTTCATAGGTCTGTTGCAGGGACTCCAGGGTCAGCGGTCGCAGCAGCACATCCTGGGTGGTGCTGTAGCGGCAGCGCGTCTGTTGTGAACCGATCGGCTGGGACAGCACTTCAAAGCCCTTGCCAATGACTTCGCTGGCCTTCATCTGCGGCACATCAGGCATCAGCTCGACAATCGACAGCGACGGGATCGAGCGCAGGTACTGCGGCCAGAGCATGTCCACCAAACCCTCGCTCAACTCCGGCAGGTCGTCGTCGAGCTTCTCGCGCATGCGCCCCATGAGAAAGGCAAAGCCCTGAAACAGTTGCTCGACAGCGGCATCGTTCGGCCCCGGTTTATTCAGATTCAGCTGCGCCGCCTGCTGCGGAAAAAACTCCGCGAACTCCTTGGCCGCTTCGCGCAGGTAGCGCATTTCGCCGTCGAAGTACTCTCGCGTCTTATTGTCCTTGCTCATGAAAACTCCTTATTACGATGACGTTCAGCGCTCGGGCGCGGTGTTTATAGAAAAACTTGCCGGGGCAACTTGAACCCACGCAGCTTGAGCAACGCCAACGGCCCCGCGCCCAATTCAGTGCGCAAATGCCAGGTCAGGTTAAGGCCATCAGGGGCGGTGATTTCCACGCGGTAGCGGCTGTCGCCGTCGTCCAGTGTGGTCACCTTGGCTTTTTCCAGCAGACGGATCAGGCCCCAGGTACCGGCGAAGTCGCCGTACAGGCGTTCGCTGGCCTTGACGCTGGTCCAGGTCAGCATCACCCCCGGGTGATCGCCGC
>NZ_JANUFD010000021.1 GCF_024807945.1 Pseudomonas sp. JUb42 | reverse complement strand
CAGCTGCTCGGGCACCAGTCGGCCACCGAACGGCTGCCCAGTCCCTTCCCGGCATTTAGGCCTCGACGAATAACCCCAATTACTGGCATGACGTGGTTGGCCATCGGGCTGCAGTCGACCTGGGCAGCGCTGCACTATGGAGACGTTTTCATCGCAATTAGCTCCGTGGTGCTTGCCGGCGGATTGCTCACTCTGAGCTTGATTGACCTCGATCATCAGAAGCTTGTTTTAGCCGGCGTTTGCCTGCGCTCATCCATCCTTGGCCCAACCGCTTTTTCTGCTTGATTGTTACTCGACCGCGACTCCAGACCCTCTGGACAATTCTTTCCTCCCTGGGACATTAGCGCTAATGCGCCACTATGTCTCGGATCGCCCATTTGCAGTTTAGAGCCGTCTGGAGCATTGTGCAGATCCGCCGCCGCCAAGGCATTTTCGGGTCTGATATTTACCTACTGCGATACTGCAACGGTGAACTGGTGCAGCACGCCAATAACATGTACCTGTCGTTGATCCCTGAAGAGATTGAGGCGGTGCTGCCATGCTTTGGCAATGTGACGCCCAGCTCCGAAGGTGAAAACCCGGTCTACGGTCTTGGCAACCCAAGCACCCGAACAGCAGAGTTTCTGATCGACCCGCCCTAGGGCTTTGAGTTGCTCGGTGGCGAGGGGGCACGGATGCGGATGACCACCATCGGCGCCGATGGGAGGAAGACCCTCACTGACACCGTTTTTTTGTAGGAAAACGACGATGACCATTTTTGATGTTCGCGAGCTACACGAATTGCACTGGCCGTAGCGCTGGGGTGTTTTTGAAAACGGCGTGATGGTCGGTCGTTTCACCTCCGACGCAGAAGCCTATCGCGCTGCGGCGCGTTCGTAAGGGAAAACGCTACACACCGCCGGCCCTTGATTGGGCCTTTGGCAGTACCTGAACGTGGGTTTCGCGTTCGATGATCGAGGGAATGAACATGAGCGGGAGCGTGGCAAGATTCCAGATTGCGCGAGTGCATGCCGAGATTGTAGGCGGTGCGGTTTTCGTTCGCTGCCCAGAGTGCAACACCCTGAACGGCGAGAGAGATAGGCTGTGTGACAGCCCCGAACTCGACCTATCAACGTATCCGGCTAACATGCGCGTCTACGCCTGTGTTGACTGCCAAGTGATGTTTGAGACTGAGGTTCCACCAGACATCGCCAGCGAGTAGGAAAACGCACCAGGTAAACCACAAGCCCCAGCCTAAAACCTGGGGACGAGGACGCAGAAGTGTCGGACTGGCCGACGCCGATTGAAGGAACGATCCGATGAAAACACGTATCACCTTGTGCGCTGCGGCGCTGGTTATCCTTTCACTAACCGGTTGCGCGAGCCAAGCGCAGATCGACGAGCAGAACAAGCAACTCGCAGCCATCAACGTATCGCTGACTCAGATCCAAGCTGTCCAGGCTGAGTCGCTGGAATTGCAGAAGATGCAAGCCAAGATCCAGGTGGAAAGCCACAACCAGCTGGTCCGGAGCAACGCCCTGCAGGTTGAGCAGCAGGCCAAACGCAAGTAACGATGAAGCTCGGCTAGCGCGCCCACAGGCTTGCTGGCCGGTGCCAACCAGGACGACAAGTCACCTGTTCAACACCTGTTGCTGCTGACCGAAAACTGACCCAGTAGAGGCTCTTCTGCCGACTGAAAACTGACCCAGGTGTTCAACTGCTTCTGCTCACTTTTCGAGCAGGAGAACACAGGGTGATCAGCATGGAAATGTTGGGAAAAATCCGGCGGATGTACTTCCGCGACAAGCTCTCGCTGCATCAGATAGCCAAGCGTACCGGGCTGTCGAGAAACACCATCCGAAAATGGGTCAGAGCGCCCGAAGCCATTCAGCCAGCGTACCAACGGTGCGCAACCTTCAATAAGCTCAGCCCTTTTCACGAGACCCTGGAGCAGGCGCTCAAGGCCGATTCGTTCCGGCCAAAACACAACCGCAGGAGCGCCAAAGCACTTTTTGAGCAGATCAAAGCCGAGGGTTATGACGGCGGTTACAGCCAGCTCACGGCGTTTGTGCGCTCTTGGCGAGGCGAGCAAGGCAAGTCTTTACGCGCTTTTGTACCGCTGACGTTTGCGCTCGGTGAGGCCTTTCAATTTGACTGGAGCGAAGAAGGTCTGCTGATCGGTGGTCTTTTTCGACGTATCCAGGTCTCCCACATGAAGCTGTGTGCCAGCCGCGCATTCTGGTTGGTTGCGTACCCCAGCCAAGGCCACGAGATGCTGTTTGATGCCCACACCCGTTCGTTTGGAGCGTTGGGTGGTGTGCCGCGTCGCGGCATCTACGACAACATGAAAACGGCTGTCGACAAGGTCAACAAAGGCAAAGGGCGCACGGTCAACGCCCGGTTTTCCGTGATGTGCGCGCACTATCTGTTCGATCCGGACTTCTGCAACGTGGCCTCTGGCTGGGAAAAAGGCATCGTCGAAAAGAACGTTCAGGACAGCCGGAGGCGAATCTGGCTCGATGCTCAAAACTGTATGTTTCACACCTTCGAGGAACTGAATGTCTGGCTCGGCCAACGTTGTCGGTCGCTCTGGAGCGAACTGGTGCATCCGCAGTACAACGGGCTGACGGTGGCCGAGGTCTTAGAGCTGGAGCAGGTCGAAATGATGCCAATGCCGACGGCATTTGATGGCTACGTCGAGCGTACCGTGCGGGTCTCCAGCACCTGCCTGATCAGCGTGGCGCGAAATCGCTATTCAGTGCCATGTGAGCGCGTCGGCCAGTGGGTCAGTAGCCGTTTGTACCCTTCGCGGATCGTGGTCATTGCTGACGAAACGGTGATCGCCAGTCACGAGCGCCTCTTTGATCGAGATCAGGTCAGTTTTGACTGGCAGCACTACATCCCACTCATCGAACGCAAGCCTGGTGCATTGCGCAACGGTGCGCCATTTGCTGATCTGCCAAAACCGTTACGGCTTCTCAAACGAGGACTGAGGCGTCACACCAACGGTGATCGAATCATGATGCAGGTACTGGCTGCTGTGCCAATTGCGGGGCTCGAACCTGTGCTGGTGGCGGTGGAGCTGGTACTTGAATCGGGAAGTCTGAGCGCCGATCACATCCTCAATGTCCTTGCCCGCCTGACCTCCACCGCACTACCTCCCAGTGTAGAAACCAGCCTGCAACTCAAGGTCGCGCCTGTTGCCAATACAGCACGCTACGACCGGCTCCGTGCGACCGATGAGGAGAATCGCAATGCGTGACCTAATGACTGAACTCAAAGAACTTCGCCTGCACGGCATGGCCAGTGCTTGGGAAGAACTGGTCTCTCAAGGAACAGCGTCGACGGCTTCATCGAAATGGCTGCTGGAACATCTGCTTCAGCAGGAACATGCGGATCGCGCGGTGCGCTCGGTGAATCATCAGATGAACATGGCAAAACTCCCCATGCACCGTGACTTAGCTGGCTTTGACTTCAGCGCTTCCAGCGCTGATGCCCGGCTGGTCAGCGATCTATCCAGCTTAGCGTTCACTGAAACGGCGCAGAATGTCGTGTTCATTGGCGGCCCTGGAACCGGGAAAACACACCTGGCCAGTGCCTTGGCTGTATCCGGAATCACGGCCCACAACAAACGCGTGCGCTTCTTTTCCACGGTGGATCTGGTGAATCTGCTGGAGCGTGAGAAGTACGATGGCAAGGCAGGGCGAATCGCCCAGGGACTGCTTCGCACAGACCTGGTGATACTGGATGAGCTGGGATATTTGCCCTTTAGCCAAAGCGGCGGTGCCCTGTTATTTCACCTGCTGTCCAAACTGTACGAACACACCAGCGTGGTCATCACCACCAACCTCAGCTTCTCGGAATGGTCGAGTGTGTTTGGCGACGCCAAGATGACCACCGCGTTGTTGGATCGGCTGACACATCACTGCCACATCGTCGAAACGGGCAACGAGTCCTACCGCCTACAACACAGCACCTTGGCCGCCCAGACAAAGATCAAGTCACGGGAACGAAAGCGCAAGGACGGAGATGATGTCGAGGACGATGAGCCATTTTGATCCGCACCATAAATACCCTGCTGCATGCCTACATGCGGTGGGGGTTGATGCGTCTTGAATCGGCCCACTGCTGCTAAGCTTATCCACAATTGCTGGGACAGAAATCAGCAATCCGTCCTGGGTCAATTTTCAATCGGCAGGGTGGGTCAGTTTTCAATCAGCGCCAACAGTCAGGTTGCGCCAAACCTGCTGAAGCGGAAGTTTAATGCCAAACGACCAAATCAGAAATGGGTTACGGATGTGACGGAGTTTCGGGTCGGCGGGCAGAAGCTTTACCTCTCACCGATACTTGATCTCTACAACGGCGAAATCATCGCTTTCAAGACAGCCAGGCGCCCGCTTTTCGATATGGTCGACGGGATGCTACGACAAGCCTTTGAACGGCTACGGCCACGCGATAAACCAATCTTGCATTCCGACCAAGGATGGCAATATCGAATGCCTATTTACCGTCGTGTCCTGAGTGAGAGAGCGGTCAAGCCGAGCATGTCTCGCAAAGGAAATTGCTATGACAATGCGGCTATGGAAAGCTTTTTTGGCACGCTGAAGTCAGAGTTCTTTTACCTGAACAAATTCAACAGCCTTGATGAGCTTGAAGCAGGGATAGATGACTACATACACTACTACAATCATTCGCGAATCAGGCTGAAGCTAAGTGACCTGAGCCCTGTGGAATACAGGACTCAAGCACGGCGGGCATAGAAGGCGTCCAACTTTTCGGGGTCAGATCAAATTTAAGTAGGCACCAGTTCTAGCCTTTTAAGCGGGTATTTCATGCAGCCAAAACGCCGTTCCTATTCCAAGTCCTTCAAAGCCCAGGTCATTCAAGAGTGTGCCCAGCCCGGCGCTTCGATTGCCAGCATCGCGCTCAGCCATAGCCTCAATGCAAACCTCGTCCACAAATGGATTCGCCTGCAAACGCAGAACAGCACGGCGCTGCAACCTGCATTTATTCCATTACCCATGCCGTTGGCCGGAGCAGGTTCGCACGCAGCGTCATCGAATATCTGCGTTGAGATCGAGCACCCACGCGGCACCGTTAAAATAAACTGGCCAACTGAAAGTGCTGCTGTCTGCGCGACCTTTCTTCGAGACCTGTTGCGATGATCCGCATCGACGCCATCTGGCTCGCCACCGAGCCCATGGATATGCGTGCTGGTACCGAGACCGCGCTGGCCAGAGTCATTACGGTATTTGGTGCGGCGAAGCCGCACTGCGCTTATCTATTTGCCAATCGACGGGCCAATCGGATGAAAGTGCTGGTTCACGACGGGATTGGTGTTTGGTTGGCGGCACGCCGGTTGAACCAGGGCAAGTTTCAATGGCCAGGTATTCGACATGGTAGCGAACTGGAACTGGATACCGAGCAACTTCAGGCCTTAATACTTGGTTTGCCGTGGCAGCGCGTGGGCGCTGGTGGCGCAATCACGATCCTTTAAAAAGGCGGTAATTAACGTCTGGGTCTGCTGCCGTAGGCGGTCTGCTTTGGTAAAATCCACCGCATGACTTCCTTGCCCAATCTCGACCAAATGCCCCCCGACCAACTGCGCGCCCTCGCTGCGCAGTTGATGTCGAAGGTCGACACCATGGGCAGGAAGATCCATCGCGATCAAACCATCATCGAACAGCTGACTCACGAGATTGCGATCCTCAAGCGGCACAGGTTTGCCAAGCGCAGCGAGCAGATCAGCCCTGAGCAAGGCAGCTTGCTCGACGATCTGCTTAACACTGATCTTGAGGCTATCGACGCTGAGCTGACGGCACTCCAGCCGGCTCCGGCTCCAGAAGAGGTGCGCCAAAAACCAAAGCGCGCACCGCTGCCGCAGCAGTTTCCACGTACCGTCATTCATCACGAACCAGAAAACACCCAGTGCACTTGCGGCTGCCAGCTTCAGCGCATCGGCGAAGACGTCAGCGAGAAGCTCGATTACACGCCAGGCGTGTTCACCGTAGAGCAACACGTACGTGGGAAATGGGCCTGTCGCCGGTGCGAAACGCTGATCCAGGCACCGGTACCGGCCCAAGTGATCGACAAGGGCATCCCGACCGCAGGTCTGCTGGCTCATGTGATGGTGGCGAAGTTCGCTGATCATTTGCCGCTGTATCGGCAGGAGAAAATCTTCGGGCGCGCTGGTTTAGCGGTACCGCGCTCCATGCTGGCTCAATGGGTTGGGCAAACCGGTGTACAGCTTCAGCCGCTGGTTGATGCCTTGCGAGAAGCTGTTCTGGCGCAGCAAGTTGTCCACGCCGATGAGACGCCGGTGCAGATGCTTGCGCCCGGACAGAAGAAAACGCACCGCGCTTATGTCTGGGCTTACTGCACCACACCGTTTTCGGCGCTCAAGGCTGTGGTCTATGACTTCAGTCCGAGCCGCGCCGGTGAGCATGCGCGTAACTTCCTCGGCTCGTGGAACGGCAAGCTGGTGTGCGATGACTTTGCTGGCTACAAAGCTGGCTTCGAAAAAGGCATGACCGAAATCGGCTGCATGGCTCACGCCCGTCGCAAGTTTTTCGATCTGCACGTGGCAAATAAAAGCCAGCTGGCTGAACAGGCGCTGCACTCGATTGGCGGCTTGTACGAAGTTGAACGCCAAGCGCGAGACATGAGTGACGAGGATCGCTGGCGAATACGACAAGAAAAAGCAGCACCATTGGCGAAAGCACTGCACGAGTGGATGTTGACCCAGCGCGATCTTGTGCCCAACGGATCAGCGACGGCCCAAACCTTGGATTACAGCCTTAAACGCTGGGTAGCGCTGACGCGCTACCTTGATGACGGAGCTGTGCCAATCGACAATAATCCGGTCGAGAATCAGATCCGGCCGTGGGCACTTGGGCGTTCGAACTGGTTGTTTGCGGGATCGCTACGCAGCGGCAAACGGGCGGCGGCGATCATGAGCTTGATCCAATCTGCGCGCATGAATGGGCATGATCCGTATGCGTATCTCAAAGATGTGCTGACGCGCCTGCCGACGCAACAGGCGAGCGAGATTGAGCTACTGCTGCCGCATCAGTGGGTATCTGGCTGAGTCATGTGAGGTAAGCGGAATACTCGTCCAGCGATCTTAATGAGAGAAGAAAGCATGCATAGCTACCAACTCCGGCTTAGTGGCATAGATGATGTGGCAGATTTATGCCGTATTTCGGCTCAAGCACGTCTGCGTTACAAGGCCATTCCAAATCTCGCCCATATTGCTGAAACACCCGCACTGCCCCCTGCGAGATTTGAAGCCTGTCGGGTCGTAGTGGCGCTTGATAGCGAAAGCAAGAAAATAATGGGCTTTGCGGCAATGCGACCACTGGATGGGCTTTTATATTTAGACAATATTTCCGTCGACCCAGATGCTTCAGGGAGTGGGATTGGAGCAAAGCTTCTCACGGCAGTTATAGAGCATGCTGAAAGCAGTGGGGTTCAAGCAGTGACCTTAACAACTTTTCATGAGCCTCCTTGGAATGGCCCTTGGTTCCGCAAACACGGCTTCCGTACGATGCCCAGTGAACACATAGCTGAGGGCTTGAAACAGGTTATGGATCGTCAATGGCTGACCTTGGACGCCACAACTCGTGAAACATTGTGGCGTGTCCTATGATTGCTGGATCAACAAGAAAATTGGGCATTACCACCTAACCTAGGGTGTCTTTGCCATTCGCTTACAAATGGTCGGCAAATTTGGCCGCCATCACGTGAGCCAGCAGCCCTGCCGTCGGGATGCCCTTATCGATGACCTGGGCGGGAACCGGTGCCTGAGTCAGTGTTTCACACTCGCGGCAGACCCATTTCCCGCGCACATGCTGCTCCACCGTAAACACGCCCGGCGTGTAATCCAGCTTCTCGCTGACGTCCTCGCCAACCCGCTGGAGCTGGCAGCCGCAGGCGCATTGGATGTTGTCGGGTTCGTGATAAATCACGGTACGCGGAAACTGCGCAGGCAAGGAAACACGCTTGGGCTGCTTGTGTGGTTCAGCTTGCGCAGTCGGTGGACTCAACGCCTTCAGCTCGGCTTCAATGGCCGCGATGTCGGTGTCGAGCAAGTCGTCGAGCAAGCTGCCTTGGTCGGGACTCAATTGCTCACTGCGCTTGGCAAACTTGTTACGTTTGAACCAGGCGATTTCGTGGGTGAGTTGCTCGATGATGGTTTGGTCGCGGTCGTTCTTCTTGCCCATACTGAACGGGCGGCAGCAATCATGAGTTTGATCCAGTCTGCGCGCATGAACGGGCATGATCCGTATGCTTACTTGAAGGATGTTCTTACTCGCCTGCCGACGCAGCGGGCGAGTGAGATTACGGAGTTGCTGCCGCATCAATGGGTGCCCATTCAATCACGCAAGGCGTGTTGGCCGGACATCTAGAAACAAAGGAATTGCCAAACGCCAACGGACTTCCTCATTCCTTTTAGTCGAGATTGCCCGAAATATTGATGCTGTAACCGGTGGTATCCGTAACCAGCTTCTTCTTGGCGAATCCGTTGATAACGAGGTAAAGCAATGGGCCAATCGATACGAAGACCGCCGTTATCAGAAAGTAAGGCACAAGAGAGACCGCAGATCGGCCTTTGGAGCGAGCGTCCCGATACATCCAGATGCAAGCGAGGAAGCCGAGCAGGTAAAGGTCAATAACTACTTGGGCAGTGTCCGGGCTGGATATTAACTCCAGGCCGAAGTCGATGAGCGATTGATCGGCAACGAACATGGTACCCGCCGTATACAAGGAAAAAATCACCAATGTGGCAAGTGAGAGGTAGGGTCTTTTCATTTGTCCTCCTTGAGCAAGAAGCGATGATCAACGCTGACAAGGTAGTGATATTGTCACGACGAGATCAATGACCTCACAGGTCATGGACTCAGCCAATTCGCGCCGTCAGAGTCGAATAATGAGCACCCGACCTTTTCCTCGAACGACACCCGCCATCACTGCAAGTGAGCAGTTGCGTCATCTGCGACGTCAGGCAAAATTGAGCCAACTCGACCTAGCCTTGATGTCAGGTATTTCTCAGCGCCACCTCAGCTGCATCGAGACAGGGCGCGCCAAGCCAAGCCCAGGAACTCTGCATAACCTACTCATGGCACTCGATGCGCCTCTAGAGCACTGCAACAGTGTCTTTCTCGCCAGTGGTTATGCACCGCGCTACGAAGCAACACCTCTTACCTCGCCAAGCATGGAGGCTGTTCGTGACGCTATAACTCACCTGCTTCATGCCAACAACCCCGCACCAGCGATTGTCTTGGGGAGTCAGTGGGAGATATTGGCAGCCAACGCCAGCACTGGAGTGCTGTTCGATCTGGTCGGCCTGAGTGCCGATGCGGCAGAAGGCCTAAATCTATTGGTAACGCTGCTGGAGCCTGGAGGGTTGGGCGATCATCTGAACAATGTCGAGGAAATCAGATTGATTGCTTGGCAAAGGGCAGCTAGAGAGGCTCTGTGCAACCCGGGGCTCGCTACGCTTCTGAAAAGCCTCCCCACGCCTCAAGAGGCTTCCACGTTGACAAGCGAACTGCCTCCGTTGGTACTGACGCGGCTCGACTCAAGGCACGGGGAACTGAAATTCATGTCAACTTTTACAACATTTGGCATGCCTCTCGACATTACGATGGAGTCGCTGCGTATTGAGCATCTGATTCCTGCCGACGCGAGAACCTGGGAAGTCATGGCCCGAGCCTATGGACAATTGAAATGCTGATGCCGTTATCTTCGGTTCAACAGATTCATAGGTGTGTTCGCCAGACGCTTACGGTACAACAGCACCACGGTCAGGCCCTGCACCTTGCAGATTTCCACCAGGCCCTGGCGGATCGACAGGGTCATTTCCACTTTGAGGTGCTGGATATTCTGCAGCGTCTCGCCTTCGCGTATCGCGCGGAACAGGCGGTCGTACCACTCGGCAGGAATTAAAAGTCAATTTTATGACTTTTCGCCTATTCCTTTAATAGAGCGTCAGGGTCGCCAGGTCCAACAGGGTGAAACGCCCCCGCCCATCAGAGCGCCAGCCACCCGTATCGATATGAAAGACATTGCCCAGCACATCCGGGCTGGGCAGATGGGTATGGCCCACCACCATGGCCCGCAGATCGGGAATACCGCTGGCATCCTGACTGCGCTGGCGCTCGCGGGACCACTGGCACACCTCTTCGGCCCGCTCCAGCCCCGGCAGATGGCCCAACAAGGTGTCGCGCAACATCGCCCAGCTGGGCAGCGGGCAATTGGCATGGACCAGGCCCACAGGCCCCTCAGCGGTCTCGACCTGCAGGGCAATCGGCATCTGCGCAAAACGCTCGGCATACAGGCGCTGGGCCTGAGGCGTCAGGTCGAGAAACCAGGCCCCACCACTGGCCATATACAGGCGGTAATCGGCAATCCGCCCCTGCACATGCTGAATGGCCAGAGCTTCGTGATTACCCTGCACGGCAAAGAACCACGGCTGCGCCAGCCACTCCAGACACTGCGCGCTCTGCGGCCCGCGATCCACCAGATCACCGACGCTGAACAGCCGATCCACCGCCGCATCAAACCCCACCGCCGTCAGCGCTGTCTGCAAGCGGCTGAAATGCCCGTGAATGTCCCCCACGGCAAAATCCCGGCCTTGCGGGTTGGCGGCAATCTGTTGGAAGCGGCTCATGGGTGGTTTTTCATCGGTTTGAATGGATGCGCAATGGACTGTGGAATGGGGGATAGGTTGCGCGGGGGCATGGCCCTTGGTCGGGCTGGGCAGCGCTGGCTGGGTATTGTGGGAGCGAATTCATTCGCGAAGGGGCCGCAGCCGGTAAGTAGCATCGTCGGATAGTCATCAAATAGGCAACTGCCCTTTAGCCAATTTGGATACTCACCGTGGACATGTACCTATGTCGACCCTGACCCTAAATCTACACATATAGTTACCTCTCAGCGCTTTTTTAAAGAGATATCCTGCCCTTCTTCCTGGCTCACCCTGGCCAGTCCAAAAGCACCTGCACTGAAGGAACAACAAGATCGCATTCCTATGACCTGTTCTATTGCGAAATCCCAAAAATATTGCCATCGTAACGACGTTTGTCATTACAGGTATTTTTCCATGGCCTCGATCAACATCCGCATCGACGACGACCTGAAAGCTCGCGCTTATCGCGAACTGGATCGACTCGGCGTAACCCCTTCCGAACTGATGCGCCAGGCCCTGCAATACGTGGCTGATAGTGGTCAGTTGCCCTTTCGGCCCGTACTGATGACGCCAGAAGACGAAGCGCTGGTGGCGACAGTTCGCGAACGCCTGGCTCATCCGCAACGGGTAAAGGTTTCGTTGGATGACCTATAGCCTTGAATTCGATGCCAGAGCGCTAAAGGAGTGGCACAAACTAGGGGATACAGTCCGGCAGCAACTCAAGAAGAAACTGTCCGAGATTTTGCTTAACCCGCGTATTGAGGCCAATCGCCTGCATTCATTGCCAGACTGCTACAAGCTGAAGCTGCGCAGCAGCGGCTATCGCCTTGTATATCAGGTCATCGACCATGAAGTAGTGGTCTTTGTCGTTGCGGTCGGCAAGCGCGAAGGCGAAGGCGAAGAGGCTTATCGCAAAGCGACTGAAAGGTTGAAGTAATCCGCCGGCATCATAAACAGAACGGAATCCTCTAACGCCAATCAACCACCCAATCCGCCCTGTCCCGATCCCCTTCAATCAACCGCGCATTCGGCTCATCGGTCGAGTCAATCCACGCCCTCGCCGCCTCTTCACTGCGCCCAAACTGTTGATGCCGTTCCATTAAGCGAGAGTGACGCTCTTCGGCACTTACTGACACAAACCAGCACTCGTCAAAAATCGGCGCGACCGAGGCCCATGGCCCCTGTGAGAGCAGCAGGTAATTGCCTTCGCTGATGACCAGCCGGGTCTGGGGCAGGATGGTGATGGCGCCGGCAATGGATTCCTCGATTTCGCGCTGAAACAGCGGCGCGTAGATCGTTTCGTCCTGTTGCTGTTGCTTCAGACGTGCCAACAACGCGCGGTAGCCGCCGACATCGAAGGTGTCCGGGGCGCCTTTGCGCGCAGCCCGGCCCAGGCGGGCCAGTTCGCGGTTGGCCAGGTGGAAGCCGTCCATGGGCACCACCACCGCCTGCTCGCCGAGGGCGTCGGCGAGCAGCTGGGCCAGGGTGGATTTGCCCGACCCGGGCGTGCCGACGATGCCCAGCAGGCGCCGCCCGCCTCGATCGATCAGGGCCTGGGCGCGAGCGAGCAGTTCGGGAGGCAGTGCCGGGCTCATGGTTTAGTCCTTGCGTTGAGTCTGTACGCCCAGGGAGCCCAGGGCGTCCCAGTAGCCGGGGTAGGTCTTGCCGACGCAGTCCGGATCCTGAATGCGGATCCCGGCGATCTTCAGGCCCGCCAGGGCGAAGCACATGGCGATGCGGTGGTCGGCGTGGGTGTCGATCAGGGCGTCGACGGTTTGCCCGGCCAGGGCCGGATTGGCGTGGACCAGCAGGTCGTCGCCCTGCTCTTCGGCCAGGCCCGCAGCAATAGCGCACAGGCCGTGGGACAGCGCCGAGACGCGGTCGCATTCCTTGACCCGCAGGTTGGCCAGGCCGACGAAGCGCACCGGCTGGTTATTGAAGGCGGCGAGCACGGCCAGGGTCGGCACAGCATCCTGCATTTGCGAGCCGTCGATCACGGCCGGCATGTTCGGGAAACGCTCGATCAGCAAGCGCGCTTCGGCGTCGGGCTGGGTGAAGTCTTCAGCGGCGACGCCAAGGTCGATGGCGCCGCCGGTCAGGGCCTGGGCCGCCCACAGGTAGGTGGCGGCCGAGGCGTCCGGTTCGATATGAAAGTCCGTGGCCTGGTAGCCGGTCGGGGCGACGCGCCAGGTGCCATTGTCCAGGGCTTGGACCTGCGCACCGAAAGCCTGCATGGCCGCCAGGGTCAGGTCGACATAGCCACGGGCGCCGATCTCGCTGCCGGTCAGGGCCACGTCGATCGGGCCCTTGGCGCAGGCAGCGGCCATCAGCAGGGCCGAGACGTACTGGCTGGACAGGCCGCCATCGATCTCGATACGCCCGCCGGCCAGGCCACCGAGGCCCTTGACGGTCACCGGTGGGCAGCCGCTTGGTGCGCTGACGCCCACACCCATGCGTTGCAGGGCATCGACCAGCGGGCCGATCGGGCGCTTGCGCATGTATTCGTCGCCATCGACGACGAACTCGCCTTCGAAGTTGGCCAGGGCGGCGGTGAGGAAACGTGTGGCGGTACCGGCGTTACCAAGGAACAGCGCCTGCTGCGGGGCCTGCCAGTGACCGCTGCTGGTGACCACGAAGGTGCTGTCGTCCGGCTCGTCGACCTGCACGCCCATCAGGCGCAGGGCTTCGGACATGACCCGGGTGTCATCGCTCTTGAGCGCGCCGCTCAGGCGGCTGGTGCCCTTGGCCAGACCGGCCAGCAACAGGGCGCGGTTGGTGATGGATTTCGAGCCAGGCGGGCTGACACGTCCGACCAGAGGCTGGTCGACAGGGGTAACGGTAAGGGTAGAAGTGGGTCGCATGATGTCCCTGAAGGTCAGCGCAAAATCGCGATCCTAGCAGACATGACTCAACGTGCCGACACATCGCAGAAGGCGAAATGCCCAGCGTGCGAAGTCAGGCGACTTCGCAGGTATCCAATCAAGTGTTCTCCCAGTGCCTCTTCGCACTCCATGCTAGGACCTGGCTCCTGACACTGGGTGAACGACCCACATACTAGCTGCTTGCCGCCATTGTGGATTTAGGACATCGCCGATTGAGCACTGCATCATGAAAAAAAGCTGAATCGTGCTCAAGATCGGGCGTTTCCAGCCATTATTCGTGGACTGTGACCTGATTGCGGCCGTTTTTCTTCGAGCTATACAGGGCCTGGTCGGCTAATTCGATCAGGGTTTTGTACTCTGCGGTCGGTTGCGACAGATCTGCCACCCCCAGACTGATGGTGCAACGGATCACCTGGCCCTCGTGACTCATCTCCTGGGCCTCGATGGCCTGGCGCAAACGCTCGGCAAAAATCTTCCCGCCGGCCTTGTCGGTATCGGGCAGCAGCACGACGAATTCTTCACCGCCGTAGCGGCCGGCGATATCGGCGGTACGCGCAAGTTGGCGAGTCACCTCAGCCACGCGCTGGATGACTTTGTCGCCCATCTGGTGGCCGTAGGTGTCGTTGACCCGCTTGAAGTGGTCAATGTCGAACATCACCAGCGTGGCCTGGGAGTCATAGCGGCAATGACGGGCGTATTCGTTCTTCAGCACCTCTTCCCAGTGGCCGCGGTTGAACAGGCCGGTCAGGCGGTCGGTGCTCGACAGCTCCAGCAGGGCGTTGTTGGCCGCCTGCAACTGGTGACGGTTGGTGGCCACGTCGGTGACGTCGTAGATCACCAGGCAGATATGACTGATCTCGCTGTTGGTCGAACGCAGCGGAAACAGCGTGGTGTTCTGGTACATGAAATCTTCCTGGCCGGTGATCGGCTGGTAGTTCTTGAACCGTACCAGGTAAGGGCGCTGTTCCCAGATGGTGAAGGCCGGTGTACCCAGGGTGACGACGCTTTCGATTTTCTTGCTGAACCAGCGCTCGTTGACCTCCGGGAACAGCTTGAAAAACGACTGGTTGGCCGCCTTGTCAGGCAACACGCCGGTGCGGTTCTCCATGAAGGTGTTCCACAGCTGCACGCGGTAATCACGATCGAGCACCACCAGCCCCACGTCGATGTTCTGGGTAATGGTGAGCATCCAGTGCAGTTCTTTGAGATCGATGTTGTTGTTCATGGTCAGCTCATCAGATAAGCAAGTTTATGCGAGAGCAGCTCGACCGAGTCTTCGGTGAACAACATCAGCAAATCGAAATGGATGTTATGGCCTTCCAGGCTGTAGCTGATCTCCACGGCAAGGGTTTTTTTCCAGCGTTGCTGGTTGATACGAATCAGCTCACCGATACCGTTGAGCTTACCCAGCACCTGGGGGTGGCCCTGGGAGAATTCGACGTCGATCTGCTCGGCAATCCCGCTCAGGCAGGCGCCGATCAGCACGGCCGAGAGGTCCAGGAGCATTTCCATATCGGTGTAATCGGCTGAGTCGCGCTGCATCAGCCTGGCCATGTCGGAGATTTCCGAATCATGGAACAGCAGCAACGCTTCACCGGCGATGCAGTCGCCGATATAACCCTGGCATACAGCGGTCAGGCGGTCGCGGCTCTGGGCATCGACCAGGGCCATGTGCAGCTCGCCCACCTCGAGCATGTTGACGTTGGGCACCGGCAACTGCACGAACACCCCCAGCACCCGGGCCAGCAGTGCGGCGGCGCGGCCCATGGCGACGTTGACGATCTCGCGCAGGGCATCGTGCAGGCTGATATTTGATACCGCAGCTGTCGGGATCACCGCAGGCATAGTGCCCGGTACGCCGAGCAGGCCCAGGTTACTCAGGGTCTGCTTGAGTTCTTCCGGATCAGCCGGTTTTTTCAGGAACGCCAGCGCGCCCAGCTCCATGCAGCGGCGTACGGCTTCTTCCTGAATGTCGCCGGAGACGACGATGATCTGTGCTTCAAGGTTTTCGGCGCGCACAGCCGCCAATGCCTGATAGCCATCCATGACCGGCATGGTCAAGTCCAGCAGCACCACTTTCCCCAGGCCCTGACGGATCGCATCAACGCCTTCCTGGCCGTTGGTGGCCATCGTGACCGAAACATCCCAGTCGCTGGGTAAAGCCCGGAGCAACTGCTTGCGCGCCATGTTGGAGTCGTCGCAAATCAGCAGGGGAATCATCGGCATTACTTTGTTTCTCACTGCGAAAAAGTTTCAGCCAGAGTCTCGGACAGCCTGCACAGTAATACCTGTCCGGGCGCCCTTGAGGAATAAAGATGTAGATGGCGTAAAAGAGCAGGTTGAGTCAAATATGCACTCTTCGCGCTTACCCCTTGATCTCTATGCAATATCTATGCTCAACGCACGGTAACGAAATGGCCGATTGCCATCGCGCACAAAACAATGACAACCAAGGGCACAACCGTACCAAAAATCCACCCCACAGCATTTGTTCCAGAGCACCTTGAGACTAGACTCATGCCCTCGCCAGCGCCTGTGGGAACCCGAATGAACGACGACCATCCACTGAACCAGAGAGCCGTGGCCGCCAGCAATGATCCTCTGGTCTTCATCATTGACGACGACACTGCCCTGCTTGAGGCCCTGGGCAGCCTGTTGCGCTCCATCGGGTTGCGCGTGGCCACCTTCGCCTCGGTCACCCAGTTCACCCAGTACCCGCGCCCCGACGTGCCCAGTTGTCTGATCCTGGACGTGCGCCTGCAGGGCACCAGCGGCCTGGATTTCCAGAATGAACTGGCCAGGGCCCAGGTCGAACTGCCCATCGTGTTCATGACCGGCCACGGTGATATCGCCATGACCGTGCGGGCGATGAAGGCCGGTGCCGTGGACTTCCTGGCCAAGCCGTTTCGCGAACAGGACCTGCTCGACGCCGTGACCAGTGCCCTGGACAAGGACCGCCAGGGTCGCGAAGCACACAAGGCCAATCGCCAGATGCGCGAGCGCTACGCCAGCCTGACCCCGCGTGAACAGGAAATCATGGCCCTGGCGGCCTCGGGTCTGATGAACAAGCAGATTGCCGGGAAAATCGGCCTGAGCGAGATCACGGTGAAGATCCACCGCGGCCACGCCATGAAGAAAATGAACGCCCGCTCCTTCGCCGAACTGGTGCGCATGGCCCAGACACTGGAGATCAAGACGTCATAAGACCGTAGGAGCAACTTTAGCCGCGAGGGCATCCTCCCGGCTGAAGCCGGTCCTACGGGGAAAACACAGACTCAGGCCAGCGCCGACTCAAGGCAATCAATCAACGCCTGGGCGCTAAAGGGCTTGGCCAGAAAGCCTACCGCGCTGCCGGTCATGGCCCGGCGGCGGATGCTGTCTTCGGGGAAGGCGGTGATAAACAGCGTCGGAATTGCCAGGCCCCGGGCCGTCAGTTGCTCGTGCAACTGCAGGCCGCTCATGCCGGGCATCTGCACGTCGGTGATCAGGCAATCGACCTGATGCAGGCAATCGGAGTCGAGGAACGCCATGGCCGAGGCAAACAGACACGACCGCCACCCCAGTGAACGAATCAGGCTGTCGATACCCGTGCGCACTGCCGTGTCATCGTCGACAACCGCTATCACCGCAAGCTTGGACAAACCCTTTACCTTCAATTCGAATGAACCACCCTGCACCGACACGGCGCAGAGGTGCACGTTAACCAGTGCACGCCCGCGGCGGAATCATACCCACGTATAAAGTGCGGGCCAGACTGACCGAAGGCGTATTTTCTGACCATTTGATCAGGCCGGCAGCGCTTCCTGGTGCGCCAGCATGTAGCGGTGGAAGTCGGCCACAGTCAGGGGCTTGGCATAGTGATAGCCCTGAGCCTCGTCGCAGCCGTGGTCGATCAGTGCCGCGACGATGCCCGCGTGTTCGATGCCCTCGGCGATCACCGTCATGTCCAGGCTGTGGCCCAGCCCGATCACCGCACGAACAATGGCGGCATCCTTGGGGTCGTCGAGCATGCCACGCACGAAGGACTGGTCGATCTTGAGCTTGTCGACCTCAAAGCGCTTGAGGTAGGCCATGCTCGAATAACCGGTGCCGAAGTCATCGATGGACATCTTCACGCCCAGGGCCTTGAGATCGCGGATCATGGTCATGACCCGCTCGGAGTTCTCGATCAGGATCGACTCGGTCAGCTCCAGCTCCAGCAGCGACGGCTTGAGCCCGGTGTCCTGCAAGGCCTGGCGCACCTGCTCGACCAGGCCGTCCTGACGAAACTGCACGGCCGAGCAATTCATCGCCACCGTCAGCTTACCGAAACCGGCGCGCTGCCAGGCCACCGCCTGTTTACAGACTTCATGCAGCAGCCAGTGGCTCATGGGCAGGATCAGGCCACTGGATTCCGCCACCGGAATGAACTCCGACGGAGGGATCGCGCCCTTTTCCGGGTGCCACCAGCGCATCAACGCCTCGGCACCGATGACCCGGCCGGTCAGCAAATCGACCTGGGGCTGATAGTGAATGCTCAGCTCGGCCTGCTCGTGGGCGTTACGCAATTGGGTCTGGATCTGCAGCAACCACAGCCCGCGCTCGCCCATGGCGGTCTCGTAGAAAGCCCAGGTGTTGCGACCGTTGTTCTTGGCCTGATAGAGCGCCGTGTCAGCGGCCTTGAGCAAGGAGCCGAAGTCATTACCGTGCTCGGGATACAGCGCCACGCCGATGGAGGCGCTGACGGCCAGGCGATAGTCCTGAATCTGGAACGGCTCGCGCACCGCCTGCAGAACATGGTCGATAACCTCGACCAGGTACTCGCGGTTGTCGTCATTGATCAGAATCAGAAACTCATCGCCGCCCAGCCGTGCCACCGTGTCTATTTGCGGCTGCAGGGCCAGCAGGCGCCCAGCCAGGCCTTCGAGGATCAGGTCACCGGAGACATGGCCGAGGGAGTCATTGATGGTCTTGAAGTTATCGACGTCGAAATACAACAGCGCCAGACGCTGCTGCCCGGCGCTGCACGCGCTGATGCAATGGTTGACCCGCTCGCGCAGGAAACGCCGGTTGGGCAGGCCGGTCAGGGCGTCGTGGAAGGCGCTGTCACGCAGCTCATCGACCACCTGCTGACGACGCAGGCGAATGCGCTGCAAACGCTGGCTCAGACCGAAAATCGCCAGCGACAGCACGCTGAACATCAATACGGCGGCGATCACCGTGTATTTCCAGCTCGCCAGATAATCCTCGGACGCCAGGCCCGTGACGATCACCAGGGGAAACTGACCGACGCGCTTGAAGCCATACAAGCGCTTGATGCCATCGATGCGCGACGGCATGACGACTTTGCCCTGCTGCTCGCCCTTGATAATCATCTGATCGATCTTGTCGGCGGCGTACTGGCGATAAGGGTTGTCGGCCTTGGGCACGCGCAGCACCAGGTCAGGACGATCAGCGCGGCGCACGGTAATCACGCCATGGCGCCCGACATCGATCTGGTCGAACAGCTCCAGCATGGTTTTGAGCGGGCGGCTGAAGGTCACCCAACCGATATGCCGACGTTGATTGTCGAACACCGGGACCGCCATGTGCAGCACGTCGCGGCCCTTGTCGTTGCCCATGACCATCGGCGTCAGGCTGCCCTGGTCATCGGGCTGCGGCGTCAGCGTGGCCCAGAAATGCAGCTCGTCGGTCGACGGCTCGGCGCTTTTTTCATCGGTGCGCAGCAACAGGCGGCCATCGCTGGCCAACACGTCGAAATCGCCCATCTCGCCAAAACGGCTGCCCAGCGCCTTGAGCTTGCGCTGCCCCGTCGTACTGCCGGCCGGCAAACTGAACATGCCGTCATCGATACGCAGAGCAATGCCTTGCAGGCTGGCCTGAAAGCCTTGCAGCGTGGCATTCAGGCGCGCTTCGAAGATCAGGTTGAGATTGCCGATATCCGCCTCGGCCTGGCGCTGCACCTGGCGATAATCCAGGTACAGCAGACCGCCCAGCGCACCGGCCATAGCGGCTGCCAACAACAGCCAGAGGCCGATCCTGCGTCGACTTGCGCTGAGCATGCGGGGGTGTCTCCCTGAATGATTAAACGGTTCTGGCAAAGGATGCGACCTTAGCATTCAACCATGGACGTGCCGATCAGCTATGGGGTTGGCGGACCTATACCTGGGTATAGGAGCAGTCTGTTTCTTGTGTGCCGGCTTTTGTGTGGGACCGGCTTTAGCCGGTCCCACATTAGTTAGCCGTTCGTTTCCCCTGGCAAGGCAAAACTCAACACCGCGCCCTGCCCCGGCTCGCTGTCGGCCCAGATCCGGCCGCCATGGGATTCGATGATCGAGCGGCAGATCGACAGGCCCATGCCCATGCCCATGCCGTTGGCCTTGGTGGTGAAGAACGGATCGAACAGGCTGCCCATGTTCTGCGCATCGATGCCGAGGCCGCTGTCGCGAATCTGCAGCATGACGCCTTCGCCCTCGGTATGACGCAGATGCACGAACACATCACGGCGACCGTCCGGGGAAGCCGCCATGGCCTGCACGGCGTTCATGATCACCTGTTGCAGCTGAATGCGATCGCCGCGCACCGCGGGCAGCGGCTCGTCAATCTGCACGCTCAGGGTCACGCGCTGGCGCTGGATCTCGCGCTGGACCAAAGCGATGGACTCCTCGATAACTTCCGGCAGATCGAGGCTGACGTTCTGCGGGTCGGTCTTGCGTGACAGCGCGCGGATACGCCGGATCACCTCGCTGGCACGGTGCGCCTGGCTCTTGGCCCGCTCGATGGCCGCGCGCACTTCGCCGATGTCCGGCACCTCACGGTTGAGCCAGCGCAGCCCGGCCTCGGCATTGGTGATGACTGCGGCCAGGGGCTGATTGACCTCATGGGCAATGGACGCCGCCAACTCACCCAGGGTCGTGACCCGGGTGATATGGGCCAGATCGCTCTGCGACCGATGCAGGGCCTCTTCGGCGTTCTTGGCCGTGGTGACGTCCATCAGCGCACCGACATACTCGCGGTGACCGGCACCGTCCTCGACCTCCCGGGCCAGCATGCGCACATGCTTGGTACGGCCATCGGGCATCTGCAAACGAAACTCGGCGGCCAGGTTCACGGTGCCGGCATCGGCCTGGTCGATGATCGAGCGCAACAGCGTGCGATCCTGCGGGTGGGTTCGCTCAAGCATGGCGTCTACCGAAGGTTGCTGCCCGGCATCGAACTCGAAAATCCGCCGCGCTTCATCCGACCAATACATGGCTGTGCCGGGCAATTCGAGGCCCAGGCTGCCGGTCTGGCTCAGGCGCTGGGCCCCGGCCAGAAACGCCTCACTGCGATGCAGCAGACGCACCTGTTCCTGCAACTGGTCCTTGCCGGCCTTGTTCTTGAGCGCCAGGTACCCGGCAATGGCAATGGCCGCCAGACTCACCAGACAACGACCGAACGCCGGCCCCCAGAACTCGTCACCATGGGCGATCACATAGGCGCTCAGGGTCAGGGCCACACTGGCATAGGCCACGAGCAGCACACCCCGGCGCGAGAACAGGTCCACAGCGATCAGGATCACCACGATGTACAACACCGCGATGGCCACATCGAGAGAACTGAGGCTGTCGATCAGGAAGATAATCAGGGTGATCGACAGCGCGCCCAGACGCATGAGCCAAGGGCTCAGGAGGGAGCAGAGTCGGGAGGTGGAGGAAGGGATCATAGAGCGGACCATCCTTGATTTATATCTAGATAGATAGCTATATATCTATCTAGATGCGCGATTCCAGTGGGCGCGAGGCTTGCCCGCTAAGGCGATTTTTCAGCCTGAAAAAATGTAGCGGATGTACTGGCCTCTTCGCGGGCAAGCCTCGCTTTCACAAGTCCGAACTTGCAGCACTCAGCGTCTCAAATCCTGAATTGTTTGACCAACCCACCCAAGCGATTGCCCAGCTCATTCAGCCTACGCGCTGTCTGCGCACCGCCCTGGGCATCGTCGGCGACGCTGTCCACCGACTGGGCGATCTGGGTCATGCTGCGGCTGACTTCCTCGGCCACGGAGGTCTGTTCTTCCGAGGCGCTGGCGATCTGCGCGTTCATGTCGTTGATGGTCTCGATCAGGTGACCAATGGCATCCAGCGACTTGCCCGCCTGGTTGGCCAGCTCGCCCGTGGTCTTGCCGGTCTCGCTGGAGCGGCTCATGGAGGTGACGGCATTCTGCGTGCCGCGCTGCAACAGGCCGATCATTTCGTTGATCTCCTGAGTGCTTTTCTGGGTGCGGCTGGCTAAGGCGCGGACTTCGTCGGCAACCACGGCAAAACCACGTCCGGCATCACCTGCCCGGGCCGCTTCGATGGCCGCGTTCAGGGCCAGCAGGTTAGTCTGCTCGGCGATGGAGCGAATCACATCGACCACACTGGCGATGGATTCCACGTTCTTCTGCAGGTGATCCAAAGACGAGCTGCTGTCACTGATCTCACCGATCAGCTCATGAATGCTGGCAATGCTCTCGGTGACCACACGACGGGCTTCACTGCCGACATCGCTGGTCTGTTTGGCCGCCTGGGAAGCGCCCTGGGCGCTGACCGAGACCTGATGCGCCGCCGTGGACATCTCGTGAATGGCGGTGGCGACCTGGTCAGTCTCCTGGCGTTGCAGCTCCATCTGATGCTCGGAGCGCCCGGCCTGGGACGACATGTCGCCGACCAGCCCGGTCAGTTGCCCGGTCATCTCGGCAATCTGCCGCACCAGGGTGTGGATCTTCTCCACGAACAGGTTGAACGAGTTGGCCAGCACGCCCAGTTCGTCGTTACTGGTGATCGGCAGACGGTGGGTCAGGTCGCCGTCACCGGCAGCAATGTCATCGAGCTTGGTCTTGATTGCCAGTACCGGCTTGACGATGCTGTTGCCCAGCAGCGCACCGACACCCGCCACCAGCGCCAACAGCACCGCGGCGACCGCAATGATGAACGCCGTGTAGGAACCGATGCGGCTATGACGGTCAGTAGAAATGGCCTGCACCTGCTCTTCGATATCGTCCAGGTTCACCTGGGTGCCGAAGATCAGGTCCCACTTATCGAGAAACACGGTATAGCCGAGCTTGGGCACCGGTTTGTCGCTGCCCGGCGTCGGCCAGTCATAGCGGAAGAAATGCTTGCCGGACTTGCCCGCCTCGACCAGACCACTGACCACCGGCACGCCATTGGCGTCCTTGGAGTCGATAAAACTCTTGCCGATGTCCTGGTCTTTATCCGCCCAGAACACCCGCACACTGGCCGAGTTATAGCCGTAGAAGTAAGCGGCCTTGTCGTAGTTCAACTTGCGCAGTACTTGTACAGCCTTGTCCCGCGCAGCCGTATCGCCGGGCGCCGCGGCGTCGTAGATCGGCTTGATCGCGGCAAGACCGATTTCGGTGTAGTTCTTCAGCGATAAACGCCGTTCTTCGGTCAATAACGTACGGGTCTGATCGACTTCTTCAGTGGCCAGTTTTTCCAGGACCACAAAAGCGATGGCGCTGATGACGGCAGCCAATAACAGGCTGGGCACAATCGCTAACAGGATCACTTTGCTGCGTAAGTTGAGCGCCACGGTAGATTCCTTTCCGGGAAAGTGAAATCAAACGCAAATGATGAGCGAGCCCGCAACAGAGGGGCTTGATCATGGGCAGGGTTTGCGAAGGCAGACGAGAAGTTTTCGGCAAGCCGAAAGATCTGCCGATCATAGAAGACGGTACAGACGTGTCAATGGGCTACTACCGATTAAATGTCACATATCAGCTAAAAACCGGCAGAGGCCCAAAGGTGACTTGCTTCTGCCAGGGCGCTTCGCACGAAATGCATTTCGTGGCGTCCACTATAGTTATGCCGAGTTGCTCAGGCCCTGCATTCAGATTCCCTGACTACTGTCGATAACCCCAGATGATTCCTTGCAGCGCAAAGAGACTTTTACCCCTCCACAGGATGCCTTGCCTTTGCCTGACTTTTTAACCGCGACCCAGAAGATCTTCACCGGAAGGCTCAAGCGCTTGCCCGTGGTAAAGGTCTCGATCGCATTTATCATCGTGGTCTGCGCGTCGATCATCGGGCTGTCGATCTATCAACTGCTCCAGGCCCGCGATCACGAACTCGATCATGCCCGCACCGACAGCACCAACCTGGCCAAGGCCATGGCCCAGCAGGCCGCCGATGCGTTCGATGAGGCCAATATCGTACTCAGCGGCACCATCGAACTGTTCCAGGCTAACCGCCGCAACGAGCACAACAACTCCAACGTCCAGGCCTTCGCCGAGCAGCAGGTACGGGCGGTCAATCAGTTGCACGGGGTGTTCATCTACGGCAAGGACGGCGAATGGTTGCTGTCCTCCTTCGGCCAGATTGCGCCGGGCGCCAATAACGCCGACCGTGAGTATTTTCAGTTCCACGCCACTCACGCGTCACTGGTCCCGCGTATTGGCACGGCGATCCACAGCCGCACCACGGGCGAGTGGATCATCCCGCTCTCGCGGCGCATCAACGATGACAACGGCCAGTTCCTGGGCGTAGCCCTGGCGACTATCAAGATGTCGTACTTCGACAGATACTTCGCCAGTTTCGGCATTGGCGACGACGGCGTGATCTTCCTGGCCAGGGCCGACGGGACGATCCTGGCGCGGCGCCCGTTCGCCGAGGAAAACATCGGCGCCAGCCTGGCCAAGGGGCAGATCTTCTCCAACTACCTGCCCTACGCCAGTTCCGGAGTGGCCATGGTGCCGTCGATTCTGGATGGGATCATGCGTTTGTACGGCTATCGCACCGTAGAGAATTACAACGTGATCGTCGCAGCGGGGATTTCCCGACGCACCATCCTCGCCGAATGGCAGGACTCGGCGCGCAACACCTACGGCATCATCTTCGCCCTGCTGGTGGTCAACACCCTGTTCGGCTTCATGCTGGTGATACAGCTGCGCTACGGCGTGCGCATCGAAGCCGATCTGCGCGACACCCAGAGCGTGCTCGAGGAGCTGGCTCTCAAGGACAGCCTGACGGGCCTGGCCAACCGACGCCTGTTCGAGAAGAACCTGGAGCTGGAGTTTCTGCGTGGTCAGCGCGGCGCGGCGCCCTTGAGCCTGCTCATGCTCGATATCGACTTCTTCAAAAGCTACAACGACCACTACGGCCATGTCGCCGGCGACGCCTGCATCGTTGCGGTGGCCAATGTGGTCAAGCAGTGCCTGCGGCGCCCGGGCGACCTGGGCGTGCGCTATGGTGGCGAGGAAATCGCCATCCTGCTGCCGGACACCGACAGCGACGGCGCGTTGAACATGGCCGAAGCCATCCGCCTGGCCATCTACAACGAACACCTGCCCCACGCCGATAACCCGGAACAGGTGGTCACCGTGAGCATGGGCTGCCATACCGAAGTGCCGGGCATGGATGTCAGCGTCAAAGGCTTCGTTGAAAACGCTGACTCGGCGCTGTACCTGGCCAAGCGTACGGGGCGCAATCGGAGTATGGCGTTGTAACCAGCGGCTGATACATCGTGGGAGCCGCCTTGGTGGCGATGGCTCGGGTCAGTCACTGAAACTATTGCGAGCGCTTCGCACTCGATCGCCAGCAAGCCGGCTCCCACAAAGTTCGTCGCCTCTATTGTGCAGAAGGCAACGCCGCCTTCTGCGGCCACAGCAGCCAGATCGCGCCTTTCTGTTTCATGTTCCCAGCCAGGTCGCCGGCGGCATCGCCGGTCCCCCAGAACAGGTCGGCGCGCACTTCACCAGCAATCGCTCCGCCCGTGTCCTGAGCCGCCACTGGGCGCACCAGCGGGGTGCCGTCCGGGCGCGTGGTCGACAGCCACAGCAGGCTGCCCAACGGAATCACCTTGCGGTCAATCGCCACGCTGTAACCAGCGGTCAGCGGTACATTGAGCGAACCGCGCGGGCCTTCGTTGCTGTCCGGGTTGCGGGCGAAAAACACATAACTGGGGTTGCTCGCCAGCAACTCGCCGATGCGCTGCGGGTGGGCCTTGGCCCAGCTGGAGATAGCGCCCATGGTCACGTCTTCTTTCTTCAGTTCGCCCTGCTCCACCAGCCAGCGGCCGATGGCTTTATACGGGTGGCCGTTCTGGTCGGCGTAACCGATGCGCAGTTGCTTGCCGTCGTTCAGACGAATCCGGCCTGAACCCTGGATCTGCAGAAATTGCAGATCCATCTGACTGGTCAGCCAGGCAATCACCGGCGCCTTGACGCCCTGGGCGTTGATCGCCGCCGCGTCGTCATAGGGCTTGAGCACCCGGCCTTCGAGACGTCCGCGCAGGCGCTTGCCCTTGAGTTCCGGGTAGATGCTTTCCAAATTGACGATGATCAGGTCATCCGGCACGCCGTAGACCGGCACTGTCGCTACGTCGCTGCGGGTCAGGCTGCCGGGGTAGACCGGCTCGTAGTAACCGGTGATCAAACCCTCGGCACTGCCCCCCGCTGCGCGCAGGCTGTAGACCTGCAAGCGCGCCTGCAAGAAGCTGCGAATATCCGCCGCAGTCGGCACCACCGGCAGGTTCAGCGCGGCGGCGCAGGTCTCGGCCCACACCGCATCGCTCTTGAGCCGCGTCGCACAGGCGCTGCGCCACGACGCAAAACCGGCTTGCAGGTCGGCATCGGCCACAGGAGGCAAGGCATCCCAGCCCGCTTTCACGTAAGTGGTGTGCGGTTCGACCGCAGGGGCCTGGGCAGGCGCCGGGGTTTTCTCCGGCTTGTCGCAGGCGGTGAGCAGCAAGGCCATGGGCAGCACCCAGACCAGGGCTTTGAAAGAGGGGGGCATAGAGGGAAACATGGGGAGTTACCTGAAGCAGATGAGGCGGTGACGGCGCCCGCAAGGGCAGGCGCCGGCAGCCGTTACTTGGCCAGGCGGCCGTAACGGTCTTCGAAACGCACGATATCGTCTTCGCCCAGGTACACCCCGGACTGCACTTCGATCAACTCCAACGGCACCTTGCCCGGGTTGGCCAGCGAGTGCTTGACCCCCAGCGGGATGTAGGTGGACTGGTTCTCGGAGAGGATCAGTTCCTTGTCGCCGCAGATGACCTTGGCCGTACCCGACACCACGATCCAGTGCTCGGCGCGGTGGTAGTGCAGTTGCAGCGACAGGCACTCACCCGGCAGCACACTGATGCGCTTGACCTGATAACGCTCGCCCTTGTCGACGGTGTCGTAATGGCCCCATGGGCGGTTGACCAGCGGATGGCTGACGAACTCTTCGCGCTCTTCGGCCTGCAGTCGCTTGACCACATCCTTGACCTGCTGACTGTCGTGTTTGTTGGCAACCAGTACGGCGTCCTTGGTCTCGATGACGATCAGGTCTTCCAGGCCCACGGTAGCGACCAGACGATGATGGGACTGCACCAGGCAATTGCGCGTGTCGATGGCGATTACGTCGCCTTCCAGACGGTTGGCGTTGGCGTCGTGCGGGCCCACGTCCCAGATCGCCGACCAGCTGCCTAGGTCGTTCCAGCCGGCATCCAGCGGCACGACCAGGCCAGCGTTGGTGTGCTCCATCACCGCATAGTCCACCGACTCATCGGCGCACAAAGCGAACTGCTCGGCCTGTACATGCAGGAAGTGGCTGTCGGCCTGAGCGTGTTCCAGGGCCACGCGGCAGGCAGCGAGGATGTCCGGGCGATACTGCTGCATCTCGGCCAGGAACACCGAGGCGCGGAACATGAACATGCCGCTGTTCCACAGGTACACGCCCGACGACAGGTACTCCTCGGCCAGCACCTGCGATGGCTTTTCCTTGAACGCGGCAATGTCGAAACCGCCCTGCTCCACTGCGGCACCGCACTGGATGTAACCGAAACCGGTCTCGGCGTGGGTCGGCGTGATGCCGAAGGTCACCAGACGCCCGGCCGCTGCGTGCACCTGGGCAACGCTGACGGCCTCGCGGAAGCTGTCTTCGTTATCGATATGGTGGTCGGCGGCCAGTACCAGCAGGATCGGGTCACTGCCGTCGGCGGTGGCTTCCAGCGCGGCCAGAGCAATGGCCGGGGCGGTATTGCGGGCCAGCGGCTCGAGAATGATCCGGCGGCTGGTCATCTTCGCCACACGCAGTTGCTCGGCGACGATAAACCGATGATTTTCGTTGCTCACCACCATGGCCGGAGAATGCTCCAAGCCCTGCAGACGGGCCAGCGTGCGCTGGAACATCGTGCCCTGATCCTGCCCGTCGAGGGCGAGGAACTGCTTGGGAAAACTCTGCCGCGACAGAGGCCACAGGCGCGAACCATTACCGCCGGCCAGGATTACGGGGGTGAACATAGATACTCCATTCTGGTGCTACGAGTGCGTAGCGGGTCGCGCATTATCCGAGGGGGGCACACGTGTTGCAACTAGTGTGCGGAAGGGAGTCGTTGGTTGAACAAGAGGGCGTTTTTGTAGTCGGTATGTACCGTTATGTTTCAGGCATGACGTTTTTACCACCACCCGCTTCAGCGCGGGCCTTGCCGGCCCGTCCCTTCCATGGATAAGGACGCCTCATGAGCACCATCACCTATTTTCGGCCTGCTGACACCTTCAACTTAAACGACTGGCGGAGCCCCAGCACAACCGCTCTCAGCGCTTATCACGCCCAAGTCAGTGACGGTGTCCACACCATCGACTTTTCTGGCAGCTTTATCTACGACGCCACGGGAATAATTGGCGGAACCCTATGGGGGGTAACGTTCTCCCAGGGGGGCCAGACCTACCTTGCTGCTGATTATTTGAAACTGGACGCCCGAGAGCTTTTCGTCACCAGGGGCGATAGCCTAATGGCCCTTCTCACCAGTAGTAACGATACATTCATCGGCTCGGATGGTAACGATAGCTTTCACGGCTACACAGGTAATGACACCTACAACGGTGGATCTGGCATTGATACCGTTTTCTATAACGCCAGTAAAAGCGACATCACCGTTACCCCCACAGGCAACTACTACAAAGTCGCGACCCAGGGTATGACGGATACGCTGAATGGTATCGAACGAATTGAGGCCGGCAATGGCTCGATTCTGGCCCTGGACGTCAAGGCCGGTGAGAACACCGGTTCGGCCTACCGTATCTACCAGGCTGCATTCGACCGCAAGCCGGATCTGACCGGGCTCAACTATTGGGTCAAGCAGATGGACAACGGCATGTCGCTCAAGGACGTGGCCAATGGATTCGTCAACAGCACCGAGTTCAAGACCATGAACCCGGGCAACGACACGACCGCCCTCCTCAATAGCTACTACCAGCACGTTCTGCACCGTGCGCCTGACGCCGTCGGCCAGGCCTACTGGTCTGCCGCCATGAACAGCGGGACACCGGCCTATGAAGTGCTGGCCGCCTTCGCCGAAAGCAACGAAAACATCGCCGCCACCGCCCCGGCACTCAATGGCGGGATCTGGTTGAGCTGAGCCAGGGAAGCGTGGAAGCCGACTGTAGGAGCGAATTCTGCGGGAACAGTTGTGGGAGATTCTATGTTTGCTGTAAAGCCAGAGCAGCCCCTTCAGCGGATGAATCCGGCCACAGATCCGACGATATGCACGCGCTACTGTGGGAGCGAATTCATTCGCGAAAGCTTTATTCCGGACGCCGCCAATGTGTTGGATGCACACAGTAGGGCCCCCACAGCTGCCACCACAGGTTTCGCTGCACAATCGGGCCGGTTCACTTTTCTCCAGGCAAAAAAAAGCACCGTGGGGGGCTGCCCCACGGTGCCCAGCTTCCATCATAACCACCCTGGAGAATGGCAACGATCAGAACTTACTCTTCAGTCGCCTTCTGGCAACTGATCAAATCTTTGTCATCGATCACGAATTTTTCCGATTCGGCGATCTTCTGACCGGTAACGATGCACTCATCTTCATCTTCATCGACCAGACGCACATCCCATTTGCCCGGCGTTACGCCCGTCAGCGTCAGGGTAGTACCTGGTTTGAGAATCTGCTTGCCCAAATGGTCATCGCCCCAATCGTCCTGGCTCGACGGAGCGAAGTAGACCTCATGAATCTCCCAAGAAGACTGATTTTCAATCTTGATGGTCGCAGCTACAGCGTGCACAGCAAACAGCGAAAGGCCCACAGCAGCGAAGATTTTTTTCATTTAGGCGTCTCAATGAAACAGATGATATTGAAACGCCACAATGATTCCCGCACAGACCCTCGTCAACCGTCAAATGAAAATATATTTACGGTTGTTACCGTCAGAATCGTCCTACACAGATCCTTGACGTCAAAAAAGGCTATTAGCTGCCTGATGGCCCCTGAAGACAAGGTTTTTTTCAGGTAAATGCCAATAGTTGCGCAGATGCTCACACAGGGGACGGGATTTAGCAACGAGCATATGTCGAAGCTTCTTACAAAGCTGAGGCGTAAAGCCTACAGACTGGTAAACTCGCCGCCTCGCGGCAGGGCGCCGTTCATCCCCCCATTTCTCGATTTGCTCGCCGACTGGCGCAGCCAGGTAAGACCGACTTCATGAAGCTTCTGCTCAATATCGAATCGCTCATCCCCCCGCTCACCGGCATCGGCAACTACACCTACAACCTGATCGAACAGCTGCAGGATGAAGACATCGAGACCATCGAGTGCTTCATCGGCGCCAAATACTTCACCGCCGAGCAGGCGCTGGCCAATTGCGCCGCTGCCAGCAGCCACTATGTCCGCACCCGCGACGACGGCACCGCGCCGCCTGCGCAATCGCGCCTGCGCGCCCTGCTGCGCAGCTGGACCTTCGCCTACCGCATGCGCGAAAAGCTGCGCAACGCTCAACTGCGCCTGCGCGCCAGTCAGCGCCGGGACTTCGTTTATCACGAGCCCAATTTCATGCTCAAGGCCCACTCCGGCCCGAGCGTTGCGACCATTCATGACCTGTCGTTTATTCACTACCCGCAGTTCCACCCGCAAAAACGTGTGGACTGGCTCAGTGATCAGTTGCCTAAAACCCTGGCCCGGGCCGATTTCCTGATCACCGACTCGGACCTGATCCGCGACGAGCTGATCAGCGACTTCAAGGTCAGCGCCGACAAGGTGCGTACCGTCTACCTCGGCGCCTCCGAGGCCTACGGCCCGCAGACCGCCGAACAGACCCGGCCGATCCTCGATCGCTACGGCCTGCAGCATGGCCGCTACGTGCTGTTTGTCGGCACCCTGGAGCCGCGCAAGGGCGTCGACACCCTGCTCGATGCCTGGTGCAACCTGTCAGCAGAACTGCGCCAGGCCTATCCATTGGTCCTGGCCGGCGCGCCGGGCTGGCAGAACCACGGCCTGAGCGAGCGCATCAAGGCCCTGGAAGCCAGCCATGGCGTGCGTCAGCTGTCCTTTGTCGCCGGCAGCGACCTGCCGACCCTCTACGCCGGGGCCGCCGTCTTTGCCTACCCATCGCTGTATGAAGGCTTCGGCCTGCCGGTGCTGGAAGCCATGCAATGCGCCGTGCCGGTGGTCTGCACCGCCGACACCTCGATGTCGGAATTCACCGAAGGCAGCGCGCTGCTGGTCGAGCGCGGCAACGCCGAACAGCTGACGATGCACCTGAACGCCCTGCTCAGTGATGAACAATTACGCCTGGGCGTCGCAGATGCCGGACTTTTGCGGTCCAAGGCTTTTTCCTGGAAACGTTGTGCCCAGGAAACCCTGGATATCTACCGCACGGTCAGCCCGCGCTGACACACTGATAGACTCGCAAGCCAGCGTACGGCAACAAGGAAACCGACCATGCAACGCATCCTCATTACAGGCGCCAACGGCTTCGTCGGGCAGATCCTGTGCAAGATCCTGCACCAGGCCGGGCAGCACGTTATCGCCCTCACCGGCGCCACCTCGGCGGCGCCGCAATACGCACAACAGACCGTGACCTGCGACATCCGCGACGCCGCCGCCCTGGAGCAGGCCATCGCCGAAGTGAAGCCGACTCACGTCGTGCACCTGGCCGCCATCACCAACGTGCCCTTGAGCTTCAAGGAGCCGGTACTGACCTGGCAGACCAACGTCATCGGCAGCGTCAACCTGCTGCAGGCCCTGCGCAACCAGGCGCCGGAGGCCTTCGTGCTGTTCGTCAGCTCCTCGGAAGTCTACGGCGCCAGCTTCAAGCAAGGCATTGCTCTGGGCGAGAACAGCCTGTGCCAGCCGCTCAACCCTTACGCGGCGAGCAAACTGGCGGCAGAAGCGGCGTTCAACGAGTACTTCCGCCAGGGCCAGCCGGGCGTGATCGTGCGGCCGTTCAACCATATCGGCGCGCAGCAATCGGCAGACTTCGTCACCGCTTCCTTTGCCCGCCAGATCGCCCTGATCGAAGCCGGCCAGCAGGAGCCGGTGCTCAAGGTCGGCAACCTCGACGCCAGCCGCGATTTCCTCGATGTCAGCGACGTCTGCGACGCCTACGTGAAGCTGCTGCAATTGTCCGAGCGCGACGGCGACTACCCGCGCTGCTTCAACATCTGCTCCGGCCAGCCACGGCAGATTCGCAGCATCCTCGACGAGATGCTGGCCATGAGCAGCGCCCAGATCCAGGTCACCCAGGACCCGGAACGCATGCGTCCTTCCGACATCCCCACCGCCACCGGCAACACCCAGGCCATGCGCGACACCACCGGCTGGCGCCCGGCCACCGACCTGCGCGAGACCTTGCAGCAGTTGCTGGCGTACTGGCGTGAGCAGGTTCGCGGGTAAAAACACCTTGGTGGGACCGGCTTTAGCCGGGAAAGCGTCAGTACAGCCGATACATCTTTGTCGTCTGTACCTAAGCCTTCCCGGCTAAAGCCGGTCCTACATACCTCTTCAACCGAGTCCTACGCGACTACCCCATCATCGTTAACGATGGTGCGCATGCCCGTCAGTGTCACCACGCCCGCACCGAAGCTGCCGCCCACCGGGTTGCTCAGGTCCAGGAAGAAAGTCTCGTTCGGCTCTACCACCCGGTCAGCGATGATCTCTACCGCCACCACCGCCTGGCTCTCGTTGGGATAGATCTTCAGCGTGCCCTTCACCGCCACATAGTCCTGACCGGCCGTGGCCGTGCCGTCGCGGGTGGTGTAATCGACGCTCAGCACCGTGTTGGGGTCGGTGCGCATGCCGGTGAACTGCAACAGGAAATACGCATTGGTCATCCCCGTGTTGCCCTCAGTCACCGAGGTCTTGACCTGGGCGGCCGTGGTCGGTGCGTCGGTGTAATGCGCGCGGATCGCCTGATCCAGGGTCTGCTGATAGGCACTGACTCGCTGCCACGCACCAATCTCGCCGTAGCTGCTGTTGGTCGAGGTGTTATCGATATCCGGATGCACGCCGTTCTGGCTCAGGCTGGTGATGTAACTGGCGATGCCCGCCACCTTGCCATTGATAAACGCAGGCCCGCCGCTGTCACCCGGGGTGATCATCCCCTCGCTGCTGCCCAGGCCCAGGCCGGACTTGCCGATCAGCCGCCCCAGCGCGTCCTGGGCGGTAGCACCGTTATCAAAGTCGGCAACCAATTGCGTGCCGGTCTTCGGCGTCCAGCTCATGATCGAGCCGAGCTTGGCCTTGAGGTCCGAGGCATCGGCATCGAAGGTATTGACCGCCTTCTGCCGGATCGGCGCCGCCGCATAACTGGTCAACACCCCCGACGTCCCCGTGCCGGGCTCGCCGTAGCCGACGAGAGTCATGGCCTGGCCGATCTCGTCACTGCTGCGATACAGGTCGTAGCGATTGGCAGCCAGCGGCGCATGCCCGTTGAGCCAGACAATCGCCAGATCGTTATTGGTATTGGTCGCGTCATAACTGCTCAACACCGCGACATCACTGGTCGTCAGCGACTGCGACCCCGCCGTGGTCTGGAACAGCACCGTCGTCAGCGAACTGCCATGGGAAAACAAATGCGCCGCCGTCAGCACCGCCTGGCCGTCATACAACAACACCCCGGTGCCGTAATAACCCCCCACTGACACCATCACCACGCCATCGTAGCCCTGCCCGGTCAAAGCGCGGTTGCGGGTGTCGGTGTAAGACGTGACGGTTGAGACCATGGGGTGAGAGTCCTGAAAAAATAGACGACGTGCACAGGGTGTCGGCCGGATGGGTGAGGAAATGAGGGTACTCGTCGGGCTAGAAGGCGCTGACGAACGTCAGCGCCTGTCGCATCATGCGGTATTTCCCGTCAAACGCGGAAAATCCCAAACCGCAAAGGGTTTGTTGCCAGTGGGTATTCGATATCCCCCCCAGGGAAACCGATAGAGTTAATTAGCTCTAATACTTATTGATTGAGGGCAGAGATGACGGTGTGCGTCGGACAAGCAGCTTCAAGCATCTGTCAGACCCGCTGAACAGGTCCGGGATATTGGGCAACCAGCGCGTCTACCGTTAGCAGAACGATACCCTCCACAGTCGCTTGCGCCACCAGGATGCGATCAAAAGGATCTTTGTGAATCGGTGGCAAATTGTCTATAGCAACAGCGTGTTCACTGCCAATAGGCAATTCGCTGTAACCATTGTCGAGCAGCCCTCGGCGTAGTACCCGAGCGTCGACCTTGAAGTCCGCACGCCCCAGCCCACGTTTAATAGCAATTTCCCACAAGCTGGCCGCGCTGAAAAACAATTCATTCTCTGGCGTATCGAGCAGGGTTCTTGCCACGGAAGACAGCCGTTCAGGGTTAGACGCAGCCCAGAGCAACAGATGAGTGTCCAACAGCAGCTTCATGCATCGCCACCGAACATCTGCTCAATCTCATCACGGCCCATCTCATCAAAATCATCGGGCACGTTGATCTGCCCCGCCATAAACCCCAGGCGCTTGACCTGATCAGCCTCAGGTGCCGTCAACGCCATAACCTTGACCAGCGGCTTGCCTGCTTTGGCAATGATGAACGATTCCCCTTTGGCTGCCTGATCAATCAGGCGCGACAAATGCGTCTTGGCTTCATGGATGTTGATAGTCAGCATGATGGACTCACTTAAACTAAGTCCTGTTAGTTTAGTCATAAAAACGATCTACGATGCCTGATTTCTGCAAGGGATTAGAGAATCAATGCACAGACATCCAGAGGGATATAGGACAAATCTGAAAATCGATCAGAAGAATGGCAATGGCTCATGTGGGACCTGCTTTAGCCGGTCCCACCGATATCAGTTCACTCAAACCGCCAACAACGCCACCCCCTGATCCACCACACCGGCCAGTTTCACCGCCATTTCCGGCGAGTCGATGAAGTTGGCAATCACCGCCGCCTGCCCGGCAGCCCCTGGGTTGGCAGCCAACTGGTTGAGGAAGAAGGCCAGGCCTGTCGCATCGGGCGCGCGGTTAAAGGCGCTTTGATAGAGCTGGGTGACAAACGCGGTGTTGTCGGTGGTGTTATGGATCCTGGCGAACTCCAGGCTGTTGACGAAGTTCAGCGCCAGTTGCGCGGTGCTCAAGCTCTGGTTGCTGGCGTTCGAATAAAGATCCAGCCCGCCCTCCTCCGGATTGCGCCCCAGGGCCAGGTGATAAAACTCGGCGACACGGCCACTGGTGGTGGTGCTGTCCAAGGCGATGGTCTGGTTGTCGAAGGTCACGCGCTCGACGTTCTTGAGGGTCACCACGGTATTGGCATCGGTCAGCGAGCGCACGGTAAAGGTGCCGTCTGCCTGATGACTAATCCCGTACTGAGCGCGAGCGCCAGTCAGCACCACAGTGTCGATACCGCTGCCGCCGTCCACACTGTCCGCACCGCCTGCGGGATAGAAGATATCCTTGGAACCGGAGCCGATAAGAACATCTGCCTGAGCCGTGCCTTGCAGCGTGCCACCACCGGCAGGCGCAGTCAGAGTCACACCGACGCTGGGCGCCGAAGGCCCCACAACCGGCGCGACGGTGTTATTGGTCACCGCCGTCGCGGCCAGACTGACGGCATCGGTACCGGCGGCATTCTGTAGAGCATTGGCGTCGTCGCCGACGGTTGGGTCGGTGTACGCGACCGTCACCGTCTGGCCCGCCGCAACGGCGGTGTTCAAGGTCAGGGTAGCGGTCTTGGCCGCAGCATCGATCGTCACTGCCGTGACCGTATCGACCACACCGTTCACCTTGACCTGGTACGCATTGGTAGCGGGTTTATTGACCGCATCCAGGGTCGTAGCCTCGGTATAGCTGACCACCAGACTGCTGCCCGTGACCGCCGCCGAACTGAACACCGGTGGCACTGTAGGCGTGTTGTTGGTCACTGCTGTCGCAGCCAGGCTGACAGCATCGGTACCGGCCGCATTCTGCAGAGCATTGGTATCGTCGCCTGCGGTCGGGTCGGTATAGGCCACCGTCACCGCCTGACCGGCAACGACGGCGGTATTCAGCGTCAGGGTCGCGGTCTTGGCCACGGCATTGATCGTCACCGCCGTAACCGTATCGACAACGCCGCCCACCTTCACCTCAAAGGCACCGTTAGCGGGCTTGTTGACCGCATCCAGCGTCGTAGCCTCGGTGTAGCTGAGCACCAGACTGTTGCCCGTAACTGCCGCCGAACTGAACACCGGTGGCACGGCAAGTACAGGTGCCGACACCAGCACGCCAGCAGTACTAGCGACCGAGTTGAGCGTCAGCGTCGAATTGTTGCCCACGGCGTCTTTAATGGTCCCGCCATTGAGGTCAAGTGAACCGCCAACGGAGACACCATCAGCATCGGCATTGCCGGCCACAACGGTATAGCGGAAGGTCAAGGCAGTACCGCCCGAGCCACTCACGTAATTGGCATACACCGTGCCGGTACTCAGGGTGACAGCCAGGCGCGGCGTACCGCCGGTTGTATCGACCGTCGTGGCTTCGTTGAAATTGACCGTGAAATCGAGATTATCGCCTGTTGTGTAGGTCGCATCGGCAGGGACGCCGACACTACCAACAGACGGGCCGGTGTGGTCGAGGGTGTAAGCTTGGCCGGATGTATAACCGCTTGTGATTGGGTTACTGGAGCCATCGACGATCCCCGTACCCGAGCTGTTTAAGTCCAACCGCAGAGTACCGTCGCCGCTGACACCGCTAACCGTGACGGTATATACATTGCCGGCAGGAGTGAGCGAGGTGATGGTGCCGGTCGCTGATCCAGTGGCACTCAGCAAGAAGTCGCCCGTATCGACGCCCGTTACCGCGCTATCGAACGTAACGGTGTACTCCAGGGAACTGGCGTTGGTGTTTGTCCCGGTTACCCGGTTGATGGATGTGATGCTTGTCATGAAAAAACCTTCCGTAGAAATGACGTTCCGGCCACCCAGGGACCGCTCATGAAACACAACCGATAGGGGACAGCCCGATAGCGCGCTGCAGGCTGACTGAAACGCCATGCTATATCACCATTATTGCGCGGGCAAAATGAATATCGACAACGCGCGCACTTGCCCGATGCCGCGATATAGAGACGTCGAACAACAAACACCTTGGCCTGGGGACGAGTGCAAATTTTGGGGGGAGAGCATTCGGTGGGAGCGGATTTATCCGCGAAGAGGCCAGAACATTCGACGCATAGCATCATTGATGGAGCCGGGAACGCTACGGTTCTTCGTAATTGCGGTGTAAGGCTCAGCGCGCAATGGATAGTTGATGGGGTCAGGCACCCACTCCCCGCGCTTAACTAATTCGGGCGCATAGAGAAACTCGCCGCAGTTCCCTTTCAAGGTCAGTCTCCCGAGGGTCAGACGCTCGCCGGTTTCGGGATGTTCCATGTAGATGTAAGCACGCGGCATCAGAAATCCTCGGGCTTGGGTTTAGGCAGTCGTACACGCTTTGTTGCCAGGACATGGTGTGATTCACCTTCGTCGGTAAAACGGGTGATTTCGGACGTTTTTTCGATTCCGTCCAGGGAGGCGAAAACCGTTTCAGTGATTCCCATCTTCCACAGCACCAATATGAACGACCGAAGATCCACGAGCTCCGATCCGCCCTCAATCTTGCGAAGCGTGTGCTCTGAGACGCCAAGTGAAACCTTGATATCGGATTGGCGGATTCCTAACGCAAGGCGCTTGGCTTTAACGAGAAGCCCGATTTTACTGAGCTTATCAGCGCAAGCGACGGGGAAAAACGCATCCATAAGACTAACCATCATGAGTATTAAATTAGTTAAGACTGACGATAGCACGTATTAAATTTCCGGAAAATACAATTAAAGCGCACCGTTGTTAACGTTAATATTTATAAGGTTAACGTTGGTGACTATTATTTCTACGTCAAAATTCGAGGTAGTGTCTGTGAAGCGCGTACCACGCTGTTCGGGCTTTGCTGATTCCGACTCGGTGCTCACGTTGGCGGCTAAAAGGCCGGCAACGAGGCGCTGAACGAGTGGTTACAGGGATCGGAAAGATCAGTTCCAGGTCAGAATGAGCCGATGCGACACGGCAATCCCGCCAGCATTAAGACCTCCAAGGGTTCGCGGGGCACTACCGCGAATGGTTCAAGGCAGGCTCAGATATGCCTGGCTCATACTGGTGATCGCGATCTTCTTCTGAGTCATGCGTGTCGCTTAAAGACCTTGCCTTTGGCAGGCAAGATATTCGCCGCAAACTCCACGACGATGTGCTGCCCCTTACAACATCGGCAGTGACGACCACTTCCCTCACCAGCCTGTCGGGCTTTGAAACCGTTCACCTGGCGGGTAGCTCAGCCGTCATTACCATTGCCAACGACGTTGGCACGGCTGCAGTGTCCGTTCAGCTCGGCACAGGCGGGCAAAAATTCGTTGGTAGGGCTGGGGCAGACACCATCAGTGGCGGCACAGGTGCTGATACGCTTACCGGCGGCGCCGGTATCGATACCTTTAACTTGGGGAACCGTTCGACTCCGGCTTTTACGGATACCATCACTGACTACCGTGCAGGAGGCGCCGGGAACGACATCATTACCATCAGCGATATCACGACGGTTGCTTCGAACATCAACCTCGTTCAGACCTGTCTGCCCAAGCTAGCGTGCTGGCTGCGCTCAACGTCCTCGCGAATGACAATACGACCAACTCAGGCTTGACCGTATTCATCTTTGGCGGTAACACCTATGCTTATATTGAGACGACTGGAGCGACAACCAATTATGTTGCGGGCGATACGGCCATACAAATAACTAGCACGCCATTCACAGTATTCTCGCAGTAACCAATCGATTACAGCTATCTTAAGATAGCTCAGCTACTTGCTTTTAGAAATGACCAGCTGCTATTTAGTTAAAAATGCGGGTATCGCAAATCAAGTTTTTGTCAGCCAACCGACAATCACCCGCGCGATATGCAGTGAAGCGAACATTCAACGCAAATATGTATGCCAACAAAATGGACTGATAATCAATTATTAATTCAAAAAAAAGATAAGTCCATATAACAGATGTGAACACGAAGGCGATGCTACAGCTAACTGCGAATTTGCGACTTTTAATATGTAATTAAGGATTGAGCAAATGAACATTTCTTGCCCAAAATGTGGCTACGATCAAATAGTTGAGAAAAATACAGCCCGGCACATATGTGGAATTCTCGGGCTGGTAGGAGGCGCAGCATCTGGTGCGTCAGGTCTTATTTCAGGAGCTGAAGCGGGCGCGGCTGTAGGTGTAAGCGGTGGGCCGTTAGGTGTCGCCGTAACCTGTATAGCTGGTGCAATACTCGGAGGTCTAGCCGGAGCAGCCGCTGGAGCAATAACAGGCGCTACCATAGGAGAGCACATCGATGATGTACTGCTGGATAACTATCATTGCCTAACATGCGAATTCACATTTAGCGTCAGCCGCTGATTATTCGGCAACCGCTGACTTCAGTGGTTTGCCAGCTCTGCCAGAAATTTCATGACCAGCGTACGTCGCGTTGGGTCTAAACGATGGTACCCCAAGAGCAGGTCTGCCTCATCTTCATCCGTCGCATAGAAGTATGCTGCTGGGACGTTGAGTACCTTACCCAATCGGACCACAAAATCTGGGCTAGGTACCCTGCGACCTAGCTCATAACGATTCATTCGCGTACTCGCGGACATCTCGTCCAGCCCAGCCTCAAGCCCCAGACCCTCTTGGGAGAGTCCAGCCAAGAGACGCGCATGCTTGATCCGCTTACCTAAAAGAGACATCAGCTCAGTCCAGATGCAAAAGCGGCATCGTGAAGACATGGGCTTTTTTAAATACTACCGTTTTGGTAGTATTGCCCAGAAAGCGAGCTAGGACTGCCCCCTACGTAGGGAGATCTAACCCGGCTCAACTTACCTACGAGGTCTAGGGATAGCTATGTCGATAAAAGCCAGATTAATGGATACCCATCGAAGCATGAACCGTATTGATGAATAACCCAGAGCGTATGCCATTTATTGGAAATACAAGGATTATGGATAAATCTGCGAAGGCAAATGAAGAGGGACTCATTGGAAATCAATATAATGAGCACGGCTACTATCTCGCCAAGAATTTATTTAAAATAGATTCCTTTTCAAACATTGAGAAATTAATATCAGTGGTGATTTCTGAACATTACCCCTGCAACGATATTCACTCTCCCGATACAGCGATTTTTCTAAAAACCAATCCACAGACGGTCACAAAAATATATGAAAAACTACAAAACAATGCCAGGCTAATAGATCTCGGCAGATCAAAACCAATTACAGACATTGTTCGTCTATTTATTAAAGACCCTTCGCTATATTTAAAGTCCGTGCTACGTATCGATATCCCATTCGAATATAAAGAACTTGCCTATTGGCATCAAGATGATTTTTACGTTAAAGGTAATGACGAAGAACTTACCGTGTGGATTCCTCTACAAAACACCAGTATTCCTCAAGGCTGCCTCTCGGTCATGCCAGGCTCACATAGACTTGGTCGATTGGAACACAGCTATGTGACAGGAAAGAAGCGTGTTCCGATGGGCATCTATGATAGAGAAGTTAGACTCGTTGAAATGTCACAGAACGACGCCTTGTTTTTTAGTTCTTTACTAGTTCACTCCTCAAATTTAAATTTCTCTGAAGAAATCCGGTACTCCATTCAATTACGCTACACGTCTCGTGGTAAATCACCCTCTACAATCATGAAAGGAAATATTGATGTCTAAGCCAATTACATATCGGGAACCCAAGAATCAATCATTGCAGGATCTTGAACAATTCTCAGCATCCGAAATACTATTTAAAAATAGCAATGATCCTCTATCGATTAAACTAGATTCATTCGCAAAATACGCAAGTCGTCAATCTATCGCTAAATTCATAACAAAATATGAATTATTTAAAAAGATAATAAATGTCAATGGTAGCATCGTTGAAGGTGGAGTCCTTCAAGGAGGGGGCACGTTAGCATGGGCGAAGCTTTCTTCAATTCTGGAGCCCGTTAACCATACGCGAAAAATCATTGGATTTGATACTTTTGATGGGTTTCCTTCGATAGATACTAAGGATACAACTGGTAGTGATAGCGACTTACTTGTGCCAGGAGCATTGCGGGGCTCCTCGTACGAAGATGTTCTTGCTGCGGTAGATACTTATGACATCAACCGTCCTCTATCACATATTCAGAAAATTGAATTGATAAAGGGAGATATTTCGCACACGGCAAAAGCGTACCTCGATCAAAACCCACACCTTGTAGTAAGTCTTTTGTACCTGGATGTAGATCTTTATCAACCGACCAAAACGCTGATCGAAACATTTCTTCCTAGAATGCCAAAAGGCGCAATTATCGTCTTTGATGAGTTGAACGCCAAGTCTTTCCCAGGAGAGACATTAGCAGTTCAAGAAACTTTAGGGATCAACAATTTAAAAATTGAGCGTTTCTACTTTGATTCCTACATCTCTTTTGCTGTTCTTTGAAAGCTGAGGTATTACGTTGTATTGGCTGATGATTTAGAGCCAATACATCCACCTTTTATAAGAGAACCAAACCATGAACTTGTTATACCTAGCACTACTCTCATTTTTACTTACTTTAATTGGCGGGTGCAGTCAAAATGAACTCGACTTTAAAAATATGCAGATATCTAACGGCAAGATCTTCAAGAAAAGCGAAGATACACCATTCAGTGGCACTGCATACAACCTTCCCGAAAGCGTCATTAGCATGGCGGCAAATTTCAATGACTTCTTGGTAAGCTATAATAACATTATGGACAAAACCAAAGCTCGTGAAAACACCATATATGGGCGGCATCTGATTTGTACTTCGGAAGTCAAGAAAGGTTATTTATCAGGATTAACCATCTGCTACATCCCCAATACAAACGTTAAACGTTATACAGCTGAATATACTTCCGGGCTACTCAACGGCGATATCAATGTTTATGCAGCAGATGGTAAAACCCAGTTGGCCCATGCTCAATTTACAAATGATTTAATCGATGGTGACATAAAGGTGTATGGCCCTCATTCTGGAAAGTTAATTGCTGAATATCACAGCACTAATGGAAAGGCTGACGGATCACAAACAACTTGGGACGAAAACACAGGACAAATGACGTCTAACGTCGTAGCAAAAAATGGTCTTAACGTTGGGCTCATGCGGTTATGGAGCCGTGAAGGGGTACTAACAGGTGAAGTTCCATTTTCCAATGGATTAAAATCGGGTCTGGTAAAAACCTGGTTCGACAACGGAAAGCCAATGTCCGTCGTCATGATGAAGGATGGTTATCGGGATGGCCCGTCTCAATCTTGGGACGAAAAAGGAGTTCTGATAAGCTCTGGTACCTACAAACGAGAGATTTGGTATCCAAATCAACAACCAGCAACCTCTCCATCCTTGAGTAATTCAAACTGCCCGGACAAATGGATCGATGCGTTTCACAGAACAAACGGAGAAGACGCTCTAATTACCACCGAGCAAATCGACGAATGGGAAAGCTGGTGTGCTGAAGGAAAACTTCCAAATTAAACTATCATCCTGGTTTACGGTTTACGCAACAACCCTGGTCATAAACAATGGTTAGGAAGCCTGCCAGGCGTCCCCCTGCACCAGCCACCGTTAGACACCAATATTCCGCCATAGTAGCCCTGCCCTTTTGCGGCTCGTTGCGGGTGTCGATATACAAGATGGCGGTGGGGGCCATGGGCAAATACCTACACAGGTCGCGAGTGCTGTCGCATGGAGCGGCCAACAAGCAAAGAGACGAGAGAGTCGTTGGGCAGCACAAACAAATGTTTCATCACTATAGGTCTTCTAGCGAATATCATAAATTAGTAGCAATGAATTAGTTAACCTCTAGTCAAGACTAAATCTCCTCACTAATACAAACTATTTCTATAGCAAATTTGCAAAAACAATAAGAAGCTCTGTTAAGCTAATAAATTCTAGAAAAACTAACGTATTGAGTTTTATTCACAACTCCTACGTAAATCTTGTTTTGTTGAACAAGGAATTCCAAAGCACTGTTTATGATATCTTTGCTCCTAAGTTTAGAAGGCGCCTTTTGACGTATATTGTTCTTCGTCATCATGTGACCTTGCTGAAGGTTTTTCAACAACCAAGTATAAAGCTCGTACCCATTTACTTCATCTTGGGGTGGCGGTACAAAAATTTTCATGAACTCATCAGAATAGTAAATACAAAGGCTATTCGCCATGTTCACGGTTTCTAGTGAAATGTCCCCTTCAAATCCTTCAAAGCAATGTATTAAAGCCGCCACTCTTGCAATATTATCGGCAAGCTTTGATGCATGATCACCCGCTTCTGAATAATGCATACCTGTTCGAATTGCCTGTTCAATTCGGTTAAACATTGCTATCCACGCTTCGCCAGCCTCAGGAGAAAACTTTATTACCGCTTTTGGTCTATTTGGATTTTCTAGGAGCTCTATATTTGGCTCGAGCAATTCAAGTAGACGTTCTGAAAATCTATCACAATGTTCTGATGACATAGTAACATTACTCATCATACGGGAGCCTTGAGTTGATTCCGGCTTACAAACCAGAAACCTTGCCCATAATCCAGACCCTCTGGATTGTTCTCCACGCGTCTCCATGTAGCTAAGAAAAGCACTTTCTTGAATCATAATCGAAACAGTCAGACGAGCATCAGTAATGGTATAACTTTCAGCTTTTTTACGATCTATAGTTATTTGATCGCCGCTCCAAATAGCGTTGTGTTTTGGCAGATCACCTAAAGCTCTTCCTTTTAAAATACTCCCGCCCTCACTAGAAATTAATCCTGCCGTTGGCAAGTCCCGATACAGTCCAAGGAACAAGGCTTCTGGAGTTGCGTCATCATACAAGAGCTTGAATAATCTAGGTTTTAAAGGTTTAGAGTTTTCAAGGAATTTAGCTCTGTTTTCTTCGTATTCTGACGATTCTTCGACAGCAGTTTTGCTTTTAATCAATCCAAAAATCCTATTAATTTTAACATCTAAAATTTTCAACTCATAGTTCCACTCCTTTATGGCATAATCATAAATTAATTTTTGTTTTTTTTCAAACTCACGAACGGCTCGGAAAAACACTTTATCTACGGTAGACTTACGCTCCCCCGAATCTGCAATTGTCATAAGCATTAGCGAAAGAGGTACTTGTTGTCCATTTGGTTTACGCACATCAAATAAGCCCTGTATAGCGACAGCAATAGCAGATAACGCCGTAGAAAGAATCAGCGACCGAGGTGCTTTTACCGTGTTCTGGACTTCATCTATCGCAGCAGCTAATAATGGAAAAGGTAAGACCATCGGAAAGTCTATGTCGGCGAGCGTCATACTGCATTACTCTTGATGGATATAGTGGCGTGCATAATTGTTTCCTTTATTTAACGCCAGTGCCGAGGAGTTCTGTAATATCCGTGGTATTGGCGGCCCTACAGTTTTCAAATCCATCCCATCGCCCGATGAATCTCCAGTTCCTACGAGCGTGATCCTTCATCTCGATTTACCTGGATCAGAGCAGAGGTATGTAAATATTAATACTAATTATTCTCACTTCCTAAAGCACCACGTAGGCACCGGACGCTGCTTGCCGATTTTGTACCACCTGAAGTATTGAGAATCATTACTTCATAAAAATCCAAAATTTCGTCATGACATCTGCTATTTCTGCTACTAATATCAGAAATAGCAGATTCTCTTTAGGAATGTCTACCCTGATAACTGTAATCAAGCTGAATCCCTACCGCTCGTTCGGCAGGTCTTTCGCTTGAAAACGCATTCGATAGAATCTCAGATCTATATCACCACGATGCCTCCCCCACCGCTATCGGCGCTAACAGGCCCCCTCGCCTGAGAGCTGTGCGCCTCGAGCAAGCACCAGCCCTGAAGGCATTTGGCAAAAGAATCGCCATACGAAACAAGTAGTTTGGTTGCTTACAAAGCCAGTGGAGCTAGTGATGCCAGTTCCTATCTGGCTCAATACTAGCGCGGTAATTATCTCACCGGCAAACAGACGATCCGGTAATCGCCGGTATAACACCGTGTGCTCGGCAAATAAATATCCAAGCACATTTGAAGCTTATCGTCGGCCCAACCAACAAGTAGCTCCGAGCACACCATATTTTTACTAAAACAACGATGCCCTTTTAAACTCATTCCTAAGGAATCACTTCCATGGCTCATCTCATTGAACAAATGGCCTATGTTGGCACTACCCCTTGGCATGGCCTAGGCAGTCGACTCTCTCCCAAACAACCTCTTGAAGTCTGGCAGAACGAAGCGGGTATGGACTGGGAGATCCAGGACAGTCCAGTGCATTTTAAATCCGAGAGCTTCGATGATCTGGGCTCAATTCACACATTCCCTGAACAGAAGGTGCTATATCGTTCCGACACTCAGGCCCCATTGTCAGTGGTTTCCAGCCGCTACCGAGTTGTTCAACCTCGCGAGGTTCTGGAGTTCTACCGAGATCTAACTGAGGTTTCCGGCTATGAGTTGGAAACCGCCGGTGTGCTCAAGGGTGGGCGCAAGTTCTGGGCCTTGGCACGTACTGGGCAAGGTACAGCGTTAAGAGGAAATGACCAGGTGAACGGCTATCTCCTGCTCGCCACTTCCTGTGACGGCACCCTGGCCACCACTGCCACCCCTACTACTGTTCGAGTAGTATGCAACAACACATTAACCATCGCATTGGATGGCACTACACGAGCGATTAAGGTGCCACATAGCACCCGCTTCGATCCCCAGGCTGTAAAGAAGCGACTGGGCATCGCTGTTTCCCACTGGGACGACTTCATGTACCGAATGCGAACACTGGCTGAGCGCAAGATAAAAGGTCATGAAGCCACGAGCTTTTTCATGAACGTGCTGTGTAACGCTCCCTCCATTAGTGAGCAGGCAAATGTCCTGCCGAATGAGCGAGCTCTGCGTAAGGTGCAAAGCCTGTATGAAGGCCATGGTCGCGGCGCCACACTGGAGTCGGCCCAGGGCACTGCCTGGGGCCTGGTCAACGCGGTGACCGAGTACGTCGATCACGAGCGGCGCGCGCGAAGTACTGAAAACCGCATGGACTCGGCATGGTTCGGCCAGGGTGCTGTCGTCAAACAACGCGCCTTACAGGCCGCGTTACAACTTGCTGCCTAGCTGGCCGCACTTACTCAGCTGTTAAAGCGCCTGGTTAGCATCCGCTAGCCGGGCTTTTTTATGCCGCTCAGGAAAAACATCATGGCCATTCAAAAGTTGCGAACCCCCAGAACCAAACCTCACCCAGCCTTGCGCTTGGTGGGTACTAACGACTTGCCCCGCGAGGACTGGTTAGCCGTGCGCAAGCAAGGTATCGGTAGTTCGGATGCGGCCGCGGCGGTTGGCCTTAACCCTTACAAATCTCAGCTAGAACTTTGGCTGGAGAAAACAGGACGTGATGCTTCCTTGCCTAAGCTCGATGCCCAGGATGAGGAAAGCCCGGCTTACTGGGGTAACGTGCTGGAGCCTATCGTGGCAGCGCATTACACAAAGCGCAGCGGTCACCGGGTTCGACGAATAAATGCAGTGCTACAACATCCGGATCCCACGCTTACCTGGATGCTGGCCAATATCGACCGTGAGGTGATCGGCGCAGAAGAAGTACAGATTCTCGAATGCAAAACCGCTGGCATCAACGGAGCATCGCTCTGGAAGGAGGGAGTGCCCGAATATGTACAGCTGCAGGTGATGCACCAGCTTGCCGTCACCGGGAAGCAGGCGGCGGATGTGGCCGTCCTACTCGGCGGACAACATCTAGAAATACATCGAATCGAACGTGACGATTCAATGATTGCTCAATTAATTGAGCTGGAACGGCTGTTCTGGGATTACGTCGTAACTGATACCCCACCGCCGGCAGACGGCTCTGTCTCAGCGGACCAGGCTTTGCGATGCCTGTATCCGCAGGACAATGGGCAAACCGTGGATTTTAACCAGGATACGTTGCTCTGCACGCTCTTTTCCAAATGGCAGAACGTGCGTGAATCGATTGCTTTGCAGGAAAAGCAGGAAGCTCACCTCAAGCAATCGTTACAACAGGCCATGGGCGATGCCAGTCGCGCGAACTTCCCCACCGGTAGCATCACATGGAGGAAAGCCAAAGACAGTGTTGTTCTGGATATCCCCCGTCTTCTTAAAGAAAAGCCATATTTGCAAGGCCATTATTCGACGACCAAAACCGGCACCCGGCGCTTTCTACTCGCCTGAGCGCTCATATCACCAACCCCTCAGCGTTCGTCACTTGAAGCCGCTCGTGCGCGATCGTGGCGTCCTTATGCTTTAGATCTAGGGAGAACTTCACATGCTCAAAGGTTTAGCGATCAAACCGCCGATCCTGGGCCGAATTTCCATCGGCAAAATCATAGAAAAGAACGGCAGGCGACTGCCTCAAAAGGATGATGAATTCACCCTGACCTCTCAAGTACAGAGCCGTGACGGTTGGGTACTACATCCCCTTAACGACGTACTACGCAATGGCCAAGGCGGCAAATTGCGCCACATCCCTATCCGGCTGCTTTTCAATGAGCCTGATCTCAACTTTCGAGCTGACTACAGCCTGTTTGATCGAATAACCGGCCGCCCTCTCTGCGTCGGCAATGGTGAGACCTGCAAGCGTTTAACCAGGGATGGGGTCCAATCGTTTGCGTGTCCCTCTCCTGATGGTTGCTCACTTGCTCAAGGCAATGCCTGCAAGCCATATGGGCGTCTGAACGTAACCATCGGCGACGACGATCCGCTGGGCAGCTTCGTCTTTCGTACGACCGGATTCAATAGCATCCGCACGCTGACAGCACGCCTGCAGTACTTCAACGCAATATCAGGCAATCGTCTGGCCTATCTACCGCTGGACCTACGCTTGCGAGGGAAATCTTCCCGTCAAAGTCATAGCTCACCGATTTTCTACGTCGATATCACGGTGCGCAGTGGGATGTCCCTTGAAGCCGCCCTACTGGAAGCCAAAGAGCTGGAATCAATTCGCCAGTCTATAGGCTTTGATCAGTCCGCTTTGGATCACGCGGCTCGACAAGGCTTTAGCAATGGTGCTTTTGAAGAGAGCGAGGACGACACCACAGCCATCGTCGAAGCGTTATTCCCGGTTCATGAAGATCAACCCAGCGCAATCGATCTTCAAGCCCAACTCGAAGTGCATGCTAAACCCTCATTGGCTCAAAAGCTGGAGTCGCAAGCCGCCCTGTACAACGACAAGCCTAATGCTTAGTAATGACATTACTCACCCACATTCGTGTCCCGTACAGGAATACCCCCTTGAAATATCACAAGCTCATCGCCGGTCAGACGACTGGCACTTATGTCGTGGAATCCCCAGTCACTGAAGCGGACATTCTGCGTATGGCTCAACAACTGGCCATAAGCCGTTTATCCAAAGGTCGGATGTTAACTGACCCTAAACAGGTTTTCTGTCACCTGCAAACGCTCTTGCAGCACGAGGAGCATGAAATATTTGCGCTACTGCTACTTGATACCAAACATCGAATCATCGGCTACAGGGAGCTTTTCAGGGGTACTCTTAACGAGGTAAACGTGTACCCAAGGGAAGTGGTCAAGATTGTTCTAACGCACAACGCAGCAGCTGTAATTATCGTTCACAATCACCCTTCCGGCGATCCAGAACCCAGTCAACCTGATTGCATACTTACCTCGACCCTCAGGAGCGTTCTGGATATGGTCGGTACACGGGTTCTGGATCATGTAGTAGTGGGCTCTGAAGGCTGCGTATCGTTGGCTGAACGAGGTTACCTTTAACTTTATTATTACACACCAATAGATCGCCCTGGCCAATGTCAGGGCGGTCTATCGATAGACCTTAATTTATTTTTTGTAGGTCTACGGTTGTATTCAGCTTCGACTACAGCCAAAGCCATGAGCACCGTCTCCAAAGTATTTGCTAGCTGACTTACAAAGATAGCTGGTCCGGTAGAAGAATTCTGCCTGACTATTCCAATCATCCCTACGTAAGTGATAATAAGGATTAGCCGGAATTTCTACGCTACCTGAAACGTCCCCTACAGGTTTACCTAAGGCGCTGTTCCATGACTCCACCAGCCGGTTGAACATGTTTTTCCTGTCGGGCTCGAACTTACCCAAGGCACAGAAAGCATCACCATTTAGTAAGATTGCTAGATGGTAATGCGGTGTTCCATGCTGCCCGTACTCCCGTGCCCAGACGTATCGGACCTTGCTGTCATGAGCATACGGATTCGATTGTTCAGCCATGTTGCGGTTATGTTTAATTTTAGCCTTGAACGATTCAATAAATCGCTCAATGACCTTGTTCGTGAGTGCATCTTCGGGTAGCTGGACTCCACTAGGTAGGCGGAGGTCTACCCGGAAGGCAAACACCCGCGGGTATTGAGCTACCGCATACTGCATCGTCTCCATTAGACGATGCAGGTATTGACAGATGAATGGCCCCTTATCCTCTTGAATAGACCAGCTATAGAAAGTACTTTCACTATGCAGGATCAAATTAGTATTATTCAGGTGACGTGACATCAGGAGTACTCCAGGCTTAGGTTCATAAACTAGGCCTGAGTAGTAATTTTTCACCGATGATCTAGTGCTGCCTTCTAGCAACCGATCTGTGACTAGTCATCCTTACCTTGCATCTCGCATCCTGCTTCCTATAGAGCACCTCTATAAAGCATACTACCAATACCGAGGATGATTTTTTTATTATCTACACGTACTGCTCTGTAAACACGCGACCAACACATTAAAAAAAACGGAATAGTCCTCTGGAGAATTATCATCATAAAAATCAGATGCCTTTGAAGTCTTGAGAATTTAACAAAACACTTATGTTAGCTATTTATTAGTCATTGTTGTAAAAGTCACGCGACTACCAAAAGGTTCGCCCCATATGTGGTCCTAGGTGGGCATACAAATATTTAGTTGGTCATCCGTTGTTCCATTGCTGCTGCATCACTGCCGTCACCTCACAGCCCTCCTCCAGCACCAACACCGAAATCTGCGCAACGCGAGCCAAGTCGCGACTTTCACGAGCCTAGGCCTTGGCCAGGCATTGAGCACTTGATCGACAATGCTCGGAAAAGGCCTGCAAGGTATTGGCTTATATACAAGCTACAACAGGGCCGGCGCTTAAGCGGTTTGACCGATCTGCAACTCCACATGGGCCCGCCAGTAGTAAGCATATTGGTCAACTGGACAACGCGATCTTGCAGCTAAAGAGATCGTAAATCCGTGGCTGGGCTACGCCAAATAGCTTCCCGCCGCTATAGTGGGGCACCCTCGCCGGCCTGATGAAACTTCTGTCGCCACCACCAAAAGCGCCTTGGCCGTACTGACCGAACAGGCATGGAATCAAACCATCAGACTGGGCAGCGAATACGGCGGCGTGCTCGCCTATGTCATCAACTGCCGGGTCGCCTGGGCCGACGCTCGCGACAACCTGCGCTTTGCGCGTTTCAATGCACGGGTGTTGGTGTCGTCAGAAGACCAGGACGACCTGGGCAACGGCGCCCTGCAATCGCCGCCCCTCACTGGCATGGCCAACATTTACCCGCCTGACCTTATTGAGCTGGACGCGGAGCCGCAGCAAAGCCCACAGGCCATTCAGGAAACACACGTTTGATGAGCATCACTGGAAGGATTAAAGTATCACGAGGTACTACCCAGTATTACTACGTGACAGGAGGCCAACCATGGCAACGTCTCTCAAGATCGACGACATGCTAAAAGGTCGCGTCCAGAACCTCGCTAGCCAGCGCCGCCGCTCGCCTCACTGGATTATGCTCGAAGCCATTCAGCAATATGTCGAGCGCGAGGAAGCCCGTGAAAACCTCAAACAGGAAGCACTGGCATCCTGGGCGGCCTTCAAGGAAGACGGTCAGCACCTGACGGGTGAGGAAGTACGCGCCTGGCTCGATACCCGAGGCACCGATGATGAAAGAGCGATGCCTGATTGCCACGAGTAATCATCACACCGAGTGCAGCACAAGGACTGAAACGGTGTCAGCAATTTCTCGCCGAAAAAGCCCCAGAGGCCGCCAAGCGTGCGGGTCAGGCCATCATGCGACAATTCCGGCAGTTGGAAACAAGCCCGGATATCGGTCGACCGTTTGCTGATTTACCAGAGCTGCGTGAGTTAATGATCGCCTTCGGCGATTCCGGCTATGTGGCGCTGTACCGTCATGAGCCAGACGCTGTTGCATCAAGGCCATCACCTCGCACACTTCTTCCAACACCTGCGCCGCCAGATGCGCGATATAGGCCTAGTCGCGGCCTCCCAGAGATTCGCCGCTGACCAGCCACAGGCTTTCCAGCACTTGGGCGACGGAACGTACCCACTGCTCGGCAAAGGCCTGTAATTCGTCCAGAGGCGCGTTGGCGTCGATGTAGAGGATCGGGGTGGGGTTGCCGTTGGGGCATAGGGGGATGTAGCGGGGGGTATGCTCTTGGATCATGGGTAACTCCTGTGTTGGTTAGGAATCACCACCGCCCGCGGCCAAGCGGATTGGGTGGCAACTGCACAAGGGTTGGCCGACCGGAACACAGGCAACCCGGCACACCCGGAGGTGTCCCTTGTACAGTCGCCATGAAGCAATATCGCGGGCACAAAAAAAAGCGCCTGCAATGAAGCCATGAGCGCAACTGCGCCTATGTGATCGTTTCGAGCGGCCAAGCCCGGTCGCTGAATTGGCAGCGACTGCGAACTATAGGAGTGATGGGGAGTAGTGCGCAAGGGCCATGCCTACTTTATAACGTTTACACATCGACCTAGGGCTTAGAGTTCGTCAGACTAGAAGTCTTGGATGGTGTAGGAAAAGACACCCACTGGTTCTGTTCTCAAGGACCAGCCGCGAATTTTGAAGTCGCCCCAGGCGATGGTTTTCAGCAGGAGTAATTAGATGGCTTACGTCCCTATCAGCCTCGAGTCGCACGGTAAAAAACGCTGGCTACGCCACTCCTCTTTGAGTTTCGCCAGAGGTGATACCGCTACTCCGTTGTTCGTGAATGAAATCTCTGATGCTTTGCAATCTATGCCCATAGCGTTTATTCGGCAAAATGATCGCTTTACTCTCGCAGTAGTAATGGGCCTCAGACCAGGTGAAAATCTGTTTGTCGATGAAAATAACGCATGGCAATCAACGTATATGCCTGTTATCTACCGAAGCAGTCCATTTGAGCTGGTTCCTATTCAAGGTCAAGATGAACAGACGGTATTGTGTATTGATGAAAAATGCATAAGCGATACGAATAATGGCGAGGAATTTTTCAGTGACGACGGTGAGGTTTCAGACAACATCATCAATATTTTCGAGTTGCTGAAGAAATTCAATTCATTCCGAATGCTTACAGAGAACATTTGCACTGTTCTATCTGATTTCAATCTAATTTCTCCATGGCCTCTTAAGCTCCACGATGGAAATGATGAGCTGACTGTTAATGGTTTATATCGGATTAATGAAGAAGCGCTGGGAGAGCTGTCTGATGAAAGTTTTCTGAAACTTCGTGAAACTCACGCCCTACCCTTGGCATACGCTCAACTTCTTTCTATGAAAAATATCGAAGTTTTGTTGGAGCTTTTGCGTAGAAAAATACAAGCAGAAGCTAGCAAAATTAAGCCATCTTTTAGCAACGAGACGTTCAATTTTTCAGGGTTGAACTAACACCCTAACCACATAGACGCTCAGTAAAGTTTTACAAGCACCAATAAAAAACCACTGGCCTATCGGCCAGTGGTTTTTTTGCTACCGTCCTCTCACCGAAGTGAGAGGATTACACCCGTAAGGGAGTTTGGTAGTTAGACTTGACCGTGGATGCCGGTAGCATCGCCAGTCAGAGTCTGTACGCCAGTGATTTTAACGACCAGGTCGGTAGAACCAGTAGCAGTAACGCTGTTAGCAGTGTCAGTGTTAGCCACTACATAGGTGTTGCCGCTGTAGTTGAACCAAGCAGCAGTAGCAGCGCCAGTGATCGAAGCTTCAGCCGAAACCAGAGCTTGTTCGAACGATACCGAAGTGGCAGCGTCGAATTTAACCAGGTTGTTCGCGGCAGTAACCAGGTTAGTGGTGACAGGGGCCAGGCTGGTAGTGCTCAGAACCAGGGTGTCTGCTTTTGCGAAGTTGGTGATGGTGTCAGTAGCGGTGTAAGTGGAACCGGAAGTAGTTACCGGACCAGCAGTAACAACGCTGCCAATGTTAACAGTATCAGCACCAGAACCCAGCAGGATTGTGTCAGCGCCAGCGGAGCCGGTGATTACCAGTTTGCCAGTGAAAGCCGAAGCATCAACAGTAGCTTTGTTGGTCAGAGCCGAAACAGTCAGGTCTTGCGAACCAGTGACTTTGAAGGTCGAACCAGCTTGGGCGGTGAAAGCGCCAACAGTGTTAGCAACGCCAGCGGTAGTGCCCGACGATACAACGTTGATGGTGTTGACCAGAGTAGGAGTAGCTGTCAGGTCAGCAGGCAGTGGAGCGATGGTCAGAGTACCGACAACACCAGCAGTTGCACCGCCTTCCAGGCTAACGTTAACAGTAGTAACGCTACCAGCCAGGTTCAGAGTAGCTGCACCAGCGTTAGAAGTACCGAATGCGTAGGTGTGAGCGGTATCTGCAGCAGTAACAGTGTCAGCACCGGTAGTGTTGAACAGCACCTTGTTAATAGTGGTGTTCGACAGTTGGCCAGTAGCAGAACCCAGAGTCAAGCTGGAAGTAGCACCAGTCAGCTCTACAACTTCGAAGTTCTTAACAGCGTTCAGGCCAGCGAGGGAAGCTGCGGCCAGAGCACCATCAACGCTGATGGTATCGATGCCAGCACCACCATCAACTTTATCAGCGGTAGTCAGAGTTGTACCGAAGATGAACTTGTCAGCACCAGCACCACCAGTAGCAGTGATATCGGCAGTACCGAAGGTAGCAGTTACGCCGCCAGTGTTAGCCGATGCGTTCACAGTGGTGAACGTAGTAGGCAGCGAGCCAGTGATGGTCAGCTTCTGAGTACCAGAGATATTCAGAGTCGACGCAGCTTGACCGGTTGCAGTACCACCGATGGAAGCGATGCTGTTAGCAGCAGTGCCGTTGGATGCAACGTTCACGGTCTTAACAGCAGCGCCGGTGAGAGTCAGAGCATCGAGGTTTGCACCGTTAGTCACGCCAACGTTAGCAACGGTAGCAGCGGCAGTCTCAACAACAGTTTGTGCAGCAGCAACAGTAGTAGCGCCGCTGAAAGTCACGGTAGTTGCGCTAGCTACGTTAAAGGTGCTACCAGCTGTGGTTGCGTTCTGAACCAGAACTACGTCGGTCAAACCGGCGATAGCAGTGGTGTCCAGGCCAGTCAAAGCTGCGGTTTGGTTGGTCAGAACCAGACGCTCAACGTTTTTCAGAGTTGGCAGAACTGGAGCTGCGCCGCCGCCGAACAGGTTGAAAGTGTCAATGCCGTCGCCGCCGTTGATTTGGTCAGCGCCGGAAGTGCTAGCAACATCACCAATGAAAGTGTCATTGGAGTTGGTGCCAGTCAGGTTGTCCAGGTTGGTAGTCAGGGTGTAAGTAGTACCCGAAACACCAACAGCAGCAGCAGTTACAGCTGTTTGAGCAGCAGCTACAGCAGCAGTAGCGGTAGCGTTGTCAGAAGTCACGGTAGCCAGGAAAGCGCGAGCCGAAGCGGCTGCGTTGGTGCCCTGGTAGCCAGCGATTTCAGCAGCGGTGTCAACGTTAGCAGTGAACGCTTGAGCAGCGGTCAGTTTGTTCTGAACGGTGGCAGCGTCGCCAGCGCCAGCGTTCTGCTGGATAGTCCACGAAGCTTGCGCTTGAGTGACTTTGCCGGATTCGATTTGGTTGACCCAGTAGGTCAGGCCAACAGCGTCAGGAGCGCGGTTGAACACGTTCTGATAGATAGCTGTGACTTTGTCGATGGTGGATTTGTTGCCGTACAGAGCTTGGGATTCGGTGGAAGCAGCGAAACCAGCTTGTACTGCTGCGATGCTGCCGTTGGCTGCATCGATAACGCCAGCCCAGTAGGCTTGACCGATTGGGTCAGCTGGGCGGCCGAAATAAGCGATGTACAGTTGTTGTACTTGAGCGAGGTAGGTGGAAGCAGCCATTGTTTACTCCAGGTTTCATTATAAAAAGAAGCTGACACATAAACGGACAATCTTTGTCTCGTTCACCAGCTGCCCAACACGTCCGTGCAGCCTTGTGCGGCACTCTAGCATAGGTCGCGGTGTATCTCAGCCGTTACGGTAGGAAAAAATGCATGAAAGCGTAGGAAATTTTCCCGCATAGCCAAAAGCTATGGAAAATTCCTACAGCATAAATTCCACCTACCGACACCGATAATGTCAGATTGGCATTGATCGGCGTCTAATAGGCAGGAAATGAAACAGAATGTAAAGAGAAATTTTTAGGGAAAATAGGGGGTTACGCGGGGTTTTTCTCGGGTTCGTTAGAAGCTTCTGGCATAGCTTTAGCATGATCCGTTAGAAGCTTAAGGCCTAAGGCCACCTGCTCTGCCCCTCTAACGCGCAGGACCGCGTCGGTGCGTCGTGCCACCGCGATGTTGCGCTCATCTAACAACACCGGCTTACCCAAAGCACGATACGCCTCGATGTGTTGCAGGCCCATGTCAGGGTCGGCTGTTGTCTGGCCGGACAGCCACAACAGGTCGGCCGTTTCAGGAGTGATCCATTCCACCGGGACCCAGCACGGTTGGCTGGCCGGTTGCGGGCGGTTGGCCGGAATGGGCGCCAGTTCCTTGAGTACGCTGCTGAAGGTCGCGTCCAGCGGGCTGCCGTGGCAGGCGATCAGCAGCGGCGCTTCGGTACGCTCGGTGCCGGGGGTGCTGAGCAGCTTTTCAATGCGCTCGATCTGCAAACCGAAGGCGTACGCCTGAATGCGTTCGCGGCTGGCCTGGCCGTGGGCGGCGATCTGTTCGGGGGCATCTATATAGAAGCGCAGACGGTCGGCCAGGTCCTGGGCGTTGCCGGGTTCGGCCAGCCAGCCGGTGTGGCCTTCATCGACCAGTTCAGCAATGCCACCAATGCGCGAGGCCACCACGGGCAGGCCGCAGGCCATGGCTTCGGTGATGGTGACGGGTTGGTTCTCGGGGCAGACGGAGGGCAGCACGAACACGTGGGCCTGGGCGAAGCGCTCCGCAATGCGGGCGTTGGGCAGGCGGCCCCAGAATTTGACGGAGACGTTGGGGGCTATGCTAGCTATCTTAGCTATATAGCTAGCTAGCATGTGGCCGTCGCCGACCATGTCCAGGTGGACCTTGTCGTGGGGCAACAGGGCGATGGCTTCGAGCAGGGTCGGCACGCCTTTGTGGCCACCCATGTAGCCGGTGAAGAGGATGTTCAGGCGCTGGCCGGGCGCGGGCGGCGCGGTATTGATGAAGCGTTCCAGTTCTATGCCGTTGGCGATGACGTTCATGCGTTCGGCGGGGATACCGTTGGCGATGTAGGCGTCGGCCAGGTAGTGGCTGGGGGAGATGAAGTGGTCAACGGCGTCGAGCTGCCAGCGCAGGTAGTCCTGGCGCAAGCGCTGCGGGACTTTGCGTTCATTGACGTGGATGTGGCTGTGGCAGGTGTGGCATTGGGTGCTGTCATGGCACAGGCGGTTGGCTGTGGTGATGCGGGTGCTGTTGATGCAGAAGCCCCAGTGGTCGTGCAGGGTCAGGGCGATGCGGATGCCGCGGCTGCGAGCCAGTTGCAGGATGCCCAGGGACAGGCCGGTCATGTGGTGGGCGTGGATGACGTCGGGGTGCCAGTCTTCGATGAGGTTAAGGAAGATGTCTTCGACTTCTTTATGGGCGACGTTGTTGCCGGTGGCGGCGAAGTCCAGGGGTGTGAGGGCGATGCGGGTGATGGGCAGGCCGTCGAGGGTGTCGTGGGTGACGGGGTAGTTGGGCAGGCCATGGCGGTTGTCGCCGGCCAGCACGCGGACGTCATGACCACGGGCGGCCAGGGCCAGGGCCTGGTGATGGGCGATGATTTCCGCGCCGCCGATGACATGGGGCGGGAAGAAGTTGGAGATAACCAGGACTTTCATCGAACAGCGCACCTGTGAAAAATTTTGGGTTGCATGAATAGGTATCTGGCCAGCACTGCCCTGTTGGAGCCGGGGTTGCCGGTGGAGCTTTTGTGGCAGGTCCATCGCCTTCGCGGGCAAGCCTCGCTCCTACAGGTGTTGCGGTGCTATAGGGCTTTACTCCGTCACATTCGGGTACCGGTAGCCGGTCAGGCCGGGTAGTTCGATGGCGATTTGGGTGACGAGGCCCAGTTGTTCGGCAACCTTGGCGCTGTCGTTTCCTTCTATTAAAAGAAGGCCGTCGCCGCTTTGGTCGTCGAGGCGTGTTTTTAGGCTGTGCAGCAGGTCGTCGTCGGTGGTCTGGGCGGCGGCCAGTACGATCAAATCGATACGAATGGCGTTGTCGCGCAGTTCATCGAGCAGCAGTGGCAGGCTGTCGTGCAGCGGCGCTTCGATGCGGCTGAGTTGGCCGATGCTGCTGACGGCGCCGCTCTCCCCCGCCACCAGTTGCCACGCTTGGGGCAGGTGGTGGCCGATCAGGGCGGTGCGCCATTCCGGTTGTTTGCCGATGATCAGCGCGCAATCCACGGGGCGGCGCTCGAACAGTGCGGCCAGAGCCAATTGGCCGATATCCGGGGCAACTTCCAGTTGCGCGTCGATCAGCAGGTGTTGCCATTGCCGTGGCAGCGGCGCCAGTTGTGGACGCGGGCGGTGGCTGGCCAGTTGACGCAGCAGTTCGCGGGCGTAGCTGCGCCAGGTGAGGATCGGCCGTACCACGGCTTCTTCGGCCAGTTGTTGATACTGGGCGCGATCACCGGCCAGGGTCCGAATCATCTCGGCCAGGGCCGCCGGGTCGGTCATGTCGACGGTACGGCAGCCGCCTTCGGCTGCCAGTTCGGCCATGACGCCGCCGTTGTGGCAGATGCACGGGCGGGCGTGCCACAGGCTTTCGACAATCGGCATGCCGTAGCCTTCAACCAGCGAGGCGTACACGCTGATATGGGCTTTGGCGTAGTAGTCGTTGAGGATCTCGTCGTTGACTACGCCGTGCCAGGTGATGCGCGGGTCGGCCGCACTGGCAGCGCGTACGGCTTCAACGATGTCGTCGGCACCGGCATAGCGGTTGCCGATCATGTCCAGTTGCCAGTCCAGCTCGGGATGGTCTGCGGCCAGACGGGCGACGGCGGCGAGCAGGGTTTTGTGGTTTTTGCGCGGTTCCAGGGTCGAGACGCACAGAATGCGCAGCGGCTCACCGACCTGTGGCGCAGCGGCCGGGGTGGTGGCGCGCGGCGAGCCGGTCAGTTCACCGGGAATCCAGCAGGTGGTGACTTCGGCATGCGGGCTGATGCCTTCGCGCACCCAGTGGGCTTGCAGCTGAGTACCGGCGTCCGGCGAGATCGACAGCACGCGGTCGCACTCGGCCAGGCCGTTCATGTAGGCGGCGTGGTTATTGCGGATGCTGATGTCGGCCACCCACTCGGAGTGGGTCACGGGGATGGCGTCGTAGAAGATCGCCGCCACTTGCAGGCCCAGTTCACGGGCGGCGGCACGGCGGGCCGGGCCCTGGCGCTCGAAGACGATTTCGCTTTGCAGCAGCCAGCCGTTACGCAGACGACGGCCCAGGCCTTTCAAGGTCAGGCGCTGGGTGTCGCTGGAACGCGGCAAGACGTAGTGGCTCGGGTTGCCGATCGGGCCGCCGTAGCAGCCCAGGCGCTGATATTCCGCTTCGGTGGGCAGCACGTAGGCTTGCACGCTTTCATCCCAGGTCACGAACAGCGGCTGGCCGAAGTTCTGCAACTTGCGCGACAGGCTGCGCACCACACGGGCCACGCCGGTGTTGGCGGTGTCGATCAGGCAGGCGCTGGTGTCGATGATCAGCGCCGGTACCGGCAGATCACGCACGGCACCGAGGCCGCCGAGTAGGTCGGCGTAGGCCTTGATGGTGCGCTGCCAGGTGAAGGTCTGCTGGAAGGTGTCCAGGTGCGCCTCCCACTCGGCGCCGCTGAACAGCTCACCGGCCAGGACTTGCAGGGCTTTGGCGGCGATATCGCTTTCGTCGCTGCACAGTTGCAGCGGCGTGGCGACGACTTCCGGGTGCGCGCCGATGTTCAGCACCAGTACGGGCCTGCGCAGTTGCTGCATTTCCGCCAATGGCAGGTTGAAGCCTTCCCAGCGCGAAACGCTGATGCCGAGGTCGGCATTGGCCATCAGGGCATTGAGGTCGGCATCGCTCGGGTGGCCCAGGGGCAGGATGTGCGCCTTGAGGTCGTCCGGTACGTCGAGTTCTTCGGCGGTGGCCAGCACGCTGAAGCGCGCTTTCGGGTGCACGGCGAGGATCTGCCGGGCAATCGGGTACAGGCCTTCGCTGTTCTTGTAGTTGCCGACTTCCCAGCGACCGAGGTTGATGATGCTCGGGCCTTCGTGGGTTTCACCGTTTTGGGCGACGTCGGCTTGATGGCCGTTTTGCCACAGGCTTTGATCAACACCGCCCACCAGGTGATCGGCGCCGAGGTGAATCATCTCGATGTCTACGCCGTAGCCTGCGTCCGGCAGGCTTTGGGTGCGCGCGACGAAATGGCTGATCGGCGTGACCACGCGGGCTTCGGGCAGGTATTCGCGGCGCTGGGCGCGCAGGCGTTCCTGAACGATGCGGGCCGGGCCGGTCATGTCGTCGTACGGCACGCCGCCGCAGTCCAGCGCCACCGTCGGAATGCCCCATTGGCGGAACACCGCAATGGAGGCATAAAACGGCCAGCCGCCAATCAGCGCGACGGTACCGGCAGGGTCGTGCCCGGCGCCGGCGAAAAGCTGGTGGTGATTGCGCAGCCACTCGGCGGTGGCTTCGTCGAGCTCGGTATAGGGACCACTGTGCTCCGGCGGAGTATGGATGTCGTCGGTGATGCGGCTGAGCACGTCATGGTTGGCGCGATGGGCGACAAAGGTGATGTGCCAGCCTGCCGCCTTGAGGCCCTGGGCCAGCAGGAGCAAGACCCGGTCCACGCCAAAGCGGAACAGCAGGCGTTCATTGCAGATAATCAGATGCATGGGCTCGGCTCAGTCTTGATCAGGGGGCATAACCGATGGCGGCGTAGTCTTGCGCGCCAAACAGCAGTCGGTTGAGCGGGCCGGTCACGCCCTCGTCGCCGCCTTGCAGCAGCAGCGCCGGGTCGCCGGGGTGGCGGCGGTCGATTTCGACACGCTCGAAGCCCCGCGCCTTGAGCAAAAAACCCACCAGCGCTGGCGGCAGCGGGTTGCGGTGAGTCGGGTCGATGTAGAAATTGCAGGCGCCGACGATGAGGTTTTCCGGGTTCGGCGTTTCAAACAGCACCACCCCGCCGCTGCGCACAACGCGCTTGGCTTCGTCGATCAGCTTGATGAAGATATCCAGCGGCAAGTGTTCGATGATGTGGAACGCCGTCAGGCCGCCCAGGCTACCGGCCGGCAGGGCCGCCAGGTATTGCAGGGCGTCGCCGACGTAGGCTTCAAGACCGGCGTCGGTGCAGCACTGGATCATTGCGGTGTTGGAGTCCACGCCCAGGGCCGGTACACCGGCTTCCTTGAGCAGTTGCAGCCATTCGCCACGGCCACAGCCCAGGTCCAGGACCGGCTCGCTGAAGCGTTCGACGTTCTGCTGGAAGTACGGCAGGTTGGCCTTGAGGCGCTCGCGGATCATTTCCTTGGAGCCACGGAAGTTGGCTTCGAACTCCACGTACAGCTCGTGCGGCATGCCCGGTTCTTCGGCAGGTTTAGCCAGCGTGAACGCTGCGGGCGCACCCACTTGGGCTTCGCGTATTGCCAGTTCGCGCTGGCGCTGCTCAATGCGCTCCATGCGCGTGACTAAAAATTGTTCGTTCTGCTCGATCGACAGCGCCTGGCTGTAGAGGCTCTGGTTAACCTGACTCTGCATTTGCAGGCCAGCGTTGCGCAGACGGGCATTGGTGTCGTTGAGCTGGTGCTGTAACCAGGCCATGTGGCCGGTCATCACGCGCAACTCACGCACCAACTTGACGGTGCCCTGCACCTTGGGAATGCGATACAGCACGGCGCGAGCGATCATCATGCTGATGTTTTTCAACGACGCTCCGCCCGGCCGCTCTTGCGCACGGGTCAGAAAATGCATGACGCGACGGTGGCCAACCACCTTGCCAATCAGCGGCAGGCCACGCAACCGGCGGTACAGGCTTGGCGGTCCACTGTCCGGGTTGGCCTGGGCCTGCTCGACAGCAGCGGAAATGTAGTCAGCTTCGACCTCCGCAACTTTTTCCAGAGGCGGCGGCAGGAAGCCCTCGAGTTCAATCACTTCAAACGAGCGAACCAAGTCATTAGGCAGGTGCGCCGTTGCCGCTGAGTGATCGGTGTTACCAGCAACACGCTCGTACTCACGACGATTGACTTCAGCCGCGATGGCTTTTTGGAGCTTTTTGATATCGATAGTCATTTATTAGGCGTTCGAGACCGTAGGGCCAATGCAAGCGGATAGGTCCATGACGCGTGTAGGAATGCGCCATGCCAAAAGTCAGAAGGCGGCCATTCTACGCAGGTGGGCTTGTCAGCGTCGAGGGAGGGGGTGTTTAGCTGCTGAACAGCAAACACAGAATCACTGTGGGACCGGCTTCAGCCGGGAATGGGTCGGTACAGCCGCTGCATATTCAGCATTTTGAACAGGGCCTTCCCGGCTAAAGCCGGGCCCACAAAAGGATCACAGCACTCTGTGGGACCGGCTTTAGCCGGGAAGCTTTGCGTTTCAAGCCTGGCTAAATTTGGCTTCCAGGGCACATACACCGGCGAAGTGTTTGTAACCGCTATGGCCCATGACGTTGAACACTGCAGCCTTGTCCCACCAGTCGAAGTTGTCTTCGATATGGTCGGCACCGCCATGCAGGGCCAGGGTCAGGCTGTAGCTGCCGGGGCCGACGTTGAAGGCCGGGATCTCGACGGTCACGGTCTGTTCGACACCGGCATTGACGCCCAGGTCGCGCATTTCGCCGCGCAGCCAGGTGTTGGTGCCGAAGATGTCGTAGCCGGTGCGGTCCTTGAACATGAAGCCCAGGGACAAATCGTAAATCGGCTGATTGGCCTTGATTTTCAAAGTCAGGGTCAGCGGTGCGCCGACTTCCAGCATGACTGCGGCCTTGCCGTTGCTGCTGATGGTCAGTTCTTCGATGCGTGCCTTACCGTTGCCGGAACGCCCGGCATACGGTGCGTTGACCGCCTGGGCCTGCAGGTTGCCTTCTTCCTTGCGCGCGATCAGCGAGTTGTAGAAGTCCAAGACGTCATCGGGTTTGCCGTCCATGAGCATCTTGTGATCGCCCAGCAAAATGGCGCGGTCGCACAGGCTCTTGATCGCGCCCGGGTCGTGGGACACGAACAGCAAGGTGGTGCCCTGCTCGCGGAAGTCACGGATCCGCGCGAAGGATTTGTGCTGGAAGTAGGCATCGCCCACGGCCAGGGCTTCGTCGACGATCAGCACTTCCGGGCGCACGGCGGTGGCCACGCTGAAGGCCAGGCGCACGAACATGCCCGAGGAGTAGGTACGCACCGGCATGTCGAAGTAATGGCCGATCTCGGCAAAGGCTTCGATCTCGGGCATCAGCGCAACGATTTCATCACGCTCCAGACCCTGCATGCGCCCGGCCAGGGCAACGTTCTGACGGCCGGTGAATTCGGGGTGAAAGCCCATGCCCAGTTCCAGCAGCGCAGCGATGCGCCCGGTGGTGGTGATGGTGCCTTCGGTGGGCATGGCGGTGCCGGTGATCAGTTTGAGCAGGGTGCTTTTACCGGCGCCGTTGACGCCGATGATGCCCACGGACTCGCCCTGCCCGACCTTGAAACTGACGTCGCGGATGATCCAGTTCTGATCGCGCTCGCACAGGCCCAGCCAGGTGCCCAGTGCGTGCCAGCGGCCTTTGAGTTTCGGATAGGCCTTCCCTACCTGGTCAACGAGAATAGTCATATCAGATCTGATCAAGTAGGTCGTTGTAGCTGCGCTTGTACAACAGCACGGCCAGGAAGAAGACGATAACGCCGAACACCAGCGGGTATACCAGCTGCATGCGCGAAATCGGCTCGCCCAAAAGGATTTTCTGCGCGTTGAGCACCAGGGAGAACACCGGGTTCCACGACAGCAGGCGCGCCACCGGCTCGGACAGAATGCTCAGCGGGTAGACGATGGGCGTGGCCCAGAACAGCGCCTGGAAGAACACGTCGGTCAGCTGGCCGATGTCGCGGAAGAACACGTTCAACGTGGCCAGCAGCGCACCCACGGCAATACCCAGCACCACGGTGATGCCCAACAACGGGAAGATCAACAGGGTGTTGAACGACAGTGGATAGCCCGACACCAGCATGAAGCCCAGCACCAACACCAGCAGCATCACGGTGTTGAGCAACGCCACGGCGATGACCGGAATAAACAGAATGAACTTGGGGAAGTTCGACTTCTTGATCAGGTTGGCGTGTTCCAGGAACACCCCTTTGCCGCGCTGCACCAGCTCCAGCAGCAGGTTCCAGGTAATCAGGCCGGCGCACAGGTAAATACTGTAGGCGTACTGGTGTTCGATGCCGGGCAGGCGCGCCTGCATCAGGCGGGCAAAGATCACGGTGTAGATGGTGACCATAAATACCGGTGGCACGATCAACCACAGCGGGCCGAAGGTCGAACCGGCGTACCGGCTTTTGATCTCGCGCAGGGTGATGGCGTAGATCAGCCCGCGAAAACGCAGGATGTCCTTGATAAACGTCATTGTGCTCGGCTCGCCATGTTCAGGAAGGTTCCTAGTTTTTGGGCCACATCGTCCCAGGTGCGGTGAAAGGCCGGGGCCGGTTCATGCTGCACGTGGGTGTAGAGGGCCTGAATGAGTTCGGGGAGGTTGTCCGGGGCGACAAAGTAAGGCCAGTGACGGCCCGCTTCGCGCAGCACCAGAATGTCGCTGGCAATGACCGGACAGCCTTGCATCGCTGCTTCCAGTACCGGCAGGCCGAAGCCTTCGTCACGGGGCACGTAGACCAGCGCGGTACTGTTGCGGATCAGCCAGAGCAACGCCGGGTCGCTCAGGTTGGCCGCGTGAAACAGGCGTTGGCCAAGCAGCGGGTGATTCTGCAGACGCTCGACCAGGGAATCAACCTGCCAGCCGACCTTGCCCACGAACAGCAGACGCGGGGTCCGGCCCTGGGTCCACAGGGTGTCGAAGGCATCGAGGATCAGCGCGTGGTTTTTGCGCGGCTCCAGGGTGCCCAGTACCAGGTACAGCGGGTCGTCAGTGCTGGCCGGGGCCGGCAGGTAGCCTTGGTACTCGGCAATCTGTTCGGCGCTGGCGTGCTGGTTGCAGAAGTCGCCGCCATGGGCCAGAACCGCGACGGGCACGGTGTGGCCATCGCGCTCGAGCATCTGCTGCAGACGCCCTTGCACGGCACCGGTCGGCACGAACAGACGCTCGGCACGCCGGGCCATGTGTTGCAGGTGATCGCCAAAGCGCTGTTCCAGACCTTCGCGGAACCAGTCGGGATGCTCCAGCGGCAACAGGTCGTGGACCATGCCCACCAGCCGGGCGCCCCGAGCCAGTGCGGCGTCCACCGCCTGCCAGGGTTCGCCATACCAGGAGGCATCGAACATCAACAGCACATCGCCATCGCCCGGCTCGATCAGCTGGCCGGGCATCTGCGCATGCTCGCCCAGGCCCTGGCACGGGTGCGGTGCCAGTTCGGCGTAAGTCTGCCAGTGTTCCCCGGCGAAGGTCACGGCCGACACCTGATAACCCTGCCCGGCAAACTGCCGCTCGCAGGCGGCCAGCAGACAGCGCACGACCCGCTGAATGCCGGTGTGCAGACCGGACTCAAGCAGGCGCGTGACGTCGAATAGCAGACGGTTCATGGGCGGACCATTGTGGGAGCCGGCTTGCTGGCGATCGAGTGCGCAGCACTCGCAAAATATTTACGAGCGCTGCGCACTCGATCGCCACCAAAGGCGGCTCCCACAGGGAAAGACATATAAAGGGTTGCTTGAATAAAAATACGACTCACCACAAGCAAGCACGCCCGCCGTCCGAACCAGGGGCTCGAACGGCGGGCGGCGTGGGTACTATTTAGAAGGATTTACCGCTTTTGACGCGCTCAAGGTCAGCGTCAACCATCAGCTGGCACAGTTGCTCCAGGCTGGTCTTGGCTTCCCAGCCCAGTACGCGCTTGGCTTTTTCCGGGTCGCCGATCAGCAGCTCGACTTCGGCCGGGCGGTAGAACTTGGGGTTGACCTGGATGACGGTCTTGCCGGTCTTGGTGTCGATGCCGTGTTCGTTGTCGGCACTGCCTTTCCATTCCAGCGAGATGTCCACGGCCTTGAAGGCCATCGACACGAAGTCACGCACGGTTTCGGTACGGTTGGTGGCCAGCACGAAGGTGTCCGGCTCGTCGGCCTGCAGCATGCGCCACATCCCTTCGACGTATTCCTTGGCAAAACCCCAGTCGCGCTTAGCGTCCATGTTGCCCAGCTCCAGCACGTCCTGCTTGCCCAGGGAGATGCGTGCCACGGCGTCGGTGATCTTGCGGGTCACGAACTCTTTGCCGCGCAGCGGCGACTCGTGGTTGAACAGGATGCCGCTGGAACCGAAGATCCCGTAGGACTCGCGGTAGTTGATGGTCATCCAGTGCGCGTAGAGCTTGGCCACGCCATACGGGCTGCGTGGGTAGAAATCAGTGGCTTCGGTCTGCGGGACCTGCTGCACCTTGCCGAACATTTCCGAGGTCGACGCCTGATAGAAGCGGATCTTCGGGTTAACGATGCGGATGGCTTCGAGCAGGTTGACCGCGCCCAGGCCGGTGATTTCGGCGGTGGTCAGCGGTTGGTCGAAGGACACGCCAACGAAGCTCTGGGCGGCGAGGTTATACACTTCGCTCGGCTCGGCTTTCTGCATCAGGCGGATGCTGGCGCTGAGGTCAGTCAGGTCGTGCTCGACCAGTTCCAGGTTCGGGTGGTTCAGCACGCCGACTTCTTCAAGACGCCAGAAGTTGACCGAACTGGTGCGGCGGTAGGTGCCGTAGACCTTGTAGCCTTTCTCCAGCAACAGCTGAGTCAGGTAGGCGCCATCCTGACCGGTGATGCCTGTGATGATGACGGATTTGCTGGGTGTGCTCATTGTTTTGACTTCCGGTCGGGGACAGGGACTGGGTCCGTTGTGCTGTTATTGCTCAACCAAGCGTTGACGCTCTCGACACTCTCGGTGGACACCTTGCCGGCCCAGCGATTGAGAACGAACAGATTGGTAATGAAATCGTATTGGGTCTTGAGCAGGTCGCGCCTGGCTTTGAATTCGGCCTGGGTGGCGTTCAAAACGTCCACGGCGTTGACCACGCCATAAGCAAAAGATTTCTGCGAAGCGATGCTCGCTTGCGTTGCCGAATTCAGTGCGTTGACGTTAGCACGCATTTTTTCGACGTTGGAATCGGCAGTCAGATACGCGTTAGTGGTCTCTTTGACCACTTGGCGACGGGTCGCTTCCAGTTGCTGCTCGGCGCTGATCTGGTCCTGGACCAGGCCACGCACACGGGCAGAGGTCGAGCCGCCGCTGTAGATCGGCACTTGCAGGACCAGACCGGCTACGTAGCTGTCGGTCTTGGGCGCCAGGGCGTTGTTATAGCCTTCGTTGGTGTTCTGCGCGCTGAGTTGCAGGGCCAGGGTCGGGTAATGCCCGGCATTGCCGCCGCGAACACCGGCTTCAGCGACATCCACCGCAGCGATGTTGGCCTTGAGGGTCGGGTTTTCCTGCAGGGCGTTCTGCACCCAGGTGTCCAGGCTCTGGTCGGAAACCTTGAACTGGGCATCGGTGCGGATACGGCTGAGTTTTTCCGTGACCGGGCGGCCGACGATTTCCGACAGGGCCGCGCGGCTGACGCGCACCTGGTTACGGTCGTCGACCGCCTGGGCGGCCAGGGTATCGACCCGGGCACGCAGATCCAGCACGTCAGTGATCATGGCCAGTTGCTTGGCGTACAGCGCATTGACCCGGTCAAGGCTGCCCTGGTTGGTGCGCAGTTCAGCTTCGGTCAGCTCCAGCTCGTCGTCTGCGGCCAGGGCGGCAAAGTAACGCTGGGCCAGGTCCAGGGCCGCTTCGGCCTGGGCCTCGACGCTCTCTGATTCAGTCTGCTTGATCGTTTTCTTGTACTTCTGGTAGTTCTCCCAGGCAGCCTTGTTGTATAAGGCCTGGCTCAAGCTGATGCTGTAGTTCTCGCTGTTATAGACCTGGTCTTGCAGTTCGTTGGTCTGCTTGATGCGGTTACCCCCCGCCTGGGCGGTGATCTGCGGCAGCAACGAACCAAAGGCCTCGTCCGCATGCGCCTGGCTTGCCAGGTTGCGGGCATAGGACGCCAGGACCCGCGGGTCCTCCAGACGCGACTCGCGATACAGCGACAGCAGGTCGGCTGTGTAGGTCTTGGCACTGACACTGGTGGCCGGTGGCTTGGCGGTCGCAGGTTCAGCAATCTTGACCTCGGCTGCCTGGATCTGCACAGACAGCAAGCTCAACATCAGACAGGGGAACAGACGGCGCACAATCATTCCTCGATCATCGATTCAGTGATGGCATTACGGGCCGGTTGCAGGATGTACTGCAGCATGGTGCGTGAACCGGTGACGATCATGGCATCACCCGGCATACCTGGCACCAGTTTGCGATCACCCAGCTTCTTCTCGCCTTCAGCCGTCACGCGCAGGCGGGCCAGGTAGTAAGGCGCGCCGGTACGTTCGTCGGTCAGGCGGTCGGCGGAGATCTGGATCACTTCGCCTTCGATTTCCGGGGTGGTCGTGGCGTTGAAGGCGCTGAAGCGGATCTTCGCCGGCTTGCCGATGGCAATGCGGTCGATGTCCACTGGCTGCACATGCACTTCGACGATCAGGTCGGAGACCGAAGGGACGATGTCCAGCAACGGCGTGGCCGCGCGGACGATACCGCCGACGGTGTGCACGGTCATGCCGATGACCATGCCGTCATCCGGAGCACGAATGACTACACGGCTCAGGCGGTCCTGGTAGGCCGCGACGCGTTCCTGCAGGTCGTAGACCTTGGTCTGGGTTTCGGCCAATTGCTTGACCACGTCCGAGTTGAAATCCTTGTTGCGTTGCAGGATCTGCAACTGGGTTTCGTTGATCTGCAGACGGGTCTTGGTGATGGTCGAGTCGTGGTCGGCAATTTCGGACTTGAGCATGTCCAGCTTGCGCTGCTGATCCAGCAGGCGCTGCTTGTCGACGAAGCCCTGGGCCAGCAGGTCGCTCAGCTCCTTGATTTCGCCGTTGTAGGATTTGCCCAGATTGTTCTTGGTGGAGATCATGGCGCCGAGGCCCTTGATCTGCTCGTTGAGCTGGCCGACGCGCTCTTGCAGCACCGAAATCTCGCCCAGACGGGCGTTACGGCGGGCGTTGAACACCTGAGTCTCAGTGGCCTGGGCTTCTTTGCCGCGCGGGGTGTCGTGCTCGATCATGTCGCTGAAGTCGATGCTGGTCTTGCCATCGCGTTCAGCACGCAGACGCGCTTCGGTGGCCTTGGCCGCAACCAGTTGACCCCGGTTGATTTCGTACTCGGCACGCACCTGGGAGTCATCGAGGACGATCAGCGGGTCGCCGGCCTTGACGGTGTCGCCGTCGTGTACCAGCAGCTCTTTGACGATACCGCCTTCCAGATGCTGCACGGTCTTGCGGTAGGTCTGCACGGTGACCACACCCGGGGCGTTGACCGCGCTGTCGAGCGGCGCAACGGCCGCCCAGGTGCCAAAGATACCGAAGACAACAAAGATGATCGTGTAGCCAATGCGCCGCGACTTGGCGTCGGACGTGGGCAGGTCATGGAAGTTGTCGGCGGCGGTGGCAATCATATTTCGGTTCATCGACGTATTCCTGTCAGGCGCTGGTAGGCGCTGCGCCTGCGGTGGCAACCTGGTTTTTCTGGCTGTTGGCTTTGGCACTGAGTTCGGCCACCACCTGCTCGGTCGGCCCGAACATGCTGAGCAGACCATCCTTCATCACCAGCAGACGATCGAGCTGGGAGAGGATATTGGTGCGGTGGGTAATCACGAACACTGTCGAGCCTTCGGCCTTGAGATAAGTCAGGGCGTAGGACAGGGCGCGCTCGCCGATTTCGTCGAGGTTGGAGTTCGGCTCGTCGAGGATGATCAGTTTCGGTGTGCCGTACAGGGCACGGGCCAGGCCGACGCGCTGACGCTGACCGCCGGAGAGGCTGACGCCGTCGCTGCCGATCACGGTGTCGTAGCCTTCGGGCAGCAACAGGATCATTTCGTGAACGCCGGCCACTTTGGCGGCCTGCACGACCATTTCCGGATCGACTTCACCGAAACGGGCAATGTTGTCGCCGACGGTGCCTTCGAACAGTTCGATGTCCTGAGGCAGGTAGCCAATGTGCGGGCCCAGTTCGATCTTGTCCCAGTTGCTGATATCGGCACCGTCCAGACGCACGGTACCGTGCTGTGGTGGCCAGATGCCCAGCAGCGCACGGGCCAGGGTCGACTTACCCGAGGCACTCGGGCCGATGACACCGACGATGGTGCCGGCCGGTACCGCGAAGCTGATGCCTTTGATGATGGCCACGCGCGAGTTCGGCGCGCCGACAATCATGTTTTCCACGCTGACGTTGCCCAGCGGCGCCGGCAGCGGCATGCGCTCAGGCTCCGACTGCAGCTTGGAGAGCATTTCATTGAGACGGTTGTACTGGCCGCGGGCGGCGATGAAGCCTTTCCAGCTGCCGATGATCAGATCGATTGGCGCCAGGGCGCGGCCCAGCAGCACGGAACCGGCAATGATCAGGCCCGAGGAAATTTCGTGGTTGACCGCCAGGTAAGCACCCAGGCCGAGGATCAACGACTGCACCATGACCCGGAAGCTTTTCGAGGCGTAGGTGATGTTGCCGCCCTTGTCACTGGCTTCCGATTGCAGCAGCAGGACCTTCTTCTGACGCAGGGACCAGCGATTGATCAAGTTATTGAGCATCCCCATGGACTCAATGACTTCAGCATTGCGCAGGTTCTTGGTGGTGTGCAGGCTGGCGGCCATGTTTTCGCGGTTGGCGTTGGCGATCGGCTTGCTGGTGACCTTCTCGTTGGCATAGGCCAGGATCAGCAGCACGATGGCACTGGCCACGGCGGTCCAGCCATACCAAGGGTGGAACATGAACATCACGGCCAGGTAGATCGGCAGCCATGGGGCATCGAAGAAGGCGAACAGGCCGTTGCCGGTCAGGAACTGACGCAAGGCGGTCAGATCGCTCAGGGGCTGGGCCGAGGAGTTCATGCCGCCGGTCGCGAGAGCCATTTTGAAACTGGCGCGGTACACATCGCGAGCGAGGATGACGTCGAGCTTGGTACTGACGCGAATCATGATGCGCGAACGCACCCACTCCAACAGACCTGTGGTAATGGTAAGAATGACCATGATGAGGGTCAGCACGGCCAACGTGGTCATGCTGCCACTGGTGACCACACGCCCGTAGACCTGGAGCATATAAAAGGTAGGAACCAGCATCAGGGCATTCACGAACAAACTGAAGATACCGACTGATATGAAACTGCCTTTACAAGCTTTTAACGCAGCCTGCAAGCTGTTTTCATCGACGTTACGCATAATTTCCTAACTGCCACGGGGTATGGAAAAGCGCGGGAGTGTAACACTCGACTAACGAGTGATAAATGAAAAAGCTGTCAGTGGAATCAGACGACAGTATTTTCCTACGTAGGATCTTTCCTAGATTTAATGTTGCAACGTCTTCAAAGCGAAAGGTAAAGTCCGCGCATCTTGGCATTCCTTGTTCTTCTTCCTACACAACCTGCGTTTCAAATGCGTAACCCATGTTGTTCCCGTTGTGGACACTCAGGAAGTCGATCTGCCCCAGCTGTCCTGCGAGCATTTCATGCGCATTCTGCATTTCTTCAAAACCTATTACCCGGACACCACCGGCGGCATCGAGCAGGTGATTTTCCAGCTGTGCCAGGGCGGTCGCGCCCTGGGCATCGACAATCAGGTCCTGACGCTCAGCCCCAACCCCTCCCCTGCGCAGATCCAGGTGGCCGATCACCCGGTTACGCGGGTCAAAGAGAACTTCAACCTGGCGTCCACCGGGTTCTCCGCCCAGGTGTTCGGCACCTTCAAGGAGATGGCCGCCGAGGCTGATCTGGTGCACTTTCACTTCCCCTGGCCGCTGATGGACCTGGTGCATTTCGCCACGCGCCACGGCAAGCCGACGGTGCTCAGCTACCACTCGGATGTGATCAAGCAGCGCCATCTGCTCAAGCTTTACCGGCCCTTGATGCACGCGTTTCTGTCGCGCATGGACCGCATTCTGGTGGCCTCGCCCAACTATCAGCGCACCAGCACCACGCTCAAGCCGTTCGTCGATAAAACCGTGGTCGTGCCTTATGGCCTGAATCAGGCGGCCTACCCGGTCGTCACCCCGACCACCCAGGAGAAGTGGCGCCAGCGCGTGCCGCCGAAGTTTTTCCTGTTCGTCGGCGTGCTGCGTTATTACAAGGGCCTGGACAGCCTGCTGCGGGCCCTGGAAGGCGTGGATTATCCGGTGCTGATTCTCGGTGGCGGCCCTCAGGAGCAAGAGCTCAAGGCCATGGCCGAGACCCTGAAACTGCGCAATGTGCAGTTTCTCGGCCGCCTGGATGATGAGGACAAGGTGTGCCTGCTGCAGATGTGCTACGCGTTGGTGTTCCCGTCGCACATGCGCTCGGAGGCCTTTGGCATTTCCCTGGTGGAGGCGTCGATGTACGGCAAGCCCATGATTTCCTGCGAAATGGGAACCGGCACCACCTTCGTCAATCTGCACGAACACACCGGCCTGGCCGTGCCGCCCAACGAACCGCCGGCCCTGCGCGCGGCAATGACCCGGCTGTGGGACAACCCCGTCGAAGCGGCAGCTTTTGGCGCTAACGCAGAACTGCGCTTCCAACAGCTTTTCACCGCCGAGCATATGTGCGCGACCACTGCGCAGATCTATCGACAAGTGTTGGCTGAGAAGGCCGCTGATTGATGAGTTAAACCCTGCGTCGTGACTTAACGACGCAGGCTTATGTATCAGCCATGAAACACTTCTGAACGCTTACTCTATAAAGTAATGAGTCGTTATTTATTAAAACTTTTCTTTATATGTCATTACAGCTGAACCGTAGCTGTTAATGCGATTTTTTGGCGTTAGATGCCAGACTCATAATCCTCATCGGCTGATTCAGCGGAGTACTGTGGGAGCGAATTCATTCGCGAATGGGCCTGTACATCCGAAGCATGTGCATCGCCTGAAATACTGCTTTCGCGAATGAATTCGCTCCCACAAAATTTACTCCCACAGTATCGCTGCTGCCTCCCCGCGCGGCGTTTGATTCGGCTATCGACTACAAATTCCGGCTATTGAAATTCAGCTAGCCAGCTAGATATATAGATAGCTATCTTGATAGATAAAACCGCTTCAGCGCGGCAAAAACCCGGCATATGCCCCTTTTTTGCCCCATCCAGGCGTTCCCGGAAGCATCACTGGCTTTCCTTCTATATAGAAGGAAGCATCTTGCTGCGTCCTTTCCTACAGCTATCGACTACAAATTCCGGCTATGGATATCTAGCCAGCCATCATTAAAGCTATCTAGCTATATAGATAGCTATCAAGATAAACGTATGATTTATAATCAATTTTCAAGAATTACCAACTGTTCATGAGGAATAGCCTCCATGCCGTCCTCCAGGGAAAGCCGCATCTGCGCCGCCTCCTGGAAGCGGAACATCAGGCTCTTGACGGTCTTGCCTTCGGTGATGGTCTGGTAGGTGATGGTGATGCCGGACTTGGCCGTGATCTCGGCAATGGACGGTGCGATGACACGCTGGCGCAGGTTGTTGAAGCGCTTGTAGCTGTCGCCCAGGTCGAGAAGGATGCGCAGTTTTTCCACCTCGATGATCAGCACGCCAGTGCTCTTGAACTGCATCATCAGCTCGAACAGACGGAAGCTGTGCATGGAGTTGAGGTTCGCTACCCGGCGCAGATCGTAGGAGGTCAGCTTGCTGTTGAGCATCGACAGGTAGGGGATAACGTCCACGGTGAAGTTCAGCGTGACGCGGCCCTCGCCCTCGGCATAGGCCGCCTTGTAGACCCAGCGAATGCGCGTGCGGTTCTTGCCATCGAAGGTCTGGATATCACGCTCGTAGAGTGAGTCGGCCGCCTCTTTGAGGTTGGTGTAGGCGAAGCGGATCGGCACGCCGTAGATCTCGGCGAAGCTGGCAGCGGTCACGGTGATCTTGGACGGCATGGGTTTGCGCGGATCGACCTGGGCAATGGCGGCCAGCAACAGACGCTGCTCCTGCAGCGTCAGGCGATAGGATGCGCTGATCAGGTCATTGGCTTTGGTTACCAGCAACAGCGAGGGTTCTTTGGAGGTCATCGACTCATACCGACTCTTGAATGAGTCGATAGTACCAAGCCTGACCGACAATGCATCTAGCCGGAATTTGTAGTCGTTAGACAGGATGTGTCTCACGGCAGAGACAGGTAAAAAGATGGCACCTAGCCATAGCCGGAATCTGTAGTCGATGCAAAACCCCTCGATAGCCGGAATTTGTAGTCGATAGCCGAAAAAATCAGTCCAGCGAGATTTGGTTTCAGGATGTAAGCCCTGGAAAGCACCGGCAAACGGCCATAGCCAGAATTTGTAGTCGATAGGAAGGTCCCGGATAGCCGGAATCTGTAGTCGTTGCGGGGGAAAACGGCCAATAGCCGGAATTTGTAGTCGTCAGATGCAGCTCAGAAGGCAGTAGGAAACCGTAACTCGTTCAAATGCCTGTGGATAACAGCCGGAATTTGTAGTCGTAATAGCTGAAATTTGTAGTCGTGAGAGCTGGAATCTGTAGTCGTCATAGCCGGAATTTGTAGTCGCATAGCCGGAATCTGTAGTCGTTGCATCGCTGGAGGCCACGTAAATCAAGGGCTGTAGCGGTCCTAAAAACAAGCTTTAAAAACAAGCTTTAAAAACAAGAAAAAAAGATTTTAAAAACGCGAGCGCAAAAGCCAATTTTTTTCTGGTTTGAAAATCAAAAGCGAAAAGCCCAAAGGCCATAGCGCTAAAACCTCCTGAGGCCGCGCACAGGCGCAAAAGTCGACTTTCAACCAGCAGGTGCCAGCGATAATTGCTTCTCGCTCCCCTGAGAGCTCCGTGGGGGCCTTGGTGACGTGTTTTCAGCCTGGCATCTGACTGAAAAAACCATTAAATCTTCATTTCCGCCGTAGAAAACAGATCCGGCCGTGGAAAACCTGAGCCCAGACCTAGGCGACAAAAGCTTTGGCGGTTATCACGATCTGTCGCCAACCAGGTCAATCCGCAAAGCCATCGTCTCCCGGAAAAATCCTGCTGAAAAATCAGACCTAGCCTACACGACAGCAGAGACAGGTCGGCAAAGAAACCAGACGAAACCCGCAAGCTAAAAGGGTCCAAGGCTATAGATAGCTATATAGATAGATAGCTATACTGGCGCCTGAGTTACAGCTATCTATCTGGCTATCTATCTGAACAGGACGTCCACTTGACCATTTTCGCTTGTGTGAACACTAAAGGCGGTGTCGGCAAAACCACCACCGCCGTGCACTTGGCCACCTTGTTGGCCATACGCGGTAAAACATTGCTGATCGATGGCGACCCCCAGGCCAGCGCAGCAAGCTGGGCAGCCTGGCGTCGCGATAATCCGGAATACAGCCCGAGCCCGACCACCGTCTGCCTGCAGGGCAAAGCGATCAACTCCGAGGGCCGCCAGTTGGCCAGCTCTTATGAACACGTCGTTGTTGATGCCGGCGGCCGTGATTCGGTCGGCCTGCGTTCAGCCCTGTTGCTGGCTGAAGTCGTCATCGTGCCAGTGGGCGCCAGTTCTTTTGACGCAGCGGCCATGACCGATCTGTTGACCGTGGTCGATCTGGCCCGTGACTACAACCCGGACCTGGATGTGCGCATGCTGCTGTCGCGGGTTGATACCCGTACCAAGGACACCGGCGAAATGCTGACCTTCCTGGAAGAACAATCTTTCAGCGTATTCAAAACCAAGATCTGCGAGCGCGTAGCGTTCCGTCGCTGCATCAGTGAAGGCGCCATCGTTCATGAGCTCAAGCGTGATCACGCGGCCATTCAGGAAATGAACGCTTTCGTTGCCGAGGTGCTGGGATGATCAAGGCCAAGCCAGACATCAAAAGCTTCAAGAAGGACCCGACGGAGTTTCTCGAAGGAGGGGAGGCCGACAAAGCCCTGGCAAAAAAGCCGAGCGAGGTTGAAAGCGCACCGGTCGAGGCGCCCAAGCCCCAAGTCATCGAAGCGTTCAAACCTGAGCCTACCGTGCAGAAGCTGTTTCGCCTGCGCTGGGACATCGCCAATGCTTTGAAAATCGGCGCTGCTCAAGAATCTGCGCGTACAGGCAAGCGCGTCACCGAGACGGACATCGTTCAGCAGCTGCTGATGAAGCACTACCAGCTCAAATAGCTATATAGATAGCTATGCGGTAGATATCTATGTCGTTAGCTATCTGCGGGGCAGGTATCCTTGCTCCCCAGAATGACCCGCCGCAATAACCTGGGCGGGTCAGCTTAAACGCCAACAAATGCGCAAACCCAAACGCTCAATAAGATAGCTAGATATATAGCTAACATTTAATCAAGGACAATAAGCATTCCAATACCACCCCTCACAAACAGCCTTTCTGATTACGCTCTTCCTCCCCCCCGAAAAGCGCACGGGAAGCGCAGCGGAAGAGAAGGCGTGTGCATATAGATGGCGCTATAATAGGGGTGGTATTAGTTTTAGGTAGATCCAATGCTGACGGATATTACTGCTGCCCATGCTTTACTGGTGGAGCACCTTGAGGCTTTTCAACTCGTTTGGCCACGGCTGGTCGTCGCCGGTAAGGTCTGGCAACTGCCGGTATTGGCCGAGCAAAAGGCCCCCGATTTGATTGAGGTGCGTGCACTGGAAGGCGAGGCCGCCATCCAAGCAACACTGCGCGCCATGAGCACCTTCGAGCGCGAGCCAGGGCAGGCGCCTGGTACGGTGATGCGTTTGCCGGGCTATTTCGTGATGCGTGAAAGTGTCCTTGAGCCCATCCGCGAGATCAATCTACTCAAGGATCAACTGCTGATGGCCATCGAGCAGACCCGCATCGAACTGAATCTGGCACCTACCGCCCGCTCGAAAATCCTGCGCCAGGCCCTGGGCTATCAGTTCAGCATGAAGCAGCTGGCGCGTCACAGTCAGGCGTTCGATGTCTGTCCGCGGCTGCTGGTGTTTACCTGGGCCGGGCACACCACCGGCGGCGAACGGATTGCCGTGGGCAAGGTGCGCGAGTACCTGGGCAAGGCTGCCGAGCTGCAGTCCACGAAGGAGGGCGTCGCATTGGAGCAAACCCAGGCCGGTGCCGAGCTGCGGCGCATCGTCAATCTGTCGGACCAGGCCACGCTGATCAAGTACAAGAAGGTCGCTCCGCACCCACGGGCCATGGTGTATTTCTCCGGCAGCTCGCGCTACGACGCCATGATCCACAGCAACCTGCCGATGTTCGTTCTGGCCGGTGACGAACCTACCGTCGTGCATGATCTGCGCGATTTCGACCGCCATGCCCGGCAAGCCGAGCGGCCCGACAAGAAGGCGCGGATCGAGGTCATTCCCCGCATGAACCTGTACCTCAACCCCGACGACCTGGTTGGCCAGCAACCGGCGATCGAGCCGGTGAGCAAGCCCAGCAGCGTCGAGTCGACCTACTCGCAGTCATCGCCGCGCATACCGGTAATAAATAAGAAGAAGGTCAACAGCGCCCAACTCGGGCTTAACCTGCCCGGACCTGAAGACTGAGGGGGACGTCGGCCCCTTCCTGGATGAACGCCGCCCATTGCTGCATCAGCAGACGGCGCTTATCCAGCAGATCACTGCGGTTATAGGCGGCCTGAACCTTGTCATCGAGGCTGTGCGCCAGGGCCATTTCACAGACTTCACGGGGGAATTGTGTCTGCTCTGCGGCCCAGGTGCGGAAAGTCGAGCGAAAACCGTGGGGTACGTATTCGCTGGCGCCGAGCTCGTCCATGGTCCGGCGCAGCGCATTGCCGGGCAGAGCGGCCGACTGCCGGGCATTGGGGAACACATAGCGCGGATGCTTGCCAGCCTGCTGGGCCAGGACCTGCAGCGCACTGGTGCACAAGGGCACGCGATGTAGCCTGGCTGCCTTCATGCGTTGCGCGCCGATGGTCCAAATGCCGCTGACCAGGTCGAATTCATCCCAAAGCGCGCCGCAGATCTCCGCACTGCGGCAGGCGGTGAGAACGAGTAATTCGCAGGCTCGCGCCGCCGTACTGTCCAGACTATCGAGCTGGCGCATAAAGGTGCCAACCTCGGCTGCCGGCATCGCCGCAAAGTGCACCTGAACACGCTTTTGCCGGGGCAGCAGTTTGTCCAGATGGCCACGCCAGCGTGCCGGGTTTTCCCCGTCGCGCAGCTTGCGCGCCTTGGCGGCATCGAGCACCAGCTCGATGCGGTTGCGCAGACGAGACGCTGTTTCCGGGATCTGCTGCCAGATCGGCACCAGCACCTGCAAGACCTGATCAGTGTCGATCAGCTCTACCGACTGCTCACCCAGCAACGGATAGACATGATCGCGCAGCGAATGCTGCCATTGCTGGGCGTGGCGAGCATTCTTCCAGCTTGGCCGGTGGGTGCTGATATAGCGCTCGGCCTCCTCGCGAAAGGTCACCCGCACCTGCGCAGCTTCGGGTTTCGGCCCAGCCAAGGGGTCATGTCCCTGGGCCAGTTGCAGGCGCAACGTGTCGAGGGCCAGGCGCGCAGCCTTCAGGGACACTGCCGGAAAGCTGCCCAACCCCAGGTCATGGCGCCGGCCGGCACGCTGATAGCGAAAAACCCAGCGCTTGCTACCACTGGCCCCGACACGCAGCAACAAACCACGTTCATCGTGATAGCTTCCCGGGGTTTGCACGGTTCTGACAAAGGTCTGGGTCAATTTGCTCATAAAAGGCTCGATAGGGCCAAGGCACTCACAAGGCGCATAGTTTACAGCGTAATGTACGAGGTGGATCCCTCCGCGTACATATGCAGTTTTACCCCGTATTTGATGGGTTAATTTGGAAGGCCATCAGATATGTCCCACACTTTACCCCACAGCTTGCACCGCCGTGTGGCCGTAGAGGAAAAGAGATCAAGTCGTCGTCATCAGCCCGCGATCAGTGACCGCCGGTTCCGCCATCATCGCGGCTGCCGGCCTTGATACCCAGGCAAACCGCTGCCGTATGGGCTTTACCGCGTATGCCTTTTTTATGGCCGGATAGCACCTGGTAGGTCGTGGCCGGACACAAACCATGCTCACGGGCAAATTCCTGTACAGACTTTCCTTGCTCATCCAGCCAGGCTTTAGCCTGGGACAACGTACGCAGTGGCATATTCATGGCTCTTTGACTTTTACCCCAGTGTAGGGGAATTGCAGGGCCAACTAATCACCAAAAATCAAAATATTGCATCCAATCAGATACTTAACGCCCGTAAGCAGGCGAAGTCATAGCCTCCAAACGGAGTAATGGAGCAGCGACCGCATGCCACATTGACTTTATTCTTTGGAAAACTGGCCTTAGTGCCATCATCGGATAGGCTCTAAAGCGCAGGAGGAAATTCGTTTCAGCTCCGCAAAACTCGGCCGATAGTGTTTGACCGACCTTTTACGCTGGCCGAATAACAACAATTTTCCAGCTGCCTGATGCCCAAGAAATAGACACTGGAGAGACATATGAATAGCTGGTTTGCCAATATCAGCGTCAACTTGAAACTGGCCCTGGGCTTTGGCCTTGTGCTGGTTTTTACTGCCCTGCTTGCACTGGCCGGCTGGACCAGCCTGGACAGCATGATCAACCGCAGCAACTGGATGGGTGATATCGCCGACCTCAACAGCCAGCTGACCAAACTGCGCGTCGTACGCCTGCAATACATGCTGGCCAACGGCGACGAAACCATTGCACAGTCGGTGCAAAGCGCCAGCGCTGACCTGCGTAAACAGCAAGAGAAAGTGCTGTCGATCTTCAAGAGCCCGGAAAACGTCAAGTTGCTGCAACAGCTCGGCGGCGTGATCACCGACTACGACAAGTCCCTGAGTGCCATGCGCAAAGGCTATATAGAAGGCAACGCCATGCGCGCCGAAATGGGTGTGCAAGCCGTCAAGGGTGCCGCGCTGATCGCCCAGATCAACGACGATGTCGCCAAGATGCCGCCTGATGACGCCCGTCGCTTCGAACTGAACCAGGCCATCACCAAGGCCCGTGAAGACCTGATGATGGTGCGCTACGAAGTGCGCGGCTATACCGCCAACGTCAACGCCGATACCGAGCAACTGGTGGCCAAACAGTTGGACAGCGCCATTGCGGGTTTGCAGCCACTGAACAGCGCTTTTGGCGATAGCCAGGGCGAACGCCTCAAACAGCTGGAAAGCGCCCTGACCAACTACCGCACCGCGGTGCAAAACTTCAAGGCGGCCTACGCCAATATTGTCCAGGCGCGTAAGGAAATGACCGATCAGGGGCAACTGATCGTGAAGATCTGCGATGATTTGTCCAACCTGCAAATCACTCGCCGCGATGAAGAAAGCGCCAAGGCCCGGACCCTGCAACTGAGCTGCACAATTCTGGCGCTGTTGTTGGGCATCCTTGCCGCCGTGCTGATTACCCGTCAGATCACCCGGCCGTTGCGCGATACCCTGGTAGTGGTCGAGCGCATTGCCTCCGGCGACCTGACCCACGACATGGTCGTCACGCGCCAGGATGAAATCGGCGTGCTGCAGCAGGGCATCCAGCGCATGGGCGCAACCCTGCGCGATCTGATTGGCGGCATCCGCGATGGCGTCACCCAGATCGCCAGCGCCGCCGAAGAGCTCTCTGCCGTCACCGAGCAGACCAGCGCCGGCGTTAATAGCCAGAAGAACGAAACCGACCAGGTGGCCACCGCCATGCACGAGATGTCGGCCACCGTCCACGAAGTCGCGCGCAATGCCGAGCAGGCCTCGATGGCCGCCTCCCAGGCTGATGAACAGGCCCGCGCCGGCGACCAGGTGGTGATTCAGGCGATTACCCAGATCGAGCGTCTGGCCAGTGAAGTCGGTCGCTCCAGCGACGCCATGAACGAGCTAGAACAGGAAAGCGCCAAGATCGGCAAGGTCATGGACGTGATCAAGGCCGTGGCCGAACAGACCAACCTGCTGGCCCTCAACGCCGCGATTGAAGCCGCTCGCGCCGGGGAAGCCGGGCGTGGCTTTGCCGTGGTTGCCGACGAAGTCCGCGGCCTGGCCCAGCGTACGCAGCAGTCCACCGAAGAAATCGAAAGCCTGGTCGCAGGCCTGCAGAACGGCACCCGCCAGGTATCGAGCATCATGCTCAGCAGCCGCGAACTGACCCACAGCAGCGTGGAACTGGCGCGCAAGGCCGGCACGTCTCTGGGCAGCATCACCCAGACGGTCTCGAGCATCCAGGCCATGAACCAGCAGATCGCCGCCGCCGCCGAACAGCAAAGCTCAGTGGCCGAAGAGATCAGCCGTAGCATCCTTAACGTGCGCGACGTCTCCGAACAGACCGCCTCGGCCAGCGAAGAAACCGCAGCTTCCAGCATCGAACTGGCGCGACTGGGCAATCAGCTGCAGCAGTTGGTCAGCCATTTCAAGGTGTGAATTTCACTGGCTGACCGGGCCGGCTTTTGTAGGAGCTGGCTTGCTGGCGATCGAGTGCACAGCACTCGCAATAATATCGGCGCCTGACCTGGCGCCATCGCCACCAAGGCGGCTCCTACAGGGAATTTCATTGCAGATCATGCTGTTAGTTAACTATCAATTTCAGCGATGACAGGTACTAATCGCATTGACTTCTTAATAAATCCCAGCGGCGTAGCATTACCTCCATACCGAGTTAACAACAACTTCTAACCGATCTGGAGCAACCACCATGAAAACTTCCAAACTGATCTTCGGCCTGGCCTTCTCCGTTCTGGCTTCCAGCGCCTTCGCTCTGCCAGCCATCAATGGCCATGACCAACTTAACGCCCAGGTCGTTGCCGAAAACGGCGCTGACCATGTAGGTGCAAACCGTGTCGCTGCTGATGGTGCTGACCACGTTAATGCCAACCGCGTTGCTGAAAACGGTGCTGACCACGTTGGCGCAAACCGTGTAGCCGCTGATGGTGCTGATCGTGTTGGTGCAAACCGCGTCGCTGCTGATGGTGCTGATCGCGTGGGTGCAAACCGCCTGAGCTGATCCCCAGGCGCATGTCCCTCCAGCCCGGCTTTTGCCGGGCTTAATTTTGCCTGGATTACTATAACGGCCTCTACTTCATCGCATCTTTCAACTACTGGTAGTCATCGTCGGCGCTTCTTTGTGTCCTCGAAAGCTTCATGATCCTGTTCCAGGACACGGAACATCCCAGCACCAGCTTGCAGAGGGATATCCACACATTCAAACACCGCTCGCCATCCCGAAAGAGCTTCCAGCGTCTGAGCAATATATTCATCAGGGCGCAGGTATTTATAGTCTTTGCACAGTTCATGAATGATCTTTCGAGTGGCCTTGCCATGGCCGGAGAATGCCGTCGTGTGTTCGCCTCGCGCGTGTGAAAATGTCAGGTCATAGGCTGGCGCAAGCGTCCATGCTGGCTGCTCACCCGGTTGTGAGGGCTCATTGCACAGAAATGCAAAGTTCTTGGTGTGATCATCATGGTTATGCGACAGGGCGTTGAAGATCATCAATCGAGCCATTTTTTCAACTTCCGTAGCACTGCGAGTCAGCACGTTGGTCAGCTTCAACAGCTCGCTGTAATCCATTGTTGGAGCCTTGAAACTGGCATACATGAGGGCTGAGACAGTCATGACGTGCAGTTTTTTCTCGCCCTGGCGATCAAAGCGTCTGGTCGAAAAAAAACGCTCAGGTTTGCCGTTCGCCATCAGGCTCAAAAGGCTCGAATCTGCCATTTGAACGCCTGCCTCCCGCGCCATCAGGTAGTAGGCATATTCAATCGCGCCCGTTTCCACAGGCTCATCGCCAGCCCTGAATTTTACGAGACGGTGCTCATAGCCCTCGGGAATACGCTCAAATGCGGAAGTTGCATGCTTTGCGTCGGGCGACATCGCAACAATCGCTTTGGGCCTTGCTCCGCCTGGTGACCCACCAGCGAGGCGCAGTTTGGTGAGCACAGCCGCCGTCTCACCTTCAAATACCTTGATTGACGCTTCAAAAAGATCGGCTAAATCAACCGAGCCACTCAGCTTCTCCATATCGGCTTTAGGATGATATTCAAATGCTCCCATGGCTCGATCACCCATATACGCCAGGCGATCCAGCGCAGTGACGGTGTAGGCCGTGCCATCTCCAAAGGTGCTGTTGAGAAATCGATCCATCAACAGCATCCCCCAGCCGTCAGGAAGGGAGTCAGCGAACGGGCCATGCAGGCCTTCGAAGAGTTCAACGTCACCGGCAAGCTGAGGTTTATCGTCAAAACGCATTGAGAAAGGCGCCAAATTAAACCCTGTGGCCAGCCAGCCCTGGTCGTAGATGAAATAGATGCCTTTACCTTCTTCCTTGTAAAGCTCCCCTACTTTCACACCGTTTTTAGTCACTTCAAGGATGTCAAAGCGCTTGAGCTTCGGATAACCGCCGCGCGATGTCATTTCGTACCTCGCTTGCGTCCAGCGCTCTTCAACTCTGCATATGAATTGGGCTGGTGAGGATTGAACAGGGCCGTGATCGGCTTCAACTCATCGAGCGCAGTAGCCAGGAGGATCATGGCCTCCAAAGTGATTGAGCCGCCGACCTCAAACCGTTGGATCGAGGACTCCGAGACTCCAGAAAGCTCCGCCAGCGTCTTGCGCGAAAGGTTTTTCGAGAGACGCACTGCCCTGGCGTTTTTTCCTACATCTCGAGCGATCTCTGCTGGCGAGTAGAGCAAGTGGATGAGAGACATAGCGGTAATTATCCGAAAGCGAAATTAGTCATATTTGACTTATTATATAGAAAAAATCTCAATAATTAGTCATTTTTGACTAAATAACTCTTTGAATTTTTCTGGCTCAACAGATCGATTTTTTGGGAGCAAGCTTGCTTGCGAAGGCTGCCTGCCAGACCTGAAAGAGTGTCGGCTGGACGGACCCTTTCGCAGGCAAGCCTGCTCCCATAGGGAGATATTTCATTGCAGATCATGCTGTTAGTTAACTATCAATTTCAGCGATGGTCGGTACCAATCGCATTGACTTCTTAATAAATCCCAGCGGCGTAGCATTACCTCCATACCGAGTTAACAACAACTTCTAACCGATCTGGAGCAACCATCATGAAAACTTCCAAACTGATTTTCGGCCTGGCCTTCTCTGTTCTGGCTTCCAGCGCTTTCGCTCTGCCAGCCATCACTGGTCATGACCAACTGAACGCCCAGGTCGTTGCCGAAAACGGCGCTGACCATGTAGGTGCAAACCGCGTAGCCGCTGACGGTGCTGATCGCGTTGGTGCAAACCGTGTTGCTGCTGATGGCGCTGATCGTGTCGGTGCAAACCGCGTCGCAACTGATGGTGCTGATCACGTTGGCGCAAACCGCGTAGCTGCTGATGGTGCTGACCGTGTTGGTGCAAACCGCGTCGCTGCTGATGGTGCTGACCGCGTTGGTGCAAACCGCGTCGCTGCTGATGGTGCCGATCGCGTTGGTGCTAACCGCGTAGCTGCTGATGGCGCTGACCATATCGGTGCAAGCCGCCTGAGCTGATCCCCAGGCGCTTGTCCCTCCAGCCCGGCTTTTGCCGGGCTTAATTTTGCCCGCAATAAAGCCTCGGTGTTGATAGCTTGCCCCTCGTTTTATCAAAAACATGCATGTTAATGTGCCACTAGACGCGGCGGCATTTACAAGAACCGTCCCCTGACGCAGTACTGCACTGTTTTTAAAAGAACACCGAGGATGACCGATGGCCGCTGCAACGTATTTTGATCAGGTTCAACAACTCTATATCGCTTATTTCGGCCGCCCTGCCGATCCTGTCGGGCAGGCCTACTGGGCCGCCCAGATCGATGCCGCCAAAGGCAGCATCGCGGCGGTGATTGCCGGCTTCTCGGCGTCGACTGAATCAACAGCCCTGTTCGGTGGCAGCACGTCGACGCAAAAAGTCACGGCGATCTACCAGAATGCCTTTGGCCGTCTGCCAGAAGCCGCAGGCCTGGCTTATTGGGTTGCGCAACTGGAGTCCGGCAAAGTGACCCAGGCCCAGGCCTCGTGGACCATCCAGCAATCGGCCGGGGTCGGTGATGCCACTGCAGTGGCCAACAAGCTGGCGGCCGCCAAGGCCTTTACCGCGCAGATCGATACCGCAGCGGAACTGAGCGGTTACAGCGGTGCGGTTCCAGCAGCTTCGGCGCGCAGCTTTCTTACCCAGGTCGATGCTTCGCCAGCGTCCCTGGCCAATGCCTTGAGCAGTGCTGATTTCGCCCTGGCCACCGCCACCAACACCCTGTTTACCGTCGTTGAAGACCCGACCACCCACGCCGTCTCGTTTGGTGGCTATGCCATCGGCGATATCACCGTAGCCTGGTCCGGTACTGTGGGCAGCTCGGTCGCGACCTTTACCCGGGAAGGCTTCACCTCGCCGACCGTCAATTACGCCGCCACCGCGACCGGTATCAGCCTGGCGAGCACCGACGTCCTGAGTACGACGGTGGCCAACCTGGGCAACCTGACCGTGCTGGGCACCGGCAGCATCAAGCTGACCGATACCAGCGTCACCGCCGCCGCGCTGAACAACCTCGATCTGCACAGCACACCCACCATCAACGCCGGTACCGTGACCAACGTGATTGGCGCCGCGACCGATATCAAGACGTTTGCAGGCGCTGCCGGCATCACCAAGACCGGCACCTGGATTGCCAGCGTGACCGACAGCAGCGTGGCGGCCACCGATCTGATCATCCTCGATGCCGCGACCACTGGTGCGGTGAATGTCAGTGGGAACGTGGTGGGCAACTTTGCCGACGTCAATACCGTGGAAACGGCCGCCGGCATCAGCCTGTCGGTCAGCACCAGTTCGTTGATCAGCGATACCGCCGCCAACCTGACGGGCAAGACGCTGTCTGCTGTCGGCCCGGCGGATGCCTTGTATGTGGGTGCGGCGACTGCGAACACCAACCTGAGCGGCCTGACCGGTTTTGAGGCCATTCACCTGTCGGGAAGCAGCGGCGGCAGCACCATCAGCATCGCCAATGGCGCCGGCACAGTGGTCGATACCAGCTCAGCTTCGAGTGTAACCCTGGGCAGCGGCGGGCAGACATTTATCGGCAGCTCTGGCAATGACACGGTTATGGAAGGTACAGGAGCGGATCGCTTGACCGGTGGCGCCGGGACTAACGTTTTTCTATTCTCGTCCACTCACTTCACAGCGACCACTACTTCAACCGCTTTGATCGCGGCGGCCGATACTATTACTGACTGGACCGCTGGCACTAACAACACGATCACCTTCACTTCGTCACCCCTTTCGGTGGCAGCGGCCGTGGTGGGCGCAGTATCAGGTACGGCGGCTATTTCGGCGACAGGCCTGGCAACCTTCAATCCGGCAGACAATACCCTGGTGAAGAAACTGGATGCAGTGGTCAGCGCAATGGGTACTGATGTTGCGGGCTCCAGTGCAGTGTTTACCGACTCCGGCAACAGCTATCTGTTTGTGGTTGGTAACGCGACAGCAGGTATTCAAGCCGGCGATGCCTTGATCCAACTTACGGGCGTTACCGTGGCCTCTGGACTGACATTCGGCACAGGCTCCATCAGCTCTATATCTTGATCAGCTGTTCGCGCTGATAGCTATCTATAAAGCTATCAGTCCGAACTCTGTGGAGGCGCATTCCGTGGGAGCGAATTCATTCGCGAATGAGGGTATGAAGGCACAGCAAGTCCGTTGTCTGTCCAGGCTCCTTCGCGGATAAATCCGCTCCCACAGAACCTTTCCACTCTCTGAGTCAACAAAATCACCTGGAGAACAAAGTCGCCCCCTCACCAGCGTCAATATTTATTATTCAATTAAATCATAACGTTATAAATTCCATTATTTATAATCTCGAAAAATTGACATTTTTATTTGACAGTTCCCTGAACAACCGCTGATATAGCAAAGCCTGTTTCTGCCCTCTCTTAAAGGCCAGCCTTGCTGACAACACGTCGGCAGGCGGTAGCTATACGCACAACGCAACAGACCCTCCCCGCTCAATGAAATAACGCAGTTTGAGGCTCGTCGGCCTGAGTGTCTGATCCCTGTTTTTCTGAGGATCAATATGGACATTTATCCTGGTTTTTTATCTGTCGTCTTTCTGATTCGCAATCAATCCCACAGCCTCGAAGCCACACTGGTGCACGCCGCCTCGGTGATTGCCGCCCTGGCCAGCGACTTTGAACTGATCATTGTCGATAACGCGTCGCAAGATGACAGCGTGGCGGTGCTCAAGCGCCTGACCGCCGAGGATGGCCTGGCCAACCTGCAGGTCTATGCCCTGACCCAGGAAGTCGATGCCGACACAGCGTCATGGGTTGGCCTGGAGAACGCGTTAGGCGATGTGGTGGTGGTGATTGATCCGCTCAACGATGACGTCGCTTTCATCCCGCAGATGATCGAGCGGGCCATGGCCGGCGCCGATGTGGTGTTCGCCAACAACGCGCAAAAGCCGCCCCAGAGCCTGGCTTATCGCTGCGCCTTTGCCGTGTTCCATTGGCTTTACCAGCGCTTTAACGGCATCCACCTGGCCAGCGAGGCGCCGCAGTACCGGCTGTTGGGCAAGCGGGTGATCAACTTCATCCTGCAGCACCCGCATCCGGCCATGTCGTATCGTCATCTGCCGGCCACCGGCGGTTTTGCCCGGGCGTCCCTGTGCTACAGCGCCGCGCCCAAGGCCACGCGGCCCAAGCATCTGCGCGACAGCATCGATCGCGGCGTGCGCCTGCTGGTGTCCACCACCCGCGCACCGATGCGCCTGGTCACGGCGCTGTCGCTGTTCGGCGCAGTGAGCAACCTGTTGTATTGCGTGTACGTAGTGGCCATCGCCCTGTTCAAGACCGAAGTGGCGCCGGGCTGGGTCAGTGTCTCGCTGTTGCAGTCGAGCATGTTTTTCCTGATTTCCCTGGTGTTGCTGGTGCTGGGCGAATACATCCTGAACATGGCCAGCCTGTCCAACGAAGGGCCGCTTTATCACGTCGGTCAGGAGTTCACCAGCGCGCGCATGACCCGGCGGGAAAAGCTCAATATCGCTGAAGCGCCCACCCCACCTGCGCCGTTACACGGTCAGGTCCGCTGATGAACGACGCACAGCCCATCGACGCCCTGATCATTGGCGGCGGTTTCTACGGCGCCGCCATCGCCGTCTACCTGGCCCGTCAGCGCGGCCTGCGTCATATCGTGCTGGTCGAGCGTGAAGCAGCGCTGATGCAACGCGCCTCCTTCAACAATCAGGCGCGGGTGCATAACGGCTATCACTACCCGCGCAGCTTCACCACGGCCTACCGCAGCCGGGTCAATCTGCCGCGTTTTGTCAGCGACTGGCCCGCGATCATCAAGCAGGACTTCACCAAGCTCTACGCCATTGCCCGACGCAATTCCAAGGTCACGGCGCGGCAGTTCGAGCGCTTCTGTCGCGATATCGGCGCGCCGATCCAGCCAGCCAGCCCGGCGCTGCGCGGCCTGTTCGAACCACGCTTGATCGAGGCGGTGTTCGAGGTTCAGGAGTTCGCCTTCGACTCCAGCAAGCTGGCGCAGTGGGCTGAGCAGGCGTTGCGCGAGTGTGAGGTCCAGGTGCGCTGCCAGACCCAGGTCACGGCGCTGTATCGCGGTAGCGAAGGCGGCATCGAGGCGGTGCTGCGCCGGGCCGATGGCGACGAGTCGCGGTTGCACTGCCGTTATGCCTTCAACTGCACCTACAGCGGCCTCAATCAGCTGGGCGGCGACTTTCCCGGCATTCAGGCCCAGCTCAAACAGGAAATCACCGAGATGCCGTTGCTGCAGATGCCTGCGGCTCTGGACAGCCTGGGCATCACCCTGATGGACGGGCCGTTCTTCTCCATGATGCCGTTTCCGGCCAAGGGCCTGCACAGCCTTTCCCATGTGCGCTACACCCCGCATCTGCACTGGCAGGACGAGCCAGGACGCAACCCCTACGACAAGCTGCAGCACTACCCGCGCCAGAGCCGCGTCGACCATATGCTGCGCGACGTCGAGCGCTATATCCCGGCGGTGCGCGGCGCTCGTTATGTCGAGTCGCTGTTCGAAGTCAAAACCGTGCTGGTGATGAACGAGAGCAACGACGCCCGCCCGATCCTCTTTGAAAAACACGCGCACCTGCCCGGCAGCTATTCGGTGCTGGGCGGCAAGATCGACAACATCTACGACGTGCTGGAAAAGCTCGACGCCGAGCCTTTTACCCGCCCTGATTGAGTGAGCAGCCACATGACCACCGCCTTGCTCGGCTACACCGGATTCGTGGGCAGCACCCTGCTGCGGCAACAGACGTTCGATCAGCGCTATCGCGCCAACAACATCGGCGATATCTGCGGCCGCGCCTTCGAACGAGTGATCTGCGCCGCCGCGCCCGGGCAGAAATGGCGGGCCAACCAGAACCCCGAGGCCGACTGGCAGGCCATCGAAAATCTGATCGGCCATTTGCGCACGGTGAGCTGCCGCCAGTTCGTGCTGATCAGCACCGTGGACGTATTTCGCGAACCCCATGGCGTCGATGAGAACAGCCCAGTGCTGGAAAACGGTCTGCATGCCTATGGCTTGCATCGCTATCGCCTGGAGCAGTTCGTCGAGGCGCATTTCCCTGAGGCGCTGATCGTTCGCCTGCCCGGCCTGGTCGGCCCGGGGCTGCGCAAAAACGTGATCTTCGACCTGCACAACGGCAATAACCTGGACGCCATCGACAGCCGCGCGCTGTTCCAGTTCTACCCCATGGTCAACCTGAGCTGGGACATCCAGACCGCCCTCGACGCCCGCCTGCAGCGCCTGCACCTGAGCGCGCAACCGATCAGCGTCGGCGAGGTCGCGCGCCTGGGTTTTGGCCGCACCTTCAGCAATCGCCTAGTCGGCCCTGTGGCCCATTACGACCTGCAAAGCCGCCATGCCCAGGTGTTCGGCAGCCGTGGCCGCTACCCCTACAGCTTTCGCGACACCGTGCAGGCCATCCGCGCCTACGCGCAGTCCGAGCCGCGAACCCTTCCCGCCGTAAGAGACGTGCATCCATGAGACTGGCGATATCCAACATTGCCTGGGAAGTCCACCAGGACCCTTTGATTGCCGCACTGCTGGCCCGCAAGGGCGTCGATGCCATCGATATTGCCCCGGGCAAATACTTCCCCGACCCGCTCAAGGCCCAGGACAGCGACATTGCCCGAGTCAGGTGCTGGTGGGCTGACCACGGCATCAACATCGTCGGCATGCAGTCGCTGTTGTTCGGCACCACTGGCCTGAACCTGTTCGGCAACTCGGCCAGCCAGTTGGCCATGCTGTATCACCTGGAAGCGGTCTGCCGGATTGCCGCAGGGATAGGCGCCAACCGACTGGTGTTCGGCTCGCCGAAGAACCGCGATCGCAGCGGCCTCGATGATGAGCAGACGCAGCGGCGCGCCACGGATTTTTTCCAGGCCCTGGGCGACATTGCCCTGGCCCATGGCGTATGCATCTGCCTTGAGCCCAATCCGGTCTGTTACGGCGCCAACTTCATGACCGACAGCCACAGCACCGCCGCAGTGGTCCGGGCGGTCGCTCACCCGGCCATCCGCATGCAACTGGACACCGGTGCCCTGGCCATCAACCACGAAGACCCCTGGCACATCCTGCAGCGCCATGCCGGGCAGATCGGCCATATCCATGCCAGCGAACCGAATCTGCGGCCCCTGGGCGATGGCAGCACCAATCACCCACGCATGGCCGAGGCCATCCGCCGCTATCTGCCTGCTCATGTGGTCAGCATCGAAATGCTCAGCAGCCCCCACGAACCGGCCGAATGGTCCATCGAGCGGGCTGTGGAGGTAGCGCAGCGGCATTACGGGAGTACCGCGTCATGAAGTGGCTGATCCTGCTCAGCGGCATTCTCTGTAACGCCTCGGCCAGCGTGCTGGTGAAGATGGCCATGATGCCGCCGCGCCAGTTCCCGTCCCTCAAAGAGCCCATCGCCGCCCTGAGCAACTGGCCGTTCTGGCTGGGCCTGGTGCTGTATGGCGCGGCCTTCCTGTTGTATGCCGCGGCGCTGGTACGGCTGCCCCTGAACGTCGCCCACCCGGTGCTGACCGCCGGCGCGATTGCCACGGTGGCGCTGTCTTCGGCGCTGATTTTTCGCGAGCCCTTCTACTGGACGACCATCGCCGGGATCGTCCTGGTCATGGCCGGGGTGGCGCTGATCACCGCCCATGTCGCCTGAGGAAACCCCATGCCCCCTGCTCTCTCCAGTGCCGAACCCACACAGGCACAGCGTACCGCCTGGCAAGTACCGACCTTCGATACGCCGCTCTGGAGCGGTCGCCAACAGCCGTGGTGCGTGGTCATTCCGGTGATCAACGAAGGCCCGCGCATCACCCGCCTGCTGCAGCGCATGGTCACCCTGAACATCGCCGCCGTCGCCGACATCATCATCGTCGATGGCGGCAGCAGCGATGGTTCGCTTGAGCTGTCAGCCCTGCAGGCTCTGGGCGTCAGTGGCCTGCTGCGCAAGACCGGGCCCGGCAAGCTCAGCGCCCAGTTGCGCTGCGCCTACGCCTTTGCCCTGGATCAGGGTTATGCCGGCATCGTCACCATTGATGGCAACGACAAGGACGACCCGGCGGCCATCCCCGGTTTTATCGACGCCCTGCGCGACGGTGTGGACTTCGTCCAGGCCTCGCGCTTTATCGCCGGTGGTCAGGCCGAGAACACCCCCACGTCGCGGGACTTCGCCATTCGCTTCATTCACGCGCCGCTGCTGAGCCTAGCCTCAGGCTTTGACTGGACCGACACCACCCAGGGTTTTCGTGCCTACAGCCGCGCCCTGCTGCTGGACCCGGCCGTCGCGCCATTTCGCCAGGTGTTCATGACCTACGAGCTGCTCGCTTACCTGTCTTATCGCGCGCCGCGTCTGGGCTACCGCTGCGTTGAGCTGCCCAGTGCGCGGCGTTACCCCAAGGGCGAGGTGCCGACCAAGATCAGCAACGTGCGCGGCAACCTGTCGCTCGTCCAGGTGCTGCTCAAGGCCTGCCTGGGCCACTACAACCCCTGAGGATGTCCCGCTATGGCCGAGCTGCATCGACCCTGGCGCGCCCTGGCCCTGAGCCTGTTGTGCGTGCTGTTCATTATCGCGCCCCACCTCAAGGGCAGCCTGATCCTTGAAGATCCCTTCCACGAAGGCGAGTTCTTCGCCACCGCCGTCAGCTATTTCGGCACCACCGCGCCGCCCTTTCGGGCCCTGAGCATTCATGGGGTCGTCGATGTGCTGCCCGCCTGGCTGGCGCGGTTGATCTGGGGTGATGACCACTATCTGCTGCCGACCGTGGCGCTGTATGCCGTGCTCAATATCCTTGCCGCCGCGCTGTTGCTGCTGATCGCTGACGAGCTGTCCCGTCAGCGACCCTGGCGCGGCACGCTGCTGCTGGCCACGGCCCTGGCGGCGGGATTTTTCGTCGGCTATCGCGACCTGATCCTACTGGCGGCGCTGTATGTCTTCGTGCTGCTGCATGAGCGGCCCTGGCGAGTGCCGGCAGCCACGATCCTGCGCCTGCTTCTCGGGGCGCTGCTGGGCTTCGGGCTGTTCTGGTCGTTTGATCGCGGTATTGCCGGCGCCTTTGCCTTCGGGCCGCCGTTGCTGATCCTGGCCATCAAGCGACGCAGCAAGTGGTGGGTGGCCCTGGGCGCGGCCCTGACGTTGCTTGGCCTGGGCATGGTGTCCGGGCCGTTCTCGCTGCCCGGCTATCTGGACAACCTGCGCGTGCTGCTCGCCACCTCGGCCCAGTGGGGTTACGGCTGGCGCGGCGAGGCGCTGATCCTCAGTCTGTTCGCCGCCGCCATTGGTCTGTTCGTCATGGCCCTGGGGTTGCGCTCGGCCTGGCGCGAGCGGCGCTCCCTGGAGCGTCTGACGCTGCGCTGCGTGCTGCTGTTGCTCACGGTGATCATGCTCAAGATCGGCCTGAACCGCGCCGACGTCGAACATATCTACAGTGCGCTGTGGGCGCCGCTGTGCCTGTTGCTGAGCCTGCCGCGCAAGGATCTGCAGCTTGGTCGCGCGGTGCTGCTGTTGCCGATCCTGATCGGTGTCAGCGCCGCCCTGACCGTCCTGCAGCACAACCTGGGCTTCTTCCTGATCACCTGCCTGACGGCCTACGCCTGCACGCCCCATCAAGACGCCCGCGACCTGCGCCTGAGCCACCTGACCCTGCTGGCCTTGCTCACCCTCTCGGCGTCGGCGCTGCTCTACAGCCACGGCAAGCACCTGCGTGAAGGTCAGTACCAGTGGCTGGCCCGCCTCAATACGCCACCGAGCAACAGCGCAACACTGACCCCAGGCGCCGGCTGGGCCGCTGCGCGCCTGCAGGAACGGCAAGTCGGCTGCGTCTTCGACCTGGCCAACAACGGCGTGATCAACGCCCTGCTCGACCGCCCCGCCTGCACCCGCTTCACCTACCCGGTCTACGCCAACGCCGACTACGAAGCCGAACTGATCCAGGCCCTGAACACCACCGCCCCCAGCGCCATCGTCTACTCCACCACCTTTCCCTCCTACCGCATCGACGGCCGCGACATGCGCCAGCGCTTTCCAACGCTGGATGCCTTCGTGCTCGAACGGTATGCGCAGCAGGTGTGTGGGTTGGGGTATTGCGTGAGGTATCGGCAGGTGGAGTGAGGCTCACAGCGCTGTCGCGCAATAACGCCCCCCCTGTAGGACCGGCTTTGGCCGGGAGGACGTGCTCGCGGCTAAAGCCACTCCTACAGATAGCGGCAAGCGCGGTGGAACCGGGATGTGCGCCCTTGTGGGAGCGGATTTATCCGCGAAGGGGCGGGCACATTCGATAGATATTCGTCGCCTGGAATGCCTTGGCGAATTCACCCCACAATTCGTTCCCTAAACACTATCAATTTCAGCAATGATCGGTACCAATCGCATTGACTTCTTAATAAATCCCAGCGGCGTAGCATTACCTCCATACCGAGTTAACAACAACTTCTAACCGATCTGGAGCAACCCTCATGAAAACTTCCAAACTGATCTTCGGCCTGGCCTTCTCTGTTCTGGCTTCCAGCGCCTTCGCTCTTCCAGCCATCACTGGTCATGACCCACTGAACGCCCAAGTCGTTGCCGAAAACGGCGCTGATCATGTAGGTGCAAACCGCGTAGCTGCTGATGGTGCTGATCGTGTCGGTGCTTACCGCGTCGCCGCTGATGGTGCTGACCGCGTTGGCGCAAACCGCGTCGCTGCTGATGGTGCCGATCGCGTCGGTGCTAACCGCGTAGCCGCTGATGGTGCTGACCGTGTTGGTGCAAACCGCGTCGCTGCTGATGGTGCTGATCGCGTTGGTGCTAACCGCGTAGCCGCTGATGGTGCTGACCGCGTTGGTGCAAACCGTGTCGCTGCTGATGGTGCTGACCATATCGGTGCAAGCCGCCTGAGCTGATCCCCAGGCGCTTGTCTCTCCAGCCCGGCTTTTGCCGGGCTTAATTTTGCCTGCGCAAAACCCCTCGCTTCAAAATTCCGCCCTTAACTCGACAGCTGATTGGCGAACTGCCCTACGGCACTGACCACACGCTGCGCGCCGTCCTGAATATCGACGATCACCGAGCCTGCCTGGCTGGCCAGTTCGAGGCCTTGTTGCGCCTGTTGCTTGCCATTGACGATGATCGCTACCGCCTGTTCGGCCAGTTTCTGGTTCTGTGCCACGACACCAACGATTTCTTCGGTGGCCTTGCTGGTACGCGAGGCCAGTTGCCGAACCTCGTCCGCTACCACGGCAAAACCACGACCCTGCTCACCGGCACGGGCTGCTTCGATGGCGGCGTTGAGGGCCAGCAGGTTGGTCTGGTCGGCGATGCTACTGATGCTGCTGATGATCGAGCCGATGATCTGCGACTGCTTGTCCAGGGCGGCGATGCTCTCGGCTGCCTGTTCCATGTGCTGGGCCAGTTCGCGCATGACGTCGACGGTTTCCTGAATCACACCGGCGCCTTTCTGCGCGGTGCCATCGGTCTGCTGCGAGGTGCTGAACGCAATGTTCGCCGCTTCAGCCACAGCGTTTTCGCGGTTGACCTGGTCGGTGATGACGGTGGCGAACTTGACCACTTTGTACAGGCGGTCATGGGCATCGGAAATCGGGTTATAGGACGCTTCCAGCCAGACGGTATGGCCACGGCTGTCGACGCGTTTGAAGCGGCCGGTGACGAACTCGCCACGGCGCAGTTTTTCCCAGAAGGTCTTGTAGGCCGCCGAGTTGTATTCCTCTGGCTCGCAGAACATCTGGTGATGCTTGCCCTTGACCTGCTCCAGCGAGTAACCCACGGCGCCGAGGAAGCGCGAGTTGGCGTCCAGCACGATGCCGTCCAGGTTGAACTCGATGACGGCGGTGGAGCGCTGCAGCGCGGCGATCAGGTTTTCGTGTTCGCGGGAGCTTTCGATGGTGCGGGTCAGATCGCTGGAGTGCAGGGTGAAGGATTTCACCCGGCCATTGCTGTCGCGCACCGGTTGCAGAATCGAGCGCAGCCAGGCTTCTTCGCCATTACCGCGCAACAGACGCACGGCACCATTGAGGTGTTCGCCGCGGCTGAGGGCGGCTTTGAGGCGCTGGAAAAAGTCCAGTTGCTTGACGTGGGCCGGCACCAGATCTTCCGGGGAGCGCCCCACAATATCGGCTGCCCGATAGCTCATTTCTTTTTCGAAATTGGCATTTACTGACTCAATCCGTCCCTGGGCATCGAGGTGAACGACCAACATTTCGCTGTCCAGGCTGGCACGCACTTGCTGGACAGACGAAAGCTCCTCCTGAAGGGTCGCTAACTCTTTTTTCAAACGTTGATTGAACATTGGAGATGCGCTCATTTTTATGGGCTGGATTGATGCTTGAAACATCGGCTGCGCACCCCGTTTCTTGAGGCGTTTATGGCGGTTCGACAGCATCCAGATACTCAGTCACGACGATTTGATCGACCTTGCGCTGACCGGCCTCGAGAAAGCGCTCAAACGCTTCACTTTCAAGCACTTTATCCGCCTCGCGGCGCAGTTTTTTCTGCTCGACATAGGGCGCTTTTTCGCCGTCATGTTTGAGCGCATAGGCCAGCTCCAGGACCTCGATCAACTTGCCGCGAAACTTGTCCATTCCGCGCCCGCTGGCGATGCGCCGGAACGTCGCCAGAAACAGGGTTTCACCGCGCCCGGCGTGGGCCCGATCCTCGGCCGTGCGACTGACATACGCCACCGCACACAAACCCACACCGCTGCGCTTGCGCCAGTGCACCACGGCACGTTCGTTCAACGACAGGACATCCTCACTGCGCCAGGCCAGACCGCTGTGCAGCAAGTGAATGATGGCCGCGTCCAGCGCCCGACGCGTACCGCCAAAGCGCGCATCGGTAAAGCGGGCGTGTACCAGCGGCTCTTTGTTTTTCAGGACTCGCACAATCCACACACGGCCCCTGGCTTCCCGGGTGATGCCGCGTGGAACGGTGTAGGTGACAGCATCGACAACCTTGTCGTAACACCTGAGACCGGAAATATCGGTTTCAGTGGTTGTGTTCATTGCCTTAGTGACGGGGTTTTGACCAGTTTGCAGATTAGGCCTGCAACCTCTTGATACACAAATGGTTACGCCGGACGGTAGGGGTGGCAGGTGGGCAGCATGTGGCTTTGGCGCAACGCCTACCAAAACCCGACGACTAAAATGGGAACAGTTCTCCCTGTAGGAGCTGCCGAAGGCTGCGATAGCGGTGTATCAGGTAAACGCGTTCGCAGCCTTCGGCAACGCCTACAAAATTCCATTTCAGCTCAGGGAAAATGCTTGTAGCTCGCCCTTACAGCCGCTTCAAAACCACCGCCACCACCAGGCCGATATTGCCCAGCAACGTCTGCCGATACACCCCGCACCGCAACAGGTTGAACAGCCGTAACACCAGCCCCTGATGACGCAGGCGCTTGAAGGTCTCCAGGCGTTGGCGGTTGCTGGGGGTCAGTTGTTGTTCGAGGCGCTCGAGGCCTTCGATGTTGATGCTGTTCCAGTTCTTGAAGCGGCCCTGAAACAGCATGCGCAGGCGCACCCAGCGGGCCGTCCAGCTGGCGTTGGCGCCGACCAGATTGCCGCCATGCTGGCGATACAGTACGTAGGGCGTAGCGTCGTAACGCACCTGGCCACCGACGCCGGAGACCAGCAGATAGGCCCACCAGTCATGGGACACGATCGCCTGGCAACTGCCGCTCAAGCGCAGCAGCTGGCAGGCCGTACGGTTGAAAACCATGGTGTTGCCACCGCCAATGCTCTGCACCAGAGCGTTGGCGAACGAGGGCGGGCGGCGGAACAGCGGCGAATAACCCAATGATTGCTCGGCCTCGCTGAACAGTTCAGTGCGCCCCAGATACAGCGCCGGCGTTCCGGCAGCAATGCCCCGCAGCCAGGCCACGGCGACCTGCAGTTTGTCTTCGCGCCAGATATCGTCCTGATCGCACCAGGCATAGGCATCGGCGTCGATATCGGCGCGGCAGGTGAGCGACATGAAATTATGCGCAAAGCCGCGACGAGGCCCGGCATATAGCCGCAATCGCTCCTGCCCCCAGGCCTGTTGATAGCGCCTGACAATGTCCAGAGTGCTGTCGCTCGAGCCGTCGTCGGACACCACCACTTGCCAGTTCGGCCAGCTCTGGCGCTGGATCGACTGCAACTGCTGCTCAAGGAAGGACCCGCCATTGTAGGTGCATAACAAAATGGCAATGCGCGGCCCTGACGAGGCAGTCCGGTCGGCGGGGAGAGATAGTGCGGGGATGGCTGCCGCCGCCGGATCGGGTCCGGCCGGGCTGGGTGAAACCGGGCGCTCTGAACTTTCATCTACACGCGAACGACCATGAATACTGCACGAGGCCCCTGGGAAATGATCATCGATCATTGGCAGGTCCTGGGCCGGGGAGTCCGATTCCCCTTTACAGGCAGTGTGGCATCGCTGCCCGTGGGCTGAGGCCACAAGCGACGAGCGGTGAAACCCCGTACCGCTGAACGGGCGGCGCAGGTTTCATGAAACTTAGCTCAGTGAAATGACTCTGCTGCCTTGCTCTGTAACGCGGCTATTGTCTGCATTTTCGATATCCGTACACCCGAGGCGACTTTGCCACATAATCGCCCCCGCGTTCCTTTCACAGTCAGGCTCTTGTTCACATGAAAAAACTGCTTCCCTTTTTGCTCGGCGCTGCAATCACCTTGGTACCTGCGGCTTTCGTCAATGCCGCTACAGCCCCGAAACCCGTCGAACTGGTCATCTTGAGCTCCGGCGGCATCATGTCCGCCTTTCAGGCCCTGAGTGCCGACTACGAACAACGCACCGGCGTGCGTCTGGTGGCCCAGACCGCGCCGTCCATGGGCGCCACGCCCCAGGCCATCCCCAACCGCCTGGCGCGCAAGGAGCCGGCCGATGTGGTGCTGATGGTCAGCAGCGCCCTGGACCGGCTGATCAAGGACGGCCTGGTCGACCCGAAAAGCCGCGTCGAACTGGGTAAATCCTATATCGCCATGGCCATCCGCCACGGTGATCCAAAGCCCGATATCAGTACCATGGAAGCTTTCAAGCAGACCCTGCTCGACGCCAAGAGCATCGCCTATTCGGACAGCGCCAGTGGCGTTTACCTGTCCCGGGTGCTGTTCAACCAGATGCACATCGGCGACCGCCTCAAGGACAAGAGCAAGATGATTCCGGCCACGCCCGTGGGTGAAGTCGTGGCCCGTGGCGAGGCGCAGATCGGCTTCCAGCAGCTGAGCGAACTCAAGCCGGTGGAGGGCATCGACATCGTCGGCCTGATCCCTGATCAAGCCCAACAGATGACCCTCTACGCCGGTGGCATCGTCAGCCGCACCACCCACCCCGAACAGGCCCGCCAACTGCTGGATTTCCTTGCGTCGCAAGAAGCGGCGAAGGCGATCAAGGCCAGTGGGTTGGATCCGATTGCAAAATAAGATTGGGTGCTTTAGCTAATTGACTGAGGCCACCTTGTAGAAACAGGCTGGCCAGAAGGCTGGCTTTTCTACCTATCGGAATTGGTCTATAGTACGCATCATAATACGTTTTTTAATGTGTATTTAAATACGTATAATTTGTGTGCCATGGCATCCCGAGCTGGAGAAAAAACATGTCAGCGCTTCTGGACCGAGCTGATCAAGCCGTATCAGTCACTACGATGGTAAGAACCTTTAGCGCTCGCCTGAAGGAAGTTTCCAGTCGAGCAACAGAGCGCCTGGTTATCTTCAAAGACAACGAGCCAGCAGCAGTCATCATCAATGTCGACGCCTATCAGGAGCTATTGGATGAGCTTGATGATTTGCGCGTAGACGCTGTCGCTCGTGAACGGCTCAGTACTTTTGATAAAACCAAAGCCATCTCCCTGAGTGACATGCAAGCGCGATACGCGTCTAAGGAATAAGGATGGCTTGGGTTGTTACGTTCCATCCAGACGCTCAAGACGATTTTGACTGCCTCGGCAACGCGACCGCTTCACGAATCCTGAAGGTTATTGCCGAACGGATTGAAAATGGAGAGCCGGACAAACTGGGAACCCCTCTTCGGGGCAGCCTGGCGGGATGCAGGCGTATCAGGGTTGGAGACACCCGGATCGTCTACAGGGTCGATCAAGGTGTTCTTGAAATCCTCATCGTTGCAGTAGGCGCCAGACGTGACAAAGAGGTCTATCAGGCCGCAGAGAAGCGTCTGTAAGCCCAATCGCACAACAAACAAAAGCCAGTGTGGGAGCGAATTCATTCGCGAAGGCGGTAGTCCAGACGATAGAAATGCGTCGATTGCACTGGCCTCTTCGCGAATGAATTCGCTCCCACAAGTTCGCGCCCATAAAATTCAGTGCACCTGCATTTACCTCGACAACATAAACGTGTCGTACTCCAGGTCATCCAGGGTGATGGTCAGGCGTTGCAGCGCCAGCAGCACGCAGACCAGCAGCGACAGGGTGAAACCGTAGCCGAAGAAGCTCGGCCCCAGGTGCAGGCTGAACAGGGTCAGGGCGGTGTTGAGGACCACGAACAGCAGGCACAGCTGCAAGGCGATGGCGCGTTTGTCGAGGTAGAAAAATACGTTGAGCAGGGCCATGAACACCACCTGGATGCTCACGCCGATCAGGTCGACGTAGAACAGCGGCAGGTAATAACTGGACACGCCCAGCCACTCCAGCACACGCGGCGCGAACAGGTACAACGTAACCGTCCGGCGAAGTCACCTACCCGATCCCTGCAATAAGGACGATGTTCTCCACTTAAAAAATACGTGGACACCATCGCCCTTATCATCGGGATTGCCATGCGCCAGAGAACTTCTTACCCCAAGCCCTTTAAAGCTCAGATCGTCCAGGAATGCCTGCAACCTGGCATGTCGATGGCCAGCGTAGCCCTGCGCCACGGCATCAACGCCAATCTGGTTCGCAAATGGATACCTCTTTATCGTGATTGTGAGGCGACAACATTGCCCGCTTTTGTTCCGATAAAACTACCATCCCCACCCCAGGCCGATCTGCACATGTCCGTCAGTATCGACGTTCCTTTCGGCCATCAAAACCTCACCGTGAAGTGGCCACTGGCCGATCCCGACGGGTGCGCCCGTTTTATCCGTGGCCTCACTCAATGATCCGCATCGACGCCATCTGGCTCGCCACCGAGCCCATGGATATGCGCGCCGGCACCGAGACCGCCTTGGCCAGAGTTGTCACGGTGTTCGGTGCGGCGAAGCCGCACTGCGCTTATATCTTTGCCAATCGACGGGCCAACCGAATGAAAGTGCTGGTGCACGACGGGATTGGTGTCTGGCTGGCGGCACGCCGGTTGAACCAAGGCAAATTCCACTGGCCAGGCATTCGACAAGGTAGCGAGTTGGAGCTGGATGCCGAGCAACTTCAGGCCCTGATACTTGGTCTGCATTGGCAGCGCGTTGGCGCGGGCGGTGCAATAACGATCCTTTAAAAGGCTGTAATTAACGTCTGAGCCTGCTGCCGCAGACGGTCTGCATTGGTAAAATCCACGGCATGACTTCCTTACCCAACCTCGACCAAATGACCCCCGACCAGCTGCGCGTTCTCGCTGCGCAGTTGCTGTCGAAGGTCGACACCATGGGCAGAAAGAGCCACCGCGATGACACCATCATCGAGCAGTTGACCCACGAGATCGCACTCCTCAAGCGGCACCGGTTTGCCAAGCGCAGCGAGCAGATCAGTCCTGAGCAAGGCAGCTTGCTCGACGATCTGCTTAACATCGATCTTGAGGCTATCGACGCCGAGCTGACGGCACTGCTTCCCGCTCCAGCTCCAGCAGAGGCGCGCCAAAAGCCAAAGCGCACGCCGTTGCCGCCACAGTTTCCACGCACCGTCATTCATCATGAGCCAGAAAACACCCAGTGCTCCTGCGGTTGCCAGCTCCAGCGCATCGGCGAGGACGTCAGCGAGAAGCTGGATTACACGCCAGGCGTGTTCACCGTCGAACAACACGTGCGTGGAAAGTGGGCCTGCCGTCAGTGCGAAACACTGATCCAGGCGCCGGTACCGGCCCAGGTGATCGACAAGGGCATCCCAACCGCAGGCCTGCTGGCTCACGTGATGGTGGCGAAGTTTGCTGACCACTTGCCGCTGTATCGGCAGGAGAAAATTTTCGGGCGCGCCGGTTTAGCGATCCCTCGCTCAACACTGGCGCAATGGGTTGGGCAGGCCGGTGTGCAGCTTCAACCGTTGGTTGATGCCTTGCGAGAAGCTGTCTTGGCACAGCGAGTCGTCCATGCCGACGAGACGCCTGTGCAAATGCTTGCGCCCGGGCAGAAGAAAACTCACCGCGCTTATGTCTGGGCTTACTGCACCACACCGTTCTCGGCAATTAAAGCTGTGGTTTATGACTTCAGCCCGAGCCGGGCCGGTGAGCATGCGCGTAACTTCCTCGGCACGTGGAACGGCAAGCTGGTGTGCGATGACTTTGCTGGCTACAAAGCAGGCTTCGAGAAGGGCATGACCGAAATCGGCTGCATGGCCCACGCCCGCCGTAAGTTTTTCGATCTGCACGTGGCGAATAAAAGCCAGTTGGCAGAGCAGGCGCTGCACTCGATTGGCGGCTTGTACGAGGTTGAACGCCAAGCGCGAGACATGAGTGACGAGGATCGTTGGCGAGTCCGGCAAGAAAAAGCAGCACCATTGGCGAAAGCACTGCACGACTGGATGTTGACCCAGCGCGATCTTGTGCCTAACGGCTCAGCAACAGCCAAAGCCCTGGATTACAGCCTTAAACGCTGGGTAGCGCTGACGCGCTACCTGGAGGATGGGGCTGTACCCATAGACAACAACGCAGTCGAAAACCAGATTCGGCCGTGGGCACTTGGACGTTCCAACTGGTTGTTTGCCGGGTCGCTTCGCAGCGGCAAGCGGGCGGCGGCGATCATGAGTTTGATCCAATCGGCGCGCATGAATGGGCACGATCCGTATGCCTATCTTAAAGATGTGCTGGCGCGGTTACCGACGCAGCGAGCGAGTGAGATTGAGCAACTGCTGCCGCATCAGTGGGTATCTGCCTAAGTCGTGCAAGGTGACTTCGGCGGACGCTTACGATCTAAATAGATTTGCCACCTGATAGACGTGGTTTTTTACTGCTTAACGCTCAAGTAAAGGAGAAAGTAGAGCAGGTGCTTGCCGCGGACTATTCAGGATCCCTTTACGGTAAGTACCGTGCTTGTTGGATCGCCACAAAGAACGGCGAGCGCCTCTCGGGAACAGAGAAGTGTCTAGAGCAGGATATCCACAGTTTCAAGCGCCAGGGCGGCGTGGATGAAATTGTAATTGGGCCGATCACCAGGCAGCCCACCGCGATGAGGATTGACCGCCAGCCTCAAGCACCACTTTGCGCGGCTAGGTCGTTAATCCTTCTGACGGTCATCAGTGACGAGTTGAACCTCATTTCTCACCGCACCCAACCTCAAGCTTCGCACGGTCGCATGCGGATCCTTCTGATCAATGAGTCGGTTTCGTTCGTGCCTGGAAGCGAAGAGGCCGCTGAGTTCGAGGTGGCTGACGCGAAGATCGATGCCGCGTTGGCAGCCCTGCGCGATCAGCGCGCTTAGATCGAGGAAAGCGCTCAGATGCACCCTCAAGCCCTGGCCTAAAAAACCGGGGCCGAGGACGTAGGAGAGGGACACTTTTTGCTCCCCTAGGTCGAGCAGGAATGTTTCATGAGTAAGTTTGAACCAGTTGTCTTCAGCATTCCCTTTCCAGCGTTGGTCGCCGGTGTGTTTCTTGGTGGCCTACTAATTGATGCGCCTACAGGGATTGCAGTTAATCGATTTGCTCAGGATCACTCTGCCGAAATTGTCCGCGACTCATGCACTGCTGAGCTGCATAAATTGGCCGCAAGCGGCGATCCGCAGGTGGCTGCCACAGCTACCGCAGTATTAGCTAAGCCCCATTGTCAGTAACTGAACTGTTCTAGGAATTGACTCATGACCCACAAAGCTGACAATCGTAATCGTTTCACCACCAGGGACTTGCTTTCCATCATTTTTGCCGTGGCAGTGCTGGTCATGGCCTGTTACGCCTTCTTTCGATTTGGTGATGCAACGCTCAATTTCTTTACCTCCCCGGTCAGTGGTTGGGCCAATTTCAAACAATGCGTCGTTGGCTAGGAAAAGTAACCATGACCGAGATAACGCCCATCGTCGCAGCGCCTTTGCTGGTTGATTGGGCCGACCTTGCCGCCGACTTGGCACGCATCGAGCTCGCCCTAGAGCGTTGGAAGACTCTTTATGTGAAGGCCCTGAATATGGTCGCCTCGACGCTACAGACGAAGCGGAGCGCCGTAGCGTTTCGGCAACATATACGCTGCACGGCCAGCTCTTGCTGGGCGTCGTCTGCAAGCGTGTTCGCCAGGCGCAGTAATTAGCTAGGAAATCGACCGAGGGTTTAATGCGTTTGAAACTGAGCCAGATCATTCAGCCTCGCTTCTGCGGGATAAGCCTTAAACCCATGCGACCGCTGACAACATCGCTTTTCAAGCAAGCACACACATCATTCTCAAAGACAGCCAGTAGTCACGAAAAACGACCATGGCACTCACGAAATTCGAGCACGGCGGGCTGCTGCAGCACAGGTCGTTCGGCTGTACGATGGGTCCCAAGTGGCCGCAGAGGTGCTCAAACAAGTCGGCTTAGCCCCGGTTGATTCAATACGCCGCTCACTCCATCCCCGGCGGATACCCGAACCGCGCCTTGTAGGCATGGGTGAAGTTGGCCGGGTCTGCGTAGCCGACACGGTACGCAACCTGCGCCACCTGCCATTTGCGTTCGCACAACAGTTGACGAGCCACTTCCATGCGACGGTCGCGCAGGTAGTGCAGCATCGACCTGCCAAACGCCTGCTTGAAGGCACGGCG
>NZ_JANUFD010000020.1 GCF_024807945.1 Pseudomonas sp. JUb42 | reverse complement strand
TTTTGCCGAGGCGATGGGAATGGAGGCCAAGACCGACAAGATCGACGCTCAGGTTCTGGCAGAGTTTGCTGCCAGCTTGAAGGTGTACAAAGCCGTGCCGTTCAGCGTGGAACATGATCAACTCAGTGAGCAGATCAAACAGCGTGATCGCTTTATTCAGCATCGCGACGATGACAAGCGGCGATGCCAGCAATCCTCAACACCAGTGGTAATAGACCGCTACCAGGCGCATATCGACTTCCTGCAGGCACAGATCAAGGATTTAGAGAGCCTCATCGCTAGAACGATGAAGGAAATGGACGACCAGACGGTCAAGCGCTTGATGGCAATCAAGGGAATCGGGCTTGTTACAGCATCGAACCTTGTGTGCTATTTGCCAGAGCTGGGCAGCCTGAGCCGAGGCAAGATAGCCAAGCTTGTGGGCGTTGCGCCGCTTAATCGTGACAGCGGTGAAGGATCAAAGCCCCGTTATGTCAGAGGCGGTCGAGGGAAGATACGACGGGTGTTGTACATGGCCGCGTGGGTCATGGTCAGGTATGACGCTGGCTTCAAGGCGAGGTACGAACGCTTACGAGAACGAGGTAAGTGCGCGAAGGTGGCGATCGTAGCTTGTATGCGGGTGCTGATTGTCCGTTTGAATGCCATGCTGCGTGATGGCACGCCCTGGCGTTCTGAAGCTATCTGATTCGCCGTCGATGCCTTGCTGAGGCCAGAAAGACACCGACTTGCTCGGCGGGGCAGGACCTACGACGCCCTGAGATAATTAGTCGTGATCAAAGGCACTGAAGACAGTTGCTCCTACGCATACCGATTTCATTCAGCCGGTTATGGGTATGGCCTATCAGCCCGCCGAAGTCTTGGTCGGGTTGATGGTCGGGGCCTTCGCCGCCGTTGTGTTATTGGCAATCCCGGCCTTGATCTGGGTCGGGTCCTCGTCGTCAGCGTCCGGCTCGTCGCTCGTCTGGGCCAGCACTTCAAACAGGGTCGCCGGGATTTTGTTGTCGGCAGCCGGATTCTTGATACTGGCGATGCCATTCTCGACCGCCAGGCGCTGTTGCAGCCAGGTTGTGGAGTTGCGCTCTTCCGGGCTGACGCTCGTGAGGAAGCTCAGCGCGGCGTTGAGGCGGGCGGCGTCGTTGCCAGCGTAAGGGTCGACGAAGTTGCCGGCCTGGCTGCTCGGGCCTTTATAGATGCCAATGGCCAGGGAGATCTGCTGGCTCATGGCGTTGGCGGCCGCGTCCTGCTCGTCCTTGGTGAACAAACCGCCCTGGTTGCTGCTGATCGCATACAGCGAGCGACGGTCGAGGTCGCCGAGCAGGGAATTGGTGTCACGACCTTCCGGGCTGTTGGCGTCATACGGGCTGCCGCTGGCTTTCATCTGCGCGTACTTGTCGTCCAGGCTCTTGCGGGCGGCAGTGGCGACGTCGGCGAAGGACAGGCCTTTTGAGCTGGAGACCAGGCCCGGGTTGGCCACGGCCATCATCAGCGCGCTGGCGCTCATGTTCGCGCGAGTCGGGAAGTAGGGTGCGGCGTAGGAGGTCTTCTGGCTCAGTTCGACGGCGGTGCTGGACAGGGTCAGGCTGTCGGCGCCCGGCGCTTTTTCATCCTGCCCGGTGACTGCGGCGGAGGCAGCGTTGGGGCTGCTGGCGCTGGTGCGACTGGCGGCATCGACGCTTTTATAAGCTGACGTGAAAGTATTGAGCAGATTCGAAAGCGGATTCATAAGGTCTTCCCTGATTTTTTATGAGTTCAGGGAGTATCGGCCAATCCGTATCAGACTTGATACAAATTCGTACCGATGCTGCCGCAGCACATTGCGTGCTGCGGCAAAGGCTGGCGTTTACTTGCTGACGAAGTCGCGAATCCGCTCGGCGGCTTCGATGCATTCGGCCAGTGGTGCAACCAGGGCCATGCGCACGCGACCGGCGCCAGGGTTGAAACCGTCGACTTCCCGTGACAGGTAGGAGCCCGGCACGACGGTGACATGCTGGTCGACGAACAGGTCGCGGCAGAACGCGGCGTCATCGGTGCCGACATTCGGCCACAGATAGAAGCCGCCGTCCGAACGCTGCACGTCCATGACCGGGGCGAGGATGTCCAGTACGGCGTCGAACTTTTCCCGATACAGAGTGCGGTTGGCGCGTACGTGCTCCTCGTCGTTCCAGGCTGCGATACTGGCCAGTTGGGTTTGTACTGGCATGGCGCAGCCGTGGTAGGTGCGGTAAAGCAGGAACGCCTTGAGGATCTCGGCATCACCGGCGACGAAGCCCGAACGCAGGCCTGGCAGATTGGAGCGCTTGGACAGGCTGTGGAACACCACGCAACGCTTGAAGTCCTCACGGCCCAGTGCGGCGCAGGCGCTCAGCAGGCCTGGTGGCGGGGTGTCTTCGTCGAAGTACAGCTCGCTGTAGCACTCGTCGGCGGCGATCACGAAGTCGTACTGGTCGGCCAGGCCGATGAGTTTCTTCAGGGTTTCCAGGGGAATCAGGGCGCCGGTCGGGTTGCCCGGCGAGCACAGGAAGAGGATCTGGCAGCGTTTCCAGATATCCGCCGAGACCGCGTCGAAATCCGGGTTGAAACCGTGCTCAGCCAGGCACGGCAGGTAGTGCGGCTTGGCGCCGGCGAGCAGGGCTGCGCCTTCGTAGATCTGGTAGAACGGGTTCGGGCTGATCACCAGGCCGTCGTCACTGCGCTGGACCACGGTCTGGGTGAAAGCAAACAATGCCTCGCGGGTGCCATTGACTGGCAGCACGTTGCGCGCCGGGTCGATCCAGCCTGTCGGCACGTCAAAGCGGCGTTCACACCAGCTGGCGATGGCTTCGCGCAGGGCCGGGATGCCCAGGGTGGTGGGGTAGACCGCCATTTGATCGAGGTTGTCGGCCAAGGCCTTGGCGACGAAATCCGGCGAGCGATGCTTGGGCTCGCCGATGGACAGGGCGACCGCGCGCTTGTCGGGATTGGGCGTCACGCTGCCGAGCAGGGCGCGCAGTTTCTCGAACGGGTAGGGTTGCAGGTTTTGCAGGGCATCATTCATGGGGGTGCTTTCTCAATAGCCGGGCGCCTTTGTTACAGGCGCTCTCAAGTCGATTCAAATACTCAGGCGCATCTCGCCGCCGGGTTCCTGGCTGACGCTCAACTGCTCGACGATCGCGTCCTGCAGGCGGCTGCACAGCTGCGGGTCGGACAACGGCTGGCCATTGGCATCGGTGACGAAGAACACGTCTTCCACCCGTTCGCCCAGCGTGGCGATCTTGGCGTTCTGCAGGGACAGGTCGAATTCGACGAAGATCTTGCCGATCCGTGCCAGCAGGCCAGGGCGATCCGGTGCTGAGAGCTCGAGAATGGTCACCGGGCGCTGGGCATCGTTGAGGATGGTCACCTGGGGCGCAAAGGCGAAATGCTTGAGCTGGCGTGGCACCCGGCGCTTGATGATCGTCGGGTAGTCGTCCGGGTTGTGCAGGGCTTCGCTCAGGCCTTTACGAATTCGCTCGATACGCTCTGGGTCCTTGCCGATCGAGCCGTTATCGCTGTCGAGGACGATATAGGTGTCGAGGGTAAAGGCGCTGCTGGATGTGATGATGCGCGCGTCATGGATGTTCAGGTTCAATTGGTCCATGGCGGCCACGGTCACGGCGAAGAAGTCGTGCTGGTCGGGGGCGTAGATGAAGATCTGCGTCGCACCCTCGAACTCGCGCTGGGTGGTTTCCTTGATCAGCACCAACGGGCCACCGTCGGCCGGTTGCTGAAGGATGGCGTCACTGTGCCAGGCAACGTCACCGGCAGTGTGGCGCAGGAAATAGTCGTCACCCAGGCCGGACCACAATTGCTCGACGTCGTCCGGATCGGTGCCGTTGCGCACGAGGATATCCAGGGCGGCAATCTGTGTGCGGCGAATCTGTTCTTCGCGGTCAACCGGGTTTTCCAGGCCACGGCGCAGGGCGCGCTTGGTCTCGGTGTAGAGCTGGCGCAGCAGGCTGGCGCGCCAGGAGTTCCACAGGGTCGGGTTGGTCGCGTTGATATCGGCGACGGTCAGCACGTAGAGGTAATCCAGATGGGTTTCATCGCCAACGAACTGGGCGAAATCATGGATCACCTGGGGGTCAGACAAATCCTTGCGCTGGGCAGTGGTGGACATGACCAGGTGATGGCTGACCAGCCAGACGATCAGGCGCGTGTCCCAGGTCGGCAGATGATGGCGGATACCGAAGGCTTCGGCATCCACTGCGCCGAGCTCCGAGTGATCGCCGCCGCGACCCTTGCCGATGTCGTGGTACAGCCCGGCGAGGTAGATCAGCTCCGGCTTGGGCAGCCGGGCCATGATCTTGCTGGCCAGCGGGAATTTCTCTGACACCTGGGTGTACTGAAGCTTACGCAGGTGTTTGATCAGATTCAGCGTGTGGGCGTCCACGGTGTAGATGTGGAACAGGTCGTGCTGCATCTGCCCGACGATATGGCCGAACTCCGGCAGGTACAGGCCGAGGATGCCGTAGCGGTTCATCCGGCGCAGGTTGCGATGGATGCCTATCTCGCATTTGAACAGCTCGATGAACAGGCTGGTGTTGCGAATATCGTTGCGGAAATCGTCGTTGATCAGGTGGCGGTGTTCGCGCAGCAGGCGGATGGTGTCGGCGCGTACGCCCTTGATTTCCGGATGCTGGGCCATGAGCACGAAGATCTCGATCATGGCGAATGGCGTGCGCTTGAACACGTTGACGTTGGTCGCTTCGATATAACCATCGTGCAACTGGAAGCGCGAGTTGATCGGCTGAGTATTGTCGCCATCGTCCGCCGACAGAATCACTTCTTCGAAGTGCTGGATGATCAGATCGCTGAGCTCGGCGATGCTCATCACCACGCGATAGTACTTCTGCATGAAGCGTTCGATGGCCAGCTTGGCGTCGCTGTCCTGGTAGCCCAGCAGCCCGGCGATGGTGCTCTGGTAATCGAACAGCAGACGGTCTTCCGAGCGCCCGGCGAGCATGTGCAGGGCGTAGCGCACTTTCCACAGGAATTCCTGGGAGGAGGCCAGCAGGTTGTTTTCGCTTTCCAGCAAAAAGCCCTGACCGGCCAGGGCGTGCAGGTTCAGGGTGCCGTACTGGCGACGGGCTACCCAAAGGATGGTCTGGATATCGCGCAGGCCGCCCGGGGAGCCTTTTACATTGGGCTCCAGGTTGTATTCGGTGTCGTTGTACTTGTGGTGGCGGGTCTTCTGCTCGGCGCGCTTGGCCAGGAAGAACTCCTTGCTTGGCCACATGTTTGCCGTACTGGTGACATCGAGCATGCGCTGACGCAGGCGCTCGGGGCCGGCAATGGTGCGGCTTTCCATCAGGTTGGTGATGACCGTGAGGTCAGCGCGGCCTTCCTGGGCGCATTCGTCCACCGAACGTACGCTCTGACCGACTTCCAGGCCGATGTCCCACAACAGGGTCAGAAAGCGCTCAATGGAATCGCGGAATACTTCGTGATCGGCGCTGTCGAGGAGAATCAGCAGGTCGATGTCCGAATACGGGTGCAGTTCACCGCGCCCGTAGCCGCCGACGGCGAGCAGGGCGATATCGGCTTCTTCGCTCCAGTCGAACTGGTCCCACGCTTGTTGCAGGATATTGTCGACGAACCAGGCACGGTCCTCGATCAGGCGGCGAATGTCACGGCCCGAACGGAAGCGTTCGTCGAGGACGTCGCGGGCATGGCGAATGGCTTTCTTGAAGGCCGCAATGGGGCTGGCTTTCAAGGCCAGTTCAGCCTGGAACTGGCCGCGGTCGAACAAATCGGGATCCACCTGGGGCATGGAACTGCTTTCCTTTATATCGTTCTGGCGGCAGTGCGGGCGGCGCACAGTTGACTGCGGGCCGCCCGGCGGTGCGCTCGGTCAGGCCGCCGAGGTGCGGGCAATGGTGTCGTCGCTGCGCAGAGTGAAGATCTCGTAGCCATCGGCGGTGACGAGGATGGTGTGCTCCCACTGAGCGGACAACTTGCGGTCCTTGGTGATCGCGGTCCAGCCATCGCCCAGCAGGCGCGTTTCGGCACGGCCCTGGTTGATCATCGGCTCAATGGTGAAGGTCATGCCTTCCTGCAGTTCCATGCCGGTACCGGCCTTGCCGTAGTGCAGGACCTGCGGCTCTTCGTGGAACACCTTGCCGATGCCATGGCCACAGTATTCACGCACTACCGAGAAGCCATTCTTTTCAGCATGCTTCTGGATCACTTCGCCGATATCCCCCAGGCGCGCGCCCGGACGAACGATCTCGATACCCTTGTACATGCATTCCTGGGTGATCTTCGACAGGCGCTCGGCCCACTCGGGAACCTTGCCGACGTGGAACATCTTGCTGGTATCACCGTGATAGCCGTCCTTGATGACGGTCACGTCGATGTTCAGCACGTCGCCGTCCTTGAGCGGCTTTTCGTTGGGAATGCCGTGGCAGACCACATGGTTGATCGAGGTGCAGATGGATTTGGGGAAGCCCTTGTAGTTCAGCGGCGCAGGAATGGCCTTCTGCTCGTTGACGATGTAGTCATGGCAGATGCGATCCAGTTCGTCGGTGGTGACTCCGGGCTTGACGTAGGCACCGATCATTTCCAGGACATCGGCGGCCAGGCGACCGGCGATACGCATCTTTTCGATGTCTTCAGGGGTTTTGAGGGTGACGGTCATACAAACTCTCTCGGGCGCGGCGTGCGCGCGGCAAATACGGAAAACGCTGATTCTATCAGACCGTCGGCGACGGGTGATTATCGTGTCTTCTATATAAGGCGTAATCTGCCTGTCACAAGGCGTGTGTTGCGTGTTCCGTTTCCCAACCTTTTGTGGTATAAAATGCGCCGCTTTCCGGGTACGCCCGTGAAAGCACAAACCCACACACGTGTCGACACGATGACCTGGGTGCCTGCGGCTCGAGCCGCTGGTTGGTCATTGGGATACGTGGAGGCCTAACCCGACTTATCAAGGAACTATCATGTCCCAAGTCAACATGCGCGATATGCTGAAGGCCGGTGTGCACTTCGGTCACCAAACCCGTTACTGGAACCCGAAAATGGGTAAATACATTTTCGGCGCGCGTAACAAGATCCACATCATCAACCTTGAAAAAACCCTGCCTATGTTCAACGAAGCTCTGACTTTCGTTGAGCGCCTGGCCCAGGGCAAAAACAAGATTCTGTTCGTCGGCACCAAGCGTTCCGCTGGCAAGATCGTTGCTGAAGAAGCAGCACGTTGCGGTTCGCCGTACGTCGATCACCGCTGGTTGGGCGGCATGCTGACCAACTTCAAAACCATCCGTGCCTCGATCAAGCGCCTGCGCGACCTGGAAATCCAGGCCGAAGACGGTACTTTCGCCAAGCTGACCAAGAAAGAGGCGCTGATGCGCACTCGCGATCTGGAAAAGCTGGATCGTAGCCTGGGTGGTATCAAGGACATGGGCGGTCTGCCTGACGCACTGTTCGTCATCGACGTTGATCACGAGCGCATCGCGATCACCGAAGCCAACAAACTGGGTATCCCGGTCATTGGCGTCGTTGACACCAACAGCAGCCCGGAAGGCGTTGACTACATCATCCCAGGCAACGATGACGCAATCCGCGCTATCCAGCTGTACATGGGTTCGATGGCTGACGCTGTTATCCGTGGTCGCAACAACACTGCTGGCGGCACCGACGTTTACGTCGAAGAAGCTCCAGCAGCTGCTGTAGAAGGCTGAGAGGCTAGCGCCTGACGCTTACTCAGTGCGCAAAAAGGGGGCTAGGCCCCCTTTTTGCCTCCTGGAAAACCAGTTGCTGACGTTATCGTGACCCTGTTGTCATGTTTGGCTGTCAGCCTGTGCTTTCAAGAATTTTGAACGCCCGCATTGCGGGTGGAATGGTTTAAGACCTATCCAAAGAGGATTTTAAAATGGCAGAGATTACTGCAGCGTTGGTCAAAGAACTGCGCGAGCGTACCGGCGAAGGCATGATGGATTGCAAAAAGGCCTTGACCAAGGCTGGCGGCGACATCGAGAAAGCTATCGACGATATGCGTGCTTCGGGCGCCATCAAGGCTGCCAAGAAAGCCGGCAACATTGCTGCTGAAGGCGCTATCGGCGTCAAGGTCAGCGAAGACGGCAAGCGTGCCATCATCATCGAAGTCAACTCCCAGACTGACTTCCTGGCTCTGCAGGACGATTTCAAGAACTTCGTTACCGCCAGCCTGGAAAAAGCCTTCGCTGACAACGTCTCCGACGTTGCTCCGCTGATCGAAGCGCAAGAAACTGCGCGTACCGCCCTGGTTGCCAAGGTCGGCGAAAACGTCAACATCCGTCGTCTGGCCAACATCGAAGGTGATGTGGTCAATGCTTACCTGCACGGTAACAAGATCGGCGTGGTTGTGGTCCTCAAAGGCGGCGACGCTGAGCTGGCCAAAGACATCGCGATGCACGTAGCAGCCAGCAACCCTGAATTCCTGCTGCCTTCGGAAGTTTCGGCCGAAGCGATCGAGCGCGAAAAAGGCGTCTTCCTGCAACTGAACGAAGACAAGATCAAAGGCAAGCCTGCTGAAATCGTCGAGAAAATGGTGGGCGGTCGCATCACCAAGTTCCTGGCTGAAGCAAGTCTGGTTGAGCAGGCGTTCGTCAAGAACCCTGAAATCAAGGTCGGTGATCTGGCCAAGAAAGCCGGCGCTGAAATCGTTTCGTTCACCTACTTCAAGGTGGGTGAAGGCATCGAGAAGCCAGTCGACAACTTCGCTGAAGAAGTCGCTGCTCAAGTAGCTGCCAGCAAGCAGTAAGACGGTTTAGCGACTGTCGATCCGAAGAGGCTGCCCGCTTACGCGCGCGGCCTCTTTTTCAAAAGGGAAAAGTATTTGTTTTCCTTGAAGATGTAGCTTACAAGGCGACATCTTTGTGACGCTGTAGCAGCGTCAGGCTAGAGTTAGCGCAGGTTGAAAGAGCCTGTAAGATTTTTTTCAAGTAAACGCCGCAGGAGAGATTCGCAATGGCTCAGCAGGGCAGTGGTCATCAGGCTCGCTATAAACGCATTCTACTCAAACTGAGCGGCGAGGCCCTGATGGGGTCCGAAGAGTTCGGCATCGATCCCAAGGTTCTGGATCGCATGGCACTCGAAGTGGGGCAGTTGGTAGGAATCGGCGTTCAGGTCGGCCTGGTCATTGGCGGTGGCAACCTGTTCCGTGGTGCAGCCCTGAGTGCTGCCGGCATGGATCGCGTTACCGGCGACCACATGGGTATGCTGGCTACGGTGATGAATGCCCTGGCGATGCGCGATGCGCTTGAGCGTGCCAATATCTCGGCTATCGTGATGTCGGCGATCTCCATGGTGGGCGTGACCGATCACTACGATCGTCGCAAGGCCATGCGTCACCTCAACTCCAAGGAAGTGGTGATTTTCGCGGCCGGTACCGGTAATCCATTTTTTACCACCGACTCCGCCGCCTGCCTGCGCGCCATCGAAATCGACGCCGACGTCGTGCTCAAGGCAACCAAGGTCGATGGCGTGTACACCGCAGACCCGTTCAAAGACCCCCATGCAGAGAAGTTCGATCATCTGACTTACGATGAAGTGCTGGATCGCAAACTGGGTGTCATGGATCTGACGGCGATCTGCCTGTGCCGCGACCATAATATGCCCCTGCGGGTCTTCAACATGAACAAGCCCGGCGCCCTGCTGAATATCGTACATGGTGGCGCTGAAGGAACACTGATCGAGGAAGCTCAACAATGATCAACGAAATCAAGAAAGACGCTCAGGAGCGCATGCAGAAGTCCCTCGAGTCCCTGGCCCATGCATTTGGCCAGATTCGTACCGGCAAGGCTCACCCAAGCATTCTGGGCAGCGTGATGGTGCCTTACTACGGCGCTGATACGCCGTTGAGCGGCGTTGCCAACGTCACCGTGAAAGACTCTCGCACCCTGCAGGTCGTGGCTTTCGAGCGCAACATGCTCGCCGCAGTCGACAAGGCGATTCAGAGCGCAGGCCTGAACCTCAATCCGACCAACCTAGGCGAAATGCTGCTGATCTCCATGCCGGCCCTGACCGAAGAAACCCGCAAGGGCTTCACCAAGCAGGCGCGCAGTGCTGCTGAAGATGCGCGTGTTGCCGTGCGCAACATTCGTCGCGATGCCCTGGGCGACGTTAAGAAGCTGGTCAAGGACAAGGAAATCAGCGAAGACGAAGAGCGTCGCGCAGCTGCCGATATCCAGAAGTTGACCGACAAGGCAGAGGCCGATATCGACGCGGCTACCAAGCAGAAAGAAGCGGACCTGATGGCCGTATAAGGGCCGGGAAGCTTTCATGGAAAAGACCAAGCTGACAGCACTTTCATCGGTGCCGCGTCATGTAGCGATCATCATGGATGGCAATAACCGCTGGGCGAAAAAACGCCTGCTGCCCGGTGTCGCCGGGCACAAGGCGGGCGTGGACGCTGTCCGCGCGGTCATAGAGGTGTGTGCCGAGGCCAAGGTCGAGGTGCTGACGTTGTTCGCTTTCTCCAGTGAAAACTGGCAGCGCCCGGCTGAGGAAGTCGGTGCGCTGATGGAGCTGTTTTTCACGGCCTTGCGCCGTGAAACCCGGCGTCTGAATGAAAACAATATCAGCTTGCGTATCATCGGCGATCGCTCGCGTTTTCACCCTGAGCTTCAGGCCGCGATGCGTGAGGCCGAGCAGGCTACGGCTGGCAATAACCGCTTTGTCCTGCAGATTGCCGCCAATTATGGCGGGCAGTGGGACATCGCCCAGGCTGCTCAACGCCTGGCGCGAGAAGTTCAGGCGGGCCATTTGCGCCCCGAGGATATTTCCCCGGAGCTGCTGCAGACCTGTCTGGCAACGGGCGATTTGCCGCTGCCGGACTTATGCATTCGTACTGGCGGGGAACACCGCATCAGTAATTTCCTGTTATGGCAGCTGGCTTACGCCGAGCTGTACTTCTCCGACCTGTTCTGGCCGGACTTCAAACACGATGCCATGCGCGCCGCGCTGGCAGATTTCGCTTCGCGTCAGCGCCGCTTCGGTAAAACGAGCGAGCAGATCGAAGCTGGAGCCCGGGCTTAATGCTGAAACAACGAATCATTACGGCACTTATTCTGCTGCCGATCGCGCTGTGCGGATTTTTCCTGCTCTCCGGCGCAGGTTTTGCCTTGTTTATCGGCTTTGTAGTCACCCTGGGTGCCTGGGAATGGGCGCGTCTGGCCGGTTTCAACGCCCAGCCCGCCCGGGTGGGCTATGCCGCACTGGTGGCGGTCCTGCTGTTTGTGCTGAACCTGTTGCCAGGCCTGGCGCCGTGGGTACTGGGTGTGGCGATGATCTGGTGGGTCGCGGCGACCTACCTGGTGTTGACCTATCCGGCCTCCAGTGAGCGCTGGGCCAGTGTTGCCAGCAAGCTGGTGATCGGTCTGCTGATTCTACTTCCGGCCTGGCAAGGTCTGGTCCTGATCAAACAATGGCCTCTGGGCAACTGGCTGATCCTCGCCGTGATGGTGCTGGTCTGGGGCGCTGATATCGGTGCCTACTTTTCCGGCAAGGCCTTCGGCAAGCGCAAGCTGGCGCCCAAGGTCAGCCCGGGCAAGAGCTGGGAGGGTGTCTACGGCGGTCTGGTGGCAAGCCTGATGATTACCCTGGTGGTCGGTCTGCTTCGTCATTGGTCGGCATCGGAGCTGCTGTTCGGTTTGTTGGGTGCGGCCGTGGTGGTGTTTATTTCCGTTGTCGGCGACCTGACTGAAAGCATGTTCAAGCGTCAGTCCGGCATCAAGGACAGCAGCAATCTGCTGCCGGGCCATGGCGGTGTGCTGGATCGTATCGACAGCCTGACGGCTGCCATTCCGGTATTTGCCGTGTTGCTCTGGGCTGCCAACTGGGGTGCGATGTGAGTCGTGCCCAACAGATTACGGTTCTTGGGGCTACCGGTTCGGTAGGCCTCAGCACTCTGGATGTTATTGCCCGTCACCCTAATCTCTATCAAGTCTTCGCCCTGACCGGTTTTACTCGTCTGAAAGAGTTACTGGCCCTGTGCGTGCGCCATGTGCCGCGTTATGCCGTGGTGCCGACCCAGGACGTGGCGCGCAAGCTTCAGGATGATCTGGTGGCTGCGGGCCTGGATACCCGTGTCCTGGTCGGTGAAGAAGGCCTTTGCGAAGTCGCCGGGCACGCCCAGGTCGATACCGTACTGGCAGCCATTGTCGGCGCGGCCGGGCTGCGGCCGACGCTGGCGGCGGTCGAGGCGGGCAAGAAGGTGTTGCTGGCCAATAAAGAGTCGCTGGTGATGTCCGGCAGCCTGTTCATGCAGGCCGTGCGACAGCATGGCGCAGTGCTGCTGCCGATCGACAGCGAGCACAATGCGATTTTTCAGTGCATGCCGAACGACTATTCCCGCGGCCTGAATGCTGTGGGTGTACGGCGGATTCTGCTGACCGCGTCGGGCGGACCGTTTCGCGAAACACCGCTGGCCGAATTGCACGACGTCACCCCCGAACAGGCCTGCGCCCACCCTGTGTGGTCGATGGGCCGCAAGATCTCGGTGGACTCGGCAAGCATGATGAACAAGGGGCTGGAGCTGATCGAGGCCTGCTGGCTGTTCGATGCGCGGCCAGCCCAGGTCGAGGTGGTGATCCATCCCCAGAGCGTGATTCACTCCCTGGTCGATTACGTCGACGGTTCGGTGCTGGCCCAGTTGGGTAATCCGGACATGCGCACGCCCATCGCCAATGCTCTGGCCTGGCCTGTACGCATTGATTCGGGGGTTGCGCCGCTGGATTTGTTCAGTATCGCCAGACTGGATTTCCATGCTCCCGACGAACGGCGTTTTCCCTGCCTGCGCCTGGCGCGTCAGGCGGCCGAGGCCGGTGACAGTGCCCCCGCGACTCTGAATGCGGTAAACGAGGTGGCGGTGGCAGCGTTTCTTGATCGACGCATCCGTTATCTTGAGATCGCGAGTATGATCGAGGACGTTCTCGGTCAGCAGTCGGTCATTGCGCTGGATGAGCTGGAGACGGTATTCGAAGTGGACTCAAAAGCGCGCGTGCTGGCCGAGCAATGGCTTGGCCGGCACGGGCGGTAAGTAAACAGACGGTGACTGGGCTGGTTGTTGTGCAAGTCGGGTGGGGCAGGGGCTCTGCCATTTACCTGTTGTCTTGCTGACCCCCATGAATCAGTGCCCCGGAGAAAGTTGATGAGCGCGCTCTATATGATTGTCGGCACCCTGGTGGCTTTGGGTGTGCTGGTAACCTTTCACGAATTTGGTCACTTTTGGGTGGCCCGGCGTTGTGGCGTCAAGGTGTTGCGTTTCTCTGTCGGGTTCGGCACACCGCTGGTCCGCTGGCGTGATCGCCAGGGCACCGAATATGTAGTGGCCGCCATCCCTTTGGGTGGCTACGTCAAGATGCTCGACGAGCGCGAAGGTGAAGTGCCTCAGGCGCTGCTCGATCAGGCCTTCAACCGCAAGACGGTTTATCAACGTATCGCCATCGTGATCGCCGGGCCGGTTGCCAACTTCCTGCTTGCCATTGCCTTCTTCTGGGTACTGGCGATGCTGGGCAGTCAGCAGGTGCGTCCGGTGATCGGTGCGGTCGAGCCGGGCAGTATTGCCCAGCAGGCCGGGTTGAGTACGGGTCAGGAAATCGTCTCGGTCGACGGTGAGGCGACCAGCGGTTGGGCGGCGGTGAATCTGCAGTTGGTGCGGCGTCTCGGCGAAAGCGGTTCGATTGCGGTGATGGTGCAGGAGCAGGGTTCGACAGTGCCCACCCCGCACACCCTGCAACTCAATGACTGGCTCAAAGGGGCTGATGAGCCGGATCCGATCAAGTCCCTGGGTATTCGCCCATGGCGTCCGGCCCTGGCGCCGGTGCTCGCAGAACTCGATCCACAAGGCCCGGCCCAGGCTGCTGGGCTGAAAACTGGTGACCGCCTGGTGATGCTCGATGGTCACGGGGTTGATGAGTGGCAACAGATCGTCGATTGGGTGCGTCAGCGTCCCAATGCCAAGGTCATGCTGCGGGTAGAGCGTGACGGCGCACAGTTTGATGTGCCCCTGACCCTGGCCGTGCACGGTGAGGGCAAGGCGGCGACAGGTTATATGGGCGCTGGCGTCAAGCCTGTAGACTGGCCGCCGCAGATGCTTCGTGAGGTCAGTTATGGCCCGGTGGCCGCCGTGGCAGAGGGGGCCAGGCGCACATGGACCATGAGTGTGCTGACCCTCGATTCATTGCGCAAAATGTTGTTCGGCGAGCTCTCGGTAAAAAACTTGAGTGGACCGATAACCATTGCTAAAGTGGCGGGCGCTTCGGCCCAGTCAGGCATTGGTGATTTCCTGAATTTCCTTGCTTACCTGAGCATAAGCCTGGGGGTTCTGAATCTGCTGCCTATTCCTGTGTTGGATGGGGGGCATCTTTTGTTCTATCTGATTGAATGGGCGCGTGGTCGCCCGCTCTCGGAAAGAGTACAGGGTTGGGGGGTTCAGATTGGTATCAGTCTGGTGGTGGGCGTGATGTTGCTCGCACTGGTCAACGATCTGGGCCGACTATAAAGCTTCGCTGTGTTGCGAACCTGCCGCATTTTGCGGCAGTTTGTTTATTGCCAGTTGGAATAAGAAAGGACTTCATGAAACGTCTGCTGCTAACTGCGGTTCTCGCCGTACTGATGATCGCTGAAGTTCACGCCGAGTCCTTCACTATCTCCGATATCCGGGTCAATGGCCTCCAGCGGGTTTCCGCCGGCAGTGTCTTTGGCGCCTTGCCGCTGAACGTGGGCGAGCAAGCGGATGATAGTCGTCTGGTCGAGGCCACTCGTGCGCTGTTTAAAACCGGGTTCTTTCAAGATATCCAGCTCGGCCGCGATGGCAATGTCCTCGTTATCACCGTGGTCGAACGACCTTCGGTTTCGAGCATTGAAATCGACGGTAACAAGGCAATCTCCACAGAAGACCTGATGAAAGGTCTGAAGTCGTCGGGCCTCGCCGAAGGCGAGATCTTCCAGCGCGCGACCCTCGAAGGTGTGCGTAACGAACTGCAACGCCAGTATGTGGCGCAGGGTCGTTATTCGGCCGAGGTGAAGGCCGAAGTCGTACCGCAGCCGCGTAACCGTGTAGGCCTGAAGATCGACATCAACGAAGGCACCGTTGCCGCTATCCAGCACATCAACGTGGTGGGTAACTCGGTGTTCCCGGATGAAGACCTGATTGGTCTGTTCGAGCTCAAGACCACCAACTGGCTTTCCTTCTTCAAGAACGACGACAAGTACGCCCGGGAAAAACTCTCCGGTGACCTGGAACGTCTGCGTTCGTACTACCTTGATCGCGGCTATATCAATATGGATATCGCCTCGACCCAGGTTTCGATTTCGCCGGACAAGAAGAGCGTGTTCATCACGGTCAACGTCAACGAAGGCGAGAAATACACCGTCAAGTCGGTTGCCCTGAGCGGCGACCTGAAAGTGCCGGAAGATCAGGTCAAGTCCCTGCTGCTGGTCAAGCCGGGCCAGGTGTTCTCGCGCAAGCTGATGACCACTACCTCTGAGCTGATCACCCGTCGTCTGGGTAACGAAGGCTATACCTTCGCCAACGTCAACGGCGTGCCGACTCCACATGATGAAGACCACACGGTTGATATCACTTTCGGTGTCGATCCGGGCAAGCGTGCCTACGTCAACCGCATCAACTTCCGTGGCAACACCAAGACTGCGGACGACGTACTGCGTCGTGAAATGCGTCAGATGGAAGGTGGCTGGGCTTCGACCTACCTGATCGACCAGTCCAAGACCCGTCTTGACCGTCTGGGCTTCTTCAAGGAAGTGAAGGTTGAAACTCCGGCTGTTCCGGGTACTGACGACCAGGTTGACGTCAACTACGCGGTTGAAGAGCAGGCATCCGGTTCGATCACTGCCAGCGTCGGTTTCGCCCAGAGTGCGGGCCTGATCCTCGGTGGTTCGATCAGCCAGAACAACTTCCTCGGTACCGGGAACAAGGTCAGCATCGGTTTGACCCGCAGCGAATACCAGAGCCGTTATAACTTCAGCTATGTCGATCCGTACTTCACTCCGGATGGCGTGAGCCTGGGCTATAACGCCTTCTATCGCACCACCGACTATAAAGACCTCGACGTTGACGTTGCGAGCTATGCGGTCGACAGCTACGGTGCCGGTGTCAGCCTTGGCTACCCGATCAACGAAACCTCGCGTCTGAACTTCGGCCTGACCGTACAGCACGACCAGATCAAGACCGGTACCTACACCGTTGAAGAGATCTTCGACTTCGTAGAGAAGGAAGGTAAGGATTACACCAACTTCAAGGCTTCGGCCGGCTGGTCCGAGTCAACCCTGAACAAGGGGACGCTGCCGACTCGTGGTCATTCGCAAAGCCTGGTGCTGGAAACCACGATTCCGGGTAGCGACCTGTATTTCTACAAGCTGGACTACCGCGCCCAGTACTTCCACCCGATTACCTCTGACTACACCCTGCGTCTGCACACCGAGCTGGGTTATGGCGACGGTTATGGTTCCACGTCGGGCCTGCCGTTCTACGAGAACTACTATGCCGGTGGCTTCAACTCGGTTCGTGGTTTCAAGGACAGTACCCTGGGTCCACGCAGTACGCCTAGCCAGGCCAACGCTGCTCGAGGCACTCTTGCCGACCCGGATCAGGATCCGCTGCCGTTCGGCGGTAACGTCCTGGTGCAGGGTGGTGTAGAAGTCATGTTCCCGCTGCCGTTCATCAAGGATCAGCGTTCGCTGCGTACTTCTTTGTTCTGGGACGTGGGTAACGTCTTCGACAGTAACTGCAGTACCTCCATCCGAACCGGCACCGGCGAGAAGGTCAAGTGCAGCAACGTTGACCTCTCCGGCCTGGCCAGTTCCGTGGGTGTAGGCGTGACCTGGATCACTGCGCTCGGTCCGTTGAGCTTCGCTCTGGCCATGCCTGTGAAGAAGCCGGACAGCGATGCCGAAACCCAGATTTTCCAATTCTCCCTGGGCCAGACGTTCTAAGTGTCTGACCTGATAATGACAACGAATTCCGTAGGAGTTGTATTGTGCGTAAGTTGACTCAATTGGTACTGCTGGCAACTGTTCTGGCAGCGACCCCGGCTTTTGCCGACATGAAAATCGCGGTACTGAACTATCAGATGGCTTTGCTTGAATCCGACGCAGCCAAGGCCTACGCCGTGGACGCCGAGAAGAAGTTCGGCCCGCAACTGAACAAGCTCAAAACCCTGGAAAGCAGCGCCAAGGGCATTCAGGATCGTCTGGTTGCCGGTGGCGACAAGATGGCCCAGCCTGAGCGTGAGCGTCTGGAGCTTGAATTCAAGCAAAAGGCCCGCGACTTCCAGTTCCAGTCCAAGGAGCTGAACGAAGCCAAAGCTGTTGCTGACCGCGAAATGCTCAAGCAACTCAAGCCCAAGCTGGACCAGGCAGTAGAAGAAGTTATCAAGAAAGGCGCCTATGACCTGGTGTTCGAGCGTGGTGCGGTGATCGACGTCAAGCCTCAGTATGACGTGACCCGCCAGGTCATCGAGCGCATGAACCAGCTGAAGTAATCATGAGCGCAACCATCAAGCTCGGCCAATTGGCCGAGTTCCTCGGCGCCACTCTCCGTGGCGCTGCGGACAGGGGCATCACTGGGCTGGCGACTCTGCAAGAGGCCGGCCCGGGTCAAGTCAGCTTCCTGGCCAATCCGCAGTACCGCAAATTCCTCGCCGAAACCCATGCCTCAGCCGTCTTGCTCAAGCCTGCTGACGCCGAAGGTTTTGCCGGGGATGCGCTGCTTGTGCCGGACCCGTATCTGGCCTACGCGCGGATTTCCCATCTGTTCGATCCCAAGCCCAAGGCCGCCCCCGGTGTGCATCCGACGGCAGTGATCGCGGCTGATGCCCAGGTTGATCCAATGGCCAGTGTCGGTGCCTTTGCCGTGATCGAAAGCGGCGCGCAGATTGCGGCCGGGGTGACCATCGGTGCCCACTGCTTTATCGGCGCCCGCTGTGAAATCGGTGCCGGTGGCTGGTTGGCCCCGCGTGTGACCCTCTACCACGATGTGCGTATCGGTGAGCGCGTAGTGATTCAGTCCGGTGCGGTGCTGGGCGGCGAGGGCTTCGGTTTCGCCAACGAGAAAGGCATTTGGCAGAAAATCGCGCAGATCGGCGGTGTATTGATTGGCGATGACGTGGAGATTGGCGTGAACACCGCCATCGACCGTGGCGCACTGGCTGATACCCGCATCGGCAATGGCGTGAAGCTCGACAACCAGATCCAGATCGCTCACAACGTACAGATCGGCGATCACACGGCCATGGCGGCCTGTGTCGGTATTTCCGGCAGCAGCAAGATCGGCAAGCACTGCATGCTCGCAGGCGGCGTCGGGCTGGTCGGGCATATCGAGATCTGCGACAACGTTTTCATCACCGGCATGACCATGGTCACGCATTCCATTACCGAACCAGGGGCCTATTCCTCGGGTACGGCGATGCAACCAGCGGCCGAGTGGCGTAAAAGTGCTGCACGCATCCGTAAACTGGATGAAACAGCACGACGCCTGCAGAAACTGGAAAAGATTGTCGAGACAGTGACCTCAGGCGCCCAAGCTTCATCAGATGGCTGATACTTTTTTCATATCAGGTGCGATCAGTCGATAAGCGACGTCCTTGATATGCAGAGGAATGCTGCGCGTCCGTCGCGCACTCCCAATCTTTACTACAGGCTTCCCCTCGAAATGATGGACATCACAGAAATTCGCGAATACCTGCCTCATCGCTACCCGTTCCTGCTTGTGGACCGTGTGGTGGAGCTGGATGTCGAGAGCAAAAGCATTCGTGCCTACAAGAATGTCAGCATCAACGAGCCTTTCTTCAACGGCCACTTCCCTCAGCACCCGATCATGCCGGGTGTCCTGATCATCGAAGCGATGGCCCAGGCTGCCGGTATTCTCGGTTTCAAAATGCTCGACGTGAAACCGGCTGATGGCACCCTTTATTACTTTGTCGGTTCCGACAAGCTGCGCTTCCGCCAGCCTGTAACGCCGGGCGACCAGTTGATCCTTGAAGCCAAATTCATCAGCTGCAAGCGCCAGATCTGGAAGTTTGAATGCCAGGCCTCGGTCGACGGCAAACCTGTATGCTCCGCAGAAATCATCTGTGCGGAACGTAAACTATGAGTTTGATTGACCCTCGCGCAATCATCGATCCGACAGCCATCCTGGCTGACGATGTCGAGGTCGGCCCATGGTCGATCATCGGAGCCGATGTGGAAATTGGCGAGGGTACGGTCATCGGGCCGCACGTTATCCTGCGTGGCCCGACGAAAATTGGCAGGCACAACCGCATCTACCAGTTTTCGTCCGTGGGTGAAGATACCCCGGACCTCAAGTACAAGGGCGAAGCAACGCGTCTGGTGATCGGTGATCACAACGTCATCCGCGAAGGCGTGACCATTCACCGCGGCACCATTCAAGACCGCGCTGAAACCACCCTGGGTGATCACAACCTGATCATGGCCTATGCCCATATCGGCCACGACAGTGTCATCGGCAACCATTGCATCCTGGTCAACAACACGGCGTTGGCTGGCCATGTACATGTTGACGATTGGGCGATTCTTTCCGGTTTTACCCTGGTCCATCAGTTCTGCCATATCGGCGCCCACAGCTTTTCCGGCATGGGCACGGCCATTGGCAAGGATGTTCCGGCGTTCGTTACCGTATTCGGTAACCCGGCAGAAGCGCGCAGCATGAACTTCGAAGGTATGCGTCGCCGCGGCTTCAGCGAAGAAGCCATTCATGCGCTGCGTCGGGCTTATAAAGTGGTCTATCGCCAGGGCCTGACGGTTGATCAGGCGATTGCCGAGCTGGCCGAGCCCGCTGCGCAGTATCCTGAAGTCGCCGTGTTCCTGCAGTCCATCCAGTGTTCGACCCGCGGCATCACCCGCTGACCATGACGAGTGTATTGCGTGTCGCCCTGGTTGCCGGTGAAGCGTCGGGGGATATCCTCGGTTCCGGTCTGATGCGGGCACTCAAGGCCCGTCATCCTGCCATCGAATTTATCGGCGTCGGCGGCCCGTTGATGGAAGCTGAAGGCCTGACCTCGTACTTTCCCATGGAACGCCTGTCGGTGATGGGCCTGGTCGAGGTGTTGGGTCGCCTGCGCGAGCTGCTGGGGCGACGCAAGCTGCTGATCGAGACCCTGATCGCCGAAAAGCCGGATGTCTTCATTGGCATCGATGCCCCCGATTTCACCCTCAATGTCGAACTCAAGCTGCGTCAGGCCGGGATCAAGACCGTGCATTACGTCAGCCCGTCGGTCTGGGCCTGGCGGCAGAAGCGGGTGCTGAAGATTCGCGAAGGCTGCGATCTGATGCTGACTCTGCTGCCGTTCGAAGCGCGTTTCTATGAAGAGAAGGGCGTGCCGGTGCGTTTCGTCGGCCATCCGCTTGCCGACACCATTCCCCTCGAGGCTGACCGTGACGCCGCCCGAGTCGAACTGGGCTTGGGCAAAGAGACGGTCGTCGCCTTGATGCCGGGCAGTCGTGGCGGTGAAGTCGGGCGTTTGGGCACGCTGTTTTTCGATGCTGCTCAGCGCATGCTGGCGCAGCGGCCGGGCATCCGTTTTGTTCTGCCCTGCGCCAACAGCCATCGCCGCGCCCAGATCGAGCAACAGCTGCAAGGCCGTGACCTGCCGGTAATGTTGCTCGATGGTCGCTCCCATGTGGCCCTGGCGGCCTGCGATGCGGTACTGATTGCCTCGGGCACGGCGACCCTGGAAGCACTGCTGTACAAGCGGCCCATGGTGGTCGCCTATCGTCTGGCGCCGCTGACCTACTGGATTCTCAAGCGCCTGGTCAAAAGTCCTTACGTTTCCCTGCCCAATCTGCTGGCCCAGCGCCTGCTGGTTCCTGAGCTATTGCAGGACGCGGCCACCCCCGATGCATTGGCGCAAACCTTGCTGCCATTGCTCAATGACGGCCGGGCGCAGACCGATGGTTTCGCCGAGCTGCAGCATATTTTGCGCCGCGACGCCTCGAATCAGGCCGCCGATGCCGTGCTCGCGCTGTTGGGCCAAACGTCTTCACTATGAGTACGCGATCAATGCAAATGGGTCTGGATTTCAGTCTGGTCGAAGAGCTGGTAGCCGGGGTCGATGAGGTCGGTCGCGGCCCCTTGTGTGGCGCCGTGGTCACAGCGGCGGTGATTCTTGATCCGAACCGGCCGATCCTCGGGCTCAACGACTCGAAGAAACTCACCGAAGCTAAGCGCGACAAGCTCTACGACGAGATCATGGAAAAGGCCCTGTGCTGGTGCATCGCCCGGGCCGAGGTCGAGGAAATCGATCGCCTGAATATTCTCCATGCCACCATGCTGGCCATGCAGCGCGCGGTCGAGGGCCTGAGCATCACGCCGAGACTGGCGTTGATCGATGGCAACCGTTGCCCCAAGCTGGCGGTGCCCAGCGCGCCGGTGATCCAGGGTGATGCCAAGGTGCCTGCCATTGCTGCCGCTTCCATTCTGGCCAAGGTCAGTCGCGACCGGGAAATGGCCGCCTTTGAGCTGATCTATCCGGGCTACGGTATCGGCGGGCACAAGGGCTATCCGACGCCGGTGCACCTGGAAGCCTTGGCGCGCCTGGGGCCGACGCCCATCCATCGGCGTTCGTTCGGCCCTGTCCGCGCGGCCTATGAAGCGCGTGAGGCCATGGGTCAATCTCTTGATACGGATTTGCTCCTGGGCTGAGCTGACGGACGTGCGCACACAAGCCTTTCGTCCCGGTACAATCCCTGCCTTCGTTTTTTGTGTTCTAGCGCTATAGGATCACCATGCCGGCTTCTTTCGTTCATCTACGCCTGCACACCGAATACTCGCTGGTCGACGGTCTGGTCCGGGTCAAACCCCTGGTCAAGGCCCTGACCGGCCTGAATATGCCTGCGGTGGCCGTGACCGATCAGAACAACATGTGTTCGCTGGTCAAATTCTACAAAGCCTCCATGGGCGCCGGGATCAAGCCGATTTGCGGTGCGGACCTTTGGTTGCTGGGCAAGGATCAGGAAACCCTGTCGCGCATCAGCCTGCTGGTGATGAACCCGCAAGGCTATCGCAACCTGACCGAGCTGATTTCCCGTGGCTTTATCGATGGTCAGCGCAACGGTCAGATCATCATTGAGCGTGAGTGGGTAGCCGAAGCCAACGACGGCCTGATCATGCTGTCGGCGGCCAAGGAGGGCGAAATCGGCATGGCCCTGCTGGGCTCAAATCCGGCCGACGCCGACCAGTTGCTCAAAGAATGGATGGCGGTCTTTCCTGATCGCTTCTACGTGGAAATCCAGCGCACCAACCGCGTCAACGATGAAGAGCATCTGCACGCCGCCGTCGCCTTGGCTGATCGCCATGGCGCGCCGCTGGTGGCGACCAATGATGTGCGCTTCATCAAGCAGGAAGACTTCGAGGCCCACGAGACCCGCGTCTGCATCGGTGAAGGCCGCGCTCTGGACGACCCGCGTCGCTCGCACAACTACAGCGATCAGCAGTACCTCAAGAGCGCCGAGGAAATGGCCGAGCTGTTCAGCGACTTGCCCGAGGCGCTGGAAAACACCGTCGAAATCGCCAAGCGCTGCAACATCGATGTGAAGCTGGGCACCCACTTCCTGCCCAACTTCCCGATTCCCGATGGCATGACCATCGACGAATACTTCCGCAAGGTCTCCTTCGACGGCCTGGAAGAGCGCCTGACGGTGCTGCTGCCCAAGGACACCACCGAAGACTACGAAGCCAAGCGCCAGGTCTACGTCGACCGGCTGAATTTCGAGCTGGATATCATTATCCAGATGGGCTTCCCCGGCTACTTCCTGATCGTTATGGACTTTATCCAGTGGGCCAAGAGCAACGGCGTACCGGTCGGCCCTGGCCGGGGGTCGGGTGCCGGGTCGCTGGTGGCCTATGTACAGAAGATCACCGACCTTGATCCGCTGGAATATGACCTGCTGTTCGAACGCTTCCTGAACCCGGAACGGGTTTCCATGCCCGACTTCGACGTCGACTTCTGCATGGATGGCCGCGACCGCGTGATCGATTACGTGGCCGAGAAATACGGTCGCAACGCGGTGAGCCAGATCATCACCTTCGGTTCCATGGCGGCCAAGGCGGTGGTGCGGGACGTGGCGCGGGTACAGGGCAAGTCTTATGGCCTGGCCGACCGTCTGTCGAAAATGATTCCGTTCGAAGTCGGCATGACGCTCGAGAAAGCCTACGAGCAGGAAGAAATCCTGCGCGACTTCCTCAAGGTCGATGAGGAAGCGGCAGAAATCTGGGAGATGGCGCGCAAGCTCGAAGGCGTGGTGCGTAACGTCGGTAAACACGCCGGCGGCGTGGTGATCGCGCCGACCAAGCTCACTGACTTCTCGCCGATCTATTGCGACGAGGCCGGTGACGGCCTGGTGACCCAGTTCGACAAGGATGACGTCGAGGCGGCGGGCCTGGTGAAGTTCGACTTCCTCGGCCTGCGGACCCTGACCATCATCGACTGGGCGCTCAAGACCATCAACCGCGACCGGGCCAAGGTCGATCAGGAGCCGCTGGATATCGCCTTCATTCCTCTGGATGACGCGCCGACCTACCAGTTGCTGCAGAAAGCCGAGACCACGGCGGTGTTCCAGCTTGAATCCCGGGGCATGAAGGAGCTGATCAAAAAGCTCAAGCCCGACTGCCTGGAAGACTTGATCGCACTGGTGGCGCTGTTCCGTCCCGGTCCGCTGCAATCGGGCATGGTGGACGACTTCATCAACCGTAAGCACGGTCGCGCCGAACTGGCCTACCCGCACAGCGATTACCAGTACGAAGGCCTCAAGCCGGTACTGGCACCGACCTACGGCATCATCCTGTATCAGGAACAGGTGATGCAGATTGCCCAGGTCATGGCCGGTTACACCCTCGGCGGTGCGGACATGCTGCGCCGAGCCATGGGTAAGAAAAAACCCGAGGAAATGGCCAAGCAGCGCGGCGGCTTCATCGAAGGTTGCGCGACCAACAATATCGACGCTGACCTTGCCGGTAACATCTTTGACCTGGTAGAAAAATTCGCCGGTTACGGCTTTAACAAGTCTCACTCGGCCGCCTACGGCCTGGTGTCCTACCAGACCGCCTGGCTCAAGACCCACTACCCGGCGCCGTTCATGGCGGCGGTACTTTCTGCGGATATGCACAACACCGACAAGGTCGTGACCTTGATCGAAGAAGTGCGCACCATGAAGCTGCGTCTCGACGCGCCGGACGTGAACTCGTCCGAATTCAAGTTCACGGTGAGCGAAGACGGCCGCATCATCTACGGCCTGGGCGCGATCAAGGGCGTCGGCGAAAGCCCGGTCGAAGCCATCAGCGAGGCGCGTCAGGCCGGGCCGTTCAAGGACCTGTTCGATTTCTGCGCCCGGGTCGACCTCAAACGCGTCAACAAGCGCACCCTCGACGGCCTGATCCGCAGTGGTGCCCTGGACGTCCTGGGGCCGTACTTCGAGACCGAGCCCAAGGCGTACCAAGCCAATATCGACCGCAATCGCGGCGTGCTGCTGGCCGCCCTGGAAGAAGCCATTCAGGCTGCCGAGCAGACCGCGCGCAGCCATGACAGCGGTCACGCCGACCTGTTTGGCGGTCTGTTCGTCGAAGAAGATGCCGATGTCTATGCCAACCATCGCAAGGCCCGGGAGATCAGCCTCAAGGATCGTCTGCGCGGAGAGAAGGAAACCCTTGGGCTGTACCTGACCGGTCACCCCATCGATGAATACGAAGGTGAGATTCGCCGTTTCGCCCGTCAGCGCATCATCGACCTCAAGCCGGCCCGGGATACCCAGACCGTCGCGGGGCTGATCATTGCTCTGCGCGTGATGAAGAACAAAAAGGGCGACAAGATGGGTTTCATCACCCTCGACGACCGCTCTGGAAGGATCGAGGCGTCATTGTTCGCCGAGGCTTTCCATACCGCCAGCTCGCTGCTGCAGACCGATGCCATGGTGGTGGTCGAAGGCGAGGTCAGCAACGATGACTTCTCCGGCGGCCTGCGTCTGCGCGCCAAGCGGGTGATGAGCATCGAGGATGCCCGCACCAATCTGGCCGAAAGCCTGCGCCTGACGGTGCGCGCCGAAGCCTTGAAGGGAGACCGCCTGCGCTGGCTGGGAGATCTGTGCAAGAGCCATCGCGGCGCCTGCCCGATCACCCTCGATTACACGGGGCCGGATGCCCGAGCGTTGCTGCAATTCGGTGAACAGTGGCGAATTGATCCTGCAGATAGCCTGATTCAGGCACTGCGTGACCAGTTTGGACGTGAGAACGTCTTCCTCCAGTATCGCTGAACGCTTATCCTCAGCCCTGAATTTTTTAATCTCGACCTGAATGCGCCTTTTCCTTAAGGTAAGGCGCTTACGGATCAACCGGTCGGCCGCCTGGCCGTCGACCCAAGACGGATGCCTATGAACCCGAATTTTCTGGATTTCGAACAGCCGATCGCTGACCTGCAAGCCAAGATCGAAGAGCTGCGCCTGGTTGGTAATGACAACTCGCTGAACATCAGCGATGAAATCTCTCGTCTGCAAGAGAAGAGCAATACGCTCACCGAAAGCATTTTCGGCAACCTGACCAGTTGGCAGATCGCGCGCATGGCGCGTCATCCGCGTCGTCCTTACACCCTGGACTACATCGAGCACATCTTCACCGAGTTCGACGAACTGCACGGTGACCGTCACTTCTCCGATGACGCGGCGATTGTCGGCGGCGTTGCCCGTCTGGACGATCAGCCGGTCATGGTGATCGGCCATCAGAAAGGCCGTGAAGTGCGCGAGAAGGTTCGCCGCAACTTCGGCATGCCGCGTCCTGAAGGTTATCGCAAGGCCTGCCGCCTGATGGAAATGGCCGAGCGCTTCAAGATGCCGATCCTGACCTTCATCGATACGCCGGGTGCTTACCCGGGTATCGACGCCGAAGAGCGCAACCAGAGCGAAGCGATTGCCTGGAACCTGCGCGTCATGGCGCGCCTGAAAACCCCGATCATCGCCACCGTTATTGGCGAGGGTGGTTCCGGCGGTGCGCTGGCCATTGGTGTCTGCGACCAGCTGAACATGCTGCAATATTCCACCTATGCGGTGATCTCGCCGGAAGGTTGTGCTTCTATTCTGTGGAAAACCGCAGAGAAGGCCCCGGATGCTGCCGAAGCCATGGGCATCACCGCTGATCGCCTGAAAGGCCTGGGCATCGTCGACAAAGTGATCGGCGAGCCAGTGGGCGGCGCTCACCGTGACCCGGTACTGGCCTCGGCGAGCATTCGCCAGGAACTGATCAGCCAGCTGGCCATGCTCAAGAAGTTTGATAACGAGGCGCTGCTGGCTCGTCGCTATGAGCGTTTGATGAGTTACGGTCTCTGATCGACGTCGGATAAACGCGTCCCTTCTGTAGGAGCGGCTTTAGCCGCGAGGGCGTCCTCCCGGCTAAAGCCGGTCCTACGGAGTGCGTGTTTGTTGCGCGACAGTTGGGTGTCAACGTGAGCAAGTACGAAAAAACTCTGGCCTTGCGCCTGCTCGACACCCTGGCCCCCTGGCAATCCGCGCCAACTTGGTACATCGCCTTCTCTGGTGGCCTCGACTCCACCGTCCTGCTGCACCTGCTCAAAGCCCACTCCACGATCCCGATCAAAGCCGTGCATATCCACCATGGCCTGCAAACGGCGGCTGATGCGTGGCCGGCTCATTGTCAGGCCGTGTGCGATGCCCTGGGCGTGCCCTTGCAAGTGATTCATGTGCAGGTACAGCCGGGAGCGAGCCTGGAGCGCGCGGCTCGTGAGGCCAGGTATGGCGCTTTCCAGTCCCTGCTGGCTGCCGGTGAGGTGCTACTGACCGCCCAGCATCGTGACGATCAGGCCGAAACCCTGTTGTTTCGCCTGCTGCGTGGCGCTGGAGTGCGGGGGCTGGCGGCGATGCCGGTTCATCGTCCGTTGGGGCAGGGCAGCCTCGTACGGCCTTTGCTGGATATTTCCCGGGCCGAGTTGCTCGTCTATGCCAAGCAGCACCAACTGAGCTGGATCGAAGACCCAAGCAATGCCGACGCCCACTATGCGCGCAATTACCTGCGTCATCAGGTCATGCCCGCGTTGAATGCACGCTGGCCCCAGGGGAGTGCCAGTATGGCCCGGGCTGCTGCACATTTCAGTGAGGCGCAGGAACTGCTCGACGAGCTGGCCGAGCAGGATCTGGCCCGCGCCCGCAGCGAATCACCCTGGCCCTGGCTGCCCCTGCCATCTCTGGTCATGCAACCGTTGGTCGATTTGTCTGACCGGCGCCAGCGTAATCTCCTGCGCCATTGGCTGCGACCCCTGACGCAAATGCCAGACAGCGAGCATTGGACCGGTTGGCAAAACCTGCGCGATGCCGGGCATGAGGGCAGGCCGGTATGGCGTCTGGCTGGCGGCGAACTGCATCGTGTTGGCGGGCGTCTGTGGTGGTTGTCCGGCGCCTGGCTGCGGCCCGTCGCCGGATCACTGGAGTGGCCTGATCAACAGCCTGCCCTGATGCTGCCGGGTAACGGCCAGGTATTGATCGACGGCGCCCGACCTGCTGCGGTGCTGCAAGTGCGCTATCGCCAGGGCGGTGAAGTCATGCAGCTGCCGAACCGCGGGCACCGTGATCTCAAGCGCCTGCTCAACGAGCAGGGCGTGCCGCTATTTGTCCGCGACCGATTGCCGCTGCTGTATGCCGGCGAGCGCCTGATTGCCGTGGCAAACCTGCCCGGACTCGACGGCAGAGCCCTCGGCGAGTGGAATTTTCATTGGCAGGCGCCGACGAACGATCAAGGTTTGAGCTGAAAGCGCCTTTCCGGTAGACTACGCTCCCTTCTTGATACAGCTTCTGTGGATTCTTTTAGATCGACAGCAGTTGCCGATTTCCAGCCAGCTTTACTCGGCGATTCTAAAAATGTGGCGCGCATCGACGGCTTTCATCGGCCTGTCAGGTTCAACGCAGCAATTTCGGGAGTGCACTGTGAGTTGTACCGGTTATCGGGGGCTTCGGCCTTCCTTCGCTTTCCCCGGCGGCTCTGACCGCTTTAACGCAGACTTCTAGGGTTTTTCATGACGCGCTACATCTTCGTCACGGGCGGTGTTGTTTCTTCATTGGGGAAAGGCATTGCCTCGGCTTCATTGGCGGCCATCCTGGAGGCGCGGGGACTTAAGGTCACCATGCTCAAGCTGGACCCCTATATCAACGTGGACCCGGGCACCATGAGCCCGTTCCAGCACGGTGAAGTGTTCGTCACCCATGACGGCGCCGAAACCGACCTGGACCTGGGCCACTACGAGCGGTTCATCCGCACCACCATGACCCAGAACAACAACTTCACCACTGGCCGTGTGTACGAACACGTCCTGCGCAAAGAGCGCCGTGGTGATTATCTGGGCGCGACCATTCAGGTCATTCCGCACATCACCGACGAAATCAAACGCCGGATCATCAAGGGCGCAGGCGATGCCGACGTTGCCCTGGTCGAGATCGGCGGTACGGTCGGTGATATCGAATCGCAACCGTTCCTCGAAGCCATTCGTCAATTGCGCTTCGAAGTCGGCGCCAAGCGCGCGATGCTGATGCACCTGACACTGGTGCCTTACATTGCCACCGCTGGCGAAACCAAAACCAAGCCGACCCAGCACTCGGTCAAGGAGCTGCGCTCCATCGGCCTGCAGCCGGACGTGCTGGTCTGCCGCTCCGATCACCCGATCGACATCTCGTCGCGTCGCAAGATCGCCCAGTTCACCAACGTTGAAGAACGTGCGGTGATCGCGCTGGAAGACGCCGATACCATCTACAAGATCCCGGGCATCCTGCATTCCCAGGGCCTGGATGATTTCGTCGTCGAGCGTTTCGGCCTGCAATGCGGCAGCGCTGACCTGTCCGAGTGGGAAGCGGTGGTTGATGCCAAGCTCAACCCTGAGCATGAAGTCACCATCGCCATGGTCGGCAAGTACATGGAGCTGCTGGACGCCTACAAGTCGCTGATCGAAGCGATGAGTCACGCCGGCATCACCAACCGTACCAAGGTCAACCTGCGCTATATCGACTCCGAAGACATCGAGAACCAGGGCACTGCCCTGCTCGAAGGCGTCGACGCGATCCTCGTACCGGGCGGTTTCGGCCTGCGCGGTGTGGAAGGCAAGATCACCGCCGTGCAGTTCGCTCGCGAAAACAAGGTGCCCTACCTGGGTATCTGCCTGGGCATGCAGGTGGCGGTCATCGAGTTCGCCCGTAACGTGCTGGGCTGGAAAGACGCCAACTCCACCGAGTTCGATCGCAACAGCGGCCATCCGGTCGTCGGCCTGATCACCGAGTGGGAAGATGCCACCGGCGCGGTCGAGACCCGTACCGAATCCTCCGACCTGGGCGGCACCATGCGCCTGGGCGCACAGGATTGCCTGCTGGAGCCGGGTTCGCTGGTTCACGACTGCTACACCAAGGACGTGATTGTCGAGCGCCACCGCCACCGTTATGAAGTGAACAACAAGCTGCTGCCAAGCCTGATCGAAGCCGGTCTGAAAATCTCCGGTCGTTCCGGTGATGGCGCGCTGGTTGAAGTGGTCGAATCGCCGGACCATCCGTGGTTCGTGGCCTGCCAGTTCCACCCGGAGTTCACCTCGACACCACGCGACGGCCATCCGCTGTTCAGTGGCTTCGTCAAGGCGGCGCTTGCTCAACACCAGAAGAACGGCTGATTCGGGAATCCCAACGACATGGCACAGAAAATCATCCGTGTAGGTTCGATCGAGATCGCCAACGACAAGCCCATGGTCTTGTTCGGCGGCATGAACGTGCTCGAATCGCGGGACATGGCGATGCAGGTCTGTGAAGCCTACGTGCGGGTTACCGAGAAACTCGGTATCCCCTACGTGTTCAAGGCCAGTTTCGACAAGGCCAACCGCTCGTCGATGCACTCCTACCGTGGCCCTGGCCTGGAAGAGGGCATGCGGATCTTCGAAGAGATCAAAAAGACCTTCAACGTCCCGCTGATCACCGACGTCCACGAGCCTGAGCAGGCGGCGGTCGTTGCCGAAGTCTGCGACATCATCCAGCTGCCGGCCTTCCTGTCGCGGCAGACCGACCTGGTGGTGGCCATGGCCCGCACCAACGCGGTGATCAACATCAAGAAGGCCCAGTTCCTCGCGCCCCAGGAAATGAAGCACATCCTGAGCAAGTGCGAAGAGGCGGGCAATGACCAGTTGATCCTCTGTGAGCGTGGTTCCAGCTTCGGTTACAACAACCTGGTGGTGGACATGCTCGGCTTCGGCATCATGAAGCAGTTCGAATACCCGGTGTTTTTCGACGTGACCCACTCCCTGCAGATGCCGGGCGGTCGCTCGGATTCTGCCGGTGGTCGTCGCGCCCAGGTCACTGACCTGGCCAAGGCGGGCATGAGCCAGAGCCTGGCCGGGCTGTTCCTTGAGGCACACCCGGATCCGGACAATGCCAAATGCGACGGCCCTTGCGCCTTGCGTCTGGACAAGCTGGAACCCTTCCTGGCCCAGCTCAAGGCCCTGGACGAACTGGTGAAAAGTTTTCCGACGGTAGAAACCGCGTAACCCGCGTTTCTCCGTTACATTGCCGTTCTCTCCCGGTCCTCAGGGCGCCGGGAGAGGCTTTCGTTTCAGGCCTGCCAGCTGTTCCGTGCCTGGGGCGATAAAGGTTTTTTCTGCTGCGTCGTTTTCGTCAATCTTGGAGTGCTTACAACAATGGCAAAAATCGTCGACATCAAAGGTCGTGAAGTTCTCGACTCCCGTGGCAATCCCACCGTGGAAGCAGATGTGCTCCTCGACAACGGTATCATCGGCAGCGCCTGTGCGCCGTCCGGTGCCTCCACCGGCTCGCGCGAAGCGCTGGAGCTGCGTGATGGCGACAAGAGCCGTTACATGGGCAAGGGCGTACTGAAGGCAGTCGCCAACATCAACGGTCCTATCCGTGACCTGTTGCTGGGCAAGGATCCGGTCGACCAGCAGGCGCTGGACCGTGCCATGATCGCCCTTGATGGCACCGAGAACAAAGCCAGCCTGGGTGCCAACGCCATCCTCGCCGTGTCACTGGCCGCCGCCAAGGCTGCCGCACAGGACCAGGACCTGCCGCTGTACGCGCATATCGCCAACCTCAACGGCACCCCAGGCGTCTACTCGATGCCGGTGCCGATGATGAACATCATCAACGGTGGCGAGCACGCGGATAACAACATCGATATCCAGGAATTCATGATCCAGCCAGTCGGCGCCAAGACCTTCTCCGAAGGCTTGCGCTGGGGCACCGAGATTTTCCATCACCTCAAAGCTGTGCTGAAGGCCCGTGGCCTGAACACTGCGGTCGGTGACGAAGGCGGTTTCGCACCGAACCTGAACTCCAACGCCGACGCGCTGGATGCCATCGCCGAAGCCGTTGCCAACGCCGGTTACAAGCTGGGCACCGACGTGACCCTGGCCCTGGACTGCGCCGCGAGCGAGTTCTACAAGAACGGCAAGTACGTGCTGAGCGAAGAAGGCGAGTACGACTCCGCCGGTTTCGCCGACTACCTGGCCGATCTGGTCAGCAAGCACCCGATCATCTCCATCGAAGACGGTCTGGACGAGTCCGACTGGGCAGGCTGGAAAATCCTCACCGACAAGATCGGCGACAAGATCCAGCTGGTGGGCGACGACTTGTTCGTCACCAACACCAAGATCCTCAAAGAAGGCATCGACAAGAAAATCGGTAACTCGATCCTGATCAAGTTCAACCAGATCGGCACCCTGACCGAAACCCTGGAAGCCATCCAGATGGCCAAGGCCGCTGGTTACACTGCCGTGATCTCGCACCGTTCCGGTGAAACCGAGGATTCAACCATTGCCGATCTGGCCGTGGGCACGTCCGCCGGTCAGATCAAGACTGGTTCCCTGAGCCGTTCCGACCGTATCGCCAAGTACAACCAACTGCTGCGTATCGAAGAGCAATTGGGTGCTAAAGCTATCTATCGTGGTCGCGACGAGTTCCGTGGCTGAGTCGGAGATGGTAAAAAGACAGCGTTCGTTGTAGGAACAGTCGATAATTTCGCCTGATTCTGCCGTTCGCGGTGATTGAGCCTGGCCCGTGCCAGGCTTAATGCCCTTAGTGGTTTGTTCGAATGCTTGCTGTCTTTACTGGGTCCCGATATTCAATGCGCAGTCCGAACTGGTTGTTTCTTGTCTTGCTTCTGCTCCTCGCCGGCTTGCAGTATCGCCTTTGGGTCGGTAACGGGAGCCTTGCGCAAGTGGCCAGCCTGACTCAGCAGATTGCAGATCAGCATGCCGAGAATGAAGGCCTGCTGGAGCGTAATCGTGTTCTCGACGCCGAAGTGCTGGAACTGAAAAAAGGTCTGGAAACCGTCGAAGAACGTGCCCGTCATGAATTGGGCATGGTCAAGGATGGCGAAACCCTCTATCAGCTGGCGCAATGACGTGAACGATTCCCTTCCTGCCTTCTGGGCAGTGATTCCCGCTGCGGGCGTTGGTGCTCGCATGGCGGCCGACCGCCCCAAGCAGTATCTGCAACTGGGCAGTCTGACTATTCTTGAACACAGCCTGCTGTGTTTTCTCGATCACCCGCGCCTCAAGGGCATGGTGATCAGCCTCGCACCCGATGATCCCTACTGGCCGACCCTGCCGTGTGCCCTCGACTCACGTATACAGCGGGTCGATGGTGGCAGGGAGCGCGCTGACTCGGTGCTCAACGCTTTGCTGCATCTGCATGCCCAGGGCGCCGGTGATGATGACTGGGTGCTGGTGCATGACGCCGCGCGGCCCAATCTGTCTCGCACAGACCTGGACAACCTGCTGCGCGAACTGGTCAACGATCCGGTGGGCGGCCTGCTGGCCGTGCCTGCCCGTGACACCCTCAAGCGTGCCGACAGCGAAGGCCGGGTCAGCGAAACCGTTGATCGTAGCCTGATCTGGCAGGCCTACACGCCGCAGATGTTCCGCCTCGGCGCGCTGCATCGGGCGCTGGCTGATGGCCTGGTGTCGAATGTGAGCATTACCGACGAAGCTTCGGCCATGGAATGGGCCGGGCAAGCCCCGCGTCTGATCGAAGGGCGCTCGGACAATATCAAGGTGACCCGGCCCGAGGATCTTGAGTGGTTGCGGTTGCGGCTTAAATACGATGCTGCCTTCTGAATTGAAATGATATGTGGGAGCCGGCTTGCTGGCGATGGCGTCGGATCAGGCGCCGACATGTTTGCGAGCGCTTCGCACTTGATCGCCACGGTGCGGCGATCCGACAAGCCGGCTCCCACATGGCCTGTACTGGTTTGTATTTGCCGCTACACCCGATACTCATCCCGCATCGCCAACCCTTCCTTCAGATAATCCACCAGCTTGCGCACCTTCGGCGATAAATGCCGTTGCTGCGGATACAGCGCCCAGACCGCCGTATTCGGCGGCTGATGGGCTTCGAGCAGGGAGATCAGCGCGCCGCTGTTGAGGTGCTCAAGCACGTAATAATCCGGCAACTGACACAGCCCCACCCCTTGCAGCGCCGCGTCCAACACGGCTTGGCCACTGTTGCAGCGCCAATTGCCCTGGATCCGCTGGGAAAACTCTCGACCATTCTGTTGCAGCAGCCAGGTGTCGCTGCCACCGATCAGGCAGTTGTGCCGATTGAGCTCCGACAGGCTGTGAGGCCGTCCGTAGCGTTCCAGGTAAGACGGCGAGGCGCACAGGTACATGCGTCGCGGCGCCAGGCGCGTGGCCACCAGTCGTGAGTCCTGCAGGCGGCCGAGGCGAATGGCCAGGTCCAATCCTTCATGCACCAGGTCCAGCGTGCGGTTACTCAACTCGATATCCACGCGCAGCTGCGGATAGTCGCCCATGAAGCGCGTGACCAGTGGCGTGATAAAGCGCTCGCCATAGGCCACGGCGCAGGTCATGCGCAGCAGGCCCTTGGGCTCGCTGTTGAGGTCGCCGACCGCGCGCAGGGCTTCTTCGCGCCCGTCCTGCAGGCGCTGGCAATGATGCAGGAAGGTCTGCCCGGCTTCGGTCAGGGTGACACGCCGGGTGCTGCGGTAGAGCAGACGAGTCTGCAGGCGTTCTTCCAGGCGGACGATCTGTCGGCTGATATGGGATGACGACACACCCAAACGTTCCGCTGCCGCAGTGAACTGACCGCATTCGGCCACAGCGACGAACTCATCCAGACCTTCCCAGCGGTTGGCGTACATTGATTATCCCTGTGCAGCAATAATGTTTTGCTTTTGCCTGGATTATTCACCAATCGGCACTGCTTTACACTCCAGGTCTTGTTTTTACTTCGCTGGAGAAGATGGATGATCAAGTCACGCGCCGCCGTTGCCTTTGCCCCTAACCAACCGCTGCAGATCGTTGAAGTCGACGTCGAAGCGCCAAAGGCCGGTGAGGTGTTGACTCGCACCGTTGCTTCCGGTGTCTGCCACACCGATGCCTACACACTGTCAGGAGCCGACTCCGAAGGCGTGTTCCCGTGCATCCTCGGTCACGAAGGCGGCGGCATTGTTGAAGCGATCGGCGAAGGCGTCACTTCCCTGGCTGTGGGCGACCATGTGATTCCGCTGTACACCGCTGAATGCCGCGAGTGCAAATTCTGCCTGTCCGGCAAGACCAACCTGTGCCAGAAAGTCCGTGCGACCCAGGGCAAGGGCCTGATGCCTGACGGCACCACCCGCTTCAGCTACAACGGTCAGCCGGTCTATCACTACATGGGCTGCTCGACCTTCTCCGAGTACACCGTGGTGCCGGAAATTTCCCTGGCCAAGATCCCTCAGGAAGCTCCGCTGGAAAAAGTCTGCCTGCTCGGGTGTGGCGTCACCACCGGTATCGGTGCCGTGCTCAACACCGCCAAAGTGGAAGAGGGCGCTACCGTGGCCATCTTCGGCCTGGGCGGCATTGGTCTGGCGGCTATCATCGGCGCGAAAATGGCCAAGGCCTCGCGCATCATCGCCATCGACATCAACCCGGCGAAATTTGACGTGGCCCGTGAGCTGGGTGCGACCGACTTCATCAATCCAAAAGAACACGACAAGCCTATCCAGGACGTGATCGTTGAATTGACCGATGGCGGCGTTGACTACAGCTTTGAGTGCATCGGCAACGTCAACCTGATGCGCGCGGCCCTCGAGTGCTGCCATAAAGGCTGGGGCGAGTCGGTGATCATCGGCGTGGCGCCGTCGGGTCAGGAAATCGCTACCCGTCCGTTCCAGCTCGTGACCGGTCGCGTCTGGCGCGGTTCGGCATTCGGTGGCGTGCGTGGCCGTACCGAGCTGCCTAGCTATGTGGAAAAAGCCCAGAACGGCGAAATCCCTCTGGATACCTTCATCACCCACACCATGGGCCTGGAAGATATCAACAAGGCATTCGACCTGATGCACGAAGGCAAAAGCATTCGTTCTGTCATTCACTTCTAAGAGCAGCTGCTAGCTACAAGCGGCAAGCTGCAAGTGGGGATGACCGATTGCAGCTTGAAGCTCGTAGCTTGAAGCTGGGAGTCCACGACCCATGTCTTTGGAAAATATTTCCTGCCAGAAAAGCTTCGGCGGCTGGCAGAAGCGCTACAAGCATCGCTCCGACGTGCTCGGCTGCGACATGGTGTTTGCCGTCTATCTGCCACCGCAGGCAGAGCAGGGCGAGAAGCTGCCGGTGCTGTATTGGCTGTCAGGCCTGACCTGTACCGATGAAAACTTCATGCAGAAGGCTGGCGTGCAGCGTATCGCGGCAGAACTCGGCATCATCATCGTCGCTCCTGACACCAGCCCACGCGGGCCGGACGTGCCCGGTGACCCGGACAACGCCTGGGACTTCGGTCTCGGCGCCGGTTTCTACCTTAACGCGACGGCACAGCCTTGGGCCAAGCATTACCGCATGCATGATTATGTGGTCAGCGAGCTGCCGGCCCTGGTCGAGGCGCATTTCCCGGCATCCGATGTGCGTGGCGTCAGCGGTCATTCCATGGGCGGCCATGGTGCTTTGGTCTGCGCGTTGCGCAATCCGGGTCGCTACAAGTCGGTGTCGGCGTTTTCGCCGATCAGCAATCCGATGGATTGCCCGTGGGGACAAAAGGCTTTCTCCCGTTATCTGGGTGAAGACCGTGCCCGCTGGCGCGAATGGGATGCCAGTGTACTGATCAGCGAGGCGACGGAAAAACTGCCGATCCTCGTCGATCAGGGCGATCGTGACGACTTCCTGGCCAATCAGCTCAAGCCTGAGGCGCTGGTCCAGGCGGCAAAAGCGGCAGAGCATCCACTGACCTTGAGAATGCAGCCGGGTTACGACCACAGCTATTTCTTCATCGCCAGTTTCATGGAAGATCATCTGCGACATCACGCACTCGCCTTGAAAGCCTAATAAGTAGGTAGAATCACGCCCTGACTTTTTTCAGGGCGTTTTTTTATGCGTATTGGCCATGGCTACGATGTGCACCGTTTCGCCGAGGGCGACTTCATTACCCTAGGCGGCGTGCGCATTGCACACAGGTTCGGCCTGCTGGCCCATTCTGATGGCGATGTGCTTCTGCATGCCTTGAGCGATGCCCTGCTCGGCGCGGCTGCGCTGGGTGATATCGGCAAGCATTTCCCCGATACCGATCCGCAATTCAAGGGTGCCGACAGCCGTGTGCTGTTGCGTCATGTGTTGGGCCTGATCCATGCCAAAGGCTGGAAGGTCGGCAATGTCGACGCCACCATCGTTGCCCAGGCGCCGAAAATGGCTCCGCATATCGATTCGATGCGCGCCTTGATTGCCGCGGATCTTCAAGTTGAGCTCGATCAAGTGAACGTAAAAGCCACCACCACGGAAAAGCTCGGCTTCACCGGCCGCGAAGAAGGCATTGCCGTGCACGCCGTTGCTCTGTTGCTGCGCCCATGACTGAACTCGAACTGCTAGGCCCGCGCGCCTACGGCCAATCCCTGGGCAGCGCTGTACTCAAGGCCACCGCCGAAGACTTTCAGGTCGACGAAGTACTGGATATCCCGCTGTCCGGCGACGGTGAGCACCTTTGGCTGTGGGTCGAGAAGCGCGGCCTGAATACCGAAGAGGCGGCCCGCCGTCTGGCCCGTGCCGCCGGTGTGCAATTGCGCACTGTCAGCTATGCCGGTCTCAAGGACCGTCAGGCCCTGACCCGGCAATGGTTCAGCATCCAGTTGCCCGGCAAGGCCGATCCGGATATGAGCAGCGCGGAAAACGACACCCTGAAGATCCTCAAGAGTGGTCGGCACAAGCGCAAGTTGCAGCGCGGCGCCCATGCCGCCAACGGCTTCACCCTGCGCCTGACCGGTCTTGCGGCAGACAAGGCCGCCCTGGATCTGCGCCTGCAGGCCATCGCCGCTCAGGGCATCCCCAATTACTTCGGTGCCCAGCGCTTCGGCTTTGACGGCGGCAACCTCGGCGAGGCTCGCGATTACGCGGCTCGTCAGGCCCTGCCGGAGCAGCGTAATGTGCGTTCGCGTCTGCTTTCTACCGCACGCAGCTACATATTCAATCAGGTCCTGGCCGCCCGGGTTGCCGACGGCAGCTGGCAGCGCGCCCAGGTTGGCGATCTGTTGGCATTTACCGACAGCCGCAGTTTTTTTCCTGCCGGTGAAGCCGAATGCAGCGACCCGCGCCTGGCCATTCTCGACTTGCACCCGACCGGGCCGCAGTGGGGTCAAGGCCCTTCGCCAGCTCAGGGCATCACCGCCGAGCTGGAAAACAGCGTCGCCCAACGTGAGTCAGTGCTTTGCGATTGGCTGATCAGGGCGGGAATGGAACACGAACGTCGCATCCTGCGGCTGCCCATTGGCCGGTTGACGTGGCATTATCCCGAGTCTGACATTCTGCAACTGGAATTCGTCCTTCCGGCCGGATGCTTCGCCACCGTACTGGTGCGTGAACTCGTCGATCTGGTGCCGGTTGGGCAGACGGACAGCCCATGCGTATTCTGATTTCAAATGATGATGGGGTAATGGCCCCCGGTCTTGCTGCGCTGCATTCGGCGTTGGCGGATTACTGTGAGTGCGTGATTGTCGCGCCTGATCAGGACCGAAGCGGCGCCAGCAGCTCACTGACCCTGGATCGGCCATTGCATCCGCATGTGCTGAGCAACGGTTATATCAGCGTCAACGGGTCGCCCACCGACTGCGTGCACCTGGGCCTCAATGGCCTGTTGGAGCAGACGCCGGACATGGTGGTCTCGGGCATCAACCTGGGCGCGAACCTGGGTGACGACGTGCTGTATTCCGGCACCGTCGGCGCGGCGCTGGAAGGACGCTTCTTGGAGCGACCGTCCTTTGCCTTTTCATTTCTGTCGCGTCAGCCCGATAATCTGGCGACGGCGGCGCATTATGCCCGCCTGCTGGTCGAGGCCCATGAACAACTGGACCTGCCGCCGCGCACGGTATTGAACGTCAATATTCCCAATCTGCCGCTCGAGAACATTCGCGGCATACAATTGACCCGTCTGGGCCATCGCGCCCGTGCGGCGGCCCCCGTCAAGGTGGTCGACCCCCGCGGTCGCGCCGGTTACTGGATCGCCGCCGCCGGAGATGCCGAAGACGGCGGGGCAGGCACGGACTTTCACGCAGTCATGCAGGGCTTCGTCTCGATTACGCCCTTGCAGCTTGATCGTACCTATCAAGGAGGCTTCAGCAGCCTGAACCGTTGGCTGGAGGGGCTGGGTTGATGTCACGCGAGCAAGATGATCTGTTACGACGCGGGATTGGCATGACCTCCCAGCGCACCCGTGAGCGTTTGATCCAGCGCCTGTACGAGGAGGGGCTGTCCAACGCCCAGGTACTGGAGGTGATTCGCAAGACACCGCGCCATCTGTTCGTCGATGAGGCCCTGGCGCATCGGGCCTACGAAGACACGGCGCTGCCGATCGGCCATAACCAGACCATTTCCCAGCCCTATATGGTGGCGCGCATGAGCGAGCTGCTATTGGCGGCAGGGCCGCTGGACAAGGTGCTGGAAATCGGCACCGGTTCGGGCTACCAGACCGCAGTGCTGGCGCAGCTGGTCGAGCGAGTGTTCTCGGTGGAGCGGATCAAGGTTTTGCAGGATCGCGCCAAAGAGCGTCTGGTCGAGCTGAATTTACGTAACGTAGTGTTTCGCTGGGGCGATGGCTGGGAAGGCTGGCCGGCGCTGGCACCTTACAACGGCATCATTGTCACGGCAGTGGCCACGGATGTGCCACAGGCCTTGCTCGATCAACTGGCACCGGGTGGGCGACTGGTCATACCGGTCGGCTCCGGCGAGGTACAGCAACTGATGCTGATCATTCGTGAAGAGAACGGTTTTTCCCGGCATGTGCTGGGGGCTGTCCGTTTCGTGCCCTTGCTCAATGGCCCCCTGGCCTGAGCTTTTGCATCGCCGCTGAATTCTGTCAGGCACTGCGGGTCTATCTCCTGTCTTTCTCTGGTACAGGAACCCGGTAGGTGTTTATTCAGTGCGGCGCGCGAACTTTGACATCGTTTAGCAATAACTGCCTGCCGTTAATACGGCACAATAGGCACCTTTCAAATTCAGTCACCGGTAAAGGGAGTGGCGGGTGAGTCGCACAGTCATTCGGCAGCGTATGTCTTCAATAAGTTTTCAGCGGCTGATGATTGGCATTGCCCTCAGTATCCTGTTGGTAGGCTGTTCCAGCAGTCCGTCGAGCGGCGTGCGTGTGGTCGATCGCAATGGCAGCGCGGCGACGCCTCAGCGCCCTGTGGTGACCACCGGGCAATATGTGGTCAAGCGGGGCGATACGCTGTTCTCCATCGCCTTCCGTTACGGCTGGGACTACAAGGCCCTGGCTGCACGCAATCAGATTCCTGAGCCCTATACCATTCATCCGGGGCGCACGATTCGCTTCGACGGTGTTTCCAGTCAGCCGTCCGCCTCAACGCCTGTAGCGGTCGTCGGCACGCCGACCACACCGCCGCGTTCGGGTACCACGACGAGCACCACCACCAGCCCTTCGGGCTCGCTCAAGACCACGGTTATCTCCAAGCCAGTCGGGGTTGTACCGGTGGTAATACCGCCTTCCGGCGGCTCTCCGGCCGATGATGGCGGACGTTCTCCGAGTGGCTGGACCTGGCCGTCGGCCGGTGTTTTGATCGGTAAATTCTCTTCAAACGGTAGTTTGAATAAAGGAATTGATATCGCCGGGGATTTGGGACAGCCTGTTTTAGCTGCGTCTGATGGTTCGGTTGTTTACGCCGGGAGTGGCTTGCGGGGCTACGGCGAATTGGTAATCATCAAACACAGCGATACCTACGTCAGTGCCTATGGTCATAACCGTAGGCTGTTGGTACGGGAGGGGCAACAGGTCAAGGCTGGGCAGACAATTGCCGAGATGGGTTCAACTGGAACTGACCGGGTGAAGCTGCATTTTGAGATTCGCCGCCAGGGTAAGCCAGTCGATCCGCTGCAATTCTTGCCACGTCGTTGATTGTTGCCAGCCTGTTCCTTGCGTAGAGGGACAGGCTCACGCATTGCCACGGAAATCAGGCGATGCTGGAGCTTGAGGTCGAACTCACCAAAGGACTAAAAAATGGCTCTCATCAACGAAGCGCCGGAGTTTGACATAGATGATGAGGTTCTCCTGATGGAGGCCGGCATCACTCTGGAAGCTGCACCGAAGGAAAAGCAGAAACCTGCCTCCTCGGCTCGGTCCAAGGCCAAAAACTCCACCGCACTCAAGCAGCACAAGTACATTGATTACACCCGGGCGCTTGATGCGACTCAGTTGTATCTCAATGAAATTGGTTTCTCTCCTTTGCTCTCCCCGGAAGAAGAAGTGCACTTTGCGCGGTTGTCGCAAAGTGGTGATCCGGCCGGGCGCAAACGCATGATTGAAAGCAATCTGCGGCTGGTGGTGAAAATTGCCAGGCGCTATGTCAATCGTGGGTTGTCATTGCTCGACCTGATCGAGGAGGGCAATCTGGGCCTGATCCGGGCTGTCGAGAAATTTGACCCTGAACGTGGGTTCCGCTTCTCGACCTATGCCACCTGGTGGATTCGCCAGACCATCGAACGCGCCATCATGAATCAGACCCGCACCATTCGTCTGCCGATTCATGTGGTCAAAGAGCTCAATGTCTATCTGCGTGCCGCTCGCGAGCTGACCCAGAAACTCGACCACGAGCCTTCCCCTGAAGAAATCGCCAACCTGCTCGAGAAGCCGGTCTGCGAGGTCAAGCGCATGCTTGGTCTCAATGAGCGTGTGTCTTCGGTCGATGTGTCTCTTGGGCCGGACTCGGACAAGACGCTGCTCGACACCTTGACCGACGACCGGCCTACGGACCCCTGTGAGCTGCTGCAGGACGATGATCTGTCCCAGAGCATCGACCAGTGGCTGTCGGAGCTGACCGATAAGCAGCGTGAGGTGGTGGTACGCCGCTTTGGCCTGCGCGGGCATGAGAGCAGTACGCTGGAGGATGTAGGGCTGGAAATCGGGCTGACCCGTGAGCGGGTCAGGCAGATCCAGGTCGAGGGTCTCAAGCGCCTGCGGGAGATCCTCGAAAAGAACGGCTTGTCGAGTGAGTCGCTGTTTCAGTAAAAGCGTTTACTCTTTACAGTTTTAGACGCATACAAAAACACTCCGCATGGGGTGTTTTTGTTTTTCTGGCCTATGACGACTTGTCGGGAAGTATGATGATATTAATAAGATAGTGCATTTAAGAAGGACGGGATTATTCATGTCAGCCTTTACTTACGAGGGTTGTAAGTTTTTGGGCTGAGTGTCTTGAGGTTATTACGATCGTGATACGTAAATTAATTTTAACTTATTGATTTGAAAGAATTATAAAATTATATGTGCGTTACATACGGTATGGTTTTTACCCGTCCGTATAGTTGCTCTCTGCTGAGAAATCACTAATATCAGAACTGTGCCAACGGATAGGCACAGGCCGTCAAGGATGACAGTCAAGGACGTCGCAGGATGCGATTCATCAGGATGATGAAAAAGGATTAAAGGGACTAAGGAAAAAATGTGGGCGGATCACTCCGCCCCTTCTCTCTTTCGGGAGATCGCTTGCAGAGGATCTCCCGAATATAAAAAAGGCCCGTTTTTACGGGCCTTTTTTCATGGCGACGCCAATCAGCGTTCCAGGTCAGCGATCTTGCCTGGCTTGCCATCCCACTGCGCCGCGTCGGGCAGCATTTCTTTCTTTTCAGTGATGTTGGGCCAGATATCAGCCAGCTCGGCGTTGAGCTCGATGAAGTTTTCCATGCCTGCCGGTATCTCATCTTCGGAGAAGATCGCGTTGGCAGGGCATTCAGGCTCGCAGAGCGCACAATCGATGCACTCGTCCGGGTGAATCACCAGGAAGTTCGGGCCTTCGTAGAAGCAGTCCACCGGACAGACTTCTACGCAGTCGGTGTACTTGCACTTGATGCAGTTGTCGGTGACGACGAAGGTCATTTCTAATTCTCTCCTCAGGCGGCGGCAGCAAGGCCCCTACGGGTGGGGCTGCTAGATTCGGGAGTCCCCGTACCGTATGAAAAACAGGCTTTTGGCCAGCGCTATTGCGCCACGCCCTTGGTTCGCCCGCTCATCACGCGGCTTGGATCATCTGCTCAGCCAGGCTAAAAGCTGTCAGCTTCCCAAACCGCGCGGGATTCTAACAGCTTGTAACCGGTTGCGTCACAGGCGAGTTTGTAATGTGTACAACAACTCTAGTGCCTGACGCGGCGTGAGGTCGTCGAGTTTGACCTTGCTCAAGTCCTCCAGCACCGGGTGCGGCAGGCTGGCGAACAGGTCGCTTTGTTGCGGAACTGCCGGTTTCCCTGGCTTGGCTTTCGGCTGCTCGTGGGGCAGGCTGGTGGTTTCCAGGCGCTGCAGATGCTCCTTGGCGCGACCGATGACACGGGCTGGAACCCCCGCCAGTTGGGCCACGGCCAAGCCGTAGCTCTGGCTGGCCGGCCCCGGCAGTACCCGGTGCAGGAAGACGATACGTTCGTTGTGTTCGGTGGCATTGAGATGGACGTTGGCCACCAGGGGCTCGCTTTCCGGCAGAACCGTCAGCTCGAAATAGTGAGTCGCGAACAAGGTATAGGCGCGCAACTGGGCGAGACATTCCGCCGCAGCCCAGGCCAGGGACAAACCGTCAAAGGTACTGGTGCCGCGGCCGACTTCGTCCATCAGCACCAGGCTTTTGTCCGTGGCGTTGTGCAGGATATTGGCGGTTTCGCTCATCTCCACCATGAAGGTCGAACGCCCGCCGGCCAGATCGTCACTGGAGCCGATGCGGGTGAAGATGCGATCCACCAGGGACAGTTCGCAACTGGCGGCCGGAACGAAGCTGCCGATATGGGCAAGCAGCACGATCAGAGCGGTCTGGCGCATGTAGGTGGATTTACCGCCCATGTTCGGACCTGTGATCACCAACATGCGGGTGCTGTCGTCCAGGGCCAGATCATTGGCCACGAAAGGCGTGGTCAGGACCTGCTCGACTACCGGATGCCGGCCCTGGTCGATGCGCATGCACGGCTCGTCGACGAAACGCGGACAATTGAGATCCAGGTTCAGCGCGCGTTCGGCCAGGTTGGCGAGCACATCCAGTTCGGCGAGAGCGCCCGCGGTGTCCTGCAAGGGCGCCAGATGGCCGATCAAGTCCTCCAGCAAGGCTTCGTAAAGCATTTTTTCCCGGGCCAGGGCGCGGCTCTTGGCGGACAGCGCCTTGTCTTCGAACTCTTTCAACTCAGGGGTAATGAAGCGCTCCGCGCCCTTGAGGGTCTGGCGGCGGATGTAATCAGCGGGCGCCTGTTCAGCCTGCTTGCTCGGTAGCTCGATGAAGTAACCGTGGATACGGTTATAACCGACTTTCAGGTTAGCCAGGCCGGTGCGGGCCTTTTCCCGGGTTTCCAGGTCGATCAGGAACTGCCCGGCGTTTTCGCTCAGCGATTGCAGGTCGTCGAGTTCGGCGTCGTAGCCGGTTTTCAGCACGCCACCATCGCGAATCACCGCAGGCGGATTGTCGATGATCGCGCGTTGCAGCAGGTCGGCCAATTCCGGATAGGTGCTGGTGGTGGTAGCCAGGTGTTGCAAATGCGGGGCGTCCAGCTCGGTCATGCCCACTTGCAGCTCGGGCAGGGCGCTTAGGGCATCGCGCAGGCGCGCCAGGTCCCGGGGCCGAGCATTGCGCAGGCCGATCCGGGCAAGGATCCGCTCGATATCGCCGATTTCCTTGAGCTGCGGTTGCAGCTTTTCGAAGCGGTAGCTTTCCAGCAGGCAGCGGATCGAGCTCTGCCGCGCCAGCAGGATGTTCAGGTCGCGCAAGGGACGGTTCAACCAGCGGGTCAGCAGGCGCGTGCCCATGGCGGTCTGGCAGCGGTCCATCACCGATTGCAGGGTGTTGTCGCGGCCACCGGCAAGGTTGGTGTCCAGTTCCAGGTTACGGCGGCTGGCGCCATCAAGGATGATGGTATCGTCCATGCGCTCGTGGCGCAGGCTGCGCAAGTGTGGCAGGGCGGTGCGCTGGGTTTCCTTGGCATAGGCCAGCAGGCAACCGGCAGCACCGATGGCCAGGGTCAGGTTTTCGCAGCCGAAGCCTTTCAGGTCCTGGGTAGCGAATTGCTGGCAAAGACTTTTATGGGCCGTGTCACGTTCGAAGTCCCAGGGCGCACGACGCCGTGAGCCGCGACGTTTCTCGGCGGGCAAACCCTGAGGCCAGTCGTCCGGGATCAACAGTTCGACCGGATTGGTCCGCTCCAGTTCGGCCAGCAGGTTCTCCCAGCCCTTGATCTCCTGGACGCTGAAATGTCCGCTATTAATATCCAGCACGGCCAGGCCGAACAGGCGCTCGTCACCCAGTACGGCGGCGATCAGGTTGTCGCGACGTTCATCGAGCAGGGCTTCATCGCTGACAGTGCCGGGCGTGATGATACGTACCACCTGGCGTTCAACCGGGCCTTTGCTGGTTGCGGGGTCGCCGATCTGCTCGCAGATCACCACCGACTCACCGAGCTTGACCAGCTTGGCCAGGTAGCCTTCGGCGGCGTGATAGGGAATGCCGCACATGGGGATGCTCTGCCCGGCGGACTGACCACGCGCGGTCAGGGTGATATCCAGCAATTTGGCGGCTTTCTTCGCGTCTTCGTAGAAGATTTCGTAGAAGTCGCCCATGCGATAGAACATCAACTGATCAGGATGCTGATTCTTCAGCCGCCAGTATTGCTGCATCATGGGGGTGTGCGACGAAAGATCAGAAATAGCTTTATTCATCAGAGGCTTATGAGTTTTCGTTAGAAGGGGGAGGCAAATTTTTCGGACAGGGCCAGGCGACTCCAACCGTAGGAAGAGTCCGGGTGGTCCGATTGCGATGGGCGCAAGATTACCATGCACGCCAGGCCTGCGCAGGCCCGGTTGTGCGGTGGCTTTTTCATGACCGAAGTTTTCATCGGCGTTCAATCGGTTGCGTGCCTGTATAGACTCCGGACTGTTGTTCATTATCGAGTCAGCCATCGAAAAGGAGCTTTTATGGCCAAGGCAAACAAACGGGGAAGGGATTCCGTCACCGGGCGCTTCATTACAATTGAGGAAGCCAAGAGCAGGCCCAGGGAAACTACGGTCGTGACGATCAGGAAGCCGTGTCCGAAAGGCCAGGGCAAACAAAGTAAGACCGAAGAGCCGTAGTTGCGCTTCGACGGGCGGCTGCTTCTGCGGCCGCCCCTCTGTAACGATCAGTGTCTATATGAGGACAAGAGCGTGGATGAACTTACCCAGCTTGCCGCCGACCTCGGCAAGCGCTTGCAGGCTTTGCAGCATCAGGTGAGCACGGCCGAGTCCTGCACCGGTGGCGGTATTGCCGAGGCAATTACCCGTATTCCCGGCAGCTCCGCCTGGTTCGAAGCAGGTTATGTCACCTATTCCAATGCCCAGAAGACCCGCCAGTTGCAGGTGCCGCAGGCACTGTTTGGCCGCGTCGGCGCCGTCAGTCGGGAAGTGGTCGAGGCGATGGTCCGGGGTGCGCAACACAACAGCGGTGCCTATTTTTCCGTGGCCGTCAGCGGCGTGGCCGGACCCGATGGCGGCTCGGCAGACAAACCGGTCGGCACCGTCTGGGTAGGCTGGGGCGCGGGCGAGCAGATGGTTGCCCGGCGACATCAGTTCGACGGCGATCGCGATGAGGTCCGCCGACAAACGGTAAAGGCCGCGCTAGAGGGTCTGATACAACTCTCTGACGGAGAAATCCCGATTCAGGGGTAGGCGCGCGCTCGGCGCTGTGGAATAATACTGTCTACTTATACAGGTATTGCGGCCGCTTCGGCCCTTCAATGAATTTGATTACGTGAGGACTTCAATGGACGACAACAAGAAGAAAGCCTTGGCTGCGGCCTTGGGTCAGATCGAGCGTCAATTCGGCAAAGGTGCCGTAATGCGCATGGGTGACCATGACCGCCAGGCGATCCCTTCTATTTCCACCGGTTCCCTCGGGCTGGACATCGCTCTGGGCATCGGCGGCTTGCCAAAAGGCCGGATCGTCGAAATCTACGGTCCGGAATCTTCCGGTAAAACCACACTGACCCTGTCCGTCATCGCCCAGGCCCAGAAAATGGGTGCCACCTGCGCCTTCGTCGATGCCGAGCACGCCCTGGACCCGGAGTACGCCGGCAAGCTTGGCGTCAACGTCGACGACTTGCTGGTTTCCCAGCCAGACACGGGTGAGCAGGCCCTGGAAATCACCGACATGCTGGTGCGCTCCAATGCCATCGACGTGATCGTCGTCGACTCCGTGGCGGCCCTGGTGCCGAAAGCCGAGATCGAAGGCGAGATGGGCGACATGCACGTGGGCCTGCAGGCTCGCCTGATGTCCCAGGCGCTGCGCAAGATCACCGGTAACATCAAGAACGCCAACTGCCTGGTGATCTTCATCAACCAGATTCGCATGAAGATCGGCGTGATGTTCGGTAGCCCGGAAACCACCACCGGTGGTAACGCCCTGAAGTTCTACGCCTCTGTACGTCTGGACATCCGTCGTACCGGCGCGGTGAAGGAAGGCGACGAAGTAGTCGGCAGCGAAACCCGCGTCAAGATCGTCAAGAACAAGGTAGCCCCGCCATTCCGTCAGGCCGAGTTCCAGATCCTCTACGGCAAGGGTATCTACCTGAATGGCGAGATCATCGACCTGGCCGTACTGCACGGTTTCGTCGAGAAGTCCGGCGCCTGGTACAGCTACCAGGGCAGCAAGATCGGTCAGGGCAAGGCCAACTCGGCCAAGTTCCTGGCGGATAACCCGGAAATCGGTGCAGCCCTCGAGAAGCAGATTCGCGACAAGCTGCTGACCCCAGGCGTCGACACCAAGGCTGAAGGTTCGCGTCCTGCTGCTGTCGTGGCTGACGGTGTGGCTGAAGTCGAAGCTGATTCCGACTTCTGATAGCCGCCATGTCCGCCGTGCTCGATACACCTGTCGCCGTACGGCGTACTGCCATGGACCTGCTCGCGCGGCGCGAGCACGGTCGAGTCGAGCTGACGCGAAAGTTGCGTCAGCGCGGCGCCTCTGATGAACTCATCACACCCGCTCTCGATCGCCTGACCGAGGAAGGGCTCCTCTCCGAATCCCGTTATCTCGAAAGTTTCGTCTCTTACCGTGCCCGTTCCGGCTACGGCCCTATGCGTATCCGCGAAGAACTGGGCCAACGCGGCCTGCAACGTGCCGATATTGAATTGGCGTTGCGCGAGTGCGGCATCGATTGGCGCGAGCAGATGCAGGAAACCTGGCAGCGTAAATTCGCCGGGCAATTACCTGTAGATGCGAAGGAAAGGGCCCGACAAGGGCGCTTCCTGAGTTATCGGGGTTTTTCCATGGAGATGATCGGCCGCTTGCTAAGCGGCCGAGGCGGCGATGATTAGTTTTTAATCGTTGAGAAGAGGTTCGCGGCTTTCGGGCTGCGTCTGCTGCGAACCCTCGACCCAGTTCTCTGGCAGGTTGATGTAGTCCACCAGTTCGCGCAGACGTCCATTACCGCGCCCATTGAAGGCAAAGGCCAGGCGGCTCAGATGGCTGAACTGCGCCTCGTCGTGCTCTTCGCCCTGATAGGCATGCTGATGAAAGTCGTCGTTCAGGCGCAGGTCGGCAAAGGCCTCTTGTATATGTGCCAGTGCGCTTTCGTTGAGCGGGTGGTGCATGCGGATCACGAACTGATTCTTCAGCCAGCGAGTCGAGTGGAAGTTGCTGTAGAAGCGGTTGATCTCCTCGACCGCTTCGTCGCTGCTGTAGACCAGGCGCATCAGCTTCGTGTCGGCGGGCAGGATGTAATGATTGTCCTGCAGCTGGTTCTGGAAGAAATCCAGAGCGCCTTGCCAGAAGCGGCCACCCGGTACATCGAGCAGGACGACCGGCACCAGCGGGCTTTTGCCGGTCTGGATCAGGGTCAGTACTTCCAGTGCTTCATCCAGAGTGCCGAAGCCGCCAGGGCAGAGCACCAGGGCATCGGCTTCCTTGACGAAGAACAGCTTGCGGGTGAAGAAAAAGTGGAAGGGCAGCAGATGCTCGCTGCCATCGATAATCGCGTTGGCATGCTGCTCGAAAGGCAGGGTGATATTGAAGCCCAGGCTGTGTTCGCGACCCGCGCCTTCATGAGCCGCAGCCATGATGCCGCCACCGCCACCGGTAATCACCATCAGGTCGGCGCTCGCCAGTTGCGCTCCGAGTTCACGCGCCAGGGCATACAACGGATGTTCCAGAGGAGTACGGGCCGAGCCGAATACCGTGACCTTGCGACGGCCCTTGAAGCGCTCCAGTACCCGGAAGGCGTTATCCAGTTCGCGCAGGGTCTGCAAGGTGATCTTGGCGTTCCAGCGATTGCGATCGTCCTGGGCCATGCGCAGGACGGTCAGCATCATGTCGCGATACAGCGGCAGATTTGGACTGTCGGTCGAAACCTGCTGCAACAGTGCGTCGACCTGGGTGATGACATCGATCCCTTCGTCCTGGAAATGGCGAGACAAGACATCACTGGGTTTGTACGGCATTCAAACTCTCCTTGAGCAGCATCGTCTTTCGATTCTGCCGTGTCCCTATCCTAAGTCAAAATGAAAGGCGCCAGCAGTCAGAGAGAGTGATGTCAGATTGTTACTTTTTAACCTGGCAATCGCTGGCCTTGAAGGTCTGCACGATGACGCCGCGATTGGTCTTGTACTCGGTGAATGAGTACTTAAGGGTCGCGCCCTTGTCCATCAACTGGCGGAAGCCGGTGTTGTGGCACACGCTGGTGCCGAGTTGATAGCGCACAGCGTCAGGGTTGGCGCGCATCTGCTGGGCCTGGCTTTCGCGCACGCTCAGGTGGTTGACCAGTTCCTTACCGTTGACGGTGTAACCCTGATCGAGAATGTCTTCGTTGATTGCGCGCGGAGTACCGACGCTGCTTTCCTTCGCGACTTTTTCCAGCATCTGGCTCAGTTCATAGTCCTGCTTGGAGGCAGCCTGAGCGCAGAATGGGGTGACGAGCAGCAAGGTGAGAGTCGGGGCGATGAGGCGCAGCATTAAAATCTCCTGATTCGATGGGCCTGATTCGATGGTTGGCCGTTGGACCGGTGAGCCGGTCTTGCGTTCACCGTCGGCGCTGTAGCAATGGCGCCGGAGTATACAGGACCGGGCGTCTATTCAGGCGGCAGAGGGGCGGGCTCTGATAAACTGCGCGGCTTTTCCTCCTGCCGAGTTCTTGCTGTGTCTATGCTCTCCCGTCGCTGGCGTCGTGTGTAATGACCCATGCCGTTTCCCGCCTGCGCGATGAGCGCCTGGCCCGTAGCACCAAACCCTTCGTCGCGCGCGGTTCGCGGGCGCCGCGCTGCCCCGATTGCCGGGTGATTTTCAGCTATTGCCTGTGTGCCTGGCGGCCCAGTGTCGAGGCGAATTCGGCCATGTGCCTGCTGATGTACGACACCGAGCCGCTGAAGCCGACCAATACCGGCTGGCTGATTGCCGATGTGATCAAGGATACCTACGCCTTTGGCTGGTCGCGCCTTGAAGTCGATCCGGAGCTGCTGGCGTTGCTCGATGACCCGCAATGGCAGCCATATATCGTCTTTCCCGGCGAGTTCGTTGCCAAGGAACGGGTGGTTACCCAGGTCCGTCGCGATGATGGCAAGCGCCCGTTGTTTATTCTGCTGGACGCGACCTGGACCGAAGCCCGCAAGATGTTTCGCAAGAGTCCGTACCTTGAGCGTTTCCCAGTACTGAGCCTTGAGCCGGAGCAGATTTCCCGCTATCGCCTGCGTCGCTCACGGCGTGACGATCATTTCTGCACCGCAGAAGTCGCCGCGTTCTGCCTGGAACTGGCGGACGACAGTCAGGCCAGCAGTGTGCTCGATGCCTATCTGGATGTGTTCAGCGCCCATTACCTTGGTGCGAAGTTTCAGAATCCGATTGATCCGGACGATACCGCCCATACCCAGCTCAAGGCTTTTCTATAAAAGCCTTTGTGGGACCGGCTTTAGCCGGGAGGGCTGTCTCGCGGCTGAAGCCGCTTGTGTCTGCAAGGAGAAGGGCCCTAGTGGCTCTATAATGGTACATAGCGCCACACCCGCATTTGTCTGTAAGACTTATCGCTAACAGGCTGCAGGCTTAGCTGCTTGACCACCCCGGCTTCGCTGGGCATGCTTGGCGCCGCTCAGGCGCTGGTCGTCGGATTCGCTGCGCAGGCAGCCACGGCGCATAGTGAACTGCCAATATTCACGGATGCCCTGATGAGTGCTCGAACGGATCGACGCTCACCTATAGAAGAACAGGATCAAGAAATGACCTATGAAATCCTGATAGCCGATGACCACCCGCTGTTTCGCAGTGCCCTGCATCAAGCCCTCAGTATCGGTCTGGGCCCCGGCGCACGGCTGGTCGAGGCGGACAGCATCGCCCAACTGGAAACCCATCTTACTGCCAAGGCTGACTGGGATCTGGTACTGCTGGATCTGAACATGCCAGGTGCCTACGGATTCTCCGGGCTGGTGTTACTGCGCGGGCAATATCCGCAGATTCCCGTGGTCATGGTCTCAGCGCAGGAGGAAGCGTCCATCGTTGTGCGCTCCCGCGAGTTCGGTGCCAGCGGCTTCATTCCCAAATCGAGCTCCCTGGAAACCATTCAGCAAGCGGTACGCACCGTGCTGGACGGCGATGTCTGGTGGCCGCCACAGGTCAATGAGCCGGTCAGTGTTTCGGCTGACGCCAAGGCCGCGAGTGCCGGGCTGGCCAGCCTGACACCCCAGCAATTCCGCGTCCTGACCATGGTCTGTGAGGGCCTGCTGAACAAGCAGATCGCTTACGAACTGAGCGTTTCGGAAGCGACGATCAAGGCTCACGTGACGGCGATTTTCCGCAAGCTTGGGGTACGCACCCGAACACAGGCGGCGCTGCTGCTGCAACAATTGGAATCGATTTCCGCCGGGTAAACCGGGCAAAACTGCTGATCTTTCACGCTTTTTTGACTCATTTTGAATTAGCTTTCTTTTCTTTTTATAAGCAGTTGCCCACCTATGTCTCCTTTCAAAGGCCAGACCGGCCTGAAGCGTATCCTCAATGCCGCAGGTTATTCCGTCGACGGTCTGAAAGCCGCATTCAAGGGCGAAGCGGCCTTTCGCCAGTTGGTGCTGCTCAATGTGATCCTGATCCCGTTGTCGTTTTTGTTCCACGTCAGTCGTGGCGAGCGAGCGATCCTGATCGCGGTGTGCCTGCTGGCGCTGATCGTTGAGTTGCTGAACTCGGCAGTGGAAGCGGCAATCGACCGGATTTCCCTGGACCTGCATCCGCTGTCCAAGAATGCCAAGGACATGGGCAGCGCCGCGCAGTTCGTGGCGCTGAGCATGATTGGCGTGGTCTGGGCATTGATTCTGCTGGGCTAGTACACGCTCGGCAGGACAATTTCATCGCTGCGCTGCACGCCTTCGGTGAACGAGCGGCACAGTTCGAGAAACTCGCGGATGGCCGAAGTCTGGTACTTCTGTTTGTGCCAGATGAAGTAGAACTGCCGCACCAGATCCAGCTCCGGCGTTTCTACGGCCACGAGGCTGCCGCGGCGAAAGGCATCGCGCAGGGCCAGGCGGGAAATACAGCCGATGCCCAGACCCGACTCCACCGCGCGCTTGATCGCCTCGGTGTGTTCCAACTCCAGTCGTACGTTCAGCGCATTGCGATGATGACGCATGGCCTGGTCGAAGGTCAGGCGCGTGCCGGAGCCCTGTTCTCGCAGGATCCAGGCCTCGCGGGTCAATTCGTCCATGCTCGCCTGTCCGCGCTTGGCCAACGGGTGCTGGGGCGCGCAGAACACGACCAGTTCGTCCTCGACCCAGGTCTGCACTTCGATATCCGGATGGCTGCAATCACCTTCGATCAGACCCAGATCAATTTCGTAGTGCGCCACTTGTTGCACGATATGAGCCGTATTCTGTACATGCAGCTTGACCTGGCTTTCCGGGTGGCGCTGCATGAAGCTGCCGATCAGCAACGTCGCCAGATAATTGCCGATGGTCAGGGTCGCACCCACCGCCAGCGAGCCGAAACCGGACTTGCCGTTGAGCAGGTCTTCGATTTCCTTGGCCTGATCGAGCAGGGCCACGGCTTGGGGCAGCAGCTGACGCCCGGTGGCGTTGAGGCTCAGGCGTTTGCCGGCGCGGTCGAACAGCTGGCAGCTAGATTGGCGTTCCAGTTCGGTAATAGAGGTGCTGGCCGCCGATTGCGAAAGGGCCAATTGCACAGCAGCGCGCGAAACGCTCTCCTGCTGGGCGACGGCGACGAAAACCTGGAGTTGACGCAAAGTAAATCGCATATCTATATAACCGATAACCTATATCTTGATAATCCATTTAACAGATATTGTGTCTGCCACTAGAATGTCGCGCAATAGCGCTTTCACATCAGGCGCAGGCGATATTTTCAGGAGTCTCCACTTACATGAGCAACATGAACCACGAGCGTGTCCTCAGCGTCCACCACTGGAACGACACCCTCTTCAGTTTCAAGTGCACCCGTGATCCAGGTCTGCGCTTCGAGAACGGTCAGTTCGTCATGATCGGTCTGCAGCAGCCCAACGGGCGCCCGCTCATGCGTGCCTACTCGATCGCCAGCCCGAACTGGGAAGAGCATCTGGAATTCTTCAGCATCAAGGTGCCGGACGGTCCGCTGACTTCGCAGTTGCAGCACCTCAAGGAAGGCGACGAGATCATTATCAGCAAGAAGCCTACGGGCACGCTGGTTCTCGACGACCTCAAGCCGGGCAAGCATCTGTACCTGCTCAGCACCGGTACGGGCCTGGCGCCGTTCATGAGTGTGATCCAGGATCCGGAAACCTACGAGCGTTTCGAGAAAGTGATTCTCTGCCACGGCGTACGCTATGTGAACGAAGTCGCCTACCGCGAGTTCATCACCGAGCATCTGCCGCAGAACGAATTCTTCGGCGAGTCCCTGCGTGACAAGCTGATCTACTACCCGACCGTGACCCGTGAGCCTTTCGAGAATCAGGGCCGCCTGACCGACCTGATGCGTAGCGGCAAGCTGTTCACTGATATCGGCCTGCCGCCGATCAACCCGCAGGACGACCGCGCCATGCTGTGCGGCAGCCCAAGCATGCTCGACGAAACCAGCGAAGTGCTCAACAGCTTCGGTCTTACCGTTTCGCCGCGTATGCGCGAGCCGGGGGATTACCTGATCGAGCGTGCTTTCGTCGAGAAGTAAGCTTGGGCGACTGCTCAGCGATACCCAAACACCCCGCGAAAGCGGGGTGTTTTGTTTTGGGTGCCTGAATGGAAGCGGGCTTCTACACAGATATTTCGCCAGCCACGGGTGTCACATTGCCGCTGGCACAACCTCCAGTACCCGTATCAGACCGATCTCGGGATAATGCCAACGCACATCCAGATCCCAGAACTGTACGCCGTAGCGACGCTCAGGAGGCGGTATCTGGTAGGCCGGACGCGGATCCTGGGCCAGGCATTGCTCGATCAGCTCCACCAGCGGTTCTGCCAGGCGTTGGCCGTGCTCGCGGGCCTGAATCAGTGCTTCGTCCGCCCATTGCACCGGAATCAGCTGCGGCGGCGCACTGGCCATCAGGTTACTGGCGTTATCGATGCAGTCGGCATAGGGCACGTAAGGCTTGATATCCAGCACCGGCGTGCCGTCGAGCAGGTCGATGCCGGACAGCCACAGGCGCCCTGGCTCGACTTTCTCCAGACGCACCACGGACTGGCCAATGCCATTGGGCCTGTGGGTCGCCCGAGTAGCAAAGACGCCCATGGACTGATTGCCGCCCAGCCGGGGCGGGCGCACTTTGAGCCGTGGCTTTTCTTCCAGGGCCTGATGAAACAGGAACAGCAGCCAGACATGGCTGACCTGCTCAAGACCCTGTACCGCCTCGCCCTGATCGAAGGGTGCAACCAGTTCCAATACGCCCCGCGCAGCGGGAGCCAGCTGTGGCTGGCGGGGGATGGCGAACTTCTCCTTGAAGCAGGAGCGCACGAACCCCACCGGCGTGACGTTGTAGCTCATGGACGGCTCAGGCACGTACGCGCAGGGTCAGGCCCTTAAGGAAGTTGCGCAGCAACTGGTCGCCGCACGGGCGGTAGTTGTTGTGGCCCACCTTGCGAAACAGCGCGCTCAGTTCAGGCTTGGAAACCGGGAACTGCGCGGCGCTGAGGATGGCATGCATGTCGTCCTCTTTCAGTTCGAAAGCGACCCGCAGCTTTTTCAGGACGATGTTGTTGGTGATCGGCAGCTCGATGGGCTGCGCCGGACGGCTTTCGTCCTTGCCGCGCTTGAAGAACACCAAACCATCGAGGAAGTGCGCCATGATTTCATCGCTGCAATCCTGATAGCCTTCTTCTTCGTCCTTTTTCATAAAGGCGATCACGTCGGTCTTGCTGATTTCCAGGCCGCCGAGCGCAGTGATCTCGGCCACTTTGCCGTCACTGATATCCAGCATGTAGCGCACGCTGCGCAAAACGTCGTTGTTCATCATGGTGCTTGAATCCTGATCAGGTGCTGATGACGCGGCAACAGGTCGTGCCGCATCAGCGAAATTAAGTGAGGGTGCGAGGCCTTAGAATTTTTCCTTGGCTGTCATATAGCGCCATTGGCCTTCCGGCAGCTTGCCCATGGACACGCCGCCAATGCGGATGCGGCGCATCCACACGACTTTCAGGCCGACAGCGGTGCACAGCTGCACGATGACCCCCGGTTGCGGGTTCTTCATGGCGAAACGCAGGCGGTTTTCGTTCTGCCAGCTGGCTTTGACGGCGGGCAGTTCCTTGCCCTTGTAGGTCAGGCCGTGGTTCAGGCGGTTGAGGCCGTGATCGACCATGTCGCCGGATACCTCAACCACGTATTCCTGTTCGATCTTGCTGCGATCGTCGGTGAGCTTGCGCAGGATCTTCCAGTCCTGGCTGAACACTGTCAGGCCGCTGGCATCGTCCTGCAGCGACGAAGACGATTCAAGGCGCAGAAAGTGGCCGCGCAGCGGACGTTTGCCGAAGCTGTGTTCCTCCGACAGGGTGCCGGCCGTGATCGACCCCAGGGCCGCGTCCAGAGACAGCTGCGCCGGTTTGTGCAGGATCAGGGTGACCGGCTCGGGTGCGTCGGCCCGGGCCTGGGCGCTCAGCTCGACGATTTGCGTGTCGACCTTGAACTGCGGCTCATCGATGACCTGGCCATCCACGGTGACCCAGCCGCCTTCGATAAACAGTTCGGCCTCGCGGCGCGAGCAGCCGACCAGTTCGATAAGGCGTTTGGATAGGCGAATGGGGTCTGTCATGAAAAAAAGCCGTTGCTTGGAGAAGAGGGCGCACATTGTACCTGTGCGGGCCGGGTTAATCGCTTACTCATTGAAATCAACGCTGACAATCAGGGTTCGCGGGCAAGCCTTGCCCCAACGGGGTGTGTTTTGATCATTCGTTATCCGCCAGACGCATGCGCAGGATCGGAAAGGGCTGGCCCAGACCGTCCTCTTCGGTACGCCCGACCACCTCGAAGCCCTGCTTGAGGTAGAAGCCCACCGCCTGAGTGTTCTGCTCGTTAACGTCCAGCTCCCGGGCGTCGAAGTGTTCCAGGGCATAGTCCAGCAACAACTTGCCCAGGCCCTGGCCACGATATTCGGGGCCGAGAAAAAGCATTTCCAGTTTGCCCAGGCTGGCCCCGGCGAAACCGCTGATCTTCTGGTTCGGGCCGCGGATGCAGAACAGGCTGACGGCGTCCAGATACTGGGTCAGCAGCAGGTGCTTGAGAATTTCGATGTAGGAATCGGGAAGGAAATCATGGGTGGCGCGGACCGATTCCTCCCAGACTTCGATGATTTGTGGGTAGTCGCCGGGCTTGGGCATGAAGATGCATTGCGGCTGCAACATGTCGACGGATTCCCTGTTGGCTGATTTCCATTATCTGAGCAAGTCTGGACCGCTCTGGGCAGGGCGCAAATTTTTGCCGAAAAAAAGCCCCGCCGTTGTGCAAGGGCGAGGCTTTGTTCACAGGATTGACGACTTAGATCGTCTCAGCCCACAGGTCGTACTCGTCGGCATCGGTGACACGGCACATGACCTTGTCGCCCGGCTTGAGGTCCTTGTCGCTATCGATGAACACGTTACCGTCGATTTCCGGAGCATCGAAGAAGCAACGGCCAACCGCGCCCTGTTCGTCGACTTCGTCGATCAGCACTTCGATTTCCTTGCCGATCTTCATTTGCAGACGGGCTGCGCTGATGGCCTGTTGATGGGCCATGAAGCGGTCCCAGCGGTCCTGCTTGACGTCATCGGGCACGATGGCCGCGTCCAGCAGGTTCGCTGGCGCGCCTTCGACCGGCGAATACTGGAAGCAGCCGACGCGATCCAGCTGTGCTTCGGTCAGCCAGTCCAGCAGGTACTGGAAGTCTTCCTCGGTTTCGCCGGGGAAGCCGACGATGAAGGTCGAACGGATGATCAGGTCCGGGCACTGCTCGCGCCAGTTCTTGATCCGCGCCAGAGTCTTGTCTTCGAACGCCGGGCGCTTCATCAGCTTGAGGATGCGCGGGCTGGCGTGTTGGAACGGGATGTCCAGGTACGGCAGGATTTTTCCTGCGGCCATCAACGGGATCAGCTCGTCGACGTGTGGGTACGGGTACACGTAGTGCAGGCGTACCCAGACGCCCAGGGAACTGAGGGCCTGGCACAGTTCGGTCATGCGCGTCTTGACCGGCGCGCCGTTCCAGAAACCGGTGCGGTATTTGACGTCAACGCCGTAAGCGCTGGTGTCCTGGGAGATCACCAACAGCTCCTTGACCCCGGCCTTGACCAGACGCTGGGCTTCGTCCAGAACATCGCCCACCGGACGGCTGACCAGCTTGCCGCGCATCGACGGGATGATGCAGAAGCTGCAGCTGTGGTTGCAGCCTTCGGAAATCTTCAGGTAAGCGTAATGACGCGGGGTCAGCTTGACGCCTTGTGGTGGCACCAGATCGATCAGTGGGTTGTGATCGAGCTTGGGCGGCGCGGCGTCGTGCACGGCGTTGACCACCTGCTCGTACTGCTGCGGACCGGTCACGGCCAGAACGCTTGGGTGCACGTTGCGGATCACGCTCTCGTCGACGCCCATGCAGCCGGTGACGATGACCTTGCCGTTCTCGGCGATGGCTTCGCCGATCACTTCAAGGGACTCGGCCTTGGCGCTGTCGATGAAGCCGCAGGTGTTGACGACTACGACGTCGGCGTCCTGGTAGGTCGGTACGACTTCGTAGCCTTCCATGCGCAGCTGGGTCAGGATGCGCTCGGAATCAACCAGAGCCTTGGGGCACCCTAACGATACCATTCCTACACGAGGGGCTTTTGCGGTCATAATAGGTGGATCCTCATCAGGGCTTCTATTTTTTAATGACTAAAAACGGCGCGCGAGTATACAGCTATTTACGCTTTTCAGACCCCCGCCAGGGCACCGGTGGCAGCGCCGATCGTCAGTTGCAGTACGCTCAAAAATGGGCTGCTGAAAAAGACCTGGTTCTCGACGAATCTCTCTCTATGCGCGACGAGGGACTGTCGGCTTATCACCAGCGGCATGTAACTCAGGGCGCCTTGGGTGTCTTCCTTCGAGCGATTGAGGACGGCCGTATCGCTTCCGGCTCAGTCCTGGTCGTGGAAGGCCTCGACCGATTGAGCCGTGCTGAACCCATCCAAGCGCAGGCGCAACTCGCACAGATTATCAATGCCGGCATTACCGTTGTAACCGCCAGCGATGGCAGGGAGTACAACCGGGCTGGTTTGAAGGCACAGCCGATGGACCTGGTCTATTCGCTCTTGGTCATGATCCGGGCCCATGAAGAGTCAGACACGAAGAGTAAGCGAGTGAAGGCCTCTATCCGTCGGTTGTGTGAAGCCTGGCAGGCCGGCACCTATCGAGGCCAGATCCGCAACGGCAAAGACCCACTATGGCTTAGATGGACGGGCACCGGTTGGGAATTAATCCCCGAGCGGGTTAATACCGTGCGCCGTGCCCTTGAGCTGTACTTGCAGGGAATGGGTGCTGCTCGAGCGGTTCGCATCCTGCACGACGAAGGTTTGAGCTACAGCGATGTAGGGATCACCGCTCTGCAGATTTACAGGCTGATCAAGCTCCAGGCCCTGCGAGGGGCCAAAAGTTTGAGCGTCAATGGTGAAGAGTATGTCCTCGAGGACTACTACCCGCGTCTACTGTCGGAAACTGAGTGGGCCGAACTGCAGCACATGGGCGGCCAACGTTTGCGCCGGCGCATGAAGGGAGAAATCCCAGGGATTATCACTGGGATCGGTCTTACCTATTGCGGGTACTGCGGTACCGCCGTCGTTGGGCAGAACTACATGAGCCGTGCCCGGGCAGACGGGACCCTCGCAGATGGCCATCGGCGCCTGCATTGCGTGTCGTATAGCCGGAATGAAGGCTGTGGATCTGGCGGTTCCTGCAGCGTGGTACCGATTGAAAAAGCGCTTCTCAACTTCTGCTCTGATCAGCTCAACCTGCAGCGGTTGATGCAGGTTGGTGACGACGGGCAAGGTCTTCGCAAGCAACTGGTAGCAGCCCGAGCAGCTGTGCAGAAAATCACGGAGCAGCTGGTTAGGGTGACCGATGCACTGCTCGCAGATGATGACGGGCCGGCACCTATCTCATTTGTGCGCAAAGCTCGCGAGTTAGAAGCACAGCAGATCGAGGCTGAAAAGAAAGTGGCAGCAATCGAGCACGAGCTGGCGGCAACCGCCGGATCTGGCAAGCCAGCACAGGCTGAGCAGTGGGCCGAACTGGCCGCCCTGGTCGCGGCAGGAGATTACGGCGCCCGGGAAAAGGTGCGTCAGTTGGTTATGGATACCTTCGAGCGCATCGTCGTCTATATGCGCGGGATGGGGGACGAGGACCGCAAACACAAATTCATCGACGTGCAATTGCTCTCCCGCACAGGGCAGCACCGGCTTATGCAGATCAACCGTAAATCTGGTGAGTGGGTGGCCAGTGAAGACTGGTGATGATGGCTTGCGGCCATAAGTAATATGAATATACTGTATGTTCATACAGTGATGGCAAGGAGCCCTCATGCTGCACGTCCCCCCCGTCGGTATTACTCACCAGGTCTTCACTTCGTACCAAGAGCTGATGCGCCGCATTCACAAGCAGATTAATAGCTCAGATGCTCAGCTCAGGCGACAGACCGTTATAGTGCGCCTGTCGGACGAAAGTGAGGATGATTGGGAAACTTTCTTGGATCAGTTGGACATCGACGAAAGTGTGAGGGTCGTTCGTCTCGAAGGCGGATTAGCTAGGCTCACCTGGACAAACCAGCACCTGTCTCACATTTGATCGTGTTGACTAGAGGTTAATTTAGATACCTGCGGTATTGAAAAAATGCGTTACCTGCGGTTAATCTACGCGTACCAGCTCAGCGCAACGCGCTGCAGTTACAATCGTGGAGGTTAACAATGCAGGTTTTCACCCTCTCATCAGAAGCCCGGCAGACGCTGGCCGGGCAGATCGCCAGAAATGGTCTTTTTGTGCATCACCTTGGCACCGACCATACCGAGGGCCAAGGCCCAAAGAATTGGCTAATCGTAAACCTCGACATTGAACAATGCGGTGCCGACGTTTCAGTGCGTGTTCAGATGCGTGGAACTAACAACTCCCTGACCATCCCTCAGAGCACTCACGCTGCTTCTCGGGTTGCCTCGTTCCTTGAAGAATTAGCGAACGGAGATGCACCGGAGGCCCCCCATTGCCTTATGAATACGATGGAATCGATTCTGTGGAACGCGATCTGCCGGCGACGAGGTGTCTATTCCCTAGCGGCGTCCGGTGTCGACGATTTGGGGCTTTCGCTTTCTCCTGCCACTCGTCAAGGACGAGTGATTTTTCGATTTGAAATGAGCGGCATGGGGTTGACGCTGCCACTCCTCTTGCCAAGTGACCAAAAGCAGGCGCTTGAGTTGCTTACCGGTTGTGTGCAGGAACTCGTCGCCAACTATCACGGCGCCGTTTAAGGGGTATTTATGAATACCTCTCAGTACCTCGTAATTCTGGGCGGAATGGCAGCGTGTCAGATCATCGCCATGGCGTTGCCCTACTGGATGGGACTACAGGCTGGACGCACATCGCTGGCTCTACTGCAGGGCGAGATCGAACAGTTGCGACAGCAGCTGTCGGTGAGGAGCGAAGTTGTAGTGGTCTTTGACGTTGAGGGCACCTACTCCGTGGGCGACGCCGCCCTGATCAAGCAAAATTCTCAAGGAGTGAGCTATGTCTAAGGACATCATTAACCAGCGTTCGCGTTCGGTATTGCTCGTCATTGCATTATCACTATCTAGCGTTACTGCGTTATCGGTTGGCATGACTATGTCAGCATTGATCAGTGACCCGTTACTGGCGGTTGTTTTTGCTGCTGCTGCTGTGCTCCTGGATTTATATAAGTATTTGGCCTGGCCAATTGCATTGGGCATGCTGGCCGGAGGCAAACGTGCCTACGCCGTGATGATGATCGTTTCGGCTCTGATCCTCGGCACAGTTTCTGCCTGGGCCACTTATGACAGATTGCTGACTTCGATCGTCTCGGGCCAGGCGCGTCACCAGGCTGTCAGTGACCAGCGAGTTGTCGATTTGCAAGCTGTCAGGGTGGATGGAGTTCGCCAGCTAGAAGCGCTTGATAATGAAACTCGCTCGATCGGTGACCAGGCGCGACAATTGCGCGAGCGTGGCATCGTAAGCAAAGCTCAGGAGCTGGAAGCAACCGCACTGTCGCGCATTGCTGGCCAACGCGAACAGGTGCTGCAAAGGCTCGATAGGGCATCTGTCGAGCTGACAGAGCTCCGGTCAAGGCCTCTAACCTCAGCAGGGTTATCAGAGTGGCTGGCCATAGTGTTATGTGCTGGTTTCGCTGTCGCTCTTGAGGCGGTACCAGCCCTCATTGGCTCCGCAATTCGGATGGGTGCGATTTCCGAACGCCCGTTGCTCACGGCCACCTCTGCGGAAGCCAAAGTGCTGGCAACAGCAACAGCTGTTGTTGAGCCAATAACAGTCCAAGCGATACCAGCACCAGGCGAGCAACAAGATCTGTTCGGATCACCTGATGGTGCGCTCATGCAGACCTTACTTGGCATCACACGGGCAACAGCACCGGGTACGCCAATATCTCTACGAGACTTCACAGCAGCTGCAAAGGTGGGGAATCGAAGAGCGATGAAGCTATTCCGGGCAGCGCTCGATCTCGGCGAACTTAGAAAAACTACAGCTGGCTATGTTACGGCTTAAGGAGAAGCGACTATGACAATCACCATCACTATTTCAGAACAAGATTCGCGGCTTCTTAACTCAAGCATAGTTGGTTACAGAAGCGCAAACGCTGACATGGACAACGCGATTGAGTCCGAGAACTGGTGCGCAATTAACACGGCCCAGGACAATCGCTCGCTACACGCCAATACCATTGCGTTGATCATAAATAAACATACAGATGCAGTCGCAGAACAAGGGGCAAAGGCATGATTGGTATTCCGAAGACGGGAACACTCGAAAACGGTCGTATCGCTGCCAATGTGACCAGCGGCTATAAGATCACGACTGCTGACGGCCGGCCTGCACGGCTGGCGATCATCGACGAAGAAGGCAATGTCGTTGACTCTGGGGACGCGGTAGCCCGCGAAACGTGGAATGTATGTATCGCTGTGATCAAGAATTTTAAGATAGGGCAGGGGCATATCGTGGTTCATAGTGCGCCACCAGGGTTGGTGACGCATGATAGGCCGAAATCGCTTGCCTAGCCCAAATCAAAAGATTTCTAAAAAAGTTACCTGGTCAATTATATGGAGCTGGCTCACGGCGGCGCTACATACCGGTAATTTTTGCATCAATCGCCCGGCCGATGATTTCCCAGCTTTCATCCAGCACCACAGGTTGGTAGCTGGGGTTCAGCGGTACCAAGTAGGCGACCCCTGTGTCTAAAACATATTGTTTGAAAGTGGTTTCTTCAGTTTCCGCGTTGTAAGCGACGTAGAACTTTCCACTGACCAGGTCGAAGCCTTCGGGACGAATCAGAATCGGTGTCCCTTCCGGGAAGGTCGGGGTGGAGTGGGATGTCATGGACGTACCCTTAACCTCCAACCAGTAACCTTTAGGCCCCGCATTTTCGGTAGAGCTAAGCCATACATCTGCAATCCCGGTCGGGTAACTGGCAGATGATTGAACCCCACGACCCGCATCAACCCAACTTATTAATGGGTACTCCCTTGCCTCCCTGTGAGGCTGAGGCATTGGCCTCACGTTTGAGTTATCGGTTGTTGCCGAGAGATCTGCAATCACCGCAGCCAATCGCGGGCTGAATTTCTCGACTGGCTCGCCCAGCAGTTTCGCGAGCGCGGAAGCGAAATTCACGTTCAGTGCATTCACGCCGCTCAGGTAATGCGCCACAGCAGCGGGGCTGACGCCGAGTGCATCTGCAATTTTTCGCTTATTGAGTTTCAGCTCATTTTTTTTGGAGAGGTACAGCTCGTTGGCCGCTTGGCACTCAGCGAGTAGCACTGGATCGAGGGGATTTTTCTTGGTCATGGGGACGAATGATAAACCGGAGGTTAACTTTTTAGGCTTACCTGCGGGGTTGTCGTAACTTACGGTTACGATACCTGCGGTATCGTTTTGCTTGCAGATAAGATTACTTGCGGTTAACATTTCTGAATCCAGTCAGAGACGACCTGTCATGAATCAAATCCAATTGCCCGATCTGGTCGCAAAGATCGGTCAGGCAACGGTTGCTGAGGCATTTGGCATTACCCCAGCAGCTGTCCATAAAGCTGTGCGATCCGGTCGAAATATCATCGTCACGGTGCATGAGGACGGCAGTTATTCAGCGCAGGAATTGAGACCATTCCCGCATCACAAGCCGAGCACTGACGTGCAGGCTAAGTGCGGTACGCTGGTATGAACACGTCCAGCCCAAGACAACCCACCATCTCCCGCGACCAGGTCCTGGTCGCTCATGCCGCCGAGATGATCGCCCGAACAGGGTTCAGCCAGGACGACTTCGCCCAGGCGCTCAGTAAGAACCTGCACCAGCAGATTCCGGAAAAGGCAGTCAGCAAGGACGTGCCCGATTTCGATAAGTTGGCCGGCACCAACAATACCGCGGCATTTCTCAAAGCCTCCGGCGCCTGGTTGCGCCGTGTGTGCCGTTGGCTCAGCGGGGAAGTGGATCTGCCGTGCTGGATCGAGGAGGCGTGGGTTGACGCGCTTACCGATGATTTCCATGAACGTTGCGTCAACGAGCTGGCCAGCCGGCACGGACTCACCGGCGCCCGGGCGCTGCAGGGCGATGCTAACCCTGTGGGCGTGTTCGGCTCATTGGTTGCGCGCCTGGGCAATACCGTTGCCCTGGGAAGCGAGATCCTGGCTGACGGTCGCATCGACATTGATGACCTGCAGCAGCTACCCGATTTCGTCGACCGCCTTCGGTCGGTAGAGGCGCGCTGCAGTGAACTGCGATCGCGTGCCGAGGATGTGCTCGACCGAGCGGAAAGACCCGTTTTGCACCAGGTGAACTAGCGCAAGTGACTTCCCTGGATAAGGACATCCCGCCGCGAAATAATCGCAAGGCCGGCCCCGCAAAGGGTCGGCCTACTGCTGTCGACAAGAAAAAGCCGCATGCCGGCTTATATGCGCCGATCCGCCCGGATCGGTACCGCGACAAACGCTCCCTAAGCGCTGATCAGCGCAAGAATCCGCTGCTGCGCATGGCCTACCATCGCTTGAGCCAGATCGGCGAGTTGCGCGGTAAGTACTTGCGAGAGCTGGACACCATTCACGGAGGCCGGCGCACCAGGTCCGAAAAATTTGCGGCGCTTGCCAGGTCATCCGAACAAATGCTGCTACGCATGGATCTGGCCACGGGCGTGCTGGGCTGGCTCGACGTAGAACGTGGCCAGTACTTTTTGAACACGCAGTGCAACATCGCAGAGGACTGCGGCATGTCCCCCTCGTCGTTCAATCGACTCCTCCACAGCATGCAATTGGCTGACTACGTGTATCTGCGCACGGAGCGGGTCAGGCTGGAGGAAAAGGACGAGGCGGGACTCAATCTGGTGCGCACCCGTGTCCTGGTAAGGTTCACTGAGAAGTTCTTCGCGGACCTTGGCGTGCGGTGGCTTTGGCATCGAGCGAAGAAGGCTGCGATCAAGAAGCGTGAACGTGAACTGCGCCAGATCGGCGACATGCGCGTTGCGCGGCAGGAGCGGGCTTCGTTAGAAGAGTTGCGCCGGCAGGAGTCTCGAGCCAATTGGGAGCGTAGCCAACGGCGGGAGACAGCCCACAGCCAGTTACAATCCGTCAATGTTCATGAAGGCAGGCACGGGCACCCAGAGCCGCCCAGAGAGCCTGACAGAGGCCCTATGACGCCCGACCAGCTCATGGCCAGCGTCCTGGCTAAAAACGGCAAAACACCTCCCTCGAAATAATCGCATCCCCTGCGAGGTCAGCTCATGGCTGGCCGTCAAGAAATCCATATTTCCCTTCATCTGTTCAGCTGTCGTACAGGCAAATCGCCACATGTGCGCCCACTATTCGGCGTGTTTATGCGTCGACGCCGGCGGCGCGCCCGGACGTCCAGGAAGCATTTGAATTAAATGGAATTTTAAGTCCCACTCAGTAACCCCTTCGGGTAATAAAAGAGACTTTCGGTGTGTACTGACAGTCCTGTGTGTTGTGTACCAATGATGCCTTCGCCCAAGGGCTCAGCTCGCTTCGCTCAATTCTCCAGAGGATCGCGGGCTGCGCGCCCGCACCTGCGGCAGGGCGGCGCCCTGCACCCAATGCTGGCACTCCTGCACGCGGTGCCGGGGTCCATCGGCCCCAAAAGCGGTAATCGGGCGCGCCTGGGCGTTGCGTTGCGTCGTCTGGCGGCGAGCGCGGGCGGGCGCGGTGTCACTGCTGAAATTTCTTGGGGCGAGGTTGTCGGACTACCGGCCGCTGCGCGGGTTCCGCCGCGCCATATCCGGTGTACGTCAGGTGGGGTAGTGCGGGCGGCTTGTATGCCTGCGGTGCAGGCATGACGGCGGGGGGCTTACGATAGAGTAGAGGGCAGAGACTGGCGGGTAGGGAGGGCGCTTCGGAAGGGTTGCGATGTTATGCGACGGCTTGTTTCCCCAACTGGTCGAACAGTTCGCGCTGTTGAGCCGGCGGCAGATCTCGCAGGCGATCGAACAGCAACACGTCCAGTTGCTGCGCCGATGGTCTGAGCGTGTGCGAGAACGTGAGGTTTGCGACCCAGGTATGGCCGCATTTTGCGTCCAGGCACTGGCAATATAGTTTCACGAACGCCTTGGTCAGTTCTTCCCGCGAACTGATTCTTCCTTTGCTTCCGCATGTCGTGCAGTAGATCCGCATAGCTCCCTCCCAAGGCGTTTCGTTGTGGCATCATTTTGCCATGTTTTTTAGGTGAAAATCTTGCAGTTGTATGTTTATACAGTTGTTTCAACTTGTTTCGGCGGCTCTATCCAGTTGATATGCCTGTCAGGTCGTAGGGTGTCATTAACCTGGTTGAACAGCTGGCAGATCGGCCGGATCTCGTTGTTGGTGTACACCTGGTCAATCTTCACGATGTCGCCAAAGCCGGCGACGTTCTCCGGGATGATCCCGGCCAGGGCGGGGTTCATTCGCCAGGCTGCAATCACATCGTTGCGGGTGATGTTCTTGACCTTCTCCAGCTCGTCCTTGGCCTGGAAGTCACCGACCGGGATGATCTGAATCGCTTTCTCACTGCCGCCCGGAATGTTGACGAACATCGAGCGGAAGTTGCCCACGCCCTTTGCGTCGGCGATCTGTGCCTGCAAGTGGTCTTCGTCCTCCTGGCTCATGTTCGGGTCGTTGGAATAGAAGATGTAACCAACGTGAGCGCCGTTGCTGTAGTAGCGCCGGCGGAACAGCGTGGCGGCTTCGTTCAGCAGTAGCGCCTGCAGGCCGCCCAGGTAGTCGGGCACGCCGTAGATCTCCTGTTCCACGTCGTAGTTGTAGATGTGCTCGATCTCGTCCTGGTCGAAGTCCTCGTACTTGCCGTCGCGCAGTAGCATCCGGAAACCGCCGTCCAGCTTCACGCGCATGTTGATCGCGGGCAGGTGCTGCAGCTCGAGAACCTGGCCAAACGCATTACGTTTGCGCAGCAGGTAGGTCTCGCCGAACACTACATAGTCCAGGGCTGCCCGGCTCATGGTCTGCATCGAGAAGCCTGCAGACGGAATGAACTCACGCAGAATCAGGTTGCGCTTGAACGGCGGGATCGCGCCGTGGTGCGCATTCGCCTTAAGCAGCTTGGCCAACCCGGGGCGCGACACCGGTGGCGTATAGATCTGCGCGTCGTGGCTGGCGAACACGCCCAGGTACTGCCCGATGTTTTCGGTCAGCACGGCCTCGGGCGCGCCGAACGTGAATGAACGCATTGGCCCCTTGGGCGCGTGCGCCGGCGTGGTTGCCTGCTTTTGGTGACGTTTGGGCATGGGTACCTGGTCCGCTGGTGACGTAGCGGCTGCGCCGCTGCTTGTTGATGTTCAAGGGTTCGTTGGCCAGGGCGTGCATGATTGCCCAGGCAACGTCCGCGTGGCCGGTGGCCTCGGTGCGCGAGGCGCTGTAGGTGATCTGGCCGCTGCTGGTGGTGCCGCGCTTGATCGTCAGGAAGGCCTGGGCAATGTCGTTCCAGCCGGCGTCCCACTCCAGCCGGCGGCCGGTGATGGTGTCCTGGGCTTTGAGCACAAGGGCGTTCTTGGCTTCCAGGCTGTAGTGGATGGCAGTCGCACGCGGGTAGAAGTCGCGCACCAGGTCGAACACCCCGTAGCCGATGCCCGTGGTGTCGATGCCGATGTGCTGCACGTTGAAGCGTTCCACCAGCTTTTTGACCTGGGCTGCCTGGTGCGTGAACGACGTCCCGCGCCAGCTGTGCTTCTCCAGAATCCGGAACTTCGCCCCGGGTTCGAGTGGCGGCGCAATAACGACGCAGGTGGCATCGTCGCGGGTACGGCTTGGGTCGTAGCCGATCCAGACCGGGCTGTTGCCGTAAGGGCGCGGGTCGTCGGGATCGTAGTCGGTCCACAGCGACAGATCGGAATAGCAGCGCTCCAGATCGCCCAGGGAAAAGGCGCTCTGCGTACTGTCGATGAATTTGCACATGAACAGCTGCTGGAACTTGTCGTCGTCGTACTCCAGCTGCAGCTGCTCGAGGTCGAACAGCTCGCAGCCGCCGGCAATGGCATCCAGGATTGTGATGACCTTGCGCCATTGGCCGTCCGGACAGAGCGCGCCACCGGTGTACTGGGCAGCACCTGGCCAAGGATCGCGGGCTTTCTTGCGCTTGCTGTTGCGGAACGTCTCGCCGGTCCAGAACGGATAGGCCTGGTGCGTGACCGCGCTGGGCGTGGAAAAGTAGGTCTTGCGCCACTTCTTGTGGGTGGCCATCGCCGACGCCACGGTGTTCAGCTTCTCGAAGTCGCGGATCCAGAAATATTCGTCGATGTAGACGTGGCCATGGTGACCCTGGGCGGTGCTGCTGTTGGTGCTCAGGAAACGCAGTTCGGCCCAAGGCTGGCCGTCTTTACTGAGCACGATCGGGTTACCGGTCAGCTCCAGGCCGAACCACTCCATGGCAAACGAAATAATGTAGCTGCGGAAGATCTCGGACTGGGCGCGGCTCGCCGATAGGAACACCTGGTTATCGCCGGTCAGCACGGCATCCATGAAGGCTTCGCCGGCAAAGTAGTAGGTCAGGCCCACCTGGCGCGACTTGAGGATGTTCCGGATCCGGGCGGTTAGCGGGTTCTGTTTGGCGGCGAACAGCTCTTTCTGGTAGCCGAACATCTTGCTGATGAACTTATCCAGGAAGTCGACTTCGGTCAGTCCAGCAATGTCGTTCTTGCTCTTCTTTTCCTTCTTGCGGTCCCCGCGCTCGCGCCGCTCGCCACGGTCACGGCGCTTTCCCTCGTCGCGTTGGCCATCTCCTGCAGGTGGCGTATCAGTCGGCGCCGGCGACGGCTTGGCGCATTGCTTCGCCAGGCGCTCGCGCATGGGGATCAAGCGGTCCAGCTCGTCCAACTCGCCCTTGGTCAGCGTGTCGGTTTTCTCTAGGAGAAGGGTGATGCGCCGGCTGCAGGCTGTGAGCGGCTCTTCCTCCGTCAACATCTCGTCCCAGAGTCCCTGACGGATCCAGTAATAGATAACGCGCTTGTGCGGCAGCTTCAGTTGCGTCTGGATTTCCTTCACGGAACAGCGACGCAAATAAAGGCGTTTAGCGGCTTCTTTGACTTCTTTGGCGTAGTTCATGGCCGCAGTCTATGCGGCGAAAACGCGGAAAACGTGTGGAGAAAATCCGGGTTCGTCCTAGATATCGAAAATAGGAGAAGGGCAAAACCTAACCGTTTGTTTGGAGGTGGCCACGTCCCTATCTTGGGGCCTCACATCACCGATTGAGCGCAGTACATGCCCCGTTCCCTTGTCTCCTATTGGAAGCGCGTAGCCACCAGCGGCCCCACCGTCGACGGCCGCGAGATCCTGCCCCAGGAGCTGCGCGACATGGCCGAGACCTATGCCCTGTCGAAGTACACCGCCGTGATCTGGGCGGAGCATGAGCGCTGGTATGGCTCGCACGGAACGGTGTTTGCGCTGCGCCTGGTTGAAGAGGCCGATGACCTGGAGCCCGGGCAGGTTGCCCTGGAAGCCCAACTGAAGCCTAACGACAAACTGCTTTGGCTCAACGACCAAGGCGAAAAGCTGTTTACCAGCGTGGAGATCACTCCGAACTTCGCCAACTCCGGCAAAGCCTACCTAACCGGCCTAGCCGTCACTGACTCGCCCGCCAGCCTGGGCACTCAAGAACTCTACTTCTCCGCCAAAACCAGTAAGGCCGCGTTCTTCGCGTCCCCGATCGAGCTGGGCCGTCTGCGTGAAACCGAGCCTGAAGCGGCGCTGGGCAAGTTCGCGGCCATGTTCGCCCAACTCTTCAAACGCTTCGCTGCAGATGAGCAGCAAGCGGGCGGGTCTTCCGACTCGCCCGATACCTCTACCGAGAGCAAACCCCCAATGGATGAAGCTACAGCTAAGGCGCTCCAGAGCCTGGTTGCCCAATTGCTGGTCGTAGCGGCCGGCGTCCAAACCATCATTGATGGTGCGGCCGAAGTCGCACCGGTCGTTGACCAAGCTCCAGTTGCCGACGTGCAAGCAGCTGTCGACGGCATTGTCTCCACCGCCGAGGAAGATAAGCAGTTGAGCCGTCAGAGTGCCGGCAACCAGGCATTGGCGGCCAGCGTCGCCCGCATCGAAAAGCAGTTCAACGATCTGTTGAATACCTCTAACGGTCGCGCTGTGCCACGTACTACCGGCACTCTGGCCCCTGAAAAGCGTCGGGTGCTCTGACATGGCCTATTCACTGAGTGCGTACGGCGCGCAAATGTTCGCCGAAATGCAGGCCGCCATGGCCGAGACCTACGGCGTCACGCTGGCTTCCAAGACGTTCAGCGTTGAACCCTCGATCGCCCAGGAACTTAACGAAGCCATCACGGCGCAGGCCGATTTCCTTGAGCGTATCAACGTCATCGGCGTGGACGAGATCAAGGGTCAGAAAGTGTTCCTGGGCACTACTGGGCCGGTCACTGGGCGTACCAACACCAAGACCACGGATCGTCTGGCCAAAGATGCATCGGACCTCAGCGATGACACTTACGAGCTGTTTTCCACCGAGTCCGACGTAAGCCTGGCTTACGCGAAAATTGACGCCTGGGCCAAGTTCCCCGACTTCCATGTGCGTTATTCCGCAGCGGTGCAAAAGCAGATCGCGCTGGATCGCATCATGATCGGCTTCCACGGTATCCAAGCCGCCGCGCAAACAGACATTACCCTGTATCCGTTGCTCCAGGACGTGAACAAGGGCTGGCTGCAGATCGCCCGGGAGCAGATCCCACAACAGGTGCTCAAGGAAGGCAAGGTCGCTGGCAAGGTCACCATGGGCCCGGACGGCGACTACGAAAACCTCGACAGCCTGGTGCATGACACCAAGCAGATGGTTGACGAGCGTGTTCGTGATGGCGGCGATCTGATCGCAATCATTGGTTCCGACCTGCTGGCGGCTGACAAGGCCAAGCTGTACGCCAACCAGGCTGGCAAGCCGACCGAAAAAGAGCGCATTGAAAGCCAGCAAGTCATCGCTACCTACGGCGGCCTGCCGGCGTTCAGCGTCCCGCACTTCCCGGCTAATGCCGTGGTGGTCACCAGCTTTGACAACCTGTCGATCTACTACCAGGCCTCCAGCTGGCGCAAGCAGACCATCGACAACCCGAAACGCAGCCGCGTCGAGGACTTCAACAGCCGCAACGAAGGTTACGTGATCGAGCAGCTGGAAAAGTTCGCCCTGACCGAAAACGTCGAAGTGGTGGCCGCGTGAGCCTGGCACTGGCGCACAAGCGCCGCGTGATCGCCCAAGGCTCAGCGGCCGCGTCCGCCAGTGCCGAGCCCGCTGCCTATTCGCCTGGCGCTGCCTTGAACAGCCCGGCCAACGCGCAGAAGCACCTGAAACTGATGGAAGTGGCGTTGGCGGGTGACCTCGATCGCCTGCACCAGTTGAACAGTCTGGACCAGCGTCAGCAGCTCAAGCGTTCCGAGCTGCTGCCCAAGTACCAGGAGTACGTGACCCGCTACCGCGAGTCGGGCCTGAACTTCCCCAACCAGGTGCTGATGTACGTCCTGGTCTGGCTGTTCGACACCGGCGAGTTTGTCGCCGGCCAGGAACTGGCGGACTTCGCCATGTCCCAGGGCCAGGAGCTGCCTGAGCGCTTCCGCCGTGACGTCCCGACCTTCGTGGCTGATGCCGTGATCGAGTGGGCCGAGGCCGAGCACAAGGCCGGTCGTAGCCCGGAACCGTATGTGTCGGATCTGCTGCCCCGGGTTGACGGCGAATGGAAGCTGTTCGAGCGGATCCCGGCGCGTTACCACCGGATGCTGGGTTTCCTGGCCATGGATCGCAAGGACTGGGTCCAGGCCGTCACGCACCTGGAACGGGCCGAGGCCCTTTACCCGGAAATCCGCGTCGAGACCCGCTTGAAAGGTGCCCGCAAGGCTCTGGCCAAGCAACTGGCCCAGGCCACCGACCCGACCGCTGAAACCGCTATGCAGCTGGATACAGCACTGCAGGCGAACGCTACCCAAGACAACGCCGGCAACGGCACCGAATAACCGACTACCCCCTGCAGGGAGCTGCCACGGAACGATCAGGTCATTTATGACCCCGGTCTGCCCCGAAGCCGCACCTGCCCTATTTGAGCGTCGAGCATGAGCGGCTTTTCAGGTAAACCCACCACCTTTGTGGAACAGGCAGTAGAGAACGACGGCTTTTGGCCCGACCTCTCCGTGTCTGAGTTCCAGAAGGCGTACCGCCTGCCGGCGGAATACCTGGTCGACATGCTGGCCGCTGACCTGACCATGGCCATGCACGAGGTAAACCTCGACCTGGCTACGTGTAAAGCGCGCTGGCAGGGCGCTGGAGTGTCAAGCGTTGAGTCTGCAGACACCACCGTCCTGCCGGAGCGCACCTTTAAAGTCGACCTGTACAAGCGCGCCGTCTACTGCCGCGCCAAGGCCAGCTTGCTGACCCAGTTCGCAACCGTCACCCGCCGCGACTCTGCCGAGAACACTGGCAAGGACCTGCCTGAGCGCTCCGACACCTTCCTGGCGTTCAGTCAGCAAGCCGTGCGAGCTATCCAGGGTCGCGGCCGCATCACGGCGAAGCTGCTGTGATCAAGCTCCGGGCGTTAACCGCCTACCTGATCGGTCGCCAACTGGTGGCCACCGAGCAGCTCGACAGCTGGACCGACAACGTTCAGGTCGACCTGATCTGGAAGCCCGACGAAAAGGGCATGTACATGGGCGACCTGAACTACACCGCGACGATCTCGTTTGAGCGCTTCGCCGACAGCCCGGCGCGACTGATCGCCCTGGTGGGCAGTTGGCTGGAAGCGAACGACGAAGACCGCGAGGACCTGGCCGCGCCGACCTTTGCCATTGACATGCTCGATGATGACCTGGCTGACGTCGACCTGACCCTGCAGTTCTGCGAACCGCAGTACCTGGCCGAGGATCCTGCAGGCGAAATCGAGGTGTACGGCAAGACCTGGTCGGCCGTTCCGTTTGAACTGTGGGTCGCCGAGAGCGGCGAGGTAGTGCGCCATGACAGCGTCTAGTCCGCTCAGCCTCGACATTCGCGGCCTGCTGGGCGCCGAGGAGCTGCTCGCCCTGATGGAGCTGCCACCGGTGAAACGCCGGCGTCTGCTGAACAACGTCAGCAAGCGCGTGCGCAGCTTGAGCCGTGGCCGCGTGCGCAACCAGGAGAACCTGGACGGTTCGTCGTTCGCCCCGCGCAAGGACACCACCAAGTCCAAGAAGAAGATGGAAACCGGCCTGGCCAAGCTGCTCGATGTCGTGAAGCTGACCGCCCAAGAGGCGGAACTCGGCTGGCGCAACCGCCTGACCCAGTACGTCGCCTCGCAACAGAACAACGGCGGCAGTGAGCGTGTCACCGCGCACCAGATGCGCGAGCTGAACAAGGTCCCGCCCGGTACCGCCGCCACGGAAAAGCAGGCCAAGCGCCTGCGCCAGCTCAACTACCGGATCCGCTTGCCCGGGAAGAAAAAGCCTTCCAAGCCCAGCGTGGCCTGGATTCAGCAAAACCTGGAATACACCAAGGCCGGTCTGTTGATCCGCGTCCTGGACACCGAACACAAAGCCTCAACCGGTAAGCAGGCCTGGAACATCCAGTTGCCTGCCCGCCAATTCCTGGGCGCGAGTGCCAGTGAGACCAGCCAACTGGTCAACCTGGTGCTGCGCCAAACCATCACATCCCCGCGATAGAGGCATCCCATGGCACTCGGCAGAGTCTCAGTCAATAACCAGAACCTCGGCCAAGGCACCGCCACCGAGGTCGAGCGTCTATTCCTGTTCATCGGACCAGGCGCCAAGAACATTGGCCAGGTCATCGCTCTCAACACTGAAAGCGATCTTGACGTCCAGCTGGGCATCCCGGCCAGCGACCTGAAAACCCAGATCATCGCCGCCCGGGCAAACGGCGGTGATCGCTGGAACGCCCTGGCCATGCCGATCGCGGCTGATGGTGCCTGGTCGGACGCCTTCACCTATGCCCAGCAACATGGCTACGACGTCGAAGCCGTGGTGATCACTAAACCGGTGACCACTGCTGTCGAGCTGGCCAGCATGAACGCCGCCGCTGTAGGTGTGCAGAACACCTATGGCCGGCGCCTGTTCATCATCGCGGCCACCGCCGGCATCGACAGTGCCACCGCTACCTGGGCCGAGTATCAGACGGCCCAGCGTGACCTGGTGGCCGGTCTTGTCGCTGATCGCGTGATTGCGGTCCCGCAGCTGCACGGCAACAACCTGGGCGTGCTGGCCGGGCGCCTGGCCAACGCGGCGGTCAGCATTGCCGACTCCCCGATGCGCGTGGCCACCGGTGCGCTGGTCGGCCTGGGCGACACCCCAGTCGACAAGGACAACGTACCTCTGCAATCGGCCACCAGCGCCGTGCTCGATGCCGCCCGGCTGTCAGTGACCCAGACCTATGCCGGTTACCCGGGCATGTACTGGGCCGACGCCAACATGCTGGTCGCTCCTGGTTCCGACGCCGACGTGATCGAGTATCTGCGTGTGCTCGATAAGGCAGCCCGCCGCGTGCGCGTGCTGCTGATCCAGCGCATCGGCGATCGCCGCCTGAACAGCTCGTCCGCCAGCATGGAAGTGAACCGTACCGCGCTGATGGCACCGCTGCGCCAGATGGCCAAGTCCACGAAGGTCGGCGCCAACATCTTCCCTGGCGAGATCGAGCAACCCGGGAAGGACTCGATCACGTTGGCCTGGACCAGCAAAACCGCAGTCGTCGCCTACCTGACCCTGCGCCCCCTCAACTGCCCGAAAGACATCACCGCCAACCTGGCGCTGGACCTTTCGCTGTCCGAAACGGAGTAACCCATGGCAGCAAAGATTGGCGGTAAGAATTTTGATATCTCCCTGGGCGACACCAAGATCCATTGCGAAGCCTGCACCCTGGATATCACCGACAACACCGCCGTGGCGCAAACCCGGGGCGTTCCCAACGGTCACGTCGACGGCGACGTAGCAGCGGCCGGTGAACTTGAGGTCGACATCACCAACTTCAAGCTGATCACCGAACAGGCAGGTACTGCCGGCAGTTTCCGCGAGCTGGAGCCGTTCGACATCGTGTTCTACGCCAAGGCCGGCGAGGAAGAAATCAAGTACGAGGCCTTCGGCTGCAAGCTCCGCGTGTCCAGCCTCCTAAGCCTGGACCCCAAGGGCGCCACCAAGTCCACGGTGAAGCTGCCTTTCGACGTGACGTCGCCGGACTTCATCAAGATCGATGACGTGCCTTACCTGGCGGCCAGCGAGATCGAGGACCTGACCTGATGGTTTGCCCGTTCGACCGCGCCCAGGCTTTGGAACAGCGTCAGCGTGACCAGGCCATCGCCGCCGCGCTGGCCCAGGTGCGTCCGTCCGGGCCCAGCCTCACCCATTGCGAGGACTGCGACAAGGCGATCCCCCAAGCGCGCCAGGCGCTGGGCGGCATGACTCGTTGTGTGCCTTGCCAGACCCTTATCGAAAAAGGATTCCGCTGATGAGCACGAATCAGGCTGCTCAGGACACAGCCATTGCATTGGTAAAGGCGTCACCGGCGATTGGCGTGGCTGCCACCGGTGCAACAGGCGCCGTTGACTGGTCGTCGGTCGCCTACATGCTGACTGCCTTCTACATGGTGCTGCAGATCCTGCTGCTGGTCCCCAAGTACCGGCAGATGCTGCGTGACTGGAAGGGCAAGGTATGAACCTGCGCGCCAAGATCGCAGCCGGCGCCCTGGTGCTGTGCAGCGGCACGCTTACGGCGTTCCTGGGCAGATGGGAAGGCACCGGCCAGAACGTCGTCTATGCCGACAAGTTGGCCCGGGGCCTCCCGAGCGTGTGCAAGGGCATTACGAAGCACACCAGCCCGTATCCCGTGGTTGTCGGCGACTACTGGTCTGACGCGCGCTGCGCCGAAGTCGAGCACCTGGTGATCAGCAAGGGCCAGCTCGAACTGGCGGACTGCATCACCAACCAGGCCGTAGGCCAGAACACGTTCGACGCCCTGACCAGCCATGGTCACAACGTCGGCAACCCGAACACATGCGCCAGCCGCTCGATGGGGCTGATCAACGTCGGCCGCATCGCCGAGGGCTGCAAAGCCCTGGCTTGGGCCCAGGACGGTAAAACGCCGGTCTGGGCCTATGTGACTGACGCCCAGGGCCGCAAGGTTTTTGTGCCAGGCCTGCACGCCCGGCGCTTGGCAGAAATGGAGCTGTGCCTGAAATGACCATCAGCCCGCTACGACTCGCCCTGGTGCTCCTGGTGGTCGGTCTTCTCGGCTGGACCTGGCTGGATCACGTCGCTGATCAACGGGATACCGCCCAGCGCGACTTGGACACCGCCACAAAGGAAGTGAATGGCCTGCGCGCCGCTGCAGTGCTGGCCGGCGAAATGCTCGCCGCCCGCGACCAGATCGACCAAAAACGCACCGAGGAACTGAACCATGAACGCGCTGAAAACGCGGCTCTGCACCGTGACGTTGACGCTGGCAATCAGCGGCTGCTCGTCCGTGCCACCTGCAGCCGCCCCGCAGTGTCCGCCAGTACCGGCGCCGGCCGCGTGGCTGATGCAGGAACCGCCGAACTCGCTGCAGACGCTCGACCGGATTATTTCACCCTCCGCGACGAACTCACCCTCAGCCGAAAAATGACCCTCGGCCTGCAGGACCACATCCGCCAGGTGTGCATGCGCACGCCGGCACAACCCTGAATCACCTCAAACCACGGAAAGCACCATGACCACCACAACCAATGACGCCGTACGCGAAATCACCCTGGAAGTCAGCGACCAGGAGTTCACTTTCAAGCTGGATCCGCAGGTCGTGACGAAGTACTTCAACTCGACCACCCAGGCCAACAAGGTCGCGCCGGCCAACAACCTGCTGGTCAATACCGTGCTGCAGGACCAGCGCGCCTCCCTGAAACCGTTCCTGGTCAACCCGGTCACCGTCATGGAACTGGCCGGCGCACTGCTGGAGGAATACGCGCCAAGCCTTGACGTGATCGTAAAAAAGTCCTCGAGCACGCTGATCGCCTAACCGAAGACGGCATGGGCCAGTTGGTGGCACTCACCACCCGCTGGCTCCCCGGTACCGAACTCACCATTGAAACAATGGGCACAGCCAAGTGGCTGGAGGACGAGCACTGGCGCCGCATGGAAATCGCCGTTGCCAATGGCATCGCTTACGCACTGAACGGATAACACTCAATGGCCGATCGCTCCGCCCGCCTGGCTTTCATTCTCAGCCTGACCGATAAGGTCAGCGCGCCGTTGGGCAAGGTGAAAACCACCTTCTCCGACCTGGCTGCTGCAGGTGAAGCCAACATCAAGCAGATGGGCCTCGGCCTGGGCGGCATGATCGGTGCGGCGAAGGGCATCACCGAGTCTCTGGAACCGGCGCTTGAGATGAACCGAGCGTTGGGCCAGGTCCGATCCCTTGACGTCGCCGGGGACGCCCTGGACGCACTGAACAAGAAGGCCCTGGCTTTCTCTGTCCAGTACGCCACCAGCGCGTCCGAGTTTGTAGAGTCCGCCTACAGCATTTCCGGGGCCATCAAGGGCCTGGCCGGCGACCAGTTGGCCACCTTCACCAACACGTCGAACCTGCTGGCCAAGGCCACCAAATCCGACGCCGAAACCATGGGCCAGTACGTCGGCACCATGTACAACGTGTTCAAGGCCGGCGCCGACGCCATGGGTAAGGACAAGTGGGTCGAACAGCTGGGCGGCCAGACCGCCACGGTCGTGAAGCTGTTCCGCACAGATGGCGCCCAGCTCAAAGACGCTTTCAAGGAGGTCGGAGCGATTGCGACGTCTTCCGGCATGAGCATTGCGGAGCAGTTCGCGGTGATCGGCACGCTCAGCAGCACCATGGAAGGCGGCGATGCCGGCGGCCGTTTGAAGGCCTTCTTTGAGAACGCCGCCAACGGCGCCAAGACCCTGGGCGTCAAGCTGACCGACGCCAAGGGCAACATGCTGCCCATCATGGACGTGCTGGCCAAGCTGCAGGGCAAATTGGGCGACCTCACCACCGCATCGGCTAACGCCAAGCTGCTGGCCGCATTCGGTGGCGAAGGCGCCCAGGTGATCGGCGCCTTGGCCAAGGACACCGACCGGTTGAAAAACGGGATCATGGAGCTGGGCAAAGTCCGCGGACTCGAGTCGGCAGAGAAAATGGCCCAGGCAATGGTCGATCCTTGGCAGCAATTCGGCGCCGCCGTGCAGGCGCTGCGCATATCGTTCGGCCAGGCGCTGATCCCGATCCTGACCCCACTGATGGAAAAGCTGGTGGCCATCGCGTCGACGCTGACCCGTTGGTCCCAGATGTTCCCCAACATTACCCGGGTCATGGGTATCACCACCTTGGTCGTCCTGGGTCTGATCGCTGCAATGTCCGCCATGACCCTGATCGTCGGTATGAGCAAAATGGTCTGGCTGTCGATGGTCACGATCTGGAAGGTGCTGACCTGGACCGGTTACCGCTCGATCGCCATGTTCCTCTACCACACGGTCATGATCGCCGCGTTCGTGGTCGGCATGGTGGCCATGTACACCTGGATGGGTGTGGTCCGGGGCGCCATGTTGCTCTGGCAAGGCGCTATCTGGCTGGTGAACGCTGCCATGTACGCCAACCCGATCGGGCTGATCATTGCCGGCGTCGTCGCCGCGATCGCCGTTATCGCCGCCGCCGTCTACTACTGGGACGACTGGACCAGCGCCCTGATGGATACGGCCGCGTTCCAGTGGGTCAGCGGGAAACTGCAGGCGCTCTCTGATTGGTTCGGCTCGATCGGCGGCTGGTCCGGCATGGCCAGCGCCGCGTGGGACGGCATCGTCAACATCTTCAAGTCAGCGATCAACAGCCTGATCGAGATGCTGAACAAAATCCCGGGCGTGCAGATCGACGCATCGTTTGGCGACATGCCCAAGGCGCCGGAGCTGCCCGGTATCTCTGCGCCGCTGGTCGCCACGCCGCAGATCCCGCAACTGGTAGCCGTGCCGTCCCTGGGCGAGCAGGCCGACCAGACCCGCGAGCGTATCACCGCCAACACCGCCAGCATTTCGCCGCTGCGCCCTAATGCTGTGCCGGCGGGCGGCCTGCTGCGCGCCATCCAGAACACCACCAACAACAACCAGACGCAACAAGGCATCCGTGTGGAAAACCTGACTATCAAGAACGACAAGCCGATGACCCCGCTGGAGCTGGAAAACATGGTCGGCATGGCGGTGAGCGGATGAGCGAGTACTTGGATCTGCTGATCGTCGACAACGACCTGGTGCTCGATCTCGGCCGACAGCCGGAATTAGTAGTCGATAGGGCCTGCATCGCCCAGGACATCGGCCACATGATCCGCGACAGCGGCCTGTTGGTCTCCCTTGTCGCCGAGCGCAGCAACCTGATCAAGCGCGACTACCGCCAGCAACTGGAGCTGCTGGTGGAAACCGACGTGCGCCTGGTACCGGGCACCGCCCGGGTGAAAGACCTGGGCAACGGCCAGTACCTGATCACCGCCAAAACCCTGCAGTTCGGTGACGTCGAGGTGATCCTATGAGCGATATCGACTTCAAACAGGCCCTGGCCGACTCCGGTATCCCGACAACCGACGCCGCGCTGCGCGCTGCCTGGGAAGCGGAAGTTACCGCCCAGGGCGCCACGGTGGCCAACACCTCGGCCTATTCGCCGTTCTGGCGCGTGGTCAGCGCCCTGGTCACCAAGCCGGTGCTGTGGATCCTGACCTTTTTCAGCGACACCGTGCTGCCCAACTTTTTCGTCAAGACCGCCGGTAAACAGTGGCTCGACACGCTGGCCTGGGCCGTGAACATCGCTCGCAAGGGCGAGAGCAAGGCGATCGGCACTGTTCTATTCACGCGCTCCGGATCCTCGGGCGTGCTGCAGCTGCCCGCCGGCACCGTCGTGCAGTCGACGCCGATCAACGGCAATGTGTACCAGCTGCTAACCAGCGCGACCGCGCAGTTCGCTGACGGACAGACCACGGTCCTGGTGCCGGTGATCGCCGCCCTGGCCGGCAGTGGGCACAACCTGGCCCCGGGTTATTACGGCGTGCTGCCGACACCGATCGCCGGCGTCATCGCCGTCACCAACCCGGAAGGCTGGCTGACAACACCAGGCGCAGACGACGAGCCCGACGACGAGCTGCGCCTGCGCGTGCGCAACCAGTTCAGCGCCGTGAACCAGTGGCACACCGACGCTGTATACCGGGCGCTGATCTCTGCGTTCCAGGGCGTGCAGCCCAATGGCGTGTATTTCGAACATGGGGCCCCGCGTGGTCCCGGTACCGCCAATGCCTACGTGCTGTTTGAGGCCGATGTGCCGGCGCAATCGTACCTGGTGCAGATCAACAGCAAGATCATGGACGAGGGCAATCATGGCCACGGCGACGATCTCCTGGTGATGGTGATCCCGGAGACGCAGAACGATATCGCCATGGCGCTGTGGCCTAAATCGACCCTCACAGCGGCCGAGCGCGACACCTTGAAGGCCAACGTCGAGCTGTTCATTCGCGCCGCGTTCCGCGAGAGCACCGACAGCGACTATCAGCCAACCCTGACCTATCCGCAGTCGCGCTTTTCATTCAGCCGCCTGGGTGAGGAGCTGCACCAGCAGTTCCCCGGCATCGACTCGTTGCGCTTCACCAACAGCGACATCGTGTCCGAGCTGACCATTCCCCGTATCCACACGCTGCAGGTGACCTTCGGTGATTAAGCTCGAACTGCCTTTTTGGCTCGATGCCGGTGAGCTGGCCAAGCTCAAGGCCAGCGCACAGGCCTGGTGGGAAAACGTCGAGGGCTGGCTGCAGTGGCCGCTCCTGCAGCTGGACCCGGAGACCTGCCACCTGACCGTGCTGGACCTGATGGCCTGGCAGCGCGACATCACCCGATTCAGCGGCGAACCCGAGAGCCTGTACCGCCTGCGCGTGAAGTACGCCTTCGTCAACGCAGTGGACGCCGGCAGCACTGCAGGCCTTAAACGCATCCTGGTGCGCCTGGGCGTCGGCTACATCGAGATCGAGGAGCGCATGCCGGATCGGGACTGGGACGTGATCCTGCTGCGCCTCTCTGACTCGCAGCTATCGCAGAACCCCGAGCTGCTACGAATCATTGTCCAGCAGTACGGCCGCACCTGCCGCCGCTATGACTTCGTGACCATCACCCGCGTGTCCATGCATGTGGCCATCGCTGACTTTAATGACGATCAGCAAACACTGATCGCCACCCTGTAGGAGCCAACCCATGGCTGCCAGTATCACGTTTGCCGGCGAATCGCTGATTGCACAGAAGCAAGCCGCCAACCTGCCGTTGAACATCACCCATTTCATTTTCGCCAATGTGCCCGGGCTGGACACGGCCGGCGCGGTCGATCGGGCGGCCGCGAAGCCGCCTGCAGGCCAGATCGTCTACAGCTCTGCGATTCCGTCCTGGGCCGCTGGCTACGTCAATCCCAACCAGGTGGTGTACAGCGCCCAGGTGGGCAGCGACGTCGGCGACTGGGACTACAACTGGATCGGCCTGGAGTCCGACGGCGGTGTGCTGTTCGCCGTGTCGTATGTGCCGGTGCAGCAGAAGCGCCGCAACATCCCGCCGCTGCAGACGGGAAACAACATTACACGCAACTTCCTGGTGGCCTTCGACGGGGCCCAGGCGCTGACCGGCCTGACGGTCGACGCCAGCACCTGGCAGCACGATTTCACGGTGCGCCTGGTTGGCATCGATCAACGCGAGCGCCTGAGCAACCGCGATATTTACGGCCGAGCGGCGTTCTTCGATACCGCGTTGCTCCTGGAGAAGGTGGCCGGCGCTTACCAGGTCGCCCCGGGTATTGCCTACGGCGAAGGCATCCGGATTGAAAACGCCTCACATGTGATTGTCGCGCCGCCGTCCTTCCCGACCACGGTTTATCTTGACTGCGCCCTGGAGCGCCAGCTCAACGACGTGGTGGCCACCTGGAAGATCGTTTTCGGTACCGGCCTGGTCGACTACCTGGACAGCGTGGCGACCCAGCATTACGTCGTGCCGATCGCACACCTGCCCAATGCAAACACCATCGTGGATCTGCGCACTGTTGTGAAGCTGGGCACCAACGGTAGCGGCCTAGCTGAACAGATCCAGCTGGCCACACCCAAGCGCTCCCACCTCTATTACTTCGCTCAATTTTAAGGACCTGTCATGCCCGCATTCTTTGGGTCTGCGTTGCTTGTTCCCAACGCGACCACTCTGATTTACGAACACACCGGCGCCGCCCCGATCACGGCGAATATCCGGATGGCCAACCAGAACAATGATGACGTCAAGTATTGGGTCTGGATCGGGCCTAACGCCACGCCCGACAAATGCATCACCCCAGGCGTGACCGTCGATGGGAACGCGCCCTGGGAGGACACCGCCATGCGCATGGATCCTGGGGAGAAGATCTGGGCCATGGCCACCAAGGGCAATGTGTCGGTGCGTGCATTCGGGGCGGAGGATTAACCATGGGTTTTGCAACTACCAGATCATCGTCCAGCACCAACGCCGGCAACGTTCCGATTGGCGGATATGCCGACGTATTTACTTCGGGTGCCAACTTCAAACTGGTCGGCAGCGTGATTTCACGCGCCCTGTATCCGGACATGTCCAACGCCTATCCCAGGGCCGGCGCAATCAACGCGGTTAACTCAGGGCCGATGCCCGCCAACCAGGCGTGGGTCTCTACTGCTTATGGAGCGGGTGTGCATGTGGCGGTGGGAGCATCAAACGGAACGACAGCCGCATTCAGCGAAGATGCCAAAACTTGGTATTTCATGCAGATGCCGATTCTACTCTCGTATCGCACTGTTGCATTCGGGGCTGATTTATTTGTCGCAATGGGTACTGAAACTGGATCTGCGACGACGTCCTTTGCTACGTCTAAAGACGGTGTTAACTGGACGGCCAGGACATTCCAGCTTCCTTACCTGGTGTCGTCGCTCATCTACTCGAAAGAGCTTTCATTGTTTGTCGCTTCTTGCGGCTACAGCCCGTATTCGACTAGCCCCCAGACCACGTTACTGACGTCCGTTGATGGTTTGGTTTGGAAACCCGTACAGGTGCCCAGCAAGCTCTGGACCTCTGTAGCCTCTGGGCCTAAAGGTATTGCGGTCATTTCGACTGACAGCACTGAGTCCGGCTCGTCCATCTGCTTGAGTTCGGCCGATGGGATCACGTTTACCCAACGGGCCATGCCGCCCGGCCACTGGATGTCGGTCACGCAGGGGAAAGGCGTCTATGTGGCTGTCGGATATAAACAAAGTACCAGTATCACAATCCCGATCATTGCCACTTCCACCGACTTGGAAACGTGGACACTTCGAAACATGCCTGTTTCATCGACTGCAGCTGGGCCCGGTTGCGTCGCCTTCGGGGATTCAGTTTTTGTGGCGATCTGGAACGCTATAACACTCGTGTCCTATGACGGTCTTGTATGGATTCAGAAGACCTCTCTGATGAGCCAGCCCCCGCCTAATCAGATCGGCTACAAAGATGGGGTTTTGATCATTGGCTACAGCTCAAGCCAATCGACAGTGCTTAACGTCACGTTGGAAAACCTCACAGACTCTAACTGGATGTACTTGAGCGGCACGGCTGGCAAATATCTGAGGGTCAAATAATGACGGTTCTCTATCTATTTGATGACAAGGGCTACCTGTACGGCCTTCATCAGGGCAACAGCGTGATTGAAAATTCAACCACGAAAGCGCCGATTTACACCGAAGGCTTTACGCCTCAGTACCAGGACGGCGCCTGGATCGATCAAAGCGTGCCGACCATCGTTACCCGGGTAACGCGGCTGGAATTCAAAGAGCTTTTCACCAGCGCCGAGCGCGTGGCCATCAAGAAGGCCCGCGCCATTGATGACCTGGTGGAGGACTTCTTCTCGATTGCCGAGGATCCAGACTCTACGGGCGTGGATCTGACGCTACCGTCCACCGAAAGCGTACTGTTTCACCTGGAGGGGCTGGGGATCCTGACCGAGGAACGCCACCAGCAGATCCTGGCAGGTGTCCCGCAATGATCCCGCTCAACTGGATGCCAGTCGCCATGCAGTGGCCCGAGGAGGCCACCGGCTGGATGAGCACGCTGGACGAGGCCAAGGACATGGCAGCGGCCGACCTGCAGAGCACAGCCGATCGCCTGAGCGGCATTGCAGATCTCGTTACCACCGACCTGAGCCTGATCGGCGATATCGCCAAGGGCGCCGTGGCGATCGGCCGCGAAGCCTTGGACGGCCAATTTGGCGAGATCCCGCGCTGTATCACCGTGACACCGTTTCAGTCCGGGGTTGGCGAGAGCAACGGATATCAGTGCTCGCTTTCGGCGCCGGGCGTGGTCCAGCGCCTGGCCGACAAGCTGCAGGACAGCTCAGACCCCAACCGCCCGGACGGCGACGATCAGCACGCGGTCGTTGTCCTGTTCCTGGGCACGCAATACGACGGAATGTCGAGCCTGTTGGGCAAGTTCAATGCCCTGATGCCGATCGGCGACCTGCAGCGCGCCGAGCGTCGAGCACAGAACCTGGTGCAGCTGGAAACCGAGAAGTGGCAGATCCCAGCTGCAGGGGAGCAACCGCGCTGGTTTACCGCGCCGATGGAGCGCTGCACCGTGCTGCGCGAAGCCAGCCAGGCGTTCAACACCCAGTTGGCCAACCTGGAGGCCTACGCCGCCAACAGCTCACCGCTCAGCGACCTGGCCGAACTGGCCCAGCGCAAGGCCGAGCAAGTGCTCGAGCAGTCCGATCGGCTCACCGCGCTGCGTGACGTGCTCAACAGCGGTACGGACAACGCCGGCATGCAGGCCCGCATGATCGGGCCGGGCGACACCGCCGAGCTGCGTAAGCAGCTGCTCGAGGAGGACGACAGCACGCCCGGGCACGAATGGGTCATGTCCTCGGGCGTCATGTTCGTGGGCTCGCTCAAGGGGCTGAGCTTTGTAAAGGAGATGATGGGCCTATGACGTTGCTCCTGGACGGAATCCAGATCCGTGGCCACAGCATCAAGCTGACGGGCAATCTGCGCATTGAAAGCGACGACATGTCAGGGCAGACCAGCGCCACCGACTCGGCCGATAAGGGTTTCAAGCCTAAAACGCTGACCGTCGCGATGAAAATCAAATACAAGGACTCGGCGGACCTGGCCAGCCTTATGAGCATGGCGGAGGCGACGGAAAGCGGTGGCCAGCGCAAGACCTATCGGGTGGTCAGCGACACGGCCGAGGCCTTCGGCGTGCGCCAGGCGCAGTTCAGCGAGAGCGTGAGCGCCCGGGAAGACGACACGCTGTCGCAGTGGATTATCCAGTTCACCCTGGCTGAGAAGCTGTCTAACCCCGAGAAAACCGAGCAGCGCCGGGCCGCCAACGGCACCAACAGCCAGGCCGCCCCAGGCGACAGCGTGGCAAGCGGGGGTACCGGTGGCGAGCCGGAGCTGACCGGCTTTGAGAACGTGCTCAAGAAGGTGGACGGCTGGCTGGGCGGTGACAAGAAATGAGCATGAAACTGCACCAGGTACTGGCTATTGCTGGCACCGTCTACCCAATGATCAAAGACGATGTGCGCCTCGATCTAAAAAGCCCAGGACGGGCTGTTTTTACGATTAAGGCCGATGCCGCGGTAAAAGGCCTGGTTACCCTGGACATCGGCTACAACGACAGCACGCTGCAGCGGCATTTCCTCGGCTACGTCGAGCGCTGCACCACCACCAACCGCACGGAACAGGTGGTCGCCTGCCGCGAGCTGGCCGGGATCCTGGCCAACCCGCTGCCGATGAACCTGCGTCACGTCGACATGCGCCAGGTTCTGGCCGAGGTCAGCAACCAGACCGGCCTGTCGTTCAAGGTGCCCGACCAGGACTACACCCGGGTAAAGGCACCTTTCTTCTATAGCCTGGCGTCCGGATACCTGGCCCTGGACAGCCTGGCCAAGGTCTACGGCATTCCCGACTTCATCTGGCAGCAGCAGGGCAATGGCGAAGTGTTCGCCGGCAGTTGGACGGATAGCTTCTTTGGCGCCCGATCTGCGCTGCAGCTGCCGCTGGAACTCTTCAACGACTACCAGGGCAACCAGAGCGCAGTTATTGCTGCGCTTCCCGGGTTGCGCCCTGGTGCATCAATCAACAATGGCGAGCGCGTCACCAGCGTGGCCCTCGCCGGCACACAGATGGCCATCAAATGGACGACGCAGTAAAACGCAGCGTAGAGCGGCAATTCCCGGAGCTGTCCGGCCAATACCACCTGCCCAGGTTCGCCCAGGTGGTGGCCGTCGCGGATCCGCCGGCGGACGCGGGCATGTGCGATGACTTCCGGCCGCGTTACGCGGTCGACCTGCAGGTGCTGACCCCGGACGGTATGCCCGACTCAAGTATGCCGCTGCTGCCCGGTGTGCCGTTGCCGGTACCGACCGGCGGTGACGAAATGGGCATGTACGCCTTCCCGCACGAAGGAACCCGGGTTGTGGTGTGCTTTGCTTATGGCCTGCCGCACTGCCCGTATATCCAAACGATCCTGCCGCACGGCCTGAGCCTGCCCAAGGTGCCAAAGGGCGATCACGTCTGGCAGCACAGCGACGTGGCCCAGCAGCGCGTCGACGCGGCCGGCAACTGGACCCGTACCACCGATGGCAAGATCAGCGACCAGTCCTTGGTACGCCAGGTCGATAGCGGCACCAACCAGGAGAAGTACCAGAGCCACGACCAGGACGTGGCCACCCACTCGACGGAACAGGTCGGCGGCATCAAACGTATCGACGCCTTGGGCGCGCTCAAGCTGAATTCCGCCGGCACTGCCACGCTGGCCGCCCTGGACGACATGCACCAGGCCACCGGCCGCGATCTCAACCTGGTGGTGGGCAAGAAGCACAACGCCGCTGTGGGTGGCGACATGTCCGAGCGGATCCAGGGCCTGCGCGAGAGCATCGCTAAAGAGAGCCAACGCCTGCAGGCGCCTAAAAGCTGGGTAGGGTCGGCGAACGTCAATATATTCAAGGTCGTGTGCGACCTAATCGACCTGGTGGAGCAGATGAACACGCAGATCGCTTTGCATGTGCATCCTCAGCTTGGTTCACCGCCTGCTAACGCTGCTGCATTCACCGCTGATGCGGCCAAAGCTGCGTTAATGTCACTAAAGGTTAGTCAAATCACACTCTGAAATTTTATCTGCATGTGGTTCACCTGCGACTACACTTCAGATTTTTCATAACGGAGTATTAGGAAATGAGGTTTAGGGGGATTGGTAGGGTATATCCAGAAAGAGCGGGTTTACGTTTCAACACAGTAACGTGGGGTGAGCCAGGAAGGATGATATCGGTGTCCTGCGATTGCTCGCAAATATACGCTGTTATTGATCGCGCCGACGTAAACGACGTCGATTCTGCTCATCACTCAATAGAGCATGTGGCCCATGCTGTTGTAAGCGCAGCGGGATTCTTATTCGGGTGTAGTTATTCTACGGAAATAGCTCAAGTAATTAACGATTCTGACCAGACGTGCTTTTATGGCGTGCAGGATCTTGATGTTGCTTTTAAAGAGTCAAATGAGCAATTGACGCAGAAGTTTAATGAGCTGACAGAGTTGGTAAGAAAAGATATATATTTGCGATTTGCCATCAGCGATTATACCACTGCTATAACAGACCACGTTGGCGGCCCGATGCTATGTTACAGAGCATTAGAGAGCCTGGCTAAATCTTTAGGGAATACCGGTATTGATGATACGGACTGGAGGCCAATGCATAAAGCACTTGGAACAACCAAAGATACAATCGTGAACATGGTGGGCCAATATGCAGCACCGGTCCGTCATGGCAATTGGATAGAGGTCGGCTCTGATAGAGATCAAAGACGAGCCATGCTACTTTTTACCAGAGATGTATTGGCTAAATATATTGAGTATAGCCGCAACATGGCGGAGTCGTGATTTCTTAAGCTCGGTGACGCCTCAACCAATTCGGAGAAGTACCAAAGTCATGATCTAGACGTGGCTACCCACTCGTTAGGGTGGGTCGGCGGCATCAAACATCCCAAGCCCTAAAGCTGCGGTGTGCATCGAAGATACCGCTCAGACCACTTACATTCCCACTGGCTAATGCCGCTACATCTATAAGGTATCAGTCACTCTACCTTTCCAAGCATATAGCTAGCGCAATGACGAAGGTGTAATTACTGTTCCAAGGACTACTTTTTTTCTTAATTTATAAAGACTATATAATAGCGGGGCTTCTATATACATATCTGCTCTATTTTTGGTGCCGTATAAAAAGTCATTGAGATTCTTGTTGTTGAAAAATTCTTCATATACTGAGTCCAGCCAGTACCACTTTGTGGTATGAAGTTTGTCCGCTATCTCAGGATCGGAAATCACCAAGTCAGCTAGAGTGCTAGATCGCTCCTCATCAGATATGTTTGGATTTATTTGATTTGAGAGTCTGGCCAGTCGTGCACGAACAACATCCTTATCAATTCCGGCATTCGAAAGAAACGTAAAAAAAGCCTGGCCTTGAACATATGGTCTGAATTCGTTGAAGTACATATCTTGCCAGTGCATACGGGCTATACCTTTGATTATATCTTCCCGCATTGCCGAAAAAATCTCTCTAAAATCTCCGGCTTGATTGCAAAGCTTGGTGAAGTCACGAGTATAAGAATGCGGGCTAGCTGGACTGTCTGGCATTTTCTCCAGCAACTCTGACATGCTTGTGACCAATGCGCGACACTCAACTGATAATGCGGTCTGCCGATCTTTTAGCTTATTTTCGCCGTATTGCCGAAAGCCGATATAAAACGCCCCTGCTGTTGCCGTCTGAGCAATCAACGTAAAGATATCAAACAATCTAAACTCCCAAAATTTGTCAGGGAATCTTGATGCCAGCACTGCGAATGCTATCCCTACAGACAGAAATAGTGTCACCAGCACTAGGGGTTGGACGAAAACGCTTTTTTCTTTTTCGGTTTTTTTCTCGTACAGCATTTGAAATCCCTTCGAATTATTCGTCCATGATGGATCTTCATTATGCTTTGTCACGCCAGCATTTCTAAGCATTTATTTTATCGATGAACAAGGTTGTGCCCCCAAAGATGCCCGTGGCCCGGCATGAGCATCTGCAGGTTGGTCCGACTCCCATTCGATCAATTCTTGAAATGCCCATTCCAAGGCTGCATCGGCCATCTCCAGCATATCGCACAGCAGGTCGGGATGAATGGTCCCGGCGCTAACCATGGCGTAGGCTTCTTTGATCAGCAGCTTATGTCTTGCCCCTGGCGCGTTGAGCAGCGGTTGCCGGTCATACAGCACTGCCATCCATGCAGCCCAACCAGGATCGTCAGTCATTTTACGGTCCATAGCTGATCTATACGGGTTGTGTAGCTCTGGCTCATCAATGAGCGCTGCATACCCCAGTCCGGCGCCGCTGGCACGCCTCCAGTGCGCAGCGTGCCACGTCCCCATCTGTTATTGATCTGATCCAGGACGCCCATCACCTGGTCCGAGGTGGCGGGCTGGTGTTCAGCAAACAGATCGTCTGTGAACTGCCCAAGTTGGCGCAGATCAATCAGCAGCACCTCTGCTTTGCTGTACCGAAAGCCGGGACGGAAAATGCGGTCCACGGCGGCCACGGCGAACTTCGTCATTAGCCGCACATCGTTCGTTGGGTAGGGCAGCTCCACCAGGGCGCCTTGCGCATACTTTGCTTCTTCAGGGTTGAACATGCCTGTTCTGATGCTGACCCGGATCTTTTTGCATAGCGAACCCTGGGCACGCAGCTTTTCCGATGCTCGCATCATGTAGGTGGCCACCGCTTCCTTGATCGGCTCGATCTCCGTCAGCCGCTTACCGAACATGCGACTGCAGCATATTTCCTGTTTCGGTGGGTCCGGGTCATCAAGTTCCAAGCATGGTGTTCCGGCCAACTCCCGGGCGGTCTTCTCGACAACGATGCTGAATTTCTGCCTCAACATAGACGGATCGGCCATGGCCAGGTCCATGGCTGTCTTGATCTTCATTCCTTCCAGGTGCGCGTTCAGGCGCCGACCAATACCCCATACCTCACCGACCTCGGTATTGCGCAATACCCAAGCCCGTTTGAATTCGTCACAGATATCGACAACACCACCTGTCTGCGCCTGCAGTCGTTTCGCGGTGTGGTTCGCGAGCTTGGCCAAGGTCTTTGTCGGTGCTATCCCCACACCTACCGGTATGCCCGTACGCTTGAAGATAGTGCTACGGATCTGGCGACCGAACTGGGTGAGGTTGCCCGGGATGCCCGACAAATCGGCAAACGATTCGTCGATTGAATACACCTCGGCGGCGGGCACCATAGATTCGATGATGCTCATCACGCGCTCGCTCATGTCGCCATATAAGGCGTAGTTGCTGCTAAACGGCACGATGCCCAGGCGGCTCAGATCGTCCTTTATCTGGAAATACGGTGCGCCCATCTTCACATAGGGCTTTGCATCGTAGCTGCGGGCAATGACGCAGCCGTCGTTGTTGCTCAGCACCACAATCGGGGTCTTAGCAAGGTCCGGCCGGAACACGCGCTCACAGCTCGCGTAGAAGCTATTGCAGTCGATCAGCGCGAAAACCTGATCAGGCTTTGTCATGGGCACGCACGCTGTATCGAACAACACCCCACACCAACAGATCGTCGCCTTCCATGATGTGGATCGGAGGAAACCCTGGGTTCTCAGACTGCAGTACTACATGCCCGTCGCGACGGTGTAGCCGCTTGCACATTGGCTCGCAGTTGATTGCGGCAATCACGATATCGCCATGCTCAGCTTCCCGGCCACGGTCAACGATCACCAGGTCACCCGCGAATATCCCGGCACCCTGCATGCTGTTGCCCTCGATCTTCACCAGGTAGACGTGAGGAGCGCGGATCTCCAACAGCTCATCGAGCGAGATTTTCTTTTCCAGGTGATCGGCTGCTGGCGAAGGGAAGCCGGCAGGTACTTGGAACGAGTAGAGCGGGAGTTCAGCGCCCCCGGCCATCAACGGGCCAAGAATGGTAATGCTCATGACACACCTGGTTTCAAAATGACTGTATGAACATACAGTAAACGTGGAAACGCTCAGACGGTCAACGGACTACAGCGATCAGTCGACAGATGACCCAAAAAAATGACGAAAAAAAATCTCGTCAGAAATAAAAACTAAACGGGAAAAACACTTATCCCCCCCTCGCCGACGGGCTTTGTGTCCCTTTTTAGTGCAAACCACGGGGGTGGTGCTATCAAGGCTCTAGCCCACGCCGGCCGTGGGCTCTCCCAGGCGATCGGCCATTGCATTCTGTGCAAGGTTTTGCAAACAAATGCAGCGCGATCGCACATCGACGTGCCAGCCAGGTTGCCCCCCATAAAAGGTGATACCCCCGGATTCATTAGGTGAAAAACTCGAAAACATCTATTTAAGCGTGTTTTCAAACTTAGCCCTGGTCGAGTTTATGAGCAAGGCCCAGCTAGAGCTGGCTGCGGTCGTGGCGGCTGAAGTCACACCGGCTGTGGCCTACAGCCAATTTTCAGTACTTCGGAACTTTGCACGAAGGCGCATCGCCATCATAAGAAAAACGGTTATCATGGGAACTGTTTATCCATACAGTATTAAGGCCTATTTTCATGTCTTCTCCCATCATTCCCTGGATGGGCGGCAAACGCCGCTTGGCCGATCGGTTGATACCTTTGTTCCCGCCCCATGAGTGCTATGTCGAAGTTTTTGCAGGTGGGGCAGCCCTCTATTTCCTCCGCCCGCAGGGCGCGCCCGTCGAGGTTCTGAACGACATTAACGGCGACCTAGTTACGCTCTATCGCGTTGTCCAGAACCATCTCGAAGAATTCGTGCGGCAGTTCAAATGGGCGCTGAGCTCACGGCAGATATTCGAGTGGCAGAAGATGACCCGACCGGAAACACTCACCGATATCCAGCGAGCTGCCCGGTTCTTCTACCTGCAGCATCACGCCTTCGCCGGAAAGGTCACCGGGCAGAGCTTCGGTACCGCTACGACGGCCCCTGCAATCAATTTGCTGCGTATCGAGGAAAACCTGTCAGCCGCATGGCAGCGACTTTCAGGCACCTATGTCGAGAATCTACCCTGGCTCGAATGTGCTGAACGCTACGATCGTGCGCACACATTCCACTACATGGATCCGCCATATTGGGAGACTGCAGGTTATGGGGTGGATTTCCCGTTTGAAAACTACGAGCGCATGGCGGAGTTCATGCGACGGTGTAAAGGCAAGGTAATGGTGAGCATCAACGACCACCCGGACATCAGAGAGGCGTTCAAGGGCTTTCATTTCGACGAAGTGAACATTCGCTACAGCGTTGGTAATCCGAGAGGAGGAACGGCAGAGGCGAGTGGTGAGCTCGTGATCACAAGCTGGGAGCCTGCGTCCCTGGGGCAATTGTTTTGACCCAAATTGTGGCGATTGGGAGCTGATGCTGATGCCGGATTCGCCGTTGAATGATCATTGATATGACATTTGAATTTATACCGAAATAGGTATATATTTTCACCACATGTTCAGGGAAGCGAGTCGGTAGTGAAGCCATTGCGATGGGTCGGTAGTAGCAAGAAGGACCTCATGGAAATGCCCGATGAAGTACAGGATGTATTCGGGTTCGCTCTCCATCTCGCTCAGGAAGGCGGCAAGCATCCACAAGCTAAGCCGATGAAGGGTTTTTCGGGCGCTGGGGCGCTGGGGTGCTTGAGGTGGTCGAGGACCACGATGGCGATACCTATCGAGCTGTCTACACCGTAAAGTTTGGAGCGGCGGTCTATGCCCTGCATAGCTTCCAGAAGAAATCGACTAAAGGCATAGAGACTCCGCAGCATGATATTGACTTGATCAAATCACGATTGAAAGACGCCGAAGCACACGCAAAAGGATTAAAAAAATGATTGAGATCGAAGAAAGTAGTGGAAGTGTCTATGCCGACATCGGGCGCTCTGACGCCAAAGAAATGCTGGTCAAAGCTCAGTTGGCTACAAAGATCGGCGGCATCATAAAGGCTCGCCATCTGACACAAATTCAAGCAGCTGAAATTCTGGCTATGCCTCAGCCCAAAGTTTCCGAAATGTTACGGGGTAAGTTCCGAGGGATCAGCGAGGCCAAAATGATTGACTGCCTGTCACGTCTTGGACGTGATGTGCAGATCGTCGTTAAAACCGCGCCCCGTTCCCGCCGTGAAGGGCGCGTTGAAGTTGTATTTGCCTAAGCTGCAAGCATATCGAGAACCCGCCATTTGGCGGGTTTTTTTTGGCCCGGATTACGTTCTGGCAAGAAGTATATATGTGCCATCGTTTGGACATCCGAGTGAAACGAACCCGACCTTGGGGGCGGATGGCGTGGTGACGGTGGACATGGCGAACCTCGGCGATAGTTAGTGCCTGGGCAGGTGGCCGGGGGCACTGGCTGGGCGCTTGGCGCGCCTCTGATCAAAAAGTGCGCAATTCTAGCGACGAGTCTGTCGATTGACCAGCGTTATGCAGAGAATTACGACGAGTGCTGCGCTATGCTTCGCGGCGTTACGTCGTGTCACAAAAAAACAGAGCGTTAACGGCGATGATTGCAGCGTTGCGCAGCTCACAAGGCGGCGTTTCATGTCTTGGAGTTCGAGTCTTGGTTTCAGGAGTGGTAAATGAGTCAAGCAAGTAGTCAGGCTGAGACCGGACATCATTCGGCAAAACCATTGAGTTTGCTGATCGCGGCGGTGGGGGTGGTTTACGGCGATATCGGCACCAGCCCCCTGTATACCCTAAAGGAAGTGTTCAACGGCGGTTACGGCGTCAGTGTCAGTCACGATGGAGTTCTGGGCATCCTGTCGCTGATTTTCTGGTCGCTGATCTGGGTGGTTTCCTTCAAGTACATGGCTTTTGTCCTGCGCGCTGATAACCAGGGCGAGGGCGGGATCATGGCGCTGACGGCGCTGGCGCGGCGGGCGTCGGCGAAATATCCGAAATTGCAGGCCACCATGGTGGTGTTCGGGTTGTTCGGTGCGGCGTTGTTCTACGGCGACAGCATGATCACCCCGGCCATTTCGGTGTTGTCGGCGGTCGAGGGTATGGAGCTGGCCTTTGATGGTCTTGAGCATTGGGTCGTGCCGATTTCTCTGGTCGTGCTGGTCGGGCTGTTCCTGATCCAGCGCCACGGTACGGCGCGCATTGGCGTGCTGTTCGGCCCGATCATGGTCACCTGGTTTCTGGTCCTTGGCGCTCTGGGCGTGTGGGGCATAAGCCAGCAGCCTGAAGTGATCCATGCGGTCAATCCACTCTGGGCCTTTCGCTTCTTTGTCGAGCATCCGGGCATCGGCGTGGCAATTCTCGGCGCTGTGGTCCTGGCGTTGACCGGTGCCGAAGCGCTGTATGCCGACATGGGCCACTTCGGTCGCCGGCCGATTTCCCGTGCCTGGTTCATCCTGGTGCTGCCTGCACTGGTCTTGAACTACTTCGGTCAGGGCGCCCTGGTATTGCAGGACCCGGAAGCGATCCGCAACCCGTTCTATCTGCTGGCGCCGAGCTGGGCGCTGTTGCCGCTGATCGGCCTGTCGACCCTGGCGACCATCATTGCCTCTCAGGCGGTGATCTCCGGCGCGTTCTCCATGACCCTGCAGGCGATCCAGTTGGGTTATATCCCGCGCATGTACATCCAGCACACCTCCAGTGACGCTCAGGGCCAGATCTACATAGGTGCAGTGAACTGGTCGCTGATGGTTGGCGTGATCCTGCTGGTGCTGGGTTTCGAGTCGTCGGGCGCATTGGCCTCGGCTTATGGCGTGGCGGTGACCGGGACAATGCTCTGCACGACCATTCTGGTGTCGTCGGTGATGTTGATGCTGTGGAAATGGCCGCCGATACTGGCGGTGCCGGTGTTGCTGGGCTGCCTGTTGGTGGATGGCCTGTTCTTCGCCGCCAACGTGCCAAAAGTGGTGCAGGGCGGGGCGTTCCCGGTGCTCGCCGGTATCGTGCTGTTTGTCCTGATGACCACCTGGAAGCGCGGCAAGCAGTTGCTGAGCGAGCGGATCTCCGAAGGCGGCCTGCCCCTGCCGATTTTCATCAGCAGTATTCGCGTGCAGCCGCCATTCCGCGCCCAAGGGACTGCAGTCTTCCTGACGGCCCGCTCCGACGCCGTGCCCCATGCACTGTTGCACAACATGCTGCATAACCAGGTGTTGCACGAGCAGGTGGTGCTGTTGACGGTGGTTTATGAAGACTCGCCACGGGTGCCGGCGCAGCGGCGTTTCGAGGTCGAGGCCTACGGCGAAGGTTTCTACAGGGTGATCCTGCACTTCGGCTTTATCGACGAGCCGGACGTGCCGGCCGCGTTGAAGCTGTGCCATCTGGATGAGCTGGATTTCAGTCCGATGCGTACCACCTACTTCCTCAGCCGCGAGACCATCGTCTCGTCCAAGCTGGTAGGCATGGCGCGTTGGCGTGAAGGACTGTTCGCCTTCATGCTCAAGAACGCCAACGGCAATCTGCGCTTCTTCAAGCTGCCGTACAACCGGGTGATCGAACTGGGTACGCAGGTCGAGATGTAGCTGCGGAGTCAATAAAAAGCCCCCGTAGCTGTGAAGCTGCGGGGGCTTTTTGTTAGAGCGAACCTCGTAGGAGCGAACCTCGTAGGAGCGACTTCATTCGCGAAGAGGCCAGTGAATTCACTATCGCTTGCGCGAATGAATTCGCTCCCACAGGTCGGCTCCGCTACTCCGCTGCCGGGGTTTCCGCCGGTGCGGGTGCCGCCGCCTTTGCCTGCCACTTGTTGATCACGGCGATCAGGCGCTTGGCCAGAGCCGGGTAGTTCTCGTCGAAGTGGTGGCCGCCGGGCAGTTGCAGCTTCTCGCCCACTGCTGTCTTGTCGGTGCAGCCGCTTTCATCCTTCTCCTCGATGCCGTAGACGCACAGCACCTTGTCGCCAGGCAGTTTGGCCATTTCCTCGCCGGTAGTGGCTTCCTTGCCTGCACTGCCCAGCCAGCCACCGACGTGGATCTCGAAGCTGCCGGTACGGGCGAAGGCCAGCAGGATAATGCCGGCGATACGGTTCTGGTCGTCGGCAGGCAGGCGGTTGTAGATCGCCGGCATCACATCTGCGCCGAAGGAGTAGCCGGCGAGGATAAAGCGCTTGGCGCCCCACTTTTGCCGATAGTGGGCCATCACTTCAGTCAGGTCCGCAGCGGTCTGTTCCGGGGTCTTGTGTTCCCAGTAATAGCGCAGGGTGTCGATGCCGACTACGGGATAGCCCATGCCGGCCATATCCCCGGCGACCACTTTGTCCAGGTCGCGCCAGCCGCCATCGCCGGACATGAACAGGGTCACGGTGTCGGAGTTCGGGCCTGCAGCGGCCGGCACTTCCACGGTAGGGACGCCCAGGCCGCCGCTGTCGTTCTCGCCGACCAGCTTGTGGCGCAGTTCGGTGTTCAGCACTTGCGGCAGTTTGATGTCGTAGTCGCTGATACTGGTGTCGGCATTGGGTTGGTCGCGAACGAATGCGGCCGGGACATCATCGGGCTGATCGTTCCAGGCCACCATCCAGTGACCGTGAGGCGCCTTTTGCGGCAAGGGTGTGTCGCAGATGACCGGTGGAATTTCATCGGGCTCCAGCGGCTTGACTGGCTCTGTTGAAGGCACCTCGACGACGAAGCCGACCGAGATGGCCTCGGCCTTATCGTTGTTCTGGGAGGCCAGCCAGCGCCACGCCAGGGTAGCGCCCGGGCCTATGCCGGCAACCACGTCGGGTGCGCCCTGCATCTGCGTGAGGGCTTCCTGGAAGGTCTTTTGCTGCAGGACGCAGTTGTCCTTGGGCAGGATCACCTGAATGATCTGCGCCGAGGCGTCCTTGCTCAGTGCCTGCAGTTGTTTGTCCGAGAGAAAGTCGTCAGTGGTCACAGCCAGGGCGACCTGAGTCTTGACCCGGGTCGCAGGTGTGGCGGTCGTCAGGGCCGAACCATCGGAGAGGGTGGTGCGTGTCAGTACCGCTGGAGGGGCAGGGCGATTCCACAGCCAGAAGCCCAGTGCCACTACGAGAATAACCAGGGCTGCAAGCAAAAATCGCCAGTAGCGTTGAATCATCAGCGTTTCACCAATCCAGTCAGGCCGCCCGCAATCAGGGCGGCGGTGTCAGCCAGTGCCACGAGAGGATCGAGTCCTGCCGGCACGGCCATATAACGAGGTTCCCAGTCAGGCTGGAATTTGTCTTTGAAGCGGCGCAGCCCCTGGAAGTTGTACAGCTGTTCGCCACGGCGGAAGACCATTGAGCCGAGACGCTGAGTCAGGGGCGCACCACGTCGTGGCTGCAAGCCGGATAAGGGCACCATGCCCAAGCTGAAGCGTCCATAACCGTTTTGTTTGTAGTGCAATATCAGGCCGACCATCATGAATTCCATGGTCAGCTTCGGCGCCTCGGGATGCGCACGCATCAGGTCGAGGCTGGCCAGATCCTTGCGCGAGGTCTCCAGCAGGTTGGCGAAGGCCACAGGCTTGCCTTCGAAACGAATGATCGCCACGCGGAAATATTGCAGGTACTCGGGGCTGAAACGGCCTAGGGAGAAGCCTTTCTCGCGTACGTTCTTGCCGGTGAGCCAGGCATCGGAAATGATCTTCAGTTCTTCCAGCGGTGCCTGGCCCGGTTCATGGATTTCCAGGGACAGGCCATCACGGCCGCCGCGGTTCCAGGTGTAGCGCAGGTCCTTCATCTCCTTGCCCTTGGCGTCGATATCGAAGCGAAGCAGGTCAACCCGCGCCTCTTCGCCGAGCTTGATCGCGGTCAGGCCGATGTCCATGTAGAACGGCAGATTTTCCGCGCGAACCTGATAGAACACCGGGCGGGCATGGTGCACGTCGCACAGATCGCGGAACTGCCAGATCAGTTCGGCGCGCTGTTGGGTCGGGCCAATAGGATCGTACAGAGCCACCAGACTGCGGCCACGGTGCGAGTACATTAAAAAGGCATTACCGCTGGGGTGCAGCAGGATCGCCTTGTCACCGGTCAGGGCCAGGCCACCATCAGGCTGGGCCGAGGCCTTGACGATCTCGGCGGCCTTGGCCAGTTCGGCGGCGTCAGGCAGCTTGATCACCGGGCGCGCGGTACGCAGCAGCCAGGTCAGGGACACAATCACCAGCAACACCGCACTGCCCAGCGCCGAGCGCAGGGCTCTCGGGGCGTCAGCATCGAGCGTGAACTGCCACCACAGCTGATGGCTGTAGGGGACGTCCTGATAGGCGAACAGCAGCAGCCAGATGGATGCACCGACCACGCAGACGCTGGCCATCAGGTACAGGCCGGAGAAAGGCAGTTCAAGCAGGCGGCTGGGGCGATAGAACGAGCGGCGGAATACGGCCAGCAGGCAGGCAGTGATCACCAGCATGCTGGCTTCTTCCCAGTCGAAGCCCTTGAGCATTGACAGTACGGCGCCGGCAACGAGCAGACCGAGGGTCAGCATCCAGGCCGCTGACAGGCGCCGACGCAGGCCCTGGGCCAGCAGCAGACAGAGCACGCCAACCAGGCTGGCGACAAAGTGCGAGGCATCGATCAGGCGGTGCGGAATCATGAAGCCGACGTATTCAAGGCGCGTGTCGATTTCCGGCGTGGAGCCTGAGAACAGCAACACAACGCCGGAAAGGAATACCAGCAGGGCCAGGATCGGCGCCGCCAGACCGGACGCCACGCGCATCGCCTGACGGGTCGGCAGCAAGCGCTGAGCTTCGTTGAACAGCAGGACCAGACACGCCACCAGCAGCGGCAGCACCACGTAAATCAGGCGATAGAGCAGCAGCGCTGCGGCCAGAGGCGCGGCACCGAGTTCGTTGGCGAAGGCGGCCAGCAGAATGGCCTCGAACACCCCCACACCACCGGGCACATGGCTCAGTACACCAGCAGCCAGAGCCAGCAGGTAGACCAGCAGGAACGCGGCGAACGGCGGCGACTGTGGCAACAGCAGATACAGCACGGTGGCGGCTGCGGCAACATCCAGAGCCGTGATGACCAACTGCATCAGGGTCAGGCGCGTGCTCGGCAGACGCAGGGTACGACGACCGATCCGCACCAGCAGGTTGTGAGGGATAGTCTGCTCAGGCAGGCGCCGACGATAAAGCATGACCGCCGCCAGCGTGCCCAGCAGCAGGACCGCGATAGCGATGGCAGCAAGCACGTCGACCGGCAGATGCAGCGCCAAGGAGGCGTCGGACAGGTCGGCGAGCATGGCCAGGGCGGCCAGGGGCGGCAGCGCACTGCCCAGGGACAGGCTGGCGAACAGAGTCATGCGGGCGACTTCTATGGCGCCCAGGCCGTGCCGTGAGTACAACCGATAGCGTACCGAACCGCCCGAGAGCATCGACAGGCCGACGGCGTTACCGATGGCAAAAGCGGTGAAGCCGCCCAACACCAGGGTTTTGGCCGGTAACTGCACATTGGCGTAACGACTGGCCGAGAGTTCATAACCCAGCAGGATGACGAAGCCGACCACGGTGGCGAGCACGGCGCCGCCCAAAGAGGGCAGGGGGACGCTCAACAGCGAGTCGTGCAGGGCGTCGAGGTCCATTTCGATCAGCATGTGCCGACAGGCGATCAGAGCGATGGCGAACAGCAGGAGCGTGACGCCCAGCCCGATGGGTTGGCGATACTTGCTCAATAGATCGAGCCAGTGCAGACGGGGAGACGTAATCGGTGGGTTCGCCGCTACTGCTTCTTCATTGAAATCTGACGGGTTATCGCGCATCAATCACTCCTTGGATCGTGCGCGACAGGATGGAGGTATACAGCCAACTTACCAATCCCTACGCAAAGAATATTTCGAGATGTTAGCGCGTCAACGTCTAACGAGCGAATGGAGCGGATACGTTTTCACGTTCGAGCAGTATCGTGACTGCTGGTAAAAAAATTATCGGCAGGATGTGCAAAAACTGTCGCCCTTGGAAATATTACGATACAAGCATGGCGTTCAGGTTTCACAGGGTTTGCCAAAGTGCCTTCTCTGACAAGCATTTAGCGCTGCTGTTCAGCCACCTTTCGATCGGGCAAAAAAAAAGCCACTCTTTCGAGTAGCCTTTCTTTATGTTTGGTTGCGGGAGCCGGATTTGAACCGACGACCTTCGGGTTATGAGCCCGACGAGCTACCAGACTGCTCCATCCCGCGTCTGTGTGGCGGCATTCTACAGCCGAACGGCGAGCTGTCAACCGTTAATGCAAAAAGCCTGCAAATTAGCGGGTGAATCGTTCTCATTGGCTAAGTGGCGGTTTGCAAAGATCTTTTTGCAGCAGCTAATTCGCTAAGGGAGCGATTGTGGGAGCGAATTCATTCGCGAAGAGGCCGGTACATTCAATGGGTATTCATCGTCTGGAGCGCCGCTTTCGCGAATGAATTCGCTCCCACATGCCTCTGCGCGATGAGGATTCTGCGCGAAAACAAAAAAGGCCACTCTTTCGAGTAGCCTTTTTTGATGTTTGGTTGCGGGAGCCGGATTTGAACCGACGACCTTCGGGTTATGAGCCCGACGAGCTACCAGACTGCTCCATCCCGCGTCTGTGTGGCGGCATTCTACAGAGGAACGCTGGGCTGTCAATGCTTATTTCGAAAAAAGGCTTTTTCTTCAAGTGCTTAGCTCTCCAGAAAAAAGCCCGTAAACGCTGTGAGGGCTTGCCGGGCGGGCGTCATAGCGTTTTTTTCAGTGCTGCTCGGCGGGTTGTCGATCGGCGATAAGTGGCACATTTCCATGTGAATGAGATACTGGCGACCATTCCCCTCATACTCATGGCCTCGATGACGCAGCGTAAAATCATTCATGTCGACTGTGACTGCTTCTATGCAGCCATCGAGATGCGCGACGACCCGAGTCTGGCGGCCAAGCCACTGGCCGTGGGCGGCTCGGCGGACCGCCGGGGCGTCATTGCGACCTGCAACTACGAAGCACGGGCCTATGGCGTGCGCTCGGCCATGTCATCCCGGCACGCCTTGAAGCTGTGTCCTGACCTGACCATCGTCAAGCCGCGTATGGATGCCTATAAAGAAGCATCCAGGGAAATCCAGACGATCTTTCGTGACTACACCGACCTGATCGAGCCCTTGTCCCTGGATGAGGCTTATCTGGATGTGTCTGATGCCAGTCATTTCTCCGGCAGTGCGACGCGCATTGCCCAGGATATTCGTCGGCGGGTCTCCAACCAGTTGCATATCACCGTGTCGGCCGGGGTCGCGCCCAACAAGTTTCTGGCCAAGATCGCCAGTGACTGGAAAAAACCCAACGGCCTGTTTGTCATTACCCCTGATCAGGTCGAGGATTTCGTTGCCCAATTGCCGGTGAGCAAGCTGCACGGCGTTGGCAAGGTCACCGCCGACAAGCTCGGACGCCTGGGCATTATCAGCTGCACGGACTTGCGCGGCTGGAGCAAGCTGGCGCTGGTGCGGGAATTTGGCAGTTTTGGTGAAAGGTTGTGGGGGTTGGCACGTGGGATCGATGAGCGGCCGGTGCAGAACGACAGTCGCCGTCAGTCCGTGAGCGTGGAAAATACCTACGACACGGATTTACCTGATCTGGCGAGTTGTCTGGAAAAACTCCCAGCCCTGTTGGAAACCCTCGAGGTGCGCATGGAGCGCATCGCAGATCATTACCGACCGGGTAAACCCTTCGTTAAAGTGAAATTCCACGATTTTACCCAGACCACCCTTGAGCAGTCGGGAGCAGGGCGGCACCTGGGCAGTTATGAGCACTTGCTCAGCCAAGCCTTTGCCCGGGGCGGCAAGCCGGTACGGCTGTTGGGGATTGGCGTGCGCCTGCACGATTTGCGTGCCGCTCATGAACAGCTGGAGTTGTTTACCCGTTAGAGACGGCTGCGCGGTTGTGGGACCGGCTTTAGCCGGGAAGGCGTCATTTCGAATCATACAAATGTAGCGGACGTACCGCCCCCTTCCCGGCTGAAGCCGGTCCCACCGGGATCATTCCAATTCAGACAATTGCGCATTTGCAGCAAGCGCAACCCGTTTGCGCCCACCAGGTCAATTCGGCAACGCCACCAACCGCCCTGCATCCCTGGCCAGGGACTTGATCAGCTCATGCTGCAACTGCGGATCGTTGCGGGTCATGTCGATCAGGCTTTGTTCCAATTCGCTGGCCTGTTCTTCCAGCCCCAACTCGGAAAGGCGTTTGACCCGGTGCACCCACTGACTGACTTCGTCATCTTCCAGGTCGTCGTAGATCAGGGCATGCGCCTCCAGCAGCTTGCCGCGCAAGGTGCTGCTGATGGGCAGAGTGGCATCGCCGTGGGTGTTGTCCTGATCATCTTCGACGCTGACATACAGGCGCGTCACACGGCTCAGGTCTTGCTCGGCGAACGGGCTGTCCAGCAGGTTCAGGCGCAGCACACCGTTACGGTCCGTGCTCAGCTCATGGGTTTCGCTACCGGCCTTGACCAGTACCGGGCGCTCGTTCCACGGCAGATTGGACTTTTCGATCCGGGAATCGCGCTGTACTTCATCGATACCGGCCAGGTTTTGTTGCGCACGGCCGTGGGACGGCGCGTTCATGAATGGGTTCAAGCCGGCCAGACCGTAACTGAGCCAATCCTTGGTCATGCTGTCCGGCAGGTGGCCGAAGGCAACTACATTGGCAATATTGGCGCCGATACCTGCGACCACGGCTACCGCGCCCAGGGGAATCTCGTAGATTTCACGCCAGGGTTGATAGGGGGTATAGCGGTCATAGTGACGGGTTACATCGAATTCTTTGACTTCAAAAGTCTTGAACTCATGGATACGCACGCGACGTTGCGGCAGCTCGAGGGTCTGGGGCTCGCCCATATCCACTTGCAGTACGTGCTCAGTGAGTTTGCGCTCGACGCGCTCTTCGTGCTCGCTGCGCTGTGACATCTGGTTGGCACAACCGCTCATGAGCAGAGTGCCGCAGAGTATCGCGCCACCGAGGCAGGGGGGGCTTCGCTTGAACATGAGATCTCTTGAGGCGGATAAAACGTGTCGTTCAGGTTGGCCGCCGCACTCGATTTGACGACTGCGGCGGCCTTTCACATCAGGCTATCAGCGCTTGATGTGACCCTTGATGAACGACAGTACTTCAGCGATAGGCAGAGCCTGAGCTTCGGACGCGGTACGGCTCTTGTACTCGATGGTGCCTTCGGCCAGGCCGCGGTCGCTGACCACGATGCGGTGCGGGATGCCGATCAGCTCCATGTCGGCAAACTTGTTGCCCGGGCTGGTTTTCTTGTCGCGATCATCCAGCAGCACGTCGAAACCGGCCGCCTTGAGGTCGGCGTAGAGTTTGTCGGTAGCCTCGCGAACGGCATCGGTCTCGTAGCGCAGGGGTACCAGGGCGATATGGAAAGGCGCCAGGGCGTCATTCCAGATAATGCCGTTGGCATCGCTGTTCTGCTCGATGGCTGCGGCAACGACGCGGGAAACGCCAATGCCATAGCAACCCATGGACAGGTTGACCGGCTTGCCGTTCTCGCCCAATACCTGGCACTTCATCGCGTCGCTATACTTGGTGCCCAGCTGGAAGATGTGACCGACTTCGATGCCGCGCTTGATTTCCAGCGTGCCTTTGCCGTCCGGGCTTGGGTCGCCGGAGACGACGTTGCGCAGGTCGGCAACGACCGGCACGGGCAGGTCGCGCTCCCAGTTGACGCCGAAGTAGTGCTTGTCATCGATGTTGGCGCCGACTCCAAAATCGCTCATCAAGGCAACCGAGCGGTCGATGATGCACGGCAGTGGCAGGTTCAGCGGGCCAAGGGAGCCGGCACCGGCGCCGATGGCGTCGCGCAGTTCTGCTTCACTGGCCATGACCAGCGGGCTGGCAACGCCTTCCTGCTTGGCGGCCTTGATCTCGTTGAGCTCGTGGTCGCCACGGATGATCAGGGCGATCAGCTTGCCTTCTTCGGCAGCATGAACCACCAGGGTCTTGACGGTCTTTTCGATCGGCAAGTTGTAGCCTTCGACCAGTTGCGCAATGGTCTTGGCGTTCGGGGTATCGACCAGTGTCAGCTCTTGCGTCGGTGCAGGGCGGGAAGTTTCCCGTGGCACGGCTTCGGCTTTCTCGATGTTCGCGGCGTACTCGGAGCCATTGCTGAAGACGATATCGTCTTCGCCGGACTCGGCCAATACGTGGAACTCATGGGAACCGGCGCCGCCGATGGAGCCGTTATCGGCTTCGACCGGGCGGAATTTCAGGCCCAGGCGGCTGAAGACGTTGCAGTACGCCAGGTGCATGCGATCGTAAGTCTGTTGCAGCGAGGCATGGTCGGCGTGGAAAGAGTAGGCGTCCTTCATGACGAATTCGCGGCCACGCATCAAGCCGAAACGCGGGCGGATTTCGTCGCGGAATTTGGTCTGGATCTGATACAGGTTGATTGGCAGCTGTTTGTAGCTGTTCAACTCGTTACGAGCCAGGTCGGTGATCACTTCTTCGTGGGTCGGGCCCAGGCAGAAGTCGCGCTGGTGACGGTCGGTCAGGCGCATCAGTTCAGGGCCGTACTGTTCCCAGCGTCCCGATTCCTGCCACAGTTCAGCAGGCTGGATACCCGGCATCAATACTTCCAGTGCCCCAGCAGCGTCCATTTCTTCACGAACGACAGCTTCGACCTTGCGCAATACACGCAAGCCCATGGGCAGCCAGGTGTAGAGGCCGGAAGCGAGTTTGCGGATCATGCCGGCACGCAGCATCAGCTGGTGACTGACTACGACCGCATCGGAAGGCGTTTCTTTCTGTGTGGCGAGCAAATATTGACTGGTACGCATGGTAGGCCGTTGTCGGTTGCTGAACTAGAAATGACCGGTGATTGTACGGGGATGATTTATCCCCGTACAGGGCAAGGGCTCTGTCGAGGGCTTTACCCCATAAATGAAGAAGCCCGGCATGAGCCGGGCTTCTTGTGTCACGAGTGACTGAGCAGCGATTACAAGATCGAGATCGGGTAGTCGACGATCAGACGGAACTCGTTAACGTCGCCTTCACCCTGATCGGTGTTAGCGCGGTGCCAGGCTTGACGGATGCGGAAGGACAGGTCTTTAGCCGGGCCGCTCTGGAGCACGTATTTGGCTTCCAGGTTGGTCTCGTGGTGGCTACCGTCTTTGCCGTACAGGCCAGCGTAGGTGCTGTTGCTTGGGGTGTGGGTGCCGTCGATATCAGTACCGCTGATGTAGCGGGTCATGAAGCTCAGGCCAGGCACGCCGTACGGAGCCATGCTCAGGTCGTAGCGAGCCTGCCACGATCTTTCGCCAGGACCGTTGAAGTCGGAGTACTGGATGGAGTTGGCCAGGAAGATCGAGTCGCCACCGCGGTTGTTGTCGCCGATACCGATGTAGTCGAATGGCGTGTCACCGTTGACCTTCTGGAATGCCAGGGTCAGGGTGTGCGCTGCCAGGAACGAGTAGGCTACCGAACCCGAGTAGGCGGTGTTGTTGATGGTACCGGCCTTGGCGCTACCGGTGTCATCTGTGCGATAGATGTTGAAGTCGAACGCCAGGGACTGGTCGCCAGTCAGCGGCAGTGCGTAGTTCACGTTACCGTAGTACTGGTTCCAGACGTCTTCCAGCTTGGCGCCGTAGAACGCAACACCCAGGTTGTCGGTGATGGCGTATTTGCCACCAGCGTAGTCAGCCGACTTGGCGGTTACGCCAGCGTAGGTTGCCCAGATGGTGCCGTTACGGTTGGTTTCGTCCTGGCTGGTACCCGAGTAGAAGTGACCGGCTTCAGCATCGAGGCCTTTCAGTTCGCTGGTCTGCAGGCTGATACCGCTGGCGGTCTGAGGCAGAATGCGGGAACCGCCAACTGCGAAGACTGGGCTGGTAGGCTGCATGTCACCGATTTTCAGCTCGGTTTTCGAGATGCGGAACTTAACGTTGCCACCGGCTTTGCCGAAGCTGTCTTCGTTGCGACCGCGGCTGTCGGTGCTCAGGTTACCGGAACCGGAGTACTTGTCGGAGCCGTCAAGTTTAATTGCGAAATAGCCGAACGCTTCAACACCAACACCAACGGTGCCTTGGGTGTAACCGGAGCTGAAATTGCCCCAGAAGCCTTGAGTCCAGTCTTTGTCGTCTACTGCGCCGTTTTTCTTGTCACGGTTGTAGTAGTAGTTACGGGCTTTCAGGTTCAGGCTGCTGCCTTCAATGAAACCTTTGGCTTCGGACTGGTCGCTGACGAAGGCTGCTGCCGTTGCCAGTTGGGTGCCGGCCGTAGCAGCTGTTACTGCCAGGGCGATTGCGCTCCACTTCATCACTCTCATCGTGATTTGCTCCTTTGGTTTTTAAGAAGAGTTACCGCCATCCCACCTGTTTTTTTATCTGGGACAGCTCTTTCTTTTTTGTGTCGGCGAAACTTATATCACGCTGACCATGGTGGCGATAGTTACCAACCTATCCTTGCAAAATCTTTACGGCGGTGTCGCAAATCCGCTCTGTCCATGTCGCAATTGCATAGCATCCATTATCAATTTGTGGCGCCGTACAACTGCAAACGGTCCCGGCATACCGTCTCCTGTTACAGAGACCGGATGCTCCTTCCGCAAGGAGCGCTGCGAGCCTTGTGAGTGATAAAGCAACAACCGTGCTCAAAGTTCCGTCTGATGGAAAAAATTTGTGAAAAAACTCGGCTTCACTTTCTGATTGGTCTGTATCTTCATGTTTTGTAAGGTTTTTATTTTTTAACAAAAAACCATAATTCCGGCTTGCTGGATCGTTTTTTTGATGCCCCAGCGCTGAAGGTGTTACCTGCTACCGGTCCGATTGAGTAAATGACGGATAAGTGACGTTGCCTAGTGCTGCCGAGTGAGTCGTTTTGGTGCGTTGCCGCGCACTGCCGCCTGATGTTGGAACCCGGGATTTACCCTTCATAGAAGAAAACACCTGCTTTGTTCCAGATTCATGACACGCGAGTCAGGTTTTCGCCCTTTTCCGACGATTAGGGGCATTATCTGACCAAGAGGTGTAACAATTCAGTCAGTCGAAAGGGTGACTGTTTGTGACTCCAAGTGGTGCGCTTCGGCTTTTTTCGTGCCGGATTGGTGCGGCATGGGGTCACGACCGCACCAGGCCCAGGTTTGTCTGGATCAGGCTGTGAAACCCGCTAATCCCGAGTATCCTGCCCGGTATTAAAGGGCGACTGTTACTTGCCCTTGTCCTACAATTTAAATCCTAACCCCATGATCAGGAGTCATACGTGTTTGTTCTGGATTCGCGGTTGCAACAAGACACTTTGCCTATCGGGGACTTCGCCCTGTGCCGCTTATTGTTATCCAATGACTCGAACTACCCATGGTTCATCCTGGTGCCGCGTCGGGACTCTATCAGTGAAGTATTCGAGCTGAGTGCTCAGGATCAATTGCAGTTGTGGCAGGAAACCAGTGACCTGGCTGGCACGCTCAAAGAGCTGTTCCAGGCCGACAAAATGAATGTGGCGGCGTTGGGTAACGTTGTCAGTCAATTGCATATGCATGTCATCGTTCGTCATCGCGATGACTGCGCCTGGCCTGCACCGGTCTGGGGCAAGCACCCTGCCAGGCCCTATACTGCCGAGCAGATTGCGAGTCTGCGTAAGCGCTTGCGAACTGCGCTGGGCGACAGTTTTCGTTTCGAGGAGTGATGAGCATGGATCTCGAAGCACGGGTTACCGAATTGGAAAGCCGTCTGGCTTTCCAGGACGACACGATTCAGGCGCTCAATGATGTGCTGGTCAGCCAGCAGCGAGCTCTGGACCGGCTGCAATTGCAGATTTCGGCGATGCTTAAGCGTCAGGAGGAGATGGGCAGTCAGTTCGAGACCTTCGAGCAGGATGCGCCGCCGCCTCATTACTGAGTGTCGCGCTGATTTCGGTCATAAAAAAACGCGCGTCCCCTCTGCCAGGGGCGCGCGTTTTTTATTGGGGAGGTTAGCGGCGCGGCAAGGCGGCGATAACGTCCTCCGCCTGTAGGCCTTTGTCGCGGTTCATTACGGAAAACTCCACGCGCTGGCCTTCGACCAGTACGCGATGACCTTCGCCGCGAATGGCGCGAAAGTGGACGAAGATATCGTCGCCGGAGTCTCGGGAGATAAAGCCGAAGCCCTTGGAGGTGTTAAACCATTTCACGGTGCCGGTATCGCGTTGGCCCGCCTCGTGGCTTTGTGGGGCGGAAGATGGAGACGATTTATAGAAGCTTACGGCCAGGTGCAGGGATACAGCCACCAATGCTGCGATCAGCCCCATGATAATGGCGGGCAGGCCGGCGATGTTTTCCAGTGGCACTAGCAAGGTCATGGTTTGCAGCACTACGGCCAGGACCAGCAGGGCGCTGACCAGGTTTTGCAGTTGGTGACGTGTACCTCTGTTCCAGTAGGGGATCACGGGTGCCAGTACCAGGTTGAGCAGGCCGAAGAAGGCCAGGTAAAGCGCGTCGGGTTTATCCAGGTAGGAAGACAGGGCTTCGCTACGCAGGGCGGGGATGAAGGAAAGCAGCAGGGCTGCGGCTCCCGTTAGCAGGTGAACTATTTTCAACATTTTAATTAACTCACATTTAAGGCGGATCACAAGGAAATAGCCGACTGCTCCCGGTACGCTTCTGAAAAAATTGAGGCGTGCGGCACGGGAAACGGTTCGGCCTATGGGCTACTTCAGCGGTAGCATCACGTCCTCTATTTAACAGCAAAGCCGAAAGCGACTCAAATCAGCCATTTTCGCTCAAGGCACGCGGATATCCAGACGTCGGCATCGAGAAAAAGTGCCCTGGGCTGTTGTATAGATGCAGCGGTTGTTGGCGAAAAGCCAGGCCGTCGGCTGTATGGCCTGTGGCTCAAAGGCAGGCCGTCTGTCAGTTCGTTCGCTACCGCTGGCGGCGGGGTGGGGCAATGTGAGGCTGCGCCTGGGCGCTTCTCTTGCTACAGTGGCGCCGGCAACGAACTGAATAACGCCATCATACTAAGGGGATGACGCATGGGAATCGATATTGGTATCAGCGAAGAAGACCGCAAGTCGATTGTCGACGGGCTTTCACATTTGCTCGCGGATACTTATGTACTTTACCTCAAGACGCATAACTTTCACTGGAACGTCAGTGGTCCGATGTTTCGTACGCTGCACTTGATGTTCGAAGAACAATATAACGAACTGGCCCTGGCGGTTGACTCGATTGCCGAGCGTATTCGTGCTCTGGGCTTTCCCGCACCTGGTACTTATTCGACTTATGCCCGTTTGTCTTCGATCAAGGAAGAAGAAGGCGTGCCAAAAGCCGAAGATATGATCAGGAGTCTGGTTCAGGGGCAGGAAGCGGTTACGCGCACGGCGCGCAGTCTTTTTCCGTTGCTCGATAAAGTCAGTGACGAGCCGACTGCCGACTTGTTGACTCAGCGCATGCAGGTCCATGAAAAAACCGCATGGATGTTGCGTTCGATGCTTGAGCCGAAGTAAGTGCTTTGACGAGTGGCACATTCAGTGTCACTCGTCTGTCGTTGTTTTCCCTTCTTGAAGTAGTCCCTTTCCTTTTTCACGATCTTGTCGCGCTCCTGCGGCTTCGCTGCCTTGCAGCCCTGGGTTGTGGCCGTGCACGAGCGAACGGCAGGGCGGTATATAAATATTGAATACCACTTTGTATTTTTCTTCGTTATTTGTTTTCAAATATGTCGCCATTCCTCTGAGTGCTGTGGCGAAGTCCTACAGAGTGAGTACATGTATCCTGCTGGAAGTTAAAAAGATATTCGGGCTTGATAGGCATGGCGGTTATTTATTTTCAAATATTTCTGCTTATTGTCCGAATTGATTTTTACAAGAGGAGTAGCATCATGGCACGAGGAGTCGAACGTGACTTCAAGGACGTGGCGCGACAGGCACTGGTCAACGATGATCCGTTTGTCGAAGAGTTCAATATGCATCTTGCACAGCCGCACTCGAAGTCGGTACGTCTTAATGGTTTGGCCACTTGTTTGCGTCTGGAGCAGGTGTACTGGAACATTCTTGCGGCTATTGCCCATGCAAATAGTTGTTCAGTTAATGCGGTGCTTTCCTACATCGATAGGGAAGTCCACCTGCGTTATGGCGGGGTGAAAAACTTTAGTGGCCTGATCAGGGTTGTGTGCGTGGCGCATCTTTTAAAGGGTGATCAGCCGGATCTGCATGAAGCACAGGCCTGAACCACCACTCTTTCCCGCGGGCTCGCATTCGGCGGGCCTGTACGGCCCGTGCCCCGTGCTGCACCAATAGCGGTACAGGGGGCGCGGGCAACTTATCGTATTGCAATCGGTTCATGCGGCTGCACAGGCTCGATTAACCCTATATAATCCCCCGCCTTGCCGAGCGGGGCAGGACTCAGCGCGAACAGGGCCGAAGGTGATCCTCAACTGGCTTGGGCCGCGTCCCAGTACTTCTGCACCATCGAGTGCTGGCCAAGAGTGAAAGCCCCACCGAATTTCGAATGACGAGAAGCGAACACCATCATGATGCGCAGCCATTATTGCGGCCAACTGAACGAGAGCCTGGAAGGTCAGGAAATTACCCTTTGCGGATGGGTCCACCGCCGTCGGGACCACGGGGGAGTCATTTTCCTTGATATCCGTGATCGTGAAGGCCTGGCTCAGGTGGTTTTCGATCCGGATCGTGCCGACACCTTCGCGGCTGCCGACCGCGTGCGCGGCGAATATGTCGTCAAGATCACCGGTAAAGTGCGTGCCCGTCCAGCTGGCGCGGGCAACGCGAACATGGCGTCTGGTGCCATCGAAGTCCTGGGTTACGACCTGGAAGTGCTGAATGAGTCGGAAACCCCGCCATTCCCGCTGAACGAATACTCTGATGTCGGCGAAGAAACCCGCCTGCGCTATCGTTTCATCGATCTGCGCCGTCCGGAAATGGCCGAGAAGCTGCGCCTGCGTTCGCGCATCACCAGCAGCATCCGTGGCTATCTGGACGAGAACGGCTTCCTCGATGTGGAAACGCCGATCCTGACCCGCGCTACGCCGGAAGGCGCTCGCGACTATCTGGTGCCGAGCCGCACGCACCCGGGCAGCTTCTTCGCCCTGCCGCAATCGCCACAGCTGTTCAAGCAACTGCTGATGGTGGCCGGCTTCGACCGTTACTACCAGATCGCCAAATGCTTCCGCGACGAAGACCTGCGTGCCGACCGCCAGCCGGAATTCACCCAGATCGATATCGAGACCAGCTTCCTCAACGAAGAAGACATCATCGGCCTGACCGAGAAGATGGTTCGCAAGCTGTTCAAGGAAGTGCTGGACCTGGAGTTCGGTGAATTCCCGCACATGACCTTCGAAGAAGCCATGCGTCGCTACGGTTCCGACAAGCCTGACCTGCGTAACCCGCTGGAACTGGTCGACGTTGCCGATCAACTGACCGGTGTCGAGTTCAAGGTATTCAGCGGTCCGGCCAACGATCCGAAAGGCCGTGTTGCCGCACTGCGTGTGCCGGGTGCCGCAAGCATGCCGCGCAGCCAGATCGACGACTACACCAAGTTCGTCAGCATCTACGGTGCCAAGGGCCTGGCCTACATCAAGGTCAACGAGCGCGCCAAGGGTGTTGAGGGTCTGCAATCGCCGATCGTCAAGTTCATCCCGGAAGACAACCTCAAGGTCATCCTGGACCGCGTTGGCGCCGTCGATGGCGACCTCGTGTTCTTCGGTGCCGACAAGTTCAAGATCGTCAGCGAAGCGCTGGGCGCACTGCGCATCAAGGTCGGTAACGACCTGAAACTGCACACCTGCGAGTGGGCACCGATGTGGGTCGTCGACTTCCCGATGTTCGAAGAAAACGACGATGGCAGCTTCACCGCGTTGCACCACCCCTTCACGGCGCCCAAGTGCACCCCTGAAGAGCTGGAGGCCAACCCGGCGACAGCCCTGTCCCGCGCCTACGACATGGTCCTCAACGGCACCGAGCTGGGTGGCGGTTCGATCCGTATCCATCGCAAGGACATGCAACAGGCGGTCTTCCGTCTGCTGGGTATCGCCGAAGACGAGCAGCAGGAGAAGTTCGGCTTCCTGCTCGATGCTCTGAAGTACGGTGCTCCGCCCCACGGCGGCCTGGCCTTCGGTCTGGACCGTCTGGTCATGCTGATGACCGGCGCCCAGTCGATTCGTGAAGTCATTGCCTTCCCGAAAACCCAGAGTGCTGCCGATGTCATGACCCAGGCCCCAGGCGTCGTCGATGCCAAGGCCCTGCGTGAACTGCACATCCGTTTGCGCGAACAGCCTAAAGCGGCTGAGTAAGACCTCTCAGGCCGCACCGTTGCATCAGTTGATGTGACCGTGCGGCCCGATTGCACCCACACAGGGGTGCCCGATTGAGTTGAAGCCTCTTGCCAGAGCTGTACAGGGCAGGGGGTGAGCGTGTTTCAAGCAGAATTCGGAGCGAGATATGGCAGGTCATTCTAAGTGGGCGAACATCAAGCACCGCAAAGAGCGTCAGGATGCCAAGAAAGGCAAGATCTTCACCAAGTGGATTCGTGAACTGACGGTCGCTGCCCGTCAGGGTGGCGGTGATCCGGGCTCCAACCCGCGCCTGCGCTTGGCACTGGACAAGGCCCTGAGCGCCAACATGACCCGCGACACCATTGACCGCGCCGTTGCCCGCGGCGTCGGCGCCGATGATGGTAACGATGTCGAAGAGCTGGGTTACGAGGGCTACGGTCCGGGCGGCGTGGCGATCATGGTCGAAACCATGACGGATAACCGCAACCGTACCGCTGCCGCCGTGCGTCACGCTTTCACCAAGTGTGGTGGCAACCTTGGCACCGACGGTTCGGTGGCCTACCTGTTCGATCGCAAGGGGCAGATTTCCTTCGCTCCGGGCGTCGATGAGGATGCGTTGATGGAAGCGGCCATGGAGGCCGATGCCGACGATGTGGTCAGCCATGAAGACGGCTCGATTGACGTCTTTACCTCCTTTGCCGGGTTCTACGCCGTGCGCAACGCTCTGGAAGCTGCCGGTTTCAAGGCGGCGGACGCGGAAATCGTCATGCTGCCAACCACCAGCGCCACTCTCGATCTGGACGGTGCGGAAAAGGTCATCAAGCTGATCGACATGCTTGAAGACCTGGATGATGTGCAGAACGTCTATTCCAATGCCGATATTCCAGACGATGTGATGGAGCAGCTTGGCTGAGTCCTATCGTTAAGCAGGTGGTACACGGCAGAAGCCGGAGCGACGAAGTGGTGATGTTCAGGCCGCTATCGACCTCCGGCTTCTGCCTTTATGCTTGGCTTATCGGCAAGCGGGACTTCTCAATGCAGCAGGCGTTATGACTCTTATTCTAGGTATCGACCCCGGTTCGCGGATCACCGGTTATGGTGTGGTCCGTGATACCGGTCGGGGCTGTGTTTACGTGGCCTCCGGCTGCATCCGCACCGGTAGCGGCGAGTTGCACGAGCGCTTGCAGATTGTCTATCGCGGCGTGCGCGAGGTGATTCAGACCTACGGACCTGTGACCATGGGCATCGAAAAGGTGTTCATGGCGCGCAATGCTGACTCGGCCCTCAAGCTTGGGCAGGCGCGGGGCGCGGCCATCGTGGCCGGCGCCGAGGAGTCGCTGGAAATCGCCGAATACACCGCGACCCAGGTCAAGCAGGCGGTGGCGGGCACCGGCGGGGCCAACAAGGAGCAGGTAATGATGATGGTGATGCACCTGCTCAAGCTGACCCAGAAGCCACAGATCGACGCTTCCGATGCCCTGGCCATCGCCCTGTGTCATGCTCACACCCGTTCCAGCCTGATTCCCCATGGCCTGGCCACTGCGCGCAGCCGCGGCGGTCGCCTGCGGCTCTGATGGCAGCATGGGCACTCTTTAGCGCCGCTCCTGTCAATGAGCGTGCAAATGAAAGGATCTGTTAAGTGATTGGACGCCTGCGCGGATTTCTGGCTGAGAAACAGCCGCCGCATTTGGTACTGGATGTGAATGGCGTCGGCTATGAGCTGGAAGTGCCGATGACGACCCTCTATCGTTTGCCCCATGTGGGCGAGCCGGTGACCCTGCACACCCATCTGGTGGTGCGCGAGGATGCTCATCTGCTTTACGGATTTGCCGAAAAGCGCGAGCGCGAGCTGTTTCGCGAGCTGATCCGCCTCAATGGCGTCGGCCCCAAGCTGGCCCTGGCCTTGATGTCGGGGTTGGAGGTCGATGAACTGGTGCGCTGCGTCCAGGCTCAGGATACTTCCGCCCTGACGCGAATTCCGGGCGTTGGCAAGAAGACTGCCGAGCGTTTGCTGGTCGAGCTCAAGGACCGTTTCAAGGCTTGGGAAACCATGCCAGGGACCTTTACTCTAGTTTCTCCTGGCCCCAATGCGCCTGAACCGGTGGCGTCGGCTGAGTCCGATGCGGTCAGCGCGCTGATCTCCCTGGGCTACAAGCCTCAGGAAGCGAGCAAGGCGGTTTCCGCCATCAAGGAAAAAGATTTGAGCAGTGCTGATTTGATTCGACGTGCCTTGAAGGGAATGGCTTAAGTGATTGACGCTGACCGCCTGATAACCGCCACCGGCGGCCGGGACCGTGACGAACAACTGGACCGTGCGATTCGCCCGCTGAGCCTGGCCGACTATATTGGCCAGCCTACCGTGCGCGAGCAGATGGAGCTGTTCATCCAGGCTGCCCGGGGCCGCAACGAGGCGCTGGACCATACCCTGATCTTCGGTCCGCCGGGGCTGGGCAAGACCACCCTGGCCAATATCATCGCCCAGGAAATGAACGTCTCGATCAAGAGCACCTCGGGCCCGGTACTGGAGCGGCCGGGTGATCTGGCGGCGATCCTGACCAATCTTGAGCCCCATGACGTGCTGTTCATCGACGAAATCCACCGCCTGTCGCCCATCGTTGAGGAGGTCCTGTACCCGGCGATGGAGGACTTCCAGCTCGACATCATGATCGGCGAAGGCCCGGCGGCCCGCTCGATCAAGCTCGACCTGCCGCCGTTTACCCTGGTGGGGGCGACGACCCGCGCGGGCATGCTGACCAACCCATTGCGAGATCGTTTCGGTATTGTTCAGCGTCTGGAGTTCTACAATATCGACGACCTGACCACCATCGTCATGCGCTCCGGCGGCATTCTCGGTCTGCCGATCGAGGTCGAGGGCGCTTTCGAGATCGCCCGCCGCGCCCGGGGCACGCCACGTATCGCCAACCGCTTGTTGCGTCGGGTGCGGGATTTTGCCCAGGTGCGCGGCACTGGTCACATCACTCGGGCAATCGCCGATCAGGCGCTGAACCTGCTGGATGTGGATGAGCACGGTTTTGATCACCAGGACCGGCGCCTGTTGCTGACCATGATCGAGAAGTTCGACGGCGGCCCGGTGGGGGTGGACAGCCTGGCGGCGGCCATCAGCGAAGAGCGTCACACCATTGAAGATGTGCTGGAACCCTATTTGATCCAGCAAGGCTATATCATGCGCACACCGCGCGGTCGGGTCGTGACCCGGCACGCTTACCTGCATTTCGGGTTGAATGTTCCGGCGCGAATGGGCGAAATGCCAGTTTCCTCGAATTTTGTCGAGGAAGCTGACGATTAAAACTGAAAAATCGCTGATTTATTCGGCGTTTGCGTGGTCAGACTGCCTGACGCGCCTGTCTTGCAGGCATAAACCTGCAAAACGATGAAAAACAGTTGCCTGGGCGGATTGGCAACCTGAGGAGTAAGCACTAGAGTATGCGCGCGCAAAACGGGGTTCAGTCGTTCGCACATCGCTGTCGCGTTTATTACGAAGACACCGATGCTGGCGGCATCGTCTACTACGTCAATTATTTGAAATTCATGGAGCGGGCTCGCACCGAGCGACTGCGGGAATTGGGTTTTGCCCAATCCTCGATGGCGCGGGAGGGCCTGTTATTTGTCGTGCACTCCAGCGAGGCGCGTTATCACCAGCCAGCACGGCTGGATGACGAACTGCTGGTGAGTGCCGAAGTGATCGAATTGAACCGTGCCAGCCTGCGATTTCGTCAACAGGTCAGGCGGGCAACGGATGATGTACTGCTCTGCGAAGGGCAGTTTTTGGTGGCGTGTGTGCGCGCCGATAGTTTGAAGCCCCGGGCCATTCCCGAAACCTTGCGTGCGGCCTTTGCCGACCAGGGTGGCGCGGGTACACATTTAGAGCAGGAGATAAAGCGTGGAAGCTAACGTCGTCGACCATACCTCCATGTGGAGTTTGGTCAGCAATGCCAGCGTGGTCGTTCAGTTGGTAATGCTGATTCTGGTGGCTGCCTCAGTCACCTCATGGATCATGATTTTTCAGCGCAGCAGCCTGTTGCGCGCCGGTCGACGTGCCCTGGACAGCTTCGAGGAGCGTTTCTGGTCCGGTATCGATCTGTCCAAGCTGTACCGTCAGGCGGGCAGCAACCCGGATCCTGATTCGGGCGTGGAGCAGATCTTCCGTGCCGGCTTCAAGGAATTCTCGCGTCTGCGCCAGCAGCCGGGTGTTGACCCTGATGCAGTGATGGAAGGTGTGGCCCGTGCCATGCGCGTCGCCATCTCCCGTGAAGAAGAGAAGCTCGAGCAGAGCCTGCCATTCCTCGCCACCGTTGGCTCGACCAGTCCTTATGTCGGCCTGTTCGGTACCGTCTGGGGCATCATGAACTCCTTCCGCGGCCTGGCCACGGCGCAACAGGCCACTCTGGCCACCGTTGCACCGGGTATCGCCGAGGCACTGATCGCAACTGCAATCGGCCTGTTCGCAGCGATTCCTGCGGTCATCGCCTACAACCGCTTTGCCGCTCGTGGCGAAACCCTGATCAGTCGTTACTACACCTTTGCCGACGAGTTCCAGGCCATCCTGCACCGTAAAGTGCATACCAGCGAAGAATGAGCAGGTAATTCCTAATGGCTTTAATCGCTCGCGGTCGTCGCACCAAACGCAAGCCAACTGCGGAAATGAACGTAGTGCCCTACATCGACGTGATGTTGGTACTGCTGGTCATCTTCATGGTCACGGCTCCCATGATCAACCAGGGCGTGAAAGTCGACCTGCCGAAAGTCTCAAGCGAGGCTTTGCCGCAGGACAACAACAATCAGGTCCTGACCATTTCGATCAAGGCTGACAAGACCTACTATTGGAACCTTGGCAGTGAAGTCGATACCGACAAGCAGATGGACAAGGCGATGACCCTGCCACAACTGACCGACGCGGTGACCAAGATCATCGCTGCCGGCCGTGAAGCAGGCAAGCAGACCCAAGTGTTCATTCGTGGCGACAAGTCCGTTGATTACGGCTCAGTGATGGGCACGATGGGCGGACTGCAGAAAGCAGGGGTCGGGAATGTTGGTTTGATTACTGAGGCCCCCTGATGCAGCCAATTCGAGAGCCGTCCGCCTCGGAAAGCTACTTCTGGCCTACAGTCTGGGCAGTGGCCCTGCACATCCTGATTTTCGGCCTGCTCTTCGTCAGTTTTGCCATGACGCCCGAGCTGCCGGAAGCCAAGCCCATCGTTCAGGCCACGTTGTACCAGCTCAAGTCCAAGAGCCAGGCAACCAACCAGACCAACCAGAAGATTGCCGGCGAGGCAAAAAAAGCCGCTGCGCGACAGACTGAAGTCGAGCAGCTGGAACAGAAGAAAATCGAGCAGCAGAAGCAGGAAGCTGTAAAGGCTGCGGAACAAAAGAAAGAAGAGGCTGCTCAAAAAGCCGAAGAACAGAAAGCCGCTGACGACGCCAAGAAGGCCGAGCAGAAGGCGGAAGAGGCGAAGAAGGCCGATGACGCTAAAAAAGCCGATGAAGCCAAGAAAGCCGCTGATGCCGCCAAAAAGGCAGAAGAGAAACAATTGGCTGATATAGCCAAGAAGAAGGCTGAAGACGAGGCGAAGAAAAAAGCCGAGGAAGACGCCAAGAAAGCAGCTGCCGAGGAAGCCAAGCGACAGGCTGCAGAAGACGCGAAAAAAGCGGCAGCCGAAGACGCCAAGAAAAAGGCAACCGAGGACGCCAAGAAGAAAGCGACGGAAGACGCGAAGAAAAAAGCGGCTGCCGATTCGGCCAAGAAGGCGCAGGAAGCGGCGCGCAAGGCCAACGAAGACAAGAAGGCACAGGCTCTGGCTGATCTATTGTCCGACAAACCGCAACGTCAACAGGCCCTGGCGGATGAGCAGGGTGACGAAACGGCGGGTAATTTCGATGACCTGATCCGCTCGCGAGCGGCTGAAGGTTGGGCGCGTCCGCCGTCTGCCCGCAAGGGTATGACAGTGGTCCTGCAAATCGCCATGTTGCCTGATGGCACTGTGACTTCGGTCAGCGTGTCCAAGTCCAGTGGTGACGGTCCGTTCGACAGCTCGGCTGTGGCGGCGGTCAAGAACATTGGGCGTCTGACAGAGATGCAAGGGTTGAAAGCTTCGGATTTCGCACCTTATCGTTCATTCAAGATGACATTCACACCTGAGGATTTAGCCTTGTGATTAACCTTCTTCGAGGACTGCTTGTCGTTCTCTGCTTTGCATCGGGAATGGTCAATGCAGAGGAAAAGAACATCATGGTCACCAGCGGCAGTGACCGAGCCACGCCAATCGCTGTCGTGCCGTTTGGCTGGCAGGGTGGCACCGTGCTGCCGGAAGACATGGCAGCCATCGTCAGTAACGACCTGTACAACTCCGGTTACTACTCGCCGATTCTAAAGCAGAACATGATCGGCCTGCCAACCCAGGCCAGCGAAGTCATTTTCCGTGACTGGAAGGCGCTCGGTGCGCAGTACGTGATGGTGGGCAGCATCGTTCCTGCCGGCGGTCGCCTGCAGGTGAATTACGCCCTGTTCAACGTTGCCACCGAACAGCAGGTTCTGGCCGGCAACGTATCGGGGACCAACGACCAGCTGCGTGACATGGCGCACTATATTGCCGACCAGTCGTTCCAGAAACTGACCGGCATTAAAGGTGCGTTCTCCACTCGCATGCTGTACGTCACGGCTGAGCGCTTCTCCGAAGCCAACACCCGTTACACCCTGCAGCGTTCGGACTACGACGGCGCCCGTGCGGTGACTCTGTTGCAGTCCCGCGAGCCGATCCTGTCGCCGCGCTTTGCGCCGGACGGCAAGCGTATCGCCTACGTATCGTTCGAGCAGAGGCGTCCGCGCATTTTTGTTCAACATATCGATACCGGCCGTCGCGAGCAGATCACCAACTTCGAAGGCCTGAACGGTGCCCCAGCCTGGTCGCCTGATGGCAACAAGCTGGCGTTTGTTCTGTCCAAAGACGGCAACCCGGAAATCTACGTGATGGACCTGGGCTCGCGTGCGATCACCCGCGTCACCAATGATTCGTCGATCGACACCGAACCTTTCTTCGGCAAGGACGGCTCGACTATCTACTTCACCTCCGACCGTGGTGGCAAGCCGCAGGTCTACCGGACTAATATCAATGGCGGTGGTGCCGAACGCGTGACGTTCATCGGCAACTACAATGCCAACCCGAAATTGTCAGCAGATGAAAAGACGCTGGTAATGATCCACCGTCAGGACGGCTTCACTAATTTCAAGGTAGCAGTGCAGGATATGGCACGCGGTAGCGTGAAAATCCTCACAGATAGCAACCTTGATGAGTCGCCTACTGTCGCGCCCAACGGCACCATGGTAATCTACGCCACCCGCCAGCAAGGCCGGGGAGTCTTGATGCTCGTGTCCATTAATGGACGCGTTAGAGTTCCACTTCCTACCGCTCAAGGCGAAGTCAGAGAACCATCCTGGTCCCCTTACCTGAACTGACGCGGCGGCTACAAGATTTTGCTTAACACACTGGGGTTCATTAGGAGTTTCACGATGGAAATGCTGAAGTTTGGTAAATTTGCTGCGCTGGCTCTGGCCATGGCTGTAGCTGTTGGTTGCTCGTCGAAGGGCGGTGACAACGCCGGTCAAGGCGCAGCTGTAGATCCAAACGCTGGTTACAACGCCAACAATGGCGCTGTTGATGGCAGCCTGAGCGAAGAAGCTGCTCTGCGCGCAATCACCACTTTCTACTTCGAATACGACAGTTCGGACCTGAAGCCAGAAGCCATGCGCTCCCTGGACGTTCACGCCAAGGACCTGAAAGCTAACGGCGCTCGCGTTGTTCTGGAAGGTAACACCGACGAACGTGGTACTCGTGAGTACAACATGGCACTGGGCGAGCGTCGTGCGAAAGCCGTTCAACGCTACCTGGTTCTGCAAGGCGTGTCGCCAGCTCAGCTGGAACTGGTTTCCTACGGTGAAGAGCGTCCAGTTGCTACCGGCAACGACGAGCAATCCTGGGCTCAAAACCGTCGCGTCGAACTGCGTAAGTAATTTGACATGCGAACGTGCCGTCGTGCTCTAACCGTTTTGGCCCTCACCCTTCCACTTGTTGCGATGGGTGCGGTTCCTGTGGTCGATGACAATTCTGGCTCTGCTAGTAGCAGTTATCCGCCAGCTGGTTATGGCACGTCCGGCGCCTATGCCGGGGGAGGGGTTACGGCCCCTGCCTCGGCACAGGGTCAGCTGTTCATGCAGCTGCAACAAATGCAGGACGAAATCGCGCGTTTGCGCGGTGTTGTCGAGGTCCAGCAAAACGATATCCAGCGCATGAAGCAAGAAGCACTGGAGCGTTATCAGGAACTCGATCAACGCATCGGCTCAGGCACTGCTCCGGCAGCACCGGCCAATAATTCCCAACCCGCTGGCGGCGATATCAACGCCGGCGGTACACCTGCGGCCCCAGCGGCCCAGGCTCCGGCAGCAAGCGCTGAACCTGCCGATCCGGCCAAGGAAAAGCTCTATTACGATGCTGCCTTCGACCTGATCAAGGCCAAGGATTTCGACAAGGCCAGTCAGGCGTTCAACGCTTTCCTGCGCAAGTACCCAAACAGCCAGTACGCGGGCAACGCCCAATACTGGTTGGGCGAAGTCAACCTGGCCAAGGGCGACCTGCAAGGTGCCGGTCAGGCTTTCGCCAAGGTCAGCCAGTTGTATCCAAAGCATCAGAAAGTGCCTGATTCACTGTACAAGCTGGCCGACGTCGAGCGTCGCCTTGGTCATACCGACAAGGTCAAAGGCATCCTGCAGCAGGTTGTCGCCCAGTATCCTGGCACTTCGGCCGCTCAACTGGCCCAGCGCGATCTGCAACGTCTGTGACGTTCTGACCCCGCGTTCAAGAAAAGCCGCGCCTGTCGCGGCTTTTTTCGTTTAGAATCTCGCACCGAAATTCTGCTGTTAAATACGCTTGTGCGGATTCTGCGATTGCAGGGTGTGCGCAAGTGCTGACGGAGGCGGACGGCCTGTTTAGCTGTTACGCCCGTGGCCCCTATGCAAGACACATTACGTATCACCGAAGTTTTTTACTCGCTTCAGGGTGAAACACGTACAGCCGGCCTGCCCACTGTATTTGTTCGCCTCACCGGCTGCCCGTTGCGCTGCCAGTACTGCGACAGCGCCTACGCTTTCAGCGGCGGCAGCATCATGACCCTGGACTCCATCGTCGAGCAGGTCGCGGGTTATCGTCCCCGTTATGTCTGCGTGACCGGCGGTGAGCCACTGGCCCAGCCCAACGTCATTGCCCTGCTCAAGCGTCTGTGTGACGCGGGCTACGAGGTTTCCCTGGAAACCAGCGGTGCACTGGATATCTCGGCGGTCGACCCCCGTGTCAGCCGCGTGGTCGACTTGAAAACACCGGGCTCCAAGGAAGTCGCGCGCAATCGCTATGAAAATATCGAATTGCTGACGCCTAATGATCAGGTCAAGTTTGTCCTTTGCTCCCGGGAAGACTATGACTGGGCGGTGTCCAAGCTGATTCAGTACGGCCTTGAGCGCCGTGCTGGTGAGGTGCTGTTTTCCCCCAGCCATCACGAGCTCAACGCCCGGGACCTGGCCGACTGGATCGTCGCCGACAACCTGCCAGTACGCCTGCAGATGCAGCTGCATAAACTTCTCTGGAACGATGAGCCGGGGCGCTGAAATGAGTGAGATGAGCATGACCGAAAAAAGAGCCGTTATCCTGTTGTCCGGTGGCCTGGACTCCGCCACCGTCGTCGCCATGGCCCGCGCCGAAGGCTATGCCTGCTACACCATGAGCTTCGATTACGGCCAGCGCCACCGCGCCGAACTCGACGCCGCTGCTCGCGTTGCCCGGGACCTGGGCGCAGTCGAGCACAAGGTGATCGGCCTAGACCTCAATGGCATTGGCGGCTCGGCCCTGACCGACAGCTCCATCGCCGTACCGGAAACGCCCACCGAAGGCATCCCGGTCACCTACGTACCGGCGCGCAACACGGTATTCCTGTCCCTGGCCCTGGGCTGGGCAGAAGTGCTGGGCGCACGGGATATCTTTATCGGCGTCAACGCCGTGGACTATTCGGGTTACCCCGATTGCCGCCCCGAGTTCGTCGAGTCGTTCGAGCGCATGGCTAACCTGGCGACCAAGGCCGGTGTAGAGGGCAACGGCTTCACCATCCGCGCGCCCCTGCAGAACCTCAGCAAGGCCGATATCGTCAAGGCGGGCACGAAGCTGGGCGTGGATTATAGCCTGACCGTTTCCTGCTACCAGGCCGATGATCAGGGCCGAGCCTGCGGCAAATGCGACAGCTGCCGCCTGCGCGCCGAAGGCTTCGCCAGCGCCGGTTTTGCCGACCCTACGAAATATTTTTAAAATAATTCGAATTTGGTGTTGAATTACTCATAGAAATCAGTAATATACGCGCCACGCAACAGAGGGTCGTTAGCTCAGTTGGTAGAGCAGTTGGCTTTTAACCAATTGGTCGTAGGTTCGAATCCCACACGACCCACCATTTTGAAAATCCGGAAGGTCCACGAAAGTGCGAATTTCCGGATTTTTTTTGCGTTCAAAAAATGGTCCGAGAAACACCCATCAAAATCTACAGCGAACCGACTGGCAGCCGTTTGCCGCGAAACATAGCGCCGGGTCGGAATGATTTCAAATGTCGTGGATCCCTGGCTTATACCCCTATGGTCTCAGGGGTATAGCGCGCTGTTCGTCCCCCCTCACACTGTTGCGTCAGGCTCGGGCAGATGAACCTCGGTGGCACTGCGGCCCGCCAGCCAGGCCAGTACAGATGCGGCGATCAGCACGGTCGCGCTTAGCTCGAATGTCGCTTGATAGCCGCTTATATCAAATGCCATGCCGCCGACGATTGCCCCTGCGGCGATAGCCAGTTGGACAATCGCCACAAGCAAGCCTCCACCGGTCTCGGCGTCATCAGGGAGCGTTTGCGCCAGCCATGTCCACCATCCTACCGGGGCTGCAGTAGCCACCAGGCCCCATAGTCCGAGCAGCGCGGCGGTGATCAATGGCGATGCGCCAAAGCTCACCAAAGCCAACGCTATCGCAGCCATTATCAAAGGTATGACCGTCAATGTGCGGTAGAGGCCATTTCCAATAAATCTTTCAATCACAAAGGTCCCGATAAAACCTGCAAGCCCCAGACCCAGCAGCATGAAGGACAAGGTAGAAACGCTGACGCCGGTAACGCCCTCAAGAAATGGACGCAGGTAAGTGAACAGCATGAACTGCCCCATGAAAAATACGCTGACGGCGATCATCCCCAATGCGACGGGCAACTGTTTCATCAGTCGCAGGGCGCCGCCGCTACCAGTGTTACGCTCGTCTTTGAAAGACGGAAGACTGATCAACAGCCACACGGCCGCAAGCGCTGCGACAGGAACAACACAGAAGAATGCTCCGCGCCAACCGATTAACGACCCAAGGAAGCTGCCCGCCGGGGCCGCGATTACCGTAGCGAGAGCGTTACCACCATTGACGATGGCCAGCGCCCGGGAAACTCGATCAGGCGAAACCAGGCGCATCGCGGTCGCCGCTGACAGTGACCAGAAACCACCGATAGCGATGCCGATCAAGGCACGCCCAAGCATGAATGAGGGGTAGCCTGGCGCAAGCGCGACGACCGTACCTGACACGATCATCAGCAAGGTCAGACACAGCAGCAGCTTCTTGCGTTCGACGCGAGCGGCGATCGTTGCAATGACCAGGCTGGTGACTAATGCGAATGCGCCAGATACGGAAATACCCTGGCCTGCCTGGCCTTCGGTGATGTGCAACTCTGCCGCAATGGGGGTTAGCAGGCTGACAGGCATGAATTCTGAAGCGACCAGGGCGAATGCGGCCAACGACATGGCCAGCACGGCGCTCCAGCCGCTTTTTTCTGTCGAGCTAGAGTTCATTGGAACGACCTTTATTGAGAGAGGCGTGTTGGCTTTGCGAGCTGGCAAAGCGATGAATCGCCATATTCTCCCGGCCGATACGCCTCTGCCCTAGTGCATTACGCTTGAATGCTTGCCTAATCCTGCCGGGATGCAGGGGGGCGGATAGGCAATGCTTTTTCAGCGGATTACAGTGAAGTCAACAGGAGTGACCCAGCATGCCCCCAATCCCCCTGCGCTATGACTCACCCTTGGCTTCGAATATTGACCCGCGTGTGAATGTACCGGGTGACTTCGACACCCCTATACCTGGCCTGTCGCTATTTCGTCGCGATCAGCCGCAGCCGCCTGTCGTATGCATGATTGAGCCGAGCCTGATTCTGGTCGGCCGTGGTGAAAAGCGCTTGTGGGTCGGTGGTGAGAGTTACAGCTACGACCGTTCGCGGTTTCTGGTGACATCATTGGATCTGCCCGCCAACTCTGAAGTGACCTTCGCCAGTCCCGAGCAGCCCTGCGTCGGGCTGGTGCTGAAACTGAATGTCAGCATGCTCGCCGAGACAATCACCAAGGATGACGTGCCCGCGATGGAGCATAGCCCTGTGGGTACCGGCGCTGGCATTGGCAACCTGTCGTCCGGGCTGGAAAATGCGCTCGATCGCTTGCTGGCCTTGCTTGATGAGCCTGAGGCGATCCCGATACTGGCGCCGCTGATTCTGCGGGAAATCCACTATCGGCTGCTCAATACCGATCAAGGCACACGGCTGCGGCAGATCACTGCCGTTGACGGCCAGGGTTACCGCATCGCGAAAGCCATCGACTGGCTCAAGATCAATTACACCGCTGCGCTGCGCATTGATGAGTTGGCGGCGCGGGTACAGATGAGCGCACCCACGTTTTACCATCATTTTCGCCAACTCACGGGCATGAGCCCATTGCGCTATCAGAAGTAGCTGCGCCTGAACGAGGCTCGTCGGCTGATGTTGATGGAGCGCCTGGATGTCTCACGGGCAGCGTTTGCCGTCGGGTACGAGAGTCACTCGCAGTTCAGTCGCGAATATGGCCGACTGTTCGGCACCGCGCCCACGCGTGACATGGCATTGCTGCGTGGACAGCCATTGGAGCCCGTAACGCTCGGCAACGCCATAAGTTAAGGGTAAGACAACGCTTTACGTTGATGCGTCTCGCCGCGTGTCACGGTTTATAACAATAGACGTCCACCGATGATCAGGCAGGTGAGCCATGGAACTACGAATCAACCAGAAGACCTACCAGGTCGATGCCGAAGCCGATACGCCCTTGCTGTGGGTGATCCGCGATGATCTGGGTATGACCGGTACCAAGTACGGCTGTGGACTGGCGCAATGTGGCGCCTGCTCCGTGCTGGTGGACGGCAATGTGGTGCGCTCGTGCGTCACGCCGGTGGCCGGTGTGGTCGGCCGGGAGGTCACGACCATCGAAGCCATCGAAGCCGATGAGGTGGGCAAGCGGGTCGTTGCGACCTGGGTCGATCTTCAGGTGGCCCAATGCGGTTACTGCCAGTCCGGGCAGGTCATGGCCGCCACAGCGCTGCTCAAGCACAACCCCAAACCGAGTGACGCGCAGATTGCGGCGGCGATGGTCAACCTGTGCCGCTGCGGCACCTACAACGCCATTCATGCCGCCGTACATGAACTGGCTGGCAAGGGGGACGTGTGATGCGCGTACGTACCGATCCTGAGTTGCAGTCCGCAATGCTTGCTTTGACTGACCCGATCAATCTGTCCCGTCGGCGTTTTCTGACCGGTACCGCTGTGGGCGCATTGGTGCTCGGCTTCGGCCTGCCGCTCGGTTCGACCCGCGTGCAGGCGGCGGCTGCGACTGCCGAGCGTGGCACACAGGTCCCGGCGTTTCTGGAAATCCGCCCGGACAACCGCGTGCGGCTGCTGTGCCCCTTTATGGAAGGCGGGCAGGGCACGTTCACGGCGATGGCGCAGATCATCGGTGAAGAACTGGACGCCGATCCAGCGACCTTTCTGGTCGAAGCCGCCCCGCCCGGCGAGGCCTATGTGGTCATGGAGAATGGCATGCGCATTACCGGCGGCAGCATGTCGGTGCGCATGAGCTACCCGGTCATGCGCCGCCTTGGCGCCCTTGCCCGCGCCATGCTGTTGGAGGCGGGGGCGCAGCAGCTTGGGGTGCCGCTGAGCGAATTGACCACCGAACCTGGCAAGGTGCTGCATGCCGCGTCGGGTCGCTCCCTTGCCTACGGAGAATTGGCCGGTCGTGCGATGAATCTGCCGGTGCCCGATCCTGCCAGCGTGCAACTGCGGGATCCGAGCCAGTTCCGCTGGATCGGCAAACCGGTGAAACGCCTAGATGCCTACGACAAGTCCACCGGCAAGGCGCTGTACAGCATTGACCTCAAGGTGGACGACATGCTCCACGCTGCCGTTCAGCATGCACCGCGCCTGGGTATGACTGTGGTGAGTCTGCGCAACGAAGACCAGGTGAAGGCCATGAAAGGTGTGCACTCCGTTCACCGTCTGCCCGGTGCCGTGGCCGTGGTCGCCGAGCGTTGGTGGTACGCAAAACGTGCTGTGGAGGCGATTCAGGTCGACTGGCAGGAACCAACCGCCGACAGCAAAGTGCGGCCGATGCCGGCGGATTTTTCCAGCGATGCGTACTTCAAGCGCCTGGCTGCCGAAAAAGGCCCCGCCCGCGACGATGAAAATGAGGGCGACGTTGCCGCGAGCCTGGCCAATGCCAAGACCCGTGTCGACGCTACTTACCACAATCAGTACCTCAATCACGGTCAGTTGGAACCGCCTTCGGCGCTGGCGCGCTTTAACCCGAACGGCTCGCTTGAGGTCTGGTTGCCCAACCAGGCCCCTGACATGTTCCGCGCCGATATCGCGAAGCGCACTGGCCTTGATCCATCGCAAATCACCCTGCATTCGCCACTATTGGGTGGGTTCTTCGGGCGGCATTTTCTCTACGACTCTGCCAATCCCTACCCGCAGGCCATCGCCCTGGCCAAGGCGGTCGGGCGTCCGGTGAAACTGATCTGGAGTCGCGAGGAAGAGTTCCTGCGAGATGTGCTGCGTCCGGTGGCAGCCGTCAATTTCCGCGCCGCGCTGGATAACGACGGCTGGCCGCTGGCAATTGAGGCGATCAGTGCCACGGAAGGTCCTACCGAGGCCCTCGCGGGCAAACAGGGTGAAAAACTCGACCCGACGGCATTGGAAGGATTGGCAGGCAAGTCCTACGCCATCCCGAACAAGCGGATCGCCCAGATCTACGTCAAAGGCCCGGCTATGTTGGGTTATTGGCGTTCGGTGGGCAATTCTCTCAATGACTTTTTCTATGAGTCGTTCCTTGATGAGTTGGCCGACAAGGGCGGCAAGGACCCGTTCGAACTGCGCCTGCATCTGCTTCGTGACAACAAACGCTTGACCACGCTGTTACAGGCTGTGGGTGATCTGTCGGGCGGCTGGAAGCGTGGCCCGTTTACCGCAGAGGACGGCACAAAACGTGCGCGGGGCGTCGCGATGGCCTCGCCTTTTGGTACGCAGACTGCCGTGATCGCTGAGGTGTCCATCGAGAGCGGGCAGGTCAAGGTGCACGACATTTGGCAGGCCATTGACCCCGGCAGCATCGTCAACCCGGCAATCGTTGAAGCGCAGGTCAATGGCGCCGTAGCGCTGGGGCTGTCTCAGACGCTGGTGGAGGAGTCGGTGTGGGTCGACGGAAAACCCCGGGCCCGCAACTACGACTTGTACCCGATTCTGCCACCTGCGCGAATGGCACGGGTGCATGTACGGGTCGTCGAAAGCGGTGAAAAAATGGGCGGCATCGGCGAACCGCCACTGCCCGCTGTCGCGCCTGCTGTCGCCAATGCGGTGGCAATACTGACTGGCCAGCGAGTGCGCAGCCTGCCCATGAGCCGACACACGTTCACCTGATCAGCACTGGAGCGTCCATGAATAACAGCCGATTCGCTAGAGCCGCTGGCTGGCTGGCCGTGCCGTGCCTGATCGCGGCGGGCCTGCTGGCCTGGTATGTCACCCGCGAGCCTGTCTCGCGCCTTGAAGACAATCAGGTCGCCAAAGCCGATATTGACCCGGCGCTGGTCGCCCGTGGCGAATATGTCGCCAGACTCAGCGACTGTGTGGCCTGCCATAGCGTGCCAGGCGGCGCGCCATTTGCTGGCGGCCTGGAAATGGCTACACCGCTGGGGGCGATCCATGCCACCAACATCACACCCGATCCGGAAACCGGCATTGGCCACTACAGCCTGACGGACTTCGATCGCGCCGTGCGTCATGGTGTGGCACCCGGCAGCCGCCGGTTGTATCCCGCCATGCCGTATCCCTCGTACGCCAAACTCAGTGATGACGATGTGCGTGCGTTGTATGCCTTCTTCATGAAAGGCGTGGCGCCGGTCAAACAGGCGAACATCCAGAGTGCGATTCCCTGGCCGCTCAACCTGCGCTGGCCGATTGCACTGTGGAACGGGGTGTTTGTCGGCGACGAGCCTTATGTGGCCAAAACGTCTCAGGATCAAGTGTGGAACCGCGGCGCTTATCTTGTTCAGGGCGCCGGGCACTGCGGCAGTTGTCATACGCCGCGAGGCCTTGCCTTCAACGAGAAGGCACTCGATGAATCCGCGACGCCGTTCCTCGCAGGCGCTTTGCTCGATGGCTGGTTCGCGCCGAGCCTGCGTGATGACCACAACACAGGGCTGGGCCGATGGAGCGAACCGGAGATCGTGCAGTTCCTCAAGGCCGGTCGCAACAGGCATGCGGTGGTCTATGGTTCGATGACCGAGGCGTTCAACAACTCCACGCAGTTCATGACCGACGATGATCTGACGGCCATCGCCCGCTATCTGAAATCATTACCTGGGGATCGTCGGCGCGACGGGGAGCCTTGGCAGTATCAAGCGGTGTCGGCAGCGACACGTCTGGACACACCTGGTGCTCACACTTACGTGACCCGCTGTGCTTCGTGCCACGGCCTGGACGGCAAGGGGCAATCCGAATGGATGCCGCCACTCGCGGGTGCTACCTCTACACTGGCGAAAGAGAGCGCCTCGGCGATCAACATCACCCTCAATGGTTCACAGCGTGTCGTGGCCGCTGGTGTGCCGGACGCCTATCGTATGCCTGCATTGCGTGAACAACTGTCGGATCAACAGATCGCCGAGGTTCTGACATTCGTGCGCGGCACATGGGGCAATCAGGGAAGTGCCGTTGAACCGCAGGCGGTGAGCAAGCTGCGTGAAAACACGGATCCGGCCAGCAGTAGCCCGATCATCCTGCACATGCGCTAGTGTCCAGTCTCGCAAGTAAGCTGTTCAGGTCAGAAGGGGCCCTGTAAGGCCGGCCTGTACTGGTTTCGCTTAGGGATATGAACCCAGGAAAACTCATGATTTTTACTGGGCCCGCGCACGCTGCAGGGCCATGGTCCCCATTTTGAAAATCCGCAAGGTCCACGAAAGTGCGAATTTCCGGATTTTTTTTGCGTTCAAAAAAGCTGTGAAAGCTTATGCTTCGGTGTCGTCGCCCACCGAGACTCATTTATGTCCCTGCCGCTTCTGGTCGTTATTGCGCTTGATCCCGAACATCTCGCCCGCCTTGAGGCTGGGGGCTTTGAGCTTCATGTTGCGGTCAACAATCCCAAACTGATCGAGACGGTGGGGCCCGAAGTCCGCGCTGTGCTGACTAACGGCTCAACGGGCCTGAGTGCCGAGCAGATTGCCGGGCTGCCAAAACTGGAAGTCATCTGTGCGCTTGGCGCGGGCTACGAAAATATCGATCTTGCCGCCGCTGCTGCGCGGGGCGTTGTCGTCACCAACGGTCCGGGGGTCAATAATGCCTCGGTGGCGGATCACGCAATGATGCTGATGATGGCGATCGCCCGCGGTGTGGTTCAGGCGGATGCGGCGGTGAGGCGCGGTGAATGGGCGCAATCCCGGCAAATGCGTCCTTCTATCTCCGGCAAGAAACTGGGCATTCTGGGGCTCGGCAGTATTGGCGAGCAGATTGCGCAACGGGCGGGCCTGGGTTTCGGTATGGAGATTGGCTATCACAGCCGTAAGCCCCGTGAGGCGGCGTCGGGGCTCTATTTTCCTTCGCCTGTCGCGCTTGCCCAATGGTCGGATTTCCTTGTCGTGGCTACACCGGGAGGGGCAGCGACGGCAGGCTTGGTCGATGCTGCGGTGCTCGATGCGTTGGGCGTTGAGGGTTTTCTGGTCAATATTGCCCGGGGCAGTGTTGTGAACACAGATGCCCTGATAGATGCCGTGGAGCATGGGCGTATTGCTGGCGCCGCGCTTGATGTTGTTGAGGGTGAGCCAACTGTGCCGAGCAGCCTGTTGAAACAACGCAATGTTATTTTCACCCCTCATATTGCGGGGCGTTCACCTGAAGCGGTGCTTGCAACGGTTCAGCTGGCGCTGGATAACTTGCAGGCGCATTTCGATGGTCGCCCGGTGCTGACCCCGATCAAACAACCATAACTATCCGAGTTAATAGACCCTTTCTGTGGGAGCGAGGCTTGCCCGCGAAAGCGATTTATCATCCACGCAATATGCATTGAATGTACTGGCCTCTTCGCGGGCAAGTCACGCTCCCACAGGACTTTTGTTCAAAGAGTGGTATTCCTGTCAAATGATTACTGGCGCCTGGCCTTGAATTGCTGCACTAGTCCATACAGCCCGGTCGTCAGTTGCATCACGAATACTGCCAATGGTGCGGTTGATATTTTCGCTGACAGTGCGCCTTGTTGCAGCCCGGCGATCATTTGGTGGATATCCATGGGTGACTGTTGCGTGCGTCTGGCCAGATTACGCACTTCATCTGCGACGACGGCAAAGCCGTGGTGAGACGGCTTTACAGTTTTATTGTCATCGAACGATGTTTCGAAAACGGTTTGATCAAACTGGCACATCACCCTCAATGGTGGTGCGATGCATGCGCCTGCGCAAATGGCTGGGGCAACCGGTCGCCAGGTGGATCAGGGCGCGGTTATCCCAGAACAGCAGGTCATTGGCTTGCCATTGATGGCGGTAGATGAATTGCGGCTTGATGCTGTGGGCGTAAAGCTCGGCGAGCAGTGCTTTGCTCTCGTCTTCGGGCAGGCCGAGGATGTGAGTGGTGAAATTCTCGTTGACGAACAGGCCCTTGCGCCCGGTTTCCGGGTGGGTACGCACTATCGGATGGACTACGGGCTTGACCTCGGCCAGCTGCGTCGGGGTCAGGGTCGGTCGGCGTACGCCCTTGAACACTTCATCGGCATAACGCGCGGTGTAGGAATGCACCGCGCGTTTACCTTCAATGCGTTGACGAAGTTCGTCAGGCAACGTCTCGTAAGCCTGTTGTTGGCTGGCGAACAAAGTGTCGCCGCCTTCTTCCGGCAGTTGCTGTGCGAGGAGCATGGCACCCTTGCTCGGCAACTCAACGTAAGACAGGTCCGAGTGCCAGAATTTTCCCGCGTCCCCCAGGCCAATCGGCTGACCGTTCTCGACGATATTGGAAATAATGAAGACTTCCGGGTGATTGGCCAGCAGGAACTGCTTGAGAACATGCACCTGCAACGGACCGAAGCGGCGGCTGAAGTCGATGTGCTGCTCGGCCGCTATGCGTTGGTCGCGCAGCACCAACAGGCCATGCTCAAGCCAGGCGCCATGGATGCGGGCAAAATCTTCAGGGTTGAGCGGCTGATTCAGGTCGAGCCCGAGGACTTCGGCACCCAGGGCGGCTTCCAGCGGCCGAATGGTGAAGTCCTGAGACGGGGCGGGGCGGGTGGTGGAATTCAGTGGTGTAGCTGGCATTACGATCACTCCTCGGAAAATCGTGCAGGCGCGCCCGCCCACGGGTTTTTCGCAAGGTAATGAACAAAGACGAGTGCTCTGCGGCGCTCTGGAGTGAGGGGCATGAGCAAGAGCTGTACCAGCGTCGGCAGGTGCCGGAATACGCGGTGTCCTGACAGAACAGGAAAGTGACTCATCTGTTGGATATTCAACAGTTGTGCTGAATTACTGTTGATGTAGCAACAAATAAGCGCGTGCAGATTGTTGCCGGTACTGCATTATCACTGGCCTGGCGGGAGATGAAATTTTACAACTGGCGTCCGACACTCTTCGAGAGAGTCATCGATCAGGGTTTTGATCTCGTCGATCAGATGCCGGTCGGCGAAGGCCCGTTAGCGTTCCTTGCCACTGAGGCGGATGCCGAATTCGTAGGTGACGGCTACGGCGCAGCGCAGCAGATCCGGCGTGCGTGAGAGTCGTGCTTTTGAGGGTTTGGGTTGGTTGAGTTAAGCGCGGGGTTTATTCGGCTGATACAGCCATCTGGCTCGCACACTCTTTCAACCAGTGCATAAACACTAGCAACCGTTTGGGCTGTGGGTTCAATGGCGGATGAACCAGATAGTAATCGTACTGGCCCGAGCGGCTGAACCCTGCGAGGGGAAGAACCAGTTCGCCGCGCTCGACGTATTTACGCACCAGTTGCTGACGGCCCATGGCGATGCCCACATGGTTGATGGCCGCCGTCACGCTGAGGGCCGAATGATCGAAGGTCAGGGTGCGCTTGGGCAGGGCGGTCAGCATGCCGTGTTGTTCAGCCCATAATGTCCACTCGGTATCGTAGGCGGCGTTGCTCCAGGGCAGGGCGTCGTGCAGCGTAGTGCAATGTTGCAGGTTTTTCGGGTTGTCTTGCAGGCGCTGGCGCCTGGCATATTCCGGGCTGCACACCGGGGCCAGTTGTTCCTGCATCAGCCGGTGGCTGGTCAGACCGGGAAATTCACCATTGGCGTAGTACAGGGCCAGGTCGATCTTGCGGGTGCGGAAGTCGACATCGTCATTGCCCACTCGCAGGTCCAGAGAGATCGACGGGTAACGCTCGACAAACTCAGCGAGCCTGGGCACCAGCCAGCATTCGGCCACGGAGGGCCGGGCATAGAGCGCGATAGAGCCAGCTGCTTGCGCGTGAGGCGATTGATCGAGTGCCTCGGACAGCTCGCCCATGGCGCCTTGCAGGATGTCGAAGATGCGTTTGCCTTCGTCGGTCAGACGGACCTGCCGCGTCAGGCGCTGGAACAGCTTCATGCTCAGGGCGCTTTCCAGCCGGCTTATGCGATGACTCACGGCGCTGGCAGTCAGGCACAACTCTTCGGCCGCACGGGCGAAGCTCAGGTGCCGGGCAGCCACAAGAAAGGTATGCAGATTGGCGAATTGGCTGCTGTTGAGCCGCGAGCTGATACGAGGTGGAAGGTTGAGCACTGCAGTCTTTCCCGTCAAACCCAAATGCGTTCTGGCGCTATGCCTGTCGCCCGCTGAAACATGACGGACGCGGCAGGGTGTTTATCCTGCCCCATCCGTTTTTCTATCCGGCGCTTGGGTTGATAGTGGCCCGATCAAGCAGTACCTAGCAATTGGCGACCTTTTGCCAGATATGTGTCCATCTCCTCGCCAGGCACCATATTGCCCCCTGTGGCCCAGACCAGGTGGGTGGCCTGGACCATGGCCTGACTGTCCAGGCCGATACGGGTCAGGTAGCCCTGTTGGTCGTGATGGACCCTGATCATGCCGGGCACTCCGGCCAGTGCTGACGGTTCAAGGCGCTGATTTTCGCAGCGCTCCATCATGGCTAGCAAGCTGTACATCTCCTCGTCGCTGACGGTGTAGAAACCATCCAGCAAACGCTGCATGGCCTTGCCGACAAAACCGGAAGCGCGACCCACCGCCAGGCCATCGGCGGCCGTCAGGTTATCGATGCCGAAGTCTTGCACGCTCACTTCGTTATGCAGCCCGGTATAGACACCCAGCAGCATGCAGGGCGAGTGGGTAGGCTCGGCGAAGATGCAACGGACCGCGTCGCCAAAGGCCAGCTTCAAGCCGAAGGCGACGCCACCGGGTGCGCCGCCCACGCCGCAGGGCAGATAAACAAACAGCGGATGTTGCGTGTCCACAGTAATCCCGGCCGCAGCCAATTGCCGTTGCAGGCGCTCGGCCGCCACCGAATAGCCGAGGAACAGATTGACCGAGTTTTCATCGTCGACGAAATGACAGGTCGGATCGGAGCTCGCCTGCTCGCGGCCCTGGGCAACGGCCACGCTGTAGTCGGACGAGTACTCGATAACCGTCACGCCATGTGCGCGCAGTTTGTCTTTCTTCCATTGGCGCGCATCCGCCGACATATGCACGGTCACCTGGAAACCCAGTGCGGCGCCCATGATGCCGATGGACAGGCCGAGGTTGCCGGTCGAGCCGACGGCTATTTTGTACTGACCAAAAAAAGCCCGGGCCTTATCGCTGTCCAGCACTGCGTAGTCATCATCAAGACTCAGCAGTTCCCCGCCCAGGGCCAGGTCTTCGGCGTGCTTGAGGACTTCATGGATACCGCCGCGGGCCTTGATGGAGCCCGCAACGGGTAGATGGCTGTCGCGCTTGAGCCACATAGCGCCTTGCAGCGGTTGGCCGTAGCGCTCGGCCAGGGCTTGCTGCAGGCGCGGTACGGGCATGATGTCGGACTCGATGATGCCGTCGCTGTATGCCGTTTCAGGAAACGCCCGCTGGAGATAAGAGGCAAAGCGCGTCAGCCGTGCGCTGGCGTCTGCGACGTCAGTGGCGGTCAGCCCGACATCGCCTATGGACTGCGCGACGGGCGCCACGGCCGGATTGAACCAGGTGGTTTCCTGCAATTGGACCAGATCGCGAATCAGCGGATGGCTGGCGTACCAGCTCTCAAGTGTTCTTCCCAATATCATGACGTGCTCCCTTCAAGTAATGAAACTGAACCCCGGGTCATTCAAATAAAGTTCGATAACAGGAGCGTCAGCCCCAGGGCGACCACCGAGGCCAATACGGTGGCGAGAGTGAATTTCTTCAGCGCCTCGCTCAGGGAGACCCCGAGGTACTCCTTGACCACCCAGAACGCGGAGTCCGTGACATGGGTCCAGCCGATGGCCCCGGCACCGATGGCGATAGCGATGATTTCCTTGCTGACATCCGGATGGCTGGCCAGCATCGGCATCACCATGCCGGCGGCGCTGATCATGGCAACCGTTGCCGAACCGACAGCAAAATGCATCAGGCCAGCCACCAGCCAAGCCAGGATGATGGGGTTTATTTGCAGTTGCGTCAGTGAGGCGGCCAGTGCGTCTCCGACGCCGCTGTCAACGAGAATGCCATTGAAGGCGCCACCGGCACCGATGACCAACAGGATGCTGGCCAGAGGCGGGAAGCTGTTCTGGGTATGAGCCAGCAGGCCGGCCATGGTCAGCCCGCGGTTCAAGCCCAGCGCCCAGTAGGCGAACACCACGGCAATCGACAGGGCGATCAGCGGCGTGCCCAGCAGTGACAGAACGCTGAACGTCAGGGAGCCTTCGGGCAGGTTAGCGGCGAGGCTTTTGCCGACCATCAGCAACAGGGGCAGCAGGATGGTCAGCAGCGTCACCCCCAAGCCTGGCAATTCCCGCTCGGTGCGGTCTTCACAATGCTTGCTCAGGAAGTCGGACTGGGTCGTGGGGGCTTCACTCTTGCAGACCAGTCTTATCCACAAGGGGCCGGCAATGACCGCAGCAGGCAGGGTCACGATAATGCCGTAGAGAATCACCTTGCCGACGTCAGCGTCGAGCATTCCGGCGATCGCCATGGCAGCGGGGTGGGGGGGCAGCATGCAGTGGACGGCCATCAACGACACAGCCAGAGGCACGCCCAGGTACAGCAGGTTGATCCGGGTTTCTTTGGCGACCACATAGATCAACGGGATCAGCAGAACGAAGCCGACCTCGAAAAACACCGGTATACCTGCGATAAATCCTACGAGCATCATCGCCCATGAAGCTCGCTCTCTACCCAAGGCGGTCAACAGTGCTTTGGCAATGCGCTCGGCGCCTCCGGACTCTTCGAGCATCTTGCCGAGTATGGCCCCCAGGCCAATGATCGTGGCCAGGAAGCCCAGTGTGCCGCCCACGCCCTGTTCATATGAAGAGACGATTTTTGTGAGCGGCATGCCCGAACCGATGGCTACTACAAAGCTGGCTGCGGTCAAGGCGAGGAAGGCGTGGAGGCGAACTTTAACGATGAGAAAAACGATCAGGATAATGGCGGCAAACAACACCAGCAGTAACGAAGGAGCGCTGTCCATAGGATCTCCAAGACGAACCGTTATTGTGCAAGCCCGTGTCGGATGTCACGTGGCTGCCTGGTATTTACAGGCAACGACGCCGGGGCTGACAAAGGATGGATTCTCACGGGATGGATGATCTGGAATCAGCTGTGGAATGCAGAAAACACATAATGCATGTGGGACCGGCTTTAGCCGGGAAGGCGATATCAAGACGATGAATGTTTATCGGATGTACCGACCTCTTCTCGGCAAAAACCGGTCACACGGGCTTACAACACCGAGAAGTTGTAGCTCACGATCACCCGTGTCTCGTCCACGTCCCGGGCAAACTTCTCGTAGTTGCTACGAAAGGTCGCGTTACGCAGGCGCAGGCTCAGGTCCTTGAAGGTGCCGCTCTGTACGACGTATTTGAGTTCGCTGTCGCGTTCCCATTCCTTGCCTTCGTCGTTGCTGCCGACGACCTTGATGTTGTCGCCATTCACATAGCGGGTCAGGAAGCTCAGGCCGGGCACGCCGAGGGTCTTGAAGTCGTAGTCGTAGCGCAGTTGCCAGGAGCGTTCCTGGGCGGCAGCGAAGTCGTTGATCTGGATGTAGTTGACCAGGTACGGGTTGCTGCCATCCAGGTAAGGCATGGAGCTGTCGCCGAGCATGCGCTGCCAGCCGAAGGCGACTTTATGGCCGCCCAGGGCGTAACCAAACATCGTGCTGATGGCGCGGTTGTCGATCTCGTTGGCCCGGGCCGAGCCCTCGTCATCGCTCTTGAATACCCGCAGGTCTGCGGAGGCGACGCCCGGGCCGATATTTTCGTTGCCCAGCAGGCCTAAAAAGTGCTGTCGGTAGACGTTTTCAAGTTCGGCGTAGTGATATTGCACGGTCCACTTTGGCGACAGTTTGTAATCGACGCCGTACATATCGAAGTGATTGCCGGTGGTGTCGCAGGTAAAGCGTTTGTTCTTGCAGTTCAGGCGAATGTCTTGCGAATCAGTTGAATCCCGTGCGGTGTAATGATCAAGGCGGGCGGCGAGAAACTTGAAGTCGTGCAGGTCTTCCGAGGTCAGCCAGCCACCGTTGAACATATTGGGCAACAGGCGGCCGTCGTTATATTTGAGCAGGGGGACGTCAGGCATCATTGCGCCGTATTTCAATACGGTTTTCGAATAACGAACCTTGCCGGCCGCGCCGAACTTGGCGTATTGATCCTTTGAGCCGCGTGGATTATTGCCGCTGGAAGGAAGCAGCCCCGAGCCGCTGCGCTCGGGGCTTGAGTCCAGCTGAAAGCCGACCATGCCCAGTGCGTCGACACCAAAACCCAGCGGGCCCTGGGTGTAGCCGGACTGGAAGTTGAGAATAAAGCCTTGCCCCGACTCTTCACGTTTGGAGGCACCCTGTGGGTTTGAACTGCTGCCATCGCGCAAGTCTCGATTGAAATACATCGTGCGCGATTCGACAGTGGCTTTGCTGTCTTCGATAAAACCTGCCGCCTGGGCAGAAGAAAAAACCATCGCGCACAGCGATACCGTGCCGAGACCCAAGCGGGTCCGGAAGGGACTAACCAACATGAACATGCTCCAACTATTTTCTGACGGCCAATAGCAATCGCCGAAGCCTTGAATGAACAAGGCACCGGGATGTATTGGAATTATTAGTTGCTGCAAGTATTAAGCAGGCCAGATGCCATGCCAATGCGACCTAGGTATAGTGAGCAACTAATGACCTTTCGTTTAAATCCGCCAACTCGGCTGTGGACGAAAATGTGCCTGCAAAAAACTCATGAAGTTACGCGTGCGCGCAGGCAATCCTTCACGTTGATGCGTCAACGCCACCACATCGGCGTCGGGCAGTTTCCACGCTGACAATAGCCGCACCAGCGAGCCATCGGCCAAAGCTTCGGCGACGTCCCATTCCGAGCGCAGGATGATGCCTTGGCCTTCGCAGCCCCATTGGCGAATCACGTTGCCGTCGTTGCAACTCAGCACCGGGCGGATGCGCACGCTATGGGTCTTGCGGGCGCGAGTGAAGTGCCAGAGGGTCACGTCTTCGTTGTTTTCCCGCAGGGCGATGCAGGGCAGGTCGGCGAGTTGTTCGGGGTTCTCGGGCAAGCCATGGCGCTCGATAAAGGCCGGTGACGCGCAGATAAACCGGCGGTTGGGCGCAATGGCATGGCAGATCAGGTTGGAGGCGCGCAGCTCGCCGATATGGATCACCACATCGAAGCGATCGCTGACTTCTACCAATGGCTGGTCGGACAGGGTCAGGGCGATTTCAACTTCCGGATGCAGCCGTTGAAAGGCCGATACCGCCGGCGCCACGTACTGCCTGCCGAAGCCGAAGGGCGCGTTGATTTTCAGTTTGCCGACAAAGCCGCTGCGGCGTTCCTGCAGGTCCTCGAGCAGGGCGTCGAACTGCTGGATCAGCTCGGCGCCGCGCAGGCACAGCATTTCGCCTTCGTCGGTGAAGCGCAGTTGCCGGGAAGATCGGTCGAGCAGGCGAATGCCGAGTTTCTTCTCCATTTGTTGCAGGCGCTGAGTCACCGCCGAGGGTGTCAGGCCCAGTTTGCGCGAGGCTTGCAGCAGGCTGGTGCTCTCGCGGATGACCAGCAGAAAGCGAATGTCGACGGCATCATTCATTAAGTTTCACTGAATCCATAAGTCAGGGAGATTAAAGTTCACAGCGGTTTTAGCGGCTTAGAATAGCGCCATTACCGGAGAACACACATGCTCGAACTACTCGAAACCCCCGCACTGCTCCTCGACCTCGAACGCCTCGACAGCAACATCCGGCGCATGCGCAACAAGCTGGCGCCGTTCAACGTGACGTTGCGGCCCCATGTCAAAACCCATAAATCCCTGGAGGTGACCGAGCGTCTGTTCGCTGACGGGCGCGGGCCGATCACGGTGTCGACTCTGCGCGAGGCGGACTTCTTTTTCGCCGCCGGATTTACCGACATCCTCTACGGCGTCGGCATCGCTCCCAACAAATTCGCCCATGCAGCGCGCCTGATCGAACAGGGCGCGGCGCTGAAACTGGTGCTGGATAACCTGGACAGCGCGCGGCTGCTGGCTGATTTTGCCCGCGCCAATGGGGCGGTCTTCGAGGTGCTGCTGGAAGTGGATTGCGACGGTCATCGCTCGGGCATCCCGCCGCACTCGCCGCTGTTGGTGGAGATTGCCCGGTTGTTGCAGGGCAGTGGCGTCACGGTCAGCGGCGTTATGACCCACGCGGGCAACTCCTACGACAGCCGTAGCATCGGTGAAATCGAGGCTTACGCTCGTCAGGAACGCGCCGCCGTGGTTGATGCTGCGCGCTTGCTGGAAGAGGCGGGGTTCGCCCTGTCGATCATCAGCATCGGCTCGACCCCCACGGCGCTGTTTACTCAGGATTTGTCCGGCATCACTGAGGTCAGGGCCGGGGTGTTCGCTTTCTTCGATCTGGTCATGGCCGGGCTGGGCGTCTGCCAGGTGCAGGACATTGCCGTGTCGGTGCTGACCACGGTGATCGGCCATCAGCCGGAAAAAGGCTGGACTATTGTCGATGCCGGCTGGATGGCGCTGTCCCGTGATCGCGGCACGGCCAAGCAGGCGGTGGATCAGGGCTACGGCATTGTTTGCGACCTGGCCGGGCAGCCCATTGGCGACCTGATCGTCACGGCGGCCAATCAGGAGCACGGCATCATCGTCTCGCGCTCTGGCAGCCTCGATCCGGCCAGCGCGCTGCCCGTGGGTACGCAACTGCGCATTCTGCCCAACCATGCCTGCGCCACCTCGGCCCAGCATGGGGGTTATCACGTCCTGACCGAGGGACGCCGCCTCGGTTACTGGTCACGCATTGCGGGCTGGTAAACAGCAACATTCTTTCGACTGCCGCCTATTAATCACATAACAGCAAGGGCGTATTTCTGATGAAGAAGAACCTGTCACTCTGGATTTTGCTCGGGATGATTCTGGGGGCCGTTAGCGGTGCCGTATTGCATCCCTTATTGAGTGAGGCCACCGCGCAATTAGTGGTGACGCAATATTTGGCGATATTCACCGATATATTCCTGCGGGCGATCAAGATGATCATCGCGCCGCTGGTGTTTTGCGGGCTGGTCTCGGGGATCGCCAATATGTCGGACCCCCAGGCGATCGGCCGCATGGGGCTACGGTCCCTGGCCTGGTTTTTTTGTGCGTCAGTGATCTCGTTGTTGATCGGTATCCTGGCGTGCAACGCGCTGGATGTGGGCGGCGAGATGGCGGCTCATTTGCCGGCGGCCACTGAGAGCTCCGGCATCAATGTTGCGCCCTTCAACCTCAAGACGTTCATCACCAATATCGTTCCGCAAAGTGTGGTCAGTGCCATGGCCAGCAATGACATTCTGCAGATCGTCTTGTTTGCCGTGTTGTTCGGCTTTGCCACTGCGTCAGTCGGCGGAGCGCTGAAGGCGCGGGTTGTTGAGATGACCGATGCCATCTTCGACATCATGCTCAAGCTGACCGGTTACATCATGTGGCTGGCCCCACTGGGTGTGGGCGCGGCGTTGTGTTCGATCATCACCACCCGTGGCCTGGGTGTATTGGGCACTTACGGCAAGTTGCTGGGCGGTTATTATCTGGCGCTGATCCTCCTTGGCCTGTTGCTGATCGGTGCCGGGTGGGTGATTCTCGGGCCACGGATCTTCAGGCTTTTGGCGTTGATCCGTGACCCGCTGCTGATTGGTTTTTCCACCTCCAGCAGCGAGGCGACCTTTCCCAAAACCATCGAACAACTCCAGCGTTTTGGCGTGCCGCGGCGGGTTTCCGGTTTTGTCCTGCCCCTGGGTTATTCATTCAATCTCGACGGCGCCATGCTCTATCAGGCATTCGCGGTGATTTTCATTGCCCAGGCCTTTCATGTCGATATGAGCTTTAGCCAACAGGTTGGCGTATTGCTGGTAATGCTATTGACCAGTAAAGGTATGGCCGGTGTACCGCGTGCCTCCCTGGTGGTGGTTGCCGCTTCACTGCCATCGCTGGGGCTGCCCGCTTCGGGGCTGTTGCTGCTGCTGGGGATCGATCCCTTTTTCGATATGGGCCGCACCGCCATCAATGTGTTGGGCAACAGCATTGCCACGGCTTCGGTTTCCAAGTGGGAAGGGCACGACGAGTCCGAAGCCCTTCAACCACTGGACGTTGTCACTCCGTCATAAGCCGGCCTGGCGCTCCAGGTTTTATTTCTACAACGGAAAACCTCAATGAACATCATCACCTCAGCAAAACTGCCCGCTCCAGGCGGTCATTATTCCCATGGCGTGGTCTCGGGCAACTTGCTCTTCGTCTCCGGTCAACTGCCTTTTATTCCGGCATCGGGCAGCTTTCCCGAAGGGATCGAGGCGCAGTTTGACCAGGCCATGGCCAATGTCGAGACGGTGCTGCACGCCGCCGATACCTCGTTGGCGAAGCTGGTCAGCGTGCAGATATTCATCACTGACGTGCAGTACTGGCCGACGGTCAATGCACGTTATGCCGCCTTGATGGGCGAGCACCGGCCGGCGCGGGCAATCATTCCCTGCGGCGAGCTGCATCACGGTGCCCTGGTGGAAATCACCGCCGTGGCTGAAATTCGTTAACCCTGAACAGGACCTGAAGACATGACGTTGAATAACGCCGCAAACAACCCTGTGCAACTGGTGCTGTTTGATCTGCTTACCGCTTTGCTGGACTCCTGGACCTTGTGGAATAGCGTCGCCGGATCCGAGGAAATGGGGCGCACCTGGCGCATGGCGTATCTCAAGGCGACCTATGGCTGCGGCAGCTATCGACCTTATGAAACCCTGGTCGAGGAAGCGGCTGTCGAGGTAGGGCTGGGTCGTCAGGCTGCGGCTGAGCTGGAAGCCCGTTGGGGCCAATTGCAGGCCTGGCCCGAGGCCAAGGCCGTGCTCGCGGCGCTGAAACCGCACTACAAGCTGGGCATTGTTACCAACTGCTCGGAGAAGCTCGGGCGTCAGGCCGCAGATCTATTGGGTGTGCCGTTTGATGTGGTCATCACCTCCGAGCAGACGGGCTTCTATAAGCCGGATCCGGCGCCGTATCGCCTGGCCCTGGAGACGCTGGATATCGCTGCGGCGAATGCGGTGTTCGTCGCCGGTTCCGCTTACGACATGTTCGGCACCGAGAAGGTAGGGTTGCCGACTATCTGGCATAACCGCGTGGGTCTTGCGGCGCCACAAGGTGCGCCGGCGCCGCTGATCATGCGCCCGACACTGGATACGTTGGTGGCGGATCTGGCGAGTATCACGTCGGCATCCTGAGGCTGCTTACTGAGCGGCGATGCGCCCCTGGCGCTTGTCGATGGCCGTGACCAGGCGCTTGGCCAGTGATTCGTAGTCGCGGTCGAAGTGATGACTGCCGGGCAGCGAGAGAATTTCGCCGACGGCGGTGTTCTCGGTGCAGCCGCTCTTTTTCTTCTCTTTGACGCCGTACACGCACAGCACTTTCGATGCAGGCAGCTTGGCCATCTCGGGACCGGTGATGGCCTCTTTGCCTTCGGCGCCAAGCCAGCCGCTGACATTGATCTCGAAATTACCGCTGCGAGCGAAGGCCAGCAGGATGATGCCGTCGATGCGGTTCTGATCGTCCGGGTCCAGGCGGTTGTACACCGCCGGGATCACATCGGCGCCGAAGGAGTAACCGGCGAGTATGAAGCGCTTGGTACCCCATTTCTGCTGATAGTTGTGCATCAGCTCGGCCAGGTCGTCGGCAGTCTCTTCGGGGGCCTTGTGCTCCCAGTAGTAATGCAGCACGTCGATGCCGATCACCGGATAACCCATGGCGGCCATGTGCCCGGCCATTTCCTTGTCCAGGTCGCGCCAGCCGCCGTCGCCGGAGAGGAACAGAGTCACGGTGTCGGAGCGTTGCGCTGCGGGCAGCTCGACGATGGAGTGGCCGAGGCCATTGCTGACGGCTTTCTCGCCGATCAGTTTCAGGCGCAGCTCGCGGCAGAGCATTTTGGTCAGGTCGGTGGTGCTGTTGCTCAGGCGGCTATTGGCGTTGGGCTGGTCATGGACGAAGGCGGCGAGTTTTTCATCCGGACTGTCACGCCAGGACACCATCCAGTGGCCATGAGCGGCACGCTTGGGCAGGGGGATATCGCAGTTGTGTTGCAGGTTGAAGCCCACAGAAATGGCTTCGGCTTTGTCGTTGTTCTGCGTGGCAAGCCAATGCCAGGCGAGGGTCCCGCCGGCGCCGATACCGGCGACGACCGTCGGCGAGCCCGGCAATTTTTCCAGGGCCTGGTTAAACACTTGTTGCTGCACCGAACAGTCGGCTTGCGGCAGCACCACCTGGACAATCTGTGCGGCGGTGTCGCGGCTCAATTTCTGCAGCTGGGTATCGGACAGCAGGGCATCGGCGGTAACTGCCAGGGCGATACGTGCCAGCGACGGATTTTTCGGCAGCACCTGGGTCAGGGCCGAGCCGCCGGGCAAGGTCGAATGATCGATGGTTTCCAGCACGACCACGGGCGTCTTGCGGGCGGTTTTCTGAACAGCGCGATACCAGGTCACGACCGCTGCGGCCAGGCACAGGGTGATCAGGGCTATGAGCAGAATGCGCCAGCGTCGAGTCATGTCTTTCGTCAATCCAGTCAGGGCCTGTTGTCAGGACCGGGGGTGTAGTCATCCACGCCGCACGGATGGCTCCGGCGGTGGGTCCTGTATCGGGTGAGCGTCCTGCTGGCGGTGTATCGACGGGGGTTGAGAAGACCTTCGAATGAGTGATGCGAGGGTCTATGACGGCGATCCTATGCCGTTTGTAACGGGAGTGTCAGCAAATATTTACAATTCGGCGACAAAAGGATGTCGTTTTGCCATGCATCATTCGGATTCACTCGTATGAGTGATAAGTGGCGTCATTTTTACGACGTTAATCGAGGTTGTCAGTAATAGTTGTCAAAAGCTAATGATAATCCATGGCGTTTGATCTGTGCGCATATTTCACTTCAGCCTATCTCCAAAGAACTACCTCTTTAAGGAGAGTTTCCCGCGCAAGGCTTTGCCCTACCGTAAGCATGGATCGTTTCAGGAGAAGTCGCCCATGTGGTTTAACGATGCAGCCAAAGCGCTGGCGGGTGATCTCTCGTCTGTGGTGGGCCAACTGCTGGCCGAAAAACCCCTTGTTATTCCTCCCACCTCCCGCCTTATCCGTCACCCGCAGTTACTGGCGGCCTTTTATCAGTTGAACGAGCTATGGCAGGCACGACTGAGTCGGCTAAGCGAGTATGCGTTGAAGCCTGAGCCTGTCTGCAGTGAGGAGCACTATCAGGCGCTGGTTGCGAAGTTGGTCGATACCGAGAGCCGCTGTCAGCTGCTGGAAAGCACCGTGCAACAGTTAAGCGCTGAGTCGGCGGCGCATGCCCTAGAACGCTCGCGCTGGCGGCAGGATGAGCAGGCCTGGGAGCTGACCCGGCAAACCTTGACCGAAGGTTGCTGGGACTTGAGCGTGGTCGATGGCAATGCGGACCATGGGGACAATGTGATTCGCTGGTCCGATCAATTCCGCCATCTCATCGGCTATAGCCGCGAGGAGTTCCCTGACGGTTGGGACAGTTTCTTTGCGGTCATTCATGCCGACGATCTGAACACCGTGATGCAGGTTTTTGGCGATTACATCGCCGCTGGCAACGATCAGAGTGCCTATGTCGTTGAATACCGCATGCGTCACAAGCAACGTGGGGAAACCTGGTATCGCGAGCGGGGGCGTTGTCTGCGCGATGCGCATGGCGTGCTGGTGCGGGTCATTGGCGCCGTGCGCGATATCAGCGACGAAAAGGCTGCCGATTCACTGCGCGTGCGTGAGCAGGACAGCATCAAGACGACGTACGGCAAGATCGCCAATGTTGCCGGAGCGATTCGCAGCGTGGCCGAGCAGACCAACCTGCTCGCGCTCAATGCGGCCATTGAAGCCGCCCGCGCCGGAGAGCAGGGCAGAGGCTTCGCTGTAGTGGCGGATGAGGTGAGAAACCTGGCCAGGCGCACACAAGAATCAGTACAGCAAATTCAGGCCATGCTCCATCAGGGAGAATGACCTGCGGTCTTGAGTGCGGGCGTTATTTGCCATCTGTTCAGGTGTAAACTGACGCCTTTCGCGTCCGTGCGCATTCAGGCCCAGTGAACAATGACAAAGATTTCCGAACGCCTTCTGGTCCAGGCCCATCTTGATGCCAAGCAGCCCAAAGAGCTGACGGCTGAAGAAGAGGCCGGCTATCGCGCAGCTATCGCTGCCGAACTCAAGGCGCAAAACGCCGTGTTGGTTGCCCATTATTATTGCGACCCGGTGATCCAGGCTCTGGCCGAGGAGACCGGTGGCTGTGTGTCCGATTCGCTGGAAATGGCCCGCTTCGGCCGAGACCATTCGGCCAGTACCGTACTGGTGGCCGGGGTCAAGTTCATGGGGGAGACGGCGAAGATCCTCACCCCGGAAAAACGCATCCTGATGCCGACCCTGGAAGCCACCTGCTCTCTGGATCTGGGTTGCCCGGTGGATGAGTTCGCGGCGTTCTGCGATCAGCATCCCGAGCGCACCGTCGTGGTGTACGCCAATACCTCGGCGGCGGTCAAAGCCCGGGCCGACTGGGTGGTGACGTCCAGTTGTGCGCTGGAAATCGTCGAAAGCCTGATGGACAACGGCGAGAAGATCATCTGGGCCCCGGACAAGCACCTGGGGCGTTATATCCAGCGCGAAACCGGCGCCGACATGCTGCTGTGGGACGGTGCCTGTATCGTTCACGAAGAGTTCAAGTCGCGTCAGCTGGAAGACATGAAGGCGCTGTACCCGGACGCTGCGATTCTGGTCCACCCGGAGTCGCCGGAAAACGTCATCGAACTGGCTGATGCAGTAGGTTCCACCAGCCAGTTGATTGCCGCCGCGCAACGCCTGCCGAACAAGACCTTTATCGTCGCCACCGACCGCGGCATCTTCTACAAGATGCAGCAGCTGTGTCCGGACAAGGTCTTTATCGAAGCCCCCACCGCCGGTAATGGCGCAGCGTGCCGCAGTTGCGCGCACTGCCCGTGGATGGCGATGAATACCCTCGAACGCACTTTGCAGTGCCTGCGTCAGGGAACCAACGAGATCTTCGTCGACCCGGCGCTGATTCCCAATGCCGTAAGGCCGTTGCAGCGCATGCTGGATTTCACCCAGGCGGCGCGGATGAAATTGGCGGGGAATGCCTGAGTGTGATGGTGCCGCCGCAGCAGCAAATTCTGTAGCGGCGAATTCTGTGAATTCAGTCTTGTGGAAGAGCCCGCCCCGTCTAACACGCCCCGTCTAACACGCCGCGCTGTCACGCAGCAAACATTAACCGGGGGAGGGGCAAATCTTGTGGGAGCGAATTCATTCGCGAAGGGGCCGGTACATTCGATGCATCTTCGTCGCCTGGAACACCGCTTTCGCGAATGAATTCGCTCCCACAAAACTCTGCCCTGCAGACCGTCACTGTCGGGCAGGGCAAATGCTCCTCAGAGCAACGAAATCGGATAGCTGATAAAGATCCGGTTCTCATCAAACTCGTTGGTGCTGAAGTCCCGGCGCATGCTGGAGTTGCGCCAGCGCAGGCTGAGATTCTTGAACGTGCCACTCTGGAACACGTAGGCCAGTTCCGACTCGCGTCCCCATTCCTTGCCGTCGGTGATGGTGCCGGTGTGCACGTTGTCGCCGCTGATATAGCGGTTCATCAGGGTCAGGCCCGGTACACCGAACACGGCGAAATCAAAATCGTGGCGCAACTGCCAGGAGCGTTCCTGGGCGTTGTCGTAGCTGGCGTTGTAGCTGTCGTTGGCCAGGGTTCCGCCGCTGGTGCCGTTGACCCGCATCCACGCGCTGTCGCCGGTCAGGCGTTGCAGGCCGACGTAGAAGGTGCTGCCGCCGTACTTGGCCGAAAGCAGTGCGTAGCGGGTCTTGTTGTCCATTTCCCCGGCCAGTTTGCGGCCGTCTTCCTTGCCGATGAAGTAACCCAGGTTGGCGCCCAGGGTCCAGTCGCCGAAGGTCTGTTTGTGCAGCAGGTTGAGGAATTCCTGTTGGTAGATATCTTCCAGCTGCGCATACCAGACGCCGATCTGCGTGCGCTTGTCGTTGAAGCTGTATTCGCCGCCGCCGAAGTTGAAGCGGTCGGAGGTGAAGGCGCCTTTGCCGTTCATCGACATGTCTTCCATGCTCGCGTCGTTGCGCGGGCTGTTGCCGCGGAACTGACCGCCGTAGACCGTCAGGTTGGCGATGTCCTTGGAGGTGATCTGCCCGCCACGGAAGGTCTGCGGCAGGGAACGGCCATCATCCGAACGCAGGATCGGCAGCACCGGCATCCACTCGCCGACCTTCAGTTCGGTGTTGGAGACCTTGGCCTTGAGCGCCACGCCCAGACGGCCGAAGTTGTCCGCCGGGCGCCCGTCATCGTGAATCGGTAGCAGTTGCGTGCCCCCGGTGCCCTTGCCGCCATCGAGCTTCTGCGAATACAGCCCGAGTACGTCGACACCAAAACCGACCCAGCCCTGAGTGAAGCCGGACTTGGCGTCGAGAATGAAGTTCTGCGTCCATTCCTCGGCGTAGTTCTGCGGCGCCCGACTCGACGGGTAGGCCGGGTTGGTGAAGTTGCGGTTGAAGTAGGCGTTGCGCAGGTTGAGCGTGGCTTTGCTGTCTTCCAGAAAACCTTCGGCCTGACTGTTCAGGGGGATACCGCCTGTGACGGCGGCCAGGGCCAGGGTGCCGGAAAGCAAACGTGGGTGACGTGTCAGGAATGAGGGCATTGCGATGGACCTTTATTGTATTTATTAGTAATTAACTGGTTCGTACATTTTTTAGCCGGCGTAGATATCCTGCCGGGGCCTGTTGTTCAGGCCCCTGAAAGGAAGTCAGCCGAGTTCTGGAACCTTGCGCGGCGCCATGAAGAACAGCCAGGTCAGGGCAATGAAGTACATGGCCGGGATGATGGTGAACAGCACGGTGTAGTTATTGTGCGTCACGGTCAGCACATAACCGACGATCTGGGTCATGAACATGCCGCCGATGGCCGCGCACATGCCGCCGAAGCCGAACACGGTGCTCATCATGTGCTTGGGCGTGTAGTCCATCACCAGGCTCCAGATATTGGCGGTCCAGGCCTGGTGCGCGCCGACGCCGAGGGAGATGGCCAGTACCGCGATCCACAGGCCGCTGGCATGGGCGGCGAAGACGACGCAGCCGATGGCACAGGCGAAGATCAGCATTGATATCAGTCGCGACGTGATGGGTTTGACGCCGCGGCCGATCAGCCAGGACGAGAGGATGCCGCCGCCGACGCTGCCGAAGTCGGCGGTCAGCCAGATGATGATCAGCGGGATACCCATCTGCGAAACGCTGATGCCCAGGTTGTATTGCTGATTGAGGAACGGCGGCAGCCAGTACAGGTAGAACCAGAACACCGGCGCGGTAATCGCATAGGCCAGGGCGAAGGCCCAAGTGCCGCGCATGCGCAGGATCTGGCTCAGGGGTGCGCCTTTTTGCGCAGGCTCGGCGCCGTGCTGGATGTATTCCAGTTCACTGGCCTTGACGCTCGGGTGATCTTCCGGCGCGTAGTATTTCAAGCTCCAGAACACCAGCCAGACGACGCCCAGCGCGGCCATGGACAGGAATGCGCCCTGCCAGCCCCAGACCGACAGAATCAGCGGCAACAGCGCAGGCGTAAGCATGGCGCCGACGTTGGTCCCGGCATTGAAAATACCGGTGGCCAGGGCCCGCTCACCGGCGGGAAACCAGGTCCGCGCGGTCTTGATACAGGCCGGGTAGTTGGCCGCCTCCGTGAGGCCGAGGATAAAGCGGCAGACCATAAAGCCCACTGCCGATGTGGCCAGGCCGTGGGCGCCGGTTGCCAGGCTCCAGAGCAGTACGGCGAGGAAGAACGCGCGTTTGACCCCGACCTTGTCGATGAACCGCCCCTGCAGCAGGAAGCCCACGGCGTAGCCGACCTGGAACCAGAAGTTGATATTGGCGTAGTCCATCGCCGTCCAGCTCATTTTGTCGGCGAGGATCGGTTGCATGACGCCGAGGGCGGCGCGGTCGATGTAGTTGAGGGTGGTGGCGAAGAACACCAGAGCGAGCATGCCCCAGCGGGTTTTGCCGACGGCCATGGCGCCGCGGATCTTGTCGCCGATGCCGGCATGGGGGGAGACGTGTTTAGTCTCCAGCGGTGAGCTATGAGATTGAATCATCTGCTTGGACCCGTTTTTTGAAATTGTTATTGGTTTGCTGCTGGGTGGTTGTTGCGTGTCTCGGCGACTGCCAAATACGGCTCATGTTGCACTGAGACACTGCAAGGTGGTGTCGATGTTGCGCACCGCAAGAAAAACCGTCAATTCGCCAAAGGCTATTTTGGGCGATAATCGAACACAAAACTAACCAGTTCGTACACTATATATTTACCGCTTCCTCGTGCCCATCAATAATCCCTCTACCCCTGATTCGTCTCCGGTTCGGCGTTTTCAACGTGACGGGCCTTCCTACAAAGGAGCTGAACAATGCAGCGCTCGATTGCCACCGTCTCTTTGAGCGGGACTCTGCCGGAAAAGCTTGAAGCCATTGCCGCTGCCGGATTCGACGGCGTGGAAATCTTCGAGAACGATCTGTTGTATTACGCGGGTAGCCCGCGGGAAGTGCGGCAGATGTGCGCCGACCTGGGCATCGCCATCACCCTGTTCCAACCGTTTCGTGACTTTGAAGGCTGCCGCCGCGAGCGCCTGCAACGCAACCTGGAACGGGCCGAGCGCAAGTTCGACCTGATGCAGGAACTGGGCACCGACCTGGTGCTGGTGTGCAGCAACGCCTCGGCCGATTCCATAGGCGAGCAGCAGATTCTGGTCGACGACCTGCGGCTGTTGGCCGAGCGGGCAGGGGCGCGCCAGTTGCGCATCGGTTACGAAGCCTTGGCCTGGGGCCAGCATGTAAATACCTACCAACAGGTCTGGGACATCGTGCGTCAGGCCGATCACCCGGCGCTGGGCGTGTTGCTTGACAGCTTTCACACCTTGTCGCTCAAGGGCGACCCTGGCGCCATTGCGCAGATTCCCGGCGACAAGATTTTCTTCGTACAAATGGCCGACGCGCCAATCCTGGCCATGGACGTGCTGGAGTGGAGTCGACATTTCCGCTGTTTCCCCGGCCAGGGTGAATTCGATCTGGCGGGCTTTCTCGCGCCGATCATTCGCAGCGGCTACAAGGGGCCGTTGTCACTGGAGATCTTCAACGACGGCTTCCGCGCCGCGCCGACCCGCAGCAATGCCGCCGATGGCCTGCGCTCGCTGCTGTATCTGGAAGAGAAAACCCGCAACCGACTGCAAGACGAAGCCGCCCAGGGACTGGCCCCGGCGGTGGATCTGCAACAGCTGTTCGCGCCGCCACCGGCCAGCGCTTATGACGGCGTCGAGTTTCTCGAGTTCGCCGTGGACGGCGAGCAAGGCAATCGTCTCGCCGGTTGGCTGGAGCGACTGGGCTTTGCCAAGGCCGGGCAGCATCGCTCCAAGGACGTCAGCCTGATGCGTCAGGGTGATATCAATATCGTCCTCAATGCCGAGCCTTACTCATTTGCCCACGGCTTTTTCGAAGCCCATGGCCCGTCCCTGTGTGCCACGGCCTTGCGGGTTGATGATGGCGCCAAGGCGTTGGAACGCGCCCGCCAATTCAAGGGCCAACCCTATCGTGGCCTGGTCGGGCCCAACGAGCGGGAGGTTCCGGCAGTGCGCGCGCCTGATGGCAGTCTGATCTATCTGATCGGCAAGTCTGACGCCGGGCAGAGCATCTACGAGACCGACTTCATCCTCAATCCCCAGGCGCAGCAAAGCGGTCATCTGCAACGTATCGATCATATGGCCATGGCCTTGCCTGCCGAAAGCCTGGACAGCTGGGTGTTGTTCTACAAGAGCCTGCTGGACTTCGAAGCGGATGATGAAGTGGTGCTGCCCGACCCTTACGGTCTGGTGAAAAGTCGCGCCGTGCGCAGCCGTTGCAGTTCGGTCCGACTGCCGCTGAACATTTCGGAAAACCGCAATACGGTGATTTCCCACGCGCTATCCAGCTATCGCGGTTCCGGCGTGCACCATATCGCCTTCGCCTGCGAGGACCTGTTCGCCGAGATCGAACGGGCCAAATCCGCCGGCGTGCCGCTGCTGCAGATCCCTCTCAACTACTACGACGATTTGGCGGCGCGCTTCGATTTTGACGACGAATACCTGAGCGAACTGGCCTACTACAACGTGCTCTATGACCGTGATGCCCAGGGCGGTGAGCTGTTTCATGTCTACACCGAGCCGTTCGAAGGGCGCTTCTTCTTCGAGCTATTGCAGCGCAAGAACGGTTATGTCGGCTATGGCGCAGCCAACGTGGCGGTGCGTCTGGCGGCCATGGCCAAGGTGCGCAGCGGCAGCGCGGCCCAGGCGCGTTTGTAGGCCCCCGCAGCGGGTGGCGCAAGGAGAGTTGCCCCGCCCGGTTTCTTCGTTACGCGGCGAGGGCCATAATCAGCGCTACCGTGTCTATTTGCCGTGAGTGCTGTATGACCATGACCGCAGAACTTCCCGAGCCTTCCCTTGAAGTGCCTCGCAAAAGTCGCAAGAACAATCCGGAAAAAACCCGTCAGGACATTCTGCAGGCCGCGATCACCGAATTCGTCCAGCAGGGGCTTTCGGGAGCGCGGGTGGACGCCATCGCCGAGCGCACGAAAACCTCCAAGCGCATGATTTATTACTACTTCAACAGCAAGGAGCAGCTGTACGTTGAGGTGCTGGAGAAACTCTACGGCGATATTCGCCAGACCGAGGCCCAGTTGCATCTGGGCGCGCTGGAACCTCGGGCGGCAATTCAACGCCTGGTGGAGTTTACGTTCGATCACCACGACAGCAACGTGGATTTCGTGCGCATCGTCTGCATCGAGAACATTCACTACGGCGAGAACGTCAAGCAATCGACCAACATTCGCTCGATGAGCGGCAACGTGCGCAACCTGCTCGACGAAACCCTGCGCCGCGGTGAAGCTGCGGGGGTCTTCCGGCCGGGCCTCGAAGCCATCGACGTGCACTTGCTGATGAGCTCGTTCTGCTTCTACCGCGTCTCCAACCGCCATACCTTCAGCGAGATTTTTCAGATCGATTTGTCCGATCAGGAGGTCAAACAGCGGCAGAAACAGGTGATTTGTGAGTCAGTGTTGCGCTATATCCAGGCCTGATCAGATTTTCAGGGGGAATTGTGTAGCCGTGAATTGTGGGAGCGAACTCTGTGGAAATGAATTCTGTGGGAGCGAATTCATTCGCGAAAGCGGTATTCCAGGCAACAAATGTCACTCGGATGTACCGGCCTATTCGCGAATGAATTCGCTCCCACAACCACCACCCACAATGCCTGGACCAGCGCCTGTATCGGTCAGGCCGTCAACCGGCTGAAATGATCGAGCATGCGCCGGGCATCGGCACTGGCACCGCTGAACAGTTCGAACGCCTTGACCGCCTGGAACACCGCCATATTGCCGCCATCCAGCGTGCGGCAGCCCAGGGACCGGGCTTCGCGCAGCAGTTCGGTTTCCAGCGGGAAGTAGACGATCTCCGCCACCCAGAGCCCGCCGTGCAGCAGGGCCTTGGGCACCGGCATGCCCGGCAGCTTGGCCATGCCCATGGGCGTGGTGTTGACCAGGCCGTCGGCGCTGGCCAGGGCTGTCGCCAGGTCGAGACCGACCTGGGCCGGGCTGCCGTTGAAGTGCTGGTTGAGGTTATTGACCAGGCCGCGAGCGCGTTCGGCGTCGACGTCGAAAATCTGCAGCTGCCGGACCCCTTCCTTGAGCAGCGCATGGGCCACTGCCGCGCCAGCGCCGCCCGCACCCATTTGTACCACCCGGCCTTTGCCAACATCACCCAGGCCACGGCGCAGGCCCTCGGCAAAGCCCAGGCAGTCGGTGTTATGGCCGATGCGCCGGCCATCCTTGAACACCACGGTGTTCACCGCGCCAATGCCGCTGGCTTCCGGGGACAGCTCATCCAGTAACGGGATAACCGCCTGCTTGCAAGGGAAGGTGATGTTCAACCCGGTAAAACCCGTGCGCTCGGCGGCGACCAGCAGCTCCTCGAGGTTGTTGCTGTCCAGTTTCAACATGTCCAGATCAATCAGGCGATACAGGTAGCGGATACCCTGAGCATCGCCTTCCTGTTCATGCATGGACGGCGTCAGCGAGGCCTGGATGCCGGCGCCGATCAGGCCGGCGAGGATGGAGGGAGTCTTGGACATGGGATCAGGCCTTGAGTAGATGGGCAAAGTGTTCGATGGCCATCCGATAGCCGTTACTGCCCAGGCCGCAGATCACACCGACGGCAATGCCTGAGACAAATGAGTGGTGACGAAATTCTTCGCGCTTGTGCACGTTGGACAGGTGCACTTCGATAACCGGCACTTCGCTGGCGACCAGGGCGTCGCGAATGGCGACCGAGGTATGTGTCCAGGCGGCGGGGTTGATGACGATACCCGCAACACGGCCGCGGGCCTGGTGAATCCAGTCGATCAGTTGACCTTCATGGTTGGTCTGCTGGAATTCGATATTCAGATCCAGAGCGTCACCGGTGCGGCAGCACAGCGCCTGAATATCGGCCAGGGTTTCGTGGCCGTAGGTGGCGGGCTCACGGCTGCCGAGCAGGTTCAGGTTGGGACCGTTGAGCACCAGGAGGGTACGAGGCATCAGGTTTTTCTCCATTGTTATAGCTTTGGAGAAAATGTACTGGATGGTTAATTTCTGTCAATCAAGAGCGGGTGAGGTGGGTGGGAAAGTGTTCGATCAGTGAACACTTTCTTGAAGTCGGGCTAATCGGTTGGAGCGAGGCGTGCCCGCGAAGGGTTCACCGCACTTTCTCTGACACATCGCGGCAGTCGATTCGCGGGCAAGCCTCGCTCCAACAAGACCTCCATGACATCTCTTTAATTCATCATCTCTTTAACCGCCCGCTCCTGATCCATCAGGTCCTTCTGCCGCGCATCGATACGGGATGCCAGCTGGAAGTTGTTGTTGGCCCGGCGCTTGGCGTAGTCGAGTTGCTGGATGGCCTGGCGGTAGTCGCCCATCAGCGCGAAGTATTCGGCGCGGGCCTGATGCAGGCCAATGGTGTTGCCATTCAGGCCACGGGTTTCGGCGACGAGGTACCAGACATCCGGGTCGTCGGGGCGGCTCTTGAGCAGGCTGTCGAGGCTTTTTTCGGCGTCGGCGTTGCGGTTGAGCTTGAGCAGCACGTCAATACGGGCCTGACGCAGGGGGTAGTTGTCCTGGTACATATCGAGCATGTGCTCGACGCGTTTCAATGCATCGGGCAGGCGGTTATTGGTGATGTCCAGGTCGATCTGGGTCAGGTTGTAGGTGATGTTATTGGGTTCTGCGGCCAGCAATGGCTTGAGCTCTTCCCGTGCCTCGTTGAGCTGGCCAGCCTTGATCTGGGCCAGGGCCAGGCCGTAGCGCGGGGCCGGGGCCTTGGGGTTCTCGTTCAGCTGCGCACGGAAACGCTGTGCGGCTATGCCCGGCGTTTCTTCGTAGAACAGGGCGATACGCGCACGCATCAGTTGATATAGCGGGCTGTCTTCCTTGCCACCGGGCTTGGCCTGTTCGGCGCGGTTGCGGGTGTCAGCGATACGCGATTCGGTGACCGGGTGGGACAGCAGGAATTCCGGTGGGGTCTTGTTGTAGCGGTACTGGCGGGCCAAACGCTCGAACATGGTCGGCATGTTGCGTGGGTCGTAGCCGGCTTTTTCCAGGTTCATGATGCCGACCCGGTCGGCTTCCTGTTCGTTCTGCCGGGAGAAACGCTGCTGCTCCTGAATCGCGGCCGCCTGGGAACCGGCAATCGCCGCGATACCGGCATCACCGGCCCCGGCGGCGGCCATCACTACCCCTGCCAGCAGGGCGGCCATGACCGGCACCTGCATGCGCTGCTGGGCCTCGACGCCACGGGCGAAGTGGCGTTGCGACAAATGCGCCAGTTCGTGGGCCAGTACTGAGGCGTACTCGCCTTCGGTCTGAGCGTTGAGAAACAGCCCGCCGTTGACCCCGACAATCCCGCCGGGAGCGGCGAAGGCGTTGAGTTCCGGGCTGTTGATCAGGATGAATTCCAGACGCCGATCCTGCACCTGGCTGGTTTCGGCCAGACGATAGACGGAGGTCTCGACGTAGTCCTTGAGGATCGGATCGGATAACTGCGCCACCTGGCTGCGCAGCATCGCCAGCCAGGCACGGCCCAGGGAATGCTCCTGTTCAGGGGAGACAATGGCGGAGCTGGCATCGCCCAGCGCGGGCAGATCAATGGCGAAACTGGGCACCGAGAGCAGGCAGGCAAGCGTCAGCAGGGTAGGGCGCAGGAATTTCATGCATGAAGCTCAAGAGGCAGAAAGTCCTTACTGTAGCTGTCTGCATGGCTTGCTGACCAGAGTCGGGTATTCTGGCGGCTGTGTATGAAACTGCTGATTCAGGTGCAATCCAATGTGCCTGCCCGGAGAGAAATGATGTCTGACGCTGTAGCCTGTCCCGCTGTGTGCGACGCTGAGCTCGATGCCAGTGGGCTGAACTGCCCGCTGCCGTTGCTCAAGGCCAAGATGGAACTCAATCGTCTGAGCAGTGGCGCGGTGCTCAAGGTGACCGCCACCGACGCCGGTTCCCAACGCGATTTCCGTACGTTTGCCCGTTTGGCGGGACACACACTGTTACATGAACAGGTCGAAGCCGGGGTCTATCGCTACTGGTTGCGCAAAGCCTGATTAATTTCTCTGTGAAAAGGATTTTTGATGTTCAAGGTGCTTCGCGACTGGGTGCATCGCTACTTCTCCGATGAAGAAGCGGTGGTGCTCGCAGTCTTGCTGGTCGTGGCCTTTACCGTAGTCCTGAAACTCGGCGGCATGCTGGCACCGGTACTGGCCGGGATGGTCCTGGCATTCCTGATGCAGGGCATGGTCAACCTGCTGGAGCGTATGCGGGTGCCTGAGTCCGGCGCCGTAGGTCTAGTGTTCATGCTGTTCATGGGCGTACTGGCGGTGATCATGCTGGTGTTGGTGCCGTTGCTCTGGCATCAGGTCATCACCCTGTTCAATGAACTGCCGGGCATGCTGATCAAGTGGCAGTCGTTATTGTTACTGCTGCCTGAGCGCTATCCGCATCTGGTTTCCGACGAGCAGGTGCTGCACGCCATTGAAGTGGCCAGGGGCGAGATCGGCAAGTTCGGCCAGTTGGCGTTGACCTTCTCTCTGTCGAGCCTGCCGATGCTGGTCAACGTCATGATCTATCTGGTGCTGGTGCCGATCCTGGTGTTCTTCTTCCTCAAGGACCGCCATCTGATCGCCCGCTGGGTCGTCGGCTACCTGCCTCGCGAGCGTACGCTGATCACCCGGGTAGCCCAGGAAATGAACCGGCAGATCGCCAACTACATTCGCGGCAAGGTCATCGAGATCGTGTTGTGCGGTGGGGTGACCTATATCGCCTTTGTCACCATGGGCCTGAATTATGCGGCGCTGCTGGCGATGCTGGTCGGTCTGTCGGTGGTGGTGCCTTATGTCGGCGCTGTGGTGGTGACGGTGCCAGTCACCCTGATTGCGCTGTTCCAGTGGGGCTGGAGCGACCAGTTCATCTATTTGATGGCGGTATACGGGATCATCCAGATGCTCGACGGCAACGTGCTGGTGCCGCTGCTGTTCGCCGGAGCGGTGAATCTGCACCCGGTGGCGATCATCTGCGCAGTGCTGTTGTTTGGCGGGTTGTTTGGCTTCTGGGGGATTTTCTTTGCGATTCCCCTGGCAACGCTGTTCAAGGCGGTGCTGGATGCCTGGCCGAGGAATGAGCCTTCTGTGGCACCGCTTTTGTAGCTATAGACGCGCAATCCATTGTGGGAGCCGGGGGGGGGGGGGGGGGGGGGGGGGGGGGGGGGGAGAGCGCCACCCCCGGCCCCCCCCACCCCCCATAAAACACAAAAAAAAAAAACCGCGGAAGGAAAACGAC
>NZ_JANUFD010000019.1 GCF_024807945.1 Pseudomonas sp. JUb42 | reverse complement strand
GGCGACCTGGCCCGCTACCGCGCCGATGGCGCCATCGAATACGCCGGGCGCCTGGATCATCAGGTGAAGATTCGCGGCCTGCGCATCGAGCTGGGCGAAATCGATGCCCGGGCCCAGGAATATCCGGCGGTACGTGAAGCGGTGGTGATCGATATCGATGGCCCGTTGGGCAAACAACTGGTGGGGTATCTGGTGCCGAGCGAAGAGGGTGCCGACCCACGGGAAGGGCTCAAGGTGCACCTGAAGGCGGGTCTGCCGGACTATATGGTGCCCGCGCAGTGGGTGTTATTGCAGGCCATGCCCCTGAGCCCCAATGGCAAGCTTGATCGCAAGGCGCTGCCACTGCCGGATCATGCCGAGGACAAGAAATATGAAGCGCCGCGCACTGCGCTGGAACGCGAGCTCGCATCGCTGTGGACACAGGCTCTGAAGGTGGAGCGGGTCGGGCTCGATGACGATTTCTTCGAATCGGGAGGACACTCGATCCTCATGCTCGGGCTTTTGGAAAAGATCCGTCAGGCGTTCGATACCCATCTGCCGCTGCATGAATTCATGACCCATCCCACGATCAGGCAGCTGTCCCACTGGCTGCGCAGTAGCGGCCAGCAGATCCCTTCGGCGCTGGTGCGCATGGCAGGGGATGATCCAGAATCGCCGAATCTATTTTGCCTGCCGCCCGCCGGAGGTGTGGTCTTTGCCTACTACCCGTTGGCTTATCGCCTGCGTCGGCGATACCAGACCTATGGTGTCCTGCATCGCTCGATCATTGAGGCGGGTTTGCGCTATCGCTCCTGGGACGCCATGGTTGACGGCTTTCTGGCCGACATACTCGAGCAACAACCCCATGGCCCTTATCATTTTCTTGGCTGGTCTTCGGGTGGTTTGCTGGCAATGGCGATCTGCAACAGGCTGGAGGCCCGTGGTGAGTCTGTGCAATGGCTGGGCCTGGTGGATGCAGCCCTGCCGGTTGCCTTCTCCGGTTTCTACCGTACCGCCGAGGTGATCGAACAGCCCGCCGAGGACGAGGATCTGGCTCAGTTGGTCGCGGTGATAAAAGGCTTCTTCCCCGAGGTCGGGGAGGACTGGATTGCCCGACACTGGGCTGATGCGAAGGATCAGACGCCCGCGCTGCGCCCGGTCGACCATGTGCTGGCTCAACTGGCGATGGATAAAGATATGCCGGTGGATGAGTTCAGACAGCTGTATGACGTGCAGAAACTGGCAGCAGAGATGGCCGTTGGCTTCGACGTGTTCGAGCAGGTGACCGAGTTGCAGAGGCAGGCGCAGATTACGCCTTCGCAGGTCAAGCCGCATTGCTGGTGGTCGAGCACAACCTTTATCGATACTCATGCGCTGATCAGAGAGTTCGCCGCTCGCTGCACGCGGTCGGGCGTTGCCAGAGCCGAGGTAGTGGATATCGAGCACTCGCTCATGGTGCGCTCGGAGGTGTTCCTGGCGAGTCTGGAGTCCCAGGGATAGGCCGGGGCGGCGCACACAAAAAAACGCCAGGCTTCAAAGCCTGGCGTTTTTTATGTTGGGTTGCAACGGGGGTGACTCCTGATGATGACCATCGGGAGCCGGGGCGGACTTAGAAGTTGTACTTGACCGTGAGCATCAGGTTGCGTGGGTCGCCATAGATGTTTTCGGCGCGCAGCGGGTTGTCAGTGATACTGACGTAGTACTTCCTGTCGAAGACGTTGTTCAGGTTCAGGCGGGCGTCGATGTGATCAGTGGGTTTGAAACCGACCATCAAGTCCAGCAGGGTGTAGGCGCCCTGTTCGGTCTTATAGGTCGCGCCCTTGTTGAACAGTGCGTTTTGCCCGTAGAGCGTACCGCCGACACGCCAGCGCTCCAGCTCTCCGTCCAACTGGTAGGTGCTAGTCAACTTGGCCATGTGACGCGGGAGGTCGGTGTCGAATGGGCGGCCTTCGTTGTTCTTGTTGGCGTCGGAAAGATATTTGGCTTCGGTATAGGTATAGCCTGCGCCGATCTGCCAGCGAGGGGTAAGCGCGCCCTGGATTTCCAGGTCGATACCTTGAGCCCGTACCTTGCCGGCGGCTTCGTAGCAGGTCGCGCTGGTCGGGCACTGGGTCTGGTCGACCAGGGCTCGTGCGCGGTTTTCCTGATCCATGCGGAATACGGCAGCGGAGGCATTGAGTGCTCCGTCGAAGTACTCACCCTTGATGCCGATTTCGTAGTTCTTGCCGACAATGGGCTCCAGCAGCCCGCCACCTGAGGTCAGGTAGTTCTGCGGTTTGAACACGTCGGTGTAGCTGACATAGACGGAGTGATGCTCGTCGAAGTCATAGATAAGCCCGGCGTACTTGGTGACGTTACGGGTGACCTTGTACTCGGTGTGGCTGGTGCCGGTATCGGCACTGTAGTCATACCAGTCCAGGCGGCTGCCGAGGATCAGGTGAAGAGGGTCCGCCAGGCTGAAGCGGCCGGTGACATAGGCGCTCTTCTGTTCGGTGTCGGTGTGCTGCCAGAAGCTGGACGTGAGGACGCCGGGTTTGGGGCGAAGATCCGGATCCCAGTTATAGATGTCCATGTTCGGGTAGACACTGTTATCGGTGCGCTCCGTCAGGCTGAGCTTTTCCTTGCGGTCGCTGGCACCCACGACCAGTTCATGTTCGCGTCCGAACAGCTTCATCGGGCCACTGGCAAACAGATCGGTGCTGGTCTGGTTGCTGTCGTAGCGATAACCGCCCAGGGTTTGCCCGAACACGTTATTGCGGTTGTTCACCTTACTGGCGAGGTGATTGAGTTTGCCCCAACCCTTGTTGGCCGCCAGGGTCATCTTCCAGTCGTTATCGAAGCTGTGTTCGACTTTGGCAAAGGCGAAGGTGCTGTCCTTGTCCCAGTAGTCCCAGTCGTTGCCCAGGTACGTGGAGCGCGACAGGTGCAAATCACTGCCATTGGCTGCCACCGGTACACCGCCCCACGGGATATGGTTGTTGTCGTCCTGATAGGACGCGCCGAAGGTCAGCATTGTGCTCGGGTTGAGGTCCGCCTCAAGAATGCCGTAGTACACGCCGCGCTCGGTCTGGACGTTGTCCTGGAAGCTGTGGTTGTTCTGATAGGCACCCACTACGCGGCCGCGCAGGGTGCCTTGCTCATTGAGCGAGCCACCCGCGTCGACCTCGCTGCGATAGCGATCCCAGCTGCCAGCACTGTTGGTAATGCTGATCTGGGTATCGGCTGTCGGGCGTTTGCGCACCATGTTGATGGCTGCCGACGGGTTGCCCGCGCCTTGCATCAGGCCGGTGGCACCACGCACGATTTCGACGTGGTCATACATGGCCAGGTCGGCCGAAGAAATGATATCCGCTGCACCGGAACCGACGTTGGTCGGGATGCCGTCATACATCAGATTGTCGACCTGGAAACCCCGGGCGTAGTAGCGTTGACGATCCGGGCCGAGTTTTTGTGCACTCATGCCTGGCGTACTCTTGACCACGTCATCCAGGGTATTCATTGCCTGGTCATCCATCCGCTGGCGGGTGATGACGGTGACGGCCTGTGGCGTTTCCCTGAGCGTCAACGGCAGTTTGGTCGCCGTGCGCATGGCGCCGGTGGTATAGGAGCCGGTGTTCTCGGTCGTGCTCCCCAGCGCGGCGCCCGTGACGTTGGTCGGGCCAAGCTCCATTGTCTTGCCGTCACCCACGGGTGTCAGGATCAGTGAACTGCCTTGCAGGCTGTAGCTGACCTTGGTGCCGCGCAACAACTGGGCGATACCCTGCTCGGCACTGAACGTACCGCGCAGGCTATTGCTGCGCTGGCCGTTGACCAGGTCCGGGCTGTACAGCACCTCGACGTTCGCCTGTTTACCGAATTCTGCCAGGGCGCTCCCCAGCGCCTGTGCCGGAATATTGAAGGTAACGTCCTGGGCCTGCGCTGCCACAGCTGGCAGCATCATGGCCAGGCCGGCGGATGCGAAGAAGCGCGGCTTGCGTACGGCGTGGCTGACAAGCAATGCCCGAGCAATCGGGTTCAATCGGTTGAGGGATGACATGGATGCTCTCTAGTAAAGTAAATCAAATAAATTATTGTGTTGGCAGGGATGCGTATGAGACGCGTCACCTTGCATAAACCGGAATGCGAATTTGTATCATTAGTGATTTTGCGCAAAAAAAAGGGGCCGCAAGGCCCCTCCCGGCATTCCGTTCAGGCTGAAGAGAGCGCTGCGCGTTCGGCACGGGCCAGATGCATCAGGCCCTCGCTGAGTGCCGGGAAAAGGCTGCGATTGAAGTTGTTCCAGCGTAGTTCCAGAATGCTGTCCCCGGGGTCGATGCTGGTGGCCAGCACATCGTGGATGACGTCGCCGGAATCGATGCCGTTGTCCATGTAGTGGAATGAGGCGCCGGTCTTGTCGAGCACCGGTACTTCGATCTCCTGACGCGTATTCCAATCGACGATCTTGCGCCCGCGGGCACCGTACAGGGCGTCCCAGGTGGCGTAGGCGCCGCGGCGTTCATAGGGCGATTCCAGACGGGTGATTCCTGGATGAATATTGACCATGCGTCGGTGATAGGGGCTGCCGGGGCGGACCAGTTCGTCGAGGATCACCAGCAGGCCGTCCACCACCACCAGGTCGATTTTCTCCGCTTGCAGCTTGAGCAGCAGGCGTTGTTCGAAGTCATGCTTGCCGGCCGGGCGTTCGGCGGCATCGAGGGGCAGGCGGCGGTAGGTCGAAGGGATCGGCGTCAACAGATCATTGAGCACCCGGCCCTGGACCTTGAGCTGAGGCGGGTAGAACCAGCGTGGCCCATCGCCGTGCCTGAAGCCGTATTGGGCAAGGTGTTCGCGATCCCGGGGTGATTCGGCATCGTCGTCGTAGATCACCGTCTCCAGGTGGTACAGCTCACCGAGAGCGGTTTGTTCCAGCTGTTCGACCAGATATTCGAGCACCGACTTCATGTAACGCTGTTCGCCTTTGTAAGGAACCGCCTGGCCAGCCTTGTCGGCGGCGGCGTTACGCAGGGACCAGAGGTATGCAATGTTCTTTTTGCCCATGGCAGGACCATCCTTGAGGTGTAGTGGGGCGTCAGGCCGGCTGCAGGGCCGGGTTGTCGACGCGTTCGCTGGCCACGCGACCCTTGTCCATGCGGATCAACTGGTCGGCGACGTGGAAATAGCGGTCATCGTGAGAGATGACCACGACCGTGCGACCTTCGCGTTTAAGCTCAGGCAGCAGCTCGGTGTAGAACACATGGCGGAAGGTCGGGTCCTGGTCGGCGGCCCACTCGTCGAAGACCAGAATCGGTCGCTCATCGAGCCAGGCATTGACCAGGGCCAGGCGCTTGCGTTGTCCGGTGGACAGCGCGGTAGTGCTGTAGCTGCCGTCCACCAGGCTGACCTTGTGGGCGATATCCAGACGTTGCAGGTAGCGCGCCACCAACTCGGGCTTCTGTCGGGCGCCGGGGCTCAAGTCGTCGAACAGGTGATGGTCGGCGAAGATGGTCGTGAACAACTGGCGATAATCATCACGGCCGGCGTCACCAATGCTTTGCCCGTTCAGCTGGATGTCGCCGGCCTGGGGCGGGTACAGCCCCAGCAGCAGTTTGATCAGTGAAGTCTTGCCGCAGCCGTTTTCGCCGACGATGAACAGGATGTCGCCGCGCTCGATCCGCAGGTTGACAGGCCCCAGGCAGAACGGCTCGCTGCCCTCGACCACCGGGTAGTCATAGCGCACGCTGCACAGCTCAATGTGCTGGAACTCCGGCACTGCTTGCTTGCCACCAGGCTGAGCCTGGGTTTCCGGTGTGGAGAAACGTGAAGATAACTCGGCAACCCGCCCCAGGGCGATGCGTGCCCGGCTGATCATGGGCAGGTTGAGTACCAGTTGTTCCAGCGGCCCCTTCATGTACAGCATGACCAGAACAAAGCCGCCGAGCACCGTGCGATCGGCCGCCGGCCACATGACCTGAAAGGCGATGGCCAGGCCAATCACGGCGAAGAACAGCACCGAGCCGAAGGTTTCGGCGGTGATGAAGATATTCGCCGCCCGAATGTTGGCCTGGGCAATCCGCTCGGTGACACCGTGGATCAGTTGGTCGCGCATGTGCCAGCGGCGCGGCCGCTGAATACGCAGCTCCTTGGCGCCGTCAGTGATTGCCTGGTAGTAGCCCTGCAACTCGTCCTCACCATCCCGGGCCTGGGTCAGGCGCACATTGCCGCCGCGTTGTGCGACGTACTGGGCGCCGACACCGATCAACACCGTCAGTACCGTCAGCAGCAGGATCTGCCAGGACAACAGGGCCAGGTAGCACAGGCAGGCCAGGGTAACGGTGAAGGCGATGACCATGGGCGCCACGGACAGGGCGAAGGTGCTGATGGTGGTGACGTCATTGAGCAGGATCGGAATCAGCCGGTGGCCACGAAAGCGCTCCAGTTGCTCGACCGGCGCTGCCAGCACCTTGCCGGCCAGTTCGCGGCGCAGGTTGCGTACCACGCGCTGGCCGACATAGTTGGTCAACAGGCGTGAGCCGGTCGAGCAACCCAGGGTCAGCGCGCAGAAACCGGCGAACTGCAAGGCCAGCCGGGCGGTGGGCCCGGCGCCCTGGTTCATGGCATGGTTGATGGTCGCCAGCAACGCCGTCACGCTCAAGCCGCTGACCACGCCCATCACGATGGACGCCAGTACCGCCTTCCAGTAAGGCTTGAGAATGCGCCAGGCTTCGCGGGCCAGGCTGTTAACCGCTACGGTCATGTCGAGGTCTCGCTGAGCCGGTCCAGGGGAGGGTGTGAGCGCAACGCTCAGATGCCGGCCAGGGCAGCCAGGGGCTGTTCGAGGCGTCGGGTTTCACTCAGCGCATACAGCGCCCGGCCGATTTCTTCACTGCGTGCCGGCAGCACCGACAGCAAGGTATCGCTCAGGCCATGGGAGGCCTCGCAGAATCCTTGCAGGAACACGGCTGCCTTGAGATCGGGGCTGGCCAGGGCGCGGTAGTGACGATCAACATCGAACTGCTTGAGGTGCTGCTCCACTGGCGCGAGCAGATCGCGATGGGAACGTCGTTCGTAGCCGGTGGCAAGGATGACCGCATCGTAGCGGTGCTGACGGCGATCATCGGTTGCCAGGTCGTGGAGCATCAGTTCGATGCCCTGGTCGGTGGTACGGGCGCTGTCGATCTGCTGGCGGCACAGCACGTTATGGCGCAAATCACCGGAGACTTTCTGTTGATAGAGAATGCCGTAGATGCGTTCGATCAACTGAGGGTCGACCACCGAATAGTTGGTGTTGTGATACTCCTGCAACAGCTTGCGGCGCTCCTGCGGGGGCTGGTCGAACACCAGGTCGGTATAGGCGGGCGAGAAGATGTCGTTGACGAACGGCGTGTCATCCGCCGGTTTCAGTGCCGAACCGCGCACGATCATGTCGACGCGGGCGCAGGGATAGCTGGCATGCAGGTCCATGAAGGCTTCGGCGGCGCTCTGCCCTGAGCCGACGATGGCGACCCGGGTCGGCTTGCCAGCGGCGCAGGGCAGGCTGCTGACCTGGCTCAGGTATTGGGCGTGATGGAATACTCGCGGGTCGCCCATCAGTTCATTGAAAGGCTCGACGATTCGCGGCGTACCTCCGCTGCTCACGACCACGGCGCGGGCATAGCGTGCGTGTTCACGGCCCTGCTGATCGCGGCTGACCACCCGCAGGTGATCGACTTCGCTGCCGACGTTGATCGGCTCGATACGCAGCACTTCTTCGCCGTAGTGGGCCTGGCTGTTGAAGTGCCCGGCCACCCAGCAGAGGTAGTCGTTGAACTCCATGCGCGATGGATAGAAGGTGCCCAGATTGATGAAGTCGACCAGGCGACCATGGCGATGCAGGTAATTGACGAAACTGTAGGGGCTGGAAGGATTGCGCAGGCTGACCAGGTCCTTGAGAAAAGAAATCTGCATTTCGCTGCCCCCGACCAGGGTGTTGCCATGCCAGCGATAATCGGCCTGTTTTTCAATGAATACGCTGTTCAGACTGCGCCCCTCGCTGTGTGTCAGCTCTTCCAGGGCAATGGCCAGGGCCAGGTTCGACGGGCCGAAGCCGATGCCGATAACGTCATGAACGGTCTTGCTGTTAAGGGCGTTCATCATGGGGTCTCCTTGAAATGTGTTATCCGGTTTTATGAGTGCTGCATGACGCTGAAGAACTGATTCAGAAAGACTTGCATCTGCTCGGCAGTACCGACGGTGACACGCATCCACTCGGGCCATGCGCCGAAGACCCGGCCGACCTGGACCTTGCGTTGCTCGAGGGCATCGATCACCGGTTGTGCCGGACGGCCCAGGGCGATCATGAAACAGTTGGCCTGGGCGTCGGTGCAGCGGTAGCCCGCAGCCTGCAGGCGTTGCACGGTGTCTTGCAGGATGTGGCGATTGGTGCGCTTGCGCAGAGCCACCAGGTCGGGGTCTTCCAGGCTGGCAATGCCGCCCAGGGAGGTGCTGACGGAAATGAAATTGCGACCATTGAAGCGTTGCAGGTCCTTGAGCAATTCGGGCCTGGCGATGACCAGTCCCAGACGGGCTCCGGCCATGCCGTAAAGCTTGGAGAAGGTGCGCAGGACCATCACATCGTCGTTTTCTACTGCCAGGTTCAGGCAGGGTGGGGCGTCGGAAAAGTGCAGATAGGCTTCGTCGATGATGGCCAGGCAACCCTTGGGCTTGTGGCTGACCAGATACTCGATATCGGCATGGGGTGTCAGGGTGCCGGTGGGGTTGTTCGGGTTACACAGATAGATAACCCCCGCCTGGGCATCAGCGGCAAGCATGCCGCGTACGTCATGGGCATGCCGGGCGTCCAGGGCAACTTCATGCACCGCAGCGCCGACATAGCGGGCACCGCTGGCCACCGAGTCATAAGTCGGCGCGGCGGTGACCACGCTGCGGGCGCCCGCCGAGCGGGCCAGTCCGTACTGCAACGGCGAGCGCGAGCCGCAGAACACCGCGACATGATCGTTTGGCACCTTGTTCTGGCGGGCGAATAACTCAATCAGGCGCACCTGTTGTTCGTAGTAGTAGCGGCCGCTCTGGCGGGCACCCAGTTCCATGGCCTTGACCGCCGCAGGGCTGGGGCCGTAGGGGCTTTCGTTGTAGTCCAGGCGGACGATGTCATCGCCGAAGATCGGGTCGATCGCAGGCTTGGCAGGGTTTTTTGCCGCCCAGGCGGGCAGGGCCGGGGCGAGGCTGGCCAGGGTGGCAGCGGTGACAAAACGGCGTCGACTCAATGAGGTCATGTTTTTTCTCCGTGGGCGGACGTCAGTCCTTGTCATTACCGTTGAGATTGCGGGCGACGCGGAAACTCAACCAGTCGCCGCGTACTTCGGGTTCGCGCTCGTTGCGGTTGCCGGAGCGTGAGAAAATGGGCGGTTCGAGATAGTCGTTACCGCGAATCTGCCGATGGCTGCAGGTGCCGCCGGTGGTCCAGGCGCTGCCATCGGTGGGGGCACCGACATAGTCGCTATGCCAGCAGTCTTCGACCCATTCATAAACGTTGCCATGGGCATCGAAGACGCCGAAGGCATTGGCCGGGAAGCTGCCCACCGGGGCGGTGTAGGTGAAGCCATCCTTGGGGCCGTAGCCGTTGGCGTGCTTGGTGATCTGGTATTCCCCTTCGTTGTCGAAGGGGAACGGAAAGGGCCCGGTGGAACCGCCGCGGCCGGCATATTCACGCTCTGACTCACTGAGCATGCGATAGGGCTGGCCGGTCTTCTTTGCCAGCCAGCGGATGTAACCATGGGCTTCTTCCCAGTTCATGCACACGGCAGGCTGGCGCGGACTTTGGGGATAGCTGGGCTTGCCGTTTTTGCACAGGCGGCCGGGGCGCAAATCGCCGTCGGGCAGCACGGTGCCGGTGGCCTTGGCATAGTCCTGCCATTGTTCGGCAGTGACATGGAAACGGCTGACAGCAAAGGGCTGGGCGAAGGTCACCTGATGCAGAGGGCCTTCGTCATCCTGTTTGCCCATTTCGTCATCCGGTGTGCCCATGACATAGCTGCCGGCAGGCAACACCACCATTTCCGGGCAGTCCTTGCAGTCCTTGAATACCTTGCCGGGCTCAACCGGATCAGCCGCCAGGGCTTCGCAAGAGAGGGACAGGCAGCCCAGGGCAAGCAGTGCGGTCAGACGTTTCATGGTTTTCCTTGGGAGTGTTGGACGATGGCAGCAGCGGCCGGTGCGGCGGCTTTCTGGGCCGCCTCCCAGACACGCAGGAAGTTGCCGCCCCAGAGCTTGGCGATGTCTTCGTCGGAGTAGCCACGCTGCATCAACTCGGCGGTGACGTTGCGGACCTGGCTGACGTTCTCCCAGCCCTCCACGCCGCCACCGTCGTTGAAGTCCGAGCTGATGCCGACATGATCGATGCCGATCTTCTTCACGGCGTAGTCGATGGAGTCGACGTAGTCAGCCAGAGTGGCTTCGGGCTCCTCGCCGAGGATGTCGTAGAAGGGCGTGAGGTATTCACCGAATTTCTTTTCCGACCAGATCGAGAACACCGGGTCAGTCGTGGTGCCCATCTGGGTCTGGTTCTGCACGTCGGGCAGGTTGTAGCGGGCGCGCAGTTCGTTCATCTTTTCGATGGTCTTGCGCGAAAACGGCTTGAGGTACTTGGAGTAGGCAACGATGTTGACCAGGCCATCAGTGGCCTTGATGCTGGCCAGGTCGGCGTCGCTCAGGTTGCGGCGAATATCCATCATGCCCTGCACGCCGGTGTGGGAGGCGATCACCGGGGCGCGGCTCAGTTGGGTGATCTGGCTCAGGGCCTGGCTGGACATCTGCGATACATCAATGACCACGCCCAGGTCATTGAGCCTGGACACGGCCCGACGGCCGATATCCGACAGGCCGCCCAGCGGGTCTACCGAGTCACCGAGGAAGGGCAGGGGGCGGGCCGAATCGACCCAGCTGTTATTGCCCACATAGCCAGGGCCGAACACGCGCATGCCTCGGGCCGCCCACAGGTTCAGCTTGTCGATATCGTCGCCCAGGGGCGCGGCGTTGAGCATGCTGATGATGATGGCGAACTTGCCTTCACCGGCCAGGCGGCGGAAGTCGGCGGGGGAGTAGGCGATGCCGGCCTGCTCGGGGAAGTCCCTGGCGATGCTGGTGATGATGCGATAACGCACTTCCAGTTCATTGGCCATGGCCGCCTGGAAACCGGCGGTGGGGCGATGGGGCCAGTTGGGCCCGCTCCAGAACTCCGGCCACGACCAGATGGCAATGGAGGCGCCACGCAGACGGCCTTTGGCCGCCTTGACCAGATCGAACCGGGTCGGGCCGTCGCGGTTGGCTTCGCGACCGTCGCTGCCGTAGTTAAGCGGCACGTCAAGGTGGGCATCCAGGCTGAGGATGCGCTCTTGCAAGGCGTTGGCACGCTGCTCGATGTCGCGACTGAAGGGATGCGCATGGCGATATACCCAGTACCACCAGGCGCCTGCGGCGGCGATCAGGACCAGAGCCGACAGGGCGACTGCCCACGGCCATTTGCGCGACTGTTGAGGGTGCTTCGTCATTGCCTATCCGACCCGCCTGTACGACGGCCCCATGCCGTTCGAACCTGTTGGGTGAAACGAGTCGGGTTGGGGAGAATTTAGCAAGGCGCTAAATCGCTGTGCTGATCATTCGTTTTCGCAGCAGTAGTCACGTCATGAGTACAGTGGATGAAGGTGTCACGTCGAGGGATGCTGGCCGGCCTGGTGGCCGCCGGTGTAGTGCTGCCTGCCGGCTGGTACGGGCGGCAGAAGTGGAACCAGGTGCAGGAAGCGGAGCTGAGCAGCGACGAGCCTGCGGTGCCGGTCGATGACTTGCCCAATGCTTTTCTGGCCGAGCGTCTGGTGGGTATCTGGGACTGGCAGCTGGTGGACGCTCACCCGGCGCTGGCTGCTCTGGCCGGTCCGCTGGAGCTGCTGCTCGATGTCGGTCAGGGCGCCCGTGCCGTGCGTGGCTATCTGGGGCGTGCGCCTTACGCGGACGACGGCTTGCAGGTGTATGGGCCGCTGGCGGCCGAGCACTTGCCGACGCTGCGCTGGAAGATGGTCGCCCCGTCAGGCGCGGCCTATGACTGCGACGCGGTGCTGGATGAAATCTGGGGTGACTGGAGTGAAGGTGGCGGCGGCGCGACGATCAGCGGGCAGGTTCGCGTGGCCGGGACCCAGCCGGGCTATTCCGGCCCTCAGGCGCGTTTTGTCGCCAGTCGCCGAGCCTTTGTCGAAGCCCGTGAGCGCCTGCCCTTCGTTGCGGCCTTGCATGACGATCTGATCTCGCCGCAACGGCGCTACTACCACCAGTTATGGCACGCCAGCCGTGATCGCTGGCACCGTATCGATGAGTCGCGCCGCCAGATGATCCGCGCCCTGGGCTGGCAGGTCGGCCCACTGGGCAAGGAGCGCAACGCCCGCGGCCATGATCGCCATCGCAACGGCTCTGGCGAGGACTTCCTGTTCATGCACCGGCATATGCTCCATGGCGTGCGCGAGATTCAGGACCTGCGTTCCTGGCCTTGCATGCCGGCGCCGCGGCCTTATCTGGGCCAGGGCACTCAGGCCTTTGTCGATTACCTTAGCAACCGCACGGGCTACAGTGTTCCGCCCACCTGGCAAGCCAGTGGCGACGACGCCTTCAGCCAGTGGCTGTATTACCTCAAGAGCAATCAGGGGCTGTACGCCAATTTCCAGCTTTGGGAGGCCCAGTTGCACGACCCGCAGTACCTCAGCACCCTGTGCCTGGGCGAGTTGGGATCGCGCATCGAATTGGGTATCCATGACTGGTTGCATATGCGCTGGGCCGCCCTGGGTCGTGACCCTGACTCGGGTTTGCCCATGGCTTATGCACGGCGCAACTATGACTTTGCCGGCCGTTGGTTCGGTGCGGGCAATGATTTTCTCGGCGATCCGTTTTCCTCCCATGTAAACCCGGTGTTCTGGGCCTTCCATGGCTGGATTGATGACCGCCTCAATGACTGGTTCCTCGCTCATCAGCAAGCCCATCCCGGTGAGGTGCTGCCGCTGACGGTCAACGGTATTCCGTGGTTCGCGCCGGGGCGCTGGGTGCGCGTGGCCGAGCCCTGGCTCGGCCCTTCCCGGGAAGGCTGCGGGGCCTGGGGCCTGGGTAACGGCGGCGGCAGTGACAAACTGGATATCGAGACCATGAAGCTGGCCTTGCAGGTGATTTTCAGCCCCGAGGAAGAAGCCGACCGCCTGGCGGGCCGAGTGCCACAGCGACCCTGGTATGGCCGCCATCTGGCGGCGGGGCCGAGCAGGGGTGGGTTGTAGGCGCTGCAGCAGGCTGCGACAGCGTTGGGTCAGCTAGTCCATTCGCAGCCTGCGGCAGCGTCTGCAGAATAGGTATGCTGCGAGGTCAGCGTTTGTTAGCCACCACCGACGACAGACTCCAGCCACCTCCCAGGGCCTTGTACAGCGCCACACTGGCCTGCAACCGGTCCTGGCGCAGTTGCACCCGATCGGCCTGGGCGCTGAACAGGCTGCGTTGGGCCTCGAGCACGCTGAGCAGGTCTTCGGCCCCCGCGCGGTAGCGACTCTCCGCCAGGTCGAACGCGCGTTGTGCCTGGGTCAGTTCTTCGTTCTGCCAGCGCGCCTGGCGATCGAGACCGTCGACACTGTTCAGGGCCTTTTCCACCTCACCGAAGCTGGTGATCAGCACGCCACGGTACGTATCGAGCAGCTCGTCCTGACGGGCGATGGCCTTGTCGCGCCCGGCACGTAGCTGGCCGTTATTGAAGATCGGCGCGGTAATGGCTGCGCCCAGGTTGAATACCGGGTTACGGGTGAGATCGACCAGTTGCCCATCACCTGTGGCCAGGCCAGCGGTCAGGTTCAGTGTCGGGTATAACGCCGCCCTGGCCACGCTGACATCGGCCTGGGCAGCGGCCAGCCGTGCTTCGGCACTGGCGATGTCAGGGCGGCGAGTCAGCAACTGGCTGGGTATGCCGCTGTCGATGGCCGGGCCGGTGATCTGTTCGAAGGGTTGCTCATCCAGACTGAGATTCTGCACCGGCTCGCCGAGCAACGTGGCGAGGGTTATCAGTGCTTCACGCGCCAGTTGCCGATAGAGCGGCAACTGGCGTTGTTGGTTGGCGACCAGGCTTTGCTGCTGGGCCAGTTCCAGGGCCGTGGCGGAGCCGGCCTGATAGCGGTTGCGCACCAGCGCGAGGATTTTCTCGGCGTTGTTCAGGTTGAGTTCGGCAATCCGCGCCTGCTCACGGGCGGCGAGGGTGGTCAGGTAATTGTCGGCGACGCTGCCCAGCAGGCTCAGCTCAAGGGTGTCGCGATCAAAGGCAGAGGCTTGCAGGTTGTATTCGGCACTGTCCCGGGCCGCCGCATTGCCGCCCCAGAAGTCCACCTCATAACTGGCGGTCAGGCCCAGGTTGAAGTAATGGTAGGTGCGTTCGCTGCTGGAAGTGTCGAGTTCGTTGTAGCCCTGGCCTTTGAGCAGGCGTTGGCGATAACCATTGGCGCTGGCATCGAGCTTGGGCAGCAACGTGCCGCCAGCGATGCGTACATCGGCGCGGGCCTGACGGACCCGGGTCACGGCGGCCTTGAGGTCGTGGCTGCCCTGACGCGCCTGCTCGATGAGGCGCGTCAATTGCGGACTGTTGAAACTGTTCCACCATTGCGGGTACTGCGCGGCTGCCGCAGCGGGCGTTTGCCAGCTCTTGGGTGGTGTGATGCCGCTGTCCAGAGGCACGGGCGCCTGACTGCAGGCGCCAAGCAGGATCAGCAGAGGGAGCAGGGCGAAAGGGGCTTTATTCATGATTATTCACTGGTCAGGGCGGCGACCGGATCGAGCCCGGCGGCTTTGCGCGCCGGCATGAAGCCGAAGATCACGCCGGTGGCGACCGAGCAGGCAAAGGCGCCGAGCATGGCCAGGGAGGAAAACGCCACGGCCACATCGGCCAGGGTCAAGGCGCTGCCAATCAGCAGGGCCAGAGCGATACCGATCAGGCCACCGACCAGCGACAGCACCACGGCCTCGGTCAGGAACTGGCGCAGGATGTCGCGTTGGCGGGCGCCGGTGGCGATGCGAATACCGATCTCGCGGGTGCGCTCGCGAACCGTCATCAGCATCACGTTCATCACGCCGATGCCCCCGACCAGCAGGGATATGGCGGCAATGGCCCCGAGCATCAGAGAAAGGCCGTTGCGGGTATGGGCTTCGGCCTGGATCAGGGCGGCGCTGTTGTCGATCTCGAAGTCGGCCACACCGTTGTGCAGGCGCAGCATCAGGCTGCGGATGGCCTGTTCGGCCTCGTGGACCAGGGTGCTGTCGGCCGCGCCGATGACCACGTACTCGGGGTATTCGGCGCCGGACAGGCGAATGCGTGCCGCCGTATAGGGGATGGCAATACGCAGGTCATTGCGCTGGTTGGCGCCGCTGGAGCCTTTGCTCGCCAGTACGCCGATGACCTGGAAGGGTACATTTTCGATCAGGATGTACTGGCCGACCGGGTCGCGACCATCGACGAAGAGTTTTTTCTGCACTTCCGAGCCGATCACCGCCACCGCTGCGGCGCTGGTCATGTCGGCGTCGGTGAAAAAGCTGCCGGCGGTCAGCGGCCAACTGAATATCTTCGGGAACACCGGGCTGTAGCCACCGATGGTCGAGGTCATGTCGCGGTTGCCGTAGCGCACCTGGGCCTTGAGGGTGGTGGCCGCCATGATGGTCCTGACCTGGGGCAGGTCAGCCAGGGCCCGGACATCGCTGAGGCGGATATGGCCGCTGGGCGCTCTGGGGGCCGGTGGCGCGCCGTTCATGAACAGGATATTGGAGCCGAAGGCACCCATCTGGGCCATGACCTGGCGCTTGCTGCCTTCACCCACCGCCAGCATCACCACCACCGAGGCGACACCAATGATGATGCCCAGCAGGGTCAGGGCGGTGCGCATGCGGTTGGTCCACATCACCCGCCAGGCCGCTTGCAGGGCATCGCGGGTTTCCCCGAGCCACGGGCTGCGCTCGGTATTGGCCTGGCTCAGGCGCCGACGCAGGTCATCGGCGTGCAGGGCGCCTGCACCCGGTTCGGGCCTGTTTTGACCTGTGCCACTGTCGCTGATCACCTCGCCATCGCGCACTTCAATTATGCGCTGGGCCCGGGCGGCGACGTCACGGTCGTGGGTAATCAGGATGACCACATGGCCCTGGGCGGCAAGTTCGTCGAGCAGGTTCATGACTTCGACGCCGCTATGGCTGTCCAGCGCCCCGGTGGGTTCGTCGGCGAGAATGATGTGGCCGCCGTTCATCAGCGCGCGGGCAATCGATACCCGTTGCTGCTGACCGCCGGACAGCTGGCGTGGGCGATTGCCGATGCGCTCGCCCAGGCCCAGGCGTTGCAGCAGGGCCTGGGCACGTTCGGCGCGCTGCAGTGCCGATGTACCGGCATAGATGGCCGGCATTTCGACGTTTTCCTGGGCCGAGGAGGAGGGGATCAGGTGATAGCCCTGGAATACGAAGCCGAACGCCTCCCGGCGCAACCACGCCAACTCGTCGATGTTGAGCAGCGCGACGTCTTCTCCGGCGAAGCGGTACTGCCCCGACGTTGGCCGGTCCAGGCAGCCGAGGATATTCATCAGGGTCGATTTGCCCGAGCCCGAGGCACCGACAATGGCGATGAATTCACCGGCGTGAATGGCCAGATCGATGCCGCGTAATACATCGACTTGGGGGCTGTCGCCGCCGCCGTAGGATTTACGGATGTCGATCAGTTCAATCAGTGGCGTGCTCATTCAACCCCCGCTGCCGGTGGGGCTGATCAGCAACTTGTCGCCTTCCTGCAAGCCGTCGAGGATCTGCACGCGCAGACGATCACTCAGGCCGGTACGGACCTGGCGCTCTTCGATCTGGCCGTTGGCGGCCAGTACCTGGGCGGTTTGTCGGTCGTTGCCCTGGCTGTGGAAGGCCGATATCGGCGCGGTCAATACGTTTTGCGCACTGCCTGAGACAAAGAACACCTGGGCGGTCATGTCCGCCATCAGCGCGTTATCGGCGTTGTCCACGTCGAGCAGCACGGTGTACAGCACCACTCGGCCACCGCTGCTGCCTGAGCCGCTGCTGGAGCTGCCTGCGGCGGAGGCCGGGCTGCCACCGCCCTGGTTGAGTTGGTCCAGGGGTTTGGGGGGGATCGGCAGGATCTGTCGAACCGTACTGGACCAGCGGCGCCCGCCGCCGCTCAAGGTCGTGAAGTAAGCCTGCATGCCAGCCTTGACCTGGCCGATATCGGCTTCCGAGACTTCGGCCCAGACCGTCATGGGCGACAGCTTGGCGATGCGCAGGATCAGCGGGGTGCGCTGCTGGGCATTGAGGGTCTGGCCGACCCGGGCGTCTACCGCGACCACGGTGCCGCTGATGGGCGCGTAGATTTGCGTGTAGCCCAGTTGCGCCTCGGCGCTGCGCAGGGTGGCCTGGGCCTGGAGAATCTGCGCCTGGTACATGTCGATGCGCGCCTGGGTGGTCAAGACCTTGGCCTGGGCGGTCTGCACATCTTCCTCCCGCGTGGCGCCATCGACGGCCATGCGTTGTTGTCGGCGCAGTTGCTGTTGGGCCAGCAGATGCTCGGCGCGTTGCTCCTTGACCTGGGCCTTGAGGGTTTCGATGGCGAAGCGCTCGGCATCCAGTTGGGCCTTCTGGGTCGAGGGATCGATTTCCACCAATAACTGGCCTTGCTTGACTGTGTCGCCAACTTCGACATGCAGCGTACGAATCTGCCCCGACGCCTGTGCGCCAACGTCGACGTATTGCCGTGGTTGCAGAGTGCCCAAAGAGGTGACGGCAGATTCGATATTGCCCCGGGAAACACTGACGAAAGGTCGTTGATCCGGCGACTCGGGCAATAGCCTCCAGGCAGCGAACGCAGCGGCGGGGATCAGGCAAAGCACAACGGCGACAGCGCGGCGGGTAAGGCGAGGAGGAGTCATGCAGGGTTCCGGCCAGTAGGTGGTGCGCTGTCACGAAGGAGCAGCGTCGGTAACTGCCGGTTAGACGAAAGAAAAGAAGGGGAATTTAGGCGCTCTATAGCGATGTGGAGGCAGTTGCTGAGAGTCTTTTTGAAAGTTTATGAGAATTATTATAATTTAGGGCGTGGCGATGCTATTAAATGGCCTGCATTGCATTACCTTCTTCATCGAATATTCAAGGAACGCACCTTCGATGCCAGTCCTGCTTGACCATTACTACCGGGAGCTCGTGGGCTATCTGAGCGCGCGACTCGGCAGTCGACATAACGCCGAGGACATTGCCCATGACGCCTATGTGCGCATGCTCGAACGTCGCGGCGAGGTCCAGGTCAGCCATCCACGGGCGTTTTTGTACCGCACCGCGCAGAACCTGATGGTCGATGCCCACCGACGTAATGTGGTGCGCCGGGTGGAGCCCATCGAGGTGCTGGAAACTGACGAGCGTTTCTTCGTCGCGCCTGCCCATGTCGGTTCGGTGGATGAAGAGCGCCTGGCCTTGATGCGCAGAGCGCTGGCTGAACTCAGTGAGCCGTGTCGACAATGTTTCCTGCTGCGCAAGCTCGAAGGCCTGTCGCACCCGGAAATTGCCGAGCGGCTGAATGTGTCCAGGGCCATGGTCGAAAAGCACATCGTCAATGCCATGAAGCATTGCCGCCTGCGCATGCAGCAGTGGGCTTAAGGGGCGGCGCGCTTGCTGCGGACCACTGTCTCGCCTTTCTCGTTACTGCTCAGGTACACCGGCAACACTTTGGGCAGAGTCTGTACGAGTGCGGCAACTTCCTGGGTGTTGTAGATACCGCCAACCCGCAGCTGACCGGTGGCCCGGTCGCCAAGGTGGATCGGAACAGCGAGATAGCGATTGATCTGCGGCAGGGCATCGCTCAGGGACAGGTCGCGCAGGATGAGTTTGCCGCTGCGCCAGGCCATGGCCTCTTCGGGCAGAGCGGTGCTGACTTGCGGGCTGATCATCTGCGCGGTATAGCGGGCCTGCATGCCCGGTGACAAATAAGCCAGCTGATCGATCCTGTTGCGGTCAGCCATCACCTGCACCGAACCCTGCATCAGGGTGACGACGACCTCGTCCTGGTAGGTCCATACATTGAATTTGGTTCCGGTTACCCGAATCTGCCCGCGTCCGGCATTGACCAGGAAGGGGTGGCTTCCATCGTGACGCACTTCGAAATAGGCTTCGCCCTTGTTCAGCGTGACGCTGCGGCGATCCTTGAAATTGGCGAATGACAGCTGGCTGCCCAGGTTCATCTGCACTCGCGAGCCGTCGGCCAGCACGATGTCGCGCAATTGCGAGCCGCTTTCGAAACTCTGGTAACTGTCGGGAATGACATTCAGATGCCAGCCGATCAGTCCGGCAATGGGCAGGGCAAGCAGCAACAAGGCGGCAGCCATCAACGGGCGCTTGAATGTGCGCCGTGGCAGCGGTTGTGGCTCGGCGGGTATGAAGGGGGCAGAGGGCGAATCAGTCGGCAGGTATTCGCTGATGGTCCAGATTTCCATCATGGCGTCGAATTCACGCTGGTGCGCCGGATCACGGTCGAGCCACTGATTGAGTTGTTCGCGTTCCTGTTCGCTGAAGTCGTCTTCATTGACGCGCATGCACCAATGCGCCGCTTCATCGCTTAGCGCGTCATGGGAAGAGCCTGAAGCGGAAGGAGTGGGCATGAAAAATTACCGACTGACTGATCTGGTCGTACAGCGCCATTCTTTTAGTGTGTATGTAGATAATTATACAGTTAAATATTATTCAGGGTGACGGCATATAGCCATGATTGCACAGGATGTCGATGAGCGACCAGCCCGGCTGTCGTACCAGGAGGGTACAGGCTTAACCGGGCAATGGGGCGTCAGGGCGTGGTGGTGAGAGGCGGGAGCGTCTTACGGCTTAATGAGTGTGGGCGGATTCCACGAAGTTCTTGCAGTGGACCAGAGCGTCGCGAATCATGAAATTTACCAGGGTCGGCGAGACGCCCAGTTCGACGGCTATATCCTTCTGCGGCTTGCCGTGCACCCGATACATGACAAATGCATAACGCGTGCGCTCGGGCAGTTGTGCCAGTGCGCGATCCACTTTGCCCAATGTCTGACGGTCCACATTGATCGACTCCGGATTAGACACCTGCGGCGCCGCATTCAGATTCTGCTCGTCGTTGACGAAGTACCGTTGCTCCATCGACTGCTTGCGGTAGTGGTCGATGGCCAGGTTGCGCACGATGCGGAAGATGTAATTGAGCCGGGCATTGAAAGGCAGCGTATCGGAGGTCATGGATGACACCCGGATATAGGCATCCTGAACAACATCCTCGGCGCGGCTATGGCAGCCGGTGATCCTGGCAGCGGTCTTGATCAAGCTTGCACGGTTGGAAATCAATGTCTGAAGCAGGGATGGGAATCCGTTTAGCCGAAGGTCTGTGATGCCTGAGTCCTGCATGATGTTACCTGCGCGGTCGAGGTTGACAGAAAATGTATCCGTACGTTTCGGCGGCAAAAGTAAGTCTGTTGCTTATCATTGTCAAATGGGAATTAATCCTATTAATGGATTATTTTCGCATTCCCATAGTGCCAATTTCGTCTCAGACCACGGCTTCATGGGCTAAAACAGGGCGTTTTTCCGAGAGCGGGTCGCTTCTAAAAAGATGTGAAGAATGTGACTAAATTCCGTAAAAGCCTGCTCGTTCCCTGAACAGAGATTTCCCCCGCCAACGCGGCGTCCGTTCAAGGAGCCTTCGTGCATCCGCTATCCCTGCAAACCCTGGCCCTGGCTTCCTGCTGTTGTCTGGCTCTCAGTGCCGTGAATGCTGCCGAGCCGCCGGGCAAAGCCGTTATCAGCTGGTCGTCCCTGGGCGTACCGCACATTCAGGCCGCCGATGATCAAGGGCTTGGCTACGGCATCGGCTACGCCTATGCGCGGGACAACCTGTGCCTGCTCGCCGATGAAGTCGTCACTGTCAGTGGTCAGCGCAGCCGGGTACTTGGCCGCGCCGGCCGCTCGTCCGTGGGCCAGGACAACCTGACCTCCGATATCTTTTTCCAGTGGCTAAACAGCGCGCAACAGGTCCAGGCGTTCTGGCAGGCGCAGCCAGTGGCCATGCAACAGCGCATCGCCGGTTATGTCGCCGGGTTTAATGCGTATCTGTCACAGACCCCGGCCAGCCAGCTACCCGAAGCCTGTCGTAACGCCGGTTGGCTGCGCCCCCTGGTCAAGGAAGACGCTGTGCGCCTGGTGCGGCGTCTGCTGGTGGAAGGTGGCGTCGGTCGTTTTGCCAAGGCGCTGGTCAGTGCGGCGCCACCGACGTCGGCTCAGCCCGCAGTGGCTTCCAGTTCAATCGTCGCCGAGTCTATGGCCCGGTTGCAGGGCTTCGCCCAGACCCGTGGCAGCAACGCCATCGCCGTGGGCGGCGCGCGCAGCGAGAACGGCAGAGGCCTGTTGCTGGCCAACCCACACTTCCCCTGGAACGGTGGCCTGCGGTTTTACCAGATGCACCTGACCATCCCTGGCCAACTGGATGTCATGGGCGCCGCGCTACCGGGCCTGCCTCTGGTCAATATTGGCTTCAACCAGCACATGGCCTGGACCCATACGGTCGACCAGTCCAGCCATTTCACCCTGCATCGCCTGCAACTCGACCCGCAGAATTCGCAGCGCTATATCGTCGATGGCCACAGTGAAGCCATGGGCAAACGGCCGGTCCAGGTGCAGGTTCGCGAGGATGACGGCAAGCTGACCAGCGTCAATCACGATGTCTATGAGTCGCGCTTCGGCCCCGTGGTGAGTCTGCCGGGGCTGATGCCATGGGACGCCCATCAGGCCTATGCCCTGCAGGATGCCAACCTGGGCAATGACCGCATCCTGGCGCAATGGGATGCGATGAACCGCGCCCACAGCGTCGTCGAGTTGCAACAGGCCATCAGCGACTTGCAAGGGATTCCCTGGGTCAACACACTGGCAGTGGATGACCGTGGCGGGGCGCTGTACATGAATGCCGGGGTCATCCCCAATATGCCCCTCGCCAGCCTCGCACAGTGTGCTGACCCGGCGCTGGTCAAGGCCGGTTTGCCTGGCCTGGATGGCAGCCGTTCGGCCTGTAACTGGCAGAATGATCCGGGCGCGCGGCAGGCGGGTATTGTCGCGGCCAGCCATCTGCCGCAATTACTGGGCAATGATGTGCTGCAGAACGCCAATGACAGCGCCTGGATGACCCGGCCCGCTGCACCGCTCACAGGGTTTTCGCCGTTGATCAGTCGCAGCGACCGGCCCCTGGGTCTGCGTGCCCGGTTTGCCCTGAGCCGCTTGCAGCCGTTGGGCGAGCGGCCGGTCTCGGCGGACTTTCTCGCAGAACTGGTCACCGGTAACCGCGTGTATCTGGCTGACCTGGTACTGGACGACATCCTGGCGTTCTGCCGGCGCCAAAGTGATTCGGCTGTCCGGCCAGCCTGTACGGCATTGCAGGGCTGGGATCGTCAGGCGCAGACCTCCAGTGGCCTGGGGCCGTTGTATTTCCAGTGGGTCATGGTCGGCCTGCAGGCCGGGGGCGACAGCTGGCGCCAGGCGTTTGCGGCCGGTGATCCGGTGCGTACCCCCAGTGGCCTTGCCTGGGAACGCCCCGAGGTTGCCGCACGTCTGCACAAGAGTCTGATCGATGCCAGCACCCGTGTGGCGGGCCTGAACCTGGCAGCCGACACCCGCTGGGGCCAGTTGCAGACCGTGGTCCGTGACAGGCAGCGCATCGCCATCCCGGGAGGTGACGGCAAGCTGGGTATCTATAACGCCATTACCGTTGAGCGTAACGGTGCCGGTTTTACTGTCGACGGTGGCAGCAGCTACATCCAGTTGGTCAGTTTCGACGACAAGGGGCCGGTCGCCCGGGGCCTGTTGGCGATGTCCCAGTCCAGCGACCCGGCGTCCGCGCATTTCAAGGACCAGACGCTACTGTTCTCGACGCAGCAATGGCGGCCGCTACCCTTCACCCCTGAGCAGATCAAGGCCGATGGTGTGCAGCAGACACTGGAATTGAAATAAGCCCGGTTGCCGGTGAGCAGATGGCCTTGCTCACCGGCACAGCGGTCAGCCGCCGAAGGTCAGCGTGCCCTTCATCATGGTCGAATGGAACGGGTACGAGCAGAAGAAAACATAGTTCTCGCCGGACTTCAGGGTGGCGGTGTCGAAGGTTGTCGAAGCCTGTTCGCCACCACCGATCAACCGGGTATGGGCCAGCACGCGCAGATCGCCCGGTTGTAGATAGTCGTCGGCTTCTCCCGCCTTGGAGCCGTCTGCGGTAATGGCGGCCATGTCCTCCTTCTTCGCCAGCACCCAGTTATGGCCCATCACATTCTTCGGCAGCGTACCGGGGTGCAGCAGGTTGACCGTGAATTTCTTGCAGCTGGCGGGCACGGCGATGGTCTTGAGGTCGTAGGTCATCTGGTCGGTGCCATGAATATCCACCGTACAGGGTTCGGCCGACCAGGCGAGGCCGGACAGGCTCAGGGCGGCGATGGCCAGGGTAGGGCGCAGCATAGAATTCTCCGTGAGTAGTCGAGGGGTATGCCCTTAGCAAGACGAAGCTCATTCGCTGCGCTTTAACCGGTCTATAAAGAAGCGAGCCGATTAACGCGGTGTGCCAGGTCAGTCATACCGACCCCCTCGCGAACACGTTCGCTTCTATCGACCGCGCACCGACCTGAGTCAGTGACTGCCTTTGCTGCACCCTCCTGAAGCAAATTCCTCCCCATGAAAATCATTCAAGTACCTTGAATTGGCATTGCTGCCGATTGGCACGCTTCATGCTCTTGTATCTTTATTCAAGTAACTTGAATATAAATCCTGTCGATTCAAGGGGAGCCAACACCGATGAAACGCCACGCACTCAAAGCACTGTCCCTGTCACTGATTACTCTGTTCGCCGTGTCCATGGCTCAGGCCGATGACTTGTTGCAGCGGATCAAGGACAAAAAGGAAATCGTCGTCGCCACCGAAGCGCGCTTCGCGCCTTTCGAGTCGGTGGAGAACGGCAAGATCGTCGGTTACGGCGCCGACCTCATGCACTACGTGCTCGATGCCGATCTGCCGGGGGTCAAGGTGCGTCAGCTCGACCTGCCGTTCCAGGGCATCCTGCCGGGCCTGGACAGCGCCAAGTTCGATTTCGTGGTGACTTCGGTTACGGTGAACAAGGCGCGCTTCGAGCAATTCGCCTTCACCGTGCCGATTGCCGAATCCACTGTGGCCCTGCTCAAGCGCGGCGATGACAACAGCCTCAAATCGGTGGGCGACCTTAACGGCAAGATCATCGGCTCCCAGGCCGGCTCCGGTCAGTTGGCGGTGTTGCAGGCCTTCAATGCCAAGCTCAAGGCCGAAGGCCAACCGGGTCTGGCGCGGATCAAGGAATACGTCAGCTTCGATGAGGCCTATGCCGACCTGGCCAACGGCCGTCTCGATGGCGTGGCGCAGTCGCTGTCCAACCTCGGCCCGCTGATGAAGGCGCGTCCCGGCGTATTCAGCACCTTGCCGGAAATGGTCGGCCCGACCACTTACTTTGGTTGGGTAGGGCGCAAGGGCGCCGACAGCGCCACCCTGGTCAAGCTGTTCAGTGACGGCATCGCGCGCGCCAGTGCAGACGGCACCCTGAAGAAGCTCCAGGACAAGTGGTTCGGTTTCGGCATGACCCTGCCAACCGATGCCATGCCGGTTCCGAGCATCTGAGTGGCCTGGCTATGAACGATTTCACCACACGCCTGGCGCTGTACTGGCCCGCCTTGCTCGATGGCGCCCTGACCACCTTGTGGCTGTGCGCCGCAAGCATGGTCCTGGGGTTTGTCATGGGCGTGCTGATCCATCTGCTCGGTACCGGCAGCAGCCGCAGCGGGGTGGCCTTCGCCAGGGTGTACGTGAGCTTCTTTCGCGGCACGCCGATGTTGGCGCAGCTGTTGTTGCTGTTCTACCTGCCGTCGGCACTGAATATCGATGTGCCGCCGCTGGTGGCTGCCGGTTTGGCCCTGGCGCTGAACACGGCGGCCTACCAGTCGCAGATCCTGCGCAGCGGTTTTGCCGCGATCCCCAAAGGTCAACTGGAAGCGGCGAGAGTGTTCTCCATCGGCAAATGGCAGACCCTGACCCGCATCCAACTGCCGCAGGTGCTGCGGTTGACGTCACCTGCGTTGATCAGTGAGCTGATCGACGTGATCAAGGTCTCGGCGGTGGTCTCGGTGATTTCCATTACCGACCTGATGCGGGTCAGCCAGCAACTGGTGTCGCAGACCTATCGCCCGCTGGAGGTTTATCTGGTGGCGGCGGTGTTTTACCTGGCCCTGACCAGCCTGCTGAGCGTGCTTGGCCGGTTGCTCGAACGCCGTTGGCAGGAGCGCGCCTGATGCACGAATTATTGAGTTATCTGCCCGACTTCGGCGAGGCCCTGTTGGTGACCCTGGGCATCAGCCTGGCCGCCGCCGCAGTGGGGCTGCTATTGGGTTTCGGCCTCAATGCCCTGCGCCTGGCCGTGCCGATGCTGGCCGGTGTGTATGGGCTCTACGTGTGGTTGATCCGTGGTACGCCGTTTCTGGCACAACTGGCGGTTATCTATTTCGGTTTGCCGGTGCTGGGCCTGCGTCTGGAAGCGGTCGAGGCCAGCATCTTCGCCCTGGCGCTGTACAGCGCTGCTTATTTTGCCGAGCTGTTTCGTTCGGCCTGGGCCAGCGTGCCGGGTGGTCAGGTCGAAGCGGCGCGGGTCCACGGTCTGTCCCGGCGCCAGGCGTTCTGGCATATCCAGGCGCCCCAGGCCCTGGGTTTTGCCCTGCCGTTGCTGGGCAATCAGGTGATCCTGACCATCAAGGAAAGTGCGGTGACTTCGATCATCACCGTACCCGAACTGACCCTGACGGCCGGCCGCATCGTTTCCACCACTTTTTCCTACGTCGTGCCTTACGCCTTGCTGGTGCTGAGCTACTGGCTGCTGACCACTTCGGTCGCAGCGGTGGCCGAGTACCTGGGGCGACGGGCGACGCGCCATCTGCGAGGTTGATGCGATGAGCCATTTACCCCTCCTGCAACTGCGCGGTGTCGGCAAGTCCTACGGGACCAACCGGGTACTCCAGGGCTTCGAGCTGTCGGTCCAGGCCGGCGAGATCGTCTCGCTGATCGGCCCGTCCGGCTCGGGCAAGACCACCGCCCTGCGCTGCATGAACTTCCTTGAAACCTATGACGAGGGCGAAATCTGGATCGACGGCCAGTTGCTCGGCTACAGCGGCCCGGGCCGCACCGTCAGGGACCGCGACAGCGACAGCCAGATAGATGAAGTGCGCAAGCCGCTGTCCATGGTCTTTCAGCAGTTCAACCTGTGGCCGCACATGAGCGTGCGGGAAAACGTCATGGCGCCGCTGGTACTGGGCAAGCACATGAGCAAGGCCGAGGCCCGCACCCTGGCCGATGCCGCCCTGCAGCGGGTAGGGCTGGCGGCCAAGGCTGATGCCTACCCGGCGCGTTTGTCCGGTGGTCAGCAACAGCGTGTCGGCATTGCCCGGGCATTAGCGGTCAAGCCACGGCTGATGCTGCTCGACGAACCCACTTCGGCTCTTGATCCGGAACTGGTCGAGGAGGTCCTGCAGGTGATCCGCAGCCTGGCCGACGACGGCATGACCATGGTCATGGTGACCCACGAGATGAGCTTCGCCGCGCAGATTTCCAGTCAGGTGGTGTTCATGGAAGCCGGCCAGATCGTCGAGACCGGCGAGCCGGGAGCGATGTTCCAGGCCCCCAAGACCGAGCGCCTGCAACGCTTTCTCAAACCCTGGTTCAACCGCAGCCTGTCGCCGCGCGTGGAGGCTTTGTCATGAGTGCTCAACAGGCAATGGACGCTGTTTCGGGACGGCGCCTGCAAGCTCTGCTCGATACCCTGGCCACCTTTGGACCGGGCGAGCAGGGCGGCATGAATCGTCAGGCGTTATCTGAAGAGGACTTGCAGGCCCGGGGCTGGCTGCTTGATCAGGCGCGCCAGCTGGGTTGCCAGGTCTGGACTGACGGCTGCGCCAATCTATTTATCCGTCGTGAGGGTAGGGAAGATCTGCCACCGGTGATGACCGGCAGCCATATCGACACCCAGCCCACCGGCGGCACCCTCGACGGTTGCTACGGTGTGATGGCCGGCCTGGAATGCCTGCATGCTCTGCAAGCCGCCGGGATACGTACGCGCCGGCCAATCGAAGTGGTGGTCTGGACCAACGAAGAAGGCAGCCGGTTCAGCCCTGGAGCCATGGGTTCCAGTGCCTATGTCGAACCTGAGCGCCTGGCGGTCTACCGCAATAACCTCGATGTCACGGGCGTTTCGGTGGGTGAGGCGCTGGATGCGCACACCGCGCGTTTTCCTGATCTGCCGCTGCGGGAAAAAATCCCTGCCCATGCCTTTGTCGAGTTGCATATCGAGCAGGGCCCGGTGCTGGAGCAGGCCGCCATTCCCTTGGGCGTGGTGACCGGTATTCAAGGCGTGCGCTGGTATCAGGTGCGCTGCAAGGGCGCTTCGGCCCATGCCGGCACCACGCCCATGCACATGCGCCGCGACGCCATGCTGCTGGCAATGGATGCCGCACGGCGCATCGATGCCCTGGCCGATCAACTGGCCACCGAGGACAAGCGCCTGACCTTCGGCCGCTGGAATGTCCTGCCTAATGCGATCAACACCATCGCCAATGAAGTCACGTTCAGCATCGATTTTCGCCATGCCGACCCAGCGGTATTGGCGGCCTTCGATGCGCAACTGCCGGGCTGCCTGCCCGGTGATACCGAACTGAGCAGCCTGTTCAGCCATGCGCCCACGGCTTTCGACCCGACTGTGGTCGGGGTGCTGGAACAGGCCTGCACAGCCACCGGCCTGGCCCATCAGGCCATTCGTTCCGGCGCCTTTCATGACGCCATGTACCTGGCCGGGCACTGCCCGACCGGCATGCTGTTTGTCCCCAGCCGCGCGGGCATCAGCCACAACCCGCTGGAATTCACTGAACCTGCGCACTTGCTTGCCGGCACCCGGGCACTCGCCTGGAGCCTGGCGGCACTTGCCGAACAACCGTAAAACCAAGGAGTCCTCCATGACCAGCATCACTCACGCTCATGACTACCCGGCCTGCTGCCACACCGACAACGGCAATTCCCTGGGCATCAACGCGACCCTCAACGAGCCGATTTCCGTCGACGGCACCCCCGTGCTCGGCGAGCTTTATACCGTCCCGGCCCGCTGCGGTCGTGCCGTGCTGCTCAAGGCCGGTCAGGTAATCAAGATCATCAACAGCCACGGCACCCAGGTCTGCGACACCTGGCTGTTCAATCTCGAAGACATGAGCGAATTCCTCTCCATGGAACACGCCCGTGCCCATTGCAACAGCATCATCCCCAGGCCCGGCGATACCCTGTTCAGCAACCGTCGTCGCGCCATCGGCACTTTGCTCAGCGACACGTCGCCAGGCATCCACGACACCCTGATGGCCGCCTGCGACTTGCATCGCTACACCAACCTGGGCGTGGTCGGCTATCACGACAGCTGCGCCGACAATATGCGCCTGGCCCTGCAAGCCATTGGCCTGCGCTCCCGTGAAGTGCCGCAGCCGTTCAACCTGTGGATGAACATTCCGGTCAAGCCCGACCACAGCGTCGAGTGGCTGCCGCCGGTGTCCAAGGCCGGCGACTCGGTCGAGATCCGTGCCGAAATGGACGTAGTGGTGGTAATGTCCGCCTGCCCGCAGGATATCGTGCCGATCAATGACCTGAATCCGGTAGAAGTGCACTTCTCGGTGCAGGCTTGATTTGCAAGCTGGATAATGCATAAACACTCGAATGGCGCGGTTTTGTTGGAGCGAGGCTTGCACGCGAAATATTCGGAACATCCGATGCATTTTCTGCACTGGAAATATCGCCTTCGCGGGCAAGCCACGCTCCAACAGTTCTCGCCCTGCCGCGCGATAGTGCCGAGTCAGAAATACCGTGATCAGCAAGAGGAATGCATGACCAAACCCAGCAAGACACCCGTCAAGGCCCTGCACACCGATGGCCTGCCCAGCCTGGGCGTGCGCCTGCGCCATGCACGCAAGGTGGCGGGCCTGACGCTGAAGCAGGTGGCTGAAGTCGCCAGTTGCTCGGAAAGCCTGATCTCCAAACTGGAAAACGACGCCGCCTCGCCCTCCCTGGCCATGTTGCACCGCCTGGCTCAGGCGTTGGGCAGCAACGTGTCCGAGCTGACGTCCGAAGACTGGGTATCGGACGAACCGGTGCTGCGCGCCGGGGCGCGTCAGGTCAGTCGTTTTGCCAAGGGCGGCAAGGCCGGTTATATCGACCTGGAGCGGGTGACCCATCCGCAGAAAGGCGGCCTGTTGCAAGGCGACATTCATATCATCGCCCCGGGCATGGTCAGCGAGATGATCGAGCATGCGGGGGAGGAAATGGGTTACGTCATCGAGGGCACACTTGAACTGACGTTGGGCGAAACTACTTACACCCTCAACCCGGGTGATTCGTTCCACTTTCCCAGCAACGTCGCCCACGGCTACCGCAATGTGAGCCGCGAGATTGTGCGGATTCTCTGGGTGAATACACCGGCGACGTTCTGATGAACCGAGTCTTTTGATTCGCGGGCAAGTCGGAATATCGTCCGCTGTGATCAAACAACGCAAAATCCATAGAATTACCGGAACTCTGTGGGGGCGAATTCATTCGCGAAAGGGCTATTACGGCCGATACACATGCTTCGGATGTCACTGGCCTCTTCGCGAATGAATTCGCTCCCACACGATTTTCGCCCGCAGCCCTGGCAAGCATTTGTAGAGCGATAGCGTAGGGTCAGGCTGTTTGCGGCTTGACTGCCAGTCTCGCCAGCAACGCTTCAATCACCGCCCGACCAAGATTGAGCTGCTGCAACCCTGAGCGGGCCAGCGGACGGTATTCGGGTGTGCTGTTATCGGCGGTTTCATAGACGATGGCGGCGGCGCCATCGAGGTATTGGGCGGCGAAGAGCAGGGCGTCTTCGGTTTTTGTATCGGGGGCGAGGATAAACGGGCTGGGTATGGTCTGGCTCATAACAATTCCTGAAAAATGGTTGGGCCAACACGCTGCGCGACTAAACGAAAGGTGGCGGCTGTACACGGGTTAGTCGACCGTTGTCAGGAACCCGGCGCACCCGAAGGTGCCCCGTGCACAGCCACCATGAAACCGCGGCTGTGGGAAATACAGGCGAGGATGCGGTGCGCTTGTTCTGACTGAGGGCGACTAAACCCTGCCGTTGGTGTCAACGACAGGCAGCAAATTAGTCACCTGTTCAGGCATCTACAAGCGGTCCGAGAGCATATCGGTAAACTTCAGAAGCGTCCTACACGAGCCGCGTTTCAAGGCCTACGTGTGTTGCCATTTGTTTACTCGCCCTTATGCAAATACGGCGTTTTCTCCAGTTCCCACTCCACTTCCCAGTCCTCAAGATATTGCCGGTGCGTATCGAACGACTCGACAAACAGTTGCGACACGATCTTCCCGGCCAGGCGCTCTACGGCGGCGGAAATGGTCGGGATATCCGAGGCAATGGAGCCAAAGCTCAGGCTGGCGGCGTGGTTGAGCAGGTGGACACGATTAAGTTCGGAGTCACCATCGTCCCGGCCACGCTCCTGCAACTCGAAACCGCTGCCAAGCCACGGGAACAGGCCCAGATGGCGCCGCGTCTGCCGGGCCGGTTCGAAGCGGTCCTGCCACAGCGCCACCCGGTCGGCCACTTGGGCAAACAACGGGTCGCGCGACAGATCGACCTGGAAACCGGTGCCGATGATCAGAAAATCCGCCTGATCGGTGCGATCGGCGAGCTGCACCTGCACGCGTCCGTTGGACTCGCCAATCGCCTCGATCCGCGAATTGAAATGCAGCTGGAAACGTTCGCCACCTGCTGCCAGGGTGCGCAGCACGGTCTCGTGGGGCGGCGGCGGTGGGGTGTCGTCCAGATAGGTCGCCACGGCCCATTTCTGCTCCGTGGGCAGGTCGTGCCAGCCGGCGATAAAACCGGGGTAGACATAGCCCCTGGCCTTGTTGATTTGCGGCAGGTGGCTGCGCCGGGCATACAGGGTGACCTGGGCCGCACCCTGTTCCAGAGCGGTGGCGGCATTGTCCCAGGCCGAAGAGCCTGCGCCCAGAATCGCGACATGGCGACCGGCCAGGGTGCTGAAGTCGATGGCATCGCAGGTATGGGCAGCGAGCGAAGGAAACAGCCCAGGCTCAATGAAGGAGGGGATGCTCACGCCGCCCGCACCGGCCCGACCGCTGGCAATCACCAGGCGCCGGGCGATCACGGAGCTGCCATCGTCCCGTTCCAGGGTGACGCTGTGCGGTTCCGGTGTGAATGAGCGAATGGTCGCGTTGTATTCAATGGGCAGCTCGAAGGCTGCGGCTATCCAGTCCAGATATTGCTGCCAGACCGCGTTGGGGATTTTGTACAGCGAATCCCATGCCGCGACGCTGTAGGTCGCTTCATACCAGGCGCGGAAGGTCAGGGCGCGAATACCTAATGCCAGCCCCGGTAAGTCCTTGGGCGAGCGCAGGGTGGGCATCCGGGCATAGGTGGTCCAGGGGCCGCTGCGGCCGTTGTCGCTGCTATCGAACAGACGGATATTGCTGACACCTTTGAGCACCAGCGCCACGGCGGCGGCGATGCCGAACATGCCCGCGCCGATAATGGCGACATCAAGGTCGTCGTTCGGCGCGGGCCAGCTCGCGGCGGGTAACTTCAGGTAGGCCAGTTCCTCGCGCAGGCGCTCGGTGGCCAGGGCGGTGGATGGGGTGTGAGTGGTCAATGGGTGTGCCCTCCAAGATAAGCTTCGACAATGCGCGGGTCGGCGGCGATCTGCGCGGCCGGCCCTTCAAGGGTGATATGCCCGCCATCGATCACGGCGGCATAGTCGGCAATGCGCAAGGCTGCCCGGGCATTTTGTTCGACCAGCAGTACGGTCAGGCCCTGGGCGCGGATGGTTTCGATGAGGCGGAAAATCTCGGCCACGACCTTGGGCGCAAGCCCCAGTGAAGGCTCGTCCATCAACAGAATACGTGGCTTGTGCATCAGGGCGCGGCCGATGCAGAGCATCTGCTGCTCGCCCCCGGACAACGAGCCTGCCAGCTGGTGGTAGCGCTGGCCGATAACCGGGAACAGGTCCAGCACCTGGCCGACGTCGGCCAGCCCGTAGGGGCCCGCGCCGACCAGCAAATTCTCGCGCACGGTCATGTTGGAGAAAATCTGCCGCCCTTCCGGTGTTTGCAGAATCCCGTGTTCGACCACTTGATGGCTGGGCAGCCCGCCGATGTCCTGGCCGGCGAAAACGATGCGACCGCCGCTGGGCTTGTAGATGCCCGAGATGGCCCGCATCAGGGTGGTCTTGCCTGCCCCGTTGGCGCCCAACACGGCGATGATGCTGCGCTCGGGCACGGTCAGGCTGATGCCATGGAGGATATCGTGGGTGCCGAGATTGATCTTCAGCTCCTTTACTTCGAGAATATTCATGGCTCGTCGGTCCCCAGGTAGGATTCCAGCACGGCAGCGTTGCCGCGTACTTGCAGCGGCGAGGCGTCGGCGATCTTCTTGCCCGAGGCCAGCACGATGATGCGCTCACAGATCGACATGACCAGATTCATGTCGTGCTCTACCAGCATGATGCTCAACCCTTCGCCATGCAGGCGGCGTATGCACGCGGCCAGTTCGGCGGTTTCCGTGTCGTTGAGCCCGGCGGCGGGTTCATCGAGGATCAGCAGCTCGGGGGCCATGGCCAGCGCGCGGGCGATCTCCAGGTATTTGCGCTGGCCGTAGGACAGGTTGGCCGCCAGATCATCGGCCAAGTGTTGCAGGCCAACCTGTTCCAGGGCCTGCCAGGTGCGTTCGGATATCCGTTTGGCCCGGCTGCGCCTGCCGAGGAGGGTTTCGAACAGGCCCTGGCCGATCACACCTGTGGCGGCGACCGAGGTGTTGTCGAACACGGTCATGTTGGGAAAGATGCGCAGATTCTGAAAGGTGCGCGACAGACCCTGACGGGCAATGACATGGGGCGCGCGTCCGGTGATGTCCCGCCCGTTCAGGTGAACACTGCCGGAGCTGAGCGGGACGAAGCCGGTAATCAGGTTGAACAGGGTGGTCTTGCCCGCGCCATTGGGGCCGATCAGACCGACCAGTTCGCCTTTGGCCACATGGCCGGAAACATTATCGATGGCGCTGAGCCCGCCGAAGCGGCGGACCAGGTTGTTGAACTCGAGCAACATCATTTCCAGCCCACCTTTTGCCCGCCGTCCTTTTTCCACGCGCCGCCCAACACGCCCCGGGCCAGGGAAATGGCCGGGACTTCGCCGAACAGACCTTTGGGCAGGAACAGGATGGAGAGGAACATGACGATACCGACGATGATATTGCGCACATCGCCAAAGCCTCGCAGCGCCTCGGGCAACAGAATCAGCAGCACCGCGCCGATGATCGCGCCGGGCAGGCTGCCGAGGCCGCCGACCACCACCATGGCGAGGATCAGGATGGTTTCCGGAAACCTGAAGTCATTGGGCGAGACATAGCCCGTGGTATAGGCCCACAGCGCCCCGGCAATACCGGCAAAGAACGCTGCCACGGTGAATACCTCGACCTTGAGACGCACGGTGTCGATGGCCATGGCTGCAGCGCATTGGTCGTCCTCGCGCAGGGCGCGCAGAGCGTTGCCGTAATAGGAGTAACTGAGCCGGTAGATGGCCCAGATCGACAGGCATACCGTCACCGCAACCGTATAGTAGATGCCGGTGTTGCCGGTGATCTCGATGCCGAACAGGTTTATTGGCGAGAACAGGGTGATGCCGTTGGGGCCGCCGGTGAGGTCGACCCAGTTCAGGGTCAGCAGGTAGATCAGTTGACCGATGGCCAGGGTCGCCACGGCGAAGTAAATACTGACCAGGCGCATCGTGGGCAGGGCGACGACAAAGGCGATCAGCGCCGAACCCAATCCTGCCAGGGGGAGGGCCAGCCAGAACGGCACCTGCAGGGCATTGCCTGCCAGCGCGGCGATATAGGCGCCCAGGCCATAAAAGGCCGCCTGCCCCAGATGCAGCAGGCCGGCGACACCCGACACCAGGTGCAGTGACGAGGCGAGCAGGGCGAAGATCAGCACCAGGCAGGCCAGTTGATAGGCGTAGCCGCCGCCCTGGAGGTGCAACGCCAAGGGGATCGCCACGAAAATCAGCGCCAGGGTGGCGATGACAGCGGGAGAAAAACGACGATCAGACACGTTCGCGCCCTCCACCAAACAGCCCGCGAGGGAAGAAAATCAAGGTCAGGATCAGAAACAGATACGGCACCATGTCAGCCCAGACCGAGGGCATGAAGGTGGTTGCCATGCTTTCCGATACCCCGAGGATCAAGGCGCAAATCACCGCACCCGGAATCGACACCAGGCCGCCCATGACCATGGCGACAAAGGCCTTGATGCCGGGGGCAAAGCCCATGGCCGGGAATACCGAACCGTAGTAAAGGCTGACCAGCAGCCCGGCGACGGCGCCGAGAATCGAACCCAGGACAAAGGTCGAGATGATCGTGCGGTCGACGTTGATCCCGCTGTACTTGGCGCCGAGGGGGTTATTCGACACGGCGCGGATGGCCAGGCCGATACGGGTTTTCTTCAGCAGCAATTGCAGGCCGATCAGCAGGCTCGCCGATACGGCGAAGATGACGATATCGCCGCTGACGATGGTGATGCCGCCTACGGCAATGGGGGTATTGAGCATGTAGCTCACCGGCACCGGCTGCATCTGTGAACCCATGCCCAGTTCCAGGCCTTCGCGAACGATGATCGACACGGCAAGGGACGACATCAGGGTCGACTCGCGCATGGCCCGGGACTTCAAAGATGCTTCATCGGTGAAGCGCCGAAACGGCTTGAAGGCCAGCCGTTCCAGGCCCAACCCGGCGAGGGCGCCGACCACCACGACAAACAGAATAATCGCCACCAGAGGCGCCCCGCAGGTGCCGATCAGAAACAGCCCCGCCACTGCGCCGAGGGTATAGACCTCGGAGTGGGCGAAGTTGACGGCGTTGAGCACCCCGAAAATCAGGGTGAAGCCAATCGCTACCAGCGCATAGGTCATTCCTTGGGAAAGGCCGATGACCAATTGCTGAACGTAATATAAATCCATCGACGCAAGAGCCTTAAACAGGGGTATGGGCAGGACAGGGGAGAGCCGCTGTGGGAGCTGATTCGCTCCCACAGACAGTCTTTTATTTCAAGTGCTCATGTGATGGCGGCACGGATCAGTTGGGCTGTGCCTTGAACTGGCCATCGACGATTTCAACCTTGACCAGGGTTTTCTGTGGCTCGCGGTTGGCGTCGAAGGTGGTGATGCCGGTCACCCCGGGGAAGTCCTTGGTGCTGGCCAGTGCCTCACGAACTTTTTCCCGGGTCGGGGCCGGATAGGCGTGGGCCACGGCATCGAGCATGATCAGGGTGGCGTCATAGGCCTGGGCCGGGAACTGGCCGGGCACTTCACCGTTACGCACCTGTTTCCAGGCCTCGACGAAGTGGTGAACGACTGGCGTATCGAAGGTCGGGACAAAGGTCGAGCTGACGTGGAAGCCCTCGGCATCCTTGTCGGCCAGCTTGATCAGCTGTTCGTTATAGGCCGCAGAGCTTGAGTAAACCGGGGTCTTCACCCCCAGTTGATGAAGTTGCTTGAGGAACTGGGCGGCATCCTCGTAGAACACGGCGCCGTAGATGACATCCGGATGGGCCCGTTCAATCTTGGTGATCAGAGAGCGAAAGTCCGGCGTACCGCGATTGAAGTACTCGGAAAATATCACCTGGGTGCCGTTTTCCTTGGCCTTCTTCTCGAATGCCTGGACCGCAGACTGGCCCCAATCGGTTTGCTCGCCAATGACAGCGACCGTTTTAAAGCCTTTGGAGGCGATCCAGTCGGCGTTGAATGGGCCTTCCTGATCCTGGGTGGTGATATTGCGGAATTGCCATTGGGAAATCTTGGTGTAGTCGGGGTGTGAGGCGGTCTGGGAAAGTTGTGACAGCCCGGCGCGTTTATATACTTGCGCCGAGGCCATGGACACCGTCGAAGTGAAGTCGCCCAGTACACCGAGGATGGCCGGATCATCGGCAAACTTGCGCGCAATGGATACCGCTTCCTTGGCGTCGGAGCGGGAGTCTTCGAATTCTATTTCCACAGGCACTGGAAGTTTTCCGGATGCATTGAATTCTTTAAGGGCTATTTGTGCCGCTGCCTTGAAGTCCTGGCCATATTGCGCGGTATTGCCGGTCAGCGGTAGCTGATAGCCGATCTTGAGCGGTTGCTCGGCGGCCACGATCGAACCGACATTGGTTAGCGTCAATACCAGGCTGGCAACGCCCCATACTGCCTTTTTATTGATCACGTTGAGATCCTTGAATACGTGGGTGACAAAAAACGAATTGAATGAATATTTATATAAATAAATACGGCCAAACACAGGGATCCACTTCCAAGGGTGTACGACTAAAGTACTGATTCTGGAAAAATGGCCAGGTAAGTTCCTCCTTAGTAGCAGACGCTTATAAGGTGATCTGGAGTTCCAATGTCGAAGTTCGGCGAAGCGAAGAGTACGCACTCTGTTTATACTCTCCAAATATCGTTTTATTGTTTTATATTCTTTTTCGCTATAAAAGAAGTGCAGTCGGCTCTGGGCGCTGACTCTCTGTACGGCTGTGCAATGTCGGTAACGCAGAACGCGCTGTCGCCAATCGACGGGCGCGTGAAGCGCCCCTCAGGCATCATGCCCCAAGGGGGCGCATCCCTGACCATTTGAATAAGGAAAACCAGCCATGACCTCGATCTGGCGCACCAGCGGTTGGGTGCTTGTCGGCAGCGCATTGATTCTTGCGCTGTCATTGGGGATACGCCACGGCTTCGGCCTGTTCCTGTCACCCATGAGTGCCCAGTTTGGCTGGGGCCGAGAGGTGTTTGCCTTCGCCATCGCCTTCCAGAACCTGCTGTGGGGCCTGGCCCAGCCGTTTGCCGGCGGCCTGGCCGATCGCTACGGCGCGGGCAAGGTGGTGCTGATCGGGGGCGTGCTGTATGCGGCCGGGCTGATCTGCATGAGCATGGCCGATTCGCCCTCGACCCTGCTCATGAGTGCAGGCGTGCTGATCGGTATCGGTCTGTCCGGGACCACCTTCTCGATCATCCTCGGCGTAGTCGGCCGGGCCTTGCCTGCCGAGAAACGCAGCATGGGCATGGGCCTGGCCAGTGCTGCCGGGTCTTTCGGCCAGTTCATCATGCTGCCCGGCTCACTGGGGCTGATCGATGGCCTGGGCTGGTCCAAGGCGTTATTTGTACTGGGCATTCTGGTGGCACTGATCCTGCCCCTGGTGCCGATGCTCAAGGACAAACCCCTGGTCAGCAGCGGCCCGCAACAGACCTTGGGCGAGGCCCTGCACGAAGCCTGCACCCACTCCGGCTTCTGGCTGCTGGCCTTCGGTTTCTTTGTCTGTGGTTTTCAGGTGGTGTTTATCGGCGTGCACCTGCCGGCCTATCTGCTTGACCAGCATCTGGCGGCGACCACCGGCACCACGGTACTGGCGCTGATCGGCCTGTTCAATATTGTCGGCACCTACACCGCCGGCTGGCTGGGCGGCCGCATGTCCAAACCGCGTCTGCTCACGGCGCTGTATCTGTTGCGGGCCGTGGTGATCGCGCTGTTCTTGTGGTGGCCGGTGAGTACCACCAGCGCGTACCTGTTCGGCATCGCCATGGGCCTGCTCTGGCTGTCCACCGTGCCCTTGACCAACGGCACCGTCGCCACGCTGTTCGGCGTGCGCAACTTGTCGATGCTCGGCGGTATCGTCTTCCTGTTCCATCAACTGGGGGCGTTTCTCGGCGGCTGGCTCGGTGGTGTGGTGTATGACCGCATGGGCAGCTATGAGCTGATCTGGCAAGTTTCCATCGGCCTCAGCCTGCTGGCCGCCGCCCTTAACTGGCCGGTACGCGAACGGCCGGTGGCGCGGCTGCAGGCCCAGGGTGTCGCCCTGTGAACCGGCTGCTGCCGCGAATCCTGCTGCTGGCATTGTTGCTGGCGTTGATGCTGCTGGGCTGGTGGGGCTGGCAGCATGTCGGGTTGCGGGCTTTGCAGTTGGGGTCGAGTGTGTGCTGAGCGCGTTGATGCTTGAGGCGCTTGCCCTGCAGAAGCGAACGATGGCATGGCTGGTTGAAACAATGGCACTTCGGTGGGGGATCCCGCCCCGTCTGCGACGCCGCGCTGTCACGCAGCAAACACTAACCGAGGCATGGAGCACACCTTGTGGGAGCGAATTCATTCGCGAAGAGGGCGGTACATTCGACGCATCTTCATCGCCTGGAACACCACCTTCGCGAATGAATTCGCTCCCACAGTTTCGCTCTCACCTCATCCGGTGTTTGCTGCACCAGAGCGTTGTGCCGAAGGCGGGGCGGGGGCTCCTGCGTTAAATCTGATGTCGGCCAAGACTCAGCTTTTACGCTGCAGCGTGTGATACCCCAGTTCCGCCCGTGCCTCGCGCAGGGATTTGCCCTCAGCCAATAGCCCGCGAATCCGCGCCTCGACCGCTTCGATGCCACGGGCGCATTCGGCGACTTCCCGGGCGCGCTCGCGCGGCACTATGACCACGCCGTTGGCATCGGCGACCACGATATCCCTGGCACAGACCCGCGCCTGGCCGATCGAAACCGGTTGGTTCACCGCTTCGACTTCGACCCGGTCCTTGCCGGTACGCATGAAACGACCCTTGCTGAACAGCGGGTAGCCGTCGCCCAGGGCCTTGTTCACATCCCGGCAAACGCCGTCGATAACGGTGGCGGCGATACCCCGGCTGCCGGCGTACTGAGTCATGATGTCGCCCCACACGGTGCAGTCGGTACGGCCGTCGTTGTCGATCACGACCACATCACCTGGGGCAACGTCATCGACGAAATCGCCCACGGTGCCCGGCGGGGTGCTGGCGCTGACGTAGCGCACGGTGAAGGCCGGGCCGACGATGACCTGGCGATAATCGGCCAGGGGCATGATGCCCAGGCATTGGCCGGGCAGGCCGAGCTTGTCCAGGGCGTCGGACACGCCGGGGGTGTCCAGGCCGTCGAACAACGCCACCAGTTCCTGATCTTGAGGGGACATGCATGCGCTCCTTTTTTGAGAGGTAAGAATTATTTCTTGGGCAGGGGTTCGGCGATGGTCAGCAGCACCACGAAACTGATGAACGAACCGATCGCCAGCCAGGCGAACACGTAGTTCCAGCCATAGTGGTCCAACAGCAGGCCGGTGATGAAGGGCGTTGCGGCGGCGCCGAACTGGCCGATCATGTTGACGATGGCGTTGGCCACCGGGAACGTCTTTTTCGTGGCCAGGCCCATGGGATATGCCATGTAGGAGGAGAAGCCCAGGCTCAGTACCGCGCCGGTCAACAACAGCAGCAGGCCGTAGGGCAGCGGGTCGGCAGGGGAGTGGATCAGCAGGTACATCATCAGCGCGGTGCCCAGGGCCGAGAGCAGCATGCCGGGCTTGCGACGTCCGCCCATCAACCGGTCGGAGCAGTAGCCGCCCAACAGGTTGCCGAGGACCGCACCGACCCAGGGCGCCGCCGAAACCAGGCCCATATTGACGATGGAAAACTGTTTGACGTTCATCAGGTAGGTGGGAATCCAGGCCAGCAACACGCTGGAGACGCCGAGCTGGAAGCAATACGCGACGGCGCAGCCCCAGATATTCCATGACTTGAATACCTCTCGGTTGCTGGTCAGGGGCGCTTCTTCACGCGTGCGAATCAGCACATCGAGCCGACTCAGCCAGGCAGGCGGGGCCTTCTCTTTGACGGTTGTGGTTGCCGAGATGTTGTTCGGCGCAGGGGTTTCCAGGGTGATGTAGTCGAGTTCGGCCTTGTTGACGAAGCGGCTTTTACCGGGGTTGTCACAGACCAGGAAGTACCAGACGAACGACAAGGCAATGCCGGGCAGGGCGAAGAAATAAAAGATCTCCCGCCAGCCCCAGACTGAAACGATCACCGCGCAGATGGGCGGTACGATCACCGGGCCGAACTTCACCGCTGACAGAAATATCCCTGACGCTGTGCCCTTTTCCCGGGCCGGAAACCAGTTATTGATGGTGGTGGTCATGCTGATCGGCAACGGGCCTTCCGCCAGGCCGAGGCCCAGGCGATAGATCTTCAGGGCGAGCAGGGAACCGGCGGTACCGACCAGGCCGGTCAGCACCGAGGTCAGGATCATGGCACCGGGCAGAATCTTGCTCACGCCGAAGCGGCCGAAGGCGAAGCCCGCCGGCATCTGTGCCAGGGCATAGGCGAGCAGGAACATGCTGACCAGGCCGCCGGCCTCGGCGTTGCTCATGTCGAATTCCTTGCGGATAAACGGCAGGGCGAAGCCCAGGTTGGCCCGGTCGGCGGCGGCGATGGTGTAGATCAGGAAAATCAGCGCCGCGACGACCCAGCGGTAACGGCTGCGCACGGCGGGCTTGATGGCGTTCGGTAAGGACATGAGTCGGACCTTGTTCTTATAGTGTTGTCGGGCCAAGTTAATGCTCGCCAATCCACAAAAAAAGCGACAAATAATCACCTCAATAGCCCACTTTTAGTGATCAGAAACGCCGTGGCAAAACCGCTGGATTGCCGTGCAGGCGGCGATCAGCGCCGCATCGTCCAGCGCGTAGGCAATGCGTATATACGGCCCCAGGCCAAAGGCGCTGCCGTGGACGACGGCAACATTGGCTTCCTCGATCAATGCATGGGCGATGTCTTCATCGCTGTGCAACGGGCGCCCGCCAGGCGATGTCCGGCCAATCAGCGCGGCACTCACTCCAGGCCGTTTTCAGTGCGGGACTCGGCGGCGACGGCCTCGCGCGGGGCCCGGCTGCCCGCTACCGGGGTATAGCGGGTGTGGACTTGCTCGATGGTGGCGATTGCGGCACGGCGCACATGCGCTGGCGTATAGAAGTCCGGCTCGCCTGCGCACAGGGAAATGATCGTCGCCCCGGCGGCCCGGCGTTCGCTGACCCGCCCCAATCCACTGGTGGAAGGGCTTATCACCCGGCTTCGGGGTAAGGGCTATTGATAGGTTTGCCGTATGGACGCCTGGCTGTGCGGCAAACAGAATGGCTTTTGCGGGCATTCCCGATGGTTGAAATATGGCGATGGATCGCCGATTTTCAGGCCGGGTCCGGGACTTGAGCCGTCGTTCGCTGCCGCGTCGCCATCCAGCAGATCAACGACCCCGCCGTGACCATCAATGCGCCTTGCCAGAATTGCACGGTCAGCGCTGCACCGAGCCATAGCGCGGCGAAGGCCGAAGACAGCACGGGCGCAAAGTAGGACACAATGGCCAGCAAGGTCATATTGCCGCGCAGGATGCCCAGGTTCCACAGGGCATAGCCCACGGCCATGGCGGCGCTGGCGATCAACAATTCCAGGCTGCCATGCCAAGTGAAGTCGGGGATGACTTCACTGCTGATTGCGTATTTGCACCAGAGCACCCCGGCGGTGAGGAAGAACGACAGCACCAGGCCATTCTGGCTGCCGCCATAGCGCCGGGTGATATTGCAGTAGAGCGCCCAGATCACTGCGCCGCTGGCGGTAAGGCTGTAGCTCAGTGGGTTGGACTGCACGCTGGCAACAATTCCCTGCAGCGACAAACCGTCGCCACTGACCACCCAGAGAATGCCGAACAGCGCCAGAGCCGTGCCCGGAATGATGCTCCAGCGGGCTTTCTGGCCGTTCATCACTATTGCCAGCAGCACGGTCAGGCAGGGCCACAGGTAGTTGACCACGCCCAGTTCGATGGCCTGGGTGTTGCTGTTGGCAAAGCCCAGCGACAACGACAGGCAGACCTCATAGGCCACGAACAACACGCTGCCCAACAGAAAGTGGAAGCGGGAAAACGCATGCAGGCGCGGGCGTCCCAGCAGCACCAGCAGCAGGGCGGCGCCCAGGGAGTAGATCATCGCCGCCCCGGCCAGCGGCCCGAACAGCTGGGTGACGCTGCGGATCAGGCCAGTGGCCGTGCTCCACAACAGGATCGCGCCGAGACCGCAGGCGGTTGCCCGGCCTTCACTGATATTCGGCACCTCACAGCTCCATGAGCATTTCGTGCCAGGCCATGCCGCCGTGGTCCGACGCCGAAGGCTTGATATAGCGATAGCCCATGCGCCGGTACAGCTCGACGTGGCGATCCTTGCACATCAGGTGAATGGTCTGCTTGTGCATCTGCCGTTGTTGCGCGACGAACGCCTGCATCAGTTGCGTCGCATAGCCCTTGCCCTGTTCGGCCGGGTCGATCACCACCGACATGATCACCACGTTGGGCGCGGCCGGGTCATGGCCGATCAGTTCCTTGAACGGCTCGTCCGACATCTCCACGACATGGGCGCAGCCACTGTTGATAAAACCGATGATCCGGCCTTCCTGTTCCATGATCAGGAAACCTTCAGGGTACTGGGCAATACGCGTGGCGATCTTCGCTTCGGTGGCGGCTTCATCGCCTTCATAGGCGGTTATTTCGATCTGATAGCAACGGGCAACGTCCGCCGGAGCGGCGTTGCGCAAGGTGAGGGTGGTCATGGCAGTGGCTTCTGTTCCTGACGTCGACGGGGGTCGATAAGTGTCGGGGCAGGATACTGGCTCATTCGGCCAAAGCAAGGCCGAGATGTTGCGTTCGATCGCGAACTTGTGAGAGCCACCAAGGCGGCTCCCACTCCCTGCACGAAGTCGCTCAGGCGTTAAGCGTCTGGTAATCGATATAGCCCTTGCGATCCCCGCCAAAGAACGTCGCAGGATCCGCCGGGCTCATCGGCGCACCGGTCTTCAAGCGCTCAACGAAGTCCGGGTTGGCCAGCACCATCTGGCCATAGGCTTCAAGATCGGCAAGCCCCGCGGCCAGGTCGGCGCCGATCTGCTCACGGGCGCGGCCCGGACGGTTGAGGATCAGCGGGCTGTTCCACAGCGTGCGGATCTCGCCCAGCAAAGACTCGTCGCCCTGATGCATGACGTGCAGGTAGGCCAGGCCTAGCTTGTCCAGTTCCGCCACCAGATAGCGATACAGCGCCGGACCTTGCTCGCCCTCATCAATGCCCCAGAGGGTAATGCCGGGCGACAGGCGGATGGCGGAGCGCTCGGCGCCTATTTCGGCGGCGATGGCCGTGGCGACTTCGATGGCAAAGCGCGCGCGGTTTTCGATCGAACCGCCGTACTCGTCCGTGCGGGCGTTGGCGCTGGGAGCGAAGAACTGTTGCACCAGATAAGCATTGGCGCCATGGATTTCCACACCGTCGGCACCGGCCTCAATGGCCCGGCGCGCGGCACGACGGAAGTCGGCCACGGTCTGGTGGATTTCGGCCGTGCTCAGGGCGCGGGGTACAGGAATGTCCTGCATGCCGGTGGGGGTGAACATCGGCGTGTGCGGTGCAATGGCCGAAGGCGCGACGCCCTGACGGTGGTGAGGGGTGTTATCGGGATGGGACATGCGCCCGGCATGCATCAACTGGATGAAGAAACGGCCGCCTTTGGCATGCACGGCATCGGTAATGGTTTTCCAGCCGGCCACATGGGCGTCGCTGTAGATACCCGGCGTGGTCAGGTAGCCCTGGCCATCGTCGGATGGCTGCGTGCCTTCGGACACAATCAGGCCGATGCTGGCGCGCTGGGCATAGTATTCGGCGGCCAGCTCGCCCGGTGTGCCGTCGAACTGCGCGCGGCTGCGGGTCATGGGCGCCATGACCAGGCGATTGGACAGCTCGATGTTGCCAACGATGGCAGGGGTAAAAGTCTGACTCATGATGATTTCCCAGAGGTAAGTAGCGAGGGGTTCATCATCGCGGCTATTGTTTTTGGGATAAATATGGCTTTATGGATATGACTGATCCATATATGGAGCAATACAGTGGAGCTGCTGAACGATATGGCGCTGTTCGTCGAAGTGGCCAAGGCCCGGGGCTTTCGCGGCGCGGCTGAAATACTGGGCATGCCCAATTCCACCTTGTCCCGGCGCATCAGCGCACTGGAAAAGGCCATCGGCCTGCGCCTGTTGCACCGCACCACCCGCAAGGTCGAGCTGACGGAAGCCGGGCAGATCTACTTCGAGCGCTGCAAACGAATTGTTGATGAGGCTCGACTGGCCCATGAGCAACTGGGTGAGATGCTGGCGCAACCCACTGGCGTGTTGCGGGTTTCGCTGCCCGTGGACTTCGCTATTACTTATCTGGCGCCATTGATAGCCGAGTTCGCTGACCTGTATCCGGGCATTACTTTCGATCTGGACCTGACTTCCCGGCGCGTCGATCTGGTCAGCGAACCCTTCGATGTGGCCATTCGCATGGGCGAGTCCGAAGACTCACAACTGATTGCCCGGCCATTGGCTGCGCTGACCTCTCACTTATATGCCTCACCGCGTTATCTGCAGACATCAGGAATGCCGCACGCTCCCGACGATCTGGAGCGACACCAATGCCTTGGCATCCTCAAACCCGGAGCCTGGACGCTAAATGACGGTGCGCAAACGGTGTCGATCAGGGTGGGTGGGCGCTTTATTGCCAACAACGTCGGCCTGCTCCGGCGCCTGGCTGCCTGTGATCAGGGCATTGTGCTGATGCCCGAGGAAATCGTCGCCGATGAGGTGGCGGCGGGTCAGCTCTGCCGGATTCTGCCGCAGTGGAGCGGCACGCCGATGACCATCTATGCCATTACCGAAACCCGCCTGCTGCCGGCCAAGACGCAGCGGTTTATCGAGTTTTTGCGCACGCGGTTGGCGTGAGGCGAGGGCATACACCGGTCCTGTGGGAGATCCCGCCCCGCCTTTGACGCCGCGCTGTCACGCAGCAAACATTAGGGCAAATCTTGTGGGAGCGAATTCATTCGCGAAGGGGCCGATACATTCGACGCATCTTCATCGCCTGGAACACCGCTTTCGCGAATGAATTCGCTCCCACAGAGTTTTTGCGATTCAGTACGTTACGCGTTGCTTGATGAAAAAGAACTTGGTTTCCCTGCACAACACTAATTAGAATCAGTCTCATTTGCGACAGCCTTCGCCCCAGAGACTCTAGACATGACTGAAGCCGTAATGCCGACGGAGGCGACCCTGCATACCTTGTATCGCGACCATCATGGCTGGCTGGAAAGCTGGCTGCGGCGACGCATGGGCAATGCCTGGGACGCGGCGGATCTGAGTCATGACACCTTCCTGCGGGTGCTTTCAAGCTCCCAGCAAATCGTCGATATGCGCGAACCCCGGGCCTATCTGTTGACCGTGGGCAAGCGCCTGCTGAGCAACTTCTACAGCCGTCGCAGTCTGGAAACCGCCTATCTCGAAGCCCTGGCCCAGATGCCGGAAGAGAGTGCGCCGTCCCCCGAGCAGCGCTGGTTGCTGCTGGAAACCCTGCAAGCCCTGGACGAACTGCTCGACGGTCTGCCGCCGCTGGTGCGCCGGGCGTTTCTGTTGAGTCAGCTCGAAGGCCTGGGCTATCGCGAAATCGCCGAGCGCATGGCCGTGTCCGAGCGCACCATCAAGCGCTATATGGCCCAGGCCTATGAACATTGCCTGTTGGTGGACTGGTGATTCGCCAGGTCTCCAGCGCTGATCGCGAAGTCGCACGGCGGGCGGCGCAATGGCTGGCGCTGCTGGAATCCGGTGACGCCAGTGCTGACGATCAGCGCGAGTTGCAGCACTGGCGCGACAGCAGCAGTACTCATGAGCGCGCCTGGCAGAAGGTCCAGCAACTGCGCCAGCGCTTCAGCGGTCTGCCGACCCACCTGGCCCTGGCCACTCTGGATCGACCGGATCAGGACCGCCGGGCCATGCTCAAGCGGGCTCTGGGCCTGGCCGCATTGGTCCCGACCGCCTGGCTGATCAGCCGGCAATTGCCGGTGGATGTCTGGCGCGCCGACCTGCATACCGCTACCGGCGAACAGCGGCGCCGGACCCTGGCCGACGGCAGCACCTTGCAGCTCGATACTGACAGCGCCGTCAATGTCGACCTGGGCAAGCGCCGCGTGACCCTGCTGCGCGGCGAGATTTCCCTCAAGGTGCCGGGCAGCGCCGCCTTGACCATCGATGGGCCATACGGGCGCATCGTGGTCAGCCAGAGCGAAGTCTGTGTGCGTCTGAATGCCGATGATTGCCGGGTCTCGGTGATCAGCGGCACGGTGCAGTTGCAGCCGCTGCAGGGGCCGAGCCTCGATTTGCGCGCCGGGCAACAGGTCAGCCTGCTGCGCAGCGGGGCCGGCCCGGTCAGCAGCTTCGATGCGCTGTTGCCCGGTTGGCGCGACGGTGTGTTGATGGCGCAGAACCAGGCCCTAGGCGACTTCCTGCGCGAGCTTGGCCGCTACCGCACCGGCCTGCTGCGCTGGGAGCCGGAGCTGGAAACACTGCGGGTCACCGGCAGTTTCCGCCTCGACAATACCGACCGGGTGCTCTCGTTGCTCGCGGCCAGTCTGCCGTTGGAGGTGCAGATGCGTACCCGCTATTGGGTCACCCTGGTGCCAAGAAAAACCACCACGCAAAAAAATACTGCATGAAGCCTGTCCCTTTTTTTCGCCTCACTGGTCATTCCAGGTAAGTGAACAAAATACGAGAGCTTCCCTCCATGTCCGCAGTATCGTCCTACCGCTTGCGTCCGCTATTGCATTTCAGTTTGTTGCTGACCCTCAGTTCCAGTCCGCTGTTCGTCCCGCTCAGCTGGGCGGAGACGGCGGGGCGGCGCACTTACGAGGTGCCAGCCGGTAGCCTCGGTGCCGCACTGACCCGTTTTGCCGGGCTGGCCGGGGTCAATCTGTCGGTGGACCCGGCGCTGGTCAGCGGGCGCAATAGCGCCGGGCTGTCCGGCAACTATGGCGTGGAAGAGGGCTTTGCCCGGCTGCTGCAAGGCTCCGGCCTGCAATTGCTGCCCGTGGGCGATCAGGCCTACACCCTGACCCCGGCGCCGCAAGGCAGCGGCCTGCAATTGGCGCCGACGTCTATCGTCGGTGCCAATGACAGTACCGACGGCCAGGCCTATGCCGGTGGCCAGGTGGCGCGCAAGGGCTCTCAAGGGCTGCTCGGTGCCAAAGACTTCATGGAAACCCCGTTCAGCCAGACCACCTACACCAGTGAGGCGGTGAAAAACCTGCAGGCGCGGACCCTGGGCGACCTGATCAACAGTGACCCCTCGGTGCGTTCGACCAACCCGGCGGGCGGGCGTTACGAGCAGTTCACCATTCGCGGCTTCAGCCTGTTCAACAGTGACGTGGCCTACAACGGCCTGTACGGCGTGCTGCCGACCTACACCATCGACATGGAAATGGCGGAGCGGGTGGATATCCTCAAAGGCCCGAGCCAGTTAATCAACGGCATCTCGCCACGGGGCAGCGTCGGCGGCGGCATCAACGTGGTGCCCAAGCGCGCCACCGACAAGCCCATCACCGAATTTACCGGCAGCTACGCCTCGAACAATCAGGTCGGTGGGGCGGTGGACGTGGGGCGGCGTTTTGGTGACGAAAACCAGTTCGGCCTGCGTTTCAATGGCGTCAAGCAGTCGGGGGACACCGAGTGGGATCACCAGAGTGTCGACCGCGAGATGGCCGTGTTGGGCCTGGATTTCCGTGGTGATCGCCTGCGCCTGTCCACCGATATCGGCCATACCGAGCGCGATACCGATGCGCCCCAGGAACGCGTGCAGATCGGTGCCAATGCCAAGGTGCCCAACCCCAATGATGTGCGGGACAACTATGCCGAGGGCTGGAGCAAGGCGCGCACCAAGGACACCTTCGGCACGGTCAATGCCGAGTACGACGTCAGCGATTCGGTGATGGTCTATGGCGGTGTCGGTGCGCGTAAAAGCAACCATGACTTCCTTCGTCATGCCGTGGCGATCACCAATACGGCAGGGGACTTCAGCGTGCAGCCACGGGATTTCACCCGTGACGAAAACGTGCGCACAGGCACGGCGGGCGTGCGCAACTGGTTCCACACTGGCCCGGTCAGTCATGAGGTCAACCTGGCGGCCAGCTACTTCTATATGGACTTCGAAAACGGTGGCGCGCGTTATGCGGCGGCGCCCAGCAACCTGTTCAACCCGGTGCAAACGCCGACGCCGAGCAGGCCGACACGCTATGACCCGAAGGTCTACACCGAGAACCGCTTCAGCGGCGTGGCGCTGTCCGACACCCTGGGCTTCTTCGATGACCGCCTGTTGCTGACCCTTGGTGGGCGCTGGCAGCGGGTCAAGGTCGATGACTGGAGTGATGGTGTCAAAGGCGACACAGCCTATGACGAAGAAAAGGTTTCGCCGTCCGGTGGCGTGCTGTTCAAGGCCACCGAACGCCTGTCGTTGTATGCCAACTACATGGAAGGCCTGAGCCAGGGCAAGATTGCGCCGTCGACTTCGATCAACGAAGACGAGATTTTCCCGCCATTTATCAGCCGTCAGGTCGAAGTGGGCGCCAAGTATGACTTCGGCCCTGTGGCCGTCACCGCCGCAGTATTCCGCATCAAACAACCGGCCTACGAGACCAACGCCACCACGCGCACCTTCGGCCCCAACGGCAAGCGCGAGAACAGCGGCGCGGAGCTGAGCGTGTTCGGCGAGCCGCTCAAGGGTTTCCGTGTGCTGGGCGGCGTCATGTACATCGACAGCAAGCTCAAGGGCACCGCCAACGGCACCTTCGACGGCAACCGTGCGCCTGCCACACCTGAGTACAACGTCAACCTCGGTGCCGAATGGGATGTGCCGGGCCTGCAGGGCGTAACCCTGACCGGGCGCGGTATCTACTCCAGCTCACAGTATCTGGACCAGGCCAACAGTAAGGAAATCGATTCCTGGGAGCGCTTCGACGTGGGTATGCGCTACGCCTTCAAAGTCGACGACAAGGCCGTCACCCTGCGCGCCAATATCGAAAACGTGGCGGACAAGCGCTACTGGAGCTCGGCCGGTGCCTCGGATGACAGCGAGCCGGGCCTGACCCTGGCGACGCCACGGACTTATCTGTTCTCGGCGACGGTCGGGTTTTGATCATCTATCGCAGGCCGCAGACTCGGTAGGAGCGAACTGTGGGAGCGAATTCATTCGCGAAAGTATTCCAACCGATGAAGATGCGTCGGATGTACCTGTGCTCTTCGCGAATGAATTCGCTCCCACAAGATTTGCTCCCTGCCCCGGTCAGTGTTTGCTGCGTGACAGCGCGGCGGCTTAGATGGGGCGGGATCTCCCACAATCAATCCATAGAAATCGCCCTATTGGCGCCTACTGCCGAAACGTGCGCCCCAATGCATCCAGGCGCACGGCAATCGGCGGCAGGCGCTGACTGCTCAGGGCCAGGGTCTCGACGTCGTCGGCGGTGCTGCGGGCAATGCTCTGCACCGACGCCAGGCGCCCGACGATTTCATCGCTGGCGCTGGATTGTTCGCGGGTGGTGTTAACGATATGGCCATTGAGCTCATCGATATGGGAAATATCACTGCCCACCGCCCGTAGCATCGCCGCCGCCTGTTGACTGTCCTCAACGCAACGCTCGACACCTTTGTGGCTGTCCTGCATGGCCGCAACAGCCTTGCTGCTGCCCTGTTGCAGGGCATCAATGATGGCTTTGATCTCCTGGGTGGACACGGCGGTGCGTTGCGCCAGGTTGCGCACTTCATCGGCGACTACGGCAAAACCGCGGCCCTGCTCACCGGCGCGAGCGGCTTCGATGGCGGCGTTGAGGGCCAGCAGGTTGGTCTGGTCGGCAATACTGCTGATCACTTCCAGTACGGTGCCGATCTGGTCGGCATGCCCGGCGAGCAACTGCACGGTTTCATTGGTGCCCTTGATGCTTGAGGCCAGTAGCGCAATTTCATTCTGTGCGCGGTTGACGCTTTCCTGGCCCTTGGTTATCTGCACACTGGCCTGGCCGGCGTGCTCGGCGGCGCGCTCGACGTTGACGGTGATATTTTGCATGGCGTCGCCCATGCGCTGCATTGATCCGGTCACCTGGGCAATTTCCGTCAGTTGATTGCGTGCCCCGACTTCCAGCGTAGTGCTGGCCCTGGCCAGTTCCTGACCCAGTTGGCCGAGGCCATGGGAGTCTCGGGTGACGCCGTCGATCAGGCTGGTGATCTGCGACAGGAACTGATCGAAACGCTGCGCAAGTGAGACATGGGCGCTGCCGGTGCTGTCTGGCCCGGCATCCAGAGTGAACTGCGAAGTGGCGGTGAGCATCTTGTCCAGCATGTCCTGGCTTTCCACCGCGTCGGCCTGGCTTTGCGTGGCCAGGTAGAGCAGGGCGATGGTCTCCATGACCACATAAAGCGCGTGCACGAAAATCATGCTCCAGCCGCCATGGTGCTCCATCACGAACACCGGCCAGCCCTGCATCTGCAAGGCATGGAACAGCACGTGGTGCACAGCGATGGTGGCCGCCGCGACAAGGATCGGCAGCCAGTCGCGATAGAACGTCAGCACCGCGAGCAGAGCGAAAATGCCGAAGTGCGACTCGATCACGCCCAGGGCCTGATTGATATGCAGCGCGGCCATGACCATAAGACCCATGCCCAGCGCGCAACGCATCAGGCGCGTACCGCCGATCAGGCGATAGGCCAGGGTCAGTAACAGACTGGTACCGCCGCCGATGACAAACGCCTGAATAAAGGTGTCATGCCAGAAAGCCAGACCCAAGGAAAAGAAGAACATCAGCCAGACCACGCCAAGCATGGTGCGGTCGGCCTTGCGGTAGTGCTCAAGAAAACGGGCGGGTAACGGCATGCACACGGACTCCATGTTGTGGCGCAGAAGACATCACGAGGGCTGGGGTGTGTCTGATACAGAGCACGGGCGTGAACTGCCGGTTCAATGTAGCAATGAAGGTGCCATCATTCAGCCATTACTTTGCACATATACACCCGTTTTAGCCCGTTTTCTTCTCCGCGATGGGTTTCCACGTAGCCCAGGCGCTGATAAATCGCCAGGTTCTCGACCATGGCTTCATTGGTATAGAGCCTGATGGCGCAGTAGCCCAAGTCCAGTGCCGTCTGTTCGGCAATCGCCATTAATGTGCGACCCAACCCCAAACCCTGGGCATGCGGTGACACCGCGACGTTATCCAGCAGCAGCGCCTCGGCTTCGGGGATCAATACCAGCAAGCCATCAATCGCGCCATCGCGCTCGAGTACCTGGACGCGTTGCGCCTCAATCAAGGCTGCGTAGTCATCGCTCATCGGCCCGGGTTCGCGACCGATGCGTGCAATGTAGGGCGAGTAGGCATCCCGGACGATGCGCTGGATGGCGGGGATGTCGAGGGGCGTTGCCAGGCGCAGGTTGGGTGAGGTCATGGGCTGTCTCATCGGTCTTCGCGGGTATGCCACAGGCGCAGGACATACAGCGTCGGCCCCTGGATTTCGTAACGCAATTCAAAGCCGCCGATCAACAGGCGCCTGACGTCGCGAGGCTCGAACTCGTCAAGGCGTTCACCGAGCCTCGGATTGTTCAATAGCACAGTAGGAGATGAGGTCAGTTGTTGAACAGTGCGGGCAGCGGCCTGGCGGTTGACCAGGGCAAGAAATTCATAAAGGCGGGATAAATCAGACAGCGCTTTACCGGTCCACATCAACTCCATTATTCGGGTACCGGCAGGGGATTGTCGCTATCCAGGCTGTCGGCCCAAGCCTGTACAGACTGATGGTCTATCACACGACCGGCGTCCACATCGGCCATGGCCTCCAGCGTCAGCCGGCTGCGTTCTTCTTCCTGGTCAACCCAGGCCATGAGCGCTTGCTTGATAATCCAGCCTTTGGAGCGCTCAAGGCGTAGGGCCAATTGATCGACTTTTTCCGCAAGAAGCAAAGGCACATGGGCGGTAACGACCCGCGTTTCTGCGCTGTGAGCCATGGTGTTCACCAATATGATTGAAATTGATTGAAAGCGATTAAATTTAAATCATAGAGGTCCACGAGTAAATTTCAAGCAGGTAACGCGTTTGGCTCGCTATCAACACGTTGAAGTGCCAAGGTTTGAATCTGCCATCCTTGAAAAGCATTTGTAATACAATATGATTTTGCCCGGTCGGTCCATGTCATGGGCTATGGTGTGTTCCAGGCGCTGCTGTCGATGGGCGCAGTAATGAATGACAGGGTCTCAGGGATTACCACATGAAAGTACAGCGTCAGGCCTCGTCCTTGCGGCATCAGGTGCAGGATGCACTGCGCAATGAAATCATCTCCGGGCGTTTCAAGCCCGGTGATCGACTGGTCGAGCAGCAGCTCTATACGGCGATGGATGTCAGTCGCACGTCATTGCGCGAAGCGCTACGGCAACTGGAGGCCGAAGGCCTGGTAGAGCAGGTGCCCCATCGCGGTGCCTATGTCGCTTCGGTGGACGCCAAGGATGCCATTCAGATCTACGACGTGCGCGGCGCACTGGAAGTGCTCGCGGTGCGTAACTTCGTGCGCTACGCCAGTGACGAGGATGTCACCGAGTTGGCCGAGGTGTTCGACGAATTCGTCGCCCAGTCCCATACCGCGTCCCTGGACGGCGCGGCGCTGCTGGATATCAAACGGCGCTTCTATCATGTGTTGCTGGATATCGAGCAGAGCAACGTGGTTGGCGGCATGCTGGAACAGTTGAATAATCGCGTCAGCCTGCTGCGCGCCCTGTCTCTCGGGCGAGAAGGGCGAATGGTGCATACCCTGGCCGAACTCAAGGAAATCGTGCGCATGATCCAGCTGCGCGACGAGGCCGGCGCCTGTGCGGCGGCGTTGCTGCATGTGGAAAATGCGTCGAAGAATGTGCTGGAATTGCTGGCGCAGAATGACGTTCACGCGGTTCAGTGAGCGCCTGAGCCTGAGCAGGTAACGTTGGAGCCGGGCTTGCCCGCGAATTGAACAGCGCGATGAGTCAGGTACACCGCGTTGAGGCTTTCGCGGGCAAGCCCGGCTCCAACGGACCAGCGTTCGCGGGTGGCGTCACAGGCCAATCAGCGCAACGCTGAATAAGCCGCCGGCGTCAAAAACTGGTTCTCGATCCGTTGCACGATAATCGCCTGTGCCTCTGTCTCGGCGCGCTTGGCCTGCCATTCGGGGTCGGCCTGGAAGGCGTTCCACTTGGTTTCGCGGTCGGCCAGGCTGTCCCATTTCAGCAGATAGGTCAGGGTCTGGTTACTGTCGCCGGTCAGGGCCGTCCAGAAACCGATCTGCTCGATTCCGTACTTTTCAAAAAAACCCAGGGTGATCTTGCTGAAGCGCTCGTGCAGGGCCGGCAGGCGGCCGGGTGCGCAGTGGTAGATGCGTAGTTCGACAATCATTTCCAGCTCCTCAAGTAAGTACCGGTCAAGAAATAGGCGAAGTAGCCTATTGACCGATTGTATGACAGTCATATAGTTTTGTCGCAACTGCTGACGTGCAGCGGGCAAAAAATATCCTGCTGCCGCCGCGAATCCCTCTACAAAAACAATAGGGCGCAAGCAATGACTCAACCGCAACGGATTGGCTTCATCGGCCTTGGCATGATGGGCTTGCCGATGACTTCCTGCCTCAGCAATGCCGGCTTCCAGCTGTTTCTCGCCGATGCCGATGCCGGGCGTCTGCAAGAAGTGCAGAGCGCCCTCGGCGCCAGCGCGCTGACGGCTGACAACGCCGGTTCCCTCGATGCCCTCATCACTATGCTGCCCAACTCGAACATTGTCGAAAGCGTGCTGCTGGGCGCGGATGGCAAGTCGGGATGGGCCGCGGCCTTGACTGCGGGCACGGTGGTGATCGACATGAGCTCTTCGGAGCCTGCGCGCTCCCGTGAACTGGGGCAGAAACTCGCAGCGCTCGGTCTGCATTATCTGGATGCGCCGGTCTCCGGTGGCGTCAAGCGCGCGGTCGACGGCAGCCTGGCGATTCTCGTCGGTGGTGACGTGCAAGTGATGCAGCGCTGCCAGCCGCTGCTCGACGCCATGGGCAAGAACATCCTGCATATCGGCGAAGCGGGCGCGGGTCACGCGGCCAAGGCGTTGAACAACTTCGTCTCGGCCTCCGGCCTGCTGGCGACGGTCGAGGCGCTGCATGTGGCCAAGCGCTTCGGTATCGACCCGGGTGTGATGGTCGATGTGCTCAACGCCTCCAGCGGCGGCAGCAATACCTCCCTGAATAAAGCCAGGCAATTCATGCTCAGCGGCAGCTTCGGTTCCGGCTTCTCGATGCAGTTGATGAACAAGGACCTGAAGATCGCCAAGGGTCTGTCCGATGCCCTGGATTACCCGCTGACATTCGGCCAGGGCACCATCAAGGTCTGGGATGAGGTGGCGCAGGATTCCACGCCTGCCACCGACCACACCGAGATGTACCGGATGCTGGCCAAAGAAGGCCAGTGATTGCCTGAGTATTTTCAGGATCAGCAACGGAGCACACCGCATGTCTCGTGCCGCCAGTTTTTACATCGATGGACAGTGGGTCGAGCCCGCTGCGCCGACCTGGTTCGACGTCATCGACCCTGCTACTGAACAAGTCATCGAACGCCTGGCCCTGGGTAACGCCACGGATGTCGAGCGTGCTGTCGATGCCGCGCGCAAGGCTTTGCCTGGGTACTCGCAAACCAGCGTCAGTGAGCGCATCGAACTGCTCAAGCGTATCGTGGCGATCTACGAACGCCGCCAGGAAGAGTTCGCCCAGGCCATGCGCGTGGAAATGGGTTCGCCCATTACCGCCTCACGCAATGCCCAGGTGCCCCGTGGCTGGCTGCATTTGAAGCAACTGATCGAAGTGCTGAAGACTTTCGAGTTCGAGCAGCGTCAGGGCAATACAGTATTGCGCTATGAGCCGGTGGGCGTCTGCGGGCTGATCACGCCGTGGAACTGGCCGATCAACCAGATCGTGGTGAAAGTCGGCCCGGCCCTGGCTGCCGGTTGCACCATGGTGCTCAAGCCCAGCGAGTACTCGCCCCTGAGCAGCCTGTTGTTTGCTGAAGTGCTGGATGAAGCGGGCGTGCCGGCCGGGGTGTTCAACCTGGTCAATGGTGACGGTCCTGGTGTCGGCGCGGCGCTGTCGGCCCACCCGGATATCGACATGCTGTCGTTCACTGGTTCGACCCGGGCTGGGGTGCAGGTGGCGAAATCCGCCGCCGAGACAGTCAAGCGCGTGGCCCAGGAATTGGGCGGCAAGTCGGCCAATATCCTTCTCGACGACGTCGATCTGCACAATGCTGTAACCCGTGGCGTCGCCGCCTGCTTTACCAACAGCGGCCAGTCCTGCTCGATTCCGACGCGGATGCTGATCCCCCGGGCGCTGATGGATGACTCCATACAGATTGCCCGGCAGGCCGCCGAAGCCTTCAAGGTTGGTGCGACCAACGATGAATCGACTCAGCTCGGACCCTTGGTCAACCGTGCGCAATGGCAACGGGTACAGACGCTGCTCCAGGCCGGTATCGATGAAGGTGCGCAATTGGTGACTGGCGGCGTCGGCAAGCCTGAAGGGCTGGACATCGGCTATTTCGTCAAGCCTACGGTATTCGCCAATGTCACTGCGCAGATGAGCATCGCCCAGGAAGAAATCTTCGGCCCGGTGCTGTCGATGATCGCCTACGACAGCGAGGCCGAGGCTATCCAGATCGCCAACGGCACGCCTTATGGCCTGGCGGCCTATGTGCAATCCGCCGATCAGCAACGCGCCCGCAATGTCGCCCGCGCCTTGCAGGCTGGCAGTGTCCATCTGAACTATCCGCCCGCCGATTTCGCCGCGCCTTTCGGTGGCTACAAGCGCTCAGGCAATGGCCGTGAGTGGGGCGAGTTCGGCTTGCGCGAGTATCTGGAAGTCAAAGCCATGGTGGGTTACGGCGACTGAAGGTCGCCGGGTTTTACGTAAAAAATTTGCCTTTTTAGACTGTATGACAATCGGTCGATAGTACGGAAAACGGGAGAGCAGCATGAGTGATAACGAACGCTTCAATCAGGGTTTCAACAATCGCAAGGAAGTGCTGGGCGATCAGCATGTAGAGAAGTCCTGGGCGGCGGCGGATGACTTCAATCGGCCGATGCAGAAGTTGGTCACCGAAGCCTGCTGGGGCGAAATCTGGGGCGATGAAACCTTGCCCTTCAAGACCCGCAGCATCCTCAACCTGGCCATGCTCACCGCCATGAGCCAGCACCATGAACTGGGCGTGCATGTGCGCGGCGCCCTGCGCAACGGCGTGACCAAGGACGAGATCCGCGCCGTGCTGATGCAGGCGGCGATTTACTGCGGCATGCCCGTGGGCCTGGCGGCGTTCCGCGTCGCATCCGAAGCAATCAAGGCTTACGAGGCGGAAACCCAGGGCGCCTGAGCCGCGACTGCACACACGCTTGTCGTTCAACAATAATTATAAGGAAACGTCATGAGTATCTCCGCCCCGGTCCCAGCCCCGACCAAAGCGCTGGCCGAAACCGATCAATCGATCGAGAAGAAAAGAAGGAACGCGATCAAAGGCGCGTTCTTCTCCGAATACATCGACATGTTCGACATCTACCTGCCGGTGGTCGTGCTGTCCCCGGTATTGTTCTTCTTCCAGCCGGCCCAGTTGTCGCCGGGCATGGCGGCGATTCTCGCCTCTCTGGTATTCATCACCACGCTGCTGGGGCGGCCCATCGGCGCGCTGCTGTTCGGCATGATTGCCGACAAGACCGGGCGACGCATGGCCTCGATCTATTCGGTATCGGGCTTTGGCGTGGTGACACTGCTGATCGCCGTGCTGCCGGGCTACGAGACCATCGGTATCGCCTCGTACTGGGCGTTGGTGCTGCTGCGTTTCGTTGATGGCATCTTCCTCGGCGGCGGCTATACCGGGGCCATGCCATTGGCCATCGAGTATTCGAAAAAACATCAGCGCGGCTTTGTCGGCGGGCTGATCATCGCCGGCTTCCCCCTGGCCTATGTCAGCATCAATCTGGTGGCGATGCTGATGTTCATGCTGTTCCCCCTGGACGGCCCCGGTTCGCCGTATGTGCAATGGGGCTGGCGCATTCCTTTCGTGATTGGTGCGGTCCTGGCCGGGGTGCTGGCGCTGTACTACATCTATGCGGTGTCGGAATCGGAAATCTGGGAAGAGGATACCGGCAAGAAACCCCGGGAAAAACTGCCCCTGACCGACCTGCTCAAGGGCAAGAGCGGCCGCAACCTGTTGCAAGTGTTGCTGATGATGACCGGCTTCTGGCTGACCCAGAACATCATCACCATCTTCCTGCCGACCGGGCTGCTGGTGAACACCCTGCACCTGTCCGGCATGCAGGTCACCGGCACGCTGTTGATCGCTTACTCGGTGCTGTTCTTCAGCTATATCGCCTCGGGCATGATCGGCCAGAAGATCGGTCGTCGGCGCTTCTTTCTCACCCTCGGCCCGATCATCGCCACCTTGGGCGCGGGGATCATGTATGTGCTGGCCAATGTGCCGGGGCTGTCGCTGCCGGTGATCATGACCCTAGTCTGCCTGCTGTCGGTGCTGGTAACCGCGCCATGGGGCGTGATCGTGACCTACATCAACGAGCGTTTTGTCACCGACGTGCGCGCCACCGGTTTCGGCGTCGGCTTCAGCCTGTCGGTGATCATCCCGTCGTTCTACGCCTTCTACATGGCCTGGCTGGGCCAGCTCATGCCTTTCACGATGACGCCGTCAGTGCTGCTATGCGTGGGCGGCGTGATCGCCACCATCGGCGCATACATGGGCCCGGAAACCAAGGACGTCGATTTCTGACGCCCGGCAGAACAGGAGAGTACTTGTGAACAACACAACCATTGGCTTTATCGGCCTGGGCAATATGGGCGGGCGCATGACTCGCTGCCTGGTCGACGCGGGCCTCAACGTAGTGGGCTATGACACCGACACCCAACGGGTAACAGCCTCTGGCGCCCAGGTGGCGGACTCCATTGCCAGCGTCGTGGCAGAGGCGGGAGTGGTGCTGTTGTCGCTGCCCGACAGCAAGGTGGTCGAGGCCGTTGTCGAAGGCCCGGACGGTCTGCTGCGCCACTGTCGCCAAGGGCAGATCGTGGTTGACCTGAGCACCGCTGCCGCCAGTTCCACCGTGCGCTTGCACGGGCTGTTTGCCGCCCGTGGCGTGCAGTACATCGACGCCGGGATCTCTGGTGGCGCGGCGGCGGCAGAGAAGGGCGCGTTGACCCTGATGGTCGGTGGCGATGCCGCCAGTGTCGCTGCATTGGAGTGGGTGTTCGCGCCCATCGCCAGCAAGGTCTTTCACATGGGCGAGAGCGGGGCGGGGCATACCACCAAAACCCTGAATAACTTTCTCAATGCCGTGAGCCTGTCCGCCACCGCCGAGGTGATGGTGGCGGGCAAGAAGGCTGGCCTGGACCTGCACCAGTTGCTCGATGTGCTCAACAGCAGCAGCGGGGTCAATTTCGCCACGCAGAAGCGCTTCCCCTACATCGTCGACGGCAACTACCTGGAAGGTGGCCTGACCGGCAAGTTGATGAACAAGGACGTGGTGCTCTACATCGATCGCGTGCGGGAACTGGGTGTCGCTTCGCTCAATGCCTCAGGCCCCCTGGCCAGTTTTGGCCTGCAAGTCGCCCTGGGCTACGGCGATCAGATCAGCAACAAGGTTGTCGACGCCATCGGCGATATGTCCGGTGGCGTGCGGCTTCATCAAACCTGGAAAGAGGACAAGGCATGAAGGTTATTCACGGCAGCGTCGAAGGCGCCATTTCCGAACAGCGCGGCGCAACCTTTACCGGCGTGGTCTGGGCCGACCCGGTGATGCCGACGACGGACGGCGTGACCATCAACAACGTGTCGTTCAACCCCGGCGCCCGGACGTTCTGGCACTTCCATGAATTCGGCCAAGTACTCTATGTCACTGCGGGCAGTGGCTGGATCTGCCTGGAAGGCGAGGCGCCCCAGGTGATTCGCCAGGGCGACACCGTATGGATCGGCCCCGGCGAGCGGCACTGGCACGGCGCCAATACCGAGAACTTCATGGTCCATACCGCCACCTCCATCGGCAAGACCGTGTGGCAGGAAGCGGTGAGCGATCCGGATTATCTGCGTTCGGCGTCCTAGGGCTGAGGCTATTGGAGCCGGGCTTGCCCACGAAGGCCTCGACGCGGTTTGTCAGGCATACCGTATCACCCAATTCGCGGGCAAGCCCGGCTCCAACGAACCCATATTCCACCTCAGAGGTGGGCGTTGTGCTTGAAACGCTCGCCCCACAGGAGACCATGAAATGGCACTGACCGAACAACAACTCAAAGCCCGGGCTGCCTTCGAGCACAGTGGCGGCACCTGGAATCCGTCCTGGGATAGCCTCCTGCGCCTGGACCCTGGCTTTGTCGAAGCCTATGCCGGTTTCGCTGCCGTGCCGTGGCAGAAGAATCACCTGGAACACAAGGTAAAGGCCTTTATCGGCATCGCTGCCAGCGCCGCCGCAACCCATCTCTATCGCCCTGGCATTCATGAGCATCTGCGCGTGGCGCTGGCCCATGGTGCGACCTGTGAAGAGCTGACCGAGGTACTGGAGTTGATTAGTACCGTCGGCATCCATGCTTCCAATGTCGGCGTGCCGGTGCTGTTGCAAGTGCTGGAAGAAGAAGGCCTGCGCAACGGTCCTGAACCCCTGGATGCCCGGCGCGAGGCGCTGAAGAGCAGCTTTGTCGAGAACCGTGGCTATTGGCATTCGTCGTGGGAGGGGCTGCTGGAGCTGGACCCCGAGCTATTCGAGGCCTACGTCGAGTTTTCGTCGGTGCCGTGGCGCACAGGCGTGCTGTCGCCGCTAGTGAAAGAGCTGATGTATTGCGCCTTCGATGCCGCCGCCACACACCTTTACGTGCCAGGCCTGAAGCTGCATATGCGCAACGCCCTGCGTTACGGCGCCAGCAAGGAACAGCTGATGGAAATGCTCGAGATCGTCAGCGTGATCGGCATTCACGGCGCCCTTGAAGCGGCGCCGATGCTGGAGCAGGCACTGGGCGAATCCCGGCCAACCTGAATCCGAAAATCCGAACCGTCTTTTAGTCCGAACCTGGAGTCGATATGAACAACAATAATCCGACCAACTGGACCAACCCCGAAGTGATCGTGGTGCGCTATGGCACTCGCCAGACCACCAAGAGCGAGTGCTATTACAACTTCCGCGCCTACCGTGAGGCGGATGCGGAAATCACCATGGATTACTTCTTCTGGATCTTCCGCAACGACGAACAGACCATTGTCATCGACACCGGCTTCAGCCCCGAAGCGGCCCTGGCCCGCAAGCGCCAACCGGTGGTCAGCCCGGCCGACGCCCTGGCGCGCCTGGGCATTGATCCGGCCGAAGTGAAGCTGCTGGTACTGACCCATGCCCACTACGATCACGCCGGTAATCTGGGCCTTTATCCCAACGCACAGATCGTCATGTCCCGCCGCGAGTTCGATTTCTGGGGCACCGACATGGGCCACCGCCCGCAGTATCACCATCACATCGACGCGCTGGATATCGAGCGTCTGCAGGCACTGGAACAGGCCGGGCGCATCACGTTGCTGGATGAACCGCGCAACACCCTGATTCCCGGTATCGAACTGCATGAGCTGGGCGGGCATACGCCGGGGCAGCTGGCAGTGATCATCGAAATGCCGGAAGGGCCGGTCATTCTCGCCTCCGACGCGATCCACTACTACGAGGAGCTGGATGCTGACCGGCCATTCGCCGTGCTCGACAGTCTGGCGGACATGTATCAAGGCTATGCGCAGATTCGTGAATGGCTGCTGCGCCCCGGTGCCGTGGTGATTCCGGGGCATGACCCGGATGTGATGAACCGCTTTGCCCCGGTAGACCCGGCCACACCGTCGTTTGCCGTGCGCATCGGAGCCAGTGCATGAAGGGTAAGCGAGCGTTGATTACCGGCTCGTCCAATGGCCTCGGCCTGGCCATGGCGACAGGTTTGGCGGCGGCGGGGTGCGATGTACTGTTGCACGGGCTTGAGCCCGCCGCCGATATGCGCGCCACCTGTGGTGAGTTGGCCCGCCAGCACAAAGTGGCGGTCAGTTATGTGCAGGCCGATCTGTCCAGCGCAGCGGGTGTCGAGGCAATGATGACGGCTGCGGGTACAGTGGATGTGCTGGTCAATAACGCCGTGGTCCGGCACTTCTCGCCCCTTGAAGACTTTCCCGTCGAGCGTTGGGACCAGGCCCTGGCGGTCAACCTGACCGCTGCCTTTCGCGCCGTGCAACTGAGCCTGCCGGGTATGCGTGCCAGGGGCTGGGGGCGGATTTTCAATATGTCCTCGGCGTATGGCTCTCGGGCGATTGCCAACCGTATCGACTACGTCACCACCAAGACCGCGCTGCTGGGCTTTACCCGTGCCGTGGCCATGGAAACCCTGGGCCAGGGCATCACCTGCAACGCGGTGTGTCCGGGCTCGGTGTTGACGCCGAACATCGAAGGGCGCTTGACCGATCTTATGGCCGACCAACAGCTGGATCGTGAGGTCGCCACCCGGGAATTCCTGCGCGGCAAGCAAGGCACCGGGCGGTTTGTCGACGCGGCCCATGTGGCGGATCTGATCGTGTTTCTGTGCAGTGACAGCGGTGCGTCGATCACCGGCGCGACCTTGCCGGTGGATGATGGGTGGTTGGCGGGGTGAGGCACAGGCGCCGTTTATGACACCTCGCGGTTTCGTATAAAACGATAGACACCGTTGGAGCCGGGCTTGCCCGCGAAGGCGATCGTTCAACCGCAAAGAATGCAGCGGATGTACCGGCCTATTCGCGGGCAAGCCCGGCTCCTACAGGTCTCGCGTTTAGCGGATATCTACCCAACCAACGGAGGCACCATGCAGGTTCCTGCTGTCACGCAATTACTCAGCGAATTCGTCACCCGCACCACCTGGGCCGATATACCGCCTCTGGTGCGCCATGAAGCCAAGCGCGCCCTGGTCAATTACTTTGCCGTGGCCCTGGCCGGTTGCAACGATCCGGACATTGTCACGGCGGTCAAACTGTTCAGCGGCTTCAGCGCGGGCGAGCAGGCCGGGATCATTGGCCGTGGCGAGTCCATGGATATCCTCAACGCGGCCTCGCTCAACGCCATGAGTGCCAATGTCTTCGATTTCGACGACACCCATATCCCGACCATTATCCACCCTACGGCCCCGGTCGCTGCTGCGCTGTTTGCCCTGGCGCAGCGCCAGGCAGTCAGCGGCGAGCAATTGCTGTTGGCTTTCGTTCTGGGTGTGGAAGTGGAGTGTCGCCTGGGTATGGCGATTTCCCCCGAACACTATCGCCGCGGCTGGCATATCACCTCGACCTGCGGCGTCTTCGGCGCGGCCATGGCGGTGGGCAAACTGCTCGGCCTGGATGCCCGGCAACAAGCCTGGGCGCTGGGCTCGGCCAGTGCCCAATCCGGCGGGCTGGTGGAGACCCTGGGCAGTGCGGCGAAAAGCATTGGCGTCGGCAACGCGGCGCGTAACGGCCTGCTCTCGGCACTGCTGGCCGAGCAAGGTTTCAACGGCCCCGAGTTTCCTCTGGAGGGTGAGCGCGGTTTCCTGCGGGTCATGGGCGAGAGCCCCGATTACGGGCAGATCATCCAAGGCCTCGGCGAGCGTTGGGCCTTGAATGCCAATACCTACAAGCCATATCCCTGTGGCGTGGTGTTGAATCCGGTGATCGAAGCCTGTCTGGAACTGTCGCGCAATCCTGATTGCGTATTGGCAGACCTGACCCGCATCGAGCTGACCGGCCACCCGTTGCTGCGCCAGCGCACAGATCGCCCGGCCATTCAGAGCGGCCGTGAATCCCAGGTCAGCGCCCAGCATGCCTGCGCCGTTGCGCTGTCCACCGGACGCGCCGGGCTGGCGGAGTTTAGCGACCCGGCAGTCGCCGACCCAGGCCTGCGCGCCCTGTACCCGCTGCTGCATTTTATCGATAACGCTGACTTCGCCGTGGAGTCCGCGCAGGTACAGCTGTTCTTCGGCACCGGCGCCAGCCTGAGCTGCGCCATTACAGTGGCCCGGGGCAGCCTCGGTGCGCCGCTGAGCGATCAGGCCCTGGCCGACAAACTGTGCGAACTGGCCGGATACGGCGGTTCGACTTGCACGCCACAGCCCCTGATCGAGCGGTTGTGGTCTCTGGAACAAGCCGACGATGCGGGCGCGGTCATGCGTCTGGCACGAGGCTGATTGTCTTTGCATCAGGAGTGATTATGAGCGACAAACAACTGGGTTTCATTGGTGTGGGGGTGATGGGCCGGCCCATGGCCCGACGCCTGCTGGAGCAGGGCCATGCCCTGGTGATTTTCGACAAGGACCCGGCCGCCCTCGCCGAGCTTGCCGGTCTGGGCGCCCGGGTTGCCGACAGCGTGCGGGAAGTGGCTGACAGCGCCGAAGTCATCTTCACTAGCCTGCCCAGCCCGGCGATTTTCAAGGCGGTGGCGCTGGGGCAGGGCGGTATCGTCGAGGGAGCGGCTGTACGGATTCTCGTGGACTTGTCCACGGTGGGTTCACGGGCCGAGCAGGAAGTCGCCGCCGGATTGCTTAAACGTGGCATCGAGACCGTCGATGCGCCAGTCAGCGGCGGGGCGGCAGGTGCCGCTCGCGGGGCGCTGGCAATCATGGTCGCAGGCGATCCTGAAGCCGTGGCCCGGGTCCGCTCGCTATTCGATGTGTTCGGCAAGGTGTTTATCGTCGGCGAACAGGCCGGGCAGGGCCAGTTGCTCAAGCTGCTCAACAACATGCTCTCGACCACTGCCTTCGCCATCACCTCGGAAGCCTACGCCGCAGGCATCAAGGGTGGCCTTGATCCTCAGGTGATGATGGAGGTGATCAACGCCGGTAGCGGCAAGAACGGCGCCACCCTGGATAAATTCCCCAAGCACGTCCTGCCGGGCAGCTACGATTTCGGTTTCCCGGTGTCCAGTGTCTGCAAGGACATCGGTCTGGCGGTTGAAGAGTGTCAGGCCCTCGGCGTACCCATGTGGCTGGGCAATGCGGCGCGGCAATTGTGGAACGTTGCCGCGCAGCAGGATGGTGGCGAGCGGGATCTGACCGAACTGGTGCGGACCATCGAGGGCTGGTCGAATCGATGAAAGGCCTGCCCATTACGCCCGCACGGCGGTGTAAAGCGCCTTGATCAAGTCTGACTGCGTGACGATGCCGACCAGGCGCCGTTCGGTATCGATGATCGGAATGTGCCGGTGGCCGTTCTCGGAGAACACGGGCACCAGGTCGCTCAACAGCCGGTCGGCGCTGGCGACCCGCACCGTACGGCTCATGATCTGGCCGACGATGGTCACGGGGCGGACTTTGTGTTTCTGCCGCAGCAGGGCGCGCAGGTGCCAGCCGACGCCTTCATGGGCGTCGAGATCCAGCTGTTTCATGAAGTCGGCAACGGTGACGATACCGAGCAGATGATGTTGCCTGTCGATGACCGGCAGCGCCTTGATCTTGTGCTTGCGCATCAGCGCCCAGGCGTCCTTGAGGGGCATTTCCTGACGCGCGACGATCAGCTCCCGGCTCATGATATCGGCGCAGCGGATCTCGCCCATCTTGCGCTGATAGGCCGAGGCTTCGGCTTGCTCAAGCAGGCTTTGCAGGTCATCACGGCTGACGTCCAGCACCTGGTTGTAATGGGCCAGTGCGGCATCGAGGTCCGCCGTACTGAAGCGGCTATTGGCCGTCGGCGCTTTCGGATGAACCACGTGAGGCCAGGGGCGTCGGGTCAGGTTGTTGTAGATCAGCCCGGCGGCAACCAATAGCAATGAATCGGTAAGCACCGGACTGAAGGCAAAGGCAAAGCGATCACAACCTGCCAGCACCATCAGCAGCGCCGATGCGCCGCCCGGTGGGTGCAGGCTACGGGTCGCGATCATCACGGCAATGGCCAGGCTGACGGCAACCGCTGCGGCAATCGATGCGTCGGGAATCCATTTGGCGCAGGCAATGCCGACCAGCGCCGACAAGGTATTGCCGCCCACCACCGACCAAGGCTGCGCCAAGGGGCTTGAGGGTACGGCGAATACCAGTACGGCACTGGCGCCGATCGGCGCGACCAGGGCCAGGGCGAGCAGGCTGTGATCGGCGCTCATGCTGCCGCGCAACCAGAGCATGCCCGCAACGGCGACCAGCAGGATGCCCAGGGCGGCGCCGCAACTGGCCCGCAGTTTTTCCCGGGTATTGAGGGTTTGGGGGGCAGGCCACAGGGATCTGAGCCAGGTCAGCAGCGGGCGCGCGGGTTTTGCGGATTCGGGAGCAGGGTCGGGCAAGGCAGGCATGATCAGGTTGGCAGCAGGCAGGTCGAATTAGGCGCAGATTGTAGCGCCCGTTGGCGGCCTGGCACAGCGCGTTTGCCTTTGCGCGGTTATCCCGTTGGAGCGAGGCTTGCCCGCGAAGAACGATGACGCGGTGCAACTGGTACTGCGCGTCGTCTGATTCGCGGGCAAGCCCGGCTCCAACAAGGTTGGCATTTAGCCGTTATGCATCAAGGACGAATATCAGCCTTGAACCATTTTTCCGAAAGGCGTTTTACCGTGCCATCTTCCAGCGCCGCCGTCAGTGCGCCGTTGAATTTCTCGCGCAGGTCGTTATCGGCCTTGCGGAAGCCCAGTGCTTCGCCCGGACCCCAGATATCACCACCGATTTTCGGGCCGATCATCTTCACGGCGCTGTTATCGGGGTTGTCCAGGGCGGAGGTGAAGAAGGTCACATCATCGAAAGCCAGGTCGATACGGCCAGCGTTGAGGTCAAGCATGTGTTCGCCGGACTTCTTGTACTCGCGAATGGTGGCGATGTCCTTGAAGTTTTTCTCGACGAAATCGGTGTAGGCGGTGCCCGACTGAATGCCCAGGGTCTTGCCTTTGACCAGGGCTTTCATCTTGTCGACAGCCGCCTTGTCGGCAACCGGATCACCGCTGAGCTTGATGATTTCGTTGCTCGGCATACTGGCGATCAGCTTCGGATCGGCGCTGACGAACACCGCCTGGGTATTGGCGTAAGGCTTGGAAAAAGCGATGACTTCCTGACGTTCCGGAGTGATGACGATGGCGTCCATCAATACATCGAATTTGCCCGCGTTAAGGCCCGCGATCATGCCGTCCCAGTCCTGCGCCTGGAGCTTGCATTCCAGCTTGATCCGGGCACAGACGTCCTTGAGCAGTTCAGGCTCGAAGCCAGAGATCTCGCCGCTGGGAAGGGTGATGTTCCATGGCTCGTAGGCGCCCTCGGTGGCAACCCGAACCGAGGTCCAGTCTTTGGCGAAGGCGGTGCCGCCCAATAACAGGCTGCTGCCCAACGCTGCACATGCAAGGATTCTTTTGGTGACGTTGTAGGTGTGGCCCATGTGTTTCCCCATCCAATAATTAGAATAAGACTGGCAGAGCTAGATCAAAAGCCATGGAACGTCTGGTTTTTATTATGTCCCCGCGACTGGCGAAGGGCTGAATCAGACCGCACGCCCGTAGAAACCAAGCTGTTCCTCGGGCGTAAACATCACGCCAGGTTTTTCATAGTACGAGAACACCGCGACCATACGTTCACGCTGACCACGTACCGGCGTTACCCGGTGGGCGGTATTTTTCCCACGAAACACATTCAGTGTGCCAGCGCTCAATCGCAATTTCTGCACGTTGGGGTCGCGGCCTTGCAGCAGTTCGGCGACGCCTTCGTAGTTGGGGTTGTCGGCGGTACGCAGGTCGCTGCGGTATTCGAACTCACCGCCGGCGTCGGGCGCCTGAAGCATCAGGGTAGTGGTGAACTCCGAGCGGTCGAAGTGCCAGTTCAGCGTCTCGCCCTCCCGATAGCTCATCACATTGACCTTGGCCAAGGGGTCGGCCATCACATACAGCGCCGGTTTTTCCATGACGGCACTGAGGAAATCCACCAGCGGAGGGTACTCGTAGATCGTTGTGACCAGGCTGTCCGCGAGTTGATCCGCGCACAGCGTGTGACTCACCGTTTCGACCTTGTGCAAGGCTGGGTGATCAGCAGCCAGTTCGGGGATATCCGGTTTGAAATAGATATTGTGCGAGCGCTTGTGGGTATGGGACTGCCCGTCCATGGTCGGCTGGATCTGCCGGGCGGCCAGGGCTGCATGGTCGGCCAGGATAAACCCTTCGAGGCTGAACATGCCGTTGCGGGCCAGTTCGGCCTTGGCGTGGTTGACCAGGGCGGTCCATTCCTCGCTGTCTGGCCGATCCAGGGGATAGCGCTGAAGATTGATAACGGTGTGCATGTCGGCCCTCCAGGTAGGTGTGGCTTTAACCTAACCTGAGGAAATCTTCGCAACAACGCTAAAAATTGTTAGCCTCCCCCTAGTAAAACTTAAGGAAGATGTTGATGAAGAGGCTGCCTCCGCTGAATGCTGTCAGGACCTTCGAGGTCGCTGCACGCCTGTCCAGCTTCGCTGGGGCCGGCGCGGAACTCGGGGTGTCAGCTGCCGCCGTCAGTCAGCAGGTCCGTCATCTCGAGGCGTATTTCGGCAAGAAGCTGTTTGTGCGCAATGGCAACCGGCTATCCCTGACCGACGCTGGCCTGGCCATCTACCCGCAGACATCGCGGGCCCTGGACGATATCGCCGCCATGACGGTGCGCTTGCTCGAAGGCGAGATGCGCACCCGGTTGATCGTCAGCGTGCCGTTCTCCCTGGCCGAGGTCTGGCTGGCGCCAAAGCTGGCGACGTTGCTGGAAAGCTATCCACAGTTGTCGGTTGATGTGCGGGTCGAGGACGATCCGGTGGACCTGGCCCGGCAGGACGTCGATATCCGCGTGAGTTACGGCGACTATCACTATCCGGGGATGGAGGTGATCGCGCTGATGCACGATCAGGTCGTGCCGCTCTGCGCGCCAGAGCTGTGGTATCGGCATGGCAACAGCGATTTCGATCTCGGCCGAATCCATGAAAGCCTGTTCATCCATACCGAGTGGGGCGCCAACTATGCGTCCCATCCGACCTGGAGTGACTGGTACGCCGCTGAGCCGGGGCAGGTGCCACCGGATCCGGCGCTGGGGCGGCGCTCCGGGTTGTCCAGTTTGTCCATCACGCTGGCCCGGCTCGGCTGCGGTATTGCCCTGGGGCAGAAACTCATCGCCCAGCCGGACCTGGCTTCGGGTCGCCTGATTGCGCTGTCGTCACGGTCGCTGTCCCTGGGGCATCCCTATTGCGCGTTTGTGCCGACGGAAAAACGCCAGCGGGCGAATGTGCAGAGCCTGATCGAAATATTGGGTGCGCCTTGATTACTTGTGGGAGCCGCCTTGGTGGCGATCGAGTGCGAAGCGCTCGCAAAGATATCAGTGCCTGATCAAAGGCCATCGCCAGCAAGCCGGCTCCCACATCTCATTTCAGTCCAGATAATTGCGTTGTATCACTACAGACGCCAGTTCACCCCGCTGTTACAGCACGACGCACTCACCTGGGGCCCGCCGTTTCTCTGCGCCCCAATCTGCAGCGTCGCGCATCGCCATCCGCCACCTTGCTGCCGCTATCGATTGGAACTTCACCGCCCCACAGGCACCTGAACAGAGCGGTTGCCTGCTCGCAATTACGTTGCTGCGAGCGATATGGCAATCAAATTGCATCTACTTGTAAAGACAAGTATGTATAAGTTGGCGGATGTCGCCAGATACCAATATTCATTGCTCGCGGCAGGATTAACGCTATGGATCTCTTGCAACTGCTCAGTTTTGGCCCGCACGGCTGGGGCATGGCTTTGCTCAAGGCGGCTGGCACCACCGTGCTGCTGACCTTGATGGCGCTGATGGTCGGGGCGCTTGCCGGTAGCGCGGTGGCGGCGGCCAAGCTGTCGAAGAAGCGTGGGTGGCGCTATCTGGGAGATCTCTACTCGATCCTGTTCCGCGGGATTCCTGAGCTGCTGGTGATCTACCTGTTCTATTTCGGCGGTGCCACCGTGGCGGGTGCTGTCAACCACTGGTTTGGCGGCGAAGGTTTTGTCGACATGCCGCCGTTTCTGGTCGGCGCCCTGGCGGTGGGCCTGATCTCCGGCTCCTATCAGGCCGAAGTCTATCGCGGTGCATTCCTGGCCGTGGCCAAGGGCGAGCTGGAAGCCGCCCTGGCCATCGGCATGCCCTGGAGCATGCGCGTGCGGCGCGTATTGATTCCGCAGATCTGGCGCTACGCGTTGCCCGGGCTGGGCAACGTCTGGCAGATGACCCTCAAGGACTCTGCGCTGATCTCGGTGATCGGCCTCGTCGAACTGATGCGCGCCAGTCAGGTGGCGGCGGGTTCGACCCATCAGGCCTTTACCTTCTACATCGTCGGCGGCGTCTGTTATCTGGTTCTGACCGGGCTGTCCGGTCGCCTGTTCAATATTGCCGAATCCCGCGTGCAGCGTACCCAGCGCCGCACGCCACATTCCTGAGCGGGGAACATTCAATGATCGACTTTGCCTTTCTCAGCGACACCATGCTCAAGCTTCTGGCGGCGCTGCCCACGACCCTGAGCCTGTTTTTCTTCAGTCTTTCCCTGGGCCTGCTGCTGTCGTTGGGCGTCGTCGCCATGCGCGTCAGCCGCTGGCCGTTTCTCAGCTACCCGGCGCGCTTCTACATCATGCTGTTTCGCGGCACACCGCTGCTGATTCAGATGTTCCTTATTTACTACGGCCTCGGGCAGTTTCCGGCGGTCCGCGCCAGTTTTATGTGGGACGTGCTGCGCTCGCCCTACGGCTGTGCGGTGGTCGCCCTGGCGATGTGCACCGCCGGCTACACCGCTGAAATCATCCGGGGTGGTCTGCAAAGCGTGCCGCAAGGGCAGATCGAGGCGGGGCTGGCCGTGGGCATGAGCCGCTGGACCCTGCTGTGGCGGGTGATCGCCCCCGTAACCCTGCGCCAGACGCTGCCGTCCTATTCCACCGAAGCGGTGCTGATGCTCAAGTCCACGGCCATCGCCAGCCTGGTGACGGTGTGGGATGTCACCGGTATTGCCCAGCAAATCATTCAGCGCACCTACCGGACCATGGAGGTTTTCCTCTGCGCGGCGCTGATATATCTGGTGCTCAACTTCCTCATCGTGCGGGCCATGGCCTGGGTCGAGTATCGACTCTCGCCGCACCTGCGCGAACGCCCCACACAGCGAGCGACCACCGTGTCGGCGCAAACCCCTCCATCCCTTTGATTGCCGCGGAGCCAGTCATGAATCAACACGTCCAGGCCGCGCTGTCGGTCAGCAATATCTGCAAGTCATTCGGATCGGTGCAGGTGCTCAAGGGGATTTCTCTGGATGCCCATAAAGGCGATGTCATCTCGATCCTCGGTGCCAGCGGCTCCGGCAAGAGCACCTTCCTGCGCTGCATCAACCTGCTGGAGTCCCCGGATGAGGGGCGCATCGTGCTCGATGGTGAAGTTATCGAGATGAAGCAGCATGCCAACGGCCGCCTGCTGCCGAGCAATACCCGTCAGGTCGAGGCGATGCGCAGCAAGCTGGGCATGGTCTTTCAGAGCTTCAATCTGTGGTCGCACATGACCGTGCTGCAAAACGTCATCGAAGGTCCGATGCGCGTACTCAAGCGTTCCCGTGCCGAGTGCGTGGAGGAAGCCGAGCAACTGTTGCACAAGGTCGGGCTGTATGACCGCCGTGATTACTACCCGGCGCACCTGTCCGGCGGCCAGCAGCAACGGGTCGCCATTGCCCGGGCCCTGGCCATGAATCCCCAGGTGATGCTGTTCGATGAGCCGACTTCAGCACTCGACCCGGAGTTGGTGGGGGAGGTGTTGAGGGTCATGCGCTCCCTGGCCGAAGAAGGCCGGACCATGCTAGTGGTGACCCACGAAATGGGCTTTGCCCGCCATGTCTCCAACCGCGTGGTGTTCATGGCCCAGGGCGTGATCGACGCACAAGGTACGCCTGATGAGTTGTTCGAGGGCCTGCCCACCGAGCGTTTCCGCCAGTTCGTCGCCAGCCACAACCAGCGCAGTACCGAGTGAGCCGAGCGGCGATTACAGATCTGCCGCTTCCACCACTTCGACCCCGCCGCGCTGCTGCTTGGCGCGGTACAGGGCCTTGTCCACGACCCGTAACAGGCCTTCGAAATCATCGCGTTTGCCGGCACTTTCCAGGTCGGCAAGACCGGCACTGAAGCTGACTTTGAACGGCAGTTCCGGCTCCGGCTGCTGCGTATGCAAGGCCTCGCGCAGGCGGCGCATGAAGGCCTGAGCCTGTTCCAGGTCGGTGCGCGGAAATACCAGCAGAAACTCCTCGCCGCCCCAGCGCACGAATACATCGGACTGACGCTTGAGCCTTTCCACCGTATTGGCAAAGGCTTGCAGGGCCGAGTCACCCAAGGCATGGCCGAACTGATCGTTGATGGATTTGAAGTGATCGAGATCGATCATCGCCACCGCCATGGGATAGCGCTCGCTGCTGGCCTTGGCCCATTCGCGCCGCAGGATCGGCGCCGCACCGCGACGGTTGAGGGCGCCGGTCAGGGCATCGGTAATGCTCAACTGGGTGATCTGCTGGCGCAGTTGCTCTTGCAGGCACAGGGCGAAGCTCAGAGTGAACAGGAACGACACCAGGAAATCGATGCACAGGGCCGGTAGCGAGAACATGTCCGGTTCATCGAACGCCAACGGCGGGAGCGGATTCAGGCTCAGGTTGCTTGCGTTCCAGATGTGGAACAGCACGATCACCCCCTGCCCGAAGATCAGCCCCCAGGCCCCGCGAAAGCGCGTGTGCAACGGCCAGGTGAGCCGCAACTGACGGGCCACGCTCAGCGCCAGCATCAGAAAGAACCAGGGCAACAGCCAACTGCTGTGCAGCAATAGCAGGCAACCGGCAGTTTGCAGTAACGGCAGCGCCAGCAACTCGCGCAACTGCTGTACGCGCCCGATCGGCCCTTGCCAGAGCGTGGCCAGGGCGCGGGTGTGGGCTGTCATCGCCAGTTGCAGCAACAAGCCGTTGAGCAGGAAGGTCAGGGTAGGGGACAACACCCACAGCGCCGAAAAACGCTCGTCCAGTACGCCCGCCTGCAATAGCGGCACCCCGCGATACGCTGCCAGAAACAGATCACCCGCCACCCACCAGTGCAGTGGCGCGTTGCTTTTACTGATCCCGGCATAGGACAGGCACAGCATGACCAGGGTCATCAGGCCGAACGGGATCAGCACCAGCAGCAGGGTGATCGGGTCGTTCAGCAACATCAGAAGGCTACCAGGAGCAAAGATAAAAGCATGGTGGGATCAGGGTTACAGTCGTCAACGAGCCTGCATTATGGCAGAGCCTCGCTTTCCCGGCAGCGGCAGGTTCGGTTGTGAGTTTCAATATGTGCTTTATCGAATATATGAATTATCGTATATTCGATTTTTCGTATGTTTTGATCTTGGCCACAGAGGCAGCCATGACCCTACCGCTGACCCCCACTGACGTCTTCAAAAGCCTGGCGGACGAAACCCGTGCCCGCATTACCTTGCTGATCGTTCGCGAGGGCGAGCTCTGCGTCTGCGAGCTGACCGGCGCGCTGGCGCAAAGCCAACCCAAGATATCCCGGCATCTGGCGCTTCTGCGCGCGTCCGGTTTGCTCATGGATCGGCGCAAAGGCCAGTGGATTTATTACCGTCTGCACCCCGAATTGCCAGCGTGGGTCATCGACCTGCTGCGAAGCATCGCTGCCGCCAATCAAGACTGGCTGGAGGCTGACGCCCGCAGGCTCAGCGAGATGAATGCCAGCTCGCCCAATCAGACCATTTGCAACTGATCCGGCACCCTGGTTTCTCTGAATATTTAATTGTGAGCCGTCTATGAAAGTTCTGTTCATGTGCACCCACAACAGTTGCCGCAGCATCCTGTCCGAGGCGCTATTCAATCACCTGGCACCCGCAGGATTCGAGGCGGTGAGTTCTGGCAGTTTCCCCAGCGGTCGGGTCAATCCGCGAGCCTTGCAAACCCTGGAGGCCGCAGGTATCGACACGGATGGGCTGGGCAGCAAGGCCTCTGATGCCTTTGCCGACTCTGCGCCTGACGTCGTGATTACTGTCTGTGACCGGGCTGCGGGTGAGGCCTGCCCAATCTTCTTTGGTCCCTCCGTCAAGGCACACTGGGGGTTGGCGGATCCGTCCGAGGTCAGCGGCAGCGAAGCCGAGATCGAGGCTGCCTTCCAGATCACTCTGGGCAAGATCCGCAAGCGAGCCAACGCCTTCCTTGCATTGCCGTTCTCCCGTTTGAGCCGTGAACAGCTGCAAGCCGAACTGGCCCGCATCGGCAGTCTGTAAATCGAACCGAGGAAGCTTCATGAACGAAAACCTGCCTAACGTCGCCGCCGAACTGCTCAATCTGCCGACCCTGGCCGACCTGCAACCACGCCAGCCCCTCGAGCACAAACCACGCATCCTGCTGCTATATGGATCAACCCGTGAGCACTCGTTCAGTCGTCTGGTGACCGAGGAGGCCGCACGCCTGCTGGAGCAATTGGGTGCGCAGACGCGCATCTTCGATCCCAGTGGCTTGCCGCTTCCCGACGACGCTCCTGATACCCATCCCAAGGTCGTCGAGTTACGCGAGTTGATGCAGTGGTCCGAAGGGCAGGTCTGGTGCTCGCCGGAGCGTCATGGTGCTATGAGTGCCGTGTTCAAGGCGCAGATCGACTGGGTTCCCCTGGCCATGGGCGCGGTACGCCCCACGCAAGGCAAAACCCTGGCGGTGATGCAGGTCTGCGGTGGGTCCCAGTCGTTCAATGTGGTCAACCAGTTGCGGGTACTGGGTCGCTGGATGCGGATGTTCACCATCCCCAATCAATCTTCGGTAGCCAAGGCGTTCACCGAGTTTGATGACGCCGGGCGGATGAAACCGTCCTCCTACTATGATCGCCTGGTCGATGTCATGGAGGAGCTGATGAAATTCACACTGCTGCTGCGCGACCGCAAGGACCATCTGGTGGATCGCTATTCCGAGCGCAAGGAGTCGGCCGAAGAACTTTCGAAACGGGTCAATCAGCGTTCGATCTGACTATTCGGGTGGCAATAGCGAGACGTCAAGCCTGATGCCCCCGACAACCGACGTAATGCCCGGCGAAAACCGCATCGAGCGCTTACAATTGTGCCTTTTTACTTAAAAGCACACAGGCTGTTGAAGACATGGCGCTCGACCCACCCACGATGTTGACCCTCACCATCGCCCTTGCGGCAGCTGCTGCCCTGTATCTGGCGGTGGAGTGGCGCAGCATTCGCGAGCCTTCGCTGCTGTTCTGGAGCGCAGGTTTTGCCACTATAACTGTGGGTTCGACCCTGGCCTTGCTGCGCAGCAGCGGAATTCTGCTGATCGGTATCTGGTTTGCCAACGGGCTGTTGGTGACCGCCCACTGGTTGTTCCTGTTGGGGGTTGCGCGCTTTACTCAGGTGCGCCTGTCCCGGGTCTGGAACCTGATCTTCGTCGTATGGCTGGCGCTTTTGTTACTGCCCGGTGAGCAGCCCTGGTCCAAGGTCATGCTGCTGGTCAACTCATTGCTGGTGGCTTCCTTGACCCTGCGCGCCAGCGTGCTGCTGCGTCCCCATGGCACGTCGTGGGGCGTGGGGGCGGTGCAGCTGCGTTATGTGCTGCTGGTCCACGGGCTGTTCTATATCGCCAAGGCGATCACCGCCGTGGTGCCGGGCACGTTGATTGATCTGGCCGCCTTCCGTGGCGAGATCATTCAGATATCTCTGGTGGAGGGGGCGATGGCGGTCATGCTGATCGCCCTGTCCATGACCGGCACCGAGCGTCATCGCCGCGAACAGCTCATCTCGCGCCTGGCCGAACGTGATCCGCTGACCGCGCTGTATAACCGCCGCGCCCTGGAAGTCCGCGCCCCGGCCTTGCTGGCAGACGTGTCGAAAGCGCGCCCCGGAGCCTTGCTGCTGATCGATATCGACCACTTCAAGCAGGTCAATGACCTGTATGGCCATGGCGCGGGCGATCGCCTGCTGGTCACCCTGAGCGAGATCATTCGCGGGCTGCTGCCACAGGGTTCGCTGGCGGGGCGGTTGGGCGGCGATGAGTTCGTTATCTTGCTCAGCGATGCTTCGAACCCTATCGTCACGCATCTGGGTAAGGCACTGCGAGAGCAATTCAACCAGGCCGCCGTTCAGGCCTTCACCACGCCTCAGGCCGTGACCCTGAGCATCGGCGCCGACCTGTTCGACCAGCCACCGGCCAGCCTCGCAGCCCTGATCGAGCGTAGCGATGCCACGCTGTACCAGTCCAAGCGTGATGGACGCGACGTTATTCGGGTGGAGGATCGGACCCAGACATGCTGATCAATTGAATTGCGGAGCTTTTCCGTGGGAACGGCTTTAGCCGGGAAGGCATTGGTACGAGCGATACATCTCTATCGTCTGCCGTATCGTCTTCCCGGCTAAAGCCGGTCCCACAGTCACCTTTCACTTTTAGCCAGCCCACCCCCTGGCGTAAGGTGACCGTCGATTTTCCACTCGAGGAAACAGGTCATGAAAAGCTTCGACGCAAAGGTTGTGCTGGTCACCGGTGGTTCCAAAGGCATTGGCCTGGCCTGTGCCCGGCAATTTGCTGCAGAAGGCGCGCGGGTGGTGATCAGTTCGCGCTCCCAGGCCAATATCGATGAAGCGCTGGCGCAACTGCCCGGTGCGTTCGGTTTTGCCGCTGATCTGTGTGACGAGGCGTCGGCGGCGGCCCTTGTGCAGCGGGTCGAGCGGGAAGTCGGGCCGATCGATGTGTTGGTCAGCTCGGCAGGCGCGGCCAAGCGTTCGGCGCCGGAAGACCTTACGCCGGCGTTCTGGCGTGCCGCCATGGATGCCAAGTTCTTTTCCACCATCAACGTCGCCGACCCGGTGGTCAAGTTGATGGCCGGGCGCGGGCAGGGGGTGATCGTCAATATCATCGGCGCCGGTGGCAAAGTGGCCAAGCCCACGCACCTGGCGGGCGGTTCGGCTAATGCGGCGCTGATGCTGGCCACGGCGGGAATGGGTAACGCCTATGCCGCTTCCGGCGTGCGGGTGGTGGGGATCAATCCGGGGCTGACCGAAACCGGTCGGGTCGCCGAAGGTATGGTCGCCGAGGCGCGACATGCCGGTGGCACGGTGGAAGAAGCGATCCAGCGTAGCGTGCAGAAGATCCCCATGGGGCGCATGGCCAAGCCCGAAGAGATCGCCGATGTGGTGCTGTTTCTGGCGTCGGCCAAGGCCAGTTATATCACCGGCACCATCATCACCATGGACGGGGCGGAGCATGCGTTGGTATAGGGCTGTCATCTAGCAGCCCTGTAGGACCGGCTAAAGCCGGTCCTGCGGTCATGGGTATTTGTCGCGGATTACTCTGCCGTACGCAGCTTGCTGTTCGCACCAGGCGCCTCACTGACCTGGCCCATATCGTCACTCAGCTCGACCCCGGTAGCGTTTGGCAGGCACATCGCGGCAATGAATGCGATGAGGTAGGAGCTGACGGCGAAGATACCCATGGCCACGGGCAGGCTCATCTGGGTTGAGGCGAAGCCCACGGCTGCCGGCATGATCGAGCCAAAACCACGACCGAAGCTGGTGCAGAAACCGGCACCGTTGGCGCGGATGCGCGTCGGATAGAGCTCCGAGAACGCCAGGGGCAGGCCCGAGGCCAGGCCACCCTGGAAGGCGCCGAGCAACAGACCCAGGGCGAGGACGATGGTCATGTTGATCGGGGCGAACATGTACACCGAGACCACCACCGTCTGGCAGACCAGAAACAGCATGAAGGCCTTGCCGCGGCTGATGTAGTCACTGATCAGACCGTAGACGAACGGGCCGATCAGCGAACCGATGATGTTCACCGCCAGATAGCCCGAGGTAGACGCCACCGGCAGGTTGAGGACCATGCGCATATAGGTCGGCAACCAGGTAATCATGATGTAGGCGGCGCCGAAGATACCGCTGGCCAGCACGGTGCTGATCAGGGTGATGCGCCGATGCTCGGGACCGAAAATCACCCGCAAGTCGATTTTCTTCGACTGTTTGCTTACCTGTTGGAAGGCGGCGGACTCCGGTACCAGGCGGCGGATAAACCAGATCAGCAGGGCTGGCAGCAGGCCGATGGCAAAGAATGCGCGCCAGGCGATGTCTTCTGGCAGGAAGGCGAACACCACCGGCATGACGGTCAGGGAAATCGCGTAGCCCACCGCATAACCGCTCTGCACCGACGCCGCGACGCGACCGCGCAAGGCGGGCTTGATGGCTTCACTGATCAGTACCGCGCCGACGACCGCCTCACCGCCATAGCCGATGCCTTGCAGGAAGCGCACGGGCAGGAAGGTCCAGAAACCGCTGCAGAATCCGGCCATGCAGGTGAAGGTCGCCACCCACAGGACCGTGGCCTGCATGACTTTGATACGGCCGTAACGGTCGGCCAACATGCCGGCACCCCAACCGCCGATGGCGCTGCCGATCAACGATACGGAGCCCAGCAGACCCGCGTCGGATTTGCTCAGGGCGAGCACGGTCATCAGCACCGGCATCATCAGGGCATAGATGGTGGAGTCCATCGAGTCGAGGGTGAAACCACCGAAGCAGGCCCAATAGGTGCGCTTCTCCTGTTTGTTCAAGTCCGAATACCAACCCAGTCGCATGATGCTTTCCTTTATTTTTATAGGAGGAAGTCGGCAGGCTAATTCGGAATCGGAAATCCGGCTGCTGCGAAATACTGATGGAGCCTGCGATTATATTTATGGTCTGGGCTGACCAATGATTACGGGCTTGTTTTGCCTTGTTGAGAAAAACTGGATAAACAAAAACGATACCTGAAGGGGGAGGCCGGGGCTTTAGACGTCCCTTGGTAATTCGTTAATGACCTGGCGAATGGCGTTCATGGCGGCCTCGGCCACGGCTGAGTGCAGGCAGGCGTTGCGGTAGATCAGGCCGATGGGGCGGGTGGTCTGTTGCAGTTGCACGTCGAGCCTGCACAGCTCGCCGGAAGCGATTTCCTGCTCCAGTTGATGCATGGACACTGCGGCCAGCATGTCCGAGCGCATCAACAGGCCGCGAATGATCGCCATATCGCCGCTTTCCACCACCGGCCAGGGCGCCTGCATGCCGGACTCGGCAAAGCAGGCGTCGAGCAGGCGGCGGGCAGGGGAGCCCGCCCGGGGCAAGACCCAGCGCGCAGTGGCCAGTTCAGGGGACGCGACAGGGGCTGAGCACAGGGGATGGTCGTGTCGGGCGAGAACCACCATTTCTTCGGTGAGCAGCGCCTCGCCCAACAGATCGCTGGCGTAGTCGGCGGAGCGCAGGGCGCCGAAGATAAAGTCGACGTCACCGACGCGCAACTCGGTGGCGAGCAGGTCAAAGGGGCTCTCGTTGGTGATCACACGAATACCCGGATGGGCTGCGGTCAGCCGCACAATGGCCTCGGGCAGGATGCGCGTCCTGCCCAATGGCAGCGCGCCGATATGCACTACGCCCTGCAATGAGCCGCGCATGGCGACGATATCCGGGCCGATATGGCGCAGCTCGTTGAGGGCCCGACGGATGGGAAACAGGATGTCCTGGCTGACCCGGGTCGGCTCCAGGCCCTTGGGCGTACGTTCGAACAGCGAGTGGCCGCAACCGCCTTCGAGGACTTTCAGTGCCGAGCTGATGGCCGGCTGGCTGAGTCCGAAGTAACGGGCCACCGTCTGCATATGCCGGGTTTCGCAGAGCTTGACGAAGATTTGCAGACGCCGGGCCTGGAACAGGTAAAGCGGCTCGATGCTGCTGTCGGCCTGATCGAGCAGGCGCGGAATGGACTCCAGCTCGGCCATGACCCCCAGCGCCCGTGGCAGGATTTTTTCGCCGTATTCGGTCAGGCGCATGCCGTTCACATGACGCTCGAACAACGGCACATCCAGTTGCGCTTCCAGTTCGGAAATCGCCCGCGTCACCACCGACTGGGCCCGGTATAGCGCTTCGGAAGCCTTGGACACACTGCCCAGTTGCGCCACCCGGACGAAGGCCCGGACCTGCATGAGATTGACCAGCTCATCACTAAACACGGCGTTTCAACTCTCCCCAGGGCCCACAGCGGCGGGACTATGCTCGGCGCATCCGGCAATAGCCATAAGGAAAAAGCATACCAGACAAGGCGCAATGCATTATTCGGCGGCGACCTGCGGTGCGATGCTTTTCAAAAAGCACGAGGTTCACCCGCAATGATCGACGCACAAAAAACCGCGCTGGTAGTCAGTGCTCATTCCGCTGATTTTGTCTGGCGTGCCGGCGGCTCCATTGCCCTGCATGTGCAGCAGGGCTATGCCGTGCATATCGTCTGCCTGTCCTTTGGCGAGCGCGGCGAGTCGGCCAAGCTGTGGCGCAAGGGCGAAATGACCGAGGACAAGGTCAAGGCTGCCCGGCGTAGCGAAGCCCTGGCCGCTGCAGAAATCCTCGGCGCCAGCATCGAGTTCTTCGATATCGGTGACTATCCGATGCGTGCGGACACCGAAACCCTGTTGCGCCTGGCAGACGTCTTCCGCCGCGTGCAGCCGGAATTCGTGCTCAGCCATTCGCTGAAAGACCCCTACAACTACGATCATCCCCTGGCCATGAACCTCACCCAGGAGGCGCGCATCATCGCCCAGGCGGAAGGCTATCGGCCCGGCGAGAAAATCATCGGCGCGCCGCCGGTCTATAGCTTCGAACCGCATCAGCCGGAACAATGCGAATGGCGTCCGGACGTGTTGCTTGATATCACCGAAGTCTGGGACAAGAAATACGCGGCCATCCAGTGCATGGCCGGGCAAGAGCACCTGTGGGAGTACTACACCCGGGTCGCCCAGCAACGCGGCGTGCAGGCCAAGCGCAACGTCGGCATCGCTTCGACGCGCAATATCATTTATGCCGAGGGCTATCAAAGCATCTTCCCTCGCGTCACGGAGAATCTGGGATGAGTCAGCTGCTTGGTAAAACCGGCGTCGTGGTGCGCACTATTCCCCGTGCCGATGCGGGCCTGATCGATGAGCTGGCGCGCTTTGGCGTCGCCACCGTGCATGAGGCCCAGGGGCGCAAGGGCTTGCTGGGCACCGCCCTCAGGCCCATCCAGCAGGGTGTCAGCCTCAGTGGCACGGCGGTCACGGTGTCGGTGGCGCCGGGGGACAACTGGATGTTCCATGTCGCGGTGGAACAATGCCGCAGCGGCGATATTCTCGTCGTCGCGCCGACTTCGCCGTGCACCGATGGCTACTTCGGCGACCTGCTGGCGACTTCTCTGCAGGCTCGCGGCGTGCGCGCCCTGGTCATCGACGCGGGTGTGCGCGACACCCACACCCTGCGGGAAATGGGCTTTGCCGTGTGGTCCAGCGCGGTCAATGCCCAAGGCACGGTAAAGGAAGTACTGGGTTCAGTGAACCTGCCGATCGTCTGTGCCGGGCAACTGATCGAGCCCGGCGATATCATCGTCGCCGACGACGACGGCGTAGTGGTGGTGCGTCATGGTGAACTCGCCGATGTACTTGCCAAGACCCGCAAACGCGCGGATCTTGAAGAGCACAAGCGCCTACGCCTGGCCAACGGTGAGCTGGGCCTGGACATCTATGACATGCGCGGCCGCCTGGCAGAAAAGGGGCTGCAATACTTCGACACGGTGGAAGAGATCGACCGCAACTGATGAGTCAGACCCGCATACCCTGCCTGCTGATGCGCGGCGGGACGTCTAAAGGCGCCTATTTCCTGGCGGGCGATCTGCCTGAACAGGGGGCGTTGCGTGACCGGGTATTACTGGCGGTCATGGGCTCGCCGGACCCGCGGCAGATCGATGGCATCGGTGGCGGCGACTCCCTTACCAGCAAGGTGGCGATCATCGGCAAGTCCGCCCGGACAGATGCCGATGTCGACTACCTGTTCGCCCAGGTGCTGGTGGATCAGCCCCGAGTGGATTACGGGCAGAACTGCGGCAATATCCTCGCCGGTGTCGGGCCGTTTGCCATTGAGCGCGGCCTGGTGAAGGCGGGTCCCGAAGTCACCCAGGTGCGGATCTTCATGGAAAACACCGGGCAGATTGCCGTGGCCCATGTGTCGACGCCGGGTGGGGAAGTCAGCTATAGCGGCAACACATGCATCGACGGTGTGCCGGGGCAGGGCGCGGCACTGGTCATCGAGTTCGAGGACCTTGCCGGTTCCAGTTGCGGCGCCTTGCTGCCCACCGGCAATGCCTGCGATGTCATCGACGACGTTGCCGTGACCTGCATCGACAACGGCATGCCGGTGGTGCTGATCCGGGCTGCCGATCTGGCCCGTAGCGGCTATGAAGACCCTCAGTTGCTGGACGCCGATGCCGAGCTCAAGGCGCGTCTGGAGTCCATTCGCCTCCAGGCCGGGCCGTTGATGAAGCTGGGTGACGTCAGCCAGCGCAATGTGCCGAAGATGTGCCTGATCGCCGAGCCCCGTGCAGGCGGCGCGATCAGTACCCGGACCTTCATTCCCCATCGCTGCCATGCGGCCATTGGCGTCTTTGGCGCGGTCAGCGTGGCGGCGGCCTGCCTGATCGAAGGTTCGGTGGCGCAACCCCTGGCCCATGTCCACAAGGCCGCGACCCAGCAGTTGCAGGTGGAGCACCCTACGGGGGAATTCACTGTGCAGATGCAGTTGCACGACGGCCAGGTCGCCGGTGGCGGCCTGGTACGTACTGCGCGCTTGCTGTTTGATGGCTGGGTGCGGATACCGGCGGCGGTGTGGTCTGGCAGCGCTTGACGGTAGTGGCATGAAGGAAAAAGCGATTGTCCCTTTTAGATCTCATACTGTCTGCTAAAGATCTTATCCTTGCCGACTAATCCCACTAGGATTACCCGGTGCAAAACAGTTGATCAAAAACAGCGCGATGACCAGACCCGGACGCTGGCAGCGGAGTATCGCCTGTTATAAATCCCTGACGATTTTGCATGAACACGTCTCGCCCAATAAAAATAAAAGAGAGTTCTTATGCGCTATCACGCCCTTCTTAAAAGCAGGACCGTTTCGACGTCTTTCAAATTTCTGGCCCTGAGTGGCTCGCTGACTTCCCTGCCTTGTTTAGCCGAAGGCTTTATCGAAAACAGCCACGTCAATGCTAACTTCAGGAACTACTATATCAATCGCAACTTCACTGAAAGCCGTTATCCCCAGGGCAAGGCCGAGGAGTGGACCCAGAGTGTGATCATGGATGCACGCTCCGGTTATACCTCGGGCGTGGTGGGGGTCGGTGTGGATGCGCTGGGCCTGTATTCGCAGAAGCTTGACGGCGGCAAAGGCACCGCTAATACCCAGTTGCTACCAGTGCACGATGACGGCCGGCCCGCCGATGACTTTGGCCGGCTGGCGGTGTCGGCGAAAATGCGCTTTGCCAAGACCCAGGCGCGTATTGGCGAGTGGGTGGTCACATTGCCGGTGATTCGCTCCGACGACGGCCGTTCGTTGCCGCAGACCTTTCGCGGCGCGCAAATAACCTCGAAGGATCTGGAGAACTTTACCTTTTATGGCGGCCAGTTTCGCGGTAATAGCCCGCGCAACGATGCCAGTATGGAAAAGATGTCGATGTTCAATAGACCGGATGTGACGTCCGATCGATTCAACTTCTCCGGCGTCGAGTATTCATTCAATAACAATCAGAGCCAAGTAGGTGCGTGGTACGCCCAACTGGAAGATATCTATCGTCAACGCTACTTCAACTTTACCCACAGTCAGACTGTAGGCAGCTGGGTATTAGGTGCCAATCTGGGTTATTTCAGCGGTAGCGACGATGGCAAGAAACTGGCCGGTGAACTGGATAACAAGACCTGGTCGGCGTTGCTCTCGGCGCGTTATCTGGCCAGCACTTTTTATCTCGGCTTGCAGAAAGTCGACGGTGATAACTGGATGCGCCTCAACGGCACCAGCGGCGCGACGCTGGCCAACGACAGCTTCAGCAACAGCTATGACTTTGCCCAGGAACGTTCCTGGCAGGTGCGCCATGACTTCGATTTTGTTGGCCTCGGCGTGCCGGGTCTGACCCTCATGAACCGCTATATTCGCGGCGACAACGTGCACTCCGGCGGGTCCACCGATGGCCAGGAGTGGGGCCGGGAGTCCGAGCTGACCTACGTGATCCAGAGCGGTTCGTTGAAGAACCTGTCGCTGCGTTGGCGCAACTCGGTGATCAAGCGCGACTTCAGCCTGTCCGACTTCAACGAAAACCGCCTGATCGTCAGTTACCCGCTGTCGATTCTCTAGGCTCGTCAGCCCTGGCGATAGTCCTTGGTGGTCTTGCCGGTCCAGCGCTTGAAGGCGCGACGAAAATTGGTCGGTTCCGAGAAGCCCAGCAGCAGGGCGATATCGTCGGTGCTCATGATTGTGGTCTTGAGGTATTCGATGGCCAGGGAGCAGCGCACGTCATCGGTAATGGCCACAAACGAAGTGTCTTCCTCCAGCAGCTTGCGGCGCAGGCTGCGGGTGGTCATGTGCAGCCTCTCGGCGGCCATTTCCATGCTCGGGAACTCGCCGGGGGTCTGCATCATCATCTGATAGATCTCCCCGGCGATGCCCGAAGACACCTTGGCCTGGCCGATCAGGCGGTCGCAGGTTTCCTGCAGGACGGTGGCTGTCAGGCGGTGGGCCAGGTGGGGCTTCTGATCGAGGATCGAACTGTCGTAGTGCAGCTCGCACTGGTCGTGGTCGAAGATGCACGGGCAGCCCAGGTATTGCGCGTAGATATCGGCATGGGCCGGAGCCGGGTAGGAAAAACAGGCTTTGGTCGGCGGGCAGCTTCTGCCGAACACGTCCTGCAAGTGCGTGACGTGCTGGGTGAATTGCTGCTCGATCCAGAACTGTTTGATTTCCCGGGACGGGCTCGGCGTAGAGGCATCGGGGAAGGTCCATACCGCTTCGTCGGCGTATTCGTGCCATTCGATGGTCAGGGTCGGCGTTGCCAGGGAGTGATATTTCACCCCCAGGCGAAAGTAATCGCGCAACGACAGGCACGACATCAATGCATAGCCATACATGCCATAGGCGGAGAGGTGCAGGCGCGCGCCGGTCTTGAACGGCGTGGCCGGGTCCGTGGAAAGGCTCACCGCGTTACCGCACACCGCCGCATATTGCCGCACCGAAGTCAGCGCCGTGGCGTCATGGATCTTGTCTTCATCCACGCCGCTGCCGCGCAAAGCATCGACTGCCATGATGCCCTGTTCGCCGAGGACTTCCACCAGCGCGGCAATCTTGTAGGGGGCGTAGATGCGTTCGTTGAACAGGGGCATTTTCGGGGGCATCGGCTGACTCCTGTCAGTGTCCCTTTGGGATTCATTGATGTCCGTTAATGATCTTACCGATGGGCGATAAATTCAATAAGCTTGATTACACAGCCGCAGCGACGAAGCCGGTCGACTGCCCATTCCAACAATAACAATACAGGTCACCTGCATGAGTCAGCCGAACCGCAAAGTCATTATTTCCTGCGCGATCACCGGTGCGACGCATACGCCGTCGATGTCCGAATACCTGCCCCTGACCCCCGCACAGATCGAAGAACAGTCCATCGAGGCTGCACAAGCCGGTGCTGCGGTACTGCACCTGCATGCTCGTGATCCCCGGGACGGTCGGCCGACTCCGGACCCCGAGGTATTCAGCCAGTTTGTCCCGGCCATTGCCCGGGCCACCGACGCCATTATCAATATCACCACCGGTGGCAGCACGCGCATGACCCTGGCCCAGCGCCTGGCCTATCCGCTGATCGCCAAACCGGAGCTTTGCTCGCTGAACATGGGCTCGATGAATTTCTCCATTCACCCCATCGCCGGGAAGATTTCTTCCTGGAATCATGAATGGGAGAGGGAGCACATCGAAGGCATGGAGGATGTGGTGTTCAAGAACACCTTCAAGGACATCAAGGCCATCATGCTCGAGCTGGGCGAGCACGGTACTCGCTTCGAGTTCGAGTGCTACGACGTCGGCCATCTGTATAACCTGGCGTATTTCGTCGAGCAGGGGTTCGTCAAGCCGCCGCTGTTTATCCAGTCCTGCTTCGGCATTCTCGGTGGCCTGGGCGCCGACCCGGAAAATCTGACGATCATGCGCGCCACGGCGGATCGGCTGTTTGGTCGCCAGAATTACGAATTTTCCATCCTCGGTGCGGGGCGCCATCAAATGGCGTTCGTGACCTTGGGTGCGATCATGGGCGGCAATGTCCGCGTGGGCCTGGAAGACAGCATCTACCTGGCCAAGGGCGTCAAGGCCAGGACCAACGCCGAGCAAGTGCGCAAGATCCGCCACATCCTCGAAGAGCTGTCCTATGACATCGCCACGCCCGCCGAGGCCCGGCAGATGCTCGGGCTCAAGGGCAAGCACAATGTCCACTTGTAAGCCCTTCGCCTGAATAAACCAGAAAAATAACAACAAGAGGTTTCATCATGATCAACACGTCCAGCAGTGCCCAGACGCACTGGCTTGCCACCCGGCGCGCAATGGTCCGGCTCATCCCGTTGATGTGCGCCATTTATTTCATGTCGTACCTGGACCGCACCAACGTGGCCCTGGCCAAGGCCGCCTTGAGCACCGACCTTGGCATCAGTGCCGCCGCCTATGGCCTGGGCGCGGGGATATTTTTCATTGGCTACGCGTTGCTGGAAGTGCCAAGCAACCTGCTGGCCCACCGCATCGGCCCGCGTCGCTGGATCTCGCGGATTGCCGTGAGCTGGGGCGTGCTGTCATCCTGCATGATGTTTGTCCAGGGGGAATGGTCTTTCTACCTGCTACGGGTATTGCTGGGCATCGCCGAGGCAGGCCTGTTTCCGGCACTTATGTACATGGTCACCCTGTGGTTTGCGCCCAAGGACCGCGCCATTGCCATTGGCTGGATCTACCTGGCGCCGGCTTTGGCCCTGGTGATCGGCAACCCGATTGGTGGCGCGCTGATGAAGATGGACGGCATCGGCGGCCTGCATGGTTGGCAGTGGATGTTCCTGCTCGAAGGCCTGCCCAGCGTCGTGGTCGGTGTCATCCTCTGGTTCAAGCTGCCCGAGCGCCCGCGCCATGCGCGCTGGCTGACCAAGAAACAGGCCGATTCCCTTGAAGCCCATGCGCTGCTGCCCGGTCATGGCGATTCCCACGAGTATTCCGGCCACTGGGTCAAGGCATTGAAGCGACCGACCACGATCCTGATTGGCCTGATCTACTTCCTCAATCAGGTCGCCTTCGTCGGCCTGGTGTTCTTCACCCCGTCGATCATCCAGCAGATGCAAATTACCGCGCCGCTGACGGTCGGGCTGCTGTCCAGCAGTGTGGGCGTGGGCTTTCTCTGCGGCGTACTGGTGCTGCCGCGTATTCATCGCCGAATCGCCCGGGACTGCTACTGTCTGGGCCTGTTTACTGGCGGCCTGATTCTCAGTTCAGTCGCCTTTACGCTGATTGATGACGCCTTGGTGCGCATCGCGCTGTTTAGCGCCACCTCGTTATTCGCTGGTGGCGTGCTGCCGATCTATTGGGCCGTGGCCATGAAGCGCCTGCAGGGTATTCAGGCGGCGGCCGGGCTGGCCTTTATCAATACCATTGGCTTGCTCGGCGGCTTTGCCGGCCCCTATCTGTTTGGCCTAGTGGAAAAGGCCTCGGGCTTGAGCTCGTCGGGTTTCTACGTGATCGTCAGCGCCGCCGTGCTGGGGCTGCTATTGGTGCCGTTGCTGGCCAGGGCCATCGATGCCGAAGAAAGCCCGCTGATGGCGACAGCGGTCACGGAATAACAGGAGAGAGTTAATGAAGATTGTTGATTTGCTGACACCGCCCAAGGGCTTGAAGGTAATCATTACCGGTGGTGCCGCTGGCATAGGCGCGGTCATTGCCAGGGCCTTTCATGAGGTTGATGCCCAGGTGTACATCTGCGATATCAACGCCGCCGCCGTGGACAGCATGAAGCGCGAATACCCCGGTATGCATGGGGGCGTAGTGGATGTGGGCATCAAGCTGCATGTCGAACGCATCATGGACGAAGCCATCGGCCTGTTGGGCGGCGTCGATGTGCTGGTCAATAACGCCGGAATTGCCGGGCCGACAGGCAATATCGAGGCGCTGGACGCCGACGCCTGGGAGCAGACGGTGTCGACCAACCTCAACAGCCAGTACTACTTCCTCAGCAAGGCCGTGCCGTACCTCAAGCAGTCGCAGAACAACCCGCACATCATTGCCATGTCGTCGGTGGCGGGGCGCTTGGGCTATCCGTTTCGCACGCCCTATGCCTCGACAAAATGGGCGATTGTCGGCCTGATGAAATCCTTGGCCAACGAACTGGGACCGGACAATGTGCGGGTAAACGCCATTCTGCCAGGGGTTGTGGCGGGGGAGCGCATGGACCGGGTTATCGACGCCCGGGCCAAGGCCCTAGATATCAGCTTCGACACCATGCGCGAGCAGTACCTGGAAAAAATCTCCCTGCGCCGCATGGTCACCATGGAAGACGTCGCCGCCATGGCGTTGTTCTTGTCCTCCCAGGCTGCAATGAATGTGACCGGGCAGGCTATCAGTGTGGATGGCAACGTCGAGTATCTTTGACTGCACCCTTTGCTCGATGGCTATCAGGCAACCAGCAGCCTCGAGTGTGTCGGCAGCCCCGCCTTGACCGGGCAGGGCTGCTTCAATACATTCAACCCTTTTGGGGGATACGACCGTGGCCACTGGCGACACAAAGCAGGCTGTGCTGATGGCAGCTCGTTCGATGGTGCAGGCGCGAGGCTATAACTCCCTGAGTTTTCGCGACCTGGCAACGGCGGTCGGGGTAAAAAGCTCGAGCATTCATTACCACTTTCCCACCAAAGGTGATCTGGGCGCCGCCCTGGCCCATCAGTACACCGACGAGTTCCTCGAATACCTGAATCAGGTGTTCGACACCTGGAAAGACCGCAGAACCTGCATCAAGAGCTATATCGACGTTTTCCGCGCCACTCTGGTCCGGGAAAACCGCATGTGCCTGGGCGGCATCATGGCGGCCGAATACACCGACCTCGCCGCAGAAGTGCAAGTGCAGGTCCACCGTTTCACCCAACTGCTGACCGACTGGCTGGTCAAGGTCCTCGACCTTGAACCCCATGATCGCGACCCGGTGGCGCTGCGCAAATGGGCAATGGCGATTTTCGCCGCCGTCGAAGGTGCGCAACTGGTGGCGCGGGGCTGCGATGATGTGCAGGTTTACGACAATATTCTTGAGGCTTATTGGGTGGCGGGGCCTTTTCCAGTGGCGTGATTGAAACTCAAAAGAATCATGACTTCCTGAATTTATCTGGCTTTTTGTGGGACCTGCTTCAGCCAGGAAGACGATATGACAGGCATATAGAAGTGCATCGATCCTGCCTGCGCCTTCCCGGCTAAAGCCGGTCCCACATTATTTATGACAGCCCGGCAGCAATGGGCTAGGCCCCTTAGCCCCCCTGAAACAGAGCATTTCGACTCAGCATCTCGAGCAACCGCTCCACCGCGAAGGACATCTGGCGGCCTGCGCGCACCATCAATTGCGCCTCCGCGCTTTCGAATATCTCGTTACGGGTCCTGAGGGCGACCAGGGTGCCCTGGGCAACTTCATTGGCCACGGCGTGGGCGGACAGAAAGGTCACACCCAAGTGAGCCTTGACGTAGCTCTTGAGCGTGGCGATGGAGTTGGTGACCAGACTGGGCTGGAATTGGATGCGTTCGGAATACTCGGCCAACTGCACCAGGTTGCTCAGGCCAAAGCCGCGGGACATCAGGCCGACCGGGTAGGGCGTTACATCGCTTAGCGCCAGTGGCTGCTTTTGCCGGGTCAGCGGGTGATCTGGCCAGGTGATCACGCACATCGGCTGCTTGCGTGTCTCGACGGTGCGAATTGCCGGATCTATGGGCGGGCGAAATGCCAGGCCGATATGGGCCTGGTCATTGGCCAGCATGCGCACCACATCCACGGCGTTGGCAAACTCCAGGGTCACCACCAGTTTGGGGTATTGCTGGCAGAAGTCCTGAAGCACCCAGCGCACCAGTTCTTCGATAAAGCCTTCGCCGGCGACGATATGGATTTCGCCGCGTTCCAGGCCCTTCAATTCGCCGATCTGGGTCAGCAGCAATGCTTCGCTCGAGCGCCGTTCCCGGCAATGATCGATCACCAGTTTCGCCGCCTCGGTGGGGATGATGCCCCGGCCATGGCGCTGCAGCAGTTGCACGCCCAGTTCGTCTTCCAGTTGCTGGACCTGGCGGCTGACCACCGAGGGTTCAATACCCAGGCGGTCGGCCGCGCCACGAATGGAACCCGCTTCGGCGACCTGAAGAAAGTAGTGGAGGCGGCGTTCGCTCAAGCCGGATATGTGCACCTTTTGCTCCTGCTGAATGTTGACTAAAAAGCAACGCTTGATCTAAAGAAATGCTATTGTTCGGATTTTTCGCCCTCCCCATACTCGTTGTCAACGGAGCGATGCCAAGCTCTCTTGAATCACACAATAATAAAAACGCGCTATTGACGAGGGCTTCACCATGGAACGAGCGGATACGCTTGTCACTTCACTTCCCGCTGATGATTCAGCGCTGCGCGCGGTCTATCGCAAGGTCAGCTGGCGCCTGCTGCCGTTTCTCCTGCTGTGCTACGTGTTGGCTTATCTGGACCGGGTCAACATCAGCTACGCCAAGATCGCCATGCAGCAGGAATTCGGCCTGACCGACGCGGCCTATGGCCTGGCTGCGGGGATTTTCTTTATCGGTTATGTGATGTTCGAAGTGCCGAGCAACCTGTGGCTGGCTCGGGTCGGCGTGCGCAGGACACTCAGCCGCATCATGCTGTTATGGGGCGCAACATCCACCGCGATGCTGTTCGTCCACGACAGCACCAGTTTTTACGTGCTGCGGTTTTTCCTGGGAGTCTTCGAAGCCGGATTCGCCCCCGGCATGATCCTCTACCTGACCTTCTGGTTCTCCGGCAAACGCCGGGCGCAAGTCATGGCCTGCGTGCTGCTGGCCGGCCCGGTCTCCAATATCATCGGTGGGCCGTTGTCGACCTGGATCATGTGCGCGTTTGCCGACAGTCACGGGCTCGCCGGCTGGCAATGGATGTTTATCCTGGAAGGCGCACCGTGCATCGTGCTGGGGATATTCGCGTTCTTTTTCCTCAGTGACAGCCCGGCCCAGGCCAACTGGCTGACCCGTGATGAAAAGAACCTGCTGGCCAATGATCTGCGCCAGGTCGAGGCGCCAAAACAGCATACGTTTGCGCGAGCGCTGAAAGACTGGCGGGTGTATTGGCTGGCGTTGATCTACTTCTGCCTGATCTGCGGGCTCTACACCGTCAGTTTCTGGCTGCCGACCTTATTGCGCGATGCCGGGGTCAAGGACATTTTCCAGATTGGTCTTTACTCGATGATTCCCTACAGCGCGGCGATCGTTGCGATGCTGCTCAATGCACGCAGTTCTGACTGTCTTGGCGAACGTCGCTGGCATGGCGCGGTACCAGCGTTTCTCGGCGCGATCGGCTTGTTGTTGACCGGATTCAGTGCGGGCAATCTGACCATGGCCCTGTGCAGCATTACTCTGGCGACGCTTTCAACTTATGCCGCCTATGCGGTGTTCTGGGTGCGCCCTACCAGCTACCTGAAGGGCACGGCGGCGGCAGGCGGCATTGCCTTGATCAACAGCATTGGCGCGTTCGGCGGCTTTGTCAGCCCGTCGATCATCGGTGCCCTGAAGACTTTTACCGGGTCTTTCGTCGAGGGCATGGCCGCCATGGCGACCCTGCTGGTCATCGGCGGCCTGTGCACCCTGGCCCTGCATTTGCCCAAGCAGGCGGACGAGGCGACTCCTTCGGTTTAATTAAGCACCACCGCTGCAATCCCTCTCTTTTTAACAGGAACTCATTGTGATGAAGGCTGAACTTCACTACTGCGAAGTCGATGACTTGCGCCCGCAAATCCCTGAACTGACCCGTATCCGCCAACATATTCACCAGCATCCGGAAATGGCCTACGAAGAGATACAGACCGCGCGCCTGGTCGCTGACAAACTGCGCGGCTGGGGCTTTGCCGTCACCGAAGGCGTCGGTGAAACGGGCGTGGTGGGCACGCTGACAGTGGGCAGCGGCAAGAGCATCGGCATACGCGCCGATATGGATGCACTGCCCTTGACCGAGCAGACGGGCCTGCCTTACGCCAGTGTCTATCAGGGGAAAATGCATGCCTGCGGCCATGACGGCCATACCACCATGTTGCTCGGCGCTGCCGAGTACCTGGCGCGCACCCGCAACTTCAATGGCACCGTGCACCTGTATTTCCAGCCTGCGGAAGAGAAGGGCTTCGACAGTGGCGCGCAACGCATGGTCAAGGACGGGCTGTTCGAGCGCTTCCCCTGTGATGCCGTCTTCGGTTTGCATAACCATCCCGGCGAAGCGCCCGGCACCTTTGTGTTTCGTCGCGGGCCGTTCATGTCGGCCAGCGACAAGGTCGCCATCACCCTGAAGGGCGTCGGCGGTCACGCTGCACGCCCGCATCTGACGGTGGACCCGATCGTGGTCGCGTCCAGCATCGTCATGGCGCTGCAGACCATCGTTGCGCGCAATATCAACCCTGTCGAGACCGCTGTAGTGACTGTCGGCCTGCTCCAGGCCGGGGTCGCCAATAATGTGATTTCCAACAGTGCCTACATGGAACTCAGCATCCGCTCGTTCAGCACCCAGGTCCGCCAGCAGTTGCAGGAGCGCATCGAGGCCCTGGTTCACGCCCAGGCCGCCAGTTACGGCGCCACGGCAGAGATCGACTATATGGCGGGTTACCCGGTGATCGACAACGACGATGCCGAAACCGAATTCGCCCTGCAAGTCGCCCGGGAACTGGTAGGCGACGAGCAGGTGATCGCCCATGCCGACCAGCTCATGTCCAGCGAGGACTTCGCCTACATGCTCGAACAGCGTCCAGGCTGTTTCCTGCGTCTGGGCAATGGGGTGGGGGAGGATGGCTGCATGGTGCATAACCCGGCCTATGACTTCAACGACAAGAACCTGCCCATCGGTGCCGCGTATTGGGCGCGACTGGTGGAACGCTATCTGAATTGACGGTTCTGGCGGGCTTTCCTACATATCCGGCAACAGCTTGTCAGGCCCGAATCTGCTGGGCTGTAGGACTCTTCTGAAATTTCCCGATATGCTCTGGCAGCGCTTGAAGATGGCTGAACAGGCGACTAATTTGCTGCCCGTCGTTGTGTTTGACGACAGGGTTTAGTCGCCCGTTTTCCCCCTCTGATTGGTCGCTGCCCACGCCGGTATTTCTGATGCCGGTGTGGTGTTTTATGGCGGCTGTGCACGGGGCACCTTCGGGTGCGCCGGGTTAGGGGATTACCGGTCGACTAATCCGTGCACAGCCGCCACCCCTCGTTTAGTCGCGAGGACGTGATGGCTCAACCGAATTAAAGGAATCCCTATGAGTACATCGTTTCCGCACCTGTTCACCCTCAACCCCGATATCAAAACCGAAGACGCTCTGATCTTCGCCTGCGACTACCTCAATGACGTCGCCGCCATCGTTTACGAAACCGCCGAAAACACCACCCCCGAATACCGCCCCCTGGCCCGCTCGGCGATTCGCCATCTGGATGTGGTCAAGCAAGTGATCGAAGGGTTGGCGGCAAGGTCGCAAGGTCTCACCCCCCATCAAGCATGACGTAACTGTCTGAATCAGACAGCGGTCCCGCAACATCTGCAGCTCATTCAACCGACCGATGCGACGGCCCGAATTCACTACAAAGGTCCTCTTGGTCTGCAAGGGAGTAGTATCCCCGCAGAACTGACAGAGGACCTCACGCGATGCTTTCAACCGATACTGATCTGCAGGATGACTCCGGCCTGAACTGGGTGAGAACAGGACCTCGGGACGGCGCCACCGTTATCCTGATCCACCCGGTGGGCCACGACCTGACCTACTGGGCCGACCAGATAGAAGTACTACAGCCCCACTACGACGTGATCGCTCTGGATTTGCCCGGGCATGGTCGTTCGCCCGTCGCTGCCGAGCCATTGAGTTTCGTAGGTATCAGTGATCGTCTGGCGCGGCTTGTCGCCAGTCTCGGCAAGGGCGCGGTGCATGTGGTGGGTATTTCGGTTGGCGGGATGATCGCCCAGTCTTTTGCCCTGGCTTATCCGGACAAGGTGCGCTCGCTGTCGCTTATTGCCACGGCAGCGACTTTTGCCGATGTGGTGCGCGACGGCATGCGTGCCCGGGCCGAGACAGTGGAGCAGGGTGGGATGGCTGCCGTATTGCACTCCAGCCTGGAGCGCTGGTTTACCCCTGAAACCCGGACCAGAAGGCCGGACCTGATCGAGCGGATATCAAGAACCATGCTCGCCAACAATCCCGAGGTGCATGCGGCCATGTGGCGAATGATCGCGACCTTTGAGGTTCTCCCGCGCCTTGCTGAAATCGTCTGCCCGACCCTGGTTCTGGTGGGCGACAAAGACCCCAGCACACCACCAAGCGCCGCTGCGCTCATCGCCGAGAATATTGCCGGTGCGCAACTGGTGGTGCTGACCAATACCTCACATATCGCGATGCTGGAGTCGCCGGCGGCGGTGAATGCCGAGTTACTGCGGTTTCTCGCTGAAATCGGCTAGCGCTACTGATAGCCACTGAGCCCATCAACAATCGCGGCAAAGGTCACCGCGCAGCGGGCGTTATCGCGCAGGTCTTCGTGCATGGCGATCCAGGTGTCCATTTCTACGGAGAAGGCCGCTGGCAGCACCCGTATGAGCGCCTTGTCCCTGGCCGCGACGGCTGACTGGCAGACCCCGATACCAAAGCCTGCGCGCAACGCGGCCAGTTGCGCCAGTTCGCTGTCGGCGCGAAAGGCCAGGGCAGGGCGGGCGAACATGGGGAATTGCTCGAGGAAACGGCGGATAAAGGCGGTCTCGCGATCAAAACCGATCAGGGCATGGGCGGACAAGTCGTCAAGGGACGCGGGCGCGCCTTTTGCCGCAAGATACTTTTCATGTGCATATAAGCCGACTTCAATGGCGCCAACGCGACGGGCGATGAGGGCGTCCTGGGTCGGGCGAAACATGCGTACGGCGATATCGGCCTCACGCTGCAGCAGGTTGTCTGGCGCGTTGGACAGCGTCAGTTCGACGACCAGTTGCGGATGCGCATCGCGCAATGCCGCGAGAATCGGCGGCAGCACCTCGACGCCCATCACTTCGCTCGTCGTCAAACGCACCGTGCCGCGCACCTCTGTGCCATGGCTGCCCGCAGCCCGAAGCAATGCGGCCGAGGTCGCTGCCAGGCTGGCGGCATAGGGCCGTAGCAACCAGGCTGCGTCGGTGGGGGCGAAGCCATCGAATGAGCGGGTAAACAGCTTCAGGCCCAGGGCTGACTCCAGTGCATCGATATGTCGGCCCACCGTCGGCTGCGCCATCCCCGAGGCGCGTCCGGCGGCCGAGAGCGAGCCTGTTTCCAGGACCGCGAGAAACGTCCGATACCATTCCCAGTCCGGTTCGCGTGGCATAGGGTTATCCATTTTTGTATGGCTTCTAGAGAGGTTGCGGCAATCTTCGTATGAGTAGAGGTTGAGCACAATGGGTTCATCTTTCAGGAGTTCAGCCCCATGTCCGCTAATCCCCAACTGCATCTCTCCACCATCATCTGGCAGCGCGTCGAGGCCGCCCTGGTCTTTGTTGCGGGCATCGCGCTGTTCTGGCATTTGAACGATGGACTGTCGTGGTGGTGTGCACTGTTGCTGTTCTTTGCGCTGGATCTGAGCTTTTTCGGCTATCTGTTTGGCGCGAGGGTGGGGGCGGTTTGTTACAACTTCGCCCATGTTTACGCGGTGGGTGCGCTGTTGCTTGCGTGGGGAATCAGCATGGGGATACCGATTCTTGGGGCTCTGGGCGCGCTATGCCTGGCCCATTGCGGATTTGATCGGATGCTGGGTTATGGGCTGAAGTCGCCGCAGGGGTTCAGGTTTACCCATTTGGGGGTGGTGGGGCGGTAGAGGCTGGCATTACTGCGAGAGCCGAAAGCCGGCACAGCTTTCTGGACTGGAATGATTTTCGTGGGAGATCCCGCCCCGTCTACGACACCGCGTTGTCATGCAGCAAACACTAACTGAAGCGGGGCGCAAATCTTGTGGGAGCGAATTCATTCGCGAATAGGCCGGTGCGCCCGACGCATTGGTATCGTTTGAAATACCGCTTTCGCGAATGAATTCGCTCCCACAACAAAATAACCGCATTTCATATGGGCGATATGTGTTGTCGTACAACGGTGCAGCAGAAATTTTTCTCACTAACCGCCCACTAACCTCCATCCCCGATGCGCAGCTTTAGTTCAACTATGGTTGCGCAATCAGCCTTTCAGCAGGCAACTTCCTCCTTTACGTACTACCATTTTCCAGATTGACAGCCAGCCATAACGCTCGCTATAAGGAAGATTGTTGTACGACGACCGATGATTGTTGACGTCCAAACCTAAAAATAAAAATGAGTGTCGACCCATGATGAACTCGACTTGCTTACCCATCTCGTTGAACGCCGCGCCCGCCTGCCTTTGCGCATTGTCAGGCTCGGTGCCGCCCACCGTCCCACAAAACAGTCTTGAGGTCTGACTCCAGCCGCTGCGCCTGGAGCACGTACACCTGCGCTCTCACTTCGTTGTCGAGAGATGATCGGCATAATCCAATAATAAAGTGATGCTATGAATCTGAACGAGTCCACCCACCCGCAAGCGGTCAGCGCTACGCAGAGCGTCAGCAAGACGGTAGGCAAATATCGCTGGACCATCTGTGCGCTGTTGTTTTTCGCCACCACGGTCAACTACCTGGACCGCCAGGTCCTGAGCCTGTTGGCGCCGGATCTGTCGACGCAATTTGGCTGGAGCAACACCGACTACGCCAACATCGCCTCGGTGTTTCAGTTCGTCTATGCGATTTCGATGATTTTCGCCGGGCGTTTTGTCGACAAGATCGGCACCAAAACTGCGTTTATCCTGGCCATTGGCATCTGGTCCACCGGCGCGATCATGCACGCGCTGGCAGTGCCGCTGGGTGAAGGCATCGCCGCCATCTGCGGCGCCTTGGGCGTAGCCGCTATCCCGGTGTCGATTGCCGGTTTCATGCTGGCCCGGGCGGTTTTGGCGGTAGGTGAGTCGGGTAACTTCCCGATTGCGATCAAGGCTACTGCCGAGTATTTCCCGAAGAAAGAGCGCTCTCTGGCCACCGGTATTTTCAACTCCGGTGCCAACGTCGGCGCTATCACCGCGCCGATCTGCGTGCCGCTGATTGCTGCCATGTGGGGCTGGGAAGCGGCCTTTATTGTGATCGGCATGCTGGGTTTCGTCTGGGTTGCCGTCTGGATCGCCCTGTACCAGAAGCCTGAGCAACAGAAACGCCTGACTGCCCAGGAGCTGGAATACATTCGCAGCGACCAGAGCGAGCAGGAAATCGCCAACGCAGCGCCGGGTGCTGTCGGCAAGAAAGTCTCCTGGTTCAAGCTGCTGACCTATCGCCAGACCTGGGCCTTTGCCTTTGGCAAGTTCATGACCGACGGCGTGTGGTGGTTCTTCCTGTTCTGGCTGCCGACCTACCTGTCGGCGCAATACGGCATGAAGGGCGCGGCCATCGTCCTGCCGCTGTTCGTGCTGTACAGCATGACCATGGTTGGCAGTATCGGCGGCGGCTGGTTCCCGGCCTACTTCATGGCCAAGGGCGACAAACCCTATGACGGTCGCATGAAAGCCATGTTGGTCATCGCCCTGTTCCCATTGGTAGTGCTGCTGGCGCAACCCTTCGGTTACATCAGCTTCTGGGTGCCGGTGCTGTTGATCGGTGTCGGTGCCTCGGCGCACCAGGCCTGGTCGTGCAATATCTTCACCACCGTGTCCGACATGTTCCCGCAAAAGACCGTGGCGTCCGTGGTCGGTATCGGCGGTATGGCCGGTGGCCTGGGCGGCGTGGTGATGACCAAGATCGGCGGTTGGGTGTTCGACTACTACAAGTCGATCAACGACATTCACACCGGCTACATGATCATGTTCGCCATCTGCGCCCTGGCGTACCTGGTGGCCTGGACCGTGATGAAGCTGCTGGTGCCGCGTCACAAGGAAATCACTGACCTGTAAGTCAGTCGTCGCTACAGCAAAAGGTGGCCTGTCCATTCTCGGGGGAAAATGGACGGCCACCTTTTTTCGTTCCTGGGCCAGCAAGAATCACAGCCCCAGCAATTTGAAACCCCAGAGTGCAGCCATGCCCAGACCCAGGGTCAGCAGGGTATTGCGGGTTTTCCAGGCCACCAGGGTCGCGACCAGAGCGGCAGGGATCTGCGGGTTCTCCAGCACCAGTTCGGTATGCCCAGGGGCAAACACCACCGCAGGCAATACCAGGGCCGCCAGCACACTGGCCGGGACATACAGCAAGGCGCGCTTGAGCAGCTCCGGCATGTGAAACCGACCGTGCAGCTCGACAAAGCAAAGGCGCAGGGCGAAGGTGCCGACGCCTGCTGCCAGGAACAGCCCCCACAAGGCCAGATCATTCATTGCGCTTGTCCTTCTGCGCCACTCACCGATGCGTCGTGCACCCGGGGTTTACGCAGGCTTTCGATAACCAGACCGGCAATTACCCCGCCGATGGATGCCGTGACCAGACCCAGGTTGTAGGGCAGGTTGATCGCCAGTACCGCGAGCACGCCACCGACCAGCGCCGCGCCGAGGCTGGCCATACTGCGCAGGCCGGGAATCAGCAGGGCCAGGAACGACAGGGGAATGGCAAAGCCCAGGGACCAGCTCTGCGGGATGCTGGCGCCCAGATAAATCCCGGCCACCACCGAGAGCTGCCAGGCCAGCCACATGCTGATCGCCGTGCCGGCGTAGAAGTGGTGGGCGAAGCGGCCCAGTTCACCGGAGGCGAATTTCAGCACGCAAAGGGCGTAGGACTGGTCCGATAGCAGATAAGCCATGGGCCAGGTCCAGCGTCGCGGCAGATGATGTACATAAGGCGCCAGGGAGGCGCTGTACATGATGAAACGCAGGTTGATGATCAGCGCAGTGACCACAATGGTGACCGGCAGGGCGCCGGTATGCAGCAGTTGCAGGGCCACCATCTGCGCCGATCCGGAATAGAACAGCAGGGTCATGCCGATGCTGGTGCCCGGCGACATACCCATCTGCACCGCCATATAGCCCGTTACCAGGCCGAATGGAATGACCCCAGGTGTCAATGGAAGCAGTGTTCGTACCCCATGCATGAACGCTTCCCGGCCACTTCTGTACGACATTTTCCTTCCTTTTTATAGGTTTACTGCCGCGCGATGAAGCTGGCGCAGCACAGAGCATCATGGGATAAATTGTAGGCGTCGGCGCCTGCGGGCAGAACCGACTTTTTCTCCGGGGAAACAGGCACATTTTGTTATGACGAAACACTCCCAGCCTGATCAGGCGCTGATGAAAATGCCATCGTTCAAGGCCATGCGGGCGTTTGTCGCGGCGGCCAAGTACCGCAACTTCAGCCGCGCGGCGGACGCCTTGTGCGTGACTCAGGCGGCGATCAGCCGACAGATTCGTGATCTCGAACTGTATCTGGGCACCGAGCTGTTCATTCGCACGGGGAGGGAGGTCAGGCTGACCGCACCCGGCACCGCGTTGTTCGATGCCGCGCAGCTGTCGCTGCTGAATATCTTCCAGGCCACCGAACGCATACGCCGGGAGAAAAACGACAAGCACAGCCTGACCCTCTGCTGCTCCCCGGCGCTGTCCGGGCTGTGGCTGTCCCACCGGCTCAGGCACTTCTTCAGCGCCAACCCCGATGTCGACCTGAATATCATCACCACCCAGCATTTCCTCGCCATCGAGCCGGGCATCCATCCTGATATCTTTATTACCAAGACCTCCGACCTGCGCCCCGGCTACCTGCGTATTCCGCTGTTTTGCGAAGTGGTTTACCCGGTCTGTACGCCTGAATATCTGGCCGCTCATCCCGAGCTAAGCACTCTGGAAGGCATGCGCCAGAGCACGCTGCTGGACCTCAACCCCTATGGCCGCTCCCAGCTTACCGAGCAGGTGGACTGGGATGTGTGGTTCGCCTTCCAGTCCCATGACCTGCAGATATCGGCCGCGGACACCCCGCATTACTTCAGCAGCAACGACTACGGCCTGTTGGTGCAGATGGCCCTCGATGGGCAGGGGCTGGCCCTGGGCTGGGCTCATCTGGTCGGCCATCTCATCGAACAGGGGCGTTTGGTCCGACCGGTTGCAGAAGAACTGGTTTTAAAAGGGTCACTTCAATACCTGATGATCAACGAGAAGAGGCAGGACGATCCGGCGTGTGTGCGCTTGAAGGATTGGTTGCTCGCGCAGTTTGGTGTTCAGGTCTAGAGCCGGCGCTGTGCATGAAGCATGCGGCCTGGCTATCCCTCTCACCGAATGGAGCCCGCCGATGTGTGATCACCATGAGCGTCAGCCGATTTTTTGCCTGATTCCGCCGTACCTGCTCGACCAGATTGCCCGCCATGGCAGCAAGTCCCAACGTGATGCTGCGTTGCGCACCCGAGCCAAAGACAGCACCTTCCGCGCCTTGCGCATGGTGACGAAACCTTCCAGAGGGCCGGCGCAACTGGTCGCCACCGGGGCCTCGGGCAAGCGCCGATCGATCTACAGCGCCGACGGCAGCGACACCCTGCCGGGGCGGCTGATCAGGGGCGAAGGCCAACCGGTCAGCGGCGACCCGGCGGTGGATGAAGCTTATGGTGCATTGGGCGCGACTTTCGACTTCTTCGCCGAGGTGTTCGACCGCAACTCCATCGACGACGCCGGCATGGCCCTGGATGCGACCGTGCACTTTGGCCACGACTACAACAATGCCTTCTGGAATTCGGCGCAGATGGTTTTCGGTGATGGCGATCAATTGCTGTTCAACCGCTTTACCATTGCCCTTGATGTGATTGGCCATGAGCTGTCCCATGGGGTCACCGAGGATGAGGCGCGGTTGCTTTATTTCAATCAGCCCGGCGCCCTGAATGAATCCCTGTCGGATGTTTTTGGCTCGCTGATCAAGCAATACGCGCTAAAACAGAAGGCTGAAGACGCCGACTGGCTGATCGGCAAAGGCCTGTTCACGAAGAAAGTCAAAGGCACGGCGCTGCGTTCGATGAAAGCACCGGGCACCGCGTTCGACGACCCGGTACTGGGCAAGGACCCGCAGCCTGGACACATGGACGACTTTGTCCACACTTATGACGATAACGGCGGCGTGCATATCAATTCCGGCATTCCCAATCATGCGTTCTACCAGGTCGCCACGGCCATTGGCGGCTATGCCTGGGAGGCGGCCGGGCGTATCTGGTATGACGCCTTGCGCGACTCACGCCTGCGCACCAATGCCGGCTTCTCGCTGTTTGCCCGTATTACCCATGATGTAGCAGGGCGTTTGTATGGCACGGGCAAGCACGAGCACAAGGCGGTCAAGGCCGGGTGGGCGGCGGTTGGGATCAAGGTTTGAGTGACAGGAGGCATCATGCAAATTTCCATTTCCCAGAGCGGGGGCGTCGCATACTTCCCTGGGCTGAGTACTCCGCGCACGCTTGACGTAAACAACCTGTCTGACGCCGATCAGCAGGAGTTGCGCCAGTTGGTGGAAGCGTCGGGGTTTTTCCAACTGTCCGGCGACAGCCAGGCAGAGCAACAGGCACCGAATTGCCTGAGCTACACCTTGTCGATCAGCGAAAAGGGGCGCCAGCATACGGTTTGCTTTCAGGCGCCGGGGTCGGCCGGGCCGTTGGAGAGTCTGCTGCATTGTGTACGACGGCATGTCGATCAATAGGAGATCCCGGCCCGTCTTTGACGCCGTGCTGGCGCGATGCCGCGCAGCAAACATCTGACTGTAGGACCGGCTTTAGCCGGGAGGGCGCCATCAGCTTCAAAGACGCCCTCCCGGCTAAAGCCGGTCCTACAGAGATCGTATTTCAATTCGATCTGTACTGATTTTTTTGATAGGCGGGAGAACATTCATGTTCAGTCATATCCAATTGGGCGCCCGGGATCTGGCGTCCATGATTGCGTTCTACGAGGCCATCCTCACCCCGCTAGGCATGCAGCGCATGCCCGATGAAGCGGACGGTGGACCTGCCGGGGCCGGTTGGCAGCGTCCGGGTAAGCGCTGGCCGCAGTTTTTCGTGCAGAAACCTTTCAACGGCTTGCCCGCGACCTGGGGCAATGGCGTGCAGGTCAGCTTTGCCGCTGCCTCTCAGCAGCAGGTGTCAGCGGCCTGGGAAGCGGCAATGGCGTCGGGCGCTACGGATGAAGGCGCGCCGGGACTGCGGCCGCACTACTCACCGGATTATTTCGGCGCCTATTGCCGCGACCCCGAGGGCAACAAGCTGTGCTTTGTGCATGCGGATGGGGTGTTGGGGTGAAGGCGCGTATCAAACATGGCGCAAATATTTGCAATGAGATGAGATTTTGTGGGAGCCGGCTTGCTGGCGATGGCGGAGGGTCATTCACCGACGTCATTACGAGCGCTTCGCACTCGATCGCCACCAAGGCGGCTCCCACCTAACCTGCAGTCACACTCATCCCACCATCGGCCATCACCACCGCCCCGACCAGATAGGACGCCCGCTGCGAAGCCAGAAACGCCACCACCTCGGCGATTTCTTCCGGCTGCGCGGCGCGCTGGATCGGTGTGGTCTGGCCATGTTGGGCGAGGAATGCCGGGCCGTCGTCGACCACGTCATTGAGGATATTGGTCAGCACATCCCCTGAACCGACTGCGTTGACCCGGATGCCTTGGCCGATCACTTCCAGGGCGAGGGTGCGGGTCAGTTGCGCCAACGCGCCTTTGGAGGCTGCGTAAGCGGAGATGGTCGGGAAGCTCTGGAAGGCAGCATAGGAGGCAATATTGACGATGGCGCCGCTGCGATTGGGGATCATCGCCTTGACCGCTTCCCGAGCATGCAGAAACGCCGCCGTGACATTGACCTGTTGAATACGCTCCCAGTCGTCTCGCGTCATGTCGACCAGCAACTTATTGATGATGATCCCGGCATTGTTCACCAGGATATCCAGACGTCCGAAATGCTCGATCGCGGTCGCCACTGCGGCTTCGGCCGCGCCATCTGCGCTGATATCGGCGACTAGCGGTACCAGGCCTGGGCGAGCCAGATCATGGACTGTCGGGTTTCGATCTTCAGCCACAACATGGGCGCCACGTTCATGCAGCAGCAGGGCAACTGCTCGGCCTATGCCACTGGCTGCTCCGGTGACCAGGGCGACCTGGCCTGCAAATTCTCCACGAGTGTTGATTGTCATGATGTTCTCCGGCAATAAGGTTCAGCAGCAGGAACGCCACTGGACTAGGCCGTTACTCTCGCTGATCCGCCGTACTGCTTCTGACGTGCTCTTGCCGGACTATCGGGATTTTGCTTTTTAATCGTCTAACATGAGGCATTCCAAACCTGACAGCTGCACCATCATGGCTATTCGTAAACCCTTGAAATTGCGAATTCCGGCGCAGCAGATGCCCGACTATCTGCCTGCCGGGGATCATCAGGCCGGCGGCCTTTTCCGTGATGCCGACCTGCAACTTCAGCTATACACCCACCACAGCACCCACCGCCCCTTACTGGTTCCGGCCGTTGCCGAGCCGCTGCTGGTACTGGTGCTGGCTGGCAGCGCCAGGGTGCAGGAGCGCGAGATGGGCGGGGAGTGGCTGGAAAGTGCGGTCAGTGCCGATGATTTCTTTCTGACCATGTCTGCGCAACCTTATGAGATGCGCTGGCACGCCCACAGCGATGAAGGTTTTCATGTGGCGCATGTCTATCTGAGCCAGCGTCTGTTGGACCTGGCGGCGAGGGAGATGCTGACGGGACAGGCGGACACCTTGCACCTGCGTGATATTTCCGGAGCAAGGGACACCCAGGTGTCGCGCCTGATCAGGTTTCTGTATGACGAAATGACGGGGCCGGGACAGGCGAGCCCGCTGTATATCCACGGTATCGCCCAGGCTCTGGCGGTGCATCTGGTGCGCAATTATCGAAACCAACAGGCCAACTTACGTTCGGCCAATGCACTGCCTGCCTACAAGTTGCAGCGGGTGATCGAGCGGATGCAGGCGGGCATTGCCACTGGCTTCAGTCTTATGGCACTGGCACAGGAGGCCGATATGAGCGAATTTCATTTCAGCCGCATGTTTCGCAAGGCGACCGGTCAGGCGCCGTCGCAGTATTTCATTCAGCTACGCCTGGACGAGGCGCGTCGGCTGCTGCTGAACTCGGATATGAGCGTCATCGAGATTGCCCTTGAGGTGGGCTACAGCAGCCCAAGCCACTTTGCCCACTTGTTCAAGCGTCATTCGGGTGTAACGCCTGGGGAGTATCGGCGAGGCTAGGGCGTTATCCGCCCTGTACACGCAGAAAACATTCCCTGATCCAGATACTCGCCGCGTCACTCTGCACCCGTGGATGCCAGGCCATTGCCAGGCGAAACGAGGGCATGGCGAAGGGCAGGGCAAGCAGGTCCACCATGGCTGAGTAGCGCTGCAGCAATTGCCTGGGCAGGGTCGCTACGCCATCGGTTTGCGACAGGACCAAGGCCACCTGGTTGTAGCTAGGCACGGCGGCGACCACCTTTCTGCTGCTGCCCAGGGCTGCGAGGGCGGTATCGACGGGGGTGGTGAACTCCGCTCGTGATGACACGATGACGTGGTTGAGCGCGCAATACTCGGCGAGATCCGGTGCGCCGGTGCCGCGCGGGTGATCACGGCGTTGCGCCAGGACGAAATCGTCGCTGAGCAGAAAGCGCGCCTTGAGCGTATCCGGCACCTTGTCGATATCGCCGAGAAACAGATCGACCTCACCCCTTGCCATACGCTCCACCAGGCCGGTGTCATAAGGTGGCACGACGGCCATGCGCAGCTCGGGATTGCCGTAGCGCATCAGCTCGGCCATGACGTCCAGGGCCAGGATGGTGAATACGCTGTCGTTGGCCGCGACCACGAAGGTGCGCGCCGAGCTCGCCGGATCGAACTCATGGGGCTGTGCCACGGCCTGGCGCAGCTGCGACAGGGCATCAGCCAGGCCAGCGCGCAATGCCAGTGCCCGCTCGGTCGGGACCATGCCGCGGCCGGTTTCCGACGGCACCAGCAATGGGTCCTGAAACAATTCGCGCAGGCGTGACAGATGGCCTGAAAGGGTTGGCTGGCTGATATGCATGCGTTGCGCCGCGCGGGTCACATTCAGCTCGTCGAGCAAGGTATCCAGTGAGATCAGCAAATACAGATCGGACCTTTTCATATCCACAACTCCGATACCTCCTATCGAATCTAACGACTCACCCTCGCGTAGGGGCTGCTCTTAAGCTTCGTTCCACTTTCAGCAAAACAGCAAGGAACGACCATGCAACAGCCTGTCGACTTCTACTATCACCCTACGCCTAACCCTTCGAAAGTCGCGTTATTTCTGGAGGAAACCGGCATTGCCTATCGCTTGGTACCGGTAGATGTGCACAAGGGTGAGCAACACCTGGCTTCGTTCAAGGCCATCAACCCCAATGGCAAAGTCCCGGCCATTGTGGACGAAGGTATCGCCATTTTTGATAGCTCGGCGATTTTGCTGCATCTGGCCCACAAGACCGGGGATTTTCTTGGCGACCGATCGGCGGCGGGACAGGCGCAGTTGCTGTCCTGGTTGATGTTTATAGCTTCCGGCATCGGGCCATTTACCGGTCAGGCGGTGCATTTCACCCACTACGCGCCAGCGGGCCAGGCCTATGCGCTGCATCGCTACCGCTTCGAGGCAGAGCGGCACTGGGCAATCATCGATGAGCACCTGGCAACGCGTCCGTACATGCTCGGTGACGATTATTCCATCGTCGATATGGCCCTGTGGGGCTGGTGCCGTGGGCTGGCGTACCTCATGGGCGAGGACGCCTGGACGCGCTTCCCCAACGTCGCGCGGCTCTATCAGCAAATCAACGCCCGGCCTGCGGCCCTGCGCGTCGCCGAGCTGCCTGCACGGTTCGCCTTCAAGCAGGAAACCGACGAGCAGACCCGGGCGAGCCTGTTTGCCCATGGGCTGCCAGGCCAATAACCCCAGCCTGATTACTGCTGCACCGCGATAACGCTCAGCCCCAGGATGATCGGGGCTGAGTGAATTGATTTTTAGGAATCAACTAATATGTCAGTGGTATATTGACAGTATCCTATGACGCATGTGATGGTTAAGCCATAACAACAAGCGAGTGCAACATCATGTCCTCAGAGCATTCATTAATCCTCGATAACCGCCAGCGCATGACGTTGCATGCCGATGTGCTGGTTGCCGGCGGCGGTGCTGCAGGCTTGGCTGCGGCAGTGACTGCCGCCCGTCAGGGGTGTCGGGTCGTGTTGATCGAGAAATACGGTTTTTGTGGCGGCGGGGCGGTGGCGGGCCTGTCGGGAACCATCTGTGGCCTGTACGAGGCCAGCGACACCCTGTCTCGCCCGGTACAGGTTGTGCACGGATTTGTTGACGAGTTCATCCGGGCCATGGAATCGCGCAACGGTCTCACCGCGCCGGTCAAATACGGCAAGACCTTCACCCGTGTCCACGACCCGCTGGTCTGGCGCGATGTGGCCGATGCCATGCTGGTGGAAGCGGGGGTAACGGTTATCTATCACGCTTTGGTCACCGACGTGATTCGTGAAGGCGAGCAGACCCTGGGCGCCCAGGTCTACACCAAACAGGGCAAGTTATCGGTGCTGGCACCGGTCACCATCGATGCGTCCGGCGATGCCGATCTGGCAGCCATGGTCGGTGTGCCGACGTTCAGCGGCGACAATGGCCGGGTCCAGAATCCGACCATGATCTTCAAGCTTTCGGGCGTGGATGTCGGGCGTTTGCACAAAGCCTATGGCCTGGACACGATCATGCCTGCGGTCGTGACCGAGATGATCGCTGATGCCAATGTCCGGGGCTACAAGCTGCCACGTAGCAAGATCTGGCTGTTCGAGACGCCGCGCCCCGATGAGCTGCTATGCAACTGCACGCGGATCACCGGCAATGACGGCCGCGAGCTGAACCCGTTGCGCTATCAGGACTTCACCGAAGCCGAGATAAACGGCCGGACCCAGCTTCGCGAGTACGCCAGGTTCTTCAAGGACTACCTCGAAGGCTGCGGCGCCAGCTGGGTCAACGACTCCGCGCCGCAAGTCGGCGTGCGCGAGACTCGGCAAATCCAGGGCACTCACCTGTTGACCAACGCGGCCATTCTCGCCGGGGAAAAATCTGCCCAGGGCATCGCCCGTTCGCCCTGGCCCATCGAACTGCACTCAGGGGCCAAACCCCGGGTGGAGTGGCTGCTCAACGATTTCTATGAAGTGCCCTTTGGTTGCTTTGTCCCCAGTGAAGGCGAGGGGCTGCTGGCCGCCGGCCGCTGCCTGAGCGCCGAACACGAGGCGGTCGCCTCCGCTCGCGTGACCGCGCAGTGCTTTTCCTATGGCCATGCCATCGGCCATGCCGCCGCGCTGATGGCCAAGGAGGACGTGGCGGCCAGAACAATAAACGGCAGTGACATTCGCATGCTGCTCAATCGTGAAGAAGCAAGGCTGGACTGAGGTGGGAGAACAATAATGAGTGACAAGCCAGACAGAAAATATCGCAGCAACTTCGAGCCAGGCACAACCCGTTGGGCGGTACGCCGTTCTCAGTGGATTGCCATGGGCATCGCCGAAGAGGATTTTGAAAAGCCCAAGATCGCCGTGGTGAATTCCTCAAGCAAATTGTCCGTCTGCTATCAGCACCTGGACGATGTTTCCCGGGTGGTGCAGGACGCCATTCGCGCGGCAGGGGCATTGCCCTTCGAAATTCGTACTGTGGCGCCTTCGGACTTTGTCACCAGTGCCGGCAAACAAGGCCGTTACCTGATGCCGACCCGCGACCTGCTGGTCAATGACGTCGAGGTTCAGGTTGAAGGCGCCGAGTTGGACGGCATGATCCTGCTGGCGTCCTGCGACAAGACCACACCGGCGCAACTGATGGCGGCTGGTCGTCTGAACGTGCCGAGCCTGGTGCTGACGTGCGGCTTCCAGCTGGGTTCCCAGTGCGGCGGCAAAGACGTAGATATCGAAGAGGTCTACAAAGCCGTCGGCGCCCTTAAAGCCAACAAGATCGAACTGCACGACCTGACCGAAATGACCCGTCATGCGATCAAGGGGCCGGGTGTCTGTGCCGGGATGGCCACCGCCAACTCGATGCATTGTATGGCCGAGGCGCTGGGCATGAGCCTGCCCGGCAACGCACCGATCCGTGCAGGCAGCGACGAGATGTATGCACTGGCCAGCAGGGCGGGGCAGGCCATTGTCCGACTGGTGGAAGATGACCTGCGGCCGAGACAGATCATGACCGCCGGCGCCTTTCGCAATGCAGTGCGCACCGCTGTGTCCATCGGTGCCTCGGTCAACGTCGTGCGCCATCTCACGGCCATTGCCATCGAGACCGAGTGCGAAATCGATATCATCGCTGAATTCGAGGCCGCTGGCGGCTTGGGCCAGGTGACGCAGGTTCGTCCCAATGGGCCGGATCGCATCGAAGACTTCGCTGCTGCCGGTGGCTGCGCCGGGGCCATGAAACAGTTGCTTGAGGTGCTGGACGCTGATGTTCTCACTGTCACCGGCCAGACCCTGGCGCAGAACCTGGCGGCGTGTGCCACGCCGGACCCCCGACATATCGCCTCCTTGAGCTCGCCGATGCGCGCCGAGCCCGGCCTTATTGTCATTCGCGGCAATCTGGCTCCGGACGGCGCCGTGGTCAAGCTGTCGGCGGTGCCCGCCCACGTGCGTCAGTTCAGCGGGCGGGCAGTGGTCTTCGAAGACGAGCGTATCGCGATTGAAGGTCTGGAGGGTGGCGGTATCCGCAACGGTGACGTCGTGGTGCTGCGCATGCTCGGCCCCAAAGGCGGCCCGGGTACGGTATTCGCCGCCAGCTTCATGGCTGCGCTGGTTGGCGCCGGTTTTGGCAGCGACGTGGCGGTCATTACCGACGGTGAGCTATCAGGGCTCAATAGCGGCATTACCATCGGCCAGGTCATGCCGGAAGCGGCGGAGGGTGGCCCGCTGGCGGTGGTGGAGACCGGTGATATGATCAATATCGATCTGATAAAGCGCAGCATTGATATCGATATCACCCCGCACATCCTTGCTCAGCGACTTGGCGCACTGTTGCCACGGCCGCCGACAACCGAAAAGGGTTGGTTGGCTATGTACCAGCAACTCGTCCAGCCTTTATCCTGTGGCGCTGTGTTAGGCAAACGCTCGATCATTCAGGAAAAACAACGGCAATGACTTCTTTAGCGAAGAGAATTCCAGAAAAAATCAACCTGGTCCAAGAGGACAGTCAGGTCGATCTGGCATACGCCCAGATCGAGGAACTGATCGCCACCTTGCAGCTGCCGCCAGGCCAGATGGTTTCAGAGAACATGCTCTCTTCGCTGATAGGCCTGGGTCGCACGCCGGTTCGGGAAGCCTTGCAGCAACTGTCCCGCGAAGGCCTGGTGGTGATCATGCCCAAGCGCGGCATCGTGGTGTCGGAGATGGACGTGAAGAAGCAGCTACGGTTGCTGGAAGTACGCCGTGAAGTCGAGCGCTATCTGGTCGGCGCTGCAGCCAGAAGAGCCGAGGACGTTGAACGCGACGAGTTCAGCCAGTTGGCGCAGAGCATGCGGGTGGCCAGCCAGACCAGCGATGGTGAAGCCTTTCTCGAGCTTGATCGCAGGTTCAACAAACTGGTGATCAAGGCCGGTCGGAACGAGTACGCCTCATCGGTCATGAAACTGATGCAAGGTCTCTCGCGACGCTTCTGGTTCGCTTATTACAAGCGCTTTGCCAACTTGCCGGAAACCGCACTGCTGCATGCGATCATTGCGCAGCATATAGCCGAAGGCAAACCCGAAGACGCCATGCGTGACCTGGATATGCTGTTGGATAACGTCGAAGCCTTTACCCGGGCAACCATCGACTGATAACCCGTAACGCTTGAACACCGAGGGGGCCGATGCATGTCATTGTCATCCTTAATCTAATATGTCAGACGTATGTTAGAACAACTACAACAATAAATAGCGGAGAAACAGAAGATGAAAGCTCTACTCCCCTTGCGGTGGTGGATAGCAATCGTGCTGTTCATGGCCTACAGCATTCAGTATCTGGATCGCGTCAAGACAAGTGTGTTGTTACCGTCCATGGCCCACGATATCGGCCTGACCACGACCGATATCGGGACTGGTGCCTTCCTTATGCTGCTGTTCTACGGCCCATCCCAGTATGTATCGGGCATTCTCACCGACAAGTTCGGCGCCAAGCGCATCCTGGTCTTTTCGGTAATTGCATGGTCGATCATGACGGTGTGGATGGGCTTCATCCAGAGCCGCGAAGAGTACCTGTGGCGGATGGCGCTGTTCGGCATGATGGTGGGGACCGAATATGTGCCTTCCGCGAGAATTCTGATGCGCTGGTTCAACAAGCAGGGCCGGGCCCGCGCCCAGGCGTTGCTGTCCTGGGCGTGGATCCTCACTCCGGCCTGGGCCAGTGTGCTGGCGACCCAGATGGCGGCGCATGCCGAGAGCTGGCGCATGGTGTTTTTCGTTACAGGGGCGGCGGGGATCATTCCGCTGCTGATGATTGTGTTCTGGATCTTCGATCGACCAGAGCAACATCCCAAAGCCACTGAAGCCGATATGGAATACGCCTACCGCGACGAGATTGCCGACGGCACGATTATCGAAGGCTCATATGCCTCGTCCCAGGCGTCGATCCTGAAGAACTACAACGTCAGGTTCCGCGACTTCTTCAAGGAGCGTTCTTATGTGGCGGTGGTGTTTGTCGACGTGGTCATGCAGATCACCCTGTATGGTGCCCTGACCTGGATTCCGCTTTACCTGTCCGATGTGTTCGGCTTTTCGCTGGTCAAGATGGGCATCTGGAGTGCGGCGTATTTTCTCTCGGGGGCCGTGGGCAGTTTCATTTCTTCGTATCTGTCGGACAAGGTATTCAAGGGCAATCGCCGGGTCATGATCCTCGCCTGTTTTATCGGCCTGATTCCCTTCATCGTCCTGCTGGCCAGCCTGAAAACCGCTGATCAGGGCCTGCTGATGGTCGCGCTGTGCGGCATGGGTTTCTTCGGCAATATGGCCTGGGGGCCGTTTCTGGCGGTACCCGCAGAAATATTCACGCCGGAGGTGTATGGCAAGGCCATGGGCTTCGTCAACGGGGTGGGTTATACCTTCGCGGCATTCTCTGCCAAGATCTTTGCCGCCCTGGTGGTAATCGATGGTGCCGGGATCAAGGACTACTCCTATGGCTGGTACTTCATTGCCTTCTGCGTACTGCTGGGGATCATCGCAGCGAGCCAGATCCGGCCGAGGAAGGTCGTGGTCTGCAGTGAAGAAACCCGGGCGGCGAGTGCAACCGTCTCCTGAAAAGGATTATTGATTTTCTGTGATACCGGCTTTAGCCGGGAAGACAATATGGCCAGAGGTAAACATACCTCGACCCTACTTGCCCTTCCCGGCTAAAGCCTGCCCAACATCTTTCGAGAATGTGCTGATCAATAACGCCGCAAAAACTGCTGGATCCGCTCGCCGCTGTCAGCGGAAAAAAATGCCTCTGTCGTGGCATCCTTGGCGATCACTCCCCCTTCCATGAAGATGACCCGGTCGGCTGCCTCCTGGGCGAAGCGCAATTCGTGGGTCACCACCAGCATAGTCATGCCGGCATTGGCCAGGTTACGCATGACCAGCAGCACCTCGTCGCGCAGTTCGGGGTCCAGGGCTGAAGTCGGCTCATCGAAGAAGATCACTTCCGGGTCCATGGACAGGCCACGGGCGATGGCGACGCGCTGCTTCTGCCCCCCGGACAGTCGCGCAGGGTAGCTGTCTGCCTTGTCAGCCAGTCCGACCTGTTCCAGCAGGGCCATACCTTTGTTGATGGCTTCGGGTTTGGCGACCTTCTTGACGCTGATCAACCCTTCGATAACGTTCTGCAAGGCGGTCAGATGGGGGAACAGATTGAACGACTGGAAGACCATGGCCGTTCGTTGCCGCAGTTGCGTGATCTGTTGTCGGTCAGCGCGGCTCAGGCCCTTGCCGGCAACCACTTCGATACGGTGACCGCAAATTTCCAGGGTGCCGCTGTCGGGCTGTTCGAGGAAGTTGAGTGAGCGCAGCAGCGTAGTCTTGCCCGACCCCGAGGGGCCGAGGATGACCACCACTTCACCGGCTTGAACTTTCAGGTCGACATTCTTGAGTACCGTATTGGTGCCGAATGCCTTGGCCACGGCGGTGACTTTGATTTTGCTCTGGCTCATCGGTAGCGCCTCGTCATGCGGCCTTCAAGGTAAGTCTGGATCAGGGTCAGGACCTGATTGATCAGCCAGTAGACGAAGCCGATCATCAGGAACATTTCCATGTAGCGAAAAGTGGCTGCACCCACCTGTTCGGCAACCCGGGTCATCTCGACCACGGTGATGGTCGAAGCCAGGGAGGTGTCCTTGATCAGGGCGATCAGGCGGCTGCCCACCGGCGGCAAGGCGATACGCACGGCCTGGGGCAGAATGATCCGGCGCAGGCAGGTCCAGTAGCCCATGCCCATGGCCAGTGAGGCTTCCCATTGCCCGGGATCGACTGCATTGATGCCTGAGCGAAAGTTTTCGCTCAGGTAGGCCGCCGAAAACAGCGTCAGGGCAAGCAGCGCCGAAGGGATCGGCGACAGCGTTATGCCGTAGTGGGGCAGGCCGAAATAGATCAGCAGGATCTGCACCAGCAGGGGCGTACCGCGAAAGATCGAGACGTACATGAAGGCGATGGCCCGTAGCAGTCTCAAGGGCGAGTTACGCAGCAGCGCTACACCCATCCCCAATATACTGCCGAGCACGAATGCGCCAAGCCCCAGGCCTAGGGTGACCAGCACTGCGGTCTTGAGCAGTGGCCAGGTACGCAGGAACAATTCCAGCATGGGTCATTCCTCGGCGAGTGCTTTTTTGATATCAGCGGTCATCTGGTAGTCAGGGCCGATGAACTGTCGGGTGTACGCGTCCAGGGTGCCATCGGCGACCATCTCGGCAATGGCTTTGTTGACCGCCGCCTTGAGGCTGTCGCTGCCTTTGCGCATGGCCGCAGCCGAGAGCTGGTAAGTCAGCGGAGCACCCACGGCTTTCAATGGCAGGTTATTGGCGACCCGATATTTCTCGCCGCCGAACCACGACGAGATCACCACGTCGATACGCCCGTTGGCCAGGTCGTTGAACACCAGTCCGCCATTTTCATAGGTGCGAATATCGGATTGCGTCAGGTGCTTGCGTGACCAGGACTCGTTACTGGTGCCGGCGGTAACACCCACCGATTTACCGGCAAGGTCCTCGCGTTCGTGAATATCGGTGTTCTTGTCGAGCAAAAAGATCCGGAACTCCTCGACGCCGTAGGGCTCGGAGAAGTCCACTTGCAACGCTCGCTCCGGGGTGGGCGTCAGGTCGTTCATGACCAGGTCATACTTGTCGGTTTTCAGGCCTTCGACGAAGTTCTTGAAGCTGTCGGCGATGAAAATCACCTTGGGTACACCGATGCGTTTTGCGACCTCGTTGGCCACGGCAACGTCGTAGCCTGTCGGTGCGTTCTGCTCGTCGATGAAACTCCAGGGCGGGCTGGACTGGGTATTGGCGATGCGTATTTCGCCACGTTGCTTGAGGCTGGCCAGTGAGTCTTCGGCCTGTGCATGGCTGGTACCTGCGAGCACCAGGGCCAATAGCGAAAGCGCGTATCGAATGCCGGTGATTGTTTTCATAATCCATCCTTTAAATTCAGGGTCGCCGCCCGTTATGTGAACGGCGCAAGGTGGCAGCACTTCGAAGAGAGATTAGGCGACAAGATCTGCTGTCTTGCCTGCCAGACAGTCGTGATGAGGGCGCGGTTTAAAGGCGGGCCTGGCGGTAATGCTCAAGCGCTGCGGCAAGGTCGCTGATCAGCACGTCCGGGTCCTCCAGGCCGATGGATATCCGTACGATGGGTTGATCGGTGGGCGAAAAGGCCCGGGCCTGTTGCTGGCTGGCCGGGTAGTAGGCGATCAGGCTGTGGGTGCCACCCCAGCTGGCGCCAATAGGGAAATGCCCAAGGGCGTTGAAGAAGGCGCCGAGTGCCGACTCGTCAGCCGGTTGCAGGATCATCGAGAACAGGCAGCCGTTGCCTGCGAACTGCTCACGCCAGATGGCATGGCCAGGGTTGCTCGCCAGCGCCGGGAACAGCACTTCTTGGACCATGGGATGGTTTTCCAGCCAGGTGGCGATCGTCAGGGTATTGCGGCTCTGTTCAGCCATCCTCACCTTGAGCGTATCCAGGCCGCGCAGGACCAGAAAGCAGTCCTCGGGGCTGACGGCCTGGCCCATGATGCTCTGGGTCTCGCGCAGGCAGCCGTAATAATCCAGGTTGTTCATGCTGATGCTGCCCATCAGCACATCGGAGTGGCCGCTGAACACTTTGGTCACGGCTTCGACCGACAGATCAACTCCGTGCTCCAGAGGGCGGAAGTACAGCGGGCTGGCCCAGGTGTTGTCCATCATGGTCATCACCCCATGACGCCTGGCAATGGCCGCGATGCTCTGGATGTCCTGCATTTCCATGGTGACGGTGCCGGGGGCTTCCAGGCAGATCATTTTAGTATTGGGTTTGATCAGCCCCTCGATCCCGGCATCGATGGTCGGCGGATAAAACTCGACCTCGACGCCGAGGTTGGCCAGCCAGTTACGGGCGTAGGTTTTCAGGGCGCCGTAGCAGGAGTCGGAAATCAGCAAATGATCGCCAGCACGGACAAACCCCATGACCGCTGTTATCAGTGCCGAAGCACCGGACGGCGTGACGATGCAATGTTTGGCACCTTCCAGTTGGGCAATGCGTTGTTCAAGCCCGCGTGCGGTCGGGGTGCCGGTGATGCCGTAGCTGTAGCCGTCCGGCTGGCGGGACTTACGGCCGACGAAGTCTTCGAACGTATCGAAGACTACCGTCGAACCACGCCATACGGCGGGTGACAGGCTGGCGAACGGGTTATTGGCGTGGTCGGTAAAGCTCATGATGGGCGTGCCCTGCGGCCGTTGGAAGTGATTCGATTCTAAGGACACGGCGGACGGCGTAATAGGCGTAAACTTATTTACTCTATAAGCTGAAGTTATAAGGTATGGCCTGTGGGGATTCGGGAAATCGAGGTGTTTCGTGCGGTGATGACGGCGGGCACGACCAGTAAGGCGGCGATGTTACTGGGCATTTCGCAGCCCGCAGTCAGCCAGGCGATTCGCAAGCTGGAAGAGGGCGCCGGCCTGCAGCTGTTCGTCCGCGCCCGTGGACGACTGGTGCCCACTCAGGAAGCGGCCGCGCTGATGATCGATGTCGACCAGTTGTTCGTCGGCTTCGAAGCCATCGAGCATCGGCTCAAGAGCCTGCGACACCTGGGTATCGGGCGGCTGACTATCGCCGTGCATCCCGCGCTGGGTAATTCCTTCCTGCCACGGGTGCTGGCGGACTTCGAACTGGCGCAGCGGGACATGCAGGTTTCCCTGCGCGTACTGAGCTCCAGGGAAGTGCATCAGCAGGTCTCCTCGGGGCAATGTGACTTCGGCCTGATGGCAGACGAGATGCCGGTGGCCAGTCTTGAGCACTCGGCATTTCTGGACAGCATCGGTGTGGTGGTCATGCATGCTTCCCATCCACTGGCGCAGCGGCGAGTGATCACGCCCAAGGACCTGGCAGAAGTAGACTTCCTCGCGCTGAATCCCGAAGACAGTAGTCGGCACCGCCTGGAAGCGGCGATGCGTGAGGCGGGTGTAGAACTGAAGATTCGCGTCGAAACCGCTTACTCTCACACTTTGTGCGAACTGGCATTGCTGGGTGTCGGTGTAGGGTTCGTCAATCCTGTGGCGGTCTGCGATTTCATGGATCGGGGACTGGTCGTCAAGCCATTCAGCGTCGACGTACGCTTTGCCAGCCTGTTGGTGTTCCGCCCCGGCAAGCCATTGCCGGAGAACGCCAGGCAGTTTATCCGGGCGATGCGCATTCGCCTGGACAAGGACTTGAAAAGGCTGCATCAGAGTTTGAAGGTTTGATCTGCGCAAGGTTGATACCTCAAGTCAACAATGTTGACTTGAGGGTGTGGCGAGTCGGCCGACAACTGTCAATCAGTTCCCGCTGGTGAGCTGTACGCCTTTGGTTTCCTGCAAGGTGAAGACCATGACGGCGGCAATCGCATAGGAAACCGAAGCCAGGGAAATGGTCGCAGTGAAACCGACCAAGGGGATCAGGACCGGCACCAGCTTGATACCGGCAATGGCGCCCACGCGGCCAAAGTTGAAGCAGAAGCCCGAGGCGGTGGAGCGGATGCTGGTGGGGAACAACTCGGAATACCAGGCGCCGAAGCCGCTGAAATATCCGGTGAAGAAGCCCAGCAGCGCGGCCAGCGAGCCGAGGGTAATGACGTTTTGCGTGGTGAACAGCAGCTTGCCGTCAGTCAGGGGCATCAGGGTCGCGGAGTAGGCGAACACCGGCACCATGATCGCCATGCCGCCAAAGAAAATCGCGAACGACAGGCGCCGGCCGACGATTTCTGCCAGATAGCCGTAGGCCAGGTAACCGATGGTGGCGCCAATGCCGATCCAGATGACGAACACCGGAGCCTGATCGATGCGCACATTGAGAATGTTCTGCAGATAGGCCGGCATGAAGGTGGTGATGATCCAGTAGCCGTACATGCCCAGCACGGAAATGCTCAGGCCCAGCAGGGTCACTTTCAGGTACTGCGGGCTGAAGATCTCTAGCAGGCGGCCTTTATCGGTGTTGTTGCGCATGAACTCGCGGTTGGCCAGCCACACCGGCGACTCCTTGACGAACAGCCAGATGAACACCAGGGTGAAGTAGGCCGGGATCGAGGCATAGATGAACAGGGTGCGCCAGGATTCCGGGTTGCTGCTGTCGAGCAAGCTCCAGGCGAAAATCGCTGCCAGCAAGCCACCGCCCGACCATCCGGTCTGCATCACCGCGAAGGCCTTGGCGCGACCCTCGGCGGGCCAGATCTCCGAGACCAGTGCCGCTGCGGCAGACCACAACCCGCCTACCGCGATGCCGACGCAGAAACGGAACAGGTTGAGTTGCCACAGGCTGTCGGCAAAGCCACACAGCAAGGTGCCGGTGCCGTAGACGAACACTGACAACATCATGGTTCTCTTGCGGCCGATCTTGTCGGAGAGATTGCCGAGGAAGAAGCCGCCGATACCGGTCGCCAGGAGGAACCAGGCCACCGTGGAGACCACATCGCCCAGCCCGACGGAGAAGGTCTTGGCAATGGCCAGCAGAACAAAGCCAAACACTGTGGCATCCAGTGCATCGAACAACCACGCGGCCCAGGAGCCGCCCAAAGTGACATAGCGTTGGCCGACGCTCAATTGCGCGCTGGCGTCCAGGGACGTGATACCGGGCGCTTGCCCGGAAGTCAGGGTTTTCATGGCGGAACCTCGCGGGACTCGATTTATTATTGTTGGCGATCCATACGGCGGGCGTACGGATGATCAGTCTTCGCCGATAGTAGGAGTCGAGGGCGCGAGGTGTATATCAGGCATTGGCGAGCGTGCCATCGTCAGCGGCGATGGCAGGCGAGGCGATGCGCCGTAGGGATGGCGCTCGCGCATTGAAGGTCCCGTCCAAACTCCGGCCCTCAACCCTGGCGCCCGACAACGCTGCGCATGTACCGCGCCGGAGGCGAGCCCAGCGTTTTGCGAAACATGCCGATGAAGGAGCTGACCGACTCATAGCCAAGCGCTTCAGCCGTCCTCTGCACCGATACACCCTCCGCAAGGCTCTGTAAGGCGACGATGATCTGCCATTGTCGGCGCCAGGTGCCGAATGTCAGCCCGGTTTCCTGCTTGATCAGCCGCGCCAGGGAGCGCTCGCTCATGGCGCTACGCCGGGCCCAGCCGGCCATGGTCGAGCGGTCGGCGGGGTGTTCTGCCAGGGCCTTGGCGATGGCCCGTAAATGCAGGTTTTTTGGCAGCGGCAAATAGAGCTGTTCGCAAGGTGCCTGTTGCAGTTGTTCCAGCAGCACCCCGACCAGACGCGCGACGGGACTGTCGGCAGGATAGGCCTGGTCCTGTTCACTCAGGTAAGCGATCAGTTCCAGGATGAGCGGGCTTAGCACCAGGGTGCAGCATTGATCAGGCAAGGCCGCAATGCCGCGCTCAACCAACAGGAAACAGACCCTGGCGTTGGCCGTCACCCGATTGCTGTGTTCGATTTCGGCCGGAATCCACACGCCAAACTGCGGTGGAACCATCCACACGCCATCCGGGACCGTACAGACGATGCCGCCGCGATAGGCCACCACCAGTTGCCCCTTGCGGTGACGATGGACCGGCACTTCCGTGTCGTTCTGCCCCGGCTCAAGCATCAGGGCGACGGCAGCCTGGGGCAGGCTATCCAGGCTGGATTGCTCCAAGGGGTAACGATCGGGCGTGTTCATGGGATATGGCAGCTTGTCTGGATTTGATTATTTATTGGCAGCGTACTCAATATCGGCAACTCAGGCCATCCAGTAATCTTTTTCCTGATCAGCCGCAGCCCGTTCCGGTGCCCGGCAAGTAACTGATATGGGCGGCCTTGCATGCTTAGCGAAATTTCGATTTCCAACCTCTATTTCCCCCCTCTGTTCGTTTATCTGGGTATCGCGACCTTGCTCCATGCCGTGCTGGCGCGGCTGCTGCGCAGAGGTTTCGAACATGCCTGGCATCCGGGCCTGCTGCGTTTTGCGGTCTCGGTGATCATTCTCGCCGTGCTTGTCTTGAAATTCTGATCGAGAACGAACATGTCCATGACCCAATTGCTCAAAGGCGCATTCACGTTACTGGTCTGCGCCGTCGCAATCGTGTTTTGCTCCCAGCTATGGCGGGCGTACGTGCTCGCGCCCTGGACCCGGGACGGGCGGGTCAGTGCTCAGGTGATTCGTATTGCGCCGCAAGTGTCCGGGCAGGTCAGCGAGTTGCAGGTCATCGACAACCAGGTGGTGCACAAGGGAGACCTGCTTTACCGCATCGATAGCCAGGCCTATCTTTTGGCAAGGCAGCAGCGTGAAGCCGAGCTGGTTGAGGCGCGGGAGATTTATCAGCAGCGCAAGGATCAACTCGTTCGACGCAATCGCTTGGGCGACGCGATTGCCAGGGAGGAGGTCGACAATGCCGGCCGCGATCTGGCCGTCGCCAAGGCCAGGATGAACTCGGCCGAAGTCCGCTTCGACCAGGCCCGACTGGACCTGCAACGCACGGCGATATACGCGCCCGTTGACGGCTACGTGGCGCAGTTGCGCCTGCAATCGGGGGATTATGCGGTTGCAGGGGAGACCAATATTTTTATCGTCGATCGCCACAGCTTCTGGGTGACCGGCTATTTCGAAGAAACCAAACTGCCCGGCGTGCGGATCGGTGCTGACGCCTCCGTCAAATTGCTGGGCTACGACGCCGTTCTCCAGGGCCGCGTGGCCAGTATTGGCCGAGGCATCGCCGACGACAATGAGTCCCGTAGCTCGGGCGGCTTGCCTGCGGTGAGCCCGGTATTCAGCTGGATTCGTCTGGCGCAGCGGGTGCCGGTGCGCATCGAGCTGGAAGACATTCCTGACGGCGTCGAATTGGCGGCGGGCATGACCGCCAGCGTGGAAGTGGCCCAGCCGGGTGCGATCCGGCACTGGCGGCTGACCAACTGGTTGCAGGAGTACCTGTAATGCTCAGCTACCTGCGCCGGGCCGCCGCCGTGCTGCCATTGCCCTTGAATCAGGGCAGTCTCTTCTACATCTTGCGTAGCCTGTTGGCCGCGGCCCTGGCATTGGGCCTGGGTCTTTATCTGCAACTGGACTCGCCATTCACCGGCGCTTCCACCGTGCTGCTGTTGCTCCATCCGGTACAGGGTGCGGTAACCGGCAAAGGTGCCTACCGGGCCCTGGGCACGCTCATCGGCCTGTTCGCAGCGTTTGTACTCATGGGACTGTTTGCGCAGAAGATGCTCTTGCTTATCATTGGCATGGGCCTCTGGCTGGGCCTGTGTACCTGGGCAATGACGTTGCTGCGGCACTATATGGCAACGGCGGCGATCGTCGCCGGCTATACGGTGTGCCTTGCTCTGGGCCCTGCGCTGGTCGAGCCCGCTACCAGCTTTGAACATCTGATGACTCGAGGCACGGCAGTGATCCTGGGGGTGTTCAGCATCAGTCTGGCGGCCATTTTGTTCAGTCGCACAACAGTTGAGGGCAAATTGGAGGCGGCGCTGGCGGATGTGGCGCGACGGGCCATTGAGTCATTATCCGGCCGACTTGCTCAGACTGATGCAGGCGTTATCCGTCATGATTCGAGCCTGACGATGGATATCGGCAAAATCGACGACTTGCTGGGCTTGGGGCGAGGGGAGTCGCTGCGACTGGAGTCGAGAGTGGGTGCGATCAGGGCCGGCTTGGCCCATGTGCAGTCTGCGAGTATCGACGTCTGTCTGGCCCGCGATGGCGATGGCTTAAGGCATGTGGATCCTGCCTGGACGGCCGATCTGCAGGCCACGCTTGAGCGGATAGGCCGGCAGCTTGAGGTTGAGCCCTCTGGCTTTTCGCTGGCCGCGCAAGATCTGGGGAATTGTCTGTCCAGGCTCGAGCAGCGGGTCAATGGGATTTGCCCCGGACTCAACAGCAAACGCCTGATCGAGCGAGTGAAGGATATCTATCTGGCCCTGACCAGCTTTGCTGCCCTTGAACAGGGTGCTCCCGTCGCCCTTCGTAAAATTGCTTTTCATCGAAATTATCCTGATGCCTTACACAATGGCCTGCGCGCGTTCATCGCCTATGCCGGGGCTGGCGTGGTCTGGTATTTGAGCGGATGGAACCAGGGGCCCACGGTGTTTGCTGTGCTGGGTCCCTGTTGCACGCTGTTCGCCGCATCGGCTTATGCGCAGAGCAACACCGTGAGCTTCATAAAAGGCACGCTTTATGCGATCCCGGCCGCCGCTGCCTGCAAGTTTTTGCTGTTCCCGCTGATCAACGGATTTGCGCTGCTGGTGTTGAGCCTGGGGGTTTTCTGGTACTTCGGTATCCACGCCACCACCAAGCCTCAGCGTGCCTTGCAGGGCGTGGCCTATCTGATTGTGTTCAATACCCTGGTAAGCACGGGCCTGACCGCCAGTTACGACTTTGTCGAATTCGCCAATGAGTCGCTGGCCACCGTCATTGCCTTGTGTATGAGTCTGTTGGCGTTTCAGTTGCTGCCTCGACCCAGGGCCGCTGGCATGCCCGCCTTGGGCGAGGTGATTCATCAGCAGGTTTTACGGCTGCTGCGTGATGGTCAGCGGCTTGATCATGAGCGCTGGCAGGCGCGACAACAGCATCGCATCGTGCTGCTGCAATCCTTGACGGACAGCGCGCAGGCTGAGCGGATCACGGGCCTGGCCTGCCTGTCGATCCAGTTGAGCCGAGAGCTGGTCAGGGTCCGCCAGACCCTGGCCGATGCCGCGCCAGGATCCAGCGAATTCGTCCATGGCAGCCGAGGCCTGCAACGTATCGCTGCGAGCCGCAATCACCTGGGTATCGGTGCGGCCCAGGCGCGCCGGACTGCAAACGCTCTCAGGCGCTCGGGTGCAGGCTATCTGGCAGACGTGTATGCCGATGTGGCCTGGCTGCTGGGCTGCTATGACGCGGCCTTCAGATCGCTGTCCTGAGTTAGCTGTGCATGGTTGTGAGACCAGCTTCGGCCGGGACGTCGTTCGCGAAAGCGATAAAAAATGCGGCGTTCATGCCTGTGCCTTCCTGGCTGACGCCGATCCCACACGTCAATGTCCGAAACCGTCCTGAGACGGTCCTGCCCGGGTCTATTGGTATCTGCGGCTCATCCTTAAAATGGCCGCCATCACCCACTGCATAACAGCTATGAAGGACCCGCCATGAGCCGCAAAGCCCTGATCGTTATTGATGTTCAACATTCGTTCCGTCACTCTACCTATTGGTCCGAAAATGACCTGCCGGCGTACTTGGAAAAGCAACAGGCACTGATCGATGGTTGTGTTCAGCAAGGCATCCCGGTGGTACAAGTCTTTCACATCGAAGATCAGGGGCATTTCTCCTTGGCGTCGGGCAATATCCGCGCCCTGGACGAGTTGTCGATCACCCCTGACTTTGTCATTCACAAGCATTACCACAGCGCACTGGCCGGTACCCGACTGGCGGCCTGGTTGACGGAGAAACATATCGATACCCTGATCATCAGCGGCATCCGCACCGAGCAGTGCTGCGAGACCACCACGCGGCATGCCTCTGACAGTGGGTTCAATGTCGACTACGTCAGCGAAGCGACCTTGACCTTCCCCATGACCCACGCCCGCAGTGGCCGCACCTACAGCCCGGCGGAAATTCGTGAGCGTACGGAACTGGTGCTGGAAGGCCGCTTTGCCCGCATCGTCACGGTCGCCCAGGCGTTGGAGGGCTGATAGCGATGGCGATTCCCGTGCTGTTCGTGCTGCTGCCGAATGCGCTGATGCTCGACCTTGCCGGGCCGGCGGAAGTGCTGCGCCTGGCTTCCCAGATCGATGACGAAGGCGCCGTGCAATTTGACTTGCAGTACGTCAGCCCGGTGGCCGCCTTGCAGACTTCCATCAGTCTGCCGCTGACAGGGTTGGCGCCGCTGCCGCAGACCCTGCTGCCCGGCACTTTGGTGGTGTTGGTCGGTTCTACGTCGAAGGTGACAGCAGCGCGCCAGGGGGAATTCGAGACGGCCAGCGCCACGTTGACTGAATGGTTGCAGCAGGTTTTTGCGCCATCGCAGGAGCGGCTGCTGTGTATCTGTGCCGGGGCATTGAGTGCGGCGCGGGCCGGATTGCTGGACGGTCGTCAGTGCACGACTCACCATTCCCTGTGCGCAGCATTGCAGGCGATCGCGCCCAAGGCCCGGGTATTGGAAAACCGCCTGTATGTCACGGATGAGCGGATCAGTTGCAGCGCCGGTGTCACTGCGGGTATCGACCTGACGCTGCACCTGGTCGCCGAACTGGCCGGGCCGCGACTGGCCTGCGCCGTGGCTCGGGAAATGGTGGTGTACATGCGTCGCGGTGGCGCGGATCCGCAGTTGTCACCCTGGGTTTCGGGGCGCAATCACTTGCATCCGGCCCTGCATCGGGTGCAGGACGCCGTTGCTGCTGCGCCTTGTGATGACTGGAGCGTTACCCGTATGGCCAGCCTGGCCTGCACCAGTAGTCGGCATCTTGCGCGGCTGTTTCATGAGCATGCTGGTATCAGCCCGCTGGATTACCTGCACCGGCTGCGGGTCACTGTGGCCCGTGAGTTACTGGTGCAGTCGAGCCTGGATATGGAAGCCATTGCCGAGCGTTCAGGTTTCGGTTCGGCGCGGCATCTGCGGCGTATCTGGGGTAAATACGAAGCAGCGCCGCCCTCTGAGAGTCGCCAGTTGTAGCCTTACTTGTGCAGGTAAGGCTTCAGAAACGGGGTCAGCGCGACCATGGTCAGGCTCACTCCGGCCATCAGCCACAGCGATGGCTGGAAGCTTCCGGTAGCGTCGCGCAGATACCCCATCAGCAGTGGTCCCGCTGCGGCAATCACATAAGCGAACAGCAAGACCATGGCGTTCCAGGCGTTGGCCTCGGCGGATGAGCGGGTGTTATCCAGCGGCAGAGTCATGCCCAGGGTAAAGGCGCCGCCGGTGCCGAAAGCAATCACCGGAACCATCACGAAAGGCATGGCCTGGGGCGCGATGGCCGTGGCCAGGATGCCGACAAAGGCGATCGCCGAACTCACTGCCAAGGCTATGCGGCGATCTTCGTTGCGGCTCAGCAGACCGAATACCGGGTTGGCGAGCATGAAGGCCAGGGTAAAGCTCGCCAGGATCAGCCCGGCCGAGGTGGGCGTGCGGCCGAAGTCCACATACATCGGCGCGATCCAGGAAATGTAGGCGTAGAAAATCACGTTGTTGCAGGCGAAAAACAGCGCGATCAGCCACGCCGTAGGGTTGCGCAGGGGCATGGGATGGGCCGCGCCGGAGGTCTTGCTCTGTTCAGCGCTGCGGCCCCGGCGTTCGATATACAGCCAGGCAATGAACGCGATCACCACCGGCAGCGCCCAGAAGCCGGCACTGATGCGCCAACTGGCAGTCTCGAGAGTCAGTGGTCCGGTGAGCGCAGCCGCGACGGTACTGCCCAGTGCCAGGGCGGTGGCGTATACGCCCATCAACAGCGCGGCCTGCTTGGGGTAGCTGGCTTTGACAAACCCGGCGATCAGCGCACCGGCCACGGCGATACCGGCGCCGACCCCGGCGGTACTCAGAAACAGCAGGCCGATGGAACCGGCGAACGAACGCAAGGCGGTTGCGATGCAGAGCACGGCCAGGGCGACCAGAATGACGCGATCACGACCATAGCGGCGGGCCAGCCATGGCGTGGGCAAGGCGAGCAACCCCATGAGCAGGGTCGGAATGGCAGTCAGCAGCGAAGCCTGGGTATGGGACAGGGCAAACGCCTGCTGCATGCCAGGCAATAGTGGGCCGATGGATACGATCGCCGGACGCAGGGTCAGGGCCACCAGCACGATGCACAGGATGGCCAGGGCGATCGACAGGGCCTGGGGCTTCTCGACGAAATCTGCCTGGTTGCTCGGCGTGGAAAAGTGGATACGCTGGGTGATTTCCAGGCCCGGAGCACGGTGCGGCTCGGCAGGCAGGGCGGTGCAAATGCTTTGCATGTCTTGATGCTCCAGTGAGAAATGAAAGGACTTGAATCGGTAGGGGCAAAGTGGGGTGGCGAACTTGTGGGAGCACAACTGGTGTGGGAGGCAACTTGTGGGAGCGAATTCATTCGCGAAGAGGTCAGTACATCCACTGCATCTGCATCGCTTGGACTACCGCTTTCGCGAATGAATTCGCTCCCACAACGCTCTCCCGCAAATTCGCAACTGCCTCGGGGCTCCTGAGCCAGTTCCTTAGAACTCTTGCCGCGTCGGCCGAATAACGATTTCGTTGATATCCACGTCATCAGGCTGTTCGATGGCGAAGGCGATTGCCCGGGCGACTGAGGCGGCAGGGATGGCTTGTTTGTAGAAATCCAGCACGTTGTCTTTGGCGGTGCCGGACGTGCTGTGCTTGAGGTCGCTGTCCACCGCGCCGGGCTCGATGGAGGTCACGCGGATCTTGTCACCGACTTCCTGGCGCAAGCCTTCGGAAATGGCGCTGACGGCGAATTTGGTCCCTGAATAAACCGTGCCGCCCGGTGCAAAGACTTTGATCCCGGCTACCGAACTCAGGTTGATGATGTGGCCGCTTTCCTGGGCGATGAAGCGTGGCAGCGCCGCCGCAATGCCATAGAGCGTGCCTTTGAGGTTGACGTCGATCATGGCGTCCCACTCGTCGGTGTTGACCTCCGACATCGGCCGGATCGGCATCAGACCGGCGTTGTTGATCAATACATCGAGCTTGCCGAAGTCAGCCACCACGGCGGCAACCACTTCTTGCACCTGATGCTTGTTGGTGACATCCAGGGTGTAGCCCTTTGCCGCACCGCCTTGAGCAGTGATTTCGGCGACGACCTCGTCGAGCTTGTCTTGGCGACGCGCTGCCACTGCGACTTTGGCGCCTCGACTGGCCAGCAAGCGGGCGACTTCAGCACCAATGCCGGTGCTACCGCCGGTGATCAGCACAACCTTTCCTGCAATACCTTTGCTCATGACACTACCTTCTTGCGTAATTTCGAATGGGATTAGTCGAGCAGACCCGGCGGGGGAGAAAGCCTCTCCCGCCGGAGCCTCACTCAAGCGTTGTTCAGGCGGGCGATCAGGACTTTCGCCGCTTCGCTGGACGAGGCCGGGTTCTGGCCGGTGATCAGCAGGCCATCGGTGACGACGTAGGAACCCCAGTCTTCGCCCTTGGAGTACAGGCCGCCATTGGCTTTGAGCATGTCCTCAACCAGGAAGGGCACGACGTTGGTCAGGCCTACGGCTTCTTCTTCGGTGTTGGTGAAACCGGCGACTTTCTTGCCTTGCACCAGTGGTGTGCCGTCAGGCTTTTTCACATGACGCAGTACGCCAGGTGCGTGGCAGACCAGGGCGGCAGGCTTGCCGGCGGCAAGAAAACCTTCGATCAACTGGATCGAGTTCTTGTCTTCAGCCAGGTCCCACAGCGGGCCGTGGCCGCCTGGATAGAACACCGCGTCGAAGTCGGCGGGGGAAACGCTGTCCAGGCGCACGGTGGCGGCCAGTTGAGCGGTGGCCTTGGGGTCGGTCTCGAAGCGACGGGTCAGGTCGGTCTGGAACGACGGCTCGTTGCTTTTCGGGTCCAGTGGCGGTTGGCCGCCTTTTGGCGAGGCCAGGACGATTTCCGCTTTGGCATCGAGAAAGGCGTAGTAGGGCGCCGCCAGCTCTTCGAGCCAGAAGCCGGTTTTGCGGCCAGTGTTGCCGAGGGTGTCGTGGGAGGTCAGGACCATAAGAACTTTCATTTTGCGATTCCTTGTTTCAGTTGGATGTATGGCGGGTTCGTTAGGAACCCTTGGATATAATTAGACTGGTCGTCTAGTTGGCGGACAAATTTTAGATCACTTTTTAGGTCGCTTTTTAGATCACTTCGCAGCCTTGATGATCAGATCAGCGACGACTTGCGGGTAAGACAGCATGGCGACGTGGCTCGACGGGACTTCAACCGAAACCGCATGCATGCGCTTGGCCTGGTCCAGTTGCTGTTGTAGCGAAATGATTGCGTCGTTGCGTGCCACCACTACATAAGAAGGGACGGTGTGCCATGCGGCATGGGTGACCGGCTGGCTCAGTGCACGACTGTTCAGCGCGCCCTGGGTGGCGGCGACCAGCTCCTGTTCAGGCCTTGGCAGGTCCTGGGCGAAGTATTTGAAGACGCCTTCATCGCTGACTTTGACGTAGCCGTCTGCATCCTTGACGAACGAGACCCGGCCCGGCGTCGGCGGATAGTCCTTGGCGGTATCCAGTACCGACTGGCCGTTGTCCGGCGCATAGGCCGCTACGTAAACCAACGAGTGAACCTTGTCGTTTACGCCTGCATCAGTGATCACCGCGCCACCCCAGGAGTGACCCACCAGCACCACCGGCCCTTCGGCATTGGCGATAGCGCGGTTGGTGTAGGCGACATCGCCGGCCAGGGAGTCCAGCGGGTTCTGTACGGCGACGACTTTCAGGCCGGCTTTTTCCAGAATCGGGATCACCTTGTTCCAGGAGGAACCATCGGCGAAAGCACCGTGAACCAGCACGACGGTCTTGGCGGGAGCCTTGGCGCTTTGTTCCTGGGCAGCGGACAGACCGGCATGGCCCAACAGCGCTAATGAGGTTACGAGTGCGGCGAGTTTGGTTCGGGCTTTCATCACGGTGTTCCTTCGCTTGGGGCTGTTGAGTGAATGTGTGGCTACTGTAATCACAATTAGACCAGTCGTATAGTGTTTTTTTAATTTTTTTTTGCGATCGTGAATTTGCGGAAAAAAAGAGGTTGGATCAGATGTCAGGAGTGCGGTGCCAGAGCGTGGCCAGGCATATATATGGCGGGGTATGACGCCCGTGGGACCGGCTTTAGCCGGGAAGACTCAGGTGCAGACGCTAAAGATGCATCGGCAGTACTAAAGCCTTCCCGGCTAAAGCCGGTCCCACAAGGGGTTGCTGTTTGTTCAGGGGAGACGGAGGATCTGCCGGGTCGTAGCCATGGCGGTGCTAAACGGCTCGGTGCTGCGTGAGATCTTCACCATGACACTGGCGCCAACCCACAACTGATAAAGGCTCTGGGCAATGGCATCGGGGTCGTCGTTGATCTTCAACGACCCTTCGGCAGCACCGGCTTCGATGGCACGCGCCAGGCGTGAGGTGATGCCCGAGGTGCCGCGCTTGAGTACGGCGCGCATGGCTTCCGAGAGGTCGGCGACTTCCACACCCAGCTTCACGGCCAGGCACTTGCCCTGGCAATCGAGAAAGGATTGGGTGTCCTGCCAGATGCGCCAGTAGTTGAGCAAGCGCTGCCCCATGTCGAGGCCAGGCTGGCTGAGGGTCTGGTCGAGTTCGCTCAGGTAGTCGTGGAAATAGCTTTCCAGGATCGCTTCGCCAAACGCATCCTTGGAGCCGAAGTAATGATAGAACGACCCCTTGGGGACGCCCGCTTCGGCCAGGATTTCATTGAGGCCCACGGCGGAGTACCCCTTGGCGGCCATGATGCGTTGGCCGACATCGAGGATGCCTTGGCGTACGTCGGAGTTTTCGCGTTTCTTTGGACTGTTCATGGCTGGCATAATATCTTACTAGTTGATCGGTCTACTAGCGGTTTTTACAGGCGCAGTCGAGATCATTGGTTCTCGGACATGGGCGGCGGCAGTCGCAGGGCCACGCGGCCCCAGCAGCGGCTGATTTCCCTGGCAATATCGTTAGTGCCGGGCCTGGCTGCTGCCATTTCGCGCACCTTGAGATGCTCGAGCAGCCAGTCGTCTGTCCATCCTGCCCATTCGCCGACCACCGACCTGAGGTTGGCTTCCAATACCGGAAATACTTCACGCCACAGAATGCTCTGGACTTCGAAAGGCGAATAGCCGGTTTCCAGGATAGCCCTCGCGACATAGTCAAAGGTGGCGTCATCGATCTCGGTGTCGAGGAAAAACTCTGAAAGTGCCTGCCAGATCTTCAGACGGTTCGCGTCGACAGCTTGCATGCCACACCCCCTGGATACTCAGACAATGGTCGGATCCTGGGAGCCAGCTTCGATATGCCCCCTCAAACCGCTAAAGATATTAGGTTTTCTGTCGAATGTAGAGAGTAGTGTCAGGATGTGTTCGCCGGGCGAGAATCCCGATAGCCTGACCGGATACTGCCAACTATCTTTCCAGCGCGAGCGAAAAACCATGGGTTTGAGAAATATAAGAATCGCTGCCAGAGCATTTATCGGTTTCGCTGCGATAGCGTTGCTCAGTGTGCTTCTGGGTCTGTTTGCGTTGAAGCAGATTCATGAGGTGCAATTCCAGGCCTCCGACATCCAGAACAACTGGATGCAGCGCGTCAGGATCCTTGCCCTGGCCAATGCTTCCCTGGATCGTTTTCGCCTGGGAGAAATGGCGCATATCCTGTCGGGCACCGACGCTGAAATGCAGACGTACGAAGACAAGTCGTCAGGGCGCCTGAAGAGCGTCAAGGAGCAACTGAGCCAATACGCTGCGTTGTTGAACACGAGCGAGGAAAAAAATCGTCTCGCTGTGTTCAACCAGAGCCTCGATGCCTACGCCAATAACCACACCAATATGCTCAAGCTGTCGCGGTCCGGCGATAAAGATGGCGCGCGGGCATTTCTCAACAGCATTCGCGAAACCTATGAGCAGATGACCAAGAACTTCGATCAACTGATCGATCTGGCCAACAAGGGCGCGGAGCAGGCCGGTCAGCACTCGGTGGATGCCTATGAGCATGCAGTGAGCGGCATCGTAATTGTTATCCTGTTGGTGGGTGCCGGCACCATTCTGGTTGCCTGGCTACTGACCCGCAGCATCACCGGCCCGATCATCGAAGCGGTGCAGGTGGCCGAAACCATTGCCAAGGGCGATCTGACCCAACCAATCAACCCGACGGGCAACGACGAAGCCACGCGCTTGCTCAAGGCGCAGGAGATCATGCGCAACAACCTCGTGCAGACCTTGCAGAAAATCACCGGGTCCTCCAATCAACTGGCCGCTGCGGCGGAAGAGCTCAATGCAGTGACCGCCGAAGGTAGCCGTGGTCTGCAACAGCAACATGGCGAGATCGAGCAGGCGGCCACGGCCGTCACCGAAATGACCACGGCCATTGAAGAAGTGGCGAGAAATGCGGCGTCCACCTCCGAGCTGTCCCAGGAGTCGCGCAATATCGCAGTGAAAGGTCAGCAGCGCATGGTCGAGGCGCTGAACTCCATTCACTCGCTGACCCGTGGCGTTGAAGTCAGCTCCGGACAGGTCAGCAGCCTGGCCGATCAAGCCAAGAGCATTGGCAAGGTACTCGACGTTATCCGCGCGATTGCTGAACAGACCAACCTGCTGGCGTTGAACGCCGCTATCGAAGCGGCCCGGGCGGGTGAGGCGGGCAGGGGCTTTGCCGTGGTTGCCGACGAAGTCCGTGCCCTGGCCCATCGCACCGCCCAGTCGACCCAGGAAATCGAACAGATGATCGGCAGTATTCAGGCCGGTACGACCAACGCGGTCAGCACCATGCTCACCAGCAGCAATATGACCCAGCAGACCCTGGAACTGGCCGAACTGGCGCAACAGGCGCTGGCGGATATTGTCGCGGCCAACGACGAAATCAACGACCGCAATATGGTGATTACCTCGTCGGCCGACGAACAGGCCCATGTCGCCCGGGCGGTCGATCAGAACCTGCTGAACATCCAGCAATTGTCGGTGCAATCCTCGGAAGGCTCCAGCCAGACCACGATAGCCTCGCAATCCCTGGCAAGCCTGGCGTATGAACTGAATACCTTGGTCAAGCACTTCCAGATTTGATTGGGGCCCGGTACCGGCAGTCGCTTGCACAGGGCGCCGGTATGCCTTGTTTTGGTTTTACCCGGTCTTGATCAGGGGGTAGTTTGGGCGACTCGATAACGCCCAGCAACCTTGAAAAACTGCAGCTAAGCTCATTTGCGCTGAGGCGGCGGCAGGAGTGTTGCGTCAGGAAGTCAATGTCTGGCAAAGGAGTCCGCCGCCATGAACGCCGAACACAGTCGTTACAGCCCGCCCACTCTGCTGGTAGTGGATGACACGCCTGATAATCTGCTGTTGATGACCGATCTGCTCAAGGACCGCTATCGGGTCAAGGTGGCCAACAGCGGTGAAAAGGCCTTGCGTGTGCTCCAGGGTGACAGCCTGCCGGACCTCATCCTGCTTGACGTAATGATGCCTGGGTTGTCCGGCCATGAAGTGGCGCAGCAGCTCAAGCGCGAACCGCGTACCCGTGAGATTCCCATCATCTTCCTGACCGCCATGGCCGGCACTGAAGACGAGATTCATGGCCTGGAACTGGGTGCGGTCGACTACATCACCAAACCTGTCAGGCCGGCGCTGGTCCTGGCGCGGGTGGACACCCAGCTCAAGCTCAAGGCGGCGAAGGATTTCCTGCGCGATCACAACGATTACCTGGAAAAAGAGGTGGAGCGCAGGACCCGCGAAGTGATCGCGATTCAGGATGTGGCCATTCAGGCCATGGCGTCACTGGCCGAGACTCGTGATAACGAAACCGGCAACCATATCCGCCGGACCCAGCATTACGTCAAGGTCCTGGCGGAGCACTTGCGCGATCATCCGCGTTTCCGTGACTTCCTCACGAGCGAGACAATTCTGCTGCTGTTCAAGTCGGCCCCTCTGCACGACATCGGCAAGATCGGCATTCCCGATCACATCCTCCTCAAGCCGGGACGCTTCACCGAGGAAGAGTTCGAGATCATGAAGACTCATACCACGCTGGGGCGTGATGCCATTCAGCACGCCGAAGATCAGTTGGGCATCCGTGCCGACTTCCTCAGCCTGGCGAAGGAGATCGCCTACAGCCATCAGGAAAAGTGGGACGGCAGTGGCTATCCCCAGGCACTGGCCGGTGACGCCATCCCTATCAGTGCCCGGCTGATGGCAGTCGCTGATGTCTATGACGCGTTGATCAGCCGCCGGGTTTATAAATCTGGGATGCCGCACGAGCAGGCTGTGGAAATTATCCGCGAGGGACGAGGCACGCATTTCGATCCGGATGTCTGCGATGCCTTTATGGCCTGTGTCGAGCAGTTCCAGGGCATTGCCGCGCGTTTCGCTGATACCGATCAGGACATGGCCGAGAAAAAGGCTGCCCTGGAGCGTAGTGGCCAGACCCCATGAACCCTGCGTTGTACCTTTGTCAGGTTTTTTATCAGGTTCGCGAGGATAGGGCATGACCGGATTGCGCACACTGCTTGAGCGCCTTGCGCTGCTGCACAAACTCATTCTGGGTTTCGCAGCGCTGCTGCTGTTGGTCCTGGTGCTCGGCGTGCAAAGCCTGCGCACTCAGCAATCGCTGAAGCATGACATGCAAAACCTGTATCTCCAGGAGCTGGTTGGCTTGGGGCACCTGCATGAAGCGCGCGTGCAATTGCCTTATATGATGCAAGCGCTGCAACGTGCAGTGGGCACCGACAGCGCGCAGATTCGCGTCGAATCCCTGCAACAGTTACGCGATATCCAGGAGCGTCTGCAACAGGCCCTTGCCCACGCCAAAGTCACGGTCAAGCGCCCGGAGAATCTGGCTCGCTTCGCAGAGTTCGACTTGCTGCTGCAGCAGTTGCAGCGTCATAGCGACCAGGCCTTTCAATTGATTGATCAAGGCCAGCAGAATCGGGCACTGCTACTGCTCAATAGCAATGAGTTCCAGCTGCTTGCCCGGCAGGCCGACACTCTTTTGCAAGCGATCGCCCAAATCAAGGAAGCCTCGATTCGCGACACGGCCAAGGATATTGCCGAGTTTGCCGAACGCAGCACGATGCTGACCTACGTGCTGTTGTTCGGCGGCTTGTCGTTGGCGTTGCTGTTGTCCTGGCTGGTCAGCCAGTCGATCCGCAATCCGCTCAATCGGGTGCGGGTTGCCGTTGACGAACTGGCCGCAGGGCAGCTCGATCAGCCCATTCCCCATACCGATCTGAACAATGAGACGGGTGATCTGGCGCGGGCCATTGCCAAACTGCAGACCGAATCCCAACAGCTCGAGCGGCAACGCTGGATCAAGGCGCATACCGCGCAATTACAGGTCGATTTGCAGCAGGCGGAATCACCGGCCGAGCTGGCACACGTATTCCTGCAGTGCATGGCGAGCCTGCAGGGCATCTGCCAGGGTGTGTTGTATAGCGCACAGGAGGAGTCCGGCAAGCTGCTGCTGATGGGCTGTTATGCCACCGATTCCGGGCGGCCGCCCGAGGCGCAGGTAGTGTTCGGCGATGGTCTGCTGGGTCAGTGCGCGGTGGATCGCCAGCCGCGCCAGTTTCAGGCATTGCCGGAGCCTTACTGGCGCTTGCATTCATCGCTTGGCGAGATGACCGCCAAGTGCCTGCTGCTGCAACCGATCATGCGTGGTGAGCGGCTGCTGGGCGTTCTTGAACTGGCCGGGCTGGAGCCGGTGGGCGAGCGCGAAATGCTGCTGTTGCAGGAGGCCATGCCACGCCTGGCGACGGCCATGGCGATTCTGGAGCGCAATCAGGCGGTCAAGACCCTCCTGGCCGAAACCCGCCGTCAGGCCAACGAAATGGCGGAACAGGCGTTGCAACTGGAAGCGCAGGCGCTGGCACTGGAAACCCAGCAGTCGGCACTGCGCGCAACCGAGGCCTGGTACCGCGGGATTATCGAAGCGGCGCCCGACGGCATGCTGGTGGTGGATGCAGAGGGGCAAATCCTGCGTACCAACCGGCAACTGGATCAACTGTTCGGTTACAGCGCCGGCGAGCTGATTGGCCAGAGCATCGATTGTCTGGTGCCGGTGCCCAGTCGCGGGGGGCACGTGGCGCTGCGCAAGGGCTTCGTGGCCCACGGCGGTACTCGTCAGATGGGGGCCAAGCTGGACGACCTGCAAGGCGTGCGCAAGGATGGCAGTCTTTTCTCGGCAGAGATCAGCCTGTCGCATTTGCCGAGTCTGGAAGGCGGGGGGGTGTGTGTCTGTGCGTCGGTGCGCGATGTGAGTGAACGCCGTCAGTTGCAGGCGGCCGTCCAGACCAGCGAGGCCCAGTTGCGCGCGGTGCTCGACAGCAGCCCGGTAGCCATGGTGATCCGAGATGCCGATGGTCGTCCGACCTACTGTAATCCGCAGTTCGAGAGCCTGTTCGAGACCCGCCTGGCCGAGCTGGAGGGGACGAATCCTGAGCAGTTCTGGGTCGATCCACAGGCGCGCCAGCGCTTTCTCGCTGCCGCAGCTCAAGGTGTCGTGCTGAACTTCGAGACGACCCTGCAGCGCGCCGCAGGTACACGCTTCGACGTACTGGTTTCGGCCGTCACGATGACGCCCGGCGAGCGGGGCCTGGGGGCCAATTGGTACTTTGACATTACCGACCGCAAGATCGCCGAGGCCGAAGTGCAGCGTGCACGCGAAGTCGCCGAGCAAGCGACCCAGGCCAAGAGCAACTTCCTGGCCACCATGAGCCACGAAATCCGCACGCCGATGAATGCCATCATCGGTATGAGCTACCTGGCGTTGAGAACGGAGCTCAACCATCGCCAGCGCAATTACATCGAGAAGGTGCATCGTTCGGCGGAATATCTGTTGGTGATCATCAACGATATCCTCGATTTCTCCCGGATCGAGGCCGGCAAGATGCACCTGGAGCATATTCCCTTCCACCTCGAAAACGTGCTCGACGGCTTTGCCAGCATGATTGGCCTGAAGGCCGAGGACAAAGGTCTTGAGTTGTTGTTCAGCACCGATGCGCAACTGCCGACCGCCCTGATTGGCGATCCGCTGCGCCTCGGTCAGGTCCTGATTAACCTGGGCAACAACGCGACGAAGTTCACCGAAGAGGGCGAAATCGTGCTCGGCATCGAGCAGCAGGGTGCAGTGGGAGAACAGGCGCAGTTGCACTTCTGGGTACGTGACACCGGGATCGGCATGAGCACCGAACAATGTGCGCTGCTGTTTCAACCCTTTAGCCAGGCCGACAGCTCCACCACGCGCAAATACGGCGGCACTGGGCTGGGGCTGGCCATTTCACGGCATCTGGTGGAGCTCATGGGCGGCCGCATCTGGGTCGAGAGCGAGCCGGGGCAGGGTTCCACCTTCCATTTCGAGGTGAGCCTGGGCGTGCAGCAGGACGGCCAATTGCGGCGCATGGTTACCGCCGATGAACTGCTGGGCCGCCGTGTCCTGGTGGTTGATGACAACGCCAGCGCACGGGAGATTCTGTCCAGCATGGCGCGCAGTTTTGGCGTGGAGGTGGATGTCGCACACAGCGGCCGGGTTGCATTGGCCATGCTCAAGGAAGCCGAAGTCAAGGTGCTGCCCTATGACCTGGTGCTGATGGATTGGCGCATGCCAGGCATGGATGGCGTGGAAACGGTACGGCAGATGCAGGCCGCCAGACTGGCGCAAACGCCGTCGGTGATCATGGTCACCGCTTTCGGTCGCGAGGAAGCGCGAGAGGAGGCCTTGCGCAGCGGCATTCAATTGCCGGTGGTGCTGACCAAACCCGTGACGCCATCCACTTTGCTTGAGGCGCTGGGCACGGCGCTCGGCAAGGCCCCCCAGGCTGATGTCCGCGCGGACGAGCGACTCGGCCACAGCGCCAGTGCCGTGGCCGGCTTGCGCGGCGCACGATTGTTATTGGTGGAAGACAACGAGCTGAATCGCGAGCTGGCCTGCGAGTTACTGGAGAGCGCCGGCATCGAACTGCGTATGGCCATTCACGGTGCGCAAGCTCTCGACGAGCTGGAGCGTGACGCGGACTTCGATGGTGTGCTGATGGACTGCCAGATGCCGGTAATGGACGGTTATACCGCGACCCGCCAGATACGCGAGCAGCCGCGTTGGGCGGATCTGCCGGTGATTGCCATGACTGCCGACGCGATGGCGGGGGACCGCGAGCGGGCCCTGGCTTGCGGCATGAACGACCATATCTCCAAGCCCCTGAACGTCGAGAGCATGTTCGCCACCCTGGCCAAGTGGATACACCCGCGACCTGGCCGCGGAGTGCCTGGCGCCGAGGCGGCCCTGGTCGGCACAGTAGCTGCGCCGATCCTGCCCGCCAGCTTGCCCGGTATTGATCTCAATGCAGGCCTGAGTACCTGCATGGGCAAGGCCGAGCTGTACCTGCGTCTGCTGCGCAAGTTCCGCATCGGGAACCTGGCGTTTCACAGTGAGTTCCTGGCTGCGCAGGACCAAGGCGATCCTTCGCTCATGGCCAGACTGGCCCACACGCTGCGGGGCACGGCGGGTAATGTCGGTGCCATTGAAGTGGCGAAAGCCGCCGGCAAACTGGAGCAGGCCTGTCTTGAGGGTGACGTGCAGCAGGTACTGGTTGAACGACTGGCCGAAGTCCAACGCTGCCTAATAACGGTGCTGGACGGTTTGCTGGTATTGAGCGAACCGACATCGTCCACGCAATCCGTCGCCACACCACCGCTAAACAGTGAGTGGCAGGCACGGTTGGCCAACGTCCGGTACTTGCTTGGCGAGAGTGATGCCCAGGCGCTGACGGCCCTGCATGAACTGCAAGGGCTGGCGCCGGACCCGCTGATTGCCACGCAGTTGCATCAGGTCATCCAGCAAGCCGAATCCTTTGACTTCGATCAGGCGCTGGAGCTGCTTGCTGATATGTCTTGAGGTGGCGGGCGGGGGACGAAGTGTCGCCGTAACGGCTTATTTCTCTGCGGGGTTCTGATACCGCTGCTGAATACGCGCCAGCTCACCCGACTGGCGCAGTTGCTCCAGGGCATTGGTCCAGGCCGCCACCACCTTATCGTCACTGTCGCGACTGAAAGCGATATAGAGCGATGAGCGATAGACCTCGACGGGAATCTGCCGCAGCGTGCCGGGCGCAATGTTTAGCTGGCGGCTGTAATAGACCACTCCGGCGTCGGTATCGCCAACGATGATATTAGTGCGTCCGGCCAGCAGCATGCGGTAGAGCTGCAGGTTTTCGGTGGCACTTTTATCGAGGTTGGTGAAGCCCTGTGACTCCAGGACCTGAGGCAGCAGGCCGGCATGGCGCGTGGTGATCTGCGCAGCGCTCAGCAGTTGCTCCCGAGAGTTCAGCGGCGCAGCATTGGCCAGTTGGTAGGGATGTATCGCATCTTCAACAATCGGACCGACCCACTTGTACAGCGGTTCTCGCGCTGGTGTGCGGAACATGGAATACATGATGGTTTTGGGCCGGTTTTGCAGGATATGGGAGGCGCGCATGCTCGGCAGCAGCACCACTTCAAAGTCATCTCCGGTCAGCGCCATGATGGCCCGGACGACCTCGGTGGTCATGCCTTTGAGTTGGTTGTGTTCCTGATAGTTGTACGGTGCCCATTCTTCGGTCACGACCTGATATTCCCCGGCCCTGGCATCGGTGCCGAACAACAGGCAGAGCAGCGCAGCGCTGAGTATCGAATAGTTCACATGATCTGCCTGTTGGACTGCCTGGCGCTCAAGAATGGGCTGCCAGCACGAACCAGGTAAGCATAGACCCTGACAACCGCATGGTGCTGCGCCGAAGCAAAGATTGGCACGGCTATCCGCTAGCGTGCGACTAAAGAGTAATGCTTGATGCGGCAGGGATGCTCATGACCGTCTCCCTTGCAGATGCCGTCCAGATAGCGGTATTCAACTTGCACCGACTGCCCTGTGGACGGCCACTGCCGACGCGGCACCATCGCCTGATAGTTCGCAGTTTCCGGAACGAAAGTGATGTGCGTGTTTTGCTGCGGACATTCTGCCGTAGCAGGCTTGGCGCTTACCTTAAGGACTTGAGCCTGTAGCTGCGCCGACGGCTGTTTCAGCACGTCGGTGATGCGCAGCTCCATGCGGCAGATCTGCCAGGTGCCCGCCTGCGCAGGGGCGCACAGCACTGAAAACACCGCGTTAAAAACGAGAAAGCCTGCCGCGTGCTTGTTCATGGTGGCCCTTGGATTGGGGGAGGGACGTCGTGGCATTGCCAGCGATGGCTGCGTCGAAGCATAGCGGAGCAGGGCGCAGAGATGCGTCTGGCATGCAGCGGCACAGATGGGCATTTTGATTATTTATGGATAGTTTGTCATCGTGGCGCCCATTACCCCCCGTATGAGTCAGCCCCCATGAGCGCAAAGAGAGACGAAGGCGCCAACCTTCTCGAACAGTTGGACCAGATTGCCAAGGGGCTGGGAGAGACGTTCGCGCCTTTTTGCGAGGTGGTGGTGCATGACCTGCAGGATCCCGCCCGCGCCATTTATGCCATTCACAACAACCTGTCGGGCCGCAGGATCGGTGATCCGGCCACTGAGTTGGGCCTGGCGCGAATCGCCGATCCGCAATACCCGCAGGTACTCGCCAACTACGCCAATCGCTTCCCGGACGGTCGACAGGCCAAGAGCACGTCCATCGGCATCAAGGATTCCAAGGGGATCTATGTGGCGGCACTGTGCATGAACCTCGACCTGAGCCTGTTCCAGAGCCTGCAAAGCGCCGTTGGCCAGTTCACTGCAATCGCCAGAGAGGGTGTCACCGAGAGCCTGGACACCAGCAACGCCGACATCATCCGCCAGCGCATCGACGAATTCGCCGCGCGCCAGGCCTCGACGCCACGGGCGCTGAAGGCCGAAGACCGGCGTGCGCTGCTGCGCGAACTGAAAGACAGCGGGCACCTTGAGGTGCGCAAATCCATGGAAGTCATTGCGCAACATCTGGGGGTGTCCCGGGCGGCGGTCTATAGCTACGTGAAACAACCCTGATCCCGATTCTCTTTTCTTGTGATTCCGGACTGTCAAACTAGATCTGCGGACTATTGAATATCGTGAGTCCTGTGCCTGGGCGCTATGGTGAGCCATCACCCATCCAGCAGGGATGCGCAGAAGGGCCAGGCAGCGGCCGAACAGATCGGCGAGGGCGTGAACTTCGTGCAGCTGGATGTCACGGATGCGGCGTCCATTGCCGCAGCCGCTGAGCGTATCCAGGCTGAATATGGTCATCTCGACCTGCTGGTGAACAACGCGGCGATCTCCCGTCCTCCGGCCATGCTGGACGTCTCCTTGGCCGACTACATGAAGACCATGTCGGCCAGCACCATTGCCCTCGACGATATGCGCCTGCTCTGGGAAACCAACGTCTTCGCCGTGGTGGCGGTGACCCAGGCCATGCTGCCGTTGCTGCGCGCCGGGTCGGCTGCGCGCATCGTCAATGTTTCCAGCGGGGTAGGCTCGCTGACCCTCAATGCAAGTCCGGATTTCCCCTACCGGGCGATGTTCAGCCCCGGCTATGCGGGCTCCAAGGCGGCGATGAATATCATCACCCTGGGCTTTGCCATCGAACTGGAAGCCGAGGGCATACGGGTCAATGCGGTATCGCCTGAGTTCACCAGCACCAACCTGAACAACTTCGAAGGGACCTCATCCCTGGAAGACGGCGCCCGTGAAGTCGTGCGCGTGGCCTTGCTCGAAGGCGATACGCGGACGGCGGGTTATACCCGTTGGGAGGACCAGACTATGCCGTGGTAGGGGGTCCACCTGTGTCGACCCTGTTCAGGCTCAGTCATTGCCCCTGAGCCTGCACCTGCACCTTTCATTGCAACGGCTTTTACAATTTGTCAGAATTGATAACCATTTTCATTCGTGATTCGCAATGGCTGTCCATTCCTGTGTCCCTCGCGCCTCTCTGACGGCGCGCCAGCATCTGCTTCATCAACTGTTCGGCGACCATCACGGTTGGTTGTTCGAACGGTTGCGCGCGCGTCTGGCTTGCCCCAGTGATGCGGCGGACATGGCTTCGGAAACCTTTGCCCAGGTTGTGGCGCTGGAGGATCCGCATTCGATTCGCGAGCCGCGAGCCCTGCTGACGACCATTGCCAAGCGCTTGATGTACGCCAGCTGGCGCCGTCGTGATCTGGAGCGCGCCTATCTCGAGGCCCTGGCCAACGAACCCGAGCAGTTCGCCCCGTCGGCGGAGCAGCAGGCCCTGGCGGTGGAGGCGCTGATCGAGATCGACCGGCTGCTTGATGGTCTGTCTTCCCGGGCCCGGGCGGCGTTTCTGTACAGCCAGCTCGATGGCATGACCTACGCAGAGATTGCCAGGGAACTGGGTGTTTCAGCGCCCCGGGTTCATCAATATGTGGTGCAGGGCTTGCGTGCCTGCTTCCAGGCCCTGGCATGAGCGCGGCGCTGTCCAGTGCCGTGCAGGAGGCCATTGACTGGATGGCCCATCAGCGCTCGGGCTGTTTCGATCCGCAGCAACAGCAGTCCTTCGAACGCTGGCTGGCGGCCGATCGGCAGCATCAGGAGGCCTGGCAGCAATTGCAGCAACGCCTGCAGGCGACTTTTGCCGGGGTCGAGGGTGTCTCCGGGCGCATGCTGGCCAAGGATCCACCCCTGCATCGACGCACCTTCCTGCGTGGGGCGCTGGGCCTGGGCGGGCTGGCGGCGGGCAGTTATTGCCTGACGCGACCGGGTTGGCAGCTTGCCGGGTTACGTGCCGACCTGAATACCGGCACCGCCCAGCGCGAGCGCATTACCTTGCCGGACGGCTCTTCCCTGTTGCTCAACGCGCAAAGCGCGGTGAATCTGGACTTTGAGCGGCGCAAGCGCGATGTCGAGTTGCTCGACGGCGGCGTCATCGCCGATGTGCAGGCTGCCGATCGCGAGTTGTTCCGCCTGTGCTCGCGCCTGGGCACTGCCAGCCTGGCCGAGGGGCGCTGCATGATGATGCTGTTCCCCGGCGAGACCCGGGTCTGGGCACTGCACAACAGCGTGCTGGTGACGCACCGTGACGGCAGCCGCATGACCCTGGCGCAAGGGCAGGGCGCGCGCCTGACGAGCGCCGGTATCGAAGGGGTTGGCACGCCGGCCGTCAGCGCGGCGGCCTGGTCCCAGGGCATGCTGGAGGCCCGTGACCAGTCGCTGGCCTCGGTCATCGAGGCCCTGCGCCCTTATCATCGCGGCGTGCTGAGCCTGAGCGCGGATGCGGGGCAGCTGAAAATATCCGGACTGTTCAGCCTCGATCACAGCGACCAGGCACTGGCGGCAATGGCTGATGTGCTGCCGTTGCGTATCGAGCGTTTCCTGGGGCTCTGGACCCGGATGTCCCTCGGCTGATGGACCCTCAGAAAAATATTTCATCGCGCCTCTTAATATTCTCCGGCCTCGTTGCACAACAAAGGCAGCGCTGTGACGTTCACAGCAATCCTGTCCCGACACCGGAGAGTCATTCACTCATGCGTCCCCAGTTCCTGTGCCCCCTGGCCATTGCCATCAGCTTTATCGTTGCGCCTGTTCCTCTGACCCTCGCTGCACAAGCGGGCGCGGTTGCTGAGCTGCAAAGCTACTCGTTACCGGCCGGTCCGCTGGAGGCGAGCCTGATTGCCATCGGCCAACGCAGCGGTCGCCAGGTGGTGTTTCTGCCCGATGATGTCAAAGGCCGTCAGGCCCATGCGGTATCCGGGCAGATGACTGCGGAACAAGCGGTGGGGCAAGCGTTGCAAGGCAGCGGCCTGTCCCTGCGAGTGAGTGCCAGCGGCGCCCTGAGCGTGCAACCGGAAACGGGCGTGCTGACCCTTGGCGTGTCGACGGTTAATGCGCTTTCCGATCAGGAAAGCGCCTACGGCCCGGTATCCGGCTATGTGGCTAAACGCTCGGCCAGTGCGACCAAGACCGACACGCCGATCATCGAAACGCCGCAATCGATTTCCGTGGTCACCCGTGCCGAGATGGACGACCGCAAGAGCGATACCCTGGCCGACGCCTTGGGCTACACGCCAGGCTTTGTCAGCCAGCCGAATGGCTTCAGCCGGGTGGCGGACGACTACACCTTGCGCGGCTTCAACGTTGGCTCCGGTACCGGTGGCGTGCTGCTGGACGGCATGAAATTGCAATCCAGCGTCTACGACGGTGGCATCGAGCCGTTCGGCCTGGAACGTGCCGAGGTGCTCAAGGGGGCGTCGTCGGTGCTGTACGGGCAGTTGTCGCCCGGTGGCCTGATCAATGCCGTGAGCAAGCGTCCCACCGATACGCCGCTGCACCGGATCAGCGCCGAGTACGGTAGTCATGATCGCCAGCAGTACACCTTCGACCTGGCCGGGCCGCTGGACGAGGAGGGCGAGTTCTCCTATCGGCTCAATGGTCTGTGGCGCGACAGTGACACCCAGGTCGATCATATCCGTGATGACAAACGCTTTATCGCGCCTTCGTTTACCTGGCGGCCAAACGAAGACACTTCCCTCACCGTACTGGCCAGCCACACCGAAGCCCTGACCGGGCTGACGCCGCCGCTGACCTACGCCATGACCACCTACAGCCCCAATCCCGGGCGCAAGATCGGTCGTGACGATTTCGTCGGTGAGCCCGGCTACGATCACTTCAACAGCCGTATCGACACGGTGGGCTATCTATTCGAGCAGCGCCTGAGCGATACCCTCAAAGTCCGCCACGCCCTGCGTTATTACCAGGCCGACGTGTCGTGGAATTATCTGATTCCCTTTTCGATTTCCGGCAACAAGCTGACCCGTCGCTACAGCGAACGCCAGGAGCGCTCCACCGGCTGGACCAGCGATAACAACGTCGAATGGAAAATCGACGCAGGCCGCTGGCGCCATACCCTGCTGGCCGGTGTCGACTACTACCACAAGACCTACGACACCCATCGCCATATCAGTGCGACGGTGCCGCAACTGGCGCCGACCCTGGACCTCTCGACCTTCGCTTACACCGGTGTCGGCGCCAATACCGCGCCGGACTCCGGCTGGGATATCCACAGTCGCCAGGCCGGTATCTACCTGCAGGACCAGATCACCCTGGACGATCACTGGGTGCTGTTGATGGGCGGGCGTCAGGATTGGGCGGAAAGTCGCAATTACTCCTTTGTAAACCAGGCCCGTACCCCGCGCAGCGATCAGAAACCCACCGGGCGCATCGCGCTGCTCTATCGCTTCGATAATGGCATCGCGCCTTATGCGAGCTACAGCCAGTCTTTCCAGCCCGCCGATGTGGCTAACCCGGGCGTGGCCGGCACCTTTGACCCGATCGAAGGCGAGCAGTACGAAGTCGGTATCCGCTACCAGCCGCCCGGCGCCAATACCCTGCTCAGCGCCGCGCTGTACTCCCTGACCCAGACCAACGCCCTGAGCTACAACTCGCTGACGGCCCAATATGAGCAATACGGCAAAAGCCGCTCCAAGGGCCTGGAGCTTGAAGGCAAGACTGATCTCACCGACAACCTAAGTGTGACGGCGGGCTACACCTACACCGACGCCCATGTGCTGGAAGATAACGTGGCCAGCAATGTCGGCAAGCGCCTGGAAGGTGTGCCGTACCACAACGCGTCGTTCTGGACCGACTACCGCCTCGCCGGGTTCGGCCTGCCCCAGGTCAAGGTCGGCCTTGGTGCGCTGTACACCGGTACCACCCGCACCTCGCCGACCATCACCGAACGCAAGATCCCGGCCTATACCCGCTTTGACGCCCGGGTCAGCTACGACATCGACGAGCATTGGCAACTGGCCGCAAAAGCCCAGAACCTGACCAACGAGTCGTATCTGTCGTGCAGCACTTCCTGTCGCTACGGCGATGAACGCAGCCTTATCGGCACAGTGAGCTACCAGTGGTAAAACCGATCGCAACCGCAGCGTCCGGCCGTTATCGGCTGGCGGTGTTCTCCCGTGTAATGGCCGCCCTGGTGGGTGGTTATACCCTGACGGCACTGGTCACGGCATGCCTGGCCCTGAGCCTGTCGCTGAGCCGTGTCGAGTCGGCATTGACTGCGACGCTGCCGGCTTTCCTGGTCCTGTGCATGGCGGTGATATGGGTGTTCGCGGCGCGCTCGGCCTGGCGTGCCTGGTACGGCTTGATGATTCCTTGCCTGATCCTGGGCGGCTGCTATCTATGGCTGTCGGGAGGTGGGGCATGAAGGAGGGCTTTCGGCAAAGCATGGCCTGGCTGCACACCTGGTCGGGGCTGATCGTCGGCTGGTTGCTGCTGGCGATTTTCCTCACCGGTGCCGCCAGTTATTACCGCAGCGAAATCACCGGCTGGATGCACCCGGAAATCCCCTCCGGCGCGCCGGTCAGTCAAAGCCAATCCCTCAAGCAGGCCATGGATTGGCTGCACGACCGCGCGCCGGTTGCCAACTCCTGGCTGATTGATCTGCCCACTGAGCGCCTGCCGGTGACCCAGGTCATGTGGCAGGCCGCGGGCGAGCGGCGCTACAACAGCGAACTGCTCAACCCCGCCTCGCAGCAGCCCGTTGCGCCGCGCAAGACCTTCGGCGGCGACTTCTTCTACGGTTTCCACTTCCAGTTGAGCCTGCCGCCGATCATCGGGCGCTGGATCGTCGGTGTCGCCAGTATGTTGATGTTCATTGCGATTATCAGCGGCGTGATCACCCATCGGCGCATCTTCAAGGATTTCTTCACCTTCCGCCCCGGCAAGGGCCAGCGTTCCTGGCTGGATGCGCACAACACCCTGAGCGTGCTGGCCCTGCCGTTTCATGTGCTGATCACCTACACCGGCCTGGTCACCCTGATGTTCATGTATGTGCCGTGGGGTATCGACCTGGTCTATGGCGGTGATCGCGGCGCCTACTTCCGCGATCTGCGTGATTTCACTCCACCGGCGGCACCGGCAACGGAAAAGGCCGACCTGGCACCTTACGCCAGGCTGAACGAACAGGCCCGCCAGCAGTGGGGCGAGGGGCACATTGCCCGCGTGGCCATCGGTTCTCCGGGGGCTACCAATGCGCGGATCGAACTGATCAGGGACACCCAGGACCAGGTGTCGTCATTGCCACAACGCCTGGTGCTCAATGGCGTGAGCGGTGAGTTGATCGAAACCTCGGACGCCACTGGGCCGGCCAAGGCCTTCTACGGCGTGCTCTACGGGCTTCACCTGGCGCACTTTGCCGAGCCGTTGCTGCGCTTGCTGTTGTTCATCAGCGGCCTGGGCGGCACGATCATGATCGCCACCGGCCTGCAGCTGTGGGTGGTCAAGCGCAAGGGCAATGCTACCGGCGGCTTGTATCGGCGGATCGAGGGGCTGAACGTGGCGGTGATAATCGGCCTGCCCCTGGCCATGGCTGGCTTTTTTTGGGGCAACCGCTTGGTTCCTGGCGGTTTGCCGGGTCGGGAGATCGTTGAAGTACAGGTGTTCTTCGCGGTCTGGCTGATGACGATCCTGCATGCTCAGGTACGCTCGATCCGCCGTGTCTGGCGCGAACAGGCGCTGCTGTGCGCTTTGGCGTTTGCGGGGGTACCGTTGCTCGACCTGATCACCGGCCCGGACGCCGTTAATGGCCTGAACCTGTTCTGTGTGCTGTTTGCGGGCGCTTTTGCCTTTGTCCTGTGGCGGCTGTGCCGAAGCCCGAGCGGTCGTCGGTCTACCCGAGCAACCCGCCAGATCGAGTCGAGATCATGATCGTACTGACCTGGGCGGCGCTGTTGTACGCAGCCCTGACCTCCCTGTGCCTGTCCCTGAATCGCCATCACCGAGAGGTGTTCAACGGTCGCATCACACGCCTGAACCAACGCAGCCTGCGCTGGCTCGGCTTCATCGGTATAGCTGCGTCCCTGGCCTGCTGCCTGTGGCTGGCGCCCAATGGCCGGTCGTGGGTGCTGTGGTTCTGCGCGCTGGCTGGTCTCGGCTATGGGCTGAACTTCGCGTTGGCCTATGTTCCCCGGCTGATCCCGGCTGCTGGCAAGCTGGCGCTGGGCCTGGCGCTGATGGCTGGGGTGGGGTGTTTTTTGGCACGGGCGTAGATCCTGCTGCTGATCTCAAGTATCACACCCTTCGAATTGGACTGAGGGCTCCCACAGGTGTGGGCTGCATTCCGTGCTTGACAGAATATTGCATACAATTTACGGTTTTAATCAGCGAATAAAACACAAAAACTAGCTGATTACGGATAATTGTATACGATGCCAATTTCTCACCTCAGTCTGGTTCCTGCAGACGACGCCTATTCAATGATCAAGAAAGCCATCAGCGACGCACGTTATGCGCCTGGTGATTTTCTTCGTGAGTCCCGTATTGCCGAGGACCTTGGCGTCAGCCGCACGCCTGTGCGCGAAGCGATTCGGCGTCTGGAGGCCGAGGGTTGGCTGGAGGTGCTGCCCAATCGTGGCGCCCGGGTCAGGCGCTGGTCGGCTCGGGATGTCGAGGAGATCTTCGAGGCCCGTCTGCTGATTGAGCCTTATCTGGTCGGCCAGGCCGTGCCGCTGATCACTGCCGAACAACTAATCGAACTCGATGCCCTGGCCGAGCGCACGCGGGTGATCGCCAGCCTCGATCAGGACGCCGAGCCTGCCGACGCCTGGTTCGAGACCAACAAGCGCTTTCACGAAATTCTCACCGCTGCCGCTGGCAATCGCCGCCTGTTGCATTCGCTGCAATCGATGAAGGAAGTGCCGCTGATCAAGTGGACCTACGCCAGCTATCGCGATGCCGACCGCGAGCGCAGCGCGCGCCAGCACATCGAGATCGTGCAGGCGGTACGAGCCAGGAATCCTGCGTGGGCGGAGGCGGCCATGCGCTGCCATATCCTCGCCGCGCAAACCTCGCTCATGGCCAGGCTCAACCACAGCCTGCTGGAGGAGGACATCGAGCAATAAACGCAGTGGTATCGCCACGATGACAACGCTGTACCCGAAGTTGATGCCCGCGTAAGCAGCTGCCCCCACGGGGACACAAAAATAAAAACGGCAGGAGACGCAACGATGGTAAGCACAGTAAATGCAGGTGCGAGGCTGGACCGTTTACCCACGTCGACATTTCATCGACGTATCCTCTGGTTGATTGGTGGCGGGATGTTCCTCGACTCCTTCGATCTGTACCTGGCCGGTGGCGTGCTCGGCGAGTTGGGGCGCAGCGGCTGGTCGTCGCTGATGCTCAATGCCGCATTCCTCTCGTCGACCTTCATCGGCATGCTGATCGGTGCCATCGCCGCAGGCGTGCTGGGCGATGCCAAGGGACGCAAGTTCACCTATCAATTCAATCTGGCGATTTTCGGCCTGGCCTCCCTGGCCGGAGCCTTCGCGCCGAACATGGAGTGGCTGATCGCCTGTCGCTTCATCATGGGTCTTGGCCTGGGGGCGGAAATCGTCGTCGGCTATGGCTCCATCGGCGAGTTCATCCCGCCAGCCGTGCGCGGCAAATGGTCGGCGTACCTGTCGTTCATCACCAATGCCGGGCTGTTTTTCTCGACCTTCATCGGCTACCTGCTGATTCCCACCGTGGGCTGGCGCTCCATGTTTGCCCTGGTCGGCATTGGCGCCCTGGTGATCTGGGTGCTGCGCAAGAAAATGCCCGAGTCACCGCGCTGGCTGGAATCCAAGGGGCGTTTCAGCGAAGCCAACGCCATACTCGAGCAGATCGAAGCCGAAACCGCCCAGGGCCGCGCCTTGCCGCCGATCACCGAAACCTATGCGGCGCCGGTCAGGCAGACACGCATGCTTGAGCTGTTCGGCCCTGCGCTGCGGCGGCGGACCTGGATCGCCATCTGTGTGCAGGTGGCGATCAACGTGGTGATCTACGGCTTTATCGTCTGGGTGCCGACTTTTCTGCTGCATCAGGGCATCGACCTGAAGGCCTCTCTGGGCTACACCGCGCTCATGTCCCTGGGCGGTCCGGCGGGTGCGCTGGTCGGCGCCGCGCTGGCTGACCGTATCGGGCGCAAGAACGGCATCATCGTGATTTCCATTGCCGCCGCCGTGGTCGGCTGGTTCTACGGCCAGTCCAGCAGCATCGAGATGGCCGTGGGCCTGGGTTTCGTGCTGTTCACCCTGACTTATCTGCTGGTTGCCCTGGGCATCGCCACCTATATCCCGGAATTGTTCGCCACCGAAAACCGCATGCGCGGCAGTGGTGTGGCAGGGGCGGCCGGGCGTATTGCCGGGATCGCCGCGCCGCATATAGTGGTGGCCGTGTATGCCCTGGGCAATATTGAGAATGTGCTGCTGGTGATTATCAGCGCCTTGCTGGTCATGGCCGCCGTGCTGTTTTTCTTCGGCATCGAAACCAACCGCCGCTCCCTTGAAGACATTGCCGAGCAGGCCCCCGAGTCGCCGCGCGCCGAGCATCACCTGGGCGCCACCAAAGACCTTCATCATTAAGTGAGAGAGCTGTCATGACTGCATCCTTGAGAAAGCAACTCAAAGCAAAACTGGCGGGTAACGAACTGGTCGTCGCGCCGGGTGTGTTCGACATGATCTCCGTGCGCGTGGCTGACAGCATGGGTTTTGACTGCCTGTACATGACCGGCTTCGGCACCGTTGCCTCATACCTGGGCGAAGCCGATGCGGGCCTGGCCACCTATACCGACATGCTCAACCGGGTCACGGCGTTCTGCGCCGCCAGCCGCACGCCGATCATCTGCGATGCCGATACCGGCTACGGCGGCCTGCTCAACGTGGCCCATACCGTGCGCGGCTATGAGCGGGCGGGGGCGGCGGGTATTCAGCTGGAGGATCAGGAATTTCCGAAGAAATGCGGCCACACCCCTGGTCGCCGGGTCATTGCCCAACAGGACATGGTGCAGAAGATCCGCGTCGCCGCCCAAGCCCGGCAAGACCCGGACATGCTGATCATCGCCCGCACCGACGCCCGTACCTCCCTGGGCCTGGACGAGGCCATGCGCCGCTGCGATGCTTATCTGGAAGCGGGCGCCGACGTGCTGTTCCTTGAGTCGCCGGAATCCGAAGAAGAACTGCAAGCCATCGGCAAGCGCTTCGACGCGCCCTTGATCATCAACGTGGTCGAAGGCGGGCGTACGCCACAATTGTCACCGGCAGAACTGCAACGCCTCGGTTTCTCCCTGGCCATCTATCCGGCCTCGGGATTCCTCGCCGTGACCCAGGCGCTGCATCAGGTCTACGGCCAGCTCAAGGCACGCAAAGGTACGCTGGAGAGTCAGGAACAGCTGTATTCGTTCGAGAAAATGTGCGAGCTGATGGGCTTCCCGGCGGTGTGGGAGTTTGATCGCACGCATGCGCAGTAAAGATTGGCAGCCGCTACCCCGTTGGAGCGATGCAGGGTTCGCCGCGCATGAACACCTGCTATCGTCGTACCAACCACAAGAGCTAACAATCAGCCAAGGGTACCCCTATGTCGATCTTCCTCGAGGGCCTGGCCAAAGGCCCTGCCAATCATATCGCCCTGACGCCGCTGAGCTTTATCGAACGTACGGCCAGTACTTTCCCTGACTATCCGGCAGTCATTCATGGTGCCATTCGGCGTACCTGGGGCCAGACCTACACGCGTTGCCGCCAGTTGGCCTCGGCCTTGAGCAGGCAGGGCGTCAAGCAGGGCGACACCGTCGCGGTGATGCTGCCCAATATTCCGGCGATGCTCGAAGTGCATTTTGCCGTGCCAATGCTCGGTGCCGTGCTCAATACCCTGAATGTGCGCCTGGATGCCCCGGCCATTGCCTACATGCTCAGGCACGGCGAAGCCAAGGTACTGATTGCCGACCGGGAGTTCCATGGAGTGATTCGCGCCGCATTGGCGCTGCTGGAAACGCCGCCGCTGCTGATCGATGTAGACGACCCTGAATATGCCGCCAGCGAACAACTCAGCGAGCTGGATTACGATGAGTTACTGGCCAGCGGCGATGCCGATTTCGACTGGCAATGGCCCGAAGACGAGTGGGCAGCGATTTCCCTCAACTACACCTCAGGCACCACCGGCGATCCCAAGGGCGTGGTCTATCACCATCGCGGCGCCTTTCTGAATGCAATCGGCAATCAGATGGCCTGGGGCATGGGCCTGCATCCGATTTATCTGTGGACGCTGCCGATGTTCCATTGCAATGGCTGGTGCTACCCCTGGACCATCACCGCCCAGGCCGGGACCCATGTGTTCCTGCGCCGGGTCGACCCGCAGAAAATCATCAGCCTGATCAACGAACACAAGGTCAGCCATCTGTGCGGCGCGCCCATCGTGCTCAATGGCCTGGCCAACGTCGCCGAGGTGGTGACGTTCGCGCACCCGGTGCGGGCCATGACTGCCGGTGCCGCGCCGCCAGCCCAGGTCATCGCCTCGGTGCAGGCAATGGGCATCGAAATCACCCATGCCTACGGCCTGACGGAAACCTACGGGCCGGTCACCGTGTGTGCCTGGAAGGAGGAATGGGATGAGCTGTCCGCGGACGAGCGGGCCACGGTCAAGGCCCGACAAGGGGTGCGCTACCCGACCCTGGAAGGGGTCACGGTACTGGATCAGGAAACCGGCGTGCCGGTGCCCAAGGACGGCCAGACCATCGGTGAGGTCTGCCTGCGCGGCAATACCGTGATGAAGGGTTATCTGGGCAACCCCAAGGCCACCGATGAAGCCTTCAGCGATGGCTGGTTTCACTCCGGCGATCTGGCGGTGTGGCATCCCGACGGTTATCTGGAGATCCGCGACCGCCTCAAGGACATCATTATTTCCGGCGGCGAAAACATCTCCACCATCGAAGTCGAAGGCATCCTTTATCGCCATCCGGCCGTGCTGGAGGCCGCCGTGGTCGCCAAGCCTGACGACAAATGGGGCGAAACACCCTGCGCGTTCATCGCCCTGAAACCCGGCCATGAACAGATCGGCCAGGTCGAGATCATCGATTTCTGTCGTGAGCGGCTGGCCGGTTTCAAGGTGCCGAAAACGGTGATTTTCGGGCCGCTGCCCAAGACCTCCACCGGCAAGGTGCAGAAGTTTTTGTTGCGGGCGAGGGCCAGGGAATGATCAGTCGCCTGTGCCAAGCCTCGCCGGGAAACACTCCACCAGCCAGTCGATAAATACGCGCAGGCGCTGGGTGACATGGCGGTTATGGGGGTAGACGACGTGGAAGGGGTAGGCCGGTGGCCGCCACTTGCGCAATATCTCCACCAGGCTGCCATCGCGCAGGCCAGCATCCACGGCATAGGTAAAGGTCTGGACGATGCCCAGCCCGGCGACGCAGGCGGCCAGGTGGGCATTGCTTTCATTAATGCCGACCCGATAGTCGATGGCAATCTCGCTCCGTTCCCCCTCATGCTCAAAGCGAAACGCAAAGGCCCGGCCGGTACGCGTCGATAGATAGCCGATCAGCTTGTGGCCGTTTTTCAGTTCCTCAGGATAAGCCGGTACGCCGTATTGCTTGAGGTAGGCGGGCGTCGCGCAGGTCAGCATCGGCGCCCGCCCGATAGGCCGTGCGATCAATGATGAGCTGTCCAGCGGGCCGCCGCGAATCACGCAATCGACGTTATCGCCAATCAGGTCCACCGAGCGATCGGACACCCCCAGGTCGATGCGGATATCGGGATAGCGCGCGAGGAAATCCGGCAGCAGCGGAATCAGTACATCCCGCGCCGTTGAGCCGCCGACGTCGATCCGCAGGTGCCCGCGCGGTGTGCTGCGGGCAATATTGAATGACGAGTCGATGTCTTCAAGATCGCGCAGCACGCGGGTGGCCTTGGCGTAATAGTCCTGCCCCTCGGGCGTCACCGTGACCCGCCGTGTCGTGCGTTGCAGCAGGCGTACGTTCAGATGCGCCTCGAGATCCTGCACCAGTTTGCTCACCGTGGCGTTGGGCATATCCAGGGAGGCGGCGGCGCGGGTAAAGCTGCCTGCTTCCACGACCCGGGCAAAGGCACGTATTGCCGAAAGCTGATCCATTCATTCAGACCCTTTGTAGATAGTCGCTGGATTATCCATGTACGTGGATAGTGATTCCATTGTGCGCGCTTTTTCAATAATGGGTCGAGGCCTAGAGTAGCGCCATGGCCCGGACAGCAGGCGCTGCGACAAGGTCGCCAACGCAGGTCGGGGCCCAAGCCAATCTCTCAAGTCACGAATCGGAGTCAATCATGAACGCACAACTGAACGGCAAAATCGCACTGGTCACCGGCGGCAGCACTGGCATCGGCCTGGCCACCGCACAGGCACTGGCAGCGCAAGGTGCCCGGGTCTTCATCACTGGTCGTCGCCAGGCGGAACTGGACGCCGCAGTCGCCAACATCGGCGCCGCCGCAACCGGGATTCGTGCCGACGCTTCGGTGCTTTCCGACCTCGACGCGGTCTACGCCCAGATCGCCAAGAGCGCCGGCAAGCTGGACATCCTCTTCGCCAATGCCGGTGGCGGCGACATGTTGCCCCTGGGTGCCATCACCGAAGAGCATTTCGACCGCATCTTCGGCACCAACGTACGCGGCGTGCTGTTCACCGTACAAAAAGCCTTGCCGCTGTTGACCGACGGCGCCTCGGTGATCCTCACCTCGTCCATCACCTCGGTCAGTGGCACCGCCAACTTCAGCGTGTACAGCGCCTCCAAAGCCGCAGTGCGCAACTTCGCACGGTCCTGGGCGCTGGACCTGAAAGACCGTGGCATCCGCGTCAACGTGGTCAGCCCCGGCCCGATCCGCACGCCTGGCCTGGGTGACCTGGTCCCTGAAGAAGCGCGTCAGGGCCTGTTCGATGCCCTGGCCTCCCAGGTGCCGCTGGGCCGATTGGGTGAGCCAGAGGAAATCGGCAAGGCCGTGGCCTTTCTGGCCTCTGACTCGGCGAGCTTCATCAACGGCATCGAACTGTTCGTCGATGGCGGCATGGCCCAGGTCTGAGGACAGCGTGGCCCGGCGTAATGCCGGGCGGCGCTGTTGCGGTCATTCAGTTGTTGATACAGGACAGTGGCAATAATGAATCAACTTATGAACCCTTCTAATTCTGATGATCTGGCGCCTTGCTTTACGAGAGGCGAATCATTGTTCTTGCGTCTGACTGATTACGCCACTTGCGTAATCTTGCGCATTTGATTTTCGGGTGGATGGCAGCCTACAACGTACTGGGTAGGATATGAATCATAGAGAGCGACTCCATGATTGATTAAACCGGATGCATAAACGCATTCGGTATTTACCCGAGGAAATAACGGCATGTCTTCCACGCAAACACAAAACCTGGATCTATTAACAGTCGGGTTGGCGCAGATCGCGCCGGTCTGGCTGAATCGTGACGCGACGGTTGCGAAAGTAATCGATTACATCGAACGGGCCGCTGCGCAGCATTGCCGCTTCGTCACCTTCGGCGAAGCACTGTTACCTGGCTATCCGTTCTGGCTGGAGCTGACCGACGGCGCGCGTTTCAATAACTCGATCCAGAAAGATATCCATGCTTACTACCTGCAGCAGGCAGTACAGATCGAAGCCGGGCACCTGGACGCCGTTTGCGCTGCCGCAGCCAGGCATAACATCGCCGTGATGCTCGGTTGTATCGAGCGGCCGGCCGATCGTGGCGGCTACAGCGTTTATTGCTCGCGGGTCTATATCGGCCCGGACGGCGTGATCGGCTCAGTACATCGCAAACTGATGCCGACTTATGAAGAGCGCCTGACCTGGTCGCCGGGCGATGGGCACGGCTTGCGGGTTCACCCACTGGATTCGTTTACCGTGGGCGGCCTCAATTGCTTTGAAAACTGGATGCCGCTGTCCCGTGCCGCGCTGTATGCGCAAGGCGAGGACCTGCATGTGGCGCTGTGGCCGGGCAATTTGCGCAATACCGATGACATCACCCGCTTCATTGCCAAGGAAGGGCGCAGTTACACCATCTCGGTATCGGCCTTGATGCGCCGTGAAGATTTCCCCGCCGATACCCCGCACCTGGACCTGATACTCGCCAATTGCCCTGAGGTCCTGGCGAACGGCGGTTCATGCATCGCTGCGCCAAATGGCGAGTGGGTGATCCCTCCGGCTGTCGGTGAGGAATGTCTGTTGGTGGCAACGCTGGACCGCAATGAAGTTCGCCGCGAAAGACAGAATCTGGATCATGCGGGTCACTATTCCCGTCCGGACGTGACGCGACTGGTAGTTGATCGTCGTCGTCAGAATGTTGTTTCGTTTGAGGATTGATATACGTGGCCCCTATTGTGAGGCAGAGCGCAGTAAGACCGCCTGCTGAAGCGTAGCCTTGTGATTGCTTATTAATTATATGGCACTCGTCGGTGAGTGGTTTAGAACGGTACCCTTGTAGGGGGGAGTTGTATTAATGCGCAATAGTAGATGATAAAATTCGCCTGTAAGTAATATTGATGGCTTACAGGCTTTTCATTATTCGCTGCTTACCTGTTGGGCGGCAAACGGATAATCGGTATAACCGCCAGCATCGCCGCCATAGAAAGTGTCCCGGTCGTAGGCATTGAGCGGCAGGTTTTCCTGCAGGCGGCGTGGCAGGTCCGGATTGGCTATGAATGCACGACCAAATGCGACCATATCCGCATCGCCCTGGAACAGCAGTTCTTCTGCGCTTTCCCGGTTAAATCCGCCAGCAGCAATGATCGGCCCGGAGAACAAGGGGCGCAAGTAGTGGACGGCAACGGGCGCGGCGTCTTTATCGAGGGTGTCGTCGCCCTTGATGCGGGGTTCTACGATATGCAGGTAGGCCAGCCCCAGCGTGTCGAGTGCCTTGGCGGCATAACCGAAGGTCTCCTCTGGATCACTGTCGTGCATTGAGCCGTAGCTGCTGGACGGGCTCAGCCTCACGCCGACACGCCCCGGACCCCATACCAATGTCGCCGCCGAGGTGATTTCCAGGAGGAAGCGGGCGCGGTTTTCGATCGAACCGCCATAGGCGTCGGTGCGTTTGTTGGTGCCATCCTGCAGGAACTGATCGGGCAGATAGCCGTTGGCGCCATGGATTTCAACGCCGTCGAAGCCTGCGCTTTTCGCGAGTTCTGCGCCGTGACGGAATTCTTCAACAATGGCGGGTATTTCCTCGAGCAGAAGCGCCCGTGGCATGCCGAACGGCACGGCACCGCTCTGGGCATAGGCATAGCCCTCTGCCTGGATTGCCGATGGTGCCACCGGATCGATGCCGCCCGGTTGCAACAAGGAATGGGATTGACGGCCTACGTGCCACAGCTGCAGGAATATCACACCGCCCTTGGCATGCACGGCGTCCACGACCTTGCGCCAGCCCTCGACCTGGGCCTGGGTAAAGATTCCGGGCGCACCGGCATAACCGAAGCCGTAAGGCGAAACCGGGGTCGCTTCGGCGATGATCAGCCCGCCGGGGGTAGCGCGTTGGGCATAGTACTCGGCCATCATTTCGTTGGGCACATTGCCTTCGCTGGAGCGCATGCGGGTCAGGGGCGCCATTACCACGCGATGTTTAAGCGTAAACGGGCCGACCGATGTCGGAGTGAACAGCAGTTGCTTGCTCATAGATGTGCAGTCCTTGGAATCAGGCTTGAGGGAGGAGGGCGTTGGTTCGTTCGATGGCGCGAATCACCGCAGGCCGCTGGCTGACGGCGTTGTACCAACGTTCGACGTTCGGGCTGGTGCTGAAGTCGATCCCGGCAAATTCACGGCGCCATAGCCAGCCGAAATGGGCGATGTCAGCGATGGAAAAGCCGCTGCCCGCGACGAACTCGCTGTTGGCCAACTGGCCGTCCATAACGGCCAGGACGCGTTTGGCTTCGCCGTGGAAGCGGGCGACGGCCACAGGATTGGGCTCGCTGGCCAGCTTTTGAAAAAAGCCGGATTGGCCGAACGCGGGGCTCAGGGCACTGGCATGGAAAAACAATTGTTCGAAGACCCTGGCGCGTTCCACGCCTTGCGCCGGAAGCAGCTGTTTATAGCGTTCGGCCAGGTAGACCAGAATGGCAGCCGATTCGGTCAGCACCATGCCCTGGCCGTCGTTGGCTTCGCTATCGACCAGCACTGGGACCTTGGCGTTGGCGTTCAACGAAACGAAGGCCGCAAGCTTCTGCTCGCCCTGGCGGATATTGACCGCCAGCAGTTGGTATTCGAGCCCCAGTTCTTCCAGGGCAATGGGCACCTTGACGCTGTTGGGCGTCGCAAAAGCGTGAACGATCAACATATTCAAAATTCTCGTTACAAGTGGGAGGGCCGGTCGCTGAGACGGTGGCTAAAAGGCGGCCTTGCCGATTGATGCGCCGCCGTCGACAAACAGGGTCTGGCCGGTAATGAAGCTGCTGTGTTCGGACAGGAGAAAGGCAATCGCCGCAGCGATTTCTTCTGGCTTGCCGAAGCGGCCCAGAGGGACGCCGGACAGATAGCGCGCCTCGCCCTCGCTGCCAGGCGGATTGTTGGCGCGGAACAATTCGGTTTCTGTCGGGCCCGGCGCAACGGCATTGACGGTGATGCCCGTGGTAGCCAGTTCCAGTGCCCAGGAGCGGGTAAAGCTGACCATCGCTGCCTTGGCTGCGGCGTACGCCGTACGATGGGTAATGCCCAGTACCGTCAGGCTGGAGATATTGATGATGCGCCCCCATCCCCGCGCTCGCATGCCCGGCAACAGCGCTTGGGTGGCCTGGAGGGCGGCGTGCAGGTTCACGCGCATCACTGCATCGAAATCATCCAGATCCACTTCGCCCAATAGTTGCGGGCGTACCAGGCCAACGTTGTTCACCAATCCATCGAAGCGGTATTGCCGGGCCAGTTCATCAAGGGCCTGCTGTGTTTGCTGGCGATCGCTTAGATCAACCGGAACCAGAATGCCGGGGAAGTCAGTGTCATCGGCATGACGGGCAATGCCGACAACGCGGTGACCGGCATCCGCCAGGGACTGGGCCAGCGCCCGGCCGATGCCTTTGCTGGCACCGGTAATCAGGAAAGTACGGCTATTCATTTGTGTTCCTTGGAGAACAGCCCGCAGGACGGGCTGAGGGAGGGCAGGCCCAGGCGACCGTTTAGACCGGTTTGGTCCACTCGTTGCCTTTCATGAACGGGTCCAGTTGGGTATGCACCAGGTGGTTGGTGTAGTTACTCATCACCTTGGTGGCGACGCCGAGCACTACCTCAAGCACATTGCGCCGAGTGAAGCCTGCTGCCAGAAAGGCTTCGACGCCTGCATCACCGACGAACCCACGCTCACGGACCACGGCCGTGGTGAACACATGCAAGGCCTCAAGCCGCGCGTCAGGAATCACGCTACCTGCCCGTAGTGCTTCGATGACATCGGCGGGCATCTCGATCATCTTGGCCAGGGTGGTGTGACCGGCCATGCAGTAGTAGCAGTTGTTTTCAAAGTTGGAGGTCAGGTAAACCACTTGCTGCTCATGGGCTGTCAGTGTGCTTTTGCCGAACAAGTCCCACAGCTGGCTGTAACCGGCGAGCAACTCCGGCGATTCGGCCATGTGGCCCTGCAGGTTCGGCACAAAGCCAAAGGCGCCTTTGACGGCTGCCAGAATGGGTTGGGATTCGGCTGGAGCGGTATCGAGGGTGTGACGGGTAAAAGTAGTCATCGCAGTGTCCTTGGATGGGGCAGCAAGAGTGCTGGGGCTATCTTGCTGTTACCGGACGGGCTGCGGAACGCAGGGCAGGGGCATATGAGTCATGCTTGGGGGGAATAAGTGGTGGTCAAGGCAGGGCTTCGGCAAGAGCCAACTTGCTGGCGAGCACAGGCGCAGTGGCGCGTGATGCGAGCTCCGCCCGTCGGCTTAGTGGCACTTCCTCCTCGCGCTACCTTTCACACTCTTATGCGCAGATGTCCTGCGCCGCAGATGGGAGAGCCGTTATGGCGATCGAGAATAATGGACCGGAGGCGGCATATCCGGGCCCCGACGAAAAAACGCTGGATACGGGAGAGGACCATGACTCAGGCCTTGAACGAGCCGACTCCGAGCCAAAACAGGGTGCTGACGAACGACCGGAAGACTGGAACCCGCCACCCGGCAATCCGGGCTCTGATCAGGATGCCCAGACCCATCGAGATAACGGCACAGCGAAGACGGATAGCCTTATTGATGCGGAATAGTAAGTGCTGATAATCCTATCCAGGCCCAGGCATACGTCTGGGCTTTTAGTTTGTCTGTACAAGACCGGCATCCCACCCGGCGACTTCGGCATGAGCTATTCTGCGCTGCCTGAAACACAATCCTGGTCCGCGGCGTGCAGCCGCTTGTCACGATCCTGAGAGCGGTCTTAAAGGCGGCGCATTATGTTGATTGGACATCGTTTCGAGCGCACCGCGCAGGATGACCTGCACATCCACTCGCGCAATCTGCTGCAAAGCGGGTTCGTGCTGCTGACAGCCGGACTTGGCTTTATCGCGCCGCTGGCTTTTGTCGTACTGGCGATTGTCGATGGCGATTCTCTGCCGACTGACCTGGATCCACTGTCCTTATTACTGATGGTTCTCGGGCTGCTGCTGATTCCAGCCCTTGGCCTGATGCTGATGGTTTACACCGGCCTGCGCGAGACTTTGCTGCTGTCGCGACTCGCCGGTGAAGGCAAGCGTCGCACCCGCAACTTTTTCGGACGCCGCGAGCGTGTGCATTCGGTATTCAGAATTGATGCGCCCAAATACCTCGAACTTCGCCGCCGCCCGCAAGCCGAGCCGGCCTACACCCAGTTGTGGCTGGTGATGCGCGATGGCACCGAGCACCGCTTGACGACCGACAATGTTCCTATCGTGCCGGGCAGCAAACGCACCGACTTGTGGCTGCGTGAGCTGGCGGACTACCTGAGCGTGGCCGTGCCCACCGAGGTCGTCGCGGCTTCAGCGGCCGGTGCGACGCCAGCCTCATATCGGCCAGCTCCAGCACCCACCCGCAAGAGTGCCTGGAAGGGCGCCAGGCAACTCAAGCTTAAAGGAAAGGAACTCACGCCTGCGTCTGAGTCGACCGAAAAACCGGGCGTTCCTGCACGCGCCCTGCTGACCTTGCTGGGCGCCTTCCTGGCAGTGCTGGAGTTGGTAAACGTCGTCGCATTGGTGCCCGCTCTGTTTACCGGGCGGCTGCGCGTCAGCGGCTTTCGCACGGGGTCGACGATTTTTTACTGGGCCGAGCAACCGATCGCATTTTCATTCAACCTGCTGATTGGCGCAGGCGAGGTGCTGATCATCGGAGCAATTGCCTGGGGTTGCCTGCGCACGGCAATCTGCGGCCGGATGAAATCCAATCCCTGATACCCCTCACTCGTCGGCCCGGTTTCGAGGCCGCAAGCCGATAGCCAGGCTCCGAACATCTGAAACCATGCTATTCATCTGCAGACGCGCGAGTGGCATTCAGGAATATGTGGCCTCGGTCGATAAGTCTTAAGGAGTGGTGAGTGGCTGTCCGTCTAAAAATCAACCACAGCGTTGCCGTTGTTTCTGCCGACTAAAACCTATAAACCCTACGGAAGAAATCATGAATATCAAACAGAAGCTGACGTGGGGATTCGCCGCTATCGCTTGTCTTCCCGTTATTGTGGTTGCGGCGCTGGTGGTAGTGAACGTACGCGACGCCGCGCGGGACAATTTCGTCGATAGCAGCGGCCGGGAAATCCGCCAGATCGATAACGGAATGACACAGTTCTTCGACGGTATCAGTCAGAACGTCGAGTACATCGCCAAAGACCCTCGTATCGTCCTGGCCAAGGATTTGAAGAGTTACATCGCTGCTGATGCAGCGAAACTGCCGCTCACCGAGACTAACCATAAGCTCTTGGATATCTTCGATGGCTTCGCCAAGAGCCATCCTACGACGGCTTATCTTTCCCTCGGCTTGAGCGACGGCGGCTACGCCAGCTGGCCTGACGATCCCAAGATTTCCAACTACGACCCGCGCCAGCGTCCCTGGTACAAGGCTGCCCTCGCCGCACCGGGCATGACTGTGCGTACGGGCGCCTATTACTGGGCTCCGGATGATGTATCCCTGATCGGTACTGTTCATACGGTCACTGACGCTGCGGGTAGTCTGGTCGGCGTGGTCGGTCTTGACGTGTCTCTCAAGCAACTGACCGAACTCGTCAAAAATATCAAGCTGGGTGACAGCGGCTACCTGATGCTGGTCGAGGCTAACGGCAACGTGCTTGTCGATCCCAGTGATGCGAAGCACAACTTCAAGCCGATGGCTGACCTCGGTGCCAATTATGCGGCCCTTGCCAAAGGTGGCGATGGCGCGACTCAGATCGAGATTGATGGCAAGGTATATATGGCCAACGTGGTCAGCTCAAAAGGACTGGGATGGCGGTTCATTGGCCTAATTGAGCGCGACGAGGTGATGGCCAAATCATCCAGTCTTACCTGGCTGATCGCAGCTATCGCCGGTGCGCTGGCCATCATTTTCGCAATCGTCGGTGCAAGTTTTGCCAGTGTTATCGTGCGACCTATCCGGGGCGTCGCCGATGGTTTGCAGGAAATAGCTGAAGGCGAGGGCGACCTGACCCGTCAACTCAAAGTCCAGGGCAAGGACGAAACAGCGGTACTGGCTGGGTGGTTTAACCAATTTCTGGGGATGATCGCTCATCTGATGCAGCGTATTGGTGGCGCTTCGTCAGAGTTGCAAAGTGCAGCGGCTGATACCCACGAGGTCGCTAAGAATATGGATCGAGTCGCCGGTCGTCAGCGCGAAGCGGTGGAGCTTGTCAGTACGGCTTTCAATGAAATGGTGGCAACCGCCAACGAAGTTGCCCGCTCTTGCAGTCAGGCCGCTTCGAGTGCAGACGATGGATATCGGGATGTGCATGACGGCCAGAAGCACATCAGCGAGGCCACGGGCAGCGTTCTGAAGTTGAGCCAGGATCTGCAGCAATCCACCGATACCATGCAGAAGCTTGAACAGGACAGCAAAAACATCAATAGCATCCTCGACACCATTCGTTCGATCGCTGAGCAGACCAATCTTCTGGCACTCAATGCGGCGATCGAGGCCGCACGGGCGGGTGATCAGGGGCGTGGATTTGCCGTGGTCGCCGACGAGGTGCGCGCCCTGGCAAGACGTACCGCCGACTCTACGGGTGAGATTGATAGTTTGCTCGGCAATCTGGCAAAGCGTACCCAGGAAGTAACGCAGCAGATGCAGGGTAGCTTGCAGTTCTCGCAAACCAGCGTGGAATGTATCGAACAGGCCCGCAACAGCTTCGATAAAATCCGGCTTTCAGTGGACGCCATTCGCGACCAGAACACACAGATCGCCACGGCGGCGGAGGAGCAGCACCAGGTAGCCGAAGAAATCAACCGGCACATTGCGCAAATCCATGCCGACGCCCAGTTGGTCGAAGAGTTCGCCCATTCGGCACAGAGCGGTTCTGGGCGTTTGACTGATATCTCCGGGCAACTCAAAGGTTTGGTGGGGCGTTTCAAATACTGACCGGGTTTGCGTCTGAACCTGCTTATATAAGCAGCGTGAGCCTGGGCGGCATGCTGTCGTCCAGTGCCGCGGTGCGTTACACCGGCGGCAGCGGGGCGCAAGCAGGGCATTCTCATTGTGGCAAGCCGGGGTCTGCTGATGGTTAAAAGAATTATCGGACTGGGGTTGACCAGGTGTTTTAATCCTGTATTATTCGCCTCCCGCTAACGAGCATCTCGATGTTGGTGCGGGGTTAAGTAGTTGATTTCGTTGATGAAGTAATGAAAATAACCGCTTGACAGATACAGAGGACGCTGTAGAATGCGCGCCTCGGTTGAGACGAAAGAATCAACCCACCGCTCTTTAACAACTGAATCAA
>NZ_JANUFD010000018.1 GCF_024807945.1 Pseudomonas sp. JUb42 | reverse complement strand
GGCCTGAGTTTCGAGCTGCAGGGCAAGCCGGTGCGGGACATCGTCAACACCACCTTCGTGCTCAATGGCGAAAAGCACCACTACTTCAACCAGCGAGAATTCTGGCAGCGCTTCAACTGGCCGGGTCGCGGCGATCACCCGGGGGTGATGCTGACCTGGACCAGCGTCAAGGCCAGCGAACGCCTGTACGGCGACTTCGCCGGTACCTGGGGCCTGATCCGTTTATTGGAAAAAGCCAAGGTCACCACTTTGGACGACGGCGACAGCCGCTACCGCGTGGAAATCACCGCCCCCGACGGCCTCAACCTGACTTGGCATCTGCGCACCGAGCTGGGTGCGGGGCCGTTGGCGTTGCTCAAGCTGAGGGGCTTCAAGTTGCCCAGGCAGATTTTTATAGGCGCGGATGATAAGGCGTCATACGCACAAAACGGAGGATTCGAATGAGCCTGCGCAGTTTGATCGAGCTGTGCCTGGGTGAGCGTGATGCGCTGTCCCTGGCGCGGCACCAGGCAGCGGACTGGGAGCCTTGGCTGTTGCCTATCCAGGCAGATAATCCGGTGGGTGAGGACCCTGGCTATGACGACGACTTTCAGTACCTGCGCGAGGAGGTCAACAAGCTGTCCGGGGCGGATGCAGATCAGGTGATCCGGTTATCGGAGAAGTTGCTCAAGCACCGCTGCAAGGACTTGCGCGTAGTCACCTACTACCTGTGGGCGCGCTTGCACAAGGACGGTGAGGCGGGGTTGGCGGACGGTCTTGGACTTTTGGCTGCCATCATGGAGCGCTATGCCGCCGACGTGCTGCCAGTACGGCCCAATACGCGCAGGGTAGCTCTGGAGTGGTTGGCCAGCAGCAAGGTGCTGGACGCTCTGTTGTTGTATCCGCAGGTGATCAAGAGTGAGGCCGAGCGTACGGTGGCAGCGCTGGCCTGGCTGGAGCAGGGGCTTGAAGCCTGGCCCAAGGAGCAGCGCCCGGCACTGGGCACATTGTATGGCGCGCTATCCAGTCGACTGGCCAGAGGCGGCGGTGTCGATACCGTTGTACCGCAGCACAGCGTCAGTCATGACGCGAGCGATCCGCTGACAGCCATTAAATCTGGACGAGACTTGCTGGAAAGTGGCCGAACCCTGGCGGTTTATTTGCGTGAACAGCCTCAGGGCTGGCTTGCGGCTCATCGTTTGTTGAAAAGCCTGCGCTGGGACACGGTACACCAGACACCGTTACAGGACACCAACGGTAATACGCACCTGACGCCTCCGCGCGTCGATAGCCGGTCACAGCTCAAGCGCTTGTACCTGCAACAGAGCTGGAGCGAACTGCTCGATCAGATTGAACGCATGTACGCCGAAGGTGTGAATCATTTCTGGCTGGATTTGCAGTGGTATGCGTATCAGGCACTGAGCAAACAGCCGGCCCCTCAAGACAGCTGGGCCGATATCGTCAAGCGTGATCTGGGGATGTTCCTGGAGCGACTGCCGAGCCTGGAGACCTTGCGCTGGAGCGATGGCAGCCCTTTCGCCGACGAAACCACCCGTGAATGGATTGCCCAACACGTCAGCGGCAATCGCCCTCAACAATGGTTGCCTGCGCCAACTGCAGCCCCGTCCAGCACCGATATCGAGATCCTTTCACTGGAAAGCGAAGCCCTGGCTCAGGCCGACAGCGACGGAGTAGAGGCGGCCCTGGCCTGGCTGGCTGCTCGCCCTGATGTACCGAGCGGGCGGCAACGCTGGTTGCTACGCCTGCTTATGGCACGGGTGGCCGAGCAGTTCGGCAAAAGCGAACTGGCCATGCACCTGCTGGCCGAGCTGGATGCCACGGCCCAGCGCCAGGCCCTTGCCGACTGGGAGCCGGAGCTGATTTTCGAGGTCAAGGCTCGTCTGCTCAAACTGTTACGCCTCAAGGCGCAGCGTAACGATACGGACAAGACCGTTCTGGGCCAGCGCATGGAGATGCTGCTGGCGGCACTCGTGGCTATTGATCCGGTACGTGCCGCAGTGCTGTGCGGCTGAATATTTTTCATCAGGAGTTTTTTATGAGTATGGACAATCTGACACTGCGTTATTTCGATGCCGAAATGCGTTATCTGCGCGAAGCTGGAAAGGAGTTCGCTGAAGCATTTCCGGACCGCGCGGCGCAACTCAACCTCGACAAAACCGGGGCTCAGGACCCTTATGTCGAGCGATTGTTCGAGGGCTTTGCCTTCTTGATGGGACGGCTGCGGGAGAAGCTCGACGACGATCTTCCGGAGTTGACCGAAGGCTTGGTCAGCCTGCTATGGCCCCATTACTTGCGCACCATTCCATCGCTGTCAGTCATCGAACTGACACCTGATTTCAAGGAGATGAAGGAGAGTGAGCGCCTGCCTACGGGTTTTCAAGTCCTGTCGCAACCTATCGGGCAACAGCGCACGCGTTGCCGCTACACCACTACTCAGGACCTGGTGCTACAGCCACTGGCCCTGGAGTCGCTACACGTGGGCCACGAGCCGGACGGACGATCGCGGCTGTGCCTGCGTTTTGCCTGCAGTGCGTTGGCAGACTGGACTCGGGTTGATTTAAGCGCGCTGCCGCTGTACCTCAACGCCGATGCCCCGTTGGCCAGTGCCTTGCACCGTGCCCTGACCCTCAATGCTCAGAAGATGTATTACCGCTTGCCCGAAGACACGGGGCGTTATGTGCTCGATGGCCGCTTCTCGGTGAAGGGCTTTGCCGACGAAGACCGGCTCTGGCCCAAGGGCGACAGCGCCTTCAGTGGTTATCAACTGCTTCTGGAGTACTTCACTTTCCGCGAAAAATTCATGTTTGTGACCCTACGGGGGCTGGAGCAGCTAAGCATCACGTCAGAAATACCCTGGTTCGAAATTGAAGTGGTGCTGAGTGAGTCATGGCCCCATGAGTTTGCAGTGAGCGCCGAAAATATTCGCCTGCATAGCGTTCCGGTGATCAACCTGTTCCCCTTCGAGGGGGATCCCATGACCTTGGACCCATTGCAAACTGATTACCTGCTGCGCCCCATGCGCTTGCAGGACGGTCATACCGAGATTTATTCAGTGGACGAGGTTACGGGGTCCAAGGATTCCGGGCGGCAGGATTATGTGCCGTTTACCAGCTTCCGCCATAAGGGCGGGATGCTGCGTGATGAAGCGCCCGAACGGTATTTTCACACCCGTATGAAGCGCGGTGTGAATGGCATGCATGACACCTGGCTGATACTCGGTGGAGAGGGTTTCGACAAAGACAGGCTCGGCGAAAACAACAGTCTGTCGCTGCGCTTGACGGGCACCAACGGCCAACTGCCGCGTAAGGCGTTGCAAAGCACGCTGCTCGATACGCCAGCGCAATCGACTCAGACAAGCTTGCGGGTGCGCAATCTGTGTGCGCCGACGCTGCCGTGCTATCCGCCAAATCAGGATCGCTTTCATTGGCGTGTACTCAGTCATCTGGGCTCGAACTTCTTGCCGATGCTCGACAGCGCCGAGGTCCTGCGCGGCACTCTGGCGCTGTATGACTGGACGGGCAGTGAGCTGAATCGACGTCGTCTGGAGGCTATCGTCGAGGTCAACCATTTCCTGCTTGAGCGTTTCGAGAAAGGCTTCCTGCTGCGGGGCGTGGATATCCAGGTCACGCTGGATTGCAATGGTTTCTGCGGCGAGGGTGATATCTGTCTGTTCGGCGAAATGCTCAGTCGCTTCTTTGCCTTGTACGCCGACATTCACCTGTTCAACCAACTCACTTTGATCCTGCAACCAGATGGGAAGCGCCTGCAATGGAAAGAGAATCACAGCCAGCGAATTCCCGGTTGATGGTCGATGACTTGCTGGAAGCACTTAAGGGGCAGGTAGCTCAAACAAATCTGTTTCGCTTCTGCCAGATGCTGGAGCAGGCCATGCCTGAAAATCCGCCATTGGGCAGTACCTTGAATCCGGCGGATGACCCGGTGCGTTTTCGTCCCGATCCTGGGATGGGCTTTCCGGCCAGCGAACTGAAGGCGATCGAAATTGCGGAGGATCAACCAGGTCGCCCGGCAACGGTGCGTACCAGGCTGCTCGGTTTGTACGGCGTCGACTCACCCTTGCCGACAGCCTATCTGGATGACATTGCTCAGCGCCGGGAAGGGCATGAAGCATTGGAGGCCTTCCTCGATATCTTCAACCATCGAATATTCACCCAGTTCTACCGGATCTGGCGCAAGTACTCCTATCCGGCGACGTTCGCCGCTGGCGGCACGGACGCGACCTCGCAATGCCTGTTGGGGCTGATAGGCCTCGGAATCCCTGGCACAGCAGAGAAGATAGCTACACCGATGTCGCGCTTCCTGGCGTTGCTCAGCGTGATGCGTCTGCCGACTCGCAACGCCGAAGGAATCATGGCTTTGGTCAAACTGCTGGCACCCAATACTCAAGTTCGAGCGACTGGGCATTGGCCTTTGAAAATTCCCCTGACGCACCCTGCCAGCCTGTCTGCGAGCCATCCGGTGAGTTTGTCCCGGGGCACGCCGCTGGGCAGCGTAGGGCTCGACGCCAATAGCCAGTTACACCTGGCGTTATTCACTCAGGACCGCGGCGAAGCCAGTAACTGGCTGCCGGGTGCCCAGTTGTACCTGGACTTGCTGGTGCTGTTGCGGGTGTATCTGGGCTGGCGCTGCACCGCCAGGTTGCAGCTGTCTTTGCCTGTCAGCAGCCTGCCGGAGCCTAGGCTGGGCCAGGCGCCGGTCATGCTTGGTATGACCGCCGTGCTCGGGCTGGGTGATTCGCGTCAAGGCGCGGTAAACGAGACCATTACGATCAATCTGGGCCGCTATCAAGGCCTGCAAAAAGAACTTTCAAGACCGGAAGATACACCATGTCAAATATCGTTTTCAGAGCATTAAAGGCGGCAGCGTTTGGCATGCTGCTCAGTGGTTGTGGGCTGACCCAGACGGTGACGGACGGCACTGCATCCACCGCCAAAGCAATTTTCTACAAACAGATAAAAACCTTGCACCTGGACCTTAGCGGCCGTACCTCAACCAACACCGATGAGCTCGACATGCGTGCCTTGTCGGTACCGACGCTGGTACGCGTCTATCAGCTGCGCAATAGCAAGCTGATGGATAAAGCCACTTACGAAAGCCTTCTGAACGATGACGGCAATGCGCTCGGTGACAGCCTGCTGGACATGCGGACCACAGTGATCAAGCCAGGGGAGGGCGCACAGCTGAGCGTCCCTATGGACAAGGACGCGCAGTTCATTGTGGTCGTGGCCTTGCTGCGCGAGCCGGATATCCAGTCCAACACCTGGCGCCTGACCTTGACTCGCGATGACCTCGACCCGGATCGCGCCCGCGTGATCGAACTGGGCGATAACCGCTTGACCCTGCGCCCGCTGGTCAAGGAGTAGTGCATGCCCGATCTCAACCCATCGCTCTACGAAACCCTGTTGCAGAACTTCAATGGCGAACTGGAGTTGCATCAGATTGATGAGCAGGACCAGTACACCTTATCGGTGCTGGACAATATGCAACGCATCCTCAATAGCCGCGAAGGTACGCTCACTCATCTGCCCGATTACGGTCTGCCAGCCATGAGCGGCATCCTGCAGGGCCTGCCCGCAAGCGCCCATGCGCTGATGACAACCATGCGCCAGACCCTGCTCAAATACGAGCCACGCCTGGCGGCGCTGGATATCGACTTGTTGCCGCAGGTGATGCCGGGGCATCTGGAGTACGCCGTCGACGTACAACTCAAGAGTGGTCAGAAGGTGATGTTCGGTACCAGCCTGAGCCCCGAGGGCAAAGTATTGGTCCGTCACCTGAAACAGCAAAACTACCTGCCCAAGCCAGGAAACCAATGATGACCGATGTCGCGAGGTTGTTCGAGATGCGTGTGCGCGTAGGTGGCGATCCGCGCGGTTTCAGTGAGTTCAAGACGCTGAGCGAGGAGTTGGCAAAGTTGAATCATCCGGCTTGTCCGGATATCGACTGGGTCAAGGTGGAGCAGCTCTGCCTGGCGCTGTTCAGCAAGAATGGCGCGGAGTTGCAGAGCGTGGCTGCCTACACATTGGCTCGCAGTCATCTTCATGGCCTGGAAGGCATGACGCAAAGCGTCATGATGATCGAAGCGTTGGTTGGCGAATGGTCGAGCCTGTGGCCCGCAGCAGCGTCGGAGCGCCTGGATTGTCTGGCCTGGTTATTTGCGCAACTACAGCCTCTGCTGCGAGGCCTGGAGGTCCACGCCTGGAATCTGTCAGTGCTTGCTCATCTGAGTACCGGGCTTGAGCGATTGAGCGGGCAGTTGGCGCGCCAGATCCAGGAACCGTTGCTGATGCTTGAGGTTGTGCGTCAGCAACTGGCCAGTCTGATTCAGCGCCAAGAGCAACCCTTGGGCCTGATACAGAGTGCGCGGCCCATATTGCGAGGCCCTGAACCTGCCCTTGTTGCCCCCATTATCATCCTGCCTGCTGCGCCGCCGCCCGAAGCGTTCCGGCCAAGAAAACGGAAAATCGCTGTATGGCTTGGCGCAACGGTAGCCACAATATTGCTGGCAGGCGGGGTTGCCTGGTGGGGATGGCTGGCGGATAGCGACGGCCACGAAATATCTCGTCAGACGGGCCTGCTCCAGCGCCAGCATCTGTCTGCTGAGCCTGTGCAACTGGGCAGCCTGCACCTGTTCACCCCCGGCAGCGCCGAGATCAAGCCCGATTCGACCCGGTTGCTGATCAATACCCTGGCCGAAATCAAGGCCCGGCCGAACAACCTGATTGTCATCACCGGGCATAGCGACACCACGGGAGATACCGCACAGAATCTGCATCTGTCACAAGCCCGGGCGATGGTGGTACGGGACTGGATGCAACGCATGGGTGAAATTGAGGAGCGCTGTTTTGCCGTCCAAGGGGTTGCCGATAGCCAGCCTGTCGCCAGTAATGAAACTGAAGCAGGGCGAGCTGCCAACCGTCGTATCGATATCCGCCTGATGCCGCACGCCGCTTGTTAATGTCGGCCTTGCCATTTTGGTAAGCGGTTATGATTTTTTCGCCGCTGCTTCGTCACCAGAGTTGTCCACGAAAACCTTGAGTATCTCTGTGGATAACTCTCTGAATGCCACGCTTTTCATGGTTTTTACCCGGTTGATCAAAAAATGATCAATTGCGTTTTCTGATTTGAAAGTATTGATTGTCAACGAGTTTTTTCAACTAAAAATGCATGATCTACAGCATGCCGGAGGCATGATGGCGATTTGATCGGCTTCCATAGTTGTGGATAGCTGCGTGTAGACTGGTGGGCGATTTCAGGGTAAGCCGGTCGGCCGGTCCCGTTACTTTCTTGCAAGGCGTGTCTATGGATCTGCGTCAACTCGAAGCCTTTGCCGCGGTGATGTCGGCAGGCAGTGTCACTGCGGCGGGGAAAATGCTCGGCCGTTCGCAACCCTCGGTCACGAGGGTGATCCAGGAGCTGGAGCAGGAACTGGGCTTTGCCCTGTTCGAGCGCAGCGGGCCCAAGGTTACGCCGACGCAGAAGGCCTTTGCCATGTATGCCGAGGTGGAGAGCGCGCTGCTGGGCATTCGCAATATTCGCCAGCGCGCCCAGCACCTGGCTCAGGACGAGAATCGCCAGATCAAGCTGGTGGCCATTACGGCCCTGGCTACCGGGTTGTTGCCCCTTGCCTTGTCGCGACTGCCCGCCGGGTTGCGCCCGCAGCAGATCCAGTTACAGAGCATGACTCCGGAAAACGTGGTGCAGGCCGTGTTATCCAAGACCATGGATCTGGGTGCCGTCAGCCTGCCCACCGAACATCGCGGCCTGGATATCCACTGGATCGGCGAGGCGCCTTGCGTGGCGGTGCTGGCTGCCGACTCACCCCTGGCCGAACACGCGGTGCTGCCCATGGAGTTACTGGCCCGGCAGGATCTGGTGACCATGTCCAATCCGTTCCGCTTCCGCCGCCGCATCGACAAGGCGTTCCACGATCTTGGCCTGCAGGCGCCGAACATGTTCGATACCAACACCTCGTTGATTGCCATGCAGATGGCGCGTGTCGGCCTCGGGGTAGCGATGGTCGATCCTTTCACGGCAACGGGCGTTCCCTTGGAGGGCGTGGTGGTGCGGCCGATTGCCTGCAACATCCCGTTCTTCTTTGGCTTGATCTCGGCCTTCGCCCATCCGTTGTCGGAAGTGACCCAGGCGCTGATTCAGGAGCTGGCAATCTCCGCCAAGGAGCTGCTGCCGAACATGATCATGCATCCGCCCGGTGATCATGATGCGTTGTTGCAGAGCATCTACGCTGAATAAGCCCCATCCCTTGATTAGCATTAGCTGCATAACGGTGCGCGCCTGAAAGCAGGCGCGACTGTGCTTATTACAAGAAGTTCTATCAATATGCATTTATGGAAGTTGTCGGAATAAAAAACACCTTTTAGTATTCATTTTTCGCATTCATGGCCTTTATGAATTCATTTATTTGGGTTTTGGAGCGTTTTTTGAATAAAGATCGGGGCCATTCCCTGATCGCCATTCCGAGTACCTGCCCATGTCTGACCTTAACGCCCCCATTGGCCTCGCTGCACTGGAACAACGCCTGCGCCAGGACCTGGAGTGGCTGGAGCTGCCCGCCAATCCGTGGGTCAAGCCGCGTTTGAGTGATGGCCAGGCAACGCTGGATGTGGCGATTATCGGTGGCGGCATGGCCGGGTTGGCGTTGTCCGCAGAGTTACGCAACCTTGGGGTGAGCGCGAGTATTTTTGATCAGGCGCCGGCCGGTTTCGAAGGCCCGTGGGCGACGACGGCGCGCATGGAAACCCTGCGTTCGCCCAAGCAACTGACCGGTCCGGCGCTGGGGCTGCCAGCGCTGACTTTTCAGGCGTGGTTCAAGGCACAGTTCGGTCAGGCGCAATGGGCTGCCCTTGACAAGATCCCGCGCCTGCAATGGGCCGACTACCTGCGCTGGTATCGTCAGGTGTTGAACCTGGACGTACACAACGACACCCGGGTCAGCCGGGTTCAGCCACGGGCCGATGGTCTGGTCGAGCTGGATCTGGTTCAGGACGGGCAGACCCGTACCGTGCTGGCCCGTCATGTCGTGCTGGCCACCGGCCGTGATGGCCTGGGTGGGCCCTGGGTGCCGGAGTTTGCCAAAGACCTGCCCTACGAGCTTTGGGCGCATTCGGCGGACGGCCTGCAGGATGAGTGGTTTGTCGGCAAGCGCGTCGGCGTTATCGGTGGCGGGGCCTCGGCCATGGACAGTGCTGCGACTGCTCTGGAGGCCGGTGCCGCGCGGGTTGATCTGTTGGTTCGCCGCGCCGACCTGCCACGGGTGAACAAGGGCAAGGGCGCCGGCAATCCTGGCATGACCCACGGTTACTGGCGCCTGCCGGATGCCTGGAAGTGGCGCATCCGTCGCTATCTCAATGCGCAGCAGGTGCCGCCGCCGCGAGGCAGTACCCAACGTGTGTCGCGTGCAGCGAATTCGCGTTTCCTGCTCAACAGTCCGATTGTCTCGGCGAGCCTCGATCCGGCCGGCGCCATTGTGCTGAATACGCCCAATGCCAGGCTGGAGTACGATTTTCTGGTCTTCGCCACAGGCTTTCGTACAGACTTCGCCTTGCGCCCGGAATTCGCCAGCTTTGCCCGGCATATCCAGACCTGGAGCGCTCGCTTCACCCCGCCTGCCGATGAGTTCGACGCCGAGCTGGCCGAGCTGCCGGACCTGGGCACCTGTTTCGAATTTCAGGAGAAAACTCCCGGCGCCTGCCCGGGTATCGGCAAGATCCACTGCTTCAACTACCCGGCGGCCTTGAGCTATGGCGCCGTCTCGGGAGATATCCCGGCCATCAGCGAAGGCGCCAAGCGCCTGGCCCACGGCCTGACCGGGCAATTGTTCAACGAGGACATCGAGCAGCATTTCATCGCCATGCAGAACTATGCCGAGCCGGAGCTGCTGGGTGATGAGTGGGTGGTGGCCCAGCCTACGCGCGAAGAGTTGCGCGGATGATCGGTTGGGCGGTACGGCGCATCAGCCAGTCGTTGCTGGTGGTGCTGGTCATGACCCTGGTGGTGTTCGTCGGCCTTAACGCCATCGGCAACCCCATGGATATTCTGGTCGGCGAAGACCTCAACCAGGCCGAGCGCTTGCAGGCCATCGCCCATCTGGGCCTGGACAAACCGCTGTGGCAGCAGTATCTGCTGTTCGTACAAGGCGCGCTGCACGGTAATCTCGGCCAGAGCTTCGTCTATCACGAAGACGCCATGCGCCTGATCATGCAGCGTTTGCCGGCCACCTTCGAGCTGGCGTTCAGTGCCATGTTGCTGGCGGTCGTCCTTGGCGTGCCCCTGGGCATGTTTGCCGGCAGTTACCCGGACCATCCGCTGTCGCGCCTGCTGATGGCGGGCAGCATTGTCGGCTTCTCCCTGCCGGCGTTCTGGGTGGCGCTGATGATGATCATGCTGTTCTCCATCAAGCTCGGCTGGCTGCCTGCCAGTGGGCGCGGCGATACCCGTGAGTTGTTCGGTATCCAATGGTCGTTCCTGACCCTGGATGGCCTGCAGCATTTGCTGCTGCCCGCACTCAATCTGGCGCTGTTCAAGTTTTCCCTGGTGCTGCGCCTGACCCGTGCCGGTGTGCGCGAAGTACTGCCGCAGGAATACGTGCGCTTTGCCCGGGCCAAGGGCCTGACGCCTGCGCGGGTGATGCTGATGCATGTGATGCGCAACAGCATGATTCCCCTGGTCACGGTACTGGCCATGGAGCTGGGTTCGACCATCGCCTATGCGGTGGTGACCGAGAGCATTTTTGCCTGGCCCGGTGCCGGCAAGCTGATTCTGGACAGCATCAACACCCTGGACCGTCCGGTGGTGGTGGCTTATCTGATGGTGGTCGTGGTGATTTTCGTGGTGCTCAATCTGATCGTCGACAGCCTCTATTACCTGCTCGACCCCCGTGTGCGTGTGGAGGCGAGCCGATGAGCGCTGTCGAAACCGTCCCGCTCAAGGCGCAGTCGCCATGGCGCCGGGTGGTCAATGAGTTCAGTCGCTCGCCGGTGGCCGTGGGTGGTCTGGCGCTGTTAGTGCTGATTATCCTGCTGGCCTTGCTGGCGCCGTGGATCGTCGCGCAGAACCCCTACGACCTGATGCAGCTCAACGTCCTCGACGCACGCCTGGCGCCGGGCAGCCCGAATATGGACGCCGGTTACACCTATTGGCTCGGCACTGATGGCCAGGGCCGTGACCTGTTGTCGGCGATTATCTACGGGCTGCGCATCAGCCTGTGGGTCGGCATCGGTTCGGCGCTGATTGCAGCGGTGATCGGCACCTTGCTGGGGCTGCTGTCGGCCTACGCGGGTGGCTGGGTCGATGCGTTGATTATGCGTCTGGTGGACTTGCTGTTGTCCTTCCCGGTGATCCTCATGGCCCTGATGATCCTCGCTTGGCTGGGCAAAGGCGTGGGCAATGTGATGCTGACCCTGGTGGTGCTGGAGTGGGCGTATTACGCCCGCACCGCCCGTGGCCAGGCACTGACCGAGAGCCGTCGTGAGTACGTCGATGCGGCGCGGGGGCAGGGCATTGGTCCGTGGCGCATCGTGGTCGGGCATATTCTGCCCAACTGTCTGCCGCCGCTGATTGTCATCGGTGCCTTGCAGATCGCCCGGGCCATCACCCTGGAAGCGACTTTGTCCTTCCTTGGCCTTGGCGTGCCGATCACCGAGCCGTCCCTGGGTCTGCTGATCGCCAATGGCTTCCAGTACATGCTCAGCAATGAATACTGGATCAGCGTGTTCCCGGGATTGGCGCTGCTGCTGACCATTGTCGCCATCAATCTGGTGGGCGATCGCCTGCGTGATGTCCTGAACCCGAGGTTGCAGCGATGAGCCAGCCGACCCTTGAGGTGCGCAATCTGTGCACGTCGTTTTATACCCATGCCGGCGTGCTGCCGGCGGTGCGCGGGGTGTCCCTGCGCCTGCAACCGGGGCGTATCCTCGGGCTGGTTGGCGAGTCCGGTTCGGGCAAGTCGGTGACTGGCTTTTCCATTCTCGGTCTGGTCGATGAGCCGGGGCGCATCAGCGGCGGTGAAGTGCTGTTTCAGGGCCGTGATCTGACGAAACTGGCGCCGGGTCAATTGCGCGAGTTGCAGGGCAATCGCATCGCCATGGTCTTTCAGGACCCGATGATGACCCTCAACCCGGTGCTGCGTGTCGATACGCAAATGATCGAGGCCGTGCGCGCTCATTCATCCATGAGCAAACGCGAAGCCCGCGAGCATGCCAGCCGAACCCTGGGCCTGGTCGGTATTGCCAGCCCCGACGAGCGCCTGCGTTCCTACCCGCACCAGCTGTCCGGTGGCATGCGCCAGCGTGTGGCGATTGCCATTGCCTTGCTGCATGCGCCGGACCTGATCATTGCTGATGAGCCGACCACCGCTCTGGACGTGACCATACAGGCGCAGATCCTCAGTGAAGTGCAGAAGCTGGTGCGCCAGCAAGGCACCTCGCTGATCTGGATCACCCACGACCTGTCCGTCGTGGCCGGGCTGGCCGACGATATTGCGGTGATGTATGCCGGGCAGATCGTCGAGCAGGGCAGCGTCGATGAGGTTCTCGACCGCCCGCAACATCCTTACACCCAAGGCCTGATCGACAGTCTGCCGAGCCGCAATAAACGCGGACAACGCTTGCGGCAGATTCCCGGCATGGCCCCGAATCTGTTGGCAATGCCGGTGGGGTGCGCCTTCGCCGCCCGTTGCAGCCGGGCTTCGCAGATGTGTGCGCAAGAGCCGCAGATGCAGGAAATCCAACCCGGCCGACTGGTCCGTTGTTTTCATCCGGGAGCTGCCGATGCGCGCTGATCACTCGAGTCCTATCGTCGAGCTGCAAAAGGTCAGCAAGACCTTCGGCAAGGCGGCTGACAACACTGCGGCGCAACGGCTTTTGCAGCGCCTGCATCTGGCCCGGCCAAAGCCTGTGACCCATGCCGTCGACCGTGTCGATCTGCGCATTCAGCGCGGTGAAGTGGTGGGGCTGGTGGGGGAGTCCGGTTGCGGCAAGTCGACCCTCGGGCGCATGGTCGCCGGGCTATTGCCAGTGTCGTCCGGCACGGCGTCGGTCAATGGCAAGCCCCTCGACAGCCTCAGTATTGCCGAGCGCCAGGCCGTGCGTCTGCAGATCCAGATGATCTTCCAGGACCCGTCCGCCAGTCTCAATCCGCGCCTGCGCGTTGACCGTATCGTCGGCGAAGGCGCCTTGCTGCATGGCCTGACCGACAAGGCTGGCTTCGACGATTACGTCAGTGCCCAGCTGCAACGCGCCGGGCTCAGCCCGCAGTTACGCCAGCGCTATCCGCATCAGTTCAGCGGCGGCCAGCGCCAGCGCATCGGCATCGCCCGGGCCTTGGCCGTGCAGCCGCAACTGCTGGTCTGCGATGAGTCAGTGGCGGCGCTGGATGTGTCGATTCAGGCGCAGATTCTCAATCTGTTCATGGACCTGCGCGACGAACTGGGCCTGACCTATCTGTTCATCAGCCATGACCTGGGCGTGGTCGAGCACCTCTGCGACCGTGTGGTGGTGATGTACCTGGGGCGCGTGGTGGAAAGCGCCGCGGTCGATGATCTGTTCGCCCGCGCCAATCATCCCTATACCCAGGCGCTGCTGGCGCAGATTCCACGTTTCGATGTTCGCAGTACCCGTTATGACGCGATCCAAGGGGAAATCCCCAGCCCGCTGAACCCGCCTGCCGGGTGTCATTTTCATCCCCGCTGCCCGCATGCCACGGCGCGCTGCCGCGAGGAGGTTCCAACGCTCCGGGAGGTTGCACCCAACCACCTGAGCGCCTGCCACCTCAACGACTAACCCAGAGCGGGCGTGCAGCCCGTCATGCCATTGCGTGCAAGGAACGACCCATGAAACCTGTATTTGTACGATCGCTGTTGGCCTCGGCCCTGATCCTCGCGGCCGGTACCGCAGCCGCGCAAGACCTGCGCATCGCCTTCGCCGATCCGATTTCCTCCCTGGACCCGCAGCTGAATAACTATGCCGGTGACCGCTCGGTGGCCATCCATGCCTTCGAATCCCTGGTCAACCGTCACGATGACCGCACGCTGCCGGGCCTGATCAAAAGCTGGAAAGTGCTGGACGACAAGACCTGGCAGTTCGACCTGCGCGAGGACGTCAAATGGCAGGACGGCGTGCCACTGACCGCCGATGACTTCGTGTTCTCCTTCGAACGCGCGCGCAGCGTGCCGGGCAGCGTTGCCTCCTACGCCGGCGCGTTGCGCACCGTCGAATCGGCCCAGGCCAAGGATGCCCACACCCTGATCGTCAAGACCCGTGCACCAAACGCCAACCTGCTGCCGGACATCGACTCGATCTACATCGTCAGCCGCCACGTCGGCGCCACCGCCAGCAGCGCCGACTACAACTCGGGCAAGGCCATGGTCGGTACTGGCGCCTATCGCTTCGTTTCCTATGTGCCGGGCGACCGCACGATATTCGAGCGCAACAATGACTACTGGGGCGCCAAGGCGACCTGGGACAAGGTCGATTACCGCTTCGTGCCCAATGCCTCCAGCCGTACCGCCGCGTTGCTGGCCGGTGATGTCGACGTGATCGACAAGGTCTCGCCGACTGACGTGGAGCGTTTGCGCAAGAGCCCGAACGTCAGCGTGTTTGCCTATCAGGGACTGCGCGCGTTGCTGATTCAGCCTAGCTTCCGCGAAGGCCCCAACGAGTTCATTCGTGACAACGCCGGCAAGCCGCTGGCCGAAAACCCGCTGCGTGACCTGCGCGTACGCGAGGCGTTGTCCCTGGCAATCAATCGCCAGGCCATCGACGAGCGCATCATGCAAGGCACGGTGACCGAGGCCAATCAGTGGATGCCGGCCAACACCTTTGGCTACAACCCGGCCATCAAGAACATTCCCTATGACCCGAAAAAGGCCAAGGAACTGCTGGCTGAAGCGGGCTTTCCTGACGGTTTCCAGCTGACAGTGCACGTACCGGGTGACCGTTACCCGCAGGCGCCGGAAGCGATGCAGGCGGTGGCGCAGTTCTGGTCGCGGATCGGCGTCAAGGTGCAGCTGGAAGTGCTGCCGTGGGCGGTCTATGCAGGCAAGGCAAACAAGAACGAACTGGCGGTCAGCGTGATTGCCTGGGGCAACGGCACCGGTGAAGCGGCCTATGCCCTGACCAATATCCTCAGCACTGTGGACAGCGCCAAAGGACAGGGCGCCTCGAACTGGGGTCACTACAGCAACCCGCTGGTGGACCAGGCCCTGGCGCAATCCACCGCCGAGTTCGATGAGGAAAAACGTCGGGCCATCCTGCAGGAGTCGGTCAAGGTGGTCAGCGAGGACGTCGGCATCATCCCGCTGTTCCATTACCAGAACATCTGGGCTGCGCGCAAAGGCCTGAAAGTCCAGCCGCTGGTCAGCGACCGCACTACGGCGAGCATGGTTACCGTGCAGCCTTGATGCATTTTTGTGGGAGCGAATTTATTCGCGAAATCGGTATTTCAGTTGCCGCAAAGGTAGTGGATGTACTGGCCTCTTCGCGAATGAATTCGCTCCCACAGGTTCTTTTACAGGATTTGATATGAGCACCGATCTGATCGACAACCTGCTGGGGCTTGCTGCCCCGGCCCCTTTGCACAGCGTGCGCCATGCCCGGGACAAGGTCTTGGCCGCGACCCAGGGCAGCCATGAGCTGTTCTTCGCCGAGGATTTGCCAGGCGACCTGACCCTGGTCGAGCGCCTGGCGGTGGCGTTGTATGCTGCCAGCCTGACCCCGCAAACAGCCCTGGCCGGGCACTACCTGCAACAGTTGCAAGAGCGGGGTTTCGCCCCGCACGTGTTGGCGACTATTCAAAACGACAGCCTTCAGGACCTGGCCGATCCGCGCCTGCAGGCGATTCTGGGTTTTACCCGGACCCTGATTCTGTCGCCGGTCGAGGGTGATCAGAGCGCCCTCAAGCTATTACAGGATGCTGGCCTGGCGACTACGGAAATCGTCGTACTGGCCCAGTTGATCGCTTATCTGTCCTATCAGACGCGCCTGCTTGCCGGGCTCAGCGCATTGCAAGGAGCCCAGTCATGAGCGAGCCGATTCGCAGCAACGGTTTCACCAGTGAAGAGTTGGGCTGGAAGGCCTGGCTGCCGAAGGTCGATCTGGCCAATGCCACGCCGGAGCAGATTGCCGTGCTGGAAGAGAGCCATCCCAAGGCCAAGGTCTCGGACTACTACCTGACCCTGGCCCATCAGCCGGATATCCTGCGTCAGCGCTCCCTGGCCTTCAACGCCATCATGTACGCCCCCGGCGGGTTGTCCCGTGCCGAGCGCGAGCTGGCGAGCACTGTAGTTTCACGCATCAACCGCTGCGTGTACTGCGCCTCGGTGCACGCCCAGCGCTTCGAGCAACTGGCCAAGCGCAATGACGTCATCGCCGACGTCTTCGCCGATCCCCACACGGCAGGCACCACGGCGCGGGAAAAGGCCATCGTGCAGTTCTCCATCGACCTGACCCTCAACCCTGCCGAGGTCGGCCCTGAGCAGATCAAGCCATTGCGCGAGCAGGGCCTGAGCGATGCAGAAGTGCTCGACTTGATTCACGCCATCTCGATCTTTGCCTGGGCCAACCGGCTGATGCTGAATCTGGGTGAGCCGGTGTTTGCTGAGTAGATGAATTTCTGATCAGGCATTGAGAGAGCGATTCTGTGGGAGATCCCTCCCCCTCTGCAACGCCGCGCTGTCACGCAGCAAACACTAACCGAGGCAGGGAGAAAATCTTGTGGGAGCGAATTCATTCACGAAGAGGCCGGTACATTCGACACACCCTCATCACCTGGAACACCCCCTTCGCGAATGAATTCGCTCCCACAGTTCGCTCCCACCAAGTTCACGATCACCAAAAGGTCGTGGCAGGCGCCGTCAGCTTCTGCCCGATCAGGGTAATTGCCCGCTGCACATCTTCGGCCTGGGTATAGCGTCCCAGGCTCAAGCGCAGGCTGCTCGACGCCTGCGCCGGGCTCAGGCCCAGCGCCAGCAGCACGTGAGAGGGCGCATTGCTCGCCGAGTTGCAGGCCGAGGTGGTGGAGAAAGCCAGGTCATTGGCCAGGCTCATGGCGTTGAAGCCGGGGCTGTCGATGCACAGGTTCAGAGTGTGAGGGATGCGTTGTTCGGGGCAGCCGTTGAGGCTGACGCCGGGCAATTGCAGCAGGCCGTCACGCAGTTGCCGGGACAGCTGGCCTATGCGTTGGCTTTCCTCGTGCATCTCGGCGCTGGCCAGGGCAAAGGCTGCGCCCATGCCGACGATCTGGTGGGTCGCCAGGGTGCCGGAACGCAGGCCCTGCTCATGCCCACCACCGTGGATCTGCGCCGCCAGCAAAGGCCGCGCCCGCTCGTTGAAATACAGCGCGCCGATGCCTTTCGGGCCGTAGGTCTTGTGCGCCGAGAACGACATCAAATCCACCGCCAGCTCGCTCAGATTGATCGCCACCTTGCCAGTGCCCTGGGCGGCATCGACATGGAAGATTGCGCCGTGCTCGCGGACGATCTGGCCGATGCTGGCGATATCAGTGGTGGTGCCGATTTCGTTATTGACCAGCATCAGCGACACCAGAAGGGTCTCCGGGCGCAATGCCTGACGCACGGCCTCTGGCTGAATCAAGCCGTCGTTGCCCGGTTGCAGCCAGGTCACCGGGTGGCCGGCCTGTTCCAGCTGGCGCACGGTATCGATCACCGCCTTGTGTTCCAGGACGCTGGTGATGATGTGGCCGGCAGGATTGCTCGCGGCCAGGCCCTTGATGGCGAGGTTGTTGGATTCGGTGGCGCCGGAGGTCCAGACCAGGGCGTCGGCGGCGCAACCCACCAGCTCGGCGACCTGGCGGCGAGCCAGTTCGACGGAGGTGCGGGCCTGATTGCCAAAACTGTGTGAGCTGGAGGCCGGGTTGCCGAAGATGCCTTCACGGCCAAGGCAGGCGACCATCAGCGGGATGATGCGGTCATCGACCGGGGTGGTGGCGGCGTAATCGAAGTAACAAGGAGTGGTGGTCATGGTCAGGGGCCTGGGCTAGCGGTAATGGCAAAAAGATTACTAGCGTAGGGCTGAAAAAAAATTGATATCTCGACGGCGTATCGATGTTTTTATCGAATTTAATTCTATTAAACTGTTGTTAAATGGAATTTAATTTCATATTGGCCCAATGCCCGTTGATCTTCATCGCCATAACCCTGAAACCGCCGTATTTTTACCCTCCGGAGCGCCCCCGTGGATAAGTTTGATCAAGCCATCCTCAGCATCCTGCAGGCCGACTGCACCCGGCCCATCGCCGAGATCGCCGACGCCATTGGCCTGGGCAGTACCGCCTGCTGGCGGCGGGTGCAGAAGCTCGAAGAACAGGGGATCATTCGCCAGCGCGTGGCCTTGCTCGACCCGCGACAGTTGAATGTGGCAGTGACGGTCTTCGCGGCGATTCGTACCAACCAGCACAACGCCGACTGGCTGGGGCGTTTCCATGCCTTGATCGATACCTTGCCCGAAGTAGTGGCCTGTTACCGCATGGCCGGGGATACCGATTACCTGCTGCGCATCGTGGTGCCGGATATCGCCGGGTACGATTCGGTGTACAAGCGCTTGATTGAACTGGCGGGGATTACTGATATCAGCTCCAGCTTTGCCATGGAACAGATCAAGTCCACCACGGCGTTGCCGTTGGACTACACGTGATCGCAAAGACAGGAGCGTTGGAGCGAGGCTTGTCCGCGAATTGGGCGATGTGGGCCATCAGGCATACCGCGTTCAATCGTTCGCGGGCAAGCCTCGCTCCAACGGACAGACTCAAAATTTGTAATTGACCCCCAGGGTCAACGACCGCTGCGGTGCCGGCTGGCGGCCCCAGGGGCTGGTGTCGATGCCGCGGAAGTAATACTCGCGGTTGAACAGGTTGCTGATCCCCGCCGAGGTGGTCAGCACGCTCTTGTCCTGCAACTTGAACTCACGCTCCAGGGCGGTATTCCACAGCCAGTACGCGGGCAGTTTGCCCACCGAAGCGCTAGCGTCTTCGGCGCCGCTATTGGCGGCATCGGTGTAGGCGCTGCTGACATACAGGCCATCGAGGCTGTAGGTCCAGTGCTCGGCAAAGCGGTAGCGGCCCTCGACATTCAGCTGGTTGCGCGAGGCGAATGGCACTTCGTTACCCTTGAAGTCGCCATTGCGCTGTTTGGCGTCGAGGTAGGCGTAGCTGGCGTGCAGGTCGAGATTGCGCATCGCTTGCGGGGTCCAGAACACTTCAGTCTCGATGCCCTGATGGCGGGTGCTGCCCAGGTTCACATAGCGGTCGGTGGTGGCGTTGTAGACGATCTGGTCATCGAAATCGATGCGGTACAGGCCAAGGTCCACGCGCATGCCGTCCCATGGGGTGTAGCGCACGCCAGTCTCGTAGTTCCAGGCCAGTTCAGCGCCCACCGAGCCTTCCTTGACGATTTGCGTGACCTGCGGCGGACGCAGTGATTTCTGTGCGTTGGCGTAGACATACCATGCGTCAGTGGCCTGATAGCCGACGGTCAGGCCGGGCAGCCATTCTTCGGACTTGTTCTGGTTCTGGAAACCGGTGATGCCGTCGTTGTAGTCCATGCGTGCGTTTTCATAACGTACGCCGGGGGTGATGGTCAGCTTGTGGTCGAGCAGGCCGATGGCGTTGCTCAGATAAAAAGCCTTGGCGTCGTCGTCGAATTTCCAGTTACGGAAGGGCGCAGTCACACCGCTGGTCAGGCTCTGGCGATCGACTTTGTAGTCGATATCCTCGCTGACATAGCGCGCACCCAGCAGCCAGGTCTGGCTGACCTCATCGCCATCAATGCTCATGCTCAGGCGCGGTTCGCTGCCCCAGACGCGGAAGTCCCGTGGCCCATCCTGCTTGGTCGCCGCCTTGCCATCCGGGGTGAAGGGCAGGCCGACGACGAAGTTGCGGTAGCTCTTGTGGGCGAAGTTGGTCCAGCTGAACTCCACCGAATCGAACGGCCCCATGGCGCCGAGGCGCTGGGTGTAGGTGCCCCAGACGCGGTCAGTGTCACCTTCGAAGCGGTCGATGGGGCGCGTCGATTGCCGTGGGTCGTGCTTGTAGTCCTTGACGCTGAGGGCGCCGGCCAGGTCCATGTCGGCCTTGTAATGCTGGACGCCGAAACTCAGATCGCGGTCGTCATCGATATTCCACTGGCCGCGCAAGCGGTAGTTCTGGATATCGGTGTCGGAGTGTTCGCGCCCGGCTTCGCCGGTGATGGTATTGAGGTCCAGCTGCAGGCCGAAATTATCGGTCAGGTAGCCGCCGGTGCCGACGTAGGAATCCCATAGTTGTCGGCCGCCGGCATTGAAGGTGGTGCGCTCCTGCAGGGTGGTTTGCAGCTCGCGGGGGATCGGCTTGCTGATGAAATTGATCACCCCGCCGACGTTGTTCGGGCCGTACTGCACGGCGGCGCCACCGCGGACGATATCGACCCGGTCCACCGTGGCCATGGTCACCGGGAACAGCGACAGGCCGGTCTGGCCATAGGGCGCCAGGGCCAGGGGGATGCCATCGGAAAGCGCCTGGATGCGTCCGCTGCGGCTCTCATAGAGACCGCGCACGGCAATCTGCGGCAGGGCGCCGGTGCCGGTTTCATCGAAGATCTTCACCCCAGGTACGTGTTGCAGGGCTTCGTCGACGCCACGGGTACTGGCTTTCTGCAAGTCGCCGGCATCGATCACGCTGCGGCTGCCGGAGTAGCTGAGAACCTCGGGATTACTGGCGTTACCCAGTACATCACCACGGATGACCATGGGCGCGATATCGGTAGGGCCGATCACGGCAGCGGGCGTTATCGGCGTCGATGCCGAAGCCGTTCCGGCCGGGACGATGATAAAGGTGTGCTCATCCCGGGCCTGGGGCTGCAGACCGCTGTGGTCGAGCAGGCGGTAGAGGGCTTCCTGCGCGGTAAAGCTGCCTTTGAGCGCCGGGGCGCTCTTGCCGCTGGTGATATCGCTGGCGAAGATGATCTGCACCGACGATTGCCGGGCCAGTGCGTTGAGGGCCTTGTCCAGCGGGCTGCCGGGCAGGTCGATGGCGACCCGCTCCTGAGCTTGCACCAGGCCGGACAACGCAAGCAGCAGGCTGCTGGCAAGCAGGGACAACGGCAAGCGCCGACGGCTGAGGCGCAAAGGCTGTTTCATGTAAGGCACTTCCTTGAATAACGTGGGCTATGTACAGACAGCCGTCACGAAGCCCGCGTAACCCTACCTGGTTGCGCGATTATTTTTTCAAGGCGGTATTTTTGCGCCGTACATGCAGGGTGCCGTCAGCGTCGCTATTCAGGCTCAGGGGCAGAATGCTCGGCAGCAGAGCGAGCAGGTTTTCCACGTTGCTGCTGTCGAAAGTGCCGCTGATCGGTAGGCTGTTCAGGCTCGGGTCATCCAGGCGGATCGGTGCCTGGCGATAGCGCTGGATCACCGCCAGCGCTTCGCCCAGGGGCGTGCGTTCGAAGACCAGGCGGTTGTCTTTCCAGGCCAGCACCGCCTCGACATCCACTGTCGAAGGCGTGAGTAGATGACCCTGGCTGGCCTCGAGTTGCTGGCCGGGAATCAGTTGCTGTGGCGCCTCGTCGGGCAGAGTCGAGCTGACACTGACTTTGCCCCTGGCCAGGGTCACGCGCACGCTATCGTCAAGATGGCGCACGCCAAACAGGGTGCCGAGAACCTTGATCCGGGTTGTTGCGGCCTCGACTTCGAATGGCCGCAGTACCGTGCGTGAGACATCGAACAACGCCTGGCCGCTGTGCAGCACAACCCGTCGCGAACGCACATGCCACTCGACGTCGACGCGGGTATTGCTGTCCAGGGTCAGGCGGCTGCCGTCGGCCAGTGGGCTGCTGAGGTGTTGGCCGATGGCCGTGCTGTAGGTTTCGCTGCGATAGGCCGGGTCAAGCCAGGCCAGTCCGACGCCGAGCAAAATCAGCAACGCCGCCGCGCCTTTGGCCTTGCGCGGTTTTCGGGGCTTGGGTGTGGGCAGGGGGAAGCGCTTGCGCAGCTCTTCGCGATGGCGCAACAGGGCTTCGTCTTCCCGGGACAGCGGCTGCTCTGGAGCAGGCGTCGGACTCATGGCTGCGTCTCCAGACGTGCAAGGTAGTCACGGCAGGCGGCCATGCCCAGACGCAGATGTTTTTCCACGGTCTTGAGTGACACACCCAATTGCGTGGCGACTTCGGCCTGAGGTATCTCGTGGACCTTGTGCATGACGAAAACCATCTGGCAGCGCGTCGGCAACTGAGCGATGGCCTGGGCCAGGTGTTCCAGTTCCCGGGTGGCTTCGCAATAGCGCTGTGGTGAAGGGCTTTCACAGATCGTGTCCGGCAGCTCCGGCAGGGTAACGATCCACGACTGTCGACGTTTTTCACTGCGATAACGACTCACGGCCTGGTCATGGGAAATCTTGTGCAGCAGGGCCAGGGGCGTGTGCACGCCGTCCTTATCGCGTTTTTCCAGCAGTTGCACGCAGACGTCGTGCACCACTTCATGGGCAAAACCGCGGTCACCAAAACGCCGACGCACACGATCCACCAGCTCGTCATAGTGACGAACCAGGGTGTTGAGCAGGGATGGCTTGACGGGATCGAACGGCACAGTGAACTCGAAACGGGCTGAAACATTGCTGAATATAAATGAGAAGTCTTTTCATTCATAGCCTTCTGCCATTTCATCCAGCTGTAATCACTGTTTCCCCCTGCGTTGCCCGAGTGACCGGTGGGTCATGGCTAAACGCTTGAATTCACGGGAAAGTTGTCCACGTAAACCGGGGGTATGTCTGTGGATAACTCGAGGTATGCCAGTCAATGGGCGGTCTGGAGGTGAGTGATCAAAAAATGATCAGATATTTCGCGATGCTTCAGATGGAGGAGATTACGGTGGGAGCCGCCTTGGTGGCGATCGAGTGCGAAGCGCTCGCAATAGCTTGGCTGACTGATCCGACGCCATCGCCAGCAAGCCGGCTCCCACAAAGCCTCATTTCAAGTCAGTAGCTGGGTTGTGTTTGATCAAGCTCGGGCTTACAGGTCGTACCGCACCGTCAGCAGCAACGTGCGTGGATCATTGATCGAGTAATAGCGCTGGCCACTGGAGGGGATATAACCCACCGACTGCGGATAGGCGCGGTCGAGGAGGTTTTTCACCGCCAGGGTGGTGGTCCAGTGGCCGTCCGGGGTGATGTAGCTGGTGTGGGCGTTCCAGAAGGTCTGGGTCGGCACTTCCTGAATGTCGTCGTTCAGCGCATTGGCGTAGGACTTGGTCTGGAACTGCGCATCGGTGCCCACCAGCACGGTGCCCGGTATGCCCGCCGGGACGGTGTAGTTGAGGCCGACGCTGGCGTTCCAGCGCGGCGACAGGACCAGTTGCTTGCCATCGGCATCGACCCCCGGCCCGCTGGCGTTCTGGAAGTCGTCGTACTGGCTTTGCAGGTAACCGACGTTGGCGCTCAGTTGCAGGTCGTCGGTGAGGGCGCTGAGGGTTTCCAGTTCGACGCCATAGGTATGCGCGCGGCCGACGTTGGTGCGCAGGTTGACGCCCAGTGATGGCTCGTAAGCGTTGGTCTGCAGATCCTTGTAGTTGTTGTAGAAGAACGCCACGTTGGCGCGCAGGCGGTTGTTGAAGAAGTCGCCCTTGAAGCCGGTTTCATAAGTGGTGACGTCTTCCGGCGAGAACGCCTGCTCGGCGGCGGCCTGGGTTGGCGCGCGGTTGTCGTAGCCGCCGGCCTTGAAGCCCTTGGCCACGTAGCCGTATTGGTTCAGGTGCGGGGTCCAGGCGTATTCAAAGCCGATTTTCGGGCTGGTGGACTGCCAGGAGTGGCTGTCGTCGGCGGTGAAGTTGGTGCCGGTGATTTGCCGCGTGGTGGTGATGCCGTAGTTGGCGAAGTCGAAATTCTTGTGCTCGCGGGTATAGCGCAGCCCGGCGATCAGCGACAGTTGTGAGGTCAGGTGATAGCTGCCCTGGCCGTACAGCGCGTAGCTCTCGGTCTGGGTGGTGCTGTACTGGCCCTGGCCGATCACCCGTTTTTGCGCGATGGAGTAGGTGAGGTTATCGCGGTCGGCGTCGAACTTCTCGCGGTACAGGTGCAGGCCGGTGGTGAAGCTGAACGTGTCGTAGTCGCCGTTGAGCTGGAATTCCTGGGTCGCGTAATTCTGTTTATAGAGGATCAGGTTCTGCTGGATCAGCGCGGCCTGGCCGGAGTTGTCGTAATTGACCGGCTGATGGAACGCCGAGTATGCCGTCACTGACTTGAAGCTCACGTGGTCGTCGATGGCATAGATCGCCCGCAGCACCGAGCTGCCCTGGTCCAGGCGGTTCTTTGGATTGAGGCTGCTGTAGCTCTTGAACTTGTCGAAATGGCCGCTGGCATCGAACGGTGAATAGCTGGTGGTATCGCCGCGGTCGAAGGTGCTGGCCAGGGTCAGCTGGATGTCCCAGGGCGAGTCGTCGGGCTTGAAGCGCAGCTTGCCGCGGTAGGACTGGATATCGATATTGTTGACGTCCGAGTGCCGGGTCGGGTCCGACACCGTGCCATCCCGGGTCAGGCGGGTCGCCGAGAAACTGCCGAACAGGGTGTTGTCGATCAAGGGCCCGCTGATCAGCAGGCGGCCATTGGCGGCGTTGTAGTTACCGGCGCCGAGTTCGAAGAAGCCACGGGTTTCCTGGGTCGGGTCGCGGGTGATCACGCGGATCGCCCCGGCGCTGCTGTTGCGGCCATACAGGGTGCCTTGGGGGCCGCGCAGCACTTCGACGCGCTCGACATCGTTGAAGTCGAGCATCGAGGAAATCGCCCGGGGGATATACAGGTCATCGGCGTACACCGCCACGGCGGACTCCTGGATCGGGTCGGTCTCGCCGATGCCACGAATGCCGTAGGTCTGGGCGCTGTAAGAGATCGACTGGCGCGGCAGGGTCAGGTTGGGCACCTGCCCGGCGATGTCGCGCACGTTCTTGATCTGTTTGTCTTCCAGGGCTTTCTCATCGAAGGCAGAGATCGCCACCGGGGTCTTTTGCAGGTCTTCGCTGCGGTGCTCGGCGGTGACCGTGACCACGGACAGGGTGCCGTCCTTGCCCGGTTCTTCGGCCAGGGCCTGCTGGCCAAGAGTGCCAGCCAGCAGCGCCAGGGCCAGGCGGTTCAACGGAAAATGTGGCGTCATGGTTGTGCTCGCATAGGTGAAGGGGGGCAGTGTTTATAGTTTTTGGGGTGCCTCCACCGGGTGCGGGGTCGGACGCTGTTGCAGTTGAATCTTCAGTAACCGCGGTGGATATCCGCGACATTATTCAATGGTTGTTCGGCCAAATAGCGCTCAAGGTTGGCGATAAAAGTGTCGGCGATATCCTCGCGGCTACGGGTCGAGATGGCCGAGGTGTGGGGCGACAGGCGCACCTTGGGGTGGTGGTACAGGGGGTGGCCGTCGGGCAGCGGTTCCGGGTCGGTAACGTCCAGCGATGCCAGGCCGATGCGCCCGTCGTTCAGCGCTTCCAGCAGCGCCTGCTGATCGAGCAGGCCGCCACGGGCAATATTGATCAGGTGCAGGCCGGGTTTGGCGCTGCCCAGCACGTCGCGGTTGATCAGGTGGCGGGTCTCGTCGGTCAGTGGCGCGGCGACTACCAGGTGATCGGATTCGGCGAACAGTTGGTGGATATCCCGTGCAGCCTCGACGCCTTCGACGCCCAGCGCCGCTGCATTACGACGCAGGGCGATGACCCGAATGCCCAGAGCGCGAGCTTTTTGCGCCAGGCTCTGACCAATAGCGCCGAAACCGAGGATGCCCAGGGTGCTGCCCTTGACCGGCGCCAGCGGGGTGAATTGCCATTGCGCGTCATGCACCCAGATCTGCGGCAAGCGTTTGGCCTCGGCGAAGATCAGCGCCAGGGCAAACTCGGCCAGGTTCTCGGCGGCATTGCCCTTGGAGGTAGTCAGTTGCGGCCCGCGCAGAAACCAGCCGGGGTAGAAGTCGATGCCCGAGGAGACCACATGAATCCAGCGCAGGCTGAACGGCCAGCCCTCGGGCGGTGTGTCCGAGGCGGTATAACCGCGCACATTGATTGGCCGGGCCAGCAGTACCTGCACTTCTGCCGGCAACCCGGTGGGCGTACCGGCGGGGATGTCGATCAGGCGAATATCCGGGCGACGTTGGCGAATGACTTCATTGAAGTCCGGGTCCAGCTGGCTGGCGATAACGAGTGGGGGCATGGGTGTATTCCATAATTGAGGCCATAGATTCAGGTGGGACCGGCTTTAGCCGGGAAGGCGCAGGCATGATCGATATATCTTTGGCGCCTGCCAGATGGTCTTCCCGGCTAAAGCCGGTCCCACAGAAAAGCCTTTTTAATTGATGAGATCAGGACGCTTTTTTTGGGTGTCAGGCCGACAACAACTGAAACTGCCGATCCCACAGCGGGCTGACATCCAGGCGCTGGCTCAACACACCCGCCTCGAAGAACAGGTCGGCGACTTCCTGCTGCGAAGCGATCGCCTCGGCACTTACTGGCAGCATCCGGTAGGGCTGGCTGCGATTGCGGTAGACGTCGAGGAACACTTCCTTGTCCACGCCAAGCAATTTCGCCGATTTGGCCGCCCAGGGGTCGGGGTTGTCGTTGATCCAGTCGAAGGTGCGGGCCTGGCGTTGCAGGTAGTCCTGAATCGCCCGTTTACGCAGCGGGTCTTCCAATGCCGCAGGGCGAGCGGCGATCAGGTAGTTGCCGGACAGATAACCCAGGGCGGTCTTCAGGACCCGGGCGCCACTGCGGAATTTCGCCAATTGAATGAATACGCCGTAGATCACCCAGGCATCCAGCTGGCCGCTTTGAAAGGCGGTGAAGCCGTCCTGTGGAGTCAGGGCTACCGGGGTGATGTCGTTCATGGTCAGGCCCTGTTCCTTGAGGGCCTTGATCAGAAAGTAATGGGCAGTGGTCGAGCGCACATAGCCCACGCGCTTGCCGCGCAGTTGCTGCACCGAATCGAGGGTGGATTCCTTGGGGATCAGGATCACCTGGTTGTTCACATCGCCTTGCAGCACTGCGATCAGCTTGGGTTCACGATGACTCTGGATCGAAAAGATCGGCGGGATCTCGCTCATGCCGCCGACATCCAGACTGCCCGAGGCCAGGGCTTCGACGATCAGGTTGCCGCCGGCGAATTCGGCGTAGTCGACTTTGTACGGGGTCTTGTCAGTCCCGGCGTCGCTGGTGAAGTAGGAGTCCTGGCCCTTGTAGGTGGCGACGCCCAGGGTCAGGCCGGACAGCGAGGGTTCGGCGGCGAACAGCGAGGCGGGTGCCATCGAAGACAGCCCGGCGACGCCCAGGGCGACGGAGCTGGCGCGCAGAAAGTCGCGGCGATTGAAGTGGTGTGCAGTCATGGCAAGGCTCTTTCAGTGCGACCGACAAAGGGGCGGCTGAACCGAGCGAACACGTCGCCACCCCGGAAAATTAGCCTCCGCCTGGCAAGGGGTGGGTCTGGAAGTGAATTTATATCTATAAGAAAAGGCTGTGAAAGTCTTTTTGGTTATATGTTAATTATGTAATCGGCTGATTTTACCGGTCGATAATATTAAAACTGTGCATCTTCTTCGGGTAACCACTCGTTGGCCAGACGCCAGGCATCCAGCCCGCCCGTGAGGGCCTGGATCCGCGTCACCCCATGCTTGCCCAGTTTCTCGGCCAGCAGCGCCGCCGACAGCTCGTGGGGGCAGGCGCAATAAATGACGATGTCGGCATCGCCAAGGCGCAGCACCAGATCATCAAGGGGATCTTCCAGACTGACATTGATCGCACCGGGGATGCCTTGTACGCCACCGTTGAAGCTGGGGCGCACGTCGAGGATCACCGGCAGGGTATTTTCGCCGTCCTGCAGGGCGCGTAACTCATCAACGCTGATCCGCGGCACGCGGGCGGTGCGGCGCAGCAGTTGCACACGCTTGAAGTATTTCCAGGCGATGAACAGGGCCAGGGCCGCCGCGATGCCGATACCGGCAAGCAGGGCGTAGCGGGCCAGCAGGTCGAGCACGGCGGTCAGGGCGTCGGCGAACAACTGGCCGATCAGCAGCGCGGAGCCAGCCCAGATAAAGGACCCGGCCAGGGAGTAACGAAAGAACACCGGCAGCGGCGTGCCACTGATACCGGCCACGGTGGTGACCAAGGCCCCGGCCCCCGGCAGGAACTTGGACACCAGCAGGGCGCGCGGGCCGATCCTGCCATACAGGTTCAGGCCCTGGCGCACACAGGTGTCCTGGGACAGGGAGATCTTGCAAATGGTCCGCAACAGCGCCCCGCCATAGCGCTGGCCCGCAAAGTACCAGGCCAGATCGGCGATCACACAGGCCAGCATCGCCAACACCACACTGGCGCCTAGCAACGGCGGATTCTGCATGGCCAGGGCACCGGCAACGATCAGCGTTGGCCACGCCGGGATCGGCAGGCCGAGCTGCTCCAGCAGCACATTCAGGAATACCAGGAGCATGCCGTGGCTTTCGCTCAGTTGCTGAAGATCGTTCATAGGCGGTTCTCGGGCGGACAGACGGCGTGGTGCATTATGCCGTGTGTGCCGGATATTGAAATGATCCATGCGGGGGTGGGGGGGGGGAGAGCAAATCCTGTGGGAGCGAATTCATTCGCGAATAGGCCAGTACATTCGACGCATTTGTATCGCCTGCAATACCGTTTTCGCGAATGAATTCGCTCCCACAATGTGCTCCTGCCGAGTTGCGGGCGGACGGCGGAGATAAAAAAGGCGCCCGCGAAGGGCGCCAAGGGAGGGACTTACAATGGTTGCAGCAGATCCTTACATGAACATCATCCCGGCTTCGACAGCCGGGCCCACTGGCCAGATTTCCTCTGTGCCCATGGGGGTACGAGCGGTGGCGGCGCGCCGTGCTTTCGGGCTGCCCGCCGGTATATTCACCTCCACCTGAGCCATCAGTTGACTGGCACGGTAGACGATTTCACTGAGCAGATTGACCGTGGCGTAGTCGGCGCTATCGAAGGCCTGGTCCAAGCGCTGCTGGGTTCTGGCGATCAGTTGGCTCAGGCTGCGGCTGCGCTCATGCAGGGCGGCAAAGCAGTCACTGAAGCCGACGTCGTCGAAGGTATGGGCGACCAGTACCGAGTTGGCCGCCTTGCGGTCCAGGTGCGACAGGCGCTGGCTGACCAGACGCAGAAAATCCTGGCCGCTGCGATCAAGGTTTTCGAACAGTGCCTTGACTGCGCTGTAGGTCATGGCCCGCAACTTCCAGCGCACCTGCTGGATCACCGCGAGCAGTTCGGCGCTGACGTGCAACTGCTCGGTCAGCAGTTGCGCCAGGGCGGCCCGGGCCTCGTCGCTGACATGACCGGGCAGGGTTAGATCCAGTGGCAGTTCTGAAAAACGGCGGGTCAAAGGCATCATGTGAGAACTCCTGATTACAGACAGTGTTGAGCCTGTCTGGCGTCCCAAACCCCTCACTCGGGGGGCGGCGGACTTGTTTCGACAGGAGTGACTGAACAGTAAACCGGTGCCTTGGGAGCGTCACTTGTACATGGGGGTGCAGGGCCTATACCTTGGTTTATAACGGCATGTTATACCGGCAGGTTTATCGAGGTCGGTTGATTGGATCCCACCGCAGTGATGGGTTATGGCATATTGCAGCCCGCCTTGATGATCAACTCCAGTGGACTGCGATGACTGCTCCCAACGAAATCCCCGCGACACAATTCAGTCGCTATCAAAAGTTCGTCACCGGCCTGCTGGCCTTCCTGCAGTTCGCGGTCATTCTGGACTTCATGATCATGTCGCCCCTGGGCGCGCTGATCATGCCGGCGCTGGATATTTCGCCGAGCCAGTTCGGCATGATCGTCTCGGCCTACGCCTTCAGCGCCGGATTGTCCGGGCTGCTGACCGCCGGCTTCGCCGACCGTTTCGACCGCAAGAAGCTGCTGCTGTTTTTCTACGGTGGCTTTATCGTCGGCACGCTGTGGTGCGGCCTGGCCGGGAGTTTCGAGGCGCTGTTGCTGGCGCGCATGGTCACCGGGATTTTCGCCGGGGTGATCGGCTCGATTGTCCTGGCCATCGCTGCCGACCTGTTCAGCCCGCAACTGCGCGGGCGGGTTATGGGCTTTATCCAGACCGCCTTTGCCGCCAGCCAGGTGCTGGGCCTGCCCTTTGGCTTATACCTGTCGAACCACTGGGGCTGGCACTCGGCGTTCCTCGCTCTGGTGGTGATTGGCGGTATCGGCGGGCTGGTGATCATCCTGTTCCTCAAGCCGGTCAACGAACACCTGAAGATGCCCCAGGAACGCAGCCCGTTCATGCATATGCTGCATACCATCACCGAGGTACGTTACCTGACGGCCTTCGCCGCCATGGCCTTGCTGACGACCGGTGGCTACATGCTCATGCCGTTCAGCAGCGCCTTCGTCATCAATAACCTGGGGATCGACGCCAGCCATCTGCCGACCATCTACCTGGTCACCGGCCTGGGCACGATTTTCGTCGGGCCGCTGGTGGGCAAGGCGGCGGACAGCCTGGGCAAGGTCCCGGTGTTCATGGTCGGCTGCGTGGTGACCATCGCCATGGTGCTGATCTACACCCATTTGCGCGAGACTTCCCTGCCATGGCTGATCCTGGTCAACGTGCTGCTGTTCCTCGGCATCTTCTCGCGGATCATCCCGTTCCAGGCCTTGATCAGCACGCTGCCGGAGCCCAATCAGCGCGGCTCGTTCAATGCCCTCAACTCGGCGGTGCAGCAGCTGTCGGGGGGCTTTGCCTCATTGGTGGCCGGGCACCTGATCGCCTTTGGCAGCGACGGCAAATTGCTCGGCTTCGAGACGATCGGCTATGTGATGGTCGCCACGACGGCGATTGCTGCCGTGCTGGTGGTGATCATCCAGCGCCAGACCCTGAGGCGCGGCGTGGTGACAACGCGGCTGTAATCAGCTTTCACGCTGCAGATAGGCCTGGCGCAGGCGCTCGCGAATATTGCTCAAGTGTGTGTGCATCGCGGCCTTGGCCCCGGCCGGGTCGCTATTGGCGATGGTCTGGTAGATCGCCAGGTGTTCATGGCGCAGGCGCGCGTTGTATTCGCCGGGTTCGGTATTGCCCAGCGCAGCGGAATTGAGCCGGGTGCGGGGGATCAGTTCGGTGCCCAGATGTTCGTTGATATCGGCGAAGTAGCGATTGTCCGTGGCCAGGGCGATCTGCTGATGGAAGTCATAGTCGGCTTCCACCGCTTCGGCACGGCTGACACCGGCTTTATCGAGCGTCGCCAGCGCCGTGGCCATGCGTGCCAGATGCCCCTCATTGCGGCGGCTGGCGGCCAGCCCGGCAGCGTCCACTTCCACGGCCATGCGCAGTTCGATCACCGCCAGCACATCACCGAGGGTGCGATCGGTTTGCGGTTGCGGCTGCGCGGCGATCTGCCCGACCACGAAGGTGCCGATGCCATGGCGGGTTTCCACCAGACCCAGGCACTGCAACTGGGAAATGGCCTCGCGCACCACGGTACGGCTGACACCGTGTTCCTCGGTGATGAGCTTTTCCGGCGGCAGTTTTTCCCCCACGGCAATTGCGCCGTCCTCGATCAGCCGGGTCAGCTCCTCGACCAGCATCTGCGCCAGGCTGCGGGAAGGACGGCGGCCTGCGGGTATCGCGTTCATGGTTTTCCCTCTTTCATCAAACACAACACAGTTTCATGATCCGAAATGAGATTTTGTGGGAGATCCCGCCCCGTCTACGACGCTGCGCTGTCACGCAGCAAACACTAGCCGGGGCAGGGTGCAAATCTTGTGGGAGCGAATTCATTCGCGAAGAGGCCGGTACATTCGACGCCTCTTCATCGCCTGAAACACCACCTTCGCGAATGAATTCGCTCCCACAGACACTTCTTCGCCACGGCAATGCTTTAACGGAAAACGGCGCGACCCCAAGGTCACGCCGTTCCGTATGCAGCAACAATCAACCGTGCTTACGCAATCGGCTGGTCGCTCCACTCGCCATTGACCAGGCGTTTGAGGCCCAGCGGGTTGGCGTTTTGCAGTGCTGCGGGCAGCAGGCTGTCCGGTTGGTTCTGGTAGCAGACCGGGCGCAGGAAGCGGTCGATAGCCAGGGTGCCCACCGAAGTACCGCGTGCGTCGGACGTCGCCGGGTATGGACCGCCATGGACCATGGCTTCGCAGACTTCCACACCGGTCGGGTAGCCGTTGACCAGGATGCGGCCGACTTTCTCTTCCAGCAGTGGCAGCAGCCAGCTGTACTGCTGCAGGTCGGACGGTTCACCGATCAGGGTGGCCGTCAGTTGGCCGCGCAGGGCCAGCAGGGCTTGTTTCAGCTCGGCATCGTCAGCAGCTTCGATGACCAGCGTGGTCGGGCCGAAGACTTCTTCCTGCAGCAGTTCGTCGCCGTTGAGCAGCAGGCTGATATCGGCCTTGAACAGCTGGGCCTGGGCCTGTTTGCCTTCCTGCGGTTTACCCGCCAGGTGGGTGATGCCCGGGTGCGACAGCAGATGCTGGACGCCCTTGCTGTAGCTGCGCAGGCCACCGGCATTGAGCATGGTTTGCGGCGCCTGGCCACCCATGTGCTCTTTGAGCTGCTCGAGGAACGCGGCGAAAGCCGGGGAGCGCAGGCCGATCACAACACCTGGGTTGGTGCAGAACTGGCCGGCGCCCATGACCACGGAAGCAGCCAGGTCCTTGGCTACGGTGTCGCCACGGCTGCTCAGGGCTTCCGGCAGCAGGACTACCGGGTTGATGCTGGACATTTCGGCAAAGACTGGAATCGGCTGTGGACGCTCCGACGCCATTTTGCACAGGGCATCGCCGCCGCTCAGGGAGCCGGTGAAGCCGACCGCCTGAATGGCCGGGTGCTTGACCAGGCCTTCGCCGACGCCGCTGCCGAAGATCATGTTGAACACGCCTTTTGGCATCTGGGTGCGTTCAGCAGCGCGGATGATGGCGCAGCCGACCAGGTCAGCAGTGGCCATGTGGCCGCTGTGGGCCTTGAATACCACCGGGCAGCCGGCGGCCAGTGCCGAAGCGGTATCGCCGCCAGCAGTGGAGAAGGCCAACGGGAAGTTGCTGGCGCCGAACACGGCAACCGGGCCTACGCCGATGCGGTATTGACGCAGGTCGACACGCGGCAGCGGTTTGCGATCCGGCAGGGCCAGGTCGATGCGCGCACCGAGGTAGTCACCGCGACGCAGGACTTTGGCGAACAGACGCATCTGGCCGCTGGTACGACCGCGCTCACCCTGGATACGGGCGGCGGGCAGGGCAGTTTCCTGGCAGACCACGGCAACGAAATCGTCGCCCAGGGCATCCAGTTCGTCGGCGATGGCTTCGAGGAACTCCGCGCGACGAGCCGGGCTCAGTTGGCGGTATTCGGGAAAGGCGCTTTTGGCAGCCAGGGCAGCGGCATCGATTTCTGCGTCGGTGGCCTGGTAGAAGCTGTAAGGCAGGGCCTCGCCAGTGGTGGCGTCGAGGCTTTTGTGTTGCGGTTCGCCAAGGGCGCTGCGGGCGCCAGCGATGAAGTTATGGCCGAGAACGGTAGGCATCGGTATCTCCTGTTGTTTTTGACGGTGGGGCCGGTTGCACGCAACGGTGCAACAGACGCTCATGCTGGGTTGCCGAATTGCAATGGTCGCGCGTAAGGCAGCGCGGTTACTCGATAGTCAGCAGTCATCGTACAACCTCCCTTGAGGCGGCGCAACCTGGCATGTCGCGTCAAGGTTGTGCGCGCTGTCACACGGTGGGTCTTGCGGGCACCAAGCGCAGCGGTCACTGTCTCATTGCACAGTTCGATCTGGAGTGGAGCGATTTGTGAACGCGCATTGTAGAGGTGACTTGTGCGAGCGAATTATGGGAGCGAATTCATTCGCGAAGATACCAGTACATTCGACGCGTTTGTCTCGTCTTCAATATCGTTTTCGCGAATGAATTCGCTCCCACATAAATCCTGTTCACAATCAGGTCCGCCGTATAAATGCCCACATGGATGTCCTAATGTTCTTTATCTTGTTTCCCCTGGCGTTGCTGTTGGCCTTTGTGGTCTGGGTCCTCTTGGCAATCCGTCAGAACGGGCTGATCTACAAACGCGAGCACTACATCCGCCAGTACACCCTGCCCGCGCATCTGTTCGAGATGCTGATGCGCCGCCACGGTCATTTGCAGATCAAGGACTGCCAACTGGTGGCCCAGGGCATGCGTCAGTTCTTCCTTGCCTATCTGAAGAGCGGGCAGAAATACGTGTCGATGCCGTCGCAAGTGGTAGATGACTTGTGGCACGAATTCATCCTGCATACCCGCGAGTACGAGTCTTTCTGCAAGAAAGCCTTTGGCGGTCTTCTGCATCACACGCCAGCGGCGGTCCTGGGCAAGGAAGCCGCAGCGAAGGCCGATGCCGGATTGCGTCGCTGCTGGTGGTACGCCTGCCGCGAAGAAAACATCTTCCCCAAGAACGCCCTGCGCCTGCCGCTGCTGTTTGCCCTGGATGCCAAGCTCAATATCAGTGATGGTTTTCACTATGTCGTCGACTGCACGGCGGTCAAGCGCGCGGGCACTGACTCGACGGTGTACTGTGGCGGCGACTTTGCCTCCGGTGTGGGCTCCGATGGCGGTGGCGATTCCAGTGGCAGCGATTCGGCGTCGGGCTGCGGCGGTGGTGACAGCTCGGGCGGTGACAGCAGTTCCGGCTGCGGCGGCGGGGGCTGTGGTGGTGGTTGCGGGGGCGGCGGGGGAGATTGACGAGTACCTTCGGTTGCTCATCCCGCTACAGGCAGACAAGGACGGGAATTATCCATGAGCAACCCAAATGTGCGAACCGGCTGCGCCATCGGCGTGCTGTGCGTGGCCTCGTTCACGATGGTGGCATGTGAATTTGCCCCTATCGGCCTGCTGTCGCAGATAGCGGCTGACTTGAATCAGCCACCGTCGACCGTTGGCCTGACAGTAACCCTGTACGCCTGGATCGGCGCCGCCAGCGGGCTGTTATCCAGTTGGCTGAACCAACGGGTGTCGCGCAAGGCCCTGCTGATCGCCTTGATGCTGATATTGGCGCTGTCCAACGCTCTGGCGGCCCTGTCTCCGGAGTTTTTGACGCTGCTTGGCGCCCGTGCCGTCGGTGCCGTGGCCCATGGGGTGTTCTGGGCCGTGGTGGCGGCGACCGCTGCGCATATTGTCCCGGCCCATCGGGTGGGGCTGGCGACGTCAGTGGTGTTGGGCGGTATTACCGTCGCGACGGTCCTGGGAGTGCCATTAGTCAATCTGCTGGGGCAGCACGATGGCTGGCGCACGGCGTTCGGAGCCCTGGCGCTGGTGTGCGTACTCAGCGCTGCGGCCATGGCCATGGTGCTGCCGGTGATGCACATCCATTCTCCGGCCGCAGGCGGCGGTTTTGCCGCAGTGCTGCGGCGCAAGGATCTGTTGATCACCTACGCGGTCACCGCTCTGACGGCGGCTGCACATTTCGGCGCCTATACCTTTGTCGAACCCTTCATTGCCCAGGTACCCGGCATTACCGCCAGCCTGATTGCCGTGCTGTTGTTCGCCTTCGGCGCTGCGGGTTTTGTGGGCAACCTGCTAAGTGCTGTCCTCATCGATCGTGGGTTAAAACCTTTCATTTTTACCGCGCTGATTGCCCTGGCGTCAGCCCTGATGATCCTCGGCCTGTACGGTCCGTTACTGGGGATCGCAGCGGTGGTGAGCCTGCTGGTGATCTGGGGTGTGGCGATTTCAGCGTTGTTCACGGGCCTGCAAACCTGGGTGTTGAAGATCGCCGGGCCACAGACCGTACCGGCGACCGCCGTACACACCGCAGTGCTCAATAGTGCGATTGGCCTGGGTGTGATTATCGGCGGTGCAAGCCTGAATGCGGGCGGGCTCAAGGACGCGATGCTTGCCGCCGGTGTGGTGATTGTTCCTGCCATTGTGTTGCTGCTGGCCTCAGGCATTCGCGCCAAGGCAGCGCCGGTTTTCCCGTAGCAGGTTCAGCGCGTCAACCGGTCCAGCACTGCCTGCATCTTCGGTCGCTGCTCCAGCCATTCTTCGCGGGTAATCCCCAGCAAAACCACGTCCATGCGCCGACCGTCCTTGATCACGTTCTGGCGGCGCACGCCTTCGATGACGAAGCCGAATTTCTCATGCAGGCGGATCACCGCCATATTGCTTTGCAGCACTTCGCAGTTGAGTTTTTCCAGGCGCACGATATCGAATGCGTGGTTGAGCAACCACAGTTCCACCTGGCTGCCTATGCCTTTGCCTTGCAGGGCGCTGTCCAGGTAGAAGGCCCAGTCGGCGCTGTGATGCAGGGCGTTGATGGCATTGAGTGAAACCACACCGGCGGGCTTGTCGTCGTGCATGACCACGAACACCGATTGTCGGGGGTTGTCTTTCAGGGACTCAAGCCAGGCGCAATGTTCGTCGAGGGAGATTTCATGCTCGGTGTACATGAACTTGCGCACGGCGGTCTGATTGCGCAGGTTGCGGACTTCGGCCTGGATTTCGGGTGTGGCGTCCAGCAACGAAATGAACTGCATGGTGGCGTCCCTGACACAGAGATAAAGGGGCTCAGCGAGCTTTCAGAGTACGTGCCATTTCCAGCGTGAACAAGTGACCACTTCAGGCCAGCGTCTGCAAGGCATCAAGCACTGTGCGCAAGGCTTTGCTCAGGGGTTTGTCCTGGCGCAGGGCGATGCCCAGGGTACGGCTCAGGGGCGGATCCAGGCTGTGCACCTGCAGGCCACGGCGATGATGTTCGGCGGCCACCGCCATGCGCGGCACGATGCTGTAGCCCAGCCCGGCGGCCACCATTTCCTTGATCGCCTCGATGCTGCCCAACTCCATCACCGGCTTGATCCGCAGGCCCGCCTGCAAGTACCACTCGTTGATCAGCAAGCGCGTGCTGCTACCCGCTTCGAACACCACCAGCGGCGCTTCACTAAGGCTGGACGGTGTCAGTGACTCTGGCAACTGGTCTGTGCCTGCGGAAAAAATCGCCACGAACTCATCTTCCAGTAATGGCGTCACCACCAGGCTGCGACCGGCGGCGGGGAGGGTGACCAGGGCCAGATCGAGTCGGTTTTCTTCCACAGCCTTGAGGATGCCATCGGTATTGCCGGTGCTGACCCGCACATCCAGGTCAGGAAATTCTTGGCGCAGTGCCTGCAACAGCGGCGGCAGCAAATGAATGCAGGCCGTGGCGCCGGTGCCGATGGCGATCTGCCCGGCGACGCCTTCGGCATGGCTGGACAGCTCCATTAGCGCATCCTCGACCACCGCATCAATGCGGCCGATATGCTCAAGCAACGTCAGGCCCGCCGCCGTGGGCTTGAGGCGTTTGCCCACGCGTTCGATCAGGCGCAGGTTCAGCCGCTGTTCGAGCAGGCGCACATGCAGGCTCACGGCCGGTTGCGTCAGGCTCAGGCCTTCGGCCGCAGCGGAAAAACTGCCTTGGCGAATGACTTGGGCAAAAGTGTGCAAGTGGTTGAGGTTAAGACGATTCATATCAAAGTTTTACTTATGCTTTGGATGATGAATCATAGCTTTGTTTAGGAAAGGGCGGGCGGCATCATGGCTGCACTTTATTTGCAGCCCGCCAAGCGAGACCGATATGCCAGCTGACCACCTGATCCTGCGCGACGCCCGGGACGACGATATGCCCGCCATCCAGGCGATCTACGCGCACCATGTGTTGACCGGTATTGCCAGCTTCGAACTGGAGGCGCCGAGCCTGGAAGAACTGCAACGGCGCCGCGCCGACGTCCTCGCCAAGGGCTTACCATATCGCGTCGCGCAACTGGACGGCGAGGTGGTGGGTTATGGCTATGCCACCCTCTACCGGCCACGCCCGGCCTATCGCTTCACCGTCGAGGATTCGGTGTACGTGCGTGATGGCCTGGCCGGCAAGGGCATCGGCCAGGCGGTGCTTGAAGATGTGATTGAGCACTGCGTCGCCGGGGGCTGGCGGCAGATGATCGCGATCATCGGCAACAGCGAAAACATTGCCTCGATCCGCCTGCATGAGCGCATGGGCTTTCATCGCGTTGGGGTATTCGAGCGAGTGGGGTTCAAGCACGGGCGTTGGGTCGACACCGTGCTGATGCAGCGGGCATTGGGTGAAGGCGACGCCAGCGCGCCGAGCTGATCGGCCATGGACAGCCTGCCGCGTCGCGTCGTGCTGCAACTGGGCCTGGCGCAACTGATCAACTGGGGCGTGACTTTCTATCTGCCGGGGGCCTTTGCCCCGGCCATCGTTGCCGATACGGGCTGGGGCGGTCAGCAGGTGTTTGCCGGGTTGTCGGTGGCGCTGTTGGTCATGGGTCTGATTTCGCCCTTGAGTGGCCCGTTGATCCAGCGACTGGGCGGGCGGCGGCTGATGCAGATCGGCGCGCTGCTCAATGCATCAGGCTGCATCGGCTTGTCGCTGTGCAGCACGTCGGGCGGTTATTTCGCGGCCTGGGCGTTGCTGGGCCTGGGCATGCGCCTGTCACTCTACGACACGTTGTTCGCCACCCTGGCAGGGTTGGCGGGCGCCGCAGCCCGCCCGGTGATGGTGCAGATCACCTTGCTGGGCGGCCTCGCTTCGGCGGTGTTCTGGCCCTTGGGTCATGGTTTGCTGGACGCTTACGGCTGGCGCACGGGCATTGCCCTGTATGGCGTGTTGGCCTTGTGCAGCGGCCTGCTGTTGAGTGGCCTGCCCAACGCCGCCGCAGCACCAGCGCAGCAAATTGACCAGGCGCCTGCCACGGTGCCCTGGCCGCGCAAGCTTGGCTACGCCCTGAGCGTGACGCTGATCAGTTTTATCTCGGCGGGTTTGTCGGCCCATCTGCCCGGCCTGTTGCTCGACTTCAACCTGCCACTCTGGCTGGCTGCCCTGTGGGGCATCGGCCAGACCTGCTCGCGCCTGGCGCAAAGCTTGCTGGCGCGATCGCTGTCGGCGCTGCGGCTGAATGTCTGGGTCGGCATGGGCCTGAGCCTGAGCTTTGCCATCGGCCTGTGCAGTCAGGGGCGGATCTGGCTTGCTTGTGTGTTTGTCTTTGGCTATGGCGCCATGAATGGTCTGGCGACGCTGTTGCGGGCCAGCCTGCCGTTTGAGCTGTTCGAGCATGGCCAGTATGCGCAACTGGTGGGGCGGCTACTGGCGCCGGGATTTGTCTGTGCGGCCGCCGCGCCCTGGTGTTATGCGGCGGTGCGGGAGGTGGCGGGGGATGAGGGCATGTTGGGGCTGTCGTTGGGCCTCGCGTTGGTCGTGTTGACGGTCGCGCGGTTATTAAGTCGTGTGGGTGCGAGGCTTGCCCGCGAAGATGTCAGTACATCCGATAGAGGTTGTTGAACCCTGATATCGCCTTCGCGGGCAAGCCTCGCTCTCACATTGCGCGGTATCCGGTGATTTTTTTGATAGATAATTTGCATCTTTGCTTAGAATTTAAATGCATTTCTGTAATGTTTTGTTCGGTGATAGGGTTCTAACCAATCGCTGGAACCTTGAGAAAAGTTATTAAAAGGACTTTCAGGTCACAGCTTCGTCCTCTTTTCTGCAAGGAATACCTGCATGGCCGGATTTGATCACCTGAGCCGCCGTCGTCTGTTGGGTCTGACCGGCGTCGCTCTGGCCAGCCCGCTGTTGTTGAGCCTGCCGCGCCTTGGCTGGGCTGCCGATGAGCATGCCGGGCATCACGCCGATGGCGAGCCTGCCGGCACCGGCGAGTTCATCCGCCTGGCCGAGCCACGCAAGCTGAAACTGGCCATCAACCTCAATGCGGTGTGCCTGGCGCCGGTGGTCATCGCCCATGGCCAGGGCTTCTTCACCAAGCACAACCTGGATGTGGAACTGGTCAACTTCGGCAACTCCACGGAGGTGCTGCTCGAAGCCATCGCCACGGGCAAGGCCGACGCCGGGATCGGTATGGCTCTGCGCTGGCTCAAGGCGCTGGAGCAAGGCTTCGACGTCAAGCTCACCGCCGGCACCCATGGCGGTTGCCTGCGTCTGTTGAGCGCCACCAGTGGCTCCATCAACACACTGGAAGACCTCAAGGGCAAGGCCATCGGCGTCACCGATATGGCCAGCCCGGACCGCAACTTTTTCTCGGTATTGCTCAAGCGCCACGGCGTCGATCCCGTGCGCGACGTCGAGTGGCGCCTGTATCCCGCCGACCTGCTCGGCACTGCCCTGGAGCGCGGCGAAGTGCAGGCCATCAGCGGCAGCGATCCGTTCATGTACCGCCTGATCAAGGGCGGCAAGGCCAGGGAGCTGTCTTCCAACCTGGTTGAGGAATACGCCGATATCAGCTGCTGCGTGGTCGGCGTGACCGGCAAGCTGACCCGTGACAACAAGCAAGTGGCAGCGGCCCTGACCCAGGCCATTCTCGAGGCTCACGACTACTCGGTGAAACACCCGGATGAAGTGGCCAAGGGTTTCCAGGCCTATTCCCTGAATACCAGCACCGAGGAAGTCGAGGCGATTCTTCACGACCATACCCACGGCCACCATGCCGTCGGCGCGGCGCTGACCAAGGAAATCGCCACCTACGTCAAGGATCTGCAAGGCGTCGAGGTGATCCGCGCCAGCACCGACGCCAACGCTTTCGCCAAGGAGATCACCGCCGATGTCTTCAGTTGAGTTGACCGATATTGGCAGCCTTGCCGCGCGCCGCCCCGTGCAGTTCTGGGCGCAAGGCGTACTGGCGGTGCTGGCCTGGGTCGGGGTTGCCGCGCTGATCAGCTATTGGCCCAACGCCAGCCGCAACTGGCCGATGACCGACGGCCTGGCGCGTTTGTCCCTGGTGGTGGCGGCGCTGATCGTTGTCGCGGCCATCGCCGGGCGCTGGTGGCCGGGTTTGGCGCGGCGGGTGCGCGGGGCCGGGGCCTGGTTGATTGCCTTGCCGATTCTGCTCGGCGCCTGGGAATTGCTCACCGCCAAGCTGGGCCTGCTGCCGGTGCCATTTTTCGCGCCGCCGCAAGCCTTGCTCGATGTCTATGTCGAGGACTGGCCGCGCCTGGCCGATAGCCTCTGGCACTCGGCGTTGTTGCTCGGCAGCGGTGTGGCCTTGGGTGCGGCGACCGGGTTTATCGCCGGGGTCGCCATCGGCTGGTCGCGCAGCATTGGTTATTGGCTGCACCCGGTGTTGCGCATCCTCGGCCCGGTGCCGTCGACCGCCTTGCTGCCGCTGTGCTTCTTTCTGTTTCCCAGTAGTTGGAGCGCCAGTGTGTTTCTGATTGCGCTGGCCACCTGGTTCCCAGTCACGGTGCTGACCTGGTCGGGCGTGGCCAGTGTCGACAAGGCCTACTACGACGTGGCCCGAACCCTCGGCGCCAAACAGAGCTTTCTGATCTTCCATGTAGCGATTCCTGCTGCTTTGCCCCATGTGTTCGTCGGCCTGTTCATGGGCCTGGGCGCCTCGTTCTCGACCTTGGTGGTGGCGGAAATGATGGGGGTCAAGTCCGGTATCGGCTGGTACCTGCAATGGGCTCAGGGCTGGGCGGCCTACGCCAATATGTACGCAGCGCTGCTGATCATGGCCCTGGCCTGTTCCGGGTTGATTTCGGCGCTGTTCCTGATTCGTGACCGGCTGTTGGCCTGGCAACAAGGAGCAATGAAATGGTAGCGGCAGCCGCTTCGACAGACACCGCAAGCACGGCCGGGCTGGCCCTGCGTATCGACAACATCAGCCACGGTTTTTCCCTGGAAGGCCAGCGCCTGGCGGTGCTGGACAAGGTTTCCCTGGACATTGCCCCCGGTGAATTCGTCGCGCTGCTCGGGCCTTCGGGTTGCGGCAAGTCGACGTTGCTGCGCCTGGTGGCGGGGCTGGAACCGGCGGACAGTGGCAACTTACTGGCCGATGGCGAACCCATCAAAGGCCCGGACCCGAGCCGGGTGGTGGTGTTCCAGGACCCGACGCTCTATCCGTGGCGCAGGGTGCGTGACAACGTCGCTCTGGGTCTGGAAGCCCAGGGCCTGCTCAAGACTCACTCGGCAAAAATTGATGCGGCCCTGGCCAAGGTCGGCCTCAGCACCTTTGGTCGTGCCTATCCCCGACAACTGTCCGGCGGCATGGCGCAACGGGTAGCCTTGGCAAGGGCTCTGGTCAACGAACCGCGCCTGCTGATCCTCGACGAGCCTCTGGGCAAACTCGACTCCCTGACCCGCATCGCCATGCAGAAGGAACTGATCGACCTCTGGCAACGCCAGGGCTACACGGCGCTGCTGGTGACCCACGATGTCGAAGAGGCGCTGCTGCTGGCCAACCGCGTCATCGTCTTCAGCGACCGCCCGGCCAGTATCAAGGCGCAACTGACCATCGAAAGGCCGTACCCGCGCCATCGCGATGATCCGTACCTGGTGGATTTGCGGAAGCAGATTCTGGGGTTGTTGGGGTTGGCAGATAATTGGTGAGAGTGGCGCCCCACCTGAACCTGTGGGAGCGGATTCATCCGCGAAGAGGGCGGTACATTCGATGCATTTCCATTGTCCGGGTCGCCAGCTTCGCGGATAAATCCGCTCCCACAAGATCTCTTGAAGGCCTCAGGAACCGGGCAGTTCCTCAAGGGCCTTGCTCACCAACGCATCGATCAACTGCAACTGCTGCACCGCCGAAAAGATCTGGCTGCGTTCCGGATCCTTGAGGTTATCGGCGCATTCATAGAGCGACACCCGGTTGCAGCGCAGCATATCGCTGGCATGGTTCAGAGCTTCGATGGCGGTAAGGTTTTCGTTGACTGTGAAAGGTGGGGCGGGGGTGGTGTCTTGCATGTGATTTGACTCCTGATCACTGATTAGGAGCCGTCACCGTCATCGCTACTACACGATCAGGGTGGCGGCCGCGCACAGGGTAGTAGTCCGGAGATCAGGCACCCGGTACACCCGAAGGTGTCCTGCGCACGGCCACCATAAAAACCAGGCCGTAAAAAAGCGCCTTGCAGAAGGTGGCGCAGTGCGCCTGATAAAGCCGGGCTACTACACCCGATCGTTGAATGGGCAACGACCGGCGCAGACTAGAGACCGAAATTCACAGGCACAAGAGGGTGGGGATTGTCTCGGAAACTTCACTCAAGATAAAGAGACGTGTCCTGCAAGATATTGCCGATGCTCGCGGCATATGCCCCGCCGAGCACAACCTGTGGGAGCGGATTCATCCGCGAAGAGGCCGATATAGGCGATGCATATTTATCGTCAGGAACACCGTCTTCGCGAATGAATTCGCTCCCACACAAGCTGCACCGGCCTTGTGAAATGTTTAGAAACAAAACCGGTCAAGCCCTTCATCCGCGTGGCAATGCCCTCATCGGGATATCTGATCGGAAAAATCCCTGCGAATGAGAGTTTTTCCTTGTAGGGAATGTTTCGTGCATCTATAAGAAAACCCTCCCTTTTTTTGTAGATTTAACGGATTGAACCTATGAGCGATACCTGGAACGAAGGCTATTTCACGGACGTGGGTTACACCTATGGCTATTACCGGGAAATCAATCCCGTGTTCCAGCGCTACTGTCTGCTGCTCAGAGGCCTGGGTGGTGTCGAGAGTGCTAATGCCTACCACTGTGAGCTGGGCTTTGGTCAGGGTGTCTCGGTCAATATCCACGCTGCCGCCAACCCCGGGCACTATGTAGCAACCGACTTCAATCCGGCCCATGCCAACCATGCCAACAGCCTGGCCGCCGGCTTCAATAGCTCGGCGCGGCTGTATGACGACAGTTTCGAGCAGTTGCTGGTCCGGCAAGACCTGCCGCAATTCGACAGCATCAGCCTGCATGGCATCTGGACCTGGATCAGCCGCGATAACCAGAAGCTGATCGTCGAGTTCACCCGCCGTCATCTCAAGCCCGGTGGCGTGCTTTATATCAGCTACAACTGCCTTCCGGGCTGGTCACCCCAGGCGCCGTTGCGCCAGCTGTTCACCCTGCACGATCGCTTTGCCGCGCCGGCCAGTGGCGCCGTGGGTCGGGTCGAGGCGGCGTTGAAGTTTTCCGAAGCGCTGCTGGCGGCCCAGCCGGCCTATGCCCGGGCGGTGCCGGGGCTGGATGCCAAGCTCAAGACGGTGATGGGGCAGAACCGCAACTACGTGGCCCACGAGTACTTCAATCGTGACTGGAACGTCATGTACTTCACCGACGTGGTTGACGCTCTGGCTCCGGCCAAGCTCGACTACGCCTGCACTGCCGTGACCCAGGACACTGTGGATGCGATCAATTTGAGTGCCGAAGGCCAGACCTTCCTCAAGACTATCGAACACCCGATCATGCGCGAGCAGGCCCGGGATTATTTCGTCAACCAACAGTTCCGCAAGGACCTGTACGTACGCGGTGCGAGCAAGCTGGCCGATAGCGAACAGCGCGAACGCATGCTCAATACGCGCTTCGTGCTCACCCAATCGGCCGACAGCGTGCCGAGCAAAGTGACCGGCGCAATGGGCGAGGCCACCCTGCAGCAGGAAATCTACGCGCCGTTGATCGAAGCCCTGGCGGCCAAGGCTTATGCGCCGAAAACCATGCGTCAGCTGGCTGCGGCCTTGCCGTCACCAAGCTACCCGATCCTCAGCCAGGCCATTGCCATTCTGGTCGGCCTGGGGGCCGTTGCCCCGTGTCAGAGCGAAGCGGCTGAAAAACAGGTGCAGGTACGCTGCGCGGCGCTGAACCAGCATCTGTGCCAGCAGGCGCATTTCGACAAGCGCGTCGAAGTGCTGGCCAGCCCGGTAACCGGCGGTGGCGTGACCGTGGATCGCTTCCAGCAACTGTTCCTCAACGCTATCCGTCTGGGCCGCAAGCAGCCTGCAGAATGGGCGCAGTACGTCTGGCAGATTCTCGCTGAACAGGGCCAGCGCTTGCTCAAGGACGGCAAGGCCATGGAAAGCCCCGAAGACAACCTGGCCGAGCTGACGCGTCAGGCGGAAGTCTTTGCTGACAAGGGGCTGGCGGTGCTCAAGGCGTTGCGAGTGGCGTGAGGCAGTTGCGCTGTTGAAATCTATGTGGGAGCGGATTCATCCGCGAATACGGGATTACAGGCGACCTATATGCGTCGGATATGTTGGCCTTTTCGCGGATGAATCCGCTCCCACAAGTGAATAGGTGCAATCCATGCACCTGCACTGTTATCAATGCATCGTCGCCCGCACCTGCCGAGTCGTGCCTGGCTTGCTGTCGACAATCCACTCCGGCCACACATCCATCGACCACTCGGCGGTGCGGCACTGTTCGTGGAGGATGGCCAGCCACTGGCGCAGGGGTTGTTGCGCCAGCAGCAGGGCGGCCTTTTTCTCGCCGCTCTTGAAGGTCAGGGCGATGATGTCCGGCGTACGGGTGATGTCGATGGCATCGACCAGGAGACGGCTGTCCTGAGGGTGAGCCAGTACCGGGGCCTGATGCGGCAACTGGGCCACGGCGGCCTGCTGGGCAAAGGCCTGAATCGCGTCGGTGTGATAATCCGGCACCGGTGAGGCGCGGCTGGCGCTGGAGGAGGGCTGTAACCAGCTGAACAGGTGCGGCAGCATGCGCTTGAGCAGGCGCTGGGTCAGCCAGAACACCATGGGCTCGCCCGATTCAATCTCGCCGACCAGGCGCAGACGGTCCTCGGACTCGTCCATTTCCGTGGTCACTCGCTTGAGTTCCACCGGTTCGCTTGCCAATACCGCATCTTCCGTCGTCACGCATACGCTCCAGATTAAAAGCCGCAAAGCTCACTAGATGGCTGCGCCGAGGGCATTTATCAAGGGGCGCGGGTGACCGGTGATCTGAATTGGAGTGAGCGCTGGTACGAGCCGATTCTTATCAAACAACGCAAAGCCCGGGTAATTACCGGAGCTCTGTGGGAGCGAATTCATTCGCGAAGGCGCCGGTACATTCGACAGATATTCGTCGTCTGAAACACCGCTTTCGCGAATGAATTCGCTCCCACAGGTTTGCTCCCAGGGCATGTGGTTTGAGCTTTCAGATCGAACGCGGCAACAGGCTTGTCGCATTATCGAGACTGGCCAGGTCCATCAGTGACATATGCCACTCGGTGCCATCGAGCATCTCGTCGAGGTAGTCATCACTGGCGGCCAAGTCTTCGTGGCTGAGCTGGCTGGCGGCGAGGGGGTTGATCACCATCAGCGTGTCACCGTCAGTTTCGGCGGTTGCGGTGCGCTGAGGGGCAAAGGCATTGATCAGCAACGACAGGTAGTTCATGGCTACTTCTTCCTTTAGGTAGAGCGTCAGGTCAGTGGATACGCGACCCACTTTCTGCACTGTTTATGAACGGTGGGCCGTGCGGCGTTTCTCGCTGGTGCGCGATGGGCGCTGAACGTCCTGTGTCAGTGGTGTTTTGCGGGTTTGCCGGGTAAGTGTTGAAAATTCTGTGCCAAGTCGCCGACCGTACGTAGATTTCACTGAAAGCATTCAGTGAGCCCCGTATGATGGCTGCGATTTTCCGCCTGAGGTCTTGTTGCGATGCTGAAGTATTTCGCTGTTCTATTGTTGGCCCTGGCCGGTGCCGCCCATGCCGCTGTTGATCAGGCAGCGCCTGCCTTGCAGACTGATCTGGCCCTGAGCTACCTGGCCCAGGTCGACGACAGCATTGCGGACAAGCCCCTGATCATCTTCCTGCATGGCTCCGGCACCAACGAAGAGGACCTGTTCGGCCTCAAGGACGAATTGCCCGCCGAGTACAACTACCTGTCGGTACGCGGCCCCTTCACCCAGCAGGAAGGTGCCTATCGCTGGTTCGCCAGCCGGCCCGACGCAGCAGAATACGACGGAGTGACCGCCGACCTGCAACGCAGCAACGAGCTGCTTGGCCAATTCATCGCCCAAGCCACCGAGAAGTACCACACCCAGCCGCGCAAGGTATTCCTGATCGGTTTCAGCCAGGGGGCGATCATGAGTTACGAAGTTGCCCTGCGCCATCCAGAACTCGTCGGCGGCATTGCGGTGCTTAGCGGCAAGGTGTTGTCGGTGCTGCAACAGGAACTCAAGCCGGACAATAGCCGTCAGTCCCTGGCGATCTTCATCGGCCATGGCAGCCTCGACCCGCAATTGCCCGCCAGCAGCGCCAGCGGTGCCCGTGTGGTCCTGGAAACCCTGGGGCTTAACCCGGACTATCACCTCTACGAAGGCATGCGCCACACCATCAACAACACCGAGATGAACGACCTCAACGCCTGGTTGCAGCGCGCGGCGAGCCGGCCATAAAGCCAGGCCAAAAAAAACCGCCCGGGGAGGGGCGGTCAAGTTGCGTTCCTGGAGCGGAGACAAATCGCAATGAAGCTAGATTAGCGATTTTCTCGGCGGGTCATTAGTCGTGCGTATCGATAGCGGGTATGTCTGAAAAGAATGGCGATGGTGTTGGCGTCAGCGGGCAGCGATCCGATAAGCCCGCGAACATCCACTATCCCGTTGGAGCGAGGCTTGCCCGCGAACCTGTCGGCGTGGAGTTTCAGGCATACCGCGTCGAGGCCTTCGCGGGCAAGCCCGGCTCCAACGAATCATCCCACCTCATAGTTCAAATGCTTCAACCGCGAAGTCTGTTTTTTAGGGGAGTAAGTATCCTTGATGTGTCGCCGGGGCTATCTTTAAATAAGAATTTGTAAGGGTTTTCCATTTCTTCTGTAGGAAAGCTCTTTAAGTATGTGATTTGATAAAAAAGTCTCAGTATCTGGCTTTCATGGTGTCAGTGGGTATGTTATTAAATTTGGCTGGAAAGCGATATTTAATGAAGTTGCTCAAAATGGCTGTGGAGGTTGAAAGGTGGATTCTTTTCATCGTTACTATCTTGCCCAAGAAATTCATCCTGTCGATGACGAAGCTCTTGCGAAGGCGCTCGAAAGCCTAGAGGGGGCGGCACTCAAATTTTCTCTGGATGCGATCAGTGATGCAGAACAACGGGCCAATTACAATCGGAATGTGCAGAGGGTCAAGGCGGCGATGTTGGCAGAGGTCCGGGCAGGTAGGGTGCGAGTCAAAGAAGCGGCAGAGCATTGCTATGCATTGCGTAATCAGATAATGATTGAGACCAGAAATAGAACTTCGGTGCAAGGTAAAGCCGTTGCGGAGCATAGAAAGAATGTGTCTCCGGCTTTGCAGATGTTGCTGGAGAAATACTCAGGTAAAAGATTTGGTAAAAGCTTCGCTGAGCTAAACTCTCATCAAAGAAATGCCATTCATTATGAGATTATCGAATCCTCCGCAAGGCCGAGCGCAAAATATAACACTACCAGTAAAGTGCTGAATGTGACGGGTAAAGTGCTGATTGTCGTGACAATTGCTTATGCTGTATATGATGTTGTCAACGCAGACAATAAAATCAAAGAGGTTACCAAGCAAGGGGCGATGATAAGCGGCAGCTTTGCCGGGGCTAGGGCGGGCGCTGCTGTTTCTGTCGTGTGTGGACCTGGTGCCCCTATATGTACTATCGCATTGATGCTTGCTGGTGGGCTAGTGGGAGGGCTTGCAGGTGGATGGTCCGCATCACAAATTGTTGAATTGATGGATGGCGAAATAGAAGAGTTTATAAAGTGGCAAGTATTTTAGTGAGGTGGCGATGTTGTGCTTTTCAATGGTTGAGGTTGTTTTTATGCTTTCACTGCTGATTGCCTGCCTCATGGGTGTTGGTATAAATATCTACGTTGGCTATCGAGATCTTGATCTGGTGTTGAGTATTTTCAAGAAAAGTTATGCCATAGAGTACTATGGGCGCCCGAGAGAGTGGTCGTTTTCCTCACGGCTTTCTCTTGCACACAGCTTTTCGGGAATTATTGGGTGGTCCAGCAGATACCTACGAAATGGGATGCTAGACCCCGAAGAGTTCTCGCGCTTACCTAAAGCAGTAGTAAAGCGCATGCAATGGTCCCTCCGGCTGACGATGGGAGGGGGGTTAGGTGCCATTACTATTTTTATGCTTCACTTTTTTTTTGATATGTAATCGCAGGCTATTCGGTAGTTCGCCATTTAGGTAACGGGAGTATTAGAGACGGCGCGCTATCCCACATCGATATCCAGCCGCTTCAACCGCGAAGCCAGTGTTGTCGGCTTCAGCCCCAGCAACTCTGCCGCACCGCCTTTGCCAAACAACTTGCCACCACAGGCCTTGAGCGCGGCCTGCATATTGTTGCGTTCCAGATCCCGCAGCTGGGCGTCGGTAAGAATGCGTTCTTCTGTCGATGCCGTGGCGGGCGCAGCGGCTTTCGGCTCGTCCGGCAGATCGAGATTAAGGTCCGCACCGGACGAGGTGATCAGTGCCCGTTCGATGACGTTCTGCAGCTCGCGAATATTGCCCGGCCAGGAGTAACGTTGCAGGCGTTCGATATCGCTGTTGCGCAGGCGCCGCCCGGGCATGTTCAGGCGCTTGGCGGTCTGTTTGAGAAAGTGCGCGGCCAGGGGCGCGATATCCATGGGCCGGTCGCGCAGGGCCGGGGACTGGATCGGGAACACATTGAGGCGAAAGTACAGGTCCTCGCGGAAATGCCTGGCCCCGACTTCCTGGCGCAGGTCGCGGTTGGTCGCGGCAATGATGCGCACATCGACCTTGCGCGTGCGCTCTTCGCCGACCCGTTCGAACTGGCCTTCCTGCAAGACCCGCAGCAATTTGCTTTGCAGCTCAAGGGGGATCTCGCCGATCTCGTCGAGGAACAGCGTGCCGCCATCGGCCAGTTCGAAACGCCCGACGCGATCACGCACCGCGCCGGTAAAGGCGCCACGGATATGGCCGAAAAATTCGCTCTCGAACAGCTCGGTGGGGATCGCCGCGCAGTTGACCCGGATCAGCGGATGGGCGCTGCGGCGGCTGGCCTGGTGGATGGCCCGGGCGATGAGCTCCTTGCCGGTGCCGGACTCGCCATTGATCAACACACTGGCATCGGTGGGCGCGACCACATCTATCTGGCGGATGATCTTGAGGATGGGTTCGCTCTGGCCGACGATCTCGCGGAAGTTGTGCTCGATATGAATCTCTTCCTGCAGGTAGGCGTTCTGTTCTTCCAGACGCTCCTTGAGCACCTTCAACTCTTCCAGCGCCACATGCAGCTGGTTTTCCGTGGTGCGTCGTTCGGTGATATCGCGAAACACCACCACGGCCCCGGCAATGCGGCCGTCGGAGATCACCGGGGTGCTGGTGAATTCCACCGGAAAGCTGCTGCCGTCGCGGCGCCAGAACACTTCCTGGCGGCCTTCGTGAACCACGCCGTCGTGCACCGCCTTGTAGATCGGGCAGTCTTCCACCGGGTAGTGGCTGCCATCGGCATGGCTGTGATGGTGAATGCGGTGGATGTTCTTGCCGATCATGTCCTTGACCTCCCAGCCGAGCATGCGCGCCCCGGCCGGGTTGACGAAGGTGGCCCGGCCGTCGCTGTCGATGGCGTAGATACCGTCGCCCACGGAGCTGAGCAGCAACTGGTTGTCGCGCTCGGACTCCTGGAACAGGTTGAGGATATTGCGCCACTCGATCAGCCCGCCGCGCATGGTCCGCTCGGTATAGGCCTGGTCCTGCTGGTACTGCTGACGACTGGCTTCGCGCAACACCAGGATCAGTTGCGGGCTGCCACGGACCTGCAAGGTGGTGGCGGATATTTCCAACTCTATGCGCTCGCCGGTCTTGCAGTTGCAACTGAGGTCGTCGCTCCAGCCCCGGCCCTTGTCCATCACCGCCTGGGTGAAGACGATCAGGTCCGCCAATTGATGACCGAACAGTTTGCTCACCGGCAGGTTCAGCAGTTCCTGGCGTGGATAACCGAGCAGCTTGCAGGTGGCGATATTCAGGTCGCCAAAGCGGTCGGTGAACGGATCGAGCAGGGCGATGGCTTCAGCACAGTGTTCGAACACCATGTGCCGCGATGAATAAGCCAGGTCAGCCCAGCCGCTGAGGGAGTCGGTCTCGGTCATTACGAAATCTCGTGATGCAGCGCTACGAATATTCGTATTTCTACGGGAATGCGTGATCGGGCGAAAGCATCAGAGGGGCGATTTAAAACCGTATCAGATGGATAAGTATTTATTTATCAATTGCTTATATAGCTATAAAAAATCATTCCGGGGGCTGGCACGGCCTTCGCTCTAGTACCGGTGTAAACCCGAAAACACCCACAGCCGGAGAGCGACACGATGCCAAGCGTAGACATTGCCCACTATCAAGACGGTGACTTCCTGGTCAACTACGAAGAAAAAGTCTTCGAGGACGTCAAGGCCGAGCCGGGCGAAAAATGCCTGATCACTTTCCACACCATCGCCTTCGAGGGCTCCATCGGCCTGGTCAACATGCTCCAGGCCAAGCGCCTGCTGCGCAAAGGTTTCGAAACCAAAGTGCTGCTGTACGGACCGGGCGTGCAACTGGGCGTGCAACGCGGCTTCCCGACTCTGGGTGCCGAAGCTTTCCCCGGCCATTTGGCGGTGAATAACCAGATCAAGGCGTTCATGGCCGAAGGCGGCGAAGTCTACGCCTGCCGCTTTGCCTTGCAGGCCCTGTACGGCCAGACCGAAAAAGCCCTGATCGAAGGCATCCGCCCGATCAACCCGTTGGACGTCATGGACCTGCGCCTGCTGATGCGGCGCGAGGGTGCGTTGATTATCGATACCTGGACGGCGTAACCCATCCCTGTTGCGAAAAACGCCCTGTGGGAGCGAATTCATTCGCGAAAGCGGTATTTCAGACGAGGAAGATCTGCTGAATGTGCCGACCGCTTCGCGAATGAATTCGCTCCCACAAGGTGAATTGCATCAAGCAAGGGCTTTATCAATTCGGCAATACAGGACACCACCATGACCACCATCCGCGCCGCCGCCGTGCAGTTCAGCCCGGTGCTGTACTCGCGCCAGGCCACTGTCGACAAGCTGTGCCGCACTCTGCTGGAGCTGGGTCGCGAAGGGGTACAGTTCGCGGTATTCCCGGAAACCGTGGTGCCGTACTACCCCTATTTTTCCTTCGTCCAGCCGCCGTTTGCCATGGGCAAGCAGCATCTGTTGCTGCTAGAACAATCCGTTACCGTACCTTCCGACGTCACCCGGCAGATCGGCGAAGCCTGTCGCGAGGCGGGCATCGTCGCCAGCATCGGCGTCAACGAGCGCGACGGCGGCACTATTTATAACGCCCAGTTGCTGTTCGATGCCGACGGCAGCCTGATTCAGCATCGACGCAAGATCACCCCGACCTACCATGAGCGCATGGTCTGGGGGCAGGGCGACGGTTCCGGCCTGCGTGCCGTGGACAGCGCGGTCGGGCGCATCGGTTCGCTGGCTTGCTGGGAGCACTACAACCCCCTGGCGCGCTATGCCCTGATCGCCGATGGCGAGCAGATCCATGTGGCGATGTTTCCCGGCTCTCTGGTAGGCGACATTTTTGCCGAACAGATCGAAGTCACCATCCGCCATCACGCTCTGGAAAGCGGCTGCTTCGTGGTCAACGCCACCGCCTGGCTGGATACCGATCAGCAGCGCCGAATCATGCAGGACACCGGGTGCGAGCTGGGACCGATTTCCGGCGGCTGTTTTACCGCGATTATTTCCCCGGAAGGCAAGGTCCTCGGCGACCCCTTGCGCAATGGCGAAGGGGTAGTGATTGCCGACCTCGACCTGGCCCTGATCGACAAGCGCAAACGCATGATGGATTCGGTCGGCCACTACAGCCGCCCGGAACTGCTGAGCCTGTTGATCGACCGCACGCCCACCGCCCATGTGCATGAGCGCGCTGGCGCACTTCATCCAGTGAAGGAGGTTGATCATGCACAACAGTGAACTGCTCGCCGAGCTGCAATGCCACGGCCTGCGCTGGCCCGCGGCGCAGAACGGCCTGTCGCGCCAGGGTGGCGCCGGGCCTTCCGATCACAAGGCGCTGACCGTCGGCAGCCGTACTTCGATGATCCCGATCCTCAATCAGGCGTCCCAGGATTCGCCCTATCAGGCCAAACCCAGCGAAGACGGCAGCCATGCGCTGATTTTCCGCCAGGGCCAGCAGGTCGGCCAGGTGCAGATGCCCGGTGTACCGAAGTTCTATGGCCTGAGCACCGAGGACGGCATTCCTTACTGGAAGATCGCCACGCTGCACAGCAGTGACGTGCTCGCGACTACCGTGTTGCAGCACTGCATCCGTTTCAATGATCGCGGTACCTCCTGCCAGTTCTGCGCCATCGGCCAGTCCCTGGCGGCGGGCAAGACCATCGCCCGCAAGCGCCCGCAGCAACTGGCAGAGGTGGCCAAGGCGGCGGTGGAACTGGACGGCGTCAAGCATATGGTAATGACCACCGGCACCCCGCAGACCCCGGACCGTGGCGCGGCGATTCTTTGCGAGTCGGCGGCGGCCGTGACCGCCGCCATCGATCTGCCGATCCAGGCCCAGTGCGAGCCGCCGGACGATGACCGCTGGTTCAGCCGCCTGCGCGACAGCGGCGTGGTCTCCCTGGGCATGCACCTGGAGGCGGTCACAGACGAAGTGCGCCAACGCATCATGCCGGGCAAGGCCGAAGTGCCCCTTAGCCGTTATATCGAGGCGTTCGAGGCGGCGGTCGGGGTGTTTGGTCGCGGTCAGGTCAGCACCTACATCCTCGCCGGGCTGGGCGACAGCGAATCGGCCATCGTCGAGATGAGCGAGCGTCTCAGCGCCCTGGGTGTGTATCCCTTCGTCGTGCCGTTCGTGCCCATCGACGGCACGCCCCTGGCCCGTCACCCGAAACCCGATAGCGCCATGATGGCCCGGCTGTATCCGCAGATCGGCGCCAGCCTGCGTCGGCACGGCCTGCACTCGGAGCAGATCAATGCCGGGTGTGCCAAGTGCGGGGCCTGCTCGGCCCTGAAAAGCCACGAATAACTGCGGGAGTCACGCTCATGCCCAATCTGGCCTATGCCTTGGTCGACAGTACCTTCGAGCCGTTTCGCGCCGGTGAACTGGTGGTCAAGCCCGCCAGCGAACCGTGGGAGAAGCAGGCCTATTACGCCCTGCGCCGGGCGGTGTTTTCCGACGAGCAACAACTGCTGCCCCAGGACAAGGACGGCCACGACTTCCAGGCCATTGCCATTGTCGCCCTGGCGGGCAACTGCGGCATGGCCGATCAAGTGGTCGGTGCCGTGCGTATCTATCAGCCGCAACCGGGACTGTGGTTTGGCGGGCGTCTGTGCGTGGCCCAGGCCTATCGCCGGCACAGCATGATCGGCAAGGCGCTGGTCAACGAGGCGGTATCCCGGGCCAAGGAACTAGGCTGCGAGGTGTTTCACGCCACGGTGCAGCAGGCCAACGAGGCGTATTTCCACAGTCTGCACTGGCGGACTCTGCAACCCCTTGAACTGCTCGGCCAGCCCCATTGCCTGATGCAGGCGGACCTGGTGAGCTATCCGTTCATGCCTCGCCAGGTGTCACTGGGCCCACTGAAGGGGGCTCGTCATGGCTGATTTCCTGCCTCTTGGCGAACTGCTGGCAGCCCTGCGAGATACTCCGGCGATGCGCTCCAAGCAGGCCATTCAACAACCGGCCACGGTATTGGCCGATCACTCCCGGCCTCTGACCCGTCAGCAGCTGTATGCCTTGCCCGGCGACGACACGGCAGCCATTGCCTGCGGCGAGCATTACCAGTTGCTGGCCATCGAAGGCATGTTGCCCGGTTTCGTCAGCGCGGCGCCCTGGTTCGCCGGCTGGTCGGCAGTGATGGCCAACGTCAGCGATATCACCGCCATGGGCGGCCGGGCGACGGCGGTGGTGAATGCCTACTGGCATCACGATGAGGCCGCAGCCGGGCAAATCCTCGCCGGAATCCAGGCCGCCTGCCGCGCCTACGGCTTGTTATTGGCGGGCGGCCATACCAGTCAGGCGGCGGGTAACCCGACGGCGCTGGCCGTGGCTATTACCGGTATTGCCAGTCGCTTGCTGTCGAGCCTGCATGTGATGCCGGGGCAGGTGATTGCCATGGCCGTGGATCTGGAAGGCGTCTGGCACGCCGACAGCACGTACTGGAAAGCCTTCGAAGGCGTACCTGCCGAACGCCTGCGCAGCAAGCTTGAGGTGCTGCCGCGCCTGGCCGAAGCCGGCTTGCTCAAGGCGGCCAAGGACATCAGCAACGCCGGGGTGCTGGGCAGCCTGCTGATGCTGCTGGAAAGCACCGGTTGCGGCGCCGAAATCGACCTGGCGAGCCTGCCATGCCCGGCCGACGGCGACCTGCTGCGCTGGCTGCAAGTCTTCCCCAGCTACGGCTTCCTGATGACCCTCGACGCCGCCGATTGGGACAACGTCCAGGCCGCTTTTGCCTTCGAAGGCCTGCGTTGCCAACGCATCGGCCAGGTCACCGACAGCGGCGCGCTGAACGTGCGCGACGGCGCACAACACGACCAATTCTGGAACCTGCGCGAGCGGTCTTTCACCGGCTTCAGCTATGCGCAACTCGATCTTTCCTCCGTGCAACCACAGGAGCACTGATATGCCCGCAGTCAACTTCAAGATCCGCTGGCCCGACGGCAAGGAAGCGGCCGGTTACTCGCCGTCCACGGTGATCTACGAGCATCTTCAGGAGGGCGCCAGCTACCCGCTGGCGGACTTTCTTGAGCGCATCGAAGGCGGCCTGAACAACGCGTCCGAGCGGGTCAAGCAGGTCAAGGGCTTCTACTGCAGCTCGGCCATGGACACCCTCAACTCACTCAAGGGCCAAGCCTCGCGCCAGCAGGACGGGCCGGTGGCGGTGTTGAGCATGCGCACCGAAGGCGGCGGCCGGGTTACCGGGGCGGGGTGGAGTTCTTTCTAGCCCGAACACTATTTTGTTGGAGCGAGGCTTGCCCGCGAAGAGGTCGGTACATCCGGCCGATTTGTTGAAACTGAAACATTGCCTTCGCGGGCAAGCCTCGCTCCAACGGCTTCCGTACTCATCGCTATTGGAGACTCACCCATGCCACATCTCACCTCAGTCAAACCCCCGCACTACAGCGTCATCATCGTCGGCGGCGGCCAGGCCGGGTTGTCCGCCAGTTATTACCTGCAAGCCCAGGGCATCGACCATCTGCTGCTGGAAAAAAACAGCCTGACCCACGCCTGGCGCCATCAACGCTGGGATGCCTTCAGCCTGGTCACGCCAAACTGGCAGTGTGCGCTGCCGGGTTATCGCTATGGCATCGAGCATCCGGGCACTGATCCCCATGGCTTCATGGTCAAGGATGAAATCAACGCTTACCTGGCCGGCTTCGTCGCCAAGGTCAATGCCCCGGCGCTGGAAGGGGTGACGGTGCGTCGTGTGGTACCGCGCAGTCATGGCGGTTACGACGTGCATACGTCCAAGGGTGAGTTCACGGCTGATCAGGTGATCGTCGCCTCGGGTGGTTATCACACGCCGATCATTCCGCGTCTGGCCGAGCGTCTGCCAGCGGATATCGCCCAGATTCATTCGGAGCAATACCGCAACCCGCAAAGCCTGCCCGAGGGCAATGTGCTGGTGGTGGGTTCGGGTCAGTCCGGTGCGCAGATCGCCGAAGACCTGCACCTGGCCGGACGCAAGGTGTTCCTGGCGGTGGGCGATGCACCGCGTTGCGCACGCTTTTACCGGGGGCGCGACGTGGTGGATTGGCTGGCCGAGATGGGCTACTACGATATCGGCGTTGATGCCCATCCATTGCGCGAAGGGGTGCGGGACAACACCAACCACTACGTCACCGGTCGCGATGGCGGGCGCGATATCGACCTGCGCCGGTTCGCTGCTGAAGGCATGGAGCTGTTCGGTCGTCTGGACGGCCTCGAAGGTTCGACCCTGCAGTTTTCCACCGACCTGGCCCGCAGCCTCGACAGCGCCGACGCCGTGTATAACCGCATCAACGGCTCCATCGACAACTACATCGCCGAGCAAGGCATCGAGGCCCCGGCAGGCGAAGTCTATATCCCGCGCTGGGCGCCGCAGCAGGAACGCGGCGAGCTGGACCTGAGCGCCGCCGGCATCACCAGCATCGTCTGGTGCATCGGCTTCAGCCCGGACTTCACCTGGGTCGAGGCGCCGGTATTCAATGGTCGCGGTCATCCGGGCCACACGCGCGGTGTTACCGCCCAGCCGGGGTTGTACTTCCTTGGCTTGCCATGGCTCTACACCTGGGGCTCGGGGCGTTTCTCCGGGATTGCCCGGGATGCCGAGTATCTGGTGGAGCGGATTGCCGAATCGATTTCGGGCGGCGACGAATTGCGCGTGGCCAGCCGCTAGACGCAGTCAATATGTGGGAGCGAGGCTTGCCCGCGAAGGCTATTTATCAGCCGATGACGATGTGCCGAATGTACGGACCTCTTCGCGGGCAAGCCTCGCTCCCACAGATTCAGCAGGGCGTTTGCAGTGTGGGAGCAGGCTTGCCTGCGAAGAGGCCGGTGAAGTCGATTCATCTTCCGCGGCGGTGAGTGAACCGACGAAAGTTCCTACTGGCACCTTGACGTCACTTTGTATCAGGAGAATACTTCACTTAGATTCATATAGATGACTATATAACTAAAACAGTGAAGCTCGACCATGAACCAGCTTTCCAGCGACGACCGTCTGCCGCTTTATCAACGCCTGCGTGACCAGTTGGCTGAGCAAATCGCCAATAACCGCTGGCGTCCGGGGGAGGCGATTCCTACCGAGGCGGCGCTTTCCAGTGAGTACTGCCTGTCTACCGGCACGGTGCGCAAGGCCATCGACATGCTGGTCGCCGAGAATATTCTCGAGCGCCAACAGGGCCGTGGCACTTTTATTCGCCGCCCGCAATTCCAGTCTTCGCTGTTCCGTTTCTTCCGCTTCCAGACCGCTGCCGGTGAGCGTCGGGTGCCGGAGAGCCGCATCCTGTCCATCGAACCGCTGCTGGCGCCGTCGGCTGTCAGTCATGCTTTGGGCCTGATGCCCGATGCTCCGGTGATTCGCATAGTGCGTCTGCGTCTGCTCGATGCCCAGCCGGTGCTGGCCGAGGAAATCTGGCTGCCGCGCGTGCAGTTCCAGGCGTTGCTGGAGACCGAACTGGATCGCCACGGCCCGTTGCTTTACCCCATCTACGAAGAACTCTGCGGCCAGGTCGTCGCCTACGCCGAAGAAACCCTTACCGCCGAAGCCGTCAGCGATGTGCATGCGCGTCTGCTGCAGATTCCGGCCAACAGCCCGGTGGTGGTGATCGAACGTCTGGCCCGCAATTACGCCGGCCATCCTCTGGAATGGCGTCGCTCGCGCGGTCACGCCAGCCATTTCCGCTACAGCGTCGACATTCGCTGACGCCTTGCAACACTGCCCACACTTATAAGGACAACAATCATGTTCAGTTGGTATCGCCAAATCACTGCGCGCGAGCGCAAGACATTCTGGGCCTGCTTCGGCGGCTGGTCGCTGGATGCCCTGGAAGTACAAATGTTCGGTCTGGCGATTCCAGCACTGATTGCCGCCTTTGCCCTGAGTAAGGGTGACGCGGGCCTGATCAGCGGCGTGACCCTGGTGACCTCGGCCTTGGGTGGCTGGGTCGGCGGCACGCTGTCGGACCGCTACGGTCGTGTACGCACCCTGCAGTGGATGATCCTGTGGTTCTCGGTGTTCACCTTCCTGTCCGCCTTCGTCACCGGCTTCAATCAGTTGCTGATCGTCAAAGCGCTGCAAGGCTTTGGCATCGGCGGTGAGTGGGCGGCCGGTGCGGTGCTGATGGCCGAGACCATCCAGCCGAAATATCGCGGCAAGGTCATGGGCACGGTTCAGAGCGCCTGGGCTGTGGGTTGGGGGCTGGCGGTGGGTGTGTTCACCCTGATCTATTCCTTTGTGCCGCAGGATATGGCCTGGCGCGTGATGTTCCTGGTCGGCCTGCTGCCGTCGCTGCTGATCATCTGGGTACGCCGTAACGTCGAAGAGCCGGACAGCTTCCAGCGCCTGCAGAAAGAGAACGCCATCCCGCAGAGTTTCTTCAAGTCCCTGGCTGGTATTTTCCGCCCTGAACTGCTGCGCGTGACCCTGCTCGGTGGTTTGCTCGGCCTTGGCGCCCACGGCGGTTACCACGCGGTGATGACCTGGCTGCCAACGTTCCTCAAGACCGAGCGCAACCTGTCCGTGCTCAGCTCCGGCGGCTACCTGGCGGTGATTATCTTCGCCTTCTGGTGCGGTTGCGTGGCCAGCGGCCTGATGATCGATCGCATCGGTCGGCGCAAAAACATCCTGTTGTTCGCCCTGTGTTGCGTGACCACGGTGCAGTGCTATGTATTCCTGCCGCTGACCAACACACAGATGCTGTTTCTCGGCTTCCCGCTGGGCTTCTTCGCCGCAGGTATTCCGGCCAGCCTTGGTGCCTTTTTCAACGAGCTGTACCCCACCGACGTGCGCGGTGCCGGGGTCGGTTTCTGCTACAACTTCGGCCGCGTGCTGTCCTCGGTGTTCCCGTTCCTGGTCGGCCACATGAGCGAGTCCATGTCCCTGGGGTCGGCCATCGGCATCGACGCCGGGATTGCCTACGGTGTTGCCGTGCTGGCCGCGCTGTTGCTGCCGGAAACCCGTGGCCGCAGCCTGGAAACCAGTGTTCCGGCCACGGCCGAGACGCCCCAGGCACAGCAGGCCTGATAGATCCCCTTGTTGCGCGGCGTGCTCTTGCGCCGCGTCTTTCTACATAGACGAGTTCCATGCCCCATACCCGTACCGCGCCGATTCTCGGCATCGACAGCCACGCCCATGTCTTCAGTCGTGATCTGCAACTGACCAGCGCGCGCCGCTACACCCCCGACTATGACGCAACCCTGGCGCTGTATCTGGCCAATCTGGCGCGGCACGGCCTGAGCCATGGCGTACTGGTGCAGCCGAGTTTCCTCGGTACCGACAACAGTTACCTGCTGGCGGCGCTGGCCCAGGCCCCTGAGCAGCTGCGCGGGGTCGTGGTCGTCGCTCGGGATATCAGCCGCGCCGAGTTGCAGGCCATGGCCACTCAGGGTGTGACGGGCATCCGTCTGAATCTGATGGGCAAGCCGTTGCCGGATTTCACCGAGCCCGAGTGGCAGGTGTTGTTCGGGCATATCGCCGAGCTGGACTGGCATATCGAACTGCATCGTCAGGTGGAAGACTTGCCGCAGCTGGTGCGTGCCTTGCTGCCGTTTGGCTGCAAGATCGTGGTCGATCATTTCGGCCGTCCGGATGCGCGTCTTGGGGTGAATCAGCCTGGTTTTATCGAGCTGCTCGATCTAGGCACCACTGGGCAGTTGTGGATGAAGGTCTCGGCGATTTACCGGTTGGCCGGGGATGCCCGGCAGAACCTCGAATTCGCCTGCTCCGTGCTGCCTCTGCTGGAACAAAGCCTCGGCCCACAACGTCTGGTCTGGGGCAGTGACTGGCCGCATACCCAGCATGAACAGGATGTTGGCTATGGTGCGGTGATGGAGCAGTTGCGGGCCCTGGGCTGTTCAGAGAGTTTGCGCCAGGCGATGCTGGTCGATTCGCCTGCGCAGTTGTTTAGGTTTGTCTTGCCTGAAAATACCTGACTCCACTCTTGTGGGAGCGAATTCCATGAGAGTGGTTTTTGTAGGAGCGAATTTATTCGCGAAAGCGGTGCTGCGGGCGATACACATGCAGCGGATCTACCGGCCTCTTCGCGAATGAATTCGCTCCCACAAATTCGCCCGCACACTGCATTCGCTTCCATGTGGTTGCTCCCTCAGGTTTGCAATGTGTTCTAGGCTTTCCAACCCCCACCCAACGCCACCAGCAAACCGACACTGGCCTGCAGCTGGCTGCTCTGCACCACCTGCAAACGCCGCTGGGCTTCCAGTGCGGTGGTCTGGGCGGTGACCACGTCCAGGTAATTCAGCGCGCCGGCCTGGTAGCTGCTCATGGCGATCTGTTCAGCATGCTGTGCGGCGTCGACGGCGGCCTGCTGGTCCTGGGTTTCGCGCTGCAGGTCGCGTAGCTGGCTCAGATTGTCTTCCACTTCGCGCACGGCCTTGAGCACCTGGCCGTGGTAGTGGGCGGCGGCTTCTTCGAATTCGGCCCTGGCCTGACGATCAGCGGCGCTGCGGCGGCCGCCGTCGAACAGCGGCAGGCTGACCACCGGCCCCAAGGCCCAGAAGCGGTTGGCGGCGGTGAGCAGGTTGCCCGCGCCCTGGGTCTGGCCGCCCAGCAGGCCGCTGAGACTGAAGTCGGGATACCAGGCCGCCCGAGCCACGCCGATCCCGGCATTGGCGGCGAACACCCGGCGTTCGGCGGCGGCGATATCCGGGCGCTGTTGCAGCAGGCTGCCGGGCAGGGCGGCGGGAATCTTCGGCAGGGCTAACGGCTGTACGTTGACTGCCAGATTGAAATCGCTGGGCAGGGCTCCTACCAGTTCGGCAATGGCATGTTCGCCCAGATTGCGCTGGGCCTGGATGTCGTCGAGTTGCGCCTGGGCCTGGGCCAGTTGGCTCTGGGCCCGGGTCAGGTCCAGTTCCGAGGCGATCTTGCCCTGATAGCGATCGCGAGTCAGTTGCAGGGCCTGCTGATAGTCGCCCAGAGAGTCGGTGAGGATCTTGCCCTGGGCATCCAGGCCGCGCACTTGCACATACAGGCTGGCCAACTGACGTTGCAGGCTCAGGCGCGCCACTGCCAGATCATCACCGGACGCCTGGGCCTGGGCATCGCCCGCCGCCACCTGATTGCGAATCCGGCCCCACAGGTCCAGATCGAAACTCAGACCCAGGCTCAGGGTGTCGCTGTTATAGACCGACGGCTGGGTATCGCCGCGTAACGGTCGGTTATCCGACTGGCGCTGGCGCAGCGGCTGAAGAGAGACACCCAGCTGCGGGAACAGTCCGCCGTGCAACTGGCTGGCATAGGCCAGGGCGTCGTCATAGTGGGCCAGTGCCGCCGCAAGGTCAGGGTTGGCCTTGAGCAACTGTTGTTGCAGCTCGTTCAGGTGCGGCTCGTTGTACAGTTGCCACCACTGTTCGGGCACGCGGTCGGTGACCTGGGCGCTATGCCAGGGGCCGATCTGGCTGTCCTTGAACTGCGCAGGCAGGGCCACCTCGGGCTGCCGGTAAGTCGGCGCCAGGGAGCAGCCTTGCAGGGTCAGGGCGATCAGCAACGCCAGTGCATCAAGCCTTGGGCGCATGGGCACCTCCGGCGTCGGCCAGTTGCACCGGGTCGTTCTCGCGCAGGGCGTCCGGCGGGTTATCCACCACCCGATCATTGGGCGCCAGGCCCTGATCGATCACCAGGCGATCGCCCAAGTCCATGCCGATATGAATGGTGCGCATATGCACGTGCTGTTGCCCGTCAAGCACCGCGACCTGAGTACCGGCGGCGCGGAAAATCAGGGCGCTGGCCGGGATGCTCACGCCATTGGGTGAGGCGCTGATCTTGAGGGTGGCCTCGGCGTAGTCGCCGGGGAGCAGGGCGCCGTCAGGGTTGTCGGCAACGAACTGGGCCAGCAGGGTGCCGGACCGCGGGTCCACCGCCGTCGAGTCGCCGAGCAGGCGCGCGCTGAACTGCTGGTTGGGATGCTCGGGCACGGTCAACTGCACCTGCATGCCCGGGGTGATGATGCTGGCGTAGTTCTGCGGCACCGGCACGTACAGGCGTACACGCCGGGTATCGGCGATGTTGAACAGTGGCGTGCCACCGCCGTCGTCGGCCTTGATCAACTGGCCGATATCGGTATTGCGCGCGGTGATGGTCCCGGCGAACGGCGCGCGGATGGTCTTGTAGGCTTCCAGATCGGTCAAACGCGCATAGTCGGCGGCGGCCGCCTGCATATCGGCCTTGGCTGCAGCGGCGTTGGCCAGTTTCTCGTCGACTTCCTGCTGCGATACCGAATGGTTGGCCAACAGGTTCTGCCAGCGTTCTGCGGTGGTGGCGGCCAGTTTTGCGGTTGCGGTCTGTTGCGCCAGATGGGCGCGGGTCTGGGCCAGTTGCTGATCCAGTTCGGGGCTGTCGATGGTCGCCAGGACCTGCCCGGCGCTGACCTGGCTGCCGATATCGCTGCTCCAGTCTTTCAGGTAGCCGCTGACCCGGGCATTGATCGGTGCCTTGCTCCACGCCTCCAGGTGCGCGGGCAGTTGCAGGGTGTTGCCTTGGGCGTTGTGGGACGGCTGGAACACGTTGACCACCGGCAGGGCCTGGGTCTCGGTCCAGGCGGTAACCGATTGCTCATGGCGGGTGCGCGCGGCCAGACCGTTGGCCACCAGCAGGGCGGCCAGGGTCAGGCCGCCGATGCCGACCAGCATCAGGCGTTTGCGTGAAGGGGCGTGTTCAGACGACATGGGGTGTTTCTCCAACAGCGGCACGAGAAGGTGAGCGGCGGTGCACCAGGCTGAAAACCACGGGCACGAACAGCAGGGTGGCGGTGGTGGCGAGGATCAGGCCGCCGATGACGGCACGGCCCAGGGGGGCGTTCTGCTCCTGAGACAGGGCCAGGGGCAGCATGCCGAGGATCATCGCCAGGGCGGTCATGCACACCGGGCGGAAACGCGTATAACCGGCCTCCATGGCGGCCTTGAGGGCATCGCCATGTTCGGCCAGGCGCTCGCGACAGAAGCTCACTACCAGGATCGAGTTGGCCGTGGCGACGCCCATGCACAGGATCGCCCCGGTCAGGGCCGGCACCGACAGCGAGGTATTACTGAGGAACAGCATCCACACAATGCCGGCCAGGGCCGCCGGCAGGCCGGTGATGATCACGAACGGGTCGAGCCAGGACTGGAAGTTGACCACGATCAGCAGGTAGATCAGCACCACCGCGCCGAGCAGGCCGAAACTCAGGCCGCTGAAGGCTTCATGCAGGGCGTCGATCTGGCCGTGCAGGGTGATGGTCGCGCCTTTCGGGCGCAGGGCTGCGGCGCCGTCGATGACCTTCTGCACGTCCTTGGCCACGCCGCCCAGGTCGCGGCCCTGAACGTTGGCGAACAGGTCGAGCGTCGGCTGGATATTGTAGTGAGTGACGACCGCCGGGCTGTCCACGCGCTGGATGGTCGCCAGGCCGCCGAGGATCTGCGACTGACCATCGGCACCGGTAATGGGCAGCGCTTCCAGGGTCGGCAGGTTGTCCATGCGGTATTGCGGGGTGGCGGCGACGATGGAGTAGGACACGCCGTTTTTCGGGTTCAGCCAGTAGGTCGGCGCCACTTGTGAGGTCCCGGCCAGGGATGCGCCGAGGCTGGTAGTGACGTCGTGCTCGGTGATACCCAGTTGCTTGGCGCGCAGACGGTCGACATTCACTTGCAGCGATGGGTAGCCGGTGGACTGCTGGATGCGCAGATCGGCGATGCCGGGCACATGTTGCAGGCGTCGTTGCAACTCCAGGGCATAGGCGCGGTTGGCCTCGCCGTCGGGGCCGGAGACTTTCACGTCCAGGGGCGCCGGGTTGCCGAAGTTGAGGATCTGGCTGCTGATATCGGCGGGCAGGAAGGCGAAGTGGCTGCCGGGGAAACTTTGCGGCAGGGCTTCGCGCAGGCGTTTGACGTAATCGGCGGTGGGTGCATGATCGGCTTTGAGGGTGACCTGAATATCGCCGTCCTGGGGGCCGATGGTGCCGCTGCTGCTATAGGCCATATCGATGCCGCTCAAGGGGATGCCGATATTGTCGATCACCGTGTCCAGTTCGTTGGCGGGGATGATCTCGCGGATGCGTTGCTCGATGCGGTCGAAGGCCGCGGCGCTTTCTTCGATGCGAGTCCCCAGGGGCAGGCGCACATGCAGGGCCAGAGCACCGGCATCGGTGGTCGGGAAGAAGTCCTGGCCCAGGCTTGGCAGCAAGGCGAAGCTGACCAGCACGCAGGTGAGAAAACCGATCAGGAAGCGCTTGTAGTACTTCAAGGCCAGGCCCAGCAGACCGTAATAAACGTCCCGCACCGCCGAGAAACCGTGCTCGAAACCCTGCTGGATGCGCAAGGCACTGCGCAGTAAGGCATTGCGCGGCGGCGCATGCTGGTCGCCTTCGTGATGATTGATCACCGCGTCTTCCGGGTGATGTCCGGCGCCCTGTTCCAGCACATGGGGCTTGAGCAGGAACATCGCCAGGGTCGGCACCAGGGTCCGCGACAGCAGGAACGAACTGGCCATGGCGAAGATCACCGCCAGGGCCATGGGCCGGAACAAATACCCGGCGATGCCCTGCAACATGAACATCGGCACGAAGACGATGCAGATACACAGCAGCGAGACAAAGGCCGGACCAACGATCTGCCGGGCACCATCGAGGATCGCCTCCTTGACCGCCTTGCCTTGCTCCAGGTGCCAGTTGATGTTCTCGATGGTCACCGTCGCGTCGTCCACCAGAATGCCCACGGCCAGGGCCAGGCCGCCGAGGGTCATGACGTTGAGGGTCTGGCCGCTGAGGGCGAGCAGGGCGATGGCCGAGAGCACCGCCAGGGGAATGACGCGGCGATGATCAGGGTCGAACGCCAGCTGCCGAGGAACAGCAGAATCATAAGGCTGGTCAGCAGGGCGGCGATAATGCCCTCGCGGGCGACACTGCCCACCGACTCCTTGACGAACACCGAAGCATCGCCCAGCAGCGAGGTTTTCATTTCCGGCGGCAGGGTTTCGTTGATCAGCGGCAGCATGTTGCGCACACCGTCGACGATGGACAGGGTCGAGATATTGCCGTTCTTCAGCGCTGGCATCAGTACCGCGCGGCGGCCATCGACCCGCACTACGTTGGTCTGCGGCGGCGAGCCATCGCGCACGTGGGCCACCTGGCCGATGGTGATCAGGGCGCCGTCGACGGTCTTGATCGGCAACTGGTTGAGCTCATCGATGGCCTTTGGGCTGTTATTGAGCAGCACGGTGTATTCGTCGCTGCCCATCTTCGCCGTACCCACCGGAATGATCTGGTTCTGCGCGGCCAGGGCATTGCCGACGTCCTGGGCGGACAAGCCCTTGGCGGCCAGGGCCTGGGGGTCCAGGTCCAAGGTGATCTGCCGTTGCCGACCGCCCATGGGCGTAGGCAGGGCGATGCCGGGCACGGCGGTCAGGGGCAGGCGCACATTGTTTTGCACCAAGTCACGAATCCGCGCTTCCGACAGAGTCGGGCTGGAAAAGGCCATTTGCAGGATCGGCACCGTGGAGGCGCTGTAGTTGAGGATCAGCGGCGGGGTGATGCCGGGGGGCATCTGCTTGAGCACGGTCTGCGACACCGCCGTGACCTGGGCATTGGCGGTGCGGATATCCACGCCCGGCTGGAAGAAGATCTTGACGATGCCCATGCCGGGTAGCGATTGCGACTCGAGGTGCTCGATGTCGTTGACCGTGGTGCTCAGGGAGCGTTCGTAGGTGTAGATCACCCGCCCGGCCATGGCGTCGGGAGACAGCCCGTTGTACTGCCAGACCACGGCTATCACCGGAATGCCGATATCGGGAAATACATCAGTGGGGGTTTTCAGGGCCGCCAACGGCCCGACGATACAGATGAAAATCGCCAACACGATAAACGTGTAGGGCTTGAGCAGTGCAGTCTTTACCAGCCCGAGCATGCCAGGAACCTCCGCTTTGGAATCACGGCAGTCTTGGTGCGCGGACTTAACAGGCGGCTTTCATACGGATGAACAAAGATTTACCCGAGACAGCAAGGAGCTTTCATCGGTTATTCATTTGAGCTTCATTCACCCCCTCGCCAAGCTGGCCCCATCGCAAGCCCTGACGCTTCAAGCGCTGATACACAAGGGAACAGCATTTTCCACTGCCGAGGTTATTCACCATGTCGTCCAAATCACTGCTGTTGCTGCCCATGCTGGGTCTGGTGGGGCTGTTGTCGGCCTGCGCGGGACCCATGCCAAAGCCCGATCCCACCGAAGCCTGGATCGGCTTGAAGGAAGAGCCGTCAGCAGTGCTGATGGCCGAAAACCTGGATGGCAAACGCCTCAATGACGGCCGCTACTTCGACGTCACCCCCGGCGCCCACCGCCTGGACCTGAGCCTGATCATTGAGCCCGACGGCGATAACAATCAGGAGCGCTGCACCACCCATATCAACTTCAACCAGTTCAAGGCCGGCAGCCGCTACAAAGTGGTCGAGAGCAGCCTGGGTGAGGATTACAGCGCCGTACTGGAAGACGCCAGCGGCAAGCAACTGGGTCGCAGCCATGACTTCGACTGCATGCCTGGCTGAGTAAAGAACGCTCCCTTCGACGGTCTTCGTTGAGCCCATGGCTGCTGCCATGGGCTTTTTTTTGTGCCTGAATTTCAGGAGCAGCGCAGAACCCGTGGGAGCGTGGCTTGCCCGCGAACGAGCCTGCACATCCGATACATATCTTGAGGCTGAGACAAAGCCTTCGCGGGCAAGCCTCGCTCCAACGGTCTGTGGTTAGCCCAGATCCGTCATTTGTCTGCACTCCAACACTAAACTCGCGCCGCCCGACGGGCTGTTGCCGATCTGCAGGCGAAAGCCATGCAGGTTGACGATGGCGGCAACGATGGACAGGCCCAGGCCGAAGCCGCTGGACTGGGTGCCGCTTTCGCTGCGATAGAAGCGCTTGAACACCGCTTCGCGTTCGGCCTGGGGGATGCCCGGGCCGGAGTCTCGGACTTCGATCACGGTGCTGTCGAGTTCGGCGCGGGCAATCACCAGTACGCTGCCGCCGGCCGGGGTGAACTTGATCGAGTTGCTCATCAGGTTGGCCAGGGCCTCGAACAGCAGGGCGCGGTCGCCGGTCACCGGTGGCAGGTTGTTGGCGATTTCGACATGCAGGGATACGTGACCTTCTTCGGCCAGAGGCAGGTAGAAGTCGTACAGCTCCAACAATAGCAGTTTGGGATCGAGGACGACGAAGGCCGAACGACGCTGATGATCCTCAAGCTCGGAGATGCGCAGAAGGCCGCGAAAACGCGCCATCAGGGTATCGGCATCGGCGATGACCTGGGCCATCTGCTCGCCCTGGGTCGAGTCTTCCGGGGATTGCTGCTGGATGCGATAGAGCTGGGCGCGCAGGCGGGTCAGGGGCGTACGCAAGTCGTGGGCGATATTGTCGCAGACGCCCTTGACCTCGTTCATCAGCTTCTCGATACGGTCGAGCATGGCATTGACGATCACCGCCAGCATGTCCAGTTCGTCACGGCTGTTGGACACCGGCAGGCGCCGGGCCAGATCACCGGCAATGATCGCCTCGGCGCTGGCCTGAATGCCGCGAATACGCTGCAAGGGACGGCGGCGTAACAGATGCCAGCCCGCCACGCCGGGAATGATCGTCAGGGAGATCCCCCAGAACAGCGCGTGCAGGATCAATGTAGCGACCGCGAACAGCGAACCGTTGTCCCGTACCAACACCAGCCAGCGGCCGTCACGGGTCTGCATGGCGACAGCATCGCAACTGTCCCGGGGCAGGTCGGGGTCGTTGGAGTCGGTGCAGTTTTTCAGCTCGTGGATCTGCCCATCCAGCGGCAGATGCCGGGGGATGCGGTGGATCGGCCCGTTGATCGGCAGCTTGTCCATGTCGAACAGGCCATAGGCGTCCACGGTGCGGATGTCGTAGGTCACGCTGGTGGTCAGGGCTTCGACCAGTTGTTCGCCTTCGAAGCGGGAAAACAACTGCTGGCGCTGCATCAGCGAATGGCGCGCCAGGTTATCCAGGTAACTGGTGACTTCCCAGTACAGGAAGCCCAGCAGGATGCCGCTCCAGGCGACGAACAGAAAACTGTACAAGGCCAGCAGACGACTGCTGGAAGAGCGCCAACCGTTAGACGGGTTCGGCAATGACATAACCGGAGCCTCGCACGGTTCGGATCAGCGGGGTCATGCCGGGCGGGTCGATCTTTTTGCGCAAACGACCGATATGCACATCGATCAGGTTGGTGCCGGGGTCGAAGTGATAGCCCCAGACTTCCTCGAAAATCATCATGCGGGTGATGATCTGGCCGCTGTTGCGCATCAGGAATTCCAGCAGCTTGTACTCGGTGGGCAACAGCGACAGCGGTTGCTCGCCACGGCTGGCCTCACGGCTGATCAGATTCAGTTCCAGATCAGCGACGCGCAGCACGGTTTCGGCGGCGGTCACCGGATTGCGGCGGCGCAGCAGCACCTCGACCCGGGCGGCCATTTCGTCGGAAGCAAAGGGTTTGGACAGATAATCGTCGCCACCGGCGCGCAGGCCGCGTACCCGCTCGTCGACATCGGAAAGGGCGCTGATCATCAGGATTGGCGTGGAAATACCCAGGGCGCGGATAGTGGTGACTATGGCCAGGCCATCGACTTCCGGCAACATGCGGTCCAGGGTGATCAAGTCGTAGTCGCCGCTGACCGCCCGCACCAGGCCTTCGCGGCCGTTGTCGACCCAGTCCACGTCCAGGCCGTGGCTGCTGAGTTCGGCAACAATTTCATTTGCGGTGACGGCATCGTCTTCGATTGTCAGAATTCGAGTCATGTGGCCTGTCGCTATCAATTAAAGGCTGAAGGCTGCATTTTGCCCCTAAAAACGCAGGGGCTTTCTAAATAAAAATTTAAGTCTTGTCGCTGGAGGCAGCCTCTTCAGCCAAGCGCCGCTGACGCAAGGCTTGCTGGCGTTGCTCTTCGCGGGTTGTGCGGTCGCGCTCACTGCGGATCTGGGCGTGACTGATCAGGGCGAAGATAAAACTGCCGCCGATGATGTTACCGGCCAGGGTCGGTCCGGCGAAAATAGTGATGAAGTCCTTCCACGGTAGCTCACCGGCGAATACCAAGTAGGAAACTTCTGCAGAGCCGACGACGATATGGGTGAAATCGCCCAGGGCCATCAGGTAGGTGATCAACACGATGATCCAGATCTTGCCGCCTTCCATTGACGCAATCATCCACACCATGGTGGCGATCATCCAGCCGGAGACGATGCCCTTGGCGAACATCTGGCCGACACCGTTCTCCATGACCTTGCGGCCGATCTCGAGAAAGGCGGCGTCGGTCTTGCTGTCGAAGATCGGCAAATGCAGCATCACGTAGGCCACCAGCAGGGTGCCCATCAGATTGCCCACCAGTACTACGCTCCACAGCCTGAGCAGGCGGCCGAAGTTTTTGATGGTCGGTTTGGTCATGACGGGCAGTACGGCGGTCAGGGTGTTCTCGGTGAACAACTGCTGCCGCGCCAGGATCACCGCGAGAAAGCCCGCGCAATAGCCGAGGCTGGCAATCACCTTGCTGGCTTCGCCGTCCGGCAGTCGCGCGTTGAACAGCCCCATGCCCATCAGTGACAGGCCCATGGTCAACCCGGCGGCCAGGGCCGACCAGAACAACGCCGCGACACTGCGCTCCAGCTCCTGATCGCCCTGGGCACGAATGGTTTCGTGCAGCACGGCAGCGCGGGGCGGCTGGTTCTTGTCGATCTCGCGTTCTTCTTCAGCAGACAGACCTGGGGTCTTGCCGTCGTTTTCGGTGGTCATGGGGACTTCCTTGACGTGGTGAGCGGGGAGGCGTGGCTTTGAGACACAATCGCTCGCCCGTCGTTCGCCGAGGGTTTTTCATACGCAGAAAATCAGGATGTCGCCTGTTGGAGCAAGGCTTGCCCGCGAACCGGGCAACTCGGTGTGTCAGACATACCCAGTCAAGCCATTGGCGGGCAAGCCTCGCTCCCACAAACAAGGTGCATCCAGCCGACTATCAGGCAAACACGCGAATCGGCTTGCCGGCATGCCAGGCCTGGATATCTTCGATGATCTGGCTGTAGAACATATGGTAGTTGTTCTGCGTCACGTAGCCGACATGGGGCGTGGCCAGGACGTTATCGAGGCTGCGGTACGGATGATCTACGGGCAGAGGCTCGATATCGAAGACGTCCAGGGCCGCACCGGCGATGCGCTTGTGGCGCAGGCTGTCGATCAACGCCGCTTCATCGACAATCGGGCCGCGGGAGGAGTTGATCAGGTAGGCGGTGGGTTTCATCCAGCCCAATGCCTCTGCGTCGACCAGGCCGCGGCTGCGGTCGCTGAGGACCAGGTGTACGGAGAGAATGTCGGCCTGCTCGAACAGCTCCTGCTTGCTGACCCGGGTCACGCCGACTTCGGCCGCCGCTTCGGCGGTGAGGTTCTGGCTCCAGGCAATGACTTTCATGCCGAACGCCTGGCCGTAGCGGGCGATCCATTTGCCGATGCTGCCCAGGCCGAGAATGCCGAGGGTCTTGCCGTGCAGGTCGCTGCCGATGCCGATCTGCCAGTTGCCCGCGCGCAGGGAGTTGGCCTCGCTGACCAGATTACGGGTGATGCCCATGATCAGTGCCCAGGTCAGCTCGGGAGCGGCGTGCTTGTAGCTTTCCGTACCGCAGACTTCGATGCCGTGGCGGCGGGCTGCGGCGACGTCGATGGCGGCGTTGCGCATGCCGCCGGTGACCAGCAGCTTGAGGTTCGGCAGTTGCGAGAGCAGCGCTTCGTTGAAGGGCGTGCGTTCGCGCATGATGCAGATCACGTCGAACGAAGCCAGGCGCTCGACCATGGTCGCGGTGTCGGCAGGGTATTGATGGAGAAAGCTGACTTCACCAACGCTGTCGAGGACCGACCAGTCCAGTACGCCGCTGGCGATGGATTGCCAGTCATCGAGCACGGCAATTCGCAGAAGGGCAGGTTGCGTCATTTCGGTTGTGCCTCGCTAAAGCCAAGGATTGGAGTTATTGGATGGGCGTTATAGCAGTTTTCTTCAGAACTCGACCACAGTAACTTTGGGCGAAACTGTTGGAGCGAGGCTTGCCCGCGAAGGCATTATCTGAGGCGAAAAAGATGGGGCGAATGCACCAGCTCCTTCGCGGGCAAACCTCGCTCCAACGTAAAGCTTTAGCCAAACAACCCCGCTGCAATATTGATCGAAAAGCCCAGGATTGCGGTATTGAACAGAAACCCGATCAGCGACTGCGCCAGGACCACCTTGCGCAAAATCCGGGTCGCCACGCCGACGTCGGAGGTCTGTACGGCAACACTTAAGGTGAAGGAGAAGTACAGGAAGTCCCAGTAATCCGGATTGCGCTCGCCATCAGCAAAGCGCAGGGCCGGTTCCTTGCCTGACCAGGTGTAATAGAGCCGCGCGTAGTGCAGGCTGAATACCACGCCTATTAACAGCCATGAGCCGATGATGGTCAGGCCGGTAAAGCCATAGCGCAGGGCTTTCTCGTTATTGGCCAGGCCCTGGCTGCCGGTCAGTTCCAGAATAATCGCTGCGAGGCTGGCCAGGGCGGCGATACAGACGGTGACCAGTACCAGCCCGGCGTTCTCGTCTTCGACCATGGAGATGCGTCGGGCGTCGTCGGCATTGGTGCGGAAGGTGCGGATCATGATCAGGATCAGGTACAGCCAGACGCCGATATTCCAGCCGATCAGGCAATGGCTGATCAGGCTCAGGGATGGTGCAACATAGATCGAGGCAGCGCCGCAGGCCAGGCCGATCAGGGCGGCGATGGTCAGGCGCGGGTGGGTTTGGGAGAGCGCGGACATGGGCAGGCATCGCAGGGGAAGATGGGGCGAACCTTAGCATGCCGTTGATAGAAAAACGGCACGCAAGGGGGTTGCGTGCCGGTTGCCAGGAGTGGCAAGTGTTTGTTGCTTTGAATCTGGCGACGTTAAGGTCGGGCGAGAGGGCATTGAGCGCTGTGGGAGCGAATTCATTCGCGAATGCGGCATTCCGAGCGACGAATATCTAATGGATGTACCGGCCTCTTCGCGAATGAATTCGCTCCCACTGGTGCGCGTCAAAGCTTTGCTGCATTTCTTTGTTTGACGAGCGGCTCAACGCACCAGGCAAGGCTGCTTGTTGTTGAACTTCCAGTCCGGGATCAGGAACTGCATGGCGACGCTGTCGTCACGGGCGCCCAGGCCCATGCCTTTGTACAGTTCGTGAGCCTTGGCCACCTGATCCATATCCAGCTCGATACCCAGGCCGGCCTTCTTCGGCACCTGCACGCAGCCGCCGACGATCTGCAGCGGGGCCTTGGTCAGGCGCTGGCCGTCCTGCCAGATCCAGTGGGTGTCGATGGCGGTGATGTCGCCCGGTGCGGCGGCGGCAACGTGGGTGAACATGGCCAGGGAAATGTCGAAGTGGTTGTTGGAATGGGAACCCCAAGTCAGGCCCCATTCGTTGCACATCTGTGCCACGCGAACCGAGCCCTGCATGGTCCAGAAATGTGGGTCGGCCAGGGGGATGTCCACCGATTGCAGCTGGATCGCATGGCCCATTTCGCGCCAGTCGGTGGCGATCATATTGGTCGCGGTCTTCAGGCCCGTGGCACGGCGGAACTCGGCCATGACTTCACGTCCCGAGTAACCGTTCTCGGCGCCGCAAGGATCCTCTGCGTAAGCCAGTACGTGATGCTGATCGCGGCACAGGCGAATGGCCTCTTTCAGCGACCAGGCGCCGTTGGGGTCCAGGGTGATGCGGGCATCAGGGAAGCGCTCGGCCAGGGCGGTGACCGCTTCGATTTCCGCGTCGCCGCTGAGCACGCCGCCCTTGAGCTTGAAGTCCTGGAAACCGTATTGGGCATAGGCTGCTTCGGCCAGACGCACCACGGCTTGCGGGGTCAGTGCTTCTTCGTGACGTACGCGGAACCAGTCGTTATCGGCGTCCGCCTCGGTGCGGTAGGCCAGATTGGTTTTCTTCTGATCACCGACGTAGAACAGGTAGCCGAGCATCTTCACTTCATCACGCTGCTGGCCTTCGCCGAGCAGGGCGGCAACCGGCACATCCAGATGCTGGCCAAGCAAGTCAAGCAGGGCCGCTTCCAGGGCCGTGACAGCGTGAATGGTGATGCGCAGGTCGAAGGTTTGCAGGCCGCGGCCACCGGCATCACGCTCGGCAAAGGCCTGGCGCACGCTGTTGAGGATCTTCTGGTAGTTGCCCAGCGTCTGACCGACCAGCAGCGGGCGGGCATCTTCCAGGGTCTGACGAATGCGCTCGCCGCCCGGTACTTCGCCGACTCCGGTGTTGCCGGCGTTGTCCTTGATGATCACGATATTGCGGGTGAAGTAGGGGCCGTGGGCGCCGCTGAGGTTGAGCAGCATGTCGTCATGGCCGGCCACCGGCACCACTTGCAGGCTGGTAATGACCGGGGCTTTGCTGATCTGGGTATTGAGCGTGTTCATAACGGAATCCTGTAAAAACGAGTCGCTTCGAATAGAGGTTCAGGAGTGGCTGGTGGCCGGTTTGATCACCGGGGCCGGCGCCGGGCTGCCCTTGGGCACGTTGCGCGCGGCGAAGACCAGGATCGCGGCGATGATCGACGTCGCCGTCAGACCATACAGGCCGCCCTGGATCGAGCCGGTGTGCTGCTCCAGAAAGCCGAAGGTGGCCGGGGAGACGAAGCCGCCCAGGTTGCCCACCGAGTTGATCAGGGCAATGACTCCGGCGGCGATCCGTGCATCCAGGTACGCCTGGGGAATCGGCCAGAACAGTGATGAGGCCGACTTGAAGCCCAGCGCCGCGAAGCAGATGGCGACGAAGGCGAAGATCGGGCTGCCGATGGTGGACATGAACATCCCGGCGGCGGCGATCAACAGCGCAGTGGCGACCCAGGCCTGCTGGTTTTTCCATTTCGCCGAGAACGAGGCGAAGGCGTACATACCGATAATCGACAGCAGCCAGGGGATCGAGTTGAACAGGCCAACCTGCATTTCGCTGAGATCGCCCATTTTCTTAATGATGCTCGGCAGCCAGAAGGTCGCCGCATAGATGGTCAGCTGGATGCAGAAGTAGAGCACGCAGAACAGCAGGATTTGCTTGTCCTTGAGCAGCGCGAACATCGACGGCTTGACCGGGGTGGCGGCTTCGCGGGCTTTCTGCTCGTCATCGATGGCGGTGGTCAGGGCCAGTTGTTCTTCCTGGCTCAGCCATTTGGCATCAGCCGGGCGCGAATCGAGCCAGAACCAGACGAACACGCAAAGCCCTACGGAAAACAGCCCTTCGATCAGGTACATCCACTGCCAGCCCTTGAGGCCCAGGCCGTTGATTTGCAGGAGCAGCCCGGACAGCGGGCCGGAGATCAGTGAAGCAAGAGCCGAGCCGCTGAGGAAGATCGCCACCGCTTTGCCGCGTTCGACGCCGGGCAGCCAGCGGGTGAAGTAGTAGATCACGCCGGGGAAGAAGCCGGCTTCGGCGATGCCCAGCAGGAAGCGCAGAATATAGAAGTGGGTTTCGGTCTGGATAAAGGCCATGCCGGCCGCTACCAGGCCCCAGGTGAACATGATGCGGGTCAGCCACAGGCGGGCGCCGACTTTCTGCATGAGGATATTGGAGGGGACTTCGAACAGCGCGTAACTGAGGAAGAACAGCCCGGCACCGAAGCCGTAGGCGGCTGCACCGATACCCAGGTCATGCTCCATGTGCGAACGCACGAAGCCGATGTTCACCCGGTCGATGTAGTTGACGATAAACATGATCACGAATAGCGGCAGGATGTGGCGCTTGACCTTGGAAACGGCGGATTGCAGCACCGAATCGTCAGCCGCGTTCATCCCGGGATTGGATGTCTGCATTGTGATGTCCCACTCGTTATTTTTATGCGGGGCGGGGCATGAGGCCCCTGGTGTTGTTCGTCATCATACAAGTAAAAAATCCCGGCGCAAGAGGCGATCAATGTTCTTTTGCGACTTTCAACTGCTTTTTAGAAGTGGTGACTTTTTTGGAATTTAGGCGTGATTTCCGTATTTTAATCGATTTATTGCTGATTTTAGTGAGCGACAAGTTGTAAATAAATATTTGACTGAGGTTTTTAAGATGAAAAAATTATCCTGTTTATGGACCAGCGGTGATCCCGGCTCAGGCTGATTTAAGCTACTTGTTATACAAGTTCAACAAGTACTGAGGCTGACTCGTCATACAAGGCCGATGCTATGATCGCGTCATTCGCAGCCGGATCCGCAGCCATGCCCGACCCCGTTCCAAGCCCCGCCAGACGTCGCCCGCATAACCTGGCCACCGACCTGGTCGCTGATCTCAGCCAGCGCATTGCGTCGGGCAGGCTGGCGGCCGGGCAGAAGTTGCCTTCGGAAAACCAGATCGTCCGCGAGCATGGCGTCAGCCGCACCGTGGTGCGGGAGGCTATCTCCAAATTGCAGGCGGCCGGGCTGGTGGAGACGCACCATGGCGTCGGCACTTTTGTATTGGAGCGCAGCGAGTCCACGGGCTTGCATCTGAAGGTCGAGACCGCCTCCGGTGTGCGTGCCATTCTGGAACTGCGCCTGGGCCTGGAAACCCAGGCCGTGGCCCTGGCTGCGCTGCGCCGCACCGATGCGCATCTGGCGGCCATGCGTCAGGCGCTGGATGATTATCAGGAGCTGCTGGCCAACGAAGACAGCTGCGTCGAGGCTGACCGGCGCTTCCATATGCTGATTGCCGAAGCCACTGGCAATGCCTATTTCGTCGAGATCATGCAGCACCTGGGCAGCGGCATTATTCCCCGCAGCCGTATTGCTTCCAGCGAGCGGGCCGGGGTCAACCTGGCGCACCATGCCCAGTTGGCCAACCTCGAGCACGAGGCGCTGCTCAGCGCCATTCGCCGCCAGGACCCGGACGCCGCCCGCGCCGCCATGTGGACCCACCTGAGCAACAGCCGCGAACGGCTGGCGCCTCATGAATAACCAGGCAGGAGCCGCGCATGTTTGCCCTTGATCACGCGTTGGCCCAGGACATCGTCGACCGGGCCATGGCGATTCTGCCGTGCAACGTCAATGTCATGGACTACCTGGGCATCATCATCGGCAGCGGTGATGCCGAGCGCCTGTATACCCGTCACGAAGGTGCGCAACTGGTATTGGCCAACAGTCGGGTGGTGGAAATCGACGAGCAGGCGGCCAAAAGCCTGAATGGCGTGCGCCAGGGCGTGAACCTGCCGCTGATGCTCGACGGCAAGCTGGTGGGAGTGCTGGGTATCACCGGCGAGCCGGAGCAGGTCCGGGTCTATGGCGAACTGGTGCGCATGACTGCGGAAATGCTCATGGAACACCGCCGCCAGCAGGCCAGTGAACAGTGGCGGCAGCAGCGCAGCGAGGACCTGCTGTCGCGGCTGTTACTGGCCGATTGCCCGGACAGTCTGGTGCTGGAAGCCGAACAACTGGGCCTGCAACCGCAGTTGCCGCGTCAGGCGGTGTTGATCCAGTTGCCCGCGCAATCTCAAGCGGGTGGCGCAGTGATGACCTGGCTCAATGGCCGCTATGCCAATAGCTGGTGTGTGATGCGCGAGCCGACGCTGTTGTATTGGTGCCGGGCCGCAGGCCGCGAGCGCGACGATGCATTGCTGCTGGAGCAATTCGACGAACAGGGCTGGGCGGTAGTGCGCATGGCCACGGTGGAACGCTCGGCCGATTTGCCGGGTTTGCGCCAGGCCTGCGCCGCCGCCAGCGACTTGCTCGATTACGCCAGCCATGTGCAGCCCGGCCAGCGTTTGCTGCGCCTGGCGCCGAACCGGCTGGCGGTGCTGTTCTGGCGTTATCGTCATGACCCTCTGGCCGAGGGCTTGACCGAACCGCTCAACCGCCTGCGTGATCACGCCCAGCTACTGGAAACCCTGCGCGGCTGGATCGAATACAGCGGCGAAAGCCAGGCCTGCGCCGAAGCCCTGGGCATCCATCGCAACAGCCTGCGCTATCGTCTGGAAAAGATCGCTGAACTGAGTGGCTGCGATCCTTATCGCACCGATGATCTGCTGCGTCTGTGCCTGGGCCTGCACATGAGCCCGCGCCCGGCCTGAGGCGGGCATTGTTCGAATGACCAAAGCGCCGGGCGGTTCATTGTGCGAAGGGCAGGCGGCAAAGGGTTGAGGCAGTGAGAGTATCTGCGGATAGACAACTGTAGGAAAGAGGCTTGCCCGCGAAGAGACTGGTACATCCGATACAGATTTGATGCCTGACCCATCGCCTTCGCGGGCAAGCCACGCTCCCACAAAGAAATATCGCCAATTCGAATAGTGTTGTTTGAAGAGATATCCCATGAAAATCGTCATCGCCCCCGACTCCTTCAAGGACAGCCTAAGTGCCCAGGCTGTCGCCGATGCCATTGCCACTGGCCTGACGGAGGTCTGGCCCGACGCCGAACTGGTCAAGTGCCCCATGGCCGACGGCGGCGAGGGCACCATCGAAGCGGTGCTGGCGGCCTGTAATGGCCAGTGGCAGAGCAATACCGTCAGCGGTCCGCTGGGCGAGCCGGTTGACGCGCAATGGGGCTGGCTCGAAGACTCACGTACGGCAATCATCGAAATGGCCATGGCCAGCGGCCTGCAATTGCTCAGTCTCGAACAGCGCGACGCCTGTATCAGCAGCACGTTCGGCACCGGTGAGTTGATCCGTGCCGCCTTGGACAAGGGCGCCCGACGGGTCATTCTGGCCATCGGCGGCAGCGCCACCAATGACGCGGGCAGCGGCATGCTTGCAGCGCTGGGAGCAGGTTTCTTCGACGCCAGCGGTCAGAGCCTGGCAGCCGGTGGCCTGGCCCTGGCCGATGCGGCTCGGATTGATCTGTCCGGTTTCGACAAGCGTCTGGCCGATGTGCAGTTCGAAATCGCCGCCGATGTCGATAACCCCTTGTGTGGCCCTAATGGCGCGTCCCATATCTTTGGCCCGCAGAAGGGCGCCTCACCTGAACAGGTGCTGGCACTGGACGCGGCCCTTGGACATTTTGCCGAACTGACGGCGCAGGTACTGGGCAAGGATGTACGCGATCAGCCTGGCAGCGGTGCGGCAGGGGGCATGGGCTTTGCGGCCAAGGCGTATCTGCAGGCGTCGTTTCGTGCGGGTGTCGAAGTAGTGGCCGACTTGAACGGTCTGGCCGAGGCATTGACCGGCGCTGATCTGGTACTGACCGGCGAGGGACGCTTCGATGCCCAGACCCTGCGCGGCAAGACGCCTTTTGGCGTGGCGCGGGTCGCCCGTCGCCAGGGTGTGCCGGTGGTGGTGTTGGCAGGCACCCTGGGCGAAGGTTACGAGCAGTTGTATCAGCACGGCATCAGTGCTGCATTTGCCTTGGCCAGCGGGCCGATGACGCTGGATTTCGCCTGTCGCCATGCGGCGGCATTACTGCATGAGCGGGCACGGGATCTGGCGCGGGTATGGCAGCTGGCAGCCAGGCACTGAGTGGGGAGGGCTGGGCGTTATTGTTGTTGTAGCCGCCCGCTCTGGACTCAGTTGTCGCTGTCGCAACCATTGCCGACGACTTGATAGCGCAGGTTGTGGGACTGGCCGGCGTGGTCGATGTAGCCCAGTTGCACCGGCTTGACGCCGCAGAAATCCATGTCCGGGGTATGGGTGACTTTGGCGATATCCAGATGAGTGGCATAGGTGTAGTTTTCTACCGGCACCTGGTTTTGGGTATTGGCACTGGCGGCAGTGGCAACGGCGCTCAGGGACAGCAGGGTCAGGGCGATCAGGGTGGTTTTCATGGCAGCTTCTCTCGTTACAGGTGGGTTTAACTTCTTGAGCCTGTACGACGAAGCGGGGTGGGGTTTATTCCAACCGCTGCAGAAAATAGATCGAGCGCCTGTTGGAGCGAGGCTTGCGCGCGAACGCCTCGCTGCGGTGTGTCCTATGCATCGCGTTGTCCAGTTCGCGGGCAAGCCTCGCTCCAACGTAGACTGATTTGAGAGATGCCCCCCCATGATCAACCACGCCCACTTCGATCTGCAGTCCCTGCGTGTCTTTCTCCTCGCCGCCGAGCATGGCAGCCTGACCCGTGCCGCCGAGCATGCGGGCATGACCCTGTCGGCGCTGAGCAAGCGCATTGCCGAGCTTGAGCGTGTCACCGATTGCGCGTTGTTTATCCGCTTGCCTCGCGGGCTGGAACTGACCTCGGCGGGGCAGGGCCTGCACCAGCATGCTCGAAGTATTCTCGACGGGGTCAATCGCATGGCCGTGGATGTCGGCGACTACGCCGTGGGCGTGCGTGGGCATGTGAAGGTCTGGGCCAACACCTCGGCGGTGCTGCAATTTTTGCCTGACGACCTGGCGCAGTTTCTCAAGGACAACCCGCAGCTGCGCATCAGCCTGGAGGAGGCCCTGAGCGAGGCGATCATCGAGGCGGTGGGCAGTGGGCGCGCCGATATCGGGGTGTTTGCCGATAACGTGCCGGCGCCGCATCTCGAGACCTTCGCTTATCGCCATGATCAACTGGCCGTGCTGGTGCCTGCCGATCATCCCCTGGCCGGGCTGCCCGGCGTTGCCTTCAGCGACACCCTGGCCTACGACTATGTGGCCCTGAATCAGGGCAGCTCGTTGCTGCGGCTGATCAGCGATGCCGCTCTGCGGGCGGGGCGGGTGCTCAATGTGCGGATCCAGGTCAGCAGCTTCGATGGCATCTGCCGCATGATCGAGGCGGGCCTGGGTATTGGCGTGCTCCCCCACGCTGCCGTGCGCCCCGAGCTGCTGCAGCCTGGCCCGTTCGGCCCTGGCTTGCGTGCGGTTGCGCTGACCGATGATTGGGCCAGGCGTACGTTGTTGCTGGGGGTCAAATCGGTGGCGGGGCTGCAACCGGAGGCGTTGCGGTTGTTCCAGGCCCTGGGTGCCGAATAACCTTTGTGGGACCGGCTTTAGCCGGGAAGGCGGTGGTAATGATTGGCAATATGCGTCGGGTATACGGGCTCTTTCCCGGCTAAAGCCGGTCCCGCCGCTTCTTAGGCTTTCCCTTTGGGAAAGGGTCATGGACGAATAACCGATTTTCAGCAGCCCGCCCAAGGGTGACAATCCTCCCCACGCAAGAACAAACCAATAACGGGGAGCTTATGCAAAAGCCTTTGCAGGGAATCAAGGTCATCGAGTTGGGCCAGCTGATTGCCGGGCCGTTCGCCGCCAAGATGCTGGGCGAGTTCGGTGCCGATGTGATCAAGGTCGAACCACCGGGCAGCGGTGATCCGCTGCGTAAGTGGCGCCTGCTGCATGACGGCACGTCGGTGTGGTGGGCGGTGTCCTCGCGCAACAAGCGCTCGGTGACCCTGGACTTGCGCGAAGCCGAGGCTCAGGAAGTTGCCCGGCGGCTGATTGCCGAGGCCGATGTGCTGATCGAAAACTTCCGCCCCGGCACCCTTGAAGGCTGGGGCATGGACTGGGAGACGCTGCGCGCGCTCAATCCCGGCCTGATCATGCTCAGGGTCTCCGGCTACGGGCAGACCGGCCCTTATCGCGACCGTCCCGGCTTTGGCGTGATCGGCGAAGCCATGGGTGGCCTGCGTCACTTGTCCGGTGAACCGGGGCGCACGCCAGTTCGGGTCGGCGTGTCCATTGGCGATTCGCTGTCGGCATTGCACGGCGTGATCGGCGTGCTCATGGCCCTGCGTCATCGCGAGCAGAACGGCGGTGCCGGGCAGCAGATCGACGTCGCGCTGTACGAATCAGTGTTCAACATGATGGAAAGCCTGATTCCGGAGTACTCGGTGTTCGATGTGGTCCGTGAACCCGCAGGCAGCAGCCTGCCGGGGATTGCCCCGACCAACGCCTACCGCTGCCGCGACGGCCGCTATGCCTTGATCGCCGGCAATGGCGACAGCATCTATCAGCGTTTGATGGCCCTGATCGAGCGCCCTGATCTGGCCGCCGATCCTGCCCTGGCCCATAACGACGGGCGGGTGCGTCAGGTGGAGGTGATCGATGGGGCGATTTCCGCATGGGCCGCCCAGCATGATCTGGACGACGTCCTGGCCCGGCTCACCGAAGCGCGGATTCCGGCGGGCAAGATCTATAACGCCGCCGATATCGCCAGCGATCCCCACTATCGCGCCCGGGACATGCTCCTCGACAGCCATCTGGACGACGGCACGCCCGTCACCCTGCCAGGCATCGTGCCCAAACTCAGCGTCACTCCCGGCAGCGTCGAGCGACCGGCGCCGACCCTGGGCCAGCATACCGACGAAGTTCTCGAAAGCCTGGGTATCGACGCCGAGCGCCGTGCCCAATGGCGTAGTCGCGGCATCATCTGAACAGGAGTCCAGTCAATGAAACGCCTGTATATCCAGGAAGTCGCCACCCGTGACGGTTTCCAGAACGAAGCCCGGTTCATCGACACCGCCGACAAGATCGCCATGGTCGACGCGTTGAGCCAGTGCGGCTACGCCAAGATCGAAGTCACTTCGTTCACCTCGCCCAAGGCCATCCCGGTGTTGCGTGATGCCGAGCAGGTGATGCACGGCATCCAGCGTCATCCCGGCGTCGAGTACACCGTGCTGGTGCCCAATGTGCGCGGTGCCGAGCGGGCCCTGGCCTGTGCCATCGATGAGGCCAATCTGGTGATGTCGGTCAGCGAGAGCCATAACCGTTCGAACCTGCGCATGACCCGTGAACAGTCCTTCGCCCAGTTAAAGGAAGTGGTGCAGGTTGTCGGCCAGGGGCCGGTTGCCATCAATGTGTCGCTGTCCACGGTGTTTGGCTGCCCGATGCAAGGGGATATCGCCAACGATGAAGTGCTGCGCTGGGTTGGCCGTTTTGCCGAACTGGGCGTGCGTGGCGTGACTCTTTGCGACACCACGGGCATGGCCTTTCCGAGCCAGGTCCGGGCGCTGTCGGCGCAGGTTCGCGAGCGCTTCGCGCACCTGCAGACCACCCTGCATTTCCACAATACCCGTGGCATGGCCCTGGCCAACGCACTGGCAGCCATCGAGGCCGGTATCGACCGCTTCGATGCCTCCCTCGGCGGCCTCGGCGGTTGTCCTTATGCGCCGGGAGCCAGCGGTAACGTCTGCACCGAAGACTTGGTGCATATGCTGCAATTGATGGGCTACGACACCGGCATTGACCTCGATCGGGTGCTGGCGGCTGCCGGGCGATTACCGCACCTGATTGGCCATGATGTCCCGAGCCAGATCCTCAAGGCCGGGCGCCGCCTGGACCTGCATCCGGTGCCGGCGCGGGTCATGGAGATGCAACAGCAAGAGTCGCCACTCAAGGAGATCACATCATGATCGATCATCTCGACCACCTGGTCCTCACCGCCGTCAACGCCGATGCCACTGTCGACTTTTATACAAGGGTCATGGGCATGCAGCTGGAAACCTTCGGGGCCGGGCGCATGGCATTCAAGTACGGTAACCAGAAAATCAATCTGCATATCCGCGGTCAGGAATTCGAGCCCAAGGCCCATGTGCCGGTGCCGGGGGCGCTGGACCTGTGTTTCATCGCCTCGATCCCGCTGGACAAGGTCATCGAGCACCTGCATGCCGTTGACTGGCCGATCATCGAAGGCCCCATCATGCGCACCGGCGCCACCGGGCCGATTCGTTCGGTTTATGTACGTGATCCGGACCTTAATCTGATCGAGATTTCCGAGCAGGCCTGAACGGTTATTTGTGTATTAACCGTTTGGGTAATTTTTCTTCGCGCAGGGTCAAGAAGAGAGCAGTCAGGTCGATAGCCTGAAGTTGTAGGACAATTAGAACTGTCCTCGATACTGCCCTTATAACAACGAGACTGCGGCCATGAATGTACGCGCTATGACTATTGCCCGCCGCGCGGGCCTGGGTTTCACCCTTATTTCTCTGCTGGTCGTGCTGCTTGGCTGGTTTGCCATGGTGCAGATGTCGACGATTCGTCAAAGCGAGCTGGCCGTTGAGAGCAACTGGATGCCGAGCATCCGCGTGGTCAACGACATTCGTGAAATCATGCTGCGCATTCGTACGATCTCCCTGCGCATGGCCCTGGATCCGGATCAGAAAAATATCCCCACCTATCGTGGTCAGATGGATGTGCGCAACAAGGACCTGACCGATCGCCTGGCAACCCTGGACAAGTTTGTCGATACCCCTGAAGAGCGCGCCTTGTACGAGCCGTTCCGCGCGACCCTGAATGACTATCAGAAGGGCTTGCAGCAATCGTTTGTCCTTGCCGACCAGGGCAATCGCGATGGCCTGCTCAAGCTGTTGCTGGTGGATATGAAAACCATCGTCGACGGTTCCGGCAAGCAGCTCAACGACTTCAGCGACTACTACGCCAAACAGGTCGAGATCGAGGGCAAGTCGGCCGAAGCGCAGTACGATCACTCGCGCACCATTGTGCTGATTTTCGTCATCATCGCCGGTCTCGGCACCATCGGCCTGGCGCTGTGGCTGACCCGCAGTATCGTGCGCCCACTGGAAGACGCGGTAACGGCGGCCGAGTTTGTCGCCAAGGGCGATCTGACCCAGTCCATCAAGGTTGATGGCAGCGACGAAGTCACCCGCCTGCAACGCGCTCTTGAACAGATGCAGGGCAACCTGCGTTCGGCCATGAGCCATATCGGCAGCTCCGCCACGCAACTGGCGGCGGCGGCCACCGAACTGAATTCGATCACGGAAGACAGCTACCGTGGCCTGCATCAGCAGAACGCCGAAATCGATCAGGCCGCCACGGCGGTCAACGAGATGACTTCGGCGGTCGAAGAAGTGGCACGCAATGCGGTGTCTACATCCGAAGCGTCCAACGACTCCAATGATTCGGCCCAGGCCGGGCAGAAGCGCGTAGTGGAAACCGTGCAGTCGATCCAGACCCTGACCAGCACTGTGCAGTCGACCTCGAACCTGGTGCAGAGCCTGGCCGACCAGTCTCAGGATATCGGCAAGGTGCTGGACGTGATTCGCTCGATTGCTGAGCAGACCAACCTGCTGGCTCTCAACGCGGCCATCGAAGCGGCGCGGGCCGGGGAATCCGGTCGCGGTTTTGCCGTGGTGGCGGATGAAGTGCGGGCTCTGGCTCATCGCACTCAGCAATCGACCCTGGAAATCGACAAGATGGTCTCGGCCATGCGCAGTGGCTCGGCCCAGGCCCTGGAGTCGATGCTGGCCAGCCGCGAACAGGCCGGCTCGACCCTGACCCTGGCTCAGGGGGCAGGGGAGGCACTGGTGTCGATCACGGCATCTATCCAGCAGATATCCGAGCGCAACCTGGTCATCGCCAGCGCCGCCGAAGAGCAAGCCCAGGTGGCCCGGGAAGTGGACCGCAATATCGTCAATATCCGCGACCTGTCGATGCAATCGACCACGGGCGCCAACCAGATCAGTTCGTCCAGCCACGAGTTGTCGCGACTGGCGGCAGAGTTGAGTCAGGTGGTGGCGCGGTTCAGGGTTTGATGTCACTGCGCTTATTTGAATAAGGCGCTTTTTTGTGGGAGCCGATTGTGGGAGCGAATTGTGGGAGCGAATTCATTCGCGAACGAGGTCGGCACAGTCGATACCTTTGCATCGATTGAACTGACCTCTTCGCGGATGAATCCGCTCCCACAGACACTGCAATTCACGCCAATCGGCAGGAACGTTTCAGCCTTGTTCGAGGTCGGCTTGCCGTACCCCCGCCGTGGCGCGCATCATGCGCCACGGCCGCCTGGTCCGGCCGCTGAGACTCGACCATCGATGGAGGCGAAACAGCCCATGGACAATAACAATTACACCTTCAGCAGCTGGTTGCATGCCCCCGGTCATCGGCACTGGCTGGAACAGGAAGGCAATCGCCTGCTGGCCTTCGCCAAGGCAGCCAAACTCCCTCAGGGCTTCGGCAATCTCGACGATCAGGGGCGCCTGCCCGCTGACGCCCACGCCGAAACCATGAACACCGCGCGCATGACTCACAGCTTTGCCATGGCCCATATCCGTGGCATTCCTGGCTGTGCTGCGCTGGTTGACCACGGCATCGCTGCGTTGTCCGGGCCGTTGCGGGATGCTGAGCATGGCGGCTGGTTTTGCGCGCCGTTGGAATACGCCGCTGACACGGGCAAGGCCGCTTATCTGCATGCCTTTGTCGCCCTGGCCGCCAGCTCCGCCGTGGTCGCCGGGCGTCCTGGGGCGCAGGTGCTGCTCAACGATGCCATCCAGATCATTCATAGCCATTTCTGGAGCGAAGAAGAGGGCGCGATGCGCGAATCCTTCGCCCGGGACTGGAGTGGTGAGGAAGCCTATCGCGGCGCTAACAGCAACATGCACAGCACCGAGGCCTTTCTCGCCCTTGCCGATGTCACGGGCGATGCGCGCTGGTTGACGCGGGCGCTGAGCATTGTCGAACGAGTGATTCATGGTCATGCCGTGGCCAACGATTTTCAGGTCATCGAACATTTCAGCCTGGATTGGCAGCCCCTCAAGGATTACAACCTGGAGAACCCGGCGGATGGCTTCCGCCCGTTCGGCACCACGCCGGGCCATGCCTTCGAATGGGCGCGGTTGCTGCTGCACCTCGAAGCGTCGTTGCAGCGCGCGCAAATGCCAGCGCCTTACTGGTTGGTCGAAGATGCCCGTGGTCTGTTCGCCAACGCCTGCCGCTACGGCTGGAACGTCGATGGCAAGCCCGGCATCGTCTACACCCTGGACTGGGAAAATCACCCGGTGGTGCGCCATCGCCTGCACTGGACGCACTGCGAAGCGGCTGCAGCGGCAGCGTCGCTGTTGCAACGCACCGGCGAGCACGTCTATGAGGACTGGTACCGGGTGTTCTGGGAGTTCAACGAGACCCTGTTCATCGACCGTGAACACGGCAGCTGGCGCCATGAGCTGAATCCGGACAACCTGCCCAGCGCTGATATCTGGGGCGGCAAGCCGGATCTCTATCACGCCTATCAGGCGGTGCTGCTGCCGATGCTGCCGCTGGCGCCGAGCCTGGCCAGTGGTCTGGCGTTGGTCTGACAGGGTCTCAGGCAGGTTTGGGGGCGAAACGGATGATCTGCCGCGCCAGGTAACTGCCGCTGATGATCACGCCGAACAGGCGCAGGGTCTGCATGGCCAGCACGAAGCCGACGTCGGAATGGGTGTCGATGGCGATGATTGCCATGGCATCCAGGCCGCCGGGGCTGGTGGCCAGGTACACCGAAAGGAAGTCCTTGCCCATCATCGCCGCCATCACCCAGGCCGACAGGGCGCAGAGCAGGATCAGCACCAGTGAGCCAATGATCATCATCGGCAGGCGGCGCCACACGTAGTCGATGGTGGCGCGGTCGAAGCGCAGGCCGATATAGCCGCCGATGCAGCCATACGCCAGAGCCAGCATCCAGGGCGGCAGGGTGATTTGCAGCAGGCCGCTCAGTTGCAGTGCGCCGCCGATAAACAGCGGGCCAAGCAGCGCACCGGCCGGCAGGCGTGCAGCGATCATTACGCCGCCGACGATCACCGCCAGGCTCAGGCCGAAATTCACCATATTCGCGCCGTGCAGTGACAGGTCGACGCTGTGAGCGACCGTACCGCTACCCGGTGCGCCGATCAGCTTAGCGACAACTGCGCCGACCATTACCACACAGACCACGCGTACATATTGCATGGTCGCCACCACGCGGCCATCAGCGCCGTAGTCTTCGGCCATCGCCACCATGGCCGAGGCCGCACCGGGCGCCGTACCCCAGGCTGCGGTATTGCCGGGAATCCCTGAGTAGCGCACCAGGCCGATACCGACCACGGCGCTGAGCACGATCGTCAGCACTGTGCCCAGCAGCATCACATGCCAGGACTCCAGCGCCGTCACCAGCACGCCCATGCTCATAGAGTGGGCCACCAGCACTCCCACCGTGCCCTGGCCAAGGCGAAAGGCCTGTTTGTGCATGCGGATGGTTGCGCCGCTGACGCCAAAGCCAATAGCCACCAGCATGGGGCCGAGGAACAGTGCAGCGGGGATATGCAGTTGAGCCAGCAGTTGCCCGGCGCAACCGGCCAGGACGATCAGGGCCAGCCATTGCAGGGATGGGTGCAGGGTGGGTAGCGACAGGGTGGCAGCGCGTGGCAAGAAGGTTCTCCCCATTGATAACGGCAGCGTGATGGCGTTTATGGCCGCTAGTATCGACAGCTGAATCGATCAAGTCTATTTTCTAATAGTCATGAATCGATAACTTTGGTTGATCAATTATGGATCTGCGGGATCTGGCTTATTTCGAAACCATTGCTGAACTCGGGCATCTGGGCCGGGCGGCGGAAAAGCTCAATCGCAGCCAGCCAGCGTTGACCAAAAGCATCCAGCGGCTGGAAGAATCCTTCGGCACCAAACTGTTCCAGCGTGATGGTCGCCGCATCAAGCTGACCCCGGTGGGCGAACTGCTTCAGGCCCGGGGCAAGGTGCTGCAACAGAGCATTGCCCAGACTCAGCGCGAGGTGCGGGATTTTGCCAGCGGTACGGTAGGCAATATCCGCGTGGGCTGTGCGGCGACCATGGCCGAGCATCTGCTGCCCAAACTCACCTCGGCATTGCTCCTGCGCGCGCCGGATATCACGCTGAAACTGGTGATCGGTCAGGACGATCTGCTGCGTGAGTCCCTCAACTCCGGGCAATTGGACATGATCATCTGCCAGGTGATTGCCAGCGACGAACAGATCACCAGCTTCAACATTCTCGAAGATGAGGCGGTGGTGGTGGCCAGTCATAAGCATCCGATATTTCAGCAGCCCTATAAAATGCGTGATCTATGCGATTACCGCTGGGTGCTGCCGCCGCTGGGTGTGTCGTCGCGTAAATGGCTGGATGAAGCTTTTGCCCGACAGTCATTGCCAGCGCCTCGGGTGCAGATCGAGGCCAACTCGATTTCCCTGCTGCCGGGGCTGATCGCCCAGACTCACCTGCTGAGCTTTATCGCCCGCGAGACCCTGGAGTTCGGCAAAGTCATGCAGCACCTGCGTGAAGTCGAGCTGCCCCAGACCACCATGAAACGTACCGTCGGCGTCAGCGTGCGCAAGGGCGGCTACCTGTCACCGGCGGCCCAGGGCATGGTGCAGATGCTGCGTGAGGGCAGCGCACAATTTTTCAGTTGGGCCTAAAGCTGACCGTAGCGGCAACTGGCTGGTCTGGGTTAGCCTGTCATTTACGGGCTGAAGCCCGGTTATGGGAAGGACGATAAGGAGACAGCCCTCATGCAGACACATACTGAACTTGAAACCGTGCCTGTTTGGGCTCATGCAGACCACCATTTTGGTGGTGATCAATCGCCGTTGAACGATGCCGACGCCGACGAAGATTTCGATCCGGAAGGCGAACTGGACCTGGATATCCTCGGGCTGGACGAGTTCAGTGACTCGGACAAACTGGATGTCGGTTCGTCGATGTTGGGTTAACCCAGGGTTCCCCTGGTTAATCAGTTGGGAGCGAATTTACTCGCGAATACGGTCGTCAGCTCCGATGATGTTGAAGGTGCCGATGCCTTCGCGGATGAATCCGCTCCCACATCAACTTTCAGGCAGGCGATAGATACTTCGCCAACGCTTCTACCCCTTGCTCCACCGTCGCGCTGCTGCCCGCCCAGGTGCAGGCCAGCATCAGGTTGCGCGGCAAGCCGAAATCTTCCACTTGCATCCCCCAGGCATCGAAACCGTTGGCGTCGTGGGGCACCAGTTCGCGCAAGGAATCGGTTGTCTCGAAGTAGGCCCATACCGGCTTGCCCAGTGCCACCGCCATGCCCACTTCAAAGACGGTGCCTGAATCCGGCTCCAGGCCGCGAAACATATTGAGGTTGGCCAATACGGCTGTGCAGCGGCGCAGCATGGCGATATTCATCCCGCAGATCAGTTCGGCAGTTGCGGCAGCAGGCTGGTCCGTGGGCACCTCATTGTCGAACGGATACAGGCCTTCGAGGCCGTGGCGAGCGCACAGGCTTTTCAGATAACGGCCATGCTCGATGGCGTCCGGGCGAAATACATCGAAGCCGGCCAGATAAATAAGCGCACTCATGACGATCCCTCGACAAAGATGGTGGGGTGATTCTATAGGCTGTCGACCTGCCATTGATCGGCCAATAAGCCGCGCCTGACGATGGGGGGCTGGAATCTGTATGGATAGCCAGTATCCTTGGCGTGTCCGTTTCCTACGCCGTGAACCGTTTCGTGACTACAGATCCCCTGGAAAATCCGCTGTACTACCTGGAAAACTTCCGACAGGCCCTGGATTGGGTCGCGCGCCGCTATGACGACCTGCTGGATGAGCAGGAACGCCGCTTTATCGAAGAGTTTGCCCGCCTGCCCGAACCTAGCCAGGGTTTGCTGGTGCGCATGATCATGCGCAAGGGCACATTGTTCCGCGCCAGCAAACTGGAATACGCCGAGCTGGGCGACACCCTGCTGGCAGTGCAGCCCTTGCTGGCCAATGGCTGGGTCGACGGTCAGGCCGAGATCAGTCTGGAGCAACTGTTCGGACTGTTGCGCAAGGATGAGCTGAGCGTCTGTTTTCGTGAGCAGGGGGTCAAGGCCAGCGAGAAGAAGGCGGCGCTGCTGGCTCGTCTGCAGCCTCAGTATCCATTGACCCGGCCTTGGGCGCAGTGGTATCCCGAGTGCACCGATCCGCTGTTCAGTCTGCAAGTCATGGCAATCAGCGACCGCCTGCGCCTGCTGTATTTCGGCAATCTGTATCAGGACTGGTCGGAGTTCGTCCTCGCCGACCTGGGCGTGTATCGCTACGAAAAGGTCGAATTCTCCCTGGAATCCCGGGGCATCAACGAACGGGCCGATATCGATACCTGCATGCGCCTGCATGCCTGCCGCCAGGCTCTGGAGGAGGGCGCCGAGCTGAGCCTGCTGGCGCAGCATGCCTGTGCCATTGAAAGCCACAATCCCTGGTTGCAAATGCGCCGGGCCAAGCTGCTGTTCCAGCTGGGGCAGCAGGCCGAGCGGCTCAAGGACTGGCCCCAGGCCCTGGAGCTGTATGCCGCTTGCGAGTATCCCGGCGCCCGTTCGCGGCACATTCGCGTGTTGGAGCTCAATGGCGACCATGCCCAAGCCATGGCTTTGGTGGAACTGGTGCGGGCCGAACCGCGCAGCGACGCTGAGTTGCAGCATCTGGTCCGGGTATTGCCACGGCTGCAACGGGCGTTGGGTCTGCCGGTTGAGCGGCGGCGAGCGGTGCGGGACGTCATTCGCCTGGATCTGAGCGTCGTGCCTCAGGCAGACCTGAGTGTCGAGCAGTTGATCCAGTTGCATCTGCACGAGGAGGGCGCGCAGGTACATTACGTCGAGAATGCCCTGATCAACTCGTTGTTTGGCCTGCTGTGCTGGCAGGCGGTGTTCGCGCCGCTGCCGGGGGCGTTCTTTCATCCGTTTCACAGCGGCCCCAGCGACCTCCACAGCCCGGATTTCTATCCACGTCGGGCCGAACTCTTTGACGCCTGCCTGGCACAGTTGGACTCCGAGGCCTACAAGGACACCATCCGCGAGCACTTCGTGAGCAAAGCCGGGCTGCAGTCGCCCTTCGTTTATTGGGGCGTGCTCAGCGCCGAGCTGCTGGAGCAGGCCCTGTACTGCCTGCCCGCCGAGCATCTGCGCCACTGGTTTCGCCGCCTGTTGCTGGATATCAAGGCCAACCGCGCGGGCATGCCGGATCTGATCCAGTTTTTTCCCGAACAGCGCAGTTACCGCATGATCGAGGTCAAGGGGCCGGGGGATCGCCTGCAGGACAACCAGTTGCGCTGGCTGGACTTCTGCGCCGAGCACGGTATGCCGGTGGTGGTGTGCTATGTGCAGTGGCAGGCACTGGAGTCTTAGTTATTTGGCCAAGGGCTCCAGCACTTTGTCCTGATCACCCAGCAGCATGTACACCAAAATCTTCGCTGGTTTGCTGGTGCTGGCGTTTTTTGAAACGTAATGTTTCGAGCCCGCCGGTTCGTACCAGGTCTCGCCCTGCTTATAGGTAATGGCCTTGCCATCATTGACCTGGGAGACCACCTCGCCTTCCAGCACGTAGGCGAAGGTGCTGCCGGTATGGCTATGGGCGATGGAGGCTTGGCCCGGAGCATATTCCACCGTCAACACCATGGCCTTGAGACCCGGAGCATTGAGCATCGGCTGCTGGTCGAGAAGGGTGATCTTTTCGCTCGCGGAGCCTGTGTCATGGGCGTTTGCCCCCCAGCCGGCAAGCAGCGACAGGCTGACAAGGCTGACGGTAATCAAATGACGGGTGTTCATGGGCGCTTACTCGGTTCGTGAAAAGACTCCCTAAAATAAAGGCGCGCCAGCGAGCGTTACACCGCCAATACCTGGAAAGACTGCTAGACCAATCCCTTTTAATACCACCCCTTATCATTCGCTTTTAGAGCCATCCAACCTCTGGATCGGTGCAAAAAAGCGGGTAACCAAGGGAGCGCGGGGGAGAGGCTGGCTAAGCGCCAGTAACGCGATGATGGCGTTTTGATGTATTCGGTGGATGATCATAATTTATTGTTTTAAATAGAAAATTTTATTTATCCAAAGAGAGCCTAGGGTAGGAAATCGGCTACAAAAAACCTCGATTTCAGCCGCGAACGAGAGACTGTCATTAAACAGCAACATTTCAGGTTTTAAATCCGCCTCGGGCCTTCTTAAGTGTGGACCACCCACAAACTCTCTTGGATTGAGGTATCACCGTGATTCTGTTGACTAAAAAACGTTTGTCGCTGCTTCTGGCTTCGATGTGCCTGAGCGGCATGGCACACGCGACTGATGTTACAGGCGCTGGTTCGAGTTTCGTTTTCCCGGTTATTTCCAAGTGGTCCCAGGACTACAGCAAGGATTCCGCCAATCGCATCAACTACCAGTCCATCGGTTCGGGCGGTGGTATCGCTCAAATCAAGGCCGCTACCGTTGACTTCGGCGCTTCCGACGCTCCTCTGTCGGCTGACGATCTGAAAGCCGCTGGCCTGGGTCAATTCCCAAGCGTCATCGGCGGTATCGTTCCAGTGGTTAACCTGGAAGGCATCGACGCAAACGCTCTGAAACTGAGCGGCAAGGTTCTGGCTGATATCTTCCAGGGCAAGATCACCAAGTGGAACGATCCAGCGATCGTCGCACTGAACTCGGGCGTGAAACTGCCTGAAACCGCTATCACCGTCGTTCACCGTTCGGACGGCTCGGGTACTTCGTTCAACTTCACCAGTTTCCTGAGCAAAGTCAGCGAAGACTGGAAAGGCGGTCCGGGTACTGGTTCGGCTGTTCAATGGCCAGTGGGCGTGGGCGGCAAGGGTAACGAAGGTGTATCTGCCTACGTAAAACAGATCAAGGGTTCGATCGGCTACGTTGAGTACTCCTACGCAACTCAGAACAAAATCGCTTACACCCAACTGCAGAACGCTGCTGGCAAGTTCATCAAACCAGACGCCAAGGCTTTCGCCGCAGCTGCTGACAGCGCCAAGTGGGAAGATGCCAAAGACTTCAACCTGATCATGACCAACGCTCCAGGTGATGCTGCATGGCCAATCACCGCCACCACCTGGATCATCATGTACAAAGAACCGAAGAACGCCGAGAAAAGCGCTGCTGCTTTCGACTTCTTCAAATGGTCCCTGGAAAAAGGCCAGTCTCAGGCTGAAGCGCTGGAATACGTAGCGCTGCCTAAGTCGCTGGTCAGCAAGATCGAAGACTACTGGAAAACCGAGTTCAAGAAGTAACTTCAGGTAATCCGGCTTAACCCCTGCCATCGACCACTCGATGGCAGGGTTTCTTTTCGAGTGGACCCCACCATGACTGAAAACACCCAATATATGTCTGCTGTCGTCCCTGACGTTATATCCGAAAGCGAGAAACGCGCAGCACGCGATCATCGTCACGACGCCTGGTTTCGTCGAACGATGCTGGGCGCGGCGCTGTTGGTGCTGGTCCTGCTGGCGAGTATCGCAGGTTCCACACTCTGGGGCGGTGCCCTGGCGTTCAAGACCTTTGGCTTCGAATTTCTTACCAGTACCGAGTGGGATGCAGTCAACGGCCATTTTGGCGCGTTGGTCCCGATCTACGGCACCCTGGTGACATCCTTTCTCGCGCTGCTGATCGCCGTACCGGTGAGTTTCGGCATCGCAGTTTTCCTGACCGAAGTGGCGCCGCCATGGTTGCGGATGCCGATTGCCTCCGCCGTCGAATTGCTGGCGGGTATTCCTTCGATCATCTATGGCATGTGGGGCCTGTTCGTATTCGGCCCGTTCATGGCTGAACATTTGGCCCCATGGATCAATGATTACCTGGGCGCCTTGCCGCTGATCGGTCCGATTTTCCAGGGTCCGCCTCTGGGTATCGGCATGCTGACCGCCGGTATCGTGCTGGCGATCATGATCACCCCGTTCATTACTTCGGTCATGACTGAAGTGTTCCGCAGCGTACCGACCACCCTCAAGGAGTCGGCCTACGCGCTGGGTGGTACGACCTGGGAAGTGGTCTGGGATATCGTCCTGCCTTATACCCGTTCGGCAGTCGTCGGCGGCGTGTTCCTTGGTCTCGGCCGGGCACTGGGTGAGACCATGGCGGTGACCTTCGTTCTCGGTAACGCCCACCAGTTCTCCGCATCGCTGATGATGCCGAGCAGCTCGATCGCTTCGGTAATCGCCAACGAGTTCAGTGAGGCCTACACCGACCTGCATCGCTCGTCGCTGATTGCCCTGGGCTTCCTGCTGTTCGTGGTTACCTTCATCGTTCTGGCGATCGCCCGCCTGATGCTGTCTCGTCTATCGCGCAAGGAGGGGCTATGACTAAGGCCGCTAACGAAAATCTGTACCGCAAGCGGGACATCAAGAACAAAGTCGCGATGGTCCTCAGTTGCGGCGCCACGGTGTTTGGTCTGTTGTGGCTGGTGTGGATCCTGCTGACCACCATCATCAATGGCTTCGCGGCGCTCAATGCCCGCCTGTTCCTTGAGATGACCCCGCCACCGGGTTCCTCCGGTGGTCTGGCCAACGCCTTCTACGGCAGCTTCCTGATGTCCGGTATCGGCCTGTTGATCGGTACGCCGATTGGTCTGATGGCGGGTATCTGGCTGGCCGAGTTCGCTCGCCACACCAAGTTGGGCAACGCCGTACGCTTCGTCAACGACATCCTGCTGTCGGCCCCGTCGATTGTCCTGGGTCTGTTCGTTTACACCGCGGTGATCCTGCCGCTCAACGCCATCACCAATCACCAGGTCGGCTTCTCGGCAATTGCCGGTGCTCTGGCCCTGGCGCTGCTGGTGATCCCGGTCGTGGTCCGCACCACTGATGAAATGCTGCAACTGCAACCGACCACCATGCGTGAAGCTGCGCTGGCGCTGGGCGTACCGCAGTGGAAGCTGACCCTGCAGATCGTTCTGCGCGCCGCCAAGGCCGGTGTTGTAACCGGTGTGCTGCTGGCTCTGGCCCGTATCACCGGCGAAACCGCACCTCTGTTGTTTACCGCATTCGGCAACCAGTTCTGGAGCAGCGACATGCTCAAGCCGATCGCCAGCGTTCCAGTGGTGATCTTCCAGTACGCCATGAGCCCGTTCGATGACTGGCACTCCCTGGCCTGGGCCGGTGCACTGATCCTGACGCTGTTCGTACTGATTCTGAGTCTGAGTTCCCGTTTACTCCTTTTGCGCAATAGGGCGTCCTGATGAATAACCTTTCCCTTGCCGACGAAAAAACCAAGATTCAGGTACGCGGCCTGGACTTCTTCTACAACGGTGTTCGCTCACTGAAATCGGTCGACATGACCATTCCCGAGAAACGCATCACCGCGATCATCGGCCCATCGGGTTGCGGCAAGTCGACCCTGCTGCGCGTGTTCAACCGTATCTACTCGATGTACCCGAAGCAGGAAGCCAAGGGCGAAGTGATTCTGAACGGCGAAAACATCCTGGCCCCTAACTACTCGATGAACCGCCTGCGCAGCCACGTCGGCATGGTGTTCCAGAAGCCGGTGCCGTTCCCGATGTCGATCTACGACAACATCTCTTACGCGGTGAAACACCACGAAAAACTCTCCCGTCGCGAGATGGAAGAGCGTGTGGAAGAGGCCCTGCGGGGTGCTGCGCTGTGGGATGAAGTCAAGGACAAGCTCAAGCAGAGCGCCCAGAGCTTGTCCGGTGGTCAGCAGCAGCGTCTGTGCATCGCCCGCACCATCGCCCTGCGTCCACAAGTGTTGCTGCTGGATGAGCCGACTTCGGCACTCGACCCGATCTCTACCGGTCGTATCGAACAGCTGATCACCGAGCTCAAAGAGCAGTTCACCGTGGTCATCGTGACCCACAACATGCAACAGGCGGCGCGCTGCTCGGATTACACCGCGTTCATGTTCATGGGCGAACTGATCGAACACGGCGACACCGACACCATCTTCACCAAGCCGTCGAAAACCCAGACCGAAGACTACATCACCGGTCGTTTCGGCTAAGCCTCACTCAGGCTGCATGGGGGCCGAACTGGATTCGTCCCCCATGTGCTTCTCCATCTGCGAACGCAGCCAGCGTTCCGCCGGATCGTTGTCCATCACACTCAACCAGGCCATGGACAGTTCCAGCGCCGGCGTGATGAAGGGCAGGGGTTCATGCCTCAATAATCCCAAATCCATCATCGACCGCCCGGTATACGCCGGAATATTGGCCAACAGGTTGGTGCCTGCCATCAAGGCCGGCAGGGTGCTGTATTGCGGCACCGACAACACCACCTCGCGCTTGCGTCCCAGGGCACTGAGCCAGTCATCGGCAAAGCTGCTGATATTCGCCACATGGGACACCACCACATGGGGGCGCGAGCAGTATTCGTCGAGGGTCAGCGGCTCACTCGAGCCATCGGCACGGGCCACCTGGGGTTTCATGCGGCGCAGGGTCTTGCGCTTGGCATTGGCCGGCAGCTCCCGAGTCAGGCAGACGCCGACGGTGATTTCGCCGGACGCCAGCAGGTCGGAAATATTCCAGTAGTCCACGTGCTTGACCACGATCACCACTTTTGGCGCCTCGACCCGCAACGCACGCAGCATCGCCGGAAACAGCCCGAACTCGACGTCGTCGGACATGCCGATGCGGAAGGTCATGTTGCTATCGGCGGGATTGAATTCACGGGTCTGGCCCAGGGCCATGGACATCGCGTCCAGCGCCGGGGACAGATGCCGCAGGATCTCGTGGGCCCGGGCAGTCGGCTCCATGCGGTGGCCGACGCGGATGAACAACGGATCGTTGAGCAATGCCCGCAGACGGTTCAGCGCGGCGCTGATGGTGGGTTGGCCAAGGAACAGCTTTTCAGCGGCACGGGTCACATTGCGCTCTTGCATCAGGGTCTCGAACACGACCATCAGGTTCATGTCCGCCTTGCGCAGTTCATTTCGATTCATCGAGCCCTATTCCTCACCTTGACATGCTTCGCAACATTTCGTCATGCAGCGACACAGTCTAAGAAGGGCCGAGGTCCGGCGTCCAGCGCGGTGTAGGTTCTTTGGTCTAACTCTGTGGGCATACAGTGGGACCGGCTTTAGCCGGGAATACGCCTTCCCGGCTGAAGCCGGTCCCACAGAATGTCGCAGGTTTCGGCAATCGCGCGCCTATTTTTTATGCAACACATACCCCAGCGCCCGCTGCTCCAGGGCATAGCGTTCGCCGACCATGGCGCAATAGCTGGTGCGCACCAGCCAGGCGCCGGGGCCTTGCAGGTAGGGGTCGATATTGCCGGCCTCGTCGCACTGCAACAGGCTGCGCCCGCGCAGCTCGCCGCTGGCCTGGGCCGAGCGCAGGGCGCCCATGGGGGTCCAGTCGGCTAGGATCAGCGCGCCTTCGGGAATGGTCGTGGCGTAGGCGCGAATAAAGTTTTCTGCTGAACGATCCGGCAGGTAGGGCACCATAAAATAGTGGATATCGTTGCGCACCGGCAGCGGCTCGGTATGGCTGGGTAAACGGATCGCCCCCCAACTGTAAAGCGTATACACCAGCAGCAGCACCACCGGCGAAGTCAGCACCGACAGATGCAGTAGCGCGCTGCCCTGGCGGTCTGTCGGCAGCAGGCTGTGCAGGCGCAGAATGCCGAGGATGCACAGCAACTGCACGCCGGGCAGGAAGAAGGTAAAGCGGTCGGTGACGTTGTAGGACACCGCGAAGACAAAGTTCAGCGCCGCCGCGCTCCACAGCAGCCGCTGGCGGCTGTCGCCGGGAAACATGATCAAGCCCAGCAGTTGCGGGCCCAGCAGCGACAACAGCAACAGGAACACCGAGTTCTTCTCGTGCCACATATCGTCGAAGCGAAACAGGCTGCCTTGCCATCCACCTGTGCTGGCTTTGGCAGTGGTGCCGGTCATATAGCGCCGGGCGATGTCGATCAGGTTCAGGCCATCGCCAAGGTCGTGAGCAATCGCCGGCCAGGCCAGGGCAAAACCCAGGGCGAAGCCGGGCAGGGTGATCAGGACCCGGCTTTTGTAGCGTGCCAGTAACTGGATATACAGCGGCAGCAACACCACGAAGGTCAATTGATGCACCGACGCCCCCAATCCCGTGACCAGGCCGATCAGAAAGAGTTTTTTCAGGCTGCTCAGGTGCGACTGCCGGTCCAGGTGAATCCAGTACGCCAGCAACACGAACAGTGAGTGAAAGATGTAGACCTCGGCCTTGGTCGAGATCCAGAACACGGCATGGGACAGCACTGCCGCTGTTGCCGCCAGCAGGGCCAGGCGACGGTCTGCGCCGACATTCAGGGCCAGCAGGTAGATCAACCAGGCCATGGGCAGCAGCAGGATCGAATTGAGCAGGCTCAGCAGCCAGGAGCCGAACAGGGCATAGAACAAACTGTTGAAGAACTGATAAAGCGGGTGCTCCAGCGGCCCCAGGCTCTCGCTGAGGTAATGGCCTTGAGTCGCGTCAGCGAGGAATGCGCCGTTGTCCATCCACTGGATCGGGCCGCTGGAGGCGACAAAGCTGGCGACGACGGCCGCCGCCAGCAACAGCAGGGCCATGCGCAGGGTCTGGGTCATACTTTCGCTCCTATGCCGTGTCGCAACCGTCCTGGCTGCGCTCAATCGATAAAATCTCAAATCGCCTCCTCCGTTTGCCCGGTGCGCCTGATGCGCAGCAGCATCAACGCGCCGATGCCCACGGCAAACCACAGGGTCGCCAGGCGAATCAGCACGGTGGCGGCAATGGCATCGGCGCTGGCCATGCCTTTCCACATCAGCAGCGCGACCATCACAGCCTCGGCACCACCCAGGCCGCCGGGCATGAAGCTGATGGCCCCGGCGAGCATGGCCAGGGCATAGACGAACACGGCAAAGGTCAGGCTGATATCGGCACCCATCCAGCCGAGGATCCAGTGAAACGCCACCGCCTCGGCGCCCCAGGCCAGCACGCTGAGCAGGGTCACGCCGGGCAGCAGCTTGAGGCGATGGCAGTGTTGGGCCTGCAACAACACCTCCAACAGATGCCCGCACAGCCGATGCAGACGGCTGTCCCCATGGGCACTGGCCTGGGCCAGACGCTCAAGCAGGCGCCGTTGGGAGAGCATCAGCAAGGCCATGACGATCAGCGCCACGCCCGCGACCACCATGGTTTGCGCCGCCGGGTACAGGGACAGGCCGAACAGCGCCAGCAGTACCACGGCGAACAGGTCCGACAGGCGCTCGCTGAAAAACGCCGCAAAACTGTGGGGGTAGGGCACGTCCCAGGTCTTGAGCAGTACCCCACGCAGGGCTTCGCCGGCCTTGCCGGGGGTGGTGGTCAGGGCAAAGCCGGCCAGGTAGATATTCAGGCTTGGTCGCCAGGGCAGGCGGTGGCCGAGCACATTGAGGTAGATCTGCCAGCGGATGAAGCGCAGGGCATAGTTCAGCGATGACATGCCCAGGGCAATCACAATCCCGATCAGGCCGACTTCGGCAATGGCGTTGCTGACCGCCTGCCAGCCGCCCCACAGGGAAAATCCCAAATAGCCAAGAGCCGAGACCACTACGGAAAGCACCACGGCGCGGTAACGCCAGCCGGACAGGCTAAGGCTTTTGTTCACCGATGCCTCGCTCACAGGTTCAGCCTCTTGAATAGCGGCTGTGGAATGGCGCGGATCACCAGCATGATCAAGGCCCAGAACCCCGGCGCATACAGGCTCGGCACCTTGTGGGTAATGCCATGGACAATGCGCTCGGCGACCTGGGCCGGTTGCGCCACCAGCGCCGCCGGCAAGTTCAGGCCGCGGGTCATGGGTGTATCGACAAAGCCCGGCTTGATCGTCAGCACATGCACGCCGACCTTGAACAGCCGCGCCTGCAAGCCTTCGCTAAAGGTCGTGACCGCCGCCTTGGCCGCGCCATACAGGTAGTTGGAGGGGCGCCCGCGATCACCTGCCACCGAAGAAATCACCGCCAGGGTGCCGCAGCGCTGGGTTTCGAACTGTCTGGCCAGAACCGTCAGCAGGGCAATCACCGAGGTGCCGTTGATGGCGAACGCCTGCATGGCCAAGTCGACATCCTGCTCGCAGGCTTTCTGATCGGGCAGGGTGCCATGGGCGATCAGCGCCACATCGATCTGCCCCAGGGCTTGCAGGCACAGGGCGAGCATCTGCGGGTAGGCGGCGATATCGGTGGCGTCCATGCTGTGTCCGACCACCTTTTGCGCACCGCGACCCTTGAGGTCGGCGGCGGTGATTTCCAGTTTGTCGGCCTGGCGTGCGACCAGGAAGAAATCACTGCCTTCGGCGGCCCACAGGCGGGCGCAGGCGGTGGCAATGGCCGAAGTGGCGCCAATGATCAGGACTCGTTTCATAGGATCACTCGTTTCCAGAAGCGGGACATCAGGGAAGGGTCGCGCAGCGCTTCCAGTTGCTCCCAGGCGGGATAGGCCTGGCGAAAATCGCTGCCACTCATATGCGCATCCTTGGCCGGGTAAAGTCGGCCGCCCGCTGCCCGAACGATGGCATCCAGGCGCGGAAACAGGCTGTGGGTCAGATCGGCGTGCTGCGGGAAGTCCAGGGCCAGGGAGGTGCCCGGCAGCGGAAACGACAGCAAGCCCGGCGAGGTCATGTCGCCGCAGCGCTTGAGCACCGCCAGAAACGAACCCTGGCCGGAGTCGGCAATGGCCCCCAGCAGTTCGGCCATGGCGACTTCAGCAGCTGCCTCGGGAATCACACACTGGTACTGCTGGAATCCCCTCGGACCATAGATGCGGTTCCAGTGCTGCAGCCGATCCAGCGGATAAAAGAACGGCTCATAGGCGCTGCGCTGCTGGCTGGATTTGGCCGGGTGGGCGTGCCAGTACAGGGTGTTGAACGTCTGTAGCGACAGACGATTGATCAGCGAGAAGGGCGGCGTGAAGGGCACGCTCAGCAAGCGCCCATGGCAGACGTCGAGGCTGCCATAGCGGGCATGATCGCCGACGATGAATACGCCACGGCCGGTTTCGCTGCCCTTGGCCAGACAGTCGACCCAGGCCACGCTGTACTCGTGCAAATGATCCAGTTCAGCGGACAGGCTGAAGAACTCCGCCAGGTTGGCGAAGCGCACCATCTGGGTATCGATCTGACTGGCCTGGATCGGCATCAGTTGCAGGTCGGCCCAGTTGATCACTCCGGTCAGGCCCAGGCCGCCGATGCTCGCGGCGAACAGCTGCGGATTTTCCAGCGCCGAACAGATGCGCGCCGATTCGCCATGGCGCAGCAGGCCAAAGCGCAATACATGGCGGCCGAAAGTGCCACGCAGGTGATGGTTCTTGCCATGTACGTCGTTGGCGATGGCGCCGCCGATGGTGGCGAAGCGCGTGCCGGGGGTCACTGGCAGAAACCAGCCTTGGGGAATCGCCGCCGCGAGGACCTCGGCCAAGGTGATGCCGGCCTCGACGCGGATTGTGCCGTTTAACCAGTCGGCGCGGATAAAACGGTCGAGGCTGCGCATCTGCAGCACCTGATCGCTGGCGGCCAGGCAACTGTCGCCATAACTGCGGCCATTGCCGTAGGGCAGGCTGCTGCCGTGATCGCGGATCACCTGGCTGACATGGCCGCTGAGGTCGTCGATCCACGGGCAGGCATGGCCCTGTTGCGCGGCCAGGGGGTAGCGCCCCCACGAATGCAGGTCGGTATTCATGCGGCGATCCAGAACACCAGGGCGAACAACGCACCGATCAACTGGCTGACCCGGTCGCGAATGGCGAACACCACCGGGTCATCATTCATTTGTCCGCGATGGGTCAGCATCCACACCCGGGTGATCCAGAACAGCAGCAGCGGGCAGGCCAGCCAGATCACATGGGGATGGCTGTATAGCGCCACCGTGGTGCCTTCGTGGATGTAGAGCGCCAGGACCATGACCGCCAGATGCCCGGAAGTGGCGCCGAGGGAAGCAATCATGTCCAGATCGGCGGGGTAGTAACCGCGGCCGCGGGTCTTGTCCTTGAGGTCCTTGAGCCGGGCTTCGCGCAGTTCCGCATAGCGTTTGACCAGCGCCAGGCTGAGGAACATGAACATGGAAAAGGCCAGGATCCAGAACGTCAGCGGCAGGTTGAAGGCGGCGGCACCGGCGAGGATGCGTGAGGTATAGAGCGCTGCGAGGACGATCACGTCGAGGGTCATCTGCCGTTTCAGCGACAGCGAATACGCCAGCGTCAGCAGGTAATAGGCCCCCAGCACGGCGCAGAACTGCCAGGGCAGGAGCAGCGCGGCGCCGCCGAAGGCACCGAGCAGCAAGAGCGGCACCAGCACCAGCCCGGATCTGATCGACAGACGCCCGCTGGCGAACGGCCGATTGCGCTTGCTCTGGTGATGACGGTCGTCGGTGAGGTCCAGCAAGTCGTTGAGGATGTACACGCTGGAGGCGCACAGGCCGAAAAACAGGAAGGCCAGCAGGCCGTTGAGCACTTGCAGCGGCTGATTGAGCTGATGCGCTGCCAGCAATGGCACGAAAATCAGCGCGTTTTTCATCCATTGGTGCAGGCGCAGGGCCTTGCGCCAGTCCTTTAGGCTGGCCCGGTTCGACTCGATCACCTGCTCGACATTGCCCTGCGCTTGAGCGCGGCTTTGCACACCGGCCTCGGGGTTGACCACAATGGCCTTGCGCGATGCCTGCCAGACGCTCAAGTCATCCCGGGAATTGCCCATGTAGTCGAAGCCGCCCTCACCGTAATGCGCCACCAGCACATCGCGCTTGTTGTCCGCCGACAGATTGCGTTCGGCGTCGGAAGCCCAGACCAGATCGAACAATTGCAAGTGCTCGGCAATCCGCCGGGCCAGGCTGTCGTGGGCGGCAGTGGCGAGGATGATCATGCGGCCACCGGCTCGCTCGGTCTCGATCAGCTCGATGACGGCCGGGTCGTAGGGCAATACCGTAACGTCGAGCTGAGTGGCCAGGGCCAGACCTTGCTTGAGTGCTGCCTTGCCGTGGATCAGCCACCCAAACAGTTTGAAAAGTTGCAAGGGATGGCTTCGAACGAATGCCATTGTTGTTTCCAGCAACAAGTCAGAGCGCAATAAAGTGCCGTCGAGATCGACAACTAAGGGTGGGTAAGTTTCGAGAACTCTTCCCTGAATTCTGGGCATTGATCAGCACTCCGGCCGGGGGGACAGGGGCACTATGTAACGTAACTGCGAATTCTCCATCTCAATAAAATCAATAGCCCTGCAACTTGTTCGTCAGTGGGCTGGCGTCAGAAATGTCGACGTTGTTGCTGTTTCAATTGATTAACAATATGCAGTCGATAGTCCGTCGTCTGCAGGCGGATTATCCATTCACGCGGCCCGTGATCAGGGTCATAATGACCCCTTGCATGGCCGTTGCCCTGGAGTCGTAATGACACATCCCTTGCTGTCCGCCCTGGTGCCCCTGGTGGCCGACCTGTCCCGTGAGTTGCCGGACGATGAGCGCTACCGACGCCTGCTGAGTTCGCTGCGGCAGTTGCTGCCCAGTGATGCTGTGGCCCTGCTCAAGCTGGAAGGTGGCGTGCTGGTGCCGCTCTCGGTGGAGGGGCTCAGCCCGGATACCCTGGGGCGGCGCTTCAAGGTCGATGAGCATCCGCGCCTGAAGATCATCATGGAAAACCTCGGGCCGACGCGCTTTGCCAGCGACTGCGAACTGCCGGATCCCTACGACGGCCTGGTCCAGGGCCTGGCCGGGCATCTTGAAGTGCACGACTGCCTGGGCTGCCCGCTGTACGTGCAGGACAAGCTCTGGGGCCTGATCACCCTCGACTCACTTGACCCGACCAGCTTCGGTCAGGCCGACCTGGATAACCTGCAAGCCTTTGCCAGCCTGGCGGCGGCCACGGTGATGGCCAGCGAACGCATCCAGCAACTGGCGCGCAATTTCGAGGACCAGCGCCAGCTCGCGGAAATCTATAAACGCGCTGCCGGTGGTCGCAACCCCCGTGAACTGATCGGTCAGAGCCCGGTGCACAAGCGTTTGCAGGAGGAGATCCAGCTGGTGGGCAACAGCCCGTTGACCGTGTTGATCACCGGAGAGACCGGTTGCGGCAAGGAGCTGGTGGCCGAAGCCATTCACCGCCAGTCGCCACGGGCGCAGAAACCGCTGATCAGCCTCAACTGCGCGGCCTTGCCGGAGCTGTTGGTGGAAAGTGAGCTGTTCGGTCACGTCAAGGGCGCGTTCTCCGGTGCGGTCAGCGGGCGCAGCGGCAAATTCGAGTTGGCTGCCGGCGGTACGCTGTTTCTCGATGAAGTTGGCGAACTGCCGCTGCCGGTTCAGGCCAAGCTGCTGCGGGTGCTGCAAAGCGGCCAGTTGCAGCGGGTCGGCTCTGATCAGGAACATCACGTCGACGTACGCATCATCGCTGCGACCAACCGCGATCTGGCCGAGGAAGTACGCGCCGGGCGTTTTCGCGCTGACCTGTACCACCGTTTGAGTGTCTATCCCCTGCGTGTTCCGCCACTGCGCGAGCGCGGCAGAGATGTCCTGCTGCTGGCGGGTTTCTTCCTCGAAGAAAACCGCGCACGCATGGGCCTGCGCAGCCTGCGGCTCAACCCCGAGGCGCAGAAACTGCTGGTCGGCTACTCCTGGCCCGGCAATGTCCGTGAGCTGGAGCACCTGATCAGCCGCGCCGTGCTCAAGTCCCTGGCCGAGCACAGTGAGCGCCCGCGCATCCTCACCATCGAAGCCGCTGCCCTGGATCTTGCGCAGGAACAACCTGTCAGCGAGCCGCAGATTGGGCAGGACAGGCCAGTTTCGGTCAATCAGGGCGAGAGCCTGAAAAGCGCTGTCGACCACTACCAGAAAGTGCTCATCGACGACGCCCTGGTTCGGCATCAAGGCAAATGGGCGCTAGTTGCCCGTGAGCTGAGCGTGGATAGAGCCAATCTCAGCCGACTGGCCAAGCGCCTGGGGATTCGCTGAGCGCGGTTATTCAAGTCGGCAGATGCTATTGGTCTGCCGACTTTAAAAAAGACGGAATTTTTTTAATTGCCCGCCGGTCCGTTGTAATTCCAAGGATGCCACTAACGGAGGCGCAACGCAGATGTCCCAGAGCAAACACTACCGCATTGATTACTTATTAAACGGTGCGTTCAAGTCGTTCTATATCAGTGCTCAACATATGGATAACAGTGAGGCGTGGCATCACGCCAGTATCGATGCGGGACTGGGCCGCATACCCAAGTACCGCACCGAGAAAGTGCCCCGTGTCACTAAACCTTATGCCGAACATTTCGGCGTAACCAATGTTGAATGGACTCAGGCCTGAGGCTTAGTGAGCGATATTTTCCAGGGCCAGATTGCGCGTGCGGGGGCCGAAGCGGCCGATGGTGATCATCACGATCAACATGCTGCAGACGATAAACGTCAGCACCCCCGGCGTTCCGAAATGGTCAAGGAAAAAGCCGATCAGCAGACTGCTGAACACGGTTGAAAGACGGCTGAACGAGTAACAGAAACCCACCGCACGGGCACGGATATTGGTCGGGAACAGCTCGCTCTGGTACGAGTGATAGGCAAAGCTCAACCAGGCGTTGCAGAACGTGATCATCACCCCGCAGACGATCAGGCCCGTGGCGGTGGTCTGGAAGGCAAACAGGCTGCCGAAGATCATGGTGCCCAGGGCCGAGCCGACGATCTGCCATTTGTTTTCGAAACGGTTGGCATAACGCACGAACAGTAACGGCCCCAAGGGGTACGCCAGAGTAATCACGAAGGCATAGCCCAGGCTGTGGGTGACGCTGACGCCTTGGCCCGAAAGCAGGGCGGGCAGCCAGTTACCAAAGCCAAAGAAACCGATGGCCTGGAACACATGGAACACGATCAGCATCACGGCGCGGCGGCGATAGGGCGCTTGCCAGATATCGGCGAAGCGGCCATGGCCTTCGATGCTCACGGCTTCCGGCACCGGGGTTTCCAGGGCTTGGCCGTGCTCTTTTACGCAGCGGGCTTCAAGCCGGTCGAGAATGCCCTCGGCCTCGGCGAAGCGTCCCTGTTGCGCCAGCCAGCGTGGCGACTCTGGCAGACGCGCACGCAACCACCAGACAAACAGGGCGAATACCGCACTGGCAATCACCACCCAACGCCAGCCGGAATAGCCGAACGGCGTCTGAGGTACCAGCCACCAGGACATCAGTGCGACGGCGGGTACGGAAAGAAATTGCACGAAAAAGGCAAAGGCAAAAGCCGAACTGCGCATGCGTTTGGGCACCAGTTCCGACAGGTAGGTGTCGATGGTCACCAGTTCGATACCCAGACCAATGCCCACCAGAAAGCGCATGCAGATGATGCCCAGTGCCGAACTCTGCACGCCCATCAATACGGTGGCGACGGTGTACCAGATCAGGGCAAAGGTGAAGATCGCCCGGCGGCCGAAGCGGTCGGCAATCGGGCTTAGCAGGCTGGCGCCGAGAAACAGGCCAAGGAAGGTGGCCGAGGCGAAAGCGGCCTGATCGGAAAAACCGAACACCCCGAGGTTGCCGGTGGCAAAAATGCCGTCGCGAATCAGGCCGGGGCTGATATAGGCGGTCTGGAACAGGTCATACAGCTCGAAAAAGCCGCCAATGGACAACAGTGCCACCAGGCGCCACAGAGTCGCGACCGCAGGCAGGCGGTCGATGCGCGCCGAAACCTGGGCCGCACGCGAAAGGTCGATGCCGTCGGCAGCGGGGGAGAGCGAAACCATGGGGAGATGTTCCAGAACTTTGAGGATGGCTCTATGGTAGCTTTTTTACATTTTGTCGCAATTGCTGGATTGGGCTGATGTGACGGGAATCTCGACGATTTATTGCGCTGAAAAATAATTTATAGAAATTATCTGCTGTACCCGCCCTGGACTGCGGCAGCTGCGATTTTATAAGAGTTGGCATGCTGGCGATGGCGGTGTACCCGCCGCTGACCCCTTGCGAGCGCTGCGTACTCGATCGCAACCAAGGCGGCTCCCACAACCATCGAGCGATCCAAGTCAATGATGTATCAAGGCATGTCACGAATCTTTAAGATGCCTCCTTTAATCCTCTGCCCGCCGGGTTCCCGTGAAGTACAAACTGCCCACCACCGCTACCGCGCCGTTCTGCCCCTCCGCCGTCACCGACAGCATTGCCATCCCGGCCAACGCGTCGTTGCTGCGCAAAATGCTGTTGTTTATTGGCCCTGGCCTGATGGTTTCCATCGGCTATATGGACCCCGGCAACTGGGCGACGGCCATCGAGGCCGGTTCACGGTTCGGCTATTCGTTGTTGTTCGTGGTGGTGTTGGCCAGCCTGTCGGGCATGGTTTTGCAGAATCTCTGTTCGCGCCTGGGCATTGCAACCGGGCGCGATCTGGCGCAACTGTCAGCATCGCGCTACAGCCCGCAAGTGGCCAAGGGACAATGGTTGTTGGCGGAGCTGTCGATCCTTGCCACGGACCTTGCCGAAGTCCTCGGCGCAGCCCTGGCCTTTCACTTGTTGCTGGGAGTGTCCATCCCGGTGGGCGTGGCCCTGACCGCCTTCGATACCGTCATCGTGCTGGCCTTGCAGGGCGCCAATTTCCGCCGTCTGGAAGCCATTATTCTCGGTCTGATTGTCACCATTGCGTCGTGTTTCACGGTGGAGCTGATCCTGATCAAGCCGTTCTGGCCGGATGTGGCCGCCGGCCTTAAACCCAGTTGGGACGTGCTCAGCCAGCAGGAGCCGCTGTATATCGCCATCGGTATTCTGGGGGCTACGGTCATGCCCCATAACCTGTACCTGCATTCCTCGGTGGTGCAGACCCGGGTCAATGGCAGTGATCAGGCGAGCAAGGCCAGCGCCATTCGCTTCGCCCGTTTCGACACCCTCGGCTCGCTAAGCATCGCGCTGCTGATCAATGCGGCGATCCTGATCCTCGCGGCGGCCGCGTTCCATCACAGCGGGCATGCCGATGTGGTGGAAATCGAAGACGCTTACCATCTGCTCGACCCACTGGTGGGCGGGACCCTGGCCAGTGTGTTGTTCGGCGTGGCGCTGCTGGCGGCGGGGCAGAGCTCGACCTTTACCGGGACCATCGCCGGCCAGGTGGTGCTCGAGGGTTTCCTCCACGCCAAGATCCCGTGTTGGCAACGCCGCTTGATCACTCGTGCCCTGGCCCTGATTCCGGCGCTGATCGGGGTGATCTGGCTCGGCGATGGCGCGGTGGGCAAGATGCTGGTCCTGAGCCAGGTGGTGCTCAGCCTGCAACTGCCGTTTGCTCTCTGGCCACTGATCCGCTTCACCAGCGACCGCGAACTGATGGGGCCATTCGTCAATAGCGCCTGGGTGCGGATCCTGGCCTGGAGCCTGTTCGGGCTGATTTCGGCGGCGAACCTGGCGTTGCTGTTCTTCTGGATTAACTGACCTTTCAATCGTTATTTCTCTGGCCCGGACATCGGGCCAGAGCATCTTTCGCTCATCGCTATATTGTTTTGTATATAGCGATAGTTATCATGGAGACCTCGACGGCGCCGCTGGCAGCGGCCGCCGACTGTTCACGCAATGACTGGGAGGCCCGATATGTCAGGGCGTATCTACCCCTATACAGCCTGGTTGCTGACCCGCACCTTCGCCGTGGTCAAGGTGGAACTGGTGGGCACCACGGGGTCCGGGCAACACGAGCGTACCGCCAAGGGCAAGTGGTATCTGCCTGATTGCCTGTTCGCCTCACGGGAGCAGGCCATCGAACACGGCCGCCTGCGAATCGAAGCGGCACGGGCGGAAATCGCCCGGCGCCAGGCTGCACTGGACGACAACATCGCGATGCTGAACAAGGCTCAGGGTTACGGGGCGTTTTACGAAGAGTTGTTGGTCTAGCGCCTTCGGTACCTGACCTGTAGGACCGGCTTTAGCCGGGAGAGCGCGCTCGCGGCTGAAGCCGCTCCTACGGTCCTGTATGTGTCCGGTGATTACAACGTGTTCTTTACCAATACCGGCTCATTGCTGTACTGCCCGTCAAACAGTTTGTGCAACTGGTCGACCTTGGGCAGGTCGTTGACCACGATGTACGGATGGTTCGGGTGCAGGGTCAGGAAGTTCTGGTGGTAGGACTCGGCCGGGTAGAAACTCTTGCCGGTTTCCACCCTGGTCACGATCGGCTGGCTGAACGAGTGCGCGGCATCGAGCTGGGCGATGTAAGCCTGGGCGACTTTTTCCTGGGCCGGGCTTTGCGGGAACAGCGCCGAGCGGTATTGCGTGCCGCTGTCCGGGCCCTGCCGATTCAGTTCGGTAGGGTTGTGGGCTACCGAGAAGAAGATCTGCAACAGCTTGCCGTAGCTGACCTGGCTCGGGTCGAAGGTCACCTGTACCGATTCGGCATGGCCGGTATTGCCGTCGCCGACCTGCTCGTACTGCGCGGTAGTGGCCGCACCCCCGGTATAGCCGGACACCGCATTCTTCACGCCCTTGACGTGTTGGAACACGCCCTGCACGCCCCAGAAACAGCCACCGGCAAACACCGCTGTCTCTTCGCCGCCGTTGCTGACCACTTCATCCTGCACGGGCGGGGCAATCACTACGGCATCTTCGGAGCCGGCAAAGGAACAGGCGGCGGTTTGCAGCAAGAGCAGACCAGTGCCGATGCTCAGCAGGCCGCGGCGCCAGTTGAAGGGGGAAACAGTCTTGTCGTGGTTCATGGAAGTCTCCTGAATCTGCAAAGCGGCACCCGTCTTTCAGGTGCCGATGATTGGCTTCGATCAGCCGAAAGTAAAGGCGTAGGCCGCTACACCGGCATCGAGGAATTCGATGGTGAAGGTGTGATCGGCGACGTCGCCGGGTTGGCGCACCAGTTGATACAGCCGTTGTTCCTTGACCTGGCCGCTGCCATCAGGCGCCACGTCCATGCCGTGGGCGGCGCCGGGCGCCTTGCCGTCGACGGTGACCATGAAGCGCACCGGCTTGCCATCCGCGCCGGGGCCCAGCACCAGGTGCAGGTCACGGGCGTGGAAGCGATAGGCAATCTTGCCGGTCGCGCTGTTGAGAGACGCCTGTTCCGAGCCGATATTCCATCGGCCTTCCAGACCCCAGTCGTTCAACGCCGGTTTGCCCGGCAGCTGGTACTGGGCCAGACGATCCGGTTGGGCGCCGCCCGGGGAGGCGAACTGGGCGGCGCGCTCGTAGCCGACATAGGTTTCCGGCGAGCGCACATCGCGCAGGTCGGCGGCCTGTTGCACGCCCTGGCCGTTGATATCGATCACATCACTGACCACCTTGCCGGCGCCAGCTTCGCGCAGCAGTTGCTGGATGACCTGTTCGGACTCGGCATAGGCGCCTTCGCCAAAGTGGTGATAGCGGATGCGGCCCTGGGCGTCGGCGAAGTAGTGGGCGGGCCAGTACTGATTATCGAAGGAGCGCCAGATCTTGTAGTCATTGTCCAAGGCGACCGGGTAATTGATGCCCAGGTCACGCATCGCCTTGCTGACGTTGTTGACGTCACGCTCGAAGGCGAATTCCGGCGCATGCACACCGATCACCACCAGGCCCTGGTCGTGATACTTCTCGGCCCAGGCCTTGACGTAGGGCAGGGTGCGCAGGCAGTTGATGCAGGAGTAGGTCCAGAAATCCACCAGCACCACTTTGCCTTTGAGCTGGGCGGCGCTCAGGGGCGTGGAGTTCAGCCACTGCACGGCACCGTCGAGGGAGGGCAACTGACCTTCCACGGGCAGGCTGGCCGGTTGTTTGTCCACGGCCTTCATCATCATGGCCGACGACGCCATCATCGCGCCGGAGGCATTGTCTTGAGCTTTCATAGCCCCGGAATCTTGCGCCATCATGGCTCCACTGTTCTGCGCCATCATCGCGCCGCCACTCTTGTCCCCGGCCAGCTTGCCCACCAGTACCTGCTCCAGACTGCCCGTAGAGCCGCTGGAAAAGCGCGCCAGAATGCCCGTATCCAGACCCAGAGCGATGGCCGCAACCCCGGCGAGCATGGCGCCGCCAAGCACCCGGCGCATCCACTCACCGGCGCCGATCGAGCGTTTCATCGCGGCGAAGACTTTGCCACCCAGCAGCAGGGCGACGGCCAGGGACGTCGCGGCACCTGCGGCATAGGCCAGCAGCAACAGGGTGGTGCCGATGCTGGCGCCCTGCAGGGCCGCGCCGGTCAGCACCAGACCAAGGATCGGCCCGGCACAGGGTGCCCATAACAGGCCCGTGGCGACGCCGATCAGGAACGAGGCGCCAGGACGTGGCCGGGCATCGTTGCCTGCCGCTTCGGACAGGCGGCTGCCCGCCGCAACCAGAGGCCGGGTCAGACGTTCGGCCAGTTTCGGCAGCAGCAGGGTCAGGCCAAATAGCGCGACGAACACCAGGGCCAGGCCGCGACCGTATTGATTGAGCTGCACCACCCAGCCACCCCCCACCGCCGCCAGGGAGGCGACCAGAGCGAAGGTCAGGGCCATGCCCGCCAGCAGCGGCAGGCCGCTGCGCACGAAGGGCTGCCCCGTACGGGCAAAGACAAACGGCAGGACCGGCAGGATGCAGGGGCTGACGATGGTCAGCACACCGCCCAGATAAGCAAGGATCAGCAGCAACATAGGACTCGTCCTGGAAAAGGTCAGAGAGGGAGGCGATCAGGCCGCCGGGTCAAAGTTCATGGCGACGCCGTTCATGCAGTAGCGCAGGCCGGTGGGTTTCGGGCCGTCGGTGAACACATGGCCCAGATGCCCGCCGCAACGACGGCAGTGGACTTCCTTGCGCAACACGCCAAAGGAGGTGTCGGTGCGCACGGCCACCGCCTGATCCAGGGGCTGCCAGAAGCTCGGCCAGCCGGTATGACTGTCGAACTTGGTCGCGGAGGAAAACAGCTGCAGCTGGCAACCGGCGCAGGCAAAGGTGCCGTTCCGGTGCTCGGCATTCAGCGGACTGCTGTAAGGGCGCTCGGTATTTTCATGGCGCAGCACCTGATACTGATCGGCGCTGAGCAGCTCGCGCCACTGGGCATCATCGTGGCTCACTTCGAAGGTGCCCACGCCCGAATCCTGCGGCACCTGGCTGGCGCTGTTGGCCAGGGACGGCAGCAGACTGCCCGCCAGCGCCGCAACCCCGACGCTGCCGCCGATCCAGATAAATTGTCTACGTGAAAGCATGCCGACCTCCGCTTTGCCTGCTCAACTTCAATGAGGGCAGGTTAAGGGCTGGCGGATCGTCAAATCCTCACGCAGAGTTAAACAATTCGTGATAACTCGGTGGTGGGAAAAGCCGCACAATGGCTGGTACGCCGCGATCAAGTAGCGGTCACCAGGCAGTGTGGACGCGGGCGTTGTGGGAGCGAATTCATTCGCGAAAAGCGCAAGTACATCCGGTGCAGTTTTATCGTCTGACATACCGCTTTCGCGAATGAATTCGCTCCCACAAAAGCCTCTGTATTTCAGCGGGTTATATTTTGTTGATAAGGGTAAATAACAGATGGATTCCCCCAAACGCGTCCTCGTCGTCGAAGACGACCGACATATCGCTGACCTGATCGTGCTGCATCTGCGTGACGAGCACTTCGAGGTGGTCCACAGCGCCGACGGCAACGAAGGCCTGCGGCTTTTGGAGCAGGGCGGTTGGGATGCGTTGATCCTCGATCTGATGCTGCCAGGCGTCGACGGCCTGGAGATCTGCCGTCGGGCCCGGGCCATGACGCGCTATACGCCGATCATCATCACCAGTGCCCGTTCCAGCGAGATGCACCGCATCCTGGGCCTGGAGCTGGGCGCCGACGATTACCTGGCCAAACCCTTCTCGATGATGGAACTGGTGGCGCGGGTCAAGGCGTTGCTGCGCCGGGTCGATGCCATGAGCCGCAACCTGCATCTGGATAACGGCAGCCTGGCCCACGACGGGCTGTTCATCAATCCGGTGACCCGTGAGGTCAAGCTCGACGGCCGCCTGCTTGAGCTCACGCCACGGGAATTCGACCTGCTGTATTTCTTCGCCCGTGAACCGGGCAAGGTGTTCTCGCGCCTGGACCTGCTCAACTCTGTCTGGGGCTATAACCACGAAGGCTACGAGCACACGGTCAACACCCATATCAATCGCCTGCGCGCCAAGATCGAGGCCGATCCTGCGCAGCCCCTGCGTATCCTCACGGTCTGGGGCCGGGGCTACAAGTTCGCCATGGCGGGAGAGACCTCGTGAGCCTGACCCTGAGCCAACGCCTGTCGGTGGTCTTCGCCCTGTTGCTGCTGGTGTGCTGCGGCACCTCGGTGTGGTTGCAGGTGCGCTCAAGTCGCATGCATGAGCTGGAAGTGGTGCAGGGCCTGTCCCGTGATCTGGCCCGGCATATCGCCAGGGACACGCAGCTGATGGACGCCAACGGCCTCAAGCCCGATGCCGTGCGCGAGCTGTTCAGTCAGTTGATGCTGGTCAACCCCAGCGTCGAGGTGTATCTGCTGGACAAGGAAGGGCGCATCGTCGGTGACGCCGCGCCCAAGGATCATCTGCTCCGTGACCGGGTCGATCTGGCACCGCTACGGCGTCTGTTCGCCGACGAGCCATTGCCGATCCTTGGCGATGACCCGCGCAGCGCCACGGCGCGCAAGGTGTTCAGCGCCGCGCCGCTGATGGTCGCCGGGCAACCGGCAGGCTTCCTCTATGTTGTCTTGTTGGGTGAGGCTCATGATCGACTGGCCGAGCGCGGCGCCACCAGTGAGGCGCTGAACACGGCGCTGTGGGCCATTGCCTTGATTGCCTTGCTCTGTCTGGTCGCCGGTCTGACGGCCTTTCGCCTGATCACCCGGCCACTGCGGCACCTGACCGAATCGGTCGCAGCCTTCGATATCGATGGCGTTCCCGCTCCCGCGCCGACAGCGCCACCGAGCCGTGCGGAGCCTGTGGCCAAGGACGGCAGTCAGGATGAAATCGCCGTGCTCGATGGTGCCTTCCGGCAGATGCAGGGCCGCTTAAACGAGCAGTGGCGCAGCCTGACCCGCCAGGATCAGGAACGCCGCGAACTGGTGGCCAATATTTCCCACGACCTGCGCACGCCCCTGGCCTCGTTGCACGGCTATCTGGAAGTGCTGTCGATGAAGGACGCTTCCCTGACCGCCGAAGAGCGCCGCCGCTATTTGGGCATTGCCCTGGATCAGAGCCGCAAGGTCGGTGGTCTGGCCCAGTCGCTGCTGGAACTGGTGCGTCTGGAGCATGGTTTCGTCGAGCCGGTGCTGGAGCGGTTTTTTCTGACCGATCTGGTTCAGGACGTGTTCCAGAAATTCGAACTGACCGCCGAAGCCCGCTCCATCAGCCTCACACCGCTGTTCGCGCCCTCGGTGCCGGGGGTGTTCGCCGACCTCGGCCTCATCGAGCGAGTGCTGACCAACCTGCTGGACAATGCCCTGCGCCATACCCCGGTGGGCGGTGACGTGCGCGTGGCCCTGGCGCTCCAGGGGCGTTACGTTGACGTCACGGTCAGCGACAGCGGCCCCGGCATCGCCCCGCAATTGCGCGAAAGCGTATTCCTGCGCCCGTTCAATATCGGTGGCGCGCGCCGTGATGGCGGGCTGGGCTTGCGCATCTGCCACCGCATTCTGCAGCTGCACGGCTTGAAGATTGAGCTGCTGGATATCGAAGGGCAGGGCGCGACCTTTCAGTTTGCCTTGCCAGTGGAGGAGGCGTTGGCAGTTGACTTGCTGAAGAGTTAACGACTTTCTGGATGGATATGGCTAATTATTGTGGGATATCCCGCCCCATCTACGACGTCGCGCTGTCACGCAGCAAACCCTAACCGAGACAGGGAGCAAATCTGTGGGAGCAAATTCATTCGCGAAGAGGCCGGTACATTCGACGCATCTTCATCGCTTGGAACACCGCTTTCGCGAATGAATTCGCTCCCACAATTTGCTTTCAAGTAACTTCCCCTGCGCATTAGAAACCACAGCAATTCAGCAGCTTATCGTCCAAGGTTGTCCACGAAATACGTGGACATGTCTGTGGATAACTTTATGCAGGGCACAGGGAGCATGGTCTGGGTGGAGGTGATCGTTTTCTGATCAGCCCTTCGCTCAATTGACCACGTAGTACTTGCGCACATACACCTTGCTGGTCCAGGCGCAGGGCGTGCCCTGGGGCAGGAACACCGTATCGCCAGGCTTGACCAGCAGGCTCGGGCCATTGTCCACGCTCAGTTCGACCTCACCTTCGAGCAGGTGCATCAGTTCGTGGACCTTGTGCGCCCGGGCGTGGCGCGCGTAGGGCGTCGAGTCCCAGACGCCGATCCGTAGCGGGCTGGCGGTGTCTTCGAAAATATTATTGGCGCGGCACTGCGGCGTCGGCCCGATCAGGATCGCCTCTTCCGGTGCGGCCGAGGGCGCCAGCACGGCGCGATGATCGATCAGGGCGACGGCGGATTTGTCCGGGCCGCTGGCCTGGGTCGCGGCGCAGAATGCCCACAGGCTGTCGTGCTGGGCATTGAGTTGCACGGCGGTGCCGCGACCGATCACCGCGCTCTGGCCCGGTTCGAGGCTGATGCTGCGGTCGGCAGTGGTCAGGGTGACCAGGCCACGGTGCACCACCAGCATCTCGGTGTAGGGATAATCCTTGAGCGTCAATGCACCGCTGGCGCGGACGATTCCGGCAGCGATGCCCTGATCGTCGGTAAAGGCGGTCTGGCGCTGCTCGGCGAATGGATCGTTGGCACTCAGACGGCCCTGGCTGAACGGGGTGTCTACGGGGCTGTTATCGGCACGGGCCAGCAGCAGGACGGTGGCTTGGGACATGGGCAATCTCTCCGGAAAAATGAATCAGCCGATGGCCTGGGTGACCAGGGCAAACTGCTGCACGCCATCTGCGGCCGCAGGCACTGGGCCAAGGCTCATCGGGGTAACGCTGTCGACGCGCTTGAGGCCGATGTCTTCCAGCCAGTGCGTCAGGCCGCAGTCGGCCGGAATATCGATGCGGACAAAGGCGTAGGGCACCTTGCTCAACAGTTCTTCGATCATGTGCCGGGCCTGATCGGCGTTCTCGGCCAGTACCGGGCCGATGCACAGGCCACGACCGAACGGGCGCAGCAGGGCGAAGGCGCGCAGCAGGCCATCGCGCTCGATACCGATGCCGCGTTCGATGCCCGGCAGGACATCGGCGAGGACGCTGCTGCGATCCAGGCCACTGCCGGCATTGGCCAGTTCGATCAGGCGCGCGCTGTCGGCGTCGGTCAGGTTGCGGCAATGGTTGCCTGCCTTGAGTGGCATGGGCAGCAGCGAGGGTGCCTGGCCCTGGCGCTGCTGGATTTCACCGAAGGACTTGAAGCCCATCTTCTCGTAGAGCGGCGCACCGGCCTGGGTGGCATTGAGAATGGCGGTCCGTGGCACAGCGGTAGCCAACGCCAGATCCATCAAGCGACGACCGATGCCTTTGCCTTGATAGTCATCGCTGACGATGACCAGGCCGATGGTGGAGAACTCACCCTGATGACAGGCGAACGAGCTGCCGATCAATCTGCCATTGTCTTCAGCGACGAAGCCTTGGGCGACGCGTTGCAGCATGGCCCAGTCTTCCAGGCGATGCGGCCATTTCAGGGCCACCGAAAGGCCGTGAGCGTTGCCGACGTCATCAGCAGTCATGGGGCGATAGACATAAGCGGGAGGTTGCGAAACCGACATGGCGGGTCTCCATTCAAAGGCATGCACAGGCTTTAAGGTTCTTGCACTGGAGTGCTGTATCCCACCTGCTGAAAAGACTGGCAAGGGGCGCGCAGCGATTCGGTAGATTCACCAATTCACCGCTGCCACGACCACAGTAACTGCTTAATTGCCCGGCAAGGTCGGCAGCAAATGCTTGGGGATTTTTTCTAGCATGGAGGCCTCGCTTTTCACTGGCTGGAGTCCTTCATGGATAGCTTCGATCCTCGTCTTGTCGCGGTGCGCGGCGCTCATTTCATTGCCGGGCAATACCGGGATGCCCAGGCTGGCATGGAGGTCTCGCGGCCGTCTGATGGCCAGGTCTACGCCGGACTGCCGATCGCCGATGCCGACCTGGTGGACGAGGCCGTGAGCAACGCCTGGCAGGCCTTCAGGACCAGCGACTGGGCGAGTCGACCACCGCGCGAGCGCGCTCGGGTGATGCGCCGCTGGGCTGATCTGATCGAAGCCGACGGCCAGATCCTGGCACCGCTGGAAGCCGTGGGCTCGACGCGACCGCACAAGGATGTGCTGGCCTGGGACATTCCTTATGTCGCCGAAGGCATTCGTTTCTTCGCCGAACTGGCGGACAAGCATGGCGGCGAAGTGGCCGCGACCCAGAGCGACCGTCTGGGCATGCAGATCGCTGAGCCCTACGGTGTCATCGCCGCCATTGCACCGTGGAACTTCCCCCTGAGCATGGCCTCATGGAAAGTCGCTCCGGCCCTGGCGGCGGGGAACGCAGTGGTGCTCAAACCGTCTGAGCTGACGCCATTTTCCAGCCTGCGCTTTGCCGAGCTGGCCGTGCAGGCGGGCATGCCGGCCGGGATCTTCAACGTGGTGCAGGGCGATGGCCGGGTGACTGGCGATGCCTTGTGCCGTCATCCGCGTGTGGCGAAAGTGACCTTTACCGGTTCCACTGCAACTGGCTCGAGCATCATGTCGACCTGCGCGCTGATCGGCCCGAAACCGGTGACGCTGGAGCTGGGTGGCAAGAGCCCGCAGCTGGTATTCGCCGATGTGCCGGACCTGGTCAAGACCGCGCGCACGGTGGCCCTGGCGATTACCGGCAATGCCGGGCAGGTCTGCGTGTCGGGCTCGCGACTGATTATCCAGCGGTCGATCATGGCGCCGTTCATCGAGCATTTGCAGGGCTTCTTCAATGCCCTCAAACCCGGCCCGACCTGGGCGTCGGACAGCACGTTGCCGCCGATCATTTCCCGCCTGCAGGCCAGTCGCATCGACGGCATTGTTCAACGCTCGCGCCAGGCCGGTGCCGAAGTGCTGGCCGGTGGCGGGTTGTTCGAAGGTCTCGGCGGGGCCTATTACCAACCGACCCTGTTGACGGGCGTGGACAGCCAAAACCCGGCTGTGCGGGAAGAAATCTTCGGCCCGGTACTGACCATCCAGGCCTTCGATGACGAAGAACAGGCCCTGGAACTGGCCGGGCACGACACCTATGGCCTGGCCGCAGGTGTGCACACCGCCGACCTCAACCGCGCCCTGCGCCTGATTCGCCGGCTGGAAGCGGGCACGGTGTGGGTCAACCGCTACGGCCGCAGCAACGACTACATCCTGCCCACCGGCGGCTACAAGCGTTCGGGCATCGGCAAGGACCTGGGGCGCGAAGCGTTCGAGGCCAACCTGCGCTTCAAGAGTGTGCTGATCGATATCGGTGCCTGACAGCGTCGCATTGTGGGGGCAAGACTCGCCCGTGAAGGGGCAGGGGCAGCCGATATATTTTTGAATCTGGAGTATGGCTTTCGCGGGCAAGCCTCGCTGCAACGACAGTCTTCTGCACACGGCGGGCGTCTCCTCTGGATGGCGCCCGTTTTTCATTGCGCGCCGGAGCAGGTTCTGCGGCGCAAACCCCGGTCCTTGAGCGAAAAGCCCGCGAAAGGATCCATAAAAGCGCATGAATAAGGGCTTTGCCCAAGGCTGGAGCGCCCCGCAAAGTCTGCTGAGGGCGGCCTGCAAAACGGCTGTTTCTACCAACCAGCCCGCGCTTTTAACGCCATCTGCTGATTTCACGGTGTTGTAATGAAGGTGTGTTGCAGCGTTGCAATCACGGTTCCGGCAGCCCGCCGGACCATGACCCAAACATACTTTCAGGACCGCACAAAATGAGCTTTCTTCGACCTAAATTCATTACGTTCGACTGCTACGGTACGCTGACCAACTTCCATATGGGCACCATGACCCGCGAGCTGTTCGCCGACCGTGTGCCCGCCGAGCAGATGGACCAGTTCGTCAAGGATTTCTCGGCGTATCGCCTGGATCAGGTCATGGGAGACTGGATGCCTTATGACGAGATTCTCAAGACTGCCCTGGCCCGCACCTGCAAGCGTTGGGGCGTTGAATACCGCGAAGAAGGCCAGCTCTACTACGACGCTGTGCCGACCTGGGGCCCTCATGCCGACGTACCGGCAGGTCTGTCGAAGATCGCCGACAAGATCCCCCTGGTGATTTTCTCCAACGCCAGCGACAGTCAGATCATGTCCAACGTCGACAAGCTCGGCGCGCCTTTCCACAAGGTTTTCACCGCAGAACAGGCGCAAGCCTACAAGCCACGCCTGGCCGCGTTTGAGTTCATGCTCGACAACCTCGGTTGTGGCCCGCAAGACATCCTTCATGTGTCGTCGAGCTTCCGCTACGACCTGTTCCCGGCCCACGACATGAAGATCAAGAACAAGGCCTTCGTCGCCCGTGGCCATGAAGTGCCGGCCAACGAGTTCTACGGCTACCGGCAGATTCCGGACATCGGCGGCCTGGCGGCGCTGGTCGGCCTGTAAGCAACCCATCCGGCACTTTCCAGGCCCGCATGACTGAGTAACGAAGGGGAACGAAATGCGCAATGAATCCTACTGGCTTGATACCGCACCGGTCTTTACCGGCGCCCAGACGGGCGCGGTAGCCGGGCAGGTGGACGTCGTGATCGTCGGTGGCGGCTTTACCGGGCTCGCGGCGGCGCGCGCTTTGGCCCTCAAGGGTGCCAGTGTGGCGGTACTGGAAGCCGGACGGGTAATAGGTGAAGCCTCCGGGCGCAACGGCGGCCAGTGCAATACCGGGGTCGCCCAGGATTATTCGGCACTCAGCGCCAGCTTGGGGCCGGACAAGGCCCGGGAATTTTATCGGGCTTACGAGAGTGCGGTGCAGAGCGTGGTCAGCCTGGTCGAGGAAGAAGACATTGCCTGCGATCTCAAGCGTAACGGCAAGCTCAAGCTGGCGGCCAAACCGATGCACTACGAGGGCATGGCCCGAACCTGTGAGCTGATTCGTCGGGAGGTGGACGCCGACGTCGAGTTGCTGACGGCGGCCCAGGCCCGTGCCGAAGTCGGCTCCAATGAGTTCCATGGCGGTTTGCTGCAACGCAACGGCGTACAGATCCACGTCGGTCGCTTCGGCGTCGGCCTGGCTGAAGCTGCTGTGCGGCATGGTGCACTGATCTACGAGAACGCCGCGGTGAAAGACTGGAAAGCTAATAAAGGCGGTTATCAGGTCAACACCGCCAAGGGCTCGATCCAGGCGAAGCAGATTCTGCTGGCCACTGGCGCCTGCCAGCACGGCGGTCCCGGCTGGTATCGCCGCCGCATCGTGCCGGTAGGCAGTTTCGTGGTCGCCACCGAGGTATTGCCCGAAGCGCTGACCGAGCAACTGTTCACCCGGCAACGATCCTATGTCACCAGTCGCCTGATCGGTAACTACTTCCGCCTGACCCCGGACAACCGCCTGCTGTTCGGCGGTCGCGCCCGATTCGCCATGTCCGGCGGCAGCTCCGATACCAAGAGCGGCGCAGTGTTGCAGGCGGCCATGAGCCAGATGTTCCCGCAACTGGCCGATACCCGCATCGACTACTGCTGGGGCGGCCTGGTGGACATGACGTCCGACCGTCTGCCCCGTGCCGGTGAGCACGACGGGATTTTCTACTCGATGGGTTACAGCGGTCATGGTGTGCAGATGTCGGTGCACATGGGCAAGGTCATGGCCGACGTCATGGACGGCAACACCCACGCCAATCCCTGGCGCGAACTTGACTGGCCTGCGGTCCCCGGCCATTTCGGCACACCGTGGTTCCTGCCTCTGGTCGGCGCCTACTATCGCTACCAGGACAGCCGCTACTGATTTTTTGCTTCACCGTTGTCGTTTGCGCTTCAAGGACACTCCGGTCAACCGGGCATCTCCATTTTCGACAGGTAGAACTGATATGGCTGACAAGAAAGTCGAACCCCAACTGATTTCAGGCGAAGAAAGCCTGCGCGTGTTTGAAGGACTCAATCGTGGCCTGTCGCGCCGCGATGCGTTGCGTATGTTGGGGGTTGCCGGGGTCGCTGCGGCGGGCGCGGGCAGCCTGTTCGGGGCCGCAGGCAAAGTCTTTGCCGATGACGCGGCCACACCGCTCAAGGGCAAGCCGGGCGGGCGCATCCGGGTTGCGGGCATGTCCAGCTCCACTGCCGACACCCTGGACCCGGCCAAGGGCGCGCTGTCCACCGACTACGTGCGTCACTTCATGTTCTACAACGGTCTGACCCGTTTTGACAGCCACCTGGTCCCGCAACTGGAGCTGGCCGAGCGCATCGATAACGACAAGGCCACGGTCTGGACCATCACCCTGCGCAAGGACATCACTTTCCACAACGGCAAGGGCTTGAGCGCCGCCGACGTGGTGTTCTCCCTCAATCGTCACAAGGACCCGGCCACCGGCTCGAAGGTCATGCCGCTGATGGCCCAGTTCGCCGAGGTCAAGGCCACTGGCCCGCTGGAAGTGCAGATCACCCTGACAGCACCCAATGCCGAGCTGCCGTCGATCCTTGCCGTGTCGCACCTGTTGATCGTTCCCGAAGGCACCACCGACTTCAATCTGGGCGTCGGCACCGGGCCGTTCAAGGTCAAGGAATTCAAGCCGGGCGTGCGCTCGGTCAGCGTGCGCAACCCGGGCTACTGGAAGCCGGGCCTGCCGTACCTGGACGAGATCGAATTCATCGCCATCGGCGACGAGCCGTCCCGGGTCAACGCCTTGCTGTCCGGCGACGTGCATATGATCAACGAGGTCAACCCGCGTTCGACCCAGCGTATTTCCGCCAGTGCCGGGCACCGGGTGGTGGATGCGCCGTCGGGCAACTACACCGACCTGATCATCCGCCAGGACCAGATGCCAGGGCAGAACGCCGACTTCACTCAGGCCATGAAGTACCTGCTGGACCGCGAACAGGTCAAATCGGCGGTGTTCCGTGGCTACGCGGTGGTCGGTAATGATCATCCGATTGCACCGGGCTCGCGCTATCACAACGCCGATCTGCCGCAACGCGCCTACGATCCGGAAAAAGCCAAATTCCTGCTCAAGAAAGCCGGCATGGAAAAGATCAGCATGCCGGTGGTCTGTTCTCCGGCCGCGACCGGTTCCGTGGACATCGCCGTGCTGTTGCAGCAATCGGCCAAGTCCGTGGGCCTGAACCTGAACGTCAACCGCGTGCCCAGCGACGGCTACTGGTCCAACCACTGGATGAAGCATCCGCTGAGCTTCGGCAACATCAACCCGCGTCCCAATGCCGACGTGATCTTTTCGCAGTTCTTCCAGTCCACCGCGCCGTGGAATGAGTCGGGCTGGAAGAACGAGCAGTTCGACCAATTGCTGATGCTGGCCCGTGGCGAAACCGACGACGCCAAGCGCGCGAAGATGTACGCCGACATGCAGACTCTGGTCAGCGACAACTGCGGCATCGGCATCCCGGTCTTCATCAGCAACATCGACGGTGTCGACCAGCGTATCAAGGGCTACAGCAGCAACCCCCTGGGCGGTTTCATGGGGTACATGTTCAGCGAGCAGGTCTGGCTGGACGCGTGATTGCGCCACGAACCGAGTGATGCGGAGCAGGACTATGAATAGCAACACACTGTGGCTGATCGGCAGGCGCTTCGGCGCGGCGATCGTGACCTTATTGATCGTGTCGATGGTGGTCTTCGCCATCACTGCCGTACTCCCCGGAGACGCGGCGCAGCAGGCCCTCGGGCAGTTCTCGACCCCCGAACAGGTGGCGGCACTGCGTGTGAAGATGGGCCTGGATCAGCCGGGTGTGATGCGTTACCTGCATTGGTTGCTGGGCCTGCTCAGCGGCGACCTGGGCAATTCGGTGTCCAGTGACATGCCGGTCAGCGAACTGATGGCGGGCCGCGTGCCCAACACCATGATGCTGGCCGCGGTCACCGCGCTGGTTTCGGTGCCGGTGGCCCTGACCCTGGGCATCGGTTCGGCCATGGGTCGGGGCGGGCGCATCGACAGCATCCTGAGCTTCATCACCCTGGCCCTGGTTGCAGTGCCGGAGTTTCTGGTGGCGACCCTGGCGGTGCTGGTGTTCGCCGTCAATCTGGGCTGGCTGTCAGCCTTGTCCTATGCCGCCGACATTCATTCGCCCTGGCAATTCCTGCGTACCTACGCACTGCCGGTGATGACCCTGTGTTTCGTCATCGTCGCGCAGATGGCACGCATGACCCGTGCCGCGGTGATCGACCAACTCGACAGCCCCTACGTGGAAATGGCCCGGCTCAAGGGCGTCAGCCCCGTGCGGATTGTCCTGCGCCATGCCTTGCCCAATGCCATCGGACCGATTGCCAACGCCGTGGCGTTGAGCCTGTCGTACCTGTTGGGTGGAGTGGTGATCGTCGAGACCATTTTCAATTATCCCGGCATCGCCAGTTTGATGGTCGATGCCGTGACCAACCGTGATATCGCACTGGTTCAGGCCTGCACCATGCTGTTCTGCACGGCCTATCTGGGTCTGGTTCTGCTGGCCGACCTGTGCGCCATTCTTTCCAACCCGAGGCTGCGAACCCAATGAACAAACTCATTGTGACATCGACGCCGGCGACTCCCGACCTGGCCCTGGGCAAGATCTCTCACGGCCCGTCATGGCTCGGCCTGCTGGGCGCCGTCATGTGTTTCTTCTGGCTGCTGGTGGCGCTGTTCGGGCCTTCGCTGGCGCCCCATCCGGTGGGCGAAGTGGTGTCGGACAACGTCTTTGACGTGCTCAGTCTGGCCCAGCCGTTCGGCACCGATTACCTGGGCCGCGACATGCTCAGCCGGGTGCTGGTCGGCGCCCGATTCACCGTTGGCCTGGCGCTGATTTCCGCCGTCCTCGCCAGTGGTCTGGGGACCACCTGTGCGCTGCTGTCGGTGATGGCGCCGAAATGGCTGGACGAAGCCATCAGCCGATTCATGGACGCCTTTATCTCAATTCCGAGCAAGATGCTCGCCCTGATCATGGTCTCCGCCTTCGGCTCCTCGGTGGTGCTGCTGATTTGTACGGCGGTGCTGAGTTTCATGCCCGGCGCCTTCCGTATTGCCCGCAGCCTGGCGGTCAACATCGAGGCCCTGGAGTACGTGCAGGTCGCCCGCACCCGTGGCGAGCGGCGCCTGTATATCGCCTGTGTGGAAATCCTGCCGAACATGATTAACCCGGTGCTCACCGACCTGGGCCTGCGTTTTGGTTTCATCGTCCTGCTGCTCAGCGGCATGAGTTTCCTCGGCCTGGGCGTACAACCGCCGGATGCCGACCTTGGCTCGCTGGTACGGGAAAATATCGGCGGTCTCAATCAGGGCGCTCCGGCCCTGGTGATTCCGGCCCTGGCCATCGGCACCCTGACCATTGGCGTCAACCTGTTCATCGACCGGATTTCCTCACGTCGCAGTCGCCGTTCGGGAGGGCATTGAGATGACGCAATTGATTCGGGTCCAAGACCTGCGCGTCGTCGCCTCGGGCGAGCGCGGCGAGAGCGAAATCGTCAAGGGCGTGAGCTTTTCCCTGGAGAAAGGTGAAGTGCTGGCGTTGATCGGCGAGTCCGGTTCCGGCAAGACCACCATTGCCCTGGCGCTGTTGGGCTATGCCCGGCGTGGCTGCCGGTTGGCCAGCGGTGTGGTGCAGGTCGGCGAGCACAATATGCTCGGCCTGGATGAAGGCCAGTTGCAGCGCCTGCGTGGCAATCGGGTGTCCTATATTGCCCAGAGCGCCGCAGCGGCGTTCAACCCGGCGAAAAAGCTGATCGATCAGGTCATCGAAGGCGCCCTGATCCATGGCCTGGGCACTCGCAGTGCGCTGACCGCCAAGGCCATCGGCCTGTTTCGTGACCTGTCCCTGCCCAACCCGGACAAGATCGGCGAGCGCTATCCCCATCAGGTTTCCGGTGGCCAGTTGCAGCGGGTCATGGCGGCCATGGCGTTGATCAGCGATCCGCTGCTGGTGGTGCTGGACGAACCCACCACGGCCCTGGACGTCACCACCCAGATCGACGTGCTGCGCGCCTTCAAGCGCGTGGTGCAGGAGCGCGGCGCCACGGCGGTGTATGTCTCCCACGACCTGGCGGTAGTGGCGCAGATGGCCGACCAGATCGTTGTGCTCAATGGCGGCCAGGTCATCGAACAGAGCGGCACCGCAGCCTTGTTGCGCGGCCCGGCCGAGGAGTACACCCGCAGCCTGCTGGCCGCTGCTCGCCCGGACGCCAAGCTGTCCCCGGCCAGTGAAGTGGCCCAGGACGTGACGCTGCTGACCATCAAGGGCATGACCGCAGGCTACGGCAAGAAGAACCTGCAGGGCATGCCGATGATACGCGTGCTCGAAGACATCGACCTGACGGTGCGCCGGGGCCAGGCCATCGGGGTGATCGGTGAGTCGGGCTCGGGCAAGTCGACCCTGGCGCGGGTGGTTGCGGGTCTGCTCGATCCAGCCAAGGGCGAGCTGCTGTTCGACGGCAAGCCGTTGTCCGGCACCCTGGCCGGGCGTACGGCGGATCAGTTCCGGCGTATCCAGATGGTCTTCCAGAATGCCGACACGGCGTTGAACCCGATGCACAGCGTCAGCACCATTCTGTCGCGGCCCTTGAAGATGTATTTCGGCCTCAAGGGCGCGGCCCTGCGCCAGCGCATCGATGAGCTGATGGATCTGGTACGCCTGCCGCGCAACCTGGCCGAACGTCGCCCCAACGAACTGTCCGGCGGGCAGAAGCAACGGATCAACCTGGCCCGGGCCCTGGCGGCCAAGCCCGACCTGATTCTCTGCGATGAGGTGACTTCGGCACTGGATACCGTGGTCGGCGCGGCGATTCTCGAATTGTTGCGCGACCTGCGTCGTGAACTGGGCGTGTCGTATCTGTTTATCAGCCACGACATTTCCACGGTGCGCGCCCTGTGCGACGACATCGTGGTGATGTACAGCGGCCACAAGGTCGAGGAGGGCAGCCAGGAGGCCTTCAGCCGTGCGCCGTTCCACCCCTACACCGACCTGCTGGTCAACTCGGTGCCGGAGCTGCGCCAGGGCTGGCTGGAAAGCTGCGGCAGTACCAGTGGCAGGCTGCCGCCGATCGGTGCATCGAGCAACACCATGGAACTGTGCACCTTTCTCAATCGCTGCCCGGTTCGGGTCGACGGTCTGTGCAACAAGACCGCGCCAGGCCGCCGGGTCATCAGCGGTAACAGTGAAATCCTCTGCCACCTGGACAGCCCCGAGCTTGAGCGCAGCCAGGTCCATTCGAACAATATGATTGTGGGAGCCTACGCATGAAAGGGCGTTTCGTAAGACTGGGCGAGCGCGAGCGACCTACGGTCAGCCTGCTGGTCGATGGCACGCCGATCAGCGCCTTGCAGGGCGACACCTTGATGGTCGCGTTGCTGACCCAAGGCACCGCGCTGCGTCAATCGGAGTTCGACTCCGGACGCCGTGCCGGTTTTTGCCTGATGGGTGCCTGCCAGGACTGCTGGGTCTGGACCCGCAGCGGCGAGCGCCTGCGCGCCTGCTCCAATGAAGTGCGCGACGGGCTGGATATTGTCACTACACAACCGGAGGCGAAATGGCCACTCCACGGGTAGTCATAGTCGGCGCGGGCCCGGCCGGCACGCGTTGCGCCGAAACCCTGCTCGGCGCCGGTATCAAGCCGATCCTGATCGACGAAAACCGCCGCGATGGCGGGCAGATCTATCGCCGCCAGCCGGAAGGCTTCAAGCGCGACTACGCCACCCTGTACGGCAGTGAAGCGGACAAGGCCCGCGCTCTGCATCAGACTTTCGACCGCCTGCGCAGTCAGCTCGACTATCGCCCCGATACCCTGGTGTGGAATATCGCCGAGGGGCAGTTGTTCTGTGTCAGCCAGGGCCGTCATTCGACCATCGAATACGACGCGCTGATCCTCTGCACCGGCGCCACCGACCGGCTGATGCCGCTCAAGGGCTGGCAGCTGGCGGGGACCTACAGCCTTGGCGGCTCGCAGATCGCCCTCAAGGCGCAGTCGGTGTCCATCGGCCACAGTGTGGTGTTCATGGGCAGCGGGCCGTTGTTGTACCTGGTCGCCAGCCAATATGTGAAGGCCGGGGCCAATGTGGCGGCGGTGCTCGACACCTCGCCGCTGCGCAAGCGCATCGCCGCGCTACCCAAGTTGCTGGCCCGCCCGGCGTTGTTGTTGACCGGCATGACGCTGCTGGCGCGCCTATACCTGGCCAGGGTCAAGGTGCATCTCGGGGTGCAGCCCCTGCAAGTGTTGGGGGATGAGTACAGCGGCGTCAGCGGTGTTAGTTTCAAGACCGGCAGCGGCAGTGTGATGCAGATCGAGGCCGATGCCGTGGCCTTGGGTTATCACCTGCGCCCGGAAACCCAGCTGGCTGATCTGGCGGGTTGCCAGCTGCAGTTCGACGAAGTGTCCGGCCAGTGGCTGCTGGCCGTTGACGACGAAGGCCGCACTTCAGTGCGCGGGGTCTATGCCGCCGGCGACGGCGCGCGGATTCGTGGCGCCGATGCCGCCGAACAGGCCGGGCGCCTGGCGGCCATGGCGTTGCTGGCTGACCGGCAGTTGCCGGTGGATGCCGCCGTGCGCCAACAGCACAAGGCGTCTCTGGCGGTGATGGAGCGTTTTCGTGTTGGCTTGTCTGAGGCCTTCCCCTGGCCTGTGGCCCAGGCCAAGGCACTGCCCGATGAGGCGATTGTCTGCCGTTGCGAGATGATCACCGCCGGTGAACTGCGCGGGGTGGTCCGGCAGAAGGGCGCCTGCGAGGTCAACCGTGCCAAGGCCTTCAGCCGGGTCGGCATGGGTCGTTGTCAGGGCCGATATTGCTCCCAGGGCGGCGCCGAGGTGATTGCCGCCGAAGTCGGCATACCGGTGGTAGAGGTCGGTCGCCAGCGCGGCCAGGCGCCGGTCAAGCCGCTGTCGATGCAGATGGAAGAGGTGATTTCATGACCGCGCAAAAAAGCGATGTGTTGATTGTCGGCGGCGGCTTCATGGGCAGCGCATCGGCGTTCTTCCTGTGCCAGCGCGGCCACTCGGTGACCCTGCTGGAGCGGGATCAGATCGGCCAGTACGCCAGTGGCGTCAACTTCGGCAACGTCCGCCGCCAGGGCCGTCACCTGGCCCAGCTGGACCTGGCCAACCGTTCCTGGGCGTTGTGGAAACGCCTGCCGCAGCTGATTGGCGAAGATCTCGAATTCCTGCCCAGCGGACATATGCGGGTGTGCTACGACGAGGCGCTTATCGACGATCTGCACGCCTATGCCGCCGCGCCCGAGGCCCGTGAACTGGACCTTGAAGTGATCGCGGGCAAGGCATTGCACGAGCGCTTCCCTTTCCTCGGGCCTGAGGTCAGGGGCGGTTCCTATGCCCCTCACGATGGCCACGCCAACCCGCGTCTGGCCGCTCCTGCTTTTGCCCGTGCCGCCGTGCGCGCCGGGGCCAGGGTCGAAGAGGGCGTTGAGGTGCTGGACGTACAGAAGGTCGCTGGCGAGTTTCAGGTCACCACGGCCGATGGCCGTCTGTTCACTGCCGCCAACCTGTTGATTACCGCTGGTGCCTGGGGCTCAAAGTTATCCGAGCAGTTCGGTGAAGCGGTCCCGCTGGAGACCCACGGCCCGCAGATGGCGGTCACCGAACCGGTGCCGTACTCCCTGCCGACGGTGATTGGCGTCTATACCAAGGTCCCGGAGGAAGTGATTTATTTCCGTCAGATCGAGCGCGGCAATATCGTCATCGGTGGCGGTTATCGCAGCCGCCCGGACATGCTCACGCGCCGCGCTCATGTCGAGCCGCGCAGTACCCTCAATCAGATCCAGCAGATGCGCCGCCTGCTGCCGGCAGCGGTCAACCTGAACATCATCCGGGTCTGGAGTGGTATCGAAAGCTACACCCCGGACTCCCTGCCGGTGATCGGCGCCAGCGGCAAGGTCGACGGGCTGTTCTATGCCTTTGGCTTCTGCGGTCATGGCTTCCAGCTCGGCCCGGGAGTGGGCGATGTCATGGCGGAGCTGATCAGCACCGGCCAGACCAGCACCCATATCGCACCCTTTGATATCCGGCGCTTCAGCCCGGCGCCAATCCTGTCATCGGCTGAATCGCCGAGCCTGCAACTGACGAGCAAAGTCTTATGAAACCCCGTGTACTGGATATCCTCAAGCGCCTGATCGGTTTCGACACGGTGTCATCCGAATCCAACCTGGCGCTGATCGAATACGTGCGTGAGCTGCTGGCGAGCAAGGGCATCGAATCGCTGATCGTCAAGGACGAGACCGGGCGCAAAGCCAATCTTTTCGCCAGCACCGGGCCGAAGGAGCAGCAGGGCATCCTGCTCTCGGGCCACACCGACGTGGTGCCGGTGGCGGGGCAGGCCTGGACCGTGCCGCCGTTCGAAGCCACGGTGAAGGACGGTCGCGTCTATGGCCGTGGCACCTGCGACATGAAGGGGTTTATCGCCCTGGCCATCGACGCCATGCTCGATGCTGCCGAGCTGAATTTGACCCGCCCGCTGCAACTGGCGCTGTCTTATGACGAGGAGATCGGCTGCGTCGGCGTAAGGCGCCTGATCGATGTACTGGACATGGCTACCCTGCGGCCGTTTCTCTGCGTCATCGGCGAGCCGACCCAGATGCAGTTCGCTGTCGGCCACAAGGGCAAGAGTTCCTACCGTACCTATTGCCGTGGCCAGGAAGCGCATTCGTCCCTGGCGCCACGGGCGATCAACGCGATCCATCTGGCCAGCGATTTCATCTCGGTATTGCGCGACAGTCAGAAGCGCGTCGAACAACAGGGTCAGCGCGACGAGGGCTACGACATCCCCTATAGCACCGTGCATATCGGTCGTATCGACGGCGGCAAGGCGCTGAATATCGTGCCCAACCTGTGCACCCTTGAATTCGAATTCCGCAACCTGCCACAGGACGATCCGGATCTGCTGTTGAGCGAACTGCGCGAGCGTGCCGAAGCCCTGGTGCGGGAAGCGCGGCAGGTCTCCGGCGTGGCTGATATCGAAATCGAAGTGATGAACGAATATCCGGCGCTGGACACCCACCCCAGCGTCGAGGCCGTGCGTTTGCTGCATAACTTCGCCGCCGCCGGCACCGAACATATCAAGGTGTCCTTCGGCACCGAAGGCGGGTTGTTCGCCAACCGCCTGAATGTGCCGGTGGTGGTTTGCGGGCCAGGCTCCATCGAGCAGGCGCACAAGCCCGACGAGTTTATCGATGACAGCCAGATGCTCGCCGGCGAGCGCTTTCTGCACAGCCTGCTCGCTTCGCTTAAGCAGTAGAGCCTGCCGTGGCGCCGCGAAATTCAGCAGCCGACGCTGCTGCCGCGGCGCTTTCAGCATCCTGCTCCGGAGCGCCTGCTTAGACTGGCGACTGACACATCCTCCGGATCAGGACTCGAGCATGCTCAAACATCAATTGCAGGACCCCAGCCTTCTAGTCGAACTTGCCTACATCGACGGCCAGTGGCTCGGTGCCGATGACGGTGCCACCCTCGACGTGAACAACCCGGCAACGGGTGAGCTGCTGGCCCGGGTTCCGGCCCTGCAAGGCACGGAAACCCGCCGCGCCATCGAAGCCGCTGAACGGGCCTGGCCGGCCTGGCGTGCGCGCCCGGCGGCTGAACGTGCGGCACTGCTGGAGCGTTGGTATCAGGCCATGCTCGATAACGTCGACGACCTCGGCCTGATCATGACCCTGGAGCAGGGCAAGCCGCTCAACGAAGCCAAGGGCGAGATTCGCTATGGCGCCAGCTTCGTCAAATGGTTCGCCGAAGAGGCCCGTCGTTCCTATGGCGAGACCATTCCGGCCCCCAGTGCTGACCGCCGTCTGATGACCCTCAAGCAGCCGGTGGGTGTGTGTGCGGCCATCACGCCGTGGAATTTCCCGAACGCGATGATCACCCGCAAATGTGCGCCGGCCCTGGCGGCGGGCTGCCCGATCATCGTCAAGCCCTCGGACCTGACGCCGCTGTCGGCCCTGGCCCTGGCGGTGCTGGCCGAGCGCGTCGGGATTCCGGCTGGGGTTTTCAACGTCATCACTGGCATGCCGGTGGGCATCGGTGAAGAGCTGACCGGCAACCCGGCGGTGCGCAAGATATCCTTCACCGGTTCCACTTCTGTGGGCCGTCTGCTGATGCGCCAGAGCGCCGAGCACATCAAGCGTTTGAGCCTGGAGCTGGGCGGCAATGCGCCGTTTATCGTTTTCGATGATGCCGACCTGGAGCAGGCCATCGCTGGGATCATGCTGAGCAAATTCCGCAATGCCGGGCAGACCTGCGTCTGCGCCAACCGCATCCTCGTGCAGGACGGCATCTACGAGCGCTTCGCCCAACGCCTGGTGGAGGAGGTGGCCAAGCTCAAGGTCGGCAACGGCATGGACGACGGCGTGACCATCGGCCCGCTGATTAACCCGGCAGCGGTGAGCAAGGTCGCCCGGCATATCGACGATGCCTTGAGCCAGGGCGCGACGCTGTTGTGCGGTGGCATTCCTACAGGTGACAGCCAGTTCGTTCAGCCCACGGTATTGGGCGATACCCATGCCGGTATGTTGCTGGCCAACGAAGAGACCTTCGGCCCCGTCGCGCCGCTGATGCGCTTTACTGATGAAGCCCAGGCGCTGGCCCTGGCCAATGCAACGCCTTATGGCCTGGGCGCCTATTACTTCACCCAGGATCTGCGTCGTTCGTGGCGTTTCGGCGAGGCCCTGGAGTTCGGCATGGTCGGCCTCAATACCGGGATCATCTCCATGGAAGTGGCGCCGTTCGGCGGTGTCAAACAGTCGGGGCTGGGCCGCGAAGGTTCGAGCTATGGGCTGGATGAGTATCTGGAAGTAAAGGCCTTTCATGTTGGCGGCCTTTAATCACCGATTGCACAGGGGAGCACGGATTCATGGGTAAAACGTTCAGGATCGCCGCGATTGCCGGCGACGGTATCGGTCAGGAAGTCATGCCCGAAGGGCTGCGCGTTCTGCAAAAGGCCGCGCAGAAATGGCAGCTGGAACTTGAGGTAGAAGTCGTCGAGTGGGCCAACTGCGACTATTACCTAGAACACGGCAAGATGATGCCCGACGACTGGTTCGACCAGCTCAAGGGTTTCGATGCGATCTTCTTCGGTGCCGTGGGTTGGCCCGAAAAGGTGCCGGATCACATTTCCCTGTGGGGTTCGTTGCTCAAGTTTCGCCGTGACTTTGACCAGTACGTGAATATCCGCCCGGTGCGCCTGTTCCCCGGCGTGCCGTGCCCATTGGCCGGGCGCAAGCCGGGGGATATCGACTTTGTCGTGGTGCGGGAAAACACCGAAGGCGAGTACTCCTCGGTGGGCGGCAAGATGTTCGAAGGCACCGAGCATGAGTTCGTGCTGCAGGAGTCGGTGTTCACCCGGCGTGGCGTCGACCGCATTCTCAAGTTCGCTTTCGACCTGGCTCAGAGCCGGCCGCGCAAGGTGCTGACTGCGGCAACCAAATCCAATGGCATTTCCATCAGCATGCCGTACTGGGACGAGCGCACGGCACTGATGGCGCAGAACTATCCCGAGATCAAATGGGACAAGCAGCACATCGATATTCTCTGCGCGCGCTTTGTCCTGCAGCCGGACCGTTTCGATGTGGTGGTGGCGTCAAATCTGTTCGGCGATATTCTCTCCGACCTAGGTCCGGCCTGCGCCGGTACCATCGGCATCGCGCCCTCGGCCAACCTCGATCCGCAGCGGCGCTTCCCGTCGCTGTTTGAACCGGTGCACGGTTCGGCCCCGGATATCTTCGGCCGCAACATCGCCAACCCCATTGCGATGATCTGGTCGGCGGCGCTGATGCTGGACTTCCTCGGTAACGGCGACGAACGCTATCGCGCGGCCCATGACGGGATCATTGAGGCTATCGAACGAACCATTGCCCAAGGGCCGAAAACCCCGGACCTGGGCGGGACCGGATCGACGCAGTCGGTGGGCGAGGCGATTGCTGCTGCTCTTTAGATTTAATGGGAGGGTAAATGACCGGAGTAGTGATTTGTGGGAGCGAATTCATTCGCGAAGAGGCTACTACATCCGACGAATTTGTATTGTCTGTACTACCGTCTTCGCGAATGAATTCGCTCCCACATCATTCGCTCCCATCGTTCGCCCTAAAGAGTAAGGTTCAGTAACCCTGCCCGCGATCCACTTGCCCGAGCATCTTCTCGCCGCGCTCGAACCGGCGAATATTCTCCAGTAGCCCGGCAAAGGCGCTTTCTGGTTGGGTCATGGCGGCAATATGGGGCGTCAGCATGATCTGCGGATGCTTCCAGAATGGATGATCCATTGCTGCGGGTTCCTGCTGCAGCACATCCACAATCGCCGCGCTCAACTGGCCGCTGTCCAGGGCCTGGAGCAAGTCGTCCTCACGCAGATGCCCGCCACGGCCCATATTGATCAGCGCCGCGCCCTTGGGCAGTTGTGCGAACAACGCCTTATTGAGGATGCCTTCGGTCTGTTCGGTCAGGGGCAACACGCAGAGCAGAATATCGCACTGGGCGAGAAAGGCCGGCAGTTGTTCGACCCCGGCATGACAAGTCACACCTTCGATCTCATGCTGACTGCGGGCCCAGCCCGAAAGGGCAAAGCCGAACGATTTCAGGCTCGCCAGAATATGTTGTGCCTGCAGCCCCAGGCCCATGACCCCGATCCGGCGCTTGCTCGCGGGCAGCAGTCGATGAGCCTGCCAGTGACCGGCGACCTGCTGCTGACGGTAGCGCAGCATGTCGCGGTGCAGGCTGAGCACCGCCCAATTGGCGTACTCGCACATGCCCTGGCTGATGCCAGGATCAAGCAGGCGCACCACTGGCAGGCTCAGGGGAATGCGGCTCAGGTCCAGTTGATCGACTCCCGCCGACAAGGCGAACAACACCTTGAGATTGGGCAGCACGTTCTCGAGATCGTCCGGTGCCTGCCAGGCAGCCAGGTACTCGACTTGCGTGCCATCGCCAACGTCCGGCCAGGCGCGCCATTGGATATCCGGGGCGTGTTCGGCAAACAGCGCCTGCCATTGTTCGCCGCGCGCAGGGTCAGCTTTATAGAGCAGCGCCATGGGCATTTCCTGGGTAAAGAAGAGGGGCATTCATGATGCCGCAACGGCGGAGCATGATCTGTTGAAAGCACGGGGTAAAACAGTGGATCCGGGCATCTCGGGCGGCAAGTTCGGCGTAGATCATTTCGCCGAACGATTAACCTGAACAGCATCGCAACCACTTGCCGCTGCCGGGCTCAATGCGCGGCTCATTACCTACAGGAACCACCATGAACAGCAAAGTCGACGAAGCACACCATTTACTGCGTCAGCGTGATCAGTTCGTACCGCGCGGTATCGTCAATGCGCACCCACTGGTCATCGATCGCGCCCAGGGCTCGGAGCTGTGGGACGTGGATGGCAAGCGTTATCTGGATTTCGTCGGCGGTATCGGCGTGCTCAACATCGGTCACAACCACCCTAATGTGGTCAAGGCAGTGCAGGGCCAACTGAGCAAGATCACCCATGCCTGTTTCCAGGTAGCGGCCTACCAGCCCTATATCGAACTGGCCAAGCGGCTGTCGCAGATGGTCGGTGGCGAGGTGGCGCACAAGGCCGTGCTGTTCACCTCCGGTGCCGAAGCGGTGGAAAACGCCATCAAGATCGCCCGTGCCCACACCAATCGTTCGGCCGTCATTGCCTTCCGTGGCGGCTTCCACGGCCGCACCTTGCTGGGCACCACTCTGACTGGCATGAGCCAGCCGTACAAACAGAACTTCGGCCCGTTTGCCCCGGAGATCTTCCATACCCCGTACCCGAACGAGTACCGCGGCTTCAGCAGCGACATGGCCCTGGCTGCGCTGAATGAGCTGCTGGCGACCCAGGTTGCCGCCGATCGCGTCGCCGCCATCATCATCGAACCGGTACAGGGCGACGGTGGTTTCCTTGCCGCGCCGGTGGCGTTCCTCAAGGCCTTGCGCAAACTCACTGAGCAGCACGGCATTGTGTTGATCCTCGATGAGATCCAGACCGGCTTCGGTCGCACCGGCAAGATGTTCGGCTTTCAGCACGCAGGCATCCAGCCGGACCTGGTTACCGTGGCCAAAAGCCTGGCCGGAGGCTTCCCGCTGTCGGGTGTGGTCGGCCGTGCCGAGATCATGGACGCACCGTTGCCCGGTGGTCTCGGCGGCACCTACGGCGGCAATGCCCTGGCCTGCGCGGCGGCGCTGGCGGTGATCGACACCTATGCCGAAGAAAAACTGGTCGAGCGCGGCCAGGTGCTGGGCGATCGCCTGCGCGACGGCCTGCTCAGGTTGCAGGCACGCTACCCGCGTATCGGCGACGTACGTGCCACCGGTTTCATGGTGGCCATTGAGCTGATCAAGGCCGACGCCGAACGCAGCCCGGATGCCGACCTGACCCAGCAACTGATCGATCAGGCCCGTGTTGGCGGTCTGTTGGTGATCAAGTGCGGGGTGTATCGCAACGTCATGCGTTTCCTTGCGCCGCTGGTGACTACTGAAGCGCAGATCGACGAAGCACTGGAGATTCTCGACGGTGCGCTGGCACGTATCTTGATCGCCTGACCACTGGCATCGCTGGCCGGTTCAACAAGGATCGGCCAGCGGGCATACCGGGATGAACTGGAGGTTGTATCTGCCATGGGGCTGACTGAATACCGCGCATTGCTGATCGACTGCGACGAAGTGCTGGTGGATCGGGATTCGGGCGTCTGGGCGGCCTTGCAGCCGCTGCTGGAAAACCGCCTTGAGGCGCCGGACAAGGGGCAGATCCTGGCCGAGTACAAGGACGTGATTCGCTCGCTGTATCCGCGCTACGCGGAACTTGGCTTCAGCGGCATGCTGTGCTTTGCCCATCGGCAGATGGCCGAGCGCCTGGAGATCAAGTCCAGTTGGGAGGAGGGCATGAGCTTCGCCCGTTCGGTGCCGGGCTGGACCCTGTTCGAGGATGTACCGGGGGCAATGCTGTATCTGCGCAAGTTTTATCACCTGCGGGTATACGCCGACCGTGATGTGGAGGATCGTGGTGTCTTGTGCGAACGCCTGGGGCTGTTGCCCGAGCACTTGCTGTCCCTGGCGGACAATCCGCTGGATGGCGGCGACTGGCTGGCGGAACTGGACATCGACCCTGCCGACACCCTGTTGCTGTCACGGCCACCGGCCCAGGCATTGGGTGAAGGCGGCCTGTGCCTGATCCGTCGGGGAGCCGCCGAGCACCGCAAAACCTGCCCGGCAGACTTCTGTATCAACAGCATGGCGGACCTCGTGCGACAGCATCAGTTGTCTTTAAGGTGCTGATTTTGTTAGAAGGTACTTCTGTACTGAATAGTTACCAAGCAAGAGGCGCGTGATGGAAGGGTTGGTCAAACTGGACCGGATTGATATCAATATCCTGGTCGAACTGCAAAAAGACGGCCGCATGACCAACGTCAGCCTCGCGGATGCCGTGGGTCTGTCGGCCAGCCCTTGTCTGCAACGTGTCAAGCGCCTGGAGTCGGCGGGCTACATTTCCAGCTACAAGGCCCACCTCAACCTGGCCAAGATCACCGACTCGGTAACGGTCTTCACCGAAGTCTCCCTGAGCGACCACAAGCGCGAAGATTTCGCTAAATTCGAAGCCAATATCCGCTTGGTCGACGAAGTGCTCGAATGCCACCTGATCAGCGGCGGTTACGACTACCTGGTGCGCTTCATGACCCGCAGCATCCAGCACTATCAGGAAGTGGTGGAGGAGCTGCTGGACAAGAATATCGGTATCTCCAAGTACTTCAGCTATATCGTGATCAAGTCGCCGGTGATGAAGGACGGGGTGCCGTTGCGCAAGTTGTTGCGGCATTGATACCTGACGGGACAGCCCGGTTTTACCATTTTGTTGGAGCGAGGCTTGCCTGCGAAGGGGCCAGCGTCTCCCTTGAGGTTTCTGAGCCTGGAGTATCGATTTCGCGGGCAAGCCTCGCTCCAGCGGGCTTGTGCTTGAGTGCGCAATAGGGTCTGATGCTGCCCCAAAAACACCGGGGTCATCCATGCAGTCGCTGTTGAACGAAATCCTCGACGAAGTACGTCCGCTGATCGGTCAGGGCAAGGTCGCCAACTACATTCCGGCCCTGGGCGGCGTCAAGCCGAATCAACTGGGCATTGCCGTGTACAGCAACGATGGCGAGCTGTATCACGCTGGCGATGCCGGCACGCTGTTCTCGATCCAGAGTATTTCCAAGGTGTTCAGCCTGGTCCAGGCCATCGGTCACACCGGCGAGGATATCTGGCAGCGTCTGGGCCACGAGCCTTCCGGCCAGCCGTTCAATTCCCTGGTGCAGTTGGAGTTCGAGCGCGGGCGGCCGCGTAATCCGTTCATCAACGCCGGGGCTTTGGTGATCTGCGATATCAACCAGTCGCGTTTTGCCGCGCCATCGCTGTCGATGCGCGATTTTGTCCGGCGTCTGTGCAGCAACCCGAAGATCGTCTCCGATGCGATGGTGGCCGAGTCCGAGTATCAGCACCGCTCGCGCAACGCGGCGGCGGCCTACCTGATGAAGTCCTTCGATAATTTTCATGGCGATGTCGAAGCGGTGCTGCGCAGCTATTTCCATCACTGCGCCTTGAGCATGAGCTGCATCGACCTGGCCAAAGCCTTCAGTTTTCTGGCCCACGAAGGCTTCTGCGTCCATAGCGGCGAGCAGATCCTCACGCCGCGCCAAACCACCCAGCTCAACTCGATCATGGCCACTAGCGGGCTGTACGACGAGGCCGGTAACTTTGCCTATCGCGTCGGCCTGCCGGGCAAGAGCGGCGTAGGCGGCGGTATCGTCGCCGTGGTGCCGGGGCAGTTTTCGGTGTGTGTCTGGTCGCCGGAGCTGAATGCTGCGGGCAATTCCCTGGTGGGCATGGCCGCCCTGGAAAAACTGAGCGCGCGGATCAACTGGTCGGTGTTCTGATTCGCTCAATCATGGCAGAATCATATCTTTGGATAGCTCAGTCATTTCCAGGGATTATCAATCATGGCGCTGGATATCGATGCGGTGCAGGCCTTTGTGCTGGTGGCCGACCTCAAGAGTTTCACCCGGGCGGCAGAGATCATCGACACCACTCAGTCGGCGGTCAGCCTGAAAATCAAACGTCTGGAGGACGCCCTCGGTCGTCGCCTGCTGGAGCGCACGCCGCGCAAGGTCAGGCTGTCCGCCGAGGGCAGCACCTTCCTCGCCGCCGCGCGCAACCTGCTGGTGGCCTATCAAGGCGCCATCGGTTCATTCGAGCAGCCGCAACAGCGCTTGGTGGTGGGCATCAGCCATCACATCATTGGTGCTGAACTGCCGCTGCTGCTCAAGCACCTCAAGGCTGCGCAACCCAATCTGCAGATCGAACTGCATATCGGCACGTCCCGGGATATTCGCGATGCCTTCGACCGCGGCCTGCTCGGCGGTGCCCTGGTGTTGGGCTACGACAATCGCCGTCAGGACGGTGAAGTGGTATTCAAGGAGCAGTTTGCCTGGATGGCTGCTGATGACTACGACCATCGCCCCGGTGAGCCCCTGCGTCTGGCCACCCAGCCTGCGCCGTGCAGCATGCGGGCGATGGCCACTTCGCTGCTGGACGAAGCGGGGATTGCCTGGAACGAAGTGTTTGTCGGCGGCGGCATGAGCACCATCGCCGCAGCGGTCAGCGCCGGATTGGCGGTGGCGGCTCTGGCGCGGCGTGTGGCCCCGGCCGGATTGGTGGATGTTGGCGCGAAACTGGGCTTGCCGCCCCTACCGAGCCGCGAAGTGATCCTCTATTCCAGCGCCTCGACGCCACAGGTTCGCGGTGTCTTGCAGACCCTGGCGTCGGCGGTGCGTTCGACGGCTAATGCCTGATCAGCAGCATCAGCAGCAGGGTCAGGCCGATGATCAGCGCCGCGCCGACCAGCAAACCCAATAGATGAGCGCGCAGTTCTGCGTTCATCGCAACTGCTCCAGCTCGGGTTGGGCCAGGTACAGCACTTCATAGACACTCTGACCTTCGAGCGTTTGCGCCGCCGCCGCCGAGAGGCGAAAACGCAGCAATTGCCAGGCATCGGGATCCAGTGCAGTCCAGGCGACCACGGTATCGCTGCTGTCGGCCAACAGCCGGTTGCGCTCGATCTCCAGGTTCAGCACTTGCTGGCGATCTGCCGAGGCGGTCAGGGGCACGACTTCCTCATACAGGGCCAAGGCCTCGCGCGCCGGGCCAAGCTGGGCGTCGAGGGTCAGCCATGTATGTACCTGCGGACGACCAAACGAATCAATCACCCCCTGAAAACTCTCACCGGTCAGAAAGGCCGTCGCAGCGGATATGTCGCGCCACAGATAGACCGAGGCATACAGGTTGCCGTTGGCGCCGTGGCGGTCTTTTTCGGTGGCGACGAAGGCTTTGCAGGCCAGGCCCTGGCGATCGTCCCACAACGGCCCGCGCTCGGCCGCCCGGCGGCGGATCAATTGCAGGTCGTAGTCGGCGGGTAGGCGATGGGAATACTGCATGGTTAGCATGGTCAAGCTCCTGTGAATGGATGACAGGAGCCAGAGTGCGGTGCGACCGGTTGGAGTAACAGACCGCTGCGGGCATAGGTGTGATGGGTTTTCGAAATGATGGGTGAGCATGCACCGTCATTGTGGGAGCCTCGGTGCCGATCGCGTGCAAAGCGCTCTTGACGACCGTTGCCCTTTCGACCTCCGGTCTTAAACAGCACAACCATTCAAGGCGCCCTTGGAGACCAGGTCTAGTCTTTATCCCCTCATCCCGCTCAACCATAAAGAGGACGCATCCATGGCGACGCTGAAGGTCAAAGATGGCACCGAGATCTACTACAAGGACTGGGGCACCGGGCAGCCGATCGTGTTTTCCCATGGCTGGCCGCTGGATGGCGATGCCTGGGATGCGCAGATGGTGTTCCTCGGCCAGCAGGGTTATCAGGTCATCGCCCATGACCGTCGCGGCCATGGCCGTTCGGGGCAGTCGTGGGAAGGTAACGAGATGGACACCTACGCCGACGACCTGGCTGAACTGTTCAACGCGCTGGATCTGAAAGACGCAATCATGATCGGCCACTCCACCGGTGGTGGTGAAGTGGCGCGTTATATCGGTCGTCATGGCACTTCCCGCGTGGCCAAGGCCGTACTGATCGGCGCTGTGCCACCGGTCATGCTCAAGAGTGCGAGTAACCCCGAAGGTTTGCCGATTGAAGTGTTCGATGGCATTCGTGCCGGTGTAAAGGCGGATCGTTCACAGTTCTTCAAGGACCTGCCGGTGCCGTTCTATGGCTACAACCGTGAAGGTGCCAAGACCTCTCAAGGCGTGATCGACGATTTCTGGCGCATGGGCATGCTCGGTTCGATCAAGGGCGAGCTGGACTGCATCAAGGCGTTCTCGGAAACCGACTTCACTGAAGACCTGAAGAAGATCGACGTGCCGACTCTGGTCCTGCACGGTGATGACGATCAAATCGTGCCGATTGATGCATCCGGGAAGAAATCCGCCAAGTTGATCAGTGGTTCGACCCTGAAGATCGTAGCCGGTGGTTCCCACGGTATGTGCACTGTGATGGCTGATGAGATCAACGAGATTCTGCTGGGCTTTATCAAGGGCTGATCTACGCCTCACCCTGAGGTGGACGCAAATTAGGTGGGAGCGAATTTATTCGCGAATGCGGTCTGTCAGTGTCGATGATACTGATTGTGCTGACGCCTTCGCGGATAAATCCGCTCCCACCGTTCTTGCGGGCCAACCCCCTCCCAATGCTCTGAACGTCGACACCGCTGCCCTGGCGTCGTTGGCGTGCAGTTGCGCCAGTTGATCCCGTGAGGTGAGCAGCAGGCGATCTTCGTCGAGCACTTCCACCAGGCTGATGGCGCCACCCTTGTAGGCGTCTTCGGCGGCGGTGCGGGCGACCTGGTGGGCCTCGACTTCCTGATTCACATCCAGGCGCTGGGCTTCCAGTTCTGTGAGGGTGACGATAGCGTTTTCCACGTCTTCGGTGGCCTTGAGCATGGCCTGGCGGTATTCGGCCAGGGCCTGGGCATTGGCGCCCTTGGCCTGGGCGACCTCAGCGTCGACACGGCCGAAATCGAACAGCAGCCAGTGCAAGCCAATCGCCGCCTGTGGCTGGAAGGAGGAAGAGCCGATCAGCGAGCCACTATGCAGGCTTTCAAAGCCCAGCAGGCCGGAAAGCGAGACTTTCGGGTAGTACTCGGCGATGGATTCGCCGATGCGCGCATTACTGGCGGCCAGGCGGCGTTCGGCGGCGATCACGTCGGGGCGGCGGCGCAACAGGCTGGCCGGGCCTTCGCTGTCGCTGATGGTCGGCACCTTGTAGGTCTGGGCCGTGGCCAGCAGTTCCTTGGCGTAGGTGCCGGGTTGCGCGCCCATCAATACGTCCAGACGGTTGAGTTGCAGGGCCTGTTCGGTGCGCAGCGGCGGCAGGGTGGCGCGGGCCTGGGACACCAATGCCTGGGCCTGGGCCTGCTCGCGTTGAGTGGCCAGGCCACTGCGAAAACGATCATTGACCAGGGCCAGCAAGCCCGACTCGGTCTTGACTTGCTCCTCGGCCAGAGCGATACGCTGCTGCGCACCACGAATGCGGAAATAGGCATCAGCGGCTTCGGCGGCGACCGAAATACGCACCCCGGCATGACTGGCTTCGGCCGCCTCGGCTTCAGCGCTGGCGGCTTCTTCGCCGCGCTTGAGGCCACCGGCCAGATCGGCTTCCCAACTGGCTCCAGCGCCTAGATTTTCCAGGGTCTGGTTACGTTTGTAGCCGGGGAAGGCGCTGCCGATCTCACCCAGCGGGCTGTTCAGTGATTGGCGCTGGCGCACAGCCTGGGCATCCAGGGCGCCCTGGGGCAGGCGCTCGGCACCGGCATGCCGGGCCACGGCACGGGCCTGTTCGACCCTTGCGAGGGACACTTGCAGGTCAAGGTTCTGCGCCAGGACGCGGTCGACGATACGACTCAGCTCCGGGTCGGCAAAGCCGCTCCACCAGGTGTCCAGAGCGGGAGCCGGAGTTTCACCGACGCGCTGCTGCAGTCGGGCCTGGTTGTCGTATTGCGCGGTCAGGGTATTGCCGGGTGCCTGATAGTCCGGGCCAACGGTGCAGCCAGTGATGGCGAGGAACAGGGCACTCAGGGCGAAGCGATGAAAGCTGGACAGGAACATGGCGGCACTCTCGTCAAAAATAACCATCTGGATTAACACGGCGTCCGTAGGACCCGCTTTAGCCGCGGGTTCGCTCTCCCGGCTAAAGCTCCTACGGTTGAATGACCTAGTGCGCATCTGCCGAAGGCGCCGCAGGTGGTGCAACCTTATGCATCAGCGGCACCATCAGCGTGGCGACGATGAAGCAGACCATGATTGCCAGAAACGCATCGGAGTAGGTCTGGGTCTGGGCTTCGCGCAGGGTCAGCAACCACAGTTGATGCAGAGCGGCGGTGCTGCCTTCGCTGCCGGTCTGGCCCAAGGCTGCGAGGTTGCTGCCGACCTGACTGAGCCACTGGTTCATGGCCTCGTTGCTGCTGTTCAGGTGTTCGGCCATGCGGGTGAAGTGCAGGTTGGTGCGGTCGTTGAGAATGGTCGCGCAGGCGGCGATGCCGATGGCGCCGCCGAGGTTGCGCATCAGGTTGAACAGCCCCGAGGCCTGCTTGAGCCGGGACATGGCCAGGCCGCCCAGGGTCAGGGTCACGGCCGGTGGCACCGCCATTTGCTGGGCGATACCGCGCAGGGCCTGGGGCAGCATCAGTTCCTTGCCGCCCCAGTCATGGGTGATCGGCGAAAAGTCCCACATCGACAGGGCGAACAGGCCGAGGCCGAACATCATGATCCAGCGCAGGTCGATGCGGTTGGCGAGCATCGCGTAGACCGGGATCGACAACAGCTGGAATACCCCGGTGGAAAATACCGCCAGGCCGATATCCAGAGCGCTGTAGCCACGGACCCGGCCCAGGAACAGCGGCGTCAGATAGATGGTGGCAAACAGGCCGATGCCGGTGACGAAGGAAAAGAAACAGCCGAGGGCGAAGTTGCGCTCGCTCAGTGCGCGCAGGTCGACGATGGGGTTCTTGACCATCAGCGTGCGGCTGATAAAGGCCAGTGCCGAGATCCCGGACACCCAGGCGGTTGTCAGGATGACCTGGTCGCTGAACCAGTTCCAGCGCGGTCCTTCTTCCAGGGTGTATTCCAGGCAGCCGAGGAACAGTGCCATGAACACCATACTCAGGTAGTCGGCGCCTTTGAGCAGAGAAAGATCCGGCTCGTCGATCCGTACCAGGATCGGCACAACAATGGCAACGAACACGCCCGGCACCAGATTGATATAGAACAGCCAGTGCCAGGATGACACTTCGGTGATCCAGCCGCCGATCACCGGGCCCAGGGTCGGGGCCAGGGAGGCGATGGCGCCGATGGTTGCCGCCGCGATGACCTTCTGTTTACCGGTGAAGAACATAAAGGCCGAAGTGAACACCATGGGGATCATCGAGCCGCCGAGAAACCCTTGCAGGGCGCGAAAGGCGATCATGCTCTGGATATTCCAGGCCGCGCCGCAGAGCATACTGGTCAGGGTGAAACCCACGGCGGACATGCAGAATAGCCAACGGGTGGAGAATACCCGGGACAGCCAGCCAGACAGGGGGATAACGACGATTTCGGCGATCAGGTAACTGGTCTGGACCCAGGCGGTTTCGTCAGCGCCCGCCGACAAGCCGCCGCCGATGTCACGCAACGATGCGGAGACGATCTGGATATCCAGCAGGGCGATGAACATGCCGATGCACATGGTGGCGAAGGCAAATACCTTCTGCGCGGTGGGCATCGAGGCCGCGTCGAAATGTGCCGGGGCAGGGCGGCCCGCAGTGGCGCTGACGCTACTCATTGCAGTTTGCTGGCGTTGGCGGCGGCGACAGCGGGTTCGTCCACGGAGCCGGTCTTGGTATCGACTTCAGCGGTCACCGACAGGCCGGGGCGCAATTTGCCCAGGGTATTATCGGCCGCATCGAGACGTACCCGCACCGGCACGCGCTGGACGATTTTGGTGAAGTTGCCGGTGGCGTTCTCCGGCGGCAATACGCTGAATTGCGCGCCGGTGGCCGGGGCCAGGCTGTCCAGATGACCGTGGAAGACCCGGCCCGGCAGTACATCGGCATGAATGCTCACCGGTTGGCCGGGCAACATCTCGGCCAACTGGTCCTCCTTGAAGTTGGCATCGACCCACAGGCCGCTGGCCGGAACGACCGCCAGCAATTGGGTGCCAGCCCCGGCAAAGACGCCGACCCTGGCCCGGCGATTGCCGATCACGCCATCGATGGGCGCACGCAGTTCGGTGTAGCCGACATTCAGTTGCGCCAGGTCACGCTCAGCCCTGGCCTGCATCAGCGCCGCGCGGGCCTGTTGTTTCTGCGTGGCGATCACGTCCAGTTGGCGTTGTGCGGCAAGCAGCGAGGCCTGGGCCTTGGCGCCATTGGCCTGGGCGGTCTTGAAGGTGGCGTCGGCGCGCTGGGCGCTTTCCAGGGACACCGCCGAGCGGCTGGCCAGTTCCTTGTAGCGCACGTTGTCGTCACGGGACCGCACGGTTTCCGCGCTGGCGGCATCGATGCCGGCTTTGGCTTGGCCGATCACGGCCTGTTGCAGTTGCTCGGTGGCCTGCAGATTGGCCAGCAGTGCTTCTTCGGCTGTGATGGCACCTTCAGCTTTATGCAGGGTGGCGAGGTAGTCGCGATCGTCGATCTTCACCAGCAGGTCACCGGCATGCACGAACTGGTTGTCGATCACCTTGAGTTCGGTGATATAGCCCGAAACCTTGGGCCCGATCACCGTGACATCGCCGCCGATATAGGCATCGTCGGTGGATTCGATAAACCGTCCGGTGGTCCACCAGTGCAGGCCGTAAAAGACTGCGGCGATCAGGGCCGCAATGACCACAAGCGCCAGCACCAGACGTTTGAGCAGCGGTGGTTTCGGCTTTTCAGGGGTGCTGGCAGGGGCCATGTCGGCGGCCGAAAGAGAGCTGTTCATCACGGTTTACCTGTGGAAGACGGGGTGGGGACGTTGAGAAGGGCATTGCGATAGGCCTGGCGGCGCTCCCGGCCGGTTTCCATGCGCCAGCGGTTCTGTTCGCTGGCGTGGGGCAGGGAGCGCAGGCTGTGGGTTGTGAAGCTGATCGGCTTGCCGGTCCGGGCATCGGTGAGGATCAGTTCAACGGGCTCGCCGCTCTGATCGTCGACCAGTTGAATCGCTGGCTGACCATTGGCGAAATGCTTGCCGCCCCAGGCCATCATCATCAGCACCACCGGGCGGAACTCACGACCACGGGGTGTGAGCAGGTAGTCGTAACGCAGGGGTTTGTCGCTATAGGCGCGACGCTCCAGCACACCGGCTTCGACCAGTTCGTTGAGGCGGCGGGTCAGGGTGTTGGGCGCGATGCCCAGGCTGTTCTGGAATTCGTCGAAGCGGCTGAGGCCATAGAAGGTGTCACGCAGGATCAGGATATTCCACCATTCACCCACGTGCTCCAGGCTCAAGGCCACCGGGCAATTCATGTGTTCAAAGCTTTTGTGCTTCATGGACAAGGCCCTCGGAGGTCCTGCTGTCATTAAATTATGATCATAATCTAATTGAGTGACTTCCATCATGCAAGTCACTTTTCCAGCCGTCGGTCGTAGGGCAAAAAGATGGCATGATGCAAATCACATCAAAACGGAGAGCCATCCATGAGTCTGCTGCCCTATGTCGAAGCCGCCCCGAGCCGCGAAGAAGTCGATGCCTTGTCCGGGCCCACGCTGATCGAGTTCGGCACCAACTGGTGCGGCCACTGCAAGGCGGCGCAGCCGTTGCTGGAACAGGTCATCAGCGGCTTTCCCGGTGTGCGGCATATCCGTGTCGAAGACGGCAGCGGCCGGCGGTTGGGGCGCAGCTATGGCGTCAAGCTGTGGCCGACGATGATTTTTCTGACTGACGGGCAGGAGGTTGATCGGCTAGTGAGGCCGACCGAGAACGGGCAGATTGCCGAGGTTTTCGACAAGTGGTTGGGGCAGGAAAAGAAGGGGTTGTAAGCACATAAATCTTGTAGCAGCGAGGCTTGCCCGCGAAGGCGGTTTATAGGGCCGGGAATATTCTGTGGATGTACCGGCCTCTTCGCGGGCAAGCCTCGCTCCCACCTGCCTGGCATTGCGCCCGAAGGATTTTCAGCGCCGCAGGTAGGCCGAAAAATCGATGTCTCCGGCACTGAGAATCGCCTGTACGCGGTTATGTACATTGAGCTTGCGCAGGATCGCCGAGACATGGGCCTTGACCGTGGTCTCGGCGATTTCCAGGGTGTAGGCGATCTGTTTGTTCGAGTCGCCCTTGGTCATGCGTTCCAGTACCAGCAGCTGCTTGCGGGTCAGGGCCTGGAGCAGTTCCGGGGCCAGGCCTGCCGGTTCGCTGAGGGTGCGGCGCACACTGGTTTTCTGCGAGCGAATGATGTCCGAGGGCAGGTAGACGTTGCCGTTGAGGATCTGCTCGATGGCTTGGGTCATCTGCAGGCGCGGCGAGGATTTGGTGATGAAGCCGACGGCGCCGTAGGTAATGGCTTGCAGCACGATGTGCTTGTCCTGCTCGGCGGAAACGATCACCACCGGAATGGTCGGCGCTTCGTTGCGCAGGTTGATCAGGCCGTTGAGGCCGTGCATGCCGGGCATGTTGAGGTCGAGCAGGATCAGGTCCAGGTCGTCGTGCTGGCGGGTCATCTGCACGGCGCTGTCGAGGTCTTCGGTTTCCATCACCTCACTGCCAGGAAAGCCGTCGCTGATGACGCTGTGAATCGCCTCGCGGAACAGCGGGTGGTCATCGGCAATCAGGATCTTGTACATGGGGCGTTACCTGTTTCTTGTTATGGCGTGCATTACAGGCCATGGCTGATTCTTTGGGAATAGGACATTAGCAAGGAAAACCAGTACCAAAGTAGTAGATAGGTACCGTTGCATCCCGCGTCGGATGCTCTAGGCTGGCGCCCATTAGCCGCTTTGGCCGACCATAAAAAGACAGCCTCCCATGAGCCAGCTGCGCAAGTTCGTTTCCCCGGAAATCATTTTCGGCGCCGGTAGCCGCCACAGCGTCGGCAATTACGCGAAAACCTTCGGCGCCCGCAAGGTGCTGCTGGTCACCGACCCCGGCGTGATCGCCTGTGGCTGGGTCGCCGATATCGAGGCCAGCCTGCAGGCCCTGGACATCGATTACTGCATCTACAGCGCGGTGTCACCCAATCCCCGGGTCGAGGAAGTGATGCGCGGCGCCGAAGTCTATCGCGAGCAGCACTGCGACGTGATTGTCGCCGTTGGCGGTGGCAGCCCGATGGACTGCGGCAAGGCCATCGGCATTGTCGTCGCCCATGGCCGCAGCATTCTCGAATTCGAGGGCGTGGACATGATTCGCGTGCCCAGCCCGCCCTTGATCCTGATCCCGACCACCGCAGGCACCTCGGCGGACGTGTCGCAATTCGTGATCATCTCCAACCAGCAGGAGCGCATGAAGTTCTCCATCGTCAGCAAGGCGGCGGTGCCGGACGTGGCCCTGATCGACCCGGAGACGACCCTGAGCATGGACCCGTTTCTGGCCGCCTGCACGGGTATCGACGCCCTGGTGCATGCCATCGAGGCGTTTGTCTCCACCGGTCACGGGCCGCTGACTGATCCCCATGCCCTGGAAGCCATGCGCCTGATCAACGGCAACCTGGTGCAGATGATCCACAACCCCACGGACCTTGCCCTGCGCGAGAAGATCATGCTCGGCAGCATGCAGGCGGGGCTGGCGTTCTCCAATGCCATCCTCGGTGCGGTACATGCCATGTCCCATAGCCTGGGCGGTTTTCTCGACCTGCCCCATGGCCTGTGCAACGCGGTATTGATCGAGCATGTGGTGGCGTTCAATTATCAGTCGGCGCCGGATCGCTTCAAGGTCATTGCCGAGACCCTGGGCATAGATTGCCGTGGCTTGAATCAGGTGCAGATCGCCAAACGCCTGATCGAACACCTGACGGCCTTCAAGCAGGCCGTGGGTTTCCACGAAACCCTCGGCGGGCATGGCGTGCGCATGGCAGACATTCCGTTCCTGTCGCGCCATGCCATGGGCGATCCGTGCATCCTCACCAATCCGCGCGAGTCCAATCAGCGCGATGTCGAGGTCGTTTATGGCGAGGCCCTCTGACGAGCGCAAACGGGCACTGGATGCGCTGTTGGGGCTGGGCAATCACTCGACGCGCAAGAGTCACTACCCGGAACTGACCATGCGTCTGGAAGAGCTGGAGCTGGCGCAACAACGCCTGCAACAGCTCAACGACGAACTGGAGCAGCGGGTCGCCGCGCGCACCGATGAATTGCTCGAAGCCAATCACAACCTGCAACAGCAAATCATCCAGCGCGAGCGCATTGAGCAGGACCTTCGCGACGCACGGGACGCCGCCCAGGCCGCCAATCGCAGCAAGGACAAATACCTGGCCGCCGCCAGTCATGACCTGCTGCAACCGCTCAACGCCGCGCGCCTGCTGATCTCTACGTTGCGTGAGCGCAGCCTGCCCGAGAGCGAGCGCACGCTGGTGGAACGCAGCCACCTGGCTTTGGAAAGCGCCGAAGATTTGCTCAATGACCTGCTGGATATTTCCCGTCTCGATCAGGCAGCAGTAAAGCCGGATATCGGCTTGTATCGCCTGGACGAACTGCTTACGCCTTTGGCGTCTGAATTCCAGTCGGTGGCCGAGGCGTCGAGCCTCACTTTGCGGGTGCGCATGGGGCATTTCGCTGTTCGCACCGACTCGCGCCTGCTCAGCCGAATTTTGCGCAACTTCCTCAGCAATGCCTGCCGCTACACCGACAGCGGCCGCATTCTGCTGGGGGCGCGGCGGCGTGGCGATTGCCTGCGCCTGGAGGTCTGGGACACCGGCCGCGGTATCGCCGAAGACAGCCTGGAGTCGATCTTCCTCGAATTCAATCAACTGGATGTCGGTCGCGCCGCTGATCGCAAGGGTGTCGGCCTGGGCCTGGCGATTGTCGAGCGTATCGCGCGGATTCTCGATTACCCGGTGCAGGTCCGCTCGCAGCCGGGTCGTGGCTCGTGTTTCAGCATCGATGTGCCGCTGTCCCATGAGGTGCCTGCGCCGGTCAGTCTGCTGCTGCAACAACCCGGCACCGGCAATCCGCTGCCGGGGCGTCGCCTGTTGGTGCTGGACAACGAACAGAGCATCCGCGAAAGCATGGCCGCGCTGTTGGAACAGTGGGGCTGCGAGGTCCTGACCGCCAGCGACCTGGGCAGCGCTTGCAGCGTATTGCAGGGCTCGGCGCCGGAATTGATCCTTGCCGACTTCCACCTGGACCACGGTGTGACCGGTTGTGAAGTGGTCAACGACCTGCGTCGGCATTTCAACCTGCGCATACCTGCGGTGATGATCACCGCCGACCGCAGCGAACAATGCCGTCACGCCCTGCGCAAGCTTGGCGCGCCGTTGTTGAACAAACCGGTGAGGCCAGGCAAGTTGCGGGCGGTGTTAAGTCAGTTGTTGGGGTAGGAGCTGTATTGGGTGGATGGAGAGCCCATTGTGGGAGCGAATTCATTCGAGAAAGCTGTGTTCCAGGCGATGAAGATGCTTTGAATGTACCGGCCTCTTCGCGAATGAATTCGCTCCCACCCAATCCACAGCTCCTGCCTGAAGAACCTTGAGCGGTGTGTTTCTCAGCCACCGGTCATATTCATGAACCGCACCACCTGCACCTCATCATTGAGCTGAAAATCATGCCGGTACGGCTTGAGCTTCATCGCCTCGATAATGGCCTTTTCCAGTTTCTCTGGCTGACCGGGGTTGGCTCGCAGGACGCTCTTGAGGTCGGCAGAATGCTCGTTGCCCAGACATAGCAGCAGACGGCCTTCGACGGTCAGGCGCACGCGATTGCAGGTGCCGCAGAAGTTATGGCTGTGGGGCGAGATAAAACCGACGCGGATATCCGGCGCTTCGGCCAGGCGCCAATAGCGCGACGGCCCCTGGGTCGAGTCGGTGGACGGCAGCAGGGTATAGCGCTCGGCAATGCGCTCGCGCACCTGTTCGCTGGAGAAGAACGATTCGGCGCGACTGTGCTCGCTGATGATGCCCAGAGGCATTTCTTCGATAAAGCTGATATCCAGGCCGCGCTCGATGGCGAAGGCGATCAGGTCGTTGATCTCGTGATCGTTGCGACCCTGCATCACCACGCAATTGAGCTTGGTATGAATAAAACCGGCAGCGTTGGCCGCATCGATCCCGGCAATCACCTGAGCGAGATCACCGGTGCGGGTCAGCTCGCGAAAGCGTTGGGTATCAAGGCTGTCGAGGCTGATATTGAGGCGCTTGACCCCGGCATCGAACAGCGGCTTGGCCAGCTTGCCCAGTTGCGAACCATTGGTGGTCATGCACAATTCGCGCAGGCCGGGCAGGGCGGCGATTTTCTCGCACAGACCGACAATCCCGGCCCGCACCAGCGGCTCACCGCCGGTCAGGCGAATCTTGCGGGTGCCCAGGGCGACGAAGCGTTCGGCGATCTGATGGATTTCCTCCAGTGACAGGATCTGCTGGCGCGGCAGGAAGGTCATTTCCTCGGCCATGCAGTACACGCAGCGAAAATCGCAGCGGTCGGTCACCGACATCCGCAGGTAATCCACCTTGCGGGCATAGCCATCCATCAGCACACGATCAGACATCTTGGCTTCTCACCCTGTTTTTCAGGCTTTTTGCACCGCACCGGTTTCCACAGGCAACGGCTGGACAGTGGCTGTCCGGTTATACGACACATAGTACGCCAGGCCGACGAACACCGCGCCACCCACCGCATTGCCCAGGAACACCGCGACGAAGTTGTCGGCGTACTGGGACCAGCTCAAGGCACCGGCGAAAATCGCCGCCGGGATCAGGAACATGTTGGCCACGACGTGCTGGAAGCCGATGGCAACGAAGGACATCACCGGGAACCAGATGCCGACGATCTTGCCCACCACATCCTTGCTTGCATAGGACAACCACACACCCAGGCAGACCAGCCAGTTGCAGCCGATTCCGGAAATGAATACGTGGGCGAAGTCGGCGCTGACCTTGGCATTGGCAATCGCCAGAGTCTTGGCCAGGAATGGCCCTTCGGTCATGCCCAGCAGGTGGCCGAAGAAATAGGCAACGAACAGGCCGCCGAGCAGGTTGGCGATGGTCACCAGCACCCAGTTACGGACCACGGCGTACACGCCGATACGCCCGGCGAACAGGGCCATGGGCAGGCTCATCATATTGCCGGTGAGCAGCTCGCCGCCGGCCAGGATCACCAGGATCAGGCCGATGGGGAACACCGCCGCGCCGAGCAGGTTGCCCAGCGAAGCCCAGGCTGGGGGAATCATGGTGCTGACATGGATATCCAGCAGAAAGCCCAGAGAGATGAACGCCCCGGCCAGAAAGCCCAGGACCAGAATCGACAGCAATGGCAGATGCGCCTTCTTCGCGCCCGCTTCGATGGCGATTTCAGCGATTTGTTGTGGGGTATTGATGGACATTGGCAAGGCACTCGCGCACGGTTCCAGTCGTTTTCAGCGCGCACGGGCGCCTGACCCCGACTGGGGTACCTGGAAAAAAATGGGTTTCAAGAATCCGGTCTTGAGGCGCGGCTTGTGCTTGTTTTGATCTCAAGCGACAAGTCAGCGATTCCCTGTACAGCGGCAGGAGACAAAGGCCCCAGGCAACAGGGGCGGCAAACGATCAGCTCACTGGCTGAATTAGCAAGCAAGCTACTGAGTCGAAATGTCGCAGTCCAATCGCTTGTTCCAATGGATTGATCGACCGGATCAATGATGGTACTGCGGGCCAGTATTGGCGCGGGCTACGTGGAGGTCGGTTTTGAGTAACTGCACTGCAAATATTTTTGTTAGCTGATGCGGTCCAATCTGTGTTCGGTGAATCTGAATCGGAATGAAGGTCTGTAGGAGCTTCCCGGCGCGTGTACGTAGTATGTGAGTCTTTACCGATAAAAACAGGTCTACTGATCGCCGATCACAAGGAAGACGCGCGCGTGCATTCATCTTTCCGCTCCATCCTGACTCTTGCGGTAATCCTGTTGAGCGGCTGCGCCCAACAAACGCCCCAGGCGCCCGAGCTGACTCCGGCGCAAATCCAGGCGCAAATCGTTCGGCTGATCCCCGCCAAGGTTCAGGATCGCGAAGGCTGGGCCCGGGATATCCAGGGCGCCTTCACCGCGCAGAAACTGGCGGCCACCACCGAAAATCTCTGCGCGGTCATGGCCGTGATCGAGCAGGAGTCCACTTTCCAGACCGACCCCGGTGTGCCAGGCCTGGGCCGTATCGCCCGGGACGAAATCAATCGTCGGGCGAGCAAGCTGTATATCCCCGATGCCTTGATCAATACCGCACTGAAACTGCCCTCCAGCACCGGCAAGAGCTACGGCCAACGCCTGGACAGCGCGCGCAGTGAACAGGAGCTCAGCGCGATCTTCGACGACTTTATCGACCGCGTGCCCCTGGGCCAGACCCTGTTCGGCCGTTTCAACCCGGTGCATACCGCCGGCCCCATGCAGGTCAGCGTCGAGTTCGCGCAACAGCAGGCCAAGGACTATCCGTATCCCGTGCCGGGTAGCCTGCGCAACGAGGTATTCAGCCGCCGTGGCGGGGTGTATTTCGGCACTCTGCACCTGCTCGGCTACCCGGCTAACTATCCGAAGACGCTGTACCGCTTTGCCGATTTCAACGCCGGTTGGTATGCCAGCCGCAATGCCGCATTCCAGAGTGCGGTCAATCTGCTGACCGGCAGCCAACTGGCCCTGGACGGTGACCTGATTCTTTATGACTCGACGTCGCCCGGCGCCACGGAACTGGCCGTGCGCTCCCTGGGGCCAAAACTGGGGATGAACAATTCGGCGATCTGGAATCAGCTGAAACAGGGTGAAACCCTGGCCTTCGAAGAGGGCGATCTATACCAAAGGATCTTCGCCATGGCCGAGCAGAAAACCGGCAAACCACTGCCCCGGGCGATCCTGCCGGGCATCACCCTGCAAAGCCCGAAAATCACCCGCAAGCTGACCACCGCCTGGTTTGCCGAGCGCGTGGACGAGCGCCGGGCGCGTTGTGTGCAGCGGGGTGGCGGGGATTGAGCAAGCGTCGCCGTTGTGAAGTGGTGCAAGAACCTGTGGGAGCGGATTCATCCGCGAAGGCAATATTTCAGACAATCGACATGGATTGAGTGTATCGGCCTCTTCGCGAATGAATTCGCTCCCACATAACTAGCTCCCACGGGTCTGCATCCAATCAGCAGATATACCTTGGTATAGCCAGCCGTCCTTTATATCCATGGCCGCGCGCCACCTCGCCGCTTAACCTTCTCAGCATATTTCAAGCCCTTCGCTTTGCCCTGAACCGTCAGTGCGATGCGACGTTATGCGAGGTGAGCCATGCGTTCCTCCTTCGATACTTTCATCGGCAAAACTGTTGTCCCCACAGCCACTGCGGGGCGTGGCTCGCGTTATGGCGCCGATATCGTGTTCTTCCTGCTGCTGGCGGTGACGGCGGTGCTGGTCATTTATGGCGCCGAGCAGATGAGTCAGTCCCTCACCGTGCTCGATGCGCAGCCTGTCGAGCTGTCGCCGTGGCGCCTGCCGGAATACGCGCTGCGTACCACCCTGCGCATGTTCGTTGCCCTCGGCGCGTCGCTGCTTTTTACCCTGGTGGTTGCCACGCTGGCCGCCAAGAGTCGCAAGGCCGAAATGGTCATCGTGCCCGCCCTGGATATCCTGCAATCGGTGCCGGTACTGGGTTTCCTGACCTTTACCGTGACCTTTTTCATGGGCCTGTTTCCCGGTCGACAACTGGGGGTTGAGTGCGCGGCGATTTTCGCGATTTTTACCAGCCAGGCCTGGAACATGACCTTCAGCTTCTATCAGTCCCTGCGCACCGTGCCTAAAGACTTGAACGACGTCAGCCAACAGTTCGGCCTGTCGCCATGGCGGCGCTTTGTACGCCTGGAGTTGCCGTTCGCAACGCCAGGCCTGGTCTGGAACATGATGATGTCGATGTCCGGCGGCTGGTTCTTTGTCGTCGCGTCGGAAGCCATCACCGTGGGCAATACCACCATCGATCTGCCCGGTATCGGCTCCTGGCTGGCCCTGGCCATCGCTCAGAAAAACCTCGCGGCGATTGCCTGGGCGGTGTTGGCCATGGCAGTGGTGATCCTGCTCTACGACCAACTGCTGTTCCGCCCGATCGTGGCCTGGGCCGACAAATTCCGCTTCGAGCAGACTGCTTCGCAAAAGCGCCCACGTTCCTGGGTCTACGACCTGGTACGCAATACCCGCCTGGTGCCCGGCATACTGGCTGTGCTGGCCTGGCCCGGTGAACTGCTGGCCATGGTTCGCTGGCCGAAAGTCCGGACGCTGCGGCCGCGCCCACGCTTGAGCCTGGCGCTGGATCGGCTGTGGCTGGCTGCCGTACTACTGGCCTGTGTGCTGGCTACGGTCTGGCTGGTGCGTTTTATTGGAGAAACCCAGGCCCTGAGCGATGTGTTGCACACCTTTGGTCTGGGCCTGGCGACGCTGTTGCGGGTGGTGATCCTGATCGCCATCGCCAGTCTGATCTGGGTGCCCATCGGCGTTTGGATCGGCCTGCGTCCGGCCTGGACCGAGCGCCTGCAACCGGTGGCTCAACTGTTGGCGGCGTTCCCGGCCAATATCCTGTTCCCGTTTGCGGTGATCGCCATTGTCGGCCTACACCTGAACCCGGATATCTGGCTGTCGCCGCTGATGGTGCTGGGCACTCAGTGGTACATCCTGTTCAACGTTATCGCCGGGGCCTCGGCCTTGCCCACCGACCTGCGCGAGGCCGCACAGATGTTCCGTATCCGTGGCTGGCAGTGGTGGCGGCGGGTGGCCTTGCCGGGGATTTTCCCCTACTACGTGACCGGCGCCCTGACTGCCGCCGGTGGTTCCTGGAACGCCAGTATCGTCGCCGAGGCGGTGTCCTGGGGCGACGAGCACCTGCAGGCCACAGGTCTGGGGTCGTATATCGCCAATGCCACCGAAGCCGGTGACTACCACCAGGTCGCCCTGGGTATCGTGGTCATGTCGATCTTCGTCATGGCTTTCAACCGCCTGCTCTGGCGCCCGCTGTACGTATTCGCCGAACGACGCCTGCGTCTTGATTGAACGTCTTTATTGAGGACAGTAGCCATGATCACTCTCGAAAAACGTTGCCTGGTCGATGTCCGTCAGGTCCAGCATGTCTATGGCACACCCGGCGGCAGTGAACGCCTGGTGCTGGATAACGTCGGCCTGAGCCTTTACGACAACGAAATCGTCGGCCTGCTGGGGCGTTCCGGTTCCGGTAAGTCGACGCTGTTGCGCTCCATTGCCGGGCTGGTCCAGCCCACCAGTGGCGTGGTGGACTTCCCGCCTGGCGCGGACGGCCTACCCAGCCATGTCAGCATGGTGTTCCAGAGCTTCGCCCTGTTTCCGTGGCTGACTGTGCTGGAGAACGTCGAAATCGGCCTGGAGGCGCGCAATGTGCCCGCCGAGATTCGTCGCAAGCGCGCGTTGGCGGCCATCGACCTTATCGGCCTCGACGGCTTTGAAAGCGCCTATCCCAAGGAGTTATCCGGCGGCATGCGCCAGCGGGTGGGCCTGGCCCGCGCCCTGGTGGTGGACCCGGACGTGCTGCTGATGGACGAGCCGTTCTCCGCCCTGGACGTGTTGACCGCAGAAACCCTGCGTACCGATTTGCTCGATCTGTGGGGCGAAGGGCGCATGCCGATCAAATCGATCCTGATGGTCACCCACAACATCGCCGAAGCGGTGCTGATGTGCGACCGCATCATGCTGTTCTCGGCCAATCCCGGCCGGGTGATCAGCGAGATCAAAGTCGATCTGCCGCAGCCGCGCAACCGTCACGACCCGGCATTCCGTGCGCTGGTGGAAGAAATCTACGTGAAGATGACCGGCGACGATGCGGTCGGCGTCACGCGTCCGGGCGCGTTTCCCGGTACCGGCCTGGGCATGGTCCTGCCTCAGGTGTCGACTAACACCCTGGCCGGGCTGATCGAAGCCATTCATGCCCCGGCCTACGGTGGCAAGGCCGACCTGCCGGAGCTGGCCAGCGAGCTGCACTACACTGCCGACGAGCTGTTCCCGATTGCTGAAGTGCTGCAACTGCTGCGTCTGGCCGAGCTCAAGGGCGGCGACATCCGTCTGCTCCCGGCCGCCGAACGCTATGCGTTATCCGACGTTGATGAACGCAAACAACTGTTCGCCCAGCAGTTGATGAACTTCGTACCGCTGGTGGCACATGTGCGCCGCGTCCTCGACGACCGCTCCAGCCGCAGCGCCCCGGCCCGGCGTTTTCGCGATGAACTGGAAGACTCCATGTCGGAAAACGATGCCGCCCAGACCCTGGACGTGGTGACCCAGTGGGGCCGCTATGCCGAACTGTTTGCCTATGATGAAGTGACGGATTTGTTCAGCCTGGATAATCCCTCCTGACGTGATGACATATGTGGCAAGTGCCTGGACTTGATATTGTGGGAGCGAGTCTGTGACAGCGGATTTGTGGCAGTGAATTTGTGGGAGCGGATTCATTCGCGAAAAAAGGCCAGTACTCTAATAAAAATGTATCGCTGCAAATCCGTCTTCGCGAATGAATTCGCTCCCACAGAATTCGCTCCCAATAGCTTTCACATTCCGCATCATCGAGAGAATCTGCGCCATGGGCGAGAAGGAAAACTACAGCAGGGCGCGTGGGGCATTGCGCTTGAGCGCGTTGCTGGCGCTGGCGTTCGGCATTGCCGTGGTCGATACCCTGACTGATATGGAGATCGCGGTGGGGGTATTTCATGTCGCCGTCGTCCTGTTGGCCATGAGCTTCCTGTCGCCCAAGGGCGTAGCGCGGATTGCCGTGCTGTGCCTGATCCTGACGGTCATCAGTTTCCTGGCCACCAAATCCGGCGACCACGGTTCGGGCCTGATCAATTGCCTGATCAGCCTGGCAGCGATCATCGCCGCCACCTACCTGAGCCTGCGCATGGCCATGGCCACGCGCGCAGAGCATGAGGCGCGGGCGCATCTGGCGCAGATCGGCCGGGTCAATATGCTCGGCGAACTGACGGCCTCGATTGCCCACGAAGTGAATCAGCCGCTGGCGGCCATTGCTACCAGCGGCAATGCCTGCCTGCGCTGGCTGGCAGGAGAACCGGCCAATCTGCCCAAGGCGCGTCAGGCGGTGGAGCGCATCATCAGCGACGCCCACCGCGCCAGCGAAGTGATCGCCCGGGTCCGCGCCCTGGCCAAACGTGCGCCGCCGCACAAGGAATGGCTGAACGTCGCCGATACCATTACCGGTATTCTGGCTCTTGTGCACAGCGAGCTGGAGCAACAGCGGGTGCAGCTCAACCTGCAGATCCCCGAGGGGCTGCCGCCGTTGCTGGCCGACCGTGTACAGGTCCAGCAGGTGCTGCTGAACCTGATCCTCAACGCCAGCGAAGCCATCAATGCGGCCAGGGATGAGCGTCGTGAGCTGGAAATTCGTGTCGATCAGCAACCGTCCGGGCAACTTGGCTTCGCGGTCTGCGACACGGGCATCGGCCTCGATACAGAATCTGCCGAGCGCCTGTTCGAAGCCTTCTACACCACCAAGGCCGAGGGCATGGGCATTGGCCTGGCGGTCAGTCGCTCGATCATCGAAGCCCATGGCGGCCGTATCTGGGCCAGCGCCAACCCCGGCGGCGGGGCGATTTTTCACTTCACTCTGCCTGGCAATGCCATGGAGCCAACATGACCGCCGACGCAGAATCCATTGTCTATGTCGTCGATGACGATGCCTCGATCCGTGCCTCGCTGGAGGACCTGCTGGCGTCCATCGGCCTGAATGCCCGGCTGTTCGCCTCGGTCCAGGCGTTCCTCACGGCCGAGCGGGCGGATGCGCCGGGCTGCCTGATACTCGATGTGCGCATGCCGGGCATGAGCGGCCTGGATTTTATCGACCGCATGGCCAGCGACGGCATTCTTTTGCCGGTGATCTTCATCACCGCCCATGGCGATATCCCCATGTCGGTGCGGGCCATGAAAGCCGGGGCCCTGGAGTTCCTGACCAAGCCGTTCCGCGAACAGGACCTGCTCGACGCCATCCATCAGGGGCTGGAGCGAGACCGTGAACGCCGGGCAACTGCTTCGGTGCACAGTGAACTGCTCAGGCGCCACGCCAGCCTCACCGAAGGCGAGCGCCAGGTCATGGACCTGGTGGTGACCGGCCTGCTCAACAAGCAGGTGGCGGCGCGGCTGGAGGTCAGCGAGGTCACGGTGAAAGTGCGGCGCGGCGCGCTGATGCGCAAGATGAACGCCGACTCCCTGGCTGAACTGGTGAAGATTTCCGAGCGGCTTAAGGCGGGTGGCTGAACCGGACCCAACTGGAAGACCTGTGGTTGCGAACCTGTGTAAGAAATATCGTGGGAGCGAATTCATTCGCGAAGAGGCCGGGACATTCAACGCACAGGTAGCGCCTTCACACCGCTTTCGCGAATGAATTCGCTCCCACATAATTCGCTCGAATGCAGTGGCCTGCATAAAACCGCCCCTACGCTGAAACCCCTTCTCTTTGGAGCCCCCGCTTTGCCCGCCAATCCCATTCCCCTCGTCCTGCTCCCAGGTCTGCTCAATGATCATCGCCTCTGGCAGCACCAGCAACCGGCCCTGGCAGCCTCGCGGCCGGTATTGATCCCGGACCTGACCCAGGACCTCAGCCTCGAAGCCATGGCCCGTCGGGTTCTCGATCAGGCACCTGAGCAATTCGCCCTGGCGGCGTTGTCCATGGGCGGTTATGTCGCCATGGAAATCCTTCGTCTGGCGCCGCAGCGGGTGCTCAAACTGGCGCTGTTCGACACCATGGCCCGGCCCGATAGCGAGGCTCGCGCCAAGGTGAGACGGGGCATGCTTAACCTGGCCGAGCTGGGCAAATTCAAGGGCGTAACCCCGCAACTGCTGCCCCGCCTGATGCACGCCCGCAGCCTGGGCACGCCTGCCGCACAGACCGTTCTGGATATGGCCGAGACCATCGGCAAGGACGGTTTCATCCGTCAGCAGCAAGCCATTATCGACCGCCCGGACTATATGCCGGTGCTGCAGCAAGTGAAGGTGTCGACCCTGATCGTGGTCGGGGCCGAGGATGGGGTGACGCCGCGGGAAGAGTCCGAACTGATGCACCGCAGCATTGCCGGCTCGACTCTGGTGGTGATTGCGCAATGCGGGCATTTGCCGCCGCTGGAGCATCCTGAGCGGACCCTGGAATTGCTCCAGAATTGGCTGGGTGACGAGGGCCTGTAGGCGCTGCCGCAGGTTGCGAAACGGTATGCAATGCCCAACAAAGGTGTCGGATATACCGGCCTTTTCGCGGGCAAGCCACGCTCCCACAGGATTACGCGTAACCGTTGGAGCGTGGCTTGTCGGATTGCCGCACCGCCGCGAAGGCTATAGATCGACTTATTGTTGCCCCTGCACCCTCACCGCCACCGCATCGAACATCGTCCGTAACACATGCATCTGCTGCACCGCCGCCCGGGCCAGGGGCCGGTACTCGGAGGAAATATTGTCGGCGGTTTCGTAGACGATGGCGGCGGTGCTGTCGAGGTATTCGCTGGCGAATATCAGCAGTTCTTCGGTGGGGATATCGGGGTTGAGGATGAAGAGATTGGGTATCGGTGTGTTCATAAAGATTCCTTTGCAAGTTCGGGCCCTCACACTTCGCGACTAAACAAAGGGTGGCGGCTGTGCACGGGTTAGTCGACCGTTGCAAAGGACACGGCGCGCCCGAAGGCGCCCCATACACAGCCACCATAGATCGCCAGATCGGCGATGCATTGGAGAGCTACTTTGCAAGAAGGGCGACTAAACCCCGTCGCTGCAGTCAGCGACAGGCGGCAAATTAGTCGCCTCTTCAGGCATCTTCAAGAGGTTGCGCAGCATAGCCAAAAACTTCAGAAGAGTCCTACAGCAGGGCGGTTTAACGCCTGACAAGTATTGCCAGTTGTGTGGCCGGTCGGCGTCAGATTCAGAACACCTGGGCCTGATGCAATTCGGTCAGGGACTCTGCCTTCAGGGTTGCCAGCAGCGGGTCCCGGCGATCACGGGGATGGGCAAGCTCCACCGCCAGTTCCAGGCGCACATGGCTGGGGCGATTGCCCATGATCAACACGCGATCGCTCAGGTACAGCGCCTCGTCGATATCGTGGGTGACCATCAGCAGGGCGATGTCATGCCGCTTTGCCAGGTCGAGCAACAGGTCTTGCAGCTTCATGCGGGTAAAGGCGTCCACCGCACTGAAAGGCTCATCGAGCAGCAGCACACGAGGGCGCGAATACAAGCCACGGGCAATCGCCACGCGCTGGGCCATGCCGCCGGACAATTGCTTGGGCAGGGCCTGGGCAAAGCCGCCCAAGCCGACTTCGTCGAGTAACTGGGCGACCCAGGCCGCATCGAATGCCGTGTCATCATGAAAGCCGACGTTGCGCGCCACGCTCAGCCAGGGCATCAAGCGCGGTTCCTGAAAGACGAACGCCACCTGATCGGTGCTCTGCTGCAGTTCGCCGCTGTAGTCCTGTTCAAGCCCGGCGATGATCCGCAACAGCGTGCTTTTGCCGCAGCCGCTGGGGCCCAGCAGGCTGACCACTTCACCGGGATGCAGGCGCACCTTGACGTTTTGCAGTACGCGGGTCTGGCCGAAGTCCTTGCGGTTGACCTGTATATCCAGCAATGCCTCGCTCATGCGTCGTCTCCCTGGCCAGTAAAGGTGTCGCGCCAGTGCAGCCAGCGACGCTCCAGCGCGGCGAGCAGGCCATCGCTGAGCTTGCCCAGTACCGCGAGGACGATAATCGCGGCCAGGACGATGTCCGGCCGCGACGTTTCACGGCCGTCGCTGAGCAAGTAACCCAAACCCCGGGTGGCGGCGATCAGTTCCGCTGCCACGACAAACATCCAGGCCATGCTCAGGCCGCTGCGCAATCCGGTAAACAGGCCGGGCATCGAGGCGGGCAAGAGTATTCGCCAGATCAGGCGGCGTCGGCTGAAACCGTACATCTGGCCGACTTCCACCAGGCGCCGGTCGACATCACGGATGGCCGCCACGCCATTGACGTACACCGGGAAAAACGCCCCGATGGCGATCAACACGATCTTGGAGGTTTCGTCGATACCCAGCCAGAGCAGCAGCAGGGGCACCCAGGCCAGGCTGGGGATGGCCCGCAGCCCGGCGAAGGTCGGCTCCAGCCAGGCCTCGGCTTCCCGGCTCAGGCCGACCCAGGCGGCGAACAGCAGCGCCAGGCTCGCACCGATGGCAAATCCGCCCAGTACCCGCAGCACGCTGGCCAGCACATGTTTGCCCAGCGCGCCGTGACCCAGTTCCAACAGGGTCAGCGCCACGTCGCTGGGGGCGGGCATCTGGTAGGTGGGCAGCACGCCCGCCCGCGCGGTGATTTCAAGGACTGCGATGATCAGCAGGGGTAATGCCCAACCTTTCAGTCTTGCAGCCCACTGCAGGCGTGGCGTCCTGAGTCGCCGGGGCGAGGTGTCGGACAGGGATTTGCTCGGCACGGCCATGACCTTCAGTTTTTCCCGATAACGGCAGCGCTGAACTGCGGATCGATCAACTGATCAACCACCTGGTTGACGTCCACGCCTTTGCGCACCAGCCCCTCGGACACGAGAATCGGCGCGGCAGCTTTCAGTGCGGCAATGTGTTCGGCGCCCGGTTGAGCATTGCTGAAATCGGTGCGCGACAATTGCAACTTGGCCACTTCCAGGGGCAGGCCCGATTCAGTGGCGAGCAGTTTGGCCAACTCGTCCGGGTTCTGGCGTGCCCACGCTCGGGCTTTCTCGTAGGCCTTGAGCACGGTCTCGATGGTGTGTGGCTGGGCCTTGGCATAGGCGTCGGTAACGCTCAGCACGCCATAGCTGTTGAAATCGACATTGCGGTACAGCAGGCGCGAACCGGCCTGCACCTGACTGGCGGCCAGGTGCGGGTCGAGCCCGGCCCAGGCGTCGACATCGCCTTTCTCCAGCGCGACGCGACCATCAGGATGCTGCAGGTGCACCAGTTCGACGTCATCTTTGGTCAAACCGGCCTGTTGCAGGGCGCGCAGGGTGAAGAGGTAAGGATCAGTGCCTTTGGTGGCGGCAATTTTCTTGCCCTTGAGGTCGGCCACTGTCTTGATCGGCGAGTCCTTGGCGACGGCAAGCGCGGTCCATTCCGGGCGGCTGGCGATATACACCGTCTTGATCGGGCTGCCGTTGGCACGGCTCAGCACGGCCGCAAGCCCGGCGGTCGAAGCGAAGTCGATACTGGAACTGTTGAGGTATTCCAGTGAGCGATTACTGCCCTGGCTCAATACCCAGCTGACCTTGGTCTGGGGCAGGGCCTGTTCCAGCCAGCCAAAGTGCTTGAGCACCAGGCTGGTGGGGGAGTAATAGGCGTAGTCCAGATGGACTTCGGCCGGATCCGCCGCCTGCACTTGAGTCGCGCTGGCCAAGGCGCCCGAAAGCAGGGTCGCAGTGATCAGAGGGCGGGTCCAGCGCTTGAGCAACAGCAATAATGGATGGGCGTGCATGCAGGCGTTCCTTGGTTTTTTTATCGGCTATGTCGAAAGATCAGGTAAGAGGTGCAGGCTAAATGATCTAACGGGAAGGAAATAAATAACCTTTAGGTATTAGGGTATGCCTGATTGAGCTTCGCGGCGGTTTAAAATATGCGGTTGATGGACGGCACGGCTCGACGCGGTGCGGCAGGAGCCAAGTGGTTGGCGAGCAGGGTTGATGCGGTGTGTCAGGAACGCCGCCGGGTGGCTCTTACTGCCTTGCACGAGATCAGAGAAATGTAGATGGGTAAATTTTTTGGAGATCACTCATGAGTGAAAAATTCAAAAGCCACGTACTGCAATCCGTATACGAGTCCGCCCGGGCGCTGCGGGACGTCGGAGCGATTGATGACGCGACCCTGCGCGAATTCGAGCAAGCCTGTATTGCAAGAACACCTGACGATAGCGCCGCGCAGCCCGAGGAAAGCCTGGGCGCAGATGATCTGCACTCAGTCATTTCGCTATAGTACCTAGCCTCACATCGCCTCCCTGGATATGAATCCCATGAATATCGCCAACACCGACCTCAATCTGCTCAAGGTCTTCGAGGCGTTGCACGATGAGGGCAGCGCCAGCCGTGCGGCGATTCTGTTGGGCGTAACGCAGTCGGCGGTAAGTGCGGCGCTGGCGCGGTTGCGGGTGCTGTATGACGATCAGTTGTTCCTGCGCACCGGCCGCGGCCTGACCCCGACCTTGCTGGCCAATCAGCTCAAGCCGGTGGTCTCCGAAGCCCTGGATAAATGCCGGCAGACCCTGAGCATGGCCTCGCCCATGCCCACCAGTTTCTACGGGCGTTCGGTGACCATCGGCCTGTCGGATGATTTTGAGATTGCCATCGGCCGCCGCTTGCTCGATGCCATCGCCCGGCGTGCGCCGCAACTGCGGGTGATCTTTCGCCAGAGTCACAGTCAGATCATCGGCGAAGCGTTGCTCAGTCGCAGTATCGACCTGGCGGTGTCTTCCGGTGGCCTTTCCAGCCGTACCCTGAGCCGCGAGTTGCTGGGGGAGGGTGGCTACAGTTGCCTGGTCGATCCCGAGCAATTGCAATTGGACCCGGCGACTTTCGATGTAGGCCAATTCGTCGAGCACGATCAGATACTGGTGTCTTCCGGCGGCTTTATCGGCATGGTCGATGAGGCGCTGGCGCCCTTGGGCCTCAAGCGCAAAGTGGTGGCCTCGACCACTCACTTTGCCGCATTGCCCTATTTGCTCAAGGGCACCCGCGCCATTGCCACCATTCCCGATCATGCCGCCGAAGCCATCGCCCGGATCAGCGGCCTGCAGGTGCTGGCCTGTCCGCTGCAGATGCGCCGTTATCCCATCGAACTGGGCTGGCGCACCCAGGAGCTGACCGAGGCCCCGATGATCGAGGCCAAGGCTGCGATTCAGGAATGTTTCCAGCAGGGCTGAAAACAGCCCGCGCTACAACTGCGCCCCTGCCAGCAGCACGTATTTCACATGCACATACTCCTCGATGCCGTAGTAGCTGCCCTCGCGCCCGTAGCCGGACTGCTTGATGCCGCCAAAGGGAATTGACACAGTACCGACCGAGCCCGAGTTGAGAATCACCATGCCTGCTTCCAACTGCCTGGACAGGCGCAATGAGCGTCCCAGGGCGCTGGTATAGGCATAGGCGACAAGGCCGAACTCGGTTTGGTTGGCGCGTTCGATGGCCTCCTCTTCGCTGGCGAAGGGGTAGATGGCGAACACCGGGCCGAAGATTTCGTTCTGCGCCAGAGGCGAATCGTCGCTCAGGCCAGTCAGAATCGTCGGCTCGTAAAACAGCCCGCCCTTGGCGTGGGGCTTGCCGCCCAGCAGCACTTTGGCCCCGGCCGCCTTGGCCTGTTCCACCAGGCTGACGACCTTGTCGAAGCCCATCTTGTTGACCATCGGCCCGACCACGAAATCGGCGCGCAGGCCCTGATCGACATCGATGGCTTCGACGGCGGCCTTCACCTTGGCGAGGAAAGGTTCGAGGATGCTCTGCTGCACAAAGATGCGGTTAGGCGAGATACACACCTGCCCGGAGTTGCGCAGTTTGGCGCCGACCAGGCCCTTGACCGCTTCATCCAGATTGGCGTCGTCGAACACGATAAAGGGCGCGTTGCCGCCCAGTTCCATGGTCATTTTCTTGATGGTCTGGGCGCATTGGGCGGCCAGCAACTTGCCGACGTTGGTCGAGCCGGTGAAGGAGATTTTGCGGATGCGCGGCTCGGCGGTGAGGATCACGCCGATCTCTTTTGGATCGCCGACCAGCATTTCCAGTACGCCTTCGGGAATGCCGGCTTTTCGTGCATGTTCCAGCAGTTTGAAGGCAGTCAGCGGCGTGTCTTCGGCGGGTTTGATGATCATGGTGCAGCCCGCCGCCAGGGCCGTGGCGACCTTGCGGGTGATCATCATGAACGGGAAGTTCCACGGCGTGATTGCCGCCACCGGGCCGATGGGCTCCTTGGTGACCATCACCTGGGCATTCTTGTCGTGGGTCGGAATAGTATCGCCGTAGACGCGCTTGGCTTCTTCGGCGTACCACTCGATAAAGCCCAGGCCATAGTCGATTTCGCCACGGGCTTCGGTCAGGCATTTGCCGTTTTCCTTGACCATGAGTTCGGCGAAGGCTTCCTTGTCGGCCTTGACGCTGTCGTGCCAGCGGCGAAGGATGTCACTGCGTTCCTTGGCCAGTTTCCCTGACCATTCAGGAAAAGCGGCGCAGGTGCGTTCCACGGCGCTGCGAACGGCGTCAGCGTCGCTTTGTGCAACACGACCCACTTCGCTGCCATCGGCGGGGTTATAGACAATGAGCATGGCGTGATCTCCAGAGGATAAACCTTGGCGCGAGGAAGTCGCGCCGGGTGCATTCAAGGTAAGGCCGATGGTCATTGCGGCGAATGCCGGTTTATCTGCGGGGCTTGCCTAATCCGATGAGGTTGCAGATGTAGGACCGGCTTTAGCCGGGAGGAGGCCCTCGTGGCTAAAGGCGCTCCTACACGGGTCTGTCTGTCCCAGGCATCACAACCACGCACGCGCATACAAGCGCCACTAGCGACGGGCGCCCGTGGTTGTCTGTGGTGCCGGATTACTGCCGGTGGAGGCGTCAGTCAGTGGTGTTGATGCGCATCACCGATTTGCCGATCTGTTGCCGGGCTTCGATGCGGGCATGGATGTCCTGCACCTCGTCCATCGTGTAATGCCCTTCGATCTCGATGCTCAAGGAGCCTTCGAGAATCGCTGCAAATACCGCATCGGCACGGCGTTGCACGGTGGGGCCATCGCTCATGTGATCGGCCAGGCGTGGTCGGGTGAGAAACAGTGAACCGGCTTCGCCCAGCTCGATGGGGTCCAGGTCGGTAATGGAGCCTGAGACATTGCCGTAGTTGACGATCAGGCCACGGGTGCGACAGGCGCGGAAACTCTCGCGCAGGGTGCTTTTGCCGAGGGAGTCGAATACCACATCGACGCCCACGCCCTGTGTGGCCTCGTGAATACGTTCGGCAAAACCGTCATAAGACATGGCCTGATCGGCGCCGCGTTGCCGGGCAATCGCACATTTTTCCGGGGTGCTGGCGGTTGCGAAGACCCGGGCGCCGCGACGCTTGGCCATCTGTACCAGTAACTGACCAATGCTCCCGGAAGCGGCGTGAATCAGGCAGGTGCTGCCTTCGTGCAGGCGGGCGATATCCTCGACCAGATAGTGTGCCGTGGCACCCTGGAAGATGGCCGCCGCGGCCATATCGAACGGGATGGCGTCGGGAATTTTTGCCACCCGTGCCGCCGGGATACTGGCGTATTCGGCGTAACTGCCCCAGGCGATGCACCAGGCGACCCGGTCGCCAAGAGCCAGATGCTCGACGCCTTCAGCGACTGCGACGATCTCGCCGGAGCCTTCCATGCCCAGGGTGCAGGGCAGGCGCACTGGATAAGTGACGGAGGTGGCGTACTTGCCTTGGCGAGTATGCACATCCATGAAGTTGATCCCGGCGCAGGCGACCTTGACTACAACATGGCCGGGGCTGACGGTGGGCCTGGGCATGTCGGTGCGAATCTGCACGACGTCCGGGCCGCCATAGGTTTGGATGGTGATGGCTTTCATGGGGTAATGACTCTCATAGGCTGATGGCGCTCATAGGCAGGTTCAGAACAAAGGGCAGGGTGCTCAGAGAGCCGGCGCTGTCGCCAGGAAACTCCACTGGTGTGCCGACTGCAATGGCCGCGCGCAGCACGCAGGTGAAGGCCAGCAGCAGTGTCATTCATGGTAAAACCTGGCGTACGGTTCGAGAACTCCCGAAAAATTCCCTATATCTGATCGGAAATAACCCGATGTTTGACTGGCAGGATCTGTATTTCTTTACCGTACTGGCCCGCACCCAGTCCCTGTCGGCTGCTGCCAGGGAACTACAGGTCGAGCACGCCACGGTGGGCCGTCGCCTCGACGCGCTGGAAAAATCCCTTGGCCTGCGCCTGGTCGACCGCTTGCCCCGCAGCCGGCCCCTGACGGCGGACGGCCGGGCACTGGCGCGGATCGCCGGGGCCATGGCGGGGATCTCCACGGAGATCGCACAGATGTCGCGCCTCGCGTCCATCGAGGTGGCCGGTACCGTGCGGGTCAGTGCGCCGCCGTCCATGGCCATCCATTGCATCGCCCCGCGCATCAGCGCCTTGCGCGAGCAGCATCCCAAGTTGAATGTAGTCCTGTTGCCGTCGTTATCCCTGGCATCGCTGGACAAAGGCGAAGCCGACATCGCCCTGCGCACCCTGCGCCCCGAGGAAGAAGCGCTGGTGCGTAGGAAGATCGGCGCCGTGCGCTTTGCCTTGTATGGGAGTGAAGCATTCAAGGCGCGTCCTGCCGAGCAGTGGACCTTCATCGGCTACGACGAAGGCCGCGATCAACTGCCGCAACAGCAGTGGCTGCATCAGATCAGACGACATAGGCCGGTGGTATTTTGCGCAGGCGATATCCCCTCGCAACAGATGGCTGCGCGGTTCGGCGTGGGAGCTGTGGTGTTGCCGACTCTCGTCGGTGACAACGACCCGGCATTGCAGCGCCTGCCGGTGGACAGCGAAGCACCGGTCAGGGATATCTGGCTGACGGCCTACCCGGACCTGCGCCGCTCGCCATCGGTGAAGGCAGTGATGGATTTTCTGGTGGAGTGCGTGCAGCAAGAGCCATTGTTGCGGTATTGAGTGATGCACACGGGCCCTGTCAAACACAACGCGACTTTTTGAATTGGAACGCGATTCTGTAGAACCGGCTATAGCCGGTCCTGCAAGTCAGGTGTTTGCCGCACGACAGCGCTGTGACAGGGATCAGCCTTTGAGCTTCTCGATCACCTGCTCAGTGGTCCACAGTGCATTGGCAATAAAGCGGTAGTTGATAAGCGCGGCCAGGTAGCCATCGCCTTCAGGGATACGCGGTGCGGCGGTGGCGTCGCGCACGACGATGACTTCAAAACCCTGTTCCACCAGGTCGCGCAGGTGCGACTCGACGCAGAGGTTGGCGGCCATGCCGGCGAGTATCACCTGAGACACGCCTTTCTTGCGCAACTGCAGCGTCAGGTCGTTGGTCTGCGGGCCGTAGACCTTGTGGGGCGAGCAGATGATGGTCTTGCCGTCGAGAATGAACGGTTTGTACTGCGGCATGAAGTCGGCGCCGGAGTTTTCGAAGCCCTCAAGGCTCAGGGGCGACTTGCGGTCGAACATGCCGATTTCATGCATGGTCTTTTCCAGCGGTCCGCCATGTTCCCATTCGTGATCGCAGGGGTAGTAATAGTGCGGTGAAACGGCGACGGTGATCCCGGCTTTCTTCGCCGCTTCGAACAATTGGCCCAGGTGGCCGACCACGCCGTTTTCGGTGACGCTGTCGCCAACCAGGGGCCAGGTCACGCCTTCGGGGCTGAGGAAGTCGATCTGCGGATCAATCACCACCAGCGCTGCGCGGGACAGGTCCAGTTGCAGGCCGGTGGCACCCAGGGCAGGGTTGGCCGGGTCTTCGTAGTAGGGCGATGCAGGGCGCGGGTTGCTCGATTCAGTGCTCATTGTGAGGCTCCTCGGATTGGCATAACCTCTTGCCGGCGCGACTGCCTGCAAGTGGGTTTATCCTGCCCCTTCGCGCCGCACGGGTTTTGACCTGACGTCCGCGTTTTTTACCTGAAGAGACTCAATGGACGCGCTTTCCGAGTTTTTCGATCGAATCCAGATGACCGGTCGGCTGTTCTATGCCGGCACGGTGTTCGACACCCTGGATATCAACAAGCCGGACGGCACCGCATTTATCCATATCGTTGAGCGCGGCGGCCTTGATCTGGTGCGTCGGGGCCATCCCTCCATCGCCCTCGACGGCCCCACAGTGCTGCTCTGCCCGAGTACCTGCCGCTACAAGCTGGAGCCCAATCGCGATGAAGGTGCCGAGATCATCTGCGCGACCTTCGAGTTCGGCGTCAGCATGGCCCGCTCCTTTCCCTTGGGCGTGACCGATACCCTGGTCTTCCCGTTGCTCGACGGCGACGCATTGCTGCCGGTGATCAATGCCCTGCTGGCGGAGTACCGCGGCAAGGACGCCGGGCATCGCAAGGGCCTTGGCGTGCTGTTCGAATACGTCCTCATCGTGCTGGTAAGACGGGCGCTCAGCGAGGGCATGATCGCCAAAGGTGGCCTGAGTGCAATTGTCGATCCGCAACTGGGCAAGGCCATCAACGCCATTCACCTGAGCCCCGAGCAGGACTGGAACCTCAGGCAACTGGCAGAGCTGGCCTGTATGTCGCGCACGAAATTCTCGGCGCAGTTTCTCAAAGTGGTGGGGGTATCGCCGATTGCCTACCTGACCGCCTGGCGCATGAAACTGGCCCGGGACCTTATGAAGCAGGGGGTGAAACTGAAGATAGTCGCCGCTTCGGTGGGCTATGGCTCACAAGCGGCGCTGAGCCGGGCTTTCACCCAGGAAATGGGCCTGCCGCCGGGGGAGTGGCTTAAGCGGCAGGGCTGAGAAAAGACCCTGTGGGAGCGAATTCATTCGCGAATAGGCCGGTACATCCAATGCACTTGTATCGTCTGAAATACCGCTTTCGCGAATGAATTCGCTCCCACAAAAGTGTTCTTTATCTCAGCTGGTTACTTTGTGTTTGATATCGCAAAGTTGCGGCCCAAAACAATAGCGCGATCAAACTGACACCCATCCCCAACAAACACACGCCCGACCAGCCAAACGCTGCATAGGTCGCCGTGGACGCAACCGCCCCCAATCCGCTGCCTGCGGCATAGAACAGCATGTAGCCGCCAATCACCCGGCTCTGGGCATCGGGTCGGGCGTGCAGGATCATGCTCTGGTTGGTGACATGAATGGCCTGTCCGGCAAGGTCCAGGGCGATGATGCCCAGCACCAGCCAGGCCATGGAGTGAAGGGTGAACCACAGGGGCAGCCAGGACAGCGCCAGCAGTAACAGGGCCAGGCCAGTGACCCATTGTCCCAATCCGCGATCCGCCCAGCGCCCGGCACGGGCCGCCGCCAGCGCACCGACCACGCCGACCAGGCCAAAAGTGCCAATAGCCGTGTGGGACAGTGCATAAGGCGGGGTGCTCAGGGGGAAGACCAGGGCACTCCAGAAGATGCTGAACACCGCAAACATCAACAGCGCGAGCAGGCCACGCACTTGCAATACAGGTTCCTCGCGCAGCAGGCTGAACATCGACAGAATCAGTTGCGGGTAGGGCAGGGGCCGCGCCGAGGGGCGCTGATCGGGCAGCACTCGCCAGAGCATGACGGCCAACACGGCCATCATCAGCGCCGATGTCAGATACACCCCGCGCCAACCCGCCAGATCGCTGATAAATCCGGCGAACAGCCGTGCCAGTAACAGCCCCATGAAGACACCACCCTGCACCGTGCCCACCACCTGGCCGCGCTCTTCGGACGAGGCACAGGTCGCGGCGTAGGCAATCAGGCCCTGGGTCATGGCTGTGCCCAACAGGCCTACGATGAGCATGCCGATCAGCAGGGTGACAGTGTCTTGGGCCAGGCTGACCCAGAGCAGGCTGCTGATCAGGGCGATTGTCTGCATGAGGATCAGGTGCCGCCGATTGAGTTGATCGCCCAGCGGCACCAGCAGCAACAACGCCATGGCACTGCCGAGTTGTGTCGCGGTGACGATTGCGCCCGCAGCGCCCGGGCCAATGGCGAACTCCGCGGCCAGGGCATCCAGCAGCGGTTGCGCGTAATACACGTTGGCCACGCTCAAGCCGCAGGCACAGGCAAACAGGGCGACCAGAGCGCGGGGCAAGCGCGCGCCGGGGAGGGTGGCGGTCAAGGTTATGTCGAAGGGCATTGGCGACGCTCCGCAATCCGGTTTCAAATCAAGACTTGTTTTATTCTAGGGTAACCAGTCTTTAATTGAAACTGGATGTACACTGTGCCCACAGCAAAAGGAGTCCTTATGGCCAAGCATCAACCCGCCCACGGCGAAACCTGCCCGGTGGCGCGTTCCCTCGATTTGATCGGTGATCGCTGGTCGTTGTTGATCGTGCGCGATGCCTTCGACGGCACTCGGCGCTTCGGCGATTTTCAGCAGGGTTTGGGTGTGGCTCGCAGTGTCCTGGCCGACCGCCTCAAACGTTTGGTCGACGCGGGGATTCTTGCGGTGGCACCGGCCTCGGATGGCACGGCCTATCAGGAGTACCAGCTCACGCCGCAGGGCGAGAGCCTGTTCCCGCTGGTGGTGGCGTTGCGGCAATGGGGTGAGCGCTACCTGTTCCAGCCCGGTGAAGCGCGCTCGCAACTGGTCGAGACGCACAGCGGCCAGCCGCTGGGATTGATGCAGCCGGTAACGGCAGAGGGCAGGGTGGTTGCGGCGGGGGAGACGCAGGTGCAGAAACCTTGACCGTCAATATCAGGGCAGTTGGCCAAGGGGCTGTAATTCGCGGATCAGCTCAATCAACAGGCGCAGGCCCACGGGCACCTGACGGAAGCTGGAATAGTAGATGTGAAAGCCGGGATCGGTGCTGGCCCAGTCTGTCAGTACCGCCTGCAACGTGCCGTCGGCGATCAGTTGCGTCACCACCGGCTCCGGCACGTACATCAGGCCCGCACCCCGGCAGGCCAGTTCCAGGCCGATGCGGCTTTCGTCGATGGTGATAGCACCGGGGACATCAATCTCCAGTTGCTCGCCGTCCTTCTCGAACTCCCAGTTGTACATCCGTGCATTGCCCAGGCGGATGCGCAGACAGCGGTGTCGTTTCAATTCCTCGGGATGCTGTGGCGTGCCGAAACGCTGTAAGTACTCCGGCGTGCCGACCACGGCCCAGCGGATATCCGGAGACAGCCGTTGGGCGATCATGTCCTCCGGCACCGTGCCGCCGAAGCGGATTCCGGCATCGTGGCCATCACCGATTACATCGATCATGCGATTGCTGACGGTCAGATCGATTTCGATACCGGGGTAGCGCTCGACAAATACCGGCAGCACCGGCCCCAGAATCAAGGCCGCGCCATCGCTGAGGGCATTCAGACGAATGCGCCCGGCGGGTTCGTCCCGCAGGCGGTTAAGGGCCTCCAGAGCCTGGCCGATCTCGTTGAGCGGGCTGCTGATCAGGCTTTGCAGCTCCTCACCCGCGGCGGTCAGGGTAACGCTGCGGGTGGTGCGGTTGAGCAGGCGTACACCCAGCCGGGCTTCCAGGCCTTTCATGGCGTGGCTCAAGGCCGAAGCACTGATACCGACTTCCAACCCGGCCCGGCTGAAGCTTTTCTGACGGGCAATGGCGAGGAAATACACGATATCCACCAGATTGGCGCGGTTGAGTTGCATGGGGTTCCTCGATACGGCCGATGGTATGGCGGGGGCCTGTGATGCTAGAACATAACGATGGCAGCTGATAATTGCACTATTTGGCATGAACTGATGAATGCTGCTCATTAGTTTTCCAGCGTCCGCGACGCCTGCCGAATGCGCCACCGATGTGAGGCAAGACAGAAATCGGAAAAGCAGCGATCATAGTGGCCACTTGATTGCTATGTTTTCGCTGGCACTATCAGGACTACATGGATCGTATTACGAACTCCGCACACAAGGATCGAACGTGCGCCTCTCATCTCTATCGTTGATGTTTTTGCTTTGCGTATTCGCCCTCTTTGTCCAGGCTGAATCGCAGGATTCGCTTACGCCTGACAAGCCCATTGGCCCCGTGCCCGCTTTAAAACTCAAGCTGCCTGATGAACATGGCTATGCGCGTGCACAGGCGCGCCTGGGGCTCAAGTACGAGCTGGGCGATGGCGTCGAGAAGGATATGCAGCACGCCATATGGCTTTACCAGCAAGCCGCAGCCCAGGGCGATGCCGAGGGCCAGTATGCGCTGGGAAGTCTGTTATTGAGCGGTAAAGGCGTGCCCAGGGATCCGCGTGAAGCCGCAAGACTGTTTGAGTTGGCGGCCAAACAAGGTCTGGCAGAGGCGCAGGGTATACTGGGTATTTGTTATGGCGCGGGCATGGGGGTAGAGCAGAGCTACGCTGCAAGTAACCGTTGGCTGCGTCTTGCCGCCGATCAGGGCAATGCTCCGGCACAAAGCAATCTTGCCCTCAACTATGAAAATGGGTTTGGCATGCCCAAGGATTTGAGCGCGGCCATGGACTTGTTCCAGTCCGCCGCCAGGCAGAACTGGAAAGTTGCACAAAATAATGTCGGTCGATTCTACGAGTTCGGTATCGGTGTGCGTCAGGATCTCCCTCTGGCGATGCAGTGGTATCGGCTCGCAGCGGAGCAGGGCGATGCCGATGCCCAGTACAATCTGGGCCAGAAGTATCGAGATGAGCGCGCCGGGCCGCCGGATATCGGACAGGCAATCAAATATCTGAGCCTTTCTGCAAATCAGGGGAACGAGCAGGCGATGCTCAAGCTGGCTTCCCTCTACAAGATTGGCGCTGAAGTCCCGCGTGATGATTTCCAGGCGTATACCTGGTTCAAAAAGGCCGCTGACGTGAACAACAAGGAAGGTCAGATGCAACTCGCCTGGTTGTACGAGTCGGGAGAGGGAGTCGTCCGCAATTATTCCGAGGCGGCACGTCTGTATCGATTGGCGGCGCAGCAGGGCAAGATCGCTGCACAGTACCGGTTGGGTTATTTGTATCGATATGGTTTAGGTGTGGACGCCAATTATGATCAGGCCCGGCGCTGGCTGACCCTGGCGGCCAGGCAAAACCACGCGGCGGCGCGCAGCGAGTTGGAACAGATGGATCAACAAGGACAGGGCTTGAATAGCGAGCCTGATTGATAACCTGAAACAGGGTGCAGTCAGCTGATTTGGCATGAGGACTTGTAGGAGCCGGCACGCAGGCTCCTACGATTTTCAGCGGCTGATCAAGCCTTTGGCACAAACCTCAATACCCCAATCACCCCATCCCCTTTGCGGTCCGGATGGTCAGAAGGGTGCACCGTCCCGTCATTCACCGGTACTTCGGCAAAATCAAACGGACTGACCCCCTCCAGGCACGCCGCATTGATCCCGTAGAGTTGCGGGTCGGAGCGCCGTTGATGGTGGGTGTAGATCCCGCAGCGTGAGCAGAAATAATGTTTGGCCGTGCGGGTATGAAATTCATACAGCGTCAGAAGCTCGGCCCCGGCGGTAATCTGAAAGTCTTCGAGTCGCGCACTGACCACCACCGCGCCGCGCATGCGGCAGTAGGAGCAGTCACAGCGGCGGGCGCTGTGCAGACCGTCGGCCAGGCGCACATGGAAGCGCACGCCACCGCAATGGCAACTGCCGTCGATTTCGCTGATGTCTTTGTTCATTTCTGGCCTCGTGATCCGTTCAGTCCCATCGCTTTTATGAACAGCCTGTCCGTTCGGCGTCCCACGCTTGGGCCTTTTGGGTGGTGTGCTAATCTGCCATTGCTAGCCTGTTGCCAGCGGGGCAGCGCATTTTTTCAAGCAATTTGTCCGTAGAGTGGAGTGTTCAATCGATGGCGGCTTCGACGTATTTCGATCAGGTCCAGCAGCTTTATATCGCCTATTTCGGTCGCCCGGCCGACCCGGTAGGCCTGGCGTATTGGGCGGCCAATATCGATGCCTCCGGTGGCAGCGTGGCCGGGATCGTCGCCGGGTTTTCCGCGTCAACCGAATCCCAGGTGCTGTTTGCCGGTACCACTACGGCGCAGAAAGTGTCGTCGATTTATCTGTCGTTGTTCAACCGCAGCCCTGAGTCCGCCGGATTGGCTTTCTGGGTGGCGCAGATCGATGCTGGCGCGGTGACTCAGGCCCAGGCCGCCTATCAGATTCAGAGCTCGGCCGGCGCTGGCGATGCCACGGCAGTGGCCAATAAGCTGACAGCGGCCAAGGCCTTTACTGCGCAACTGGACACCAGTGCCGAGATCGCCGGTTACTCGGGTGCCACGGCGGCGGCTGCCGCGCGTACCTTCCTCAGCAGCGTGGATGCCACGCCTGCGTCACTGGCCACCGCAACAGGCGCGGCGGCTCTGGCCAATACCGTTGCCAGCGTGACCCATACCACCACAGCGCCCGGACAGACGTTCATCCTGACCGATGCCTTGCAGGACAGCGGAGGCACTTTCACTGCCGTTGATGACTCGGCAGTGCAAGTAGTGGGGGCGCAGGATCTGTCGGCTGCCACGGCGGCAAATGGTGGTTTGATTTTGTAAGCGAGCCAGATAACTCTGTGGAAGAGGACTGTGAGAGAGGACTGTGGGAGCGGATTCATCCGCGAAGGGGCTAGTACAGTCACTATATTTTCATTGCCTGGAATGCCGTCGTCGCGAATGAATTCGCTCCCACAGAGTTCACTGCCTCAACCCACCAGCAACCCGATCCCGAACACTGCACAAACCCCACCCGCCCAACGAGCGATCGCCACGCTGCTTTTCGGCAACAGGCGCAGCACGGCATAACCTGCGCCATGCAGGACCGCAGTTGCCAGCAGAAAGCCTGCGGCGTAGGCCCACGGGCTGTTCATCTCAGGCAGTTCCATACCGTGGGCAATACCATGGCAGATACCAAATACTGCGGTAGTCCCCAAGGCCACAAGGGCGGGCAGGCGCGCGCCGATCATCACGATCAGGCCGAAGGCCAGGACCGAGGCGGCGATGCCCGACTCGACCCCAGGCAACGACCAACCGGCAAAACCCAGCAGGCCCCCCAGCAGCATGCTGGCGAGAAATGTCAGCGGTAGTTGCCAGCGGCGGGCACCTTGTTGCTGGGCCGCCCACAGCCCGACGGCAACCATCGCCAGCAGGTGATCGAGGCCGCTTAGCGGGTGGCTGATCCCCGCGAGCAGGCCTGATTCATCGTGGCCGGGGTGGGCCAGGGCCAGGCCGGGCAATATGCACAGCGCGGCGCTCAGGCCGACTTTCCAGAGTCTTTGTTGCATTCGGGTACTCCTTCAATGGTGTGGTGGAGTGGGGCATCCCGTCGATGCCCCACTGTTCAATCAGCCTTGCTTGGGCAAACCAAACGGGCCACGCACTTGCTCAAAGGCAGCGGCAACGCGCAGGCCCAGCGCATCGTTGAAACGCGCAGCGACAATCATCAGACCCACCGGCAGGCCGTCGGCCAGGCCTGCCGGTACCGATGTCGCTGGGTGGCCGGAGAGGTCGAACGGCGCAGTGTTGCTGAGCATGTCCAGGGCGCTGACGAAGTATTCTTCGATAGGCGCATCAGCGGCGGTCAGGGGCGTGGCGACGAAGGGGATGGTCGGCATGATCAGCACGTCGTATTGCTTGAGCGCTTCGTCGTACTGGCGAGTCAGCTCGGCCACCAGCATGCGCGCCTTGGCGTAGTAGGCACCGTAGAGGTTCTTCAGGCTGTAGTGACCGGTCAGGGCCACCGAGCGCACGGTAGCGGAGAGCTGGTTGGCATGCTTGATCCGGTTTTTGCCGAACCAGGCCATGATGTCCGGATCGTAGTAGCCGTCGAAGTTCATGCCGTAGCCGTTGCCTTGCAGCATTTGGTAAGCAGCGCCGTCCGTGGCGATGACATTCCACAGGTCCATGGCCACGCCGCTGTGCCAGGGTGCGCTGGCTTCGCCGACGCTGGCGCCCAGGCTTTCAAGTTTCGCCGCCCCGGCCTTGACCAGTGCGTCCACCGCTTCCTGGGAGACGCCGGGCACGTTGAAGCCTTCCTTGAGCAGGCCGATCTTCAGGCCGGCCACGCCCAGATGCAGGGTCGAGACGGTGTCGGTGTGTTCCGGGACTTTTTTCTGCCGTGGGTCCAGGCCATCGGCCCCGGCCAGCACGTCGAGCATCACCGCCACTTCTTTCACGCTGCGGCCCATGGGGCCGAGGTGGTCAATGGTGCGTTCGATGGGGAAACCGCCGGTGTAGGGCACCAGGCTGTAGGTCGGCTTGTGCCCGACAATGCCGCTCCAGGCCGAAGGCATGCGGATCGAACCGCCCTGGTCGCCGCCTATGGCGAGGTCCGCTTCGCCCGTGGCTACCAGCACCGCGCTGCCACTGGAGGACCCCCCGGCATTGCGGGTCTTGTCCCAGGGGTTGAGCACTGCGCCGGACGCCGAAGTGAAACTGGCGCCGGAGAAGCACAGGTCTTCACATACGGATTTGCCGACAATGGTCGCGCCCGCCGCCAGCAGGCGCTTGACCACCGTGGCGTCTTCGCTGGGCACATAGCCGTCGATGCTCATGGAGCCGTTGGCCATGGGTACGCCGGCGACCGAGACGTTGTCCTTGATGACCACGGTCTTGCCCGCCAGGGGACCCTGACCGCTGCCTTTGATTTGGGTCTGCACGTACCAGGCGCGGTGGCTGTTGTCCTTGGCTTCGGGGCGGGAAAACTCCCGCTGTGGCGCCACTTTGGCGATATGGCTCTGGTAAAGCGCATCAACGCTGTCATAGCTGTTCAAGGCACCGTCGGACAGGCGCAGGAAGGCTTCGACCTCGGCGTCATCCAGGGTGTAGCCGTGGTCCTGGGCGGCCAGCAGGATGTCGGTTTTGACGGGACGTGGAATGGACATGGTGTTTCTCCGTTAGAAAATGATGACGGGCGCCCAACAAAGGGGAGGGCGTTGTCGTTTTCCGGAGGACGCCGTTGTCCACGCCGGTCGCTACGCGGTGCTCCATACCTGCCGAAGACGGGCGTATGGCAACTTCCGCGCAGAAAGGCTGCCGCCTTCAGGCGACAGCGCACAGGCTGTCGTTAACTGGTTTGCTGGAACAGTTCATGGGCCTTGACCAGGGCCTCGGCGATTTTCTCCACCGGTTCACGCTTGGCCATGGCCTGGTCACGCAGAGCGTTATAGGCGTCTATTTCGGACATACCCTTGGTTTCGATCAGGATGATTTTCGCCTGCTGCACCGTGCGCATCACCGCCATCCGGCCTTCCAGGCGCTTGACGTGTTTCTCCCGTTCCCGGGCCTTGCGCGACTGGTTCAGGGTGATCGCCAGGGCCGCCAGCAGGCCGAACGACTTGACCGGCGAGGGGATTACTGCGCTGGCATTGAGCTGCAACAGGGCTTCGACAATGATCGGGTTCTCGTAGGCAATCACCGGGATGATCGGCGGCGTGCCGTTCTGGAACAGCCAGGGTGTGTTGGTCGCCAGGCTCTCCGGCGATACGGCCAGGACAATCACCTCGACCTCGCCGGGCAGGCGCTCCGGAATTGGCCACTGCACCCGCACCTGGCAGCCGATGCGCTTGAGCTGGGCGATCAGGTTGCGCCCGTCTTCGTCATCGGGGTGCAGGACCAGCACGCTGATCTCGCGCAAGTCCTTGATGCCGCCGCTGCTCTCCGGGCGATAGCGCTTCTTCGCGGCACGCAGGGTCATGGCTGGCTCTCCGGCGTGCTGGACCAGTCGTTCAGGCCAGGGGCGATGGCATAAGGGTCGGGCTTGATGGCCTGGCGGCTTTCACGCAGCAGGTCGAACTGGCCGTCGCGGTTGACCCGGCCGATACGGGAAAACAGTGCGGTGTGATGATTGTCCGGATCGACCCGCACCCGCCCTTGCGGGGCATCCAGCTCCAGCCCGCGCATGGCCTGCAGTACATCTTCGACATCCTCGCCCTGGGCCTGGCGCAGAGCCTTGGCCAACAGATGGACCTGGAAATAGGCCGACTCCCAGCAGCGGTCGGTGACCTGATGCTGGCCGAAGCGCTCGCGATACTCGGCAATGACACGGCGGTTGAGGGGGGTGTCCACCGACTGGAAATAACTGGCGGCGGAAATATGCCCCATGGCCAGCTCCGGCCCCATCTCCTGGATATCGGTTTCCGTGGTGACCAGGCTGGCAATCGGCATGCGCGCCGGGTCCAGATCGGCCTCGGCATAGGCGCGGTATAGGTGATTCATGCTGCGCCCGACCACAGTGGCGAAAATGAACGAAGGCTGCAGCTGGCGGGCCTTTTCGATCAACTTGTCAAAGTCATGGGGGCCGGCGCTCAGCGGCAGGTAATACTCGCCCAGCTTGGTGCCGCCGTGCTCGTACAGCAGGTCGCTCATCAGGCGATTGGTTTCATAGGGGTAGACATATTCCGAGCCGATCATCAGCACCCGATTGCCGTAATGTTCGAGCATGTAGCGGGCCAAAGGCACGGTGTTATGGTTTTGCGTACCTCCGGTATAAATCACATTGCGTGAATATTCGAAGCCTTCGTAGAACACCGGGTACAACAACAGCGCGTCATAGCGCTCCAATACGGGAATCGCCGCCTTGCGGGTACTGGAGGTATAGCAACCGAGGAAGAACTTCAGGCCTTGCTCACGAATCAATGATTCGACATGCATGGCATAGAGCGCAGGTGTGGATTCGGTATTACGCACGATCAATTCAAAGGGCCGGCCATTGACGCCGCCCTCGGCATTGACTTGCTCAATGGCAAATTGTGTTCCGCGTAACATGGAGCGTTCCGAGGCGGCGGTAATACCGGAGTCGGAAAACAGTCCACCAATTCTGATTGCTTGATTAGCCATACCTTGAGCCTTATGCAAATCGGCCAAACTGCGTCTTGCGCTGTCGCCAATACCGTACCGCGCACCGCAGCAAGAGGCCGCGGTGCCGCAGGTCGGGAGTAATGGATGGGGCCATGCCGTCGGGTCGAGGGCAATCGAGGCTGTTTGCGCCTGGTCTGGAACGACAACGCTGTCGCGGCCAGTCTTGCGAGGATCTTCCCTACCTGCCGGAGAAGGGCGTAGGGCAAGACATCCTGCGGGGATATGCCAGCAGTGGAAGCATTTTGCGGGCCAAGTGGCGCATGCGCCGTATAAGCGCGGGGGACAAATAGCCGTTGGCTGACCGACTTGGTCCTTGTGGGAGCGAGGCTTGCCCGCGAAGGCCTCGACGCGACACACCTGATACACCGCATTAACTTTTTCGCGGGCAAGCCTCGCTCCCACAGATACTTCTGCCCGGCTTCGGTGCATCGAGCCTCGCAATGGTGCAGCTGCTCAATCCCTCCTGCGCGGCGAATCAGACCGGATAATCAGGCCAAAATAAATATGGCAACTAAAGCAGGAAACACGCCCCGTGACGCCCCGGGATTAGTTGCCAGGTAAAGCAAAAATTGCGGCGATACCTCGATATACCGCCTCTCTGGGCAAACCATCGAGTGCCTATCTGTCCCTTCGGACAACTTGTTGTAAGGACCCTGACAAAGTACTGCGTACGAACTTGGCACTGCCCTTGCTAAGTTTCTTCCTGCAACACTCGAACGCCGCACCATTGCCCTACGCCCACTTGGCAAGTAGGGAATGCCCCGGCGAATGACTGGATCGGACAAAGTTGTCCCGCCAGATTCGGCACAAGAAGCCTGACACCCCGTTTTTTTTAAATCACGGGCGGTCGGGCTTTTTTTATTTCTGGAGAAAAGTAATGAGCGATGATCCACGCAGTTTGCTGAAGCGCGCACTGTTGTTCAGTGCAATGACCCTGATGCCGCTGGCCATGGCCAGCTATGCCAGTGCGGACACGGTCAAGGTCGGCATTATCCATTCGTTGACCGGGACCATGGCCATGAGCGAGGCCTCGGTGGTGGACGCCGAGAAGCTGGCCATCGATGAGATCAACGCCTCGGGCGGTGTCTTGGGCAAGACCATCGAGCCGATAGTGGAAGACGGCGCCAGTGACTGGCCGACCTTCGCCGAAAAAGCCCGCAAGCTGCTGGAACAGGACCACGTCGCCACGGTGTTCGGCGCCTATACCTCGGCGTCACGCAAGGCAGTGCTGCCGGTGTTCGAACGGGACAAGGGCCTTTTGTACTACCCGACCTTCTACGAGGGCCTGGAGAAGTCGCCGAACATCATGTACACCGGCCAGGAAGCCTCGCAACAGACCCTGGCCGCGGTCGACTGGCTGATGCAGAACAAGGGCAAGAGTGTCTATCTGGTCGGCTCCGACTATATCTGGCCGCGCACCACCAACAAGCTGGCCCGGGCTTCGATCAGCAAGAAGGGCGGCTCGATTGTCGGTGAAGACTATCTGCCTTTGGGTCACATCGAGTTCTCTTCGGTGATCAACAAGATCAAGGCGGCCAAGCCCGACATCATCCTGTCCACCATCGTCGGCGGCTCCAACGTGGCGTTCTACAAGCAGCTCAAGGCTGCCGGTATCGACAGCTCCAATCAGACCCTCATGGCCCTGGCCGTCACGGAAGAAGAAGTCACCGGCATCGGCGCCGAAAACCTCACCGGTTTTCTCACCTGCATGAGCTATTTCCAGAGCCTGAAGAACCCGCAGAACGACAAGTTCGTCGCCGCCTTCAAGGCCCGTTACGGGCAGAACCGGGTGATTGGCGATCCGATGGAAGCGGCCTACACCGGCGTCTACCTGTGGAAAGCCGCAGCTGAAAAAGCCGGCAGCTTCGACGTGCCGAAGGTCATCGCGGCGTCTTCGGAGCTGACCTGGGACGCCCCGGAAGGTCCGGTGAAGATCCATAAGGACAACCATCACCTGTGGAAGCAGGCGCGCATCGGTAGCATCAACGCTCAGGGCCAGGTCGACGTGATCTACGAGTCGGCGCCCATCGAGCCCAACCCGTTCCCGAAACTGTAACGGCCTGCCGGGCCCGGCAGCGGGCCCGGCGTGCCAAGCGACGACAGCCAAGCCATCACAGGTAGTGCTATGACTTTCGATATTCTGATAATGCAGGTGTTCAGCGGCTTCTCGCTGTTCTCCGTGCTGGTGCTCATGGCCATCGGCCTGACCATCGTCTTCGGCCTGATGGGCGTGATCAACATGGCCCACGGCGAGCTGATGGCCCTGGGCGCCTACATGACTTACCTCACCGCACTGGTGTTCGAGCGCTGGTTGCCGGGGTTGATGGGCGCCTATTTCATCGTCGGCATCTTTGTCGCGTTCGCCGTGACCTTCGCCTTCGGCTATCTGCTGGAGCGCTGCTTTATCCGTTTCATGTACAACCGGCCACTGGACACGCTGCTGGCCACCTGGGGCCTGTCCCTGGTGCTGCAGCAGGTCTATCGCCAGGTGTTCGGCCCCAAGGAAGTCAGCGTGCCCACGGTGCAGTGGCTGCAAGGTGCGTGGAAGATTTCCGAAGGCCTGTCGCTACCACTGAACCGCATTTTCATCATCGGCTTGACCTTCTTGATTGCCGGGGCGGTGTTCCTGTTTCTCTACCGCAGCCGTTGGGGCCTGCGCATCCGCGCGGTGACCCAGAACCGTGCCATGGCCGGTGCCGCAGGCATCGATACAGCGCGGGTGGATGCGGTGACCTTCGCCCTGGGCTGCGGCCTCGCCGGGGTCGCGGGCAGCTCCTTTACCATGCTCGCCTCGACCGGGCCGGTCACCGGCCAGCAGTACCTGGTGGACACCTTTATCGTGGTCGTCTTCGGTGGCGTCGAGAGCCTGCTGGGCACCTTCCTGTCCGCTTTCGGCATCGGCCAGACCCAGGTGTCCCTGGAGTACCTGACCACCGGTTCCATGGCCAAGGCCATCACCCTGCTGGTGGTCATCGTGTTGCTGTTCTTCCGTCCCAACGGCCTGTTCGCCGCGAAAGTGAGACGCTGATATGACTGACAAGACCCTGAGTCTCTCCGACTCCCTGTTCGACCCCAACCGGCAGCGCTGGCAGGGCATCCTGTACTTTGTTGAACGGCACAGCCTGATCTGGTTGTCGGTGTTGCTGCTGGTGGTGCTGCCGCTGTGCCTGGGCGCATTTCGCCTGGGCCTGGCGGGCAAATACCTGAGCCTGGCGTTCTGTGCCCTGGGCATGGTGCTGATCTGGGGCTATGGCGGCATCCTCAGCCTGGGGCAGGGGATCTTCTTCGGCCTGGGCAGCTACATGATGGCCATGTACCTCAAGCTCGAAGCCACGGCCAGCGACGAAGCAGCCAGCGCCCTGGCGGCGTTCTACGGCTCGAACCTGCCGGATTTCATGATCTGGAACAGCATCGAGGCGTTGCCCTGGTGGTGGAAGCCGTTCCAGTCGCCGACCTTCACCGTGCTGGCGATTCTGCTGGTGCCTGCGCTGCTGGCCTTCGGCTTCAGCTATGCCTACTTCAAGAAGCGCGTGGGCGGGGTGTATTTCTCGATCATCACCCTGTCCCTGGCGGCGATCATGTCCATCACCATCATCGGCCAGCAGGGTTATACCGGCGGGGTCAACGGCCTGACCGACTTCAAGACGGTATTTGGCCTCGACCTGCAAAGCCAGACCGCCGCCATGGTGCTGTACCTGATCACCACGGTGCTGTTGCTGCTCTGTGTGCTGCTGTGCAAGTTCGTGATCCATGGCCGGGTTGGCAAGGTGATTGTCGCCATCCGTGACCGCGAAGACCGGGTGCGTTTTTCCGGCTACAACACCGCGCTGTTCAAGGCCTTTATCTTTGCCGTGGCGGCGCTGATCTCGGCTCTGGGCGGGGTGATGTTCACCTTGCAGGTGGGCCTGGCTTCGCCGTCCCTGGTGGGGATCATTCCGTCGACCGAGATCGTGATTTATGCCGCGCTGGGCGGGCGTCTGTCCCTGGTCGGGGCCATCTACGGCACGCTGCTGATCGGCGTCGCCAAGAGCTACCTCTCGGAAAATTTCGTCAACTTCTGGCAGTACTTCATGGGCGGTCTGTTCATGGGCGTGGTGCTGTTCCTGCCGTCTGGCCTGGCCGGTCTGCTGGAACGCCTGAGCAAGCGGGGAGAGCGGTCATGAGTGCGATTCTACTGGCGGTCGAGGACCTTAGCGTTTCGTTCGACGGCTTCAAGGCAGTGGACAGCCTGAACTTTTATGTCGAGGAAAATCAGGTCCATGTGGTGATCGGCCCCAACGGCGCGGGCAAGACCACGCTGCTCGACATGATCTGCGGCAAGACCCGGCCCAGCGCCGGCAGTATCCGCTTCAAGGACATGGAGCTGGCGCAGATGATCGAGTACCAGATCACCCGCGCCGGGGTCGGGCGCAAGTTCCAGAACCCTTCGGTCTACGAAGACCTGACGGTACGGGAGAATCTGGACATTTCCTCGCCGGACAAGCGCGGCCTGTTTACCTGCCTGTTTTCCCGGCGCGACAAGGCCCTTCAGGAAGAGGTGGAACGCACCGCCGAGCTGATCTTCCTCAAGGACCAGTTGGGCCTCAAGGCCGGGCTGTTGTCCCACGGCCAGAAGCAGTGGCTGGAGATCGGCATGCTGCTGATGCAGCGCCCCGAGCTGCTGTTGCTCGACGAGCCGGTGGCGGGCATGAGCGCCGGGGAGCGGGAGAAGACCGCCGGCCTGCTCAAGCGCATCGCCCAGGGCCGGGCCATGGTGATCATCGAGCACGACATGGAATTCGTGAAGGCCGTGGCCGACAAGGTCACCGTGCTGCATCAGGGCAAGACCCTGGCCTACGGTTCCATGGATCAGGTGCAGAACGATCCGCAAGTCATCGACGTCTACCTGGGGCACTGAACATGCTGAATGTCAACGAACTCAACGTGTACTACGGGCAGAGCCATGTGTTGCGCAACCTGTCGCTGCAACTGGCGCCTGCCGAATCCCTGGCGATCATGGGCCGCAATGGCATGGGCAAGACCACCTTGCTCAAAAGCCTGGTCGGCATGCTCCCGGCCCGCAGCGGCAGCATCCAGCTGGCGGGGGAGGAACTGCTGGGGCGCAAGAGCTATCAACGGGTCGCCGCCGGGATCGGCTTCGTGCCCCAGGGGCGCATGATCTTCCCGCTGCTGACTGTGGAAGAAAATATCCGCACCGGTATGGAGAACACCCCCGAGCCGAACATTCCGGACTACATCTTCGAGTACTTTCCGGTGCTGTTCGAGATGCGCCGACGCAAGGGCGGCAATCTCTCCGGCGGTCAGCAGCAACAGCTGGCCATCGCCCGAGCACTGGTTTCCAACCCCAAGGTGCTGATTCTCGACGAGCCCACCGAAGGCATTCAGCCGTCGATCATCAAGGACATCGCCCAGGCCCTGAACAAGCTGAAGAAGGAACGCGGGTTTTCCCTGATCGTCTCCGAGCAGGTGCTGTCGTTCGCCATGGCCGTGGCCGACCGTTACCTGATCATCGAGAAGGGCGAGTTCGTCCATAGCGAGGTGCGCGAAACCGTCGACCGCGAGCGCATCCTGCGCTACCTGACGATCTGAGGGCCGAACCATGCTGATTCTCGAACGTATCCTCGGCCTGGCCAGCGACCCGGCCATTCACGAACAGCTGCACAGCCTGGAACACGCAGGCAACGTCGAAACCGTCACCTTGGGCAGTGCCGATATGCAGCGCCACCGCCTGCGCGTGCGGGGTGATCGCGGCACTGACTATGCGATACGCCTGGAGCGCCACGAGCAACTGCGCAATGGCGCGGTGCTGATGCTCGACGCCCGTCGCGCCGTGGTTGTGCAGATGCAGGAGCAGGCCTGGCTGGCCCTGCTGCCACGGGATAGCGCCGCCGCCCTGGAGCTGGGCTATTTCGCTGGCAACATGCATTGGAAAGTGCGCTTTGCCGGCAATGAATTGCAGATCCAGCTGCACGGCCCGGAGCAGGATTATCTGGAACGGCTGGCGCCCATGCTGACGGACGGCCGGGTACGCCGGAGCGAATCATGAGTCTGGCCGCGACCCTGTTGGCCATGCAGCAGGCCGACAGTTTTTTCCCCAGTGGTGCGGTGGCCTGGTCTTGGGGGTTGGAGACCCTGGTCAATGAATCGGCGCTGGGCGCCCAGGCACCCGCTGGACGACGTCGCGAGCGGGCCAGGGATCCTCGCGGCGACGAGGTCCAGGCCTTTATCGACGGCCAGGTGCGTTATCGCTGGGCCAGTTTCGACCGGGCCTTTCTGCGCGCCGCCTGGCTGGCTGCTGACGATCTCGAACGGGTCAATCAGTTGGATCGTGAAGTCGAGACGTTGACCCTGGCGACCGAGGCACGCCAGGGCTCGCGGCGGATCGGTCAGGCCTTGCTCGGCGTGCATGCCGCACTGGGCACTGCTGCGGCCGGGGACTATCTGGCCCGGGTCAATGCCGGGCAGGCTCCAGCCCATGTGCCGGTGATTCAGGGGTTGCTCTGGCGCCATCTGGGGTTGCCCCTGGAACACGCCGAAGCGGCCTCCGTGCATGGCCTGTGTACCGGCCTGGTCAGCGCCGCCCTGCGCCTCGGCGTGCTGGGGCATGTCGATGCCCAGCGCGTGCTGGCCGGGCTGCAAGCTGCGTTGCGCGAAGTGCTCGCCGCCGCAGCGCCCGAGCCGGAACAGGCCGCCAGTTTCATCCCCATGGCCGAGATCGCCGTCATGCGTCACGAAACCCAGGATTTGCGCCTGTTCGCTAACTGAACCGACGCCCTGTCTCAGAGGACATCGCCCATGCTGTTGACCCCCACTGAACTGGAGCGCCTGACGCTCTTTACTGCCGCCGAGCTGTCGCGCAAGCGCCGGGCCAAGGGCCTGCGCCTGAATCATCCGGAAGCCTGTGCCCTGATCGCCGACGAACTGCTCGAAGGTGCCCGGGAAGGCCGCAGCGTCGCCGAGCTGATCGGCTACGGCTCGACCCTGCTCAATACCGACGATGTGATGCCCGGCGTTGCCGATCTGCTGCCGATTCTGCAGGTTGAGGGCACCTTTCCCGATGGCACCAAACTGATCACCGTGCATCAGCCGATCCGCCCCGGCAGCCAACCGCTAATACCCATGCTGACGCCGGGAGAAATCATCAGCCCGGTGGGGGATATCGCCCTCAATGCCGGGCGACCGCAGGCCACTTTGCGTGCGGTCAATACCGGCGACCGGCCGATTCAGGTCGGCAGCCACTACCACTTTTTCGAGGTCAACAAGGCCCTGGAATTTCCCCGGCAAATCGCCTTCGGCATGCACCTGGATATCCCCGCCGGCACGGCCGTGCGCTTCGAGCCGGGGGAGATGCGCGAAGTCGCCCTGGTGCAGTTCGGCGGCAGCGGCGACATCCACGGCTTCAGCGGTTTGACCAACGGCAACCTGCACGATCCTGCCTGCAAGGCCCTGGCGCTGGAACGTGCCCGCGCCCAACACTTCAAGGGAGCCTGAACATGGCGACGATGACGCGACAAGACTATGCGGCCATGTTCGGCCCTACCGTGGGCGATGCGGTCAGGCTCGGCGACACCTCGCTGTTGGCCGAGGTCGAGTTCGACCATGCCGTGCCCGGCGATGAATGCCTGCACGGCGGCGGCAAGACCCTGCGCGACGGCATGGGCCTGATGCCCGGCCATGACAGCGCTGACGGCGCCCTGGACATGCTGATCTGCAACGCACTCATCATCGACCCGGTGATCGGTATTATCAAAGGCGATATCGGGATCAAGGACGGCAAGATCGTCGCCGTTGGCAAGGCCGGCAATCCTGAAGTCATGGACGGCGTGCACCCGCAACTGATCTGCGGCGTCGCCACCACGGTGCGCGATGCCGAGGGCATGATCGTCACCCCCGGCGGCATCGATGTGCATGTGCATTTCGACTCGGCGCAGCTGTGCGAGCATGCCCTGGCGGCGGGCCTGACCACCCTGATCGGCGGCTCCCTCGGGCCGATCACCGTGGGCATCGACTGCGGTGGCGAATGGAACGTCGGCAAGATGCTCCAGGCGTCCGAAGCCTGGCCGATCAACTTCGGTTTTCTCGGCCGGGGCAATACCAGCAAGCCGGATTCGATGATTGGCCAACTGCGCGGCGGCTGCCTGGGCTTGAAGATTCATGAGGACTGGGGCGCTATGCCTGCGGTGATCGATGCCTGCCTCAAGGTCGCCGACGAGTACGACTTCCAGGTCCAGTTGCACACCGACACCCTCAACGAGTCGGGCTTTCTCGAAGACACCCTGGCCGCCATTGGCGACCGGACCATTCACATGTACCACACCGAAGGCGCGGGCGGCGGCCATGCCCCGGACATCATCAGTGTGGCGGGCAAAGCCAACTGCATCCCGTCGTCGACCAACCCGACCAACCCCTACACGATCAACACCTTCGACGAACACCTGGACATGATCATGACCTGCCACCACCTCAACCCGGCCGTGCCGGAGGATGTGGCGTTCGCCGAATCACGGGTCAGGCCCCAGACCATCGCCGCCGAAGACATTCTGCATGACACCGGGGCGATCTCGATTCTTGGCTCGGACAGCCAGGGCATGGGCCGCATCAACGAGGTGATTGCCCGCACCTGGCAACTGGCGTCGAAGATGAAGGACCAGCGCGGGCGCCTGCCGGAAGAAACCACGGCACTGGGTGACAACGAACGGATCAAGCGCTACATCGCCAAATACACCATCAATGCTGCCCGGGTGTTCGGCATCGACAGCTATATCGGCTCCATCGAGCCCGGCAAGCTGGCCGACCTGGTGCTGTGGCGCCCGGCGTTCTTCGGTATCAAGCCGGAGCTGGTGATCAAGGGCGGTTTTATCGTACATGGTGCCATGGGCGACTCCGCCGCTTCGCTGTACACCTGCGAGCCCCTGGTGATGCGCCCGCAATGGGGTTCGTTCGGCCGCGCACCCCAGGCGTTGTCGGTGAACTTCGTCAATCGCCTGGCCGTGGAAGCCGATACCGGCAAGGCCCTGGGCTTGCACAAGCCGCTGCTGCCGGCCTTCGGCACCCGCACTTTGCGCAAGTCGGACATGCTGCATAACGATGCCTGCCCGCATATCCGCGTCGATGCCCAGACCTTCGATGTCTACGCCGACGGCGAGCTGCTGACCTGCGAGCCGGTCAGCGAAGTGCCTCTGGCCCAGCGCTACATGCTGCGCTGAACCCCCTGTTTTGGAGAACCGGAAATGACTGCAATCGCACTGGCAACCCCTGTATCTGACGCACATCCCGGTGCCGCCCGGGTCGGCATCGGCGGCCCGGTGGGCTCGGGCAAGACCCGCCTGCTGGAACAACTGATTCCGCGTTTTATCGCCCGTGGCACCGAACTGGCGGTAATTACCAATGACCTGGCGACCCGCGAGGATGCTGAGCGCATCCAGCGCAGCGGCCTGATCGATCCGCAGCGGGTACGCGCCGTGGAAACCGGCGCCTGCCCTCACACGGCGATTCGCGAAGACCCGACCCTGAACCTGCAAATGGCCGATGAACTGGAGAGCCGTTTCGCGCGCCTCGACCTGGTACTGATCGAGTCCGGCGGCGACAACCTGGCCTCGACCTTTTCCCTGGACCTGGTGGACTACTGGATTTTCGTGATCGACGTCGCGGGGGGCGACGATATACCGCGTAAACGCGGGCCCGGCGTGCTCGGTTGCGACCTGCTGGTGATCAACAAGTACGACCTGGCGCCCCATGTCGGCGTCGATCTGGCGCGCATGCGCGAAGAGTCGGCCCTGGCCCGCGGCGGCCGGCCGGTGCTGTTTACCAATTGCGCGACCGGGGAGGGCGTCGATGCGGTGGTCGACGCTATCAGCCAGGCCGTGCTGTTCGATCGCCCATGAACGCCATCGCTCCGATTCATTCAGCGATCCTCAACGACAGGCCCCAGGCGCTGCTGGCGTTCCAGCGGGCACCGGACGGGCGCAGTTACATTGCCCGGCAGCAGGTCGGTTATCCCTTCCACTTGGGGCGGCAGTTGCGTCTGCCGGATGATCCGGTGCAAATGGCGGCGGCCTATCTGCAGTCCTGCTCCGGCGGGGTATTTGCCGGGGAGCGCCTGCACCTGAGCATCAGTGCCGGGCCGGGCTGCATGGCCCACGTCGCCAGTGGCGCGGCGACAGTGGCCCACAGCATGGACGAGGCGCCGGCGCAGCAGCGAGTCAGCCTTGGCGTGGGGGCTGGCGCCTGGCTCGAATACTTGCCCATGGCGACCATCCTGTTTCCCCGGTCGCGATTGCACAACCGCGTTGAGGTGACCTTGCAGGAGGGCGGCCGCCTGCTACTGTGCGATGCCTTTTGCAGCCATGCTCCCGGTGGACGCGAGGGCGTATTCAGCGAGTACCGCAGCGATGTTCGGGTACAGACGGCAGACTCCGAGGTGCTGGTCGCCGATCGCCTGCGGGTTGAAGGAGGGCAGTGGCAGGCCGGGCAGCTCGGCGTCTCGGGGCCTTATCGGGCCTGGGGCAACCTGATGCTGATCGGCCAGGACCTGCCGGTCGAGGAAATCGTCACGCTGTTACGCGCTGATACAGGCCAGCTGAACGGCTGCTACCTTGGTGTCAGCGCCCTGCCCAATGACGCCGGGGTGGGCCTGCGGGTACTGGCCGAAGACGCCGTGGCCCTGCGCCATGCCTTGCATCAGGGCTGGGCCAGCGTGCGTCAGTGGTCCACCGGCATACGCCCACGGCCCCGGCGTAAATAACGCTCAGGCGCGGGCATCCAGGCGTTGCCGGACCATGCGCGTCAGGCGTTCGCCGACCTGTTCGATGCCCTTGTTCTGCGCCACCACCTGGGCGCCTTCCATCAGCAGGGTCAGTTCTTCGGCCACCTGTTCGGGGGCGTGCAGGCCCAGTTCGGCGCACAGGCCATGCAGGCGGGCGAACTGGCGCTGCTTGTGGGCCTGGATCAGCGCCCGGGCCGGATGGTCGGCCTCCGGCAGCTCGGCCAGGGTATTGGTGAACGGGCAGCCGCGATAACCGGCCCGTTCCAGATCGGTGACGATAAAACCGAGAAAGCCTAGCAACTGCTCGCGGGGGGACTCGGGGTGCTGCTGCGCCAGCTGATCGAGCACATCGCTGTAGCTCTCGGTCAGGCGCTCCAGCCATTCCAGCACCAGGGCATCCTTGTTTTCGAAGTGCCGGTAGACGGTCATCTTGGTCGAGGCAGCCAGGGCGGCAATGGCATCGACGCTGACCCGGCTGATGCCCTGTTCGAGAAACAGCGCCTGGGCGGCGTCGACGATACGCTCACGGGGCGGCAATTGCGGGGTCCGGTCCGGACGCATGAACACTCTCCACTTGACAGCGATACCGTATAGTATCGCATGATACTTATCGGTATCGTTCGATACCGAAGAGTATTCATCATACCGATTTGGAGACTGTCATGTACCTGTCCGAATACGCTGAGCAAGACGCCGTGGGCCTGGCCCGTCTCATCCATGAGCAGCAGGTCAGCGCGGCAGAGGTGCGCAACGCGGCCTTGCAGGCCATCGAGGCGATCAACCCGCAGATCAATGCCTTGGTGGAAACCTGGGCGGATGAGCCGGCGGCGGCGCAAGGGCCGCTGCGGGGCGTGCCGTTGTTGATCAAGGACCTGGGGATCAGCGCAGCCGGGCGTCGCAATGAGTTGGGCAGCGCCCTGGCCCAAGGTTGCACAGCCGAAGCAGACTCGGAACTGATGACACGCTTGCGCCGTGCGGGCTTGCTGCCGTTGGGCCGGACCACCACCCCGGAGTTCGCCGCCAGCACCACCACCGAAAGCCGTCTGTGCGGACCCACCCGCAACCCTTGGCATACCCAGCGCAGCGCCGGTGGCTCCAGTGGCGGTTCGGGTGCTGCGGTGGCGGCGGGGCTGGTGCCGGTAGCCCATGCCACCGATGGCGGCGGCTCGATCCGTGTGCCGGCGTCGCTGTGCGGGCTGTTCGGCCTCAAGCCCAGCCGTGGCCGCGTGCCCATGGGCCCGGAGGTGGACGAGGTGTGGAGCGGTCTGGCGGTACATGGCGTGCTGACCCGCTCGGTACGCGACAGCGCCGCCGTGCTCGATGCCATCCATGGCCCGGCCAGCGGCGATCCGTTTCGCATTGCCGTGCCCGAGCGCAGTTTTGCCGCTGCGGCGACGCAAGCACCGGGTTCCCTGCGCATTGGCCTGCAAAGCCGCCCGCTCAATGGTCAGGCCCTGCACCCGGCGGTGGAGCAGGCCTTGCAGCACACGGCCAGGCAATTGGAGGCCCTGGGGCATCGGGTCGAGGAAGTCCGGCCCGACATCGGCCTGAGCTGGGAAGCCTTCGTTGAGTTGAACGGGCGCTTCTGGTCTTCCAACACCGCCGCCTGGATCGATGCCATTGCCGCTGCCACGGGGCGCAGTATCGACACGGAGTATCTGGAACCCGCCACTCTGGCCCTGTATCGCCAAGGCAAGAGCCTGCGCGCCACCGAACTGTTGGGCGCCTTGTTCGAACGCAATATCGTTACCCGGCACATGGGTCGGTTCTTTGAGCGATACGATGTGCTGCTGTCACCGACCCTGCCAGGCCTGGCGCCGCTTATCGGTGTCTACAACGAAGGCCAGGAACATCTGGATGGTCGTGGCTGGATGAACCGGGTCTTCGAACAGTCGCCTTTTACCGCCTTGGCCAATGTAATTGGCGCCCCGGCCATGTCCGTACCCCTGGCGCAGGATCCACAGAGTGGGTTGCCCATTGGCATGCAGTTCATGGGCGCGTTCGGGGCCGAGGGAATGCTGCTGAGCCTGGCCACACAGTTGGAAAGTGCCTTGCCCTGGGCGGGGCGGCGGCCTGAGGTGTGGGCGGGGCACGCCCATTCCTGAATCGATGATGCATTCCCGGTAGGAGCGAACTCTGTAGGAGCGAATTCATTCGCGAAGAGGCCGGTGAATTCGCTCCCACACTATTCAATCCAACCCATGCCAAGGGTTTAATCAGCGATAGCGTGCTGTTCTCATTCGAGATTGATCGAACGCCACGCCGCCTTGCCCAACATGTCCCGATAGTGCGCAGGGCTGTTTTTGACCCGCTGGGACAGCCACGCCCGGCAGTAGTTTTCCGTCTGGCCGATGATCAGCGACAGCAGCAGTTCGGCAGGAATATGGCTGAACTGCTCGCTGCGCCCCTCTGCACGCATCCAGTCAAACAGCATCTTGTTGCGCTGTTTGTTGCGTTCGCCCAGTTCTTCCTTGAACGGTCCGCTGGCCACGGCGAAACGCCCTTGCAGGATGAACCGCGCCCACTCTGGCTGGCCGTCGACCCAGTCGACATAGCTGTGCACCAACGCCAGTACCCCGGCTTCGGCGCTTTGTGCCTGTTCCAGGTAGCTGTTGCGCAGCGCCGCCTGATCGTCCAGTGCCGCGAAGAACAGGGCGGCGACCAGGCCTTCCTTGTTGCCAAAGTGATGGTAGATGGCGCCCACGCTGGTCTCGCATTCGGCGCGGATGACTTCGATGGTGGTGGCTTCGATGCCTGCCGCATTGAAGCAGGACAACGCCGTGCGCAGGATGCTGCGTTTGAGCTCGCTGCGTCTTCCAGGATAGGTGCGTTCAAGCAGGTCGGATGAGGGCATGGACACTGACCAAAAAATGCAAATCTTACCGGTTGGGGAAAAACCGAGGCAGGGCAGCTTGACAGTTTTTTCGCAAAAAGAATATTGTTCCGTAACAGAATAATATTCTGTAAATTGAAATCACCAAAACCAGAGGGCATCCCCATGAGTCAGTTTCTTGAGTTGTTCAACAGCGCAGGTCCCGCCGCATTCAGCAAAATGGCCTGCCAGATGGCGCCGTATTTCAGCACCATCAACCCCGAAATCAGTGAGCTGAGCCCTGGGCATGCGGTGGTGCTGGTGCCATTTCGCAAGGAGATCACCAACCACCTGGCATCGGTCCATGCGATTGCCCTGTGCAACGCTGCCGAACTGGCGGGCGGGGTGATGACCGATGTGTCGATCCCGGCCGCAGCCAAATGGATTCCCAAGGGCATGACCGTGGAATACCTGGCCAAGGCAAAGAGCGATATCCGCGCCGTGGCCGATGGCAGCGCGATTGACTGGACCAGCGGCGGCGACCAGGTGGTGCCGGTGGATATCTTCGATGAGGGCGGGGTGAAGGTGTTTACGGCGCGGATTACCATGAATGTGAAGTTGGGGTGACAGAGCGGGTTATGGGACCGGCTTCAGCCGGGAAGGCTCGGGTATGATCGACGTATTTCCAGCGCCTGGCATATTGTCTTCCCGGCTGAAGCCGGTCCCACAGGAAAGCCGCTACCCATGAATAACCCACAACCCGACCTGACCGCCCGCGAGGTCTATCAGTTGCTCAAGGAACTTGCCCTGGGCGTGCGCCAATTACGCACCCTCAGCGCAACCAGCAACGGCACGTTAAGCATCGATATCGATGGCTGGCAGTTGCTGCTGGGGCTTGATGGCGGCGGCCTCGATCACTGCACCGAGTGCCGGGCCGCCGACGGGCGAGTGGCGAACCAGATGCAGGCCTGGCCGCGCTTCGGTACCGACCCGCTGAGCTTTCTCAGCGTATGGGAGCGGGCGCAACTGGAGCGGCTATTGCTGTCACGCTGAGCGCCGGGCGTACTCTTCCATCAGCCCTGGATAATCCTGCGGGTCAGGCAAGCCGGGGAAGCTACGGGTCGCTCCGGTCGTCACCCAGGGCAGCTTCTCTGCGGTCCAGGTCTCCATCAGCGGTGCGTATTGCTCCGGATGGTCCAGCAGGGTGCTGCGCACATTGATGAAGGCATCGACGCCGGCAGGGCGGGTGAACAGCCTGCTCATGCAGTGCGGGCAGAAGTAATGGCGGGCTTCACCATGCAGGCCACCGATCACCGGTTCGCCCGAGGTCACCTTGAAGCTCTCGACCGGGAACAAAGCGCTCAGGGAGAAGGCGCTGGCGGACATTTTCTGGCAGCCCACGCAATGGCAGGCCATGGTCACCACCGGCCGGGCGCTGAGGGCAAAGGTCACCTGGCCGCAACGGCAGGCCCCTTGAATAGTCGCTATGTCGCTCATAAACACCTCATTTCAACGGGATTTCAACGAAGGGCGGCCAGGGCCTGCATAAAGGCTTGCGGCGTCGGGCTTTGCGGCCAGTTCGGAATATCCTGGGGCAGGTTTAGCCAGGCTTGTTTGTGCCGGGTCCAGATATGCGCCATGGGCGTCAGCTGCGGGCTGTTGTCCAGCGTCGCTGCGCGCAGCACCCACAGGCCCGGCGCCGCCGACGTGGTGTTGTAGATCCGCGTATGGCAAGTGCCGCACAGGTAATGGCGGGCGTGCTGGCCATTCTCTTCGTAGGCGTATTCGGTCAGTGGGCCGCTGAGCGTCAGCGCGCCTTCGGGCAGCAGGCTGTGCAGGGCGAAGCTGCTGCCGCTCCAGGTCTGGCAATTAGTGCAGTGGCAGGCATAGACCGCGATGGGGGCGTCGCTGCTTAGGCTATAGGTGATGGCGGCGCAACGGCATGTACCGGTCAGTGTCATGGCGAGTATTCCTCGGTGGCTGTGCAAGTGCGGCAAAGCATGGGACAGTTTCGGTTGGATTAAAATTGCCTGAAACAGCTTACCGGCTCATAGGAAATGTATGACCCCCCCTCAATTGCAATGGGAAACCCAGCGGGCGTTTCTCGCCGTGCTGCGCACCGGCAGCCTTTCCGGGGCGGCGCGCCTGCTCGGTATTGCCCAGGCGACTGCCCGCCGCCGTATCGAGACGCTGGAGCAGAGTGTCGGGGTCAGCCTGTTCATTCGTTCGCCCGCCGGTTTGCTGCCCACCGATATGGCCCGGGAGTTGATCAGCCATGTCGAGTCCATGGCCCTGGCCGCCGAGGCCTTTACCCGCGCGGCGTCGGCTGAGGCCAGTGTGCCGGGCGGCACCGTGCGTATCACCTGCGGTCGCTTGATCGGCATCGAAGTGTTGCCGTCGATGTTGCGCGATATTCGCCGCCAACATTCACAACTGGCTATTGAACTCAGCGTTTCAAATCGTGTTGAGGCCCTCGCATTGCAGGAGGCTGATGTGGCAATACGCATTCGTCGGCCTACCGAAGCCGCAGTGGTGACACGTCATCTTGGCGATTTGCAGGTGGGCCTGTACGCCACCGCAGATTTGCTTGAGCAGTATGGCGTGCCAGGGGATGTCGAGGACCTGCGCCGCTATCCGCTGATCGGCCCGGACCGCAATCTCAAGGAGATCGAATTTCTTGGCCAGCAAGGGTTCGCCTGTGCGGCGCAGCAGACGCTGATCCGCACCGACGACCATCTGGCCCAGTTCGCTGCGCTGCGGGCCGGGCTGGGGATTGGCGTGTGTTCCAGGCAGTTTGCGCAGCTTCATAACCTGGTCCGGGTATTGCCGGATCAGGTCGATTTTGCCGTGGATGTGTGGATCGCGATGCATCAGGACGTGCGCCGTGTGCGCCGTATCGCCCTGGTGTTCGATGCTCTGGCGCAGTCCTTGAGCCGGTTTCTCAGCGGCTCCTGATGATCAGTCTTTATCGGCTTCCGGCAACTTGGCAATGACCTTGATTTCGAAGTCAAAGCCGTACAGCCAGGTCACGCCCACCGCCGTCACGGTGGGGTGTGGCGCCTCGCCCCAGAACTCCTGTACCACGCTCCAGATCTGCTCGAAGCGGGTCTGCGGGTCGACGATAAAGACCGTGACATCGATCACGTCATCAAAGCTGCCGCCCGCCTCGGCGAGGATGGCGTTGAGGTTGCTGAATGCCAGGCGTACCTGCCGGGTAAGGTCCGGCTCCGGTGAGCCGTCCTCGCGGCTGCCCACTTGCCCGGATACGAACAGAAAGCCATTGCTGCGGATCGCCGGTGAATAGCGATTGCGCTCGTACAGGGCCTGGCGCCCCGGTGGAAAAACCACGTCGCGATGAGTCATGTGCTGCCTCCATTGGCGGGCCGGTTGCGGTCCGCAATTAACGATGGAGCGACTGTAGGGGCTTGCCTGGACGGGATAAACGAGCAACTGTAGCCATCACTGTTTGTAAATCCCAAACAATCGAGGCCGGAATGGATCGTTTTGATGCAATGCAGGCGTTCGCCAGGGTCGTCGAGACCGGCAGTTTCACCAAGGCCGCCGACACCCTGCACATGAGCAAGACCACGGTCACGCAACTGGTGCAGCAACTGGAAGCGCGCCTGCGGGTGCGCCTGCTCAATCGCACCACGCGCAAGGTCAATGTCACCGCCGATGGTGCCGTTTACTACGAGCGGGTGGTGCGGCTGATGGCCGATCTGGACGACGCCGAGACCAGCCTGTCCGCTGCCGCCGCGCTGCCTCGGGGCCGTTTGCGGGTTGATGTGCCCAGCCCCCTGGCGCGGATGATCCTGATGCCGGCGCTGCCGGAATTTCACGCCCGTTACCCGGATATCCAACTGGATATGGGCGTCAGCGACCGCAAGGTCGATCTGATCGGCGAGAACGTCGATTGCGTGGTGCGCGGCGGGGAAATCACCGACCAGTCACTCATGGCCCGGCGCATCGGCGACCTGCAACTGGGCGTGTATGCGGCGCCGAGCTATCTGCAACGGGCCGGCACGCCTCAGCATCCTCGCGAACTGGAAGATTCTCACCATCGCATCGTCGGCTACCTCTGGGCCCGCACGGGCAAGGCGCTGCCCTATGCCATGCAGCGCAACGGCGAAAGCCTGAATATCCACGGGCGACACGTGCTGGCGGTGGACGATGGCAACGCCTACCTGGCAGCGGGCCTGGCCGGGATGGGCGTACTCTGGCTGCCGGATTACATGGCCCGGGAGCATCTGGCGCGGGGTGAATTGGTGGTGTTGTTCGAGGACTGGCAACTTGAATCGATGCCGCTGTATGTGGCGTTTCCACCGAATCGGCATATCAGCCTCAAGCTGCGGGTGTTTATCGAGTGGGTCGCCGGGTTGATGGCGGTGCACGGACCGGTTGTCGAGGGGGCGCATGCTTAACGGCAGTCCGTAGGAGCGGCTTTAGCCGCGAGCACGTCCTCCCGGCTAAAGCCGGTCCTACAGACAGGTGTTTCAGGTTGATTGTGTTGTGTTCAGAGGCGCGGCGGTATTTCGCTCTCATTAGCCTTGATGAAATCAATAAACGCCCGCAACGGCGAAGGCAGGTAACGGCGGCCCGGATAGTAGAGAAACGGCCCGCTGAAACTCAGTTGCCAGGGTTGCAGCACCGCTTCCAGGGCGCCGCTATCGAGGTAGGGCTGCAACCAGTCTTCGAACAGAAAGACAATCCCCAGGCCGTCCAGTGCCGCTTGTACCGCCAGGTCCATGGCGCCGCCGATGCGCACGATCAGGGGGCCGCTGGGGTCGACCTGAATGCTCTCGCCATCACGCTCGTATTCCCACAGCGGTATGGCGCCACTGGGAAACTTGCCGCGCAGGCAGGCGTGTTGAAGCAGGTCGCGGGGGTGTTGCGGGCGACCGTGGGCGTTGAGGTAGGCCGGGGAGGCGGCGGTGGTGAAGCGCTGCACGCGCGGCCCGATGGGCACGGCGATCATGTCCTGCTCAAGGCGGTCGTCGTAGCGGATCCCGGCATCGCAACCGGCGGCGAGCATATCGACGAAGCTCTCTTCGGTAATGACTTCCAGGCGGATATCCGGGTAGATATTGAGAAAGGGCGTAATGATCGACGGCAGTACCAGCCGCGCGGCGCTGACCGGCACATTGAGCCGGAGGGTGCCCGAGGGGCGGTCGCGGAAGTCATTGACCACGTCCAGCGCTGCTTCGACTTCGCCCAAGGCCGGGACGATCCGCTCCATCAACCGCGCCCCGGCTTCGGTCGGCACGACGCTACGGGTAGTACGGTTGAGCAGGCGCACGCCGAGTCGGGCCTCCATGCGCCGCACCGCATCACTGAGGCTGGACGCCGATTTGCCGCTCAGGCGCGCGCCTTCGCGAAAACCACCGGCATTGACCACGGCCACGAAGGCCAGCAAATCCTGAATATCTGTCGCCATTGTTCGATTTCCCGTACGACCTGTGCCGATTGCACTCGATTATCAAGACAATGGTCAAGGCCTATAGTGGGCCTACACACATGATTGGGGTACAGCAAATGAGCAACGCCAGCCAGGCAGGTACGTTTCAACTGGGCGGTCGCACCGTCAATCGCATGGGGTACGGCGCCATGCAACTGGCAGGTCCCGGTGTCTTCGGGCCGCCGAAAGATGCCCAGGCCGCGCTTGCCGTACTGCGTGAAGCGGTGGCCAATGGGGTCAACCATATCGACACTTCCGACTTCTACGGCCCTCATGTCACCAACCAGTTGATCCGCGAAGCCCTGCACCCGTATCAGGATGACTTGGTGATCGTGACCAAGATCGGTGCCAAGCGCGGCGCAGATGCTTCGTGGAGTCCTGCGTCAAGCCCGGCCGAGCTGACCCAGGCCGTGCATGACAACCTGCGCAATCTCGGTCTGGATGTGCTGGAAGTGGTGAATTTTCGGGCGTGGGGCAATATGCATTCGCCGGGCGAGGAGTCCATCGAAGCGCCGTTCAGTCACTTGGCCGAGTTGCAGCGCCAAGGCCTGATCCGTCATCTGGGGGTGAGTAACGTCACTGCAGCCCAGGTCAAGGAAGCCCAGGGCATTGCCGAAGTCGTTTGCGTGCAGAACCACTACAACCTGTCTCACCGGGCAGACGAAGCGCTGATCGCCGATCTGGGACGCCAGGGCATTGCCTATGTACCGTTCTTCCCGCTGGGTGGCTTTACGCCGCTGCAATCGGACGTGCTGTCCAAAGTCGCGGCGCAGTTGGGAGCCTCAACGCTGCGTGTGGCATTGGCGTGGCTGCTACAACGGGCACCGAATATGCTGTTGATCCCGGGGACTTCCTCGGTGGCACATTTGCAGGAAAACCTCAGTGCCAGCGAGCTGGTGATTGCACCCGAGTTGCTGGCTGAGCTGGATGCGTTGGCTTAAATAACCCGTGAGGTTTTGAATAGGTGGGACCGGCTTTAGCCGGGAAGGGGGCCGTGCATACGATAGAGAAATATCGACTTCACTGACCTCTTCCCGGCTAAAGCCGGTCCCACAAAAGCCAATTCCAATAACAGCGGTTATGCCAACGGTGGCGTCCGCGGCGGAATCTGCCGTTTCGATCCGCTCGCTTCAAAGGCCGAGGCCAGGCGTAGCAGGGTCGAGTCGTCATAGGCGCGCCCGGCAAAGGTCAGGCCTACCGGCATGCCGATATCGGCCATCACGCCCATGGGCACGGTGACGGTGGGGACGCCCAGGTGGCGGATGGCGAGGTTGCCGTTGGCCACCCAGACGCCGTTGCTCCAGGCGATATCCGCTGACTGCGGATCAACATCGCTATTGGCCGGGCCAACATCGGCGACGGTCGGGAACAGCACCGCATCGAGCCCCAGCCTGTCCATCCACTCTTCCAGATCGATACGCCGGGTCTGCTCCAGACCGCGCAGGCCGTCGGGCACTGTGCTGATCTGATCCCAAGGCGTAATGCCGCGTTCGGCCATGCGTACGTATTCGTCCATGCCCGCCGCCAGATCACCTTCACGGTTAGGCAGTGTGCCGGGGTCGTGGGGGAAAATCAGTGCGCCATCGACGTCGACCAGGCGGTTAAGGGCCGGGTCGCCATTGGCCTGGAGGAAGTCATCGAAGGCCCAAGCGGTCAGGTCCCATAGCTCATGATGCAGGAACTCCTTGGACACCAGGCCGCGATTGAATACGGTCGGTGCGCCGGGGCGATCGCCTTCGCAGTTGGAGACCAAGGGGAAATCCACCTCGATCACTTCGGCACCCGCGGCTTCCAGGGCCTGGCGTGCGGCTTTCCACAGGTCAATCACCGATGGGCGAGTATTGATGCGCTGGCCCGTCGGCCCGCCGATGCCAGGGCTGTCGGAGGTGCCTGCATCGGGGTCGGCATTGATATACATGCGTGGCACGCCCAGGCGTTTACCGGCCAATGATTCGGCGCTCACCGCAAGTGAGGCGTAGGACTCCGGGCGTACCGAAGCGACGCTGGGAATCGGCACCCAGGGCTGCATGCGCCACAGGTCGCCACGGGTGTCCGGGTCTTCGGCGACGACGACATCCAGTACTTCCAGCAGGTCGGCCATGGTCCGGGCGAAGGGCACGACCACGTCCATGGTCGGGGTCAGCGGCCAGTTGCCGCGCACCGAGATCACACCGCGCGAAGGCGTGTAGGCGCACAAACCGTTGTTCGACGCCGGGCCGCGACCGCTCGACCAGGTCTCCTCGGCCAGACCGAAGGCAGCGAAGCTGGCAGCCGTCGCCGTACCCGCGCCATTGGACGAGCCGGAGGCGAAGGGCGCCGTGAGGTAGGCGGCGTTATACGGGCTTTCGGCCCGGCCGTAGACGCCGCGTTGCATGCCGCCGTTGGCCATGGGCGGCATATTGGTCTTGCCCAGGCAGATCGCCCCGGCGCCGCGCAGGCGTTCGATGGTGAAGGCATCGCGATGGGCGACGAGGTTGGCAAACGCCGGGCTGCCCGAAGCAGCGGTCAGGCCCTTGACCAGATAACTGTCTTTGGCCGTGTAGGGTATACCGTCGAGTGGCCCCAGCGTTTCGCCCCTGGCCCGGCGGGCATCGGAGGCGCGGGCTTCGTTGAGCGCTTCGGGATTGGCGACGACGAGGGCATTCAACGCAGTGGCCGTGTCGGCGCCATCGTAGGCGGCGATCCGCGCCTGATAGGCCTGGACCAGCTCCACCGCCGTGGTCTGGCCGGATTCCAGCGCCGCGCGCAATTGGGCGATGGAGACTTCGGTGACTTCGATCATGCGCGTACTCCCGTCAGCAGGAGGAGGGCGTCATGGTTGTTGAAATGGCGGTTCATAGCGATTCTCGTTGCATTGTGCGACACCACGGGCCGGGTCGATGGCCCTGTCGCTCTGTTTAACGTAAAGGGTTCACAACCATTTGAATTGAGCCGGAAATCTTGCAACAAAACAGGTGCCGGACTCCAGTGTGGAGGTCACGCTCAAGCTGCCGTGGTGGGCGTTGGCAATCTGCGCGGCAATGTACAAGCCCAATCCCAGGCCTTCACCGCGATACCCGGCTTCCGAGCGGGTGAAGGGCTCGAACAGCAGCGGCATGAGTTCGGCGGGGATCGGCGGCCCCTGGTTGGTCACCGAAATGACGATCTCGTTGGCCTCGGCATAGGCCTGCACCACGATTGGCGTCGACACCGAGCCATGGGTGACGGCGTTGCCCAGCAGATTGGACAGCAGTTGGCCCATGCGCAGCGGATCGCAATGGATACCCGAAGGCAGCGTCAGCGAATGGCTGAATGACGCTTGGGGATGGGATGCCTGAACTTCGTCGAGGGTCTGGCGCAGGGTCTGTTCCAGGTCATCGACCAGTTGGCGCTTGCTGGGAATACCACCGCCCAGGCGGCCACGGGCAAAGTCCAGGACGTTTTCAATCAGCAGGCCCATGCGCGTCGAGCTGCTGCGGATAGCCGAGATCAGGCTAAGTGAACGCTTGTCGCTGGTCTTGCTTTCCAGCAGGTCCGCACTCATGCGGATAGCGCTCAGCGGCGTACGCAGATCATGGCCCAGCACCGCGACAAACTGCTCGCGCAGGCGCCCATGTTCATTGGCGCTGACCAGTGCGGCCTGGGTCAACTCCAGGTTGTTCTGGGTGTCCAGGCTCATGGCGATCAACTGGGCAAACAGCGTCAGCGTCTTGGCAATGGCCGGATCATCGAGGTTGGCCGGGACCGAATCGATCGCACACAGGGTACCGAAAAACGCGCCATTGGCGGTGACTATGGGAATGGAGATATAGCTCTCCAGACCATAGGTCTTGGGGGTGTGATGGGCCGAAAACAGCGGGTGCCGGCTGGCATGGCCGAAAATCACCGGCTGGCGGTGTTGGCGGATTTCGTGACAGATGGTTGATTCCAGTACCAGCTCGCCGCCAGGCTTGAGGCCGAAATCGATGGAGTCATCGACGGCGCAGGCCACCCAGTTTTTTTCGGTAACCCTGGCCACCGCCGCGAAACGCATGCCGGTCAGGTGCTTGACCATGCTCAGAATGACCGGTACAGCCTCGATGCGGTGGACCGCTTCGATATCGGGTGAAAAGTCTGTGGGGCTCATGGCAGCACGGTTCTGTTGAAGTGCAGCAGAGGCTATCGCTAATTGCCGGGTTTGGCTAATAGACAGGCGCCATACAGCAAACGCGTGGATGGCCGGTGGGTATGCCCTGTGACTGAAACTTTCTGTTACATTCCCTGCCGCAGTGGTCCCCGGCTGAACGGCAGGGGCAAGGAGCAAGTGCCACTCCATTGATGAGATGCTGACTCAATGCCTGCCAGTTGCCCGGCGGCTTGAATTCATCTTGGTCCTGTTTTGCCCTTCCAGACTTATCCAGACCCTTGAAATCCATTCTGACTTTTCTATCCGGGCTCGCCTTTGCCGCGAGCCTGAGCGGTTGCATCGGGCCGCCATTGGCCCTGACGCCACAGACTGCGCAACGCCTGCAGGCGCAGCCGCCAATTCGTTTCTTGCTGACCTTTGACGATGGCCCCAGTGCTTCGAGTTTCTGGAACCCGTCGCTGTCGGTACTCGATGACCTGGCCCATAACCCGATACTGCCGGGAATCAAGGCCGTATTCTTTGTGCAGACCCGTGCGCCGAGAGCCGGCAACAGTGATATCGGCCGCAGCGTCATGCGGCGCGAACATGCCGAAGGCCATATCCTCGGCTTCCATACTGCCACGCCCTGGCACACCAATCACCGCTCGCTGAGCCCGCAAGTGCTGGAGCAGTCACTGATCGACGGCAGCGGCGATATTGCGGCCATTACCGGGGCGCCGCCGGTGCTGTTGCGTCCGCCGTTCTGGAACTACGACAAGGCGACGTTCGCGGCTTATCAACGCCATGGCATGCACGTACTGCTGACCGACCTGAGCGCCAATGACGGCAAGATCTGGGGCTTCAACGCCAGCCCGCAACGACGGGCCAATCTGCTCAAACACCTGGCTGAAGTGCGCGAACGAATTGCGGCGGGGGAGATGCCGGTGGTCGACGGGGTGATTCCGGTGGTGGTGACCTTTCACGATCTCAATCGCTACAGCGCCCGGCATATGCAGGAGTATCTGCAGATCCTCATGGACAGTGCGCGAGAGACAGGGGTGAAGACCGCCGACAAGCCGTTCTACGACGACAGCGACGCGCTGCTGCGCGCGGCCATGGTGCGAACGGTGCAGAGCAGTGCCCAGCCCGTGGAGTTACCGGGCTTCTGGGGCTGGTGGTGGGATGGGGATTCGCATTGAGATTCGGTGCCACAGTAATCCTCAGAGTGGGAGGTGAGTCTGTGGGAGATCCCGCGCCGTCTGCGACGCCGCGCTGTCACGCAGTAAACACTAACCGAGGCAGAGGGCAAATCTAATGAAATGGTTCCCCCGGCTCGACTCCTGTGAACGGCTCTAGACTTTCACAGGAGTCACTATTCGGAGCATCGTCATGTCACACGT
>NZ_JANUFD010000017.1 GCF_024807945.1 Pseudomonas sp. JUb42 | reverse complement strand
CCAGACCCGTCTCAGTGGCATCAGCACCCTGGCCAGCCTGATGCCGGGCCAGGTACTGGAGATCACCGAGGCTACCCTGCAGGCCTTCGAGCCCGGTGCGCTGGTGACCAAAGTACGCCTCAGCGCCGCCCGTGACCGCAGCCTGGAAGTCCGCTTCGAAGGTATTCCCTACGCGGAAAACATCTGCTTCCGACCACCGCGCCTGGCCAAACCGCACATGGCCGGGACCATTCCCGCACGAGTCACCAGTGGCGACGCCAACACCACCTACGCCGATATCGATAAGGAAGGCCGCTACCGGGTCAACTTCCTGTTCGACCGCGACCAGTGGGAAAAGGGCCGCACCAGCATGTGGCTGCGCCTGGCGCGGCCCTACGCCGGTGACACCTACGGCCTGCACCTGCCACTGATCTGCGGCACCGAAGTGGCCGTGGCCTTCGAAAATGGCGACCCCGACCGCCCCTACATCGCCCACGCCCTGCACGACAGCGAACACCCCGACCACGTCACCCTGGCCCGACGCGACGACAGCCGCAACGTGCTGCGCACCCCGGCCAATAACAAACTGCGCATGGAAGACAAACGCGGCCAGGAGCACGTCAAGCTCAGCACCGAGTACAGCGGCAAGAGCCAGCTCAATCTCGGGCATCTGGTCAATGCCGAGAAGAAAAAACGCGGCGAAGGTTTTGAACTGCGCAGCGATGGCTGGGGGGCGATTCGTGGCGGCAAGGGTGTGTTTATCAGTGCCGATGAACAGGCCAAGGCCCAGGGCCAAGCGCTGGACATGACCCCGGCGACCCACCTGATCGAGGGCGCGAATGCACAAATGGCCGGCTGGCAAACCGTCGCCCAGGCCCACCACAGCCACGAGCCCGCCGTTGACGGGCTGCGCCAGTTGCAGACCGACGCCAAGAACCTGCACGCCCCGGCCATCCTCCTCAGCGCCCCGAGCGGCATCGCTGCTGTCACTCCCGCCAGCCTGCTGCTCAACAGCGGCAAGGCCCTGTACCTGCAAAGCCGGGACGACATCCACCTGGCCGCCGCCCAACGCCTTTCGGCCCAGTCCAACCAGGCCATCTCCCTGTTGGCCCAACAGGAAGGCATGCGCCTGGTCTCGGGCAAAGGCCCGCTGGAAATCGAGTCCCACGGCGACCTGCTCAACCTCATCGCCCAGCAGGACATCACCGTGCAATCGGTGCAAGGCCACCTGCAACTGACCGCCAAGAACGGCATCACCCTGGCCAGTGGCGGCGGCTACATCCGCATCACCCCCAGTGGCGAGATCCAGATTCATGGGCCGGGGCTGGTGAGTATCAAGGGCCGGCATCGGGTCGAGGGGCCGCAGGGGCAGGTGTTTGCGCTGCCAGCGTTGCCAGGGTCGCTGTGTCGGGAATGCCAAAAAAGGGCCGCTGCGGCCATCAACGGTTTCGTAGCCCTGGAGGGAAAAGCATGACCGCTACTCATATCGATACCTGGTTCAAATTGCTCGAAGACAGCTGTGCCGATGCGACCATCACCAGCATCGACCTAATTATCGATCAGGCCCGCAACGCTGACTTCCTGATGCGCAGCGTGGCAAGCGTCGAGCCGCCGCTACTCTGGCACCCGTTATTCAGCGGGTTGGCGGAAGAAGGCGACGAGGATTTGGTGCCGCTGCTGGTGCGGGTTGATCTGGCGCGGCCGCTGCAGCGGTTCTGGCTGATCAATCTGATCGAGTATTACCAAGCTGATCTGCCGCTCTTGCTGCTGGCTTCGCGCTGGCCCTTTCAGGCGTTGGTCGAACACTTTGCTGGTTGCGTACACATGCGTCATGGCAAGAGCTCGGGGTTGTTTCGCTTCTATGACTCACGTCTGTTCCCGCAACTGCTAAGTCATGTCCTGAACCCTGAGCAGCAACAGCTTTGGCTGCGCCCTGCGGTGTTCTGGAGTTGGCTGGATCGAGATGGCGTTCCGCACTATCTGCCTGGGTCGGGTGCCGCGCTTGAGCATCTGGAGGGCTGCGGCCCCATCGCGTTTAACGACCGCCAAATGGACGTCCTCAGTTGTGCTGCTGAAGCGGCTCTGCTGTTGAACACCCTGCCTCGCGCCCCCAACGCGGAACAGCGTTTTCAAAATTGCTTTGCCGCGCTGCTTGAGGCAAGTCAGGCCGGGTTGTTGGCGGATTCCGAGCGCGAAGCTTTCGCCCTCGACCAACAGCATGGACAGGAGAAGCCCGATGCCTAAAACCTCAATAGGCCGGGCGCTGTTGGCCACGCTTTGCTGCCTGGCAATCAACGTACTCGCCCCGAGCGTCCAGGCCAGCACCATTGAAGCCATCAACCATACCCACTGGGCCATTAACCGCTTTAGTGTCGATGGCCGTTCGGGGATCGACATCATTGGTCCGTACCAGGGTGGAGGCGGTGGTTGTTGCTATATCGCGCCAAAACGCTGGCAGCCGGGGATGACGGTGCGGGTGGATTGGGAGACGGGTGTGGCATATGCCTACGACAATCCTGGATATGCCGACTGGCCTAAATATTTGGCGTGGGAAAGAAAAATCAAAGCGCAAAAACGCAAACACAGCAAAGAAGTAGCCGTCCCCGACTACACCCACCAAAAAGTCTGCGGCCTCACCGTGCACTTCCTGCCGTGCGACGAGCTACAGGTCACAACCTCTTGTTACGCCTATGGCAGCCCTGAATACCCGATCAAGACGCCTCTGCAACTGCCGGAGCCACAATCATGTCCGCAATGACACATGCCCCTCTTTGGTATCCCCCACAATTTCCCGTACAGGGGCGCTTGCCCAGCCGTCCCGAGCAGGTCCAGCAAAATATCAAACTCCAGTCCCGGCTGGAGAGTGAATATCAGACTGCCTTGTCTATTGCAGCCGGGCGCCGGGTCGAGCTGCCATGCTGCAAAACCCTGCATATCAGCCTGTTTTTCGACGGCACCGGCAATAACCTCAATAACGACCTGTACGAGTCCGGTGATAAACCGCACCCGACCAATATCGCCCGGTTGTTCCGCGCCAGTATCGGCGCCGGTTACGTCGGCGGCACCCACCATTCTGGCAGCAAGGCCAGGCGGTTGACCGATGAAGGGGACACCGTCAACAACCAGTATTTCAAGTACTACATGCCCGGTGTCGGCACGCCCTTCCCGGAAGTCGGTGATCTGGATTACAGCAGTTTCGGCCTGGCCCTGGCCGGGTACGGTGAAGAACGGATCAATTGGGCCCTGCTGATGATCGTCGACGCCCTTCGCCGTGCCCTGAAACTGCCTCGCCTGGACGATGACACCTTGCTGAAATCGGTCAAGGCCATGGGCACGATCTTGGGCATAACCGGTTACGCCAACCGGGGCCTGGAATGGCGCAAGCACGCCGAGGCGCTGATCATCCCGCTGCGTAATGCCATGCGTGCACAGCCCGGCCAAAGCCGCTTGCTGGGGGTCAGGTTGTATGTCTATGGCTTTTCCCGTGGTGCGGCGGCGGCAAGGGCCTTTGTAAGCTGGCTCAATCAGATACTGTCTGAAGGCGATCCAACTCCTTGCCTGCAGATGCTCGATATCACCCTGCCCATCAGCGTCGAATACCTCGGGCTGTTGGACACCGTGGCCTCGGTAGGCATCGCCAATCTGTTGCCCGGGCCTGAAGGCCATATGGGCTGGGCCGAGGGCAATCAGCAACTGCCTGACGGCAATCTGGTCAAACGCTGCCTGCATATTGTGGCCAGCCATGAGCAGCGCCTGTGCTTTCCGCTGGACTCGATCCGACGCGAGGATGGCAGCTACCCGGCCAATAGCGTGGAGGTGCTGCATCCCGGTATGCACTCGGATCAGGGTGGGGGCTATCCGCCGGGGGATCAGGGCAAGGCCATCAGCGCGGATCCACGGGTGGGAGACGGGCTATTGCTGTCACAGATTGCCCTGAACGATCTGTATGCCGATGCTTTCGCTCATGGCGCTCCATTGAAAGTGCCGAAAGAGGCCTTGTCACAGGGGCTTCACTATCAGCGGTGGCGCGTAATGGAGGATGCGTTGGTACGAGATTTTTTTGTCAAATCAGAACTAGTCACCCGCTTCAACGCCTGGCGCCAGGTCACTCTCGGCCTGCCCGCCGACTCGCAATCGCAGCCCATCGAACAGGCCGAGCACTACGAACCACTCCCTGCCAGCGTTACGCTGGAGGACGCTCTGCGCGAACAGATGGCGTGGATCACTGCCTGGCGCATCGACCGCTACGCCTTTGCCGAGCAAAGCCTGAAAGAGCAGGCATTCTATAAATTGGCGAGCGATACCGAGGCCCCGGCAGATCAACGCAGAAGCGCCGAGGATAAACGCGATGCGCGACAAGACGCCCTCAGCAAGCGACGCGAAGTGCAACTGTACGACGAGCGCAAGGGCATCAAGGCCAGGCAGCCGCTGGAACCCGGCGTCAAGGATTATGACCCGGACATGGCGCAGACCCAGTTGCGCGAGGCCGCCGAGGAATTCGCCGAGGATTACCGCACCGACCGGCATATCAGGCTGGCGAAGCAGGGGCTGCTGACGGCGCTGCCAATACGGCTGCCCGCCGCGCAGTTGAACGCAGAAACCTCGGCCGAGCGGGAAAAGATGATAGCCGCCGGGCGAGCCAGGGTCAGCCAACTGTTTCCGCCGCCTTGGCCGGAGAAAAACCATACAGACCAACACCGGCGCGGCAACGTCGCCGAATGGCGCAATGTCAATGCCCCCGAAGGGCTGTTGCGCGCACTGTTCGACGATCAGGTCCACGATTCCCGCGCCTGGTTTCTCTATGCCTTCAACTTGAAACAGGTGAGCAAAGGTGGTCGAGAGCCCGGTGGCAGCTACCTGCGCGAGCGCATGGTGTTTTTCGGCAATACCAACTCCAGAAAGCTGGCGCTTTATGACGCCAATGATCAGTTGGTACTGGCCGGGGACCCGCGCCTGCACGGCCTTGAACAGAGGCTACCGGAACAACCCGAGCCCATGACTGCCGAGCGCATGGCCCAAGCGCAAAAAGCCATTGCCGACCGCTGGGAGGCTTATTACGCACAGGCCAGCGAGGTGAACGATGCGTCAGTCTGAATCCATTCGTTGCTACTCGGCCCGCAGAACATCCCCCTTGCGTCCGATGCTCGCCGCCCTGTGCGGGCTGGCCGCCACGGTGCTTGCCCTGCACACCGAAGCCGGCACCATTGAAGCCATCAACCATACCCACTGGGCCATTAACCGCTTTAGTGTCGATGACCGTTCGGGGATCGACATCATTGGCCCTTGGCAAGGCGGCGGCGGAGGTTGCTGCTATATCGCGCCGAAACGCTGGCAGCCGGGGATGACGGTGCGGGTGGATTGGGAGACGGGCTCGGCATATACCCCGGGCTTCCCTGGCTTTGCTGATGAGGCCAAGTATTTCGCCTGGGTTGACAAAGTCGAAGCTCAAACACGCAAACACACTAAAGAAGTAGCCGTGCCCGACTACACCGACCAAAAAGTCTGCGGCATCACCGTGCATTTCCTGCCCTGCGACGAGCTTGAGGTCACGACGTCCTGCTACGCCTATGGCAGCCCCGACTACCCGATCAAGACGCCGCTGCGCCTGCCGGAGCCGCAGTCCTGCCCACAACCCGAGAGCGCCCGAGTGCGCGAGGTGATGCCATGAAGTTCGTGATTCGACAAGGCGACGCCTTGTGTGAGTTTGGTGGTGAGGTGCTGGAGGGGCATTACCCCTATTACGGCAAGCCCATTGCCTGCCAGGGCGATGCGGTGCTCTGCACTCTGCATGGACTGAACGCCATCGCCGAAGGCAGTGATCTGTACGAAGCCGACGGCTGTGCGGTGGCGCTGGCGGGGCATCGTTGTGCGTGTGGTTGCACGTTGGTCAGCTCCATGGGTGAAGGAACCGTAATGTCATGAATAAGAAGCCTGAACTCGACTATGTCGAATGGATGCTGGTTGGTCTTGGGTTAATGGGGTTGTTCGCTTGCATTGCCGTATTTATCCCTTGGGACGGGTACGTCTTGATGCTAGCGGCGATGGTCGCAGTCCCCCTCTTCGCTGTGTGGCTCATTGTTTTTGTAGTGCTCCCATTAGCCTTTTTATTATTGCGGTACGCAAAGCAGCGCGCTCCATGTGCCTTCGAGGAAGCAGAGGGGCAGATGCAGCGGGATTGGGGTGTTCGCGATCGATATAAAGCAGCGCTCGTAGAGGCGGTGCTGGTGGAGGCATCGGGTACACCGCGCGAGGGCAGGCAAGTATCGATCAGTCCATACCATCAAGCCGGCAAACCGAAAGAAAACCCTGAATGGCTAGCCATTCACTCAGTACAGGTGTCCGGGTTCGATTGCGCCGAACGCGAGCAACAATTGGCGATACTACTCGCCAAGCAATGGCATGAGCGGCAAGCCGTGCCTACCGAATTACAGCCATTGCGTTGCTACTGGCTTGGGTCACGGGTCGCCTGGCAGGCCTTTGCGAAGCAGATGACGCAAGTCTGGCCAACACTCCAGCTCCCTGAACAACCCGACCCCTGGCAAGGCATTGATAGCCTGTACTCAATCATCGATCAGTTACAGGGCGCGCCTGTCGGCACTCGCATTCTATGCGCCGGTTGCCATTCTTCACCTCGCCACAGCGGCAACGGCCATCCTGAAAAAGACGAAGCGCTGCTCTGGTTGTTCGGTCCGGAAGGCAAGCTGTTTTTTTCCCTGGACGAATGGCTGGTTTCCGCCTCTGAGAATCTTCCTTCCGGGGCAATACAACTGCCGCAACTGAGCACGGATCATTTGCCCGCTCAAATTTGCGTGTCGTTGGCTGACTGCTATTTACCGCGCCTGTTCGACCGTGGTTGGCACAACAGAGCACATATGAACGATGCCAAGGTTGAAACGCTGGAGGACCTGCCAGACATGGTTTCGACGACGCGCGCCGCATGGGAGGTCGTACGCCATGGCACTCCTTGCGCAGGGAGTACGCGCAAATCGAGGGGACGCCCTCCAGTACTCGGGTTTATCAGACCCAAATTATCAAAGCCTGACTTCTCGGTGGCCCCATGAACGAGGCCCCCTATTTCGCGCCTTACCCACGAGCGCGCTCTCCGGTCTACTCACGCTGGTGGCTCAGTGGCGCTGCATTGCTAAGCGTTTTGATCGTGGGCGGCAAGTTATTCCTGGCCGATCTGTACGAGCCAAGGGTGATGATTGTCGGCATGGTCGGCGTGCTTTTGTTGTGGCTGACGGTGTTTCTGCTGCGGGTGCTGTACGTCCATTTCAATCAGCACTTTGCCCACACTTATACGGAGACGGCGCGGCAGATTCAGCGTGCCTGGTGGACGCGCCATCGGCAGCAGGTTGCGCTGGTCGACGCGGTGCTGGTCGGGCCGGTTTGTAACTCCGTTGAATCGCGCATGAAACTGTTTACCCCGGATCACCAGCCGCCCGTTGCGGAAAAAGTCGATGGCGGCCTGGTGATGCGTCTGCGTCAGCTCACGGATAACGGTATCGCCGGGCGCGAACGAAAACTGGCGATGCTGCTTGCGATGCAGTGGAAAGAACAACACGAAGCCCCCATCGACTTACAACCCCTGCGCTGCTACTGGCAAGGCACCGCCAGCGCCTGGGCCGCCTTCGTTGAACAAATGGCCAGCTCCTGCCCGCAGGTAAAACTGCCGGAGCATCCGGAACCCTGGCAAGGCCTGGCCAGCCTGGACGTGATCATCGATCAGTTGCAGGGCGCGGCCGCCGATGCGCGGATTCTCTGTGCCGGCTGTGCGTCGTTGCCACCGCAAGCCAATAGCCACCTACCTGCCGGGGAAGCGGCGGTGCTGTGGCTGCTCGGCACGCAGGGCGGTGTGCGCTTTTGCCGTGGCGAATGGTTCGCCGCCGAGTCCGAAGACCTGGCGACGGTGGCCGAGCGGGTATTGCAACAGAGCGAGCTGGATAAACCCGCGCCTGCCTGCGTGTCGTTTTCCCAACCTGAAATCACCGAACTGTCGGCCTTGAACTGGAATATCCGCCCGTTCGTGCAGGACGCCAACTTCGGCGCCCTGGGCAGCCTGGAAGCCATGGTCGTGCAGACCCTGGCCGCCGCTTATGCCCAGGCCCATGGCGTGCCTTGCGCCTGGCTGGGCAATGACCCTCATCACACCTTGACCCTGGGAGTCGTGAAACCTGATGACTCAAGCATTTGAAAACGCGTAAAACTTCAACGGGTCGGGTTGGGCGATCATCCGGGCGTGGTCCTGGCTTGGGGTAGTGGCAAAGACGGTGAGCACCTGGCAACCGGCTATTCGTGCCGCAGCCAGGTCAAGCGCATGGCCGACCGGCAGATGCGCCATCCGTTGGAAGTGGTGTTGGAGCGGTTGTTGACCTGATACCGCCGAGTCTGTGGGAGCGAATTCATTCGCGAAGAGGCCGGTACAGCCGATGTATTTTCATCGCCTGAAACACCGCCTTCGCGAATGAATTCGCTCCCACAGGATTTACTCTCGCGCCCTGCCAAGTGTTTGCTGCGCGACGGCGCGGGATCTCCCACAGGGTTCCGGCGATTCAGCAGGTTTTGGCGTGTTAACAGGAAAGATCATCGACCCACAACACATAGCCAAAGACTTCCCTCAGAAAAACCGGATAATGGCGGCCATTCGTTTGCTCGCTTATTGATGGTAATGCCACATGGAAATCAAGGTTAATTTTCTCGACAACCTGCGACTTGAAGCCAAGTTCGATGACTTCACGGTGATCGCCGATCAGCCCATTCGTTACAAGGGCGACGGTTCGGCACCGGGGCCATTCGATTACTTCCTGGCTTCGTCGGCTCTGTGTGCGGCTTACTTCGTCAAGTTGTACTGCGACACCCGCAATATCCCCACGGATAATATTCGCCTGTCGCAAAACAATATTGTCGACCCGGAAAACCGCTACAACCAGATCTTCAAGATCCAGGTCGAGTTGCCAGCTGACATCTCGGCCAAGGACCGCCAGGGCATCCTGCGTTCCATCGACCGTTGCACGGTCAAGAAGGTGGTGCAGGCCGGGCCTGAATTCGTGATCGAAGAAGTGGAAAACCTCGATGCCGATGCCCAGGCGCTGCTGATGCCGAGCCTGGCGTCCGGGGCCAGCACCTTTATTGCAGGCAAGGACCTGCCGCTGGAAGAAACCATCGCCAATATGTCCGGCATCCTTGCGGGCCTGGGGATGAAGATCGAAATTGCCTCATGGCGCAATATCGTGCCCAACGTCTGGTCGCTGCATATCCGCGACGCCCATTCTCCCATGTGCTTCACCAACGGCAAGGGTTCGACCAAGGAAGGCGCACTGGCTTCGGCGCTGGGCGAGTTTATCGAACGGCTGAACTGCAACTTCTTCTATAACGATCAGTTCTGGGGCGAAGAGATCGCCAATGCGCCGTTCGTGCATTATCCGGACGAGCGCTGGTTCCAGCCGGGTCCGAAGGATGAACTGCCGAGGGAGATTCTCGACGAATACTGCCTGGAGATTTTCAACCCTGATGGCGAGTTGTTTGGCTCCCATCTGTACGACACCAACTCCGGCAATATCGAGCGCGGTATCTGCTCGCTGCCGTTTGTGCGCCAGTCCGACGGCGAAGTGGTGTATTTCCCCTCCAACCTGATCGAAAATCTGTACCTGAGCAACGGCATGAGCGCTGGTAATACCCTGGCCGAAGCCCAAGTGCAGTGCCTGTCGGAAATCTTCGAACGCGCGGTCAAGCGCGAGATTCTCGAAGGCGAACTGGCGTTGCCCGATGTGCCGCAGGAAGTGCTGGCCAAGTATCCCGGCATTCTCGCTGGTATCCAGGGCCTGGAAGAGCAGGGCTTTCCGGTGCTGGTCAAGGATGCCTCGTTGGGCGGCCAGTTCCCGGTCATGTGCGTGACCCTGATGAACCCGCGCACCGGCGGCGTGTTCGCTTCGTTCGGCGCGCACCCGAGCATGGAAGTGGCGCTGGAACGCAGCCTTACCGAACTGCTTCAGGGCCGTAGCTTTGAAGGCCTTAACGATCTGCCGCAGCCGACTTTTGAGAGTCATGCGGTGATGGAACCGAACAACTTCGTCGAGCACTTTATCGACTCCAGTGGAGTGGTGTCGTGGCGCTTCTTCAGTGCCAAGGCCGATCATGAATTCGTCGAGTGGGATTTCTCCGGCCAGGGCGAAAACTCCAATGCCGAGGAAGCTGCGACCTTGTTCGGTATTCTCGAAGAGCTGGGCAAGGAAGCCTATATGGCAGTCTACGAACACCTGGGCGCCAAAGCCTGCCGCATTTTGGTGCCAGCGTACTCGGAGATTTATCCGATCGAGGATTTGATCTGGGATAACACCAACAAGGCGCTGTTCTTCCGCGAAGACATCCTCAATCTGCACAGCCTGGATAACCGTGACCTGAAAGGGTTGCTCAAGCGCCTGGACGAAAGCGAACTGGATGATTACACCGACATCACTACGCTGATCGGCATCGAGTTCGACGACAACACCGCCTGGGGTCAGCTGACGATCCTCGAGCTGAAACTGCTGATCCAGCTGGCTCTGAAGAAATACGACGACACCAAAGAGCTGGTCGAAGCCTTCCTGCAGTACAACGACAACACCGCCGAGCGCGGCCTGTTCTATCAGGCGTTGAATGCGGCGCTGGAAGTGCAACTGGACAGCGACCTGGACATGCAGGACTACGAAGTCAATTTCCGGCGCATGTTCGGCAATGAGCGCATGGACGCCGTGCTGGGTTCAGTGGACGGCAGTGTGCGCTTCTATGGCCTGACCCCGACCAGCATGAAGCTCGAAGGCCTCGACCGGCATCTGCGCCTGATCGACAGCTATAAAAAGCTGCATGAGGCGCGGGCTCGATTGGCAGGTTGATTCGGCCGCAAGCGTTGAACAAAAAAAGCACCTTTTGGTGCTTTTTTTGTGGCGCCATTCTTATGGCGTGAAGCCCCGCAAGCTCTGGCGCACGGGCTTATAAAGGCAACTCGTCGGCCGGTGAATCCGCAGATTCCATCATGGCAATTTAATGGCTACACTCGCCGCGCGGAGACCGTGCTGGCCTGGCATGCAGCGTGTATTTGCGTATTTTTTTCACGCTGCCCAAGGGCTTATTCATGTTCTACCGTTCGTTGCTGTTTCTGGCTCCAGCATCTCTGGTTGCCTGTGCCGGTATCGCCGTTGCAGGTGAAGAAGCGCCTGCCTCGCCGCGGTTTGATATCAACCGCTTCGACGTGCGTGGCAATACCCTGTTGCCCACCGCAGAACTTGAACGAAGCCTAGCCGCATTCGTTGGTCGGCTGCGTGATTTTGGCGATGTGGTACAGGCCCAGCAGGCACTGGAAGCGGTCTACCACCAGCATGGCTATCAACTGGTGCGCGTCGATCTGCCGGAGCAGGAACTCGACGGCGGCGTGGTGGTGTTCCAGGTGGTGGAAATCCGCATCGGCCAGGTGCGTATCGCCGGCAATCAGCACTTCAGCGAGAGCAACGTGCGTCATGCTTTGCCGGGTTTGCAGGAAGGCCAGACGCCGAACCTGAATGCGCTGTCCAAAAGCCTGAAACTGGCCAATGAAAACCCGGCACGCCAGACCGTGATGAAACTGCAGAACAGCCAGACGCAAGATGCGGTCGACGCCGACTTGCAGGTCGCGGACGAGTCACCCTGGAGCGCAGCGCTCAACGTCGATAACAGCGGCTCGAAACAGACCGGCCGGACTTACGTGGGCGGCGTGTTGCAGAACGCCAATCTGTTCGGCCTCGATCACGTCATGAGCGTGCAATACACCACCACGGCGGAGAAGCCCAACCGCGTCTCCGTTTATGGCCTGGGTTATCACCTGCCGTTGTACGAGCTGGGTGATTCCGTCGATCTCTACAGCAGCTACTCGGACGTGGATAGCGGCATGGTGACGGCAGGTATCTTCGACCTGGCAGTCAGCGGCAAGGGTTCCATTTTCGGTGCCCGCTACAACCACAATCTGGCTACCGACGGTAACTATCAATCGAAGATTGTCTACGGCATCGATTACAAGGCCTACAAGAACAATCTGGAGCTGGAAGACGCGGAGCAGGGCAACGTCCAGCTTGGCAACGACATCACCGTACGGCCGCTGAGCGTCGGTTACCAGGGCACCTGGGTGCGTCTGGATGGTGATGCCAACGTTGCGGTCTCGCTGGTGCACAACATTCCCGGCGGTGCGCGCGGGCGCCAGAGTGATTTCGAGCTGGCGCGGACCCATGCGCCGGATGATTACTCCGCGCTGCGCTTTGCCGCCAATATCACCCAGGCATTGCCCGGCGCCTTTCAACTGCGTGGCGTGATCAATGGTCAGTACAGCAAGGATGCGTTGATTCCCGGCGAGCAGTTTGGCGCGGGCGGGGCGATGTCGGTGCGCGGCTTTCGCGAGCGCGAGGTGTCCAACGACTCCGGCGTAACCGGTAATCTGGAAGCCTATACGCCGCCGCTGTGCAGCGGTGCCTGGCAGTGCCGGGCCCTGGCCTTCTATGACAATGCCTACCTGACCCGTAACGATGCCCTGCCGGGTGAGTTCCGTCATATTGCCCTGAGCAGCGTCGGCCTGGGCCTGCGCATGACTTATCAGAAGAGTCTCAACCTGCAGGTCGACTACGGCCACGCCCTGCTTGCCGAGGCCAGCGAGACCGAGCGCGGTGATAACCGCCTGCATGTCCGCGTCGGCCTGGCGTTCTGAGGAAATCATGAAACTGAAAATGACCTTAATGGCGGCGTCCCTGACAGTGGCCACTCACAGCCTCGCTGCGCCGGGTAACCCCGTGGTAGTGGCCGGGCAGGCTACTTTTGCGCAGCAGGGCAATCAGCTGACGATCACCAACAGCCCCAATACCATCATCAACTGGTCGAGCTTTTCCGTGGCTCAGGGCGAGATCGTTCGCTTCCTGCAGCAGAGCGGTAACAGCGCGGTGCTCAACCGCATCACCGGCCAGGACCCGAGCGTGATCATGGGCACCCTGCAATCCAATGGGCATATCTACCTGATCAACCCCAATGGCGTGATTTTCGGCGCCGGTTCGCAGATCAATGTCGGCGGGCTGGTGGCATCGAGCCTGGCGATTTCCAACGAGGACTTCCTCGCGGGCAACCGGCGTTTTGCCGCGGGCGACTCGGCGGCAGCGGTGAGCAACCAGGGCGCGATTACCACGCCATCCGGAGGGCAGGTCTATCTGATCGCGCCGGATGTCACCAACACCGGGATTATCAACACGCCTGAAGGCGAGACGGTGCTGGCGGCGGGGCGTTCGGTGCAACTGGTGGACTCCAGCAATCCGGGCATGCATGTGGTGGTATCGGCGGCTCAGGACCAGGCACTCAACCTCGGCAGTGTGATTGCCCAGGGCGGTTCGGTGGGCATCTACGGTGCCCTGGTCAACCAGCGCGGCACGGTCAACGCCAACAGTGCCACTGTTGGCGTCAATGGCAAGATAGTGCTCAAGGCCAGTGGCAAGACCCTGCTGGACGCTGGCAGCACCACCACGGCCACCGGTGCCGGACAGGGCGGTGAAATCCAGGTGCTGGGCGAGCAGGTCGGACTGATGGCCAATGCTCGGGTCGATGTCAGCGGCAAGCTGGGCGGCGGCAAGGTATTGGTGGGGGGCGACTATCAGGGCAAGAACCCTGCGGTGATGAACGCCCAGCAGGCTTATGTCAGCAAGGACGCGCAGATTTTCGCTGATGCTGTTACCAGTGGCAAAGGTGGCAAGGTGATTGTCTGGGGCACCCAGACCTCCCGCGTCTATGGTTCGATCTCCGCTCGTGGTGGTACAGCCTCCGGCGACGGCGGCTTCGTCGAAACTTCCGGGCACACCCTGGATGTTGCAGGTGCACGCGTCGATACCCGGGCGGCGAACGGCAAGAGCGGCACCTGGCTGCTGGATCCGGCCAATATCACGGTCACCACGACCACGTCGGGCAAGACCCTGAACGACGTATCGGCCTTTGCCACTGATACCGGCGAATCCAGTGAGATCGATTCGGACCTGCTGGCCAACGCCACGTCGAGCATCATGTTGCAGGCCACCAACGACATCACCTTTTATAGCGGTTTCAGCAATACCAACAGTGCCGTGAACCTGACGGCTCAGGCGGGCAATGACATCAAGGTCTATTCCCAGCTGAATTTCGCCGGGAGTGTCACCCTGGCGGCCAACTACAGCGGTGCGGTCGTGACAGCGAGCGGGACGGGCAGGGTATTGAAAGAGGCGCAACCGGTAGTGGGAGGGACGCTGACCATTACTGACAGCCAGACGGTGGTTACACCACCGACTACTCCAACGACGCCACCGGATACCACACCACCAACGACGCCGACAACACCACCGGATACCACGCCACCGACCACTCCGGTGACGCCGCCGGACACAACGCCACCGACCACTCCGGTGACGCCACCAGTGACGCCGCCTGTGATGGATCCTGTACCGCCCGTTCCGGACCCGGTACCCACACCCGTGCCCGATCCCACACCTGTGCCTGTGCCGACGCCGACGCCGGTGCCAGTGCCAGTACCGGTGCCCACGCCTGACCCGGTGCCTGTACCGACTCCCGTACCGACACCGGTGCCAACGCCAACGCCGGTGCCGACACCGGCGCCTGTGGTCGTAGCACCCACTCCGGCTCCTGCCGCCACACCTGCGTCGGCGGATATCTGCACGATCGCGCCTAACTCGGCGCTGTGCCAGGTCCTGTCACCGCCGACTGCCAGTGAGCCGCTCAGCCCTGTACAGCAGGCGAGCAACGAAGTGATCAAGACGGTCACGAGCAGCGCGCCGAAAGCCGGCACCAGTCAGACTTCATTGTTCTCGACCCAGAGCAGTACGGGCAGCAGGAGCAGTGAAAGCTCACCTGTAAGCGATGCCGCCAAGTCGGATAAAACCGTCGATATCCTTGCCACCACCGACTCGAGCAAAACCGATGCCGCCAAGAAACAGATGTTCTGCAATTAAGTCGCTGCTGTTGGCAGTGCTGCTGGGCTCGGCGGCGTGGGTGCAGGCCGCCCCCGGCAACAGCGCGGGCACCATCGCCCATCTGAGCGGGCCGCTGTTGGTGAAGAAACAGGACGGCTCCGTGCGCATCCTCGGTGAGCAATCGAAGGTGGAAGTCGGCGATACCGTATCGACCCAGGCCAAGGGCTACGCGCAAATCCGCTTCAGCGACGACAGCCTGCTGACCTTACAGCCGGATACCGTCATGACCGTGGACAAATACGCCTACGACGCCGCTGCACCTGGGGGGGATGAGGTCGTCATGACCCTCAGGCAGGGCGGCCTGCGTGCGCAGCCGGGCAAGCTGGCGCAGCGCAGCAAGGAGCGGGTGACACTGCTGACGCCACTGGCCAGTATCGGCCTGCAGGCGGGTGGGGCGGTGGTGCAGTATCAGCCGGAACAGGCCAGTGCGGCCATCACCGCGCCGCGCGTAGCCTATCGTCTGGCGGTGCTGGCGTCGGGGCTTGAAGCATCGGCAATGGCCAATGATTCGCCGGTTGCGGCATTCATGCAGGTTATCGCGGCACGCTATGCCTATCGCCTGGCCCATGTCGCCGCCTGGCTGGAGTCCTGGGTAACGGGGGGAGGCACGACGGTCGCGGTCACTACGCCATCGGGGCTGACGGCGCCTGCACTGCCGCCTGGGTTGTACGTGGCCGTTACCGACGGGCAAATCACTTTGGCCAATAAAGGCGGTACGACCAGCTTCACCGCCGGGCAGTTCGGTTTTACCCCGGCGGTCACTCAACCGCCGGTGCTGGTACCGACCAATCCGGGCATGCAGTTTTCGCCGCCGCCTGTGTTCAATGCTTCGACCTCTGCGAGCAGTGCGGCGTCGACCGCGCCGAAAGGCGGGGCAGTGGACTGCATCGTGCGCTAAGCGGTGTGAATTACTGTGAAATCTCTGTGGCTTTGCGAATTGCTGTGAAGCCCCGCCATCGGCGCTAATGGCTTCATGCTACCGTCCGGACGTAGGCATCGTAATCGCGATATGCCACAAATCCATGAAGGAGCAGAGCCGATGTCGACCGTATCGCCCGCTGGCAGCAACCCGACGCCACAGAAATCCACGACGTCGGCCTTCGACGACAAACTCAATATCGCCAAGTCCAGCAAGACCGTTGCCGACTACATGCGCCAGAACGGCAAGTCGGCCATTTCCGGGCAGGAGCTGGCGCAACTGGCCAATAACACCTCGGGCAAGGTGCCGGCCGATGTTTCTGCTGCTGCGCAATATATGCAGCGCCATCCGGATGTTTTCACCGCCATCGAAACCCACGATGTCGCCGGTGCCGACAACCTTTCCGGTGTCTGGAACTTCGATTGGGCTGCCAGTGGCGGACTCAACGGCACGCCGACCGACGCCATCGCCAAGATGCAGGACACCTTCGACCTGGCTATCGCCAAGTCGGCGCAGATCACCGAGATCACCACGGGCAAAAAGGCCGAGCTGGATTCCACCAAGCAACGGCCTAGTAACTGATAGTTGTTCTTCATGGTGCCCTGAGGGTTATCAAACAATGTGGCAGCGAATTTATTCGCGAAGGCGCCAGCACATTCATCATCAATGTGACTGGGCAATCCTCTTCGCGGATAAATCCGCTCCCACAAAAACCCGTTAAATTACCAGCGACCGTAGTCACGCCCATGATCGTAACCGCGGTCATGGCCCCGGTCGTAATAACCGTAGTGCGGCGGCGGGGCGCGGCGGTATTCGACGACCCGGGTTACCGGCACATAAGCAACTGGCTGGTAGTAACGTGGTTGTGGCGGGTAGGCCCGATATTCAGGGCGATAGTGATCATGACTCGGGCCGCTGAGCACCGTGGCCACGACGGCTCCCACTGCTGCTCCGGCGATAACAGGCACTATTACATCGCGCTCGCTGGCGGATGCCGTACCTGCTGCAATAAGGCAACCGGACAGGATCAAGGCTTGGGTTATCTTCGAAAACATGGGTGTCTCCTTTGGCGAGATAAGTGGGTTCGCCATGGACGTATCTAACACCCGATTCATGTAAAGAAAGGTCTGGATTCGGTAAAGATCAGGTAAAGCGTGGGTGAGTCACTGCAATTATCGGTGTCGATGATAGTGAGCATCACGCTTTATCAGTTCTGTTCTGTGCATATAACTGGAAAATAGCCTGCATAGAAGACCCTGCTCTATCAGCAGAATATCGTCCAGGATCCCGCCCATGCGTCGTTTGCTTATCCCGGTTCTCGCCCTCGCCAGCTCGCTGCTGGCTGCCTGCGCCTCCACGCCGAATCAGCCGACGGAGACCTTGCACACCAGCAAGAGCCCTGAAGCGTACACCGACTGCGTCATGCCCAAGTTGCAGGGCCCGACCCAGGTGCCGACCCTGACCCAGACGCAGCGTCACTACAAGATTGTCGTTGCCAGTGCGCTCACCGCCGACAACATCCTTGAGGCATATAAGGCGCCCACGGGGGGCAAGATTTTCCTGTATGAACGCGGCCTGCTGGCCAACAGTTTCAAACACGCGGCGCAGGAATGTTTGTAAGTCTCCTGCCGCCGCAGTGTCAGCTCATCCAGTTGCCACCGTCCACGTTGTAGGTCTGCGCGACGATATAGTCACTTTCGCTGGAGGCCAGAAAGATTGCCATGCCAGTCAGATCCTCTGCGGTGCCCATGCGACCATAGGGGACTTCCTGGCCGACGAGCCTTTTCTTCTCGCCAGCCGGGCGGTTTTCATATTTCGCAAACAGCGCATCGACACCGTCCCAGTGTTCTCCGTCGACAACGCCGGGCGCGATCGCGTTGACGTTGATCCCGTGCTTGATCAGATTCAGGCCTGCCGATTGTGTCAGGCTGATCACGGCCGCCTTGCTCGCGCAATACACACCAACCAGCGCCTCGCCACGACGACCTGCCTGGCTTGCCATATTGATGATCTTGCCGCCATGGCCCTGGCTTATCATCTGCCGTGCCGCGGCCTGCAGGGTGAATAAAGTACCGGCCACGTTGATTGAAAACAGGCGCTCGTAGCTGTCCCGAGTGATTTGCGTGATCGGCGCCAGATCGAATAGCGCCGCATTGTTGACCAGAATGTCCAGTTTCCCGGTTTTGCTGATTACTTCAGCGAACGCGGCGTCGATGGACGCCTGCTCGGTGACATCCATCCTGACCGGATAAGCCTGTGGTCCCAGTTCGCTGGCCGTCGCCCGGGCGCGTTCGAGGTTGATGTCGGCGATGGCGACCGTCGCCCCTTCGCCAATGTAGGCCTGGGCGAAGGCTTGGCCGATGCCGCGGGCAGATCCAGTGATCAAGGCGCTTTTGCCTGCAAGTCGTTTCATATGAAGTCTTCCGTCAACTTTGTTCGGATTCGTGGGGGGAGTCGGCCTGACCGGTATCAGCGGTTATTTCGGGTAGCCCGCGCGCTTCATTTCCCGGCTGGTTGTGGTCTGCGCGCTGCTCAGTGCCTGCTCGACAGGCATCTGGCCGGTAAGCGCCGCTGAAAACAGTTTGCCGACGGCGGTGCCAATCGCCTGGAACTCGCCAATGGTCACGTACTGGATGCCGACATACGGCACCGGCTTGGCTGAAGGGTGCGTGGGGTCGGCGTGCTGCATCATTTGCAGGGTGACTTTGGCGAAGGGCGCCGCTTTCAGATAGGCCTCGTTGTAGGTCGAAGTACGGGTGCCCGGCGGGACGTTGGTAATGCCGTCTTCCCGGGCGACCACCTGGATGTAGTCCTTGGAGGTAGCCCAGGTGATAAAGGCCATGGCGGCGTCCTTGTGTCGGGACGTGGCAGGGATCGCCAGGGACCAGGCGTACAGCCACGACGAACCCTTATCTGTGACTTCAACGGGGGCCGGAGCAAAGCCCACGCTATCGGCCACACGACTTTGGGTTTTGTCCGTGGTGAAGGATCCGGCGACGCTGGCGTCGACCCAGATCGCGCACTTGCCGCTGTTGAACAGGGCCAGGGTTTCATTGAAACCGTTGCTGGAAACCCCCGGCGGGCCATAGTTTCTGAGGGTGTTGACGTAGAAGTTGGCTGCCGCTGTCCATTCAGGACTGGTCAGTTCCGGCTGCCATTGTTCATCGAACCAGCGGGCGCCGAAGCTGTTGGCCATGGTGCTGAGCAGCGCCATGTTCTCGCCCCAACCGGCTTTGCCGCGCAGGCACATGCCGTACTGTTCTTTATCCGGATGATGCAGCTTTGCGGCAAATTCGCCGAGCTGGCTCCAGGTCGGGTGTTCGGGCATGCTCAGGCCGGCCTGTTTGAATAGATCGGTGCGGTAATAAGTGACGGTGCTTTCGCCGTAAAAGGGCAGGGCATAGAGCGTGTCTTTGACCGACAGGCCCTGACGAACCGAGGGGATGATGTCCTCCAAGTCATAGCTGGCTGGCAGATCCCTCATGGGCTCAAGCCAATTCTTTGCGCCCCACAGCGGGGTTTCGTAGGTGCCGATGGTCAGCACGTCGAATTGCCCGCCCTGTGTGGCAATGTCGGTGGTCAGCCGTTGCCGCAACACGTTTTCTTCCAGTACGACCCAATTGAGCTTCAGGTCGGGATGCTGTTTCTCAAAGACTTTCGAAAGCCTTTGCATGCGGATCATGTCGCCGTTATTGACGGTTGCGATGGTGATTGTTTGCGCCGCCTGACTGGCTCCGACCGCAAACAGCCCGGCACAGAGCAGAAGCGTTTTGGGGATTGTCGTCATGATGTTCTCCACTCCGCGCCATGACGCGGAATTAGCATTGTTGTTGTTATGAACGGCTGCCGATCTGCGCATGGTTGGCTGATAGCGGCATGACGTGCCGATTACAGCAGGCGTGGGGGAGGAGACTCAAACGCGGCAGACACAACGAACTGATACTTTTTTAACCTTCAGCCTGTTCAGCCGGTCGGGTTAAAAAAGTATCAGCCAAGGCTGTTCTGGAGAGTGGCAGCGTGCTGCGGTTGGAGCGTATGGTTGACTGTGCAGACCTAATAACGACAAGAAACAGGAGCGGGCCATGCCTGTCAGTCTCACCCGTCTTTTCGAGCATTCGCCGGCCGAACTGGAAATCATCCTGCCGCAGCCGCAGCAGAGCTTTCGCTGGTACGAGCACGACTATCCTTACCCGCTCGCGCGCTGGAATCATCACCCTGAATTCGAGATTCATCTGATCCGCCACGGCAGCGGAAAACTGGTGGCGGGCGACTATATCGGCGCCTTTGCTGCCGGTCATGTCTCGATGATCGGCCCGGACCTGCCCCATGACTGGATGGGCGACCTGGCACCGGGTGAGCATCTGGAGGGGCGTGATGTTGTCTTGCAATTCGACGGTGGTGCATTGCTCGCCCTTCGCCACTTGCTTCCCGAACTGGGCGATCTGCAACCCTTGTTCGAACGCGCCCGGCGTGGTCTGGAGTTCTCCGGGGAGACGGCACCACAAGCGGCACAACTGCTCGAAGCCATCGGTCCCGCACAGGGCTTGCACCGCCTGATTCTGTTCATGCAATTGCTCAACGTCTTGTGCCAGGCGCCGCAGAAAAATACCAAGTGCCTGGCCAGCGCCTGTTATGCGCCTTCGCTCGATGCCAAAAGCGCCGAGCGCATTCATAAAGCTTTCGAATATTTACAAGGCGAGCTGGCGGGGGACATTCGGGTTTCGGTCATCGCTGATCGTCTGCATATGAGCGAGCCAGGTTTTTCGCGTTTCTTCAAGCGTACGACAGGCCATGGTTTCATCGACTTGATGCGTAAGCTACGAGTCCAGCGAGCCTGCCGGTTATTGCTGCAAACCCGGATGTCCGTGGCGGATATCTGCTTTGAGGTGGGTTACAGCAACTTATCCAACTTCAACCGCCACTTTCGTTATGAGATGAACCTCACGCCCTCGGAATATCGGCAGGGTACAGAAGTCACGATGTTCAGGCTCAATACGGGTGGGGCGTAATTGGCAGCGGGTTTGCAACGTTCTGCCTACTGCGCAACAAACGCCCGGTTGCCGATCATGATGTTATTGCCGTTGGGGTCCTTGGCATTGGCAAAGCAATAACCGTCCGCCTGGTGGGTGGAGCCAAACTCCAGACCCTGGGCCAGACATTGCTGCTTGAAGCCTTCCACATCCTCGATATCAAAGCCCAGCTTGACCGTGACCTGTCCGGTTTTGACGGCTTTGCCCGCCAGATGCAGCATCAGGATCGCGCCGCCACCTGCCGCTCGCAGCTCGACGATACGGTCGCCGTCCTTGCGGTGGGCGACAAAGCCGAAATGACGTTCGTAGAAGTCGCAGGTGGCCTGCATATCTCTGACGTACAGCACGATGCGATTGAGGATCGGGGTCATGGCGTCTTCCTTGAGTAATGCGGATGATTGATTGTGAGCGCTGCGCATTCTCTGTGGGCTGACGGGGGAATGTCGAGTGCAGGGTGTGCTCAAGCTCACCCTTGGCGGCCCACCTCGATATACTCGGCGCCCTCAGCAAGCGTTCGGGAGCAATTCATGCGGCAGGTGTTACTTATCGTTGATGTCCAGTCCACCTTCAGCCCGCCCGAATGGCTGGTTGATGGCGTGCGGGCCTTGTCGGCGAATATTCCCACCATTGCGTCCATCGAGCTGCATGACGAACAGGTTACCCCGTTCAATCGGCAACTGGGTTGGCACCCGGCGGCGCAAGACGAGAGCCTGGTCGAAGCGGACAGGGTTTTCGTCAAGCACGGCTACGGGCAAAGCGCAGAAACCATCGAATACATCAAACAGCTTGGCGTGGACCGGGTGTTGGTCTGCGGCCTGCAGACCGAGACCTGTGTGCTGGCAGCCGGGTTTGCCCTGTTCGATGCCGGGCTGACTCCGACGCTGATTACCGACCTGACCATAGGCTCATCCCTGGACCGCTCCGGCAAGTTGGGTATCAGCCTGTGGGAGCATCATTTCCGCCAGGTGACCACCCGGGCAGAGGTGATTGCCGGGCTGGATGTCTAGCCACGACACATATTGCGTCGATAACCGCTTGCGGCTAAAGTCTGGCCCCGGGCGTTTTGCTGCGCCTGCGGTCCGCGCGAAGGGGTAACCCAGGCATTTTTGCACCATTTTTCATTCCAGCTCCCGGCTTGTCGGCGGACCGAGCCCTGTAAGGAGTTGGCATGCCCGCTATTCTTGCTTCCCGTCATCACGGTCTGCTCGACCTGCCTGCACTGCGCAAGCGCGCCAAGCGTTTGCTCAAGGCCCTGAAAAATCACGAGGCTGACAATATCAGCCAACAACTGCGCAGTCTCGGTATAACCGGGCCCGACTATCGCCTAGCCGACAGCCAATGGCTGGTGGCCCGGGAGGCCGGTTTTTCCAGCTGGCCCAAGCTGATCGCCCATGCCGACGCCGTCGCTTTCGCGGCACGTCACCCGGGCTTTACGGCGGACGGGGAGGCGACGGTGCAACACTGGCGCTGCGGTAATGACATCGAGCACAGCCTGCGCACCGCAGGTTTATCCGGCGCGTTTCATATGTTCGATGACCCCATGGTGATGGGGCCGGTGCCGGCATTGCCTGAGGATGATTACTGGGCGGTGCGCGCGGCTTTTGCGCAGCAGGCGTTCGGGCTGTCCGAGCGCGATATCCAGCAACGACAGAACGTGCAGCGCGCCGCCCTGGCCCAGTTGAACGCCGACAGTGAACTGGTGCTCTGGTGCGAGGGGGATGCCTATGACCAGTTGTTCCTGATCCGCCTGTTGGCCAGCCTGCCTGCGCTGCCGCGCCGACTCGAATTGATCGAAATTACCCAGGTGCCCGGTATCGAGCGCTTTATCGGCATCGGCCAACTGGCCCCGGACCTGCTCGCCTGGCTATGGCCGCAACGCCGCCCGCTGGGTGAAGACGCCCTGGCTTTGGCACGCCGGGCATGGGCGGCCTATACCGCCGCCGAGCCAACGGCCTGGGCGCTTCTGGCCGCTCAGGATCACCCGGTATTGCCTTTGTTGGCGCCTGCCCTGGCCCGGCAGCTGCAAGAGCTGCCGGGTGCAGACGATGGCCTGAGCCTCACCCAGCGCCTGACCTTGCGCATCCTTTCGACCCATGGCCAATTACCGGCTGGCAAGGTATTCGGCCACCTGATGATGAGTTACGAACCGTTGCCTTATCTGGGCGACCTGATGTTTCACGCGTTGCTGCGCGCACTGATCGAGACACCGCTGCCGTTGATCAACGAGATGCCGGGCGAACACTGGCAGCAACGTCTGCTGAGTCTGACGGCGCTTGGCGAGCAGGTCCTGGGCGGGCACGCCCACTGGCTTGACCTGCAGCCCGCCGAGCGTTGGGTCGGCGGGGTGCGTATCGTCGCCGATCAGGCGCCTTGGCTGGTGAGTGGCGAAGGGCGGGTATGGCGGCGTTGATCTGAATGGACCACGGTTGAATGTGAACGGCTGCTCATCCATGTCATGGAGAGCAGTCGTACTCGAACTCAAACGCTCTGTGTGAGTCCATCATGGGCACGTTTTCCAGGGAGAAACACCAATGTCCGACAGTGACGAGTAAGTGGCCGACAGCATCAAGACGTGGGTCTGGTCCGGCTTTTATACGCCACAAGAAATGGACGAGATGGTCGATGACATCATTGACGATGACTGCGATGTCTCGGCGCTCAAGGCGCTGATCCTGCCTGAGGTAAAGCGCAAGCGCGAAACCGAGCGCTCATGGCCGCAGATCACCGCCTGTGATCGACTCGATAAGGTGTTCTATCACCTGCATGAGGACGGTATCTGCGCATTGTCCAACGCTGGCTACACGATGTCGGACGGCTTCTCGGATGTCGCGCAAGCCGTTCATGAAGCCCCTGACGGCCACTATCACGGCTACTGCTTTTATCACGGGCAGGATGTCGAGCGTGCTGTGCAAGCCGATGATCTGATGATCGCCTTCGGTTCACTCGATGATGATCCGCAACGCAGCCTCAAGGTCGGCCAGCGGGTGGTCGAGGTACTGAAAAATGCAGGCTTTGACGTGCATTGGGAAAATGCGATCGAGCAACGCATCCAGCTGCCAGCCTTCAAGTGGCAGCGCAGATCGCCATGATTGATCAGCCTGTAGCCGATGAAATCGATATCGCCAACAACTCGGGCAAACGCTCCCGTGCCGTCCCGCCCCAGGCTCGAGGCGGCAGTTGGGGGGCGTTTGTGTTTGGCGGCATTTGGGCGTTGTGCAACGGGGTCTGGTTCGGTGCCTTGAGCTTTCTGGCCGTGCTGACGCCCTTGCTGGCGCCGCGCATTACCCCATTGGTCGCCTTGATCACCCTGTTTGGCGTGGGTGTGTGGCTTTACCTGGCAGCCCGCGGGCGCTCATTGGCGTGGGCCCACAAGCGTTGGAGCAGCCTCGAAGTGTTTCAGGCGACGCAACGCACCTGGTCAAAGGTGGCCAAGGTGGTGTTTGCCGTTGGACTGGTGCTGTCGGTGATCCTCGCGGGGCTGTTCTGGATCATGCTCAAGGAGGGATTGAGTGCGATGAAGGGCTGAAGCCGGCGCGCTCGTTGGCTGTCTTCAAGCTTGTGGTAGGGGATTGCTCTACTTTATAAGAGGACAGTAATAACGCCCACGAGAAAAGGATGGCCAATGAGTAATTCCTGGAACGAAGGTTATTTTACAGACGAGGGTTATGTCTTCGGATATTGCCGCGAGATCAATCCTGTATTCCAACGTTACTGCCTGCTGCTGCGCGGTTTTCACACTCTGGAGAGTACTGACGCCTGGCATTGCGAACTGGGCTTTGGTCAGGGTGTTTCGATCAATATCCACGCAGCCGCAAACCCAGGAACTTACATAGGCACGGACTTCACCCCGTCCCAGGCCGCCCATGCCAATGCCCTGGGCGCCACGTTTGGCAGTACTGCGCGGCTATATGACGACAGCTTCGAACAGCTGCTGGCCCGTGCCGATCTGCCGCAATTCGACAGCATCAGCCTGCACGGTATCTGGAGCTGGGTCAGCCGCGATAATCAGAAACTGATCGTCGAATTTGCCCAGCGCTATCTCAAGCCAGGTGGTCTGTTGTACGTCAGCTATAACTGCCTGCCGGGGTGGTCGCCGCTGGCGCCGTTGCGCAAATTGTTCAGTCTGCACGACCGTTTTGCGTCCCACGCGGTTCGCCCGGCCGAGCGCATCGAGGCGGCCCTGCAATTCTCCGAAGTGGTACTGGCGGCCAACCCCAATTATGCCAAGACAGCCCCGAACCTTGACGCCAAGCTGCAGAGCATCAAGGGCGAAAATCGCCAGTATGTTGCCCATGAATACTTCAACCGCGATTGGGACTGTGTCTACTTCACCGATGTCGTGGATGCTCTGGCCGATGCCAAGCTGGACTACGCCACGACCGCCGTACCGCTGGACGCAGTAGACCCGCTCAACCTGAGCAACGAAGGCATGGACGTATTGGAGGCTATCGACCACCCGATCATGCGCGAGCAAGTGCGTGACTATTTCGTCAACCAGCCATTTCGTCGTGATTTGTATCAGCGAGGCACCCAGCGACTGTCCGCGTCAGAACAGCGTGAGGGCATGCTCAATACCCGCTTTGTCATGCTGCAAGTGGCAGAAAGCGTATCGAACACCGTCAAGGGGGCTGCGGGTGAGGCTTCACTTCAGGTCGAAATCTACGGTCCGGTGCTCGAAGCACTGGCGGCCAAGGCCTACGCACCGAAAACCTTGCGTCAACTGGCGGGCGCTGTACCGCAGTTGACCTATGACGCCCTGGAGCAGGCGATCAATGTGTTGGTCGGCATGGGCGCAGCGGCTCCGTGCCAGAGCGAGGCAGCGGAGAAACTGGTACAGGCGCGCTGCACCACCCTCAACCTGCAACTGTGCAAACGCTCGCTGCTCAACGATCAGATCCAGACCCTGGCCAGCCCGTTGACCGGCGGTGGCGTGCCCGTTGGCCGTTTCCAGCAGATGTTCCTGATCGCGATCAAGCAAGGCAAAAAGCAGCCTGCGGAATGGGCGCAACTGGCATGGGACATCATCGGTGATCAAGGCGAAGGGCTGGTCAAGGACGGCAAGGCACTGACCACAGCCGCAGAGAACGTTGCGGCATTGACCGAGCAGGCTGAAGCGTTTGCCGAGACGTCCCTGGTTATCCTGAGGGCGCTGAAGATCGCTTGATCCCGTCGTGTTGGCCATTTGATCAGGGGAGGCTCAGGCCAGCAGTTCGCTGATCCAGCGAACTTCCCGGGCCAGGTCCTGCACCTTGTCCTCGGGCACTGCCTGCTGTGCGTGGGCGAAGCTGGCCAGGGTGCGCTGTTTATGGCGCAGCCTGCGTTGCCATTTGGCCAAGAGTTGCGGGCTGCGCGCCTGCAGCAGCAGCGGGCCGAAATACAGTTCCTCGGCGCTGTATGGCTGCCGCGTTGCGGGCTCGGCGACGATGATTTCGTAGTCGAAACGGTTTTCCCGCAGCAGTTCTTCGGCAAGGATGCGGTAGTCGTTATCCATCAGCCATTGGCGCAGTGGCGGTTCGCCGCCGTTGGGTTGCAGGATCAGCCGCTCCCGGCCACTCAGGCGGGCTTTGCCATTGTCGAGGATATCGCGAATGGTTTCGCCGCCCATGCCGCAGATACTGATCGCGGTGATGCCATCCTGCGCCTCGATTGCTGCCAGGCCATCGGCCAGGCGTACGCTGATCTGATCGCCCAGATCGTTGTCGGCCACGGTGCGCTCGGCCGCCCGGAACGGCGTCAGCGCGACTTCTCCCGCCACTGCCGCGACGATGGCGCCACGGCGCAGCAGGGCTACTGGCAGGTAGCCGTGGTCCGAGCCGATATCGGCCAGACGCGCACCTGCGGGTACATGGGCCGCGACGCGTTCCAGGCGCAGGGACAAGGTATGTTCGTTCAACGCTGACCTCTATCAAACGCAAAGCAGATATCTGAATGGGACCGGGGTTCGGCAGGAGCCGGCTTGCTGGCGATGGATCGGTCACCCACGCCATTGCGAGTGCTTTGCACTCGATCGCCACCAAGGCGGCTCCCACATCCAGGTTCCAAAGGCTTTTTGGCCGGACGGGCGCGATTGTGTCGGTCAACGTCGCGCATTTCAAATGTTTCCGGCTACGGAGGAATAGGCATGGAACGTCGAGGATCTGGCAACGCCAGGGTGGTTGACTTGGCGTAACGTGGGATACCGGTAAAAAGAGGAATTGGAAAATGGCAAATATCGCTGTATTGGGCCTTGGGGCCATGGGCTCGCGCATGGCGAGCAGACTGTTGGCGGCGGGTCATGCCGTGAGTGTCTGGAACCGTTCACCGCAGGCGGCTGAGCCCCTCGTCAAGGCCGGAGCAACGTTGGCGAGTACGCCACGCGAAGCTGCACAAGGTGCTGAGTTTGTCCTGAGCATGCTGCGCGACAACGCCGCTTCCCAGGAAGTGTGGCTGAACCCGCTATCCGGGGCGCTGAGCGGGATGGGCGCCGCCAGTGTCGCCATTGAGTGTTCCACGGTGTCCCACGACTGGATTGTGGCGTTGGGTAAAAGGGCGCAGGCACTGGGCATTCCCTTGATCGATGCGCCGGTTTCCGGGTCGCTGCCTCAAGCAGAAGCAGGAGAGTTGGTCTTTCTGGTCGGCGGTGAGAACGCTGCGGTAGAGGCCGCGAAGCCAGTGCTCGCCGCCATGGGCTCGTCGCTTCACCATGTCGGTGCACTGGGCTGCGGTGCGCTGGTCAAGCTGGCAACCAACGCGCTGCTGGGCGTTCAGGTAACGGCCCTGGCGGAGATGTTCGCCATGCTGGCTGCGAATGCAGTCAACCTGGACAGCGCGTTTGAGGCCATGGCTGCCACTCCGGTCTTCAGCGCGGCGGCGCGGCGCAGTGCCAGTTCGATGGCGACGGAAAGTTTCACGCCGCAGTTTCCGGTGGCCCTGATCGAAAAGGACTTCGGCTATTTCATAGAGGCGGCGCAAAGCGGTGCCGCGCCGACGATAACCGCAGCGCGCCAGGTGTTCAGCAGCGCCATTGAGCAGGGTCTGGGCGGGCTGAATATGACCTCGGTGGTGAGCTTGTATAAGCTGGCCTGATCGAGAGCCGAGTAGTCAGTCGCTGCGCAGCGCCTCTGCCAGAAAGTCGATGAATGCTCGCACCTTGGCATTCAGCGCCGAGCGCTCGGTGACGCAGGCATAGATGTCCATCGGTTCCGGCTCCGCGCAGGCGAGGTTGCGGCTGTCGGGTTGAAACAGCTGGAGCAGTTGGCCGCTGTCGATGAAGGGCTGGGCGACGAAGCTGGCGAGGCGGGCGATACCGCCGCCGTTAGCGGCGATCCGGGCGATGATGTCGATGTCGTCGCAGACGAAGCCTGGCTTGACCCTGGCCTCGAAGCGCTTGCCGTCGCGGATGAAAGTCCAGGGCAGGAAGCGGCCATCGGTGGGGTAACGAAAGACCAGGCAGGCGTGTTCCTGCAGGTCTTGCGGGGTGGCCGGGATGCCTGCGCGGTCCAGATAGGCGGGTGAAGCGCAGAACAGGAACGGGCGTGAGGCGATATGCCGGGCGATCATCTGATCGGTCAACTGCGCCTTGATACGGATACTGACGTCGATCCCCTCCAGCCGATGATCGACCCGCCGATCGGTGCTGATGAGTTCAATGTCGATGCGTGGATAGGCGGCGCTGAACGCGGGCAGCAGCGGGGCCAGTACGTGACGGCCAAAGGCGGCGGTGGTCGCGATGCGCAGAGGCCCCTGGGGCTCGCTGGCGACCGTCGCTGCCTGGGAAGCCAGGTCGATATCGCGAGGTATATGGCGCACCTTGTCGAAATAGCGCGTGCCGCTTTCGGTCAGGGCCATGCTGCGGGTCGTGCGTGACAGCAGTCGCACGCCCAAGTGCGTTTCAAGCCGCGTGATGCTCTGGCTTACCGCCGCCGCGCTCATGCCCTGGGCCCGGGCTGCCGCTGCGATGCTGCCGTTTTCGACGACCCGGATAAACGTATTGATCAAGCCGAGGATATCCATCGGGCTCCTGTCAACGAATTCGTCAGTTTTACTTACGGATGATTCAAGTGTGACGGCTCTACCGACATGTCAGGCAGATTGCTAGGTTAGCCGCTGTTTCGCCATTTACCTTTGACCAGGACTGATCGATGACCGACCGCGCAGCAAAAAATACCCTACGTATCCGCTTCCCCAAACACGCGACGCCCTATGTATTCGCCCTCTATATGGCAACCATCATGGCGTTTCTCATGTGTCTGGTGATTACCTTGGCCGAATTCGGTCTGGACGAAAATTACATGAAAAATGTGATGAATGCCTACCGAGTGGCCATGCCGTCAGCATTTTTCTGCGTGCTGATCGTGCGCCCGATCGTTGCCAGGCTGGTGGCCTGGACGGTGCACGGTCATTGAGGCGGTCTGTTATTGAGCGGCCTGGAGTGCAAGCTCGAACCGTCGCTCCTTCGCGGTTTCGTCACCTTGGGAGGGAGGCGAGGGCAGAAAACCGCAACGCTGCAGTACTTTCTGTGAACCGACATTGTCGTCATAGACATACGCCACCAGTTGCGTCAGCCCCCAGCGGTTTTTCGCCTGCTCGATCAAGTGCCGCAGTGCCAGGGTCGCCAGCCCCTGGCCGCAGGCGCGCTGGCCGACTCGATAACCGACTTCGGCAGAATGCCCGGGTGAGTCAATGTTCTTCAGATTCGCCCGGCCAACGATTTCGCCGTCGGCGTCTTCGATGACAAGGGGATGCCAGACGCCGCGGGCAAAGTCGCTCAAGTAGCGGTCGATGTGCTCGGCGACGCCTTGGGATGAGTAGAAAGCCGGGGCGCGGGCTTCGATATGGGATTCGAACCACTCACGGTTGTCGATTTCGAAGGCGAGCAACGCCTGTGTATCCGTACGGCTCAGCTCGCGAACGGTGAAGGCTGTCATTGTTTACATCCCAATATAAGTTTCCCTGACACTGCGCTGTTGTGCAGTAGACAGGGTCCTACAAAATGTCATTTCAGCCCATGGGGCTGTGCGGTGTTTGATATTAATCGCCCATCAATTCACGCACACGGGATGTCAAGGCCTCGACCGCGAACGGCTTGGTCAGCACCCACATGCCTGTGCCCAAGTGGCTATTGCCCAGCGCTGCGTTCTCCGCGTATCCGGTAATAAAGAGGGTCTTGAGGCCGGGCCGGACTTCGCGTCCCGCATCGGCCATTTGTCGGCCATTCATGCCGCCCGGCAAGCCGACATCGGTAATCAGCAGGTCGATATGCACGTCGGAGCGCAGCACTTTCAGGCCTGCGACGCTGTCAGCCGCCTCGATCAGGGTGTAACCCAGTTCGCCGAGGGCATCGGTCAGCAGCATGCGAACCGTGGGTTCGTCGTCGACGATGAGAATGGTCTCGCTACCCTTGGATGTCAGCCCTTGCGCCTGGCCTGGATCGACCTCGACCGTTGCCACCTCACCGGCATGGCGCGGCAGGTAGATGCACATGGTGGTGCCCTGACCGACTTGCGAGTAGGCCCGGACTTGCCCGCCGGACTGCTTGGCAAACCCGTAGATCATCGACAGGCCCAGGCCCGTGCCCTGGCCGAGCGGTTTGGTGGTGAAGAAGGGGTCGAAGGCCTTGGACATGACATCGGGCGTCATGCCGGTGCCGGTATCGCTGACAGACAATGCCACGTACTCGCCTACGGGAATGTCATGGGCGCCAGCGACTTCGCGATCCATCCACTGGTTAGCGGTGGCGATGGTAATGCTGCCGCCATCAGGCATGGCGTCACGGGCGTTGATGCACAGGTTCAGCAGGGCGTTTTCCAGCTGGCCCGCATCGACCAGGGTCGACCACAGGCCGCAAGCACCGATGGTCTCGACGCGAATGCCCGGGCCTACGGTGCGTTGCACCAGTTCGGTGATGCCTGTCATCAGTGTGTTGACGTCGGTCGGTCGCGGGTCGAGGGTCTGACGGCGAGAGAACGCCAGCAGCCGATGGGTCAGTGCGGCGGCGCGTTTGGTGGCGGCCTGGGCAGCCTGGATGTATTTGTCGACTTCTTCCACTCGGCCCTTGAGGATTCTGCTGCTGATCAGTTCCAGGGAGCCGGATATGCCGGCCAGCAGGTTGTTGAAGTCATGGGCAATACCGCCGGTCAACTGGCCCACAGCTTCCATTTTCTGGGACTGACGCAGCTTTTCCTCGGCCTGCATCAGTTCACTCGTACGCTCGGCTACACGCTGTTCCAGTGTTTCGTTGAGTGCGCGCAGTGCCGCCGTTGCACGATCACGTTCGCCCTCGACGAAACGTCGTTCTTCAACGTCGATGAGTACGCCGGGAAAGCGCAGCGGGGTGCCGTCGACCCCCCGTTCCACGCGGCCGTTGGCTTCGAGCCAGTAATATTTGCCGTCAGTGCGTCGCACCCGATACTGATGGGCGTAGGCACTGCCGCGGCTGATCGCCTCGGCAATGGCGGCCTTGAGCCCGTCGCGGTCGTCCGGGTGCACGGTGGCAATCACCTGTTCGAGGCTGAGGCCTTCGCGACCCAGAGCCGGATCCAGGCCAAATGCCCGGGCAAAGGCTTCGTCGACGACGAAGCAATCGCTGGGCAGGTCCCAGTGCCAGGTGCCGATGATTGCCCCGGCCGCCAGGGCCAACTGTACGCGCTCGACGTTTTCCCGGGCAATCGCCTCGCTGGCGAGCAGGCGTTCCTGGGCGATGCGGCGTTCGGTGACATCGCTGAAGAAGATCGCGATCTGCCGATCAGCCGGATCGCCGACACGAATCGCCCGTACGTCGAACCAGCGTTCGAACGCTTTGGCGTAATTCTCGAAATTCGCCGGCTCCCCGGTCTTGGCGACATGGCCATAGGTTTCGAACCAGAAACTTTCCAGGTCAGGCGCGAATTCGGTGACCCACTTGCCTCGCAGATTGACCCCGGCCTGCTGTTCAAAAGCCGGGTTGGCCTCGACGAAGCGGTAGTCGATGGGGTGATCGTCGGCGTCGTACTTGACCTCGACAATAGCGAACGCCGCTTCGATGGTTTCCAGGATCATCCTGAAACGCTCTTCGCTCTGGCGCAGAGTCTTTTCGCTTGTGCGCAGGCTCAAGACCTCGGCCTCTAACTCTTCCCTGGTAAGGCATTCCAGATCTGCCCGCCGATCATGCATCGTTCTTTCCTGCGCCGGATTTTGACTTTCAATTGCGTATGAACAATGAAATCAGAAACGCTGGAAAGTTGCACCTGGATTGCGGGTGAACCGAAAACGACACTGCGCGGACCCGTAGGACCGGTTTTAGCCGGGAGGGAGTTGTTAAAGCCGATGATGCACTCCCGGCTGAAGCCGGCCCTGGAGTCGGTAAGGGTTGTGTGATCTGCAAAAAACCACAGCGAAGGCTGCGGACCCTCTCTCGCTATCAGAGATTTTTCACTTGCTGCTGCAACTTGATGCTCACCAGCAACTGACCATGCTCGGCATTACCTGCCACGCGGCCCCAGCCGGAGGCGGTGCCCATTTCGAAGAGGGTGACTTTGCCGGAATCGAGTATCAGCGCGATGACAAACATGGCGTAGTCGTAGCTATAGTCCTGCACCTGGGTCAGAGAAGCCCCATCTGCTGCGTAATATACGGTTCCATCTCCCTTGACCTGCAAGGTCGCGGTATAGGGGTATACGCCGTTGTCCTCTGCGCCTTGTGCGTAGTAGGTGCCGCTCCACAAATTCAGCTCGATCGGCATGAACTGCGATGTGCCCGATACCTGAAGCGATTGCGCGGTCCCGTTGCTGACAGTGCCGGATACTGCGTTGAAACCCGGATTTTGGCTGAAGGCGAGCGTAGCGCTTATACCGCCAAGTAGAGTAGGAGTGATGACCAGAGTGTCGCTGCTGAAAGTGTAATTGTCCTGCAGCGAGACTTGTTGGGAGGTCTGCCCATCCCAGGAAACGGTGAGAGTGGCCTTGTAAGTCGCCAAACCGGACGTGCTGACCAGCTCAGTGTCAATCATGACAAAGGAGCCGATCGTCGAGTCCACCATGTAAAAACCTGTGAACTTAATCAGTCCCTGAATAGAAGATTGCGAAACGCCGGATGAGGTCATGTTGCGTCCTTTCAAATGAGTGATGGAGAAAGGAATATAGCCAGCTTTTGGGTAGGTGCAATTTTGTTTTTTTTGTCTAAAAAATGATGAAACCCTTGCAGGGTAGGGGTTTTGCCGTAATGGCAGGCTGCCAGCCTTGGGATTGCAATGAATAATGGTTGTTAGCTATGGTTCTGGCTGGCGAGGTCCTGGCGAGAAGCGCTATTTTCCCGCGATTTATGCCCGAATATATTAGTCGAACAATGCTCTTTCATTGGCGAAGGTGCGGGAAAGAAAGTCAGCGACAGTTCAGATCAAGCACCTTGGCGCGACATCGCTCAGTCACGATCACCACTTCGATCACCTGGGTCAGGCGACCGCGGGCGACCCGATCCACTTGGCAAAACCATCCAGCATGATCGCAACTCCCGCGTCATAGGCTGCGGGACTGTCGAGCGCAGAGAAGGGGGCGGCGAGATAGGCGGCGCCCGGATAGCTGTCCTGGGCGAATTTCGCCAGATAGCCGCTGATGAAATCACCGTGGGTCTGCGGTGACTGGCGGTTTTCTTTTTCGGCGGCGATGACCGAAACGAACAGCAGCAACAGGTGATAGGCCATGGCCGCCATCGGACCGGCCAGACCCATTGCCATGAGAATTCGCCCCATATGGTCGAAATAGGCCAGGCCGTAGTCGATTTCGCCCGGTTGCACGCGTTGGAACAGGCGAAATTTGTTTTCCGTGAGGATGTAAGTTGCCAGGCCCGGCCAACGCCCCATGGTATCGAGGGATGAGCGCGCGAACTGCTCAAGATCGGTGCGCCACTGGCCGGTGGGCGTAGGCAGGCGTTCGAGGCGTTCCTTGAACGCGGCGTTGATCACCGCACTGATCAATTCATCGCGGCTTCCCAAGTGATAGTGGACCATGCCGGCCGCCACCCCCAGTTCCTTGCCGATCCTGACCATGCTGACTTCGCTCAGGGACTCGGTACGAGCAATCCTGATGGCGCATTCGACCATGGCGTCGCGCGAAACATCCTGACCGCTCTTGGGGCGACGCCCGACTCTCTTCGTCGGTGTCGTCTTGGCTGTGGCGGCAGCTTTGGTCTTTTCAGGCATCCCGGCTTTCCTTGGGCTTAATTGATACCGCCTCAGATTATCACCTGGCGAAGGTTCTGGTCGCCTCGAAATTTTTTATCGATGCTAATTGACACCCTCTCAGATTTGGTTTTATCTTTGCTTCAGAGTTAATTGAGGCTATCTCAAAAAACTCATTCGAACGATCTTTCGGGATCATGCAGGAGAGCCCAAGATGGCGAACCCCAATAACAAGAAAGTCGCGGTTACTGCCGGTTTGCGTGGCGCATCCTGGCAAGGAGAGCGCATGACCGTTCCTTTCAGCGCGACCCCCAGCCCGTTGACCACTCAGGACGGTCAGGGTGCGTTAGGGGTGCTGTTTTCCCGGGGCGGCGAACGCAAGGTGGTGTTCATCATGCATCCACGGGAACTGGTGGTGACTCACTACCTGGTTCCGGATGCCCTTGACGCCGGGTGGGCCTGCTGGGTGCAGGGCGCGCGCTCCATTGGCAACGACCTGCGCCTGGAGCACGAATTTGCCCTCTATGACGTGGCGGCCGGCATGCGCTACCTGCGGGCGCAGGGTTTCGAGACGATCGTGCTGCTGGGTAACTCGGGTGGCGCCGGTCTGTTTGCCTATTACAACCAGCAGTCGTTGTGTGCGCCGCAGGAGCGTATCGCCAAGACTCCGGCCGGGCGCGTTACCCGATTCGACAGCGCGGACTTTCCAGTGGCTGACGGCATCGCCCTGGTCTCGCCCCATCCGGGGCAGGGCATTCTGCTGATGAATGCCATGGACCCATCGGTGGTCGACGAACTGGATGCATTCTCGGTCGATCCGGCCCTGGACCCCTTCAGCGAAGCGAATGGATTCTGCCTGCCGCCCGACTCTGCCAGCTACCGCGCCGGGTTTATCGAGCGCTATCGCACCGCACAGCGGCAGCGAGTCGCACGTATCGACGCTCACGCCAGGGCGCTGGTGGAGCGTCGCCAGGCTGCGCGCAATCGCCTCAAGTCCGGTGCTGGTGCAGAGGACCGGGCACTGGCTGCCCATGGCGCGATATTCCAGGTCTGGCGGACCGATGCCGACCTGCGCTGCTGGGACACTTCTCTGGATCCGTCCGACCGTTTCGTGGGTTCGCTGTGGGGCAGCGACCCTTTTGTCTCCAATCTGGGCAGTGTCGGCTTCGGCCGGATCGTCACGCCGGAGTCCTGGCTGTCGACGTGGTCGGGGTTGTCCTCGAATGCATCATTGGATAAGTGCGCTCATGCCATCGAGCAACCCACGTTGCTCATCGAGTACACAGGAGATAACTGCGTATTTCCCGAGGACGCGGAGGCTATTTTCGCAGCGCTGGCGACCTCGAACAAAGAGCGCCACCGGGTTCGCGGCAATCACCATGGCCAGGCCCTTGAAGAGGGAGAAACGTCCGGGCAAGTCCTTGCCGGCAGGCATTTACAACGTTGGCTTCAGCACAACTTCTAACAAGACCAGAGCGTGCACTCATGACAATTACAACAAATGAAACCGCTACCACTGCCAAGCAGTTCAACGCTGGCGCAGGCGCAAGACTGACTCAAGTGGCGGCGCCGATTCCTGGCGTGGTCTATCCAAGGCCAAGCGAGCTTGACCGTTATGTCGCCCAGGGCGCCTTGGGTTTTGAGACCCTGGTAGACGGGTTCAGCAGCGTCGTCCGCCAGTTCCCGGACAATGTCGCGCTCCTAGGGCCGGACCTGCATGTCACTTACGCGCAACTCGATAGCCTGTCGACGCGCCTGGCAGGGGCTTTCCTCCAGCAGGGCCTGCAGCCGCTGGATCGAGTGATCTTCCAGCTGCGCGACAGCGAACAACTGGTCATCGCCTTCTTTGCCTGCCTCAAGGCGGGGCTGATTCCCATCTGCACCATGGCCGCCCATCGCGAGCGCGAAATCGGTTATCTGGCCGAACTGGGCGAGGCCAAGCTGCATATCGTCCAGGGCGATGATGCAAAGTTCGACAGTGTTGCCTTCGCCCGCAAGATGCAGGCGCTTACCCCGTCCCTGCGACTGATCATGCAGGTGCGCGGTGAGCCGCAGGCCGGCGTGCTGCTGCAGGATGGGCTGATCGCCGGGATCTCGCTGGATGAGGCGCAAGCCTTGCTGGCAGACGTATGTCTGGATCCTTTTCAGGTCGCTGTCTTCCAGTTGTCCGGCGGGACTACCGGGGTGCCGAAGATCATTCCGCGCTTTCATAACGAATACCTCTACAACATGCGCGCCGTGGCCAACTGGCTGGGCTTCGAGCCTGACGACACGCTGTTCATGCCCCAGCCCATGGTCCACAACCTGAATATGGGCTGTTGCTTCGGCCCCTTCCTGATGACCGGCGGCACGGTCACAGTGACCCCGGATCTGCTGCCCGAGACGCTGATCTCGTTGATCGCGACGACGCGGCCGACCTGGCTGATGCTCGGCGGGCCGATCATTGCCCGCCTTGAGTCGGCGATCCATGAAGGGCGCGTGGACCTGTCCAACGCCCGTGGCGTGATCGTCGCCAACAGCGCCGCCAAGCTGCAGAAGCTGTTGGGCGTGCGTACCCACAATATTTTCGGCATCACCGAGGGTGTGATCGCGCTCACTCACAGGGATGACCCCGATGAAGCTCACGCCACTACCAACGGCCGCCCGGTCTCGGAGTTCGATGAGATCCGCATTGTGGTTCCCGGCACCGAACAGGATGCCCAGCCGGGGGAAATCGGCGAGCCGGTGTTCAAGGGGCCGTACACCATTCACGGCTACTACAACGCCGAAGAGCGCAATCGCGAGACCTTCACCAGCGACGGCTACTACCGCTCCGGCGACCTCATGTACACCAAGCTGATCGACGGCAAGACCTACTACGTGTTCTGCGGGCGCCTGAAGGATCTGGTCAGTCGCGGCGGCGAAAAGATCAATTGCGAAGAAGTGGAAATGGCGGTGTCCGGCCATCCGGCAGTCGCTGCCATTGCCGCCGTGGGATATCCGGACCCGGTCTTCGACGAGCGTCTGTGCGTGGCAATTGTCCTGCGCCAGGGCTTCACGGTACCGACGGTCGCACAATTGGGCGAGTTCCTGCAGGACTACGGCCTGGCCAAGTTCAAGTGGCCGGAGCGTGTCGAGGTGCTCGAAGCCTTCCCCCTCAGCGCCTCAGGAAAGCTCAGCAAGGAAAGGCTGCGCGAGATCGTCAAGGAAAACGTCGAGCGCGAGCGGGCTCAATACGCCAACTGAAACTCTGTTCAGAGGAGAGATTCAAATGACTGTCAAACAGCCCATTCTCAAAGGCGTTCATCACACCGCCAGACCCACTTGGAAGCTGCGTGAAACCGTAGAGTTCTATCGGGACAAGTTGGGCCTGCCACTGGTGCACGCCATTTCCGCGCGTGCCTGGGGTCCTTCCAACCATCCGGACTTCCTGCATTTCTTTTTCGACAGCGGTAATCACAGCACCATCGCGTTCTTCTATTACATCGACACCGAACAGCCCGATTACACCAGGCCGGTGGCCGATTATCGTTACGAGGCGACCCATACCGCGTGGCGCGTAAACACTCGTGAAGAGTTGCTGGAATGGCGTGATCGCCTGGAAAACCAAGGTATCGCGCTGATTTTCCAGATTCGCCACGAACTGATCGAGTCGATCTATTTCAACGACCCGAACGGCTACTACATGGAGATCACCATTCAGGAACGACCAATGAACGCCCTGGATGGCGAGGATGCGACCCGTACCCTGGAAGCAGCTATGGCCCAAGAAGATGCCCATCTTGCCGGCGGCAGGCCTTTCATCGGCATCGATCAGGTCTGGCTGGACAAGGCCAGTGCCATCGCACCGGATAACACCGATGAAATCGCCCTGTTCGTGCTCGACGCGCCCGAGTTTCAGCCCCTGGTGGAGGCTGCCCGGGACAATCCGGAGTACGGCCTCGAGCGTCTGGACAATGGCTACTGGAAGATCACGGCCACCGACGCGCTGGTGTTCGAACGCAAGAAGCTCGGCTTTGTCCCGGCATTGTGGAACGCGGCGCTGACGGGTGGTTTCGTCGGCGAGGTCACCGAGTTCGGTCGCTATCGCTTGCAGATCAGTCGGGGAGCCCAGCGATGAAAGTAGCTATCGTCGGCGGCGGTCCGTCCGGCCTGTACCTTGCCTTGCTACTCAAGCGCCGCGCACCCCGGTGGACCGTCGAAGTCATTGAGCAGAACGCGGCGGACGCCACCTTCGGTTTTGGCGTAGTGCTGGCCGACAGTGGCTTGCAACAGCTGCGCGAGGCCGATGCCGACTCTTATGACGCGCTATCCGAAGCAACCCGACAGCATCAGCACCAGATTATTGTCCAGGCGGAAACTCCGATCGGCTTTCGCCTGCCGGTCAAGGGCGGGGCGATTCCCAGGCTCACGCTGTTGCAGATCCTTGAGCAGCACGCCGAGCAGGCTGGCGTGGTGGTGCACTATCGCGAGCGTATTGAAAGCACCGCAGACCTGGCTCGGCTCGGCTTGCAGGATGCCGATGTAGTGGTGGGCGCCGACGGCATCAACTCAGTGATTCGTCGCGAGTTCGAGCAGGGTTTCGCCACGACCAGCAATACGCTGGGCAATCATTTCGCCTGGTACGGGACGAGCAAAGTCTTTGCCGCCTCGGCCCTGGTCTTTCGCAAATATCAGGGTGGCCATTTCGTCGCTCATTACTATGCCTACAGCGACGAGATGAGCACCTTTGTCGCCGAGTGTGACGATGCTACCTGGGAGCGTCTCGCCCTCGGCCAGATGACTGAAGGGCAGCGTCAGGCCCTTATGGAGGAAATCTTCGCGCCTGAGCTGGAGGGTGCGCCGCTGATCAGTGGCAACGCCCGCGTCGTCTGGCGGCAATTCCCGGTGATCCGCAATGCCCACTGGACCCACGGCCGTCATGTACTGGTGGGTGATGCACTGGCCAGCGCGCATTTCTCCATAGGTTCCGGCACGCGCATTGCCATGAACGATGCCATTGCCCTGGCCGAGGCACTGCTGGCCTGTAATGGCGATGCCGGTGCAGGCCTGGCGGCTTATGAGCGCACACATCGGCCGAGCAAGCAGAAGCTGATTGGCGCCTCAGAGCGTTCCTATCTCTGGTATGAGCGGATGGGGCAGTGGATGGACACTTACTCCCCCGAGGAATTTGTCTATCAGTTCATGACTCGCACCGGGCGGGTCAATGATGAACGCCTGCGCGAACAGTACCCCGAGCTGATGGTGCGCCTCGGGCGAGCGGGAAGTGCGGCATGAGCGGGGGCATCGAGTACGTCATCGAGCAACGGCCGTTCATGGTCCGGCGCACGGTACGCTGGGTCGATTGCGATCCGGCTGGCGTGGCCTACACCGGCCGCTTCACCGACTACCTGATCGGCGCGGTCATGCATTTCTACGCGCATATCGGCTGGGGGCCTGAGGCCAGCGCAAAGGGCGGCGGCAACGGTGGCCTGGCCTGCAAGCATATGTCGCTGACCTTCCACAAAAGCCTGCCGCCGGGGTCAGTGGTGGATATTCGCATTCAGGTGGGTGACATCCGCGTAAGGACCTTCGACCTGCATGCCCATGCTTTCCTGCCGGATGGCCAATTGGCGTTCGAGGGCGTGTTTTCGCCGATCTGCGTGACGCCTCACGAGATGCGCAGCCTGGCGCTGCCCCAGGCATTGCGCGATGCATTGCAGCAGCACCAGCGGATCTCAGGAGACGAACATGCGTGAAGCGCTGATCGTTTCGACAGCCCGAACACCCATCGGCAAAGCCAGCCGAGGGGCGCTCAATAACATCAAGTCGCCGACCCTGATGGGGCACGCCTTGCGCCATGCAGTGGCACGTGCCGGTATCGACCCGGCGCTGATCGAGGACGTGGTCATAGGGACGGTGCTGGCCGCTGGTACGGCCGGCTCCAATCTGGCCCGCAATGCTGTGTTCGCCGCCGGTCTGCCGTTGACCGTAAGTGGCATGACCCTGGATCGCCAGTGCTCTTCGGGCCTGATGGCGATTGCCACGGCCGCCAGACAGATCGTCCACGACGGCATGCAGGTCGTTGCCGCAGGCGGGCAGGAGAATATCTCCGCAGTGCAGCACGGCTACTTCCGCTGGGTCGCCGAGGAACAGGACCCGGCGGTTATTCAGGCGGTGCCTGGTGCCTACATGCCGATGCTGCAGACCGCCGAGAACGTCGCGCGTCGCTACGGTATCTCCCGTGAAGCCCAGGATCTTTATGCCCTGGCTTCTCAGCAACGTACTGCCCTTGCCCAGGCACAGGGACGCATGAGCGACGAGATAGTGCCGATTACTGCCAGGCAGCGAGTCGTCGACAAGGACACCGGGGTGGCCCACCTGCAAGAGGTTGTGCTGGAGCGTGATGAAGGCAACCGGCCGCAGACCACCCTGGACAGCCTCGCGCGCCTGACGCCGGTGCTGGAAGGCGGCAGCGTCACCGCAGGCAATGCCAGCCAACTGTCCGATGGTGCCAGCGCCTGTGTGCTCATGGACAGCGTCTACGCCGCGCAACAGGGTGTGACGCCTTTGGGCGTCTATCGAGGCATGGCCGTGGCCGGGCTGGCTCCCGAGGAAATGGGTATCGGCCCTTTGCTCGCCATTCCCAGGCTGCTGCGCCAGCACGGTTTGCGGATCGAGGATATCGATCTCTGGGAGCTCAACGAAGCATTCGCCTGTCAGGCGCTGTATTGCCAGCAACAGCTGGGCATCGATCCGGGCCTGTGCAACGTCAACGGTGGTGCGATTTCCATCGGGCACCCCTACGGCATGACCGGCGCGCGCCAGGTCGGGCATGTGCTGATCGAAGGTAAACGCCGCAAGGCACGCTATGCCGTGGTGTCGATGTGTGTGGGCGGTGGAATGGGGGCGGCGGGGCTGTTTGAAATCGCCTGACCCTGGAAGGTCGGGACGCTGCCTGGACAGGAGGTCCGAAGCGGACTCTTGCGTGCATGAAAGGGCGTCGTGTCGCTGCACGATGCCTTACAACACAACTCCAATAACCAAGGTGGTATGCGACATGTCTTCAGAACAAAAACAATACGAGCTGAATGTGTTGACCAGCGGTTTGTACTTCGGGGAAAGCCCTCGCTGGCGGGACGGCACCCTGTACATTTCCGACATGCTGGGCAAGAAGGTCTACGCCATTGACGGCGCGGGTAACAAGACCGTGATTGCCGAAATGCCCCTCAAGCCAAACGGCCTGGGGTTCCTGCCCAACGGCGAGTTGATCCTCAGCTCCATGCATGACACGCGCCTGTACCGCCATACTCCAAATGGGCTTGAGCTGTATGCAGACCTGTCCGGCGTGTTCACCGGTTATATCGGCGACATGGTGATCGACGACGAGGGCCGTATCTATGTCGACGACGTGGGCGCGCGGGTTTTCGAAGGCGAGGCGCTGAAGCCCGGGCGCATTGTGGTCGTCGAACCCAACGGCGAAATATCCGTGGCCCTGGAAGAGTGCAATTTTCCCAACGGTATCGTGATCACGCCGGACAAGCAGCGCATGGTGTTTTCCGAGACCTTTGCCGAGCGCCTTACGACGGTGGATATCGTCGACGGCAAGCTGGTGAACCGCCGTATCCTGTTGGACATGAAAGAGGTTTTTGCCAGTGCCGAGGACCGTGCGCATAGCCGTGGCTGCGTGGACGGCATCGCCATCGATGCCGAGGGCGGTATCTGGCTGAGCGTGCTGCGTTCCGCACAATTCATGCGCATTGACAGCACTGGCCAAGTCACCGATCGCATTCATGTTCCCGACCATGAAGTGGTGGCCTGCACCCTGGGCGGCGAAGACGGCAAGACCCTGTTCATGGCGGCGACCCGGATCAAGGGGCAGCACAAGAACATCTTCGAAGCTATGGTCGCCCTGGATACCGAGACAACCATCTACACCACCCGCGTTGCCGTAGGCCGCGGCGACGGGCGCCCATAACGCCCTGCGTCTGTCACGGGGCAGGCTGACTGCCCCGTTCCAAAGCCATTGATTGTGTCCAACGGCGTCTGCACAGACAGGCGTTGCGGGCTCGGCTTGTCCGGTGCAAAGCCATGGACATTGACCTGTCTAAAATAAATATAAGGAATCAGGGTCATGAGAAAGTTGTTTGCAATCGTTCTTGCGGGCGTAATGGTGTTATCGGCCAAGGTAGTAGAGGCCTCCAATGGATCTCAATATGCTGGTTATGGCGCCCAGGCCATGGGCATGGGCGGGGCCTCCATCGCCAACCCTACAGACTCGACGGCGGCGGTGAATAACCCGGCGGGCATGGGAGCGGTGGGGACGCGAGTGGACGGCAGCCTGATGGCCACCGGTGGGCAGTTGCGCTCCAACGTGCACGGCGCGAAAAACAGCGACGATGTGTTGGTCTTTCTTCCTGGGTTCGGGGTCAATTATCAATATCGTCCGGACATTACCCTGGGGCTTGCGGTTTCTGGCTACGGTGCGGGGGTCGATTACGGTAAATCCATCCCGGCCTTTGGCACCTCGAAGGTGAAGTCGACATTGGCGCAGATGTTGATTGCGCCAACCGCCACTTACGAGTTTGCCCCGGGTCACTATTTCGGGCTGTCAGTCAAACTCGGTTATGAAAGCCTGATGCTGCATGGCCTGGAAAATTTCGGCGCGACTAACGATACGGATCATGCCCTGGGTATCGGCGTGGGCGTCGGCTACATGGGTACTATCGCTCCGGGCTTGAGGCTGGGCGTGACCTATTCGTCGCCGGTCTGGTTTCAGAAACTCGATGCCCATGACGACATCATCCCCGACGGCCGCTTGAACGCGCCGCAGCAGGCGGGCGCGGGACTGGCCTACGACCTGGGCGACTGGACCTTTGCCTTCGACTACGTATGGATCAACTGGGCCAGCCAGAAAACCTTCGCCAACTCCCTGACCGAAGGCGGCGCGCCGGGAGCGAGCAACGGGCCGGGGTTCGGCTGGCGCGACCAGAACGTCTTCCGTTTCGGGGTTAACTACAAGGTCAATGAACGCCTGCAAGTGCGTACTGGCCTGTCCCTGGCCAACCATCAGGTGCCGGAACGCGAGGCGACGCTGATTGCCGTGGCGCCTTGCGACCAACCGAAAAGCGCGCACCTGGGCCTGACCTATAAGCTGTCTGACGACCTGGAGCTGACCGGTGCCTATATGTACGACTTGCGCCATATCAGCAAAGGGACCGGGGCAAGCGAGGGCACCGAGGCCGGCGGAGAGTTGCATATGCTGACGGTTGGAGTGGGCTACAAGTTCTGAACAACTTCCTGCAAAAAATCAGCCTCATGTGGGACCGGCTTTAGCCGGGAAGGCGGTAGGTGACCTGCGATAGAGGTGTGTCGATCATACCTAAGCTTCCCGGCTGAAGCCGGTCCTGCACTGTTTGGTCTTTGCGCTACAAACTCCACCCCAAGCCCAAGGATTTATGCAACGAAGCAAAATCCTTGAGCAGTGTGGCGTCACCGGAAATGCGCTTTTCCTGGGCCTGGAAGCGGGTGCGCTCGGCGTCCAGCCAGTCCAGGGTGCTGGCGGTGCCGGCGCGGTAGCGTTGCTGGGTCAGGTCGGCGGCGCGCACGGCAGAGGCTTCGACGTTGCGCAGCAGCACGACGTTCTGCCGATCGTGGCCATAGCGGGCCAGGGCCACGTCGGCGTCGCGCAGGGCGGTCAGCACCACGCTGCGGTACTGGGCCAGGGCTTCGTCGCGAGCACCCTGGGCACCTTCGACGCTGGCGGCGACGCGGCCGAAATCGAGGAAGTTCCAGGTCAGGCGTGGCAGCACCAGCCAGGTGCCGTTTTCTTTACGCGCCAGATGACCGGGGTCGGCGGCGGAGAACGACAGGTCGCCCATCAGGCTCAGTTTGGGAAACCAGTCGGCCTGTTTCTCGCCGATCTGTGCGTTGCTGGAGGCCAGTTTGCGCTCGGCGGCGCGGATGTCCGGGCGGGCCTGGAGGATCGCCCTCGGGTTGGCAAAGGGCACATGTCCGGGAATGCCCGGCATGGCTTGTGGCGGGCTCAGTCGGCTTTGCAGTTCTCCTGGCTCAAGGCCGCAGAGCAAGCCCAGTTGATCCATGGACTCGATGATTGAGGCTTGCAGCGGCAGGCGTTGCGAGCGGGTGTTTTCCACCTGGGTCAGCACCTGTTCCAATTGCAGCTGCGAGGCCACGCCGCGCTCACGGCGCTGTTGCGTCAGGTCCAGGGCCTGGCTGTCCATTTCCATCGTGGCATCGACCAGGGCCAGGCGTGTCTGCTGATCGCGCAGGTCGGCATAGGCCTGCACCACTTCGGCGGCCAGTTGCACCTGGGTATCGGCCAGTTGCGCCCGGGACGACTCGGCTTCAGCCTGGGCCGCTTCGATGGCGCGACGGGTGCCGCCAAACATATCGACCTCCCAACTGGCATCGAAACCGGCCAGGTACAGAGTCAACGGGCCGCGACCACCGCCACCGCCGCCACTGTCACCGCTGCTGAGTGCAGACGTGTCGGGGGAGCGCAGTTTCAACATGGCCGCATCGCCGCTGACTTTGGGCATGGCATCGGCATGGGCGCCGCTCAGGCTGGCCCGGGACTGGCGCAGACGGGCCTGGGCCGTGGCGATATCGGGGCTGTTGGCGAAGGCCAGGCTGACCAGTTCGTTGAGTTGCTGGTCATTCAGGGCCTGCCACCAGCTTGCCGGGGAGGGCGCGTTGGGTTCGGCAGGGGCATTGGGCAGGCGCCCGGCGGCCAGGGTTTTCGGCGCGACGCCGGGGGCGCCGTGGTAGTCGGGGCCGACGGTACAGGCCGAGAGCAAGCCAAGGCTCAGGAGAAAGGGTAATGAACGAGCAATCATTTTCGGGAGCCTGCCTGCGCTGCGCGCGATTTCAGGATAAAGATCAGGGGTAGACAGGTCAGCATGGCCAGGCCCAGGGCATGGAACGCATCGTTGTAGGCCATGACCGCAGCTTGCTGGGCAATGTCGCTGGCAACCTGGGTCAAAGCCTGGAGCGACGCTGTTGAAGGGTCGCCGCTCTGCGCCAGGTAGCTGGCCGTGCTGCTGGCCATATGGTCTTGGGCCAGTTGGCTATTGGCAGGTATGCCTTCGCGCAGCATGTCGTCATGGAAATGGCTGCGCCGGTCCATCAGCACCCCAAGTAGTGCCAGGCCGATGGTGCCGCCGAGGTTGCGCGACATGTTGTACAGCCCCGCGGCGTCTCCCGCCTCGTGGGCCTGCACCGAGCGCATCGACAGTTGACTCAACGGCAGCATCACCAGAATCTGGCCGAAGCCGCGCAACAGCTGCGAGACGGTAAAGTCATGGCCGACACTGGCGGCGGTCAGGCTGGTATCGAGAAAACAACTGGCCCAGTACAACAGCAGGCCGATGCCGACCAGCCAGCGCAGGTCGTAGCGCCCGAGTATCCGCGGCAGCAACGGCAGCACGAAAAACGCCGGGATGCCGGACAGCAGCATGATCGAGCCAGCCTGTTGGGCGTTGTAGCCCGAAAGGATGCCGAGGAACTGCGGCACCAGATAGGCGGTGCCATAGAGCCCCGCACCCACGGCGGTGGCGATCAGCAGGACGCTGCCGAAGGCGCTGTTGGTCATCAGGCGCAGGTTCAGTATCGGGGTTGCGGACCTGAGCTGGCCTAGGGCAATACCGAAGAAACCGACCACCATGGTGACACTCAGCCAGCAGATCAGTAGGGAGTCGAACCAGTGTTCGCGCTGACCCTCTTCCAGCACCACGGTCAGGGAGCTGAGGCCCATGGCCAGGCCGATGATGCCCAGCCAGTCGGCCTTGATAAAGCGCTCCAGGTTCATCTTCTCGGCAGGCAGCCCGACCAGCAGCAGGGTGATCAAGGCAATGCTGATGGGCAGATTGAGGAAGAAACACCAGCGCCAGTTGATGTTCTCCGTCAGCCAGCCGCCGATCACCGGGCCGAGCAAGGGTCCGAGAATGGCCGTCATGCCGAACAAGGTGGTGCCAATGGCCATCTGATGCGCGGGCAGGCGGGTGCGCACGATGGTCTGGGCTGTGGGGATCATCGCGCCCCCGGCAAAACCCTGGCCGATGCGCCCGGCGATCATCGCCCCTAGGCTGGACGAGAGCCCGCAGAACATGGAAAAGAAGGTGAACATCAAGGCCGTGCCGATCAGAAAACGGCGCAGGCCAAAGACCCGGGTCAGCCATGCCGCCAAGGGAATCATGACGATTTCTGACATCAGGTAGCCGGTGGCAATCCAGGTGCCCTCGGTGCCGGTGGCGCCGATCTGGCCCTGGATCTGCGGCAGGGCCGAGTTGGTGATGGAGATATCCAGGGTCGCCAGCAAGGCGCCCATGGAACCGGCGGCGACGGCAATCCAGTCGGTCAGCGAGGCGTTGCGCGGTGCTTCATGGGGTACGGCCCCGGCGAGGGCCTCAGCCATGGTGGGTGTCCGCCTGGCCGGTACGGGTGTCGATATCGACGGTGGCCGACAGGCCCGGAACCAGCGTCTGGCGCTGTTCATCGGAGACGTCCAGGACGATCCGCACCGGCACGCGCTGGACGATCTTGGTGAAGTTGCCAGTGGCGTTGGACGGCGGCAGCAGAGCGAACTGCGCGCCGGTGCCGGGGGACAGGCTGTCGACCCGGCCATTGAGGTCATGACCCGGCCAGGCGTCGACATGAATGGTCACGCTCTGCCCGGAACGCAGGCCGCCGATCTGGGTTTCCTTGTAGTTGGCGGTCAGGTAGACGTCGCTCACCGGCACCACGGTCAGCAACCGGGTGCCGGGCTGCACATACTGGCCGACCCGCACGCCACGGTCGGCAATGCGCCCGTCGAGGGGGCTGCGAATCACCGCGTCGTCTACGTCCAGTTGGGATTGTGCCGCTTGCGCCCGGGCTACACCGAGTTGCGCCTGGGCCTGTTTCAGTTGGGCCTGCAAAGTACCGTAACGGGTTTCACTGGAGCGCAGCGCGGCTTCCTTGGCGGCCAGGGTGGCGCGGGCCTGCAGCGACTGGTTATTCAGTTGTGCCAGATGTTCTTCGGGTTCGGCGCCGGAGCGGGCGAGCGGGGCGTAGCGGGTGACTTCGCCCTGGGCATGACGGGCGTCGGCTTGCGCGCCCTGGAGCTGGGCGCGGGCTTCGGCAATGGTCGAGTCCTGCTGGACGAGGTCCGCCTCGGCCTTGGCCAGATCCGCCTGGCGAGCGGCGATGGTGGCAGAGGCTTCGTCGGTGGCGGCCTGGTATTTGCGCGCGTCGAGACGCACGAGGATGTCGCCGCGATGGACCTTCTGGTTGTCTGCCACCAGCACTTCGCCGACGTAACCACTGATCTTGGGCGCCACGCTGATGCTGTCCGCTTGCAGGTAAGCATCGTCGGTGGATTCGATGAAGCGGCCTTCGAGCCACCAGTAGGCGCCCCAGGCAACCCCGCCGATCACCGCCGCACCGGCCATCAGCAAGAGAATCCGGCGTGCCTTGCCGCGTTGGCCGTTGCCGGTTGGCTCAGGGGTGGCTTGTGCTTCGTCACGGACAGCGGACATCGTCAAACTCCGAATTTATACCAGTCGGAATAAAATCGAATTTTCGCGAAAATTTGTCAACTGGTATATTTTTGTTTCTCAACTTGACTGGAGTGCCCATGGCTCGACACAAACCAGCCGCCGAGGGTGGCTACCAGCGCGGCGAAGAAACCCGCGCGCGGATCATCGAGGCAGCAGTGGCGGTGTTCGGCGAGCGCGGCTACGAGGGCGCCTCTACCCGGGATATTGCCGCAGCGGCCGGGGTCAATGCGCCTGCGATCCAGTACTACTTCGATGGCAAGGAAGGTGTGTATCTGCAGTGCGTCGAACAGTTGATCGAGTTTCTCTGGCTGCGCATGGGGGAACCGGTAGAGGCGGCGGAAAAAGCCCTGCTGGAGCCGAATGTCGACGACGGACAACTGATCGAAGCCACCCTGGACATCCTTGGTGCGGTGATTTCCTTGATCGAGGACAAAGCCGTGGTCTGGCGTGAGTTCCTTGACTGTCATCAGGAAGGTTTCAGGCTGCAAAGTGCCGCAACGCTGTTCGAGACCAAGTTCAAGGTACGCGTGGGCGGCGTGATTCGCGTGCTGATTGCCCGGCTGGCGGGTCTGGAAGTGCAGGATGAAAGGGCCATCATTCACTCGATGGCCCTGTTTACCCAGGGGCTGGCCTTTCGGGCGCAGCGTTCCAAATTGTTGACGGCGCTGAAGTGGAGCGCCATCAATGAGAAGGAAATGCAACTGGTCAGGGACGTGGTGCTGACCCAGGCACGCTTCACCCTGGAAGGCTTGGCGCGCAGTAAATAACCGGCTTTAGTGCACCGTTTGTGCCGCAGCCCCATGGTCGCGCTCGCCGGGGCGGAAACCGTGGCTGCGGGCGTTCCAGGCGATCAGCAGGGCGATGCCTAGCAGCGCCGCGACGGCCCAGGGAAATACCTGTGCACCGGCATATTCCAGCAGCAGGCCGCCCATCACACCGGCCCCGGCAATCGCGCCGTTCCAGGCCACCACGTTCATCGACAACGCGACATCGGCCCCCGACCCGGCGCTGTCGGCCAGGGCGGTTTGCAGCAAGGTAGCGGCGCCGCCGAAGCTCAGGCCCCAGAACAGCACCGCCACACCCACTACCAGCGGCTGCGTACCGGCCACACCGAGCAACAGCGCGATGACCCCAAATAGCAGCAGGCTGGCCAACACCGCCCGGCGCAGGTAGTGATCGACCAGGCGCCCGGTGATCCATATCCCCAATAGCGCCGTCAGGCCGAAGGCCAGTAGCACGACATCGACCCGCTCACCCAGCCCGGCACGCTCTACGAACGGCGCGATGTAGGTGTAGAGAATGTTATGAGCCAGCATCCAGGTTATCACCACCGCCAGTACCGGGCGTACGCCGGGTGTGGTCAATACGCGACGCAGCGGCAAGTGTTCGTGGCTGGCCTGGCCGGGGTAGTCCGGCACCTTGGCCAAAACCCAACCGACCAGCCCGAGGGTCAGCGCCGACATCACCCAGAAGGTCGCCCGCCAGCCCAACAGCGTACCCAGCCAGGTGCCCAGGGGCACACCCAACGACAGCGCAATGGGCGTGCCGACCATGGCCAGGGCCATCGCCTTGCCCTGCTGCCGGGGCAGGACCATGCGCCGCGCATAACCGGCCAGCAGGCTCCACGCCAGGCCCGCCGCCATGCCCGCACCGAAACGGGCGAACAGGGTCAGCAGGTAATGGCTGGACAGCGCGGTGATGGAGTTGAACAGCAGAAAGCCGAGGATGCTGGTCAGCAGCACCTTGCGCCGCGACCAACTACGGGTGGCGATGGTCAACGGGATAGCGGCCAGCAGCGAACCCAATGCGTAGGCACTGACCATCTGCCCGGCCAGCGCCGCAGAAATATCCAGGCCCTGGCTGATTTGCGGCAACAGGCCGGCGGGCAGGGTTTCAGTGACAATGCACAGAAAGCCGGTCATGGCCAGGGCCAGCAAGGCGGCGATGGGCAGGCCGGTGTTGGAAGAATGATTCACACGGGGAGTCCTTGTGGATTGAAGGTGGTTTATGTACCAGTCGATATATATGTAGTCAGAGTCAGGGTGTCGTTGTCAATGATTTATGTATCGACTAGTATTTAAGTCGCTTTCCTCTCCACTGGAGTCCGCCATGGCGCAAATGGGCCGCCCCCGTACCTTTGATCGTGACCAGGCCGTCGAGCAGGCCTTGCAGCTGTTCTGGGAGCAGGGCTACGAATCGACCTCCCTTAGCCAGCTCAAGGCGAGCATAGGCGGTGGCATTTCCGCGCCCAGTTTTTATGCGGCGTTTGGCTCCAAGGAGGCGCTGTTCCAGGAAGTGGTGCAGCGCTATCTGGGCAGCCACGGCCAGGTCACCGAATGCCTGTGGGACGATGATCTGCCGCCACGCCAGGCCATCGAACGGGCACTGCTCCAGTCCACCCGCATGCAGTGTGAGGCCGGGCATCCAAGGGGCTGCATGGTCAGCCTCGGAGTCATGAGCGCACCGAGTGCCGAATTCGCCAGCGTGACCCAACCGCTCACCGAATCCCGTGAGCGCACCCGCGCCGGATTGCGCCATTGTGTGGAGCGCGGTGTGCTCAGTGGAGAACTGGCCGCCGACACCAACGCCGGGGCATTGGCCACAGTCTTCGACAGCTTTCTGACGGGCATCTCGACCCTGGCCCGGGACGGCGTGGCGTGCGGGCAGATCGAAGCGGCGATCGGGCAGGTGATGCGGGTATGGGATGGGGCCACCTTGTAGGCGCTGCCGCAGGCTGCGAATGGGATCTGTCAGATCAACCGCTTTCGCAGCCTGCGGCAGCTCCTAAGGAGTCTCATTCGAATCAACAATTTGCTCGCTTAGGTGGATCTCTACGGAAAAACAAACTGTTTCAACACCGCCATCATGATCACCGCCAGCACGGCGAGACCTATTCCGGCAGTCCAGTCCGATTCCTGGCGCTGGGCGAACCAGGCGCCTTTGGTGGGATAACGGCCCCATGTCATCAGCTTTATGAAAGGCCAGCCGATGGGAAAGCAGATGGCGCGAAAGACCGGTTCGAGCAGTAGATCCAACATATTCACACCGCCTCCAGTTCACCCTGAATATACCGCGTCGGCGATAGCCCGACATGTCGAGTAAAGGCCACGCTGAAGGCGCTGGCCGAGCTGTAGCCGACGCGCTCGGCGATCTCTGCCAGGCGGCTTTCCCGACGGCGCAGCAGGTTCTTGGCCAGGGCCATGCGCCAAGCCAGCAGGTAGGCCATGGGCGCCATGCCCACGGCGCGGTTGAAGCGTTCGAAGAAGGCCGAGCGCGAGAGCGCAGCTTCCCTGGCCAGTTGCACCACGGTCCAGGCCTGGGTCGGGCTTTCATGCAGGCGGCGGATAGCCTGGGCCAGGCGCTCGTCGGCCAGGCCGCGCAGCAAGCCGGGGGAGGTGGTCGGGCCGGAGCTTGAGCGCAGGGCTTCAATCAGCAGCACTTCGAGCAGGCGCTCGAGAATCATCTCCCGAGCCGGACGCTGGGCACGGGACTCGTCGCTCACCAATTGCACCAGGGTCGCAAGACGTTGTTGGCCACGGACATGAATGAGTTGCGGCAGCAACGAGACCAGCAGCGCCGCGTCCGGCGAGCCGAACACACAGTGACCGACCAGGGTCAGCACATCGGTCGGGCCGCTCTGTTCGCCCAGGCGGAACTCACCCTGCAATTGCGCTACCGGGACGCTTTGCACGTCGTGCGCAGGCGGCTCGGCGCTGGTCATGGTGAAGCCGAAGGATGAGGGGATCAGCACGAAGTCGCCGGCTTGCAGGTGAAGTTCATCATGGCCATCGACAGTCAGGCGCGATGAGCCTTCAAGCACCACGCAGTAAAACGGCGAACCCGGTTCTGCGCGACGGACCCGCCAGCGACCGGCGCCTCTGACTACCTTGGAGTAGGGCGTGCGGGGCTGGAGCAGGGTGACGACTTCCGCCAAGGGGTCGATAGTGGCTGTGCTATCCATTGCAGGACTCTGGCGAATGAGATAAGGACTTCCGATTGTAGTCAGTCCTGTCGCTGAGTTCTATCGTTTGTTTACCGCAAATGACGTGAAGGAATTGCAGATGAAAACCGTACTGATCACTGGCTGCTCATCGGGCTTTGGCCTGGACCTGGCGCGTTACTTTCTCGAACGCGACTGGAAGGTCGTCGCCACCATGCGCACGCCACGCGAAGATCTCTTGCCACGCTCGGAGCACCTGCGCGTACTGGCGCTGGATGTGACCGATGCACAAAGCATCCGCCAGGCCGTGGCGGCCGCCGGCCCCATCGATGTGCTGGTCAACAATGCCGGGATCGGCATGCTTGGCGCTGTGGAAGGCATCCCCCTGGACGCCGCCCGGGAAATCTTCGAGACCAATACCCTGGGCACCATCGCCATGACCCAGGCCGTGCTGCCGCAGTTCCGTCAGCGCCAGGCGGGGCACATCATCAATGTGACATCGAGCGTGACCCTCAAGCCGCTGACACTGCTGGCCGTCTATACCGCGAGCAAGGCAGCGGTCAACGCCTTCAGTGAGTGCCTGGCGCTGGAACTGGCGCCGTTCAATGTGCGCGTCAGCGTGGTACTGCCGGGACGGGCACCGGAAACCAGTTTCGGCAGTAACGCCCAGGCCCGCGTGATTATTCCCGAGGAATACGCCGAGCTGGCCAAAGGGGTGTTTGCCGAACTGACCAAGCCGACTGAAATCACTCGCTCGATCGATGTCAGTGAAGCGGTGTGGCGCGCAGCGACCGATCCGACGGCACCGCTGCATATTGCGGCCGGGGAGGATGCAGTGGCGTTGATGTAAGGCGAGGTTGGCGGCTGACAGTGTGGGACCGGCTTTAGCCGGGAAAGCGATGTGTTAGACGATATAAATGTATCGACTGTAATGACGCCTTCCCGGCTAAAGCCGGTCCCACCAAAAACCAATCGATTTCAGGAAAAAATATTCAGGAAATCCGCCACGCCACTGATCCAGTCCCAAGCGGATAAGCTGTGCACCGGGATCTCGCTGATACCACCGACAGTCGGATCGGACTTCAGGCACCAGACCTCCACCTTGTCGCCGACCTTATAGGCGTTGGCTATTCTGCGTCGTTCGGGAGAGGTGCCGATATCGTGGATTTTGTGGAAGTGCTGGCCCTCGACGCTGTAGCTGAACGTCACCAGGCGCATCGCGCCCACCCCGTTTAACCCGTCGAGCCGGGGCTTGGTGCCGGCGAAGGTGATGCGACCTTCGACCTTGAGCACTTCAGGGGCCGGTGAGGTGCTCATCGCAATGAGTTCTTCAAGGTTATCGACCAAATCAAATGCATGCCCGATTCTCATGTCTGCGCAGATTGCTTTCCTGCCGCAACTCAGGATAACTGAAACATTCTGTCTTATCCGGTGAGAAAACATGTTCGACCTGCAATCTGTGGTCACCTACGTGGCTGTGGTGATCGGTATGTTTCTGATTCCCGGCCCGGCGGTGTTATTGGTGATTACCCGCACGCTGCAAGGCGGTCGTAAAGTCGGTATCTATTCGGGGTTGGGGATTGCCTGCGGTGATCTCATCCATACGCTGTGCGCGGCGCTGGGGCTGTCGGCGTTGCTGATGACCTCGGCGCTGGCCTTTAACGTGGTGAAGATTGTCGGCGCCTGTTACCTGATCTATCTCGGCGTGCGCGCGTTCATGGCCCGGCCAGGGGCATCGACGCAACTGACACTGGCTGCGGTGACGCCGGGCAATGCGTTTTTCCAGGCGGTGGGGGCCGAGGTGTTGAACCCCAAGACGGCAATTTTCTTCCTGGCTTTCCTGCCACAGTTTATCCATCCGCAATCGGGCTCTTCACTGAGTCAGTTTGCCGTATTGGGCCTGATTTTCTCGGGGTTGAGCGCGCTGTACACCAGTTTCATCGTGTTGGCGATGCGCCCGCTGAGCCGCTGGGGCAAGGGCCTGTCCGGGCTGCGGCGCTGGGAGGGCAAGATCATCGGGACGCTGTTTGTGTCCCTGGGTTTGAGGGTCGCGTTGCAGCATCGATAAAAGCCTTGGACACGGCGTTATTGCGCAAAAAAAATGCATAACCCGTTGGAGCGAGGCTTGCCCGCGAATACACCGGTACATCCAGCGCATATTCTGTGCTGGAAGGACCGAATTCGCGGGCAAGCCCGGCTCCAACAGGTTCTTTTGAACATGGCCCTGATTACATGCAAAGGGCGTTGCGGGGCACGCCGCCGTCGCCTGTCAACTGCCGCAATGCCTGCTGAGCTGCTTCACTGATCGTCCTGGGGAACGAAATGATCCGTGAATCGATCTTTACACCATCGCTCACTGTCTGTACTTCTTGTTCGCGGCACCGCCACGGGCGCTGCACTTTGATTGTTTACAGGGGAATTTGCAGTGCCAAGGGGATTGAGCCGTTTCAGGGCAGTCAGTAAAGGTGTGGATCTATGAGCCTGTTTCGGCCTCAGGCCCATGTTATCGGGATGTGGTTGATGGCCTGCGTGGGCCTGGTCTTTGCCAGCCATGACAGCATTTCCAAAATCCTGATCTTCTCGCTTCCGGTCATCTTCGTGGCCTGGGTGCGCTATTGCATCCATACGCTGTTGGTCACGGGGATGATTCTCAGCAGCAAGGGCCCCAGGGTTTTTCATACCAAACGGCCGTGGCTGCACCTGCTCCGGGCCTTCTGTCTGTTGGGTGACAGCCTGACCTTTATGTTCGGCCTGACCCATGTGCCGATCGCCGAATCCACCGCCCTGGTGTTTCTCGCGCCTGCCTTTGTCACCATCCTGTCGCCGCTGTTGTTCGGGATCAAGGCCAGCCGTTATCAATGGTTATCGGTGATCCTCGGCTTCACCGGTGTGTTGATCATCATTAACCCGGCCAGTGATGCCTTTTCGCTGTGGATGCTGTTTCCCCTGGCGTCGGCGTTCTTTTTTGCGGTGTATCAATTGCTCACTCAGTTGGCGGGGGAAACCGACAGTCCTGCGGTATGCAGTTTTTATGTCGGTGTCTTCAGCACTTCGATCATGAGTCTGGTGGTGCCGTTCTATTGGGCTACTCCCGACAATTGGCAGTGGTTATTACTGGTAGTGCTTGGCAGCCTGGGGCTGGCTGCGCATTTTCTGCTGGCCAAGTCCTATTGCTATGCGTCGTCGACCGTGCTGGCGCCTTTGGGGTATCTGCAGATCATCTTCGCGACCATCTACGGCGTGCTGTTGTTCAACGGCTATCCAGTGCTGTCGTCGTTGCTGGGGATCGGGCTGATCTTCATCAGTGGGTTGTTGGTGTATGGGCGGCGGACGGTGGTGTTGGAGGCGGCCTGACCGCCCTCGATTAACGACGCAAACCTATTGGTTCACCGCAACCCTGTGGGAGCGAATTCATTCGCGAAATGGGTATTTCAGATCCCTACAAATGCGTCGACTGTAGTGGCCTCTTCGCGAATGAATTCGCTCCCACAGATTTTTGCTCAGCCTTTCCATTGCGGATCAACAGCCCAGCATCTCCCGCAACCACCCCTCCAGCAACGCCGCTTCCCGGCGCTTGACCGGGCCATTGCGCCCGTACAGCGACAGCGCATCCGGCAAATACACCGTCTCGGCAAACGGCGCCACCAACTCGCCGTTATCGAGCATGCCCTGGGACGTGCGGCGCCAGCCCATGGCCAGGCCGTGCCCGGCGACAGCGGCCTGTAGCATCAGCGAGTAGGTATCGAAGGTCAGTATCCGCGCCTTGGCTGGCAGTGTGTGTTGATGTTCGGCCAGCCAGCTGTCCCATTCCAGTTGATAGGGCGGCAGGGTCTGGTGGTGCAGGAAGGTGTGCCCCTCGAGTTGATCGAGGCTGATGCAGGGTGTGCCCGTTTTTTCCAGATAACGCGGGCTGCACACCGGGAAGACTTCATCCGACGCCGAGAACAGCAACGGGTGCTGGCCGGTTTCGCGATTGCTGCTCTGCATGGCGATGTCGAAATAGCTGTCGTAATCGGGCAACGGTCGGGTCAGGGTGGCGACCCGCAGCTCGATCTCCGGGTAGCGCTGGTGAAAGTCCGACAGGCGCGGCATCAGCCAGTGGAAGGCTTCGCACATCTGGCAGACCAGCACCACTTCGTTGGTGGCCGCGACGCCGCGAATGCGGTTGGCCTGCTCGGCGATCTCGCCCAATGCATTACCCAGGGAGTAGGCAAAGCGGCGCCCGGCCTCGGTCAGGAAAACCGCGCGGTTACGGCGCTCGAACAGGGATGTGCCGAGGTCTTCTTCCAGTGCGCGAATCTGCCGGCTGATCGCAGCTTGGGTGATATGCAGCTCCTCGGCCGCCCGGGAAAAACTGCCCAGCCTCGCGGCGGCTTCAAAGGGCAGCAGACAGGCCAGGGGCGGCAGTGACTTTCCGAGTTTATTCATACGCTCAGGTAATGGGTTCGGGCCGAAAGATCATTTGTAGCATACAAGTGCCTGCCGCAACATCTGCCGAAAGGGTCAGCGTTATTTCCCCCTCGGAGGCTCCATGGTGGTTGCGAACCGACAGATCATTCAAGGCACACTGTTCGCCATCGTCGCGACCTTTTTCTGGGCCTTCAACTTCATCGCGCCCTATGTCACCGGCCCCTACAGCATCGAAGACATGGTGCTGGCGCGCTACGTCATCGCCGGGGTCATGGGCCTCATCTTCTTGCTGTTCTATCGCAGGCAACTGCGCGGCATGAGTCTGGGTCAGCGCCTGAGTGGCATGGCACTTGGGGTTAACGGTTATCTGCTCTACAGCATCTGCATTGCTGGCAGCGTGATCTGCAGCGGCCCGGCGCTGATTGCCGCGTTTGTCGGCCTGGTGCCGCTGTTGCAGACGGTGATCGGCAATCTGCAGAGCCGCCGGCTGCGCTGGAAGTCCATTGTCATTCCCATGATCCTGATCATTGCCGGCCTGGCGCTGCTGAATATGCGCGCACTGGCGGCAGGGCCGGCCGCAGGTCATCCGCTGTCGGGCCTGGCCTTTGCCCTGGGCGCGGTTGCTTCGTGGCTGTCGTTCAGTGTGATCAATCAAAAGGCCGTGGCGAAGCTGGCACCGGCCACGACCGAGGTCTGGACCTGTCTGATGATGATAGGTGCCGGTATCGGCGCCCTTGTGCTCCTGCCGTTAGCGGTGGGGGCCGGGAAGGCATTGGTCCGGGAGCCTGATCTGCTGAATGCGCCGGTGCTGCTGTTCTACGCCTGGGCCTTGATCATTGCCTTTTCGTCCTCGGTATTGGGGGCGGGGGCCTGGAATGCCGCGACCCGGCGCCTGCCCATGGTCCTCAGCGGCCAGTTCGTTGCCCTCGAATCGCTGTTCGCCACCGTGCTGGGCTACGCCTTTCTCGGCCAATGGCCAGGCCTATCGGAAATCATCGGAATGGCGCTTGTTGTACTCGGTGCCGCGCGTTCCCTGCACATCATCCTGGCGTCGAAGGATATCGACGTCCCATCACCTGCGCTGCTTGAGGAGATCGCCCATGAATATGATCGCTGACTTCCGCACCTTCCCCATGGTCAGCCCCATCGCCGCGGTGCGCGCCATGGCCGGCTATGTTGAAGTCGAATGGGGTGACGGCCGGGTCAGCCCGTTTCACGAACCCTGGCTGCGCGATAACTGCCCGTGTTCGGCGTGCGTTTATGCGGTGACCCGTGAGCAGGTGTTCCAGATCGCTGATGTATCCGCTGATTTGCGCGTGGAATCGGCACAGCTCACCGCCCAAGGCACACTGTCGCTGGTTTGGCAGGACGGCCACCGCAGCCAGCTCGATCCCGGTTGGCTGCGGGCCCATGCCTATGACGAGGCGTCGCGTCTGGAACGCAAAAGCGCCAGGCCGCAGAAGCAACTGTGGCGTGCCGATCTGCAACTTCAGGTTTTCGCCTACGCCGATATCATGGCCGACGACGCCCATCTGCTGGTCTGGCTGATTGCGGTGCGCGATTGCGGCCTGACCCAGGTCACCGGCATGCCGGTGGAGCAGGGTGCGTTGACGACCATCGCCCGGCGCATCTCGTTTATTCGCGAGACCAACTTCGGTGTGCTGTTCGATGTGCAATCCAAGGTCGAAGCCGACAGCAATGCTTACACCGCCTTCAATCTGCCGCTTCACACTGACTTGCCGACCCGGGAACTGCAACCGGGGCTGCAATTTCTTCATTGCCTGGTCAACGATGCCCAGGGCGGCGACAACACCTTTGTCGATGGCTTTGCCGTGGCCGAATACCTGAGCCGCGAGGAGCCCGAGCTGTATCGCATTCTCTGCCAGACGCCGGTGGAGTTTCGCAATAAGGGCCGCAACAGCGATTACCGCTTCCTGGCCCCGATCATTGCCTTGGATGCCAGCGGCGCCGTGGCCGAAGTGCGTATGGCCAATTTCCTGCGCGGCCCCTACGACTTGCCGTCCGAGCAGATGCTGCCGTACTACAACGCCTACCGGCGCTTTATCGAGCTGACCCGTGATCAGCGTTTTCGCTTTAGCAAACGCCTGGAAGCAGGACAGATGTGGTGCTTTGACAACCGTCGCGTGCTGCACGCCCGTGACGCGTTTGACCCGGCCAGCGGCGCCCGACACCTGCAAGGATGTTATGTGGATCGGGATGAGTTGTTGTCGCGCATTCTAGTATTGCAGCGTTGAATATAGGGGCGGGCGCGGTTTGGCAGGCCAACGCGGTGTGTCAGAGGCCGTCGCCCCGTCAACACTTTCGCTCTATCAAACTACGACAAACCTGCTGAATGACCGAAAACCTGTGGGAGCGAATTCATTCGCGAAAGCGGTATTTCAGGCGACACAAACGTGTGGCATGTACTGGCCTCTTCGCGAATGAATTCGCTCCCACCAGATTTAATCCCACCTTTTGCCAGGTGGTTGCTGGGCGGCGTCGAAGACTGGATCGCCCACAGAATCTGGCTCAATCCAGCCCGGTCTTGCCAGGTGCCCAATACGCCTTGGTCAGCAGCCGCGAGCGCGGCACGCCTTGTGCCTTCAACGCTCGCTGCAGCCGCTGGATGGAGGTCGCTTTGCCGGTCAGGATAAAGCTGGCCCCGGCCGCAGCAAGGACGGGCAAACGCGCTTCGATGCCCTGCAGATGCTCTTCGTCTGGTGTTCGCGCGAACAGTTCGACGGCATGTAGATTGAGGCGGTCGCGAACTCGCGAAACGTCATCGACAGACGCCACCTCCAGCAGCGATTGCAGCGGGTTACCCGCTGAGTGGCGGGCGAGGGTGTGGATCAGCCCTAGCGAAGTCTCATCACCCAGTACGACACGCAAACCGCTGATGTGACCGACATCGAGGGATGCGCGCGGGCCGAAGATCGCGCATTCATCACCCACCTTGAGGTCGCCAAGCCAGGCGCTGCCGGGGCCGTCGCCGTGGGCGTAGCCGAGCAGCCGCGTGCGGCCTTGCGCAGCATCCCACTCGATGGGCGTGTAGGTGCGCGAGACGAAGACGGAGCCCATGGCGATCTGGATCTTTTGTCCAGGCGCCCAGGCAACGCCTTTGAGCGCCGAACCTTGCAAGGTGATCAGATGAAAACCCCCGGCAACCGATTCCATTGCGCTCACCCGGGCCTGTTTCATGAACATGCGGATCAGGGTCTGACTCAAGCGTCCCGGCGCTGTCGCTGTCGTATTCATCGCGTGAACACCGAAAATTCGTTGCCCCTGCCTTCATTGATCGCCAGCGGCTGTGACAGGTAGCCATTCAACGGATCGCGAACATAGGCCAGGTACTCGTTGTCGTGATCAAAAGCGTTTTCCGCCAGGATCGGCGTGCCGCTCTGCAAATGGGGTTCGAGTAATTTGAGCACGGGCAAGTACAGGCTGAAGGCGCCATCGAGCAGAACGAAATCAATCTCGCCGCCGATATCGCTAAGGGTTTGCCGGGCATCGCCCACGCGAATTTCTACCAAGGCGGCCAGGCCCGCCGCTTCGAGATTGGCCTGCGCCCTGGCCGCCTTGCTCGGTTCAAGCTCGGTGCTGATCAAACGGCCGCCGCCCATATCCCGCAGCGCAGCCGCCAGGTGCAAGGTGGAGACGCCCATAGACGTACCAAACTCGACGATCCGCGTCGCTCGCCGGGCGCGCACGCATTGATAGATAAAACGACCGTACTCTTGGGTGACATTCAGGTAATTGTCGACATAACCGCGATAAACACCCGCAAGATCCCGGCGCTCTTCGGCGAGGTGGTGACTGAGCAACTGGTCGATGCTTTCGGCCTGGGCGAACTGCACCATCAATCCTCGGTCGGCCTGTTCCGCCTGTTGAAACAGCCGTTGCAAGGTGTCGGCTACCGGTCCTGCGTTCAATGAGTTCATGCTGTGCGCCTTCGAGTGAGGTGGTCGTGGCGCAGCATAGAATTCGCCCGGCTTGCTGACATTGGGCAATAACGCCAGAATGTTTTGAAATCCTGCCAATCCATCCTGTGGTGTCGCCAAGACCCATGCCCATCCTCAATGATCCCGCGCTGGCTACCGACCGTGACAAAGCGGGTTGGGTAGAGCCCGACGACGTGCCACGCCCCATCGTGACCTACGGTTTTCTCAGTGGCGATCTGGGGAGCATGGAAACCGAGTTCCATCGTCATCGCAAAAGCCAACTGATCCTGCTGATGCACGGGGTCCTCAGTTGTGAGCTGGAAGACGGCCTATGGATAGTGCCGCCGCAAAGCGCGCTGTGGGTGCCGGGAGATGTGCTGCACAACGTCAGGATTGCCGGCGCCATCGAGGGCTACAGTGCTTTTATCGAGCCCGACCTGGCCGCTGATCTGCCACGGCAATGCTGCGCGATCAGCGTAACGCCGTTGCTGCGCGAGCTGCTGATCCGCTCTGCCAGCTTCCCGCTGCTTTACCCGCAAGGCGGTGTAGAGACCCATCTGGTCACACTGCTGCTGGATGAAATCGCCGCCATGCCCACCGGCAACCTGCACCTGCCAATGCCCAGGGACGCGCGGCTGCGCAAACTGGCCCAGATGCTCACCGACGAACCCGCAGCACCCGGCACCATGCAGGTTTGGGCGCATCGCGCAGGCCTGAGCGAACGGACCATGGCCCGCCTGCTCAGCCGTGAAACCGGCATGAGCTTCGGTCGTTGGCGCCAACAGATTCAGCTGATGCTCGCGGTGAAATGGCTTGGCACTGGCGTGTCGGTACAGCAGGTGGCCGACGACCTGGGGTATGAAAGCGCGGGGAGTTTCGTGACCATGTTTCGCAAGGCGCTGGGGACGTCGCCGGGGCGGTATATGGCGCAGCGGCGGGGAGGCGGTTAGCAGCGGAACACCTATCTGCCGGGAAGCAAATACGGTCTGCAGGAGCTGCCGAAGGCTGCGAAGAGTGTCGTTAGATATACCGTTATCGCCGCCTTCGGCAGCTCCTACAGATTCTCATTCCAGATCCGCCGGTTGCATCGTGCCGGATAAGTGCGGCGCCCTCTCTGTATGCCATTTTCCCGACCAATCTGTGTCTGGCGCCCGCCCTGTGACCTTCCTACCATGGCCCGGCCTTCCCCCATATCAGGAGCCGTACCATGCCCGACTTGTCCAACCTGCTTGCCTATGGCCTGATTTCCCTCGGCATGGTGCTGACTCCCGGCCCGAACATGATCTACCTGATCTCGCGCTCGATCTGTCAGGGGCGAATGGCGGGGCTGATTTCCCTGGGCGGGGTAGCCTTGGGTTTCGTTGTCTATATGTTTTGCGCCGCAGTGGGCATCACGGCGCTGTTGCTGGCGGTTCCTTATGCCTATGACGCCCTGCGATTGGGCGGCGCATTGTACCTGCTGTACCTGGCCTGGCAGGCGGTCAAGCCCGGCGGCCGTTCGCCGTTCCAGGTACGCGACCTGCCCAAGGACAGCCCGCGCAAGCTGTTCATGATGGGCTTTGTCACCAACCTGCTTAACCCGAAAATTGCGGTCATGTACCTGTCGCTGCTGCCGCAGTTCATCGACCCGGTCGGCCACGGCAGCGTGCTGGCGCAATCCCTGTTGCTGGGCTTTACCCAGATCGTTATCAGCGTCAGCGTCAACGCACTGATTGCCGTGATGGCCGGTTCCATCGCCGCGTTCTTCGTCAGCCGTCCGGTCTGGCAGGTGGTACAACGCTGGTTGATGGGCACGGTCCTTACCGGCCTAGCCGTGCGCATGGCGGTGGAAGGGCGGCGCTAAAGCGTTTTCGCGCGGGTGATCAGCCTGCCACGGCAGCCTCGATAGCCGCGATGTCGATTCTGGTCATGGTCATCATGGCGTCGAACGCGCGCTTGGCCGTGGCCTGATCAGGATGGGCAATCGCCTCGGTCAACGCTCGTGGTGTGATCTGCCACGACAGTCCCCATTTGTCCCGACACCAACCGCAAACGCTGGCTTCGCCTCCATTGCTGATAATCGCATCCCATAAACGATCGGTTTCGGCCTGATCGTCGGTTGCTACCTGAAACGAAAATGCTTCGCTGTGCTTGAACTCCGGCCCGCCATTGAGGCCCAGGCAGGGGATGCCCATCACGGTGAATTGCACCGTCAATACGTCGCCCTGTTTGCCCGACGGATAATCACCCGGTGCGCGGAAAATGGCGCCCACGGCGCTGTCAGGGAAGGTTTTGGCGTAGAAGGTGGCGGCGTCCAGTGCAGCGCCATCGAACCACAGGCAAATAGTGTTTTTTGGCGTCATATGGGGTCTCCTTGTTTTTGTCACGACGATACTGTCAACGAGGTGGAAGCGAATTCAGTGGGAGCGAATTCATTCGCGAAGGGGTCGATCCATTCAACACATCTGCACGGTCTGAAATATCGCTTTCGCGAATAAATTCGCTCCCATAAACCTCATTCTCAACGCTGTATGTGTTACCTGTTCAGCCCGAAGCCTGGCCATTCGAAGCCAGCTCGGCCATGCCCCTGAGCAACTCGATCGGCAATGGAAAGACAATGGTCGAGCTTTTGTCCCCGGCAATCGAACTCAGGGTCTGCATGTAGCGCAACTGCATGGCCCCCGGCTGGCGGCCCAGCATTTCGGCGGCCTGCATGAGTTTTTCCGAGGCCTGCAATTCGCCTTCGGCATGAATCACCTTGGCCCGGCGCTCGCGCTCGGCTTCGGCCTGTTTGGCGATGGCGCGGATCATCGATTCATTGAGATCGACGTGCTTGATCTCGACATTCGCCACTTTGATGCCCCAGGCATCGGTCTGCGCATCGAGCACCTGCTGAATATCGAAATTCAGGCGTTCCCGCTCGGCCAGCAGCTCATCCAGTTCATGCTTGCCCAATACCGCGCGCAAGGTGGTTTGCGCCAGCTGGCTGGTGGCCATGAGAAAGTCTTCCACCTGGATAATGGCCCTCTGTGCATCCAGTACGCGGAAATACAGCACGGCATTGACCTTGACCGAGACGTTGTCGCGAGTGATGACATCCTGAGCCGGAATGTCCAGCACCACCGTGCGCAGATCGACCCGAACCATCTGCTGGATCACCGGAATCAGCAGGATCAGCCCCGGCCCCTTGACCTGCCAGAAGCGCCCGAGCTGGAACACCACGCCGCGCTCATATTCGCGCAGGATCCGGAACGTCGCTGCTGCCAGCACAATCATCAACAACAACAGTGCAACCATACCCAATTGCAGGCCCATGATCAGTCTCCCGCCAGTGCCGCGTCAGCTGCGGTTACCCGCAACAATAAGCCCTTGCGAGCCACCACCTGCACCCGTTGCCCTGACTGCAAAGGCGTTGTGCACAAAACCCGCCACCATTCACCCTGCAACATTACCCAGCCGCCACAGGCATCGTCGGCCTGCAACCGCGTAACGGACGCAACGCTGCCAAGCAAACCAGCGTCGCCACTGACCGTCTGCCGAGGTCGGGTTTTCAGGGCATGAATCAGCAGCACGATCAGCAGCAACGCGCTAAGTGCGCCTAGCCCGAGCATCAACGGCAGCGGTACATCGACGTTATTGAGGATGATCGCGCCAATCACAAACAGCACAATCCCGCCCAGGCCGATCACGCCGTAATTGGGCAGCGTTGCCTCGGCAATCAGAAACGCCACGCCAAAGATGATCAGCCACCAGCCAAGCGGATTGGGGGTAAGCAGAATGATGGTATCGGCTGCGTAGAGCGGGGCGCTCAACAATGGCAGCAGTACGACAAGTAAGTAACGAGTGTTCACCTGACCCTCCGGGAGAGTCATTTTTGTTGGCTCTGGCTAAAGCTTAGTTGAGGGGCAAGAGGTGAGGGCGGTTGGCCGCCGAGTGGATGTGGCGTTGGCAATACGATTTATTTGCAGAACTGTATTTCAATTCAAACAATTTCTGTGCGGGTGATGGCAGTTTGATTGCTAGCACCACTAAACTGTACGTCGACATCTTCAATCCATCTGCAAGGCCCTTCTCTCGATGCCGGAATATCGAGTCAAATTCTACTGCCTGATCGGCGCGCTGTTTTTCCTGGGTATCGGTTTGGGTATGGGCTTCGACCTTTATCCAGCGCTAAGCACCGGAGAGCTCGACACCATGACCGGCCCCCGCAGCCATCGTATCCGTGAGCATCTGGTCTATCGCGAAGACCCGCTCAATTTTCTGATCAGCCTTTTGGGCGATGGAGTCAGGTGCTTGCTCATGACCACTATTGGTCTGGGATTGCTCTGGCGAGTCCTGAGAGGAGCGAAAGCGTTTGGGCGCTGACGCTCCTCAAAGCTCGTCAGTCGGCAGTACCTCGCGTCCTGGCAATCTCCGTCAGAGTGTCATCACTGATGTTCTTCGCCATATCGTTGCCCATGGCCGGTTTGACGACAAGTTACCGTTGGCCTGGGCCGAGCGCGCCCATCAGTGGCTGGATAAGTTGCAGGTCAGCCATCGCGTCGAGATTTATGCTATGGGGCATGAGTTATGTGAGCAGGAGGTGGTGGATTTTCGTGGGTGGTTGGGGCCGGTGCTGGGGTTGTAGGAGATCCTGCGGGATCGAATCTTTGTGGGCGAATTCATTCGCGAAAGCGGTATTACAGGCGATACAAATGCGTCGGGTGTACTGGCCTCTTCGCGAATGAATTCGCTCCCACAGAGTTCTGGTGATTCAGTGGATTTTGGATAGCTAGCCCTTCGCCCTAGTCCCCTCATGCTCCCTGACCTGCCTGCCATTGAACACCGTTACCGGCACCAGCGTAACCACAGCTGTCAGGGCAATGATCAAAGTAATGGTGGTGACGCCGAAGTGGTCGCCGCCATAGCCGTAGAGCACCGGTGCCAGGGCGCCCGAACCAATGGTGCCGGTATAGAAGATGGCGAAGGCGCGCTCCAGTTTGCGTGAGTCGACCACGTCGGCGACGGCGCCATACAGCACCGATGAAGTGCCATTGAGCACCGCACCGAGCAGCGGCAGCACGAGCATCCCGGCGCCCAGCGGGGCGAACAGGACGATGGCGATCAGCAGGGCGGTGGCCAGTTCGGTGACGAATACGGTCTTGATGATGCCCAGGGATTCCGACAGCCAGCCGCAGACAAATTTGCCCACCGCACCGCCAATGAATACCAGGGTCAGTGCGATGCCGGTCTGGGTCAGGGAGGCGCCGTTGGCCTTGAGGATAAACGGCAGGAAGGTCAGGAAACCCATGCGCACGGCGCTGTCCAGGATACCGGTGGCCAGCAGGGCGTAAAAGGCAACCGGATCGCCAGGATGGTGAGCTTCTGGTTCTGTCGCTGCGGCTTTGGGCGCTACCACCACGGCGGCAGCGGGGGCGCGCAGCAACAGGGCGATCAATAGCGCCGACAGCACGGCGATACCGGCGTACAGGCTGACGGTATGGCTATAGGTGGTGTAGGTCAGCAGAAAGGCCGCGCCGGCCGGGAGCAGGGATTTGCCCAGGTCACCGGCAAAGTTGTACACGCCCAGGGGCTTTTTCGCGTTACGGCCGTAGGCCCGGGAGACCATGGCCGAGGCAATGGGGTGTTGCGTGCTGGCACCGATGCCGGACACCACCAGGGCCAGGCCCAGCAGCACCACGCTGTCAGTGAGGCCGCCGATAAACCAGCCAATGCCGGTCAGGACCGTGGCGACAATCAGCAGGTATTCCGGGCGCGGCAGTTTCATGGCCAGGGACGACGCCGGGATTTGCAGCGCCGCCAATGTCAGGGAATAGGCACTGCGCAACAGGCTCAGCAGGGTGAAACTCAGCAGGAAGCGCTCCTGCCATACGGGCAGGAACACGTAGACCAGGTCACTGAGACCGTCATGGGTGGCATGGGCCAGACACGCGGCGACCAGGGTTCTTTTCGCCGGTCTGGTCTGTGTCGATGGGGTTGCTGCCGGAGTCGCCGCAGAATTCATGAATGTGGCCCGCGCTTTTACCCGACGCGATAGTTCGCGCCCGGCCCTGTTTAAAGGGAAAGTGGAAAGAGAGTGAAGGCTGCAATGGCTTCATTCTAGAATGAGCCTCGAAAGTCCGGGTAGTGAAACGAATTCATACCCCATGACGGTTTTTGCGGGCGGTATCCATGGCATTAAAGAAACTTCCTTCGGTGGCCTCGCTGAAAGGCTTTGAGGCCTGCGCCAGACTGCTGAATTTCTCCCAGGCAGCGGCCGAGCTGCACGTCACCCAGAGCGCGATCAGCCATCAAATCAGGCAGTTGGAAGAGTCCCTCGGGGTAACTCTGTTCGACCGAAGTGCCGGCGCCATGACACTAAGTGAGAACGGTGCGGCGTTATTGCCGGTGGTGCGAAGTTTCTTTCAGGGCATGAGTACGATTGTCGAGAAGTTCGAAAACAATGACCGGCAAAAGACCGTGCTGGAAGTCTTTGTTCACGATTCTTTTGCCACGACCTGGCTGTTACCGCGCCTGGCCGGGTTTTATGCGCGCTGGCCGCATATCGATATCAAGATTTCCACGGTGGAGTTTTCCCGTTTCGATAATCCGGCTACGCAAGTGGCGATCAGGATAGCGCCCAAGGGCAGCGCCTGGCCGGGGCTGCATTCGGTGTTCGTCATGGCCGAGCAGATTTTTCCGGTGTGCAGCCCGTCGTTGGTCGAGACTTACGGCTTGCCGACCTGCGCGGCGGACATCATGCGCTACCCGCTGATTTTCCGCGTGCGCAACCGTCTGAACGGCGAAGTGGTGGACACACCGTCCTGGGATAACTGGCTGAAGCGAACCAACGTGCCCCTGACCCCGCTGAATCGCACCTTGAGCGTGCCCTATACCGCCATGGCCGTGCTGGCCGCCATGCGCGGCCTGGGTGTGGCCATGGCGCGCACGTCGCATATTGCCGACGAGTTCGAGACGGGCAAGTTGCAGAAATTGTGGAACGAAGAGGTCGATACCAACAGCGGCTATTACTTCCTGTGCACGCCGGGCAAGGAGAAAACGCCGGAGATCGAGGCGTTTTTTGATTGGTTGCAGGAGCAGATTGCATTGCAGAGGGTTGAGCGTTAAGCCCGATAGGAGATCTTGCGCTGCGAGCAAAAATAAGAGCCTGCCCAAAAATCTCCAGATATCGCCTGCCATCCACACGTCCTAAAAGGTGGCATGAATGACATTGCCGTCAGCGCCTGCCCGCCGCACCATAAAGCCATCCGCAACGACCTGAAGTTCTGCGGATTGCATCGCTGCAATAAGCAAACTTCCTGTTTCCTACGAGAGAACTTTCATGAACGTCATAGACGATCTTGTGCAACGCAATGAAGCTTTTGCCAATGGCGATTTTGATTCACAACTGAACATCATGCCGTCGATGAAAACGGTGATTATCGGCTGTGTCGACCCACGAGTGGATCCGGCAAATATCTTTGGCCTCAAGCCGGGTGAAGTGGCGGTCATTCGTAATGTGGGTGGCCGTATCAATCCGGCGACCTTGCAGAATATGGCCATCGTGCGTTCGGTGGCGGTTGCCGAGGGCAAGGATGTGGGGCCGGGCTGGAACCTGATTGTGCTGCATCACACCGACTGCGGCATTACCCCGTGCCTGGCCCATGCGCCTGCCTTGCTGGCCAAGAACCTCGGCGTAGAGCCGGCCGACCTGGACAAGCTGGCTATCGCCGACCCTTATGCCGCTGTGGCCATTGATGTCGCCGCACTCAAGGCCAACCCCCAGTTGCCGGGTGGTTTCCTGGTAACCGGCATGGTCTACGACGTGGCGACCGGCAAGGTTGAGACTGTGGTGCCTTCGGCCTTGTTGCGGCCATAAACGGGCGTCTGCTTAAGCACTTTCTGAAATTAAAACATCCTTTATAACGCCCCGGTATTAATCGGTGGCACGGTTTATCACGCCCTGAGAAAAGTCATGAAATATAACCTTGAAAGTTTCAGTTCAATAAACAAAGGCAAGTCCTTACTGCGTTCACTCATGACGACTGTTGGTATGACCGTTGCTCTTTCCGGTGCCGTTGTCGCAGCGCCCTTGCCCCAGGTGCCGACCACCAAGATCATCGCCATCGGCAGTATCACCCCCGGCACAACCCAGGAGGCCATCAGTGCGGTTCTGCCCCAGGAGGTCAAGGAGACCGTGCAGCTGCATCTGGACGGCAAGATCGAGCAGTGGAATGTGCGTAACGACAAACTCGGCGTGGTGTTCGTGCTGAACATGACCAACGTCGACGAAGCCAAGGCGATCTTCGCCAAAATGCCTCTGGACCGGGCCGGCCTGATCAGCTTCGAGTTCATTCCGGTGGGCCCGCTGTCGCCCCTGTCGTTGCTGATTGCCCCTGCGGCGCATTGATCCCTCCTGCTGGTGGCGCCCGATCGCGGCGCCGACCGGTACTGCGGTAACCCTTCTGGTAGTGAAGCTGTCATGCAAGAAATAGGACTGATTGTGTATCCCGACTTTCAAGTGTTGGGACTTTCCATGTGCGCGGCGTTTGAGCTGGCCAATGCCATCGCCGGGCGTGAGGTCTATCGGGTCAGCCTGCTGTCCGACGGTGGCGGGTTGGTCAGGACCTCGGCGGGTTTTGCCGTCGATACCCAGCCTCTGTTGACGCGCAGCTTCGATACCTTGATCGTCATGGGTGATAACCACGCGACGTCTATCTCGGCGCAACTGGTCGCTTACCTCGGGCGCTGCGCACCTGCCAGCCGCCGCTTCGGTTCGATTTGCACCGGTGCATTTGCCCTGGCCGAGGCGGGTCTGCTCGATGGTCGGCGCGCCACGACCCATTGGTGCCACGCCAGGGATTTTCAGCGCAGCTACCCACGGATCAAGGTCGAGGAGGACCGTATTTTCATCAACGATGGCAAAATCTGGACCTCCGCCGGGATGAGTGCCTGTGTCGATCTGGCCCTGGCGTTGGTTGAGCAGGATCTGGGCAGCGACGTCGCCCGCCAGGTGTCCCGGCAACTGGTGGTCTATCACCGAAGGGCAGGCGGGCAGTCGCAGTTTTCGGTGATGCTGGAGTTGCAGCCCAGGACCGACCGGATTCAGGCGGCGCTGGCCTACGCCAAGGAGAATCTCAAGGCTGAGTTGTCGGTCAATGACCTGGCCGAGGTTGCTCATCTGAGCCCGCGACAGTTCAGCCGGGTGTTCCAGGCCGAGACCGGGCAATCACCGGCCAAGGCCATCGAGAACCTGCGCGTCGAGTCCGCCCGGTTGATGATGGAGAGCGGTGGCCATTTGATCGACAGCGTGGCGATGATCACCGGTTTCGGTGACCGCGAGCGCATGCGCCGGGCGTTTATCCGCGCATACGGCCAGCCACCGCAGGTGATTCAGCGCGCCAGTCGCGCCTGAATTCAGGAAGCCCGCACGCGATGATCGGCAGCCGCAGTATCGGCGCTGCTGATCAGGGTCCAGGCCAGTACGGCAGCCACTAGGGCGAAGCACGCCGCCACGTACATCACCGACTGATAGCCCGCGCCGAAGCTGTTCAGTGCCAGCTCATGCAGGGCCGGGGCGTTGAAGCCGGAGAGGTTGCCGGTGCCTATGGCGTGGATCAGGGTGGGCGCGTCTACCTCGGAAGCGGTGGGCAACCCCGCAGTCACTCGTTCACCGATGCGGGCAAACAGAATGGCGCCGAACACCGCAAAGCCGATGACGATGCCGCTGAAGCGCAGGGTGCCGGAAATGCCCGAGGCCATGCCCGCGCGCTCCGGCGGTATCGCCGACATGCTGACCTTGGCCGTTTCGCCATTGAGCAACCCGGCGCCAATGCCCATCAGCAGCAGGCCCGGAAGCAACGCCAGATAGTGCAGTTGCGGTATCTCCAGGCCGACCCAAGACAGGCCTGCCGCAATGAGTGACAGGCCGATGGTCAACAGCGTGCGGCCGCTCAAACGGTGAGTCAGGTGGGCGGCGACCAGGCGCGGCACGACAAACAGCGGAATCGCGATGGGCAGCATCAGCAGGCCCGCCTGTTGCGGAGCAAAGCCCAACCCACTCTGAAAGAACATCGGCAGGTAACTCAGCATGGTCAGCAGGCAGACTGCAAATGCCAGCCCTGACGCGGTGGCGCCCAGGTAGGTGCGCTGGCGGAAGAAGCTGAAATCCACCATGGGCCTTTGCTGCAATTTTTCGGCGAGGATAAACAAGCCGAACAGCAACGCCGCGCCGAGCAGTTCTGACCTGACCAGGGTACTGCTCCAGCCTTGGTGGTTGCCGCTGATCAGGGCCAGGGTCAGCAGGAACAGGCTGCCACTGAAGGTCACGGAGCCTGCGATATCGACACTGACAGCGGCCGGATCCCGGGATTCCGGCAGGCTGCGAGCAACCATCAGCACCATGGCCACACCGATGGGAATATTGATATAGAACGCCCACTCCCAGCCAAAATGCTCGGTGATAAAACCACCGGCGACAGGCCCCAGGGCCACGGCAATGCCGATCACCGTGCCCCAGAAGGCGAATGCCCGGGCGCGTTCGGGGCCACGAAAGGCGTGGGACAGGCTGGCCAGGGCGGCGCTGAGCTGAAACGCCGCGCCAATGCCTTGCAGTGCCCGCGCCAGCTTGAGCACGGTGGCATTGGGCGCCGCACCGCAGATCAATGAAGCGACCGTGAAGACGATCAGGCCGAAGATCAGCATGCGCTTGCGCCCGTAACGATCAGCCAGGGCACCGGCCGGTAGCAGAAAAGAGGCGAAACACAGCGTATAAGCACTGATGACCCATTCAATGTCGGCAAAGCTGGCGTTCAATGAGTGGGCAATGGAGGACAGGGAAACGGCGACTATATTGGAGTCGAGGTTGATCATGAAGGACGGGACGGATACGCACAGCAGGATCAGCAGACGATGGGTGCTGTCGCGGACTAAAGGAGCCTGGCTACTCATGATCGATCGCTCACGCGGGATTGAAGGGACTTAAGATTACAGGTGAAATACAATAACGCCGAGGTCAAATAGGCCACCTTTACGGTCATAGGGCGAAAATGTGATGCAAAACATCGGCATGATTCTTTATCCCGGTTTTCAGGTCCTTGGCTTGTCGATGTCTGCGACGTTCGAAGTGGCCAATATCATGGCCAAGCGGCAGGTCTACAGCATCACGCTGCTGTCCGAACAGGGCGGTGTGGTGCAGACCTCTGCGGGGTTTGGCGTTGAAACCGAAGCCTTCGATCAGCGTCGCTTCGATACCCTGGTGGTGCTGGGCGACAATATTGTCAGGCCGGCCTCGGCAGGGCTGATCAGTTACTTGCTCGACGTCTGCACCGATACCCGGCGCCTGTGTTCGATCTGCACTGGGTCGGCGGCGCTGGCCGAAGCGGGGCTGCTCAATGGCCGACGGGTCACCACGCACTGGCAGCACGCCCCGGAGCTCAAGCAGGCCTATCCGGATATCCGGGTCGACGAGGACCGCATCTTTATCAACGACGGGCCCATCTGGACGGCTGCGGGCATGAGTGCTTGCCTGGACCTCGCCCTGGCCCTGGTCGACAACGATCTGGGCAGCGAGATCACGCGCCTGGTATCCCGGCATCTGGTGATCTATCACCGGCGTGCTGGCGGGCAGTCGCAGTTTTCGGTAATGAGTGATCTCGATCCCAAGACCGACCGGGTGCAGACAGCCCTGACCTATGCCCGGCAGAACCTCAAGGCGGATCTGTCCGTGGAAAGGCTTGCGTACGTGGCCAATCTCAGCCCTCGGCAGTTCAGCCGGGTGTTCCAGAGTGAGACCGGCAAATCCCCGGCCAAGGCCGTGGAGAACCTGCGGGTCGAGTCGGCGCGGCTGATGATGGCCGAGGGCAGTCATTCCATTGATGTTATTGCCAGCGAAACCGGTTTCGGTGATCGCGAGCGCATGCGTCGTTCATTCATCAGGGCGTTCGGCCAACCACCCCAGGCCTTTCAATAGTATAAAAACCTGTTTTTGAAGATGACCTAAAAGGTGGCAACAGCGACATACGGACATTAAATTATGTCCGTAATCTCTACCTCACTGACTAACCAACCCCCAGTGAGGATCTTCCCCATGACTATCGTCAAAGCCGCCGCCGTACAAATCGCCCCTGTCCTCTACAGCCGCGAAGGCACCGTAGAAAAAGTAGTGCAGAAGATCGCCGAACTCGGCAAGAAAGGCGTCGAGTTCGCTGTTTTCCCTGAGACCATCGTGCCGTACTACCCCTACTTCTCGTTCGTGCAGACGCCGTTCGAAATGGGCGCCGAACACTACAAGTTGCTTGAACAGGCCGTGACCGTGCCATCGGCTGCCACCGACGCCATCGGCAAAGCCGCCAAGGCCGCCAACATGGTGGTTTCCATCGGCGTCAACGAGCGCGATGGCAGCACGCTGTACAACACCCAATTGCTGTTCGATGCCGATGGCTCCCTGATTCAGGCGCGCCGCAAAATTTCGCCGACCTACCACGAGCGCATGATCTGGGGCATGGGCGACGGCTCGGGCCTCAAGGCGGTGGACAGCGCGGTGGGTCGTATCGGCCAACTGGCCTGCTGGGAACACTACAACCCCCTGGCGCGCTATGCCCTGATCGAAGATGGCGAACAGATTCACGCCGCCATGTACCCAGGCTCCTTCGCCGGTGACCTGTTCACCCGCCAGATGGAAGTGAGCATCCGCATGCACGCCCTGGAATCGGCCTGCTTCGTGGTCAATTCCACTGCCTGGCTGTATCCGGAACAACAAGCCCAGATCATGGCCGACACCGGTTGTGACATCGGCCCGATTTCCGGCGGCTGCTTCACCGCCATCATCGACCCCCAAGGCGAAATCATCGGTTCGATGACCGAAGGCGAGGGCGAAGTCATTGCTGATCTGGACCTCTTCGAAATCGACAAGCGCAAGCGCCAGATGGATTCCCGGGGCCATTACAGTCGCCCGGAACTGCTGAGCCTGAACATCGATCGCACCCCCCATCGCCATGTTCACGAGCGTAATGATCAGCCCAAGAAAGTGGAGCAGGAAAGGCAGGCTGACAGCCTCTGAGCGCCGTCGGCTGAATGCGGGCCGGGCCGGGCAGATGAATTCATCTGCCTGGCCCGGTTCGTGGTGGGTTTTGCCCCTCTATAATCTCGCCACAATGCTCGTGCGTGAGGCGCCCTTGAATATCGATACCCGCATCAAATTCCGCCATCTGGTGTGCTTTCTCGAAGTGGCGCGCCAGGGCAGTCTGTCCCGGGCGGCGGATAAGCTGGCGATCAGTCAACCGGCCTTGTCCAAAGCGCTCAAGGAGCTGGAAAGCCTGCTGGAAACCACCCTGTTTACGCGCAGCAAGCAGGGCGCGGCGCTGACCGAAGCCGGAGTGGCGTTTCTGCGCTTTGCCGGGCCGAGCGTGCAGTCGTTGCGTGAAGGGGTCAGCAGCCTGCGTTCCGGCGAGCATGATCCGGTGACGGCGCGCCTGGGCGTACTGTCCACCGCTGAAAGCCTGTTGGTGCCGGAGGTGATCAAGCGTCTGCATGAGCGGCATCCGGCGCTGGTGGTCAGTGTCATGACCGGGCCAAGCGCCTATCTGCTGTCGCAGTTGCGGGTCGGTGAGCTGGACCTGGTGGTCGGGCGCATGACCGACAGCCCGCAGATCCAGGGCCTGGCCTTCGAGCATCTGTACAGCGAATCCATGACCCTGGTGGTGCGTGCCGGACATCCGTTGCTCACGGCGGCGCCGCGTCGCGAGAGTCTGGAGGAGTTCCCCATGGTCCTGCCTCTGGCTGGTACCACGATCCGCAAGTTTGCCGACAGCCTGTTCGTCCAGTACGGCATCAACCCGCCGCGCCAACGCCTGGAAACCCTGTCCCTGAGCCTTAGCCGCCGTTATGTGCAATGCAGCGATGCGGTGTGGATCGCGCCATTGGACGCAGTGCTGGAAGAGCTGCACACCGGGCTGCTGGTGGAGTTACAGCTTGGGATTCGCGAGCCGGGCGGTTCGGTGGGGCTGTGCAGCAATCCGGCGCTGCCGCTGTCCCGGGCGGCGCAGTGGTGTGTGGATGAGTTGCGGGCTGTAGGCGCGTTGTATCAGTAAAAGGTCTTGTGGGAGCACAAACAACGCGCAACTTACTGAATCACAGAGACTCTGTGGGAGCGAATTCATTCGCGAAGGCGGTGTTCCAGGCGATGCAGATGCGTCGAATGTACCGACCTCTTCGCGAATAAATTCGCTCCCACAAGATTTGCTCCCTGCCCGGTTAGTGTTTGCTGCGTGACAGCGCGCCGTTGCAGACGGGGCGGGATCTCCCACAAGGTAAATCGCATTAACCCATAACCATTTGGATATGGATATCACGGTTAATTTCAATTTTCGTAACGAGGCCGGCGCGGGAGACTCCACCGCAGCTACGCCCACACTATAAAAACGGAGAACATCATGTCTGAAGCGAACCACAGTCGCTTTGTCATTCGTGATCGCAACTGGCACCCCAAAGCCCTGACGCCTGACTACAAGACTTCTATCCTCCGCTCGCCGCGCCAGGCGCTGGTCAGCATCCCGCAATCGGCCAGCGAAAGCAGCGGCCCGGACTTTTCCCAGCTCAAACTCGGCCGACACGACAACGACCTGCTGCTGAACTTCAACCACGGCGGCCTGCCGGTGGGTGAGCGGATCATTCTGGTGGGGCGCGTCTGTGATCAATATGGCAAGCCGGTCCCCCATACCCTCGTAGAGATGTGGCAGGCCAATGCCGGTGGTCGCTATCGGCACAAGCGCGATGCCTACCTGGCGCCCCTGGACCCGAATTTCGGCGGTGTCGGCCGGACCCTGACCGACCGCGACGGCAACTACAGTTTCCGTACCGTCAAACCCGGTCCATACCCTTGGCGCAACGGCCCCAACGACTGGCGCCCGGCGCATATCCACGTGTCCATCAGCGGCCCGTCCATCGCCACGCGCCTGATCACCCAGTTGTATTTCGAAGGCGACCCGCTGATCCCGCTGTGCCCGATCGTCAAGTCCATCGCCAACCCGGACGCGGTGCAGAGCCTGATCGCCCGGCTCGACATGAGCATGGCCAACCCCATGGACAGCCTGGCTTATCGCTTTGATATCGTGCTGCGCGGCCAGCGCCAGACCCACTTCGAAAACCGCTGAGGACTGCCCCATGCCCGTTCAACTCTTGATGGAAACCCCGTCGCAGACGGCCGGCCCTTATGTGCATATCGGCCTGGCCCTGGAGACTGCCGGCAACCCGCCCCGTGAGCTGGAAATCTGGAACGAGATGGCCAAATCCGGCGCGCCCGGTGAACATATTCTGCTGCTGGGCAATGTCTACGACGGCAATGGCCACCTGATTCGCGATGCCTTCCTCGAGTTCTGGCAGGCCGATCATAACGGGGTCTACGACCCGGCCTATGACCCCGACAAACTCTTCAACGGCTTCGGCCGCACCGCCACGGGCGACGATGGCCTGTGGACCTTGAAGACCATCAAGCCCGGCCCGGTCAACAACGGCGCCGCGCATATCAACCTGTCGCTGTTTGCCCGTGGCATCAATATCCACCTGCACACCCGCCTGTATTTCGACGATCAGGCACAGCCCAATGCCGCCGACCCGGTGCTCAACCTGATCGAACAACCGGCACGCCGGGAAACCCTGGTAGCGCGGCGTTGCGAGGTGGATGGGCAACTGGCCTATCGTTTCGATATTCATATGCAGGGTGCGAGCGAAACCGTTTTCTTCGATTTCTGAGGCTGTCCCGCAGGGTTCTCGCTGAATACGCGATCTTGTTGGAGCGAGGCTTGCCCGCGAAAGCGATGTGTGAAACCGAGAAATCATAGGATGCACCGACCTCTTCGCGGGCAAGCCTCGCTCCAACAGGGGGTGTCCGCTGGTTGATGAGAGCAACGAAATGAACCGACCCAGCAATCAATTGTTCGACAGCTACTTCACTCAGTCCAGCATGCGTGAGGTGTTCTGCGATGCCGGGCGGGTGCAGGGCATGCTCGATTTCGAAGCCGCTCTGGCCCATGCCGAGGCGCGTACGGGGCTGATCCCTGAAGCGCTGGTGGCTGATATCGCTGCGGCCTGCCGGGCCGAGCTATTTGATTTTCAGGCACTGGGCGTGGCCATTGGCAGCGCAGGCAACTCGGCAATTCCACTGGTCAAGGCCCTCGGCCAACTGGTCGCAGCGCGCAATCCGCAGGCCGAGCGTTATGTGCATATGGGCGCGACCAGCCAGGATGTCATGGACAGCGGCCTGATCCTGCAATTGCGCCAAGCCATCGGGCTGATCGAGGAGGATCTCGAGCAACTTACCAAGGTCATGGCCGCTCAGGCCCTGCGTTACGCCGACACGCCTCTGGCCGGGCGCACCTGGCTGCAACAGGCGACCCCGGTGACCCTGGGCATGAAGATCGCTGGTTGGCTGGGCGCGCTGACCCGTCATCGTCAGCGTTTGCAGGAGTTGAAGCCGCGGCTGCTGTGCCTGCAGTTCGGCGGCGCGTCGGGCAGCCTGGCGGCGCTGGGTGAACTGGCGTTACCGGTGGCCCAGGCCCTGGCCGAGACGCTGCGACTGAGTCTGCCCGAGCAACCCTGGCATACCCAGCGCGACCGTCTGGTGGAGTTCGCCAGTCTGCTGGGCATGCTCGCGGGCAGTCTGGGCAAGGTCGGCCGGGATATCAGCTTGCTTATGCAAACCGAAGTCGGCGAAGTCTTCGAACCCTCGGCGCCGGGCAAAGGCGGCTCGTCGACCATGCCGCATAAACGCAACCCGGTGGGCGCGGCAGTGATGATCGGCGCCGCAACCCGTGCGCCCGGGCTGGTTGCCACCATGTTTGCGGCAATGCCCCAGGAGCACGAACGCAGCCTGGGCCTGTGGCATGCCGAGTGGGAGACGCTGCCGGAGTTGTGCTGCCTGATTTCCGGATCGTTGTATCAGGCCTTGCAGGCACTGCCCGAGCTGCAGGTCGATGCCCGACGCATGCGCGACAACCTCGATACCACCCGTGGCCTGCTGCTGGCCGAAGCTGTAAGCATCGCCCTGGCCCGGTTGATCGGCCGGGATGCCGCCCATCATCTGGTCGAACAATGCTGTCGCCAGGCGGTGGAGCAGGGCGCGCATCTGCGCGAAGTCCTGGGGCAGAGCACTGACGTCAGCGCACAACTCTCGCCAGAGCAACTGGATCGCTTGCTCGATCCGGCCCATTACCTCGGCCAGTCCCGTCAGTGGGTCGAGCGCGCCGTGGCTGAACATGAATATTTCAAGGGGAATGCCGCATGAACGAAGACCAACGCTACGCCGCCGGCATGCAGGTACGCCGGGCAGTGCTGGGTGATACCCATGTCGATAACAGTCTGAAGAAACTCACGCCATTCAACGAAGAGTTTCAGGAAATGATCACTCGTCACGCCTGGGGCGATATCTGGACCCGTCCCGGCCTGCCGCGCCATACCCGCAGCCTGATCACCATCGCCATGCTGATCGGCATGAACCGCGAAGGCGAACTGCGCCTGCATCTCAAGGCTGCGAAAAACAACGGCGTGACCCGGGACGAGATCAAGGAGGTACTGATGCAGAGCGCGATCTACTGCGGCATTCCGGCGGCCAATGCATCGTTTCATCTGGCCGAGGAGATTTGGGATGAGGTGGGGGTGGAGTCTTTGGAGGGGTAACAGCGGTAGCAGGGCGAGCGGCTGTCACAGAACTTGTGGGAGCCGGCTTGCTGGCGATGGGGCCAGATCAGTCACCGACGCCTTTGCGAGCGCTTCGCAATCGATCGCCACCAAGGCGGCTCCCACACTAGTCCTCTTTACTGCTGAATCGCTCCGTACCCTTCAAACGCGGTCTGCTGCTGAATCGCGGTAATGATGTTTTTCAGGGTTGCCGGGTGTTCGGCGCCGGTGTTGTCGGTGAAGGTCGGGGTTTCCAGTTCGGCCTGATCGTCTTCGCCGATGAAGTTGAAACCGAGGAACTCGAACACGCTGCGGTCCGCCAGGGGCTTGGCGCGCGCCGACTTGAGAGTCACGCTGATGACTTCCTCGCCCTTGGTCAGGGTGAAGACTTCGTTTTCCTTCTTCGGCCGTGACGCCTTGCTCTTGCCGCCGGCGGGTTCCTTGATTGCCTGATGAGTGTGGTTGAGCACTTTCAGGGCCAGGCCGTAGATCAGTTCCTGGAACGCCGGATCGTCCTTGAAACTGGCCAGGATCGACTGGATCGGGTAGCGCTGGCTCAGGTCTTCAAGGGCGGCGCTGTTGGCGGCCTCGACATCCTTGAGTTGCTTGAGCTGGCCCATCAATTCGTAGGCCTTGTCATCGTCATGCTCGTCGTTGGCGGCACGGATGGCGGCGCGCAGATCGCGGATCTGGTCGCTTTCCCGGGAGGTCTGGAAGGCGTCCAGGACCATTTCGGCAATGGTCTTGGCCGGGGCGACATGCTGGGACAGGTGCATGGCGTTTTCGTATTCGGTTTTCGACGACGCAGGATTAACGGTGGTTTCGGTCGGGGCGTTTTGCATTATTAATCCACTAAAACTTTGACTGAATTGGTTGAACTGAATGAGTTGGGCAACGCGGCAGAGGCCATATTCAGGAGGGGCGCAAATCTAGGGAAATGCGCCCGCCTTGTCAAATCAGCAGGTTGCTGGCCAATGGCCGCAGTCATTGCTCGCTGCTCGCATCTTCAGGGTTCAGCTCAGCCGCTGAAATCCAGCCTTCGATCACGCCTTTCTTCGCGTTGCGGTACAGCACTTTGAGCCACTGTTGGTCGTCGCTGATGCCGCTGAGTTCCACCCGGTCGTTTTTGATCAGATAGCGTTTCGACGGTGTGGTGTCGGGCGTGTCATGCAGTGCCAGCCGGTCGATCGGCACCTTCAGCGTGGCCTTGCCGCCGCCATAGGCGGTGAGGTGTTTTTCGATGCGCTTGCCGTCGGCGTCGAAGCTGCTGATCTCCCAGGCCGGGGCGCCGTCCGGGTCTTCGGTGACGATCTGCATCGGCAGGGTTTCCTGGCGTTGATACAGGTAGATCTGGCCGGAGAGGGCAAAGCGGTAGGCGTCGGTGAACCAGATCGGCCCGCTGCGGCAGGCGCTGCTCAGGGTCTTCTGCCTGGCGTCCACGGTGACCGCCGACATGGCGTCGCAGTTGCCCTGGGGCTTGCCGTCGTCGCTGGGCAGTTGCAGTGGTTTGAACTGCTTGCTGGCGGCGTCATAGAGGAAAATCTGCGTGGTTTCATTGACCATGCCCACCGGCATGACCCAGGCCAGATCCTTGTGACCATCGAAATTGAAGTCTTCGATTTGCAGGCGAGGCTGCGAGCCGACATCGTCGAACGGTACGCTCAGGGTCTGGGGAGCCCCCTTGTCGATGCTGACGATCAGAGTGTTCAGATCGGTCTGCTTGACGCTGGCCTTGATGCCCGGTGCGACGTTGAAGCCCATGCTCTTGATGAGCTTGGCGGTTGGATCGGCGTCGCCATCATCATCGGCGAGGGCGGTAAAACTGGCGCAGGCCAATATCAGGGCGAGCAGGGCGACGCGGGGTTTGCTGGCCATCATTGGAAATTCAACTCTTCGGGTACGTCGTATTGTTGGCCGTTGTAGCTGAGTTCGGTCTTCTTCAGTACGGGCGGGTCTTCCTTCTGATCGCAGTCGTCACCCTTGGCCACGCTGTGCGAATCGACGGTTTTGCTGTCCAGCACCAGTGTCGCGAAGCCCTTGTTGGCGGTCTTGCCGATGGACAAGGTGCGGTGGCTGGCCGAGAAATCACCTGCGCAATTGCCGTCCCATTCGCCGTTGCTTTCGTCGATCTTCAGATTGTTGAGGACCTTGCGGATTTTCTGACCTTCCTCGACGTACAGGTTCAGCGCAGTGGCCTCGTACGGGTTGACCCGGGACGAACCGGTGTAGTCCATGCGCACGCCAAAGGCGCGAACGCCGGGCGCCAGTTGGTAGCGGGCGGTGTCCAGGCTCAGGCTGCGAAACTGGACGGCATCGGAGTTGATCGCGCCGCTTTGATAGACATGACTCTTGATGGCGCCGCTTGCGGTGTCGGCGCTGAGTACTTCCAGACCGTAGGTGGCGTCACCGTCGGCATCGCCTTCTTCGACGAAGGTCAACGCTGCCAGGGTGCGACTGGCGTCGGCCGGAGACACTTTGCACATGGAGTGCCCGGCATCGAAGGTCAGGGCCGGGTGCAGCGTCTTGGCCCATTTGGGCATCTGCGCTTCGCAATCGGCGAAGGCGAGGGCGGGCAGGCAAAACAGGGCCAATACTACAACGCGGCGCATAGGGATTCCTTTACCAGGGCAGATGATGGGGCGGGGTGGCGTTTACCAATTGTTGGAGCTGCCGAAGGCTGCGAAGGCGGTGCGTCAGATAGCCCGGTTCGCAGCCTTCGGCAGCTCCTGCAGGAGGGGCAAAATCCCCTACGACGTAGACAGCGACTGAACCAGAAATTCAATGAAGGCCCGGGTTTTTTGTGGCACCCGGCGCGCCGAAGGATAAACCGCATTGATGGTGATCGGCGGCGCCTGCCATTCGCACAGCACCGGCACCAGGCGCCCGGCTGCCAGGGCGTCTTCGACAATGAAGTCCGGCAGCAGGGCAATGCCCATGCCGCCCTCTGCCGCCTGGGCCAGCAGGTCGCCGTTATTGGCGTGCAGCGGGCCGTTGACGTGGACGCGCTGGGTTTCCTTGCCATTGCTGAGTTGCAGGCTGACGCCGCTTTGCAGGTAGCCGTAGTTCAGGCATTGGTGCAGGGCAAGGTCGCTGGGTGATTGCGGTACACCGGCGCGCTCCAGATACGCCGGGGACGCCACCATGATCCGCGGCGCCGGGGCCAGTAGGCGCGCGATCAGGGACGAGTCGGGCATGCTGGCGATACGGATGGTCACGTCGAAACCGCCGCGCACCGGATCGACCTGCTGGTCGCTGAGCACCAGTTGCAACTCGATATTCGGATGCTGCTGATGAAACAGCGGAATCAGCCGCCCCAGGCGCCGCAGGCCAAAAGACATCGGCGCATTGACTCGCAGCACTCCGCGCAACTCTCCGACGCCATTGCGCGCACGCTGTTCGGCTTCGTCAACCGAAGCAATGACTTCCCGTGCTGCTTCGTAGTATTCCACCCCGGCTTCAGTCAGATGCAGGCTGCGAGTGGTGCGTTGCAGCAGTTGCACGCCGATGGCTTCTTCCAGGGCCTGGATCTGCTTGCTCACTTTCGAGCGCGGCAGGCCCATGGCCCGGGCTGCGGCGGCAAAGCCATTGGCGCCCACGGTGGCGACGAAGGCGCGCATGCATTCAATGCGATCCATGACTGTCCCTTTTTTAGAATCAATGATTCCCGATTCTATGGAATTGTTTCGAATATGGCGAGGCCCTAAAGTTGTTTCCAAGCCGGCAAGCACAGCAAGCGCTGAAGCGAGCCAACCCGATGATTCAACTCAAGACCGACTGTCAAAAGGAACTCCACATGTCTATTCGCGAACTGCTGAACCCGACCAACTCCGCCCTGATCCTGATCGATCATCAGCCACAGATGTCCTTCGGAGTGCAGTCCATCGACCGCCAGACCCTGAAGAACAACACCGTGGCCCTGGCCAAGTCGGCGAAGATCTTTAACGTGCCGACCATCCTGACATCGGTGGAGACCGAGAGCTTCAGCGGCTATATCTGGCCAGAACTGCTCAGCGTGTTCCCGGATCATCAGCCCATCGAACGCACTTCCATGAACTCCTGGGAAGACAAGAAGCTGGTCGAGGCCGTCAAGGCCACCGGGCGCAAGAAACTGATCATGGCGGCGCTGTGGACCGAGGTCTGCCTGAACTTCCCGGCCCTTGAAGCGCTCGCCGAAGGTTACGAGGTGTACATCGTCACCGACGCTTCGGGCGGCACCACTCAGGAGGCTCATGACATGTCTGTACAGCGCATGATTCAGGCCGGTGCAGTGCCCGTGACCTGGCAACAGGTCTTGCTCGAATTCCAGCGCGACTGGGCGCACAAGGAAACCTACAACGATGTCATGGCGCTGGTGCGTGAACACAGCGGTGCTTACGGCATGGGCGTGGACTACGCCTACACCATGGTGCACAAGGCGCCGCAGCGTAAGGTGTAACGCAGGACGTTAAACAAACAATGCCGCGATTAGTCGCGGCATTGTTATTTTGCAACGGCTCGCTCAGGACTCGGAAGGCACGTAATAACCGCCACCCGCCGGGGGCTGGCTAAGGCGTGCGGGGCGGCCGACCTGCTTTTCGTCGATTGAGATCATGCCGATAACCTCGCCACTTTCCAGCAGCGCCCAGGCGGCTACCGGGTGGATGGACAGTTTGCCGGAATCACAGTCCTTGTGGACGTAGTTCCAGCCGGTACAGGGGCTGATTTGTTTGATGCTTGCCATGGCGGTGGGCCTCTATGGAAAACGTTGCTATCGAGCCTAGTCGCCTTTTACGACCGTGAACCCTGCGAATTCTCCGACATGACCTAACCTGTTCATCAGGATAGCGGTAACTGACCAAAGGTATTCATATCGCGGACAGTTGCGCCGATAGCCGAGAACAGGGAATCCAAAAACATAGGGTGTAGTCATGTTCAATAGCCGTTTGAAAAAGGAATTACAGACTCAAGGCTCAGAACTTTTCATGCTTCGGCAATTGCATTCAGGCATGCAGGGCGAAATGCTTTCCATGACTATCGATCCCGAATATCGCGTGACCTCTGTCAACGACCAGTTTCTCGAGGTGCTGGGCTATTCCCGCGCGCAACTGCAAGGCAAACCCCTTGACGATCTGGTGCCGGGGTATGTGAAACAGATGTCCTGTTATAACAACCTGCGCAATGCGGTGAGCCGCGGCGAGCACGTCAGTGACCGCTACCGCTTTATCCGTGCCGATGGTGGCCTGGCCTGGCTGCGAGCCATGTGGCAGCCGATCATGGATGAGCAGGGGAACCTGCTGTATGTGCAGTGTTTTGCCAATGACATCACCGCAGCCGTCGAACTGGCTACCGAGAACGAGAGTTTCATCAAGGCGCTGTTGCGCTCCACCGCCGTGATCGAATTCGATCTGTCCGGCACCATTCTGACGGCCAACGACCAGTTTTTGCGCGCCGTGGGCTATAACCTGGGGCAGATCAAGGGCAAGCACCACAGCATCTTCTGCGACCCGCATTACGTTGCATCGTCGGCCTACAAAGACTTCTGGGCCACGCTCAATCGCGGGGATTTCGTCTCTGATCGCTTCAAACGCGTCGACAGCAACGGCCGGACGATATGGTTGGAGGCGACTTACAACCCGGTCTACGACACCAAAGGGCAGCTCTATAAGGTGGTCAAGTTCGCCACAGTTGTGACTGACCAGGTCAGCCGTGAAGAGGAAGTCAACGAAGCGGCCAGCATCGCCTTCGATATCTCCCAGCAAACCGACGTCAGCGCCCAGCGCGGGGCGATGGTGGTGCAGGACACGGTGCAGACCATGCAGCGGATTTCCGAGGAAATGCGCTCGGCCTCCGATGGCATCAGCGCTTTGGGCAAGCAGTCGCTATTGATCAGCTCCATCGTCCAGACCATCGGTGGCATCGCCCAGCAGACCAATCTGTTGGCGCTCAATGCCGCCATCGAGGCGGCCAGGGCCGGGGAGCAGGGGCGCGGCTTTGCCGTGGTGGCCGATGAGGTACGGCAGCTGGCGGGACGCACCAGCGCGGCTACCGAGGAGATTGTCACGGTGGTGCAACAGAACCAGAAACTGGCTGACGAGGCAGTGCGCGGCATGGCCAGCAGCCGCGAGCAGGCCGAGCAGGGCCTGGCCCTGGCGAGCCAGGCGGGGGATGTGATCGTGGAAATTCAGGATGGGGCCAAGCAGGTAGTGGGGGCTGTGGGGCGGTTTGCCAATCAGCTCAAGTGATTGGCACGTACCTTTCGATGACAATACAAATAGTGTGGGAGCCGGCTTGCTGGCGATGGCGCAGGATCAGTCACCGACGCCATGCGAGCGCTTCGCACTTGATCGCCACGGTGCGGCGACCCGACAAGCCGGCTCCCACAGGAATGACATTTTAGTCACTCAATCCCCATCATACGGATAATCCTTCAACGTACCGGTCAGGGACACCCCGTCCGGCCCGGTCAGGTTATCCAGTACCCAGCACTGGCTGCTGTTCTTGGTCAGCAGCAGGCGCGTGGTCTTGTTTTCGGGCGGTTGCGTCGAGCCTTCCATCACGAAGCTGTATTTCATCTCCACGACTGCTTGCTTGTCGGAGCTTGAGACCACATCGAACTTCGGTTTCGCCGCCGTGCCGTCCTGAGCATTGAGCCACGGGTCGGCGTCGATGGCGCAGACATCGCCTTCGCCTTGGCATTTCCAGTCGTTCTTGAGCAAAGCCAACAGATTGCTGGACAGGTAATCGGCGCTGCCCTTGCCACTGGCGTAAAAAAAGTAGTGATTGCTGAAGATCCAGCTGGCGGTCTTGACCGGATCCGGTGCCGGGCAGGCCATGGCGGCAGTGGAGAGCATGCCGATAAAGGCAATCGCAAAACGTTTGGACATAGGCTTGGACTCGTGACATGTGACAGCGATGCCATTATTTGCCTACTGTCCGCAAAAAAATGCAACAGCTATGTGAGATCAGCACGGATGCCGTCCAGGCGCTCATCGATCAACGGCGTCAGCAGGCCATAGCATTCCTTGGCACTGATGCGGATCGGTGCAGCGTTGAGCAGCTCCCGTTGCAGGCGCTGCAAGGCATCAGCAAGGGCGCGCGGGGCGTTCTGGGCCAGGCGTTCATTCAGGTATTGCAGCTGGATCAGCATGTCCAGTGGGCAGTGTTCGTGGGCGGCGGCGCGTACTGACAGACCGCGCAGCAGGCCCAGGTCTTCCAGGGCCCAGCAGCGTTCTGCCAATTGTGGCACCTGCAAGGTCAAGGCACATCGACGCAGTTCCAGTTCCTGCAGGGTACCGAGCAAGGCTTGCAGCAGGCGGCAGTGGCCGTCGAAGTCTTCCGGCTTCGCTCGCAGCGCCTGCCAGTCCTGGCGTTGCCCGGTTTGCGGCCATTGCTCCCAGAGCCGGTCGACATGATTGCCCAGTGCCTGGCAGCGCTGGCGTGCTTCGCCGGTGGTCTGACCGCCGAGGCCGCGATGTTGCTGTACGCCTTGCAGCAGATCGAGGCCCAGCAGCAGGGCTTCACGCAAGTCGTGATCAGTGGCGGGCATCATGGGCGGCTCCGGGTCAGTTGGTTGAGGTAGCCGGTCAGGTCGTGCAAGGCGCGGGTCTGGCTGCTCTGCTCCTGAATCGCCGTATTGACCTGCTGCAACTGTTCGCTGAGGGCGTGATTAGCCTGGCGGTGCTCGCCGAAGGCCTGTTGCATGGCGCTCATCTGTTGCAGGTTGAGCTGACTGCTCTGGGCCAATTGATCGAGATCGGCGGCCAGGGTCTCGCTTTGCTGGCTGCCGACTTGCAGCAGGCTGCGGTGTTCCTCGACATCCTGATCCAATTGCCGCACGGCCTGGGCAATTGCGCCAGCAGTGGCGGTGATGTCCTGGGTGGCCTGGTCGGTGGCCTGGGCCAGGTTGCGCACTTCATCGGCGACCACGGCGAAACCGCGGCCATGTTCGCCCGCGCGGGCGGCTTCGATGGAGGCATTGAGAGCCAGCAACTGGGTCTGTCGGGCCAGTGTGCGGATGCTCTCGACGGTCTTTTCCACATCAGCGGTGCGTTGCAGCAAGGCTTCCACGGCCTGGGCGGTACTGCCCAGACTGTGCTGAATACCGACCATACTGGCGCCCACGTCACGGGCTTGCTGGCAGCCGACATCGCTTTGTCGATTGGCTTCGGCGAAGGCGGCGAGGGCGTCCTGGGCCAGCGCGTCGATGCTGTGCAAGGTCTGGTCGATCTGCTCGCTGGCGGTGGCGATCATGGCCAGGCGCTGGCTCTGCTCTTCGCCCTGATCCCGGGCCTGCAAGGTCATCTGCTCGAAGGCCCGGCAAGCAAACTGCACTTCACTGCGCAGACGCTCGCCCTGGCGCAGTTGCAGGCTTCCTGCCACCAACAGCGTAGCGTTGTCGGCTGCTGTTGCGTTGTTGAGTTGCCGGGCCATTTCCGTGCACCAGAACGCCTGCAGTTTGCGCTGATAACGTTCGCGCTGCCGCCAGGCCGCAGCAGTATAAATCAGCACCGCCAAGGCAGTAGCCATACCCGGCAGATAACCGCTTGTGCCCAGGCCGCAGGCCAGCAACGCGATGAGCAAAGGCAGCCAGGCGCCGCCGTCGAGTCTGTCGAACAGATAGACCCCCGGTTGCAACGCACGGCTGGCCCATGAGCGGCACGCCGGATGAGCCGAGCGGCGAGCAGGGCGTTCTACGGAAACAGGCGCGGCACCTGCGAGGCTTTGTTGAGCTGACATACGGACTCCATTTTTCGGGCACAAACAAAAACGGCGTACGCTTCTGACGCCTCAATGCGCGGGGCATTGGGGAGTGGAAGCGGACGCCGTTGTCCGTGTAGCCATGAAATTGATAAGCCTGCTGATGCAATAACGCTGCCAGCACCTGTTTCGCCCTGAATGCCTGGGGTGTCAGGAATAAATGGCGTTATGCCATGCCCTGTCCTGGTGCCCGTGCGTGCTGTCAGCACAAGATTGGGTGATTTCCTTCAATACCTGTGTGAGCCGGGCTCTTACCTTGGGCGGGTCATTTCCGATCAAGGGACAAGGTGGTTCATGAACGTATTTATCTCCATGGCGGCCTTCGCGCTGGCCGCATCCATCACACCGGGACCGGTGAATATCGTCGGCCTGAGTTCCGGCGCCCGCTATGGTTTCTGGCCGAGCATGCGCCATGTCATGGGCGCGACTCTGGGGTTTATTCTGCTGCTGGTACTGGCCGGTTTCGGCGTGCATGAGGTGCTGCTGCGCCTGCCGTACATGGTCCAGGTGATTCAGTGGGGGGGTGCTGCGTTTCTACTGTACATGGCCTTCAAACTGGCCAGGGACGATGGTCAGTTGACGATCAGTGAAGCCAGCCAGCGCCCCTCGATGCTGCAGGGCGCGATTATCCAATGGCTCAACCCCAAGGCCTGGCTGGCGGCGGTGGCGGGCATGGCGCTGTTTGTCGCCGATGGTGACGCTCGACTGATCTGGCAGTTTGCGGCGATCTACTTCGTCGTCTGCTATCTGTCGTTGGCGTGCTGGGCTTATGTCGGCACGTTCCTGCGCCAATACCTGGATAACCCGAAAGGCATGCGCCTGTTCAACCGGGTCATGGCGTTGTTGCTAGTGGGATGTTCGGCGTCGTTGTTTGCGTTGTAGCGGCCAGCAGGGTTTTGCTCTCGCCGTTTGTCCGGGTGATGGTCGCCTTGGTATAGGCGGGCAGATCGTCGTCGAAGACCGAAGCCCCTTCGAGATAGACCAGGGCGCAGCCATGGTCGGAACGCAGGAACGTCATGGCCTGCTCAGGCGTGGCATTCTCATGGATACCGTGATGAAACAGCAGATTGGCATAGCCCCTGACCTCGAAGCTGGACGCGAACACCGTGCAGGCCGGATCGATTTCCTTTAAGACGTCGCCGGCCAGGCGCTTGTCGCTGCTGCTGATGTCACTCCAGGCAGAGAACAGTTTGATATCGGAACGGTAGGCCCGGAAATTCTGCAAGGCAGCGGCGGCCAGTACCCCGGCCAAAACAATGCGGGCGGTAACCTTATAGCTCGCAAAGGCCAGGGCGATAAGCAAGGCCGAAGGGGCAATGAACTTGAGCCGGTCGAAGGAAAACATCGAGGCATGCTGGAGTAGCAACAGGTTTTCCGCGAGGGGCACGGCTGACGCGATCAGCAGGCTGAGGGTGACATTACGGCGGGTTGCCGATGCGTCGTGAAATCTGCTGAAACTGGCAATGGCGAGAATCACGACGATGCCGATCAGGAACAACCCATAGGACTGCCCATAGCCGCCAATCAGTTCGGTCAGGCTGCCGGAAGATGCATTCCGGGCGACAAAGCGGGCGAGCAAGGCACCTATGGTCGCCCGCAAGCCCAGGGCCAGTATCAGATGAGCCAGCATCAGTGCCATGGCCAATGCGGTTGCCAACAATATCTTGAGCGCCAGCGCCCTGGAGTTCGATGATTTTGGTCCGTTCACCCACAACAGAGTGATCAGCCCGGCATTGAATATATATCCGGTCCATTCGGTCAGTGGGCCGACAAAAGCCAGGGCCAACAAAACCGCCGCGCTGAATTTCCGGCCTCGCTCGGACGGGCTGGTCTGGTATTGCAAAAAGCACAACAGCGACCCCAGAAATAACGGCTGCCACAGGCTGTGGCACCAGTAGGTCACGCCATTGGATAGCAAAGCCTCGCGACTGAAGACGCTGATGATGCATCCCGCCACGGCGGCTATTGCCGCCAGCGCAGGGCTGAAGCCGTTGTACCTGAGCAGGGTATTGAGCAGCAGGAACAGAATTAGCGTGCTCAGACAGCCCAGTACGAAGTTGAACACCACCAGATTGTGTTCGGTGATCGCCAGGTTCCAGGCCTTGAACCAGAGGTAAGGAGCAACATAACCGGGGGAGTAAAAGCTGGTGTAGATAAAGTCGCCGCTGCTCGTTGGGCGGGTGGCACCCCAGGGAATGTGCTTGTCGATATCTCGGCCCAGGCTCACGGTCGGCAGGAAGAAGTGCTCGGCGGCCGGGCTTTCATCCAGCGCGGTAACCGTCAGCAGCGTGTGGTAGGTGGCAATGATATTGGGCGCGCCGTCGATCCTGTCGAATTCTGCGCTCCTCAATTGATACGAGGTGAACAGCATCAGGGCGAGGATGACGACGGCGTAAAGAAACGGGCGCGGGGCAGTGCTGAGGAATTTCGGCATTCGGACGTCCTGCATGCAAGCGAGGGTTTCGTACGAATGCTCCCTGTACGTTGAAAGTGGCAGGGCAGAGCGTAGACGGTTACGGGCGATATTGCCCCGGCGTCGCCGCCAGGTGTTTTTTGAACACCCGCTGGAAATGTGCCTGGTCGGCAAAGCCGGTTTCCAGGGCGATATCGGCGATCAGGCGGCCCTGACGCAGTTGTTCGCGGCCGTGCTGGATGCGGCGGTTGATCAGGTAGGCGTGGGGCGTCATGTGATAACGCGCCTCGAAGCTGCGGATCAGGTAGGAGGGCGACAGGCTGGCGGCGGCGCAGATGTCCTCGAGCTTGATCGGCGCGCGGAAGTTATCGTCTATATATTCGGCGGCTCGCTCAATGCGTGACGGCAGTTTGCCTGGGCGCTGCCGGGTTGCACCGAGGCTGTCTTGTATGGCGGTGAAAAAGCGCAGGGCCGTGGTGTGTTTGTGCAGGGTGTCGGCCTGCGGGTCGGCGAGGGTGGCAAACAGTTGGTTCAGACCGAGAAACAGACCCGGGTCCTGGCTATGGGTGGCGGCCAGGGGCGTGAAGCCGTTGTTGCGGTCCAGGCCGACGTCATGTTGCAGGGCGGTCAGCCAGTGGCTGTCGACGTAGAACATCACGTAGGACCAGGGTTGATCGTCGATGGGGTTACAGGCGTGCACGTCGCCGGGGTTCATCAGCACCACGGTGCCGGTGTCGATCCGCTGCCGGCTTTTTTCGTGCAGGTAGGTGCTGTGGCCATGGGTGATGGCGCCAATGGAGAAGAACTCGTGGGAGTGGCGGCTGTAGCAGACCTTGCGACCGTCCTCGATGGAGCGCGCCTCGATAAACGGCAGGGCGTTATCGCGCCAGAAGTACGGGGTGTCTGAGGGTTGTTGCGGGGCCACACTGTTCATGCCGGGCTGATCCATGGAAGGGGCGAGCAAGGGCCGAGATTAGCTCATCGCTTCAAGTATTTCACGCAGGCGATCCAGGGCCGGGTCGATATCAAGGGTTTCGATGGCGCCGAAGCCCATGATCAGGCCGGGGCGGACTTCGGCGTCCTGATAGAAACCCGCCAGTGAATACAACCCCAATTCGACCTCACGGGCACGGGCGACCAGTTGCTCGATATCCACGCAGGTCTTGCTCAACAGCGCGACATGAAAACCTGCCGTGGACGGGACGGCGTGGAACCAGGGCGCCAGGTCGCCGTTGACCCGGGCCAGAATCCGTTCCCGGCGCCCAGCATAAACGCCATGGCAGCGGCGGATATGTTTGTTCAGCGAGCCTTCGCTGATGAACTTGGCCATGGCCCATTGCGGCAGGATGCTGGTGTGCCAGTCGGTCAGCTGTTTGGCGTGGACCACAGCGCTGAAAATCGCTTCCGGCAGGATGGCGTAGCCAAGGCGCAGTTCCGGCAACAGGGTCTTGGAGAAGGTGCCGACGTACGCGACCACGCCATGCTGATCCAGACTCTGCAGCGAATCGGTGGGGCGGCCTTCGTAGCGGAATTCGCTGTCGTAGTCGTCCTCGATGATGATCGCGCCGATCTGCCGGGCCTTGTCCAACAGGGCCTGGCGCCGCGCCAGGCTCATGGGCACACCCAGGGGCATCTGGTGCGAGGGCGTGACGTAGATGAAGCGCACGTCATCGGCGATGTGCTCAATCCGGATGCCTTCATCGTCCACCGGCACGTTGCAGATGTTTGCGCCCAGTGCATCGAACAGCAGGCGCGCCGGGCTGTAGCCGGGGTCTTCGACGGCCACGGTGCAACCGGGCTCGATCAGCACTCGGGCGATCAGGTCCAGGGCCTGTTGCGCGCCGTTGCACACCAATACGTCGTCGGCCGTGCATTTGACGCCACGGGCGAACGCCGCATGCCCGGCAATCGCCGTGCGCAGTTCGGCCACGCCCTCGGGCTGGCTGTAGAAGCCCCGGGTCTGGGTCATCTGGCGCAGGGCATAGTGGGTGCAGCGGCGCCAGTCATCATGGGGGAACTGGCTGCGGGTGGTAGCACCGCCGATAAAGTCCCAGCGCAGCACGTCCCGGCGCAGCGGATGACGCAGGGGCATGGACAGGCTCTGCCATTTTTCCAGGATCGCCGAGCTGTTCAGGTCCCCGCTGGCCTGGCGCTTGGCCGTGGGCTTGTTCAGGCTGTTGACGAAGGTGCCGCTGCCGATCTTGCCAAGCAGTAGGCCTTCGTAGGTCAGGCGGCTATAAGTGTCGGAGACGGTTTTGCGCGACAGGCTCAGTTGCGTCGCCAACAGACGACTGGGCGGCAGTTGCGTGCCGGCGGCCAGGCGTCCGGAATGAATGGCGTCGCGCAGTTGCTCATACAGTTGATTAGCCAGGTCTTTACGGCCGGCGATGACGATATGCAGTTCCATGGATTATTCCGTTTCTGGCGTCGGATTTATAACGGCTGATTGTGCGCTTCGAGCAGGGCCTGGAGCCAGTCCATGAACACGCGGCAGCGTTCGGGCAGATAGCGGCGATGGGGGTAGAGCAGGGACACGCGCATCGGCGCCGGACGAAACTGCGGCAGGACCTCGATCAGCGTGCCGTCGGCGAGGAATTTGCGCATGCCCAGCAGCGGCGCTTGAACAATGCCCAGATGACCGAGACAGGCCGCCTGATAGGCCTCGACGTTATTTACCGTGACGCTGCACGGCATGGCCACGGTCTGCATGCGGCCATCAAGGTCATATTCGAACAGCGGCCCGCCGGAGCCGAAGGCCAGCACATAGTGAATCAGCCGATGCTGCGGCAAATCTTCCAGGGTCTTGGGCACGCCCCATTGCGCTGCATACCCGGCGCTGACGCAGTTGGCCATGGGCAGTTCACCCAGATTGCGCGCAACCAGCGAGGTATCCGGCAACTCGCCGACCCGCAGCACGCAATCAAAGCCTTCGCGAATCAGGTCGACACGGCGGTCGGTGCTGCTGATTTCCAGATCGATCTGCGGATGCCGGGCAAGAAACTCACCCAGGCTGGGCATGACGATATTGCGCGCCATGGCGGTGGGCATGTCCACCCGCAGGCGGCCGCTGAGCACCGCGTCGTCGTGGCGAAACAGACCTTCGAGTTCATCCATCTGCGCCAGCATGTCCTTGCTGCGTTCGTACAGGACCAGGCCGTCGGGCGTGGCCTGGACTTTGCGCGTGGTGCGTTGCAGCAGGCGTGCGCCGAGCAGGCTTTCCAGGCTCTGGATATGCCCCGACACCGTTGAGCGCGGCAGGCCCAGGGCCTCGCTGGCCAGGCTGAAGCTGGACAGCTCGGTGACGCGAACGAAGGAACGCAGCAGTTCGAGTTTATTCATGGTGGCTATTGTTCGGCTGTATCGACCATTCATGTCGGATTGTACGGGTTTATCCCGCCGTCGCCGGACAATAGACTTTTCCTCAACACCTGCCTACCCCAAGAGGAAAGACTCATGACCCGCAAGATCGCATTGATTACCGGCGCCAGCCGCGGCCTGGGCAAAAGCATCGCACTGCACCTGGCTGCCCAGGGCGTGGATATCGTCGGCACTTACCAGAGCAAACAGTCCGACGCCGAGAGCGTCAAGGCCGAGCTCGAAGCCCTTGGCGCCAAGGCGCAGATGCTGCAACTGGACGTCGGCGACAGCCAGGCGTTCGCCGGTTTTACCGACCGCGTCGGCGAGGCGCTGGTTGCGCTGTCGGGGGCTGCCCGCTTTGATTTTCTGATCAACAATGCCGGGATCGGTTTGTACGGCAGCGTCACCGAGACCACTGAAGAACAGTTCGACCTGCTGATGAACATTCACTTCAAAGGCCCGTATTTCCTCACGCAAAAGCTGCTGCCGCTGCTCAGGGACGGTGGCAGCATCGTCAATATCTCTACCGGTCTGGCACGTTTCAGCCTGCCGGGCTATTCGGCCTATGCCTCGATGAAGGGCGCCGTGGAAGTCTGGACCCGCTACCTGGCCAAGGAATTGGGCCCGCGCCAGATCAATGTCAATAGCCTGGCCCCCGGCGCCATCGAGACCGATTTCGGCGGCGGCCGCACCCGTGACGATGCCAATATCAATCAGCATATTGCCGGGATTACTGCATTGGGACGTGCCGGGCTGCCGGATGATATCGGCGCGGCGGTGAGCATGCTGCTGGGCGAGGGCGGGCGCTGGATTACCGGGCAACGGATCGAGGCGTCGGGGGGGATGTTTCTCTAACAAGCACAACCGGTCTGTGGGAGCGAGGCTTGCCCGCGAATGAGACACCGCGTGGTATCAGGCACATTGCGGTGAGTCTTTCGCGGGCAAGCCTCGCTCCAACTATTCTCCGGCTATTTTTTTACCGGGACGATTTCCAGAATCTGCCCATTGGTGATCTGCAGCAGCACGTAATGGGTGTCCAGGCGCACCCACTGGCTTTCCTTCTCCGGCTGTTTCAGGCCCTTGGCTTTCCAGTTCTTGATGGCTTCGCCGGGGCGCTGGTATTTCTGTGGCGCGCGGTCGCCGACTTTCAATTCGTGGGTGGTGCTGCTGGAAGCCTCCGGCACGGTGGGTTCGGCCGGAGTCTGGGCGAGGGCGGTTACGCTGACGGCGCTCATGCAGCCGGCCAGAGCCAGGGCTGCGATCAGGGATTTTTTGTTCATTGGAACTCCTTGTTGAGAAAACGCGCTCGGTGCGTGTTAACCATCCGACCTTCCTCGCAACAAATCATTCCTTCGGCAATCGGGGGCGATGTGGGACCGGCTTTAGCCGGGAAAGCATTGTCCGGATCAATGTCAGGTGGTGAATGTGCCGGCCTCTTCCCGGCTGAAGCCGGTCCCTCGGGCTTCATTTCAGCCTGTGGATCACTGCCAATCTTTGGCGGCCACCGTCAGCATCTCCTCAATCAACAGCCCAAAACGCTGGCTCAACAGACTTTGCGGGCGATCCGCCGGCAGCAGCAGGTAGGTCGAGAAACGGATCTGCGGGCGAAACGGGCGGATCTCGATGCCGGTATGCAGGTGCTCCTGGGCCACCATGGGGCTGACGATACTGACGCCCAACCCCAGGGCGACCAGTGAGCAGACTGTCGCCGCGTGGGGTGTTTCCAGGTTGAGCTTGCGATAGGCCTTGTCGTTGGGAAAGGCCCGGTCGACCCGCGCCCGAGAACCGTCGTTCTGCGACAGGGAAATGAACTCCTCGCCCTTGAGATCCTCCGGGCTGACTTCGGTCAGCGCACTCAGGCGATGACCTCGAGGAAATACGCAGACCCCCGGCACATCGCACATCATCCGGCTGATCACCCCCGGCATGCCCTCCGCCACATAGGACGCCAGGCCCAGGTCGCAGAATTGCGAGGCGGCCCAGTGCGCTACGGTCGGCGAGTCGTTGGTATGGATCGAGATCGCCACGTCCGGATTCTGCTGGCGAAAACGCTGGATCACCCGAGGCAGGACGGTATGGGTCAGCGAGGGCACGGCGGCGATGCGCAAACGCCCGGTGCCACCGCGGCGGATGTTTTGCGCTGATTGCTCGAGGCTGTGCAGGCCGATGAAGGCCCGCTCGACATCAGCAAACAGCGCCGCGCCTTCGTCTGTGGGTAGCAGGCGCCCGCCAACCCGCTCGAACAGCTTGAAGCCGCTATTACGTTCCAGCTGCGCAATCAGGCGGCTGATATTGGGTTGTGAGGTGTGCAGGGAGTCGGCTGCGGCCGTCATCGAGCCGCTCAACATCACGGCGCGGAAGGCTTCGACTTGTTTGAAGTTCATGACGGCCCATATCAATTTGGTATGGCCTACTACTGTATTGTCATTTGTTGGCATGGGCCAGAGGCTTTATAACTGTTTTCGACATCGACGTAACCGCGCAGACGGCACGCGATGCTCTCTGCTCTCGTAACGCTGCTATTGCTCTTCTACAGATCTGCCCTTGAAATTCATTGCGTTGCGTGATGCCTTCGGGCTGCGCGGTGCTGGTAGTTAACCAGGAGGCATCATGTCGTTTTCTTTCAAGATCCTTGGCAATGCGTTGGCGTTGTCGTGCCTATCCCTTGCCGCTGTGGCGCAGTTGCACGCCGCCGAGCTTCCTGCTGTTCCCGCTGAAATAAAACAAGCCGGGCAATTGCGTGCCGGTGTGCGCTGCGACCAGCCGCCCTACGGTTTCCAGGACAACAACGGTGAGTTCGCCGGGGTCGAAGTGGAGATGTCGAAACAGATCGCCCTGTGGGCCCTGGGTTCGAAAGACAAGGTGACCTTCACCTGTGTCACCGCCGAGAACCGTGTGCCACAGCTGATCGGGCGCAAGGTCGACTTCCTGATCGCCACGTTGGGCGTGACCCCGGAGCGCCAGCGGGTCATCGACTTCACCACGCCGTATCGCTGGGGTGCCAGTGATGTGGTGGTGAAGAAAGACAGCCCGATCAAGAAAATCGCTGATCTAAAGGGCAAGACCCTGGCCACGCTCAAGGGCTCGGTACAGGCCAAATGGTTCGAGGACCATATGCCCGATGTCACCACGCTGCGCATGAACAGTGCCGCCGATGCCTTGCAGACCTTCCGCCAGGGCCGCGCCGATGCCTACACCCACGACGCTGCCACTCTGGTAGTGGTCGCCGATAACGACAAGGACGCGCGCCTGCTCAACGAGCCGTTCCTGATTTCCGATGCCGCCATCGGCGTGCGCAAGAATGACGAGCAATGGCGCGACTACCTGAGTGCCGCCGTGGCGCGCATGCATGAAGAAAAGCTGTTTCGCGGCTGGGTGCAGCAGTACGTGCCGGCGAATATCCAGAGCTACTACCTGAGTGTCTTCGAGCAGGCCAAACCTGCTGAAGCTCTCTGACCGGTCGCCGTTCATGGACTTCGATTTCAACTACCTGTGGGCGCAATGGCCCGCGCTGCTCGACGGTGTGCTGATGACGTTGCGGGTGTCGCTGCTGGCGATCACCTTCTCGTTGCTGATCGGCGTGCTGGGCGGTGCGGCCCGGGTGATGAACGTGCCGGTGGTCAAGCAATTGGTGGTGCTGTACGTCGAGCTGATCCGCAACACACCGATCCTGGTGCAGTTGTTCTTCATCTTCTACGGCCTGCCCGCCATTGGTCTTGAGCTGTCGTTGTTCTGGTCCGGGGTGCTGTGCCTTTCGCTGTGGGCCGGGGCCTACCAGATTGAAAACATGCGTGGCGGACTGGCAACAGTCGAGCATGGCATGCGCGAGGCGAGCATGGCTCTAAGCCTGAAACCGAGCCATTACTTCTGTCTGGTGGCTTTGCCCATTGCCTTTCGCACCAGTTTGCCGGCCGTGCTGAATACGGCGATTTCCCTGCTGAAGAACTCGTCCTATCTGCAGGCCATTGGGCTTGCCGAGCTGACCTTTGTTGCGGTGGATCGTATTGCCACGGATTTTCGCGCCATCGAGATGTTCAGCGCGATCTGCGTCATGTACCTGACCCTGGTGGCGATCCTGGCGTTGTTGACCGGGCGTCTTTCGGCTCATCTGCAACGGCCGTTCCGGCAATGAGGCTGACATGAATTTCCTCATCGAAAACTGGGGTTTCGTCTCCAAGGGCCTGTGGATGACCCTGCGCCTGGCGCTGGTGGTGCTGTTGTTCACCACGCTGATCTCCACGGTGTTCGGCGTGCTGGCGACCGTGAAGAACCGCGTGCTGTTCTGGACCATCCATGGCTACGTCGAGCTGTTCCGCTCGATCCCGCTGATCGTCAACGTGTTCTTTATTTTCTTCGGTGCACCGATGCTCGGCCTGGACCTGAGCCCGTTCGCCGCAGTGACCACCGGCCTGACCCTGTGGGGCAGCGCCAACGGCATCGAGATCGTCCGGGGCGGCCTTGAATCAGTGGCCCGTCATCAATGGAAAAGCGCCTGGGCCCTTGGGCTGCGGCCCTGGCAGATCTACCTGTACGTCATCGCGCCGCAGTCGATGCGCGCAATCCTGCCGGCCTACACGGGGCTGCTGACCATGCTGGTGCAGGCCACGTCCCTGGGCGCGCTGGTGGGTGTAGGCGAGTTCCTCAAGGTCGGCCAGATCATCATCGAGCGCGCCACGGTCATGACCGGCGTCAGCCCGGCATTCAGCGTCTACGGCCTGGTGCTGCTGGTCTATTTCGTCATCTGTTCATTGCTGAGCTGGCTCAGCCGTTATCTCGAACGCCGCCTGGGTCGCCCGGCGAAGCGCGCCACTATTTAAGGGGTTGAACATGCAAGAATCCAAAGTCAGTCGCCGTCTGAAGGAAACCACCGCCCCGGAGGTCAACGAGTACATCTACCGGCCGCGTCTGGAAGGTTTCGCTGCGGGCTTCGATAACCTGGGCAACGTCAACAAGGCACATATTGTCATGCTCTCCGAGCAGGGCCTGATTCGCGGTGAACATGCGGCGGTATTGGCCAAGGGCGTGCTGGACATGGAGGCGGCGGGGCCTGACGTGGTCACCCTCGATCCTTCCCGTGAAGACGCCTACTTCAACTACGAAGCGCACCTGATCGAGCTGATCGGCACTGATATCGGCGGCCGTCTGCACACCGGGCGCAGCCGCAACGACATTCTCGCCACCCTCGACCGCCTGCGTTGCCGGGAAGTGTTGTTGGATCTGATCGATGCGCTGATTCAGGTGCGTCAGACCGCCCTCGACAACGCCGGTAAATACGCCGAAGTGGTGATGCCCGGCTATACCCACCTGCAACCGGCTCAGCCGATTACCTACGGCTATTACCTGGCGGCGGTGGAGCAGGCCCTTGAACGTGATTGCCAGCGCCTGACCCAGACCCTGGCCAGCATGAACCAGAGCCCGTTGGGCGCCGCAGCCTTTGCCGGTACGCCGTTTGCCATCGACCGCGCACGCACCGCCGAGCTGCTGGGCTTCGATGGTTATCTGGATAACGCCCTGGACGCCGTGGGGTCGCGGGATTTCATCCTCGAAAGCCTGTCGCACCTGAGCCTGTTGTCGGTGTTCTGGAGCCGCGTAGCCCAGGACTATTTTGTCTGGAGCACCAACGAATTCGGCCTGATCGACTTCCCCGACAGCGTCGCGGCGACGTCGAGCATCATGCCGCAGAAGAAAAACCCCACGGTGCTGGAATACCTCAAGGGCCGCTGCGGGCATATCGTCGGGCTGTTGATGGGGGCGAGCATCACCATCAAGGGCAGCAACTTCTCCCATACCGGCGACGCCAACCGCGAAGGCACCCGAGGCTTCTGGGAGGCGGCGGAAGAAAGCCTGCGTTGCCTGAAACTGCTGGATCTGGTGCTGCGCACGGCCACGCCCAATGTCGAACTGGCGGTGAGACGTGCCGGTGAAGACTTCTCCACGGCCACCGGCCTGGCCGACCTGATCGTGCGCGAAGCCGACCTGTCGTTCCGCGAGGCTCATCATGTGGTCGGCGGCGTGGTGCGCATGGCCATGGATGCGGGCCTGCCGGCACATCAGATCGATTCGGCCATGGTCGATGTCTGCGCGCTGGAGCAATTGGGCCATGCCCTCAATCTGCCTGCGCACAAGGTGCGTGATTGTCTCGATCCGACGGCCAACGTGCAGGCGCGCAATTCTTCGGGTGGTCCGGCATTGACCTCGCTGCAACCCAGCCTGTTGCGTGCCGCTGCCCGCATTGCCACCGAGCGCCAGGCGAACCAAGCCCGGCGCGAGCGTCTGGCTGCGGCCCATGACCGCCTGCAAGCCGCGACCCGGGCGCAGGCCGGGCTATGAGCGCCATGCTGAAGGTGCGCGGGCTGCACAAACACTTCGGTGAGCACCATGTGGTCAAGGGCGTGGACATGGACGTCAACGAGGGCGAAGTGGTGGTGATCATCGGCCCCAGTGGTTCTGGCAAATCGACCTTTATCCGTTGCCTGAACAGTCTCGAAGAGCCGACCGGCGGCAGTGTGGTGATCGGTGGCGGTGAGTCGATCAAGGCCGGGGATCGCAAGGCGCTGGCGAAGCTAAGGGAGGAGGTGGGCATGGTGTTTCAGGATTACACCCTGTTCCCCCACATGACCGTCATGGCCAATATGATTCTGGCGCCGGTCAAGCTCAAGCGCGCGAGCAAGGCCGAAGCCCAGGCCACCGCACTGGCACTGCTGGAACGGGTCGGCCTGAGTCACAAGGCCCAGGGCTATCCTTCGGAGTTGTCAGGCGGTCAGCAACAGCGGGTGGCAATCGTGCGGGCGCTGGCGATGAAGCCCAGGTTGCTGCTGTTCGATGAGCCGACTTCAGCCCTCGATCCGGAAACCGTGGGCGACGTGCTCAATGTCATGAAGGGCCTGGCGGCGCAAGGCATGACCATGATCGTGGTGACCCATGAAATGGGCTTTGCCCGGGAAGTGGCGGATCGCGTAGTGTTTTTCGATGGCGGCAAGATAGTTGAAACGGGCCCGCCGTCGCAAATCTTCAGCGCGCCTAAAGAGGCGCGGACGCGGCAGTTTTTGCAGAGTGTTCTGCATTGACGAGGTTAAGAGCACATTTCTGATGCGTGGATTATGGGGCGTGAATTGTGGGAGATCCCGCGCCGTCTCAGACGCCGCGCTGTCACGCAGCAAACATTAACCGAGGCAGGGAGCACAACTTTTGGGAGCGAATTCATTCGCGAAGAGGTCGGTACATTCGACGCATCTTCATCGCCTGCAACCGATTTCGTGAACGAATTCGCTCCCACCATTATTTCCAGCTGGCAGGGTGTGCTTACTTCGGCAACGCCGCCGCAACACTCGCCGACAACGGCGCCGTCCCGCGACCAATCAGCGTGCTCAGTTGACGGCTGTCATCGAACAGTGCGCCCTTGGCCGCGGCGGCGTCGGAGTTGGCCAGCAGTTCAGCAAACTCTTCCGGCAGACCGGCACCCAGCAGGGCGCCCTTGAATTCGGCTTCCGGCAGGTCGGTGTAGACCACGGGCTGGCCGGATTGCTTGGCGATCAGGGCGGCGAAGTCGCTCAGGGTGTAAGCGTCGTCGCCGGCCAGCTCATAGACCTTGCCCGCCTGGCTGTCGCTGGACGTGAGCACGGCTGCGGCTGCGCCAGCGTAGTCGGCACGGGCGGCCGAGCTGATACGGCCAGTACCGGCGCTGCCGAAATGCGCGCCATGGGCCAAAGCCGATGGCACCGAAGCGGCGTAATTTTCGTGATACCAACCATTGCGCAACAGGGCGAAGGGCACGCCGGATTTACGCAGGTAGTCTTCGGTCTGGCGATGTTCTTCGGCCAGGGCCAGGAGCGAGGTGTCGGCATGCAGCACACTGGTGTAGGCCAGCAGCTTGACCCCGGCAGCCTTGGCCGCATCGATGACCGCGCTGTGCTGGGTGAAGCGCTGGCCGAGTTCGTTGGAGGAAATCAGCAGGACTTTATCCACGCCCTCCAGAGCGCTTGCCAGTGTGGCCGGATCCGAGTAGTCGGCCTTGCGCACGACCACACCCAGGGCGGCCAGGTCGCTGGCTTTTTCCGGGCTGCGCACGGCAGCGACGATTTGTGTGGCAGGAACGTTCATCAGCAGTTGTTGGATAACGAGACGGCCCAGTTGGCCGGTGGCGCCTGTGACGAGGATCATGAATGTTGTCCTTGGTGTCGTTCAGAAAGAGACGCCAGCATAGACAAGGTGCTAACCTTTCGTAAGTACGTACAAAAAGGTTAGTGTCATGAGCGATAACGAAACGACCAAGCGGCCTTACATCACCACCTTGCTGGATGTCGAGTCGGCCAAGGCGGGGTTTCTCCTGGCCAGCGAATGTCCGTCACGGCTGATTCTGAGCCATGTCTGCAGCCGCTGGGGCGTGCTGGTGCTGGTGGTGCTGCGCAGTGGCATGCACCGTTTCAGCGAATTGCGCCGCAAGATCGGCGGGGTCAGCGAGAAGATGCTGTCCCAGACTCTGCAGAATCTGGAGCAGGACGGCTTCGTCGATCGCCGCTCGCTGCCGGTGGTGCCGCCCCATGTCGAGTACCGCCTGACGCCCATGGGCGAGGAAGTGGCCTTGCAGGTCGTCAGCCTGGCCTGCTGGATCGAGAACAACCTGCCGCGCATCATGCAGGTTCGCGAGGCTCGCGAGGAAAGCGAGCCCCTCGACGCGGCGTCCTGATCGTCAGGCGGATTGGGCGATGCCCATGATCCGGTTGCCCATCTCCATGCCCCAGTCGCTCATGCGCGCGCCTTCGAGCAACTGACGCTGCTGCCAGACGAGCAGGGCAGCATCGAGATCGCCGCCGTTCTTCAAGGCCTGGACCAAGGCCAGGGCATTGGCGGCTGCTTTGGCGGTGCTGCCCGCTGTATGGGGACGGGGTACGAAGGCGGCGTCACCGGTGAGCAACACGCGGTTGAACACCATCTTCGGCACCTGAAAATCCTGAATGGCCTGCACGAAAATATCGTCGGTCAGCTCCACGAGGCTGCGCAACGCCGGGTTCAGTTTTTGTTGCGCCATGTCCCGCAGCCAGGCATCGCGTTCCGGCGCCAGGCTGCCCGGCGGCACCGAGTGATTGCGGCGTACGCCGTCACGGTCGGTCAGCACGCCATCCAGTTGCGCGCCCTTGGCCGCCTTGAGATACCACAGCCAGTTATAGCGCCGCTGCTGGTCGGCCACCGAGCCATCGAGGCCCGGCACCATGTACTCGAGCATCAGTGATTGCGGGTCCTGCTGAAACACGAAGTTCTCCCGCAGCAAATACGCGGCGCTCTCCGGCAACTGGCGTTCTTCGATCAGTCCGCGCCAGACCACATAGCCTGAATACGAAGGCTGCATGCCCGGTAAAACCAGATGCCGCACGGTTGAGCCAGCACCATCGGCACCGATCAGCAGATCTCCCTCAGCCTCGCGACCGTCGGCGAAGCGGGCACTGACTCGCTGTTCATGCTGAGTCAGCTCGACCAGTTCGGCGCCCCGGTGATAGCGGGCTTCGGGAAAACCGGCCATCAGGGTGTTGTACAAGGTGTTCCATGAGGTCTGCATCTGCGGCATCAATTGCTGATGGGCAATGCTGCCGTCCCGGCGCAGGTACAGGCGTTCGCGGGACATTACGCCCAGGGCATGGCTTGGCCTGATCCCGGCGTAACGCAGGGCTTGCAGCACATCGGGTTGCAGTACGATGCCACCGCCACGGCTGTCCAGTTCGGCGGCGGAACGCTCGTAAACGTCCACCTCCCAGCCACTGGCGCGCAGCAGCGTTGCCATGAACAGGCCGCCCAGGGACCCGCCGATGATCAGGGCTTTTCCAGATGCAGAAGTGCTCATGTGCGGATCCTCAGGATGCCAAAACCGGGTAGTCGATATAACCCTTGGCATCGCCGCCGAAGAAACGGCTGCCGTCGGCGTCGTTGAGGGCGTGGTTGCCGTACAGGCGTGCAGGCAGGTCCGGGTTGGCAATGAACGGACGGCCAAAGGCAATCAGATCGGCACGGCCGTCGAGCAGGGCTTTTTCGGCGCTGGCCTGGTCGTAGCCACCGGCAAGCATCAGCACGCCGCGATAGTCATGGCGCAGTTGCTTGATAATGGCATCCCAGTTCGGGTCGTAGTTTTCATCGAGCACGGTGCCGACCATGGCGGGTTCGACCAAGTGCAGGTAGGCCAGGTTGAGGCGGCTGAGCTGGCGGGCGATATAACCGAAGGTAGCTTTAGGCGTGTCGTCGCCCATGCCCATGAAACGGCCCATGGGTGTCAGGCGCACAGCCACCCGATCGGCGCCGACTTCCTCGACCACGGCATTGACCACTTCCAGCAGCAGCCGGGCACGGTTCTCGAAGCTGCCGCCGTAGCAGTCCTGGCGATGATTGCTGTTGCTGTTGATGAACTGGTCGAGCAGATAGCCGTTACCGGCGTGGATCTCGACGCCGTCCATCCCGGCGAGCATGGCGTTGCGCGCGGCGTGGCGGTAGTCATCGATGATTGCCGCGATGCCGTCCAGGTTCAGTTCCTGAGGCACCGGTACATCACCCCACACGCCATTGCCTTGTTCATCGAGGATAAAGGTCTTGCCGGGAACGGGCAGGGCGCTGGGCGCCACCGGCAGGCCGCCGCCGGGCTGGAACTGCGGATGAGAGACGCGGCCGACATGCCAGAGTTGCAGGAACATATGGCCGCCAGCACCGTGCACGGCATCACTCACGGCTTTCCAGCCGGCAACCTGCTCGGCGCTGTGGATGCCCGGTGTCCAGGCATAGCCCTGACCCTGCTGGGAGATTTGCGTGGCCTCGCTGATGATCAGTGCCGCCGAGGCGCGTTGGCGGTAGTACTCGACATTCATCGCATTGGGTACGTTGCCTGCGCCTGCCCGGGAGCGGGTGAGGGGCGCCATGGCGACGCGGTGATCAAGGGACAGCTGGCCGATGTTGATGGGGGTGAACAGAAGACGGGTCATATCAGATATTCCGCAGAGTAGAGAACACTGTGGGACCGGCTTTAGCCGGGAAATCGCATTCCCGGCTAAAGCCGGTCCCACGGATGCATTGCAATTTGGTTGGGCTGTGTTTTGTCAAAGCAGCTCAGGCCACACGCCCAAGCTTCAGCACCTGGGCAAACACGCTGACCGGCTGGGCGCCGCTAAGGATCTGTTGGTTGATGCGCATGCTCGGCACCGACTGCACACCGTCCTGGCGCGCCTGGCTCTGTTCGCTGAGCAACTCGGCCACGCCTTCGCCGGAGGCAAGGAAGCGCAGGGTCTCGTCGCGGTCGCGGTTGAAGGGGGCGGCGATATCGGCCAGTACGCTCGGCTCGCCGATATCCAGACCGAGGGCGAAGTAAGCGCGGAAAATCGCCCGCACCAGTGGCCGGGCATCGCCACCGTCCTGCTGCTCGCGCCAGACCAGACGATGGGCGGCGAAGGTGTTCGGGGTCTTTTCGATCAACTCGTAATTGAATGGCAAACCCGCCGCCGCACCGGCCTGAGTGACTTGCGCATCCATGGCCTGGCTGCGCGCCCAGCTGCCGAACTTGGCGCTGCGGTATTCCCGGCGGTTCATGCCTTGTTCCGGCATATCGGGATTGAGCTGATAGGGCACGAAATGCACGCGCACCTGGCTTTCCAGGCCGGTCTGTTCCAGGGCACGGTCGAGATTGCTCTCGCCGATCCAGCACCAGGGACAGATAAAATCGGAGATGATTTGCAGGTTCATGGCGTTCTCGAAGTCAGTGATTGCAGGCCTCCACGTTAGAGTGACTGACTGATTTCGAGAATCCGGCGGCGGCGCAACGCAGCGTTGCGCAAATGACAAGAAGGCTGATCAGACCGGGCGCAGCTGCATCACTTCTTCGAGGAATTCGATAAAGGCGTTGACCCGTTTCGAGCCACGGTGGTTGGGCAGGTACAGGGCGGAAATTGCTGGAATGGCGTTGTTGGGCGTAATCGCCCAGGGCTCGAACAATCGTGTCAGCTGACCGCTGACGATATCGCCGTCGACCAACCAGTCCGGCAGCAGGGCCAGGCCGACGCCGGCCAGGGCCGCTTCGCGCAGCACTTCGGTGTTATTGCTCTTGACCCGGCCACTGACCGGCACCCGCAGTTCTTCGCCATCGCTGACGAAGTTCCAGATCTGCTGCGCCGAGCTGTAGTTGAAGCGCAGGCAGCTCAGGCCGGTGAGGTCCTGGGGGGATTCGGGCAGGCCGGTTGCAGCCAGGTAGGCGGGGCTGGCGACCACAAAACGCTGGAAGTTACCCAGATGACGGCTGACCACACCGTCCATGGGCGCCGCCGAGCCGAGGCGGATCGACAGGTCGATGCGTTCGCTGACCAGGTCGACGATGCTGTCGGTCAGGGTGATGTCCAGCTCCAGTTGCGGGTGCTTCTGCATCAGTCTGCCCAGATAGGGCACGATGCAGCGCCGACCGAACTCAACCGGCAGCGATACCCGCAGCTGCCCGGCCGCCAGCTCGCCGCGATCATTGATCTGCGCATCGGCTTCGGCCATGTCTTCGAGAATCTGCCGCGCCCGCAGGTAGTACGTGGCACCGGCTTCTGAAACTGTGACCTGGCGAGTCGAACGATTGAGCAGCACCGCCCCCAGCTCGGCTTCCAGGCTGTCGATCATCCGCGTTACCGAAGAGGTGGCAATGTTCAACTGCCGCGCGGCAGCGGAAAAGCCCTTGGCGTCGACACTGGCGACGAACATCTTCAGGGCGAGCAGTTTATCCATGTAAGCCTCGGGTCGGTGGTGGTGGTGGTGGTGGTGGTGGTGGTGGTGCAGTTGTGGGAGCGAATTCATTCGCGAAGAGGCCGGTACCCGACACCTATATAGCGTCTGAAACAGCGGCTTCGCGAATGAATTCGCTCCCACAGAATTCGCTCCCACGGGATTCGCCCATGTAGTGATGGGGGCAGTGATAGCAGAAAGCGCGGCGGCTGTCCGCTGTTGGAGCGAGGCTTGCCCGCGAATCGCCGGTACATCCGCTACATCGCTAGCGCCTGAACTATTATTCGCGGGCAAGCCTCGCTCCCACAGGAAATAAAAAATGCCCGACCTGAAACCAGGCCGGGCATTTCTTTTTACCTCAGTGCACCCCGCTGTTACTTGGGCTGCAGCTGCTCACGCATGCTCTTCACATCGCTGGCCGACACCGCCGGGGCGGCGTTGCCCCAGCTGTTGCGTACGTAGGTCAGCACGTCGGCGACGTTGTCATCCGACAGGTTCCAGCCAAACGCCGGCATGGCCGGAGCGGTCGGCGCGGCGTCGGTGGCACCGGCGCGGCTGCCGCTGAGGACCACGCGAATCAGCGAGGCCGGGTCGTCGCCATTGACCAATGGTGCCATGGCCAGTTTCGGGAACAGATGGGCTGCGCCTTCACCGCTGGAGATATGGCAGGCCGAGCAGCGATCGGCGTAGATCGCCTTGCCCGCGACCATGGCCGGGGTGTTGGCTGCCAGAGGTTTCGGCGCTTCGCTCGGCTTGGCGCCGTCCTTCAGGTATACCGCCACGGCCATCAGGTCTTCGTCCTGCCAGTGCTGGGACGAGTGCTCGACTTCTTCGGCCATGGGTCCTGAGGCGATGTCGAAGCGGTTGGCGCCGGTCTTCAGGTACTGGACGATATCGGCCTCGCTCCAACTGCCGATGCCGCTGTGGCCATTGGCGGTGATGTTGGGTGCGACCCAGCCTTGCAGATTGGCGCCGCCGAGGAACTGATCGGCCTTGTCGCCACCGGTCAGGCCCTTCGGCGTGTGGCAGGTGCCGCAGTGACCCAGGCCTTCGACCAGATAGGCACCCCGGTTCCATTGCGCCGATTTCTGCGGATCGGGCTTGAATTCACCCTGCTTGAAGTTCAGCAGGTTCCAGCCGATCAGGCTGCTGCGCACGCTGAACGGGAAGGGCAACTGGTTGGTCTCGACCTTGTTGTCCACCGCATCGACGGTTTTCAGGTAGGCCCAGATCGCCTGGTTGTCTTCGCGACTGACCTTGGTATAGGCGGTGTACGGCATGGCACCGTAGAGCAGCTTGCCGTCCAGGCCATGACCGCTGGACATGACATTCTGGAAGTCTTCAAAGCTCCAGCGGCCGACGCCGGTGACCTGATCAGGCGTGATGTTGGCCCCCAGCAGTTTGCCGAACGGCGTATCGATGACCACGCCACCGGAAAACATCGGTTTGCCCGGCAGGGTGTGGCACGCGGCGCAGTCGCCCAGGGTGGTCAGGTAGCGGCCCTTTTCCACGATGTTGTAGGAGTCGGCGCCAGTCGCGGCATGGGCGATATTCAGGCTCAGGCCGAGCACGCCGATGCAGGTCGCAAGTAGAGTTTTCATAGGGTGATCATCTCCCCAGGGCGTTTCAGGTAGCGGGTGCGAATGGCGTCCGCAGCCTTGAAGGCCAGCGCCGCAACGGTGCCGGTGGGGTTGTAGCCGGGGTTCTGCGGGAAGGCCGAGGAGCCGACCACGAACAGGTTCGGCACGTCCCAGACTTGCAGGTATTTGTTCACCGAACTGGTCTTCGGGTCGGCGCCCATGATGAAGCCGCCGACGATGTGGGAAGACTGGTAAGGCGAGCTGTTCCAGTGGCCGGTCTGGGCACTGTCGACCATCTGCCGCGGGTTCATCGACTTGGCGATCTCATGCACCTTGCCGGTGACATAGGCGGCCATCTTGCGATCGTTCTCCGGGAAGTCGAAGGTAATGCGCAGCAGCGGGCGGCCCAGGGGATCCTTGTAGGTCGGGTCCAGGGACAGGTAGTTGGTGCGCGTGGCGTAGCTGCTCGCTTCGCAACCGATGGACATGGTGCTGGCGTAGTTCTGCACCGTGGCCTTTTTCCATTCCTTGCCCCAGGTCGGGGTGCCCGGTGGCAGCGGACGCGAATCGATGGGCGCGGCTCCGATCGGGGTGACCCGGGTGCTGCCGCCGCCGACAAAGCCCAGGCCTGCGTGGTCGAAGTTGTCGTTGTTGAATTCATCGATGCCCATGCCGATGGCGCCGCCACCGATAAACGGGTTGAAATTCTTGTCATCGAAAAACAGCCGCACGTTGTTGGCGGTCTGGTAGGCGTAATTGCGGCCCGTGGTGCCGGTATTGGTGACCGGGTCGTAGGGCTTGCCGACGCCGGACAACAGCATCAGGCGCACGTTTTCGAAGATGAACGCACTGATGACTACCAGCTCGGCCGGTTGTTCGAACTGGTCGCCGTTGGCGTCGACGAAGACGATACCGGTAGCGCGCTTGCCGGTACTGTCCATGGTCACGCGCAGCACTTCACAGTTGGTCTGGGCAGTGAAGTTGGGCTTGCGGATCAACGCGGGCAGGACGGTGGTGATGGCGCTGGCCTTGGAGTAGTTGGCGCAACCATAGTTGGTGCAGAAACCACAGAAGGTGCAGGCGCCCATGGTCACGCCAAGGGGGTTGGTGTAGCTGCGCGACACCAGTGCCGAGGGCACCGGGAAGGGCTTGTAGCCGAGGTTCTTGGCGGCTTCGGCGAACAGGGTGGGGGCGTAGGTCTGGGCGGTCGGCGGGTTCGGGTATTCCTCCGAACGCGCGCCTTCGAAGGTGTTGCCGCCTTCCTGAATCACGCCCTTGATATTGCCGGCCTTGCCTGAGATCCCGGCTAGGCGGTCGAACTTGGCGTAGAACGGCTCCATCTCTTCCCAGTCGGTGCCCCAGTCCTGCAGGGTCAGCTCGGGAGACAATTCCTTGCCGTAGCGCTCGGTGAGGTGGCTGTGCAGGCGGAACTCATTGGGCTGGAAGCGAAAGGTGATGCCGGCCCAGTGGTTGCCCGCGCCGCCGGTGCCGTTGCCGGGGTGGAACGACCCCCAGGAACGCATTGGCAGAGCGGTTTCGGTGACATTGTTGCGGATGGTGGTGGTGTTCTGCCGGGTGCGCAGCATCAGTTCCTGGCGACGGTTGTAACGCAACTCGTCGGCAGCGGAGGCCACGTTGAAGTCGGTTGCGGTATCGCGCCACGGGCCGCGTTCGAAACCGATGACGCTCAGGCCTTCATCGGCCAGTTCATTGGCGATGATGGATCCGGCCCAGCCGAGTCCGACAACCACGACATCGGTGGAAGGTAGTTTCTTGACCATGGTGGATTAACCCTTTTTGTTCCAGGCAGAGCTGCCGATGATGGAGAGCGGCACGAGGTTCAGCTTCTGGTTATGCAGCGCGATGTAGTCGCGGTAGTCATAACGGGCGCCCGGGAAACCGATCATTTTCCACGACACCATGTCGCGGTTGCCGCCGTAGATCGGGTCGGCGAAGAAGCCTTCCATGGTGTTGCCCAGCACTTGCTGGAAAAAGAACTTGGCGTCGATGCCGTCGAGGACGATGTCGCCATGTTCCAGGCCGGTCAGGACCTTGTCGCGCTCTTGCGGCGCCAGGGCGCTGAAGGCTTTCTGGTACTGCTTCTGGCAGTAGCCGGTCAGGGCGGCGATGCCCAGACGGTAGCGCTGCTGCGGCACCAACGGTGACTGGTCGCCTTGCATCGGCGTGCCTTTTGCGAACGGGCCTTGCATATAGAGACGGGCGAAGGTGCCGTATTCGCCGGCCAGTTGCCGGTCGATGAACACCGCGCAACCGGCGTCCTTGCCGCTGACACTCAGGTCATCGGCGGGAATCAGGCGCTCGACAATGGCTTCGACTTCCCGGCCTTCTTCGGCGGTGAAAAACTGCCAGCCCGGGGTGTCGTAGTGCATTGGTCCGTTATGGTCGAAAGGGACCCATTGCGGCAACCCGTTGAGGGTCGCGGCCTTGGCCGTGGCAGCCGCGCCCGCGGCAAGGGTCGTGGCGGACGACACCAGCAGTTGCCGGCGCGTCAGGCCTTTGGGGGTTTTCTCTGTCATTCAAGGCTCCTGCGAACACCTCTCTGGCAGGCACAGCAAGGCTGGCCTGTTCAAGGCTTCCAGTGTTCGCGACTAATTACGGTTTCATGCCTGGCGCCTGGCGGTACCGGGCGATGAGCACTCACGCTTGCCTGTGACATTCGGTCCTCTGGCTGGCCAGTGTGCTTATGGCGCACGCTAGGCGGGGGAGTGCCAGAGTCCTCTCTTCATCTTTTTCAAGCGTGAGAGGATGATAGATGTGTTACTAAAAGTTGCACCGCACTCATTTTGTAAATCAGTTTTGTGTGTGCTGCAACAATCAATCGGGTTTCGTGCTGTCGCCACGGTAAATCGTCCAACAGTTCCATGCTGACCGGCAGTTCTTGGTATCGTGCGCAGCGCAAAACTGCGGAAACATTTTTTTACCTGTTTTTTGTCCTTCACCGAGATGCTGTAGTAATGCCTGATCCAATTCCTTTAAAGGACCACGAGAAAGAGACCGGTCTGGTCAATCGGCGGCTGATCGCTTGCGCCCTGGTCGTGATGATCCTCAGCGCCTGCCTGGTGGCGCGCATGTATTTTCTCCAGGTCATCGAGTTCGACTATCACTCGACCATTTCCGAAAACAACCGTGTGCATGTGCTGCCGATCCCTCCGGAGCGCGGCATGATCTACGATCGCAACGGTGTGCTGCTGGCCGATAACCGGCCCAGCTTCAACCTGACCATGACCCGCGAGCGCGCCGGGGACTCCAACGAGGTGCTCAATGAATTGATGAGCATCCTCAACCTGCCGGCCGAAGACCGCATCCTGTTCGACAAGGATCTCAAGCAGGCGCGTCACCCCTTTGAACCGGTGACCCTGCTCTACGAGTTGACCGAAGAGCAGATCGCTCTGTTGGCGGTCAACCAGTTCCGCCTGCCGGGGCTGGACGTGGAGCCGCAGTTCGTACGCCATTACCCGTTGGGCGCGCATTTCGCCCATTCCATCGGTTATGTCGGGCGGATCAATGAGAAAGAAACCAAGCAACTGGACTCGGTGGACTACCGTGGCACGCAGTCTGTGGGCAAGACCGGTATCGAGAAATTCTACGAATCCGAGCTGCACGGCCATGTCGGCTACGAGGAAGTCGAGACCAACGCCCAGGGCCGGGTCCTGCGTGTGCTCAAACACACCGACCCGACCCCCGGCAAGAACATTACCCTGAGCCTGGATATTCATCTTCAAGAAGCTGCCGAAGAAGCCTTGGGCGACCGCCGTGGCTCGGTGGTGGCGATCGAGCCGGAGACCGGTGAAGTGCTGGCCATGGTCAGCAAGCCGAGTTTCGACCCAAACCTGTTCGTCACTGGCATCAGCTTCAAGGAATACGCTGCGCTGCGTGATTCGGTGGACCGGCCGCTGTTCAACCGGGTGCTGCGCGGGCTGTATGCGCCGGGCTCGACGATCAAGCCGGAAGTGGCGATTGCCGGTCTCGACTCGGGCGTGGTCACGGCCCAGACCAAGGTCTTCGACCCCGGCTACTTCCAGTTGCCGGACTTCGATCACAAGTACCGCAACTGGGCGCACAACGGCGACGGCTGGGTCGACATGGACGCGGCGATCATGCGTTCCAATGACACCTACTTCTACACCCTGGCGCACAAGCTGGGCATCGACCGTCTGCACGACTACATGAGCGAATTCGGCCTGGGGCAGAAGGTCTCCCTGGACATGTTCGAGGAAGCTTCCGGGCTGATGCCGTCGCGGGAATGGAAGCGCGCCACCCGGCGTCAGGCGTGGTTCCCGGGGGAAACCGTGATTCTCGGCATCGGCCAGGGCTATATGCAGGTCACGCCGCTGCAACTGGCCCAGGCCACTTCGCTGATCGCCAACAAGGGCGTGTGGATTCGTCCGCACCTGGCCAAGGAAGTTGGCGATGTCGCGCCGGTTGACCCAAGTCCGATGCCCAATATCGTGCTGCGTGACCCGGGCGAATGGAATCAGGTCAATGAAGGCATGCAGATGGTGATGCACGACCCGCGCGGCATCGCTCGCGCCGCCGCCGTCGGTGCGCAATACCGCATCGCCGGCAAGAGCGGTACGGCACAGGTGGTGGCGATCAAGCAGGGCGAGCGTTACGACCGCCTGAAAACCCTTGAGCGCAACCGTGACAACGCCTTGTTCGTCGGCTTTGCCCCTGCGGCGCATCCGAAAATCGTTGTGGCGGTGATGATCGAAAACGGCGAGGCCGGTGGCCGGGTTGCCGGTCCTGTGGTGCGGCAGATTCTCGATGCCTGGCTGCTGGACAAGGACGGCAAGCTCAAGCCGGAATATGCGGCGCCGGTCAAGGCGCCGGGTGATCCGAAAGTCTAGCGCTGTTGGACCCGGCACAGTCCGCCGGGTCAATGTGGATCTTGTGAGCCCGAGGTTGAAGGACTTGGGCGCGCAAATCTGTGTCGCAGACTTGCTCAACCTCAAGTCCCTGCGTCCGACCATGGTCAGTGTCGATGCCCTTTTTCCACTATATTGCCGGAAAGTATTTGTCTACCAGCGCGTATAAAATAGCTGCGGTTTCACTGTCCAGGATGCCATCGTATTTTTGCGGTCTGAAGTGTAATTGCAATGCCCGCAAAAGTGTCAGGTAACCGCTTTCGGTAGTTGCATTGGACGTGCCTTAACCATAGCGGCGCAAGTTGCCAATAACGTCATCCCTGGCGGGCAGGGCCTGATCGAATTGTTGCTGGTAACGAAGTTTGGTCGCCTCGTCATACCAGGCGCCAATACCTGCATCGTAAAGCGCCTTCCATGGAAATGCCGCGCCCGGATCGCTTTTTCTGCCTGGCGAGATATCCGAATGCCCGATGACATTGACGGGTGTGATATCTGGATAGCGCAGCAGTATGTTGGCAGCCAGTTCCTTGACAGCTTCTATTTGTATCGGGTTATACGGCGGGAAGATGAAATTCCCACCCTGGACCGTTGCCTCATTCACGATCTCGATGCCGATGGATGTGTCATTCAAGCCAATACGGCCGGCCCATTCACTGACCCCGGCATGCCATGAGCGCTCATGTTCATTGACCAGGTTAAAGATCCTCATATCTTTGAAACCTGCATTTATATAAGTTTGATCGGTGGGCTCCGGCACCAGGTAGTGAGCACTGACTAATGAGCCGGTCAGTGCGTTGATGGAGCCTTGAAAGTTCAATGCCGTATAGTGCATGACGAGAAAACGAACGCGTTGGTTGTAACTTTTTACTGCGCGGTAGCTATTGTAATCAATATTGTACATGGGCAATCCCTGCTCTATGAAGTTAGTAGAGGGGTGACCCTATCAGAAAGAATTTCGTGGGTGGGCTATGTAAATATCGGGTAATAGGATTGTTGGAATTGGTGCCAGGGCTCAGGGCACCGACCGTTACGGCCGATGCCCTTGCTCTCGCTGTGCGTTACCGCAGCTTGAAGCGTCGCACCACGGCATTGAGCTTCTCGTTGGAAGCGGCCAGGGTCGCGGTGCTTTGTTCGTTGACCGTCCCCCCGGCTACCAGCTCTTCGACGATATGGCGCACGGCAACCATATTGCGGTTGATCTCGTCACTGACCGCACTTTGCTCTTCGGCGGCAGTAGCGATCTGGGTACTCAGGTCATTGATACGCACGACCGAGTCGGTCATGCCATCCAGGCCTTCGTTGACCTTGGAGGTCTTGTCCGCAGTGGCCTGGCAGCTCTGCTTGGTTTTCTCCATGGCCACGACCGCCGCACTCACGCCTTGTTGCAGACGAGCGAGCATTTCGTTGATTTCCGAGGTGCTGGCCTGGGTGCGGCCGGCCAGGGCGCGGACTTCATCGGCAACCACCGCAAAGCCGCGGCCCTGTTCACCGGCGCGGGCAGCTTCGATGGCGGCGTTAAGGGCCAGCAGGTTGGTTTGCCCGGCGATCTCGCCGATCACCCCCAGTACCGAATTGATGCGTTCAGCATCCTGCTCCATGGCTCGCACCGTCGTGGTCGCCAGCTCCACTTCGCTGATCAACTCGCGCACGCTATTGGAGGCATCTTCCACCACCAGCTTGGAGTGGCGGGCGTTTTCGTTGGCGACCTGAGTCATGCTCGCGGTCTGCGCGGCACTGCGGGCCACGCCTTCAGCGGTGGAACTCATCTCGGTGACGGCGGTAACTGCCTGATCGGTTTCACTGGCATGACGGGTGAGAATTTTGCTGGTGCCTCGGGCCTGGCCGCGCAGTTGTTCGATGCCTTCGGCAATCAGTACCGAAGAATCCGACACCTCGGTGACCATTTTCTGCAGGTAGACCAGGAAGCGGTTGACCGAGTGGCCGACCGCGCCCAGTTCGTCTTCGGCGCGGATGACGATGCGTTTGGTCAGGTCGGCATCACCGGCCGACAGCGTATCGATGTTGGCCTTGAGTACGGCCAGGCGATTCATCAATTGGCGCAGAGCAACAATGATGATCAGCAGCAACACAATGACCATGGGGATTTGCAGGGCGGCCAGGGTGCTCAGGACTTTGCTGCTCTGGGCGGTCAGCAGAGCGGTGGGTTGTGCCACCGCCATCAGCCACGGCGTGCCTTCGATGGGTTGCAGGAAAAGGCTGTAATCGTCGCCGTCATTGCCTTTGTAGGTACTGCGCACGATGCCGCTGCCACTGGCGTTTTTCAGGCTGGTTTGCAAGGCCGCCGCAAACGCCGATTGGCCGGACAGGTCGGAGAGATTTTTAAGCACATTATTGCCAGAAATCTCTGGCTGATTACTGAGAACCTTGCCGTCTTTCTCGACGATCATCAGCAGCGCATGGATTTCCCGCTCTTTCTGCGCCACCAGCTCATTGAAGAAGCCCAGCGTCACGTCGATGGTCGAGACGCCGTAGGCCGCGCCATCCTTGCTGATGGCCATGGCGCAGTTGGTACGCGGCTCGGGGCTGGCGTCATCGCGATAAGCGTTGGCCCAGTTGCATTGCCCGGCCGGGGCCTTGAGGCCGCCGAGATACCAGGACTGCTCGAAATAATTCTGCGACTCAGGCGAGTTCCAGTGGGTGTTGACGATCAGCTTGCCGCTGGCATCGCGGTGATAAAACGTACTGTGCTTGGCCCGACCCTGCGTGCGCTTGTCCGGCAGCGGCCAGACCCCGCCACCGAAGACCTTCAGCTCGCCGTACTGATTGACCAGAAAGGGCAGCAGGCGATCGATGCTGTCGCTGTCCAGTTGCGGCACGGTTTCGGTAATGACCCGCTGCTGGGCCTGAACCTTGGCCAGCTCGGTCTTGATCACACCACCGATCTGCGCCGCTTCGTTGAGCAAATGACGCTCGTCAGTGGCGGTCAGGCTCGGGGTAATCAGCAGATTGATGCCAACGCCGGTGAGGATGGCGATCAACAGCACGAATCCGACGAATGTAGCGGTGTAACGAGCGAATATTGTTTTCATTATTGGGCTGCCGTCCGCTATGGAAAGAGGGTCTCTAGGGCCATCGGCTGCGAACGGGCGCGCATGAGGGTAGTAGGAAAATTCTTACAGGGTTTGGCGGTTTTGGCCTGATTGAGCCAAGTGGCGCGCTGAACTGTCCGTCTCACCACAGGTCGATCTAGAGCGCGCGGCACATTCGCAGCCGCGTTTTCCATTGACCTCGACAAGGAAAACCGCATGTCCAGAACGATTGCCGATCATCTCGCCCAGACCCTCGCCGATGCCGGCGTCAGCCGCATTTGGGGGGTGACCGGGGACAGTCTCAACGGCCTGACCGACAGCCTGGAGAAACTGGGGGCCATCCGTTGGATGCATACCCGGCATGAAGAGGTCGCGGCCTTTGCCGCCGGGGCCGAGGCGGCGGTGACCGGTACGTTGGCCGTGTGTGCTGGCAGTTGCGGGCCGGGCAATCTGCATTTGATCAATGGGCTGTATGACTGTCACCGCAATCAGGTGCCAGTACTGGCCATTGCCGCGCATATCCCGTCCACGGAGATCGGCCTGGGTTATTTCCAGGAAACACATCCTCAAGAGCTGTTCAAGGAATGCAGCCACTTCGTCGAACTGGTCAGCAGTGCCGAGCAATTCCCTCGGGTGCTGGAGCGGGCCATGCGCGCGGCCATCAGTCAGCGTGGTGTAGCGGTGATCGTGTTGCCGGGAGATGTGGCGTTGAGTGCTGCACCTGAAACCAAGGCGAAGTGGGTCGAAGTGCTGCCACCGCAAGTACTGCCGGGCGCGGCGCAACTGGACCAGGTCGCGCAATTGCTCAATGACTCTGGCGCCGTGACCCTGCTCTGCGGCGCCGGTTGCGCCAGTGCCCATGACGAACTGCTGGCCCTGGCCGATACCCTTGGCGCGCCAGTCGTGCATGCCTTGCGCGGCAAGCAGCATGTGGAGTACGACAACCCCTTCGATGTCGGCATGACCGGCCTGATCGGCTTCAGCTCGGGTTATCACGCCATGTTGTCCTGCGACACCCTGGTGATTCTGGGCAGCAACTTTCCTTACCGGAATTTCTATCCGGAGAACGCCAAAATCGTGCAGATCGATATCGACCCTACGGCTCTGGGGCGTCGCACGCCCTTGACTCATGGTCTGGTTGGCGGTGTGAAAGAGACCGTGGCAGCCCTGTTGCCCCGGCTTAAACGCCAGGAAAACCGCCGCTTCCTCGACAAAGCACTAAAACATTACGCCAAGGCCCGAGAAGGTCTGGACGAGCTGGCGACGCCATCAGCCGCCGGCGAGCCGATCCATCCGCAATATCTGGCAAAAGTGATCAGCGATCAGGCCGACGACAATGCGATCTTCACCGTCGATGTCGGCACGCCGACACTGTGGGCGGCGCGCTACCTGAAGATGAATGGCAAGCGCACGCTGCTGGGTTCGTTCAACCACGGCTCCATGGCCAATGCCATGCCCCAGGCCCTGGGCGCCAAGGCGGTGGACCCGCAGCGCCAGGTCGTTGCCCTGTGCGGCGATGGCGGCCTGTCCATGCTGCTGGGTGATCTGCTCAGCGTTCGCCAGCTGGATCTGCCGATCAAACTGGTGGTGTTCAATAACAGCTCCCTGGGCTTCGTCGATATGGAGATGAAGGCGGGCGGCTACGTGCCCCATGGCACCGATCTGTACGAGACCAACTTTGCCGGTATCGCCCTCGGCGCCGGGATCCTCGGCATCCGCGTCGAGAGCGCCGAAGAGCTGCCCGGCGCCTTGCGCAAGGCCTTCGACCATCCGGGGCCGGTACTGGTGGATGTGGTCACCGCCAAACAGGAACTGGGCATCCCGCCGAAAATCAAACTGGCCCAGGCCAAGGGCTTCAGCCTGTACATGCTGCGCACGGTGCTCAGCGGGCGCGGGGATGAGGTGATGGAGTTGATCAAGACCAATTTGCGCTGAGGTTCTCGAGTATTGGCAGGTCGGTGTGTGGGAGCGAATTCATTCGCGAAGAGGCAGGTGCATTCGATGAATTTTCAATGTCTGAAATACCGCTTTCGCGAATGAATTCGCTCCCACAGTTGCTTCATGATTGATGTTCAAAAGTTTATTTTCTACGGTTTTTTGCCCCGCAAAAGCGCATTTCCCAGTCCCCCCGCACCACCCTGAATCACTCAAAAACTTTCTGAAAATAAGCGTTGTGCCATCATAAAATCGGATGTTATGTTGATAACATCATTGCGATTAACTGAATCGTATCTAACATTTTTTGCGCCTGCTGCAGGATGCTCTACGCCATGACACCTACGGACAAAAGCAGCTTCATCGATGCCCTGGAGCAGCGCTTCAGCGAGCTGACGCCGACGGGCAAGCGCATTGCCGGTTATCTGTTGGCCAATCCGCAGAAGCTGCCGTTCGAGACCGCCGACAGCATTGCCCAGCAGACCGGCACGACCGGGATTTCCGTGGGGCGATTCTTTCGCTCTCTGGGTTATCGCAATATCGATGACGTCAAACAGAGCCTGCGCGGTGACACCGGCAATACTTGGGTGCTCACCGACCGCCTCGGTGCCTTTCGTGAGGAAAGCACTCATGGCGATGCCCTGGAGCGCTCGCTCAACCGTGAGCTGGAGGCCATTCAGCATGTCTACGCTCTGGCGCGCAGTGAGGTGTTCAGCCATATCGTCGAGCGCATCCATGCCGCCGATGCGGTGTTTATCGTCGGCATCCAGACCACCCGCGGCATCCTCACCACCTTCCTGAGCCACCTGGAATACATCCGGCCCAAGGTCTACTACGTCGATGGCCTGTCCGGCACTTACGCCGAGTCGCTGAACTCCGAGTTCGCCAACCCGTACGCGATCATTGCCGACTTCCGCACCTATTCCAGCATCACCCGCACCTTCTGCGAGGTGGCCAGCCAGCAGGGTCTGCCCCTGGCCTTTGTCACCGATTTTCACTGTCCGTGGGCGCGGGATTATCCCATGGACCTGTTGCAACTCAAGTCGGACGTCGGCCAGTTCTGGGATTCCCCGGCGCCCCTGGCCTGCCTGTTCAACCTGATGGTTTCTGCCGTGGCCGAGAAATACGGCCAGCACCTGGACGAACGCCTGGCGAAGAACCGTCGCCTGCAAGAGCTGTTCGGCCAGTTTGAATAATCGATGGTGCCGCGTTGTGGGACCGGCTTCAGCCGGGAAAGCGGTATCACATATTGGAGATATAGCGTGACCAGTAACCCCCTTGTCGAAATCGACGCCCAAGCCCTGCAGGTCGAAATCGATCTGATCTATGCCGGTGCCGATAATCTGGCCGGCAAGCCGATCTATCAGGACCCGCGTTGCCTGCTGCATGTCGACGCCGAACGGTGCCTGCGCCTGGCCAGTCGTCTGGCGCGCCAGGCCGGCTACAGCCTGCGGATTTTCGACGCCTATCGGCCGCCCTATGCGCAATTGCTGTTGTGGCAGGCCTTGCCCAATCCGGAATACGTGCGTGATCCGGGCCTCGGCTCTCATCACACCCGTGGCGTGGCGGTGGACCTGACCCTGATCGATGCCGACGGCCAGCCTCTGGATATGGGCACCGGCTTCGATGACATGCGTGAGCTGTCCCACCAGTTTTTCCCGGACTTGCCCGTCGCCGTGCAGCGCAATCGCCTGTTGTTGCTGGGGATCATGCTCAGCGCCGGTTTCCGCCATATCGACAGCGAATGGTGGCACTACGAATTGCCCGATGCCGAGGACTACCCACTGATCGACGACGGTTCGATCCAGCCCGCCAGTCACTGAGCATCACCCTGAACATGACCGGGACACTCATGAATCCCGGCGTAAATCCGGCCTGACCCTGTCACCAGGGTTGGCCGTTCTCGGAACGCCACGGCGCCCGAGCTTGTACTGCCCGGTATAGCTTCAATAAAAAACCTGACGAACTTCCATTTATCGAATGATCAAGGAACCGGCATGAACCCTATCTTCACCCCGCGCAAACTGGCCATGGCATTGCTCTGCACGGCCATGGGACTCGGTGCCTGGCAGACCGCCAGCGCCGCCGTACCGCAGGACACCCTGATGATCGGCAAACCGTCCGATCCCCAGACCCTCGACCCGGCCGTGACCATCGATAACAACGACTGGGCCGTGACCTATCCGGCCTACCAGCGCCTGGTCACCTACAAAGTCGAAAACGGCGAAGGCAGTACCGAAGTCAAAGGCGAGCTGGCCGCCAGCTGGACCACCTCCGCCGACAGCCTGGTCTGGGAGTTCAAGCTCAAGCCCGGCAACAAGTTCGATGACGGCAGCGAAGTCGATGCCAACGCGGTGAAGTTCTCCTTCGACCGCGTGATGAAGCTCAAGCAAGGCCCGTCCGGCGCCTTCCCGGATGATATGGAGATCTCTGTCGTCGATCCGATGACCGTGCGCTTCACCCTCAAGTCGCCCTATGCACCGTTCCTCTCGACCCTGGCCCACAACGGTGCGGCCATCGTCAATCCGGCTGTGGCCAAGGAGGCCGGTGGTGCTGAAGCCTACCTGTCGACCCATACCGCCGGTTCCGGCGCGTTCAAGCTGACCGGCTGGCAGAAGGGTCAGACTCTGACCATGGAGCAGAACAGCTACTTCACCGGGACCAAACCGGCCCTGAAAAAAGTCGTGATCAAGATCATCGGCGAAGCCTCGGTACGTCGCTTGCAACTGGAACACGGTGACCTGGACATCATCGAAGACATGCCCCAGGACCAGCTCGAAGCCCTGGCCAAGAAGTCCGATATCGTCGTCGGTGACTACCCGTCGCTGCGCGTGACCCTGATCTACATGAACACCAAAAAGGCGCCGATGAATAACCCGGATGCGCGTCGGGCGATTGTCGATTCCCTGGATTACGACGGCATCATCAACGGCATCCTCAAGGGCAAGGCCAAGGCCATGAACGGCCCGATCCCACGCGGCATGTGGGCCTACGACAACAAGGCGCCGACCTTCAAGCAGAACGTCGAGCAGGCCAAGGCGGATCTGGCCAAGGTGCCGGAGAAAATCACCGGGCTGAACTTCATGTACTCGGACAAGGACCCGAACTGGGAGCCTATCGGCCTGACCCTGCAAGCCGGCCTGCAACCTTTGGGCATCAACCTGAAGATGGAAAAACTGGCCAACGCCACCATGCGTGAGCGCCTCAATACCGGTGACTTCGACCTGGCCATCGGTTCCTGGAGCCCGGACTTCGCCGACCCCTACATGTTCATGAACTTCTGGTTTGACTCCAAGCTGCCAGGTTTGGCCGGTAACCGTTCGTTCTACAGCAATCCGGAAGTCGACAAGCTGATCCGCGAATCGGCCGCGACCAACGACCAGGGCAAGCGCACCGAGCTGTACCACCAGGCGCAAAAGATCGTGCTCAACGACAGCGTCTACGCCTACCTGTACCAGAAGGCCTACACCTTGCCGATGCGTGAATCGGTCAAAGGCTATGTGTTCAACCCGATGCTGGAACAAGTGTTCAACATCGACACGATCACCAAGTAGTACCGCGTCATTGCGGCCACGCCCCTTTACCGTGGGGGTGGGGCCGCGCTGTACCCAATCGATGCAAGACCGAGGTGCCTGATGGCCTTCCTGAATATCCTGCGTAAACGCCTGGCCGGCCTGTTATTGGTGGTCGTCGGCGTTTCGTTGATCACCTTTGCCATATCCCACCTGATCCCCGGCGACCCGGCGCGGCTGATTGCCGGTGACCGCGCCAGCGATGCCATCGTGGCCAATATCCGCCACAACCTGGGCCTGGATCTGCCGCTGTATCAGCAATACGGGCGCTACATGCTCGACCTGCTGCACGGCGACCTGGGCACGTCGATCCGCACCAGTCGCCCGGTGCTGGAAGACTTGCAGGCGTTTTTTCCGGCGACCCTGGAGCTGGCCCTGACGGCCTTGCTGCTGTCGATTCTGATTGGCGTGCCCCTCGGCGTGCTGTCGGCGGTGTATCAAAACCGCGCCATCGACCAGTTCGCCCGCACCCTGGCCGTCACCGGCATTTCCACGCCCACCTTCTGGCTCGGCCTGGGGTTGATCGTGCTGTTCTACGGTCATCTGAACTGGCTGCCGGGCAGTGGCCGGATCGATGAAGGCATGGATGCGCCGAGTCGCATCACCGGTTTTTACCTGATCGACTCGCTGCTGGCAGGCAATCGCGAACAGTTCGTCAGCAGCCTGCAACACCTGATCCTGCCCGCTGTGACCCTGGCCTTCGTCAATCTGGGCGTGGTCGCCCGGCAGATTCGTTCGGCGATGCTCGATCAACTGGGCGAGGACTATATCCGCACGGCCCGGGCCTATGGCCTGTCGCGCTGGGCGGTGATCCTGCGCCATGCCTTGCCCAACGCCCTGATTCCTTCGGTGACGGTGCTGGGCCTGATACTCGGCGACCTGCTGTACGGCGCAGTGCTGACCGAGGCGGTGTTTGCCTGGCCGGGCATGGGCGCTTATGTGATCAAGTCGGTGCAGTCCCTGGATTTTCCGGCCGTCATGGGCTTCGCCATTGTCGTGTCCTTCATTTATGTACTGCTCAATATGGTGATCGATCTGCTGTACCGCCTGATCGATCCGCGCATCGGCGAGGTTGACTGATATGAGCGCTTCTCCCGTTCCAACCATTGTTGCCTTGCCCTCGCGCTGGCCGGAAAAACTGGCTTACCTGAGTTATCAGATCAGACGCAGCCCCATGACCATGGCCGGGCTCGCCATTACTGTGCTGGTGTTGCTGTGCATGATCTTTGCCCCGTGGCTTGCGTCCCATGACCCCAATGCCCTGAACCTGTCCCAGCGCCTGGCCGAACCGTCGGCGGCGCACTGGTTCGGCACTGACGAGGTCGGCCGCGACCTGTTCAGCCGCGTGCTGTACGGCAGCCGCCAGTCGGTGGGTGTCGGCCTGTTCGTGGCGTTCGCGTCCTGCCTGATCGGCGGCCTGCTGGGCTGTATGTCCGGGGTCATTGGCGGGCGTTTCGACAGCCTGGTCATGCGCCTGATGGACATCATGCTGTCGGTGCCGTCCCTGGTGCTGATCATGGCCCTGGCTGCGGCCCTGGGTGCCAGCCTGTTCAATGCCATGCTGGCCATCACCCTGGTGCGGATTCCGTACTACGTGAGGCTGGCTCGCGGTCAGGCCCTGAGCATCCGCCAGATGGGCTACGTCAAGGCGGCCCAGACCTTCGGTGCCGGGCGCTGGCATATCGTGCTCTGGCATGTGGCGCGCAACGCCACGCCGCCGTTGCTGGTGCAACTGAGCCTGGATATCGGCGCGGCCATCCTCATGGCGTCGGCCCTGGGCTTTATCGGCCTGGGTGCGCAACAGCCGACAGCGGAGTGGGGCGCCATGGTCGCGACCGGGCGTAACTACATTCTCGATCAGTGGTGGTACTCGACTTTTCCGGGGCTGGCGATTCTGGTCACCGCCACCGGTTTCAATTTGTTGGGCGATGGCGTACGCGATCTGCTTGACCCACGGCAGCAGGGGAAATGAGCATGAACAGTCCTGTGCTGAGTATCGACAACCTGAGTATCGAATTCCCGGCTTATCGCAGTACGGTCAAGGCGCTTAATGGCGTGTCGCTGGAGGTCAGGCCCGGCGAAATCGTCGGAGTTATCGGCGAATCCGGTTCCGGCAAATCTGTCACCGCCATGCTCAGCCTGCGCTTGCTGCCGGAGCGCAGTTACCGGGTCAGCAGCGGCAGCCTGCATATCCTCGGCCGCGACATGCTCGCCGCCCAGGAAAAGGACCTGCTCAAGGTCCGTGGTCGCGATGCGGCGATGATCTTTCAGGAGCCCATGACCGCGCTCAACCCGACCCGGCGCATCGGTCGGCAGATGACCGACGTGATCATTCATCACCAGCAACTGAGCAAGGCCGAGGCCCGGGCCAAGGCCGTCGCCCTGTTGCGTGACATGCATATCGCTGACCCGGAACAGGTGATGGACAGCTATCCGTTCGAGCTGTCCGGCGGCATGCGCCAGCGGGTGATGATCGCTTTGGCGTTCTCTTGCGATCCGCAACTGCTGATTGCTGACGAGCCGACCACGGCACTGGATGTCACGGTGCAGCGCCAGGTGTTGTTGCTGCTGAGGGAAAAAGCCCGGCAGCGGGGCACGGCGATCCTGCTGATCACCCATGACATGGCCCTGGTCTCGCAGTTCTGCGACCGCGTTTATGTGATGTACACGGGCGCCGTGGTGGAGCAGGGCATCACTGCCGAGGTTATGGCGGCACCGCAACACCCGTATACCCGCGGGCTGCTCAGCGGTCTGCCGGAGCAGGTCGAGCCCGGTCAGGAACTGATGACCATCCCCGGTCAGGTGCCGAACCTGTCGGCCTTGCCCGACGGCTGCACATTTCGTGACCGTTGCGCGTTCGCCATGACCAAGTGCAGCGAACGTCCCCCCTTGCTGGCCATCGATGCCAGCGGCCAGCGCAAGAGCGCCTGCTGGTTGAGCATGGAGAAACAGGCATCATGATCAGTGCCCCGAAACAACACGCCGGCGAACTGCCGGTGATTCTCGGCCTGGACGATGTGCGTGTGCATTACCCGGTTGGCAATGACTGGCTGGGTCGGCCCAAGGGCGTGGCCCATGCCCTCAACGGCATCGATTTGCAGGTACGCGCCGGGGAGACTCTCGGTGTGGTCGGCGAGTCCGGCTGCGGCAAGAGCACCCTGGCACAACTGTTGATGGGTCTGATCAAGCCCACCAGCGGCCAGTTGCAGTGGGTCTATAACAACCCCAGCGAACGGCGCAGCAACGTGCAGATCGTCTTCCAGGACCCGCAGTCCTCCCTCGACCCGCGCCTGCCGGTGTGGAAGGTCATCACCGAGCCGCTGTTCGTCCAGCGCGGTGCGCCGCGTCAGGAAATGCGCGAGATCGCCGCCCGGGTCGCCAGCCAGGTCGGTATTCGCAGCGAGTACATGGACCGCTTCCCGCACCAGTTCAGTGGCGGCCAGCGCCAGCGCATCGCCATTGCCCGGGCGCTGTCATCGGACCCGGACATCATCGTCCTCGACGAACCGACCTCGGCTCTGGATATCTCGGTGCAGGCGCAGATCCTCAACCTGCTGGGCGAACTGCAACGCAGCCGCGACCTGACCTATATCCTCATCTCCCACAACGTCTCGGTGGTGCGGCATATGGCCGACCGGGTGGCGGTGATGTATCTGGGGCAGATCGTCGAACTGGGCAGCGCCGCCGAAGTGCTGGAACGGCCACGCCATCCCTACACGCGCCTGCTGCTCGACGCCGTACCGCGCCTGGGCGTGGCTCTGGATGAAAGCCAGGCTTCGGCGCCGACCGAACTGCCGGGTAACCGCAGGCTGCCTTCTGGCTGCTTCTTCCGCGATCGCTGCCCCAAGGCCACGGCGGGCTGTGAAAAGCCGCAGGTGCTCAAGGCGGTAGGGGAGACGGCGGTGCGGTGTCATTTGGTGGCCTGACCGACAAACCAGACAGCAATTATCAGCATGCAATCAGCCGAGCGATAATGCTCGGCTAATTCCTACTGTAATAGTGGGGAGTTATAAGATATCTGAAGTAATTACTGCGCCATGTAGTGAGCGCTTCATCAGTCTGTGCGCGACTAAAGTAGTAGGTATTAAGTGTTTTAATATAGATTGGATCCAAGTGGCGTTTTTTGAACTGGCGTAATGCGATTTATTTACAAGCTTACTTTATATATTGGATCCATAGTTGTTCTTCAATGCACTGATCATCTTCAGAATCGCGTTTATTTTGCATTGGGTTAAATGCATAATGGCAATGTGCTCTGGTTAAAGTGATGGTGTTTAAATGTTGTCCAAAGTCGCTTCCCGGCTTGACCTGCGTCGTCTGATTTTATTATTGTCCGTGGTCGTTGCTGCTGCCACGCTGTCCAACACGCTTTATTCAACCTATCGCGTTCAGAAGGAACAGTTGATCGAGAGCACCGTCGAGGCGAACCGCGCATACGCCAGCAAACTATCCGATACGATCGATCAGTTTCTTGATTCTGCACAGCAACAGGTTTCTTTCAGCGCCAGCTTGCTCGGAAAGAGTCATTACAATCATGAAGTTGCGATATCCGAAGCCAAGCGTCTGAAGCTTCAGACCGACAGTTTCAATGCCGTCGTCATGGTCGATGCCGAGGGTAATGTCATTACCGTTTCTCCCGATACCGTTCAGGTACGCGGTGGCAAGTTGCAAACACCCGGTGCAGTTGAAGCACTGACTCAGAGGAAGCCGCTGATCAGCGAACCTTATGTGTCTGCGGCTGGCAATCTGGTGATCATCGTCTCAAGCCCGGTATTCGATGATGGCGGCACTTACCTCGGTTATGTCGGGGGCGCCATTTACTTAAAACAAAGAAGTATTCTGCACAATTTGATTGGATCCCATTTTTATCGCGACGACGCTTATGTCTATGTCGTGGACGCCAGTAAAACCATTCTTTATCACCCCGACCCAGAGCGGGTCGGCAAGACGGTGGGTGAAAATGAAGTGGTCGATAAGGTTCTCGGTGGCGAGAACGGTGGCGCGCTGGTGGTCAACTTTCTAGGCCGGGAAATGCTCGCCGGTTATTCGCCGGTCAAGTCTGTGGGCTGGGGCGTGGTGTCGCTGCAATCGGTGGAGAGGGCATTGCTGCCCATGGACAGCCTGATCTACCGCAGCATCATCGGCATTCTGCCCATGGCTGTGATCGGTATCCTTGGCATGTTCTGGTTGAGCGGTTTTATCAGTCGGCCGCTTTCGCAACTGGCTGAATGCGCGAAGAACATGCAGGCCCCCGAAACCTCGCAAAAAATCATCAGTGTGCAGTCCTGGTACTTTGAGTCTGCCCTGATTCGCAAGGCGTTGTTGCAGGGCGTCGCACTGACGCAGGCCAGAATCGTCAAGCTCAATAAAGAGGTGCAGACCGATCCACTGACCGGGCTGCTGAATCGCCGGGCGCTGTCCGCTGTGCTCGATGTTCTGCGGACTGAATACCGGCCGTTTTCGTTGGTGACCCTGGACATCGATCACTTCAAGCAAGTGAATGATCAGTACGGGCACGATGTTGGCGACGCCGTGCTGAAGAAACTGGCCGGGTTGATGCAGGCCTGTTCGAGAGACAGTGATTATGCCTGCCGGGTCGGCGGCGAAGAGTTCCTGATCCTGTTGCCTGAGGTGTCACTTGATGCGGCTTCGGAGTTTGCCGAGCGGCTGCGGGTGGCGGTGCAGCAAGACGCGATTGATATCGTCGGTTCTATCACGATCTCTCTAGGGGTCGCTCATTGGCCGGGCAGCGCCGATGACATTACGGATGTTCTCAAGGCCGCTGATGAGGAGATGTACTTGGCCAAGCAGCAGGGTCGTAACAGGGTATCGGTCAGGCCCGATAGGATAGATGCCTGAGTCCATCCTGAAACTCGCCTGAGGCGTTCATTTTGCATGCATCAAACCCTTTTATACGTAGATATTCTACGACTCCGACCGGTTGGTCAGATTAGGGTCACGTATCTTATATAGAGTAACCATTGCCCGAATCGAACATGCCTTTTGTCGAATGTTTTATTAATGACTCGACGCCATTCTGGTTTATGTGCAGTCGCTGCAGTGAGTGGTGATGTGGATCCAATTTCCTGGCTGAGTCGTTTCTGCATCCCTCCGTCAGGCGAGTTCCGGAAAATATTTAACTCCCAGCCTATCCTTTTGTCACAAGAATCCGTAAAACGCCGCTTGGCATTTGTCTTGCACGTTTGTGAGCAGAAGTACCTCCGAAGTCGATTCTTGTAATGGAAGTATCCCTATGAATAAAAGTTTGGGTTTCAGCAGGAAAATCCTGCTCGCCGCGGCTCTGGTCGTGGTCGTCGCATTTACTTGTTTTATTGTCGTGAATGACTATCGACAACGCCAAACTTTAAAAGAGAACGTTCATTCGGAACTGCAACAACTGGGCAGCCTGACCACCCTTAACATCCAGACCTGGATGGACGGGCGTATCCAGCTGCTGCAATCGATGGCCCAACAGATCGCGCTGGACGGCACCGACGTCGCCAAACTGCCCCGCGCCGTTGGCCTCAAGGCTTATGCAGACAACTTCAGCCTGAGCTATTTCGGCAGCAATGCCGGGGTGATGTTCTCGGTGCCGGCCGGTAATCGCGCGGCGGATTACGATCCACGGGCCCGTGGCTGGTATAAAGCGGCCCAGGCGGCGGCGGGAACCATTGTTACTGAACCCTACATCGCCGCCTCTTCGGGCAAGCTGGTGGTGACACTCGCTACCCCGGTCAACGTCCAGAACGCCCTGGCCGGTGTCGCTGGCGCGGACATGTCCCTGGACACCATCAGCAACACCATCAACTCGCTGAACTTCGGCGGCCATGGTTATGCGTTCATTGTCAGCGCCGACGGCAAGATTCTGGTGCACCCGGACAGCAAGCTGGTGCTGAAAAACATCAGTGAAGCCTATCCGACCAATACGCCGAAAATTGCTGCGGGTGTGAGCGAGATTGAATCTGCCGGCAAGGCGGAAATCATTTCCTTCACCCATATCGAAGGCCTGCCCTCGGCCAACTGGTATGTGGCCCTGGTGCTGGACCAGAACGCCGCCTACTCGATGCTCAGCGAGTTCCGTACCTCGGCCATCACGGCGATGGTCATCTCGGTGGTGATCATCATCCTGCTGCTGGGGCTGCTGATCCGCGTACTGATGCAGCCTTTGCACCAGATGGGCCGAGCCATGCGTGATATCGCCGACGGCGACGGCGACCTGACCAAGCGCCTGACGATCACTTCCCAGGACGAATTCGGTGCTCTGGCGCAGTCGTTCAACCACTTCGTCGAGCGTATCCACGGTTCGATCCGCGAAGTGGCGTCCACTGCCGGGCAACTGGGTGATGTGGCAATGCGTGTGGTCAAGGCGTCCAACTCGTCCATGACCAACTCTGGCGAGCAGGCCAGCCGTACTGAAAGCGTGGCCGCGGCGATCAACGAACTGGGCGCCGCTGCTCAGGAAATCGCCCAGAACGCCGCGCGTACTTCACAGCAGTCGGCCGATGCCAGCGGCCTGGCCACTGACGGCCAGAGCGTGGTGCAGCAGACCATCAAGGCGATGAACGAGCTGTCGGAGAAGATCAGCGAGTCGTGCGTCAATATCGAAAGCCTCAACGACAAGACGGTCAATATCGGTCAGATCCTTGAAGTGATCACCAGTATTTCCCAGCAGACCAACCTGCTGGCGCTCAACGCTGCCATCGAGGCCGCACGGGCCGGGGAAGCAGGGCGCGGTTTTGCCGTGGTCGCCGATGAGGTGCGCAACCTGGCGCATCGCACCCAGGACTCGGCGCAACAAGTACAGAAAATGATCGAAGAGTTGCAGGTCGGCGCCCGCAGTGCGGTGAGCACCATGACCGAAAGCCAGCGTCAGAGTGAGTCCAGCGTGACCATCGCCAACACAGCGGGCGAGCGTCTGGGCAGCGTCACCCGGCGCATCGACGAGATCAACGGCATGAACCAGTCAGTGGCCACCGCCACCGAAGAGCAGACCGCTGTGGTCGAGTCGATCAATATGGACATCACCCAGATCAACGATCTCAACCAGCGCGGCGTGGAAAACCTCAAGCTGACGCTGGATGCCTGTTCCTACCTGGAAGAGCAGGCCGCGCGTCTGCAACATCTGGTGGGTACCTTCCGCATCTAAAAGTCAGCCTTCAACCCTGCAGCCAGCCTCAGCGCTGGATGCAGGGCAGCGCTGAATACCTCACTGTGATTCAACCCGTCGAAGTTCCGATAACGGGCCTGGATACCCGGCACTTCACTGAGGTGTCGGGCAACTTCGCGATTGGCCTCGATCGGCACGGCCTCCATGGCCTTGCGCTGCTCCATCGAACCGCCGTCGAAGCTCTTGATCGGCAACTTGCCTTCCTTCGAACCGCGCATGATCAACACCTGACGCACAGGCCCGTCCTTGATGCCAGCGAAGGCCATGGCCTTGTCATAGGTCGGCGGCTGATACCACAGCGAGGCACTGGCGGCGAACCAATTGTTGAAGGCCAGGGGCTGTTCGAACAGCGCGTACAGCACAAACAAACCACCAAATGAATGGCCCCACAGGCTTTGCTGTGCCTGATCGACCGGCAAGCGTGATTGCACCAGCGGCTTGATTCGGGTCTGGATCAGCTCAAGGAAGGCGGCGGAACTGGCCCCGGTGTAGTCGCGGGTGCGCTGTTCCATATCGTAGAGGCCGTCCATTTCGTAGCCGATCATCACCAGTAGCGGTGGATTGCCGCCGTCCAGTTCCTTGAGCCAGTCTTCCTTCAGTTCCGCCAGGGCATTGTTACCGTCCAGCAGGTACATCACCGGATAACCGGCCGCAGGCGGCGCCTTGCGCGGGATGGCCAGGTCCAGACGGTAATGCAGGCTGCCGTCCGCAGAGTCCAGTTGCAGGCGTTCGAAGCGGTAGACCGAAGACTCCGGCGCGGCGCGGGCCAGCAGGGGCAGGCAACTGAGGAAGAGCAGGGGAAGGTGTTTGAGAAGGGGGAGCCAGTGCATGGAGGACCTATGAATTCGGGGTGAGGTCTTGCTGGGTAGGAGCGGATTTATCCGCGAAAGCGGTCTGTCAGACCACGGAAATGTAGCGGATGTTACGGCCCTTTCGCGAATGAATTCGCTCCCACAAGGACCTGCCGATCAAGACTTATCGTCGATGACTATGAAACATCCTGACTCAACCTTTCACAAAACGGTTACTCCCGCGTCACTGACACATCACGTCGCTGCAACATGCTCGGTCTAGTTTCGATGACACAACAAGGCGGCCATCCAGGCTGTTTTCCAGAACCTGACCGAGAAGCCCCCATGAACGCAGCTATCCATGTCGAGCATCTGAACAAGACGTTCTCCCGAAAATCCGCTTTGGTTGATCTGGCGTTGTCTATACAACAGGGCGAAATGGTGGCGTTGATCGGTGCGTCCGGTTCCGGCAAATCCACTCTGTTGCGCCACCTGGCCGGTCTGGCCTGCTGCGACCGCAACAATGGCGGTCGGGTCGAGGTGCTGGGCCGGGAAGTGCAGGCTGCCGGCCGCTTGAATGGCAAGGTGCGCCGCCTGCGTGCCGACATCGGCTATATCTTCCAGCAGTTCAACCTGGTCAATCGCCTCAGCGTGCTGGACAACGTCCTGCTCGGCGGCCTTGGGCGCATGCCGCGCTGGCGTGGCAGCCTGGGCCTGTTCAATGCGCAAGAGAAACAGCGCGCCATGGCCAATCTGGACCGCGTCGGCCTCGCCGATCTGGCCGCCCAGCGCGCCTCGACCCTGTCCGGCGGTCAGCAGCAGCGCGTCGCCATTGCCCGCGCCCTGACCCAGCAGGCCGAAGTCATTCTTGCTGACGAACCCATTGCCTCCCTGGACCCCGAGTCCGCGCGCAAGGTCATGGAAATCCTCGCCGATATCAACCGCCGCGATGGCAAGACCGTGGTGGTGACCCTGCATCAGGTCGATTACGCCATTCGCTATTGCCCACGCGCCGTAGCCCTCAAGGGCGGGCGCATTCATTTCGACGGTCGCGGTGAAGAACTCTGCGGCCAGTTCCTCAACGAGCTCTACGGCGCCGACGTCGACACCAGCCTGATGGTCGCAGGTGCCGCCTCGCGTCACGAAACCCCGGCGCCGCGCCTTGTGGCAGCGCGCTGAATCAACCCTCTGTAATCCATGAACGTATCTACAGGAGTCCTTCCATGTTGAATCGTATCGGTCGCGTATTCGCGTCTGCCGTCCTGCTGACCGGCGCACTGCTGGGCAATGCGCAGGCAGAAGAGAAAGTCATCAATTTTGGCATCATGTCCACCGAATCATCGCAGAACCTCAAGAGCATCTGGCAGCCGTTTCTCGATGACATGGGCAAGAAAACCGGGCTCAAGATCAACGCGACCTTCGCCTCTGACTATGCCGGGCTGATCCAGGGCATGCGCTTCAACAAGGTCGATGTAGCCTGGCTGGGCAATAAGGCGGCAATGGAAGCGGTGGATCGCTCCAACGGCGAAATCTTCGCCCAGACCTCGGCCGCCAATGGCGCCCCTGGCTATTGGAGCGTGCTGATCGTGCGCAAGGACAGCCCGATCAATTCCGTGGATGACATGCTCAAGAATGCCAAGAGCCTGACCTTCGGCAATGGCGATCCTAACTCTACCTCCGGCTATCTGGTGCCTGGCTATTACGTGTTCGCCAAGAACAACGTCGATGCTGCCACCGCCTTCAAACGGACCCTTAACTCCAGCCACGAAGTCAACGCCCTAAGCGTCGCCAAGGGCCAACTGGATGTCGCCACCTTCAACACCGAAAGCTGGGACCGCCTGGCTGTAACCCAACCGGACAAGGCCGCCATGCTCAAGGTGATCTGGAAGTCGCCAATCATCCCGGCCGACCCGATGGTCTGGAGCAAGTCGCTGTCCGATGACGAGAAAAACAAGATCCGCACCTTTTTCACTGACTACGGCAATACCGATGCAGAAAAGGAAGTGCTGAAGAACATGCAGATGGGCAAGTTCCTCAAGTCCTCGGATGACCAGTTGCTGACCATTCGCCAGCTCGAACTGTTCAAGCAGCGCACTGAAGTCACCGCCAGCACCGGCCTCAGCGCCGAAGAGAAGACCCAGAAGCTCAAGGATATCGATGCCGGCCTGACCAAGTTGCAGGACCGCATCAGCGAGCTGGACAAGAAGAACACCGTCAGCGCGGGGTGATTGAGCAGGCAGCACCGCTTTCTGCATTGCAGTGAGATTTTGTGGGGCGAATTGTGGGAGCGAATTCATTCGCGAAGAGGCAGGTACATTCAGCGTATCTGCTTCTCATGAACACCGCTTTCGCGAATGAATTCGCTCCCACAGGATCCGCCTCCAAAAAAGCTGCTGTGAGATCGCGCAAGACCCTTTACCGCAGCAACCGAGATCTGACTATGACCACTCACGCAGCTTCCCTGCAGGCCGTCGGCAAGCGCACCTGGCCGCAATACCTGGGCTGGGGCCTGTTTCTGGCGATGATGGCCTGGGCCTGGCATGGCGCCGAAATGAACCCACTGGCGCTGTACCGCGACTCGGGCAACATGGCGACCTTCGCCGCCGATTTCTTCCCGCCGGACTTCCACGAATGGCGCGCCTACCTCAAGGAAATGATTGTCACCGTGCATATCGCCCTGTGGGGCACCTTGCTGGCGATTGTCTGTTCCGTGCCGCTGGGCGTGCTCTGCGCCGACAACATCACGCCGTGGTGGATTCACCAGCCACTGCGCCGGGTCATGGATTCCTTTCGCTCCATCAATGAAATGGTCTTCGCCATGCTGTTCGTGGTCGCTGTCGGTCTCGGCCCGTTTGCCGGGGTCCTGGCGCTGTGGATCAGCACCACCGGAGTCCTGGCCAAGCTGTTCGCCGAAGCCGTGGAAGCCATTGATCCGGGCCCGGTCGAAGGCGTGCGTGCCACCGGCGCCAGTGCCTTGCAGGAAGTGATTTTCGGGGTGATTCCCCAGGTCATGCCGCTGTGGATTTCCTACGCGCTGTACCGCTTCGAATCCAACGTGCGCTCGGCGACGGTGGTGGGCATGGTCGGTGCCGGCGGTATCGGCGTGATTCTGTGGGAGAACATCCGCGCCTTCCAGTTCGTCCAGACCTGCGCCGTGTTGCTGGTGATCATCTGCGTGGTCAGCGTGATCGACATTTTGTCACAGCGTTTGCGCAAGCTTTTTATCTAACCATTGCCTGTAGGAGAGGGTGCCCTGAGGCACTTTTTTAAAGCATGGAATTGTCTAGACAAGCAGAACCGATTTACCGCGAGCTGGCCGACACCCTGCGCCGCGAGTTGCCTGGTTACCTGCCCGGCGACTACCTGCCTGCCGAGGTGCAACTGGCCGCACGCTTCGACGTCAACCGCCACACCATCCGCCGTGCCATCGACGAGTTGGTGCGCGAAGGCAGCGTGTTGCGCCGCCAGGGTCGCGGCACCCAGGTGCTGGAGCGGCCGCTGATTTACCCCATGGCCGTGGACAGCGCCTACAGCCAGTCGCTGTCGGCTCAGGGCATCGGCGTCGAAGCCATTCTGATCCAGCGCCAGAACTGCCTGGCCACGGTGGAGGATGCCGGGCATCTGAAACTCGAACCCGACGCACCGCTGATCGAACTGCGCACCCTGCGCAAGCTCGACGGCCAGCCGGTCAGCCTGATTCGCCACCGTTTCTGTGGCAGCCGCAGCGAACTGCTCAGTGCCTACAAGGGTGGTTCGTTGCGCCAGTACCTGGCTGCCCGAGAACTGCCGTTAAGCCGCACGTTCAGCCTGATCGGCGCACGCCTGCCGACCCGTGAAGAAGCCGACCTGCTGATGATGCCGCGGCATCTGCCCGCAGTCACCGTGCTCACCGTATCCCACGACCGCAGCGGTCAGCCGGTGGAATTGAGCCATTCCACCAGCCGCTCCGACCGCTTCCAGTATCAGGTCATCACATGATGGAGATGCCGACTATGCCACCTGAACTGCCTCACACCATCGCCGACCGGCAACGCTGGATCGGCGTGCTGGCCAAGGCCGAGGGCGCCGAACTGCGCCGTCATGAATCGGCCCTGCGTGATGCCGAATACCAGCTGATCCGCGCCCCGGAAATCGGCATGACCCTGGTCCGTAGCCGCATGGGCGGCAGCGGCGCGCCGTTCAACCTCGGCGAAATGAGCGTGACCCGTTGCGTGGTGCGCCTGGCCGACGGTCGCACCGGCTACAGCTACCTGGCCGGGCGCGACAAGGCCCGCGCTGAGCTGGCCGCCCTGGCCGACGCCCATCTGCAAGGCCCGCAGAAACAGCACTGGCTGAGCGAACTGATCGAACCCCTGGCGTTGGCACAGGCTGCGCGCCGGGCCCGCCAGGACGCTGAAACCGCTGCGACCAAAGTGGAATTCTTCACCCTGGTCAGAGGAGAGAACTGATGAGTGCAACCCTGCTGCAACCGGCATTTGCCGACCCGGCGCTGGACGCCCAGCGCAGTTTTCGCGTGGCCCTCAAGGCCCTGGCCGGCCCAGGTGTGACCCATTGCCTGCAACCGGCTCATCAGCCACCGGCCTTGCCGGGCCTGGCCGCCGCCACCCACGCCCTGTGTCTGGCCCTGCTGGACTTGGACACCCCGCTGTGGCTGGCCCCGGCCTTCGACACCCCGGCGATTCGCGCCAACCTGTCGTTCCATTGCGGTTGCCCGATCGTCGGCGACCGGCAGAACGCACGCTTTGCCTTGCTCGACGAAAACCAGTTGAGCGACCTCAGCGGCTTCGATCTGGGCAATGACCGCTATCCCGATCAGTCCTGCACCTTGCTGATCCAGTTGCCGAGCCTCAATGGTGGCCGCACTTTGAGCTGGCGCGGGCCGGGCATCCAGTATGAAAACCGCGTGGCATTGCCGCTGCAGGACAGCTTCTGGCAGCAACGCGGGCTGCACAACGACTTTCCCCGTGGCCTGGATGTGTTTTTCCTGGCAGGCAGCGAACTGCTCGGCCTGCCGCGCAGCACCCGTGTAGAGGAGGGCGCCTGATGTATGTCGCCGTCAAGGGTGGCGAACAAGCCATCGATAACGCCCACCGCCTGCTGGCCAAGCAACGCCGGGGCGATCTTTCCGTTGCCGAACTGGATGTCGAACAGATCCGTCAGCAACTGCCCCTGGCCGTGGCCCGGGTCATGACCGAGGGTTCGCTGTACGACGAACAATTGGCCGCACTGGCAATCAAGCAGGCCGCAGGCGACCTGATCGAAGCCATCTTCCTGCTGCGTGCCTACCGCACCACCTTGCCGCGCTTCAATGCCAGCTTGCCGCTGGACACCGGCGCCATGCAGCTCAAGCGGCGTCTGTCCGCGACCTTCAAAGACCTGCCGGGCGGGCAACTGCTCGGCCCGACCTTTGACTACACCCACCGCCTGCTGGATTTCAGCCTGCTGGCCGAAGGTGAGTTTCCGGGGCCGCAGGTGAAGGAGGGGGCAGCCCCGGAAAGCTGCCCGCGCGTGCTGGACCTGCTGGCCAAGGAAGGCCTGATCAAGGAAGAGCACGACCATGGCGCCGCCGTGGCCGATATCACCCGCGAGCCCATCGAGTACCCGGCCGACCGTGCCCAGCGCCTGCAGGCTCTGGCCCGTGGCGACGAAGGCTTCCTGCTGGCCCTGAGTTATTCGACCCAGCGCGGCTACGGGCGCAATCACCCCTTTGCCGGGGAGATTCGCATCGGTGAAGTGGACGTGTGGATCGAACCGGACGAGTTGGGTTTCCCCATCGCCATCGGCAGCCTGGAAGTGACCGAGTGCGAGATGGTCAACCAGTTCGTCGGCAGCGGCGACGAGCCCGCGCAGTTCACCCGCGGCTACGGCCTGGCCTTCGGGCATGCCGAGCGCAAGGCCATGGCCATGGCGCTGGTTGACCGCTCTTTGCGCGCCGAGGAATACAACGAAGAAATCCAGTCCCCGGCGCAGCAGCAGGAGTTTGTCCTGGCTCACTGCGACAACGTAGAGGCGGCCGGTTTTGTCTCCCATCTCAAGCTGCCGCACTACGTTGATTTCCAGGCGGAACTGGAGCTGATCCGCAAGTTGCGCAACCCCGTCGGCCCTGCCGACAAGGAGCCCAAGCCATGAATGCCTACAATCCGCCGCGTCAGGAGCGCGACGAAGCCTATAACTTCGCCTACCTGGACGAGCAGACCAAACGCATGATCCGCCGCGCCTTGCTCAAGGCCGTGGCCATTCCCGGTTACCAGGTGCCGTTCGGCGGCCGTGAGATGCCGTTGCCCTATGGCTGGGGCACCGGCGGCATGCAACTGACCGCCGCGATCCTCGGTGCCGAAGACGTACTCAAGGTCATCGACCAGGGCGCCGATGACACCACCAATGCTGTGTCGATCCGCCGCTTCTTCGCCCGCACCGCCGGCGTCGCCACCACCGAGCGCACCCCCGATGCGACGGTGATCCAGACCCGCCACCGCATTCCGGAAACACCCCTGCATGCCGATCAGATCATGGTCTATCAGGTGCCGATTCCCGAGCCGCTGCGCTTTATCGAACCCTCGGAAAACGAAACCCGCACCCTGCATGCGCTGAATGATTACGGGGTGATGCACGTCAAGCTGTACGAGGACATCGCTACCTTCGGCCACATCGCTACCGCTTACGCCTACCCGGTGATGGTGGACGGGCGCTACGTGATGGACCCGTCGCCGATTCCCAAATTCGACAACCCGAAGCTCGATATGAGCCCGGCGTTAATGCTGTTCGGTGCGGGCCGGGAAAAGCGCCTGTATGCCGTACCGCCCTACACCCAGGTGGCGAGCCTGGACTTCGAGGATCACCCCTTCGAAGTGCAGCGTTGGGAACAGAGCTGCGCCATCTGCGGCAGTCACGATTCCTTCCTCGACGAACTGATCCTCGACGATGCCGGGACCCAGAGCTTCGTCTGCTCGGATACCGACTACTGCGCCCAGCGCGTCGAGACCCTCAAGGAGCGCCCATGAACAGCATGATCAAGCCAAGGCTCAAGGTTGAGCCGTTGTTGCGGGTGCGCGACCTGACCCGGCTGTACGGCCCGGAAAAGGGCTGTGACGGCGTCGGTTTCGAGCTGTACCCAGGCGAAGTGCTGGGCATCGTTGGCGAGTCCGGTTCGGGCAAGTCCACCTTGCTGTCGCTGCTCAGCGGCCGCTGCCCGCCGGATCGCGGCGGCATCGATTACCGGCGCAGCGACGGTCGCTGGCTCGACTTGTACAGCGCCAGCGAAGCCGAGCGCCGCACTTTGTTAAGGACCGAGTGGGGCTTCGTTGAGCAAAGCCCCCGCGACGGCCTGCGCATGGGCGTGTCGGCCGGGGCCAATATCGGCGAGCGGCTGATGGCCCAGGGCGTGCGCAATTACCAACAGCTGCGCAACGCCGGGATCGACTGGTTGAGCCAGGTGGAAATTGACCCGCTGCGCATCGACGACCTGCCACGGACTTTCTCCGGTGGCATGCAGCAACGCCTGCAGATCGCCCGCAACCTGGTGTCGAACCCGCGCCTGGTGTTCATGGATGAGCCTACCGGCGGCCTCGATGTGTCGGTGCAGGCACGCCTGCTCGACCTGCTGCGCGGACTGGTGCGTGAGCTGGATCTGGCGGTGGTGATCGTCACCCACGACCTGGCCGTGGCCCGGCTGCTGGCCGACCGGCTGATGGTCATGCGCCGCTCCCGCGTGGTGGAGAGCGGCCTGACCGACCAGATCCTCGACGACCCGCAGCATCCGTATTCGCAACTGCTGGTTTCTTCGGTACTGCAACCGTGAACCGGCCCAGGGGAGATGCCTGATGAGCAACCTGATCGAGGTCCGCGACCTCTCGAAAACCTTCACCCTGCATCAGCAGAACGGTGTGGTGCTGAATGTCCTCGACCGCTTGAATTTTGTCGTGCGCGGCGCAGAATGCCTGGTCCTGCACGGCGACTCCGGTGCCGGTAAAAGTACCTTGCTGCGCACCCTGTACGGCAACTATCTGCCAGCGGGTGGCAGCATCCGTGTGCAACATGACGGCGACTGGCTGGAACTGGTCGGCGCCGAGCCCCGTGACGTGCTGGCCGTGCGCCGCCAGACCTTGGGCTATGTCAGCCAGTTCCTGCGGGTGATTCCACGGGTGGCCAGCCTGGATGTAGTCATGGAGCCCGCCCTGGCCCGTGGCTGGTCGAAGGCCGAAGCGCGCGAGCGCGCCGAATCCCTGCTGAGCCGCCTGAATATTCCCCGGCGCCTGTGGCAGCTGGCGCCGGGGACCTTCTCCGGCGGCGAGCAACAGCGTATCAATATCGCCCGGGGCTTCATGGTGCCCTGGCCGATTTTGCTGCTGGACGAACCCACTGCCTCTCTGGACGACAATAATCGCCAGGTGGTGCTGGAACTGATGCATGAAGCCCGTCAGGCCGGTGCCGCCCTGATCGGTATTTTCCACGACCAGAACGTGCGCCAAGCCATTGCCGACCGCCACCTGGACATGACCGCCCTTGCCAAGGAGCCCCTGCCATGCTGAACGAACAGATCCTGACCAATGCCCAGGTGGTCACCGCTGACCGCGTGTTCCTCGGCACCGTAGTTCTGAGCGACGGCCTGATCAGCGCGGTGGAAGAGGGCCGCAGCCAGCTACCCCAGGCTGTGGACCTGCAGGGCGATTACCTGCTGCCGGGGTTGGTCGAGCTGCATACCGACAACCTGGAAAAACACCTGTCACCGCGCCCCGGTGTCGACTGGCCGTCGGCCTCGGCCGTGCTTAGCCACGATGCGCAGATAGTCGCCGCAGGCATCACCACGGTATTCGATGCACTGTCCATCGGCGATGTGAACCCCAAGGGCAAGCGCATGCAGCAGCTGCCATCCATGCTCGAGGCCATTGCCAAGGCCCAGGCTGCCGGGCAGACCCGCGCCGAGCACCTGTTGCACCTGCGTTGTGAAGTCAGCCACCCGGACACCCTGAGCGTGTTCCGCGACCTGGTGGAGCAACCGCTGGTGCAACTGGTCTCGGTGATGGACCACGCGCCGGGGCAGCGCCAGTTTGCCCTGGAGTCCAAGTACCGCGAATACTACATGGGTAAATACCACCTGTCGGCGGCGGAAATGGACGGCTTTATCGTCGAACAGGTAGGCAACTCCCGTGAGTACAGCGATCGGTATCGCCGCGCTATCGTCGAGATCTGCCTTGAGCGCGGCCTGTCGGTGGCCAGTCACGACGATGCAACGCTGGCTCATGTCGAGGAGTCGGCCGGTTATGGCATGTCCATCGCCGAGTTCCCTACCACACTGGAGGCGGCTGAAGCCTGTCGTCGCTTGGGCATGAATGTGCTGATGGGTGCGCCCAATGTGGTCCGCGGCGGTTCGCACTCGGGCAACGTGGCGGCGGCGGGTCTGGCGCAACAAGGGCTATTGGATATTCTGTCCAGCGACTATTATCCCGCCAGCCTGCTGCAGGCTGCGTTTGTCCTGGCAGCAGAGGACGGCCATTGTGACTTGCCCCAGGCGATGAACATGGTCAGCCGCGCTCCCGCCCGCTCTGCCGGGCTTGAGGATCGCGGGGAAATTCGCGTCGGGCTGCGTGCCGACCTGTTGCAGGCACGGACCCAGGGTTCGCTGCCCGTGATCCAGCAGGTCTGGCGGCAGGCAAAGAGGGTGTTTTGATGACAGGCAGGTTGATCTATCTCATCGGGCCGTCCGGTTCAGGCAAGGACAGCCTGCTGGACGCTGCACGGGACGATCTTGCGGCCAACGGCTGTCGGATCGTGCGCCGGGTGATTACCCGCTCGGCCGAGGCAGTGGGGGAGGCCGCGCAGGCGGTCACCGTGGAGCAATTCAGCGCCATGCAGGCCCGGGGCGAATTCGCCATGAGCTGGCAGGCCAACGGCTTGCACTACGGTATCCCCAAGGAGATCGACGACTGGCTGGCCCAGGGCCTGGATGTACTGGTCAACGGCTCCCGTGGCTATCTGCCCCAGGCCTTGCAGCGCTATCCGCACCTGTTGGCAGTGTTGCTCAAGGTCGATGATGCCGTGCTGCGTCAGCGTCTGCTGGCCCGTGGCCGCGAGACTCAGGATGAGATCGAGGCCCGCCTGGCCCGCAACGGTCGCTTTACCGTGGAACTGCTGGCCGAGCATCCGGGGCTGCTGGTGCTGGATAACTCTGGCGACCTGCAACAAACCGTCGCCCGGCTGCTGCACCACGTTACCCACGCCCGCCTATGCGCCTGACCCTGCTCGGCACCGGCGATGCCCGCCAGGTGCCGGTCTACGGCTGCCAGTGTCCGGCTTGCCAGGCAGCCACTGCCGACCGGGGCCTGCGCCGCCTGCCATGCAGCGCCCTGATCGAATGCGCCGGGCAACGCTGGTTGATCGACAGCGGCTTGCCCGACCTCTGCGAGCGCTTCCCGCCCCATAGCCTGAGTGGCATCCTGCAAACCCACTATCATGCCGATCACGCCCAAGGCCTGCTGCATCTGCGCTGGGGCCAGGGATTGATCATTCCGGTGCATGGCCCGGCCGACCCGGAAGGGCTGGCCGACCTGTACAAACATCCGGGGATTCTCGATTTCAGCCAGCCATTCAGTGCCTTTGAACAGCGCGACTTGGGCGCGATCAAGGTCACGGCATTGCCGTTGACCCATTCCAAACCTACCTTTGGCTACCTGATCGAAGGCGATGGCCGCCTGATCGCCTACCTCACCGACACCGTCGGCCTGCCGGACGACACCCTTGAGCTGCTGCAACAGCGGCCACTGGACCTGTTGGTGTTGGACTGCTCCATGCCGCCGCAACCCCAGGCGCCGCGCAACCACAATGACCTGACCCTGGCCCTGGACAGCATTGCCCGCCTGCAACCCCGGCAGGCGGTGCTGACCCATATCGGCCATACCCTGGATGCCTGGCTGATGGAACAGCCGCGCAGTTTGCCGGGGAATGTCGTCGTCGGGCGTGATGGCGTGGTTTTCTGAGGTCCTGTGGGAGCCAGCAAGCTGGCTCCTGCATGAAATCATCAATGCGTTTAAAACCGTGCTTTGCAGGCCTGTTTATTCGCTCCCCTTTAAATAATATAAATATCCCTAACTTTCTCTTCACTTGGTTCATGTGCCGATGATTTCTATATTGAATTCGTCCACACAAAACTTGCACGCGCAAGAAGGTTGTTATCATGTCACGCTCCATTCGTATTGCTGGCGCATTGGTATTATCGTCCTTTCTTTTTTCACCCCTGGCCATGGCTGAAGAGTCGCCGGTCTTTGCCTCCCGGGCAATGGCTCAGGAACAGAAGGTTGAGCAACAGCAGTTGGCCTATGAGAACAGCAAGAAAGACGACCTGAAGACCCAGCAGGCTTCGGCTGCACCGACGGATACCGTCAAGGGCAGTCATACCTGATCCCTGGCTGTTGTCGAAACGTTATCAGGCCGCTGTTTTAGCGGCCTTTTTATAAGTTGTGAAGACCGGCCTGCATAAAGATCCGGCTAATAAAAATACCTGGCTGATGAAAATAAAAGACTGCCAAAGTTAAATAATATTTACCAAGGGGTTTATATATCATGATGCGCCCATTTCGACTCAGTCCGTTGTTTATCGCGCTCGCCGCATCCTTGCCTGTCGTGGCCCACGCCGACGACAGTAGCGCAACCAAAGAGGGTTTCATCGACGGTTCAAGCCTGACCCTGGACCTGAAAAATTACTATTTCAACCACGACCGACACGACGGCAAGCAGGACAGCAAGGAGTGGGGCCAGGGCTTTATTGGCGTATTTCAATCCGGCTTCACTCAGGGGCCGGTCGGCTTCGGTATTGATGCCAACGCCATGCTTGGCCTGAAACTGGACGGCGGTGGCGGCAGCGGCGGCTCCAGCATCCTGCCGACCACCGCGCCCAATCCGAACAAAAGCAACCTTTACGGCGATGCTCCGGACTCGTTCTCGTCAGCGGGTGGCGCCGTGAAAATGCGCGCATTCGATACGGTGCTCAAGGCCGGTGACCTGTTTCTCAACAACCCCGTCATCGCCGGTGGCGCTTCGCGCATGCTGCCCATGACCTTTCGCGGCTTCAGCCTGAATAACACCAGCTTCGATCATCTGGTACTGGATGCCGGGCAGGTCAGCTTCGACAAACTGTTCAACCAGAGCGGCAACGGCCGGATCGGTACTTATTACGGCGTGCTGCCGGACAACGGCGAAAGCAAGCACCTGAGTTGGGCCGGCGGCACCTACACCGGTATTCCAGGCCTGACCTCCAGCCTCTACGCTGCGCAACTCAAGGACATCTGGAACCAGTACTACTACGACCTGGACTACACTTGGGCGCTCAACGATCTGGTCAGCCTCAACCCCGGCTTACATTACTACCGCACCCAGGACAGCGGCCAGGCATTGCTCGGCAGCATCGACAACAACACCTACAGCCTGCATTTCGGCGTCACCGTCGGTCATCAGAGCCTGGTGACCTCGTTCCAGAAGGTCAACGGCAACACCCCGTTCGACTATATCCAGGACGGCGACAGCATCTACCTGGATAACTCCCAGCAATACTCCGACTTCAACGCCCCCGGCGAGAAATCCTGGAAACTGCAATACGGCTATGACTTCGCCGGTTGGAACATGCCCGGCCTGACTTCGGCAGTGTCCTACACCCGCGGCACTATGGACCTTACCAAAGCCAGCAACGCCGCCGACTCCGGCTACAACTATTACTACAACGCCGACGGCAGCGACGCCAAACACTGGGAACGCGATGTCGATCTCAAATACGTTGTACAGGGCGGCCCGGCGAAAAACCTCGGCGTGCGCTTGCGCTGGGCAACCAATAGAGGCGGCGAGGGGTATAAAACCGTGGACCACAATATCGATGAGTATCGGGTGATTGTTGATTATCCAATCAATATATTTTGATCGTGTTTAATTAGCTCCCTGAATTGCCGCCACCCCCTGTGGGAGCGAGGCTTGCCCGCGAAGAGGCCGGTACATCCGACGGATCATCCGGATCCGAACTGTCGTCTCCACTGGCAAGCCGCTCTTCAATAAATTTTGCTGCGGATGAGTTGGTTTCTATCAGGTCTGCATATCTGTGGTTTTCAAAATAAAGTATTGCGTAATTATGGGCTCTTATCATGTTCATCGAATAGTCGAGTGAGTGCATGACAAGGTTTAATAGTTTCTCGACTATGTGGCAACGCTGCGTATATAAAAATGTCTATGAGTGCTGAATATGGAGAAAAAAGGAAAAGTCCTACAGGTTCGAGATCTTGACGTTCTGTAGGAACGACCGAGCGGCGCTCCAACGGATCGTATTCCAGCTTGCGTGTCTTACTTCTCATCCTTATAGTTCGCGCCGTCGCTGCAAAATCAGCGACCGGGTTTGGTCACCCGTCAGAACACGCGTATGCGTCTCCTTGAAAGGCAGGCATCTTCGATGTCGGCATGCTTCATGGCGGCTGTGTATGGGACGCCTTCGGGCGTGCCGGCTGCGTGTTCTCCGGTTGACCAACCTGTGCACAGTCCGCCACCCATCGTTTGGTCACGATGGTGGCGGTTCTTGAACTCATGAGAACCGCAATTATGCATACGAATCGCTATATCCCACTCACCGCCCTCACCAGCGCCACACCCCCTCTGCATATCGACACCCACGCCGATCCCCGGGACCTCCACGACTACGCCACCCAACGCATCCAGGTCGCCACCGATCTGCTCGAAAGCGTGACTTGTCTGAGCCTCAGCAATACCTGCGACCGCGATCTGCCACGCTTCGCCAATGCGGCGTATCTGCTGCTGCGTGATGGGGTGGATGTGTTGGAAGTGATTCGCACGCAGAGGGTGCGCCAGGCACTGTAGCCGAACGCTTGACAGGGGGCAGGAGCAAATCTGGTGGGAGCGAATTCATTCGCGAAAGCCGGACTTCAGACGCTATTAATGCGTCGGATGTACTGGCCCATTCGCGAATGAATTCGCTCCCACAGGTTTTTGGTTAATCCGTAGACTTTGCGTTGTTTGATAGGAGCGGCGCCGGTCCTACGGATTCCTATATCAGGCTTCTATCGCTCAATGGTCTTGTTCCACCGCGCATTCCACTCCGGACGCAGTTGATTCACCTGATCCCAATCAATGGTCACCGCCGTTTCCAGATACTTGTTCATCGCCTCGACCTGGCCGCGAGTACGGTCGCTGGTCGGGGTTTTCGGGTTGGAGGGGATCTGGTCGCCGAGTTCCAGCGCAGGGGCCTGGGCTTCGGGGGTGAGGAGGAAGGCGGCGAGTTTTTGTGCCAGTTCCGGCTGGTCGTTCTTGGCGATCACGCATTCGGCGACGTTGAGTACCACGGCGCCTTCTTTCGGTGGTGCGTATTCCACCGGGATGCCCTTGAGCTTGAGGGCGGTGACGCCGGTCGGGGTCAGGGGGAAGATTGCGGCTTCGCCGGTCTGGACCATCTCGGAGATTTTCGCCGAGCTGGCAATATATTCCAGCACGTTAGGGCCGATGGTTTTCGGCCAGGCCTTGAAGCCCGGTTCGACGTTGGTTTCGCTGCCGCCCTGAATGCGGTTGAACATCAGGAAACCGTGCAGGCCGAAGGTCGAGGACGACATCGACTGGAACACCAGCTTTTCCTTGTAGCGCTTGTCGGCCATGTCCATCCAGGAGGTGGGGGCGCTCCAGCCGTTTTCCTTGAACATCTTGGTGTTGTACGCCAGGCCCGTCACGCCCAGGTTCACTGCCACTGCCTGGTCCTTGATCTTGCCCTTGGCCGGGATGTCGGCCAGCGGCGCGCTGTCTTGCAGCTTGTCGCACAGGCCCATGGAAATGGCCCGGTACATGATGCCGTCATCGAGGAAGATGACGTGCATCTGCGGGTTGTCCTTGTTGGCCTGGACCTTGGCCAGGATGTCCGAGGAGGTGCCGGGCACGATCACCACCTTGACGTTATTGGCCTTCTCGAAGGCCGGCAGGATCTGGTCGGCGTAGAGGCGCTCCATGGTGCCGCCGTTCATGCCCAGGTACAGCGTCGGTTCGGCCACTGCGGGGGCGGACGCGAGCAGGGCGGCCAGGGGCAGGCATGACAGGCCTGTGAGTGCGATGCGTTGCATGTTTTTCATGTTGACGACCTTCCTCTGTGCAATGGGATGACGTTATGGGGTAAGACGAATGGCGATTCAGCTACAGGCGCAGGTTGAAAGCGCCCGATGGAAAAGGCATCCAGGTTAATGGCTGATTGACCGGCGCAGACCCACTCGGCCAGGGCTTCGCCTGCAGCCGGGCCGATCTGGAAGCCGGAGCCGGCAAAGCCGAAACCGTGGAGCAGGCCGGGTTGCTTGAGGCTCGGGCCGAGTACCGGTTCACGGTCGGGCAGGTAGCCTTCGGTGCCGCTCCAGGTGCGGATGGCCTGGGCGCCGGCCAGGGGTGGATAGAGTTCAGCGGCGTTGCGCAGGATCTCCAGCACCGCCGCCTGACCGGGGCGGGCCCGCGCCGCGTCGAGGGCAAAGCCCTGGCCGCCACCGAGCACGCAGTTGCCCCGGGCCACTTGCCGGGCATAAATACCACCGCCTTCGACGCCGGTGCTGACGTCCATGAACATCGGCAGTGGTTCAGTGACCAGCATGGCCGGGTGGCCGGAGTGCATCGGCACCGGCTCGCCAAATTGCCCGGCCAGTTTCGCCGCCCAGGCCCCGGCGCAGTTCAGCAGCCAAGGGGCACGCAGGTGCAGGCCGGAGGCGGTACGAATCAGGAAGGCCTGGCCGTCGTGTTCAACTTCGACCACTTCAGCCTGTTCGAAGACATGGGCGCCTGCGCGCCTGGCCGCCTGGGCAAAGGCCGGAGAGACCAGGCGCGGGTTGGCGTGGCCGTCATCGGCACACAAGGACGCACCAACCGCCACATCACCGGCCCAGGGAAAGCGCGCGCGCAGTTGCTGGCGATCAAGCAGTTGCAGGTCCAGGCCAAAGCCCTGGCTGGCCTCGGCGTAGGCACGCAGGGCGTCCATGTCCTGTTCGCTGCGGGCCAGTTTCAGGTGACCGGAGCGCAGGTATTCGCCGTCGATGCCGATCAGCTCGCGCAGCCCGCCCCAGATGGCATGGGCCCGTTGCGACAGCGGCAGTTGCGACAGCGGACGGCCCTGACGACGCACGCCGCCGTAGTTGACGCCACTGGAGTGGGAGCCACAGAAATCCCGCTCCAGCAGGACCACGCGCTGGCCCTTCAGCGCCAGGGCCAGGGCGGCAGAGCTGCCGACGATTCCACCGCCCATGACCACGGCATCGACATTGATCACACCGCTCATTGTTCAGTCTCCAGCCCGAATGGCAGGGGTTTGATCGGCGCCTGGGCGCGCAGGCGGCCGACACTTTCCACCGGCAAGGCGCAACGCTGGGCGACGATTTCCGCCGCCGCCGAACCGCACATACGCCCCTGACACCGGCCCATGCCGACCCGGCACATGGCCTTGACCCGGTTGATTTCCCAATGGCCGTTGTCGACCACGGCGCGAATTTGCCCGGCGCTGATTTCTTCGCAGCGGCAGATCAGGGTGTCGTCCGCAGTGTTAGTTGCCCAGTCCTCGGGGAAGGGGAAGGCGGTTTCCAGGCCCTGGCGGAAACGGTTGATGCGCGCCAGTTCCTGTTGCAGATCTTCGCTGCGAGTGCGGTCGATGGCATGGCCCTCGTCAGCCAGCAGGCTCAGGGCCGCCAGTTCACCGGCCATTTGTGCGGCATCGGCGCCCATGATCCCGGCGCCGTCACCGGCCAGGTAGACAGTGCTGACACTGCTGCGGCCCTCGGCGTCGCGCGCTGGCAGCCAGGCGCGATTGAGCGGGTTCCAGTTGAAGTCACAGCCGAGCAGATCGGCCAGTTGGGTTTCGCTGCGCAGGGCATGGGCGAAGGCCACGGCGTCGCAGTCCAGGTGTTTCTCCTGACCGTTCTGGCGCCAGTAAACCCGGCTGACCCGCCGTTCACCGTCGATACGCAAAAGGTCGGCGCCTTGATGCACCGGGATGCCACGGGCGGTCAGCCAGCTGCGGTAGTAAATGCCCTTGGCCAGGGTCGCTGGTTGCCCGAGCAGGGCGGGCAGGGCGCGGCACTGGGCGCTGAAAGGCGCGCTGTCGAGCACGGCGCGAACCTTGGCGCCGGCTTTGGCGTACTGGTAGGCGACCAGATAGAGCAATGGTCCGCTGCCAGCTAACACCACGTCCTGGCCGATGGCGCAGCCCTGGTATTTCAAGGCGATTTGCGCGGCACCCAGGCTATAGACACCCGGCAGGGTCCAGCCTGGCACCGGCAGAATGCGGTCGGTGGCGCCGCTGGCGACGATCAGCCGGGAGAACTCGACCTGCCCGGCGCGCTTTTCACGCACGGTGTCCAGGCGATGGTCTTCGGCGTTCCATACCAGGGTCTGGGGGCGGTAGTCGATCTGTCCGGCCAGTTGGTCGAGGGTGTCGTGCAGGGCCACGGCCTTGGCGGCTTCGAAGCCGTAAAGATCCTTGGGTGCGCGCTTGAAGTTCTGCGGCTGGCGCCGGTAGATCTGCCCGCCACCGCGCAGGCCTTCGTCGATCAGGCAGGGGCGTATGCCATGGTCGAGCAGGGTCCGGGCGGCGGTGATGCCGGCAGGGCCTGCGCCAACTATTACGACCTGGGACTTATTCATCGCACTGCCTATTACTCTGAAAGTTAAGACGGCTGCTTTTCGGGAGCGAATTCTTTGAGGGTGAAATGTGTGGGAGCGAATTCATTCGCGAAGAGGCGGGTAAATCCAATGCATATCTGCGCTCTGAAATACTGCATTCGCGAATGAATTCGCTCCCACAGAACGCTCTCCTGCAGTGGCTTTGCACGTGCGCGGTCACAGGCATCTCCCCGGCTCCCGACTCACTTCATGCCCTGCCTCCAGCAGCGTCGAGCAGGCCCGGACCCGCGAGCCATCGGCCAGGCGTACCCAGCAGTCCTGGCAGGCGCCCATCAGGCAGAAACCGGCCCGGGGCTGGGCGCTGAAGTCGCTGCCGCGCAGATGCTCTGCGCTGGTCAGCACGGCGGTCAGCAGGGTGTCGCCAAGCAGGCCGCTGGCAGGCTGGCCGTCGAGGGTGAAGGCCAGGGCCGGGCGGTCGCGTTCGACCAGGCGTTTGAACAGGGCCATGAGCCTTCCTTAATGTTTACCGACCAGCACGCGGTCGAGCCCGTAGATACGGTCGAGCAGGATCATCGCGGCGGCGGTCAGGGCGATGACCAGCGCCGAGACGGCGGCCATCATTGGGTCGATGGATTCAGTGGCGTAGACATACATGCGCACCGGCAGGGTCTGGGTCGCCGGGGAGGTGACGAAGATCGACAGGGTCACCTCATCGAAGCTGTTGATGAACGCCAGCAACCAGCCCCCGGCCACACCGGGCAGGATCATTGGCAGGGTGATCAGGCGAAACAGGGTGAAGCGGCTGGCACCCAGGGACTCGGCGGCCTGTTCGGCGCTGCGGTCGATGCCGATGGCGGCAGCAATCACCAGACGCAGCACGTAAGGCACGATGATCACCACGTGGGCCAGCATCAGCCAGGCAAAGCTGCCGTTGACGCCCATCAGGGCAAACAGGCGCAGCAGAGCCACACCCAGTACCAGGTGCGGGATAATGATTGGGGACAGGAACAAACCGTTGAGAAAGTCGCGGCCGGGGAATTTATGGCGGGTGATGGCCAGGGCCGCCGGAACCGCGATCAGGGTCGCCAGGCTCGCCGAGACAAAGGCCAGGGTCAGGCTGTTATAGAACGCGGTGATGAAGTCGGCGCGTTCGAATACCGCCTTGAACCAGCGCAGGGAGAAGCCCGCCGTCGGCAGGCTCAGGGTGTTTTCCGGGGTGAAGGCCACCAGGCAGACCACCACCAGCGGCGCCAGCATGAACACCACCACCAGGGCGTGAAAGGACAGGGCCAGAGGGCCGTTTCTCGACATGCTCATTCCCCCAGGGTCTTTTTGTAGCGGCCTTCGACCATGCGGTTCCATGACAGCATGACCAGCAGGTTGATCAGCAACAGGGCCACGGCAATCGCCGCGCCCATGGGCCAGTTCAGTTCGGAGAGGTACTGGTCGTAGACCACCGTGGCGACCATCTTCAGCCGTCGTCCGCCGAGCAGGCCGGGGATGGCAAAGGAGCTGGCCGACAGGCCGAACACGATCAGGGTGCCGGACAGCACGCCGGGCATGACCTGGGGCAGCACAACACTGCGCATCACCCGAGCCTGGCTGGCGCCGAGGGACAGCGCGGCCTGTTCGGCGGCAGGGTCGAGCTTCTGCAGCGAGGTCCATACCGGAATGATCATGAACGGCAGCATCACATGGACCAGCGCCAGCACCACGGCGAACGGCGTATAGAGCAGCTTCACCGGAGTGCCGCCCAGGGCCTGGATCGCCTGATTGATCAGGCCGTCTGCGCCGAGCAACAGGCTCCAGCCAAAGGCCCGCACCACCACCGAGATCAGCAGCGGGGTAAGGATCAGGATCAGGAAAATCGAACGCCAGGGCGTGCCCATGCGGCTGAGGATGTAGGCCTCGGGCACGCCGATCACCACGCAGAGCAGGGTGACCAGGGCGCTGATCCAGAAGGTGCGGAAGAAAATCTCGTAGAAGTAAGAGTCGCTGACCACGGCCAGGTAGTTGGCCAGGGTGTAGGCGCCGTCCTTGACCCCTTTGTCGTAGTCGAACACGTTGAACGACAGGACCAGGGTCAGCACCAACGGCAGCACCAACAGGCTGACGAACAGGATCAGCGCCGGAGCCGACAGCAGATAACCGCGCCCGCCCCGGCGCATGGCAGTGATCATGCTCATGGCCGGGCCTCATCGGAGGCCAGTACGCGCAGCAGCTCCGCTGGCCAGTCCAGGCCGACGGCGATGCCTTCTGCCAACGGGGCATCGCCATTGTTGCGGCGCACCACGGTGACTTCGCCGATCAGGGTGTCGATGCGATACAGCCATTGGCTGCCGAGGAAATAGCGGGTCAATACCTTGCCCTGCAAACGGCCTTCGCCCGCAGGCACCAGGTCGATTTTCTCCGGGCGCAGGCTCAGGGTCAGGGCGCCGGTGCCGCTGCTCTGGCGGACTTGCGCACGGCCGTCGCTGTCGTGGTCGCCCTGCAACAGGTTGGCCTTGCCGACGAAACCGGAGATGAACTCGGTGCGCGGGTGTTCGTAGAGGTCGTAGGGCGCGTCTATCTGGGTGATGCGCCCGGCCTGCATGACCACCACCCGGTCGCTGATGGACAGGGCTTCGGCCTGATCGTGAGTGACCATCAGGGTGGTGATGCCGACTTCGCGCTGGATGCGGCGGATCTCGAACTGCATTTCTTCGCGCAGGTTGGCGTCGAGGTTGGACAGCGGCTCGTCGAGCAGCAGCACCGGCGGCTCGATCACCAGGGCCCGGGCCAGGGCCACGCGCTGACGCTGGCCGCCGGACAGTTCACGGGGATAGCGGGTGGCGTGCATGTCCAGACGCACCAGTTTCAGCACCCGGGCCACGCGCTGCTGGATATCGGCTGCGCTGACTTTGCGCATGCGCAGGCCGAAGGCGACGTTGTCGGCCACGGTCATATGGGGGAACAGGGCATAGCTCTGGAACACCACGCCCAGGCCGCGGCTGGCGGGTTTGGCGTGGGTGATGTCACGGCCATCGAGGAGGATGCGACCGCTGCTGACTTCGACGAAGCCGGCGATCATTTGCAGGGTGGTGGTCTTGCCGCAGCCGGAGGGGCCAAGCAGGGAAACGAATTCGCCTTTGTCCACGGCCAGGCCAGTGGCGACCACGGCGTCGATTGCGCCATAGCGCTTGCCCAGACGTTCGAGTTGCAGAAAAGCCATAGCTGCGTTCCACCTTTTTGCGTGCACGGCAACGCGTGCGTTTGTTATGGGCAGATGCGAAATGACTTACCGCTTTGGACGTTGGCGCTCGTTCTGTGACGGCTGCCGATGATTGTTCAAATCGCCCCTGTGGACGCAGAGTAGGACGAAGGCTAGGATGCGCGAAAGAGGGAATTTCACTGAATCAACGAGTATTTTCAGTTTCATTCGATGAGTGAATTAAAAGGTTAAAAAGGTACATATGAATTCCACTGACCGGAATGAAGAGGTAAAAGAAGTCGGCGTTGGTGCGGTCTCTCGTCTGTTTGCCGTGCTGCGTAGCCTGGGTAATGGCAGCGGTGACGGCGAACGGGTCACGCAACTGGCCCAGCAGGTTGGCCTGTCCCAGCCCACCACCCATCGCTTGCTGCGCAGCCTGATGGAAGAAGGCATGGTCGAGCAGGATCAGCGCAGCAAACGTTATCGTCTGAGCCTTGAGTTCTTTGCCCTGGCGGCCAACGCGGGCAAGGCCGGTAACCTGCGCGAACTGGCGCGGCCGAGCCTGTTACGTTTGTCGGCGTCGCTTGGGGATTCGCTGTTTCTGCTGGCGCGCAGTGGCTTTGACGCGATCTGCCTGGATCGCAGCGAAGGGCCGTACCCAATCCGCACCTTTACCGGCGATATCGGCGGCCGTGTGGCGTTGGGCGTAGGCCAGGGCAGCCTGGCAATCCTCGCCTTCCTGCCCGAGGACGAGCGTGAAACAGTGATCCACTACAACCTGCCGCGCCTGCGGGATTTTCATCTGTATGACGAAGTGTTCCTGCGCTCGGAAGTCGATAATGTGCGCCGCCTGGGTTATGCCGCGCGCAATACCGGGGTTTTGCCGGGCATGGCCGGCCTGGCGGTGCCGATCCTCGACCGCGAAGGCCGCGCCGTGGCCGCCCTGAGTGTGGCGACCATCAGCGACCGGCTCAACCCGGAGCGCATGCCCACCGTGGTGGAGATGCTCAAGCGCGAGGCACTGACCATCAGCGCGCGGATCAACCCGTTTGATCCACTGTTGCGGCGACCTTCTCAGGTGTTTGGGCAGCAGGAGCTCTGAATTGGTCTGAGATCTGGCAGCGCCTCTGACACTGCGCGGTCGGGTAGCAAACACTGAGCCGTTGGAGCGAGGCTTGCCCGCGAAGATCTGGACGCGGTGAGCCTGGATTATCACGTCGCCCAATTCGCGGGCAAGCCTCGCTCCAACGGGGCGCGAAGACAGGTGTATTGCCGATAAGCGGACTTAAAGAAGGGCAAAACCAGGCCGATGTATCAGGTAATGGCCTTGTATTCGTGTGCTCGCGCGATACGACCTGACAGGGAAGTTACATCGCCAACTTCTGAGTTCCTGCTCCCGAGGTCACCCCTATGTCCCGATCCCTGAGGCTTCAGATCCTGAGCCTGCTCAGCGGCAGCCTGGTGCTGGTGCTACTGATTGCACTGGCCTGCTTCCACTTCCTGTCCAATAACGTTCAGGCCTATCGCGGCTTGCTGGACGGGCCGTTGCACGCGTCGCAACTGGTCGACGAGGCCAACCTGCAGTTCAAGATCCAGGTCCAGGAGTGGAAGAACGTGCTGCTGCGCGGCAAGCTGCCCGCCGACCGCGACAAGTTCTGGGGCCAGTTTGAAGAGCAGGAGCGCCTGGTCCAGGACGCCCTGGGCAAGTTGTCCGATATGGCGGGCAGCGATGCCGCGCTCAAGGGCAAGGTGCAAATGCTGCGTGACGAGCACCGCACCCTCGGTGTCGCCTATCGCAAAGGCCGCGATGCGTTCGTTGCCGCCGGTGGCGACCCGGTGGCCGGTGATCAGGCGGTCAAGGGCGTGGACCGCGCTGCCAGTGAGCAGATGACCCAATTGGTCGAGCAGCTGCGCCAGTACAGTAACGCGCAGTCGCAAAGCATCAGCAGCGAAGCGGACCGCACCATTCTGATCGGCACTTTGGTGATGCTGGTGTCGGCCGTACTGGTCGGCCTGCTGACCCTGTGGATGGTCAATCGCAACCTGATTGCGCCGATTCGCGCCTTGATCGACTACGTAGCGCAACTGAGCGAAGGCAAGTTCGGCGCCCGTGTCGAGGTCACCCGCCAGGATGAGCTGGGCCGCCTGGCCGTGGCGGCCAACACCCTGCGCGATTTTCTCGCTGACACTTTTACCCGGCTCAAACGCAGTACCGCCGACCTGGATACCGCCGGTGGCGAGCTGAATGCCATCGCCAGCCTCATGGCTCAGGGTCGAGCAGTTCGAGCGCACCGATCAGGTGGCCACGGCCATGACCGAAATGTCCGCCACCGCCCAGGAAGTCGCCCGGCATGCCGCCGATGCGGCCAAGGCTGCGGACGAAGCCGATCACAGCGCTCAGGCCGGTGAGAAAGTGATGCAGGCGACCATCCATACCATCACCCAGATGCGCAACGAAATCACCAATACCGCCAACGTGATTCAACGTCTGGAAGCTGACAGCGGGCGCATCGGCAAGGTACTGGAAGTGATTCGTGGCATCGCCGAGCAGACCAACCTGCTGGCCCTTAACGCCGCCATCGAGGCGGCCCGTGCCGGTGAAGCCGGGCGCGGTTTTGCCGTGGTCGCCGACGAAGTCCGTACCCTGGCCCAGCGCACGGCGGTGTCGACTGCCGAGATCAATCAGATCATCAACTCGGTACAGACCGGCGCCACCGATGCGGTCCTGGCCATCCAGACCGGCCAGAGCCGTAGCGAAGAAAGCGTCGAACAGGTAACCCACGCCGGCACCACCCTGCAACGCATCACCACGGCGGTGGAAGCCATCCGCGACATGAACCGCCAGATCGCCACGGCAGCCGAAGAACAGACCTCGGTGGCCGAAGATATCTCGCGCAACCTCACCGAAATCACCGCCATTGCCAGCACCAACCAGGACAACGTCAAACGCACCCAGGGCGCCAGTCGAGACCTGCATGAATTGTCGGTGGGCTTGAATGATGTGATTTCGCGGTTGAGTGCGTAAAGCACCGTGTGACCTTGTGGGAGATCCCGCCCCGTCTACGACGCTGCGCTGTCACGCAGCAAAAACCAACCGGGGCAGGAGGCAAATCGTGTGGGAGCGAATTCATTCGCGAAGAGGGCGGTACATTCGACGCATCTTCATCGCCTGGAACACCGCTTTCGCGAATGAATTCGCTCACACAGAGTCTTTGTCATTCAGTACGTGCGCGTTGTTTGATGAGAGCGAGGCTTGCACGCGAAAGCCATATTCCGGTTGAAGGAAATTGTGCAGCTGTCCCGGCCTCTTCGCGGGCAAGCCTCGCTCCCACAATATTAGATTAGCGTGCATCAATGAAATCCTGCGCCACAGCTGGCATCATTGCCAGTTTGCACGTCCGGAATCTGCCCAATGAAAACCAAGGCCCTGTTCGCCCTGGCCCTGGCCGCCTTGACCGTCACCTCCCATGCCGCCGATTTCGAGGCGGGCAAGGCGACCTACATGCGCATCTGCAATCGTTGCCACAAGGTCGGCCCCGAAGCCCGCGCTGCATTCGGGCCGGAGTTGAACGGTCTGTTCGGGCGCAAGGCCGGGAGCACCGCCGACTACAACTACACCCCGCAATTGAAAGCCTCGGGCATTGTCTGGGGCGCCGATACCCTGCCAGCCTTTATCAAGGACCCGACCGCCGTGGTGCCTGGCACGCGCATGAGTTACTGGGGCATCAGCGACGATGACAAGATTGCTGACTTGCTGGAGTTTTTGAAGGCGGATCACCCTTAGCGGTTAAAAATCATAGGCAATCTTCGTATACCAGTACCCACCCCCCGGATAGAACGGCGGGTTGCCGTACGGCGCCAGGCCCAGGTTGCTGTACACCGCGTGTTTGTCCGGGCGTACATCGAAGATATTGGTGCCGCCGAGGCTGACGGTCAGATGGTCGATGAAGGTGTAGCTGACGTCCAGGTCGGTGATCCATTTGGCGCCGAAGCTGCGGTCGCCCGTGGGGTTGACCGCCAGGGTCTTGACCGCGCCATAGCGGCTGGTCTGCAGGTTGACCGCCAGGTCGTCGAGCTTCCAGTTGGCGCCGAGAATCCATTTGGTCTTGGGCGACGCTTCGGTGAGGTCGCCTTCACGGTCACGACCGACCAGTACCACACCGGAATTGCTCAGGGATGACGGGGTATCGCGCACGCCTTCGATGGTGGTCTTGTTCCAGTTGAAACCCAGGCTCCAGCGCACATCGCCCCAGGCGTCCAGTGGCGTGCTGTGGTCGGCGACGATATCCAGGCCGCGGGTGCGGGTGTCGAAGGCGTTGGTGTAGTAGTTGACCCAGGTGCCGGTGGGCACGCCCTGGGCACGCAGGATGCTGTTGATCACGCCATTGCCCTGGTCGTAGATATTGCTGGTCAGGGCGATGCGGTCGTCGATATCGATCAGGTAGGCATCGGCGGTGATACTGGTGCGTGGCGCCGGTTGCCAGGTCAGGCCCAGGCCGGCGTTGCGCGACTTCTCCGGCTTGAGGTCATCGCCGCCGAGGGCCTTGGCCAGGTTGCTGCCCGAGGGCGTCAGGCGGGTAACAGCCGGGACCACGTTGCCGTTGACGTCGGTGGCGACCCGGTTGTCCGCCACTGTGTAACCGATCTGGGTCAGTGAAGGCGCACGAAAACCGGTGCCGACGGTGCCGCGCACGGCGACGCTGTCGGTCAGTTCATAGCGCGAGTTCACTTTCAGGCCGAAGGTATTGCCGGAATCATCGTCGTAATGCTCGACCCGCCCGGCCACATCGAGGAACCAGCGCTCAGTGAGGTCGAAACCCAGGTCCAGATAACCCGCGTAGTTATTGCGGATCAGGCTGACTTCATCTTCCGGGCGAATGGTCACTGCCGCCTGGGCGCCGGACGCCGCCGGGTAACTGCCGGTGATGTAGGCGTCCGGCTCCCCGGCAAAGGTACTGAAATGCTCCCAGCGATGCTCGACCCCGGCCGACACCTGCACCGGTGAAGTCAGGTTGAACAGGCTGTCATAGCGACGGGTGAAGTCGAGGTTGTTGACCCACTGCTCGAAGCGAAAGGTTGCCAGGTTATCGAATTTGGTCGGTGACGCGGTACCCAGGGACGGGTTGATATTCAGGTCGCTGGAGTGATGAACGTTGTTGCGCCCGTAGGTGGTGCTCAGGTCCCAGTTCCAGTCGGCCACTTCACCTTTGCCGCCAAACAGGAACTGGTAGTCGCGGTCCTTGATATTGTTCAGCGGGTAGTAACCATCGGGGAACACCTCGGGCACCGCTGCGGTGCCGGTGGGCAGGCGGAAATAGTTGGCGGCCTCGGCATCGCGTTCGCCGTAGGTGGAGAAGGAGTACAGGGTCAGGTTATCCAGCGGCAATTCGGCGTTGTAGGCCAGGTTGAAGGCCTTGAGATCGGGGTCGCCATTCTTGATCGCTACCCGGTCCCAGGCCGCTTCCTTGACCGGGTCCTTGAAGGCCTTGACGCTGCTGTCAGCCTTGCCGTTCCACGAGGCATCACCGCGCTTGCGGGCATCGGCGGCGAAGTGAAAATAGCCGCTTTCGCCCAGCTTGAAACCTTCGTCACCGGCCACCTTGATGCTCTCGCCCTGGCCGGAAAACAGCTTGCCGTAGGTGCTTTCCAGATGACCGCCGGAACTGCCGGACTTGAGGATGATATTGATCACCCCGGCCACGGCGTCCGAGCCGTATTGAGCGGCGGCGCTGTCCTTGAGCACTTCGATATGGTCCACCGCGCTGACCGGAATCAGATCGATATCCACGGCATTGGCGCCGCTATTATCGATAGAGCCACGCTGGCCGGTGGCGCCATTGTGTCGCCGCTTGCCGTTGACCAATACCAATGTGTAGGCCGGACCCAGGCTGCGGTTGCTCAGGGGGCGGGTCACCGAGTTATAGCCCGCGATATTGGTGCCGAAGTTGAACGAGGGCAGCAGCTTGGAAATTGCCTCGGACAACTCGGCGCGGCCGGTCTTGAGCAACTGGTCGCTGTTGATCACATCGATGGGCGCCGGGCTGTCGGCCACCGTGCGCTGCTGGCCGCGTACACCGGTGGAAATCACTGTGACGGTATCCAGGTGAGTGTCATCGCTGGCGGCTTCGGCGAAGGGCGAGGCGGCGGCCAGCAGCAGGGAAGCAGTCAAGGCGGAAAAGGGGAAAGGCTTGTGTGCAGCAGGCGTAAAAGTGTCGGGCATGTCGGCAATAGTCCATTAAAACTGGCACTGGCCCTTGGTGCGGGTACAGCTGGCAAAGTCAGGTGAGAGTCAGTGAGGCGCTGCCCCGCTCAGGGGCAGCAGAGGGTGTCAGGCGCTGGCGGCCAGGAGCGTCTGCACGCTGTGGCGGTTCTGCGGGACGTCGATGCCCAGATGGCCGCGCAGGGTGCTGGTCTCGTATTCAGTGCGGAACAGGCCGCGCTCGCGCAGGATCGGCAGGACTTGCTCAGTGAAACGGGCGAACTCGCTGGGTGCGCCGATGCGGATATTGAAGCCGTCCACTGCGCCCTCGGTAAACCAGCGCTCGATCTCGTTGGCCACGGTCAGGGGCGAGCCGGCAAAACCGGTAAACGGCCGGGCAAAGCGTAGCGCGGTTTCGCGCAAGGTCAGGCCTTTCTCTTTGGCGACACGCTTGATGCGTTCGGCATGGCCGCGATAACCGTTACTGCCCAGATCGCCCAGTTCCGGGAAGGGGGCGTCCAGTTGGTATTGCTTGAAATCGTGGTAGTTGAAGGGGCGGCCCAGTTGGACCAAGGCTTTGCCTAGATCGATTTCGCCGTCGCGCTCACGCTGAATCGCCAGGGCCTCTTCATCGGTATCGGCGATGATCGGGCTGATGCCGGGGAACAGCAGAACCTGCGCCGGATCGCGGCCAGCCTGGGCGGTGCGCTTCTTGATGTCGGCGTAGTACTCCTTTGCGTCCTCGAAGTTATCGACCCCGGCGAAAATTCCCTCGGCGATATTGGCTGCCAGGCTACGCCCGGATTCAGACACCCCGGCCTGGAAAATCACCGGCTGGCCCTGGGCCGAGCGGGAGATATTCAGCGGCCCGGTGACCGAGAAGAACTCGCCGCGATGATTCAGGCGATGCTGCTTGCTCGGGTCGATAAAGCGCTTGTGGGCCTTGTCGCGAGGAAAAGCGTCGTCCTCGTAGCTGTCCCACAGGCCCTGAACCACCTGCACATGCTCCAGAGCCCGGCGATAGCGCTCGCCGTGATCGATATGTTGCTCGCGGCCGAAGTTGCCTGCCGCGCCTTCCAGCCCGGTGGTCACCACATTCCAGCCCGCGCGACCGTGGCTGATCTGGTCCAGGGAGGCGAACTGGCGGGCGACGTTGAAAGGTTCGGTGTAGGAGGTGGTCAGGGTCGCCACCAGGCCGATCTTGTCAGTGGCCCCGGCCAGGGCCGAAAGCAGCGTCAGGGGCTCCAGGCGATTGAGGAAGTGCGGCGCCGAGTCAGGCGTGATGTAGGGGCTGTCGACGATAAACACGAAGTCAAAATGCGCGGCCTCGGCGGCCCGGGCCTGTTGCTTGTACCAGTCGATATTGATGCTGGCATCACCGGGGATTTCCGGGTGCAGCCATTCCTGTTGATCGGTGCCGACGCCGGTGAGGATGGCGCCGAAATGCAGCTGACGTTTGCTCATGTTCATGTCCTTCGTGAGTGGATGTGTTGAGGCCTGTTGGAAGTCCGCGGACCCGTTGGAAATTAAGCCGGGTCAGGCTGTGAGGGGCTGTTTGCTGCGCAGGTCTTGCAGAAACGGATAATCGATATAGCCCTGGTCACCGCCGACGTAGAAACTGGCTTCGTCGGCGCTATTGAGTGCTGCCCGTTGACGAAAACGCGCGACCAGATCCGGATTGGCGATAAACAACCGGCCGAAGGCAACAAAGTCGGCACGACCCTGTTCGATAGCCCGTTGTGCGCTGTCCTGGTCAAACTCTCCGGCGAGAATCAGCGCACCCTTGAACAGCTCGCGCAGCCTTGGCGCCAAACGCTTTTGCGGGGCGATGGCGTCCGGTTCGATCAGGTGCAGATAGGCAATCGCGCGTGCCTGTAATTCCCGGGCGACGTGGCTGTAGAGCGCAACGGGGTCGCTATCACTGATGCCGTCCACGGCGAAATGCGGCGAGATCCGCACGCCGACCCGGGCCGCACCCAACTCGGCAATCGCGCCGTCGACTATCTCCAGCAGAAAGCGCGCGCGATTCTCCACCGAGCCACCGTAGTCATCGTCACGCTGATTGCTGCCGTCACGCAGGAACTGATCGATCAGGTAGCCGTTGGCGCCGTGGATTTCCACGCCATCGAAGCCGGCACGGCCTGAGTTGCGTACGGCCAGGCGGAAGTCGTTGACCCGTTGGGCGATTTCGTCCCGGCTCAGGGCGCGCGGCACGGGAAAGGGTTGCAAGCCGTCAGCGGTCGGTACTTCACCGACGGCCGCAATGGCCGAAGGCGCGACGGGCAGGGCGTTGCCGGGCAGGCGCGAGGAGTGCGCCTTGCGCCCTAGGTGAAACAGTTGCTGGAAGATCCGCCCGCCTGCGTCATGCACCGCTTTCGTGACGGGCTTCCAGGCTTCGACCTGAGCGTCATCGTGAATGGCCGAGCCACCAGGGCGGCTGACGCTTTCGGCGGATACGTGAGTGGCTTCGGAGATGATTAGCCCGGCGCTGGCGCGCTGCTCGTAGTAAGTGCGGACGCGGGGCAGGGGCTGACGATTATCGTGGTCGGAGCGGGCGCGGCCCAGCGGCGCCATGATGATGCGGTTGGGCAGGCTAAGGGCGCCGAGGGCGGCGCTCTGGTGCAGAGGTGAACTCATGAGGGATTGCTCCTGGGGGGCTTGGGTTACGGCCTCCGCCAGGCATGGGGTCGGTCTCTATGGAGTGAACATATCTCTATAAAAAACTGGAGTGAAAGTCTTTTTTGGAATAAGTTAATTATGAATTAAACGTATTTTATTGTTTTAATAAATTCATATATTTTTATAATTATTTCAGATGGTGTGATTTTTCGCTCAACGCTGCTCTACACGATTGAGAAACCGCCGGGTACGTTCGTTGTCCGGATTGAGCAGGATTTGTTCTGCAGAACCGTCGGCAACGATGCGTCCGCCTTCCATGAACAGCACCCGGTCGGCGATATCCTGGGCGAATTTCATCTCGTGGGTGACCAGCAGCATGGTCATCTGCTGCTCATGGGCGATGGCACGGATCACCGCCAGTACTTCGCCGACCAGTTCCGGATCGAGGGCCGAGGTCACTTCATCGAACAGCATGACTTGCGGACGCATGGCCAGGGCGCGGGCGATGGCCACACGCTGCTGTTGGCCGCCGGATAGCTGGCTGGGGTAGGCATCGGCCTTGTGCGCCAGCCCGACCAGACCCAGGTAATGGGCGGCACGATCCAGGGCTTCCTCACGGCTGACTTGCAGTACCTGAAGCGGCGCCTCGGTGATGTTTTCCCGCACGCTCAGGTGCGGGAACAGGTTGAATTGCTGAAAGACCATGCCGACCCGATGAACCGCGGCAGGCTTGGTCGTGCCGGGCCAGCGCCAGCGGCTTTTACGCGCCGGGACCGGATCACCGGCCACTTCGATGCTGCCGTGCTGGTAGCTTTCCAGACCCTTGATCAGGCGCAGGACCGTGGATTTGCCCGAGCCGCTGGGGCCGATCAGGGCGACTTTCTGGCCCTGGGGGATGCTCAGGTCGAGATGGTCGATGACCCTGGTCGCACCGAAATCCTTGACCACTTGGTGCAGCTGGATCTGCGCGGGTGCCATGCGCGGGACGGGTTCGAAATCAGACATGGCGGCGGCGCTCCAGGTAGTTGAAGAACAGGGAAGTCGGCACGCTGATCAGCAGGAACATCAGCGCCATCAGGGTGTAGGGCTCGTTGTAGCGATAGGTCATGCCTGCCACCTGCTTGGCGGCCTGGAACAGCTCGGGAATGGTGATCACCGCCAGCAGCGGCGTTTCCTTGAACATGCCGATTAGGTAGTTGCCGAGGATCGGCAGCATGGGTTTGACGGTCTGCGGCAGGATGATCCGGCGCCAGGTGGTAGCAGGGTCGAAGTCCAATGCCCGGGCGGCTTGCCATTGCCCGGCGGGAACACCGTCGATGGCGCCGCGAAAGGCTTCGGCAATGTAGGCGCCGTAATACAGACCCAGACCGATGACTCCGGTGCTGAAGGCGGGCAAGGTGAGACCGGCAAGCGGCAGGGCGAAGAACAGCACGTAGAGTTGCACCATCAAGGGTGTATTGCGAAAGAAGCTCAGGTAGGCGCGGCACAGCCTTGGCAGCAGCTTGCCGAGGGCGCGTTGTGCCAGCGCCAGCAGCAGGCCGACCAGTACCGCCAGCAGAAAACCGAGAAGCACGACTTGCACTGTCACCAGCAGGCCTTGCAGCAGTTCCGGGACGATCGACCAGGCAAAGGCGAAATCGAAATTCATGCGCTGCTCCCGGCACGCCGCCAGGCGCTGATGTGTTGTTCGTAGCGGCGTACCGCCCAGCTCAGCGGCCAGGCCATGACGAAGTAGCAGACCAGCACGATGCTCCAGATCAGGCTCTGCTGGCCCAGGGTGGTGACCAGTTGCGCGCCGGAGAAGGTCAGGTCGGTGAGGGTAATCAGCGAGACCAGCGAGGTGGTCTTCATCAGCTCCACCAGTTGGTTACCCAGCGGTGGCAGCATGAACGGCAGAGCCTGAGGCAGGATGATCCGGCGCAGAGCGGTCAGCGGGCTGAAGTCCAGGGCACGCACGGCATCACGCTGGCCATGGCTGACATTGACCAGGGCCGAGCGGACGATCTCCGACCCATAGGCCGAGAAGGTCAGGCCCAGGCCGAGTATCCCGGTGGTCATGGGCGACAGGCTGATACCGAACAGCGGCAGGATAAAGAACAGGTAGAACAGCAGGACCAGGGCGGAAATCCCGCGCAGGACCTCGACATACAGCGTCGCCACCCAACGCACGACCCGCCACGGCGACAGGCGCATCAAGGCGATGACGAAGGACAGCAGCAATACAATCAGCTCGGCGAAGAAAGTGATCTTCAGCGTGACCCAGGCACCGCTCGCCAGTTGACTGGCGATAAAGCGGGCCGTATCCATGGCCGGAGAATCGAAGAACATGGCCTGTACTCGTGTGGGTTAAGGCATGTGGGAGGTGCAGGATGTGGGACCGGCTTTAGCCGGGAGGACGCCCTCGCGGCTGAAGCCACTCCTGCGGGAAAAGCATTTCATTCAGCCAGGCGCTGCCGAAGGCTGCGAATGGGGCGAACCTATACCTCGCTTTCGCAGCCGTCGGCAGCTCCTGCCCATTGTCATAGCAAATCATATTGGCGCCAGGGTTGCCTCAACGCGCGCAACGCTGCTCGGCAGTGATATCTGCCGCAGGCAGCTCATTTTCGGTGTAGCCGTACTTTTGCAGGATTTTCAGCAGCTCGCCGGACGCGCGCAGCTTGGCCAGTTGTTCGTTGAAGGCCGCGATGAACGCAGGGTCGTTTTTCGGCAGGCCGTAGGCGTGGTAATTCCAGCTCGGCTTGCCTTCGGCATCGGGGATCTGCTCGAAGGGCAGGGCGCGTTCGATGGTCGGGCTATTGGTTTTCTTCACCAGGCTGATGATTTCGGCATCGGGAAAATACACCACGTCGACGCGACCGGCTTCCAGAGCGGCGACGGCTTCGGTGTCCTTGTCGAACAGCACCACGTTGGCGGTGGCAATGCCGCTGTCCTTGGCCTCCTGCACCTGGTTGCTGCCCGGTTGGGTGGCCAGGCGCGCCTTGCCGTTGCTGGCCACGTCCTTGAGGCTGTGCAGCTTCAGCGGGTTACCGGCCTTGACGATAAAGGCGCCGCCGGAGCGGGTCACCGGGTTGGAGTAGCCAATCACTTTGCAGCGGGCGCTGTTGATGAACAGGCCTGCGCCGATCAGATCGAAACGTCCGGCGGCAAGGCCGGGGACCAGAGAGCCGAAATCGGTGATCGGCGTATCGATCTTGCTGATGCCCAGCGGCGTGAGGATCGCCTGCAGGACTTCGATATTGGCGCCGGTGACTTTGCCATCGGTACCGATGTAGGCGTAGGGCTGCTCATTGGCAATCCCGGCGGTCAAGCCGCTGCTGCGACCTTTCTCCAGTAACCCGGCCGAAGCCGACAATGAGAACACCGCGTTCAGCAGAACGGCGGAACCGAGAACAGCGGAAAACGACAGCGCTTTAATGCCTTTCATCACAGGTGCCTGGAGGGTCGGGGAAATAGGAGAGGAGTGGACCTGATCGTTGCTGATAGCAGGACGCAAACCATTGCGCGGAACTGGATGTCGACTTTAAGGCTATAAGAATTTTTATTTAAATATCTTTAGGTAATAAGCATATGCCTGCAATCGGTGCCGATTGCGTCACGGCACCGATTCTGCAAAGATGCGCGCCATATAGGTAGGGGGGGTATGGTATGTCGCATATTACAGACGGCAAGGATGAATTGCTCAAGCGGGTCAGACGCATCGCCGGGCAGATTCAGGCCGTCGAACGGGCCATCGAGGGCGAGCACGACTGTGCCAAGACGCTGCATCTGGTTGCCGCGACTCGCGGCGCCATCAATGGCCTGATGGATGAAATCGTCGAAGCCCACGCCCGCGAGCATGTCGCCGCAGCCGGTTTGAGCGACGCCGAGCGCGCCCAGGGCGTTGAAGAGTTGATCACCGCCATTCGCCGTTACACGAAATAGGAAACCAACATGACTGATGCAACTGGCACCCACAGCCACGTCTTCCTCGGCGAGGCCCACGACGCCAATGCCCAGCGTACGCTGTGGGTCGTGGCCCTGACCGTGGTGATGATGGTCGGCGAGATTGCCGCCGGTTATCTCACCGGCTCCATGGCGCTGTTGGCCGATGGTTTTCACATGGCCACCCACGCCGGTGCCCTGGCGATTGCCGCAGCGGCCTACGCCTACGCCCGGCGTCATGCGGCGAGCAGCGCTTTCAGCTTCGGCACCGGCAAGGTGGGTGATCTGGGCGGCTTCGCTTCGGCGCTGATCCTCGGGCTGATTTCCATCGGCATCGGCATCGAGTCGCTGCTGCGCCTGTTTGAGCCTACCCGGGTCGAGTTCGCCACCGCGACCCTGATCGCCGTGGTCGGGCTGCTGGTCAATATCGTCAGTGCGCTGCTGCTGTCCGGCGGCCATCACCAGCATCATCACGAGCATGATCATGACCATGAGCACAGTCATGGCCATGACAATAACCTGCGCTCGGCCTACGTCCATGTACTGGCCGATGCCGTGACCTCGATCCTGGCCATCGCCGCTTTGCTGGCCGGGCGCTATCTGGGCTGGGTGTGGCTGGATCCGGCGATGGGCATTGTCGGCGCCCTGGTGATTGCGCGCTGGGCCATGACCTTGATGCGTGATACCGCAGGGGTGCTGCTGGATCGTACCGATGCCCACGTGGCCGAGGAAATTCGCGAGCTGGTGGAGGCGGGTGGGGAGGCGCGGATTACCGACCTGCACGTGTGGCGGGTCGGCCCCGGTGTCTGCGCGGCCATTGTCAGCGTGCTGGGCAATGCCGCCAGCGATGCCGACAGCATTCGTCGACGCCTGGCGCCCGTGCATGAGGTTTCCCACCTGACTGTCGAGTATCGGCGCCTGCAGGCAATCTGATCGACTTGGGCTATGATCGGCAGAATGACCCAGCCCATTCGTCAACCTTGTCCGCCCGGCGCCTGCGACTGCGGAAGGGAACAGCTGTCAGGCGCCGAACTGCGCATCCTCTGCCTCACCCGGCAGGAGGAAAAGCGCCTGCTCGAGCGCCTGGAAAACATCAGCAGCCTGCCGGATCTGGAACACATGCAGCGCAAGCTCTATGAGCAACTGGGCATTCGCCTGGAAATCGCCCCCGGTTTCAACGAAGTGCGCAGCATGCGTGGTATCCAGATCCAGATTCATGAACTGCCGGGCCTGTGTCGCAAGACCCGGGCCTCCATCCCCGCTGCGATTCGCCGGGGCATGGAGAAGCGGCCGGAAATCGCCTACACCCTGCTCAATGCCCATGACTTGCTCAGGGATGCTTGAAAGCAGTTGCAAGCGGCAAGCGATGAGCTGCGAGTTAGAAGCAGACCGCATTTAGCTTGAGGCGTGAAGCTAGCGGCTTGCAGCGCCAAGGAGCTCGTAAGCAATCTTCACGCGATCGGCATTGGGGTAATTCTTGTTCGCCAGTATCACCACGCCCAATCCCTTGCCCGGCACGAAGGCCACATAGTTGCCGAAGCCGTTGGTTGAGCCAGTCTTGTTGAACAGCACGTCACCTTCCGGTGCCTGTGGCGGGTTGAGCCATTGCACCGCATGGGGCTGGCTGACCATTTCCGGGGCATTGCCGGTTTGCAGGGTGTCCAGGTTCACAGGCCAGGCATAGGATTCCCAGCCCAGACCCTGGCTCATCTCGCCTACACGGTAATACCCGGCATGGGTGCTGGCGATGGCCTGTTGCAGAGGCGCGGGCAGCTCTGTGGGTTGCATGTTGAGCTGAAGGAAGCGGGCCATGTCTTCCAGGTTGGTCTTGACGCCATAAGCCTCGGCATCCAGCGCGCCACCCTTCAGGCGAGTCGGCTGATCGGTCTTGGTGTAGCCCTGGGCATAGAAGCTCATTTCGTCCTGGGGCACATCGATATAGCTGCTCTTCAAACCCAGTTCGGGAAACAGGCTGCCTTCCATCAACTCGTTGAATGGCTTGCCCAGGCTTTGCGCCGCCAGGTAGCCGAACAGGCCGATGCTGGGGTTTGAATACTGGCGGCGGGCGCCCACGGCTTCGGTGGGTTTCCAGATCGTGAAGTAGTCGAGCATCTTGTCGTGACTGTCGTAGGCGTCCGGGAACTGCAACGGCAGGCCGCCAGCGGTGTAGGTGGCCAGGTTGAGCAGGCGGATGCCGGCGAAGGCCGTGTTCTTGAGTGCAGGAAGGTGCTGGCTCGCCACGTCGGTCAATTGCAGCTTGCCTTGGGCCTGGGCCCAGCCGGCGAGAGTGGCGGTGTAGGTTTTGCTGATCGAGCCCAGTTCGAACAGGGTATGACGGTTCAAGGGCTCCATGGTGTCCCGGGAACTCAGGCCGAAATAGAAATAATGGGGTTTGCCATCCTTGATCACTGCGACGGCCATGCCGGCGATATTCTGGGCTTTCATGGTGGGCTGGACGGCGTGGCTGACCAGGGTTTGCAGGGTGTCCGGGGTCTGGGCGCTGGCGCCGAGCGACAGCAGCAAAGCGGTGGCAGCGAAGATCCCTGTGGTGATTTTTAGACGGGTTTGCATGAATGAAAAGGTCCATTGATTCATTTGCACGAGCGCCACTTTCGCGCTCGCTCCAATGGGACAATATACGCTTGTTGGGGGTGGGCTGGCCCTGGAGTCGGGTGACGCGGTGAGTCAGGTGCACCGCGTCATCGTTCTTCGCGGGCAAGCCTCGCTCCCACGCAATCATCCGCATTCGTTGGAGCGAGGCTTGCCCGCGAATCGGCAAATGAGTGACGCCTTCATCTACCAAAGAGCGATTTCATAGGTCAGGTAGATGCGGTAGTTATCCCGGTCATCCGAATAGGTTGAGCGCGAAATGGCATGGCTGAACTGGGTGCCCAGACCTTTGAAATAACCGTCCTGGATCACGTATTTCAAACTGGTATTGGTCTCGTGTTCCCGCGCCTGACGGTTTTTATAAATACCGTCGTCGCCCTTGTAGTAGCGGGTCATGAAGGTCAGGCCGGGTACGCCCACGGCAGCGAAATCGTAGTCATAACGGGCCATCCAGGTCTTTTCCCCGGCCTGAATGAACTTGCCGACGCTGGCGTTGCTGAAGGAATACACCGAGCCGCCGGTGACGTAGGGCAGGGCGGTGTCGCCATGCAGTTTCTGGTAGCCGAAACCCACGGCGCTACCGCCCTGGCGCCAGGTGAGCAGGCCGCTGAACATGTCGGCATCGACGCGCCCGGCAATGGCGCGGCCGCTGTCGGCGCTGCTGAAATAACGCAGGTCGGTGGTCAGGCTGCCCGCGCCAAGATTCCATTTGTGCACCGCACCGATGAATTCCTGCCGATAGAAGTCGCGCATCTCACCGTGGTAGCCGGTCAGGCTCAGGTTTGGCGTGAGCTTGTAGGTGGCTCCGGCAAAGTCGAAATCAGTGCCCTGGTCGCCGGAGTAGCCGTTGGGCGTCATGTCCACGCTGTCGGTGGAGTTACGTACCTTGTTCTTGTCGATATGCCCGGCATGCAGATAGAGATTGTCGACGCCGGTGTATTCGATCTGGGTGCCGCGGAATGTCTGCGGTACCAGGCGACCATCGTTGAACACCAGTACCGGGATTTTGGTCAGCAGGGTGCCACTCTTGATAAGCGCATCGCCGTAGCGAATCTTTGCCGTCAGGCCCAGAGAGCCATACTCGTCGGCAGCCCGGCCGTCGTCGTGGATCGGCAGCAGGCCAGTGTCATTGTGAGTCGGGCTGGAATCGAGCTTGATGCCGAGCAGGCCCAGGGCATCAACGCCGAAGCCCACCGGTCCGGGCGTAAAGCCGGACTGCACGTCAAGCAGCAGGCCCTGGGCCCACTCCTTGCGGTCATCTCCACCGTCGCGATAGCCGTCGTTGAAGTAGTAGTTATGCAGCTCCAGAGAGCCATGGGAGTCACTGAAAAAGCCTTCGGCGCGGGCGTCGCTACCCATAAGCGGAACGAAGCTCGAGCAGGCAATCAGTGAGGTCGCAAACAGGTATCGCATGACGCTGTCCTCTACGGGATAAGGGTTTTTATGGCAGCGGAAAAAGTGCAGAAAGCCCCGGTCTTCGGACAGTCGTGAAACTGGACGCCAGGTTGCTTTGCGGCGGACACTAGCGGCTCGCAAAAGCCCTTACAACGTTATGCGCAGGGCGCATCGGGCTATGCGAAAAGGCGGTTTTCAGGGGTGTGGCGGGGGTGGCATGGCGAGCGAAAAGATATTGAATTTCAAACAGTTGGAAGCCTTCAAGGCGATCATGGCGACGGGGTCGACCATCGGCGCAGCGGCGCATATGGAGCTGTCGCAATCGGCGGTCAGCCGCTTGCTCGGTCAGCTCGAAGAGAGCCTTGGAGTGGCGCTGTTCCTGCGCCGCAACGGGCGTCTGACGGCGACCCCGGAGGCCGAAGAACTGTTGGCCGATATCACCGGCGTGATCGATGGCATGCAGCGCGTGCAACGCATGGCCGACCAGTTGCGCCTGGGCCGTTCGCGCAAGACCCTGCTCAAACTGGGCGTACCGCCAAGCATGACCCAACAGCTGATACCGCGACTGGTCTCAAGCTATCTGCGCGAGCGGGACGAGGTGGTGGTGGAGTTGCTGACGGGCTCCAACAGCTACCTGGAACGCGCGGTGCTGGAGCATTCGGCGGATCTGGCCCTGGTCCGCCTGCCCACCGAACTGGACGGGCTGGAAGTGGTGCCGGTAGTGGAAGCCAATGGCGTCTGCGTGTTGCCCGTGGGGCACCCGCTGACCGCCAAGGAGGTGATCGACATCACCGACTTGCGCGGCGTGCCGCTGGTGATGCTTGGCCGCCAGCGCACCTTGCGTGCGGAGCTGGATCTGCTGATGCGCGGCGCCCGCGTTGCGCCCCAGGTGCGGGTCGAGGTGCACTCGGTCAGTGCGGCCTGTGCCTTTGTCGCCGAGGGCGTGGGAGTGTCCATCGTCAACGAGTTCCTGGTCAGCCATTTTCGTGATCTGCCGATTGTCACCCGGCCGTTCTTACCGAGCCTGCCCCATGCCTTTGGCTTGATCTTTCGCAGCGGCCAGCCGCGCTCGTTGATGCTGGAACATTTCGCCGACTTCATCGTTGCGCAGTTGCGTGAAGCGTCTGACGCGGCCTTGCACAACTCACAAAACAGCTAGCCTTACCCGCTTTACGCATAACGTTGTGTGCCCCTGTGCGGTTGTCTTAAGTTCTCCATCGCCTGCTCTGCGCAGTGAAAAAATGCGCAGCGGGCGAATACCAACAAGAACAAGACGAGAGCCTGTCATGTCGCTATCTGCATGTGTTACCCAGGTCGTTCTGGCGCCGTTTTCCGGCGCATTTGTATGTGTCTGCCGTTGACCGGCCAGGGCGCGTTGTCTGCGTCGGGCCAGCTCCACTCCAACATTTGCCAGAGCGCCAAACATGAATGAATCCCTGAACCCCACGTTGCCGGTCGGCAGCGTCGATACGCCAAAACGCCAGGCGAAGCATCACCAAGTGGAGCATCGCCAGTTGAACCCGGCGATCATCCTGCTGGTGATCGTCTTCCTGGCCATGTTCATGACCTATGTCGTGACCTCGGGTGAATACCAGCGCAAAGGTATTCTGGTGGTGCCTGGTTCCTACCAGACCCTGGAAAAAGACGCTTCCCCGGCCCAGCTGTGGTCTACCGCAGAGCGTAAACCCGAAGACAAGGCGGCGCGTCCGGTGAGCCTGACCGAAGCCTTCCTCGCCATTCCTCAGGGTATCGAGAAAAGTGTCGGGCTGATTTTCATGGTGCTGTTTATCGGCGGCATGCTCGGCATTCTCAGCCGTACCGGCACCATCACCGCAGGGCTTGAGCGCCTGCTGGGCGCGACCAAGGGCAATGTGTACGTACTGGTGCCGTGCCTGATGCTGGCGTTTTCCGCAGGCAGTACCTTTATGGGCATGGCCAAGGAATACATCGTCATTGTGCCCCTGATGGTCGCCCTGGCGAATCGCATGGGCCTGCCGAATATTGTCGGCCTGGCCTTGGTAGTGGTGCCGCTGAAGATCGGCTACCTCGCTTCGGTGACCAGCCCGGTGGCATTGTCGGTGGCCCAGCCCATCGTCGGCCTGCCGGTATTCAGCGGTATGGGCATGCGCTTGCTGGCCTATGTGATCCTGTTGATTGTCGGCACCGGTTTCATGTTTCTGCTGTTGCGTCGCTACGGCTTCAACCGGGCGGTGGCCGCTCAGTTCGAAGGCGGTCGCCTGACTGTACGCCAGGCTTTGAATCTGCTGCTGTTGGGTGCCGGTATCGGCTTTCTGATCTACGCCTCCAATACCTGGCATTGGCACTATCCGGCGCTGTCGGCCTATTACCTGGTGTTGGGCATGCTGTTCGCGGCAGTGGCTGGCTTGCGTCCCAGTGATGCGGCCAATGCTTTTATCGAAGGCATGCAGAAGGTGCTGATCGCCGGGGTGATGATCGGTCTGGCCACGGCGGTGCAAATCATCCTCGCCACTGGCGATGTGCTCGACAGCATCGTCAACTGGCTGGCGCAACTGATTGGCAGCCACGGCCCGTTTGTCTCGGCCTTGGGCATGTTCTTCAGCCAGTTGCTGTTGGAACTGCTGATCCCGTCCACCTCCGGGCAGGCGGCGGTGACCATGCCGATCTTCGGCCCGTTGGCGCAGTTGTCCGGAGTAACGCCCCAGACCACGGTCTACGCCTTCCTGCTCGGCCATGGCCTGACCAACATGATCAGCCCCACCTCCAGCGGCTTGCTGGTATTGCTTGCCGCCGCCCAGGTTGGCTGGGGGCAGTGGGCGCGGATGATCCTGCCGCTGATGCTGGTGTTCTCGGTGATCGCCATTGCATTGCTGATGCTCGCTGTCCTGATTGGTTACTGAAACTCACTTCCTGCAAGGTTTTGTCATGATGATTTCCAACTCCAGCGCAGCCATGACGGTGCTGCGCGACGTCGCCGTGTGCCTGCGCGATGGCGTGCAACTGGCAACCGATATCTACCTGCCGACTAAGCAACCCGGTCCATGGCCGGTGATTATCGAACGTACGCCTTACGACAAAAGCCAGCCATCGCGCTCGGAAAAACGCCTCGACGGTCATCATCTGACTCGCGAGGAAATGGCCGCTGCCTTCACCCTGGCCGGTTTCGTGGTGATCTTCCAGGATTGCCGTGGGCGTCACGGCTCTCAGGGCACTTTTACCAAGTACATTAATGAAGGCGAGGACGGCTACGACACCCTGGCCTGGATCATCGAACAGCCATGGTGCAATGGTCGGGTCGGCAGCATGGGCCTGTCCTACGCGGCCCATACGCAACTGGCCATGGCCTGCCTCAACCCACCGGGGCTGACCACCATGGTGCTGGACTCCGGCGGCTTCTATAACGCCTACCAGTGTGGCGTGCGCCAGGGCGGCGCCTTCGAACTCAAGCAGGCGACCTGGGCTTATCGCCGGGCCATGGAAAGCCCGGCGGCCAAGGCTGATCCGGCCATTCTGCAAGCCCTGCAGGATGAGGATATCCATGCCTGGTTCAAGCGCATGCCCTGGGGCAGCGGGCATTCGCCGCTGCGCCATCTGCCGGAGTACGAGGACTATCTGCTGGAGCAATGGTCCCGGGGGCGCTTCGATGAGTACTGGCAGCAACTGGGCATCTATGCCGAGGGGCATTACGCGCAGATTCCCGATATTCCGGTGCTGTTCATGTCCAGCTGGTATGACGCCTATGTCAGCTCGACCCTGGCCAATTACACCGCCTTCAGGGACGGGCGCAAGGCGCCGCAGCGGCTGATCATGGGCCCCTGGCTGCACGGCGACCGTAACATCACCCATAGCGGCAACGCCGAGTTTGGTCCGGCGGCAGCCTTCGATGGGCATCTGGACAGCGACTGGCTGGCCTGCCGCCTGAAGTGGTTCGAACAGCATCTCAAGGGCGAACCGGGCGCAGAAGAACCGGGTGCGGCGGTGCAGCTGTTCCTCATGGGCGGTGGCACGGGGCGGCGTGATGGGCAAGGCCGTCTGGAGCATGGCGGCAAGTGGATCGAGGCAACGCAATGGCCGTTGCCGCAGAGCCAAGAGGTCGGGTTTTATCTGCAGCCCGAACTTGGCCTGGATACGGCGGCGCCAGTAGTTGAGGCGGTGTTGAGCTATACCAGTGACCCCGATAACCCGGTGCCGACCATCGGTGGTGCGCTGACCTCTGGAGCGCCGATCTTTGCCGGCGGTGCCTTCGATCAGCGCGAAACTGCCGAGTTCTTCGGCACTGCGGGGGATGGCCGCGCGTTGTGCGAGCGGGGCGACGTATTGAGTTTTCAGACTGAGCCGCTGGCCGAGGATTTGATCATCGCCGGGCCGGTGACGGTGCAGTTGTGGGTCGACAGCGATGGCCTGGACACTGATTTCACTGCCAAGCTGGTGGATGTCTACCCACCCAGTGGCGACTATCCCCAGGGCTACGCGATGAATATCACCGACGGCATTTTACGTTGCCGGTACCGGGACTCATGGCAGCAGCCGAGCCTGCTGGAGCCAGGGCACAAGGTGGCGATCACTATCGAGCCGTTTGCCACCTGCAATCTGTTCAAACAGGGCCATCGTTTGCGCCTGGATATCGCCAGCAGCAATTTCCCGCACTTCGACGTCAACCCCAACAGCGGTGAGCCGGAGGGGCAGGCTGTGCAACGACGGGTGGCGCGCAACAGCCTGCACCTGGGGCCGCAGAGCCCGTCGCGATTGCTGGTGCGGGTGCTGCGGCGCCAGGAGTAGGTCATTCGCCGCGAATGTATCCCTCCATCTGCTTGATCAGGCTGGCTTGTTCATCAATAGCTTCCTTGACCAGGTCACCGATGGACAGCAGGCCGAGCAACTGGTCGTTGTCCACCACCGGCAAGTGGCGCAGGTGTTTGTTGGTCATTAACTCCATGCAGGCCGCGACGGTGTAGGCCGAGTCGACGGTGAAAACCGGCGAACTCATGATCGCGCTGACCGGCGTACCCACGGAGGAACGACCCTTGAGAATCATCTTGCGCGCGTAGTCACGCTCACTGACCACACCGACGACCTTGCCTCCTTGTACCACCGGCAGGGCACCGATGTTTTTCTCGGCCATCAACTGCAATGCTTCGAGAACCATCTGGTCGGGGCCGATGGTATGGACTTGCTGGTGGTCCAGGGCTTTGAGCTTGAGGAGCTGGGCAACGGTCTTCATGGGCATTCTCCGGTGTGGCTTTGTATAGGGGCGGCGTGCCCTTGTTATTGATTGCCTGGGGGCTCCTACAGAATCATAGACACAAGCCCGCAGAGCAAGCGTGAATACGGCATCGGGCAGTGGGAAAACGTCATGATGCGGGTTTCCAATTGGACTTAAGTGGATGGCGAGTCAGCCCTTGGCCCCGCAATCATCGGGCTAGAGCCTTTGCGGGGGTGGATCAGCGCTATCGATAGTTGGTATGCGTACGGGTGGTTTTTCATCGAGGGTGAGTGGCCGTAGATTTGGCCCATCACTTAGCGACTCACCACTTCATCAAGCCTCTTGGAGAAACATCATGAAACGCGCCATTGCCTTTGGTTTTGCCCTTTCTGTCCTGACCGCTACTGCAGCCATGGCCAGCCCACAAACCGTCACCAGCCAGCCTTCGATGGCCAGCGCCGCGAGCAGCCTGCGTCTGGTTGATCGTGTCCACGCCGATGGCAAGCAAGTCCGTGTTGCCCAGACTGGTGACAAAGCGTTCAGCCAGTCCCTGGAACAGGGCAAGGTCCTGGTTGCCGAGAACCGTCGCGAGTTCGGTTCGCAGTACCAGCGCTACTGATTGCGACCGCCCATGCGGTTGAAAAAAAAAGCCCGGCTTGCCGGGCTTTTTGCTGTCTGGCGATTGCGAACCAGGCTGCCGGAAAACAAGATGGCTCGCGCATTCGTTATCGCAAATTCATACGTTAAGGTAGGAAAAATCTTACTTCGTTGGTCATCTCGGCCTTACATTTCAACTTGGAGAACACGTTATCATCGCCGCCTGCACGGGTGACCTTCGTGTGTCATTCCCCATAGGCATGAAAATGAACAAAGAGATGTTGGACGACTTCTCTGTGCTTGCCCGGACGGCATATAAGCGTGACTGGGACAGTCAATTGCGCGCAGTGTTACAACGAATCGGATATGAGCATTATCTGATGAATCCCGGATTTTCGACGATCAATGATCCCTTCCATAATACCGTGACCAATTATCCTGTCGAATGGATCCGTAGTTATAAAGATGAAAACCTTATTGTCGTAGACCCGATACTCAGGCATTGCCGCCGCCATTTCGTCCCCTTGTTCTGGGGCCCGGCGCGCAGGCGTGCACGCGGCGGATCCGTGGGGTTCTGGCGTACCTACGAACGACATGGCCTTATCCACGGGGTGAGCATTCCACTGCGTTACAACGATATGAGTGGATCACTCAGTGTTGTCCAACGCATAAAGCCAGACTATGAGTTTGATCAGGATCTGGATGGCCCGCTCGGTAAACTGTTTATGCTTATTCCCTTTATGCTGGAGGGCGCGCGCAAACATCTGAGTCATCCGGATGAATTCCACAGCGACCTGACCCTGCGCGAGTTTGAAGTGTTGAAATGGTCCGGTGCGGGCAAAACCACCTGGGAAATAAGCTGCATCCTCGGATGTTCGGAGCGCACCATCAATTTTCATATTGCCAATGCCATTCGCAAACTCGGTGCCACCAATCGTCGTCAGGCCGTCTGTGTGGCAATGGCCCGAGGCTTGATTGCAGTGGAGTGAGTAAGCGGCGATTCGCGGCGATTCATGGCGTTTCGCGCGGCGCCACAAAATAATTTCATCGGCATGGAATAAGTCTTTTCGGCGTTCGTCCGACTCACAACTGGCCAACATCGGCTGGCCTTAACGATCACTCTGTCGAGACGAATTCCATGAAAATGCTCAGCGCCCGCACTTTGTTTGCCGCCGCATCCCTGACCCTGCTCGCCGCCGGTATGGCCCAGGCCGCGCCTGCCGCACCGATCCACAACATCGTACTGGTACACGGTGCCTTCGTGACCGGCGCAGGCTGGAAGCCGGTGTATGACATTCTGCAAAAAGACGGTTATCACGTCTCTATTGCCCAGCATCCCCTGACCGGCTTTGCCGAGGACGTGACTGCGGTCAAACGCATTCTGGCGATGCAGGATGGCCCGACCATTCTGGTAGGGCACAGCTATGGCGGTGCGGTGATTTCCGATGCCGGGACTGACGATCACGTTGCGGGCCTGGTATACATCGCCGCGCACGCTCTGGATGTCGGTGAAACCGAAGCCGAAAACGGCAAGAAATTCCCCAACGCCACCAAGGCAGTGAAGAAGACCTCAGATGGTTTCCTCTATCTGGATCCGGCGTTCTACCCGGCTGACTTTGCCGCCGACCTGCCCAAGGCCCAGGCTGAATTCGAAGCCAACGCTCAGGCGCTGACCTCGGCTTCGGTCTTCACTACCGCCGCGACCAATGCCGCCTGGAAAACCAAGCCAAGCTGGTATGCCGTGGCCAAGTCCGACCGCATCATCAACCCGGACCTGGAGCGCATGTACGCCAAGCGCGCCAATGCCCACACCATCGAGATCGATGGCGCCAGCCATGCAGTGTACGAGTCCCATCCGAAAGAAGTGGCGGCGCTGATCGAACAGGCTGCGCAGCATGCGCTTGACGGGAAATAAGACCGGCATTTTTGGGAGCGAGGCTTGCCTCGCTCTTATAAATCAACGCATAACCCACTGAATCACAGAGACTCTGTGGGATTTTCTCCCTGCCTTGCAGGGCTGTGGCAGGGATCAGGGCGTCAGAATGATCTTGCCGACACTCTCGTTCGACTCCATACGCCGATGCGCATCGGCGGCTCTGGCCAGGGGGAATACGCTGTCGATGATCGGCTTCAGACCGCTGGCGGTGAAGGTTTCCAGCCAGCGATCACGGAAACGCTGGGTCATGGCCTGCTTGACCGCCTGTGGGCGTGATTTCATCACCGTGCCAATGATTTGCAAATGTTTGTACAGCACCTGTTCCAGCGGCAGGATTGCGTCTTTCGTGCCACCCAGAATCCCCACCTGAATCAACCGGCCACCGGCCTTGAGTGCGCGGATATTGCGCTCAAGATACGGGGCTCCAACAAAGTCGATGACCACATCCACGCCCTCGCCATCGGTCGCTTGCTCAATAACCTTGGCATAGTCTTCCTGCTTGTAATCAATCACCTCATCAGCGCCGAGATCGCGCACTTGTTGCAGCTTTTGCGTACCCGCTGTGGCGAATACCCGGGCACCGCTGGCATGGGCCAATTGCACGGCGGCCGAACCGACGCCGCCTGCGGCAGCATGAATCAGCACGCTTTCACCGCTGTGCAGGCGACCCAGGTGGATCAGCGCTTCATGCGCCGTGACAAAGACTTCAGGAATCGCAGCCGCCTGGATATAGTCCAGGCCCTGGGGAATCGGCATGGCCATGCGGTAGTCCAGGCGCGACAGTTCGGCATAGGCGCCGCCGCCAACGATCGCCATGACCCGGTCGCCGCGCTGAAAACCAACCACACTCTCACCGATATCGATCACCTCGCCGGCCACTTCCAGGCCCATCAGGGTGGAGTCGCCAAAGTCTGAGCGCCCGTAGCCACCCTTGCGATGGGTGATATCGGCGCGGTTGACGCCCACGGCGTGGTTGCGGATCAGCAGATCGGTGGGGCGCAGGACCGGGTCCGGCAGTTCGTGCAGTTGCAGGACGTCGGCGTCGCCGAATTCGGGGAAATGGATAGCTCGCATAAGGTGTTCCTTGAGGTCGCAGCTGTGCGCTGTTTGCATAAGTTGCAGGTTGCGAACACCATAGACACTTTGGCTCCTGTCGATAATCGACTGTAGTCGCCAAACAGCTTTGCGTGGAGCGCACGATGAGAATCGAAGGATTTGCCGATTTCCTCGGCATCTTCACTGAAGTAGCCCGTGAGGGCAGTTTTTCCGGCGCCGCGCGCCGTCGTGGTGTGGCGCCGTCATCCGTGGCGCGGCAGATCACTGCCCTGGAAACCCAACTCGACACCACGTTGTTCCAGCGTTCGACCCGGGCCCTGAGCCTGACCGACAGTGGTCGTGCCTTATTGATCAGGGCGCGGCGCATCCTCGACGAACTGGACGACGCCCAGCAGGAAATCGCCTCGATGAAGGGCGAGCTGGGCGGCCTGTTGCGGGTGGCCTGTTTCCCCACTTTCGGCAAGCGTTACGTAATTCCGCTGATCTGCCGCTTGAGCGACAGGCATCCGTCCCTGCGCGTGGAGCTGGACCTGACCGAGCGGGTCGAGGATCCGGTGGTTGATCGTCTCGACGCGGTTGTACGCATTGGCGAGCTGGCCGACAGTTCGCTGATCGCTACCCGCATCGCCACGCAGCGGCGGTTGTTATGCGCCAGCCCTGCTTATCTGCGGGTTATGGGGACGCCGCAATCCACCGCCCAACTGAGCGAACATCGCTTGCTCGACAAGCTGCATGGCGCCGATCTGCTCGGTTGGCGCGATGTGCTGGGGCAGCCGGTGGAACAGGCGGTATTGCGCTGCGATGATTTCGAAGCCATGCGTCTGGCTGCCGTTGGCGGGCGCGGGATTGCCTACCTGCCGGACTGGGTGGTCGGCGACGATGTGCTCGACGGCAGCCTGGTGCATCTTTTGCCCGAACTGGCCCAGCGGCCCTGCGCGCAAACCGGTATCCATATCCTGCGTGCCCTGGCCCAGCCAGCCCCTAACCTGCGACTGTTCATCGACGAGTTAAAGGTGATGATGGCGCAGCGTCCAATCTTCTAGCGAGTTTTCAGCCAGCCGAGGAACCCGGCCTTGCGCACGGCAGTCGGCCTCTGTAGCAGCAAGCTTTCACTGCCATGCTGGCGCACAGCCTGGAGCTTTTTCAGGGCCCGGGTGATTTCCGCCTGATGCTCCATGGCACTGCGCACCACGGATTTTTCCAGGCGATAGACCACGCAAGAGGTGAGGGCGGTAAAACGCGCATTTGACGGTGTATCGGCAAGGATGCTCTGTTCGCCCATGACCTCGGTTGGCCCCATGCGTCCGGCTTCGATAAAGCGATTGCCATCCGAAACCGTCGCCGAAACCACGCCTGTGGCAATCACCAACAGACTATCACTGACTTCCCCGGCTTCAAGAATCACCTGGTCGGCTGCATATTCGTGGGGCACCAGATTCTGTGCCAGATGATTTTTCTCTTCGGCGTTGACCGACTTGAAGATCTTCACATCTTCCAGCAAGGCCCGGGCCCGGGACATGCTGTTATCGGTGCTGATATCCGACTGCCAGGCAATGCCGGCGGCTTCCAGATGACGATACGCCAGGTCGAACAGCAGGTTGCGTACATCGATCTTGCTGTCCAGTGAACGGATCGAGCCGGTGATGCTGTATTCGATTGTGGTCGGGCTGGCTTCCTTGACCATGGCTCTTGGCTTGGGCGACGGCAATAGTGCACTGCTGCCTTGCAGGGCGCGCTCAAGGGCGTCGAGCACCCTGCGCGGGCGGATATTCGGCGAGACCATGATGGTCACGGAAATGCCGAAGCAATCACTGGGTCGGCTGAGGTTGACGATCTTGGCCTTGGCCGCCACCGAGTTGGGCACCACGGCAGTACTGCCGGTGCCAGTGAGCAAATGGGTGGCGCGCCAGTCGATATCGACGACCTTGCCTTCGACGCCATCGATGCTGACCACGTCGTCCACCTGATAGGGCTTGGTGGTATTGAGCACGATGCCGGAAAACACATCGCTCAAAGTGCTCTGCAAGGCCAGGCCGACGATGATCGCCATGGCCCCCGAAGTGGCGAGCAAGCCTTGCACTGGCAGTTGCAGGACGTAGCCCGCTGCGGCGACGGCAGCAATGAGGAAAATCACTGCGCCCATGACTTCCTGCAACAAGCGGCCGCTATGGCCGATGCGCCGGGTCAGGAGAATGCCGAGCACGCCGGTCAGGGTTCGTGCCGCGAGCAGCCACCAGAGAATGCTCAGGGCGATGGCGGCGAGGTGACGTGGGCCGTCCTCCGGCCAGGGCGCTGCATCCAGCGGGCTCATGCCGGCGCTGACGATCACGGCGCTATAGGCCAGAAACAACACCAGGCGCGCCGCGACTTTATAAATCCGGTATTTGAACGGCAGCAGTTGCCAGCTCAACAGGTCGATCAACAGAACAATGACGCTGGCAACAAACGGGTAGTTTTGAATGAACGACATGGTTGATCTTCCTGAAGGGCTGATACAGAACAGCCCACGTACCGTGGGCTGTCTTGAACATTAGTGCGTTTAGTTGAGGTGGGCTTTGAGCTCGCCGGCCGCCTGACGCATCGCCGCCTTGACCTCGGGGATCTGGCTCAGGGGGTTGAGCAGGCCGTAGTCGTGGATCATACCGTTGTAGCGCACCGCAGTGACATCGACACCGGCGGCATCCAGTTTACGGGCATAGGCCTCGCCTTCGTCACGCAGCACGTCAGCACCGGCGGTCTGTACCAATGCAGGTGGCAGGCCTTGCAACTGCTCCAGAGTCGCCTGCAACGGCGAGGCATGGATCTGCGCACGTTGCCCGGCGTCGGTGGTGTAGTTGTCCCAGAACCATTTCATCATGTTCTTGGTCAGGAAGTGGCCGTCGGCAAATTCGTTGTACGAGGCGGTATCGAATTTGGCATCGGTCACCGGCCACAGCAGCAGCTGGAAGCGCAGATTCGGGGCGTGTTGTTCCTTGGCCATCAGGGCGACCACGGCGGCCATATTGCCACCGACGCTGTTGCCAGCCACGGCCAGGCGAGTGCCGTCGACACCGATTTCCTTGCCATGCTCGGCGACCCAGCGGGTGGCGGCGTAGGCCTGGTTGATCGCTGTCGGGTAGTGCGCTTCGGGCGACGGTGTGTAGCCGACATAGACCGCCACTGCGCCAGAGCCCACCACCAGGTCATGGATCAGGCGTTCGTGAGTCGGGTAGTCGCCGAGAACCCAGCCACCACCGTGAAAGAACATGAACACCGGCAGGTTGCCTTTGACGTGGGCCGGACGGACGATTTTCAGGGCAACCGACTGACCGTCGACCTGAATGGTACGGTCGCTGACTTCGGTGCCGGAGACATCGACTTTCACCGATTTTTGCGCACCGGTGAGCACAGCGCGGGCATCGGCAGGGCTGAGTTCTTCAAGAGGGCGACCGCCACCTGCGTTCAGGGCATTGAGGAATGTCTGGGTCTGGTGTTCGACCTGGGTGGTCGGCGTCGAGGCGAAGGCCGAGTTGATGGCCAGTGCCAGTACGGTTACGGTGGCGGCTTTCTTGAAGATGTTCATGGGCAATTCCTTGTGAGCAAATAATCTGTCTGGTTTGTTGCGCTGGCTGTTGCAGCGCGATGGACACAGATTAATGGGCTGCCATGCTGTGATAAATCCGCTGAAAGGCGTTTGACTGTCCACCTGAGCGTGACAATGAATCAGTTTGAAGATATGCGTATTTTTGCCCAGGTGATGGAGTCGGGCAGTTTCACAGCAGCGGCCGATCAGTTGGGCCTGTCCAAGCAGTTCATCAGCCGCCGCCTGATGCAGCTGGAAGAGCGCCTCGGCGTGCGCCTGCTCAACCGCTCCACTCGCCGCCTGGATGTCACGCCACTGGGTCAGGCTTATTACGAGTCGGCCCTGCGCCTGGTCGCCGAAGTGGAGCAAGCCGAGCAGAGCATCGCCGGGCAGAACGCGCAGCCACGGGGCACCATCCGCCTGAGCGCACCGCTGTCCTTTGCCATGGCTCATCTCGGCTGCCTGCTGCCGTTGTTTCTGCAACGTTATCCCGAGGTCTCGGTGGAGCTGGACCTGAGCGACCGTTCGGTGGACTTGCTGGGGGAGGGCTATGACCTGGCCCTGCGTATCGGCCTGCTGGAAGACTCGACGCTTATTGCCCGCCGCCTCGCCCTGATCGACCGGGTCTACTGCTGCAGCCCGGATTACCTGGCCTCACGCAGCGCGCCCCAGGCACCTGAGGAACTCAAGGATCACGACTGCCTGCCCTATGGCCACAGCCGCCAGGTGCAATGGCGCTTCGAACGCAACGGCAAGCCGCTGACCATCAACCTGTGCGGACGCATGCGCGCCAATAACGGCGACCTGCTGCGCGATGCCGCGGTGGCTGGTTTGGGCATTACCTACCTGCCACTGTTTATTGTCGGTGAGCAATTGAAGGACGGTCGCCTGGTGCGGGTGTTGGACGAATACCGCACCGAGCCACTGGTGCTGTCGGCGGTGTACCCGCAACACCGCCAAAGCTCGCGACCGGTGCAGGCGTTGATCGAGTTTCTCAAGGAGCACCTTATCGAGTTGGGCTAGGTTTGCTTGTACTGTGGGAGATCCCGTCCCGTCTACGACGCCGCGCTGTCACGCAGCAAACACTAACCGGGGTAGGTGGCCAATCGTGTGGGAGCGAATTCATTCGCGAAGAGGCCGGTACATTCGACGCATCTTCATCGCCGGGAACACCGCTTTCGCGAATGAATTCGCTCCCACAGAGTCTTTGTCATTCAGTACGTTACGCGTTGTTTGATGAGAGCGAGGCTTGCCCGCGAAGGCTATGGATCAGGCGCAGCAGGTGTAGCGGCTGCACCAATGTCTTCGCGGTCAAGCCTCGCTCCTACCGAATATTCGATCACCTCGCAAAACCAGCACAGCCATTCAATCCCCCGTTGTCCTCACGCAGCCATGATCCCCGCCAATGCACACGCCACCCCGGCGTGTGGTGATGAATCCAAGTGCGAGGACGCCATGCCGTTATCCTTATCTCCCCTCATTCGCGGGCTGGGCCTGTCGCTGCTACTGGCTTCCAGCGCCGCCATGGCACAGGCACCGGCACAGCAGAAGACCCAGGTGCCCGGTTACTTCCGCCTGGCCGTGGGCGACTACGAAGTTACTGCGCTATTTGATGGTTACAACGACCTGTCGCCCAAGCTGCTCCAGGGCATGACCCAAAGCAAGATTCGAGCGCTGCTTGCCCGTCGCGACATCGATTCGCCGGGTGTGCAGACCGCGTTCAACGCTTTCCTGATCAATACCGGCGAGCATCTGATTCTGGTCGATACCGGCGCCGGGCAATGCATGGGGGAAACGGCCGGCTGGCTGTCGGCGAATATCCGCGCGGCGGGTTATCAGCCGGAGCAGGTCGATACCATCCTGCTGACCCACCTTCACCTGGATCACGTCTGCGGACTGGTTGATGCCCAGAAGAAACCGGTATTCGCCAATGCCATGGTCTATGCCGCCAAGCCGGAAGCTGACTACTGGCTGGATCCTGATGCCATGAACAAGGTGCCGGAAGCGGCCCGGATTTTTTTCAAGATCGCCCAGGAGTCCACCGCGTCTTATATCGCGGCGGCGCACTTCAAGACCTTTACGCCGGGCGAGTCGCCAGTGCCTGAGGTGAAGACCACCCTGGAGGCCGGGCACACGCCAGGCAGCACCACCTATCAGTTCACGTCCAAAGGCCAGACCATTCTGTTCATGGGCGACCTGATCCATAACCTGGCGGTGCAGTTCGAGCATCCGGAAGTGTCGATCGGCTTCGATACCAGTGGTAAAGAGGCCATTGCCAGTCGCGAGCAGGTGTTCAGTGCTGCAGCGAAGAGCAAAATCTGGGTTGCAGCGGCGCACCTGCCATTTCCAGGCATGGGCCACATCGGCCAACAGGACAAGCATTTCCAGTGGATACCGGTTGAGTACGGCCCGTACCAACGGGCGGCCAAAGTACCGCTGCTCGAATAACCTCGTCCTCTGTACTGCGGCGTTGAGTGTTATTGAGCGCCGCATTGACCTCTTTTGAGCACGCCCATTCAAGCCTGATACACGTACGGACTCTAAGGTTAAGGCATGGCCTTGGACGGGCGTTGTGCAAAGCGCAAATCAGTGTTGCGGCGCAGGTACATTCTCTCGATCCAGGGCTCCCCCTAACGTGAAGTGTTTGCACGGTTCCAACCAGGACGTGCGCATTTCGAGGAGCGTACATGAGGCGTAAAACCCTTGTTCAGGGCGGGCTTGCGTTAGCCGTCGCAGGTCTGGTGATTGCCTTTGCGTTGATGTGGCGCCCGGCGATTGCGCCATTGCCACAAGCCATTGCCGGTCACGACGCTGAAAGCATCCGTCGCGGCGCCAGGGTCGTGGAGCAGGGCGACTGTGCGGTCTGCCATACCCGTCCGGGTGGCGCCTATATGGCAGGTGGTCTGCCTTTGGTGACGCCATTCGGCACCCTGTACACCACCAATATCACCCCGGACCCTGCCAGCGGCATCGGCCTGTGGCCGGAAGAGGCGTTTATCCGCGCCATGCGCAACGGCATCGCCCGCGACGGGCACCTGCTTTATCCGGCGTTCCCTTATGTGCATTACAGCCGCATGTCGGAGCGGGATATCCGCGATGCTTACGCCTTCCTGATGAGCGTGGACCCTGTCCAAGCCCATGCGCCGCCCAACCAGATGATGTTCCCGATGAATTTCCGTCCGCTGGTCGCGTTCTGGAATCTGCTGTTTCTGCATGGCGCGCCGTTGCAGGACGTGGCCGGGCAATCGACGCAATGGAATCGCGGGCGCTATCTGGTGGAGGGCGCAGGGCATTGTTCGTCCTGCCATTCACCGCTGAATTTCATCGGCGGCGAGAAGGGCAGCGAGCTGTTCAATGGCGGTGTCGTCGATGGCTGGGATGCACCGTCGTTGCGTGGCCTCAGCGAAGGCCCTCACCCCTGGAATACCGAGCAGCTGCAAGCCTATCTGCGTGGTCAGGTCGCCGAGGGGCATGGCGCGGCGGCCGGGCCGATGCTGCCGGTCAGCCTGAGCCTGGCGCAATTGCCCAGCGCTGATGTGCAGGCGATTGCCGATTACATTCTCAGCCTCAAGCCCGACGCTGACAAATCCAGGGCGGCGCCTTGCGCGCTGGCACAACCTGCGGTCGCGGTGGCGAGTGAGGGTGCCACGCTATTTGCCGGGGCCTGCGCCGGCTGCCATGGCCCGGCAGCGCCGATGCGCATGGTCGATGGTCGGCCTGGCCTTGAGCAGTCTTCGGCCCTGCGCGCCGACAGCCCGCGCAACCTGATCAAGACCGTGCTCGACGGCATCCCGTTGTCACGGGGTGACGCCAGTCATTACATGCCGGCCTTCGCCAATAGCCTGAACGATAGCCAGATAGCGGCGATTGCCGGCTATCTGCGCGAGCAAACCTGTTCCGCCCGTCCCTGGGCCGATCTGGATAAAACCATCAGCAGCCTGCGCCAAGAGGGACACGCGAAATGATCAACCTGAACGTCAATGGTCGTGACCATGCCCTGGATATCGACCCGGATATGCCGCTGCTGTACGCCTTGCGCAACCACCTTGAACTCAATGGCGCCAAGTACGGCTGCGGCCTGGGCCAGTGTGGCGCCTGTACCGTGATGGTCGCCGACAAACCGGTGTTCTCCTGCCTGTTGCCGTGCTCGGCAGCGGCCGGGCGCAGCATTCGTACCGTTGAAGGCCTGGGCAGCCAGCAGGCGCCGGGGCCTTTGCAACAAGCCTTTATCGACAAACAGGCGGCCCAGTGCGGTTACTGCATCGCCGGTATGATCATGCGCGCTCAATCGTTATTGCAAGACAACCCTCAGCCGGATGAACAGCAGATTCGCGAGCATATGGCGCCCAACCTGTGCCGCTGCGGCACCCATATGCGCATTATCGAAGCGATCCAGTCTGTGGTCGCCAGCGGGGTGCGGGTATGACGCGCCGAGAGGATTTGCCCGTCGGTCCGGGACGTCGTTCCTTCCTCATCGGCGGCGCGCTGGTGGTGGGTTTCGCCATGGTGCCGGGCGCGCGTCAGGCCTTTGCCGATACCGAGGTGGATACCCTGGGCACCGTGGTGCTGGACCCGAATCTTCCCGGCAGCCTGCGCGCCACACCCTTTCTCGATGCCTGGGTGCGAATCGACAAGGAACACGGCGTTACTGTCTATACGGGCAAGGTTGAATTGGGCACCGGCGTGCGTACGGCGTTGTTGCAGATCGCCGCCGAGCGTCTTGAGGTGAATCCTGGCCTGATCAACTTCATCACTGCTGACACCGCCCTGACGCCCAATGAAGGCTATACCGCTGGCAGCCATACCATTCTCGACAGCGGTACGGCCTTGTTCAATGCGGCGGCGCAAGTGCGCCAGTTGCTGGTCGAGTCTGCGGCTCGTCAGTGGCAGCTGGAGCCCTCCACCCTGAGCACCCGGGACGCAGTGATAGTTGCCGCTGACGGCCGCAGCATGCCTTACACCGAAGCCATTGCCGGGGTCGATCTGCACCGTTACGCCAGTGTCCAGTCACCGGTTGCCGAGCCCGCACAGTTCAAGCTGATCGGTCACTCGTTGCCACGCCTGGATATTCCGGCCAAGGTCAGCGGTGGCGCCAGTTATGTGCAGGACATGCGCCTGCCGGGCATGCTCCATGCGCGGGTGATCCGTCCGCCCCGGCGCGGCAGTACCTTGTCGACGTTGATCAGCCAGCCCTGGAAAAGCTGCCTGGGGTGGTCAAGCTGGTACGCAATGGCAGTTATCTGGCCGTGGTGGCGAAGGATGAATGGCAGGCAGTCAAGGCCATGCGCGAAGGTTATGCCTCGGCACGCTGGACTGAAGGCAATGCCTTGCCGGATGAAAAGCATATTCATGAGCTGCTGACTCGGCTGCCGAAAAAGCACTACCCGGTGGGCAGTAAGGGCAGCCTTGATGCACCGTCGACCAAGGCCTATCGCGCCAGGGTCACCAAGCAATATCTGATGCACGGCTCCATCGGGCCGTCCTGCTCGGTGGCCTGGTACAAGGACGACCTGCTGACGGTCTGGACCCACACCCAAGGGGTCTATCCGTTGCGTGCCGGGATTGCCGAGATGCTCGGGCTGCCGGTGGCGAAAGTGCGCTGCATTCATGTCGAGGGTTCCGGTTGCTACGGGCATAACGGTGCCGACGATGCGGCGGCCGATGCCGCTCTGGTAGCCATGGCGCTGCCGGGCCAGCCGGTGCGGGTGCAATGGATGCGCGAACAGGAAAACCTCTGGGAGCCTTACAGCTCGGCAATGCTCACCGAGGTGCAAGCGGACCTGGATGCGTCAGGCAAGGTACGCAACTGGAAATACGAATTGTGGAGCACGCCCCATAACGAACGTATCGTCAATGCCGGACGGCTGATGCCCGCGTGGTTGCTGGCCCGGCCCTTTACCCCTGCGCCCTCGGTGCCGATTGCCCAGCCCGAAGGCGACGGTGATCGCAATGCGGTGCCGCTGTATGACATTGCCAACACGCAGATCGATATGAACTTCGTCACGACCATGCCATTTCGCACCTCGGCGCAACGCTCGCTGGGGGCTCATGTCAATGTGTTCTCTATCGAAAGCGCCCTGGATGAACTGGCGGCCCGTGCCGGTGTAGATCCGGTGCAGTTCCGCCTGCAACACCTGAGCGATCCCCGGGCCATTGCCGTGGTCAAGAGCGCCGCCAGCGCCTTTGGCTGGCCGCACAAGGCGACGGGGCCGGGCAGCGGCATCGGCTTTGCGTTTGCCCGCTACAAGAACGTCATGGGTTACTGTGCCATTGCCGTGCAGTTGCATGTGCAGCGCCAGACCGGTGAAGTGATCATCGACCGGGTGGTGACGGCGGTGGATTGCGGGCAGATCGTAAGCCCCGATGGCTTGCGCAATCAGGTGGAGGGCGGGATCGTCCAGTCGGCCAGTTGGACACTGTACGAAAAGGTCCTGTACGACCCGGCCGGAGTACGCAGTTTTGACTGGAGCGGTTACCCGATCATCCGCTTTCCGGCGGTGCCGGGCAGTGTCGAAGTGCATCTGCTCGATCAGCCGGGACAGCCTTTCCTGGGCGCTGCCGAGATTGTCCAGGGGCCGATGGCGGCGGCTCTGGGTAATGCCATGGCCGATGCCACGGGCAAGCGGCTGCTGGATCTGCCGTTGGCCCGGAGTGGCTGGCAGAAAGGGTTGGAAGGGTAGAGTGGTAGATAGATAGCCATCTGAAGATATGCGCTTTCTGTAGGACCGGCTTTAGCCGGGAGGGCGTCTTTGAAGCTGATGACGCTCTCCCGGCTAAAGCCGGCCCTACGGCCGATCATGCGGTCCCTGTGCGACAGATAAAAAAAGCCCCCGGCCGCAAGGTCGGGGGCTTTGTTTTTGCTGTCGGGATCAGGCGCGTACGCTCAGGCCCCGTTCAACGATCAGGAACACCACCAGGGCGATCGCGGGCAGGCCTGCGCCGAGCATGATCACGCCGTGCCAGCCAGCCTGTTCGTAAATGCTGCTGGCCAGGGCCGAGCCGATGGAGCCACCGATGAAGATGCTGGTCATGTATAGCGCGTTCAAGCGGCCACGGCTGGCCGGGTCGAGGGCGTAGACCGCACGCTGGCCAAGAACCATATTCAGTTGCACGGCGAAGTCGAGCAGGATACCCGTGACAGCCAGGCCGATCACGCTATAGCCAGGCGACGTCAGGCCGATCAGGAACGCCACTGGTGCCAGGATCATTGCTACCAGGGAGGCGCGCTGGGTGTGTCCGGCGTCGGCCAGGCGACCGGCGAAGGGCGCGGCGATGGCGCCGATGGCTCCGACCAGGGCGAAGATCGCGATCTGGCTTTGTGACAGGCCGTGCTGGCGCGCCAGTTCAATCGGCGCCGAGGTCCAGAACAGGCTGAAGGCCGCGAACAGCAGGCCCTGATACAGCGCGCGCTGACGCAGCAGCGGGTGTTTGCGCAGCAGGGTAAACAGCGAGCCGAGCAGTTGCCCGTAGCTGGCCTTATGGTCCGGAGTACGGCCGGGAATGGTCAAAGCCATGACCAAGGTAATCGCCAGCATAATCACTGCAGCGCCCATGAACACCACGCGCCAGCCGAAATGGTCGGCCACTACACTGGACAGTGGCCGGGCCAGGAGAATACCGAGCAGCAGGCCGCCCATGATATTGCCGACCACTTGCCCGCGGGTCTGCTCGGGTGCCAGGTGCGCGGCCAGGGGGATCAGCATCTGTACCGAGACCGAACTCAGGCCGATCAGCAGAGAGATGGCGAGAAACAGGTTGGCATGCTCGGCCAGGCCGGCGCAGAGCAGGGCGATGGTAGCCACCACAGCGGTAGCCAGCATCAATTTGCGGTTCTCGACCAGATCGGCCAATGGCACCAGGAACAGCAGGCCCAGGGCATAGCCGATCTGGGTCAGGGATACGATCAGGCTGGCGCTATGGGCCGACAGACCGATGTCCGGTGCGATCAGCTCGACGATGGGCTGGGCGTAATAAATATTGGCGACGATGGCGCCACAGCAAAAGGCGAACAGCAGCACCAGGCCGCGGGTCAGGGTATGGGGTGGTGTTTCGACGGATACAGTGCTTGTCCGGGTCATGTGCAAGGGCTCAAGTCAGGGGCGAGGCAGTGGGGTTGCTCGCCAATGGACGCCACCTTAGAGGAGCGCGCCGCCCAAGGGTATCCCGCCACGCTGCAAAGTAGCCTTGCGTAAAAGGCAAAGGCCCCGGTTTAGAGCGCTGCACGGGACCTGTGCCGGCGTGGACTAAACCAAAGCGTTAGTTTTTACCTGTGCGTATTAGTCGGACTATCCCTATAGATAATATCGGCTAAGGGCTTTAGCTGATTAGATGCGTCAATACAGCCATTGTTGAAACCCATTGCCAGGCTTTGCCAGCGCCGTTCGGCAGTCGCCTGTCACTACTTAGGGAAAGAGTGAATTCAATGATCAGCCTCGGCCAAGTCCATGTCTCCCTTGAACTAAGAGACCTTTTCAAGAGCGGTCTGCCGCTGCGTATCGGCACCCGCGCGTTCGATATTCTTGAACTGTTGGTCAACTGTCCCGGCCGCCTGGTGAGCAAGGATGAAATCCTGCAGCGGGTCTGGCCGGATACGGTGGTCGAGGAAAACAACCTGCAAGTGCATATCTCGGCCTTGCGCAAGGCTTTGGGTGCCGACCGTGACCTGATCCGTACCATTCCCGGGCGCGGCTACATGCTGATGCTGGCCGAGGAGGGCGCCGAGGCCGAAGAAGCCGAACAGTTGCCCCTGGCGTGCCAGGCGCGCCTGCCCTATGCCACGCCGCTGGTGGGGCGCGAAAGCCTGCTCGATGAGATATGCCAGGCGCTGCAGGACACAACGTTGTTGACGCTGGTCGGTGCCGGAGGCATTGGCAAGACCACCCTGGCCGTGGCTGTGGCTCATCGCTATTGCCGCGATGATGCCCAGGCGGTCAGCTTCGTCTGCCTGGCGCAACTGACCTGCCCCGAGCGTGTGCTCGACGCCCTGGCCTGCAGCCTGGGTGTCGGCTGCACGGCGCCGTCCTCGTTGCTGGAAGCGACTATCGACGAACTCAACCGCAAGCCCCGACTGGTTGTGCTCGACAACTGTGAGCACGTCATCGAGGCGGTAGCCGCGCTGGGCGAATGCTTGATTCAGGCCTGTCCTGCGTCGACCTTCCTCGCTACCAGTCGCGAATCGCTGCGTATCAATGGCGAACGCAGCATGGTAGTGCCGCCTTTGGCGCTGGCGCCGGAGGGCGCGGATCGCCAGACCGTGTTGCGTAGCACTTCGGCGCAGCTATTCCTCAAGCGCTTGCGGGCGCTGGACTGGTTCTTCCCGCAGAACGACGGCGCGGCCCTGGATGATCAGAGCGTGGCCCTGGTCGGGGAGGTCTGCCGTCGCCTCGATGGTATTCCCCTGGCGCTGGAAATGGCTGCGGCACGGGCCTCGACCCTGGGGCTGTTCGAGCTGGCGAGCAACCTGCAGGAGCACCTGCATCTGCTTGGCGCCGGCCTGCGCACCGCGCCGGATCGCCATCAGAGCCTGGAAGCTTCGTTGCAATGGAGTTACCGTCTGCTCAGCAGCGATGAAAAGGCGGTGCTGCGGCGGATTGCCGAGCTGCAAGGGCGCTTCACGCTGTATCAGGCCTGCGAGGTGGCCATATTGCCAGGCATATCCCGCACCCAGGTGATGGACTGCATCGTTGGCCTGGCGCTGAAGTCGCTGCTGGTGGTCACCGCCGAAGGTCCGTTCAAGTTCTATCGCTTGCTCGACGTGACCCGCCTGTGCATTCTGCAACGTACGGGCAAGGTCCCGTTGTTACGCAGTCCTGAGGCTTCCGCACCGCGTGCGCTCGGTGTTTCCCTGAGCGATCTGCGTGCCAAGGGCTCTGTCGAGGCGACACTGCCCGATATCTATCACCTGCATCATCAACGGATTCTGGCCACCAGCCAGTAGCCGGGTTTACGGATAACCGATTTATGAGCGCAACACCCGTGGTTTATGTGGTCGATGACGAGCCGACGATGTGCACGTCGCTGACCCGCCTGCTCAGTTCGGCCGACCTGGTCAGCAAGAGCTTTGCCTCGGCCCAGGACTTCTTGCAGGAAAACTTCATCGAGCGGCCGACCTGCCTGCTGCTGGACGTCAACCTGGCGGCAGATAGCGGTTTCGACGTGCAGAGTGAACTGATGCGCCGGGGCCTGCATTTCCCGATCATTTTCATGACCGGCTACGGCACCATTCCCATGTCGGTGCGGGCCATCAAGGCCGGTGCCCATGAGTTCCTGACCAAACCCTTCGAGCCCGACTATCTGCTGGACCTGATCGGTCAGGCTCTGGAGCAGGATCGTGGCAATCTGATCCGGCGCCTGGAGACCGAAAGCTGTCGCCGCCGCTTCGATACCCTGACGCCCCGCGAACGGGAAGTCATGGCCCTGGCGATCACCGGCAAGATGATCAAGCAGATTGCCCATGAACTGGGCACCAGTGAGATTACCGCCAAAGTTCACAAACGCCATTTAATGACCAAGATGCAGGCGCGAACCCTGATTGATCTGGTGAAAATGGCTGATCGGTTGAATGCCGTCGAATAACTCCATGCGTGAGGTTTTTCGTACAAAAGTTCTACAAATGACGGCGAGCGGCACAACTATACATAGAGTCAATCCCCGTTCCGCGCTGTTGCGCGTACGCTACTTTTCTAACTACCCAAAGGCCAAGAAGTTCAGCTTATGGTTCTGATCTGCGTTGTCGACGACGACGTGTCTATGCGCAGCAGTCTTGGCAACCTGCTCAAATCCCTGGGCTGTCACAGCGTTGGTTTCGCTTCGGGGGAAGCGTTTCTGGCCTCCAGCGAAGTCAGTCAGGCCGCCTGTGTCCTGCTCGATTTGCGTATGCAGGGCATGCAAGGGCTCGACGTCTTGCGGCATCTGCGTGCCAGTGACCCGCATCCACCGGTGGTGTGCATGTCCGCTCACGGCGACCAACAGACGGTCTCCAGAGTAATGGTTGCCGGAGCCCTGGCCTTTCTCGCCAAGCCATTCTGTGAGGAGCAATTAATCGATGCGCTGGAGTTGGCTGGCATTGTGATATGAGTTTCACTAAATAACCCTGTAGCGAAAATGCGGAATTTAGTGTCGATTTAAGAACGATTAATACCCGGCAAAGGACTTTAAGGAAGCGCTCGATCCAGACTTGCAGTGTGTCATCCCCTCTGAACAGGAGAGCCAGGAATGAATACTGTCAGTTCGTCTTCGTTGCATCGCGTTACTTTGCCAGCCCTTGTCATGATCGAACCGCAAGCCCTCGAACGGGTTGCGCTGTCACCCTGGCAGGAGCGCCGGGCCAAGGAAATCATGGCCAGCCATATGGGTCGCGGCCTGTCGATCGCCCGTATCGCCAGTGAGTGCTCGCTGTCGCGCAGTCATTTTTCCCGGGCATTCAAGAAGAACACCGGTGTTTCGCCGAGGGACTGGTTTTTGCGCATTCGCCTGGAAAAGGCCAAGCGCCTGTTGACCGAGTCCGATTTGAGCATCTCCCGTATCAGCTTGGACTGCGGTTTTGCTGATCAGTCCCATTTCACCCGGGTATTTACCCGTATCATCGGTTCGACACCTTTCAGCTGGCGCCGTGCTTTACTGGCGTGAGACCGGAGCTTGCCCTGTTGAAGCAGCCTTACAGGGGGCCCTGTAGGAGCGATTCTTATGTAGCGAAGTATGTGGGAGCGAATTCATTCGCGAAGAGGTCGGTACATTCGGCGCATGCGTAGTGCTGAAATATCGCTTTCGCGAATGAATTCGCTCCCACAGAATCTGCTTCCACCGTTTGCTCCCACAAGATTCACCGCCACAGTTTTCACGGTTTGCCTTCACATCTTTCAGACCTGGACCTCTCCATGAACCGCAACGATCTGCGCCGTGTCGACCTCAACCTGCTGGTGATCTTTGAAGCGCTGATGTTCGAGCGCAATCTGACCCGTGTCGCCGAGAAGCTGTTCATGGGGCAGCCAGCGGTCAGTGCCGCGCTGGCCCGTCTGCGTGATCTGTTCGACGATCCGCTGTTGCTGCGCAATGGCCGGGGTATGGAGCCGACGGCGCGGGCGCTGGATATCCTCAAGGAAATCCAGCCCGCCCTGGATACCATTTCCGGCGCGGTGAGCCGGGCCAAGGATTTCGATCCCTCGACCAGTTGCGAGGTCTTTCGCATCGGTCTGTCCGATGACGCCGAATTCGGCCTGTTACCGCCGCTGCTGACACAGCTGCGTGAAGAGGCGCCCAATATCATTATCGTCGTGCGCCGGGCCAACTACCTGCTGATGCCGTCCATGCTGGCCTCCGGGGAAATTTCCGTGGGTGTCAGCTACACCACCGATCTGCCCGCCAATGCCAAGCGCAAGAAGCTGCGCGATATCACCTGCAAGGTGCTGCGCGGTGACTCCCGGCCCGGCGCCCTGACCCTGGATGAATACTGCGAACGCCCCCACGCCATGGTCTCGTTCTCTGGTGATCTGAGCGGCAATATCGACCTGGATCTGGCCAAGGTCGGCCGTTCGCGCAAGGTGGTGTTGGGTGTACCGCAGTTCAACGGTCTGCGCGCCTTGCTGGCGGGCACCGAACTGATCGCTACCGTGCCGGATTATGCCGCCTGTGCCCTGGTCGAAGGCTGCGCCCTGCGTGCCGACGAACCGCCGTTTCCAATTGTCGCTGCCGAGTTGTCCATGGTCTGGAGCGGGGTGCATGACAACGACCCGGCCGAACGCTGGCTGCGCTCGCGGATCAGCCAGTTCATGTCCGGAGCCTTGGTTGACCAGGCCTGATTCCAATTGTATTCGCAGCCCTAATGTGGGACCGGCGTTAGCCGGGAAGGCGTAGGTAAGATCGATAAATTTCTAGCGCCCGCACCAATGTCTTCCCGGCTAAAGCCGGTCCCACAGGTGGGTGGTGTCAGGATGCTCGCTCGCCAGGTCTCTGAAAAAGCACAACCATTCAATCTCCCCATGCCCACCCCTTGCACAATCGAGTCTGAAAATAAGTCCGCTCTGAAAGGAGCGGGCCTCAAGGACAGACGGGTGCGCAATGAAAGACTCCCCATCAACAGCCATGGCCCATGACCTGGGCCTGTTGTTTCTTCGGCTCAGCGGCGCGCTGTTTCTGCTTAAGGTCCACGGCCTGCCCAAGTTGCTGGACTACAGTAATCAGTTACTGAGCATCGAAGACCCTTTCCATCTGGGTGCCAATCTCACCCTGATCCTGGCGATTTTCGCCGAAGTCATTTGTCCGCTGTTTATCGCTGTCGGCCTGCTGGCGCGATTGTCCTGCTTGCCTATTCTGTTTCTTCTCGGGGTTGCGTTGTGGGTGGTGCATCCGGAGTGGAGTCTGGAGCAGGGCCAGTTCGGCTGGCTGCTGCTGATGGTTTTTACCACTTTGTTGATCGCCGGGCCGGGTCGGTTCGCCCTCAACGCACGTTTGCCCGGAGTGCTTCGCAATGTCTGACACCACGCCGTTCAATCAGGAAACGGTCACGCTGCTGATCAAGCACCGGATCAGGGCTGGCTCCGAGGACCAATATGAAGCCTGGCTGCGCCGGGTCGTCGGTATCGCTGCGGGTTATCACGGCCATCTGGGCGTCGACGTGGTACGGGGCAAGGCCGGTGGCCTGCATCTGTTCACCAGTGTGCTGCGCTTCAGTACCACTGAGGCCATGCAACGCTGGCTCGATTCCGACGAACGTCGAGAGTTGATCAAAGAAGTGGCGCCTTTACTTGCCGATGGCGATGTCACCGAGGTCAACACCGACAGCCAGTTCTGGTTCAACCCAAGTGAAGACGCGCCACAGCCGCCGCGCTGGAAGCAGGCCGTGGTGAGTTTCCTGGTGATCCTGCCCCTGAGCATGCTGATCCCGCTGCTCTGGGGGCCGGTGTTTTCTCTGCACGCCATCCTGTCCAGCTACCTGGTCAGCAACATCCTGATCACCGCGACCATTGTCCTGCTGGTGGTCTACCTGTGCATGCCCCTGGCCACGCGTCTGTTTGCGCCCTGGCTGACGGCGCGCCAGGACCAATGATGCTGTTTCTGTCTTTTCACTCCAGTCGAAGGAACTGTCATGAATGCTGAGCTGATTCTGTTTAACGGTAATTTTCATACGGTCGACCGCGAAAAACCCAAGGCTGACGCGGTTGCCATCAGCGACGGCCGTTTCATTGCCGTCGGCACCGAAGCCGAAGTCATGGCCCTGCGCGGCAGTGCGACCCAGGTCATCGACCTCAAGGGCCGCCGGGTGATTCCGGGTCTCAACGACTCGCACCTGCACCTGATTCGCGGCGGTCTGAACTATAACCTGGAACTGCGCTGGGAAGGCGTGCCGTCCCTGGCCGATGCCCTGCGCATGCTCAAGGCCCAGGCCGACCGTACGCCGACCCCGCAATGGGTACGTGTGGTGGGCGGCTGGAACGAATTTCAGTTTGCTGAAAAGCGCATGCCGACCCTGGAAGAACTGAACCAGGCTGCGCCCGATACTCCGGTTTTCGTTTTGCACCTGTACGACCGTGCGCTGCTTAACCGCGCCGCCTTGCGCGTGGCCGGTTATACCCGCGATACGCCGAACCCGCCGGGCGGCGAGATCCAGCGTGATGCCAATGGCGATCCGACCGGCATGCTGGTGGCCAAGCCCAACGCGATGATTCTGTACTCGACCCTGGCCAAGGGGCCTAAGTTGCCGCTGGAATATCAAGTCAACTCCACTCGCCAGTTCATGCGTGAGCTCAATCGCCTGGGCGTGACCAGTGCCATCGACGCCGGCGGCGGTTTCCAGAACTACCCCGATGACTATGCGGTGATCGAGCAGTTGGCCAAGGAAAAGCAACTGACCGTACGCATCGCCTACAACCTGTTTACCCAAAAGCCGAAAGAAGAACTCACCGATTTCAAGAACTGGACCAGCACCGTCACCCTGCATCAGGGCGACGACTTCCTGCGCCACAACGGCGCGGGCGAGATGCTGACCTTTTCGGCTGCCGACTTCGAAGACTTCCTCGAGCCGCGCCCGGACCTGCCTGCCGGTATGGAGCAGGATCTGGAGCCTGTGGTGCGTCATCTGGTCGAGCATCGCTGGCCGTTCCGCCTGCACGCCACCTATGACGAATCCATCTCGCGCATGCTCGACGTGTTCGAGAAGGTCAACCTGGACATTCCGTTCGCCGGTCTGCCGTGGTTCTTCGACCATTGCGAAACCATCACGCCGAAGAACATCGAGCGCGTAAAAGCGCTGGGCGGCGGCATTGCCATTCAGGACCGTATGGCGTTCCAGGGTGAGTACTTCGTCGATCGCTACGGCAAGAAAGCCGCTGAACACACGCCACCGATCAAACGCATGCTCGCCGAAGGCGTACCGGTGGGCGCCGGTACAGACGCCACCCGAGTGTCGAGTTACAACCCCTGGACTTCGCTGTACTGGATGGTCAGCGGTCGCACCGTCGGTGGCCTGGCCCTGTATCCGGAAGGCCTGTCCCGCGCCACCGCGCTGGAGCTGTACACCCACGGCAGCGCCTGGTTCTCGTCGGAGCAAGGCAAGAAAGGCCAGATCAAGGTCGGTCAACTGGCCGATGTGGTGGCGCTGTCGGCGGACTATTTCACCGTGGCCGAAGAAGACATCAAGGGCATCGAGTCGGTGCTCACCGTGGTCAATGGCCGTGTGGTCTACGGCGACGGCGATTTCGAGAACCTGGCGCCGACCGCATTGCCGGTGCTGCCGGACTGGTCGCCGGTGGTCAAGGTGCCAGGTCACTGGCGTGCTTCCTCGCCTATGCAGGCCCAGGTTCACCAGTGCAGCGGTCCCTGCGGCGTGCACTCCCACAGCCATGACAAGGCGCGCATGTCGAGTGTGCCGGTCAGCGACTTCCAGGGTTTCTGGGGCGCGTTTGGCTGTTCCTGTTTCGCATTCTGATTGTTACCCACCTGACGCTGTCGCCTTGCGTGTGGCGGCGTCATTTGCAAGACCCCTCGAAAGGAGAAAACCATGAGCCTCACCCCTTGGAAGCGTATCAACAAAGATGACGCCGTCGTTCTGTTGGTCGATCACCAGACCGGCCTGATCTCCCTGGTGCAGGACTTCTCGCCCAACGAGTTCAAGAACAACGTGCTGGCCCTGGCGGATCTTGCCAAGTTCTTCAAGCTGCCGACCATCCTCACCACCAGCTTCGAAACCGGCCCCAACGGCCCGCTGGTTCCAGAGCTCAAAGAGCTGTTCCCGGATGCGCCGTACATCCCGCGCCCTGGCCAGATCAACGCCTGGGACAACGAAGATTTCGTCAAGGCTGTTAAAGCGACCGGTCGCAAGCAACTGATCATCGCCGGTGTCGTGACTGACGTCTGCGTGGCGTTCCCAACCCTGTCGGCCCTGGCTGAAGGTTTCGAAGTGTTTGTCGTGACTGACGCTTCCGGCACCTTCAACGAGACCGTACAGCGCGCTTCCTGGGCTCGCATGAGCGCTGCCGGTGCGCAACTGGTCAACTGGTTCTCGGTTGCCTGCGAGCTGCAGGTTGACTGGCGCAACGACATGGAAGGCCTGGCCAACCTGCTGTCGCCGCGCATTCCGAACTACCGCAACCTGATGAACAGCTACTCGGCGTTCAATAAGTAACAACAGTCCGGATGCTTCGCGGGCAAGCCTCGCTCCAACGGATCTGAGTTATCCCGTTGGAGCGAGGCTTGCCCGCGAACGTCTTGACGCGGTATGCCGGTCTTTACGCGGTCTGCGTCTGCCGCGCCCGCAGCGGCATGATCAGGTCCGCCACCAGGGCGATGACAATCGCCACACTCGCCATCACGAACAACAGCACATGCTGACCCCCCTGTAGCGTTGAAGATCGCCGAACTGGCATACCCGGCCAGCGCCTGAAAGGTGGCGAACGATACGGTGGCACGGCTCCAGGCCAGTTGCTGCTGGTGATGATGCGGCACCAGCTCATGCACCCGCGCCAGGGCCAGGGGCACGATGCCCGGCGGGAACGAACCGATGATCACGGCCAGCAAGGCCAATACCCAATAAGACGAACTCACGCAGAGCAGGCTCACGGCTATCGCTTGCACCAGCAATACCAGACGAATCGAAGGGCGCGCGCCGAAACGGTCGGCGAGCCAGCCATATACCACCGGGCCAAGGATCGAGCCGACGCCGTACATGATCCAGATCAGCGCCCCGACATGGGCACTGGCGCCCAGGCCACGGGTGATGTAATCCACCAGAAAGACCATGGCCGGCACCAGGCCCACCGCCATCAAGGCATACTGACCGAACAGCAGGTACATGGCCGCGCCCAGCGGTTGTACCTTTTCAGTTTTTTCCGGGGCCGGTGTGGCAACGGCTGCGGCCGCTTCACGGGAGGGCCAGCCGAACCAGCTCAGGGCGGTCAGCAGCAGGGCGACAAAGCCAAGGCCGATCCAGGCATCGTGCAGTCCCAGGGACAACAGCAGGGGCACTATGGTCCCGGAACCGGCAATGCCGACGCCGACACCGAGGAAGATCGCGCCACTGGCCAGGCCTTTACGGGCCGCAGGCACATGGGGAATCACGGTCGCGGCCACCAGTACCATGATCGCGCCACCGGCGATGCCGGACACCAGACGCCAGCCGAAGAACCAGCTGATCGACAGGGGAAAGGCACAGGCAAAGAACGACGCCGTGACCAACAACATCATCAGGCGCAGTGTGTGGCTGTTGGACAGCCGTTTGGCGATGGGTCGGCCGGTGAGGGCGCCGATCAGATAGCCGATCAGGTTGGCGGCACCGAGGTAGATCACGTCGGCAGCGGAAAACCAGTGGGCCTGGATCAGCGAAGGAATCAACGGCGTATAGGCAAAGCGCGCCAGGCCGATACTGACCAGACTGGCACACAGGCCAGCGAATATATGCAGCCACATCGCATTGCGCGAGGCGGCCAGAGGAGCGGTTTTCGGAGTCATGGTTCGATGTCCAAAGAGTGGTCGTTGAAAACGACGGATTGGCATCAGGTTAACCATGATCGATGATGCAGGCTCGCTGTTAATTCACGCTTCAGGGATGCAGAAATGCATCGCAGGGAATTTATGAACTGGGACGATACGCGAATCTTTCTGGCGGTCTGCCGCCAGGCGACACTGCGCGGCGCCGGGCGCCTGCTGGGGGTGGATCAGGCCACCGTCGGGCGCCGCATCAATGCCCTGGAAAAGGACCTGGGCACCACCCTGTTCCTGCGCACCTCCGAAGGCTATGTGCTGACCGCACCGGGGGAAGCGGCCTACGCCTCGGCGCAGTTGATGGAAGGCGCAGCCCTGGAATTGCAGCGGCAGATCCAGGGCCTGGACAACCGCCTCAGTGGCGAGGTGCGGATCACTACCACCGACTCCCTGGCCGTGGACTTCGTGATTCCGGCCATTGCCAGTGTCCATCGAGAACACCCGGATGTGCGGGTACGTCTGGATGCTTCATCACAGATTTTAAGCCTTTCGCGACGTGAAGCAGATATCGCCATCCGCAACCAGAAGCCGGAGAACCCCGACCTGGTGGCACGCTGTATCGCTAAATGGCCGTTGGCGCTGTATGCCGCGCCGGGTTATGTCGAACAATATGGTGAGCCGGTGCAGGGAGAGGCTTTTGCCGGGCACGATATGGTGATTTATCAGCCCTATCTGGACAGTGGCAAGCCGGTGACGCTGGCGGCCGAGCCAATCACCCGTGGGCGCATTGCGGCAACCGTAAGCTCGGGCCTGATGATGCGTCGGGCCATCGCTGCGGGCGTCGGTGTCGGTGAACTGCCGGTGCGTCTGGGCGAACTGGATGGCTTGCTGCGACTGTGGCCGGAACGCAGCCGGGGGACGACCTACGATGTCTGGCTGGTGACCCATCAGGATCTGCGCCATACCGCACGGGTGCGGGTGGTGATCGACAAGATCGTTGAAGCCTTTGGTGCTTTGATCTGACTGGGGCGTGCCCATGACGCGGGCACGCCATCCATTTGTTCTCAGCTATTGCAGCCGTTGCCGTTATCCACCACGTCATAACGAATGGCGTGCTCCGCGCCCTGGGAGTCGACATAGACCATGCGCTGGGTGCCCACTTCGCAGTCGTTATGGCTGCGGCTGACGGAAATCACCTTGGCGATATCCAGATGGGTGCCGTAGTGGTACGGCTCGGTAACAGGCGTGCTGTTATTAGTTGATTCGGCAGCCATGGCATGGCCGGCGGCAAAGATCATTGCAGTGGCGAACAGGAACTTTTTCATGGTGACACCTCATTCTGCGCGGGAAGTTGATAATTAACAGTGCGTAGAAACAGGCTAGGACTGAGCGTTGGAAGTGTCTATCGGATTAAGTTTTATAAACTGATAAACATTATTTTATAAATGATTTTTCTTTGTAAGGCAGCGGGATAGGAGGGTTAAACTTTAGTTCATGAAACAAGTTTAATTGATGCCGGGCAATAATGTAGGACTGGCTTTAGTCAGGAGGACTTTGGTACGGCCGATACCTCTCTTTTTCCATAGGAGCGGCTTTAGCCGCGAGAGCTTCCTCCCGGCTAAAGCCGGTCCTACGGTCCTGTGTTTGTTGCGCCGAAAACGCGGGAGGATTACGGCGCAGGCACCTGCACATCCCTCTGACCACTGAACTCCAGGCCCTTGGCCACAAAGCCATTGCGAATCTGTTCCTCGACAAAGCTGTCGATATAAGCAGCAGCCAGCTCACGCTCCCTGGGCACGGCCATGGCCTGGCGGATCTCGGTAAAACTGTCCGCCAGCACCCTGACTTGCGGGTGGGCCTTGGCGATCTGTTCCAGCGGCTGGCGTACGCCGGCAGCGGCATCAAGGGCGCGTTCGAGGAACAGGTCCACGGCGGCGGCGGAGGTCGGGCCGCGAATCAGGTCGGCGTGGGCCAGCGTGCGTGACAGAAAGAGATCATAAGCGGCACCGTGGCCGACGGCGATGCGTCGCCCCGGCTGATCGAGGTCACGAGTATGTTGGTCAGGACTTTCGCGGCGAACGAGATAAGTGCCTTCGATGGTCACGTAGGGTCTGGAGAACGCCAGTTGCTCGGCGCGTTCGGGCTCAATCGCGAGAAAGGCCAGGTCCCATTGGTCCTGGCTGAGCGCGGCGAAGACCTTGCCCGCTGCGTCAAAGGTGATCAGACGCAGAGGCAGGCCCAATTGCTTGGCCAGGGCCCGGGCCAGCTCCACCGAGACGCCAAGCGGGTCGCCACCGACCGGGCCGGGCTGAGCAAGCACCGGGTTACCAAGGTTGATCGCTACCCGCAAAGTCCCGCTCGGGGCCAGTTCATACAGCATCCGGGAAGTGGCTGGCACTTGACTCATGGTGTCCCCTCATAGAAATCGTGAGGGCAGGTTAGCGCAACCTGTAACCGCCATGAAGCAGTGCCGCACACTTTGCCCGTTTTCAGGCACCCCAGGCTGTTTCCAGGGTCTTGCAGACGCCGCTGATGATGCTGTCGACGTCCTGTTCATCGATGATCAGCGGCGGCAACAGGCGAATGGTCGTGCTGCGGGTAATATTGATCAGCAGCCCATGGTCGCGTGCTGCAATCAGTGCCAGATCGCGACAGGGCTTGCCCAATTCGATGCCGATCATCAAGCCCTGACCCCGAATTGCCACCACCCCAGGATGTTCAGCCAATGCCGCCTGCAGACCGCTGAGCAGCCGTTCGCCCTGAATCCGGGCATTATCAACCAGACCTTGCCGTTCGATCACATCCAGTACGGTGCAGGCCACACGGCAGGCGAAGGGGTTGCCGCCGAAGGTGCTGCCGTGACTGCCGGGGGTAAACAATTGCGCGGCCTTGCCCCTGGCCAGGCACGCACCGATGGGGATGCCGTTGCCCAGGCCTTTGGCCAGGGTCATCACGTCCGGCACTACCCCTTCATGTTGAAAGGCAAACCACTGGCCGGTTCGGCCCAGACCGGTCTGGATTTCATCGAGCATCAGCAGCCAGTTGCGCCGGTTGCAACGCTCGCGCAGGGCCTTGAGGTAACCGGCGGGCGCGGTCTGCACGCCGCTCTCGCCCTGGATCGGTTCCAGCAGTACGGCGACGATGCGCGAGCCCCAGGTTTCACAGGCGTGGTCCAGGGCGTCCAGATCACCGAACGGCACTTTCAGGAAGTCCCCCGGCAGTGAGTTGAAACCCACCCGCACCGCCGGGCCGTCGCTGGCCGACAGCGTACCCAGGGTGCGGCCATGGAAAGCATTGCCCATGACCACGATCAGCGGCTTCTCGACACCTTTATGCCAGGCAAACAGCCGCGCCAGTTTCAACGCGGTTTCATTGGCTTCGGCCCCCGAGTTATTGAAGAACGCCCGTTCCATGCCGGACAGTTCGGTCAGCTTTTGCGCAAGCCGTTGCTGCCAGTCAATGCTGTACAGATTGGAGGTGTGCAACAGTAGGCCGGCCTGATCGCGGATCGCTTCGACCACGTCGGGATGGCTGTGGCCGACATTGGTCACCGCCACGCCAGCCACGGCGTCCAGGTATTCACGGCCGTCCTGATCCCACAGACGGCTGCCCAGACCGCGCTCGAAGCACAGCGGCAGAGGTTGGTAAGTGGTCATCAGGCAGGCGGTGGACATGGGATCAAGCTCCTTGAGGATGTGAGCTTGCAGTATCGTTAGCCAGTCATGATGGATAAACACTGGTATTGTTCAAACATTTTAAATCCAGGATTGATAATGGATCTGTTCCAGGCGATGACGGTTTACATAAAAGTGGTGGAGGGCGGCAGCATGACTGCAGCGGCCCAGCACTGCGGGATGTCCACGACCATGGTGGGCAATCATCTGCGGGCGCTGGAGCAGCGTCTGGGCGTCAGCCTGTTGAATCGCACCACCCGGCGGCAAAGCCTGACAGAGTTCGGCACCGCGTATTACCAGCGTTGTCAGGAAGTGCTTGGACTGGTGGCGGACTCCGAGCGTCTTGCCGAACAGCAGCAGGGCGAGCCCCAGGGCACGTTGCGCATCACCGCGCCACTGACCTTCGGCTCGGAGCGTCTGGCCCCGGCCCTGAGCGAATATTCCCAACGCTATCCTCAGGTCAAACTGGACGTGGTGCTGACTAACCAGCGCCCGGATCTGATCGGTAACAGCTTCGATGTGGCGGTGCGCCTTGGCGCCGTGGAAGCACCGGGGCTGATTGCCCGGCCGCTGGAGGACTACGTCCTGAAGATCTGCGCCTCACCCGAATACCTGCAACGCAACGGCACGCCCAGCCACCCCGAGGACCTGCAGGAACATAACTGCCTGGCCTTTGCCTACCCGGCGGGAGATGACTGGAGTTCGGTGATCAAGCAATGGCAGTTCAGCAGTCCTGACGGCGATATCTTCGTGCCGGTCAATGGATCGCTAGTAATCAATAGCTCGGCGGGCCTGCATCGGGCAGCCCTGGCCGGGATGGGCGTGGTGATGCTGCCGGATGCGCTGGTATTGCCGGATATACGCGAGGGGCGTTTGATCGATCTACTGCCGGGCTATCAGCCGCCCAGCCGACCCATGCATCTGGTGTATTCGCCGGATCGTTATCGGCTGCCCAAACTCAAACACTTTGTTGATCATGCGATGAGTTTGTGGGGCAAGTAAGCTGGGTGTGTATGGGAGCGAACATTGTGGGAGCGATTTCGTGGGAGCGAATTCATTCGCGAAGAGGCCGGTACATCCGATAGACAGTCATCGTCTGAAATACCGCATTCGCGAATGAATTCGCTCCCACAAGGTTCGCCCTGCACAAGGTTCGCTCTCGTCGTGCATATTATTCAGGGCATAAAGAGCGGTAGCTTATTCTTTCTCACCGGTGTTCAGCCGTTCGAACAGCCATTGCCCATGACTTGATACTTGAGGATATGACGCTGGCCCCGGGAATCCTCGTAAGTCATTTCCATTGGGACAACGGCGCAGACATTGGCCACTTCCGTGGTTGAAATAACTTTATGAATATCCAGGTTCATACCGTAGGTATAGTCTTGCGCAACAACATCCTGCACTGGCTGATGCGCTGTTGTGTCATCGGCCATGGCGGAAATACTTAGGCAGGAGACAGCGGCCGCGATCAGCAGGGCGTTAACGTTCATTACAGTTTTCCTTGGCAGTGATAATAAATCGGTCGCGCAAGTGACGAGACTGTTAGTTGTCTGTTTTATTCTGAGAGGGTCTTTTGTCGTCAGGCGTTTTCATGGCGCGAATGGTAGGGCGCCGAAAGAAAGAGGGGTAGAGGTGTTTTTGATAAACACTTTTTGCAAAAGCTGCAACAATCCCGAGTGGGTTATTCGCATCAGCCGAGAGAAAGGGCGGGATAGTAGACTTTGGTCGACACTTCGGTTTTTAAGAAATGGATAATCGACCCTTTATGGCTCGATTATCCACGACGCTGTTTGATTACTGGTTTGGAAAGCGCAGGTTCATGTGATCAATTACCCGTTGTGCCAAGTCATCCGGGTGGAACTTGGCGAGAAAATCATTGGCCCCGACTTTCTTCACCATGGCCTGGTTGAATACCCCGGACAGCGAACTGTGCAGGACAATATGCAAGCCATGCATGCGTGAGTCATTGCGCACTTCGGCAGTCAGGGTATAGCCGTCCATTTCCGGCATCTCGATATCGGAAATCATCATCAGGAACTCTTCGGTGGGCTTCTTGCCTTCGTCCACCATGGCCTTGAGATATTCCAGGGCCTGACGCCCGTCGTTCAGGGCGACTACTTCGACGCCGATCTTTTCCAGGCAACGGCTGACCTGCTTACGCGCCACGGAGGAGTCGTCGACGGTGAGCACGCGAATGGTCTTGGCCTTTTCCTGTACCTGCTCATCGATAACGCCGGCGGAGATTTCCTCGGCCACAGGAGACACCTTGGCCAGGACTTTCTCCACGTCGATGATTTCCACCAGTTTGTCGTTCACCTTGGTCACGGCAGTCAGGTAGTTGTTGGTGCCGCTGCCGCGAGGTGGCGAGTGGATGTCTTCCCAGTTGAGGTTGACGATATGCTCGACCGAGTAGACCAGGAAGCCCTGGGTCTTGCGGTTGTATTCGGTGATGATGACGTAGGCCGACGCCGGATCCGCGAGACCGGGCAGGCCGGTGGCCAGGGCCAGGTCGAGGATCGGGATAGACACACCGCGAATATTGGCAACGCCGCAGATGTTTGAGTTAGAGCCTGGGATCAGGGACAGGTGCGGGCATTTAAGGACTTCCCGGACCTTGAATACGTTGATGCCATAGAGTTGATGTTCATTGAACTTGAATAGCAATAGTTCGAGGCGGTTCTGGCCGACCAATTGAGTGCGACTATTAACAGCGTCCATTATCCCGGCCATAGGTACCTCTGACAGTATTCAAGTGAGCAGGGCCCGCTGATCATGGCATCAGGTGCAGGCACTGGTGAGCGGCACGGGTCCGTGTGCAGGTGAGTTATTTCAGCTCACTCTAGCGTGTATCGGCACGCTTTCGCTGTTGTTAAGGCCAGAGTAGGTGATTCGTCGGGAAAAAAACATTGAGCGAAAAATAAACATTAATTTGGATCCAAATCCTCCTGAATTCCCGTGCATTTGGTAATCGCGCGAAAGTCTATTCGCGCTATCCATAATCGGATCAAAGGCTTTTTTACCGAAATATCAACGCTTTCAGGCCACCGTTACTATCGGCGTCGATAAATTCTGGCGGATTATCCAGGCGTTGTTCGAAATGCAGCCCGGGCGCCTCAATCGCCATCTGTTCAATGAGAAAGTCCGGGCCGACGCTGGGATCGTTCATGCAGGCGAGCACGCAGCCGTCGGCAGTGAGCAACTCCGGCAGGCGGCGCAGGACACGCCGGTAATCCTTGTCGAGTTCGAAGCTGCCTTTCTGGAACGAGGGTGGATCGATGATTACCAGATCATAGGGGCCGGATTTCTTCACCATGCCCCATGACTTGAACAGGTCATGTCCCATGAAACCGACGCGGCTCAGATCGTGGTCGTTCAGGCGATGGTTGCCGCGACCGCGGTTCAGCGCGCCACGGGCCATGTCCAGATTCAGTACCTGTTCCGCGCCACCGGCAATGGCCGCCACGGAAAACCCGCAGGTATAAGCGAACAGGTTGAGGATGCGCTTGCCCTGAGCCTGGGCGCGGACCCAGTCGCGGCCGTAGCGCATATCGAGGAACAGCCCGGAGTTCTGTTTTTTACCGAAGTCGACCTTATAGGTCAGGCCGCTCTCATGAATCAGCCATTCATTGACCACTTCACCGCACAGCCACTCGGTAGTGCTGTCTGGCAAATAGCGATGCTGCAACAGCAGGGTGTGGGCCTGAGCCTGGCGCCAGGTCTGCGAGATGCTCAGCTCCATCAGCAACGCTTTCAACGCGAGCAGTTCGTCGGCAGGCGGCTCACGGAACAGCGACACCAGCACCACGCCTTCCATCCAGTCGACGGTGATCTGCTCAAGCCCGGCCCACAGTCGCCCACGGCCGTGGAACAGGCGGCGGGTTTCCTCAGGGGGTGTGATCAGGGCGCTGATCAGGTGCTGGTGCAGGGTCGCGAGTGCTTCGGAGTTCATGAAGGCGCATCAGTCGATAAAAGAGCGCGGCATTCTAAACCTATCGGGCGGCTTGTGCTTCGGCCTGCGATAAACCAACAGAATGAATTGGAATGAAGGGTGGGAGCCGGCTTGCTGGCGATGGCGTCGGTGAGGTCACCGGCATTGTTGCGAGCGCTTCGCACTCGATCGCCACCAAGGCGGCTCCCACGAGTCCTCTGTCTGAAATTAGACAGCCTGGCTTAATGGGCGCGGCCGTTCGGACTGTATTTACGGCCTCATCTTGTTCTCTGTCCAATAGGCTTCGACCTGTTGGGTCAGCGCATCGGGCAGCGGCACAAAGTTAAGGGCGTTGGTCTGGGCCTTGCCGTCTTCCAGGGACCACTTGAAGAAGTCCAGTACCAGTTTGCGCCGCTCCGGATCCTTGGCCAGTTTCGGCATGACCACGAAGGTGGTCGCCGTTACCGGATAGGCATTGTCACCCGCCGCATTGATCATCGAGGTATTGAAGTCCTGGGCGCTGTCCCAGTTGGCTGCCGCCGCTGCGGCCTGGAAACTGGCCACGGTGGGCGGTACGAAGTTCCCCGCCTTGTTTTGCAGCAGACCGAAGTTCAGGTTGTTCTGTTTGATATAGGCGTATTCCAGATAACTGATGGAGTCAGGCATCTGCTTGATGTAAGTGGCTACGCCTTCACTGCCCTTGGCGCCGAAACCGGTTGGCCACTTCACTGACACGCCGCTGCCGATAGTGCCTTGCCACGCTGGGCTGACACTGGACAGGTAGTTGACCCAGTTATAAGTAGTGCCCGAATCATCGGAGCGGTAGACCACGACTATCTTCTTGTTCGGCAACGTAACGCCGGGATTGAGTGCAACGATCGCCGGGTCATTCCACTGTTTGATCTTGCCCATGAAAATATCGGCCATTACGGCGCCGCTGAACTTCAGAGTGCCCGGGGCAATACCACTCAGGTTCATGACCGGGACGACGCCGCCAATCACCAGTGGAAATTGACCCAGGCCGTGGCTGGCCAGTTCTTCGGACTTGAGCGGCATGTCACTGGCGCCGAAGTCCACGGCATCGGCCTTGATCTGGGCAATACCGCCGCCGGAGCCGATGGCCTGGTAGTTGATGCGCTTGCCGGTCTTCTGGTTATAGTCTGCCGCCCACTTGGAGAGGATTGGATAAACGAAAGTTGATCCGGCTCCGGTCACTTCTTCTACGGCGCTGGCCTGGTTGACAAGGGTGAGACTCAACACCAGGCCCAGGCTTGCGGCCATCAGTGTTTTGGAAAACTCGAACATGCGACGACTCCCGGTCGGTCAATATAGGCAAAGGGGATAAATAGGGGCGGGCGGTCTCGCTTGCCCGCCACTGGATTTGTCAGTGGGAGCGGGGGGGGGGGGGGGGGGGGGGGGGGGTGGGGTGGGGGGGGGGGGGGGGGGGGGGGGGGGGGTGGGGGGGTGGGGGGGGGGGGTGGGGGGGGGGGGGGGCGGGGGCGGCGGG
>NZ_JANUFD010000016.1 GCF_024807945.1 Pseudomonas sp. JUb42 | reverse complement strand
TTACAGCGCAAGCACCCACACGAATTGCTTGATTCAGTTGTTAAAGAGCGGTGGGTTGATTCTTTCGTCTCAACCGAGGCGCGCATTCTACAGCGTCCTCTGTATCTGTCAAGCGGTTATTTTAAGAAGTTTTCAAAGTTTCCTCTGCAACTTCAACCACTTGCGCTTCGTTCAACTTGGCGTCTCACGTTAGCGGGAGGCGAATTCTACAGCGTTACAATCTGCTGTCAACCACCTTTTTCACCGCTTCCGAATTCACCTTGAAAACCGAAACCCCTCCTCGCTACTTACTTCGGTTAACTGCTTGATTCTCAAGAAGTTTTCCGTTTCGTCTGCGCCGGAAGTGGGGCGAATTATAGACAGATCCAGACACGCGTCAAGAGGTTATTTCAGAAAAGTTACGAGCTTCTAGCTACAAGCTGCAAGAAGGGCTGAAAACCCGCATCCTGCTTTTAACTTGAAGCTTGCAGCTTGCAGCTTGCAGCTTGCAGCTTGTAGCTTGCAGCTTGTAGCTTGTAGCTTGTAGCTTGTAGCTTGTAGCTTGCCGCTGAACACTACTCCGCCTTCAGAGTAATCCGCCCAAAAGCCTTCTTGCCCGCCTGACATACATGAGTCGCGCCGATCTTGAAGACGAAGCCGCGGTCAACCACCTCACCATCTATGCGTACGCCACCGGAGCCGAGCAGATCGCGAGCGACCGCCGAGTTCTTGACCAACCCTGCCTTATTAAGGACAGCAGCGATCGGCATGTCTTCGGAGGCAGAGATGCTGATCTCCGGCAGATCGTCCGGCAGCTCGCCTTCCTTCATACGGTTACCCGCAGAACGGTGAGCGTTCGCCGCAGCCTCTTCACCATGGAAACGCGCCACGATCTCTTCGGCCAGCTTGATCTTGATATCACGCGGGTTGGCGCCAGCTTCGCAGTCAGCCTTGAATGCGTTGATCTCATCCATGCCGCGGAAGCTCAGCAGCTCGAAGTAACGCCACATCAGCGCATCCGGGATGGAAACCAGCTTGCTATACATAATGCCCGGCGCTTCCTGGATACCGACGTAGTTACCCAGGGACTTGGACATCTTCTTCACCCCGTCCAGGCCTTCGAGCAACGGCATGGTGAGGATGCATTGTGCCTCCTGCCCATAAGAGCGCTGCAATTCACGCCCCATCAGGAGGTTGAATTTTTGATCGGTGCCGCCCAGCTCAACATCCGCACGCAGCGCGACAGAGTCATAACCCTGAACCAGCGGGTACATGAACTCATGGATGGCGATCGGCTGGTTGGCTTTGTAGCGTTTGTCGAAGTCATCGCGCTCGAGCATCCGCGCAACGGTGTACTGCGAAGACAGGCGAATGAAGTCAGCCGGAGTCATCAAATCCATCCAGGTGGAGTTGAAGGCGACTTCGGTCTTGGCCGGATCAAGAATCTTGAAGACCTGGGACTTGTACGTTTCAGCGTAATCCAGGACCTGCTCGCGAGTCAGCGGCGGGCGCGTGGCGCTCTTGCCGCTCGGATCACCGATCATACCGGTGAAGTCGCCGATCAGGAAAATGACGTGATGACCCAGCTCCTGGAACTGACGCAGCTTATTAATAAGGACGGTATGACCCAGGTGCAGGTCGGGAGCAGTCGGGTCGAACCCGGCCTTGATGCGCAGTGGTTGGCCACGCTTGAGCTTCGTGACCAGCTCGGCCTCGACCAGGAGTTCATCCGCACCGCGCTTGATCAGCGCCAGCTGTTCTTCAACCGACTTCATATCAGCCCCGTAAATGGCTCGTTTCAAAGGGCTCCAACCATACAAGATCAGGGCCCGATTACAAAGTTCTGCCCAGCACTCATCGGCGAATCCGGACGGGATACGCGCTTAGGGTTGCCTCAGGCAGGATTTGGTTATATTTTATACAGTTATTTCATCTTCATCATGTCATTCATCTTTTCCAATTCATCTTTTTCAAAGTCAAATCACCTATGACAGACACATCGACTAAAGCGCCCCCGCTTTATCCGAAGAGCCATCTGCTCGCTGCAAGCGGAATCGCCGCCTTGCTGAGCCTGGCGCTTCTGGTCTTCCCGTCCAGCGAAGTGGAAGCCAAGAAAACTCATTTGAGCCTTGATATGGAGGCGCCTAGCCCCTCCGAACAACTGACACAGGAACAAGACGCTCCTGACGCTGTAGAAGCCACACAAGAAGCAACACCTTCTCCCTTTGCGCAGATCGATAACAGCGCCGACGAGCCGGAAGACACCGCTACCGTCGAGCCGGAAAGCAAAGACGCCAAGATCGCCAAGGCCGAGCCCGCCACTGCGCCGGTCAAGGACGCCAACCACCGTGAAGTTGTCGTCAGCAAGGGCGATACCCTGTCCACCCTGTTCGCCAAAGTCGGTTTGCCTGCCGCGATCGTGCACGAGGTACTGGCCAGCGACAAACAGGCCAAACAGTTCTCCCAGCTCAAGAATGGCCAGATCCTGCAATTCGAACTATCCCCTGATGGTCAGCTAAAACAGCTGCACAGCAAGCTCAGCGAACTTGAAAGCATCAGCCTGACCAAGACCGCCAAGGGTTATGCCTTTAATCAGGAAATCAGCAAGCCCAACGTACGCACTGCCTATGTCCACGGTGTGATCAGCAACTCACTGTCATTCTCGGCGCAGAAGGCCGGCCTGTCCCATAGCATGACCATGGATATGGCGAAGATTTTCGGCTACGACATCGACTTCGCCCAAGACATCCACAAGGGTGACGAATTCGACGTGATCTACGAGCAGAAGGTCGTCAACGGCAAGACCGTCGGCACCGGCAACATTCTTTCCGCCCGTTTTACCAACCGCGGCAAGTCCTACACCGCAGTTCGCTATACCAACAAGCAGGGCGCGACCAATTACTACACTGCCGATGGCAACAGCATGCGCAAGGCGTTCATCCGTACACCGGTTGACTATGCCCGCATCAGTTCTCTGTTCTCGATGGGCCGCAAACACCCGATCCTGAACAAGATCCGTGCCCATAAAGGCGTCGACTACGCAGCACCTCGCGGCACGCCGATCAAGGCCACCGGGGACGGCAAAGTCTTGTTGGCTGGCCGCCGTGGCGGCTACGGTAATACCGTGATCATCCAGCACGGTGAGACCTATCGCACGCTGTACGGTCATATGCAGGGCTTCGCCAAAGGCATTCAGACTGGCAGCAATGTCAGACAAGGCCAGGTCATCGGCTATATTGGAACAACCGGCCTGTCGACTGGCCCGCACTTACACTATGAGTTCCAGGTCAATGGTGTGCACGTCGACCCTCTGGGTCAGAAATTGCCAATGGCGGATCCAATCGCCAAGTCCGAAAAACAGCGGTTCATGCAACAAAGCCAACCACTGATGGCGCGCATGGACCAGGAAAAGGCCACCATGCTGGCCTCGAGCAAACGATAAGAATGGCCAATCTCTATATCGGTGTGATGTCCGGAACCAGCCTCGACGGCTTCGATATCGTGTTACTGGAGCAGGATGAGCGGCCACGCTTGCTGGCCACCCACTACATCCCCATGCCTGACGACCTGCGCGCCGAGTTGCTGGGGCTGTGCTCCAGCGGTGTGGACGAAATTGCCCGGGCCGGTATCGCCGAGCAGAAGTGGGTACACTTTGCCGCCCAGGGCGTGAATGCCCTGCTGGAAAAGCAAGGCATTCTGGCCGCAGAGATCCGCGCCATCGGCAGCCATGGCCAAACCATCCGCCATGAGCCAGCCCGCGGCTTTACCGTACAGATCGGCAACCCGGCGCTGCTCGCCGAGCTGACCGGCATTACCGTGGTCAGCGATTTCCGGCGCCGCGACATCGCCGCTGGCGGCCAGGGCGCACCGTTGGTGCCGGCCTTCCACGAAGCGCTGTTCGACGACAACAAAGACCATCGCGCGGTACTCAACATCGGTGGCTTCAGTAACCTGAGCCTGATCGAGATCGATAAACCGGTCTCCGGTTTTGACTGCGGCCCCGGCAACGTTTTGCTGGACGCCTGGATTCAGGCGCAACGTGGCGAAAGCTACGACCGTGACGGCGCCTGGGGCGCCAGCGGCAAGGCGGATCCGGCGCTGCTCAAGGCATTGCTCAGCGATCAGTTCTTCCAGACCAAGGGGCCGAAGAGTACTGGCCGTGAGGTGTTCAACCTCGGCTGGCTGCATCATCACCTTTTCCAACTGCCGACCCTGGCAGCGGAAGATGTTCAGGCAACCCTGCTGGAACTGAGCGCGTTGAGCATCACCGAGTCCCTGCAATCGGCGCAGACGCATACCAAAGAGCTGCTGGTCTGCGGCGGTGGTGCGCATAATAAGGCGCTGATGGATCGTCTGGCAGCGTTGTTGCCACAGACGAAAGTCAGCAGCACGGCAGCCTTCGGTGTCGATCCGGACTGGGTCGAAGCCATGGCCTTTGCCTGGCTGGCCCATTGCTGCCTGGAAGGCGTGCCCGCCAACCGTCCTACTGTAACAGGCGCCAAAGGCCTGCGCGTTCTGGGCGGAATTTACCCCGCCGGGGCCTGATTCGCGCAGAAAGCAAAACGCCGCGTTCGATACGCGGCGTTTTTGTTTGCAGCAATAGCAGGATCAGATCGAGAACGACGAGCCGCAACCGCAGGTAGTGGTAGCGTTAGGGTTCTTGATCACAAAACGCGAACCTTCCAGACCTTCCTGATAATCCACCTCGGCACCAGCCAGGTACTGGAAGCTCATCGGGTCGACTACCAGGCTCACGCCTTCGCGCTCGACGATGGTGTCGTCATCAGCGATGTCTTCATCGAAAGTGAAGCCGTACTGAAAGCCCGAGCAACCGCCACCGGTCACGAAGACGCGCAGCTTCAGACGATCATTGCCCTCTTCATCGACCAGGCTCTTCACCTTGTGCGCTGCACCCTCGGTGAATTGCAAAGCGATAGGAGTGAAGGATTCGACGCTCATGTTAACTGTCTCCCGGCACCAGGCCGTCATAATGCGTAATGACGGGCATTATCCGCTTCTCCTAGAAAATTGGTCAACTATTAGAGGAGCAGCGGCAAGCTTTAAGCTCCAAGCTGCAAGTGACTCGCATTTCACTCTCGCAGCTTGCCGCTTGAAGCTGGCAGCTTATATCTGCTTCTAGGGCAACATCCCCGCATGACCAAGGCCGAGCTTCTCGTCCAGGCCGAACAGGATATTCATGTTCTGCACCGCCTGACCCGACGCGCCCTTGACCAGGTTGTCGATCACCGACAGCACCACCACCAGATCGCCGCCCTGCGGACGATGCACGGCAATGCGGCAGACGTTGGCACCACGCACGCTACGGGTTTCCGGATGGCTGCCGGCCGGCATCACATCGACGAACGGCTCGTTGGCATAACGTTTTTCGAACAACGCCTGCAGGTCTACCGAGGTGTCGACGACAGTGGCGTAAAGCGTGGCGTGAATGCCACGGATCATCGGCACCAGATGAGGCACAAAGGTCAGGCCGACATCGCCACCGGCTGCGCGACGCAGGCCCTGGCTGATTTCTGGCAGATGGCGATGGCCCTTTACGGCATAGGCCTTGAAGCTTTCGCTGGTCTCGGAATACAGCGAACCAACGCTGGCACCGCGGCCAGCGCCGCTGATGCCGGACTTGCAGTCAGCGATCAGGCGCGAAGTATCGGCCAGGCCCGCTTCGATCAGGGGCAGGAAGCCCAACTGAGTTGCCGTCGGATAGCAGCCTGGCACCGCGATCAGACGCGCTTGCTTGATCTGCTCACGATTGACTTCCGGCAGGCCATAGACCGCTTCTTTCAGCAACTCCGGCGCACCGTGGGGCTGGTTGTACCACTTGGCCCATTCAACAGGGTCCTGCAGGCGGAAGTCGGCGGACAGGTCGATGACCTTGGTGCCCGCTTCGATCAACTCCCCTGCCAGGGCGTGCGCTACGCCGTGGGGCGTGGCGAAGAAGACGACGTCACAGGCGCCGAGAGTCTTGACGTCCGGCACGCTGAACGCCAGGCCTTCGTAGTGGCCTCGCAGGTTCGGATACATGTCGGCCACGGCCAGACCTGCCTCAGAGCGCGAAGTGATGACCACCACCTCAGCTTGCGGATGCTGTGCCAACAGACGCAGCAGCTCAACCCCGGTGTAACCCGTGCCGCCGACGATACCGACCTTGACCATGACCTGCCCTCAACGAACCTACTGGAAAGGCGTCGATGATATGAGCCTGAGCCCCTTGCGACAACCTGCAACGTGCGTCCGGCCGCTCAAGCCTCTACTATTTGGCCTCCGTGAACCTGTGGGAAAACTAGAAATGCTCTATTTGTGGGTCAAAGCGCTGCACATCGTCTCGATGGTCTGTTGGTTTGCCGGTCTGTTTTACCTGCCGCGCCTGTTCGTCTACCACTCCATGAGTGAAGACGCTGTCAGCCGTGAACGCTTCGTCGTAATGGAGCGCAAGCTGTACCGCGCCATCATGGGCCCGGCGATGATCGCCACGCTGATTTTTGGTATCTGGATGCTCATACTCGCACCGGGCTTTCTGAAGCAGGGCTGGTTGCATGCCAAGCTGACCCTGGTGTTCCTGCTGATCGGCTATCACCACGTCTGCGGCGCCCAGGTCAAACGCTTCGCCCGCGGCGAAAACGGTCGCAGCCATGTGTTCTATCGCTGGTTCAATGAAATTCCCGTGGTGATTCTGCTGGCCGTGGTTATTTTGGTGATCGTCAAACCGTTCTAACTGTTTGCGCAGGGGAACTCCTGGCATTCCCCATCCCCAAAGAGAGGCTGTCGGCCTTGCTGCCCCGAATAACGTGCGCGCGCCCATGGTTTTGCGCGCGCCTGCTGGCCTGAAGGCATGCAGCACGGTACAAAGAACGACTTGCTGCCAAAGCCTGTGCAGTCGACGTTATCACCAGACAAGGAAGCCTCTATGGCCGACACCCATTACAAGATCGTGTTCGAAGGACAGGTACGCCCCGGCGTCGGCCTGGAGACGGCCAAGCTGAATCTGGCCCAGTTGTTCAAGAGCGAGACCGCCGCCGTCGAAAAGCTGTTCAGTGGCAATCCAATGGCGCTCAAGCGCGGCTTGACCCAGGCTGACGCCCAGCACTATCTCAAGGCTCTGAATGACGCCGGTGTCGAAGCCCGCATCGAGGCGGACCCGGCCATCAGCCTGAGCCTGGAAGAAGTCGAGGCGCCAAGCGCAAGTGCCCGCCCGATCGAGCCGACTGCGACGGCGTCGCCCTACGCCCCACCCCGCGCGCCAGTAGGCAGCGCCGTGCTGGAATACGCAGAACTCAAGGTCATGAGCGTCCACGGGCGCATCGGCCGGGTGCGTTATCTGGCCTGGACGCTGGTCCTGACCGTGGTTGCAATAGTGGCCGCCCTTTGCTGTGCCCTGCTGGCCAGCGTCAATCTTATTCTCGGTGGTTTGCTCGGTGCCGTGGTTGCTGCGGCTTTCATTTGCGTCAGCATTCAGATCGGCGTGCAACGGGCTCACGACCTTGGCTGGTCGGGCTGGTTGTTGCTATTGAACCTGGTACCGTTCGTCGGCAGTGTTTTCCCGATTCTTCTGGTGGTGATGCCAGGCAATGCTACAGCCAACCAATATGGCCCGCCGCCGCCACCCAACAGCCAGGCGGTCAAGGTACTGGCCTGGATGTGGGTGGTGTTCCTGGTAGTGGTCATTGCCGCAGGCGTAGCCGGTGGCCTGACAGCGTTCCAGCAGGAACTCGACAGCAGCGCGACCGAGTATGAGCAAAACCTGCCCAGTGACGACGATGAGGACAGCAATGGTAACGTCAAGGACTCCGCCGCCCCGGCCACCTTCTTCAAGGGCGATGAAAACAGCGACAAAAAGTGACGTAAGCGCTCTGGCACAGGTCTCATCGCCGGACCTCATCAATGGAGAAATGCATGACCCGCTACGCCCTGATCACTGGCGCTTCCAGCGGCATCGGCCTGGCCATGGCCGAGGCCCTGGCACGACGCGGGCATAACCTGCTACTGGTTGCCCGGCAACGCGATCTGCTGGAAACCATCGCCATTGAAATGACCCAGCGCTTCGGCGTGGAAGTGCTGTTCCGCGCCTGCGACCTGGGCGAGCCGCTGCGCCTGTCCGGCTTTCTGCTGGAACTGGAAGACGGCGAGCACCCCATCGATCTGCTAGTCAACTGCGCCGGCATCGGCAGCAGCGGACCGTTCCTGGCCCAGGACTGGGGCGTGGAGCAGGACCTGATCGACCTGAATATCCTCGCCTTGACCCGCCTGTGTCATACCGTTGGCAACCTGATGGCGGTGCAGGGTGGCGGGCAAATCCTCAACGTGGCGTCCGTCGCTGGCTTTGCGCCGGGGCCATGGATGAGCGCTTATTACGCCAGCAAGGCTTATATCCTGCACTTCTCTGAAGGCTTGCGCGAGGAAGTGCGCAAGACCGGCGTGAAAGTCTCGGTGCTCTGCCCCGGCCCGACCCGTACCGAGTTCTACCGGACCGCCGCCATGGACACCGACAAGCTGAACGCCAAAACCAAAATGATGAGCGCCGAAGAAGTCGCGCTCTATACCGTTCGCGCCCTGGCGAAGAATCGCGCAGTGATCATTCCCGGCTGGCGCAACCGCCTGATGACCCTGGCACCGCGATTCGCCCCACGCTGGCTGACCCGACGGATTACCGGCGCGATCAATAAGTCCTACCTCGCACACTGACGCATGCCCGGCCGAGCGCTACACTCGGCACACCCGACATCCACCCACAAGGAGCCCATGGCTGTGGATACTTTGTTCACCAAGATCATCAACCGGGAGATTCCGGCGAAGATCATCTATGAAGATGATCAGGTGCTGGCCTTTCACGACATTGCCCCCCAGGCGCCCGTGCATTTTCTGGTCATCCCGAAAAAGCCGATCCGCACCCTCAACGACCTCACGGAAGAGGACAAGGGCCTGGCCGGTCATATCCTGTTCACCGCGCAGCGTCTGGCCCTGGAGCTGGGTTGTGAGGAAGGCTTCCGCGTAGTCATGAACTGCAATGAGATGGGCGGGCAGACCGTTTATCACATTCATATGCATGTACTTGGGAAGCGCCAGATGACTTGGCCTCCGGGCTGATCAACACCCTCCTGTAGGAGCCGGCTTGCTGGCGATCGAGTACGAAGCGCTCGTAATAGGGGTCCCACCCCATCGCCAGCAAGCCGACTGCCACACCCAAGCTGACCCAGCTCAAGCCCGCCCGGCCTAATTGAGGTAAACTGCCCACCGTGGATTTATCCGGAGGTGCCCATGGCTACCGAACGTCACTACTCCCCCCTTGACCGTATTCTGTTGCAAGCCGATGCCGCGATGCGCACGTTGCTGCCGCTGAGCGCACATCCTCATCGCCCTTCCCCGGCCATTGTCCAGCCTGAAGCCAAGATGGATGAGGTGGACACCAAGCATGTCGCCGGGCTGATGCGCATCAACCATACCGGCGAAGTCTGTGCCCAGGCCCTGTATCAAGGCCAGGCCCTGACTGCCAAGCTGCCCAGGGTCCGCGCGGCCATGGAGCATGCGGCGGAAGAAGAAATCGATCACTTGGTCTGGTGTGAACAGCGCATTCACCAGTTGGGCAGCCACACCAGCGTGCTCAATCCGCTGTTCTACGGCTTGTCCTTCGGCATTGGCGCCGTTGCAGGATTGATCAGCGACAAGGTCAGCCTCGGCTTCGTTGCGGCGACCGAAGATCAGGTCTGCAAACACCTGAACGATCACTTGGAACAACTGCCGCCTGAAGACGAAAAATCCCGGGCGATTCTCGAGCAGATGCGCATCGACGAAGAACATCACTCTGAAAGCGCACTGGAAGCCGGCGGTTATCGCTTCCCGGCACCGGTGAAATTCGGCATGAGTCTGCTGGCCAAGGTCATGACCAAGAGTACGTATCGCATCTGATCCGTGATCCCGGATAACCTCCTGGATCAACACCAACAAAAAAAGGCGCCTCAACCGGCGCCTTTCTTGTTAGCGGAATCAATCAGACCGGCATGTTGCGGCCGTAGAAGATTTCCAGCATTTCGTGTTTCACACGCTCGGTGACCTGCTCGCGCTGTTCTGGCGAGAGGTTGCTGGTGGCGTCGCCAAACAGGTAGTTATCCAGTTCGAAGTTCTTCAGCAGCATCTTGGTGTGGAACAGGTTCTCCTGATACACGTTCACGTCGGTCATCTGGTAACCGTCGCGGGTGTCAGTGGAGAGGTAGTTCTGGATCGAGTTGATCTCGTGGTCGATGAAGTGCTTCTTGCCTTCAACGTCGCGGGTAAAGCCGCGTACACGATAATCGACGGTGACGATATCCGACTCGAACTTGTGAATCAGATAGTTCAGCGCCTTGAGCGGTGAAATCACGCCGCAGGTCGACACATCGATGTCCACGCGAAACGTCGCGATGCCATCGACCGGATGGATTTCCGGATAGGTGTGGACCGTGATGTGGCTCTTGTCCAGGTGCGCAAGAATGGTTTCCGGCAACGGGCCTGGCGACTCTTCGATCTGGCTGTCGGTAGGCGTCACCGGCTGCTCGGAGATCAGGATCGTCACGCTGGCGCCCTGCGGGTCGTAATCCTGGCGAGCGATGTTGAGGATGTTGGCGCCAATGATATCGACCACATCAGTGAGAATCCGCGTCAGGCGTTCGGCGTCGTACACACTGTTGATGTACTCGACGTAGGCCTGCTGGTCTTGCGGGGTTTCCGCATAGCAGATGTCATAGATGTTGAAGCTCAAGGTCTTTGTCAGGTTATTGAACCCGTGGAGCTTGAGTTTGCTTTTCACCGTTAAAAACTCTCTATAAATGTGCGGCCCGGCCGCGTGATCAAGCATGCCCGTCAGATGAGCCAGGCTCATTTGCGTAGGACGGTTAACACCTCTTCGCGTTGGCGATTTTGGTTGTCTGTCGGGCACAGCCGCTGAAGACCTGCGGCCTGTGCCCTGAAAAAGGGGCGCATTATGCAGACGTCAGCAGCGGTCTGCCAGAGTCTGCACCTCTTTTATGATAGTTGGGTGTCGCTGATCAGCGGATACCGCTCAACCCAGCTCGATGATTTCGTAGTCGTGGGTGATTTTGACCCCGGCATTGCCCAGCATGATCGATGCCGAGCAGTATTTCTCCGCCGACAGTTCGATGGCACGCTTGACCTGGGTTTCTTTGAGGCCTCGGCCCTTGACCACGAAATGCAGGTGAATGGCGGTGAAGACCTTGGGATCTTCCGTAGCGCGCTCGGCTTCCAGGAACGCTTCGCAGCTTTCGATCGGCTGACGGGCTTTCTTCAGGATGCTGACCACGTCGAAGTTGCTGCAGCCGCCCAGGCCGATCAGCACCATTTCCATCGGCCGCACGCCCAGGTTACGGCCACCGCTTTCCGGCGGACCATCCATGACCACTACATGACCACTGCCGGATTCGCCGAGGAACATGGCTTCACCAGCCCATTGAATGCGTGCCTTCATCGCCAGGACTCCACTGAAAAAAGGGTCGCCAGCTTAGCACAGGGTCGCTGGCGCACTGAAAATGTCGCTAAACGATACGTGTAATGACATGTACGTAGGAAATTTCGGAAATGATACAAATGCGCCTCTGATAAGCTGCGGCAACGGTTTGTCCGGCCGATAACTAAAATAACGCCTTGAGGCGAAGTACTTTTCGGGATGCAGGCATGGTTGCGATTACCGCTACACACAAGATCAAGAACCTCGACAAACTTCTCTCCCACGCCCAACGCCGTCGCTGCGCCGCTAAAAGCAACATCATCTGCGCTGGGGAGCGCTCTGATTCGCTGTACTTCATCGTCAAGGGGTCGGTCACTATCCTGATCGAAGACGACGAAGGCCGGGAGATGATCGTTGCCTACCTTAATAGCGGAGATTTCTTCGGCGAGCTGGGGTTATTCGAACAGCCCGGCCAAGAAGGCAGTCGTAGCGCCTGGGTGAGGGCCAAGACCGAATGCGAAGTGGCAGAGATCAGCTACGTCAAATTCCGTGAGCTTTCGCAGCAGGAGCCGGACATTCTCTACGCTCTGGGCAGCCAGATGGCCGAACGTTTGCGTGCCACAACGCGCAAGGTCGGCGACCTGGCGTTCCTGGATGTCACCGGTCGTGTTGCCCGTACCTTGCTCGATCTATGCAAACAGCCCGATGCCATGACCCACCCCGACGGCATGCAGATCAAGATCACCCGTCAGGAAATCGGGCGCATCGTGGGTTGTTCACGGGAAATGGTCGGTCGCGTGCTCAAGGCGCTGGAAGAACAAAAACTGGTCCACGTCAAAGGCAAGACCATGGTGGTCTTCGGCACACGCTGAAACCTAGAGAGTGTCGAGCAACTGACGATACGCCTCGGCCAGCGGTTCCAGCACCTGCGCGCCAGGGAAGGCTTCATGCAACGCGATATGGCTGTCTGCAAACACGCGCTGATCCTGTTCGCAGATTTCATTGAAACGGTTGACCGCCGCAACCATCTCCCGCCGCTCGTCATCCAGCAGCAGCGCGCCGTGCACCAGCACCACAGGACGCAGCCCGCCCTGACTCTGCCGCCAGCGTTGCGCCGTGCCGACCATCTTGCGGCCATCGAGATTGACGTTGAAGCGCCCGTCACAGAACGCCCCTTCGACCTCCCCCAGTGACGCCGCACCGCCCAATCCGGTCAACACATCCAGAATCGGCTGACACAAACGGCGGTAGGCCAACTCGATACGATCGCGATCAGCATCGCTGCGCGGTTGCGCGTAGACCAGGGCGACATTGACCGTGGCCGAGGATTGCGGCACCGGTTCACCGCCGCTTTCACGCAGCAGAATCGGCCAGCCGCTGTCGGCCAAGGTTTCACTGGCTTCGACGAAGCCTGGCAGCCGGCTCATGCGCCGGGGCATGACCAGGGCACGATCATTGGGCCGCCACATCAGCAACCCGGAATCGACCTCGCCCGAACACACCGATGCCAAAAGATCCTGCTCGGCCTTGAGGCCTTTCTCGACGCAAATATCGACAACCTGCAAAGCCATGCGGACCTCTCTGACATCAACCCCGGCTGACGACTTTCTCCGGGAAAAACAGCCTTTCCAACTCTACACCCGGATGCTCGGCACGCATGAACGCTTCGCCGACCAGGAAGGAGTAAACGTCGTTGATTTCCATCAGCTCGACATCGGCACGGTTGAGAATGCCGCTTTCGGTGATCACCAGACGATCGCGTGGAATACGCGGCAACAGGTCCAGGGTGGTTTCCAGGCTGACTTCGAAGGTGTGCAGGTTACGGTTATTGATGCCGACCAGCGGTGTATCCAGGGTTTTCAGCGCACGCTCCAGCTCATCGCCATCATGCACTTCGACCAGTACATCCAGGCCGACGCCCTTGGCCGTCGCCGCCAACTCGGCCATCTTGACGTCATCCAGCGCCGAGACGATCAGCAGGATGCAGTCAGCACCCAGGGCGCGGGCTTCAACGATCTGGTATGGGTCGATCATGAAGTCCTTGCGGATCACCGGCAGCGAGCAGGCCGCGCGGGCCTCTTGCAGATAGGCGTCGGCGCCCTGGAAGAAATCGATGTCGGTGAGTACCGACAGGCAGGTTGCGCCGCCTTTTTCGTAGCTCTTGGCGATCTCTGACGGCAAAAAATTCTCGCGGATCACGCCTTTGCTCGGCGAGGCTTTCTTGATCTCGGCGATCACCGCGGGCTGTTTGCGCTTGGCCTGCTCGATCAGCGCCCTGGCAAAGCCACGCGGAGCATCGGCCTTGGCGACCAGGGCTTCGAGCTCGGACAGGCTGACGCGAGCACGGCATGCCGCCACTTCTTCAGCCTTGCGGGAGAGAATCTTTTCCAGAACCGTTGGCACGCTCATCCTTCATTCTCCTGCTTGAATACCGCGGTAAAGGCACCCAGCTCTTCCAGTTTTTCCCGGGCCAGACCTGTGTGCAGCGCATCGTGGGCCAATTCCACGCCTTCTTTAAGCGTAGTGGCATGATCGGCGGCGTAAAGCGCAGCACCGGCGTTCAAGACGATCATTTCAGCGGCCTTCTGACCATTTTCGGTCTTGCGCCGACCCAGAGCATCCCGAATCAGCTCAAGGGACTGTGCGGGGCTGTCGACCACCAGGCCGAACAGGCTCTGGCTCTTCATACCCAAATCTTCCGGCTGCACCCAGTACTCAGTTATTTCACCGTTTTTCAGCTCGGCAACAAACGTCGGCGCCGCCAGGCTGAATTCATCGAGGCCATCCTGGGAATGCACCACCAGTACATGCTTGCTGCCCAGGCGCATCAGCACCTCGGCCAGCGGGCGGCACAATGCCTGGCTGAACACGCCGACCACCTGATGGCGCACGCCAGCGGGGTTAGTCAGCGGACCGAGCATGTTAAACAGCGTACGCAGACCCAGATCGCGACGAGGGCCGGCAGCGTATTTCATCGCGCCATGATGGGACTGGGCGAACATGAAACCAATGCCGACGTTGTCGATGCAACGGGCAACCTGTACCGGCGTCAGGTTCAGATAAACACCGGCCGCCTCCAGCAAATCAGCACTGCCGCTCTTGCCGGACACCGCACGGTTGCCGTGCTTGGCCACGGTGCAACCGGCCGCAGCGATAACAAAGGCCGAGGCGGTGGAGACGTTAAAGATATTCGCGCCATCGCCACCGGTGCCGACGATATCCACTACACCATCAAGCGTCTTGAGTTCGACCTTGCTTGCCAGCTCACGCATCACCGACACCGCGCCGACGATCTCGTCGATGCTTTCGCTCTTCATGCGCATGGCCATCATAAAGGCGCCGATCTGCGCCTCCGTGCACTGCCCGGTCATGATCTCGCGCATGACATCACGCATCTCGTCGGTGCTCAGATCCAGCTGAGTGACAACACGGGCCAGGGCCGCCTTGATATTCATAGTCATAAAAAGAAGTCCTTAACCCTGACGAGTGCCGCCGGTTTGCTTGAGGAAGTTGGCGAACAGCTCATGGCCCTGCTCGGTGAGAATCGACTCAGGGTGGAACTGGATCCCCTCGACGTTCAGGGTTTTGTGGCGCAGCCCCATGATCTCGTCCTGGGCGCCATCTTCCAGAGCGGTCCAGGCGGTGACTTCCAGGCAGTCGGGCAAGGTATCGAGCTTGACCACCAGCGAGTGATAGCGGGTCACGGTCAGCGGATGATTGAGCCCCTCGAACACGCCCTTGTCTTCGTGAATGACCGGGCTGGTCTTGCCATGCATGACTTTACGCGCCCGCACCACATCACCGCCAAAGGCCTGACCAATGGACTGATGGCCTAGGCACACGCCGAGAATTGGCAGTTTGCCAGCGAAGTGTTTGATCACTTCCAGCGAGACGCCGGCTTCGTTCGGTGTGCACGGGCCGGGCGATACAACGATGCGCTCAGGGTTCAAGGCTTCGATTTGCGCGACCGTCAGCTCGTCGTTGCGGATCACTTTAACGTCGGCACCCAACTCGCCCAGATACTGGACGACGTTGTAAGTGAAGGAGTCGTAGTTATCTATCATCAGCAGCATGCTGTGCTTAACCTCTTGAATTTTCTGACTTTATAGCGCCATCCGAGGATTCGCCCGCAGCAACACGCACTGGGGCGGGCGATCCCGCGCGGGGATCAGGCAAATCGGTCGAAGGCATGTCGATACAGGTCCGGCAAAGCCGGCAGGGAAGATAGTCAGGCGCGCCAACGCCAACGGGCGTGAGCCTTGATAACGCGCATCAAGAGTTTGCTGACATTCAACACGGGAGAGGTCTCGTTCATACGTTCCGGCACAGTAGCGTACGCCGCCATATGGCGCAATATCGCCGTACCCGGCGGGCGTGGCGAGGGACAATTGTGCGCAAGATTTCGCCTGTTGTAACGCATCAGATACGGAAAAAATCAGGGTATCGGCCAAATTCCGGACGCTGCTGACGCAAGGCGTCATACCGGCTGGACGCAGAGCGATTGTTGGCTACTTTTCGTAGGGCATAAAAACAACGAGACAGGATGTTCTCAATGACCAAATCCCTGATATCCCTGCCCTTGGCCGCTTGTGCACTGAGCCTGGCCTGTTCTTCGGTATTCGCCGCATCCTGGCCCTACTCGACCATGATCGTATTTGGCGACAGCCTGGCCGATGCCGGGCAGTTCCCTGATGTCGGTGGCCTGCAAGGCGCTACCCTGCGCTTCACTAACCGCACCGGCCCGACTTATCAAAACGGCAGCGGCGAGTTCTTCGCCCTCAATTCCTCGACCCTGCTGGGCAGTCACCTCGGCGTGGCCGCTGGCGACCTGGGCGCGTCTACGTCGCCGGTCAACGCCGCACTGGGCCGGGCGGACGGCAATAACTGGGCGGTGGGCGGCTATCGCACGGACCAGATCTACGATTCGATCACCTCGCAGTCCCGGGTCAGCGATAACAGCAGCGGCACTGAAGTCTTGCTCAGAAGCCGTACCGGCTATCTGCCTGCCAATAATTTCCGCGCAGACCCCAATGCCCTGTACTACCTGACCGGTGGCGGCAACGACTTTCTGCAAGGCCAGGTGACCAGTCTCGGTCAGGCGGTGGGCGCCGCCGATCAACTGGCTGCCAGCGCCCAGGTTCTGCAACAGGCAGGGGCGCGTTACATCATGGTCTGGCTGCTGCCGGATATCGGCCAGACTCCAGCAGTCTCCGGAACACCACTGCAACTGCCTTCGACCCTGCTCAGCGGCGTGTTCAATCAGGAACTGGTCAGACAGCTAGGGCAGATCGACACCAACATCATTCCTCTGAACATACCGCTGCTGCTCAAGGAAACCCTGGCCGACCCGGCGCGCTTCGGTCTGGCAGCCAATCAGAATCTGGTCGGCACTTGTTTCAGCGGCAACAGCTGCGTGCAAAACAGCCAGTACGGCATCAACAGCACTACGCCCGATCCGAGCAAGCTGCTGTTCAACGACGGCGTACACCCTACGGTCACAGGGCAGAAACTGATCGCTGACTACGCTTACTCCCTCCTCGCCGCACCGTGGGAAACCACCCTGCTGCCGGAGATGGCCAATGCCTCCCTGCGCGCACAGCAAGACGAACTGCGTGCACAGTGGCTGGCCGATTGGGGTAACTGGCAGGCGGTGGGTCAGTGGCAGCCGATCGTTTCAGCCAGTAGTCAGAAGCTCGATATCGACGCCCAGAGCAATTCCGCCAGCGCCGACGGCCATGGCTATAACCTGACGGCAGGCGGCAGCTATCGCCTGGCTGAAGACTGGCGAGCAGGAATGGTCGCCGGTGCCTATCGGCAGAATCTGGAAGCCGGCGAGCGGGACTCGGACTACAAGCTCAATAGCTATATCGCCACGGCGTTCCTGCAATTCCAGGCCAATCATTGGTGGGCCGATCTGTCGGCGTCCGGCGGGCGGCTTGATTATGCCAACGCCAAGCGCAAGTTCGCCCTGGGCGTCAGCGAAGGGGCGGAAAAGGGTGATACCGATGGCAGCCTGTGGGCCTTGAGCAGCCGTCTCGGTTTCGATATCGCCGGCGCCAGCAGCCCTTGGCATCTGTCGCCGTTCATCAGCGCCGACTATGCCCATATCGATGTCGATGGCTATTCGGAGAAAGGTTCGCGCTCGACAGCCCTGAGCTTCGATGACCAGACCCGCAAGTCACGGCGCGCGGGCGCAGGGCTGCAAGGCAAGTTCCAGCTGTCGCCCGCAACCTCAGTGTTCGGTGAGATCGCCCATGAGCGTGAATTCGAGAACGATCAACAAGACGTGACCATCGCCCTCAAGAGTCTGCCGTTCAACGACTTCACCCTCACCGGCTACACCCCGCAACGCAGCCTGAACCGCGCCAGCCTGGGCGTGGCGCAGAAGCTTGGTCGGGATGTGACCTTGCGTGGCGGGTATAACTGGCGCAAGAACGATGACATCACCCAGCAAGGGGTGAATGTGGCGGTGAGTCTGGATTTCTGACACTCAGCCTTGTGGTAGAGAACTGTGGGAGCAGTTGTGGGAGCGAATTTATTCGCGAAGGCATTATTGCAGCGCATGCAAATGCATCGATTTGCTGGCCTTTTCGCGAATGAATTCGCTCCCACCGAATTCACCGACACCTTACACGGTGTGTATTTCGCAGCCCCCGGATTACCCCTCAGCCGTCTGCTCAGCCAACGCCACGGCCTTGAACATCGCGCGGCGTTTGTTCAGGGTTTCTTCCCATTCCAGTACCGGCACCGAGTCGGCGACGATGCCGCCACCGGCCTGTACATGCAACTCGCCGTTCTTGATCACGGCCGTACGAATGGCAATGGCGGTGTCCATGTTGCCGTTCCACGCCAGGTAACCCACGGCACCGCCGTAGACGCCACGCTTGACCGGCTCCAGCTCATCGATGATTTCCATCGCGCGGATCTTCGGCGCACCGGACAAGGTGCCCGCCGGCAAGATCGCCCGCAGTGCGTCCATCGCCGTCAGCCCACTTTTCAGTTGGCCGGTGACGTTGGAGACGATATGCATGACGTTGGAATAACGCTCGATGACCATCTTCTCGGTCAACTTGACCGAACCGATTTCCGAGACGCGCCCGGTGTCGTTGCGGCCCAGATCGATGAGCATCAGGTGCTCGGCGATTTCCTTGTCGTCGGACAGCAGATCGACTTCCAGCGCGTGATCGGCTTCCTCGGTAGCGCCGCGCGGGCGCGTACCGGCAATCGGGCGCACGGTGATCAGGTTGTCTTCAACTCGTACCAGCACTTCCGGCGAACTGCCGACGACATGGAAGTCGCCAAAGTTGAAGAAGTACATGTATGGCGTCGGGTTGAAGCAGCGCAGCGCCCGGTACAGATCGATGGGCGCGGCCTTGAAGTCGATGGACATGCGTTGCGACGGCACCACCTGCATGACGTCACCGGCCAGGATGTATTCCTTGATGGTGTCAACCGCGCGCTCGTAGTCACCCTGAGTGAAGCTGGAGCGGAACACCGGATCGGCCGCCTGCGGGCGACTCAGGTCCAGGCCGCGACGCGGGGTGATCGGCTGGCGCAGCTTTTCCATCAGCTCTTCGAGACGAGCCAGGCCGCCTTCGTAGGCATCCGGTTGGGCAGGATCGACCAGTACGATGGCGTGCATCTTGCCCGCCAGGTTGTCGAATACGACAACGGCATCGGACACCATCAGCAGGATATCCGGCACGCCCAGCGGATCCGGATTGCGGTTCTTACCCAGGCGTTTTTCGACGTAACGCACGCAGTCATAACCGAAATAACCCACCAGACCACCGTTGAAGCGCGGTAGGCCGGCAATGGTCGGCACCTTATAGCGAGCCTTGAAGGTTTCGACGAAGGCCAGCGGGTCGTCCGACTCCAGGCTTTCGATCTCGACGCCATCGTGGGTCACGCTGATCTTGTCCTCATGGGCACGCAAAACGGTGCGGCACGGCAGGCCGATCATCGAGTAACGGCCCCACTTCTCGCCGCCTTGCACCGACTCCAGCAGATAGGAGTTCGGCTCGTCGGCGAGTTTGAGATAGATGGACAGAGGGGTGTCGAAGTCGGCCAGTGTTTCCAGGGCCAACGGGATGCGGTTGTAGCCTTCAGCGGCCAGACGCAGGAATTCTTCGCGGTTCATGAACAGCCTCGTGGTGTGAGGTTAAACAGTCAGTCAGGCAAACGGAGCCGGTCATCCGGCCAGATACAAGTCAGGCGCGCCAACGCCAACGGGCCAGGGCCTTGATGACTTTCATCCAGAGTTTGTGAGTGACAACCACGATGGATTCTCTAAAGGAGGGGGCTTGAACAGGAGGCAACGTTATCTCAGCGCCTTCTTCTAAGCAACCGGCAGAGCTACCGGGAATCAGCTTGCGCAGATCGTCGATGACTAGCGCCGGGGACTCCTCGGATATCGGACGACCATGGTTATAGCCATAGCTCATGCCGACACAGGCAACACCCGCCGCCTTGGCCGCCAGCACATCACTGCGCGAGTCGCCGACGAACAGCGATTGCGAAGCCGGGATATTGGCCATTTTCATGACGAAAAACAGTGCCGCCGGGTCGGGCTTCTTCTGCGGCATGGTGTCGCCGCCGATGATCCAGCGGAAGAAGCGCCCCAGTTTCATCTCATCCAGCAGCGGCGCGACGAAGCGCTCCGGCTTGTTGGTGATCAAGGCCATTTCCACGCCCATTTTCTGCAGCCACTTGAGGGTCTCGCGCACGCCGGGATAGACCACGGTGAATTCATGCTTTTCGGCATAGGCCTCCATGAACAGCTCCAGGCCCTGCTCGGCCAGGGCGTCATCGACGCCGCTGTGCTCGATATCATTGGCCAGGGCGCGGCGTACCAGGATCGGCGCACCGTTGCCAACCCAGTGCCGCACCGCCTCAAGCCCGGCAACCGGACGGCCAAGCGCCAGCAGCATCTTGTCCACCGCCACGGCCAGGTCCGGCACCGAGTCGACCAGGGTGCCGTCCAGATCGAACATGATCAGCTTCGGCAGACGGCCGGGGAACAGCGTTTCGAAGCCGCTCATGCGCGAGCTGACGCCAGTTCGCTACGCATTTTGTCGATGACTTCCTTGTAATCGGGGGCATTGAAGATGGCCGATCCGGCGACGAAGGTGTCGGCACCGGCAGCAGCGATCTCGCGGATATTGTTGACGTTGACGCCGCCGTCGATCTCCAGGCGGATTTCACGCCCAGAAGCATCGATCAAAGCACGAGCTTCGCGCAACTTGTTCAGAGTGCCGGGAATGAATTTCTGCCCGCCAAAGCCCGGGTTGACGCTCATGAGCAGGATCATGTCGACCTTGTCCATGACGTATTCCAGCAGGTTCAGGGGCGTAGCCGGGTTGAACACCAGACCGGCCTTGCAACCGCCTTCCTTGATCAACTGCAGCGAGCGGTCGATGTGCTGGGTGGCTTCAGGGTGGAAGGTAATGTAGGTCGCACCGGCTTCGATGAAGTCGCCGATGATGCGATCCACCGGGCTGACCATCAAATGCACATCGATGGGCGCCGTGATGCCGTATTTGCGCAATGCCGAGCAGACCATCGGACCGATGGTCAGGTTAGGCACGTAGTGATTGTCCATGACATCGAAGTGAACGACGTCGGCGCCCGCGGCGAGAACATTATCGACTTCCTGGCCCAGGCGGGCGAAGTCAGCGGAAAGAATCGACGGAGCAATGTGGAAGGGCTGCATGACGCACCTTTTAAGCTGGAATCACGGTGGCGCGCATTGTACCTCATGGCAGCCTGCGGGGCTTCTGTGTCGAATGTAGCGCCCTCTTCGCGGATGAATCCGCTCCCACAGAAAGCACACAGATCTGTGGGAGCGGATTCATCCGCGAAGGCATTAGCTCAATCAACGACGGTCTCAGCCACCGTCCGCACTGCAGGCTTCACCGGTTCCGGCTTGATATCCGGCACCGGCAGATCCTTGGCAAAGGTGCCGTCATTCTCGCCCTTGAAGAAATTCTTGCCGTAGATCAGCAGGCACAGCACCACGCCAATGGCGAACGCCCAGCTGGCGCCCTTGATGGCCAGTACCGCGCCGATCACTCCGGCAATCCCCAGGTCGCGTTGGCTGCGGGCTTCAAGGATTCCCAGACGCACGCTGACATAACCCTGAATCAACAGGGTCAAGGCCAGGGCCACACCCAGAATGGGCTGTACCAGGGTCACCACCGGCAACAACAGCAGGCCGGTATTGGTGCCCCAGCGGAACGAGCCGACGCCGCCGATGATCGATTTCATCGCCTTGGGGCCGCCCTTGAAGCGTTCGATGACCACTACCAGCATGGCCGCCCATTTCGGCCCACACATGGCAACATCCGGGCCGAAGATACTCATGAAGGCGTTGCGCGCGCCGAAGATCAGGTGGGCGCGGTCCGGGTTGTAGTCGACGTTCTCGTCGGTGCGGATGTGCTCGGCTTCATCGAGCAGCGACTTGGCGCTGAGCACGTCACCGAAAACGATGATGTACACCGCCAGCATGGTCGGCAGCGCCGAAATGAACATCGACAGCGGCGGCATGCCCAAACCGAACACCGTGTAGTTGCTCCACAGCCCGGCGAAGTCCGGCTTGCTGATGCCCCACTGGATGGTTGGCCATGGCGCCTCACCGAACAGCGGCGCAACCACCACTGCCAATAGAACGATGGGCAGGATGCCGAGCTTGGCGAAGTTCCACCAGAAGCGATTGCGCTGTTTGAGTGCGTTGAAGTGCTGGGAAAAGATCAGGTAGAAGGCGATGCCCACGGTGATGGAGATGGTCCACGGCAGCACGTTGAACTTGCCGCCGACCTGGAACACCGCGCTCACCGCACTAAGGCCCGCGCCGACGATAATCCCTGACTTGATCGCCGAGGGCACGTACTCCACCACCTTTTTCGCCATCCCCGTGGCACCGAGGGCGATGGAAAACACCCCGAGCATCAGCTGGAAGGCAATCAAGGCATGCACGCGCTCCGGGCCGATGGGGAACTGGGCGCAGTAGGCCATCAGCAGCGGCACCGCCGGGGTGATCCAACCGGGCACCGTGGGGTCGCCAAGCAGATGGTGAGTCAGGTACAGCAAGCCATTGAGCATGACCACGGCCAGGGCCACTTCGAAGGGCATGCCCAACAGTTCGGTCATCAGCGGGATGGCGGCCAGGTCCACGGCGCACATCAGCAGGCCTTGCAGGTAGTCCGGCAATTCGAACTTGTAGTGGATCAACGGAAGGCGGACCTTGAACGGCCCCAACGGAATGTACGGGCTCTCGCGACCCACGGAATCTTTGGACATGAACAGTACCTGTTTATTGGTTTTATAAGGCAATGCGCCCGACACCAGAGTGTCGGGCGGCGATGTGACGTGGTGGGTCTCAGTAAGCGGCGCGGTAGATCTTCTCGATATCAGCCGCAGTCAGCTTGCGCGGGTTATTGCGCATCAGCCGGTCGATCTTGCTGGCCTCCTCTGCCATGGCCGGAATCGCGTCTTCCGGCACATTGAAGCTGCGCATGCCCCGTGGGATGTCCACAGCGACGCAGAGATCGGTCATGGCCTGGACCGCCAGTTCAGCAGCCTCCTGATCACTCAGGTGGGCAACCCGCACCCCCATGGCTTCGGCGATATCACGGAAGCGCTCGACGCAAGCCATCTTGTTCCACGCCATGACGTAAGGCAGCAGCAAGGCGTTGCTGACCCCATGGGCAATGTTGAAGCGCCCGCCCAACGGATAAGCCAGGGCATGCACGGCGCCGACCCCGGCGTTGCCGAAGGCCATGCCGGCCATCAGGCTGGCGGTAGCCATGTCTTCGCGGGCCTGCAGGTTGGCCGGGTTGGCGTAGGCCTTGGGCAGCGCCTTGGCGATCAGCTTGATCGCGCCCAGGGCCAGGGAGTCGGTGATGGGCGAAGCATTGACCGACAGGTAGGACTCGATGGCGTGCACCAAGGCGTCGACACCACTGGCGGCCGTCACACTGCGCGGACAAGTCAGGGTCATGGTCGGGCTGACCAGTGCGACGTCGGGCAGCAGGTAATCGCTGACGATGCCCTTTTTCAGCTGCGCCTGTTTGTCGGAGAAGATCGCCACATTGGTCACCTCCGAGCCGGTACCGGCCGTGGTCGGAATGGCAATCAGCGGTGGCCCCTTGCGCTTGACCTGATCGACACCGAACAGCTCGGCCAGGGGCCCGTCGTGCCAAGCAAAGGCGGCGACACCCTTGGCAATGTCGATGGCGCTGCCGCCACCGACGCCAATCAGGCCGTCATGCCCGCCTTCGCGGTAGGCGCGGGTGCAATCTTCGACAATGGAGATCTCAGGCTCGGGTTTGACCTGATCGAAAATCTTGTACGGGCGGCCACCCAGTTGCGCCAGGGCAATGTCCACGGTGCCGGAAGTGACCAGAATGGCGTCGGTCACAATCAACGGATTGGAGATATTCAAGCGGGTCAGTTCGGCGGCCAGTTGCTCGATGGCGGCGGGGCCGGTCAGCAACTTGTTGGCAATCTTGAAAGCGGAAACGCTCATCGGCTCGTCCTTTATTAGTTGTTATGACGTCGAGCATGAATAGCCAAAGCCGTGCCAAAACGCGCAAAGCCCCGTGGCACAAGGGCTGGCGTGATTCAGCAGGGTAATTGAAGGGTTGCAGCGAACAGTTTTCTGATCGCTGGAGCGGCTTTGATTGAAATCCTAATCAGAGCGTTCCCAGCGCTTCATCTTCTGCACCACTGTGGCCTGACTCACACCCAGGGCCTTGGCCGCCTGACGCGTGGTCTTGTGCAGTTGCAGCGCGGCGCGAATCGCCGTGCGCTCGGCGTTCTCCAGCACCTTGCGCAACGGCAGGCGGCTATCGTCGGCGTGCTGCGGGTCGAGGTTGAGGATTTCTTCCGGCAGATCCAGAGCCTCAATGACCTCGGTACGAGTGGTCACCACCAGGCGCTCGACGATATTGATCAGCTCGCGGATATTGCCCGGCCAAGCGTAATCGCAGAGCAGGTCCAAGGCTTCGAGACTCAACTGCACCTGGCGCTGATAGCGCTCATTGCAACTGGCCAGGTAGTAATGCAGCAGCAGCGGGATTTCTTCGCTGCGCTCGCGCAGGGCGGCGATGCTGATCGGCACGACGTTGAGGCGGTAATACAGGTCGGCACGAAAACGTCCCTCGGCCACCAGTTGCTTGAGGTCGTGGTGAGTGGCGCTGATGATGCGTACATCGACCTCCTTCAACTCCAGAGCACCCACCGGGATAAAGCGATTCTCTTCGATGACCTTGAGCAGCTTGACCTGCACTGGCAACGGCAAGTCGCCAATCTCATCGAGGAACAGAGTGCCGTGGTTGGCCAGTTCCAGCAGGCCGCGCTTGCCCTTGGGACCCGCCCCGGTAAAGGCGCCGGGGGCATAGCCGAATAGCTCGGCCTCGATCAGGTTCTCCGGCAACGCCCCGCAGTTCAGGGCCAGGAATGGCTCCTTGGCGCGGCCGCTGGCATTGTGGATGAACTGCGCCACCAGGGTCTTGCCGACGCCGGTCTCGCCTTGCAGCAAGACTTTTACATCAGTGGCAGCCACCTGTCGGGCCAGGGCGAATACGCGCCCGGAGACTTGCTGATCGGCCATCAACGGGGAGTGCAGAAGGCTGTCACGCTGTCCTGCATGCAGGCGCGCCGTGCTGCTGCGCAGTTGCTTGAGCTGTTGCAGCTCATCGCGTTCGTGCTTCATGCGCAGCAGTTCGGTCATGTCGCGTACAGTGCTGACCACATAGCGAATGCTGCGGTCGGCGGCAAGAATCGGCGTAGCGCTGACCAACAATTTCTTGCCCTGGCTGAGGCTCTGCATCACCGAAATCGGCTTGCCTTCTTGCAACACCCGCAGCGACGCCGACTGGGAAATCACCCCATCCTTGACCAGTTCCTGCATGGGGCGGCCGATCAAGTCGGCACTGTCCAGACCGGTGAGCCGCTCGTAGGCACGGTTGACCTTCAGCGTCTTGCCATCGCCATCGGTGATGTAGACACCGTCATGCAAGGCATCGAGCAGTTCTTCGAAACTGGGGTCGTTGAGGTTCACCGAGGGCTCCGTGGCGCAATTGTGGGAGCGAATTCATTCGCGAAGAGGCCAGATCAGCCAATATACCTTGATCGGCTGATCACCTTTTATTCGCGAATGAATTCGCTCCCACAGAATTCGCCTCAGATCTGCCCTGGGACCCTACTCGGCAGCAGTACGCATTTTCTCACTGCGCCCACGCAGCCATTCCAGCACCAGCAACAGCACGATGGAGAAGGCAATCAGCAGGGTCGCCGCCGCAGCAATGGTCGGGCTGAGGTTTTCGCGGATGCCGCTGAACATCTGCCGAGGCAGGGTGGCCTGCTCGGGACCGGCGAGGAACAGGGTCACCACCACCTCATCGAATGAAGTCGCGAAGGCGAACAGCGCACCGGAAATTACCCCCGGAGCAATCAGCGGCAGGGTCACCCGACGGAACGCGGTCACCGGCGAAGCGCCCAGACTGGCCGCAGCCCGGACCAGGTTGTAGTTGAAGCCCTGCAAAGTGGCCGACACGGTGATGATCACGAAGGGCACACCCAGCACCGCATGCACCAGGATCAGCGACGTGTAACTGTTACCCAAGCCCAGCGGGGCGAAGAACAGGTAGCTGGCAACACCGATGATCACCACCGGCACGACCATCGGCGAAATCACCAGGGCCATCACCAGGGACTTGCCGCGAAAGTTGCCGCGGGTCAGACCGATGGCCGCCAGGGTGCCGAAGACCATGGCCAGGATGGTCGCGGCCGGGGCTACGATCATGCTGTTCTTCAGGGCGCGCATCCACTCGTTGGAGCCGAAGAAGTCCTGATACCAGTGCAGGGAAAATCCTTGCAGCGGGTAAACCAGAAAGCTGCCGGAGTTGAACGACAACGGCACGATAACCAGCACCGGCAGCACCAGGAACAACAGCACCAGGCCACACAGGATACGCAGGGCGTAATACCAGACGCGCTCTACGGGTGACGTGTAAGGACTCAGCATGGTGACTCTCCTCAGCTCAAACGCAGGCGGCTGGCGCCGACCAACCAGCTATAGATCAGATAAAGCACGATGGTTGCCAGTAACAGCAGGCCGCCCAGCGCAGTAGCCATACCCCAGTTGATACTGGTGTTGGTGTAGAACGCGACGAAGTAGCTGACCATCTGATCGTTCGGGCTGCCCAACAGCGCAGGGGTGATGTAGTAACCAATGGCCAGGATGAACACCAACAGGCAACCGGCACCGACACCGGCATAGGTCTGCGGGAAGTACACCCGCCAGAAGCTGCGGAACGGCGGGCAACCCAGCGAGATCGCGGCACGCATGTAAGTCGGGGAAATGCTCTTCATCACGCTGTAGATCGGCAGGATCATGAACGGCAGCATGATGTGGACCATGGAGATGTACACGCCGACCCGGTTGAACACCAGTTCCAGCGGCTTATCGATGATGCCCATGGCCATCAGCGCACTGTTGATCAGGCCACTGGATTGCAGCAGCACGATCCACGCGGCAACCCGCACCAGAATCGAGGTCCAGAACGGTAACAGCACCAGGATCATCAGCAGGTTGCTCTGCCGTGCCGGCAGGTTGGCCAGCAGGTAGGCCAGCGGATAGGCCAACAGCAGGCAGATCACGGTGATCACCAGTCCCATCCAGAAGGTACGGGCGAAGATGTCCAGGTAGATCGACTGGTCAGGGGTCGCGGCGGCCACTTCGCCCAGATCATCAATCCGGTGGTCAACGGCAGCCAGCAGGTAATACGGAGTGACGCTACTGGTGTTGCGGCGAATCGCCTGCCAGTACGCCGGATCGCCCCAACGCTCGTCGAGGGCTTCCAGGGCTTCCTTGTAGGACGCTGGCTCTTCCTTGAACGGCAGTGCACGGGCGGTTTTGGTCAACAGGCTGCGATAGCCTGCCAACTCGATATTCAGACGCTTGGACGTTTCGCCCAGGGTCGAGTTTTTGCGGGCTTCGCCCAGGTCCACGCTCAGCGCTTTATAGACCGGCTCGGACGGCAAGCCTTTGCCATCCCATTTTTTCACTTCGACAACGGTGTTCGGCAAGCCATTGACGACTTCCGGGTTGCCCACGCTCTTGAAGAGCAGTGCTGCAATCGGTACCAGAAACACCAGCAGCAGGAAGATGACCAGGGGTGCAATCAGGGCCTGGGCCTTCCAACGGTTGACCCGCTCGGCGCGAGCCAGGCGTTGCTTCAAGGTGGGGCTGGCGCCTTCAGTCAGGGGCACGGCGGTGGCCATAGCGAACTCCGAAATCTTTGAACAAGGGATGTGCGCCCTCCTGCGCCAGACGGCTACAGGAGGGAGCGCACCCAGGATCTAACTCAACTGCTGATTACTTGGCAGCCCAGGCAGTGAAGCGCTGCTCAAGGGACTCGCCGTTATCGGTCCAGAAGGCAACGTCAAGCTGCACCTGGTTGGCGATGTTTTCTGCCTTGGTCGGCATGTTCGCCTGGTTTTCTGCGGTCAACAGGCTGACAGCCTTGGTGTTGGCAGGGCCGTAGGCGATGTTTTCCGAGTAGGTCTTCTGCTGGTCGGCGCCGAGGGTGAAGGCGAGGAATTTCTTCGCTTCAGCCGCGTTTTTCGAACCCTTTGGAATGGCCCAGGAGTCGAAGTCGTAGACGCCACCGGTCCACACCACTTTCAGGTTGCTTTCCTTGGCCACGGCCGCGATACGACCGTTGTAGGCCGAGCTCATCACGACGTCACCGGATTGCAGGTACTGCGGCGGCTGAGCGCCAGCTTCCCACCACTGGATGTTCGGCTTGAGCTCATCCAGTTTCTTGAAGGCGCGGTCCTGGCCGTCTTTGCTGGCCAGCACTTTGTAGACGTCTTTCGGCGCAACGCCGTCGGCCATCAGGGCGAATTCCAGGGTGTACTTGGCGCCTTTGCGCAGGCCACGCTTGCCCGGGAATTCCTTGACGTTCCAGAAGTCAGCCCAGCTGGTCGGTGCGGTTTTCAATTTGTCGGCGTTGTAAGCCAACACGGTCGACCAAACGAAGAAACCAACGCCGCAGGTCTGGATGGCACCCGGTACGTAGTCTTCTTTCTTGCCGAGGATCGCCGGGTCGATCTCTTCGAACATGTCTTCGCTGCAACCGCGAGCCAGTTCAGGGGATTCGACTTCTACCAGGTCCCAGGAGACGCTTTTGGTGTCGACCATGGTTTTGACCTTGGCCATTTCACCGTTGTATTCGCCAGCGATGATCTTGCCGTTACCGGCCTTTTCCCACGGGGCGTAGAACGCTTTTTCCTGAGCAGTCTTGTTCGCACCGCCGAAGGAAATAACAGTCAGATCGGCGGCTGCCATGGCTTGCGCCGCGCACATCATGCCCAGCGTCATTGCGGTGAGTTTCATGGTTCTTAGCATTTGTACTTCACTCCACGAGCAGTTGGTTTCGCGATGGGGAGAGGGCGATCTGTTCGCCTCTTGGTTATTGCACTTCTTGCAAGGGATCGAGCGCGCGAACGTGCTCGACCTGCCAGCCAATCGGTACGACATCGCCAACGCTCAGGGCCGAATCCAGCTCGGCGATGGGTTGCTTGACGAAGAAATCGGTTTTGCCCGCCACTTCCAGGCGCACGCGGACGTGGTCGCCCAGATAGATGAATTCTGCGACACGGCCGGAGAAGCGATTCACGCAGCTTTCGCTCTTGCCATTGATGCAGATGCGCTCCGGACGAATCGATAGAGTTACCGGATCACCGGCACGACCGACATTGACCGCCAGGGCCTCGACCTTCTCGCCACGGCCCAGCTCAATCACGCAACGATCGCCGTTCTGGCTGACCAGACGACCGTTGAGACGGTTGTTTTCACCGATGAAGTTGGCCACGAACGTGTTGCACGGCTCTTCGTAAAGGGTGCGCGGCGGGGCAATCTGCTGGATTTCGCCCTGATGGAACACTGCTACGCGGTCGGACATGGTCAGGGCTTCGCCCTGGTCGTGGGTCACGTAGACCACGGTCACGCCCAGGCGCTGATGCAGATGTTTGATTTCCATCTGCATGTGTTCGCGCAGTTGCTTGTCCAGTGCGCCGAGGGGTTCGTCCATCAGCACCAGTTGCGGCTCGAACACCAGTGCACGGGCCAAGGCCACACGCTGCTGCTGACCACCGGACAACTGGGCCGGGTAGCGATGGGCGAAGCTGCCCAGTTGCACCATGTCCAGGGCGCGCTTGACCTTCTCGCCGACGTCGGTCTTGTTCAGGCCACGTACCGACAGCGGGAACGCCAGGTTCTCGGCCACGGTCATGTGCGGGAACAGTGCGTAGTTCTGGAACACCATGCCGATGTCGCGCTTGTGCGGCGGCACGTTGTTGATGGAGCGGCCTTCGAGCAGGATCTCACCGGCAGTCGGTGTCTCGAAACCGGCAAGCATCATCAGGCTGGTGGTCTTGCCGGAACCCGAAGGCCCGAGCAGGGTGAGGAATTCGCCTTTGCGAATATCCACATTGAGGTCTTTGACGATGAGGGCTTCGCCGTCGTAGCTCTTCTGCACACCACGAAAGCTGACCAGAACATCTTTCGCCCCAGCGCTTGTATCGACGTCGCTCATTACCCACACCTTTGTTTTGTCTGCGTGGATCTAGCCTAGTTTAGGCTGCAGGCCGCGCAAATCGGGGGGCAGGAGAGATTCGCCTAGGCACTCTGGAAGGTTGCTTGTAGGGATTGCCCTACACGGATGGCGGAGATAGGTATGTCGGTTTTTAGATTGTTTTTGTCTGTGCTGGCGTCTTCGCGGGCAAGCCTCGCTCCCACAGGGTTATAGGTCGCCTGTGGGAGCGAGGCTTGCCCGCGAAAGCATGTCGCGTTTGGATCACAACAGTTTGTGTTCAACCGCGTACTTGACCAGATCCGCCAGGGAATTGAGGTTCATCTTCTGCATCAGCCGCGCCTTGTGGGTGCTGATGGTCTTGCTGCTCAGGGCTAGCTGCTGAGCAATATCGTTGACGTTGGCGCCCTGGGCCAGGCGCTCGAATACCGAAAACTCGCGCTCGGACAACAGCGAATGCAGCGGACGGTTATCGGTCAGTCCGACCTCGAAAACCATGCGGTCGGCCAGGTCCGGGTCGATATAACGCCCACCGCCGGCCACCCGGCGAATCGCCGTCAGCAGCAAGGCCGGGTCGCTGTCCTTGGTGGCATAGCCTGCCGCGCCGACCTTCAACGCCCGCGCGGCCATCTGCGCTTCATCGTGCATGGACAACACCAGGATCGCTGGCGGATTGGTCATCGCGCGGATCCTTGGGATCGCTTCCAGGCCATTGACCCCCGGCATGGAGATATCCAACAGCACCACCTCACAGGCGATATGGCGCAGCGTGTCGAGCAGTTGTTCACCATTGCTGGCCTCGCCGACCACCAGCATGTCCTTGGCCAGGCCGATCAATTGCTTGATCCCCTCGCGCACGATGGTGTGGTCTTCGGCTACCAATACGCGAATCACGATTGCGACTCCTCAGTGACTTGGTCCAATGGAATAAAAGCGCGCAAGGTTGTGCCCTCCCCCGACTCACTGTCCAGCTCCAATCGTCCGCCAAGCATCAAAACCCGCTCGCGCATGCCGACCAGACCGAAGGAAACCGGGCGCCCTGGTTCAGGTACGAAGCCGCGGCCGTCGTCGGAAATGGTCATGCACATCAGGCCGCTTTCGCTGTCCAGGGTCAGGCTGACTTCCACGGTATGGGCCTGGGCATGGCGCATGACATTGGTCAGCGCCTCCTGAAGGATACGGAACATGCCAATGGCCCTGGCATCGCTGAGGGTCGGCAGGTTATCCGGCACCTGTACCAGGCAGGGAATCTGCGTGCGTGACTCAAAACGCCGGGCCTGCCATTCGATGGCCGAGGCGATGCCCGCATCGAGAATCGGCGGACGCAGGGCCGTGGCGACGTCGCGTACCAACTGGAATAGCTGGGCAATCAAGCGCTTCATGCTGTTGAGACGATCACGCAGGCCAGGGTCGAGGTCGGCATAGGCCAGCTCGCACATCGAAGTTTCCAGCTTGAGTACGGTGAGCATCTGCCCCAACTCGTCGTGAACCTCCCGAGCGATGCGGGCCTTCTCTTCCTCGCGCACGCTTTCCAGATGCGCCGAGAGCTCACGCAACTGTTCATGGGCGCGGCGCCGGTCGCTGACGTCGCTGAGGAATACCACCAGGTACTCCGCATCGCGAAAGCGCAGGAAGCTCAACGACACGTCGGCGGGCAGGATGCTGCCATCGGCGCAGGTCAGGTTGGTCTCGAAACTCAGCGGCGCGTCTTCGCTGGAGCGGGCGCTGTTCCATAGGTTGAGCCAGCGATCCATATGCAGGCCCGGCTCGAAATCGATCAACGGCCGATCCACTGCGCCACCAGCGTCGTAGCGCAGCATCGATTCCGCCGCCCGGTTGGCATAGCGCACGTGACTGTCCCAGTTGACCCAGAGAATCCCCAGGGTGCTCTGATCGATGGAAAACTGCGCCAAGCGCAAGGCTTCCTCGCCACGTTGACGGCGGGCGATGTCATGACGGGCGCTGAGCAAGGCCTGCTCCAGCTCCTGCTGTTGGCGGCGCTGCCAGATGACGATGGTGAAGCAGGCCAGCAACAAGACCAGCAGCAGGAAGCTGATGTTCTGCCAGAACCCCGGCGAAGTATTGGCCTGGGGATACTTGAGCGGGAACCAGCGGTTGTGCAACTGATCCAGGTCCCTGGCCGGAATGGCGCGCAGGGCCACGGCAACAATTTCGGCCAACTGCGGCCAGTCCTTGCGCGTCGCAACCCGCAGCAGCTGCGGATAGCCGATGTCCCCCACCACCGCCAGATCGCTAAACTCCGGCTCACGGGACAAACGGCTGAGCTGCGCCTCATCGACCACGGCATAACGCGCTTGCTGGGTGAGCAATAACTGCAAGGCCTGACGCTCCTGGGGTACGCCTTGCAAATTTAGATGCGAATAGGTGCTGCGCAGGTAGTCGGCGGTCGCACTGGGCATGCGCACGGCCACGCGGGACTGATCACCGAGCTTCTCCAGATCCACGGTGCCGGCGCCATCGCGCTCACCGACGACCAGTTGCGATATCCGCAGATAAGGGTCGGAAAACACCCAGCGCCGCAAGCCGGCCGGGGTCTGGGTCAGGCCGGGGGCGATATCGATGGCGCCCTCGGCCAGGGCTTTCTCCAGGGCAGCCTGATCCGGGAAGTTGCGCCAGAGCAATTCCGTGCGCAGGCTTTTTTCCAGCCAGTTCATCACATCGACATTGGCACCCGACAACTGCTGCAAACGTCGGTCGAACTGTGCGTAAGGCGCCTGCATCACCAGGCCGACGCGCAATTGGCTGCGCTGATTGAGCCACTCGCGCTGCTCCTGGCTCAGTTGGATACCCACCTCGCTTTCGTCCGGCGCGGCCTGCGCACGGCTCATCGACAGCACTGCCATCAAGAGCAGCGCCAGGCCGCCGATAAATCCATTGCGCAATGAACAACTGGTCAATGTGTCACTCCCTCGTGCTCCTCTGGCTGCGTCATGCATGTCTGCGCCTGACAAATGCCGATCAACCCATTAGGCTGCCGGGATCGTTTCTGGCTTTGGAATATCCGATGTCTTACACCTATCGCGCAATGTTTCCCGCGCTGTGCCTGGCACTGATACTACCTTGTGCCCTGCCCGTTCAGGCCGCGGACCCCGCTCCGGCCAAGCCCGCCGAGGCCAAGGAGCCCCCACCGCCCGAGTACGCGCCACTGTTGCAGCGCACCCAGGAAGACGCCATCGCCCTTGAGCGCAGCCTGCCCCAGGCTGACCTGCAAAAGCTGCAGGCGGGCGACGATAATTTTCTCGCCTTGTGGAAGCCGGCCAATACGGACGATCCGAAAGGCACGGTGGTCATCGTCCCCGGTGCCGACGAATCCGCCGACTGGCCGGAAGCGGTCGGCCCGCTGCGGCGCAAGCTCCCCGATGCCGGTTGGGCCAGCCTGAGCATTACCCTGCCTGACGCCCTCAGCGATGGCAGCGACCCTCGTGAAGAGGACGCTGCCACTGGCGAGGCGAGCACAGGCGACAAGGACAAAAAAGAAGCGGCGAAAAAAGAACCGGCCAAAGACGCACCCAAGGATGCCGCAGCCACCGAGGCCAGCGCCGCCGCCGCAGCGGAAAAAGAAGCCGCTGCCACTGCCGCAAAAGCTGCTGCTGCACAAGAGCGCGAAAAGGCTGCGGCCGATCGCATCTTTGCCCGCATCGACAGCGCCATCGCCTTTGCTCAACAGAACAAGGCGCGCACCATCGTCCTGCTCGGCCACGGCAACGGCGCCTACTGGGCTGCCCGCTATACCAGCGAGAAGCCTTCGCCGCTGGTCCAGCACTTCGTCATGGTCTCGGCCAGAGAACCCGTCGACGCCAAGCCATTGCTCGCCGCGCTGGTGCCGACCCTGAAAGCGAAAACCTCGGACTTCGTCTTCAAGGGTTGGCCGAATGAGCAACGCGCAGCCCAGGACCGCCTGCAAGCGAGCAAACGGGTCAAGGGCTCCGCGTTCACCCAGATCCAGCTGACCGCAATCCCCGGCAACAAGGCTGCCGAGCAGGAACAGATGTTCCGTCGGGTCAGGGGGTGGCTGGAGGCGAAGTAACCCGAATCGGCGATTTGGAATGAGGTTATGTGGGGGCCGGCTTGCTGGCGATGACGTCGGGACAGTCCCCGACGCTATTGCGAGCGCTACCAAGGCGGCTCCCACGAACAGCAACCGGGCCAGACCTCGTTCTCAACGAAACCCGCGCCGCTCCTTCACCAGCTTGTAGGCGTGATGCAGTTCACTGGTGATTTCCGTCGCGTCGCGCACCTGCAATTCATTGGCACCGGCCCCGGCGACCTTGTCGGGATGGTAGCGGCTGAGCAGGCGGCGATAGGCGTGCTTGATCTGCGCCGGCTCAGTCTCCGTCGTCACGCCGAGCAGAATCAGAGCGTGCTGATACTCCTCGGCGCGGGTCGGTAGCGCACGCTTTTGCGGGTCGGAATCGGAAGACAACGCTTCGACTTTCGCCGCCGTCCAGCCAAGCCATTTGCCCCACAGAATGATCAGGTCACGCTCGACACGCGTCGGTCGCCCCTCGGCCCAGGCCATGCGCCAACAGGCGCGCAACAGGCCCTCGGCAGCATGGGGCTGGGTATTGAGACGCCGCAGATAGCCGCGCAGTTTGTCGCGCCCGTCCTTGCCGCGATTGAACGCAGCAATGGCCCGGCGCTGAGCCGGTTCGCTCAGGTCCAGGCGACGCATTTCCACGCGTGCAAGCAAGATATGGCTGTCGCGCACCCGGCCATTACTCTTGGCCAGGCGCCCGAGCAGAATGAACACCAGTTCATCGTCCCGCGGCACCGGGCGGCCGCCCAAACGTGCGCGCAGATGCGCCCAGCTGTGCAGTTCAAGGCGACGATCCAGCGCCTGCCCCAACAAGGCACCGAGCAGGGCACCGGGGATACTGGCAATGACAAAACCGGTTCCTGCGCCGATCAACGTGGTTGGCCACAGCATCTAGTGAGTCACCGCTAGCAGTTGCTCGACTTCAGCCAGACGCTCGTGGGTGCCGACATCGACCCAGCGGCCACGGAAGTGCTCGCCAGTGACCCGGCCCTCGGCCATGGCCGCACGCAACAGCGGCGCCAGCTTGAAGGCGCCGTCCTGGCACCCGGCGAACAGGCGCGGGTGCAGAATCGCGATACCGCTGTAGGTCAGCTTCGGCGCATCGGGAAGATCGTCGCGGACATGCCCGTCGAGCAGGGCAAAGTCGCCGTCCGGATGGTGCACAGGGTTATCGATCAACACCAGATGCGCCAGGCCTTCGAGAGGGCGACGCAGGGCGGTCATGGCGTAATCGGTCCAGATATCGCCATTGATCACGGCAAAAGGCTCATCGCCGAGCAATGGCAGGGCGCGGAAAATCCCGCCACCGGTTTCCAGCGGCTCGCCTTCGGGGGAATAACGAATATGCAGGCCGAAGCGCTGCCCATCGCCCAGGTGATCCTCGACCTGCTGCCCCAGCCAGGCGTGATTGATCACTACGTCGGCGAAGCCCGCCGCACGCAGCGCCAGCAGATGGTATTCGATCAGCGGTACACCGCCCGCACGCACCAACGGTTTGGGCGTGTGCAAGGTCAAGGGGCGCATGCGCTCACCCTTACCGGCAGCGAGAATCATCGCTTTCATGCATCCCTCTTCAAAACAATCGACCCTTTATTAGAATGATCACCTTCATACAGCCCTGTACGAGGTGTGACAACCCGCGCGTCTCAGGCTTGTGGCAGGCCGCTCAACAACTGCCGCAAATCGTCCAGCTCAGGCCGCCGCGCCAATACCGCGTCTATATAGGCAAAGAAACGCGGTACGTCGCTCAAGTAGCGCGGCTTGCCGTCACGATGGCAGATACGCGCAAAAATCCCGATCACTTTCAAATGGCGCTGCACACCCATCAGGTCGCTGTCGCGCATGAACGCTTCAATGCTGTCCTGAACCGGAATGCCCAACGCCCGGGCCTTGCCCCAATACTCTCCCAGCCAGCCCTGGACGCGCTCTTCGGGCCAACTGAGGAAGGCATCCTTGAACAGGCACGTCACGTCATAGGTCACCGGGCCGTACACCGCATCCTGAAAATCCAGCACGCCGGGATTAGGCGCGCTGACCATCAGGTTGCGCGGCATATAGTCGCGGTGCACCAGCACCTTGGGTTGCGCCAGGGCGCTGTCGATCAGCAAATCACTGGCCCGCTGCCAGAGCGCCAACTGCGCCGGATCCAGTTCGACGCCCAGATGACGACGCACATACCACTCGGGAAACAGCTCCAGCTCGCGCCGCAGCAAGGCTACGTCGTAGCTGGGCAGCGGTGCATCCATCGGCAACTGCTGAAAAGCCAGCAACGCTTCAATGGCATCGGCAAACAGGCCATCGGCGCTGTCGGCATCGATCACATCCAGGTAGGTTTTTGCCCCCAGATCGCTGAGCAACAAAAACCCTCGCGTCAGGTCTTCGGCATAAATTTTCGGAACATTAATGCCCGAGCGACTTAATAAATGTGCGATATCAACGAAGGGTTTGCAGTTTTCCTGGGGTGGCGGGGCATCCATGACAATAAAAGTGCGGCCTTCGCCCTGCCAGCGGAAATACCGACGGAAACTCGCATCACTACTGGCGGCAGTCAACGTGGCCGGGGGTATCGCGCCCCAACCCTCGGCTAAAAAAAGTGCTTGCAATTGCTCATCGAGCCAAACTTTGAGGTGTTGCAGGCGTACATCTTGATCAGGCATTACAAGGGTCTCCGACGGCGCTAGCCGTCAAGCGGGTCATGCTTTATTATCGGGGCCTTTTTCAGCCCATCGAAAGGCGTGCGGCCCCCCCGCGGGCAGATGGCACGCAGGAAGCCCGGACTAATAAGATGGCATTGAAATCCCCCGCGTTTCGTAAAAAATTTCCGTTGCTAGTGACCGGCAGTCTGCTGGTAATGCAACCCCTGGCTGCACCATTCGTGGTTGCCGCCGAACAGTATGACTGTTCGGTCTCTGCTTCGGGAGCGTGGAATTGCGCCCCGAAAAGCCCCACGGCTGTGCTGCCCCCACGTCCCGTGCACAGCGCGACCGCCGTCAGTTCCAATGGAACCGTGACGGAGACCGGCGTTGGCGGTGAGACGGTGGCCACGACCAAACTGGTCACCGAAGCCAAGGGCAAGGGCCTGCGTTCGCGCAGCGCCGACTACAGCCACCTGGACTGGGTCCCACGCGAGAAGCTCACCGCTGCGCAATTGGCCGAGACCGCGCCTTATTGCTCCGGTGCCTACATCGAGCCGATCCGTCCGGGCATGAACGACTCGACGCCCAAAGGCGAGTCGCCGACCTTCCTCGGCGCCAAGGCTTCGCGTTACGAGCAGGAATCCCAGACTGCGACCCTGGCCGGTGACGTTGTCATGCGCCAGGGCAGCATGCAGATCCAGGCTGAAGAAGCCAGCCTGCACCAGGCCGAAAACCGTGGCGAGCTCAACGGCGATGTCCGTCTGCGCGACAACGGTGCTCTGATCGTCGGCGACCACGCCGAGATCCAGCTCGACACCGGTGAAGCCAAGGTCGATAACGCCGAATATGTGCTGCACAAATCCAACGTGCGCGGTAACGCCCTGTACGCCAAGCGTGCCGAGAACGCGATCATCCGGCTCAAGGACGGCACGTACACCACGTGCGAACCGAACAGCAACGCCTGGACGCTCAAGGGTAATAACATCACCCTGAACCCGGCCACCGGCTTCGGTACCGCGACCAACGTGACCCTGCGCGTCAAGGACATCCCGGTCCTGTACACGCCGTACTTCTACTTCCCGATCGACGACCGTCGTCAATCGGGCTTCCTGCCGCCGACCATCGGCACCGGCAGCAAGACCGGCCTGATGCTGGTCACCCCGTACTACTTCAACCTGGCGCCGAACTACGATGCCACGTTGTACCCTCGCTTCATGGCCAAGCGTGGCGAATTGCTCGAAGGCGAATTCCGCTACCTGACCAAGACCAGCGAAGGCCAGTTCGGCGGCGCGTACCTGAACGACAAAGACGACGACCGCAAGCTGCAGACGGACTACGACAAGACCCGCTGGATGATCAACTGGCAGCACACGGGCGGTCTCGACTCGCGCTGGCTGACACACGTCGACTACACCGACATCAGCGATCCGTACTACTTCCAGGACCTGCAGACCGACCAGATCGGCGTGTCGAAAACCGACTACGTCAATCAGCAGGGTTCGTTGACCTATCGCGGCGACAACGTCTGGGCACAGATCAACGCCCAGGCCTACAAGCTGGCGACCGTGGCCAACATCACGCCTTACAACCGCTTGCCGCAAATCAGCCTCAGCGGCGCATTGCCGTGGGAGCCTGAAGGCCTGAAGCTGAACTGGCAGGCCGAGCTGGTGCGCTTCGACCGCGATTTGAAAGACGGTGACTACGTCAACGAAGATGGCTTCTCGGCACCTCGTCTGGACCGAAACGTACAGGGTCTGGCCCGCGCCAACGGTACCCGCCTGAACCTGCAACCGTCGATGAGCCTGCCACTTGACTGGACCTTTGGCTACCTGAAGCCGACGCTCAAGTACGCCTACACCCAGTACGATCTGGATCTCGACGGCGAAGGCAAGACCACCCTGCAAACCGACGAGAAATACAACCGCAGCCAGAGCCGCAGCGTGCCTATCGCCAGCGTCGACAGCGGCCTGTACTTCGACCGCAACACCAACTGGTTCGGCACCAACTATCGCCAGACCCTGGAACCCCGCGCTTACTACCTCTATGTTCCTGAGGTCGATCAGACGGACATCCCGGTCTTCGATACCGCCGAAACCACGTTCAACTATGCCTCGCTATTCCGTGACAACCGCTTCGTCGGCTCCGACCGTATCGGCGACGAAAACAAACTGTCCCTGGGCGTGACCAACCGCTGGATCGAAGACAACGGCTTCGAACGTCAGCGCTTCAGCGTCGGTCAGGCGTTGTACTTCAAGGATCGCAAGGTGCAATTGCCGGGCGTAGAGTTCAAGGACCGCAAAGACGCGCAATCCGACGTTTCGCCTTACGCTCTGGAATACGAATATCGCTTCGACCGCGACTGGCGTGTCAGCTCGGACTTCAACTGGGATCCGGACAGCCGCAGCACCCGTTCCGGCAGCGCGATGTTCCATTACCAGCCTGAAAGCAACCCGGGCAAGATCGTCAACTTCGGCTACCGCTACCGCAATGACCTGGTCCGTTACGACCAGACCACCGGCAAGTGGACCGTGGGCGGCGGCGACTACGGCACCCCAGGCACCGCGAACTACGTCAAGGATTACTACAAAATCCAGCAGCACGACTTCTCGGTCATCTGGCCAATCGTGCCGCAGTGGAGCGCTATCAGCCGCTGGGAATACGACTACAACCGCAACCGTACTCTGGAAGCCTTCGGTGGCTTCGAATACGACAACTGCTGCTGGAAAATGCGTCTGATCAGCCGTTACTGGGTCGACTATGACGAATTCAGCCAGGACGCCCCTCAGAACGAAAAAGGCGACCGCGGCATATTCCTCCAAATTGTGTTGAAGGGACTTGGTGGCGTTACCGGCGCCAAAGTAGAGAGCTTCCTCGACAAAGGCATCCAAGGTTATCGTGAACGTGAAGACCAAGCTTTCTGATTCTCTGCGCCCGCTGTTGCTGGGCGCGCTACTCCTGGGTTCCGCAGTTCACGCTGCGGTACAGCCGCTCGACAGCGTCGTGGCCATCGTCGATAACGACGTGATCATGAAAAGCCAGCTCGACCAGCGTACCCGCGAAGTCAAACAGAACCTCGCCAAACGAGGCGGCGCCATGCCACCTCCGGGCGTTCTGGAACCCCAGGTGCTCGATCGCCTGATTCTGGAAAACCTGCAGTTGCAGGTCGGTGAACGTTCCGGCATTCGCATCAGCGACGAAGAACTGAACGCGGCCATCGCCACCATTGCTCAGCGCAACAACATGACAGTGGAGCAGTTCCGCAAGGCCATCGCTCAGGACGGCGGCTCGTTCAACGACGCCCGTGATCAGGTCCGTCGGGAAATGATCATCAGCCGCGTACGTCAGCGCCGGGTAGCCGACCGTATCCAGGTCTCGGATCAGGAAGTGAAGAACTTCCTCGCCTCCGACCAGGGCAAGGCTCAGCTGTCGCAGGAATTCCACCTGGCCACGATCATGATCGGCACCCCGGAAAGCGCCAACGCGGCGACAATCCAGGCTGCCGCCGCCAAGGCCAAGGGCATCTACGACAAGCTCAAGGCCGGCGCTGACTTCGGTCAGATGGCCGTTGCCAACTCGTCCAGCGAAAACGCTCTGGATGGCGGTGATATTGGCTGGCGCAAATCCGCCCAGTTGCCACCTCCGTTCGGTGACATGCTCGGTTCCATGCCGATTGGTGACGTAACTCCGCCAGCACGTACGCCGGCCGGTTTCATCATCATCAAACTGCTGGAAAAACGCGGCGGCGCGGGCCAGGCCCAAATGCGCGATGAAGTGCATGTGCGCCACATTCTGATCAAGCCAAGCGAAATCCGCAGCGAAGAAGAAACCAAGCGCCTGGCGCAGAAGATCTACGACCGCATTGAAGGCGGCGAAGACTTCGGCGAACTGGCGAAGAGCTTCTCGGAAGATCCGGGTTCGGCGCTTAACGGCGGCGACATGAACTGGGTCGATCCGACCAACCTGGTTCCCGAGTTCCGCGAAGTGATGAACTCGACGCCACAAGGTCAGCTGTCCAAGCCGTTCCAGACCCAATATGGCTGGCACGTTCTGGAAGTCCTGGGCCGTCGCTCCACCGACGCCACCAACCAGGCTCGCGACCAACAAGCGATGAACGTACTGCGCACCCGCAAATATGACGAAGAGCTGGAAAGCTGGCTGCGTCAGATTCGCGACGAAGCCTACGTGGAAATCAAACTGCCTGGCGCTGACAAGGCCCCACAGTGAAACAAAAACGCTTCGCCCTGACACCCGGTGAGCCCGCAGGCATAGGTCCCGACCTTTGCCTGCTGATCGCCGCCGAGCCGCAACCGTATCCCCTGATTGCCATTACCAGTCATGACCTGCTCGCCGAGCGGGCCACGCAACTGGGTGTGGTCGTCAATCTGCTGAGCGTCAGCCCTGACGCCTGGCCCGAGCAGCCAGCCCCGGCTGGCAGCCTGTATGTCTGGGATACACCGCTGCGCGCCCCGGTGGTAGCCGGGCAACTGGACAAGGCCAATGGCGCATTCGTCCTGGAGACCCTGACCCGCGCGGGCCAAGGCTGCATCGACGGCGCATTCACCGGCATGATCACCGCCCCGGTACACAAAGGCGTGATCAACGATGGCGGCATTGCTTTCTCCGGCCATACCGAATTTCTCGCCGAACTGACCCAGACCGAACAAGTGGTGATGATGCTCGCCACCGGCGACCTGCGCGTCGCCCTGGTGACCACTCACCTGCCCCTGCGCGACGTCGCCGATGCCATCACCCCACAGGTGCTGGAGCGGGTCACGCGCATCCTTCATGCCGATCTGGTCAACAAGTTCGGCATCTCCCGGCCGCGCATCCTGGTCTGTGGGCTCAACCCCCATGCCGGTGAAGGCGGACACCTGGGCCGCGAAGAAATCGACATTATCGAACCTGCCCTGGAGCGCCTGCGCAGCGAGGGCATGGACCTGCGTGGCCCGCTGCCTGCAGACACTCTCTTTACCCCCAAATATCTGGAGCACTGCGACGCAGTGCTGGCGATGTACCACGACCAGGGCCTGCCCGTACTCAAGTACAAAGGCTTTGGCGCCGCGGTCAACGTGACCCTGGGCCTGCCGATCATCCGCACTTCCGTCGACCATGGCACCGCCCTGGACCTGGCAGGCAGCGGCAAGATCGACACCGGCAGCCTGCACGTCGCCTTGCAAACCGCCTACCAGATGGCCGAGACCCATTCATGAACGAGCAATACCAACACAAGGCGCGCAAGCGCTTCGGCCAGAACTTCCTGCATGACGCCGGTGTGATCGACAAGATCCTGCGTTCCATCCGCGCCAAGCCTGACGACCGCCTGCTGGAAATCGGCCCTGGCCAGGGCGCACTGACTGCGGGCCTGCTCAACAGCGGCGCGCGTCTGGACGTGATCGAACTGGACAAAGACCTGGTGCCGATCCTCAACCACCAGTTCGGCGGCAAGCCCAATTTTTCCCTGCATCAGGGTGACGCGCTCAAGTTCGACTTCAACAGCCTGGATGCCGCTCCCGGCAGCCTGCGCGTGGTCGGCAACCTGCCGTACAACATCTCGACGCCGCTGATTTTCCACCTGCTGGCCAACGCCGCGCTGATCCACGACATGCACTTCATGCTGCAAAAAGAAGTGGTCGAGCGTCTCGCCGCAGGTCCCGGTGGAGGTGACTGGGGTCGTCTGTCGATCATGGTGCAGTACCATTGCCGCGTGGAACATCTGTTCAACGTCGGTCCGGGAGCGTTCAACCCGCCGCCGAAAGTCGATTCGGCCATCGTGCGCCTGGTGCCCCATGCCACACTGCCGCATCCGGCCAAGGACCATCGCGTCCTTGAACGCGTCGTGCGTGAGGCGTTCAACCAGCGCCGCAAAACCCTGCGCAACACCCTGAAACTGTTGCTCAGCGCCGATGAAATCACCGCCGCTGGTGTCGACGGAGGCCTGCGCCCCGAACAACTGGACCTCGCTGCCTTTGTCCGCCTGGCAGACAAACTGAGCGAAAAACCGATCCCGGCTTAAGCTGTAGAGGGACATGTAACGGGTAAATGTTTTTCTCCGATACATGTCCTAGACTGATTGCACCGGGATCTCCGGCTTCATTTCGCATTAGTTTCCAAGGCCCTCTGCATGTCCGATTCCCGTTATCAGGTCGACGTCAGCGTCGTCACCCGCTTCCTCGCCGAACAGTCGCAGCCCGAGCAGAACCGCTTCGCCTTCGCCTACACCGTCACTGTGCACAACAGTGGCGAGGTGCCCGCCAAGCTACTGTCGCGGCACTGGGTCATCACCAACGGTGACGGCCAGGTCGAAGAAGTCCGCGGTGAAGGCGTCGTCGGCCAGCAGCCGCTGATCGGCGTTGGCAAGAGCCATACCTATAGCAGCGGCACGGTAATGACCACCAAAGTCGGCAATATGCAGGGCAGTTACCAGATGCTCGCCGACGATGGCAAACGCTTCGATGCCGTGATTGCTCCATTCCGCCTCGCCGTACCGGGATCGCTGCACTGATGGCAGTGTATGCAGTCGGCGACCTGCAGGGCTGCCTGGAACCGTTGCAATGCCTGCTTGAGCATGTCCATTTCGAGCCTGGCAAAGACCAACTCTGGCTGGTCGGCGATCTGGTCAACCGGGGACCGCAGTCTCTGGAAACCCTGCGCTTTCTCTACAACATGCGCGAATCCCTGGTCTGCGTGCTGGGCAATCATGACCTGCACCTGCTCGCCTCGGCGCGCAAGATCGAGCGCCTGAAACGTAACGACACCCTGCGCGAGATTCTTGAAGCACCGGATGCCGGCCAGTTGCTGGTCTGGCTGCGCCAACAGAAACTCATGCATTACGACGCAGAGCGCAATATCGCCATGGTCCATGCCGGGATCCCACCGCAATGGACACTGAAAAAAGCGCTCAAGCTGGCAGGCGAAGTCGAGACGGTGCTACATGACGATCTGCTGTACGAACCCTTTCTCGAAGGCATGTACGGCAACGAACCGGCCAAGTGGGACAACGACCTGCATGGCGTAACCCGTTTGCGAGTCATCACCAACTACTTCACCCGCATGCGTTTCTGCACCCCGGAAGGCAAGCTCGACCTTAAAGGCAAGGAAGGCGCCGATACCGCCATGCCCGGCTATGCCCCGTGGTTCAGCCACAAGGAACGCAAGACTCGCGAGCAGAAGATCATCTTCGGCCATTGGGCAGCCCTTGAAGGTCGTTGCGATGAACCCGGCGTGTTCGCTCTGGATACCGGCTGCGTCTGGGGTGGGGCCATGACTCTGCTCAATGTCGATACCCTGGAACGCTATCACTGCGACTGCGACGGCAAAGGCCTGGCCAACGCCACGCCGGTGAAAGAGCCCTCTTCCCCCATACCCGCGGCCAGGCCCTGACGCCAGGCCTCACCCTCACACCCAAGGAGCCAGTGTCCATGACCGACTTCAAACGTATCCCCCCGGAAAAAGCCCACGAACTGCGCGCGAGCGGCGCGGTCTTCGTCGATGTGCGCGACGCCCAGACGTTTGCCGGCAATCACATTCCTGACTCACACCATCTGGATAATCATTCGATCGCCGACTTCATCCGCGAAGCCGATCTGGACAAACCTCTGGTTGTCGTCTGCTATCACGGCAACTCCAGCCAGCAAGCGGCGGCCTACCTGGTGGGCCAGGGCTTCTCCGAGGTCTACAGCGTCGACGGCGGATTCGAGCTATGGAAAGCCACCTTCCCGGCTGAAACCGCACAAGGCTAGTCTGAAAAAAAATTTATGCCTCTCGAACCCGTGTTCTACGCGGGTTCGCGCCCGAACTGACCAGCGGTCGGCCTGACTTATCGCTCATCCCTTCTTTATCTTCGCGATTCCGAACTATCCTTAGCCTCAGGCCATCCGTAATCAGGGGAGAGCCGGTACACCGGCGCGTGGGTCATCGGTAGTTACTTTTATGGTGTTCTGGGGGGTAAACGGCATCTGGATACTCAGCTGCTGCCAGCATCGACTGACGATCCGCCGCCGGCTCCACGTATCGAGCGAGGTGACGTCATGAGTATTTTTAGCCACTTCCAACAACGCTTTGAATCGACACGCCAGGAAGAGCTCTCGCTACAGGAGTACTTAGAGCTCTGCAAACAGGATCGCAGCGCATACGCCTCTGCGGCAGAACGTCTTCTGCTGGCCATTGGCGAGCCTGAGTTGCTCGACACGTCGACCAACTCGCGTCTTTCTCGAATCTTCTCCAACAAGGTCATCCGGCGCTATCCGGCCTTTGCCGACTTCCATGGCATGGAAGAATGCATCGACCAGATCGTCTCGTATTTCCGCCATGCCGCCCAAGGCCTGGAAGAAAAGAAACAGATCCTCTACCTGCTTGGCCCGGTCGGCGGTGGTAAGTCGTCTCTGGCTGAAAAACTCAAACAACTGATTGAAAAAGTCCCCTTCTACGCTATCAAAGGCTCGCCGGTATTCGAATCGCCCCTGGGGCTGTTCAATGCCACCGAAGACGGCGCAATCCTCGAAGAAGACTTCGGTATTCCGCGACGCTACCTAAGCACCATCATGTCGCCCTGGGCGACCAAACGCCTGGCTGAGTTCGGGGGCGATATCAGCCAGTTCAAGGTAGTCAAACTCTATCCATCGATCCTCAACCAGATCGCTGTGGCCAAGACTGAACCGGGCGATGAGAACAACCAGGACATTTCCGCTCTGGTCGGTAAGGTCGATATCCGCAAACTTGAAGAATTCCCACAGAACGACGCGGACGCCTACAGCTATTCGGGCGCATTGTGCCGGGCCAACCAGGGGCTGATGGAATTCGTCGAGATGTTCAAGGCGCCGATCAAGGTGCTGCACCCACTGCTTACCGCCACCCAGGAAGGTAACTACAACAGTACCGAAGGCTTGGGCGCGATCCCGTTCACCGGCATCCTGCTGGCCCACTCCAACGAATCGGAATGGCACAGTTTCCGTAACAACAAGAACAACGAAGCTTTCATCGACCGGATCTACATCGTCAAGGTGCCGTACTGCTTGCGTGTCAGCGACGAAATCAAGATCTACGACAAGCTTCTGTTCAACAGCTCCCTGTCCAAGGCTCATTGCGCGCCGGACACCCTGAAAATGCTGGCGCAGTTCACCACGCTGTCGCGCCTCAAGGAGCCCGATAACTCGAACATCTACTCGAAGATGCGCGTGTACGACGGCGAAAACCTCAAGGACACCGATCCAAAAGCCAAGTCGATTCAGGAATACCGTGACAGCGCCGGCGTCGATGAAGGCATGAACGGTCTTTCCACTCGCTTCGCGTTCAAGATCCTGTCCAAGGTCTTCAACTTCGACCCCCATGAAATCGCTGCCAACCCGGTGCACCTGCTGTATGTGCTGGAGCAGCAGATCGAGCAGGAGCAATTCCAGGCCGAAACCCGCGAGCGCTATCTGCGCTTTATCAAGGAATACCTGGCACCGCGCTATATCGAGTTCATTGGCAAGGAAATCCAGACCGCATACCTGGAGTCCTACAGCGAATACGGCCAGAACATCTTCGATCGCTACGTGCTGTACGCGGACTTCTGGATTCAGGATCAGGAATACCGCGATCCGGAAACCGGCGAGATTCTCAATCGCGTCGCGCTGAACGAAGAACTGGAGAAAATCGAAAAACCGGCCGGCATCAGCAATCCGAAGGATTTCCGCAACGAAATCGTCAACTTCGTCCTGCGCGCCCGCGCCAACAACAACGGCAAGAACCCGACCTGGCTCAGCTACGAGAAGCTGCGGGTGGTGATCGAGAAGAAAATGTTCTCCAACACCGAGGACTTGCTGCCGGTCATCAGCTTCAACGCCAAGGCCAGCAAAGAGGACCAACAGAAACACAACGACTTTGTTACCAGGATGGTCGAACGAGGCTATACCGACAAACAGGTACGGCTTCTGTCCGAATGGTATCTGCGCGTTAGGAAGTCGCAGTAAAGGCAGCGGCAAGCGGCAAGCTACTAGCCTCGAGCGGGCCTTAGGTGCGTTCGAGGCTCGGGTTATGTGACCGCTTGCTTTGTAAGCTTCAGGCCTGCAGCTTGAAGCTTGTAACTGGAAGCTGCCCGGAGGGCTCCAGATGAGCTATGTGATCGACCGACGCCTAAATGGCAAGAACAAGAGCACGGTAAACCGTCAGCGCTTCCTGCGACGCTATCGTGACCACATCAAGAAAGCAGTCGAAGAAGCCGTCAGCCGCCGCTCCATCACCGATATGGAACATGGCGAGCAGATCAGCATTCCCGGTCGCGATATCGACGAACCGGTGCTTCACCATGGCCGTGGCGGCAAGCAGACCGTCGTTCACCCCGGCAACAAGGAATTCACCACTGGCGAACACATCGCCCGTCCGCAAGGCGGCGGTGGCGGCAAGGGCGCAGGCAAGGCGAGCAACTCCGGCGAAGGCATGGATGAATTCGTTTTCCAGATCACCCAGGAAGAATTCCTCGAATTCATGTTCGAGGACCTGGAACTGCCCAACCTGGTCAAACGCAATCTGGTCGGCACCGAGACCTTCAAGACCGTTCGTGCCGGCATCAGCAACGAAGGCAATCCCGCGCGCATTAACATCATCCGCACCCTGCGCTCGGCCCACGCCCGGCGCATCGCCCTGTCCGGCAGCAGCCGCGGCAAGCTCAAGGAAGCAGTAAGCGAACTGGATCGCCTGAAACGCGAAGAACCGGACAACTTCGGCGATATTCAGAAACTCGAGAGCGAAATCGAACGCCTGAAGGCGCGTATCCGTCGCGTCCCGTACCTCGATACCTTCGACCTCAAGTACAACCTGTTGGTCAAGCAACCCAACCCCAGCTCCAAGGCAGTGATGTTCTGCCTGATGGACGTCTCTGGCTCCATGACCCAAGCGACGAAGGACATTGCCAAGCGCTTCTTCATCCTGCTGTATCTGTTTCTCAAGCGGAACTACGACAAGATCGAAGTCGTGTTCATCCGCCATCACACCAGCGCCCGGGAAGTCGATGAAGAAGAATTCTTCTATTCACGGGAAACCGGCGGCACCATCGTTTCCAGCGCCCTGAAACTGATGCAGGAAATCATGGCTGAACGCTATCCGGCCAGCGACTGGAACATCTACGCCGCCCAGGCCTCCGACGGCGACAACTGGAACGATGACTCACCGATCTGTCGCGACATCCTGATCAAACAGATCATGCCCTTCGTGCAGTACTACACCTATGTGGAAATCACGCCGCGCGAACATCAGGCTTTGTGGTTCGAATACGAGCGTATCGGTGAAGCCTTTGCCGACACCTTCGCCCAGCAACAGCTGGTCTCTGCCGGTGATATCTATCCGGTATTCCGTGAACTCTTCCAGCGCAGGTTAGTGACATGACCGCTAGAGAGCAGAAGCGCCAACCCCTCTCCACGGGTTCCGAGTGGACATTCGAACTGATCCAGGCTTACGACCGCGAAATCAGCCGTATCGCCGAGCGTTATGCCCTGGATACCTATCCCAACCAGATTGAAGTGATTACAGCCGAGCAGATGATGGATGCGTATGCCTCGGTGGGGATGCCTCTTGGCTATCACCACTGGTCCTACGGCAAACACTTTCTCAGCACGGAAAAATCCTACTCGCGAGGCCAGATGGGGCTGGCCTACGAGATCGTTATCAACTCCGATCCCTGCATCGCCTATCTGATGGAAGAAAACACCATCTGCATGCAGGCTCTGGTGGTGGCCCATGCCTGCTACGGGCATAACAGCTTCTTCAAGGGCAACTACCTGTTCCGCACCTGGACTGACGCCAGCTCGATCATCGATTACCTGGTATTCGCCAAGCAGTACATCATGCAGTGCGAGGAACGCCATGGCATCGACGCCGTGGAGGACCTGCTCGACTCCTGCCACGCGCTGATGAACTACGGCGTCGACCGCTACAAACGGCCTTACCCGATTTCCGCCGAAGAAGAACGGCGCCGGCAGAAGGACCGTGAAGAGCACCTGCAGAAACAGATCAACGACCTGTGGCGCACCATCCCGAAAAGCGCCGACAAGAACAACAAGGAGGACAATGCCCGGTTTCCGTCCGAACCCCAGGAGAACATTCTCTACTTCATCGAGAAACACGCGCCGTTGCTGGAGCCCTGGCAGCGTGAAGTGGTGCGCATCGTGCGCAAGATCGCGCAGTACTTCTACCCGCAGCGCCAGACCCAGGTGATGAACGAGGGTTGGGCGACATTCTGGCACTACACGCTGATGAATGACCTGTACGACGAAGGCCTGGTCACTGACGGCTTCATGATGGAGTTTCTCACCTCTCACACCAGCGTGATCTACCAGCCAGGCTTCGACAGCCCCTACTACAGTGGCATCAACCCTTACACCCTCGGGTTTGCCATGTATCAGGACATCCGTCGCATCTGTGAAAAACCCACCGAGGAAGACTACCGCTGGTTCCCGGACATCGCTGGTGGCGACTGGCTGGCCACCATCAAATTCGCCATGAGCAGCTTCAAGGACGAGAGCTTCATCCTGCAGTACCTGTCGCCCAAGGTCATTCGTGACCTCAAGCTGTTCAGCATCATGGACGACGACCAGAAGGACGACCTGCTGGTACCGGCCATTCATGACGAACCGGGTTATCGCACCATTCGCGAAACCCTTGCCGCGCAATACAACCTGGGCAACCGCGAACCCAACGTGCAGATCTACAGCATCGACCGCCGCGGCGACCGTTCGCTGACCCTGCGCCACCAACAACACGACCGTAAACCCTTGGGCGACTCCACGGACGAAGTGCTCAAGCACCTGCACCGTTTGTGGGGTTTCGACATTCATCTGGAGACCCTGCAAGGCGATCAAGTGATGAAGACCCACCATGTTCCACCGAGAAGTGAGCACCCTGATAGTGAATATCCCCGGCTTGATTTGGCGGTCGTTCACCTCTAGCGTCCGGTCTCAATGACCCGATCGATATCAGGTCATCAACCGCTTTTAACCTCCCTGAAGGCGACAAGGTTTATCCTGTCGTCCTCACGGAGGTTTTTTATGCAGATTTATAAAGTTGGCGGTGCCGTACGTGATCGCCTGCTGGGTAAACCGGTCACTGATATCGACTGGGTTGTGGTCGGCGCTACCACCGATGAAATGCTGGTCAAGGGCTACCGCCCGGTGGGCACGGATTTTCCGGTTTTCCTCCACCCGCTGACGGGTGAAGAGCACGCCCTGGCCCGCACCGAACGCAAGAACGGCAAGGGTTACGGCGGCTTCGTTTTCCACGCCAGCCCCGAAGTCACCCTTGAGCAGGACCTGATCCGCCGCGACCTGACTATCAATGCCATGGCCGAAGATAAAGACGGCAATTTGACCGACCCCTACCATGGCCAACAGGATCTTGAAGCGCGAATTTTACGCCACGTTTCCCCGGCGTTCGCCGAAGATCCTTTGCGGGTGCTGCGTGTCGCCCGCTTCGCCGCGCGCTATGCCGCCGACGGTTTCCGCATCGCCCCTGAGACCCTTGAACTGATGCGTCAGCTCAGCGAATCAGGCGAACTTCACGCCCTGACACCCGAACGCTGCTGGAAGGAAATTTCCCGTGCGCTGATGGAAGACCACCCACAGGTGTTCATCCAGGTTCTGCGCGATTGCGGCGCCCTCAAGGAATTGCTGCCGGAAGTCGACGCCCTGTTCGGCGTGCCGCAACCCGCCGCTCACCACCCCGAAATCGACACCGGCGCCCATGTGCTCAGCGTGCTGGCGCAATCGGCGCGCTTCAAACAACCCTTGAGCGTGCGCTGGGCCTGCCTGGTGCACGACCTGGGCAAGGGCCTGACGCCAGAAGCCGAATGGCCGCGCCACATCGCCCATGAGCACACGGGCCTGCGCCTGGTAAAAGCTGTCAATGAGCGTTTCAAGGTGCCACGGGATTGCCAGGAACTGGCGCTATTGGTCTGCCAGTATCACACCCACGGCCATCGCGCTCTGGAGCTCAAGCCCTCGACCCTGCTGGAGCTGCTGCAAAGTTTCGACGTCTACCGCCGACCGCAGCGCTTCGAAGAGTTCGTCATCGCCTGCGAGATGGATGCCCGTGGCCGCGACGGCTTCGAGGAGCGCAGTTATCCACAGGCCGAATACCTGCGCAGCGCCGCACTGGCGGCACGGGCAGTCTCGGTGCAACCGCTGCTGGAGAAGGGTTTGAAGGGGCAGGAACTTGGCGAAGCGCTGAAGAGCGAACGGCTGGATGCCTTGAAGATCTACAAGGCAGAACACAGCTAATCGACATGCCGTTGGCGCGAGGCTTGCCCGCGAATTGGACGGGACGATGTTTCAGGCATACCGCATCATCGTTTTTCGCGGGCAAGCCCGGCTCCAACAGATCACTGTTACAACATGCCTTTGGGTGTCAGCTGAACACCACGCCATTCAAACGCAACCGGCCACAACTGCTGGTCGATCTGCGCCTCACTCCAAAGGGTGGAAAACGCGATATTCACCCCCGGATGCAATCTGTCCGGGGCAATCAGCGCCAAAGGCTGCAAGACAAAGGCGTTCTTGAGAATTTCCGCGCGAGGCAAGATCAAGCCGTCGAAATTACCCACCTGCTCGCCATACAGCAGCACATCGATATCCAGGGGCAGGCCCTTGCGATCCGGCGCGTAGCGGCCGTTATCGGCTTCGATGAACTTGAGCCGACGGTCCAGTTCCATTAACGGCAGGTCGGTCAGGCCGGTAACCACCAGATTGAAGAACGGGCCGCTCTTGATACCCACCGGGTGGCTTTCAAAGACCGCCGAGCAGGTCATCTGACTGACGAAGCCATCCAGCGCCTCAAGCCCTGCAATCAGGTGCTTTTCGCGATCAATATTACTGCCCAGTCCAAGGTAAATCCGGGTTAGCGACATCCGCGCTCGATCTCCACGCCCACGCCTTTGGCCGCTGCAACAGCGCCGGGCTTGGTTAGCTTGAGGTGCACCCAGGGAATCTGGAATTCGCTCATCAGCACTTCGACAAGTCGCTCAGCGAAGGTTTCCACCAGCTCAAAGGTCGCGGTCTCGGCAAAGGCCTGGATGCGCGCAGACACGCTGGCGTAGTCCAGGGCCTTGCTCAGGTCATCGCCGGCCGCCGCCGGGCGGTTGTCCCAGGCAAAGCTCAGGTCCAGGCGCAGGCACTGGCGAATGCTGCGCTCCCAGTCATAGGCGCCGATCACCGTATCGACTTCCAGACCGTCGATGAAAACTCTGTCCAAGCCCAACTCTCCGCTGCACGACAAGGGCGCGATGCGCCGTTAGAATCAGGGCACCTTCGCCCGGAATGGTTAGCATGTTTTGGTCACTGGCGATCTTCGCCTACCTGCTTGGCTCACTGTCCTTCGCCATTGTGCTCAGTCGCCTCAATGGTCGCCCAGACCCGCGTGCCAGTGGCTCCGGCAATGCCGGCGCGACCAATATGTTGCGTCTGGCCGGCAAGAAACTCGCCGTCCTGACCCTGCTCGGCGACCTGGGCAAAGGCCTGCTGCCGGTCCTGATCGCCCGTTTCGCAGGGCTGGATGCCGAACACCAGGCCTGGCTCGGCCTGTGCGCCGTACTGGGCCATCTGTTTCCGTTGTACTTTCGCTTCCGCGGCGGCAAAGGTGTCGCCACCGCCGCCGGAGTGCTGCTGGCGCTGTATCTGCCCGCCGCACTGCTGGCAATCTGCGCCTGGCTGCTGGTCTTCTACCTGACCCGCACCAGCTCACTCGCCTCCCTGATCGCCACCCCGCTGACCTTGCCACTGCTGGCCTGGAAAGCGCCGCTGACCCTGCTGCCAATCAGCTTTCTGGTGCTGCTGATCGTCTGGCGTCATCGCGGCAATCTACGTGACCTGCTCGCGGGGCGCGAACGCCACTTCTGAATCTGATGCGGTGACTATAGGCCCTGCAACTGCTCCATCGGCCAGCGAGCCTGCACGGTAATGCTCAGATCCTGCTTCTGCCCGGCCAGCAAACGCTGGCAACCGGCGAAGGCGATCATCGCACCGTTATCGGTACAGAACTCGGGACGGGCGTAGTACACATTGCCCTTGAGCTCGCCGAGCATCGTTTCCAACGACTGACGCAACGACTTGTTGGCACTCACGCCACCGGCAATGACCAGGCGCTTGAGGCCGGTCTGCTTGAGAGCGCGCTTGCACTTGATGGTCAGAGTCTCCACCACCGCCTGCTGGAAGGCCAGCGAGATGTCGCAACGGGTTTGCTCGCTGTCGTCCCCGGCGCTCTGGCACTGCTGCCAGGTGTTCAGGGCCGAGGTCTTCAGGCCGCTGAAGCTGAAGGCCAGACCGGGCCGATCAGTCATCGGCCGCGGAAAGGTAAAGCGCCCGGCAACGCCGAGGGCAGCCTTGGCGGCGATTTCAGGGCCGCCCGGGTATTGCATGCCCATCATCTTGGCGGTCTTGTCGAACGCTTCGCCAGCGGCATCGTCCAGGGTCTCGCCCAACAACTCATAAAGACCGATGCCATCGACCCGAACCAGCTGCGTATGGCCACCAGAAACCAACAAAGCGACGAACGGGAACTCTGGCGGCTGTTCTTCCAGCATCGGTGCCAGTAAATGGCCTTCCATATGGTGCACGCCGAGGGCCGGTACATCCCAGGCAAAGGCCAGCGCCTGGGCGCAGGAAGCCCCGACCAGCAAGGCCCCGACCAGGCCGGGACCGGCCGTATAGGCAATGGCGTCAATGTCTGCACTGACACAGCCGGACTCGTCGAGCACCTGGCGAATCAAGGGCAGCATGCGCTTGACGTGATCGCGCGATGCCAGCTCAGGCACCACGCCACCGAATACCCGGTGCAGGTCGATCTGACTGAACAATGCGTCCGCCAACAGCCCGCGCTCACTGTCGTAGAGCGCGACGCCGGTTTCGTCGCAAGAGGTTTCTAATCCCAGTACTAGCATGGGTCTACGCCTTTTAGAGGCCGAATTCGAAGGCGCGCATGATAGTCGCCGCCCAAGGCCCCGACCAGCGGTTTTCGATCAGAGGCTTTGCATTCCTCGCGGCAAGGGGTTAACATCCGCAACCCTTAAAAACCGACGTACTTAGTGCAGTCTTTGCACGAGGCGTTGACCCCGGTAATGAATGAAGGTAGCTCTGGATGCCAGCCGTCAAAGTAAAAGAGAACGAACCCTTCGACGTAGCTCTGCGTCGTTTCAAGCGCTCCTGCGAAAAAGCCGGTGTTCTGGCTGAAGTTCGTAGCCGCGAATTCTACGAGAAGCCGACTTCCGAGCGTAAGCGTAAAGCAGCAGCCGCTGTTAAGCGTCACGCCAAGAAAGTTCAGCGCGAACAGCGCCGCGCCGTTCGTCTGTATTAATTTACAGCGTTCGCCGCAAGCTTCTGCCTCGCCCGGCCCTTAAAAAGCCGGGCTAGCTGTAGTTGCAGTACCGCATTACGCTTCATTGACAACATTTGCCAGAACCGCTTCTGCGACCAAGGCAAGTCACGTCCAGCCTGAACCCAGGCCACGTTGATCGCGTCTACACTGACGAACGTATCAAGGTGCATGGCGAGTATGCCTTGATGATCTTCGCAAGAAGCTCAGCCAAGGCGACGCCCCCTCATGACAGCTCAGTGAATACCGAAGCCAACGGCCGACGTCACATTCGCAATGATAGCTGCGCCCGAATACCAAGCCCTGACTATCGAACACTCTTCGATATCCGTAGATTGTCGGCAGCACAGCTTGCGCACATTGATGTACAGGCACGCCTGAGACTTTCCGGCGCATGCCGCAAAAGCCGCACACCGCTTGATGATGAGAACGCAATGGCCGGGCTGATTCCCCAGAGCTTTATTGACGACCTGCTGAACCGCACCGACATCGTCGATGTTGTCAGCTCACGCGTGCAATTAAAGAAAACCGGGAAAAACTTCAGCGCCTGCTGCCCGTTCCACAAAGAAAAGACCCCGTCTTTCAGCGTCAGCCCGGACAAACAGTTCTATTACTGCTTTGGCTGCGGCGCAGGGGGCAACGCCCTTGGCTTCATCATGGACCACGACAACCTGGATTTCCCCCAGGCCGTCGAGGAACTGGCCAAGGCCGCCGGCATGGAAGTGCCGCGCGAACAGAGTGTCAAAGGACAAAAGCCGCGCCAGCCGACCGATTCACCGCTCTACCCGCTGCTAAACGCCGCTGCCGAGTATTACCGCCAAGCCTTGAAGAGCCATCCTACGCGCAAATCAGCCGTGGACTACCTCAAAGGGCGCGGCCTGTCCGGGGAAATCGCCCGTGATTTCGGCCTGGGGTTCGCCCCGCCCGGCTGGGACAATCTGTACAAGCACTTAAGCAGCGACACGCTTCAGCAAAAGGCCATGATCGACGCTGGCCTGCTGATCGAGAATGCCGAGACCGGCAAGCGCTACGACCGCTTCCGCGACCGCGTGATGTTTCCGATCCGCGACAGCCGCGGCCGGGTGATCGCCTTTGGCGGCAGGGTTCTGGGCGACGATAAACCCAAGTATCTGAACTCCCCGGAAACCCCGGTGTTTCACAAGGGCCAGGAGCTGTACGGGCTGTTCGAAGCACGCAAATACAATCGTAACCTCGATGAGATCATCGTCGTCGAAGGTTACATGGACGTCATCGCTCTGGCCCAGCAAGGCCTGCGCAACGCCGTAGCGACCCTGGGTACTGCGACCAGCGAAGAGCACCTCAAGCGCCTGTTTCGCGTGGTGCCCAACGTGCTGTTCTGCTTCGATGGCGACCAGGCAGGCCGCAAGGCCGCGTGGCGCGCACTCGAAGCGAGCCTGTCGAATATGCAGGACGGTCGGCGTGCGCGCTTTCTGTTCCTGCCCGAAGGCGAAGACCCGGACACCCTGGTCCGCAGCGAAGGCACCGACGCCTTCCGCGCCCGGATCAATCAACACGCACAACCGCTGGCCGATTATTTTTTTGAACAGCTGACCAAGGAGGCCGACCCGCGCTCTCTGGAAGGCAAGGCCCATATGGCCACCCTGGCAGCGCCGCTGATCGACAAGGTCCCCGGCGCCAACCTGCGCATCCTCATGCGTCAGCGCCTGAGCGAAATCACCGGCCTGACCGGCGAAGCGATGAGCCAGCTGGTGCAAAGCGCACCGGCGGCCGCCGCGCCGAGCTACGACCCCGGCTTCGATTACGGATCGATGCCCGACTACGGCAGCTATCAACCTGAAGACAGGTACGAAGCGCCCGCACAGACAGAATGGACCCCGCCGAAAAGCGGTGGCCAGAAGAAATGGGATAACAAAAAACCCTGGGACGGCAAAAAGGGCGGCAAGCGGCCCGACTTCGAATCTCGCGCACCACGCCCACCGGCGACGGTCGAACCGACCATCCTCGGCGCGCTGCGCACGTTACTGCACCACCCGGAGCTTTCGGGGAAGGTGGCCAATGCCAGTCAGTTTGCCGATGACGACAACCTGTACTCGCAATTGCTGGTCGCCCTGCTCGAAGCCCTGCAAAAAAATCCAAGGCTACGCTCGCTGCAACTGATTGCCCGCTGGCACGGAACCGACCAAGGGCGATTATTGCGACAACTGGCAGAGAAGGAATGGCTGATCGAGGCCGACAACCTTGAACAACAGTTTTTCGACACTATAACTAGCTTGTCCGCTCGCCAACGCGAGCGAAGCCTGGATCAACTGATCCGCAAGGAACGACAGTCAGGTTTGACCGCAGAAGAGAAAATTCAGCTGCTTAACCTGTTAAATCGCAATGTTCCTGCACAAACCCCGACCTCAACTGGCGCGTGAGGTCCTAGCTCGGGTATAATCCTCGGCTTGTTTTTTGCCCGCCAAGACCTTCAGTGGATAGGGTGTTATGTCCGGAAAAGCGCAACAGCAGTCTCGCCTCAAAGAGTTGATCAGCCGTGGTCGTGAGCAGGGTTACCTGACTTACGCGGAGGTCAACGACCACCTGCCGGAGGATATTTCAGATCCGGAACAGGTGGAAGACATCATCCGCATGATCAATGACATGGGGATCAACGTATTCGAGAGTGCCCCGGATGCGGATGCCCTTTTGTTGGCCGAAGCCGATACCGATGAAGCAGCCGCGGAAGAAGCGGCAGCAGCATTGGCGGCAGTGGAAACCGACATCGGTCGTACTACCGACCCGGTGCGCATGTATATGCGCGAAATGGGTACGGTCGAACTTCTGACCCGCGAAGGCGAAATCGAAATCGCCAAGCGTATCGAGGAAGGTATCCGTGAAGTGATGAGCGCTATTGCGCACTTCCCTGGCACGGTCGACCACATCCTCTCTGAATACACTCGCGTCACCACCGAAGGTGGCCGCCTGTCCGACGTCCTGAGCGGTTATATCGACCCGGACGACGGCATTGCGCCACCGGCTGAAGTGCCGCCGCCCATCGACCAGAAAGCCGTCAAGGCTGAAGGTGCCGAGGACGACGACGAAGAAGCCGAAAGCAGTGACGACGAGGAAGAGGCCGAAAGCGGTCCGGATCCAGTCATTGCAGCCCAGCGTTTCGGCGCGGTTTCCGATCAAATGGAAATCACCCGCAAGGCGCTGAAAAAGCACGGTCGTGACGACAAGACTGCCATTGCCGAGATGCTGGCACTGGCCGAACTGTTCATGCCGATCAAACTGGTTCCAAAACAGTTTGAAGGCCTGGTCGAGCGTGTTCGCAGCGCCCTGGAACGCTTGCGTGCCCAGGAACGCGCCATCATGCAACTGTGTGTCCGTGACGCACGGATGCCGCGTGCCGACTTCCTGCGCCAGTTCCCCGGCCACGAAGTGGACGAGAGCTGGACCGACGCACTGGCCAAGGGCAAGGCGAAATACGCCGAAGCCATCGGCCGTCTGCAGAGCGACATTCAACGTTGCCAGCAGAAGCTGACCGCACTTGAAAGCGAAACCGGCCTGACCATTGCCGAGATCAAGGACATCAACCGTCGCATGTCGATCGGCGAGGCCAAGGCCCGCCGCGCGAAGAAAGAGATGGTTGAAGCGAACTTGCGTCTGGTGATCTCCATCGCCAAGAAGTACACCAACCGTGGCTTGCAATTCCTCGATCTGATCCAGGAAGGCAACATCGGTTTGATGAAGGCTGTGGACAAGTTCGAATACCGTCGTGGCTACAAGTTCTCGACCTATGCCACCTGGTGGATTCGTCAGGCGATCACTCGCTCGATCGCCGACCAGGCCCGCACCATCCGTATTCCGGTGCACATGATCGAGACGATCAACAAGCTCAACCGCATTTCCCGGCAGATGTTGCAGGAAATGGGTCGCGAACCGACCCCGGAAGAGCTGGGCGAACGCATGGAAATGCCTGAGGACAAAATCCGCAAGGTACTGAAGATCGCCAAAGAGCCGATCTCCATGGAAACCCCGATCGGTGACGACGAAGATTCGCACCTGGGTGACTTCATCGAAGACTCGACCATGCAGTCGCCAATCGATGTCGCTACCGTGGAAAGCTTGAAAGAAGCGACTCGTGAAGTGCTGTCGGGCCTCACCGCCCGCGAAGCCAAAGTCCTGCGCATGCGTTTCGGTATCGATATGAATACCGACCACACGCTGGAAGAAGTCGGCAAGCAGTTCGACGTGACCCGCGAGCGGATTCGTCAGATCGAAGCCAAAGCGCTGCGCAAGCTGCGCCACCCGACGCGAAGCGAGCACCTGCGCTCGTTCCTCGACGAGTAAGCAGTAACACGCAACACCAAGACCCCCGGCCCTTGCCGGGGGTTTTGCATTCTGGCGCAGAAGTTTTTCTCAACGGGACTCGCACTTCGCCATCACAGCTACACTCGTTTCATTCTTAGGCCAACAAAAAGAGGCTGACATGTTGCGACTGCTGGCCCTGTCCATGGCTTGCCTGCTGAGCATTACTGCACACGCTGCGACACCCGACGATCAAGGCAAAGAGGCGAGTGGATTCGACTCGGTAAAAGAGCAACCACTTAACCGCTCGTCCATGTCCGATTCGGGCCAGTCTTCACGCTGGCAAGGCCTATTGCCCTACAGCCTGTCGACATTTGTCGTACTGATGGCGACAGCCCTGATGATCCGCTCCAACCGGCGACTCAACGCGGAAATTGCCGAGCGCCAGGCACTGGAGCAGAAGTTGCGCAGCAGCGAGCATGACCGCCACGACCTGATAAACGATATCAACAGAACCCTTGAAGCCGATCAGGCCAGGCGCCTGTCCGAAGCCAAGTTCGCTTCGGTGTTCACCGAATGCCCGGACATCATGGTCATTGCCGACCGGACCACCGGGCGCCTGTTGGAGGTCAACACGGCCTTCGTCGAGCAGACAGGCTTCAGTGCCGAAGAAGCCATTGGCAAGACACCTACCGAGCTGAATCTGTGGGGCATCCCTGACCTGGGCCCTGGCATGCTGGAACGCTTGCAGCAAAACAGCCTGCATAATCTGGAGCTGCCGTTTCGGCGCAAGGACGGCAGCACCTATTCCGGCCTGCTCTCGGCCGAAATCTTTGAGCTGGAATCGAACCCGGCGATTCTCGTCGCAGTGCGCGATATCACCTACCTCAAGGAAGCCCGACAGCAACTGCAAGTCTCGGAGGAGAAATTCGCCAAAGCCTTCCACGTCTCTCCCGATGGCATGCTGATCAGCCGTCAGAGCGACGGCCTGCTGATCGACATCAATGAAGGTTTCAGCCGCCTCACCGGCTACAGCAGCGCCAACTCGCTCAACCACTCGACTTTCGATCTGGGCATCTGGGCCAACCTCAGCGAACGCGAACAGCTGCTCGAACAGTTGCAGCACAACGGTTTCGTGCGCGATTTTCGCAGCCACATCCGCCACAAGGACGGGAAGATTTTCCTCTGCGAGCTGTCTACCCGACCGATTCTTATCGCCGGCGAAGACTGCATGCTGACCATTGCCCGCGACATCACCGAACGCCAGCAAATGCAGGAAAAGATCCAACTGGCCGCCACCGTGTTCGAGAGCACCGCTGAAGGTGTACTGATCACCGACACCAGCCAACGCATCAACGCCGTGAACCGCGCCTTCAGCGAGATCACCGGTTACAGCGAGCAGGAGGCCCTTGGCCAGACCCCGCGCCTGATGGCATCAGGCCAACACGACAGCGCCTTCTACGCGTCCCTGTGGTATCAGCTGACCGCCGAAGGGCACTGGCAGGGTGAGATCAGCAATCGCCGCAAGAACGGCGAGGTCTACCCGTGCTGGCTGACCATCAGCGCCGTACGCAACAAGGAGCGCTTCATCACTCACTTCGTCGCCGTGTTCGCCGATATCTCCAGCCTCAAGCACGCCCAGGCCCGCCTCGACTATCAGGCCCACCACGACCCTCTGACCGGCCTGCCCAACCGCACGCTGTTCGAGAACCGCCTGCGGGCCGCACTTATCCACAGCCAAGAGTCCGGCGGCCTGGGCGCGGTGCTATTCCTTGACCTGGACCGCTTCAAGCACATCAACGACAGCCTCGGCCACCCGGTAGGCGACTTGCTGCTCAAAGGCATCGCCGTACGCCTCAAGGAAAACCTGCGTGACATCGACACCGTCGCCCGCCTGGGTGGTGACGAATTCATCATCCTGCTCCCCGGTTTGCAGCATCCAGGTGATGTCGAAGTGATCGCCAACAAGATCCTGGCCTCGTTCTCGGCCCCCTTCCAGGCCGGCGAGCACGAGTTTTTCATCAGTTCCAGCATTGGCAGCGCACTGTTTCCCACCGACGGCGAAGACGTCGCTACCGTCATCAAGAACGCCGACGCCGCCATGTACCGCTCCAAAGCCAAGGGCCGCAATCGCGTCGAAGGCTACACCCGCGACCTGACCGCTCAGGCCAGCGAACGCATCGCCCTGGAACACGAACTGCGCCGGGCCATCGAACGCGACGAACTGAGCCTCTACTACCAGCCAAAAATCAGCCTGCACACCCAGCAACTGGTGGGCGCCGAGGCCCTGATCCGCTGGAATCACCCGACTTTCGGCGAAGTGCCACCGGAGCACTTCATCGCCCTGGCCGAAGAAAACGGCATGATCCTGCAAATCGGTGACTGGGTTCTCGAGCAGGCCTGCCAGCAGATGCGCCAGTGGAACACCCTCTACCAACCGTTTGGCCCCCTGTCCGTCAACCTGGCCGGCGCCCAGATGCGCCAACCCAATCTACTCACTCGCATCAAGCAACTGCTCAACGACAACGACCTGCGACCGGACTGCCTACAACTGGAAATCACCGAAAACTTCATCATGAGCCAAACCGAAGAAGCCCTCAGCGTGCTGCACAAACTGAAAAGCCTCGGCGTGCAACTGGCCATCGACGACTTCGGCACCGGCTACTCATCCCTGAGCTACCTCAAGCGCCTGCCGTTGGACATCCTCAAGATCGACCAGTCCTTCGTCCGCGGCCTGCCCGACGACGGCCATGACGCCGCCATCGTGCGCGCGATCATCGCCCTGGGCCGCAGCATGCAACTGACCGTCATCGCCGAAGGCGTGGAAAACCTCGAACAGCAACAATTCCTCGCCGACGAAGGCTGCGAACAGATCCAGGGCTTCATCGTCAGCCTGCCCTTGCCTGCCGAAGAGTTTTGCACAACGTTTCTTCGTATGAGTCTTTCGGATTTTTCGGATAGCACAGCCGAGAAACCGCCGTTATAATCCGCGACCTACTGAGGGCCTATAGCTCAGTCGGTTAGAGCAGAGGACTCATAATCCTTTGGTCCACGGTTCGAGTCCGTGTGGGCCCACCATATGAATCAAGGGCTGCAGCGTCGCTGCAGTTTCTGACGCCATAATCAGATGTTCCCGAGGTACAGTTTCGGTACAGTCCGTACCGACCGTCCTCGGAGTAGTGTATGGCAACTCTCGTAAAAACCCCCTCTGGTACGTGGAAAGCAGTCATTCGTAAAAATGGCTGGCCAACCGTGTCGAAGACCTTCCGCACTAAACGTGATGCCGAAGACTGGTCACGTCGAGCCGAAGACGAAATGGTCAGGGGTGTGTATATACAGCGAAGCGGCTCAGAGCGAATGACAATCGCGGCAGCCCTAAAACGCTACCTCTCAGAAATCACCCCTACGAAAAAGCCTACAACGCAACGAGGGGAGATCAGTAAAGCCAAAAAGCTAACGGATGAGCTGGGCAAGTATTCTCTCGCAGCGCTTTCAAGTGAAGTCATCGCAGGGTATCGCGACAGGCGCCTGGCGGAGCCTTTCCGTGGAGGAAGGATCAGCAACAACACCGTTCGGCTTGAGCTCGCGCTTCTGAGCCATCTTTACTCTACCGCAATCAAGGAATGGGGTGTGGGCCTGACCTACAACCCAGTGATGAACATTCGTAAGCCTAGACCTGGAGACGGTCGTGATCGGAGGTTATCCGCGGCAGAGGAAAGCCGTCTCCTCAACGCGGTCATTGCACATAGCAACCCCATGCTTGGCTGGATAGTTCAAATAGCCTTAGAAAGCGGCATGCGTTCGTCTGAGATTTCATCATTACGCATTTCGCAGGTTGATCTGGAAAAACGAGTCGTACGCCTTTCCAATACTAAAAACGACGCAGCCAGAACTGTTCCGCTGACCAAGCGTGCCACAGAGGTTTTTCAAGCCGCACTTGATAACGATTTGAGGCCAGATGATTGCTTCTTGATCTTCTTCGGAGAACCGGGAAAGGATGGGAAGCGCAGGCCATATGCATTCACGAAAGTCTGGGGGACTCTGAAGCAACGGCTCGGAATGCAGGACCTACGATTTCACGATCTGCGTCATGAGGCCGTCAGCCGATTGGTTGAGGGTGGACTGTCTGACCAAGAGGTGTCTGCTATAAGTGGGCACAAAAGTATGCAGATGCTTAAGCGCTACACACACCTGCGGGCTGAGGACCTCGTAGAGAAGCTTGATAGGATCCCCAAGAGATCAAAAAGTACCCGAGGCCTTCCTCGCGACCAGAAGCTTCCAGAGACAGACCAGATCCATCGTGAGGACATCCTTAGTGAGGCCTTCGGAGAAATCGCATAGGATTTCGTCCAAATATTGGAGCTGATGCGATCGGACGTAAAATCAAAAGCACCTGATCAGAATTAACAGCCCGTTTCCTCTCCTCCCGCGCCAGCCCAGCCAGTCATGTCGCCAGACATGGACTGCGCTGGCATAGATACTCATGAAGTATCTTAAAGCGGAAAAAATATAAACGTGACAAGCAAATGATTTAAAAGGACTTTTAGCTTTTTATTTCATTTTTTACGTTGGCACTTACGTCATGATTTGACGGCGATTACGTCATATTCCGTTGGTGATTACGTCATACCAAACGCTTTACGTCGAGACGAGGACGCTTCACCTGTACCTGTGCTTGCGACCCCTTATAAAGCGTTTTTACCCCCCAACCAGCCAGCTTCCCGATCTCCTTCAACGCGCTGCATATCTGGGCCCGCCGCGAGCGCTCCGTGCTCGGAACGTTAGAAGGTACCCCCCAAACTTTCATCACAAGAGAATCCACCTTGGTCCAATAACCGGCACTCCCTGGGTTGATACTTGTTGTCAACCAAGCGTGTAGCAGCTTGGAGCAGTCCAGCCGCAATTTTCTTCGCTCATCTAGGCTCACTCGTATGTATTGCCCGCTGGAAAAAATGTCTGTAAATCGACTATTCAATGCTATTTGAATATTGCCGTCTGGAGTGGTGAGGTAGCTAAGCAACTGCATCGAATATTCTTTGTCATGTTCGTAGACTCTACAGCCAACCTGAGACAGCCTGTACAGGCTGTCCTTCAACCTCTTATAGTCCTGGATCCTGGTGTAGTGGCCTGCGGCCTTAAGGAGCTTGTAGCATGTTGTAGCAAAAACTGGCGCGACACTGTTGACTAGGCCATGACGAGGAGACAGCTTTTCCCACAACTCAATATCTATGGGGTCACTACTGTCAGAATAAAGCTCCTGCCCCATGGCAGCCATGCCAACGACTGCCAACAATACGGACTGATCCCGAACGTCAAGCCACTCCCAGCAAGTGAACGTAAACCTAGAACCTGCATGTTCCGATGTGACTTCTAACCCTTTAGGTCTGTAGCCTGGACTAAACGACCTAAAAAGTAGGGCATAGGCTATAGCTGGATCCTGCATTACAAAGCTAACGGCATCTCCACCTAGTTCAGTTGGCTTACGCATTGGCTGCTCTCTTACTCCGTGGAGATGGCTTACGTGGACCAACTTGCCCAGTGGCGGAATGTAACGTCGCGCATACAAGCACGCCTTCTTCAGATCGCTGATACCATTGAGCCCCCTCCTTGGCGGATGCGAAGTTCCTTTTGTTCTCTCCAAATCTTAGATAATTCTGAGCGCCGTTGACTCCGATGGGCGTCACAGCGTCTTTCTCGAACCAACGATTCGACTCTTCTGGGGTCATTGGCGTGAGGTATCCGCACCACCGACTGTTATCGATCAATGCAGACGCACCTCGGGAAGATCTTTGATCCGTATTGGCATCACGCCCGCTCGTTTTGCTTACATGGTGCAGGAACAGAACGGATGCACCGCTAATTACCGCTAGCTGCTCAAGTCTCGTAATGAGCAGGGCCATGTCCCGATTGCTGTTTTCATCGAGTTGATGGATACGGCTCAGGGTGTCTAGGATGATTAGCCTCGGTTTATCAGCCAAGCTGAGAACGCGCTCGATACCCGCTTCGCTCATGATGTCGAGCCTCTCCCCCGTCATAGATTCGATGACGAGGTTGTTAGAGATATCCTGCTTTGCCTGATCGGTGAAATGCACTCCGATGGCGTGGATACGCTGGGCTATAACTAACCCAGGATCCTCCCCCGCTATGTAGACAACCTTTCCCGTTTTGTGAGGTTTGACACCAATGAGGTCGCCGCCTTTCACGCGGCATGCGATAGCCATTGCAGCTAACAATGCCCAGTAACTTTTGCCTACGCCTCCTGGGGACACCAATGCGCCGACGGTGCCGCTCAGGAATCCATGCCAAATAAAATCTAGAGCTAAAGGTTTTTGCTCAAATGCAGTCTCAACATTAATGCGCATCAGGCGACTCCTCCCCAGCCAGGAGCGTCGCGATATCAATCGAGCGAAAATAAATCAGCCTGCCGAGCCGAAGCTTCATTCGGTAGAGAGAGGCTGCAAAATCGCTTTCGGTTGGATGAGACAGAGTGTAGTCCAAACCCTTGTTGCTCCGGTGCAGCAGATCCGCTAGCTGTTTTTTGGTGAGCAGGGGTCCGTACTTCTCGGTGAGCTGCCGCTCAATACGTTCTATCTGTGGACTCATTTCAAAATCTTTCTTTGGGCTGATTCTCTCAATAGTGGGAAGGTACTGCCCCAAAATAGGCAAAACGAATGCAGTCTTTTTCGTTTAGCCTCAGGAATGTCCAGCTATGGGAGTAGCAGCGTTGTCTTCCGAAGCATAAAAATGGATTTCCGCAGACAGCGTGGGCTATCTTCGCGTGGCGCAAGTCAGCATCTGACCGGCTATCAGATTCCCGCATTAATGGGGGCAGACGCAATGTCGGTGCCACGATGGCTAGGCCATAAGTTCACGCATGCGTGAACTTATGGCCTGTATTCAAGCAGTTCCCAGCGCCATATTTTTCTCTGGGTAAGAGAGATGCGTACCTGAGAGGACTTCGGTGTAGCTGGGTAATTGCACTACACCTGACCACTCATTTGCATTCGACTTGACCAGTCGTTTGCATCGGGTTTGACCAGCACAGGGTAGCCCTGACTGGCAGAAGTCGACCCAAAGGAGACTTTCGGCTGTATCCATACACGATGAAGAACCTGATTTCGCAGAAAATGCTGGCTCAGGAGTTGCGCGGGTTAGAACACGATGGGCTGCTCACTCGCACCATTTACGATGAGATGCCCCGTGTGTGGATTGCCGCCTCACAGTACGGGGCCGGCAGCTTCTTCCGGGGCTGGATAGCATGCTGAAATGCGCGGATCGCTAAAGGGCTAAGTAGGCTGTTATCGTTCGCTACGCGCTTTCGTGGGGCTTGGTCGCAGTTGCTCCTCCCGTGCCATGCGGGTGTCGTAATCGAGCCGCGCCACCAACACCGGTTTTAAATTGTCCTGCGCCCAGAGGCACATCTGTTCAGTGATTGCGGTGATGCTGACCCCAAGCGGCGTCAGCGAATACTCCACACTGGGCGGCGCACTCGGGTAGACCTCTCGCAAGACCAGACCGTCTCGTTCCAGCAAGCGCAAGGTTTGGGTCAACATCTTCTGCGTCACGCCGCCGACTTGCCGGCGCAATTCACCGAATCTCATCGGCCCACGCGACAAGGAATCGATCACCAGCATCGTCCATTTATCCGCCAGCATCTGAATCACACTGCGCGATGGGCAGGTGACGTCGTACACGTCACCTGCCCGAATTTTACCGATTTCGGTACGAGAAAGATGATTGAAGTTAGTATCCATTGGGTACCTATAGCACTAAAAGGTGCCTAATTTACAAAGGAGATCGCGTCGCCGAGTATAGCTGTGCCGGCTCTATTTCAGAGCTTTTATCTGGGAATTTGAAACCATGAAGAGCTTGATTCAATACCGCGTAGGCGGCCCCGAGGTGCTTGAGTTGGTCGATCTCCCCAAGCCAGTGCGCAACTTCACCGAGGTGCTGGTACGGGTACATGCTGCTTCGATCAACCCTGTTGACTTGAGCGTGCGGTCGGGCGCATTCCCACTACTGGGCGAAGTGCCGTTCGTGCCGGGTTGGGACGTGTCAGGGGTGGTTGAAGAAGTCGATATCGGCTCTACTCGCTTCAAAGTGGGAGACGAAGTCTTTGGCATGCCTTTGTTCCCGCGCGCCGCTAACGCTTACGCCGAATACGTTGCTGCGCCATCGCGCCACTTCTAGTTAAAACCCACGCGCCTTAGCCACGTACAAGCAGCGGCGCTGCCACTGGTTGGGCTAACAGCGTTGCAGGCGTTGGGCGAAATCGCGCAGATTGAGCCGGGCCAACGCGTGCTGATCCATGGCGGCGGAGGCGGGTTAGGTCACGTCGCTGTGCAGATTGCCAAAGCGCTCGGGGCGTATGTCGTGACAACCGCCAGCGCCGGTAAACGCGACTTCGTTCGCAGCCTTGGGGCCGATCAAGTGATCGATTATCAGGCGGTCGACTTCACAACGGTACTCAGCGACATCGATGTGGCGTTCGACACTGTGGGTCAAGAATACGCGGAGCGATCGTTGTCAGTGCTCAAGCCAGGTGGCATCGTCGTCACAGCATTGGGGCTTAGTCATGCTCACCTGCCGGCCTTGGCAGCGGCCGCCGGACGACGCTTCTCCAGCGTTGCGGTTGAGTCCGATAGCGCCGGAATGCAACAACTCGCTGCGTGGGTTGAATCGGGTCAGCTGACGCCGCACGTCAGTCATGAGTTTCCGTTAGGTGAAGGAGCGAACGCGCATGCACTAGTGGGGCACGGTAGCACCCAGGGCAAGGTCGTATTGAGGATTGCGCCATGAGCCCGCCGTCTGCACCAGTATTATCGCCACCCTGGCTGCATAAGCTGACGCCGGACGCCATCCTGATCTCCTCCGTCCTCAATCGCTCGTTGCAGGGTAGGGAAGCGATCATCAAAGTCGTACAGACCGTAGGCGGGATGTATGAGAAACACTCGGTGGTATTTCGGGCCGCTTTCGCGGATAGAGAATTGCTCGAATACGACGCGCTGGTGATGGGTGGAGTGGCCATCCGCGGTGTTGTAACACTCACCATGAATGCGGAAGGCGATATCTCAGGTGTGGGTATTCATCACGGCCCTTTGAGCGCGGTATACAAGTTGTCTGCCGCATTGAAGGAGTGCTTGGGTAACGAGTTGGGGGCTGAGTATTTCCAGCCTTGAGCTTGGGTGGGGCTAGCGCTCTGATTGGCGCTGGCACTACCGCTTACGGGCTTGATCAATCGGTGCGGCTCAGCCGATAGTAGGTGTTATATCGATCCACGCCAGCTCCTTTCAGGAAGTTGACGTAGAGAATATTGATTGCACATCACTGGATAGGTATCTGAGCAGGTGCTGCGTGGAGGGATCAGATTGGGCGACTGTTCGGCAGGCAGCTTCTGGCCGGAAGCTGACATGGTCAGAGGTTTGTGAGCTGCATGATGTGCGTCGCCTGCGCGTCTTCGGTTCTTGCGAAGCCGCAGCACAGGTAAAAAGCGCTTCCCTGCGCAGTGTCGGTGTAAAGACGCACAGTTTCAAAATGCAAAGCGGCGTGGGCGAGCAAGGCGCTAACCAGTCGTCTGCCAACCTGTTGCCCTCGTGACGCAGGAGTCACATAAACACGCCGCAGCCTTCCTGTAGGAGCATGCGTGAATGGATCAACGGACAGGCCGCCAATACCCACCAGTTCGCGGTCTAGATACGCTGCCATGAGGCATTCGCCGGGCGCGTCGAAGCGATTGGTACCTGAATGCCATTCCGATGTCAGCCGGGTGATGAACCTAAAGCCTTCTGCCACTGCCTCTTTTTCAAGGGCGGGAATTTGTGACGGCAGGTGCGTGACCTTTTGGATCTCCATTTGCGGTCAACCTTTCACTGATCGGGCACGAAACCCTTTTGAGTTGCCAAGGGATCTTGATGTGCGGAGTGTGGGCAAGCAAGGGGCAGCTTTCGACCGATTCTGTTGAAAAAGTCGGGCGTGGTTTTCATAGCAGAAAAGTACGCGTCTGAGATTGAAATCTAGAATCGCCGCAGAGGTATTCGGAGTCGGATTTCACGTAGCCGCGCACAAAAAAGACGCTTTCGCCGATCAGTATTCTGGCAGTTTGAGAAAACCGACTTTTTCAACAGAATCGACCCAAGGGGACGTTGATGCGAAGCGGCACGGACGCCGACAGCTTTTATTGAAAGCGTTGTGTATCAAACGCTAGCCTTACCTGCTACCTACCCCGTGAAATCCGAAGCGAGTACATCACACCGTTCGAAGCGATGTCATCCTCACGGCTCCATGGGGCTTAGGGTTTCCCTTTTTCATTCCAATCGCGCATGGCCTTGTGACCACTCCCGCTCAAGCTTGGTCTCGTCGCCCTAGACCTTCTCGATCCTACAGCTTTGGGACAATAGTGCTTTTTACTGCTAGCCTTGCGTTTCAAAATGCTCAAAATCTGAAACGCATATTATAGTATGCGTTACAATCCGATCGAAATCTGAAACGAACATGTGGATTGGTCGCGCTCTTGGAACATCTCTCGGAAATACTGAAAATCTTGGATGGCGCTCTCAAAGCCAATGCCAGCATGGCGTCAAACTATGCCGGATTGCTTGCCGACAAACTGGAAGGCGCGGGAGACGGCAAGCAAGCTCGGATGATTCGTGAGCGTCTTGCGCGAGCGCCTGTTGCGTTGGCAAATGCGCAAGATGCGTCGAACGGCATCAGCTTTGGCAACTTGCCTGTCGATGGTGAGAGCCATCTGCACACGGTGGACGTGAGTCATCCGGTGGAGGATGACGCGCGCCTACTGCTGCCCAGTGCAATTGCCGTTCGGGTCGGTGAGTTTCTTGCCAATATCCAGCGTTATGACGAGCTAGAACGTGTCAATGCAGCGATGCCTAGCCGTCTGCTGGTGTACGGACTTCCTGGGACGGGAAAAACGAAACTGGCGCGCCATGTTGCGGCCAGGTTGAAGCTGCCTCTACTCACTGTGCGTTGCGACACTCTTGTGAGCAGCCTCTTGGGCCAGACCAGCAGAAACCTCAGACGAGTCTTCGAATTCGCCCAGCAACGCCCGTGTGTGCTCCTTCTGGACGAGTTCGACGCTTTGGCGAGCGCGAGGGGCAATGAGCGAGATGTCGGGGAGCTCCAGCGAGTTGTGATCGCGCTGTTGCAGAACATTGATGCGTTAACCGAAAACACAGTTGTCATTGCTGCGACGAATCATGACCGCCTGCTTGATCCGGCGGTGTGGAGGCGATTCGGTTTTCGTATACCGATGCCCGTTCCGGATGCAGCATTGCGCAAGCAACTGTGGGCTCAGTTCTTGCTGCCATACATGCTAGATGGAATCGACCTCGAACGTTTATCAAACGTCTCGGAAGGCATCACTGGCGCGAACATTGAACAGGTCTGTCTCGATACCAAGCGGGCAGCAGTTTTTGCTGGCAGCAGCCAGATAAATGAGTCGGAGCTGTTACGCAGGCTGGGGTTAAATTTGGCGATGGCCGGTGGCATACTGCTATCAACCGTCGAGGCGGAAGTTTATTGGCTGAGAGAGTGGTCCCCTAAATACTTTTCAATCAGGACTCTCGCAAAGCTTTATGGCCTATCGATAAGGCAGATAAGCAAAGTCATCAAGGAAGACAACGACCATGGCGCCAAAGAAAGGCTCGGAATCGGCTCAGGATCGACCCAATCCCCGGACTGACAATCCCTTTATCCACGTCCCTTTTTCACCAAGGGACCTCACTTCGGTAGAACGAAATCCGGGTGGGGGCAAAAAACTGATCGTGCCAGTGGATAGCGATTACAGACTCGTCCTGTCGGAAAAATTGCTGCAAGCTTCTTCAGCCCTTTCCAACGAGCGCGCTCGATACCCCTTGCAGCTGTCGACTTTCATATTTCGGCTGAGAGAAAAAGGTATCGCCAAGTCCCACAGGCCTGTAGAGCTCGCCGAGGAGACTGGGCTGCAGCCTGCAGGTCACGCCAGGATTGATGAAATGCTGGTGTCGGCAGATGGTGGAGCGATTTCGGCGCTCAACACTGCAATCTTGCAGCGTAAGACGAAGGTAATCACCGCGAACCTCAGTGCCATCGAAACAATCGAACCATGGGGCCGTTCTCGTCGTAACCCCGGTGGACCCGATGAGTTGGTGGAAAAAGGCAGCGGTCTGCTTAGGCTCTTCCAGTACCAGCGCTCAGACATCAACAGCGTCAACCAAGAAGCAATTCTTCGGCTTTTGAAGTCGCTACGTATCGAATATTCCGAGATTCCTATCGGTCGTGGCCTGCCTCTCATTGCCATACGACGCATCGACCGACTTGATGGAGCTGGCCTCGATAGCTTGTTGGACTATCCAGGTGCGCGCCAGATTTACGCTGAGCCTACCTTCTTTAGCCGAAACTCCATCAGCGTGCCGGCAACTGTCGCCTCGGGCAGTGCCTCCACGCCTGCCAGCACCGTGTACCCGACAGTGGCAGTCTTTGATACAGGTGTTAGCAGAGACGCCTTGGCGATAGCCGATTGGGTTAAAAGCCGGGACACCTACGTTCTACCACCGGATACGAACTTCGAGCACGGTACAGCCGTCGCCTCTCTCGTCGTCGGTGCAGCGCACTTCAATGACGGACATTCGTGGATTCCTCCCACACAGGCTTATGTGCATGACGTCTGTGCGCTGGAGGTTGGCGGATCGTCCTTCGGCGATTTGGAGCTGAGGCTGAGGGAGGCTGTTCAGCGCCGACCAGACATCAAAGTGTGGAACCTTTCGCTGGGTGGTGCTGGATGTGATGATCAATCCTTCAGCGAGATGTCGATGGCGCTGGATGACCTCAGTGATAAATATGGGGTCCTCTTCGTCGTGGCTGCCGGGAACTACCTCGATCAACCACGTCGTACCTGGCCAGATCCCGCTCAGCTTGCCGACCGCGTTTCATGTCCGGGTGAGTCTGTCAGAGCGCTAACTGTAGGATCGGTTGGTCACGTCGATGCCGCAGGAGCGCTTTCGGTAGCCGGACATCCAACGCCATACTCCCGCTGCGGGCCTGGTCCTGTATTCACGCCTAAGCCTGATATCACCCATGTAGGAGGCGGTGTGCATGCCCCATGGGCTGTAGGGCCGAGTAGCCTTAAAGTGCTCACACCTGATAACAAGCTGAACTACAACTTCGGAACCAGCTTCGCAGCGCCAATTGCGTCTGGCATGGCCGCGAATGCGTGGCTAGCCATTACCGGGCATGCTTCACTGACTCCAACACCTTCGCTCGTTAAGGCATTGATGATCCACTCTGCGCAACTGTCTTCGCCGGATTATGCAGCGTTCGAGCGCCGATACCATGGAGCGGGCAGGCCTGAAGAAATCCTGAAATGCCTGTACGACAGTGACGACAGCTTCACAATGGTGTTCCAGGCCGATCTGGTGCCCGGCATGCGTTGGCGGAAGACACCATATCCAATTCCAAATGCCCTGATTCATAATGGCAAGTTTCGGGGTGAGATCATCATCACCGCTGCATATGCGCCGCCCGTTGATCCTGGCGCCGGCAGTGAATATGTCCGTGCCAACGTGGAGCTCAGTTTTGGTGAGATCGACGGCAATAACATCACAGGGAAAGTCCCTATGGATGGAGAGGAAGGACAGAGTGGATACGAGACTGCTCAGATCGAGCACGGTAGCAAGTGGTCACCGGTGAAGGTTCATCGCAAGAGTTTCCCTCAAGGGACGGCTGTTGCAACATGGGGACTTCAAGCTACAGCGATGCTTCGAGCCTTTGAGCCCGTGCTAACCCAAGCCTTGCCAGTGACCATCATTGTCACACTCCGGGCTCTGGATGGTAATCCTGACGTAAGAAGCGACGGGCTTAGGGCTTTGGCGCAGGTCAACTGGGTTCATGCGGCGCTTCCGGTACACACGCCTATCCGAGTCTGAACGCGGGTGAAATCCGAGTCCTGATTTAAGTCGTCACTCTCAGAGGGTATGTCATGCCCCCTGAGATGGATCGCGCAAATTTTTTGCTTTTGTGGCATCTGGAATGGAATGCCGCAGACACGTTCCGCGTATTGAATCATCAATCACCAGCAGCAAGGATCGCAAAATGTCACTAAACGTCTTTTGGGATAATTCAAATATCTGGCTCGTAGGCCGCAACTACTGTGGCGTCCGAGAGCCTGGGCATGAACGTGAATTCAGGGTTCATTTCAGAAACCTGTTGATGACCGTTGTTGCCGGACGCCCTATGGATTTCGCATTCGTTGGGGGATCGCTTCCGCCGAACAATGATTTGCTGTGGAAATACTTTGAGCAACTGGGGGCAGAGGTTGAAACCCAGGAGCGAGGTGCGATTGGAGGCGGCGAGGTCGCTGTGGATCAAGCCATACAATTTTCCATGCTTCAACGGATAATCGACGCTGAAAAGCCTGGAACGATCCTGCTACTAACAGGCGATGGCAATGGTCATCTGGATGGGAAGGGTTTTATCGCTGCGCTGCAGAGAGCTGTCAAAATGGGATGGAACATTGAAGTCGCAAGTTGGGATATCGGGTGCAATCGGCACCTTCGCCAATACGCTGAAGAGCACGGCGTATACCGCTCGCTAGAGCCTTCATACGAGCACATCACCTTCCTTGCAGGCAGCAGGAATGCCGTCTGACTCTCCCTTGGCAAGCGCTGTCTGTGATAGCCGATGACAGCCCACTAAAAGCTCAGGGCCCGCGAGCGGCCCCTGAGTTTCCCGACGGTACTTGGTTTATATGCCACCAATCGCCATGTACTTCATTCCAAGGTACTCGACGATGCCGTGACAGCTGCCTTCACGATTGAGCCCGCTCTCATTCACGCCACCAAAAGGCTTCGTCGTCTTGCCGGTCCATTATTGCCCTTCCGGTTTCGCCGAATCGCCGCTCGGCCATGGCCTACATCTACCAAATCGTGTGCCTTTGGAGTCGTCACGATAGAGCTAGAGGCGCATGTGTGTATGCCTACAGTTGACGCCAGAAGGTAAAGGCAGAGCACCGTCTGCTTTTGGCCGTTTTTTGCCGGTCAAGGCCACCCAGTGCGCTGGTCAAATCCGATGCAAACGACTGGTCAAGTCGAATGCAAATGGGTGGTCAAGTCCATGCAATTACGCACAATGTTGGTGCCGCGATGGCTATGCTATAAGTTCACGCATGCGTGAACTTATAGCCTGTGGTCAAGCAGTTCCCAGCGCCATATTTTTCTCTTGCTGGGTAAGAGAGATGCGTACCTGAGAAGACTTCTGTGTAGCAGCTTCTCTTACGATTCATAGCTGAATAAGCTCTGAATCCTGCTGACCTGGCGCCCCTCAAGGAGAGTTCCTGTTTTTTGGGGTTCAACGCCCTAGAAAAGAAACCTTTGCATGCGCTTCAAACGAACGAGCTCTCAAAAAAAATTGGTAAATCCGCTGCACGCAGCGCGTGTAGCACCTAGTCAAATAACGGCAAAAACGCCTCATCCTCCAAGGCCTTGAATTGGCTACGTAGTCCACGGTGTGCATTCAACAGCTGCTCAATTTTTCGCATGCTAAATCACCTGTTTAGCTCAGGTAAATCCTACCTCAAGTACGTATCTGTGATCTCAGGACGAAAATGCCCAACCTCCTGTGACACCACTTGCTTCGCCCGATCACGATCACCCAGGAGAACCTGAAGCTCTCTATGTCTTTCCTGAGCATAGGCATGACGTAGACCATGGCCCCCGTTGCTGAAATCAAGCGCTGCTTTGCTGGCTGCGGTGAACGATTGTGACCATGCCTGGCCTGCACCAATGTCGTAGTGCGAGGTGTAATGAATCTTACGATCAATCCGTATAACCGCTTCATCCAGACGATGCGCCTCAAGTCGTGCCGCCAAGCTATTTGGAATACTGACTTCTCGAATTAACCCTCCCTTGCCAATCACCGTGTAACGAATACCAGGCCGAAATTTCACAGGGTCAGCTGGTCGGTCGCTCATAGGTTGTTCTTCAACCGGTCGCAACGTGAATAACTCATGGGCTCTCAAGCCGGCTGCTGCGGCCAATTCTGTGCTCAATGCGTTACGTGGCGTCTGGTGTTCAATGACTAAACTCCACTGCTCCGCGGTGTAGTTTCGGCTGACTAAAACTTGCTGCTTGACTGCCTTGATAACCGGCAGTCGGTTCTTTTCGCTAAATCTCCCAGTAGCCCTCAACACGGCCTGTAGCGCTTGGCGATCCCTATCCAGCGTCTTCTGCCCAACCAAAGCAGCTCGCTCATTCAGATACTGCTTGGCAGCTTTAGGCGTCAATTCAACTAGAGAACCGCGTCCGTTGCGTTTAAGCCATTCGGCAGCGAGTCTTAAGCTTGCCTCGTAGCTGTGGGAGGTACCTAAACTGGCTAAGCGACCTGAGTTGTACATTGCTTTGCTGAGCGCAACAGCCTGCGTCTTAGCTTTGGCAAATGTTCGTCCGTTTTTGGACTTTTGCTTAACGACAAAATGGACGTTATTTTTTTTCATGATCAGCCTTCATTGCTCTACGAACAGAACTGAGGGAGGTTTTCACACCTTCTTCTATTAGCGAGTCATAGACTTGAATAGCGCTATATCCACATATTTGCCGATGCTTGATTATCCCTAGGTAGAAACTCAGGTGAGCCTTGTAATTCCTTTTTTGTCGTCGAGCTGAAATTTTTGTTCGGTAATAGTGGTATTCATAGTCAACGGCTACGCGTTCAAAAATCAATGTACTCTTGACGTTTTTGTAGATTGAACGAGCGATAGCACTTTTACAGACAGATAGCTTATGGCTTTCAAACAACCACAGCTGGATCATTTCTAGGGTGTAGCGTTGGCGATGACGGTAGAAAATCGCATCGCGGTAGGGAGAAAGCTTGTCATTCATAGTGTTGGCTCATGCTGTAAGTTACAGCAATCACTAAAGCATGAGGAATGTTGAGCTGCACCTCAAAAGGGCGCTCGAAACTTCCTGCTTGTGATTCCGACATTCAATGAATGCCTAGCCCCGTTTCAGTCGGACTTATTCGGTGACAAACGACTTTGGGTCATTGCAACGATGCGCTCGAAAGCACTCTCACTGTTTGCTTCTCACTGCCAAACTCAACTGAGTTTCGAAGTCAGTAGACCTCGCCTGGGTTACGCGCCCTGGTTACAACTCAATTTTATGTCAGGAGTTAGACATTGCTTTTGCTACTAATTGAAAGGGCGAAGCAGACCTCTCAACTAAGCCATTGCTGCAACCAGAACGAATGGCTAGGCCGTTTGGGGTTTCGACTAAGCACTGGCTCAGTCGGACGCGGTGATGGGCAGCAATGGCTGCTCATTCCCGGCGCCTCCCATGATCAGTTCTGCAGAAGTGTCTGCTGAACCAATCCTTGTCGACAAGCAATAGCTTGAACACAAGCGGGGTGAGTTCGTTCGAACTCAAGCTGCGATGCCAGTCTGCTTTGACTGAGCCAAAGCCGTCAATGCAGAAATTGAAGTGCCATATCGATTTTGCTTTTGACCGCGGGACGCGGCTCTGTATATGGTGTTGAGCGAAGCGAACCACCCTGACAGAGCCGCGTGCTTCGCACGCAGCAGCGCGTAAAGCTCTGCTAGACCCGCCAAAGGTTTCCGCATGCGTGAACTTTTCGCAGGATTTTTGAGCTGCTACTAATTGACGGACTCCCTCAGAAAATTACTCACCGAAATTGCGCACCCCAGTTTGGCTCGCAAGAAATAAATGACCGCGGCATTCTTGATTCTCAATTCAGGTGGAGATTTGGGATGAGTATTCGCAGCGTATTGAAAATGATGGAACGGCTCAGCGAGGTGCCGTCAAAGCGCAAGCCAAAAAAAAGAAAGGCTGTAAAACCGAAAACCTCCTCAAAGGACGGTAATTCCAATGGCTAACATTTTCCGAAAAATACGCGGCGCATCTGATCGCGAAAGTGCCAAATCCGTGTATAGCGTACTTAGCGGGACTAGCCGTCTCCACCTATTAGCTATGGCGATTACGGTTGTTCTATGCGGCGGATTGGCACAATGGGGTGAAAGCCAAATACCGCTATTGGGGAGTCTCCCTGGCCTTGCTATTGGGGGAACGCTTCTGCATTTCATTTCTTCATCAGCTTCGATAAAAAAGGGATAGTCGGCTCATGGGCGCAGATTCGTTAGCCAACATGGAATGGCTGTTCGGCATGTTCGAGAAGGTGTCGGATTTTCTCATAGTATCGACTGCGCCATTAATGATAATTCTAGGACAAGCCATTAACCAATGGATTGAGTCTATTTCATATATTGCCATAGGTCTTTTGTTCTACAGAATTTTTACCGACGGCCCTATAAAAGCATTCTTTGTTACTTCTGGGATTTTGCTGATTGTGGTATGGGGGTTGCAACCAGCGACTATAGTTCTCTCGGGAGGCTCAACAGTCCAAGCAACATATGTTCAACGGGTTGGCTATACACTCGTCATGAGCATCAATAAGTCAATAAATGGCGCAATCAGCAAAGTTGGTGCGTCGCTTAGTACTGACGGTGCATTTATTCCTACGGCTGCACTGATTGATTACAGCGTAGAAAGAACGGCCAACCAATACAAGAACAGTGATTTGGGGCGATTGATTAGAGACTATAACGCACAATGTTCACCGAAACCAAACATGTTCACGAAGGGGACAGGTAACGCAACTATTGAAGACTACCACGCAGTAGGTTTGCTAGGCGGTTCAGGTTTAGGTATACCTGAAGACCAAATTAGTAGGTTGGCTCAATTAAAAATTTTGGGCAATGGTGCCGTATCCATTGCTACTGCTCTTGGCCCGTGGTCCAGCTCTACCAGTGGCGGCGATGTAGTGAGTAAGTTTTTGGACGCAGGGGCAGCAAGAAGTCGCCGTGCAAATGGACTTGCTGCACTGGAGAATATCGATAGCCCATTTGTGCCCACTAAACCTTATATGTTGCCAACCTCGGACTATTGGATTGGTCTGATGAACGGTAAGGCTGACACCCAGCCGAGCTATCTAAGCATTTCCGCCGCGCCGTCTGATATCCAGGACGCATTAGAGAAAAATGTGGGCTCTTGGTATCCCGACGAGGGAGGGGCCGCCGCCTCTTTAAATTACAACCCTGGCACTTGCGTGGAAGCTTACAAGGTCGCTCAGTTCGCAGCTGAGCAAGCTTATAAAGGCCTGGTCGAAACGGGTGATATGAAAGCCTCGGGGGGGCAGTCTTCCACGACCGAAGCAGGAGCGTTAGCTGCAGCTCGTTCCTGGATGCGTGTTCAAGAAGCCACCCTTGCTGGAGGAGATGATAAACAGCCAGGCGTGGTTAACAGCATGCTCAGCGGGACTATCGCTAGCTGGCAAATGGGCAAAAATTTTTTGCAATGGTTTGATCTGCAGACGTTGCTGCCACTTTATGTAGCAGGGATGGCCGGATTATTTTGGCTGACATTAATGGCTGGCCCCATCGCCATTCTTCTTCTGCCTTTGCGCGGGTCGCACGGCGCGACACTGTGGTTGTCGATGCTGATTTTTCCGATGCTTTGCGTGTGTTTCGTCCACCTGATCGCTGTGGCAGCCAGTATCACGATGAAATCGGTAGCGCTTGCACAAGCTGCCGCTGCGGCTGGTTGGCAAGGTGGCGGCGCTGATCTTGACCTTGTTTATGGGTCATTACAGATGGTGTTTGGGGTGTTATTGGCTCTCGGCACATGGATAGCCACGAAGCTAACGGGCGTAGTTGTAGGCCCTCTTGGTGGCGCAGCGAGAGGTTCGGTTGTTACCGGCCAAGAGGCTATTAAATCCACCTATGACGCCGGCAAATTGATCGCAACCAAAGGCGCTGCTATTCAAGGTAACTCGGCGGGGGGCGGTGGTGGTGGCCCGAGAGGCTCCATCAGTACGCAGAAATCAGCCTCCAAGCACACGAGGTTGAGTACACAAACTCAAAGCTCCAGCTCGTATTCCTCAAGTGGAAGCACCGCACAGACCCCAAGTTCGATACGGCGCATCAACCTTGTTCCTCTAAGAGCCAGCAATGATGACTCCAAAGGAAAACGCCGGACGCCTCGGAGCGAAAAGAACCTAAATAAGCCGGGGAAGGGCGATGAATAGCGCCTTTAACTCCTATGTTCGGGTTTCAACTCAGTGCCTGAGATCGGTTTTGAAAAAAGGGATTCTGGCACGCGCTAAACCATGCTTTTTTATCGCTTTTCCATGGCACGAGCATCCGGCAATGACACCTATGAGTCTGTCCTTCGATGATTACCTGACGTGTGATTACGCTGAACGTTGGGAGTCTCCGACGGATCTTCGCTACCTGTTTGACGGCCTAGCGGTCTGGCCAGGCTTTGTATGGATCACAAGAGGCGACCCATACCATCCTCGACCGCAATTAACCGGCGTGAGCGCGTTCATGTGGGAGGAGAGGACGCCTATTGAGATCCGGCTTTTCGAGACGCCACACCTTGATACGGCTACTTGGTACTTGGTCACGGCGGAGATCAATCGCCGCAATCGCTTGGACGATCGTCTCGTCGACATTCATGCCAGTTGGCATCAATCGCTGATCAACGAGCTACCTAAGATCAACGTTGATTATGTCGGTAGGGCCTGACGTGAGGCGGCATCGCTTGATATTCGTTGCCGTTCGAGGTGGTCAGCCTAGCCGAGCCAGTACCTTGCTGGGCCTTTCTAATGCGCGGTGTGCAATTGGGTGCCGGCAGAGGTTGGAACACGACCAGGTGCGGAAGCCCTGTGATGTGCTGGTCAGGTCATCGATGGCCATAGCAGCTCCATATTTTGAAGGAGGATGGAATGGAACGAGCGCGTAATGCACTGCGATCAATTGCATTGCTGACGAACGATGGGCTCGTACGGGAGGCCTTGTTGTGTGCCCTGGAAGAAAACCCGGGGCGCGCTCTACAGAACCTTCAGGCATCGAGCTGGTGGAAAGCACATGAAGGAGGTCCCGAGCTTTTGCACATCGCGTTGAGCGTATGCACGCCGTTGCTTGATGACAATCATGTTGAACGTTTCAGGTTGCGTGCTATTGCCACGTCGACGGCTGATGCCTGGACGCGAGAAGTGATGTTCGAACTACTGCGTGAAAATTTTGAGCAGACGACCTTTGCACTTCAACCATGTGATTCGCAAGAGGAGTCGTAGTAGTAGAAGCATCAAAAATCAAATTTGATTTTTGATGCTGGTCAGTTATGATGTCATTACCGGCCCAAAAAACTGCTCAGTAGGAGGGATAGGTTTGACGTTGTGGAGCAGTCGGTACTGAGGGGTGTTTGGACCTACGGGCCATCATCCCCTTTTATTTCCTTACTTCGAGTTGGTATGTAAAGGGGCGGTAGTTGAAAAATACATATGTGCGGTCGACACGGCATTTGCTGTGCGCTGCGATGATGCTTATTGCATCCAAAAACTCATTCGCTGGCTGGACCGGAGCATCATCAGTAGATGGTAAGCCGGGAACTTGGCAGGAGGTTCACTGCGAGGAAGGCACTGGCTGGCGAAAATGCCAGCCTCCACCTTGCGAAGCTCTAGGGGTTAGCTGGGGGTCATGTGCAGGCACCCTCCCCAAGACTCTTTTGAATCAGCAGGTGACGATTTCAAACATCGTCCCTGGTTACACCGGGTCGGCTACGTTTCAGTGCAAAGATTACGACTTGTATTCCCAATGGACTTACCTTGGTGGCTCCTGCGTACAGGACCTACCCCCGCCGCCCCCAGATTCTGGGGGCGGCGGGGGTGGTATGCCCTCTGGGCCTGTAAGTGTTGGCACTACCTACAGCATCACTGCAATGATTTGTGGTCCTAAGGACTCTAATTATTGGACAGATCCGGCCGATACACCGGCGTTCATCCGCGACATGATCATTGGGCAGTATCGGTCATGGGAAGGAGCCCGCTGCCCAGAGGCGAGCGGTTACATTAATTGGGTAGGCTACGTGAACAAGTATGCTTACCAACTTTGGGCAGGGAGGCCTGGTGTGCCGGATGCAAGTACATATCAAATCGCTTATGAAAGTATGACAAGTCCTGCCATTAATGCAGGAGCTGATCAAACAGGCGAAAAAACGGCAGCTGGTATCGCAGCTGCAAATCATCTTTGTCAGCTGGCTGCAACGGATCAATATGGTGGTAATGCACAAGCTCAATATGTTCCTGGATCCGGGAACCAGTGCATTGTCACAGTAATTTAACGCATAAATTATTATTTTATAAGGACTTAAAGCATGAGCGCGTTAACGATGGATCAAGCCAAGGCTATTGCTGCCGAGGAATATTCAAAATACATCTCAGCCAACGACAGCTATAACTTAAGAGATCACTGGTTCTTATTTTATCAAATGGACAGTATCGCAACAAACTTACATTTTACTCCTGATCAAACGCTGAATTATAAGATGCATAATCTGCTATACTTCATCGAAATAGACAAACCCGGTACTCTCCCTGGGTTCCCGGTGGTCATTGGCAGTATTCTCAACGTAGATGAGTGGCAAGAGACTATTCCATCGAGCCTGGTGGTGAATGTCCTCTACCCAGAAGGCAGTCCTGCAGACAAAGCGGCAATGATCGCCGCGCTCGATAGTGGCCAGATCAGTAAAACCAATTTCACCGCTGCTTTTCTCAAAATCGATCCGAGCACAACCAGTCCGACCATTACGGACGTGATCAAGGCTGCTAACACGGTAGGCTTGCCTGTCAGCTACCCTGACTCAGGTCTGCACGTAGCTGGTATCACCAGCGATCAGCAGGATTTTGTGGTCGCTATGTATGCTGCGGCATTCAACCGCGCACCCGAGTTTGCAGGCCTTAAATACTGGGCAGCCAAGCTGCAGACCGAGTTGGGCTTCGGTACCGACCAGACGACGGCTTATGCAGTAATTTCCAAACAGATGTACATCGATGGTACGGCGAACAAGGAAGGTGGAACAAACCTGACTAGTACGGCGTACGTGGATTACGCCTATCAGAACATCCTGGGACGTGGCGGCGATGCTGCCGGCGTCGCTTATTGGAACGATAAGCTGGCAACTGGGGCCGTTGACCGAGGCAGCTTTGTCGCGAAGTTTGTGGGGGATGCCCTGGGCAACGCCGGCGACGGTGACTTCCTGCAGGCACGTATTGCAGTCTCCAAATATGCTGCTCAAGAACAGGTATCAGGGCCCAATGCCCCTGGCATCGATCTCCATGCAGTGATCCAGAACGTCACCAGTGAAGCCACTGCGAAAAGTGCGATCGCGGCGATCGTCCAAAAATACGGTACCGCTGCAACGGCTCATACAGTCGATCAGTTGTTCACTCTGCTTGCTGGGTGGACTGACACCCACTCGGATGCAGCTGTTACGACTGTCAGCAGTGATGCGATCGCGACGATTGAGCTATCCGGAACAAGCACTTTGCAGGGGCATGACGCTTTAGGTGCCGCAGCAGCTTAAGCGAGGAAGTGCTGGCTTTGGCTTTGGGGGGTATGATCCGCAATCGGACATACCCTTTTTCGTTTGTGTGGAGCTGATGTTTTGCCGCTACTGGAGCCGGAGCAAATTGAGGAGTCTGATATCAAACGCTACGTTGATGAAAGCAGAGTGTTTGAGATTATTGCCCGCGCGTCCGTGGTGGGGGCTTGGGAACTGGTGGTCCGCAGTACACTGGGGGATCAAGTGTTAGCTCGACAACGAGGCGGCGTGCGACAATTTAGCTCTCTCGATGCGATTGCGAACATCGTAAGAAACGCTGGGCTCACTAGATTCAGTGTCGACGTTCAAGGTTGAGTTCCTCAGGGCCTGCTGGCACATCGGGTTGGGAATGGACTATTCACCACGAAGAAAAACCAGGTCCTTTCATAGCAACCTGGTTCGTTGTTAGACTTCCAAATCGAGACGCAAATCTCGATATAAATAGCACCACCACAGCCCTGCCCAGTTAAGACGCTAACCTCGGCTGGTCCAGGGCTTTATTTTTGAGGGCATCGAGGTGGGTGGATTGGCACTCGATGCCCGTGGCTCTTCTCCTAAGTAACTGCATTTTCGGTCTCCTTCTCGTCGTATCGGTTGTCAGCTAATCGTTGCACCACCACAGCCCTGACGAGTCAAAAATCGACCCTCATCTGGACCAGGGCTTTATTTTTGAGGGCATCGAGGTGGATGGATTGGCACTCGATGCCCGAAACTCTTCTCTTACGCATTTTCTTTTGTCCTTTTGCTCCGTTTAGGTTTGCTGGGTGACGCTGGTGGTGGCGGCACAGGATCGCTCGCTGCCTGCTTGGCTGTCTCAGTGGCTGCGGCCTGTTCTGCTTCCCTGACCATTTGCCAATAGGCGCGGATGGCTTCTATATCGCCATATGCACCAATCTCTGGCAGTCGTTCAATGAAACGGCCATATAGGCCATCCTGAACTTTTTTGTGGCTGCGCATCCACTCGACAGCCACATTAGGATTGGTGAGCATCACATAGTGGAATTCGCCGGATGCGCCTGGCTTGGTTGTGATAAACATTAGTTCCCGGAGCGTTTTCATGCGGCGACGCCAGGTGTCCACGGCCCGCTCTCCGAGGAATCCCGCTTCAGCGGCAAAAGTGCTGGGGTTTTCGATAGTGATGACCGGATGATCGGGCATACGCGCCCACAGACAGAACAGCACGTGGCCAGCAGGCTGTCCCTTTGACTGGGCGTCGATGATTTGCATTGCTATAGGTAGTGTCCGAGGAATCGTGCTAAAGCCGTCGTGGGTTTTACGCGTCCATTTCCACTCCTCGGGAACGTCTGGGAAGTGGACCAGCATCAATTGCTGAGCACGCTCAGCCATTGTTAAGCGGCGTGTTGCTGACTGTTTTGCATTGGCCATTGTGTAGCCCTTATCCGTTTTCTGTTGGGTCTAGTTTCTCGGCATTCGTTGACAATGGCAAACCGTCATTACACGTGTATGTCGCGCATTACTATGCACCTGAATTTACGATACAGCCAACTAAATTGCATGAAACAGCTTAATTAAATCAGTCATATTGCGCGATATCGCGCAAAATAAACTAATAAAGTTGATTTATTTCATAACCTTATGGTGATTATTCGGTGCTCGCTGTGCTGAATGTACTCGGCGTGCTGAATGTGCTCGACGTGCTTCTGGGTGTAGGGTGTGGGAAGAGGGGGCTGAGATTCGCTACCCCCCTGAAATTTTCAGAGAAGTCTGTGTTGGAGTGATCTCAGTAGCGGACTTTGAAGGTAGGTGAATCCTCTGCCCGCAATTGCCGGCGATCGTAGATCCGGGTCCTACTGATATTGGCATGCCCAAGCCACGCCTTGTACCTTGGCGATGTCCGCGTCGTTCTCCAAGGCATTGGTCGCTGCCGTGGCCCGCAGACCATGCACGCCCAGACCGGCGACCTCAATGCCGGCGACTTTCGCATAATGTCCCACTACGGTGTAGATGCCATTGGCACTGATGCCCGCACCGGTCGATCGACCGCGCAACGGCACAAACAAGGGTGCCTTGGCCTCGACCAACTGGTGCCTCGACATCTCCAGGTAACCATGAATGCGTTCGGCGGCGACCGGGTGCAGTGGCAGGTAGCGCAGCTTGCCGCGCTTGCCCTTGAGCGTTTCCGGATCTGGCGCATTGAGCAGAACCTTAGCTTGGTGATCACCTAGCGCAGGCGTCTTGCCCTCGCTGGTTTCGATCCTGGGTCGTTTCACACCGTGCACGGGATTGCCGCCAGCGACCGCGTTGTTCTCCAATAGGTGATCGAACAGGCTGGCTAGCGCGGCTAATTTACGGCGGATCGTTGCGCCGGCGAGACCGCGCTGTTCAAGCTGGGCACGCCAGGCCAGCACGTGCGCCCGGGTCACCGCGCGAAATTCCTCTGCTGCAGTCAGTCCGACAAAGCAGCAGAAATCTTCAAGGTCGCCCTGTTACGCACGCCTGGTGCGAGGGTTGTCGATATTGGCAAACCATTCGACCGCAGCCGGAACCTCAGCCAGGTTCTGAAACTGAGCAGCAGTAAGCCGGCGCTCATTTGAAATGATAAGCTTCGACATCCTAAGCTCCTTTCCAATTTTTCAGGTGAATCGCGCGACAGCGCTGCACTACCTCTTCGACTAGGCGATTACGCGGCGAGTCGGTGTAAATCTCCTTCCCATATGAAGGTAGGGCCCCTGCACCGGATTGCAGCACCGCATCCACTTCGAGCGACAGTAGGACCAACGTCCTGAATGCGTTGGGTACCTGGTCTTTTTCAAATTTTTCCCACCGGTCGATCATCGCTACTTCTGCCTTTCCGGCCCTGTCCCACTCTTTGGACTTATGGTGCACCAACGCATTTCGGGCTTTGATAAGGCCTTTCAGGCCATTGATTGCGGGGCCGTCCTCTCTTAGTGACCGGCCACTTACGAGGCGCGGGACAATCATCCACTTACCTAACAGGTCCATCTTGTCCAGATAGTCTGTGGCGATCTTATCCCCTAGCTGGATGGCGGCGAATTCGAACGCCGCTGCTTCAATAGCCATCGCAGAGAACACAATGGTTTTGATCCCATTGCTGGTTTTTCGGTCGTCTTGATTGAGAAATTCACTAGGGTCAAAGCCAGGTCGAAAAAGCCGGGCAGGGTGTGCAACATCATCGAGAAAAAGCGCAAACGCGCTTTCGGCCATTTGTGCGTAGGTGTCCACCATGGTGTCGACCCGAATGAAGCTGTCGCGGATCTGAAACGGCTCTGAACTACTCATCAAGGCCCACCCTATAATTGTTGATAACGTATTTTATCGTTAATTTAAGTCACGATTGCAGCTTAAAATACACAGACTCACAAATGATTCTGTTGTGGTTCTTTTTTGAACCATGCATGATTGGCCGCAACAGCCATCAACCTGGATCAACCAATGACCGACATCCTTTCTCTCATTGAGAACTCTAGAAAAACCAAAAAAGAGTCAATTGCCTCCACCGTCCGTATGCCGGAGAAGCTGTATACCTTTATTGAAGAACTAGCACTTGAACTCGACCTTTCAAAGCACGAGGTCATGCTGAAGCTGCTTCAGCAAGGGGCCGACGCTGCCGAACAAGCCCTGAAAAAGGTTGGAGAGTCGGAGCCTAAATTCACTACTGGTTTTCATATCTTGAACACCAACAAAGCTCATAGTGATGAGGATCATGACTGGATGTTGACATACCGAGCCGCCGCGGCGTTCTACGAGCCCTGGAAGCTGAACATCAACCGTATTAAAAAGGATGAAGTGGTCTTTTTGTACGAAAACGGCAAAGGCATCGTGGCCTATGGGCGAGGGACCGGTAAGGTTCAAATGCGTGACCACGAGGGTAACGATGACGAATGCCACTACCAGGTCCTAGATGGTTTCAAGATCCTTGAGCATCCTCTTTCAGCCGCAGCCATCAAGAAGGTGCTAGGGCGGAATGTTGTATTTCTAAGAGTCATGTCAGGCATGCCCGACGGGCAAAAGGTGCTTGAGGTGCTCGACTCGATGCCGGCGCGATCTTGATCAATGATTGATAACCCACTGCAGGTCTATCGCTTTCTCTGCAGCCATATAAATTTTTACTTAGGTCCTGGCAATCTAGCTTGGGACTAAGTCCGAGACTGGAGGCTAGTTATGACCCCTACATTTTTGCCCACCGAGTATCACCTTGAGGTCTACGAGGAGTCATTCGTCAACGACAGCAGCTGGCTGATCCAGAGCTCGACTCCGTTTTCTGGTATTGCGGTCGGGGACTTTTTCGCTCACCAATCGCATGATGGATGGCACGGGGCACCGAATACCGCGACGGAAAAATTTGTGATTCAGCAAATTGAGCATGGATTTTGGACTTGCAGTACCCATAACGCCCATAAGCTGATGCTACTGGTGAAAAAGGTTCCGTACAGTCACTAATGTTTATACCTCTCGATGCGCCAAGAAGCCTGCTGTTGCAGGCTTCTTGTGTAAAGTGGTCGTGACTTTCAAATATCGAACACTCCCTGATATGTAAAGTACACCTCAGCAATTCAGTGCAGCACTACTGCAGTCCGGGACCGGCGAAAATGACCTTGCTTTCCAGGTGAGCGTTTCACAGTGAAACACCCCGCTCTAGAGAGTACGTCTCAGCGATCCGGCGCAGCGCCGCTGAAATTTCGCACTAGTGAAAAAGACGTCTTCTTCTTGGAAGTGTTTCACAGTGAAACACTTCCTCCTTTGTAGAGTACGTCTCAACGGCTCGGCGCAGCACCGCCACAGTTTCGGACCAACGAAAAATATGTCCCCCCAGGGGGCGTTTCACAGTGAAACACTCCGACTGTGTAGAGTAGGTCTCAGCAACTCGGCGCAGCATCGCTGCAGTCTCGCGGTCGCCGCGATCGTGCCGTGCCATGGTCAACAACCACGTTGCGGCTTGGATTACCGGACCCCTGCTGGTGTGCTTGCTGATGATGACTGCTATCTATCGGCCAGTAATTATTTGGACCGAATCGAATACGGAGTGTATTGAGCAGCACATGCAACTATGCCTCTAGCGGAGGCAGCCTATGGTGAGTGGAGAGCAGATGCCCAGCCCGATCGAAACAGTCGCTGCACTGATCCGTGACGCAAAGCGAATCGTGGTGTTCACTGGCGCCGGCATCTCGGCCGAAAGCGGCATACCGACCTTTCGCGACCCAATGACAGGCATCTGGGCCCATCATGATCCGGAAAAGCTGGAGACGGCCGACGCGTTCCGCAAGGATGCAGCGCTGGTTTGGGGCTGGTACATGTGGCGGCGGGCCCATGTCGCGGGTGCTGTGCCGAATGCGGCACATCTTGCCATCGCGCAATTGGCCAGGGTTCGGGAAGTGACGGTCGTTACCCAGAACATCGACGACCTTCATGCTCGCGCCGGCTCAACAGATGTCATCCATCTGCATGGAAGCCTTGCGCAGCCCAAATGCTTCGCCTGCCATCGAACCCCAGCCGCCCTACCCTTCGAAAACCCGGTCACCAGTGAAGGTCTGAGGATCGAGCCGCCGCGCTGCCCCCGCTGTAACGGGAAACTACGCCCGGGCGTCGTGTGGTTCGGCGAAAACCTACCGGCTGCGGCCTGGAAGCGGGCGGTTCTGGCCGCTAAAGAATGCGACGTTCTGCTATCGATCGGCACGTCGGGCGTGGTCTTTCCGGCCGCCGAGATTCCCATCGTTGCGCATCACGCCGGTGCCTGCGTCGTGCACATCAACCCTGCACAGGTTGCCCAGCCGAGCAGCCGAGAGTTTTGCCTGATCGGACGCGCGGCAGAACACGTCCCAGCTCTCGTTTCGCTTCTTGGGCCGGCTGACCTGCCGAGTTGAGAAACCGCGGCTACGACATACCCCCATAGAACAGCGAAATCTTTGGACTTTCATGCTGGCTCTCCGCATCTCGTGACGAGATGCGGGACATCCATCATAGTTAGTTTTTCCCGTTCGGAGGCGAAGCGCTATGGCTAGAAAAGAGCAACGACTTGAGGCGACGCTTGCTAGGGCCAAGATCGAGATTCTTGCTGGAGGACACTTCTTAACCCCAGATTGCCTAACGTTACGTCATGACGGAGAACTAGATCAGTTCACGATGTCGCTTAAGCAAGCAGAGGCGAATCGGAGGATCTTTTCAGTTGAGCACCAAGGCCAACCGCTCTATCCAGACTACGCGTTCTCGGAAAATCAGGGATGGAATTTGCTACCAGGCCTAGCCCTTGTGATCACAACACTGCAACCAACGCTAGACGGCTGGGGAATGGCTTTCTGGTTTAGGTCTCCAAATTCATTTTTGGGGGGCAAGCGTCCGGAAGATCATCTGCACCAGGAGCTGGAAAAAGTGTTGGCTGCAGCCCGCGAAGAGATTGCAAAGACCATGCCAGGCTAGTCAGCGGATCATCATAATTCGAAGGTTCCTAAGGCCCATACAACAGCCTGGGGAAACCGAGCTTCAGCAGAGTCGGTCGCTAGGATCCGCTGATTGGCTTTGTGCGCCATTTGGAACAGGCTCAACGCTATTCGTATCAACTCGTGACGGGTAAAGCCTCAAGAAGTCTGAATGGTGTTCAGTGAGCGCGTGGCAAACTCACTGTTTAGGTGCGAAGGCCGGGCGGTAAAGGAGCGATGCCGAAAGGTACAACAGCGGTACAGCGCTCAGTTTTCATAAAACAGAAAAGACTGGGATATCCTCCGTGTTTTCATGAGGTTAACCCTTTTGTACTCTTCCCAAGAATGTCCTAGACTTGCTTAGCCTCGGGGCATTATCTGGCGACTCATAATCCTTTGGTCCACGGTTCGAGTCCGTGTGGGCCCACCAACTTGAAAGCCGCGCATTGCGCGGCTTTCGTCGTTTTTAAGACTCAACTTTCTCGCCTTCATAATCCTGAAAACGGTCGAAGCGTCCACAATACGTCCACCTGACTCGTTCTCGATCAACGATCCAGCTCGTCGAAGGACAACACAGATCGAGCGTGCGCCAAAAACTCTCCCGAATCCTCGAGCATTTCAACCACGTACTCACCCTGACGATTGTGGTAACCCAAAATTACGTCCACAAGATGCTCACGTTGGACCATATAGGCTGCGCTTACCTTGAGTTGGCTGGCGTACTCTGAACCGGGAAACATGGCCGACCGGCCTCCCAGCGCACGGTCCCAGGCCTCGTTCTGGTGCCGCAAAAACTCGATAAAAAATTGTTGTTGCTCAGCCAACTCATTTCTGACGCCCCTTGGGCGACCGTCCTCGTGTTCGATGCCAAAAATATAAGTGGCGCCTTGGGACTCAACAAACATTACGTCCCTGAACACCTGGCACTTTCCCTCTGGATTGCACGCTTTGATATCAGCTATCCATAGTTCGTCAGAATTGCTATCCGGAAATTTCACAGCCAAACGCGGGGTCGAGGCCGCGTAAGCGATTGCAGGCAAGAGAGCATCATTCATACTTCGTTCCTCCCAATTGAACGATTTGCTAATTGCATCAGTGTCGTTTTGACCGCAATGAAGAGAATACTCAAATGGCGGCCTGCGACATCTTCGTGCCGAACCATCGGCGGTAGCTGTATCCCACTGAACGCTTAGCCCTTCAACACCTCAACGTGCCTTTTGTGTAACCACACTTTCCAGCGGCATTAATCGTCCTCATAAAGGGACCGATCGGTCTCCTTTTGGGACCGTTTCAGCACAGGCTGCCTGCGAACAGCCCCATCAAACCACCACCCGCCCCGCCCTCCCCCGGTAACACCCCAGACACCAAACCACTCCGCTCACCAACAACCCCATCGCAACCACTTCCAGCAAGCTGGGCAAGCGCTGTTCCCAGAGAAACCCGAACAGCAATCCGGCCAGTGTTTCGATTACCAACACCTGGCTGCCGAGGGCCAAGGGCAGCAGTCGGCTGGCCTGGTTCCAGCAGGCGCCGCCGACCACCGATGAGAGCAGCGCGACGCCGCCCGCCACCAGGAAGAAGTTGATCCACGCGGCGGCGCTGTAGGTCGAGCCTTCCAGGGCAAACACCGGGATCGCCAAAAGCAGCGCCAACGCGCCGGTCATGATGCCGGTGAGCAGGGACCATTCGTGGGCCGAGACCTTGGCGATCACTTTAAGGCGGCGGGCGTTGCTGACGGCGTACCAGCTCCAGCTGATCATCGCGCCGGTTGCGCAGATGAGACCCAGAACATTGCCTACGCGCATCTCGGTATTTTCACCGCGCTGAAGTGCACTCAGGCTGATCAGTACTACGCCCGCAATCGCACAGCAAAGGGAAGGTATGAGGCGTGTCAGGGCTACCGCGTTGGCGTCGTTGCGGCCAGCCAGGGTAATGACCACGGGGATCAGGCCGACGATCAGGGAGGTGGTGGCGATGCCGACGCGTTGCACCGCGCTGCCGACAAGAGAGTAATAGAGCAGGTTGCCGATCAGGCTGAGCCAGAATAGTGATTTCCAGTCCGCGCGGGTGAGCCGGGAACAGACATCGCGCCAGCGCGGCAGCAGCAGCGCTACGGAAAACACGCCATAACAAAGAAAGCGCAGCACCGCGAATTGCAGGCCGCTCAAGCCTGGAGTGAGCGCTGGACCGAGGAAAATCACGCCCCAGCACAACCCTGCGCCGATGCCGTAGCCAAGGCCTTTGGCCAATGATCGATCGATAAACATGGTGTCCGCACCCAAGACTGCAAAGTGCGAAGTCTGCTCAAGGATTGCAGTGCCGTATTGTCGATAACTGTGGGATTTTTTACCGAGACTGTTGGCTCAGGCGGCGATACACCGCTGGGGTAGTGCCGCACAGGCGTTGCATGGCCCGGGTCAGGGCAGCCTGATCGGAGAAACCGCAGCGCAGGGCGATATCGGCGATTGGCAGTGCGCTGTCACATAACCAACGCTGCGCTTGCTGCATACGCAGCTCGGCCAGCCAGGCTTGGGGCGTCTGCTTGAATAACTGGCGAAAGCGTTGGTGCAGTTGGCTCATGCTCATAGCGGCGACCTTCGCCATGGCTTCGTTGCTCCAGCTGGCGCCGGGGTAGGCGCGCACGCGCGTAAGCAGACGATCCATTGCGCCCGCCGGGACCGACGGCTGTGTACTCAGGGACGCAAGCAGCAACGGCGCCAGTTGCGCGGCGTTGACGGCAAGTTGGTCGTTGCCAGTCAGTTCGGCGAATTCGATCAGGCGGCGGGTCGCGGGCGGAATCGGCACGTAGATGCGCTGGGACAGCTGCGTCAGCTGTATATTTTCCAGGGCTGTAGCCGGGCAGTCGAGGATCAGGAAACGGCTGTCACGCTGAGTCATCTGCGAATGGGTGGAACCGGGCGAAACCAGCGCTGCAAGGGAGTGATCAACATAGCCGCTGCGGCCATCCACGTCGATTTCCATACGGCCATGGATAGGCAACACCAACTGCGCGAAGTCATGTTGGTGGTCAGGGTTTTCCGTCTGGTAGGTACGAATTTCCAGAGCGAAGTCCACGCCCTGCCTCCTAAGCTTTTTCCACAGAAATCAGTTTAAGCCCGACGATCCCGGCCAGGATCAGCATAAAGCAAAATACCCGCATCACGCTGCGGCCTTCACCAAGAAAAGCCATACCGTAGATCGCGGTGCCCAAAGCACCGATACCGACCCAGACCGCGTAGGCCGTGCCGACCGGAATGCTCCTGGCCGCCAGGGACAGCAGGTACATGCTCATGCAGATGAACAACCCGCAAAACAGACTGGGCCAGAGCCGCGTAAAGCCGTCAGTGCGGGGCATGGCAGCGGCGTAGAAAATCTCGCAGGCACCTGCCAACAACAGAAAAACCCAACCCATGCATACGTCTCCCTGATCTGCTGTTTACTGGCAAGTGAGCCAAATAATTCACATAATCGGCTCATTAAATGAGCCGAATAGACTCATTATTCGGCTCACGGCAGGAGCACAGCCCCATGCACGATCCCATCTGGATCTGGCAACACCCTGACTGGCCGCATTTCAGCTGGAATACTGAACTGCTAGCCCCATTGCTCCGCGTTTGTGCCCAAGCGCAGGGCCGCCTTTTGGGTGTGGCTAGCGTAGTAGACCGTGATACCGATGCGCTGAACCACCTCAATGCCATGCTGGAAAACATCGTCACCTCCTCGGCCATCGAGGGCGAACAACTCAATGTCGGCTCGGTACGCTCATCACTGGCCCGTCGCTTGGGCCTGGCTGACAGTGGTAAACCAAGCCCGCGTAGTGAAGGGCTGGCGGCTTTGTTGATGGATGCCACCGCTGGCCATGACTCGCCACTGACCCAAGAGCGCCTGTTTGCCTGGCATAGCTGGCTGTTCGCGCACGACGACGTGTCCCTGAGCCAACACTTGTATATCGGTCAACTGCGCGACGAAGAGCCCATGCAGGTTGTTTCCGGTCGCCTGGATCGGCCCGTCGTGCATTTCGAGGCGCCTCCTCGCGACGGTCTGGAGCAGCAGGTCGGCGAATTTCTCGCGTGGTTTGTATCGAGCAGAACCAAGGCAGGCCTCGACCCCTTTCTCCGGGCCGGCATCGCCCACTTCTGGTTCGTCACGCTGCATCCATTCGATGACGGCAATGGCAGGCTGACTCGCACAATCACCGATATGGCTCTGGCCCAGAGCGACCAGCAGGCAATTCGCCTTTATGCGATGTCAGCCAGCATTCTTGAGGATCGCGCCAGCTATTACCGGATCCTTGAAGCCCACCAGAAAGCTACGCCGGATATCACCACTTGGCTGACGTGGTTTCTGCAAACTTTGCTGCGCAGCCTTGAGCAGGCCCAGGTCCGTATCGACCGCGTGATCGCCAAGGCTCGCTTCTGGCAGATTCATCGCAATGACGACCTGTCCGGCGAGCAGATCAAAGTGCTGAACCGCTTGCTCGACGGCGGTGAACGAGGTTTTGAGGGAGGCATCAACGCAGCCCAGTATCAGGCTGCGGCGAAGGTTTCCAAGGCCACTGCCACTCGCCATCTCAGCGATTTGTTGAATAAAGGTTGTATTACACGCATGGCGGGCGGTGGTCGTAGTACTCGGTATTGCATCAATCCATCAGACGCTAAATAAGCGGGATAAACATTGGCGAGCGGGCATGACGTGGTGTTTCAGGTGCGACGCCTCGCGAACAAGTTCGCTACCACCCAGACCTTCAAAATTGAAGTGGCTCTTGGAGGAGCGGCTTTAGCCGCGAGCGCCCTCCCGGCTAACGCCGGTCCTACAGATGTTGTGGTCTCCCACAATTGCGTTAATCAACCCAGCACAACGTGAGGCAGAAACCGGCTGCTGTCCTTGGTGATCAGGCTGTCGTCCTCACGAATGCCGATCCCTGAAGCGGTGTCGCCGATCACCCACGAACCGATCAGCGTATAGCTGTCACCAAAGCGCGGCAGTGGCGCGAATTGTTGAAGGATGTAGGGCGCATCGTTGTAGGGGCCGTCTTCAAAGATGACCTGATCGCCAGGGGTGCGGATTTCGATATTGGCGCCTTCGCGGGAGAAGTACGGCTTGCGTACCCAGCCCTTTGCCACTGGCGCGCGCGGGTCTTTATCCACGAAGCACGGCAGCAGATTGGGGTGGCCTTCGTTGAGTTCCCAGAGCAAGGGCAGGATGCCTTTGTTGGAGATGATCGACTTCCATGCCGGCTCAATGAATTGCGTGTCGCAGCCGGGGATAGCCTGGCCGTTGGGTTCATGGAACACATGCTCCCAGGCGTGCAGTTTGAAGATACGCTCGATCCATTGCCCATCCAGATCGACGAAGCGCCCTTCGGGGGTCAGGCCGATATCCTCGATATCGATATGCCGCGTTTCGATGCCGATATATTCGGCCATCTTGCGCATGAAGTCGGTGGTGCCGCGGTCTTCGATGGAGCCGGACATCGCCGAAAAATAGAAACGCCCGCCCGGTGGAATAGCGGCAAAGGCGCGCACCAGGTCCTCGGCCAGAGAGTTGAATTGCGAGGCCTGGGCAGGCAACACGCCACGGGCGATCTGCTCCTCCAGCCAGATCAACTGAAAGGCCGCCGCCTCGTACAGGGAGGTCGGCGTGTCCATATTGGCTTCGAGCAGCTTGGCGGGATTGACGCCGTCGTAGCTGAAATCGAAGCGCCCATAGAGATGAGGATGCCCCTCCTTCCATGAGGTGCGCACCAGGTCGAAGAACGCTGGCGGGATGGCCAGGCGGGTCAGCAGTTCTTCGCTATCCACTACCCGCTCGACAACATCCAGGCACATGGCGTGCAGTTCCTGGGTAGGCGCTTCTATATCCTTGGTGATCTGTTCTTCCGTGAACTGGTAATAGGCACGCTCATCCCAATAGCGCTCGCCGCCGATGGTGTGAAAGTCGAAACCCTCACGCTCGGCGGTCTGCTGCCAGTCGGGGCGCTCTTCGATCTCGATCCGTTTCATTTATACCGCTCCTGTCAGCCGCCCGAGCTGAAACCACCGCTGCTCTTGCCACCCCAACCGCTGCGTGCAGTGGCCTGGCTGCCGAAGCCGCCGCGGGAAACCGAGGACGAGACCGAGCCGCTGCCCAGATTGCGCGCCAGGGTGTCGGAGCTGTAGCTGCCGGTGGAACTGGAGCGAGCCTGGGTCGAGCGGCCGAAACTCTTGCCGTCCTCGATCTGCTTCGACAGCGTCGAGCTTTGATAGGCGCCACGGGAGTCGCGGGTCTGGTAGATCGGCTGCGAGTAGTAGTTGTTGCTGCCATTGTTGCTGCTGAGCAGATTGCCGATCAGCAGGCCGGTGAGGAAACCGTTGCCACCGCCGGAGCCGCCATTATTGTTGGCCTGGGTCTGAGCTGCGGCGACCTGGTCTTTCGGCAGACGACCGGAAACCCCCAGCTCGAAACCGGCGAGCTTGGGCGTAAACTTGCCGTCCGAATTTGGCTGGCAATAATCAGGGACGAAATCCGCCTCACAAGAGGCCTGATCGTCATAAGTCGGGGCGATGCGCCGATGATCCGCCAGGGCGTTCATATAGGCGTCGGAGCACACGTCCACGGGAAACTTCTGATCCACACAAGCCTGGACCGTCGTGAAGGTGGTGCGGGTGTTGACCTCTACCGTGTCATCCGGCTTGCTGCATGCACTGATCGCCAGCGGCAGGGTGCTGGCCAGGACCAGCTTCAAGGAACTGCGTCTCATCGAATACTCCTTTCGATAGCGGGCGATCAGGTCGCAGGCGTCATGCAGGCCGAATTGAGCAGGCCGACACTGATCGACACGCTGGCGGCATAAATGGCCGCAGCGATTTCGCCCTTGGCAATCCGTGCAGACAAGCCCTTGAGCACCAGGCTGGTGACGCTGAACGCCAGCAGTTGCACAACACCGGCGATCAACGCCCAAACCACCGCATCCAGCACACTGACGCTGTAGGAAATGATATTGCTCGCAGGCAAAGCGAAGCCGATCAACGCACCGCCAAGGGCCACGGCCGCAGCCACGTTGCCTTCACGGATCAGGGTGAATTCCTTGTGCGGGGTCATGCGCGTATAGGCGAACTGGAACAGCGCGAACAACAGCGCTGCGACGACGATATACACGACAAAACTGGTGACCGCCTGGGCGTTGAGCGACATACGCAACATATCAAGCATGGTTACTTCCTTTTAAATGAGACAAACAACATAGCTATTTGATTGGTGAAAGATGCCGCTCTATCACTGATATTGCGCTGTAGCGCAGCAGGCCCGTGGGAGCGAATTCATTCGCGAAGCAGCATTGCGAACGACAGAGATACGCCGGTTGTACCGGCCTCTTCGCGGATGAATCCGCTCCCACAGAATCTCATTCCAAGTCATGAGTCGGGTTTTGTTTGCCTGCTTACAGAACCGTAAAATCCGTCGACTGCAACGTGACGCCCACCGAGGTGGTCAGGGACACATTGCCCTCTTCATCTTCCTCGACCGACAGCAGCAGAAACTCGCGACGATCGATCAGCCCGGTATCCCGCGCATACAGCATGCTCAGGTGCTGGATGCGGTAAGACGTTTCCGGGTTGGTGACCTGCTCGGTCATCGGCGTCAGTTCGGTCTGGCCTTGTTCAGTGCCCCACTGGCGGCCGTATTCGTAGCCTTCGTGCTCGTAGACCGGCAGGCCGATCTGCGATTGCGGGCCGACCAGGCGCTTCAGTTCGGCCTCGCTATTGATGGTGACCACGCTGCTGTAGCCGAACAGAATGATGTCCTGCACGTCCTCGGTGGCCGAGCCGTTCATGATCACCTGCAGCCAGTAATCTTCGTCCTCGAAGTAGAAACGCACCAGGCGCATGGACTGCCCCAGGTCGACATGACCGACTGCCCAGACCACTTCCTCGTTGGGCACCACCAGTTCCGAATGGCCATCGAGCAGCAGCTTGAGGGAGTCATCCAGATCCAGCATGCGCCCGGACGCCAGCCCGAACGGATTGCCGGCCGGGACCGGATTCAGCGGGGCATCCCCCGGCCGATTCGGCGCTTGCAGGCCGAGAACACGTTTTATCCAGCTCATAATGCTTTCCTTAAGTCGCTGCTTGCTCGCCCAGGCTTTTGCCATGCATCAGCCAAGCGACGAAGATACCGGCTATGGCGCCGCAAAGGTGTGACTCAATCGAAACTCCCGGCACCGGCACGAAGCCCAGCAGCAAGCCGCTGTAGCCAATCAACGCAACGCTAGCGACGGCAAGACTGAGCAGACTGCGCTGATACCAGGCCCTGGCCAGCAGGTAAGTCCAGAGCCCGAAAATCACGCCGCTGGCGCCCACATGCATGAGCGGCCGGCCGATGACCCAGACCATCAGACCGCCGAGAATCGCAATCAGCACTGTCACTCGCACATAACGCGATACGCCCTCACTCAGTACCAGCGAACTGAGCACGACAAAGGGCAGCAAGTTACCCAGCAAGTGGCGCACCGAGCCGTGCAGAAACGGCGCGAACAGGATGCCTTGCAGCCCTGTGAGCGTGCGCGGCAACAGGCCATGATGGAGCAGGCTGTTACCGGTCACGGAATTGATTATCTGGACCACGATCATCAGGGCAGCAAGACCGAGGACAAGCCTCAGGCCGTTTCCAACCTTCATGTTCACACCCCTGAAAAGCGCACAGAAAAAGGGGCCGGCGAACAGTACGCCTGCCCCTCGTAGTCGTGCCGGTTACGCGTCTTTGCCGGCCTGACTTTGTGCTTTCAGACGGGCCAGTACGTCGGCGGCACCGCCGGTTTTCGCGCCGATACCCGCGTCCTGCAGGCGGCGCTCCAGGTCACCGCCATTGGCCGCATCGGCCAGCTCTTCAGCGGCTTCGAGCTTGGCGTCCTGTTCATCCTGACGCTGCTTGATGCGCGCCAGGGAACCCACGGCGGTTTCCAGACGGCCATTGGCGCCACCGGTAGCAGCTGCAGCATTGATCTGCGCACGCTGCACGCTGTCACGCGCCTTGGCCATGTCTGCCTGCTGGCGCAGCCCCTTGATCTGGGTTTCAGCTTTGGTGACCTGGGCCGTCAGCTTGGCGACCTGAGCGCCGAACTGGTCGGCGGCGGTTTTCTCCTGATCGCGCAGGCCGGTCAGCTCGGCGACCTTCTCGGCGCACTCGGTGGCCAGGCCTTCTTCACCCTGGTTCAGCGCGGCCATGGCCTTCTGTTCCCAGTTGGCGATGTTTTTGTCGTGCTCTTCAACACGCTGTACCGACAGCTTGTGCTTGGCTTTGATCTGAATCAGCTGGTTGCGCGCAGCGAGCATCGAGGCGTCGGCGTCACGGATTTCCTGATCAAGAATGCGCAGCGCTTGCGAATCGACGATGGCTTCGCCAACTTCCGAAGCACCACCGCGCAGGGCTGTTACCATTTTTTTCCAAAGGCTCATGAATACGTCTCCCTTACTTCGAATCGGCAGTTAAAAAGTGTTCGTAGGCTTCGGCGGCACGAATAACGTTGTCCGCCAGGGTGAGGACTTCATGGACGATCACACTCAGGGACGAAGCTGCGCTGAGGGCGCCGAACATGTTGTAGACAGCCTCGCCATTGGGCATGGTCTCGATGCCGATGGACGACAGCGGGAAAATGTCCCGGCTGCGCAGTACGGCGTCGTTGAACTCGGCAACGTCCTTGACCTGGGATGTGTAGACCAGCACCGAGTCCACCAGAATCTGGTTGCCAGCGATGGCGATGATGATTGGCAGGCCGCCAAACTGATGCATGGTCACTTGCAGGCTCGGCTCGGCGCCTTGCAGCAGGGTCAGTTCAATCTCGTTGTTCCTGACCGCGTCTTGCTCGACCAGGGCCGCATGCAGCGTGTCGATGGTCCAGTTGGTATTTTCCGTCATGAATTGCTCCAGTTTGACTCGGTTGCCCCGGTAGGGCTGGCGTAGGGCTTTCTCGATCGTTCGCAATACATCTGCGTTTTCCGGAAGAACATACAGCTCTCGTTTCACGAGCCCGGCAGCTGTCAGCCGTGCGCGCATTTCACGCATGTAATCGGTTGAAGTTTTCCGAGCCATTTCGGCGCCTCTGTGAATCTCACATGTGATGAGGACATACACTAGGCCTGAAATCGAAGACGCGCAAGTCCTCACATGTGAGAAAAATCTCATTCTGAATAGAAGAAGATCGCCGATTGCTTTCAGAAAAATCTGTGGCCTACTGGAGGACGTCGTAAGCCTTTGGATTTTTTGCTGTATGAAGAAGCCTTTCACCGCTCATCTGCCCGCCTGGCTGCGCCGGGTACTGCGCCCGCTGTTGGATCCTTATCGCCGTTACCGCCACGCCCGTCTGATCCACGCTGCACGGATCGTCGTCGGTCTGCTGGTGACCATCATGCTGACCACCGGCATCAACCTGCCCCATGGCGAATGGGCCTCGGTGACCATGCTCATCGTGATCGGCGGCCTGCAGCACCACGGCAATATCGGCAAGAAGTCGGTGGAACGCGCCTATGGCACGCTGATCGGCGCAGGCCTCGGGTTGGCGGTAGTGGCGCAACAGAATTACCTGGGCCAGCCGCTGCTGACCTACCTGATCATGTCCCTGGCTTGCGGCTTCTTCGCCTATCACGCCATCGGCAAGGGTGGTTACACCGCACTGCTGTCGGCCATCACCCTGTTTATCGTCGCCGGGCATGGTGACAACCCCATAAGCGATGGTCTGTGGCGTACCGTCGATATCCTCATCGGTATTGCCTTGGCGCTGGCGTTTTCATTCGCCCTGCCGCTCTACGCGGTTTATTCCTGGCGCTACAACCTGGCCAAGGGCCTGCGTGATTGCGCCAAAGTCTACGGGCGCATCAGCCACGGTCAGGCGATTACTGCCGACGAGCACCTGAAGTTGATGGGCGGACTTAACGCCATCATGTTGCAGCTACGCTCACTGATGCCTTCGGTGTCCAAGGAAGTGCGCATTTCCATTGTCGAATTGGAAGCCATTCAGGGCCATTTCCGAATGTGCCTGAGCACCCTGGAAATACTCGCCAATATCCGCCCGGAAGATATCGACAACGCCCCGGACGAACTCAAGGCCTGCCTGGAAGCCGAGCACCGGCTGATTCGCCGTCAGTTGATCGGCATGGCCCGAGCCCTGCAAACCGGCGCGACCGAACGCCTCAAGCGCACAGCCGAGCCAACTCCAGCCCCCATGCAAGTGCCACCGGAGCTGGTCGGCTATCACCTGCTCACCCAACAAATGGCGCGCAATCTCGACGGCATGCAACAGCGCCTGGCCAAGACGGCGCGACGCTGGAAGATCTGATCAACAAAAGCGACATCGCCTTCTTGAATTGCGACATTGCCCGCTGAAATCTTTTCCGGGCATAGTCCTGTGCATGACAAATGACATCTATATCGGCTAGCGTTTACTGGCGAAAAGCCAGCCCAACTAATAAATAGGCTGCTAACTATTTAAATCAGACCAGACCCTCAACAAGCAGGGCAACTAACGGGGCAACTAATAGCCCCTTTTATGCATTCTTTTCTTTCTTCTGCTGCCGCCACTTAACACTCTAAGCAGAACACCATGATCGAACCCGAACGGATTGTGACGTTATCGAAGGAAGTCGAAGCCCTGGCTACTCGCGGCGTCAGCGATATTCAAATGATCACCCGCCAGACACGCCTGCTGGCGGTCAATGCGTTGATCGAAGCGGCCCATGCGGGCAGCGCCGGGCGCGGCTTTTCGGTAGTGGCCGAAGAGGTCAAGAACATCTCCGAGCGCATCTCGAAAATCGCCAGCGGCCTGACCCAGGACCTGCAGGCGGCGGTCAATGAGCTGACCGAACTGGGCCAGAGTATGTGCTTCGACATGCGCGGGCAGCGCTTGGCCGATTTGTCGCTGAATCTGATCGAAATCATCGACCGCAACCTCTATGAGCGCACCTGCGACGTGCGCTGGTGGGCGACCGATGCCTCGCTGCTGGATGTGCTGTCGCGCCCCAATGCCGAGACCTGCGCCCATGCCAGCGAACGCCTGGGCATCATCCTCGACAGCTACACCGTGTACCTGGATATCTGGGTGGCCGACAGCCGCGGCAAAGTCATCGCTTCCGGCCGACCGAAAGCCCATGGCAAGGTGATCGGCGCCGATGTCTCGCAGGCCCCCTGGTTCACCCAGGCCATGCGCCACAGTTCAGGCGACCAGTATTACGCCGGGGAAGTGGCCGTCGAACCGCTGCTTAACAACGCCCAGACCTGCGCCTTCAGCGCCGGCGTGCGCAGCAGCGAAAACCGCCTGAGCCCGGTCATCGGCGTGATCGGCATTTTCTTCGACTGGCAGGCCCAGGCCGCGTCCGTCATCGACGGCGTGCGCCTGACCAACGAAGAGCGCTCGCGTAGCAGGGTGATGATGGTCGATGCCAACCACAAGATCATCGCCAGCTCCGACACCGAAAGCCACCTGGGCGAAAGTATCCAGTTGCAAATCAAGAATGGCCAGCAGAGCGGCTACAGCACTCTGCAGGACAATATCATCCAGGGCTATTCCCTGACGCCGGGGTTCGAGACCTATAAAGGGATGGGCTGGGTGGGAGTGATCGAGCAGCGGTTGCCGGATCCTGAAACAGTTGGATAGTGAAAAAATCCGGGGCGAACAATCTGTAGGAGCGAATTCATTCGCGAAAGCGGCGGTTCAGACGACAGATGTGTATCGAATGTACTGGCCTCTTCGCGAATGAATTCGCTCCCACAAAATTCAGCCCACAGAATTTATACCCTGGAGGTCGCCCTCGCTATTCACTCGCGGCACACTCAACCACCTGCACCGTCACATCCTTCACCGCACGAAATGCCGCCAGTTCAGCCTCGTCCGCCGCCGAGGTGATCAACAGCCACTCGCGCTCGATGGGAGTCCAGTGTTGTTGCCGAGCGCGGCCGAGTTTTTGCGAGTCGGCCAGGACGATGACCTGAGCCGCACGCTTGATGATGCATTCCTTGAGATAGGCCTGCTGCGCGCTGGCTTCGCACAAGCCGAAATCGGCCACCACGCCATCGGCGCCGAGGAAAGCCTTGTCGACACTCAGGCGGCTCAGGGACAGCTCGGCCAGCGGGCCCAGGGTGCTCATGCTTGAGCCGCGCAGGTCGCCACCGATCAGGGTCAACTGCACCCCCGGCGCATTGGCCAGGGTCATCACGGCGAGCAGATTGTTGGTCACCACATGGATGTTTTGCCGCGAATACAGATGCACCGCGAGGGCCGCGCAGGTGGTGCCGCCGTCGAGCAGCACCGTGTCGCCGTCCTGCACATGGGCAGCGGCGGCACGGGCGATGGCTTCTTTCTGATCGCGCTGGCTGGCCTTGCGTTCTTCCAGTGAGGCTTCTGGCTCATGCACACCGACCAGCGCCGTGGCGCCACCGTGGGTGCGCACCAGATGACGCTGCTTGGCGAGCATGGTCAGGTCGCGGCGCACCGTGGCTTCGGACACACCGAGCGCGGCACTCAATTGCTCGACATTGGTATCGCGGGCGCGAACAAGCTCGAGAATGGCGCGGTGGCGGTCGCTCGCTTTCATGAAAGATCTCGCATCAGGACGGCCGCCGATAGTACGCGACTCAGCCCCGGCGTGTCGCCAGCTCGGCCCCTTGGCGCAAGGCTTCGAGCAGGCTGCGCTCGTCGGCGATGCCCTTGCCGGCGATGTCGAACGCAGTGCCATGGTCCACCGAGGTACGAATCACTTCCAGGCCCACGGTCACATTGACCCCGGCCTCCAGACCCAGGACCTTGACCGGCCCGTGGCCCTGATCGTGATACATCGCCACCACCAGATCGAAGTCGCCGCGTCCGGCGCGGAAGAACAGCGTATCGGCAGGCAGCGGCCCAGTCACATCCAGCCCCTGTTCCTGCAACAGCTTGACCGCCGGAATGATCTTCTCTTCTTCCTCGCCATAACCGAACAGGCCGTTCTCCCCGGCATGGGGATTGATGCCGCAGACACCAATGCGCGGGCGAGCAATACCGGCCTTGATCAGGGTCGCATTGCCGCGTTCGATGGTGCGCTGGACCAGGCCCGGCTCGATCTTGCGGATGGCGTCGATGATGCCGATATGGGTGGTGACGTGGATCACCCGCAGTTGCGGCGCGACCAGCATCATCGACACTTCGTCGACATGGGTCAGGTGCGCGAGCATCTCGGTATGGCCGGGATACTTGTGGCCACCGGCGTGCAGCGCTTCCTTGTTCAGCGGTGCGGTGCAGATGGCGTCGATCTGCCCCGCTTCGGCCAGAACCACAGCGCGGGCGATGTACTGGTAGGCGGCGTCCCCGGCAATCGACGACAGCTGGCCGAACGGCAGGTCGTCGGGGATCAGGTCCAGGTCCACGCAATCGATGGTGCCAGGCTCGTACAGCGCTTCGGAGGCGTCCTTGATTCGCCGTACCTTGGCGCTGCCATTGACGATGCGGTTGGCCTGCTCCAGGCGTCGCGCATCGCCGATCACCAGCGGACGGCATTGTTGGTAGACGATGTCGTGGGTCAGGCTCTTGACGATGATTTCCGGTCCGACGCCGCTGGCGTCGCCCATGGTGATGCCGATGACGGGGAGATAGTCGCTCATGTGCTTACCTAAATCCTTTAAAAAATACGGTTTAAATGTTCGCCACGGCCAGCGGTTCGCTCAGGCCGTGTAAATGCAGCCACGCGGCATACAGCGCGTGGTCGGTACCGAATGCGCCAGCCTTGGTGACAATGCCGGGGCAATGCCCATTCGTAACGGGGCGCCCGAAGGCCACTCCGGCCTCGACTTCAGCAAGCAGTTGCAGGCTGCCAATGCCCACCGCGCCGAGCATCGCCCGCGCAGTTTCACCGCCCGTGGCGACCAGGCCGCCAAGCTTGCTGAAGTGCGGCGCGACCATGGCAGCCAGTTGTTCGGAAAGCTGTACGCCCTCAGCCGGATCGAAAGCTTCATCACGGCCGATGCGCAACAGCAGATCGCGGCCCTGCGCCAGCACCTGGCCGATATCCATCTGCCAGTTATCCCAGCGAGCATGCTGCGCACCCTGGCGCAGGACCTCGGGCGGCACGATCAACTCGTCGATATCGGCGCGTGCCTTGAGCAGCGCGCATTGTCGCTGGCAGACCTCGGACAGGCTGCCGACCAAGGCCAGGATCGGTGCTTGTGCAGCAGCAGGCAGCCCCTCGGTCAGCGCATCCGACAGCCCGGCCAGTTGCGCGATCTCCCGCGCCAGGCCACCGGAGCCGACCCAGTACAACGGCTGATCCAGCTCCAGGGTGACCCGGGCAAGGATGCGCAGGTCCTGGGCGGTCTGCGCATCGACGATCAACGCCTGCACGCCGCTGCGAGCCGCCGCATGAATATGTTCGGCCAACGCCTGAACATCGCCGCGCAGGACCTCCAGTTTCAACGGCGCCGTACGCAGGCCCGCTTCGGCCAACAGACCGTCGATATCCGCGCAACGGCCGGCGTGCTCCAGTTGCCAGGTATCGGTGCTTTCCAGGGGCTGACCATTGACCCATATACGACCATCGAGAGTCGTGCGCCCGGTCGCCGGAAACGCCGGGGCGACGATGGCCAACCCGGCCAGGCTTTGTAACGCCGCCACTTCGGCGGCCCAATTGCCGCGCAGGGTCGAGTCGATCTTTTTGTACAGGCGCTGGCCCGGTTTGAGCAACGCCTTGAAGGTGGACAATGCTCGCTGCGCCGCCGCTTCGGGCGCCAGGCGGCGGCTGTCGGTATCGGCGGCGATCACCTGGGCCGCGCCAGTATCCCGGGACGGATCGAGGGTCACCACCGTGGGCAGGCCGACACTGGCAAAGCCAATCGCACAGTCGGCAGCGCCGGAGAGGTCATCGGCAATGATCAGCAGGTTCATCGGCGTACCTCTTGCTCGCCACCGACGTAGTGCGGTGCCCGTGCAGCCTGACGCTCCTTGTAGCGCTTGGCGACAGTTGCCGTAAGAATCGGCGACAAAATGGCCGTGACTACGACGCAGGCTGCGACCAGCAGCGTCGCGCTATTGGCCGCCTCGGTATACACCGGGTTCGCCGCCGCAATCAGCGCGGGCACGGCGGCGGCATTGCCAGCGGTGTTGGCTGCGGCGACTCCCGCCACCCCCGTACCGCCTGACAGGCGATCAGCGAAATACAGCGGAATACCCGTCACCACGACCACCGCAACACCCAGGGCGATACCCAGCAAGCCTGCCTGCCAGACCTTGTGCAGATCGAGGCTGGCGCCCAGGGCCAGGGCGAAGAACGGGATCATCACCGGCACGGCCTTGGCCAGGAAGTCGCGCATCTCGCGGTCCAGATTGCCCAGCAGCATGCCCAGCAACAACGGCAAAATCGCCCCCACCAGCGTCGGCCAGGGAAACGCCGCCAGACCGGCCACGCCCAGGGTGACCATGGTCAGGAACGGGCCGGATTCCAGAGACATCACCGAATAGGCGCCGACGTCTTCCGAACGACCGTATTGGCCCATCAGGGCCATGTACAGGCCACCGTTGGTGTCGTTCATCGCCGCCACCACGGCCAGAGTCGAGATCCCGGCAAAGATGCCCGAGGTGACCGGCTGCTCCCCGAGGAAATGGCCCATGACCACACCCACCAAAATCGCCGTACCAACCTTGGCGCCGAACAGCACACCGCCTTTCTTCAGCAGATAAGGCGTGGCCTTGACGTCGATGCTGGCGCCCATGCACACGTAGAACACCGCAAGGATCGGCAGCGAGCCGGTAAACAGGGCATTGGTGAAGGAGCCAAAGAACTTCGGCATATCGGGCAGGAAGGTAGCGACAAGCGAACCAAGCAGCAGCGGGACGATCATCATCCCGCCGGGTACACGTTCTATCGAACGCTTGATAGGAATCTGGGCCACGGGTTGTCTCCTTATTCTTATGATTTGATCAAAACGATCATACGAATGATCGTTTCGCTCAAAAAGATTAGAACATTTGCATAAAATGAGCAAATCAATCATTTTTATGATCATTCAGTCATTTCGTGTGCAAGGCACAAGGAGATGAGAAGAGTCGTGGGAGCGAGGCTTGCCCGCGAAGAGGCCGTTACAGCCGATACTTATCCAGGGTCTGGAAGGTCCTTCGCGGGCAAGCCTCGCTCCAACGTCTATGCAAGCAAGGTCAATAGGTCGGCGGCGTAATCACCCAGATCACCACCGCATCGACCTCGCCCGGATTGCCGTAGCGATGCGGCTCCTGGCTGGCAAAGCGGAAGCTGTCGCCCGCTTGCAGGCGAAAATGCCGCTCGCCCACCCACAGCTCGAAACTGCCGGTGAGCACAAAGCCCACCTCTTCACCTTCGTGGGTGTAGCTGGTGCGGTTGTAGGCGCCGGGAGGGAAGCGCGAGTGGACCATTTCGATCTGCCCGCTGGGGCTTGGGGTCAGCAGTTGATCGTGGATGCCGTCGTCATAGTGGATGTTCTGACGGCTGTCCTTGCGCACCACATAGCCCGCGTCGGCGCTGGCGACTTCCATGCGCGTCGAGAAGAACCACTGGATATTCACGCCCAGGCAGCGGCCGATCTTCAGCAAGGTGTCTACCGAGGGCCGCGACAGGTCGCGTTCGAGCTGGCTGATGTAGCCCACCGACAGGTGGCTTTGCCGGGCCAGTTCGGCCAGGGTCAGGCCCTGGCGCTTGCGCAGGCCGCGAATGCGCTCACCGAGAAAGCTCTCGCTGGCGGGCGCGTCGTCCTGTCCGGGTTGCGCATCCATGGCGCTGTCGCGGGTCTTGCCTGATGTCATGTTTCCCTCGGTGCCCTGATGTCGATGAAGCAAGCCGCATTGTAGGGGGCATGGCCTGACAATAGTCCAATGCCTCGAGAGGATTTTAGCGATAGTGAAATTATTAGATTTTTTTTCACAAAAGAGTCTTTTCTGTCTATTTTTTTCACTGCGTCTGGATTAGTCTCTGGATCACGCCCACACCGAATGGGTGTCATAAAAAAATCAAGCTGCACCGGTCTGCGCAGAGTCCTTCTGCCTCATGGCCAGATCGCCCCGTTTATTCACTACGTGCCTGTTTAAATCCGTTTACCCCTGCGCAGCCTGGGAGCTTCAGCGTGTCTGATCGCCGCCCCTCCCTGTTTGCCGAGCAAGGCCTCTGGCCGTTAGGAAAATGTCGATGAACAGTAAAAAACTAAAAATTGCCTGTGCGTTGTTGATGCTCTCGCCTTTGCCCGCCCTTGCGGCAGAAAGCATGGTCATCGTCGGTTTCGGCGGTGCCGCGCAGAAAGTCCAGAACACCGCGATCTTCGAGCCCTTCGCGAAGAAGGCTGGGGTCGACGTGGTGCAGAGCGAATACAACGGCGAAATGGCCAAGATCAAAGTCATGGCCGAAACCGGCCATGCCGACTGGGACGTGGTTCAGGTCGAAGCACCGGATCTGGAGCGCGGCTGCGCCGAAGGCCTGTTCCAGAAACTCGACTGGAACAAACTCGGCGGCAGCGACCAACTGATCGCTGGCGCGAAACAGGACTGCGGTTCCGCTGCGCTGGTCTGGGGCATGCCGCTGGTGTATGCCACCGACAAGGTCAAGACCGCGCCGACGTCCTGGGCAGACTTCTGGGACACCACCAAATACCCCGGCAAACGCGGCCTGCGCAAAGGCGCCATGTACACCCTCGAATACGCCCTGCTGGCCGACGGCGTCGCGGCGGCCGACGTCTATAAAGTGCTGGGCACTCCGGCCGGGGTTGATCGCGCCTTCGCCAAGCTGGACAAGCTCAAGTCGTCGATCCAGTGGTGGGAAGCCGGCTCCCAGCCAATGCAGTGGCTGGCTTCGGGCGACGCGGTCATGAGTACCGCTTTTAGCGGTCGCGGCGCCGTAGCCGCCAGTGAAGGCCTGAAAGTTGCACCGCTGTGGCAAGGTTCGCTGTACAGCATGGACTACTGGGCCATCACCAAGCACTCGGCCCATAGCGACTCTGCCAACACGTTCATCGCCTACGCCAACCAGGCCGAGCCGCAGCAGAAGTTTGCCCATATGATCGCTTATGGCGTGACCAACAAATCCCTGGCCGACAAACTCGACGCCGACAAGGCCCCGTGGATTGCCACTTCGCCGCAAAACATGGCCGTGGCCGTGCCGTTGAATATCGAGTTCTGGGTCGACCACGGCGAAGAACTGGAAGAGCGCCTCAACGCTTGGCTCGCCCACTGACAGATCCCCCTGACCGGAGCCCTTATGGAACACCTTTACAGCCAGGAAGAATGGCAACTCAGGCAAGAGCTGGCAGCCTGCTATCGTCTGATCGCGCACTACCGCATGACCGACCTGATCTCGACGCATATCTCGGTACGCCTGCCCGGGCCTGAGCACCACTTCCTGATCAATCCCTATGGGCTGTTCTTCGAGGAGATTACCGCCTCGAACCTGGTCAAGATCGATCTGGACGGCAACAAGGTCCAGGACAGCGCCTACCCGGTCAACCCGGCCGGGTTCGTCATTCATAGCGCGATCCACCGTGCCCGCGAAGACGCCCAGTGCGTGCTGCACACCCACACCAGAGCCGGTTGCGCGGTGGCGGCCCAGGAAGGCGGCCTGCTGCCGGTCAACCAGATCTCCCTGGAGTTCTATGGTCGGGTGGCGTACCACGACTACGAAGGCATCGCCTTGAACTTCAGCGAACAGCAGCGCCTGGTAGAGGACCTTGGCAACAAGTCGGTGATGATCCTGCGCAACCACGGCCTGCTGACCGTGGGCGACAGCGTCAAGCAGGCGTTCCTGCGCATGTATTACCTGGAAAAGGCTTGCGAAATCCAGTTGGCCGCCCAGGCCGGTGGCACCCTGCGCTTGCCACCGGACGAAGTCTGCCGTCGTACCGAGCAGCAATTCAACGAACCGGGCAAGGACGTGCCCGAAGGCGAACTGAGCGACCCGGATGCCGTGCAGTTTGCCTGGGCGGCGTTGTTGCGGCTGTTGGATCGGATAGCGCCCGAATACAAGCTGTAGGATTCATCCGGCCATACTGCAAGGAGAGTGGTGGGAGGGAATTTTGTGGGAGCGAATTCATTCGCGAAAACGGCGGTGCAGTCGATGCAAATGTATTGGATGTACTACCCCCTTCGCGGATGAATCCGCTCCCACAGTTTCTGTGTTCAGCTCAGGGCCGCACAGCCCCATTCAAGCAGGTAAGATGTCCCCGCCCACAGGAGACCTGCCTTGTCCGCCACCCGCCCGCCCGTTCTCGATGAAATCGACCGCCAGCTGATCGCCGCCCTGCAACTCAATGCCAGGGAAAGCGTGGCCATGCTCGCCCGGCAACTGGGCATCGCCCGCACCACCGTGACCTCGCGCCTGGCCCGGCTAGAAAGCAGCAAGGTCATCACCGGTTACGGCGTGCGCCTGAGCCAGCGCGTGGTCGATGGCGGTTTGCAAGCGTATGTCGGCATCACCGTACAACCGCGCTCCGGCAAGGAAGTCCTGCGCCGCCTCAGCACCCTGGCCCAGGTGCAGCAGCTGTGTGCGGTCAGCGGCGAATTCGACTACGTCGCCTGGCTGCGCACTGACTCGCCCGAACAGCTCGACGAATTGCTGGACCTGATCGGCAGCGTCGATGGCGTCGAGAAGACCACCACCTCGATTATTCTCAGCAGCAAGATTGATCGCGGGCAGGTTTGATTATCGCGACTTCGTTGGAGCGAGGCTTGCCCGCGAACCAACCAACGTGGAGTGTCAGGCAAACCGCTTCGCGATCTTCGCGGGCAAGCCTCGCTCCAACGATCTAAATGCTCACCAATTTCGTCATATTGATAGAAAACCCTGCATAACGACGACACATTGCGTCTTATTAACGTGCCATCCCTTGTCTAGACTGTGCCCTTTCGCGTCCCAGCCGAACAAGGTCAGCCATGAACAACAATCGCCACCCCGCCGACGGCAAGAAACCCATCACTATCTTTGGCCCGGACTTCCCGTTCGCCTTCGATGCCTGGATCGAACATCCGGCGGGTCTGGGCTGCATTCCCGCCGAGCAGCATGGCGCGGAGGTGGCGATTGTCGGGGCCGGGATCGCCGGGCTGGTGGCGGCCTACGAGCTGATGAAGCTGGGCCTCAAGCCGGTGGTGTACGAGGCCTCGAAACTGGGCGGGCGCTTGCGCTCCCAGGCGTTCGAGGGTGCCGAAGGGGTGATTGCCGAGCTGGGTGGCATGCGCTTTCCGGTGTCGTCCACGGCCTTCTATCACTACGTCGACAAACTGGGCCTGGAGTCCAAGCCCTTCCCCAACCCGCTGACGCCGGCGTCCGGGAGCACGGTCATCGATCTGGAAGGCTCGACCTACTACGCCCAGTCCATCGCCGACCTGCCCGCGCTGTTTCAGGAAGTGGCCGACGCCTGGGCCGATGCCCTGGAAGCCGGCTCGCAATTCGCCGACATCCAGCAGGCCATCCGCGACCGCGATGTACCGCGTCTGAAACAGCTGTGGAACACCCTCGTGCCGCTGTGGGACGACCGCACTTTCTACGACTTCGTCGCCACCTCGAAAGCCTTCGCCAAGCTGTCTTTTGCCCACCGCGAAGTGTTCGGCCAGGTTGGTTTCGGCACCGGCGGCTGGGATTCGGACTTCCCCAATTCGATGCTGGAAATCTTCCGCGTGGTCATGACCAATTGCGACGATCACCAGCACCTGATCGTCGGCGGCGTCGAGCAGGTGCCCCAGGGCATCTGGCGCCATGTGCCGGAGCGTTGCGCCCACTGGCCCGAAGGCACCAGCCTGTCGTCGCTGCATCGCGGCGCGCCACGCGCCGGGGCCAAACGCATTGCCCGCGCCGCCGACGGACGCTTTGCCGTGACCGATGACTGGGGCAATGTCGGCCACTACGCCGCCGTGCTGACCACCTGCCAGAGCTGGCTGCTGACCACCCAGATCGACTGCGAGGAATCGCTGTTCTCGCAGAAGATGTGGATGGCCCTGGACCGCACCCGCTACATGCAGTCGTCGAAAACCTTCGTCATGGTCGACCGCCCGTTCTGGAAGGACAAAGACCCGGAAACCGGCCGCGATTTGATGAGCATGACCCTCACCGATCGCCTGACCCGCGGCACCTACCTGTTCGATAACGGCGAGGACAAGCCAGGGGTCATCTGCCTGTCCTACTCGTGGATGAGCGATGCCCTGAAAATGCTGCCGCAGCCCACCGACAAGCGGGTCAAGCTGGCCCTGGATGCGCTGAAAAAGATCTACCCGAAGGTCGATATCGCCGCCCATATCATCGGCGACCCAATCACCGTGTCCTGGGAGGCCGACCCGTACTTCCTCGGCGCTTTCAAAGGTGCATTGCCGGGCCATTACCGTTATAACCAACGTATGTACGCGCACTTCATGCAACAGGACATGCCTGCCGAACAGCGCGGCATCTTTATCGCGGGCGACGATGTATCGTGGACTCCGGCCTGGGTCGAAGGCGCGGTGCAGACCTCGCTCAATGCGGTGTGGGGGATCATGACCCACTTCGGTGGCAAGACCCACGCCGAAAACCCGGGCCCCGGCGATGTCTTCGCCGAGATCGGCCCGATTGCCTTGCCCGACTGATTGGAGGCACGCCCATGCGTATCGCGCTGTATCAATGTCCGCCCCTGCCGCTGGATATAGACGGCAACCTGCAGCGCCTGGCGCAGCAGGCGCGTATCGCTGCGCAACAGGGCGCGGACCTGCTGATCTGCCCGGAGATGTACCTCAGCGGCTACAACATCGGTGCCGCCGCCGTGCAGGAGCTGGCGCAATTGAACTACGGCCCGGCGGCCAGTCGCATTGCCGCCATTGGCCAGGCCAACGGCATCGCGATTCTGTACGGTTACCCCGAGCGCCATGACGGCCGGGTGTATAACGCCGTGCAGTTGATCGATGCCAAGGGCAACACCCTGGCCAACTACCGCAAGACCCATCTGTACGGCGATCTGGACCGGGCGATGTTCAGCCCCGGCGAAACCGCCCTGCCGATATTCGAACTGAACGGGTGGCGCCTGGGTCTGCTGATCTGCTACGACGTCGAGTTCCCGGAAAACACCCGTGATCTGGCCCTGGCCGGTGCCGATGTGATCCTGGTGCCGACCGCCAATATGGAACCCTACGATTTCGTCGCCGATGTCACGGTGCGTGCACGGGCCTATGAAAACCAGTGCTACGTGGCCTACGCCAACTATTGCGGCAGCGAAGGGCAGATCCGCTACTGCGGTCTGAGCAGCCTGTGTGCGCCGGATGGTAGCCGCATTGCCCTGGCCGGGCGCGACGAATTGCTGATCCTGGGTACTCTGGACCGACAGTTGCTCGACGATTCGCGCACGCTCAATCCTTACTTCAAGGATCGTCGGGCCGAGTTGTATACGCGCCTGAGCAACGACTGATTCGCGCCAACGCGTTAGCATGAGGGCTCCTTTGCCGAGCCCTTTGCCAGCCATGCCTGTCCAGCAGACCCGCGAAGACCTGACCCTGCCCAACGGCCTGCACGTAGTGCTGTGCCATGCGCCGCGCCTGAAACGCAGCGCAGCATCCCTGCGTGTGGCAGTGGGCAGCCATGATGCGCCCCAAGCATGGCCGGGGCTGGCGCACTTTCTTGAGCACCTGTTTTTCCTCGGCACCGAGCACTTTGCCGCAGCCGACAATCTGATGACCTTTGTCCAGCGCCACGGCGGCCAGGTCAACGCCAGCACCCGCGAGCGCTGCACGGATTTCTTTTTTGAACTGCCGCCCGACGCATTGGCCCAGGGTCTGGAGCGCCTGTGCGACATGCTCGCCCATCCGCGCATGACAATGGACGAGCAACTGCGTGAGCGGGAAGTGCTGCACGCCGAGTTCATCGCCTGGTCCCGGGATGCCAAGGCCCGTGCGCAGCAACAGACCTTGTCCGCCTTGTCGCCGCGCCACCCGCTGCGCGGCTTTCATGCCGGTAATCGCTACAGTCTGCCGGTGCCTGGCGCTGCGTTTCAGCAAGGACTGAAAGATTTCTATCAGCGCTTTTATCAGGCTGGGCAAATGCGCCTTTGTCTGACCGGGCCGCAGTCGCTAGATGAGTTGCGGGCGATAGCATTGAGTGCGGGCGGGGTATTTGCGCCGGGGGCTCGCATTGCCCAGACTCCCCCGCCGCCGTTGTTCGACAGGCCTTCGACGGCCCCGCTGTTGTTTGCCTGCGAAAAATTGCCGGACGGGGCGGATGAAGCGCTGGGGTTTTTCTGTAGCTGGTTGGGTGAAGCGCAGGTGATTTATCAGTTTGCCGGGCAGGCGTTGCTCAAGGTTGACTCTGTTGTTGGCGCCGCCTTCGCGAATAAATTCGCTCCCACAGGTTCTCAATACGCTCTGGTGGGAGCGGATTCATCCGCGAAAGGGCCTCTGGTATTTTTCGATTGGCTGACCTTCTTCAAAACCCACTGGCCCGCCCTGCGCCACGAATACAACCTGCGCCAACAACTGCGCCTGCACACCTGCAGCGCTCTGGACCTGGCTCATCACCACGCCCGCGAATTGCCCGGCGAGCTGTCCGAACAAGGCGCCCTGGCCCTTGCCGCCCTGCTCGATCAGCTTCAGGGGCCAACCCCTGCTACAACCTTCGGATGGCAATTACCCGCGCCCAATCCCTTCCTTACCTCGGCCGCCACTGCCACTGACGAAGCCGCGCTATTTGTGCGCTGGCAGCTACCCGCCGCCAACCCGCTGCTCTGGCGCAGGATCAAATTCAGCTTCGGCGCACTGACCGAACAGGCCAACGAAGCCGGTGTCAGCCTGAGCTTTATGGCCTATGACGTTTACTGGCAACTGACCCTGACCGGCCTCGCCGCGCCCATGGCTGCGATTGTCGATGACGCCCTGCGCTGCCTGACGACGCCGAACCCGGACGAGCCCGCCGACGAAGCGCCACCGATCCCCATTCGTCAGTTGCTCAAGCACCTGCCGGATTACAACTTGCCCGACCAATCCAGCGAAACCGCAGACCTGTCACTGCTCTGGCAAGACAGCCACTGGATCGCCTTTGCCCACGGCGCACCGCTGACGCAATTGCTGCCGCCAACACCTCTGCCCGGCACTGAATCTCTGTCAAGCCATGCGCCTCTGGCCGTTCAGCCCGGCCGACACTGGTCCGTTCATCCCTGCGACTCAACCGAGCACGCCCTGCTGTTGTTCTGCCCGGCGCCCGGCACTGACCTGGCCTTTGAAGCGGCCTGGCGTCTGCTCGCCCATCTGGCTCAGGCGCCCTTCTATCAGCGTTTGCGGGTCGAACTGCAACTGGGTTACGCGGTATTCAGCGGTATTCGTCAGCTTAACGGGCAGGTCGGCTGGTTATTCGGCGTGCAATCGCCAGGGGCGCCCGTCGGCCAATTGGCCGAGCATATCGAAGCGTTTATCGACGACCTGCCACGACTTGTTGCCAGCGCCGATCTGCCCAGTCAGGCCAAGGCCCTGGCCAAGCAATTCGAACCGCAGGCCCTGGAGTGCGCCCAGGCCGCGCAGTTGCTGTGGCAAGCCCATCTGGCCGGACACGGCGATGACTACTTCGAAGCGTTGCGAAGAGCCATCGCCCGACTGGACGTTTCGACCCTGCAACAAGCCGCAATACGTCTTAAACAAACCTTCATATACATCGCTACACACACGCCTGAACGTTTGCAGCCACAGCTGGACTAACCTTGTAACGCCCATCGCGGCATTTACCCGGAGGAAACGCTTATGTGGACCAAACCGACCTACACAGACCTGCGCATCGGCTTCGAAGTGACCATGTACTTCGCCAACCGTTGAGCACAGCGCGGCACGAAGCCCCGGTTCGCCGGGGCTTTTTCATGTCACGGTAGATGCGAGACCGGTAGGACTGGCTTTAGCCGGGAGAGCGCCCTCCCGGCTAAAGCCGGTCCTACGACAAAGAAGGATTTGAGACGCCCATGCATATCCAGATTCTCGGCTCAGCCGCCGGCGGTGGTTTCCCGCAATGGAACTGCAACTGCGCCAATTGTGCGGGCCTGCGTGACGGCAGCCTCAACGCGAAAGCGCGCACCCAGTCCTCCATGGCCCTGTCCGATGACGGCGTGAACTGGGTGCTGTGCAACGCCTCCCCGGATATCCGCGCGCAACTGCACAACTTCGCGCCCATGCAGCCGGGCCGGGCACTGCGCGATACCGGGATTGCCGCGATCATCCTGATGGACAGCCAGATCGACCACACCACCGGCCTGCTCAGCCTGCGCGAAGGTTGCCCGCATCAGGTCTGGTGTACCGAGATGGTCCATGAAGACTTGAGCACCGGCTTCCCGCTGTTCGACATGCTCAAGCACTGGAACGGCGGCCTGGTGTGGAACCGCATCGAGCTGCAGGGCAGCTTCACCATTGCCGCCTGCCCGAATTTACGCTTTACCCCGCTGCCTCTGCGCAGTGCCGCACCGCCTTATTCGCCCCACCGTTTCGACCCGCATCCCGGCGACAACATTGGCCTGATCGTCGAGGACCTGAAGACCGGCGGCCGGCTGTTCTACGCCCCAGGCCTCGGTCAGGTCGATGACGCCCTGCTGGGCCAGATGCAGCAGGCCGATTGTCTGCTGGTGGACGGCACCTTGTGGGACGACGACGAAATGCAAAAGCGCGGTGTCGGCACCCGCACCGGACGGGAAATGGGCCATCTGGCGCAGAGCGGCGTGGGCGGCATGCTCGACGTGCTGGAGCGTCTGCCACGCCAGCGTAAAGTCCTCATCCACATCAACAACACCAACCCGATCCTCGACGAAGACTCGCCGCAAAGGGCCGAACTGGCGCGGCGCGAGATCGAAGTGGCGTTTGATGGGATGAGTATCGAGTTGTAGCAAATCCAGCGACCCACACAAATCCTGTGGGAGCGAGGCTTGCCCGTGAAGAGGCCAGGACAACCGACACATATCCTGGGCCAGAGAGAACGCATTGCGGGCAAGCCTCGCTCCCATAAAGTCCAGCCAGGGAACACGGATTATGAGCGAACACCCAGCACTATCCCCCGCCGAATTCGAGCGGGCCTTGCGCGCCAAGGGCGCCTATTACCATATCCATCACCCCTTCCATGTCGCCATGTACGAAGGGCGGGCCAGCCGCGAGCAGATTCAGGGCTGGGTCGCCAATCGTTTCTACTATCAGGTCAATATCCCGCTGAAAGATGCGGCGATCATGGCCAACTGCCCGGACCGTAATGTCCGTCGCGAATGGATTCAGCGCATGATCGACCACGACGGCGCACCCGGCGAAGACGGCGGCATCGAAGCCTGGCTGCGCTTGGGCGAGGCCGTGGGTCTCGACCCGGAGCAACTGCGTTCCCAGGAACTGGTGCTGCCCGGCGTACGCTTTGCCGTCGATGCCTACGTCAACTTCGCCCGCCGCGCCAGTTGGCAGGAAGCCGCCAGCAGCTCGCTGACTGAAATGTTCGCACCGCTCATCCATCAGTCGCGCCTGGACAGCTGGCCGCAGCACTACCCGTGGATCGACCCCAGCGGCTACGAATACTTCCGCAGCCGCCTGAGTCAGGCCCGACGCGATGTCGAGCACGGGCTGGCCATCACCCTGGAGCACTACACCACCTTTGAGGGCCAGCAGCGCATGCTGGAAATCCTCCAGTTCAAACTGGACATTTTGTGGAGCATGCTGGACGCCATGAGCATGGCCTACGAGCTGCACAGGCCGCCCTATCACAGCGTCACCGACCAACGGGTCTGGCACCGGGGGATCGAGTTATGAGTTTTGATCGCGAGCGTATTCCAAACTGGCGGCGTGGCTATCGTTACCAGTTCGAACCGGCGCAAAACGGCCATGTGCTGCTCTACCCGGAAGGCATGATCAAGCTCAACGAAAGCGCCGCCGCCATCGGTGGCCTGATCGACGGGCAGCGCTCGGTGGCGGCGATCATCGCCCTGCTCGACGAGCAATTCCCCGGCGTGCCGGAGCTTGGTGAGGACGTCGAGCAATTCATGGAGGTCGCCCGTGCTGAACACTGGATCGAACTTGCCTGAGCTGCCGCCCAAGCCCGAAACAGGCCTGCCGCTGTGGTTGCTCGCCGAGCTGACCTACCGTTGCCCGCTGCAATGCCCGTACTGCTCCAACCCGTTGGATTTTGCCCAGCAGGGCCAGGAGCTGAGCACCGAACAATGGTTCAAGGTCATGACCGAAGCGCGGCAGATGGGCGCGGCGCAGATTGGTTTTTCCGGCGGCGAACCGCTGGTCCGCCAGGACCTCGCCGAGCTGATCCGCGAAGCTCGGCGCCTGGGCTTTTACACCAACCTGATCACCTCCGGTATCGGCCTCACCGAACAAAAGATCATCGACTTCAAGGAAGCCGGGCTGGACCATATTCAGATTAGCTTCCAGGCCAGTGACGAGCAGGTAAATAACATGCTCGCAGGCTCGAAAAAGGCCTTCGCCCACAAACTGGAGATGGCCAAAGCGGTGAAGAAGCATGGCTACCCCATGGTCCTCAACTTCGTCACCCACCGGCACAACATTGACCGCATCGACCGCATCATCGAGCTGTGCCTGGCCCTGGAAGCGGACTTCGTCGAGCTGGCCACCTGTCAGTTCTACGGCTGGGCCTACCTCAATCGCGCAGGCCTGCTGCCGAGCAAAGAACAATTGGTCCGGGCCGAGCGCATCACCAACGAATACCGCGACAAGCTGGCGGCCGAGGATCATCCGTGCAAGCTGATCTTCGTCACCCCCGACTATTATGAAGAGCGGCCCAAAGCCTGCATGAACGGCTGGGGCAGCCTGTTCCTCACCGTCACCCCGGACGGCACCGCCCTGCCCTGTCACGGCGCGCGGCAGATGCCGATCCAGTTCCCCAACGTGCGCGACCATAACCTGCAACACATCTGGTACGACTCGTTCGGCTTCAACCGTTTCCGTGGCTATGACTGGATGCCCGAGCCCTGCCGCTCGTGCGACGAGAAGGAAAAGGACTTCGGCGGCTGCCGTTGTCAGGCCTTCATGCTGACCGGGAATGCGGCAAATGCTGACCCCGTATGCGGAAAATCCTTAGATCATAAATTGATCATTCAAGCGCGCGAAGAAGCCGGGTATGCTAGCCAAAAAATAGACGAGATGGCATTTCGCAATGACAGAAATTCGCGCCTCATCGCTAGATCCTGAAACCCTCACAGCAGCCCAGGCCGTAGCGGCAGGCGTTGACTTTGCGGAACTGCAAATCAGCCCGGCCGGCCTGTTCTGGAATGAATATCGCCCCGCCGAGGGCAGCAGCCGAATATGGCGCAGGTTCGAGGAAACCATCACCTGCCTGACGCCTGCCGAGTTCAGCGTGCGCAGCCGGGTCTATGAATACGGTGGTGGCGCGTTCTGCCTGACGGAAGACTCGGTCATCTTCGTCAACGAAAGCGATCAACAGATTTATGTGCAGCCCTTCGAAGAAGGCGAGCCCAAGGCCCTCACCCGTGGGCGCAAGCGCTACGGCGACCTGCACTTCTCCAACGGCCTGGTCCTGGCCGTGGAGGAAGACAAGGACATCCATCAACTGGTGTCCCTCGACATCCGCGACGGCAAGCGCCTGGTCCTGGCCCGTGGCGCCGATTTCTACGCCTCGCCGACCATGAGCCCGGACGGCCAGCGCCTGGCCTGGGTCGAATGGTTCAAACCCCATCAACCCTGGACCAGCACATTGCTGATGATGTGCAAGCGTCTGGAGACCGGCGGCTGGTCTGAACCGCGCTGCCTGGCTGGGGATCGTGATGAAGAATCGATCCAGCAGCCCTGCTTCGATGCACATAACCGCCTGTACTGCCTGAGCGATCAGGAAGGGTACTGGCAGCCGTGCGTCGAAGGCTCGTTCGGCCTGACCCACCTCAAGGCTGCCGATGCCGACCACGCCCCGGCGCCGTGGCAACTGGGCGGTCGTAGCTGGCTGGCCATCGACATGGGGGCTTACCTCGCCAGTTGGTCGGAAAACGGCGTTGCGGTGCTGGGCCTGCGTGACAACCATGGCGTAGTCACCGACTACAGCGGCGAATATAGCCGCTTCCGCAGCCTGACCATCGACGACGAAAACATTTACTGCGTCGCCGCCTCGGCCACCTGCCTGCCCACCGTCATTGCCATCAACCGCAAGACGCGCAAATCAAAGATGATTGCCGGTGGCGGCTCACCGCTGCCCGCCGCCCGTATCAGCCGTGCGCAACCGCTGCGCTATGCCAGCGGCCCGAACGGCAAGGTCCAGGCCTACGGCTACTTCTACCCGCCGATCAACGGCGCGGCCAAACCGCCACTGGTGGTATTTATCCATGGCGGCCCAACCTCGGCCTGCTATCCGGTGCTCGACCTGCGCATCCAGTATTGGAGCCAGCGCGGCTTTGCCGTGGCCGACCTCAACTATCGCGGCAGCACCGGCTACGGCCGCATCTACCGCAACGCCTTGCACCTGAACTGGGGCGTGGCCGACGTCGATGATGCCTGCGCCGTGGTCACCCACCTGGCCGAGCGCGGTCTGATCAACGAACAACAGGCGTTCATCCGCGGCGGCAGTGCCGGCGGCTATACCGCCCTGTGCGCGTTGGCCTTCCGCCACGTCTTCCGCGGCGGCGCCAGCCTGTATGGCGTCAGCGACCCGCTTGCACTGAGCAAGGTCACCCACAAGTTTGAGGCGCAATACCTGGATTGGCTGATCGGCGATCCGGACAAGGAGGCGGAGCGCTACCAGACCCGCACCCCGCTGCTCCACGCCGCGCGCATTCACGTACCGGTGATCTTCTTCCAGGGCGAACTCGACGTCGTGGTCGTCCCGGAACAGACCCGCACCATGGTCAAGGCCCTGCAAAGCAACGGCACCCGCGTCGAAGCCCACTACTATCCCGACGAACAGCACGGCTTCCGCAAGGCCAAAAACCAGGCCGATGCGTTGGAGAAGGAGTGCGCGTTCTATCAGACGGTGCTGGAGGGGGAGCGGCGGCAGAGTAGCCATTGATCGTCAGGGTCACGCCCTGGCGCTAAGGCGCTAACGTGGGAGTCGTCTTGCTGGCGATGCGGTAGAACAGCCGACACATTCATCGGCTGGTCAAAAGCAATTGCCAGCAAGCCGGCGCCTGCGGGACATGCTTTCACTTCGGGTCCCGCGGCTTGCTTAAATCTGAACGGGCCTATTTACGGCTGGCGATGATGTAGACCGCATGGATGATGCCGGGGAAGTAGCCCAGCAGCGTCAGCAGGATATTGAGCCAGAACGCCCCGGCAAAACCGACCTGAAGGAACACACCCAGCGGCGGCAGCAGAATGGCGATGATGATACGGATGATATCCATGGGTCAGGCTCCTGATGGTGGGCGTTCAATTACGCCCTATAGCTAATCGACCTTGAGGCTGCATCAGGGTTCCACGGGGAAATGGCATCGAGCCAGTATCATGAGGTCATCCCCTTCCCCTGTAGGAGCTGCCGAAGGCTGCGAAAGCGGTGTGTCAGATGACTCCATTCGCCGCCTTCGGCAGCTCCTACAGGGTATCGCCGCTTTCGCAATAAAAAAGCCCCGCACCAAGACCTCCGGTGCGGGGCAACGCGTTACTAACGCGACGGTTCGGTTTACACAGAGAGATCAGGCCGGTTGGCTGCGGCCTTGATTCAGGCGGGCGGTCCGGGCCCGGGCGAAGGCACGACCCAGTCGCTGGAGCATTTCGTCGATATTGGCGCGGCTGACGGTCAGAGCCGGGGAGAAGCGCAGGCAGTCGGCTTGCGGGGCATTGAGCAGCAGGCCCTCAAGTTGTGCGGCGGCGACCACGGCAGCGGCTGAATCGCTATCCAGTTGCATGCCCCAGAGCAGGCCCTGGCCGCGCACTTCGCCGTGTTGATAGCGCAGGCTCAGACGGGTCAGACCCTGTTGCAGGTACTCGCCGGTCTCGCGTACTCGCTGCAAAAAACCTTCCTCCAGCACGCTGTGCAGCACGGCCAGCCCGGCGGCCGTCATCAGCGCATTGCCATGATGGCTGCCCTCCAGCTCACCCGGTTCGGCGCAGCAGGCTTTGCCTCGCGCCAGCAAGGCCGCCAGAGGCACACCGCCGCCCAGGCCTTTGCCAAGGACGACAATATCGGCGCGAATGTCGTAGGTCTCTTCGCAAAGCAAAGTGCCGCAGCGGCCAATGCCGGTCTGCACTTCATCGAGGATCAGCAGGATGCCCAGTTCACGGCACAGCTTGGCCACGCCTTGCAGATAGTCATGGGTGGCGGGGATGACCCCCGCTTCGCTCTGGATTGGCTCGAGGATAATCGCCACGGTCTGGGCATCGACAGCGCTGTGCAGCGCAGCCAGATCGTTGAATGGCACCTGGCTGAAGCCGGGCAGGCCATTCTCGTAGCCCGAAGCCGATAGCGCGGTGATACTGCGGCCATGGCAGCCTTGCCGCGCAGTGATGATGCCAATGGCGCCGCCACGGTGGATCCGGCCCCATTTGCGCGCCAGCTTGATCGCGGCTTCGCAGGCCTCGCTGCCGCTGTTGAGCAGGTAGGCCTGATCGCTACCGGTGCTTTCGCACAGACGTTGCGCCAGGTCGACCACGCCGCGATGGTGCAGGCCGGCGCCGGGGTTGATCAGGGCCATGGCCTGATTATTCAAGGCCCGAATCAGCACGGCCGGGCTGTGGCCGAGGCTGTTCACCGCGCCGCCCTGGTTGAAGTCCAGGTACGGGCGGCCTTCGCAGTCCCACAGCCACGAGCCCTGACCACGGACGAATACCGGATCACTGCGCTCGGCACCCGGCATCAGATGGCGGCTGGAAATATCCCGGCGTTGCGCGGGCAAGGCCTGGCTTTGGGTGGCGTCGTCAATATCAATGACCGGGCGTCGCAACTTGAACAGATTCATGCGCGCAACCCTTCCAGTGGCAGGCCGAGCAAACGGTCGGTCCAATCCTCGACCCGACCGCTGCGCAGGCGCTTGAGGGCAATGTCGCGCCAGCGTGAAGACAGCGCCGAGCAATCCACCAGCTTCTTCAGGTTGCTGTGCTCCAGCGGCTCCAGAAAAAAGCTGCGTAAGGCCCAAGCCACGGTCAGGCCGGGATAGCTGCGCTGGATCAGTTCGAGGGAGTCCTCGGCGCTGACAAAACCGGGCTTGAGCACACGATAGAACCAGCCGCAACGCCCCGTGTCCTGTGCCTCCTGTGGCAAATCCTGCAGACCCCAGTGCTGGCTGAGACGATAGCAGGGCGAGCGCGGCTGGCTGACTTGCAACAAGGCGCCGCCCCAGCGAAACATATCGCCCAGGCACACCTGTTCTTCGGTGACGCCATGGGTCGCGAGGTTTTCGCCGAAGGCTGGCGCGCTCCAGTCGATATGCGGATAAAGCTTGCGCCAGTAGGCGTAGTGCTCGGCCGGGTAGTGATGCACCGCCCGCTCGGGGCCGGTATGGAAGCGCGGGTCGCCATGCTCATCAGTGCCGAGGCCCTGTGGCCACAACCAGATGCGGCGGTCAAGGCGCTGCTTGTCGACATCAATGATCAATCCGTGACCTAGGTTTTTCGCTTTCCCTATGTAAACACCATCAACAGTCACGTTGCCCATCACGATTTTTAGCCCTCACGCCCTTGGAATAGGTGCTAGACTATGCCCACGAGCGACGTCCGGCCATTTCGATTTTCGAGCTTTTTCGATAAGAGTTACTTATGGATATGCGGCAACTGCGATATTTCGTCGCGGTGTTTGAAGAAGGCCATGTGGGCCGGGCTGCGGAGCGTCTTTCGCTATCGCAACCAGCTTTGTCGCAGCAGATCCGCCATCTGGAAACCAGCCTGGATGTCAGTCTGTTCGAACGCAGCAGCAAACGCCTGTTGCCGACCCTGGCGGCCCATACGTTGTACAACCATGCGGTGCCGTTGCTCGAAGGCATGGAGCGCGCCCGCGAGGCCTTGCGTCACTTCAAGGGCCAGGCCCTGCGCACGTTGGCCATCGGCGTACTGCAGACCGTGCACCCCAGCCTGGTGCCGCAGATGCTCGAACGCATCCGCAAGGCCCAGCCGCACCTGGTAGTGCAGATCTACGAGCTGACCGGCATGGAAGTGGAGCGACGCCTGCTCAATGGCTCGCTGGATATCGGCATCAGCTACCTGCCGCCGCGCCAACCGGGCCTGCACAGCCTGTTGCTGTACGAAGACGAGTTGCAACTGGTCATGCCCGCCAGCCACCCGTTGCGCGAGTTCAAAAAGGTGTCGCTGAATCAAGCGGCGGACTTGCCAATGCTATTGCTGGGCGAGGAGTTTCAGGTTCGCCAGTTGTGGCAGACGCAGCTGGCCAATCTGGGGCGCCGACCTCACGTGCAGGCCGAGCTCAACAGCATGGCGGTGATTCTCGACAGCCTGGAACACACCCATCTGGTCACCGTGCTACCCGGCCGCGCCCGACAAGCGCAACAAAACCCTGAGTTGCTATGGAAGCCTCTCAGCGAGCCAAGGGTGCCTTTGCAGATTGGTCTGGTTTATCGCGATGCGCAGCGCCAGCAGGCAACCATCGAGTTGCTGCGTTCGTTGCTGGAAGATGTGCGCACGGCACCACTGGAAGGCTTGGCGCCGACCTGAATCGCGCGCACAAAGAAAACCCCGCCGAAGCGGGGTTTTGCATATGGTTTCCCGTGATATCCCTTTCGTCCCACCATCCTGGCAGGCTTTCCCTACGTGTCCCTGTTATCTATTTAAGCGCATCCTGCGCGACGTCCATGTGAAGTAGATTAGCTTTGGATCCATTTTGCCGATATGGCCAAACAGCACCACGGCGTGTAAGCAAATGCTTACAAATTCATTTCCGCTGATTAACTGCAACGGGATCTGTAGGAGCTGCCGCAGGCTGCGATCGGGTTTATTCGTCAAACCGTCTTCGCAGCCTTCGGCAGCTCCTACATTGGGTTGCGCGCCAGCCGCACGAACACTCGCGTTCAGATCATCAGAACTGCGACGCGTCCAGCAGGAACAGCGATTCGCTGCCTGCCCGCACCGACGCATTGAGCGAGTGAATGCGCGGCAGCAGACGAGCGAAGAAGAAGCGCGCGGTGCCCAGTTTGCTGGCGTAGAAGTCTTCCTGTTGTTCCTTGCCCAGTGCGGCCTTGGCCATCATCGCCCACAGATAAGCGTAGGCGGTGTAGCCGAAGACATGCAGATACTCGACTGACGCGGCGCCGATTTCGTTGGGGTTGTTGCGCGAGCGATCCAGTACCCAGCCGGTCAGTTCGTCCAGCGTGGTCAAGGCGGCGCTCAGGGGCTTGGTGAATTCGCTGACAGAGCTGTCGCATGAGGCGATGAACTGACGGATCTCGTCAGCGAACAGGTTGTAGTACGCCCCGCCGCTGCCAACGATCTTGCGCCCGACCAGATCCAGCGCCTGAATACCGTTGGTGCCTTCGTAGATCTGAGTGATGCGCACGTCGCGCACCAGTTGCTCCTGGCCCCACTCGCGAATGTAGCCATGGCCGCCGAATACTTGCTGGCCATGTACGGTGGTTTCCAGGCCCAGGTCGGTGAGGAAAGCCTTGGCGACCGGAGTCAGCAGGGCGACCAATGCGTCGGCACGTTCACGCTCGGCGTCGTCTTCGCTGTATTTCGCGGTGTCCAGTTGCATGGCCACGTAGGTGGAGAACGCACGACCGCCTTCGTTGTTGGCCTTCATGGTCAGCAACATGCGGCGCACGTCCGGATGGACGATGATCGGGTCGGCCACCTTGTCTTTCTGCTGCGCACCCGTCGGCGCGCGGCTTTGCAAGCGGTCGCGGGCGTAGTCCACGGCGTTCTGATAGGAGCGCTCACCCGAGGCCAGGCCCTGAATGCCGACGCCCAGACGCTCGTAGTTCATCATGGTGAACATCGCCGCCAGGCCCTTGTTCGGCTCGCCGACCAGATAACCGGTGGCGCCATCGAAGTTGATCACGCAGGTGGCCGAGGCCTGGATGCCCATCTTGTGCTCGATGGAGCCGCAACTGACGGTATTGCGCTCGCCCAGGCTGCCATCGGCATTGACCATGAATTTGGGCACCAGGAACAGCGAGATGCCTTTAGGGCCGGCTGGCGCATCGGGCAGCTTGGCCAGGACCAGATGGATGATGTTCTCGGTCAGGTCGTGTTCGCCGCCGGTGATGAAGATTTTCGTGCCGCTGATCTTGTAGGCACCATCGGTCTGAGGCTCGGCCTTGGTGCGAATGATACCCAGATCGGTACCGGCGTGGGCTTCGGTCAGGCACATCGACCCGGCCCAAGTGCCGGCGTACATGTTCGGCAGGTAGGTCGCTTTCAGTTCTTCGGTAGCGTGGGTATTGATCGATACGCAGGCGCCGGACGTCAGCATCGGATATAGACCGAAGGCCAGGCTCGCCGAGTTGAGCATTTCCTCGACCTGGGCCGAGACCACCTTGGGCATGCCCATACCGCCGAACTCAGGGTTGCCGCCGACACCCACCCAGCCGCCTTCGGCGTAGGTCTGGTAGGCCTGGGGGAAACCGGCGGGCGTGGTGACTGCGGTGTCTTTCCAGTGGCAGCCTTCTTCGTCGGCCGCGCGGCTCAGGGGCGCGATGGTTTTGCTGGTGACCTTGCCGGCTTCTTCAAGAATCGCTTCGACGGTTTCGGCATCGACCACATCTGCCAGTTGCGGCAGCCGGGCCCAGCGCTTGGACACTTCGAAGACTTCATTGAGGACAAAGCGCATATCGCGCAGGGGGGCTTTGTAGTCAGCCATGGCATACCTCGCAAAACAGGAGCTGGATCCTGGGGGAATGACCCGGCTCACAAGTTTCAGAGCCGCAGTGTCGATTGCGGCCGAGTGTATCCCAAGATCATTTGCGACACATAGGGTCAAGTAGTGACCATTTATCTTATTTTGGTCACAAAGCAGATGACCGTATCGCCTGCAACGGTGGGAGCGAATTCATTCGCGAAGAGGCCGGTGCATCCAATAGATATTCGTCGCCTGGAATGTCGCTTTCGCGAATAAATTCGCTCCCACAGTTGGCACCCACTTGAGTCGCTCTCATCCCCCAGTTTGTATCGCACAGAGATGATTACCCCGCCATCTCCGGCGCCCGTACTGCGCCGCGCTTGCTCTGCTGGCCAAATACCATGACGCAGTTACGCCCTGCGCCCTTGGCGCTGTAAAGCGCCTGGTCGGCAGACTTGAGCACTTCGTCCGGCGTGCGGTGTTCCGGCAGGCGTTCGGCGACGCCGATGCTGACAGTCACCGAAACCGCAGAAGCCCCTGCACCGCCACGCTTCTGCCGCCCCTGCAGATCGTCCTGGGGGCGACTGTCAGGGTTGCGCAGCTGGATGCTGTAGTTGGCGATGGACTCGCGGATAACTTCGAGGTGCGGCAGGCATTCCTCCACCGTCTTGCCCGCGAAGACAATGGCAAATTCCTCACCGCCATAGCGATAGGCACGCCCGCCGCCGTTGGTGATCTTCGCCAGTTTGCTCGCCACCAGACGCAATACCTGGTCGCCGACATCATGGCCATGGGTGTCGTTGAATTTCTTGAAGTGGTCGACGTCGCCCATGGCCAACACATAGTTGCGGCCCAGGCGCTGCATCCGTTCGTTGAGCGCGCGACGCCCCGGCAGACCGGTGAGCTCGTCGCGGAAGGCCATCTGATAGGCCTCATGGGCTACCGCAGCGGCGATCATCAGCATCACCTGGCTGCACAGAATATTCAGGGTGAACGGCAGAATGAAGGTTTTCGGCAAGGCCCAAAACAGCCCGAGCAGCCCCACCAGTTGCGCCGCATGCAAGGGCCGCGGCTTTTGCACGTACTGGGTGATCAACAAACCGAAGGCCAGCAGGAACATCGCGTAGGAAAGCTGGATCAGGCTCATCCACGAGCCGTGCAGCGCTGGCCAGCGGATGTCCGCCAGCCAGGCCAGCAGCGCCTCCGGGTAACTCTGCTCAAGGCCCAGGGCGACGCCGCCCACCGCCAGCAGCACAGCGGCGCGGGCCACCATGTCCTGCAGCAAGTGCGTGCGCTCCTCCCAGGCAGCAAATACGCCATACAAGACCGGCAGCAACAGGCAGATCAGGTGGAACACCACCGCCGCGTCTTCGCGGACCTTGCCGTTGTCCCGGTAGTAATCGGTCTGGGTATCAAGCAGGAAATAGGCGACGTACACCGTGAGCATCAGAAACAGCTCACGCTGGCGCCGGTACACCGTGCAGTAGGCTCCGCCCAGCAGCAGCACCAGGGTCGGCAGGACGTTGAACAGTGAAGTGAAGAAGACGTTCAGGTCCTTGACGTAGGCGGCTGCGAGCCCGGCGAGAAGAAGCACCAATGAGGGCACGAAATGGCTGAAGCGTGTAGCTGAAGAACGCAGCAAGGGGGTGTCTCCTACCCGGCACCAGGGTAAAGAACTCGTATGATGGCATTGTGCCCTCAACGGATGATTAATGCATTCAGTAGTACTAAATAGCAGGCTTCTTTCTTTAACGGCAGGAAAGGGAAAAGGTTTATCGGCGCTGCATGAAGGTTATTTAACCGTCTGGGACAGTTCGATGCCCTGTGGGAGCGAATTCATTCGCGAAGGCGTCGGTACATCCACCTTTATCAGAACAGGCAAGAGCTTTCGCGAATGAATTCGCTCCCACACCTCACTCCAACAGGGTTCTTCAGGAAAAAAAAAGCCGCCTCCCCATACAGGGAGGCGGCCTTTGAGAAAAACGCAACGGGGACTTAGTAGCCCAGTGCGAAATCTTCTTCTTTCATGTCCATCAGGTTGTGGGCACCCGACAGGATCGCGGCCACGTGGGTACGGGTACGCGGCAGGATGCGCTGGAAGTAGAAGCGAGCAGTCTGCAACTTGGCGTTGTAGAAGGCTTCTTCAGTGGTGCCAGCGGCCAGTTTTTCTGCTGCCAGACGCGCCATGTCAGCCCAGAAGTAAGCCAGGCAGGCGTAACCCGAATACATCACGTAGTCCACCGAGGCCGCGCCCACTTCTTCGCGGTCTTTCATGGCGGCCATGCCGATCTTCATGGTCAGCTCGCCCCACTCTTTGTTCAGTGCTGCCAGCGGGGTGACGAACTCCTGAACAGCAGCGTTGCCTTCGTTGCCCTGGCAGAACTTGTGGACGATCTTGGTGAAGCTTTTCAGTGCTTCGCCTTGGCTCATCAGCACTTTGCGGCCCAGCAGGTCGAGCGCCTGGATGCCGGTGGTGCCTTCGTACAGCATGGAAATGCGGCTGTCGCGAACATTCTGCTCCATGCCCCACTCGGCGATAAAGCCGTGGCCGCCGTAGATCTGTACGCCATGGTTGGCGGACTCGAAGCCCACTTCAGTCATGAAGGCCTTGGCGATCGGCGTCATGAAAGCCAGCAGTGCATCAGCGGCTTTCTTGGCGTCGGCGTCTTCGCTGTACTTGACGATATCGACCTGTTTGGCAGTGAAGTACACCATGGCCCGCGTACCTTCGGCGAAAGCCTTCATGGTCAGCAGCATGCGGCGTACGTCCGGGTGCACGATGATCGCGTCAGCGGCTTTTTCCGGAGATTTCGGACCGGTCAGGGAACGCATCTGCAGACGTTCACGAGCGTATTTCAGGCCGCCCTGGAAACCGATTTCGGCGTGGGCCAGGCCTTGCAGCGCAGTACCCAGGCGCGCGGTGTTCATGAACGTGAACATGCAGTTCAGGCCCTTGTTCGCCGGGCCGATCAGGTAACCGGTCGCGCCATCGAAATTCATCACGCAGGTGGCGTTGCCGTGAATGCCCATCTTGTGTTCGATGGAACCGCAAGTGACGGCGTTGCGCTCACCGATGCTGCCTTCGATCGAAGGAATGAACTTGGGCACGATGAACAGCGAGATACCTTTGGTGCCGGCCGGTGCATCGGGCAGGCGGGCCAGGACGATATGGACGATGTTATCGGCCATGTCGTGCTCACCGGCGGAGATGAAAATCTTGGTGCCGGACACCTTGTAGCTGCCGTCGGCCTGAGGCTCGGCCTTGGTGCGCAGCATGCCCAGGTCAGTGCCGCAGTGCGGTTCGGTCAGGCACATGGTGCCGGTCCATTCGCCGGAAACCAGTTTGGTCAGATAAGCGTCTTGCTGCTCTGGCGTGCCGTGCTCGGAAATGGTGTTCATCGCGCCATGGGACAGGCCTGGGTACATGCCCCACGACCAGTTGGCTTCACCGACCATCTCGCTGACTGCCAGGCCCAGAGACTCAGGCAGGCCCTGGCCGCCATGAGCGACGTCATGGGCCAGGCTTGGCCAGCCGCCTTCGACGAATTGCTTGTATGCCTGTTTGAAGCCGGTCGGCGTCTTCACGCCGGTTTCACTCCAGGTGCAGCCCTCGGTATCGCCTACACGGTTCAGCGGAGCCAGTACCTGCTCGCAGAACTTGGCGCCCTCTTCGAGAATGGCGTCCACCATGTCAGGCGTAGCGTCCTGGCAAGCCGGCAGGCTTTCGTAGTGAGCTGCGTAACCGAGCAGTTCGTCACGTACGAAGCGAATATCACGCAAGGGGGCCTTGTATTCAGGCATAGCGATAAACCTCTGCTGATGAATCCTGGAATGAGTGACCGATCGGTGCGATGAAGAGCACCGGACAACTCTCTGATGCCTGTCGATCAAACGGGTGTTTGAAACATACGTTTACGCCCAAATCTTGTCAAGCGGGCTGCGTCGATTTAGGTGGGAGCGTGGCTTGCCCGCGAAAGCGAATTTTGGCTTGGGAAGAATAGATGGGATGCACTGACTTCTTCGCGGGCAAGCCACGCTCCCACAATGATTTGTGCGATAACAGAAAGTCTAGTTGAGCAGGAAGGTGTTGCGAGGGCGATACAAGGAAGTGATAGCGAAAGATTCATACGGCTGCCGTGCGCAGATTCGCACGGCAAGAAGGGGCTATATCAAGCAGTTACGTTGATCAGGCAGTTACGTTAATCAATGTACCGAGCATTTCGTCGCTGGCCTTTTGCACAGCGGCACCGGCCTGAACCTGGTTCTTGCCCGACTCCAACTCAACGACGTTAGTCGCCAAATCCGAACGCTGGGAACGGTCAACCGCGCGCAAACGCTCCAACTGGAAATCCGAAGACTGGCTGCGGCCAGAGATTTCGATGTTGTTGTTGGCGAGCTGACTGGCTGCCTGATCGACACGAGTCTCGCCAACCTGCATGGCGCTGAGGCCCGGGTAAACGGAGTTGTTCAATGTCACTTGCATGGAATGATCCTCTGTTCAGAAAGCGAACATGGCTATTGAAACAGCAATAGAGGCGGAATACCCGACAAAAAGACTAATGGCAGTTAGCCGCCTCATAGATGGCAACCATAGCCCGCATCATACAAGGCCTTAGCATGAGGCTGGGGTGCCGCCTGTTCAATCCAACCCGACAGGCAGCACGTCCAATTGCGACGTGGGTCACACCGCCTGGATCATTCCCGGCCCTTCTGCTGGCAGCCGTCGTCGCTCTGCGCCTGCAACAGGTTGGCCTGGGTCAGGTTGCAACCGGCCGGTACGCTGCGGGTCAGCCAGACATTACCGCCAATGGTCGAGCCCTGGCCGATGGTGATGCGCCCAAGAATGGTCGCACCGGCATAGATCACTACGTCGTCCTCGACTATCGGGTGACGCGCATGGCCTTTCTGCAACTGGCCGTCTTCATCGGCCGGGAAGCGTTTGGCGCCCAGGGTCACCGCCTGATAGATACGCACGCGCTCGCCAATGATCGCGGTTTCGCCGATCACCACACCCGTCCCGTGGTCAATAAAGAAGCTGGCGCCGATCTGCGCGCCGGGGTGGATGTCGATGCCGGTGGCCGAGTGGGCGAGTTCCGAACTGATCCGCGCCAGCAGCGGCAAGCCGGCGCGATACAAATAGTGGGCCAGGCGGTGATGGATCACCGCGAGGATCCCCGGATAGCACAGCAGCACTTCATCGACACTGCGGGCGGCCGGGTCGCCGTGATAGGCGGCCAGCACGTCGGTATCGAGCAACAGGCGAATCCCCGGCAGGGCCGTGGCAAAACCCTGAATCAACTCCAGGGCTTTCTGGTCCAGGCCGGACACGTCCTCGCCGCGCTGATGGGCGACGTAGCGCAGCTCCAGGCGGGCCTGGGCCAGCAGCGCGTTGAGCGCCACGTCCAAGGTATGGCCGACATAGAAATCCTCGCTCTCTTCACGCAGATCCACCGGCCCCAGACGCATGGGGAACAGCGCGCCACTGAGGGCTTCGAGGATCTCCGCCATGGCCGCGCGCGAAGGCAGTTCGCGGCCGCCATGCTCGCCGCTGACCCGGCCATTGCGGGTGCGCCAGTCGGCCCGTGCTTCACGCAGCTGGCTGACGATGCCCTGCAATTGCCAATGACTGGAGCGACCGTTGACGGCGGCTTTGGTTAGTTCGCTCACGCTGACATCTCCTGACAGGACGCGGCCTTTTATGGTGGCGACCGCTGATGCGGCCACTCTACGGCAAACTTTTATGGGGAAAAAATAACAATTTGTGTAGAGCTTAAGCGCTCATCGCATAAGTACGTGACGGTTGATGTGGGGGAAACCTCTGCCCTATAGTCCTGCGACTTATCTGTACGGCTCATCGACCCTCATGATCAAACAACAGCTCGCCCGCTTTAACCGCCTGGACCTGCTAGGTGCGCCGACGCCGCTGGTGAAACTGGAACGCCTGTCTGAGTGGGCGGGGCGCGATATCTACGTCAAGCGTGACGACACCACGCCGCTGGCGCTGGGCGGCAACAAGCTGCGCAAGCTCGAGTACCTGGCCGCCGATGCCCTGGCCCAGGGTGCCGACACCCTGGTCACCGCCGGCGCCATCCAGTCCAACCACGTCCGCCAGACCGCTGCGCTGGCCGCGCAACTGGGCCTGGGCTGCGTAGCCCTGCTGGAAAACCCCATCGCCAGTGAAGACAGCAACTACCTGCACAACGGCAACCGCCTGCTGTTGGACCTGTTCGACGCCCGGGTCGAACTGGTGGAAAACCTCGATAACGCCGATGAACAGTTGCAGGCCGTCGCTGCGCGCCTTAGCTCCAGCGGCAAGAAGCCATATCTGGTGCCCATCGGCGGCTCCAATGCCCTCGGTGCCCTGGGTTACGTGCGGGCCGGGCTGGAACTGGCCGAGCAGATCAAAATGACCGGCCTGGATTTCGCTGCAGTCGTGTTGGCCTCGGGCAGCGCAGGCACCCATAGCGGCCTGGCACTGGCCCTGGCCGAAGAGCTGCCGGGCCTGCCTGTCGTGGGTGTCACCGTGTCGCGTCCGGAAGAAACCCAGTTCCCGAAAGTACAGGGCCTGGCCGAACGCACCGCCGAGCTGTTGGGCGTGCCGCTGCCGGACGCCTTTAAAGTGCACCTGTGGGACGAGTATTACGGCCCGCGCTACGGCGAGCCCAATGCGGGCACCCTGGCCGCCGTGAAACTGGTCGCCAGCCATGAAGGTCTGTTGCTCGATCCGGTCTATACCGGCAAGGCCATGGCCGGTTTGCTCGACGGCATCGGTCGCCAGCGTTTCGACGACGGCCCGCTGATATTCCTGCATACCGGCGGTGCCCCGGCGCTGTTTGCTTATCCCGGGGTATTCGGCGACTGACCGCCATAGACACTTATACCCAAAACGAACAAACACATAGATTTTAATTATTTTATTTCATATGGGCCGCCTCTCTATAGTCGCGGCCCAAGGCACGGGGGCTGTTCAAGTGCCGCAAAAGCTGGTTAAAGGCTTCAAGCCAAAACATTCCTAAAACAAGGGGCTCGTATGAATCTGTCTGCCATCCGCCGCACACTGCTCGTTTCCGCCATGGGTCTGGTCATGGGCGCCAGCCTGATGACCCAAGCCACTGCCGGTGAGCAGCTCGCCACCATCCAGAAGAACGGCATCCTCAACGTCGGCCTGGAAGGCACCTACCCGCCATTCAGCTTCGTCGGTGAAGACGGCAAACTGGCCGGTTTCGAAGTCGAGCTGTCCGAAGCCCTGGCCAAGGAGCTGGGCGTCAAGGTCAAGCTGCAACCGACCAAGTGGGACGGCATCCTCGCGGCCCTGGAATCCAAGCGCCTGGACGTCGTAGTCAACCAGGTGACCATCTCCGACGAGCGCAAAAAGAAGTATGACTTCTCCGAGCCCTACACCGTTTCCGGCATCCAGGCTTTGGTACAGAAGAAAGACGCTGGCAAGTTCGACAAGCCAGAAGACCTCAAAGGCCACAAGGTCGGCGTCGGTCTGGGCACCAACTACGAGCAATGGCTCAAGGCCAATGTGCCGGACGCCATCGTCAAGACCTACGACGATGATCCGACCAAGTACCAGGACCTGCGTGTAGGCCGTATCGACGCCATTCTGGTAGACCGTCTGGCCGCCCTGGAACTGGTCGGCAAGACCAAGGACACCCTGTCGGTTTCCGGCGCACCGTTCTCCCGTCAGGAAGCCGGTATTGCCCTGCGCAAAGGTGAGCCGGAACTGCTCGCCGCGCTCAACAAAGCCCTGGATAAACTGCGCGCCGACGGAACCCTGGCCAAGCTGTCGCAGAAGTACTTCAACGCTGACGTGACCAAATGATTGAAGAGAGCCTACAGCTCGCGCTGGACTCCGCGCCCTTCCTGCTCAAGGGCGCGTACTACACAGTAATCCTCAGCCTGGGCGGGATGTTCTTCGGATTGGTGCTGGGCTTCGGCCTGGCGCTGATGCGTCTGTCGCGCTTGCGCCTGCTCAGTGGTATTGCCAGGGTCTACGTGTCGTTCTTTCGCGGCACGCCCCTGCTGGTACAGCTGTTCGTGATCTATTACGGCCTGCCGCAATTGGGGATTGAACTCGATCCCCTGCCGGCAGCGCTGATCGGTTTCTCCCTGAACATGGGTGCCTATGCCTGCGAAATCCTGCGTGCCGCCATCGGTGCCGTGGACCGCGGGCAATGGGAAGCAGCCGCCAGTATCGGCATGACCCGCGCGCAGACCATGCGCCGGGCCATCCTGCCACAGGCTGCGCGCACTGCCCTGCCGCCGTTGGGCAACAGCTTTATCTCACTGGTCAAGGACACCGCCCTGGCAGCCACCATTCAGGTGCCGGAGCTGTTCCGTCAGGCGCAGTTGATCACCGCCCGGACCTTCGAAATCTTCACCATGTACCTTGCCGCCGCCCTGATCTACTGGATCCTCGCCAGCCTGCTCGCGCATTTGCAGAACCGTCTGGAAGCGCGGGTCAATCGGCATGATCTGGAGTCATGAGCATGATAGTGGTCGAAAAGCTGACCAAGGAATTCAAAGGCCAGCAGGTGCTCAAGGGCATTGATCTCAAGGTCGAGGCCGGCGAAGTGGTGGCCATTATTGGCCCCAGCGGCTCGGGCAAGACTACCCTGCTGCGCTGCCTGAACTTCCTCGAAGAACCGAGCAGCGGCAAGATCGTGGTCGGCGACATTGCCGTCGATGGCAGTCGCCCGCTGAGCCAGCAGCAAGGGCTGATTCGCCAGTTGCGCCAGCACGTCGGCTTCGTGTTCCAGAACTTCAACCTGTTTCCCCACCGCACCGCGCTGGAAAACGTCATCGAAGGGCCCATCGTGGTCAAGAAGATGGCCCGGGAACAGGCGCTCGCACTGGGTCGCAAGCTGCTGGTCAGGGTTGGCCTGGCTGGCAAGGAAGAGTCTTATCCTCGGCGTCTGTCCGGTGGGCAGCAGCAGCGGGTAGCGATTGCCCGGGCCCTGGCCATGGAGCCGGAAGTCATTCTGTTCGATGAGCCGACTTCGGCACTGGACCCGGAGCTGGTGGGCGAAGTGCTGGCGACCATCCGCAGCCTGGCCGAAGAAAAGCGCACCATGGTCATCGTGACCCACGAAATGAGCTTCGCCAGAGACGTGGCCAACCGGGTGATCTTCATCGACAAGGGCGTCATCGTCGAACAGGGCGAGGCCAAGGCCCTGTTTGCCAACCCTCGTGAGGAACGCACCCGGCAATTTCTCGAGCGCAGCCGTAACTGATCTGCACCGCAGCATCAAAAAAGCGCCTTCGGGCGCTTTTTTTACCTTGTTTTCAGCCTTGCGAATCACCCTGGATACACACTTGCGCACACCATTTATTGGCAGTACTTAAACACCCTCACATACTGAAAAACTTCTATCCAGCACCATAAAGGCAATCCGCAACACCTGCGGTAGGTCAACCAATAAATAAAAAGTAAATAAACAACCTGACATCCGTGGGAAATTTCCGACTTCACTCTTTCAGCGCATTTTACTCACGCCACTTCTTGACAGCCTCGCAATAACCCCATTAGCTCGGTGGCGGCGAAAGGTTTAACGTCATTGTTTTATTGCAAATATTATCGTCCAACATATTGCAATACCTGTCGTAACTTTCGGTATTCTACCACTCAATACCCCTTAAATTTTCAGTCGCTTTCCCTGTGTATACGTGCGTGTGCCGCCCCTGGAAAAACGACGATCAAGAGTATTCATAAATGGCTTCTAACACCTGCAAGACCACTCCTCCCACCCTGCCAGCCCCCCATGTACCCCAGGCTCATCACCAGGGTATTGGTCGTCTGGCCGCCGCTCACCTGATGGTGCATATCGACCCCTACCCCACCATGGACGAAGGCGATCTTATCGAATTGCTCTGGGGAGGTTGCTACGTGACTTCGAAAACCCTGGACCTGGCTGACATTGGCCAGACTATCGCCTTACGTGTGCCGGAGAGCTTTCTACAGAACGGCAAGGTCAAGATCAGCTATCGGGTCATGAAGGTCGGTGGCCTGCCCGAAGCATCCGCGCCCTGCACGCTCTGGGTCAGGCTGGATCTGCCCGGCGGCCAGTTGCTCGACCCGGACGCCGAAGAAAATCAGGGCCTGGAACCCCTGACACTGCCCGATCCGGTACTGCAACGCGGACTGCACTCCAGCCATCTACTCGATGGTCTGCCAGTCAGCATTGCGCCCTATCTGAACATGGCTGCCCATGACGAAATCACTCTGCGCTGGGGCGACTTGCGCGTGGACCTGCCCGCCATCAGTGCCCGCGAAGTAGGCATGCCCGTTATCTACACGGTGCCGCCGGAGTTCATTCGCGAGGCCTGCGTCGAAGAGGCCCAGGAAATAACCTATTGCATCATTGACCGCGCCGGAAATAACTCGCGCTGGGCTCCGGCGCGCATTATCAAGACTTCCAACAACGCAAAGAAGCCTCTTTAAGGTCGAACACAGCGCAAATGGCCGATACGGCGGACAATCCCTGACACGCTATCCACCGTATCGGCACCACCGCCTTTCAAGACGACGAAAGTTGTGCACTAGCGCACACAGTTATAAACATTCAGATTTGTCCTACTCAACATTGCACTTATACCTACAGCTTTTCCCCGACGCACTTATGACACGCTGCTAGCCTGCATCAGAAACACACGATTAATAACGAGAACAATCATCATGAAACACAAAGACATCGCAGTAGTGTGCATTTTTATTCTGACCCTGACCTATGTCACCGTGCTTTAAAGCAAAGGCTAACATTCGTCTTCTATGCTTATTCCCAAACGTTAGTTTATTTAATTTTTATACACGATTAGGGTATATACACCGGACCACCGGACATCGTTGATTTTCCCCGCCGCAGCCCATGCGGCTTGATACGAGGTTCCCATGGTCATTTCTACGGTCAACCGCACACCACCACAGCAGGGCCGGGACAACATCGCTCCATTGCTGCCCGCCAAGGTCCTGCGCAACGATGCCGACGCCATCGCCGCCGCCCATGAGCTGGCCGCCATTGCCCGAGTCCACGCCGCCCAACGCGACCGTGAGCGCAAACTGCCCTGGGCAGAAATCGAACATTTCACCCGCAGCGGCCTGGGCAGTATTTCCATTGCCCGCGCCTATGGCGGGCCACAGGTTTCATTTACCACCCTGGCCGAAGTATTCCGCATTATCTGCACCGCCGATCCGGCGCTGGGGCAGATCCCGCAGAATCATTTCGGCATTCTGCAACTGGTGGCGGGCTGCGCCACCGAACCGCAGAAACGCGCGCTGTTCCAGAACGTCCTGGACGGCTGGCGCATCGGTAATGCCGGGCCTGAACGCGGCACGAAAAACACCCTGGAGCTCAAGGCCCGGGCCCGGCGCGACGGTGATCAATTCATCATCGACGGACAGAAGTTCTACTCAACCGGCGCGCTGTTCGCCCATTGGGTTGCGGTCAAGGCGCTGAATGACGAAGGCCGTCAAGTGCTGGCTCTGGTGCCGCGCAATACGCCGGGCTTGAGCATCGTCGACGACTGGTCCGGCTTCGGCCAACGTACCACCGCCAGTGGCACGGTGTTGCTGGAGGGTGTGAGAGTCGACGCCGAACGGGTGATCGACAACTGGCGCCAGGCCCTGGTGCCGAATATTCAGGGTGCGGTTTCGCAGTTGATCCAGGCCGCCATCGACGCCGGGATTGCCCGTGGCGCCATTGACGATGCCATCAGCTTTGTCCGCGAGCGCTCGCGCCCCTGGGTGGACGCCAACGTCGAACGTGCCAGCGACGACCCTTATGTGATCGCCGATATCGGCAAGCTCAAGCTCGACCTGCATGCCGCTGAAGCCCTGCTGCGCAAGGCCGGACAAATACTGGATGAAGTCGCCGCCACAGAGATCGACGAGCACTCCGCCGCCCGGGCTTCCATTGCCGTGGCCGAGGCCAAGGTGCTGACCACGGAAATCGCCCTGCTGGCCAGCGAGAAGCTGTTCGAACTGTCCGGCAGCCGCGCCACCCTCGCCGAGTTCAATCTCGACCGTCACTGGCGCAACGCAAGGGTGCACACCCTGCACGACCCGGTGCGCTGGAAATACCACGCCATCGGCGCCTGGAACCTCAACGGCAACCTGCCTGCCCGCCATTCGTGGATCTGAACCAGACCTCTGGAGCACCACCCTATGAGTTTTACTTCTCCCGCCGCCGTGATCGGTGACGACGCCCAGGCTCTGGAAATCGCCACCGCACTGGCTGCACAGTTTCAACGCGACAGTATCCTGCGCGACCGCGAACGCCGCCTGCCCCTGGCCGAACTCGAGCTGTTCAGCCAGTCCGGCCTGTGGGGCATCAGCGTGCCGAAAGCCTATGGCGGCGCTGGCGTGTCCAACGTCACCCTGGCCAAGGTCATTGCCCTGATTGCTGCCGCCGACGCTTCGCTCGGGCAGATTCCGCAAAACCATTTCTATGCCCTGGAAGTGTTGCGGGTAAACGGCAACCTGGCCCAGCAACAGCGTCTGTATGGCGAAGCCCTGCGCGGTGTGCGTTTCGGCAATGCCCTGGCCGAACTGGGCACCCGCACCGCCCATGACCGCACCACTCGCCTAAGCCGCGACGGCGATGGCTATCGCATCAATGGCCGCAAGTTCTACGCGACCGGCGCCTTGTACGCGCAACGCATTCCGACGTCGGTGATCGATGACGACGGCATCCAGCAACTGGCTTTTGTCGCTGCCGACAGCCCCGGCCTCAGTGTGATCGATGACTGGAGCGGCTTCGGCCAGCGCACCACCGGCAGCGGCTCAGTGGTGTTCAACAGCGTGTTCGTGCCAGCGGAAGATGTCGTGCCATTCCAGACCGCCTTCGAGCGCCCGACCACGGTTGGGCCCCTGGCGCAGATTCTTCACGCAGCCATCGACACCGGCATCGCCCGCGCCGCCTATGACGACGCCCTGGTGTTCGTGCGGACCCGCACCCGGCCATGGATCGACTCCGGCAGCGATAAAGCCGTGGACGATCCGCTGACGTTGCACAGCTTCGGCAAACTCGGCGCGCGCCTGAGCGCTTGCGAAGCCTTGCTCGACCGTGCCGGAGAATTCCTCGACCGCGCCCAGCTCGACACCACCGCCGACAGCCTCGCCGCCGCCTCCATCGCCGTGGCCGAAGCCCGGGCCATCAGCACCGAAGTATCCCTGGCCGCCGGCAGCACCCTGTTCGAACTGGCCGGCAGCCAGGCGACCCTGGCCGAGCATGGCCTCGATCGCCACTGGCGCAACGCCCGCGTGCACACCCTGCACGACCCGGTGCGCTGGAAGTATCACACCATCGGCAACTACTACCTCAACGACATCAATCCTCCGCGTCGGGGGACCATCTGATGGCGAAGAAAAAGATCCTGCTCAATGCGTTCAACATGAACTGCATCGGCCATATCAACCACGGCCTGTGGACTCACCCACGGGACAACTCGACCCAGTACAAGACCCTGGAATACTGGACCGAACTGGCCCAACTGCTTGAGCGCGGACTGTTCGATGGCCTGTTCATTGCCGATATCGTGGGCGTCTACGACGTCTACCAGAACTCGGTGGACGTGCCGCTCAAGGAGTCGATCCAACTACCGGTCAACGACCCGCTGCTGTTGGTCTCGGCCATGGCCGCCGTCACCCGCAACCTGAGTTTCGGCCTGACCGCCAACCTCACCTACGAGCCGCCGTATCTGTTCGCCCGGCGCATGTCGACCCTCGATCACCTGAGCCGCGGCCGGGTTGGCTGGAATATCGTCACCGGTTACCTCGACAGCGCCGCCCGGGCCATGGGCCTGAGCCAGCAGGTCGAGCATGACCGCCGCTACGATCAGGCCGACGAGTACCTGGAGGTGCTCTACAAGCTCTGGGAAGGCAGCTGGGAAGATGGCGCCGTGCTCAACGACCCGGCGCAACGTATCTATGCGCAGCCGGACAAGGTGCACAAGGTCCGTCACGAGGGCGAGTTCTATCGGGTCGAGGGTTACCACCTGTGCGAGCCGTCGCCACAGCGCACGCCGGTGTTGTTCCAGGCGGGCAGCTCCGATCGCGGCCTGCAATTCGCCGGGCGTCACGCCGAGTGCGTGTTCATCAGCGGGCAGAACAAGACCGCGACCCGCGAGCAGGTGGACAAGGTTCGCGCCAGCGCCAAGGCCGCCGGGCGCAAGCCTGAAGACATCAAAATCTTCATGGGCCTGAACGTGATTGTCGGCGCCACCGAGCAAGAGGCCCAGGCCAAGCTTGTGGAGTATCGCCAGTACGCCAGTGCCGAGGCGGGCGTGGCGCATTTTGCCGCGTCCACCGGCATCGACTTTGCCGAATACGAACTGGATGAACCGATCCAGTACGTGAAGAGCAACGCCATTCAGTCGGCGACGAAAAACCTCAAGAACAACGACTGGACCCGCCAGCGCCTGCTCGACCAGCACGCTCTGGGCGGGCGCTATTTCACTGTGGTCGGCTCAGCGCAGCAGGTGGCCGACGAACTGGAATCCTGGATCGCCGAAACCGGCCTGGACGGCTTCAACCTGACCCGCATCGTCACCCCGGAAAGCTACGTCGACTTCATCGACCTGGTGATCCCTGAACTGCAACGACGCGGCTCCTACAAGACCGCCTACGACAGCGGCTCATTGCGCGAAAAGCTGTTTCCCGAGGGTGAAGCGCATTTGCCCCAGCGGCATACCGGGGCCAGTTATCGACGGTCAAGTAACTCATAGCCAGCTGAGAGCACAAGGTTTTTTGTGGGAGCGAATTCATTCGCGAAAACGGTATTTCAAAGCACGGAAATGTTTTGGTTGTACTGCCCTCTTCGCGAATGAATTCGCTCCCACATTTCTCAGCGATGAATACATCCATACAGACAAAACAAAACCCAACCTTGCGGAATTCACCATGAACAAACTGATCGCCACCCTGGCCCTGGGCCTGTTATCCCTCACCGCCCACGCCGCCGATGCGCCGTTGAAAGTCGGCACCACCGCCGCCTTCGCCATCCCTCTGGAAGCCGCCGTCGAAGAGGCCGGCAAGCAGGGCCTGAAGGTCGAGCTGGTGGAATTCACCGATTGGATCGCCCCCAACGTCAGCCTCGCGGCGGGTGATATCGATGTGAACTACTTCCAGCACATCCCCTTCCTGACCAACGCCAATGCCGCTGCCGGGACCCATCTGGAATCCTACGCGCCGGGGATCATCAATAACGTCGGCCTGTACTCCAGGAAATACAAAAGCTTCGACGAGCTGCCAAGCGGCGCTACCGTAGCCATCGCCAACGATCCGATCAACGCCGGTCGCGGCCTGCAACTGCTGGCCAAGGCCGGTCTGCTGACCCTCAAGCCGGGCGTCGGCTACAAGGCCACCGAAGAAGACATCACCGCCAACCCGAAGAAGCTCAAGCTGATTCAGGTCGAGGCCGTGCAACTGGTGCGCGCCTACGATGACGCCGATCTGGTCCAGGGCTACCCGGCTTATATCCGCCTGGCCAAGACCTTCGACCCAAGCTCGGCGATTCTTTTCGACGGCCTCGATCACCCGGAATACGTCATCCAGTTCGTGATCCGCCCGGACCACAAGAACGATCCGCGCCTGGCCAAGTTCATCGACATCTATCAACACTCGCCGGTAGTGCGCGCCGCCCTGGACAAGGCCAACGGCAAGCTCTACCAGGCCGGCTGGGAAAAGTGACATGACCGCCATCGCCCAGCGTCAGCAGCCCACCGACAACGCGCAGTCCGCCGACAAGGTCGAACTGCATCCTGACCTGAACAACGCTCTGGTTCGATTCATCAACCTGGGCAAGACCTACAACGGCCAACAGGGCCCAGTGCAGGCTCTGCACAACATCGACCTGGCCATCCAGCGCGGCGAGATCTTCGGCATCATCGGCCGCAGCGGCGCGGGCAAGTCGTCACTGATCCGCACCATCAACCGTCTTGAGCAACCGAGCAGCGGCCGGGTGCTGATCAATCAGGTGGATATCGGCGAGCTCAACGAAGACCGCCTGGTCGAGCTGCGCCGCCGGATCGGCATGATCTTCCAGCACTTCAACCTGATGTCGGCCAAGACCGTGTGGCAGAACGTCGAACTGCCGCTCAAGGTCGCAGGCGTGGCCAAGGACCAGCGCCAGCGCAAGGTCGGCGAGCTGTTGGAACTGGTCGGCCTGCAAGACAAGCACCACGCCTACCCCGCGCAGTTGTCCGGCGGGCAGAAACAGCGCGTCGGCATCGCCCGCGCTCTGGTGCATGACCCGGACATTCTGCTGTGCGATGAAGCCACCTCGGCCCTGGACCCGGAAACCACTCAGTCGATCCTTGGCCTGCTCAAAGAGATCAATCAGCGCCTGGGCCTGACCATCATCCTCATCACCCACGAGATGGCGGTGATCCGCGATATCTGCGACCGCGTTGTGGTGCTGGAGCAAGGCAAGGTGGTCGAGCAAGGCCCGGTCTGGCAGGTGTTCGGCAGTCCGCAACATGAGGTCAGCAAAACCCTGCTGGCACCGCTGCAACATGGCTTGCCGGAAGACTTGCAGGCGCGCCTGCATGCACAGCCGCCGCAGCCCGATGCAGCACTGGTGCTGGACCTGCACTTTACCGGCGAGTCCGGCGAAGAGCCCGATCTGGCGGCGCTGTTCAACGCCCTCGGCGGGCAGATTCGTCTGCTCAATGGCGGTATCGAACGCATCCAGGGCCGTCCTCTGGGGCACTTGCTGATAGCCGTGGCGGCATCGCGTTACAGCCGCGAAGAATTGCTCAGTCGTGCCCGGCAACAGGCACAGCATGTGGAGGTCATCGGCTATGTGGTTTGATCGCTTGCTCCAGGGCACCCTGGATACGTTTTTGATGGTCGGCGTATCGTCGCTGATCGCACTGCTGGTGGGCATTCCGTTGGCGGTGATTCTGGTCACCAGCCATAAAGGCGGTATCTACGAGGCACCGAACCTCAATCGCATACTGGGCGGCTTCGTTAACCTGTTCCGCTCGGTGCCGTTCCTGATCCTGATGGTCGCGCTGATCCCCTTTACCCGGCTGATCGTCGGCACCACCTACGGCGTGTGGGCCGCTGTCGTGCCCCTGACCATCGCGGCGACGCCGTTCTTTGCGCGCATTGCCGAAGTCAGCCTGCGTGAGGTCGATCACGGCCTGATCGAAGCTGCTCAGGCGATGGGTTGCCGTCGCTGGCATATCGTCTGGCACGTACTGCTGCCCGAAGCGCGGCCGGGTATCGTCGGCGGTTTCACTATCACTCTGGTGACCATGATCAACTCCTCGGCTATGGCCGGTGCCATCGGTGCCGGTGGCCTGGGTGACATCGCCTATCGCTACGGCTATCAGCGTTTCGACAGCCAGGTAATGGTCACGGTGATTGTGCTGTTGGTGGTGCTGGTGGCGTTTATCCAGTTCGGCGGCGATCGCCTGGCGCGGGTGCTGAACAAGCGCTGAGCTATGCGGCGCAGGGCATTTTGAGTAAGGTCAGCACTCAACGAGCCCTGCGCGAAGCCCCCATGACCCTCGACCGCGACACGCTACAGACCATCACTGCCACGACCCTGGGCCACTACAACCAGGTCGCCGACGACTTTCGCGAAGGCACCCGCGACCACGACGTCAGCCAGAATATCGACGCCCTGCTGCGGCATATCCAGGGCGGCGCGCCACTGCAAATCCTCGACTTCGGTTGCGGGCCGGGGCGCGACCTGCAGACCTTCACCCGCATGGGTCATATCGCCACCGGCCTCGACGGCTCCGAACGCTTCGCCGAAATGGCCAGGGCCGACACTGGCTGCGAGGTGCTGCAACAGAACTTCCTCGAACTGAATCTGCCAGTTGAGCGCTTCGACGGCATCTTCGCCAATGCCGTGCTGTTCCACGTCCCCAAGCAGGAACTGCCCCGGGTATTGCGCGAACTGCACGCAGCCCTGAAGCCCCGCGGCGTACTGTTCAGCTCCAACCCCCGTGGCGACAACCAGGAAGGCTGGAAAGGCCCGCGCTACGGCGCCTATCACGATCTGGAAAACTGGCGGGCGTTACTGACGACGGCGGGGTTTGTCGAGCTTGAGCATTACTACCGGCCAGCGGGATTGCCCCGGGATCAACAGCCCTGGTTGGCGAGTGTGTGGCGCAAGGCCTGAGGACTTAATAATCCAACCTGTGGGAGCGTGGCTTGCCCGCGATGAAGGCGACACGGTCTCGCTACCTGATCAGATCCAGACAGCGTCCCAAAGTGGGTAGTCCCCAACCCGCTCGACCAGACCGGCCCGCACAGGGTTTAACACGATATATCTGGCAACAGCTTTCAGATCGTCCTCCCGGCGAATAGCTCGATCATGGAAACTTGCCTGCCAGATACTACCGGTACGACCTATTGCCGCGCTCACGGCCAAACGGGTGAGAGACTTGGTACGCCCAACTACACGGCTCAGCGAATCACTCCTCAGCTCTAGCAGCCAGTGGAAATGATCAGGCATTACCACCCAAGCCAAAGAATGTACGAGCTGATCGCGTTCAGCTTGCTTGAATTGCTTGGCGAGGAGACATCCCACTCTCCAGTCCGCAAATAACGGCTGTCGATCCAGGGTGTTGGATGTGACCAGGTAAATTCGGCCTTGTTCGCTGTATCGACCGACGCGCAGCCGTCGAGATTGATGAGGTGAGCGCATTCCTTTGCCTCTGAGCTTTATGAAGCTCAGAGGCTAGCTCTGACAGGCGACTGCCAATGGGCAATTGCTTGACGGAATATGTCCAAGACCGAGTTGAGGCCATCGCGGGCAAGCCACGCTCCCACCCGATCTCACTCCGATCCGCTTTCTCAAGGCCCTGGCCAATCATCAGCTGGAGCACTTGCAGGAACAGCGAGCGACGTGAGGGCATAAAAAAACCGCCTGTCAGCAGGCGGTTTTTTGTTGGCTAAACCCTATCCCCGTAGGAGCTGCCGCAGGCTGCGAATGGGTCTGTCTGATACCCCGCTTTTCGCAGCCTTCGGCAGCTCCTACAGGGTCTCATTCCAGATCAGCTGATTCAGCTCCCCGCACCACCATGCGCTTCTTCGAAGAAGTATTCCTTCCAGTCCGTCGCCTTGTTTTTCAGCACGCCCAGTTCATGCAGCTTCTCGGCGTAGATGTAGGTGCGTTGCGGCACGACGGTGAAGTCGATTTCCGGGTCGGCAACGATCTTCTCGACCAGGGGCAGCGGCAGCTTGGATTGTTCGACTGCGATATAGGTCTTGGCCGCCGCAGGCTTGTCGGCCTTGATGATCTTCTCCGCCTCGGCCAGGGCGTCGTAGAACGCCTTGTAGGTCTTGGGGTTTTCGTCGTGGAATTTCTGCGTGGTGTAGAGCACGTTGAACGTGGCCTGGCCGCCGAGGATGTCGTAGGAACTCAGCACTTTGTGCACGTTAGGATTTTCCAGTTCCTGATACTGGAACGGCGGGCTTGAGAAGTGCGAGTTGATTTCCGAACCACCGGCAATCAGCGCCGAAGTGGCGTCCGGGTGCGGCACACTGACCGAGATGTTGTCGAATTTCTTGAAGTTGTCGTTACCGAACTGCTTGGCGGTTTCGATCTGCAAGGTGCGCGACTGGAAGCCTACGCCCGCAGCCGGAACGGCGATGCGGTCCTTGTCGCTGAAGTCCTTGAGGGTCTTCACGTTCGGGTTATTGGTCAGCAAGTAATTGGGCATCGAACCCAGGGAGGCGATGGCCTTGACGTTCTGCTTGCCCTTGGTGCGGTCCCACAGCACCAGCATCGGCGGGATACCAGCGGATACCACGTCCAGAGCACCGGCCAGCAGCGCTTCGTTCATGGCCGTGGCGCCGGAAATGCTGTTCCAGTCGACGGCTATATCCAGCCCTTCCTGCTTACCGTGTTTCTCGATCAGCTTCTGATCGCGAACCACGTCGAGGATCAGGTAACCGATGCCGAATTGTTGCGCGATGCTGATCTTGCCTTCCGCCTGGGCGCCGCTGCTGAGCAGGCCTGCGAACAAACCGATGGTGGCCGCCAGCACGGTCAGTGCGGGACGTTTGAAAGAAGTTGCCATGTTGAGAACCTCAGAAAAATTCGAATGGTGGGTGGTAGTACTCGTTGGAGCAGGGCTTGCCCGCGAACCTGGCGACGCGCAGTGCCAGGCGCAACGCGTCAAGCTTTTCGCGGGCAAGCCCCGCTCCCACAGGTGTCAGGTTTCTTAGCGCTGCATGCCCCAACGCTTTACGGTCAGCTTCTCGACATTGGCGAACAACAGGTTTTCCACCAGCAGGCCAATCAGAATCACCGCAGCCAAGCCAGCGAAGACCTTGTCGGTATACAGCTCGTTACGGTTCTGGAAGATGTACCAGCCCAGGCCGCCCTTGCCCGACGAGGCGCCAAACACCAGTTCAGCGGCGATCAGGGTGCGCCAGGCGAAGGCCCAGCCGATCTTCAGGCCCGCGAGGATCGACGGCAGTGCCGCCGGGATCAGGATGTACCAGACAAAGCGCAGACCCTTGAGGCCGTAGTTGCGCCCGGCCATGCGCTGGGTCTCGGACACACCGAGGAAACCGGCGTAAGTGTTGAGCGCCAAGGCCCACAGCACCGAGTGCACCAACACAAAGATCAGGCTGTTCTGCCCCAGGCCGAACCACAGCAGGGACAGCGGCAGCAAGGCAATGGCCGGCAGCGGGTTGAACATCGCGGTCAGGGTGCTGAGCAGGTCACGGCCCAGTTGGGTCGACACCGCCAGCGTGGTCAGGCCAAAGGCCAGGACAATACCGATCAGGTAGCCCTTGACCAGCACGGTCAGGGAAATCCATACCTTGCTCAGCAGCTCGCCGCTGATGATGCCGTCGTAAAATGCCGACGCGGTTTGCAGGAAGCTGGGCAGCAGCAGGTCATTACCCTGGATACGCGCAGCGATTTCCCAGATAACGGCAAGGGCGATAAGGATCACGCTCTTGCGCACCCAGCTCAACTGCCAGATGCGTTGTAGCAGGGGAATATCACGCGCCAGATCTTCTTGGGTGAAGGGCTGCAGCGTGACTTCGTATTCCTCACGGATGGGGGGTGCAAGGCTCATGGTGCTGATCTCTTGAATACTGGTTTACAACAAACCATCGCGATTGAAATGCGGCTCCCACAGGAGATAAGCGCCAATCAAATCAATAGGCGATTCGAATGTCCTGGAAGCTCAGATCGCGCTCCACCGGGCTGCCGTCGCTTTCGTCGAACAGCAGGCGATGAATGCGTTGCGCGGTGCTCTGGAAGGCCGTGCCGCCGAGGCTTTTCAGGTCGAACTGATGGCTGTTGATCTCGGCCCTTACGCGCCCCGGATGGGGCGACAGCAGCAGGATGCGATTGCCGACGACCAGCGCTTCTTCGATGGAGTGGGTCACGAACAGCAAGGTGAAACGCACTTCTTCCCACAGCTCCAGCAGCTCTTCCTGCATCTTGCGGCGGGTCAGGGCGTCGAGGGCGGCGAAGGGTTCATCCATCAGCAGGATCTTCGGCTGCATCGCCAAGGCACGGGCAATCGCTACCCGCGCTTTCATGCCGCCGGACAGGGTGTGCGGGTAGGCATCGGCAAAAGCACTAAGGCCGACTTTTTCCAGGTAATACCGTGCACGTTCCAGGGCTTCGGGCTTTTTCAGGGTGCGCGAGGCCAGCAGCGGGAACATGACGTTCTGGATCACGGTTTTCCAGGGCGGCAGTTGGTCGAACTCCTGGAATACGACGATCCTGTCCGGGCCAGGCTCGGAAACCTGCTCGCCAGCAAGACGAATCTCGCCTTCGCTGGGTCGGATAAAACCGGCCACCGCTTTGAGCAAGGTCGATTTCCCACAGCCCGAAGGGCCAAGCAGGACAAAGCGGTCGGACGGATCGACTTCAAAACTGACTTGATGGGTCGCCCGCACCACGCGCTCGGGGGTGCGGTATTCCAGGCTGACGTTCTGTACCTTCAGCAGAGCTTCAGGCGCCTGCAAAGGCAGCGCCTGGGCAACCGGGCTTTCGCTGGCCGTGTGGCCTTGCAAAACAGCATTCATGAAACGGTACTCCTGAATCAGAACGGCGCATCACCCTGGATGGTGGTGCGGTGCAGCTTGCGACGCAGGTGTGCAGGGCAACCGGCGGCCAGGTGGATCAGCGAACGGTTGTCCCAGAACACCATGTCGTTTGCCTGCCAGTGATGGCGGTAGATATGTTCGGGGCGCACGCTGTGGTCGTAGATTTCCTGCAGCAGGGCGCGGCTTTCGTCTTCCGGCAGGCCGACGATGCGCGTGGTGAAACCTTCGCTGACGAACAGCGCCTTGCGGCCGTTTTCCGGGTGGGTACGCACGATCGGGTGGGTGACTTCAACGACCTGGGCCAATTGCTCCGGGGTCAGGGTCGGGCGCCAGCTGGCGGCGTTATGGCCTTCGCTGTAGCGCGCGGTGTAGTTGTGCACGGCCGAACGACCTTCCACCGCCTTGCGCAGATGCTCAGGCAGGGTGTCCCAGGCCCGATGCATGTCGGCGAACAAAGTGTCGCCGCCTTCGCTTGGCAGCTCTTGGGCGTAGAGCATCGAGCCCAGGCTCGGCAGTTCCTTGTAGGACAGGTCCGAGTGCCAATATTTGCCCGCATCGCCTAGGCCGACCGGCTGGCCGTTCTCGACGATATTGGACACGATGAGGATTTCCGGGTGATTGGCCAGCAGGAACTGCTTGAGCACATGGATCTGCAACACGCCGAAACGGCGGCTGAAATCGATCTGCTGTTGCGGGGTGATCTGCTGGTCGCGGAAGACCACGACGTGATAGTCCAGATGCGCCTGATGCACGCGGGCAAAATCGGCGTCGTTCAGAGGTTTGGACAAATCCAGCCCGACGATCTCTGCACCCACCTTTTCGGCGAATGGGCGCACGTCGAACGATTGCGCGGCGGCTTGGGCGGACGATGAAGCGAGAGAGGCAGCGGGCATGTGAATTGCGACTCCAGAAGACTGGTGGTTTAGGGAGTCGACTTTATAGATATAAGAATCAGAATTTAAATACCGTTACGGCATATTGATATCACTTAACGAGCTAGCACCCCGCAGACGCAGACTGACTGGGCAGTCAGTCCGGGATTCCGGCCCTTTCCGACGAAAGACCGGGGAGTTTTCCGACAAATGCGAACACAATGCCCGTTACGGGGTCTACGCAGGACGCGTGATAAAGCCCTATAAGAATCAGGAGCATTTCGATATGCCAACCCAGAAGACCTTCAACTACCCCCTCAAGGGCAATCCGGAAGACATGGTCAAACTGTTGATCGCCCTGAACCGCGCGCTCGATCCCCAGACAAATAAAAACGCCGACGCTGCTACCAGCCGTCGGCGTTAATCAGTTCAGCCTGTCACGCGACAATCAGAACGCTGGCACAACCGCACCGTCGTACTTCTTGTTGATGAAGTCTTTGACCTGTTGGCTGGTCAGGGCCTTGGACAGCTTGTTGATGGCGTCGGTGTGGGCATTGTCCTCACGGGTCACCAGGTAGTTCACGTACGGCGAGTCGGAACCTTCCAGAATCAACGCATCCTTTTTCGGGCTGAGCTTGGCTTCCAGCGCGTAGTTGGTGTTGATCAGGTCCAGGTCAACTTCTTTGAACACGCGCGGCAGAATGGCCGACTCCAGTTCTTTGAACTTGAAATGTTTCGGGTTGCTGGCCACGTCTTTGGTGGTCGACAGCGCGTTGGTTGGATCTTTCAGGGTGATCAAACCGTTTTTCTGCAGCAGCAGCAGGGCACGACCGGCGTTGCTGCCTTCGTTAGGCAGGGCGATGGTTGCGCCGTCCGGCAGGTCCTTGATGCTCTTCCACTTGCTCGAGTAGCCGCCAAACGGTTCAACGTGAACGCCTACACCCACTTGCAGGTTGGCACCCTTGCCTTTGTTGAAACCGTCCAGGTAAGGCTTGGTCTGGAAGTAGTTGGCGTCCAGACGTTTCTCGTTCAACTGCACGTTCGGTTGCACGTAGTCAGTGAAAACCTTGATTTCCAGGTCCACGCCTTCTTTGGCCAGCTCAGGCTTGATCAGCTCGAGGATCTCGGCGTGGGGTACTGGCGTGGCGCCTACCACCAGTTTTTCGCCGGCGTGGGCCAGGCCGATCGACAGAGCGGCAGCCAGTGCAGTCAACAAGAAAGTCTTTTTCATATTATGTCCTTGGCGAAAAGCGCCATCGCCACAAAACGACGGCTTATCAGTGAGTTGCCGCACTCTGGTGGCGCGGCGTGAAGCGGACATTACCGAGATTCTTTATTCCAATACAATACTTTTTATTTCAGTGCTTATGCCTTTTTGCTGGGTAGCGGCTAATCGCCACGTGCCCGCTTCAAGGCAGCTCTTGCAGTAGACGCTTCAGCACCGCCAGTTGTTTAAGATCGGCGTCATTCAACAAGCGTCGAATCTGCTCTTCGGGGGACAGGCGTTCAGGCAAACCCAGATGTTGCGCCAGCACTTCATCGCCTGGGCTGACCAGCAGGGCAAAGTGAATAACGTTCTCCAGCTCCCGGGTATTACCCGGCCAACTGTGGGCTTCCAGCGCCGCCTGCGCCGCCTCGCTGATCAGTGGCACGGCAAAGCCCAGGCGCTGGCTGTAGATGCCGAGGAAATATTCGGCCAGGGGCAGGATATCGCCGACCCGCTCGCGCAAGGCAGGCAGCTCAAGCTGGCCTTCACGCAAATAGTGATAGAGACGCTCGTGAAACTTCCCCGCCGCCACGGCTGGCGCCAGGTCGATACTGGTCGCCGCGACCAGGCGCACATCCACCGGGCTTGGTTGGGCGGCGCCGACGCGAGTGACTTCGTGATTTTCCAGGGCCGCCAGCAATTTGGTCTGAATGGCCAGGGGCAGGTCGGCGATTTCATCCAGGTACAGCGTGCCGCCATTGGCCGAGCCGAACCACCCTGCCCGACTGCTCACCGAACCGCTATGGGCCCCCGCGGCGTAGCCGAACAATTCGGCATCGGCGTAGGTCGGGCTGATGGCCGCGCAATTGACTGAGACGAACAATCCGCTGCGGTCACTGCCGCGATGGATCTGCCGTGCCAGCAATTCCTTGCCGGTGCCCGACTCGCCGCGAATCAGCACCGGCAAGGCGCCAGGTGCGCGCAGCTCCAGCTCCTCACGCAAGCGCCGTGAACGCGGGTCGACGAACACCAGAGCTTTGGCGCGAATGCTCAGGGGACTTTTTTCAGCGTCGGGGAAGGTCAGCAGCGGCTGGCCGAGATCAGGGTGAAGGCTCATGGCAAACTCCCGCCCGAGCCAACGATTGACTCAGGCGTTAACTAAAGGGATCGATCGTAGTCGGTAATAGAAACGCGAAACAGGCCGCGTCAATTGAGTTCATGCGCGGCGCCGGGCTTGTTGTTCCATGCGGCCCTGCAGGCGATACAGATAGGCGAAACCCTGCTCCCAACGCTGATGACCGGACTTGACGTTGATATGCCCGGCCTCGCTGAGGATGCCGATCTCGGCGCCCCAGTTGCGGGCAAAGGTCAAAGCGCGCTGGGTGCTGACGGCGGCATCGTTGTCGGAACTGACCACCTGGGTCGGAAACGGCAGCAGATCCGTCGGGATCGGCGCAAAGTTGCGCAGCGCCGGCGGGCAGTTCGGCCGCTCGACGTCGGCAGGTGCGACCAGCAAGGCGCCACGCACCTGACGCAACGACACCAACGGTGCCAGCTTCGCCCAATGCGCCACGGTCACGCAGCCCAGGCTGTGGGCAATCAGGATCACCGGGGTATCGTCGGCGGCGATGCTGCGTTGCAGTTCACCCACCCAGTCCTCGAGACGCGGTTGCAGCCAATTGTCCTGCTCGACCCGCGCGCTATTGGGCAAGCTGTTCTGCCAATGGCTCTGCCAATGTTCGTCAGGCGACCCTTGCCAGCCTGGCACGATCAGATAGCGAATCGATTCGTTATGCATGGGGTCACCTCGTGCATCGTTGCGTTCATGGGGCAAGTATAGGGACGGGATATATATTCGTTAAGGAATAAGAAGCTATTTATTAAGACCCAAAAGAAATATACGAATTAAAAAGCCCGCATAAAAAAAGGGCCACCCCCTGCCTAAGGAGTGACCCAAGAAAACTGCTGTAGTCCCTGCTCACAACGCGTGAGAGCGAGGTTGAAGATAGCGATGCTCTGTTACAAATGCGCTACGGCTACCCCCTCATTTGGCGGTGATAACCGATAATTTGGTAATGCCAGCCTTCTCGATGGAGGCCATGGCCCGCGCCACTTCGCCGTAGTTCACGCCGTTGTCCGCCTGCAATTGCACGCGCACGTCGGGATTCTTCTGCTTGGCTGCAGCCAGGTTGGTCTGCAGCAGATCCGGCTGGATTTCGTCCTTGTTGATGAACAGCTTGCCCTTGTCGTCGATGCTGACGACCAACGGGTCTTTCTGCTCGACCGGTGCCACGGATTCAGTCTTGGGCAGGTTTATCGGGATCGAATTGGTCAAAAGCGGCGCGGTGACGATAAACACCACCAGCAGCACCAGCATCACGTCCACCAAGGGCGTCACGTTGATCTCGCTGAGCACCTCGTCACTGTCTTGGGTGGAGAAGGCCATATCAGGATGCCTCCTTCACTTTCTGCGAGCCTGCAGCCGGCTTGTTCAGCACTGGATGCAGCAGCACGCGGAAGGCGTTTTTCTGCGCCAGGCTGTAGAAGTCGTGGGCAAAGTCGTCGAGGTCGGCAGCCGTCAGCTTCAGGCGGCGCAGGAAATAGTTGTAGACCAACACCGCAGGCACCGCGACGGCGATACCGACGCCTGTGGCAACCAGGGCTGCACCAATGGGACCGGCCACGGTTTCCAGGCTGGCGGAACCGGCGGCGCTGATGCCTTTGAGCGCCGACATGATGCCCCACACAGTGCCGAACAGACCGATAAAGGGCGAGGTGCTGCCGATACTGGCGACGATCGCCAGACCGGTTTCCAGGGAACGGCGCTCACGCACAATCTGTTGACGCAGCGCCCGCTCCAGACGGTCCTGATGATTGATCGAGTGGGCCAGGTCGGTCTGTTGACTACCTTCCTGCACCTGAATCGCCGCATAACCGGCTTGAGCTACCCGCGCTGCGGCGCCGGGCTGGGTGGTCGCCAGTTCGGCAGCGGAATCCAGGCTAGAGGCGGCCCAGAATTGCTTGTGGAAACGCCGGTCCTGACTCTTCAGGCGACCGAACTGCACGCCCTTGAGCAGGGCCAGCCCCCAGGTTGCGACGGAGAAAATCAGCAGCAGCCAGATAACCGCATGCTCAATGGATTCGAAGGGGGATGCCAATACGTTCATGGTCTGTGCTCTCTTGCTTGTGCATGGGTCTGCTGTTGTGACGGATTAACGAATCTTGAAATCGATGGGTACGCTGACCCAGCCATCAATCGGGTCGTTGCCCTGTTTGGCCGGGACAAAGCTCCAACGCTTGACCGCTGTCTGCGCCGCTTCATCGAGTTGCTCGCGGCCGCTGCTCTTCTGGATCTGGATCTCGCTCGGCTTGCCGCTGGCCAGTACATGCACCCGCAACAGCACCGTGCCTTCCCAACCGCGACGCATCGCCAAGGCGGGATATTCCGGCGCCGGGTTATGCAGGTAACCGGCGTTGGCCGATGCCGGGGTAACCGGTGCAGGCGCGGGCGGTGCCGGTGGCGCGGGGGCGGCAACCGGTGGCGCCGGAACAGGCGGCGCAGGCGGTTGCTCGACCGGCTTGGCCACGGGCTTGGGCGGTGGCGGCTTGACCACTGGCTTGGGTTTGGGAATCGGCTTGGGCGGCGGCGGTTTCACGGCCAGTTCGTCTTCCACTGGCGGTGGCGGTTCTACCACCGGCTGCGGAATCGGCTCGGGCGGTGGCGGCGGGGTTTCCACCACCGGTGGCGCGGGCTGGGAAAATTCGATGGTCATGGGCGGGATTTCCGGCGGCACGATCGGCAACACCGGAGCCGGGTTCTGATTGAGGGCATAAATCACCGCGCCGTGCAGAACCAGGGCGAGCACCCCAAGCAATATGGCTTCGCGACGGCTGAGCACACCCTTGGGCGTGCTGTGCAGGCGTGACAACGCCAAAGGCCCGCGCCAGACCCGGCCGAGATCAACCAACTCGCCGTTCGGGGTCCTGCGCCAAAGCACGTCGTGGGCACTGGCAGCGGTCTGGACATTGCCCATCGCTTCACTCCTGCTGTCTTCATAAAAGATCGAGGAGCCTATGATTGGCGACGGCTGCTTAGCGCATAAAGCAATATTTAAAGTTATAAATAGAACTGAATCGAATATCAAAAACCTCAGGTTGACGATGGCCCTTATGAATCAACGCCTGCGCACAAGTGTCATTTCTGCCATGCCTGAAAGGCATTAAAAATATTCTTTTTATGCAGCTCTTTACGTAGATACAGGTCAACCCATACGGCCTATGCTTATGCATTTAAAGCCTAAAAAACACTATAAACCTCTGTTGACGGAATAATCGTTGAGCCATGAAACTGCCACGCTCGCCTTATCGGAAGCTGTCTACACCATGGATCTGCGTCAGCTGCGCTACTTTATTGCCCTGCTCGAGCACCGCAGCTTTGTCCGCGCCGCCGATGCCATGGGCATTACCCAACCCGCCTTCAGCCGCAGCATCCAAGGGCTGGAACAGGAGTTCGGCTGCGTCCTGGTAGACCGCGGCAACAAGGACCTGCGCCCCACCGCCGAGGGCCAGGTGGTGTTGCAGCACGCCCTGCGCCTGGTGCAGGGCGCAGCGACCCTGAGCAATGAAGTCGCGCAGATGAATAAACTCGACGCCGGCGAATTGCGCCTGGGCAGCTGCGCCCTGGCCGCCGAGCAGTTGCTGCCCCAGGCCGTCGCGCAATTCGTTGGTGAATACCCGAAGGTCAGGACCCGCTTTCAGATCGGCGACAGCGAAAATCTGGGGCGCAGCCTGCAACGAGAAGATATCGAGTTTTTCATCGATGATATCCGCACCTTCGAGGCCGACCCCGCCTATCAGACCCTGGCCCTGACCCCACGCCACAGCGTGTTCTTCTGCCGTCCGCAGCATCCGCTGTGCAGCAAGGACAGCCTGTCCACCAACGAGCTGTTCAACTACCCATTGGCGGGCCCGGCACTACCGGCGGGCATGCGCAAGGTGTTGGCCAACCTGAGCGGCAAGACCGATCTGGCCTTGAGTATCGAAAGCCCGCACCTGAGTGCGCTGATCCGGGTCGTGCGGCAGTCCGATGCCATTGGCATCGCCACGCTGCAGGTGCTGCAGGAAGCGTTAGATCGCGGCGAGCTGGCGCGCCTGCACTGGCGTAACCAGCCGCACAACCTGGAAAGCCTGAGCCTGCGCCCCGGCATCGTCAGCCGCAGCGGCTATCGCCTCTCGGTGGCGGCGCAGATGATGATCGAGCGGCTACAGACCCTGGATCAGCTCGGCTGAGCGAACACTCATATAATTTTTCGGGGCAACTTCCGAAAAAAGACCAAAGTACCAATGTGTAGTCTATTTCATACAACGTTATGGGAATTATCTGACGAAGCTCTCAGGTCATCCAATTCATCGATCTGCCGTTACACCTCTCATGTACCCCTGACAGGAGAGACCACTATGAACCTGACTTTCTTCATGGATGCAAATCATTCATACAGACGCGCAATCGAAGTCGCCTATGAGAAGGCCAAAAAAAATGGCGGGGTTGATGAAGTAACTGCGCGGGAGTGCGAATGGATAATCAGCCAGCCGGAGCCGGATTATGTTTATCACGAGGTAGACCTTAGCCCGCGCCTACAGCCGGATGGATGCACATACTATAGAATGCTAAGTGGACGCGATACATGCGAACAAATAAAAATAGATGCCCGTAAGCGCGCAGCACAGAATGTCGCGAATCAAATGGATGAGACATGGAAAGATATCAAGAAGACCGCTGTCGACGTAGAACCTGAGTTATTGAACGAGCTAAGTTTCTCAGTCGACGAAAAAGGCACTATCAACCCCGTCAGCATTTCACGTCCACTCGATGCGAAAACCGAAAAGCTGCTTTTTGAATTACTGAATAATCACTCGGAATTCAAGAAAGTAGCAAAGGAGTATGTCTGGCTACTGGCAGGGCTGGTGGGACTTACGCTAGACGGCTTGTCAGCCCCATATGCCCGGCACTTTGCCGACTCTTGACTACAAGAAAGCTAACAGCATGAAACATGCCGTTAGCCTTTAACTATTACTGGATAAGTTTCATCGTGCAAATTTGAGTGATAGGCACGGGACTGCTGTTGGCAGCTGGATTGCCTCGGACAGACACGTGCCAGTGGCCGGTATTGTATGTGACTTGCCATTTGTTGATGAAGTCATATACCCCGGTAAAAATAGGGGTCACCTGGCGCCCGTGGCAGGCTGGAAAATTCACGTATTCCACGATCCCTCCCGTAACGGTGACGCGCTGCGACTCCGCCATGTTGGCGTTGGAAGGATGTTGGTCATCGGCAGTTATGACAAAATTGACGGTAGCCCCTTCAAGAAGGTGACCCGTTGAGTCCCTGATATTCGTCGCCCACATAATCTGGTCCCTGAATGTTTTTGTCCAGAACTGACTTCCGGTCGGCGGGGCTACTGTTTCGATTCTGACATAGTGCGCGTAGGGGGCTGAGCCGAAATCAATATGAAAGTACTTATCTGGGTGGAAGGGCTCTCCGACAAGGTGAGAAACTCTGAGTTGAACCTTCTGACCGGGGGTCAGCAAGGGCGTGATGACGGAGTCATACTTGGGTGCAGGTTGCCAATGCCCTGCGATGTTATACTCGACATTCCAGTAAGTCCCTTCAGTGCCTCGCAGGACATCGTTGATCATTACCTTCTGGCCGCGCAATGCCGTGAAGCTATAGTACTTCACCTCATTAGCGTTCTTTAACTTATCATAGAGTCGATTTATTTTGTCCGGCAAGTCGATGACTTGAACGGTGGGGGCCTCGACAAGCGCCTCAGTGGATCCTTGATTGTTCTTACTTTCACTTGTGTCAGTTTGCTCGCTGTTGCCTGGTTCACATTCCGGCGTGGGCAAAGCTGTTGAACCATATAAGCCGATTAGCGATAGGAAAAACGAGGTAGCAAGCACTGTCTTTTTAAGAGCGTGACTATTCATTGCAAATCCTTTTTTATATATTATTTTTTCCACGATGATGAGTACCCCGCGATACGCCAGGCACTCTTTAGTAATGTCTATTAGTTATTGTTCAACTAATGAAAGGACGTAATCATTGACTCCAGTCCATGGTCAACCCTGAGGATGTAAGCAAAAGTAAGCGCGCCACATCCTCTGCAGGTAGCGTCAGGCTAGTCCAGCAGCTCCAGGTGCAGATATTCCGCGACACCCTCAGCGCTCGGCCGCTTCAGTCGCGGCACGCGGCCCAGGCAAGGCGCAGGCAGACGTTCGGCCAGGGTGGCGAGGTTTTCTTCCAGGCGCGAGGTCTTGGGGTCGATGATATTGGCCACCCAGCCGGCCAGTTGCAGGCCGTCCTGGGCGATGGCTTCGGCGGTCAGCAAGGCATGGCTGATGCAGCCCAGGCGCACGCCCACCACCAGAATCACCGGCAGCCCCAGGCCAATGGCCAGGTCCGATAGATTGGCCTGGTCGGCCAGGGGCACGCGCCAGCCGCCCGCCCCTTCGATCAGGGTGAAGTCCGCGCCCTTGGCCAGCACCTCGCGCATTGGCCCGAGCAAGGCACTGACGGTCAGCGACACTCCGGCTTCTCGCGCCGCCAGATGCGGGGCGATGGCAGGTTCGAAGGCGAAGGGATTGACCTGGTCGTAGGTAAGGTTCAGCGAACACTCGGCCAGCAGCGCTAGGGCATCGGCGTTGCGCAGTCCTGCGGGCGTCACGTTGCATCCCGATGCCACGGGCTTGCCCGCCGCCGTGCTCAACCCCGACTGCCGCGCCGCATGCAACAGGCCCGCCGCCACGGTGGTCTTGCCGACATCGGTATCGGTGCCCGCGATGAAATACCCAATACTCATCTCAGTGGCCTTATCTAGTGGTGCTGGTTACTGAGTAGCACCGGCTTTAGCCGGGAAGGCTCAGGCATGATCGATACATATTCATTACCTGCCATATCGTCTTCCGGGCTAAAGCCGGTCCCACAGTTTTGTGCATGGGTTGTTCAATCAAGCCTTTTCCAGAACGGCATAAACCACCTGGTAGGTCGCTGTCAGGCCCTGGGGCTGGCGGAAGCGTTCGTAGGCCTCGATCAGCGCCATGATCCGCGCCCGTCCAGTCAGGCCGCCAGGGCGACCGGGATTGATGTTATGCGCACCCAGCGCCTTGAGTTCATGGGTCAGGCTACGTACATCAGGGTAGTGCAACACATGGGGTCGCACCTCCAGACTGCGCACGCGCAAGCCACTGGCCGCACACATATGCCGGTAATCATCGAGGGGGCGGAAGCGGTTGACGTGGACCATGCCGTCCACCGCCTGCCAGCTCTCGCGCAGCTCATACAGGGTGCCCACGCACAGGCTGGCAAAGGCAAAAACGCCGCCGGGCTGCAACACGCGATGGGCTTCGTTGAGCACGGCAGTGAAGTCAGCGCACCACTGCACGGCCAGACTGGAAAAAATCAGATCAAAGCTGCGATCACGCAGGGGCAGGCGTTCGGCATCGCCGGCGACAAAGTGTTTCGCGCCGCCCAAAGGTTGGGCATGACGCAGCATGCCTTCGGCAATATCCACGGCCACGCCGTCGCTGTCGGCAAAACGCTCGGCCAGGGCGCGACTGAAATAGCCGGTGCCGCTGCCCATATCCAGCCAGCGCGTCGGGCTCAACTCAGCCGGCAGTCGCGCCAGCAACTGGCTGCCGACATCGCGCTGCAGCTCGGCCACGCTGTCATAACTGGCTGCGGCCCGCGAGAAGGAAGCCGCCACCTGACGCTTGTCCGGCAAGGCGCCCGGCAGTGGCGGGTTGGAGAGATCAGTCATCGCTGGACTCGTGCAAAAAGGCCTGGATCGCCGCTGCCACTCCATGGGGGTTTTCCAGAATGAATGCGTGGCTGGCTTGTTCAATCAGGCCAACCTCAATGTCTGGCATCAGCGCCAGCAGGTCGCTCGCCGCTTCGGCGGGGACCAACGCATCGAGCCCGGCAAACAGATGCATCTGCGGGCCGCGATAGGTTTGCAGGGCGCTACGGGTGTCAAGTTTTTGCAACAGTTGCAGGCTCGCCAGCAGGCTTTCGCCGGAGCCGTGAGGCGCGGCGGCCTTGAGCAGGCGGGCGATACCGCGCGGGTCCTCGGCGCCTTGTGCGCAGAGCAGGCTGAAGCGCTTGAGGGTCGTTGCCGGGTCTTCAGCCCAGCCCGACAGGAAGGCTTCGAAATCACTCACAGCCATAGCCTGGGGCCAGGCACCGTGAGTGACGAAACAGGCGTTGCTGGCCAGGGTCAGCAAGCCGCAGCAGCGTTCGCCACGCCGTGCCGCCAGCTCCGCCGCCAGCATGCCACCCAGGGACCAGCCGCCCAGCCAGGCGTCGTTGGGCAGCGTGGCGTCCAGTTCGTCGAGCCATTCCTGCACGTCGCTGCTGTCCAGTTCCGGCAACGGTTCGATTTCCACCCGCAGGTGCTCATCGAGACCGCGCAACGCCGCCGCCAGGGGTTCCAGCGGTGAAATACCCAAACCCCAACCCGGCAACAGGATCAGACGATCACGCATGTTGTGACTCCACCGCGTCCTTCGGCCCGAGCAGCGGGTAACACTGCTCCAATGCATTCAACAATAGCTGCACTTGCGCTTCGCTGTGAGCCGCCGACAAGGTCACGCGCAAACGGGCGCTGCCAGCCGGTACAGTGGGCGGGCGAATGGCAGTGACCATCAGCCCACGTTCACGCAGCAATTGCGAAAGACGCAAGGCGCGGTCGGCATCACCGATCAGGATCGGTTGGATCGGCGTAAAACTGTCCATCAGGGTCAGGCCCAATTGCTCGGCGCCGCTGCGAAACTGCTTGATCAGCCGCACCAGATGCTCGCGCCGCCAATGCTCACTGCGCAGCAGCTCCAGGCTTTTCAGGGTCGCGCAGGCCAAAGCCGGGGGCTGACTGGTGGTGTAGATATAAGGCCGGGCGAACTGGATCAGGGTTTCGATCAGCTCTTCGCTGCCTGCAACAAAGGCACCTGACGTGCCGAACGCCTTGCCCAGAGTGCCGATCAATACCGGCACATCGTCCAGGCCCAGACCGAAGTGCTCGACGATCCCGCCGCCGTTGGCACCCAGTGGGCCGAAGCCATGGGCGTCGTCGACCATCAGCCAGGCGCCACGGGCTTTCGCGGCCTTGGCCAGGGCGGGCAGGTCGGCAATATCGCCGTCCATGCTGAACACGCCATCGGTGACCACCAGGGTATCGCCCACGGCCTTGTCGAGACGGCTGTTGAGGCTATCGGCATCGTTGTGCAGGTAGCGGGAGAATCGCGCACCGCTAAGCAGGCCGGCATCCAGCAAGGAGGCATGGTTGAGGCGATCTTCCAGCACGGTATCGCCCTGCCCGACCAGCGCCGTGACCGCGCCGAGATTGGCCATGTAGCCGTTGGAAAACAACAACGCACGAGGCCGGCCGGTCAATTCGGCCAGTGCTTCTTCCAGCTCGTGATGGGGCGTGCTGTGGCCGATCACCAGATGCGAGGCGCCACCGCCGACACCCCAACGCTCCGCCCCGGCCTGCCAGGCGGCAATGATCTCGGGGTGATTGGCCAGGCCCAGGTAATCGTTATTGCAGAAAGCCAACAGCGGCTGGCCATCGACCACTACCTGCGGCCCTTGCGGGCTTTGCAGCAGTGGGCGTTGGCGATAAAGATGTTCGGCGCGGCGCGCGGCAAGGCGGGCGCCCAGATCGAAAGACATGCGGGCCTCTGAAAAGAAAGGATGGTGGTCAGCAAAGTGGGTGCGAATTCATTCGCGAAAGAGGCAATTCAAACGATAGAGATCTGTTGGCTGTACCGACCTCTTCGCGAATGAATTCGCTCCCACAATGCGCGCCCGAATTTCGGCCCGCATGACCGCGGGCTGCCAACAACCTATCAAACAGCCGCAGCGTCGTAGAACATCGAGCTGCTCTTCTGCTCGACCAATGCCTGCTCAATCGCCGCCTGATGCACTTCGTCAGCGTGCTCCTCGCGGGCTTCGGGCTTGATGCCCAGGCGCGAGAACAGCAGCATGTCTTTGTCGGCCTGGGGATTGGCGGTGGTCAGCAGTTTGTCGCCGTAGAAAATCGAGTTGGCACCGGCAAAAAAGGCCAGGGCCTGCATCTGCTCGTTCATCGCCTCACGACCAGCGGACAGGCGCACGTGGGATTGCGGCATCAGGATGCGCGCAACGGCCAGCATGCGGATGAAGTCGAACGGGTCGATGTCTTCGGCGTTGGCCAGCGGAGTACCGGCGACCTTGACCAGCATGTTGATCGGCACCGACTCCGGATGCTCTGGCAGGTTGGCCAGCTGGATCAGCAGGTTGGCGCGGTCATCAAGGGACTCGCCCATGCCGAGGATGCCGCCGGAGCAGATCTTCATCCCGGAATCACGCACATAAGCCAGAGTCTGCAGGCGCTCGCTGTAGGTGCGGGTGGTGATGATGCTGGTGTAGAAATCCGGCGAGGTATCGAGGTTATGGTTGTAGTAGTCCAGGCCGGCATCGGCCAGGGCCTGGGTCTGGTCCTGATCCAGGCGACCCAGGGTCATGCAGGTTTCCAGGCCCATGGCTTTCACGCCCTTGACCATCTCCAGCACGTAAGGCATGTCCTTGGCCGATGGATGTTTCCAGGCGGCGCCCATGCAGAAGCGGGTCGAACCGATGGCCTTGGCCCGAGCGGCTTCTTCCAGGACCTTCTGCACTTCCAGCAGCTTCTCTTTCTCAAGACCGGTGTTGTAGTGGCCGGACTGCGGGCAGTATTTGCAGTCTTCCGGGCAGGCGCCGGTCTTGATCGACAACAGGGTGGAAACTTGTACGCGGTTGGCGTCGAAATGCGCGCGGTGCACCGTCTGCGCCTGAAACAGCAAGTCATTGAAGGGCTGTACGAACAGCGCCCTGACCTCGGCTAAAGTCCAGTCGTGACGCAGGGTAGCGGTAGTGCTGGCGCTCATCGGGCGGCTCCTTGGTGTTTTCTTGGCAATGGCCCGGTGGCTCGGCGGTGATGATTCACGCAGAAAGTCCACAGGCGCGACACGGATGTTTGGCATATTTAAGGAAGAGTCATGCGCTGTCAACCACAGAGCAATCATCAGGTTTACATCTGGTTAAAAAACAACCAAACCTGCCTGCTATGCGATGAACGCACCGATGCGGCACTGCCCATCTGCGTCGCCTGCGAGGCCGAGTTGCCGTGGCTCGGCGATCAGTGCATATGCTGTGCGCTGCCGATGCCCATGGACGGCCTGACCTGCGCAGCCTGTAGCAGACACCCGCCAGCGTTCAGCCAGGTTCTGGCTCCCTGGCATTACGACTTCCCCATCGACGCGCTGGTCACACGCTTCAAGCATCAAGCCCAGTGGCCCATGGGCCGTCTGCTGGCCGAACTGCTGGGGCAATTGCTGCAACACCGCTTCGACGACGCCCTGCCCCGCCCGGATTTTCTGCTGCCAGTGCCCCTGGCCAGCAAACGCCTGCGCCAGCGCGGCTACAACCAGGCCGCCATGCTGGCCAGGTGGCTAGGCGAACAATTAGAGCTGCCGGTTGCCGAACACTGGCTGCAACGCACCCGCGAAACGACGGCCCAACAAGGCCTGGACGCCAAGGCGCGCAAACGCAACCTGAGCGGGGCTTTTACCGTGGCTGATGGGCATGGCTTGCAGGGACGCCATGTGGCGCTAGTGGATGACGTACTGACGACCGGATCGACGGCAGATGTCATTGCACAAATATTGATCAAGGCAGGGGCGCGGCAGGTGGATGTTTATTGCTTGGCGCGGACGCCGAAGCCGGGGGATTGAAAACCGAGAATCCTCCTATCAGACACGATCCAGCTATTGATTTGAAATGATAGGTGAGAGCTTTTCTTTCATCCATAGACATGACACCGATGCCACCCAAACAAAGGCGCAGGAACGCTGCTAATCGGTAATTTGGCTTACACTCGGCGCTCATCAGTCACAAGCCAAACTGCCAGCCATGCCCCTGCCCACCCTCCTTACGCAACATATGGTCCACCGCCCGCAGCGTATCGCCCTGTTGCAGCACATTGCCGAGCAGGGCTCGATTACTCGGGCGGCGAAGAGTGCCGGGTTGAGTTACAAGGCGACCTGGGATGCCATCGATGAGTTGAATAACCTGGCGCAGAAGCCCTTGGTGGAGCGCAGTGTCGGTGGGCGCGGCGGTGGCGGGGCGAAGTTGTCGGCTGAGGGTGAGCGGGTATTGCGCCTGTATCAGCGTTTGCAGTTGTTGCAGGCGCAGGTGCTGGAGGCCACCGAGGAAAGCACTGATTTGCAGTTGCTTAACCGTCTGACTTTGCATACCAGTGCGCGTAATCAGTTGCTTGGGCGTATCGACACCATTACCCGACATGGCCATAAGGCGCTGGTGCGCCTGGCGCTGGCAGGGGACCTGTTTATCGAGTCGCAGATTACCCATGACAGCACGGTGCGTCTGCATCTGGAAACGGGCACTGAAGTGATGGCGCTAATCAAGGCCGGTTGGTTGCAGCTGCTGCCAGTCGGGCAGCCAGCAACAAGTGGATACAATTCCTTGAGCGGTAAAATCGAGGAAATTCTCGACGCCGAAGATGGCCCCAGCGAAGTCAAAATCACTCTGGCAAGTGGCCAGACATTGTGCGCGCTGGCAGAGCAGGCGCAGCTTTCAGCCTTGCAGCTGAAAATCGACAGCCCGGTACAGGTGCAATTCGACCCGACGATGGTGCTGCTGGGCACCACGGTTTAGGCCGACCCGGTCACTGTTTCGCCATAATTCCGTCATCTCTCCCTGCCTAAGGTTGCGGCCACAAAATCCGCAGGGAGCCGTGATGATGAGCCTGTTAGAAGAAAACCAAAGCACCGATCTCGAACAAATGGTCGGCCTTAGCCGCCGTCGTTTTATCAGCGCTGGCGCCTTGTGCGGCGCAGCCATGTTTCTGGGCGGCAACCTGCTGAGCCGCAGCGCATTGGCTGCCGGTGTCAGCGAGGCCTCGAGCAAACTGCTGGGCTTTGCCAGCATCCCCGCCGCCACCGCCGACAGCATCAGCCTGCCACCGGGCTATAAGTCTTCGGTACTGATCAGCTGGGGCCAGCCACTGCAAGCGGGCGGCCCGGCGTTCGACCCAAGCGGCAAGGGCAGCGCCGAGGCTCAGGAAGTGCAGTTCGGCGACAACAACGACGGCATGAGCCTGTTCCCCATGCCCGGCGACGGCAATCGCGCGCTGATGGCGATCAACAACGAATACACCAACTACCGCTACCTGTTCGATCACGGCCAGGCGCCGCAATCGGCCGAGGACGTGCGCAAGGCCCTGGCCAGCGAGGGCGTGTCGGTCATCGAGGTGCAGCACAAGAACGGCCAGTGGCAGTTCGTTCAGGGGTCGAAATACAACCGCCGCATCCACGGCAATACGCCGATTCGTCTGGGCGGCCCCGCTGCCGGGCATGATTGGCTGAAGACCGCCGCCGACGCCACCGGCACCAAGGTTCTGGGCACCTTCCAGAACTGCGCCAACGGTATGACCCCCTGGGGGACTTACCTGACCTGCGAAGAGAACTTCACCGATTGCTTCGGCAGCAGCAACGCCGAGCAGAAGTTCGATGCAGGCATCAAGCGCTACGGCGCGGTGGTGGCCAGCAAAGAAATCAACTGGCATCAACACGACGAGCGTTTCGATCTGGCGAAGAACCCCAATGAGATCAATCGCCATGGCTGGGTCGTCGAGATCGATCCGTTCGACCCGCAATCCACGCCGGTCAAACGCACCGCCCTGGGCCGCTTCAAGCATGAAAACGCCGCCCTGACCGAGACCAAAGACGGTCGCGCCGTGGTGTATATGGGCGACGATGAGCGCGGCGAGTTCATCTACAAATTCATCAGCCGCGACAAGATCAATCACAAGAATGCCAAAGCCAACCGCGACCTGCTGGACCACGGCACGCTGTACGTGGCGCGCTTCGATGGCGGCGACAGCAACCCGGACCACCCGAAAGGCAAGGGCGAATGGGTCGAGCTGAGCCACGGCAAACATGGCATCGATGCCAGCAGTGGCTTTGCCAGTCAGGCTGAAGTGCTGATCCATGCGCGCCTGGCTGCCAGTGTGATCAAGGCCACGCGTATGGACCGCCCGGAATGGATCGTGGTCAGCCCCAAGGACGGCAAGGTCTATTGCACCCTGACCAACAACGTCAAACGCGGCGACGACGGTCAGCCGGTCGGCGGCCCTAACCCACGGGCGAAGAACCAGTACGGGCAGATCCTGCGCTGGCAGGAAAGTGGCGACGACGCCGCGGCCATGAGCTTTGCCTGGGACCTGTTCGTGGTGGCCGGCAACCCGAGCGTACATGCCGGTACACCCCAGGGCGGTTCGAGCAATATCACCCCGCAGCACATGTTCAACAGCCCGGACGGCCTGGGTTTCGACAAGGCCGGGCGCCTGTGGATTCTCACCGATGGCGACATGAGCAATGCCGGGGACTTCGCCGGAATGGGCAATAACCAGATGCTCTGCGCCGACCCGCACAGCGGCGAGATTCGCCGCTTTATGGTCGGGCCGATCGGCTGTGAAGTCACCGGAATCAGCTTCTCGCCGGACCAGCGCACGCTGTTCGTCGGCATCCAGCACCCCGGCGAGAATGGCGGCTCGACCTTTCCCGAGCACCTGCCGAATGGCAAGCCACGCTCGTCGGTGATGGTGATCAGTCGGGAAGATGGTGGGATTGTCGGGGCGTGACAATTATTTGGCCAACGGGGTAATCCGTTGGAGCGAGGCTTGCCCGCGAAGAGGTCGGTACATCCGACATGGATTTATCGTTAATAACACGGCCTTCGCGGGCAAGCCTCGCTCCAACGGGATCGAGTTATGTCATCACGTGCCGGGTGCGCTAACATCTCTGGCCCGACGCAGCCGCCTGCTGCGCGCAGGAGTCAGCATGGCCCATCCGTTCTCAACACTTACCCCCGACCTGGTGCTCGATGCCGTTGAAAGCATCGGTTTTCTCAGTGACGCCCGCATCCTCGCGCTCAACAGCTACGAGAATCGCGTCTATCAGGTCGGTATTGAAGAGTCGCAGCCGCTGATCGCCAAGTTCTACCGGCCGCAGCGCTGGACCACCGAAGCCATTCTGGAAGAACACAGTTTTACTGCCGAACTGGCCGCCGTCGAAGTGCCCGTCGTCGCGCCCCTGGTGCATGAAGGTCGCACCCTGTTCGAACACGCCGGCTTCCGCTTCACTCTGTTTCCCCGCCGTGGCGGCCGTGCGCCGGAGCCGGGCAATCTCGATCAGTTGCACCGCCTGGGCCAGTTGCTCGGGCGCCTGCATGCGGTAGGCGCGACCAAGCCGTTCGAACATCGCGAAGCCCTGGCGGTGGAAAACTTCGGCCATGCCTCGGTCAACTACCTGCTGAACAACGACTGCATCCCGCGCAGCCTGCTGCCAGCCTACGAGTCCGTGGCCAAGGACCTGCTCAAGCGCGTCGAGGATGTCTACGCCAGGACCACCCATACCAATATCCGCATCCATGGCGACTGCCACCCCGGCAACATGATGTGTCGTGACGAAGTGTTCCATATCGTCGACCTCGACGACTGCCGTATGGGCCCGGCGGTGCAGGATATCTGGATGATGCTGGCCGGTGATCACCAGGAGTGCCTGAGCCAGCTGTCGGAGCTGATGGACGGCTACGGCGAGTTCCACGACTTCGACCCCCGCGAACTGGCACTGATCGAGCCGCTGCGCGCCCTGCGTCTGATGCACTACAGCGCCTGGCTGGCCCGGCGCTGGGACGACCCGGCGTTCCCCCACAGCTTCCCCTGGTTCGGCAACGAGCGTTATTGGGGCGACCATATCCTCGCCTTGCGTGAGCAGATGTCGGCGCTGAATGAAGAGCCGTTGAAGCTGTTCTGAACACATCCCACCGTAGGACCGGCTTTATCCCGGAGGGAGCACTCCCGGCTAAAGCCGGTCCTGCGAGGAGCGCGCATCACATTCAAATAAGGTCCACCTTTTTCCAGGGACGACACATGCAAGCCGCCAACCCGCGTCGCGGGTACATTCTGGGCCTGACGGCCTACATCATCTGGGGTCTTTTCCCGATCTACTTCAAACTGCTCGCCTCGGTGCCTGCCGTGGAGATCATCGTCAACCGGGCCATCTGGTCGGCGATTTCCGGGTCGTTGCTGCTGTTGGTGTGGAAACACCCCGGCTGGTGGCGCGAGCTGCGCGATAATCCACGCCGCCTGGCGATTCTGGCCGGTAGTGGCACGCTGATCGCCTCCAACTGGCTGATCTACGTGTGGGCGGTGAATAACGATCGCATGGTCGAGGCCAGCCTCGGCTACTTCATCAACCCGCTGGTCAACGTGATGCTGGGCATGCTGCTGCTACGTGAGCGCCTGCGGCCGCTGCAATGGCTGGCGGTGGGCCTGGCGGTGATCGGGGTGGCGCAGCAGGTCTGGCAGGTCGGCAGCCTGCCGTGGGTGTCCCTGGCGCTGGCGCTGACCTTTGGTTTCTACGGTTTGATCCGTAAGCAAGCGCCCGTTGCAGCCTTGCCTGGGCTGGTGGTGGAAACCTGGATACTGGTGCCCTTGGCATTGGCCTGGTTGTTGTTCAACCCCATGGCCCATAGCGCTCAACCCGAGTTCTGGAGTACGTCACAAGCGCTGTGGCTGGCGGCCGCTGGGCCGATCACCCTGGTGCCGCTGGTGTCGTTCAATGCCGCTGCCCGGCATCTGCCCTACACAACGCTGGGTTTCCTGCAGTACATCGCCCCGACTCTGGTACTGGCCCAGGCCGTACTGCTGTTCAACGAGCATCTGGCACCGGCGACACTGGTGACCTTCGCCTTTATCTGGGCGGGCCTGGCGGTCTACAGCGTGGATGCCTGGTTCAATCTGCGCCGCAGGGCCTGACTTAGACTCAGCAAAACCTGTACAAAAAACAACCAGACCGCTGCAAGCCAGGTAAATCCTGGCTTGCAGGCATCACTCCCAAGGTTATCCACAGCCTCGTTAAAGCTATTTGTGCACAACCCCGGCTCACTGACTATTTTTTGATCAGCTCACGCAACCCCTTGTAAAACGTGGTGTGCAGCTCCGTCTATACAGGTTATCCACAGGCAGGCGCAGGAAAACGTGGGATAACCTCAGTCTTCCTTGAGCACCAGCTCTACCATCAAGTCATCGGCCAGGGTTTCCAGGTGTTTCTGCAGGGTTTCCAGGGGCAGGGTCAGGGGCATGCCGAGGATCGCTTCGGCGTGGAACAGCATTTCGCTGCTCATCGGTGCCGGGCGTACATCAGTCACCAAGCGCTCGACGTTGACGCCCTGCTCCGCCAGCAGGCGGGTAATCTCGCGGACGATACCGGGGCGATCATTGCCCACCAATTCCATATTGATGTGCTTCCATACAGCGGTGGGTTCGATATCGTTTTCGGCAAACAGTACCTGGATGCCATGCACCGCCAGCTCGCGCAGGGCTTTTTTCAGCTCGGCCTGCTGCTCAATGGCGATGCCGATACGCACGATGCCGGTGAATTGCCCGGCCATGCGTGCCATACGGCTCTCCAGCCAGTTACCCTGATGATCGCCGATGCACTGGGCGATACGTTCGACCAGGCCCGGCCGGTCTGCGGCAAAAACGGTGACGACAATATGGTCCACAGGTCGATTCCTCATGTCCTGAATGTTGGGCAAGTATAGGCAAGGCCCGGCAAAGCGTGGCAAGGCCGAAAAACGCAAACTGTGTACAAAATGAAGTGTTATCTGGAACAATCGCCCGCTCGTTTGCGAGCATCGATCTCCTTAACGTGACTAACGATGCCAATCCAGTCGTTTGGTGACATCCTTCAGTCTCATTTTCACGTCGCCAATCATCATGTAGTATCCGCCGTCGCGCACTACATAATTGTTGGCGCTAACAAGACAGCGCTCCCAGAAGAACGCTAAAGCTGAGCAGAGTGAGGCAAATGCAATGACTGAACACGTTCAAGTCGGTGGCCTGCAGGTCGCCAAAGTGCTGTTCGACTTCGTGAATGACGAAGCCATTCCGGGCACCGGCCTCGATGCAACCGCTTTCTGGACCGGTGCCGATGCACTGATCCATGAGCTGGCGCCCAAGAACAAAGCTCTCCTCGCCAAACGTGATGACTTGCAGGCAAAAATCGACGCCTGGCACCAGTCCAATGCCGGTAAGGCCCACGACGCCCCGGCTTACAAAGCATTTCTTGAAGACATCGGTTATCTGCTGCCAGAAGTAGCGGACTTCCAGGTCTCGACGCAAAACGTCGACGAAGAAATCGCCCGCATGGCCGGCCCGCAGCTGGTTGTCCCGGTGATGAATGCCCGTTTCGCCCTGAACGCCTCGAATGCGCGTTGGGGCTCGCTGTACGACGCACTGTATGGCACCGATGCCATCAGCGAAGCCGACGGCGCGGAGAAAGGCAAAGGCTACAACAAGGTCCGCGGCGACAAGGTCATCGCCTTCGCCCGCGCCTTCCTCGACGAAGCCGCGCCACTGGCCGCAGGCTCCCACGTCGATTCCATCGGCTACAAACTGATCGACGGCAAACTCGTCGTCACCCTCAAGGGCGGCAGCAATACCGGCCTGAAAGACGACGCGCAGTTGATCGGCTTCCAGGGCGATAGCGCAGCGCCGACCACCGTGCTGCTCAAGCACAACGGTTTGCACTTCGAAATCCAGATAGATGCCGCAAGCCCGGTCGGCCAGACCGACGCCGCAGGCGTCAAAGACGTGCTGATGGAAGCGGCCCTGACCACCATCATGGACTGCGAGGACTCCATTGCCGCCGTCGACGCCGATGACAAGGTCGTGGTTTATCGCAACTGGCTGGGCCTGATGAAAGGCGATCTATCGGAATCGGTGTCCAAGGGTGGCAGCACCTTTACCCGCACCATGAACCCCGACCGCGTCTACACCTCGCCCACCGGCGAGCCGGTGACGCTGCACGGTCGCTCGCTGCTGTTCGTGCGCAACGTCGGTCACCTGATGACCATCGATGCGATCCTCGACAAAGACGGCAACGAAGTGCCCGAAGGCATTCTCGACGGTCTGCTGACCAGCCTCGCGGCGATCCATAACCTCAAGGGCAATACTTCCCGCGCCAACAGCCGCAGCGGTTCGATGTATATCGTCAAACCGAAGATGCACGGGCCGGAAGAAGCGGCGTTCACCAACGAACTGTTCGGCCGTATCGAGCAGGTCCTGGGCCTGGCGCACAACACCCTGAAAGTCGGGATCATGGACGAGGAGCGCCGCACCACGGTCAACCTCAAGGCCTGTATCAAGGCTGCCAGCGAGCGCGTGGTGTTCATCAACACCGGCTTCCTGGACCGCACCGGCGACGAAATCCATACCTCCATGGAAGCCGGCCCTGTCGTGCGCAAGGCGCAGATGAAAGCCGAGAAGTGGATTGCGGCCTACGAGAACTGGAACGTCGATATCGGCCTGAGCTGCGGCCTGCAAGGCCGTGCGCAGATCGGTAAAGGCATGTGGGCCATGCCCGACCTGATGGCGGCGATGCTGGAACAGAAAATCGCCCACCCACTGGCCGGCGCCAACACCGCCTGGGTGCCGTCGCCAACCGCCGCCGCCCTGCATGCCCTGCACTACCACAAAGTCGACGTGTTCGCCCGCCAGGCCGAACTGGCCCAGCGTGCCCGCGCTTCCCTGGACGACATTTTGACCATTCCCCTGGCGCCCAACACCAACTGGACGCCGGAAGAGATCAAGAACGAGCTGGACAACAACGCCCAGGGTATCCTCGGCTACGTCGTGCGCTGGATCGATCAGGGTGTGGGTTGCTCCAAGGTGCCGGACATCAATGACATCGGCCTGATGGAAGACCGTGCGACGCTGCGTATTTCCAGCCAGCACATCGCCAACTGGCTGCGCCACGGCGTGGTTGATCAGGCTCAGGTCATGGAAAGTCTCAAGCGCATGGCGCCTGTGGTCGACCGGCAGAACGCCAATGACCCGCTGTATCGCCCGCTGGCTCCGGATTTCGATAGCAATATCGCTTTCCAGGCGGCGGTGGAACTGGTCGTTGAAGGTGGCAAACAGCCTAACGGCTACACCGAGCCGGTGCTGCACCGTCGGCGTCGGGAGTTCAAGGCTAAAAACGGGTTGTAAGCACTACCTGTAAGGGAAAATCCTGTGGGGGCGAATTGTGGGAGCGAATTCATTCGCGAAGAGGCCGGTACATCCACCGCATCTTCAACGACTTGAATATCGCTTTCGCGAATAAATTCGCTCCCACAGGATTCGCCTCAGCAAATTGCCCCCACAATTTCCAGCTACACCATCCCCAATTCCCGCTTCACCAATTTCAATAATTGCTTGGTATTGATGGGTTTGAGCAGGAAGTCCACCACGCTCAGGTGCATGGCATCAATGGCATCGCGCACGCTGGCGTCGCCGGAAACGATGATGATCGGCAGCTCCGCGCGATTGGATTCGCGCACCTGGCGGATCAGGTCCAGGCCGCTGCACGGCACCATGCGCAGGTCGGTAATCAGCAGCGCGATGGATTCGCGCGCCTGAAGCAGATGCAGGGCGCTATTGCCACCGGCTGCGGTCAGGCAACTGATATCGTTGAGGCTGAGGATTTCCGCCAGCACTTCACGCGCTTCCCTGTCGTCGTCGACGATCAGCACCCGCTGCGGTGAATCAGGCACCGGGGCCAGCATGACTTCGTTGAGGGCCTCGCGCTCTTCGTCGCTCAAAATATCGTAGTCAGACATAGACATCTCTTCATTCCCTGCAATCAACGACGTGTAAGTGTCGCAGCCAGTACTAAGACTTACGTCCAATGGGCACCGTTGTGCAAGCGGTCGACCATTGTTTACAAATAAAAAAGCGCGGTACAGGTCATGAGCAAAGCGGACGCTTTCACCCAGGCAGGCAAAACAGCAGTGTTGCAGAACATTCATGGGACGATGCAGTTTCTGCAAAAGTTTCCGCCGTTCAACCTGATGGAGAACGCTCACCTCGCCTATCTGGTCGAGCAATGCCAGCTGCGTTTTTACGCCGCCGATGAGAGCATCATCAAGCCTGGCGATGGGCCAGTAGAGCACTTTTATATCGTCAAGCAGGGCCGCGTGGTCGGCGAACGCCCGCACACAGCCAAGGGCGGCACCGAAACCACCTTCGAAATCACTACCGGCGAGTGTTTCCCCCTCGCGGCATTGTTGGGTGAGCGGGCTACTCGTACCGAACACCTGGCCGCCGAAGACACCTTCTGCCTGCAGCTGAATAAACCGGCGTTCATCAAGCTGTTCGGTCTGTCCAACACCTTCCGCGACTTCGCCCTGCGCGGGGTCAGCAGCTTGCTCGATCAGGTCAACCAGCAAGTCCAGCAGCGCGCGGTTGAAACCCTCGGCACCCAATACTCGCTCAATACCCGCCTAGGCGAATTGGCCATGCGCCATCCGGTGATGTGCAGCCCGCAAACACCGTTGCGCGAAGCGGTGAGGATGATGCATGAGCATCAGGTGGGCAGCATCGTCATCGTCGACGAGCAGCAGGCACCCCTGGGGATTTTCACCCTGCGCGATTTGCGTGAGGCGGTCGCGGACGTCAACGCCGATTTCGGCCTGCCGATCCAGCAGCGGATGATCCAGGCCCCCTTCCATCTCAGCCCCGAAGCCAGTGCCTTTGATGCCGCCATTGCCATGACCGGGCGGCATATTGCCCACGTCTGCCTGGTCAAGGACGGGCGCCTGTGTGGCGTGGTCTCGGAGCGCGACCTGTTCTCGCTGCAACGGGTAGACCTTGTGCATCTAGCGAGGACCATCCGCAATGCCTCGCGCATCGAACAACTGGTCAATCTGCGCGGCGATATCGTTCAGCTTGTCGACCGCATGCTCGCGCACGGCGCCTCGTCGACCCAGATCACCCAGATCATCACCCTGCTCAACGACCACACGGTATGCCGCGTCATCGAACTGACTCTGGAAGAGAAAGGCGATCCCGGCGTGCCATTTAGCTGGTTGTGCTTCGGCAGCGAAGGCCGCCGCGAACAGACCCTGCACACCGATCAGGACAACGGTATTCTCTTTGAAGCCAAGGATGCCGCCGAAGCTGCGCACATCCGTGGTCTGCTGTTGCCCATCGCCGAGCGCATCAATCAGGGCCTGGCCCAGTGCGGCTTTACCCTGTGCAAGGGCAATATCATGGCGGGTAACCCGGAGCTGTGCCTGTCGCGGCTGGAATGGGCGCGGCGTTTCAGTGCGTTCATCCGCGAGGCGACGCCGGAGAACCTGCTGGCCTCGAGCATCTATTTCGACCTGCGGGTGGTCTGGGGCGACGAAAGCGGTGGGCAGCAACTGCGCCGCAGTATTCTCGATCAGGTGGCCGACAACCGTTTGTTTCAGCGCATGCTGGCAGAAAACGCCCTGCGCCAGCGTCCGCCCGTGGGCCGTTTCAAGGACTTCGTGCTGACCGGCAAAGGCAGCGACAAAGACACCCTGGACCTGAAGACCGCCGGGCTCACACCCTTCGTCGACGGCGCCCGGCTGCTGGCCTTGGCCAATGGCATCGAAGCCAACAACACCCTGGAGCGCCTGCGCCAGTTGGTTGAGCGCGAAGTGATCGACCCGCTGGACGGCGCCGCCTATGAAGAGGCCTATCACTTCATTCAACAGACTCGCATGCAACAGCATCAATTGCAGAGTCGGCAGAACCTGCCCTGGTCCAACCGGGTCGACCCCGACAGCCTCAATCATTTGGACCGACGCATCTTGCGCGAGTCTTTCCGCCAGGCCCAGCGCCTGCAAACCAGCCTGACCCTGCGCTATCAACTATGAATCTGTTCGAATGGCTACGCCCCAAGGCCAAGGCCGCTCCCCTGAGTTCCGAGCAAGAGCGGCGCCTGGGCCAACTGCACGCTTTTACATCCCTGGGCGAACATAGCCTGCGCCAACAGCGCTGGGTGGTGGTGGATCTGGAAACCACCGGCCTGAACATGAGCCGCGATCAGGTGCTATCCATCGGTGCCGTGGTCATCGAAGACGGTGCCATCGACCTGAGCCAGCAGTTCGAACAAACCCTGCTGCGGGTCGATCACAAGCCTGGCCCTGCCGTGCTGATCCATGGCCTGGGCCCCAGTGCGATTGCCGCGGGCAACGAGCCGGTCGAAGCGCTGCTGGATTTCATGGAGTTCGTCGGCGACAGCCCGCTGCTGGCCTTCCACGCGCCGTTTGACCAGCACATGCTGGGACGCGCCTTGAAAGACAGCCTCGGCTATCGTCTGCAACACGCCTTTCTCGATGTCGCCGATATCGCACCGATGCTTTGCCCCCAGGCCAACTTCCGCCAGGCAGGGCTGGATGACTGGACCGGTTTTTTCGGCCTGCACGCCGAAGAACGCCATCATGCCAGCGCCGACGCCATGGTCACCGCCGAGTTGGCGCTGATCCTGTTCAGCCACGCCCGCCGCCAACAGATCGACAGCCCGGCGCGGCTGGAGCAGTGCCTTGGGCAATGGCGGCGCAGAAAGCAGTCGCATTCCTTCTGAGCGCCCATGCCAGCCTGTGGGAGCGAGGCTGGCCCGCGAAGAGGCCAGTGCATCCGATACATTTTCCGAGCCTGGAACATAGCCTTCGCGGGCCAGCCTCGCTCCCACAGTGGCCCACCTAACAAATTTCGACGACTGGAGCGCAATAGATAATCACTACCAATTGCCAGCATCGATGTGCTCTGACACAATCGCGAATAATTCTCGTTAAATGATGTTACACACTCGGGGCTATTCGTGTCGTCAGTGCAAAGTTCTCAACGCGAGCTGGTAGGGACGCTGTATCGCGACCACCGTGGCTGGTTGCTGACCTGGCTGCGACGCAATGTAGCGTGCCCGCAGCGTGCCGAAGACTTGAGCCAGGACACCTTCGTGCGCCTGTTGGGCCGTGAAGCGTTCAATGACCCGCGCGAGCCCCGCGCCTTCCTCGTCGCCATCGCCAAGGGCCTGTTGTTCGACTATTTCCGTCGCGCCGCCCTAGAGCAGGCGTATCTGAACGAATTAATGCTGATTCCCGAAGGCGAACAACCGGGCCTGGAAGAGCAGCACCTGATTCTCGAAGACCTCAAGGAAATCGATCGCCTGTTGGGCAAGCTGTCGAGCAAGTCCCGTGCGGCTTTCCTTTATAACCGCCTCGATGGCCTGAGCCACGGCGAGATCGCCGAGCGCCTGGGGGTTTCCGTGCCCCGCGTGCGCCAGTACCTGGCCCAGGGCATGCGCCAGTGTTACATCGCCCTGTACGGCGAACCGACATGACCAGCTTCAATGCCCACCCCGTTTCCGCCAAAGTTCTGGATGCCGCCATCGCCTGGCAGTTGTGCCTGGACGGCGACAACGGCAGCGCGACCGAGCGTGAAGAATTCAATCAGTGGCTCGGCGCCAGTGAAGAACACAGCCGCGCATGGCGGCAACTGGGTCTGCTCGATCAACGCTTTGCCATTGGCACAGGTCCCGCGAGGCGGGCCTTGCAGCACAGTGACGAAAGTGCCCGGCGCAAAGTGCGTACGCTGCGCAGCAGTTTCTTCGGCATGCTGCTGGTCGGTGGCCTGGGTCTACTGTTGAGCAATACCCGTTATCTGCCAGTGGATTACTGGCTTGCCGATCAGCGAACGGCCACCGGCGAGCAGCGCAGCGTGCGCCTGGCCGATGACACCCTGGTGCGACTCAACACGCACAGCGCTATCGATGTACGTTTCGACGGCAAGGAGCGGCGAATCATTCTGCAGGATGGCGAAATCCTCGTCGAAACCGGCAGCCATAACGATCCACGCCCGTTTATCGTCGAAACCCGCGATGGCCGCATGCATGCACTGGGTACGCGCTTTCTGGTCAAGCGTGAAGACGACGACACCCTGCTCAGCGTGCTGCAATCGGCGGTCGCGGCCCATCCCCAGGCCAGTGAGCAGGAACAGATCGTTCGCGAAGGCCAGCAACTGCGCCTGAGCCGCGACAGCCTCAGCCCGCTGACCGCCCTCAATCCCGGCGCCGATGCCTGGACCCGAGGCATGCTGGTGGTGGACAACGCACGCCTGGGCGACCTGATCACCGAGCTGGGCCGCTATCGCATCGGGCATCTGGGCGTGGCACCGGAAGTGGCCGACCTGCGCATTACCGGCAGTTTCCCACTGAACAACTCCGACCTGGCCCTCAAGGCCCTGACCCCGACCCTGCCCGTGCAGATCGAACAGCACACACCGTGGTGGGTAACGGTGGTGGCACAGACGCCAAAACCTGGAACCTGACCCGTTGGAGCGAGGCTTGCCCGCGAAGGGGGTGTTCCTGACGACACATTTATTTCGGATGTACTGGTCAATACTCACAATGTGGGAGCCGCCTTGGTGGCGATCGAGTGCAAAGCGCTCGCAAAAGCGGCAGTGACTGATCTGCCGCTATCGCCAGCAAGCCGGCTCCCACAAGTTTTATTCCGTATCGGCAATCTAAATCAAAATTATTTTCGATCAGCCCTATCACTTTCCCATTCTCGTTCGGCACACAGGCATTGAGTACCGTTTCCCTCCAGGAGCCTCCTATGTCCCGCGCGCTTGAAACCCTGTTGCGACCCAGCCTGTTGGCTGTTGCCATTGCCCTGACCACTCCCCTCGCCAGCCTGTCGATCCAGGCCGCCGAGCAGGCTTCCAGCGTGCGGGCCTACAACTTGCCGGGCGGTTCGCTGTCCACGACCCTGAACCAGATCGCCAGCCAGGCCGGTATCGCCCTGGCCGTTGATCCGTCTCTGGTCGCCGGGCGCACCTCGGCGCCGGTACAGGGTCAGTTCGACGCCACCGGCGCCCTGCGCCAGGCCTTGCGTGGCAGTGGCCTGCAATTGGTGCAGAGCAGCGCAGGCAGCTTCAGCCTGATGGCCGCGCCGGAAGGCACCGTGGCCCTACCGGAAACCACCATTCAGGGTCAATCGGCCGGTGCTGAGAGCGCCTGGGGCCCGGTGGAAGGTTATGTCGCCAGCCGTACCGCCGCCGGCACCAAGACCGACACAGCCCTGGCCGAAGCGCCACGCTCGATCTCCGTCGCCACTCGCGAGCAGATGAAAGACCGCGCCGTACAGAACCTCGACGACGCCTTACGCTACATGCCGGGCGTCACCGCCAGCAGCTACGGCAGCGACAGCCGCGCCGAGTGGCTGAAAGTCCGTGGCTTCGAGCCGACCCAGTTCCTCGACGGCCTGGCGCTGCCCAAAGGCGCCTACGTGATGCCGAAGCTGGAAACCTGGGACCTGGAACGCGTCGCCCTGCTCCGCGGCCCGGCCTCTTCGGTCTATGGCCAGACGCCGGCAGGCGGCATGCTGGACATGGTCAGCCGTCGTCCTGAAGCCACCGCCAGCCACGAAATCCAGGCTCAGGTCGGCAGCTATCAGCGCAAGCAGATCAGCTTCGACAGCACCGGCCCGATCGATGATGAAGGTCGTTTCGAATACCGCGTCAGCGGCGTGGTGCGTGACAGCGGTACCAGCGTCGAGCACATCGACGACAAGCGCTACAACCTGGCCCCCAGCCTGACCTGGAACATCGACCCGGACACCAAGCTGACCTTCCTCAGCCAGTTCAACCGCGACGATACCGGTATCACCAGCCAGTTCCTGCCGCTGGAAGGCACGAAGCTGTCGACGCCAGCCGGCAAAGTGAAATATCACGAAAACCTGGGCGATCCGAAGTGGGAGTTCTACGACAAGACCTATTACGCACTGGGTTATGCCTTTGAACACCGCTTCAACGATGTCTGGCAGTTCAAGCAGAACCTGCGCTACACCAAGAGCGATCTGTCGTTCCAGGGCATCACTGCCGGTGGTTACTACGGCTCGGTCAGCGCTGACGGCACCGTGGCCCGCGGCGCCAACGTCGTGAACGAAGACATCAGCCAGTTCGCCGTGGACAACAATTTCCAGGCCGATTTCAATACCGGCATCATCCGCCACACGGTATTGCTGGGCCTGGATTACCAGCGCATCAACCACAACTACAAGTGGGAATACGGCAACGCGCCGACCAGCAACATCATCAACCCGATCTACGGCCAGGACTTCAGCAAGGTTTCGTACACCGCGTACCAGAACTACAACCAGAAGACCGACGATACCGGCCTCTATGTCCAGGACCAGATGGCTCTGGAAAACTGGCGCCTGACCCTGGGCGGCCGTCAGGATCTGCTGAAAACCGATTCAACCTTCTACAACATGAGCGACGCTCACGATAAGCGCACCGACAGCCACTTCAGCGGCAACGCGGCGCTGAGCTATGTGTTCGATTCCGGTTTCACTCCGTACATTTCCTACGCCGAGTCGTTCGAGGCTGAACAGGGCGGCAGCGACGGCAAGGCTTATCAGCCAGGCACCGGCAAGCAATATGAACTGGGTCTGAAGTACCAGCCACCGGGCAGCGACATCCTGTTCACTGCAGCGGTCTACGACCTGACCCGCGAAAACATCGTGCTCTCCGACACGTTCGGCAACACTCGCCCGTTGGGTGAAGCCAAGGTTCGCGGCCTGGAGCTGGAAGCGGTTGGCAACGTCACCGAAAACCTCAAGCTGACGGCGTCCTACACCAACGCCAACACCAAGATGACCAAGGTCGGCAACCCGCTGGACAAGAACCGTCCGCTGCCGCTGACCCCGGAAAACCAGGCGTCGGTCTGGGCTGACTACACCTTCCACAATGGTCCATTGGCAGGTTTCGGCATGGGTCTGGGCGTGCGTTATATCGGTGAGACCGATAACATCGCCATCGGCAGTCTGGGTTATGTCCGTGACAAATCCGACGGTCATACCAACGACTACACCCTGTGGGACGGTGCCGTGCACTACGACCTGAGCTACCTGAACCCGTCCCTCAAGGGCGTCAGCGTGGCGGTCAATGCCAACAACCTGTTCGACAAGGAATATCTATCCACCTGTGACGGCTTCTACTGCTACTACGGCGACCGCCGCAACGTAATGGCCAGCGTCGACTACAAGTGGTAAGAAACACCGAGTCAATCCGAGGGCCGCTGCGTGATCAGCGGCCTTTGGCTTTCTGGAAAATGCTATGAAAAGCCAGACTATCCGGCGCTGGTCCGCGATCCACACCTGGACCAGCCTGATCTGCACCCTGTTTCTGCTCATGCTGGCACTGACCGGCCTGCCGTTGATCTTTCATCATCAGATCGACCACCTGCTGGGTAACGCGCCGCAGTTCAAGGCGATGCCCGCCGACGCTCCACGCCTGAACCTGGACCAACTGATCAAGGCTGCCGAGGCGCACCGGCCCGGTGAAGCCATGCAGTATTTCGCCTGGGAAGAAGACGAACCCAATGGCGTGATGGCCATCATGGCCGCCACACCGGGCACCGAGCCCAACTCGTCCCACACCTTCATGCTCGATGCCCGTACCGGTGAGGCTCTGGAAATGCCTTCGGCCAATGGTGGCTTCATGATGGTCATGCTGCGCCTGCATGTGGACATGTACGCCGGGCTGCCGGGCAAACTGCTGCTGGCCTTCATGGGCCTGATGTTCGTCCTCGCGATTGTCTCGGGGATCGTGCTCTACGCGCCCTTCATGCGTCGCCTGCCGTTCGCCACCGTGCGCCCGGAGAAATCCACGCGCATCCGCTGGCTCGACCTGCATAACCTGATTGGCGCCGTCACCCTGAGCTGGGCGCTGGTGGTGGGCCTGACCGGGGTAATCAACGCTTGCGCCGACCTGCTGATCACCTCCTGGCGCAACGACAGCCTGGCGGCAATGATCGCGCCCTATCGCGACGCCCCGCCCCTGACCCAACGGGCGCAGGCTGCGGATCTGTTGAAGCTCGCAGAAACAGCAGCACCGGGCATGCAGGCCGACTTCATCGCCTTCCCCGGCACCCTGCTGTCCAGCGAGCATCACTACGCAGTGTTCATGAAAGGCGCCAGCCAGCTCACCTCACACCTGCTTACGCCGGTGTTGATCGACGCCAGTAACCTCAAGCTCACGGCCGTGGTCGAGCGCCCCTGGTACATGGACGCGCTGGGCCTGTCGCAACCCTTGCACTTCGGTGACTACGGCGGCCTGCCGATGCAGATACTCTGGGCGGCGCTGGATGTGCTGACCATCCTTGTGCTCGGCAGCGGCCTGTACCTGTGGTGGGTGCGGCGGCGGGTGAAGGCATGAAGAACTCGACCTTCTGGAAAGTCTTCGCCGCGCCCACAGCCATTGCCGTGCTGACCCTGGCCGGGCTGTTCGCCGCCCTGCTCGGTGATGGCGCCTGGGATGCGCTGTCATGGCTGGCCATGGGCATCTCCACGGCGGTGAGCCTGAAGGGTTTGTTGACGCGCAAAAAGCTGTCGTAACTGGAGATTGCAGACGAGCGGTGCCCTGACTAGTCTATGGGCCTGTTCGACTCCAGGAGGCTCCATGATCAATACCGACATGACGTTGCACTTCAACGCGGCTTCGCCCTTTGCCCGCAAGGTATTGGTCCTGCTCCACGAGACCGGACAACTGGACAAGGTGATCCTGTTGCCGACCCCGGTTACACCAGTCAACCCCGTCGAAGACCTCAATCAGGACAACCCCGCCGGCAAGATCCCGGCCCTACGCCTGGCCGACGGCAATGTCATCCATGACAGCCGGGTGATCCTCGACTACCTCGATCACCATCACAACGGCACCCCACTGATCCCGCGTTCGGGTTCGGCGCGCTGGCGGCGCCTGACCCTGGCCTCCTTGGCCGATGCCGTACTCGATGCTGCCGTGCTGATCCGTTATGAGACCTTTCTGCGCCCCGCAGACAAGCACTGGGAACTATGGCTGGACAATCAGCACGAAAAAATCCAGCGCACCCTGGCCTACTTCGACACCGATGCCATCACCGAACTCGGCACCCACTTCGACATCGCCGCCATCGGCGTGGCCTGCGCGCTGGGCTACCTGGACTTGCGCCAGCCCGACCTCGGCTGGCGCAGCAGCTACCCGCGCCTGGCCAACTGGTACGCCGACGTCAGCCAGCGCCCGTCGATGTGGGCGACACAGCCTCCGGTTTGATCTACCGACGAAAGCTGAGTTGTGGGAGCTGATACTGTGGGAGCGGATTCATCCGCGAAGGCGTTATGTCAGACGACAGAAATGTGTTTGATGCAATGGCCTCTTCGCGAATGAATTCGCTCCCACGCAACTCGCTTACACATTCGCCTGCACCGAATCCACCCGCACAGAACACTGGAAACAACTGGGCAATCTGCGCAATCAACCGCGCAGCCATATCCTGATCCTCCCGCGTCCCCAGCCACCTACTCATGGACGGTCTCCTCGATCTTGAACTCCACAGGCTTGGCCGGTTTAGCCAGGGCCACGCCGTACCAGTCGAGCTTGCGGGTGACGATCATGAACACACCGAGCAGGCCGAACAGCAGCAACGAGCCCATCAGCAGCGCATAGTCTTCAGCACCCAACAGGCCATAGAGCAGGGCATACAGCGCCGCCAGCCCCGCCGTAAAGCCCAGTCCATGCTGCACGCTGCGCAGCACATGGCAGACATAGAAGCCGATCAGCAACACACAGGCGGTCGCCGACAGCAGGTAGGCCAGGGCAAAACCAATGTGCTCGGACATCGACAGCAGCAACAGGTAGAAGAACGCCAGCGAAACCCCGACCAAGGCATATTGGATCGGGTGCACGGCCATGTTTTTCAGCACTTCGAAGAGGAAGAAGCCGGCGAAGGTCAGGCCAATGAACAGCAGGGCATATTTGATCGCCCGGTCGCTTTTCAGGTACTGGTCAACCGGCTCGATAAAACTCACGCCGAAACTGCGATTGCTCAACTCCGCGCAGGGGGCGGCTTCATGACAGCGCGTCAGGGCCTCTTCCAGGTTGGTGGAAAAGAACGAGGTCTGCCAACTGGCGCTGAAGCCCGTGTCAGATATCTCCCGGCGGGTTGGCAGATAACTGCCGATAAAGCTCGGGTGCGGCCAATCCGCGTTCAGCACCACTTCGCTGGTTTTCCCCACAGGGGTAACCTTGAATTGCCCGGTGCCTTGCAGCAGGAGGTTGAACGCGAAATTCAAATGCCTGGCGCGCTTGCCATCCATAAACGGCAGATTGGCGCTGACACCTTCGCCCAGCCACTCCAGGCGCGAGCCCGGGACAAAATCCACCTCCTGGTCGTCGAGGTTCAACTTCAAGCTTTTCTCGATGCCACGAATATCGCTGATCCCCACCGACAGGTACGGCTGATCGAACTGGTAGCTGTCGAAGTCTTCGGTGATGCCCAAGTACTGCGGCAGCTCGAAATGCCCCTCGATGGTGTTGTCGGTGTGGAACAGCCGGGCCTCGTAGATACCCCGCGAACGCCGCTCGGTATTGACCTTGCCATTGAGCTTGAATTTGTCCGGCAGGAAGTACAAAAAACCGCGTTCCTGAGCCACTTCCTGGTAGCGCTCATTGGTTTGTGCGTTGGTCTTCCAGATCTGCACGGTCTTGCGAAAAGGCACCACCAACAGCGGCCCGCTCAGTTGCTGGCTGTAGCTGGAACTGCGGGCTATATCCTCCAGCACGCCGTCACGCCGGGCCTGGCGATCACCGATCATGCCGTCGATCATCATCAACGGCACCAGCAACAGAATGATCAGGAGCGCGATCATTCCCAGTTTTATAGTCAGACTGCGATTCATGGGACTCTCCCTGTTTTTGATAGGCAGAGTCTGCGAAAGCTGTGTGGGGGGTTTATGGGGGGAATGTGGGGATTGTGTGGGAATTGCCCGCGCGGACCCGTAGCCCTCGCTCCAACGGACGGAGAGTCACGGAATCAGCAGGGTGACCAAAACGCCTTGCTCAACATTACTGATACTCAACTGCCCCCCATGCAGCTGCACGACTTCCTCGACAAAATTCAGCCCCAGCCCCGTGCTTTTACGCCCGGTCGCCGGGCGCGGCAGGGAGTAGAAGCGTTCGCTCAGGCGCGGCAGGGCATAGTCGGGGATGGCTTCGGCGGTGTTGAACAGGGTAAAGCGGACTTGCCCGCCGCTGCGTTCTGCGCCGAAACGCAGAGTGCCGCCCGGCGGGGTAAAGTCCAGGGCGTTCTCCAGCAGGTTGGCGATGGCCTGACGCAGCAGGAAGCGCTCGCCGGTGATCGTCAGGTCGTTGTCGATCAGTAACTCCACTTGCAGATTCAGCCGCTCGATCCGTGCGCTGCGGGTGCTGAGCAGATCATCCACCAACGCTGCCAGAAGCACCGCCACCTGCTCTTCCAGACCCTGGCGTTGTTCGACCATTGCCAGGTTCAGCAGACGCTCGATCAATTGCTGCACACGGGCACTTTCGCTGCTGATATTGCTGACGAAGCGCTGGCGCTGCTCGGCGGGCATATCGTCCTGCAACAGCTCGGCGGCGCCGCGAATGGCCGCCAGAGGGCTTTTCAGTTCGTGGGTCAGGGTATGCACATAGCGCTCGACGTAAGCCTTGCCTTCCAGCTGCGTGCGCATGTGCTCCACCGCCGCCGACAACTGCTCAAGCTCCCCGCCACGATAGTGCGGCAGCTCGGCGCGCCGGCCCTCGCTGACCGCCTGGGCATAGCCGGTCAGGCGACGCAATGCCTTGCCCAGCCACCACGACAGCAGTGCGCCAAACAGCAAACCGAGAATCACCAGACCTGCGCCGTACAACAACAGACGGTGTTCGGCACGGTCGACGTAGGGCTGCAATGAGCTGTTGGGCTTGGCCACGGTCACGACACCGATGATCTTGCCGTCATCGCGGATCGGCGCCCCCACATGCATCACCGAGGACTCCGGATTATCCGGATCGCTGCGGGTCGAGCGGGCGCCGTATTCGCCGCGCAGAGTCAGGTAGACGTCGTTCCAGCGCGAGTAATCCTGCCCCACCGCCAGGCCGCTGGAGTCGAGCAGCACAATGCCCTTGGCATCGGTGACGTAGATTCGGTTATTCACCTGATTCTTCTGCAGACCCCAGATCTTCGCCGCTGGCTGGCGCAGACCGTAAGCCTTGAGCGCGTCCGGCAGGCGGCTCTGGCTCAGGGTGCCGCCCTTGACGTCGTCGTGGATGATTTCTGCCAGCAGGTTGGCGGTATCGACCAGGGTTTCTTCCGTCGACTGGCGCACGCCGGGGCGTACTTCCTTCATCACTGTACTGAGCACGAAATAGCCGGTCAGGGCTATGAACACGGCATAGACGAGGAAGATCCGGATGCTCAGGGGCATCAGCTGTGGCTCGGGCTGTAGCTGTAGCCGAGGCCGCGATGGGTCTGGATCGGCTCGGCGTCAGGAGCGATCAGGCGCAGCTTGGCACGCAGGCTCTTGATGTGGCTGTCGATGCTGCGCTCGTATCCGGCATCGGCGGCAGTGCCCAGCGCATCGAGCAATTGTTCGCGGCTGAACACTCGCTCGGGCTGTTCCAGCAGGCTTTGCATCAGGCGAAATTCATGGCGGGTCAGGCTCAGCAATTGGCCGCGATAAGTGATCTGCACCCGCTCCCGATCGATGCCAAACAGCTCGCTGGCAGACGCAGCTTCGGTGCGTGGCAGCAGGCGTTTGAGAATTGCCCGCACCCGCGCCGTCACTTCGCGCGGGCTGAACGGCTTGACCACATAATCATCGGCGCCGATTTCCAGGCCCACGACCCGGTCGATCTCTTCACTGCGGGCGCTGAGAAACATCACCGGCACTTCGCTGAAGCGGCGCAGTTGCTTGCAGGTTTCGAAACCGGTGATGTCCGGCAGGCCGACATCGAGAATGATCAGGTCAGCAGGCATTGCGCGCTGATGCTCCACGGCGGCCAGGCCCAGGGTCAGCCAGGTCGTGGTGAAACCGTCGCTTTGCAGCGCGTAGATCAGGGTGTCGGCAATCGCGGCTTCGTCTTCGACAATCAGGATATGCGGCATGGCATCCAGGCCCGGCAATGGAAGGCCGCAAGGTGCCGGATGTCGGGCCCGGGCGTCAATCAGCAATCCGGTTTGTCGGCGGTAAAGCGCCGTGCCGGGTTGACCGCGGCATTGAACTCGCGCAACGCCTTGACCCCGATCAGCAGCGGATAGTTGAAGTGGCTGCGGTCGACCAGATTGACCTCGACGGTGTGCTTCTGGTTGCCCAGGCACAGTTCCAGCTCCACCACCGGGCGCTTGGTCGGGTCGATGACTTCGTCTTCCTCTTCGCCGTCGGAGCGGCCCTTGATCTTGCTGATCCGCGCTACCTTGTGCTCGAAGACCTTGTTATCGGCGTCCTTGGTGGCCAGGCGGAAACGCACCCAGTCCTCACCATCACGCTGGAACAGCTGGATGTCCTTGGCCGACAGCGAAGCGGTCAGCGCGCCGGTGTCCATCTTGGCCTGGAAGGTCGCATCGACTTCCGGCACACCAATGTATTCGAAGCGGCCATACAAGGTCGGCTCGGCGGCCATGACCGGCAAGGCCAACAGCGCCGACAGCGCCAGAATCGATTTCATGCAGAGGTTCCTAAATGGCAGTACGGGCGGGATTTTAGACTGCGCGCGGGGCAATCGTTCGTCTGTTCTATACATAAAGAGTCACAAACTTACACATTCATTCACGACCGCCGGGTTTGGCGTTGGCGGCGCGGATCTTTATCATTGCGGGCCTTTTGCCTTGTATTGAGTGTTCTATGCGTCACCTGCTGACCGGTTGTTTCGTTGCGCTGCTGCTGTTGCTCAATACCCTGACCCTGATTGGCCCGCTGCTGGTATTCGCGCTGCTCAAGTTGTTGTTCAAGGGACGCATGCGTGATCGAATTTCCTGGGCAGTGATGTGGATTGCCGAGACCTGGGCTGAAATCAACAAACTGATCTTCAAGGCGTTCCTGCCGACCCGCTGGGATATCCGCGGCGCAGACGGCCTGCGTCGGGACACCTCGTATCTGGTGGTCAGCAACCATCAGTCCTGGGTCGATATCCCGGCGTTGATTCAGGTCCTGAACCGGCGCACGCCGTTCTTCAAATTCTTCCTCAAGAAAGAACTGATCTGGGTGCCGTTCCTGGGCCTGGCCTGGTGGGGGCTGGACTACCCGTTCATGAAGCGCTACAGCAAGGCGTTTCTGGAGCGGCACCCAGAGCTCAAGGGCCAGGACCTGGAAATTACCAAGGCCGCCTGCGAGCTGTTCAAGCGCCAGCCGGTGACCGTGGTCAACTACCTGGAAGGCACCCGCTTTACCCAGGCCAAGCACGATCAACAACAATCGCCCTATGTACATCTGCTCAAGCCCAAGGCCGGGGGCGTGGCGTTTGTCCTGGCGGCCATGGGCGCGCAGCTCGATGCCCTGCTCGATGTCACCGTGGTCTATCCGGGAGCACGCAAGCCGGGGTTCTGGGACCTGCTCTGCGGGCGCGTACCGCGGGTGATCATCGATATCCGCACCCATACCCTCGACCCGGCGCTCTGGGCGGGAGACTACGAAAGCAATCCGCAACTGCGCAGCAAGGTCCAGGCCTGGGTCAATCAGCTGTGGCAGGAAAAGGATGCGCGGATTACCGCCTTGGTCAATGAAACGCCTGGCCGTTGATCGGCTGGCTGCATCTGTTTGTTTGTCTCTTGCGTATGGATAAAGGCGATCACAGCGCATGACTCGTGGGAGCCGCCTTGGTGGCGATCGAGTGCGAAGCGCTCGCAATGACGTCAGCGACTGAACCACCGCCATCGCCAGCCAGCCGGCTCCCACAGAGTTTCCTTTCAACTCGAGCAATTGAGCTGTGTTTGACCAGCGCGGGCAAATATCTGCCCGCCCATGCAACGGGCCTCGACAATGTCTGGTACATCCGCGTGCCTTGATCTATCTTCTGCCTTCCTGCGGCGCTCCCCGAGCGCACGGGCCCGACACAGGAGAGTCGTCATTTCAGCAGTCGATATCGATCAGCTCCGACAGTTGCTTGCCCAATGCTCGCTGGGCAACCGTCGCGCCTTTGAAACCCTCTATCGTCAGTCCAGCCAACGCCTGTTTGCCGTAGCCCTGCGCTGCATGGGCCGGCGCGAATTGGCCGAAGAGGTGTTGCAGGAAGCCTTTGTGCGTATCTGGCACAACGCTGCGCGTTACGACGCCGCGTTGTCGGCGCCCATGACCTGGATGATCAATATCACTCGCAACCTGGCAATCGATCAGCTGCGCAAACATCGCGAACTGCCGCTGACCGATGAACAGGCCATGGCGCTGTTCGATGACAGCCCTTCGGCCCATGATCAACTCGACAGCCAACGCCAGGCCAGCGCCCTGCAAGGCTGCCTGGAGATCCTTGAGGACAAGCAGCGCGAGTCCATTGTCATCGCCTACTTCCACGGCCTTTCCCACGCCGATCTGGCCGAGCGCCTGGCGGCGCCGCTGGGTTCGGTAAAGTCGTGGATTCGTCGGGGCCTGGAACGCCTGCGCAGGTGCCTTGAGTCATGAACTATTCACAACCCGAACTGCGCCGCGCCCTCGCCGCCGACTACGTCATCGGCCTGATGCCCGGCACCGCCCGCCGCCGCTTCGAGCGCCTGCTGCAGGACGACCAGAGCCTGCGCGGGGAAGTTGCGCAATGGCAGGAAACCCTGGCCACCCTGACCACGCCCCTGAGCGATCAACCGGTACCCGAGCGGGTATGGCAGGCCATCGTCGCGCGGATTGAACCGCAACACTTGCACGTTCCGGAAAAACGCCCGTTCTGGAACTGGCTGCGCATCGGCGCCCTGGCTTGTTCGCTGCTGTTGGCCACCGTACTGGGCGTGCTCTACAACCGCGACAACGCCACCTTGCGTGCGACCCTGGTCGCGGACAACCAGCAACCGGCGTTGCGTATCCGTGCCTACGACAGCTATCTGAAGGTCGAGCCGCTGAACCTCGCGGGCGTACAGGCCGACCGCAGTCTGGAACTCTGGGTGATCCCGGCCGATGGCAAGCCGGTGTCCCTCGGCGTGCTGCCGCGTGACGGCGACGGTCAGCTGCAGTTAAGCGACACCCAACGCAAACTGGTCAGCGCCCCGACCACCCTGGCCATTACTCTGGAACCGCAAGGTGGCTCGCCAACCGGCGGCCCGACCGGACCGGTCCTGTATCAAGGCAAACTGGCAGCGCTGTAAGGCGCTGCGCCGCTCCATTGAACAAGGAAGTGCGACATGGTTGTGCAAATCGGCGGCGGCGCTGCAGCGGTGATCTTCCTCGGCATCGTGATCGTGCTGGGGCTCAACGAATGCTCCAAGGGGCCGCTGGAGCCGGAATTCCCCGCCAACACCTCGGATGAGCAAAAAGACTGGCTGAGAGTGCAGCACCGCATCCAGCGTTCGGATGCATCATTGGTCGATGTCAGCCGTGACCAGCAGGGGCTGACGATCCAGTACCGCCCGGCCGCCGATCAAGAGCCCCCTTACGTGTGGAGCCACGAGATGCTGCGCATTGTCGCCGGCGGTCTGGCGGCCCTGAACAATGCCCCAGGCGGCAAGCAATACCGATTGGTGACAGTAAAGGCGCAGGTCCAGACGGCGCCCGATCACTATGTCGATGGCGCCACGCTGGTGTACGACATGAGCGGCTTCGACGCGATCAAAATCAAACAGCGCGGCTACGAAGACTTCGTCGACGCCCCGCAAAGCCTTACCCTGACAGCACCGGGGCGCAAGGTCGCTACAGAGGATTGTCGTGGCATGGAAGCGGGGTACTATCCCGGATTTTGCGAACGGGTGTCGGACGCCAAATAACGCGCGACCTCCTGACTCGAAACGCTATTTGTAGGCGCTGCCGAAGACTGCAAAAGCGGTGTAGCAGACAGGCCCATTCGCAGCCTTCGGCAGCTCCTGCGGGATCCTGTTTGGCGCATGAGATCCCGATTATCAGGATCACTGGCCAACCGCCTACCTAGCATTTCTGCTAGCTAGGCAAAACCGCAAGCCGGGTCGACACTAAGCATTCAGGAGGTCATTTCCATGAATGCCACTTACGCCCAGCTCTGCCGCTACCACTACGACCCACTGGACCGCCTCGCAACCTGTTCACCCGCCGAACAGCTGGGTATTCAGCGCTTCTACCAGAAGAACCGCCTGACCACGGAAATCCAGGGACAGATACAGCGGGCGTTTTTTCAGACAGAAGATCAGTTGTTGGCGCAGCATCAGGGGCCTAACACCTGCACCCTGCTTGCCAGCGATCAACAGCGCTCGGTACTCGAAGGATTAGATGCCCAACGACAATCTGCGTCCTACACCCCGTACGGTGTTCGTCATCCGCAGGCCAATCCGCTTGAGTTATTGGGTTACACCGGGGAACGGGCGGATCCGGTGACCGGACATTATTTGTTGGGTAATGGGTATAGAGCCTATAACCCTGTATTGATGCGATTCAATAGCCCGGACAGTTTGAGTCCGTTTGGGAAGGGTGGGTTGAATGCTTATGCGTATTGTGGGGGGGATCCGGTTAATCAAGTAGATCCTACCGGACATACACCTATGCTTGTTAAAGTATTCCTTCGAGCGCTGAAAATCATGAAGAAGCCCGATCGTGTAGCGACTCCATTATCAAAGAGCACAAAAATCCCTGGCAACGTCCCCACTCGACTCATTCAAAGAGAAAAATTCAACCTCCCCCAATCGCCCAACATCAACAACATGTCCAGACAGGTACAACCCAACTTTAGCGAAATTCAAAAAACAGCATTCAAAGCTGAAATCAACAACAATAAACGAATACTAACCGAGCTTAATCAAACTATATACAGAGACAACAAAGCCTGGGGTGCAATCACTATGAACAGAGACGCAAACCCAGTAATTCACGACATGATTCTTGACCATCTAACCTTTAAAGACAACTTACTTGACAAAACAACCCAACTAACCATGAAACTGGGAAATCTCCCAGATTACAACTTCGCATCTGGTCTCCCTCGTTACACGGATGCTTTGGAAAACATACGAAGATCATAATATTTACTCCCACGGAAATGGGCGACAAAGTCGCCCATTACTTCGACAAAAAACTTATGCCGCACTAAACATCTTATGCGGATCAATCACAAACTTCTTCGGCACGCCCGCATCGAACTCGCCGTAACCACGCGGTGCGTCGTCAAGGCTGATGACCTGGACGCCGACCACATCGGCAATATTGATGCGGTCCCACATGATGGCTTGCATCAGTTGGCGGTTGTACTTCATGACCGGAGTCTGGCCGGTATGGAAGCTGTGGGACTTCGCCCAGCCGAGGCCGAAACGGATGCTCAGGCTGCCCATTTTCGCGGCGGCATCCACAGCACCCGGATCTTCGGTGACGTACAGGCCGGGAATACCGATCTTGCCTGCCACGCGCACTACGCCCATCAGGGAGTTGAGTACGGTAGCCGGGGCTTCATGCTGCACACCCGAGTGACCATGGCCACGGGCTTCGAAGCCAACGGCGTCGACGGCGCAGTCCACTTCCGGCTCGCCCAGCAGTGCGGCGATCTGTTCGTGCAGCGGGGTGTCCAGGGACAGGTCGGCGATTTCGAAGCCCTGTGCCTTGGCGTGCACCAGACGAGTGGGGTTGACGTCGCCAACGATCACGACCGCAGCACCGAGCAGACGGGCCGAAGCCGCAGCGGCCAGGCCTACAGGACCGGCACCGGCGATATACACCGAGCTGCCTGGGCCAACGCCCGCTGTTACAGCACCGTGGTAGCCAGTTGGCAGAATGTCGGACAGGCAGGTCAGGTCACGGATCTTTTCCATGGCCTTGTCGCGATCAGGCAGTTTCAGCAGGTTGAAGTCGGCATACGGCACCAGCACGTATTCGGCCTGACCACCGGTCCAGTCGCCCATGTCGACGTAACCGTAGGCACCACCGGGACGCGCCGGGTTGACGCTCAGGCAAACGCCGGTGTGTTGCTCTTTGCAGGAGCGGCACAGGCCGCAGGCAACGTTGAAAGGAACGGATACCAGATCGCCGATTTTCAGGTTTTCGACGCCGCTGCCCATTTCGATCACTTCACCGGTGATCTCATGGCCCAGCACCAGGCCGACCTGGGCAGTCGTACGGCCGCGGACCATGTGTTGGTCGGAGCCGCAGATATTGGTGGATACCACGCGCAGGATGACACCGTGCTCGATCTTCCGGCCGCGCGGGTCCTGCATTTTTGGGTAGTCGATCTTCTGTACTTCGACCTTGCCGCCGCCGAGATACACCACACCACGATTACCAGACATGCATGTCACCTCTCTACTTGTTATTGGTTGGGTGAGTCGTCAATGAGCTTCAAGCTGCAAGCTTCGAGCTACAAGAAAAAGCAGCCGAATCCTGAAGTTGAAGCCTGTCGCCAGTTATCTTGCTTTCCTCTTGTAGCTTGTAGCTTGTAGCTTGTAGATTTCGACTACAGGACAACCGTCCTGTTGGCATTCAGGAACACCCGCCGTTCAATGTGATAACCCACCGCCCGGGCCAGGGTCAGGCCTTCGATATCCCGGCCTTTGGCAATCAGGTCTTCGGGATAGTGGCTGTGGTCTACCACTTCTACGCCCTGGGCGATGATCGGGCCTTCGTCCAGGTCGTTGTTGATGTAGTGCGCGGTGGCGCCGACCAGTTTCACGCCCTTGTTGTAAGCCTGATGGTAAGGCTTGGCGCCCTTGAAGCCGGGCAGCAACGAGTGGTGGATATTGATCGCCTTGCCATCGAGCTTGCGGCACAGGTCCGGCGACAGCACTTGCATGTAGCGGGCAAGAATCACCAGTTCGGCACCGGACTCCTCGATCACCTGCCAGACCTTGGCTTCCTGGCCGGGCTTGTCGTTGGGGTCGAGGGGAAAATGGTAGTACGGAATTTCGTGCCAGCGGGCCAGGGGCTCGAGATCCGGATGGTTGGACACCACCGCGACCACGTCCATGGACAGCTGATTGATACGTTGGCGATAGAGCAGATCGTTGAGGCAGTGATCGGCCTTGGAGACCATGATCACCACTTTTGGCCGATAGTTCGGCGCCGTGAGCTCGAAGATCATGCCAAAGGCCTGGCCGCGCTCGGACAGCCCGGCGCGGAAGGCCTGCTCGTCGAAACCCTCGGGCTGACGGAATTCGACGCGAATGAAAAAGCGACTCGACAGGCGGTCATCGAACGAGTGGTGCTCGGTGACATAGCAACCCTGTTCGAACAGATAACGGGTCACCGCATCCACCGTACCCAGCACACTGGGGCAATCGGCAGTCAGAATCCATGTGTCGGGGGCGCGGCTCATCGGTTATCTCCGGATCTTGTTCATCTGTACTGACGCCTTCGCGAATAAATTCGCTCCCACGGTTATCGCGTCACGTTTGGGAGCGAGTTCATCCGCGAAGAATTTGAACAATGGCTCAGGCCTGAATGCCCAGACCGTATTCGGCCGCAGCATCCTGCAACCACAACCACCAGTAATCGGAGAAGCTGCGGCGGATCAGCAGTTCCCAGGTTTCTTCGCCGGTACGACGAATCACCAGTTGCGACTTGGCGAACACGGTGCCGACGGCCTTGCCGACCGGGAAGTTGTCCGGGTGCACGTCGTAGCTGGTGGATTTCATCAGTACTTCGCGGACCTTGGGACCGGTCAGTTCCAGCAGGGACTGGCCGCCGCTGACGTTGACGATAGCGATGTGCAGGCCAGCCAGGGCTTCGCGCAGTTTCTGCTCTGCGTCAAATTCCTCGCCTGTCGGCACGATCAGCAACCACTCATCCGGGCCAAGCCATTGCAGGGAGCTGTCGCCGCTGCTGACCAGAGTCAGTGCGGATGGCAGTTCCATGCCTAGGGCTTTGTGTACACCGGCGGCGAAGGCCGGGTCATGGGCGTCGCCACGAATGGTCAGATGGCCGAGCAGTTTTTTCTCGCGCAGGATCACGCCAGGGTTGGTGCGGCCTTTGCCGATCAGGCTGCCGAGGTCGGCATGGAACAGCGGCGACTCAGCCTTTTCGCCGGTCGAAGGCCGCTGCTGGTAAACGTTGGCTGTGGTCATAAAGCACCTGTGTTGAATTCTGTTATTCGGTAAATGCGGCGGATGCCTTCGCGGATGAATCCGCTCCCACATGAGATGCAGCACCTGTGGGAGCGGATTTATCCGCGAATAGGTCATTCGATATTCTGCCGCTCACCCTTCGGATCGAAGAACACCGACGAGACGATCTCGGCCTCGATGAAGCTGCCATCGGCCAGAGGTGCCCAGACCTTCTCGCCCATGCGCTTGAGACCACCCTTGACCACGCCCATGGCGAACGAGTAACCCAGCGAGTTGACCGCGTAGCTCGACGTCACGTGACCGACCATGGTCATCGGGATCGACTGCTTGGTGTCGAACACCAGCTGGGCGCCTTCCGGCAGCCACTTGTTAGGGTCAACAGGCTTGAGGCCGACCAGTTGCTTGCGTTGATCACGCACGCAGTCTTCGCGATTCATGCCGCGCCAGCCGAGCCACGAGAACGGTTTGGTGCGACCGACACACCAGCCCATGTTCAGGTCGTCCGGGGTCATCGAGCCGTCTGTGTCCTGGCCTACGATGATGAAGCCTTTCTCGGCACGCAGAACGTGCATGGTCTCGGTGCCGTACGGGGTCAGGTTGTACTTCTTGCCGGCCTCGACGATTTTTTCCAGGACGCCCATGGCGTAGTCGGCCTGAACGTTGACTTCGTACGACAGTTCACCGGTGAACGAGATACGGAACACACGGGCCGGAACACCGCCGACCTTGCCTTCTTTCCAGGTCATGAACGGGAAGGCTTCGTTGCTCAGGTCGATGTCGGTGACTTCACTGAGCAGTTTGCGGCTGTTGGGGCCGGACAGCGTCATGGTCGCGTAGTGGTCGGTGACGGAGGTGAAGTACACCTTCAGGTCCGGCCATTCGGTCTGCTGATAGATTTCCAGCCATTGCAGGACGCGTGCAGCGCCGCCCGTGGTGGTGGTCATGATGAAGTGGTTGTCGGCGACGCAGGCGGTGACGCCGTCGTCGAAGACCATGCCGTCTTCTTTACACATCAGGCCGTAGCGCGCCTTGCCCACATCGAGCTTGGTCCAGGCGTTGGTGTAGATACGGTTGAGGAACTCACGTGCATCCGGGCCCTGGATATCGATCTTGCCCAGGGTCGAAGCGTCGAGCAGACCGACGCTGGCGCGCACGGCCTTGCACTCGCGGCCGACGGCGGCATGGATGTCTTCACCGGCTTTGGGGAAGTACCACGGACGTTTCCACTGGCCGACGTCTTCGAATTCTGCACCGTTCTTGATGTGCCAGGCATGCAGCGCGGTGAAGCGCACAGGCTCGAAGATGTGACCGCAGTGACGACCGGCTACTGCACCGAAAGTCACCGGCGTGTAGTTCGGGCGGAACATGGTGGTGCCCATTTCCGGGATGGTCACGTTCAGCGAACGAGCGGCGATGGCCAGGCCGTTGACGTTACCCAGTTTGCCCTGGTCGGTACCGAAGCCCAGTGCGGTGTAGCGTTTGACGTGTTCGACCGATTCGAAGCCTTCGCGGGTCGCCAGTTCGATGGCGGCAGCGGTAACGTCGTTCTGCAGGTCGACGAATTGCTTCGGCGCACGGGCAGTGGCTTTGTCGTGGGGGACCTGGAACAGCGCCAGCGTCGGCTCTTCAGCACGGCTCAGGGCTTTTGGCAGGACGCCTTCGACGGCTTTGAAACCGGCTTCGCTGGCTGCACGGACGCCGCCTTCGAAACCGTCGGCCAGGGAGTCACCCAGGGCGTAGACGCCATTGATGCCACCGACGCACACACGTTTCTGCGGTGCTTCGCCCGGTACGAACCCGAGGATTTCTTCACGCCAGACTGGCTTGCCGCCCAGGTGGGAAGCCAGGTGGACGATCGGGCTGTAGCCGCCGGAGCTGGCGATCAGGTCGCAATCGAGCCATTCGCCAGGGCTGGTGACTTTGTGGCTGCGCACATCGATCGCAGCGACGCGGGCAGCGCTGACGCGCTTGCTGCCACGGGCTTCGATCACGGCACTGCCGGTCAGGATACGCACGCCTTTGGCGCGAGCTTCTTCAACCAGGGCACCGCGCGGGTTATGGCGGGCATCGGCGACGGCTATCACTTGCAGGCCGGCATCGAGCCAGTCCAGGGCAACGCGATAGGCGTAGTCGTTGTTGGTCGACAGCACCAGTTTCTTGCCCGGTGCCACGCCGTAACGACGCACATAAGTAGAAACGGCACCGGCCAGCATGTTGCCCGGCACGTCGTTGTTGCCGTAGACCAGCGGACGCTCGTGAGTACCGGTCGCCAGTACGACACGCTTGGCACGCACGCGGTGCATGCGCTGACGGACCTGGCCGATGGGCGCGCGATCACCGAGGTGGTCGGTCAGCCGCTCATGGATGGTCAGGAAGTTATGGTCGTGATAACCGTTGACGGTAGCCCGTGGCAGCAGGATGACGTTGGCCAGGCCCTGCAACTCGGCGACGACGGCAGCGACCCATTCAGCAGCCGGTTTGCCATCGAGGCTTTCGCGGCTGTCGAGCAGGCTGCCGCCGAACTCTTCCTGTTCATCGGCAACGATGACGCGAGCGCCACTGCGACCGGCGGCCAGGGCTGCGGCCAGGCCCGAAGGACCGGCGCCGACCACCAATACGTCGCAATGATGGTTCATCGCATCGTAGGTGTCAGGATCGTTTTCGGTCGGCGAGCGACCCAGACCGGCGGCCTTGCGGATGTACTTCTCGTAAGTCATCCAGAAGGATTGCGGATACATGAAGGTCTTGTAGTAGAAGCCCGGTGGCATCATCTTGCCGCCGACTTTACCGAGGATCCCCATGACGTCGTTGTTCACGCTTGGCCAGCCATTGGTGCTGGTAGCGACCAGGCCCGAGTACAGCGCCTGTTGCGTGGCACGTACGTTGGGGATCTGGGTGGCTTCGGTCGCGCCGATCTGCAGAACGGCGTTCGGCTCTTCGGAACCTGCTGCAAAGATCCCGCGAGGACGCGAGTATTTGAAGCTGCGGCCAATGATGTCGACGCCGTTGGCCAGCAGGGCTGCGGCCAGTGTGTCGCCTTCAAAGCCCTGGTAGGTCTGACCGTTGAAGCTGAAGTTCAGCACCTTGGTCCGGTCGATGCGGCCGCCGTTGGGCAGACGATTGCTCTGGCTCATGCCTTGTCTCCCTTGTTAGTGGCTGCCGTATTGGTGAACTGGGGCTTGCTGCCAATCGGATAGGTTTCGAGAATTTCGTAGGTCACGGTGTCCCGGGTCGCGTTGAAGTACTGACGGCAACCGGCGGCGTGAATCCACAATTCGTGGTGCAGGCCACGGGGGTTGTCACGGAAGAACATATAGTCGCCCCACTGTTCGTCGGTGCAGGCATTCGGGTCCAGAGGACGTGGAATGTGAGCCTGGCCGGATGCGTGGAATTCCTCTTCGGAGCGCAGTTCGCCACAGTGAGGACAGAAGATGTGCAGCATGGGATTTCTCCTGTTAGTGGGCGACAGCCGCGGCGCCATGTTCATCGATCAACGCACCGTTGTGGAAACGGTCGATGGAGAAAGGCTTGGCCAGTGGGTGCATTTCACCCTTGGCCAGGCTTGCAGCGAAGACGTTGCCCGAGCCCGGCGTGGCCTTGAAGCCACCGGTGCCCCAACCGCAGTTGAAGAACATGTTCGGAACGGGGGTCTTGGAAATGATCGGGCAAGCGTCCGGCGTGGTGTCGACGATGCCGCCCCACTGACGGTTCATGCGTACCCGCGAGAGCACCGGGAACATCTCGACGATGGCCTGGATGGTGTGCTCGATCACCGGGTACGAACCGCGCTGGCCGTAGCCGACCCAGCCGTCGATACCGGCACCGATCACCAGGTCGCCCTTGTCAGACTGGCTGATATAGCCGTGTACGGCGTTGGACATGATCACGCTGTCGATGATCGGCTTGATCGGCTCGGAAACCAGGGCCTGCAACGGGTGCGACTCGACCGGCAGACGGAAGCCCGCCAGTTTGGCCATGTGCCCGGAGTTACCGGCTGTGACGACGCCGACGCGCTTGGCGCCGATGAAGCCTTTGGTGGTCTCGACACCGACGCAGACGCCGTTTTCCTTGCGGAAACCGATCACTTCGGTCTGCTGGATCAGGTCAACGCCCAGGGCGTCAGCGGCACGGGCAAAGCCCCAGGCCACGGCATCGTGACGGGCTACGCCGCCACGGCGCTGAACGGTTGCACCGATAACCGGGTAGCGAGTGTTCTTGGAGCAGTCCAGGTACGGAATCTCGTCCGCAACCTGTTTGGCGTTGAGCAGTTCGCCGTCCACGCCGTTGAGGCGGTTGGCGCTGACCCGACGCTCGGAATCACGCATGTCCTGCAGGGTGTGACACAGGTTGTAGACGCCGCGCTGGGAGAACATCACGTTGTAGTTCAGGTCCTGGGACAGGCCTTCCCACAATTTCATGGCGTGCTCGTACAGGTGGGCCGACTCGTCCCACAGGTAGTTGGAGCGCACGATAGTGGTGTTACGGGCGGTGTTGCCGCCGCCCAGCCAACCCTTTTCGACCACGGCCACGTTAGTGATGCCGTGTTCCTTGGCCAGGTAATACGCCGTGGCCAGACCATGCCCGCCGCCGCCGACGATAACCACGTCGTAGACTTTCTTCGGGGTTGGCGTGCGCCACATGCGCTGCCAGTTTTCGTGGTGGCTGAGGGAGTGCTTGAAGAGGCCGAAGCCTGAGTAATGCTGCATGAGGGCTACTCCTGACTCAGCGGTAAACCGGGAAATCGGCGCACAGTGCCGCAACCTGACGGGCAACGTCAGCCTCGACATCGGCATCGCCGAGGTTGTCGAGAATGTCGCAGATCCAGCCGGCCAGCGTGACGCACTGGGTTACTTTGAAACCGCGAGTGGTGACGGCCGGGGTGCCGATGCGCAGGCCCGAAGTCACGAATGGCGATTGTGGGTCGTTAGGTACGGCGTTCTTGTTGACGGTGATGTGCGAGCGGCCCAGGGCAGCGTCAGCTTCTTTACCAGTCAGGCCCTGCTTGATCAGGCTGACCAGGAACAGGTGGTTGTCGGTGCCGCCGGAAACAACGTCGTAACCGCGATCGATGAACACCTGGGCCATGGCCTGGGCGTTGTCGATCACTTGCTGTTGATACGCCTTGAAGCCTGGCTCCATGGCTTCCTTGAAGCACACCGCCTTACCGGCGATCACGTGCATCAACGGGCCGCCCTGGGCGCCCGGGAATACAGCAGCATTGAGCTTTTTCTCGATTTCTTCGTTGGCCTTGGCCAGGATCAGCCCGCCACGTGGGCCGCGCAGAGTCTTATGGGTAGTAGTGGTGACCACGTCAGCGTACGGCAGCGGGTTAGGGTACAGACCGGCGGCAACCAGACCGGCTACGTGAGCCATGTCGACGAACAGCAGGGCGCCGACCTTGTCAGCGATCTGACGGAAGCGCGGGAAATCCAGAGTCTTGGAATAGGCAGAGAAGCCGGCAACGATCATCTTCGGCTGGTGCTCGACCGCCAGGCGCTCGACTTCGTCGTAGTCGATCAGGCCGGTGGTGGTGTCGATACCGTACTGCACGGCGTTGTACAGCTTGCCCGAAGACGAAACCTTGGCACCGTGGGTCAGGTGACCGCCGTGGGCCAGGCTCATACCCAGAATGGTGTCGCCCGGCTGGATCAGTGCCAGGTAGACAGCGCTGTTGGCCGACGAGCCGGAGTGCGGCTGGACGTTGGCGTAATCGGCGCCGAACAGTTGCTTGGCGCGCTCGATGGCCAGTTGTTCGACTTTATCGACGTGCTCGCAACCGCCGTAGTAACGCTTGCCCGGATAACCTTCGGCGTACTTGTTGGTCAGGCCGCTGCCCTGGGCTTGCATCACGCGCTTGCTGGTGTAGTTCTCCGAGGCGATCAGTTCGATGTGATCTTCCTGACGTTGCTCTTCGGCGTTCATGGCCGACAGGAGTGCATCGTCATAACCCTGGATCTGGTCTTGCTTGCTGAACATCGCGGATCTCCCAGCGGCGGCGCTGCGCCTGACTTTATCGATAGGGCTTGTGGACTGCCCTTTGTCAGCGATGGTAGGGCTCGGACGGGTCGGTCAGATGCCTACGGACGCCACGCAAAGGTGCGTTTACGACATGGCTTGGTCGGGATTGAAAAATGATGGGTTTTACGCGCTCGCAAGCGATGAAAGGAATATCGAGTGGAAGCGGATTTATCCGCGAAGACGTCGGCAAATCCAGCATTGCCGCCGCCTGAAGCACCGCTTCGCGAATGAATTCGCTCCCACAATTCGCCCCTCGGACCTTTGAGTTTGCATAAATAAAAATCCCCCGATTGCCGGGGGATTTTTTACATCGAAATGTCGCAATCAGGCCAAAGGCTTGTTCGCGACCAGACCGTCAGCACGGAACATGCCGCGAATACCGCGCACCGCCTGGCGAATCCGATCCTGGTTCTCGATCAGGGCAAAACGCACATGATCGTCGCCGTATTCACCAAAACCGATGCCCGGCGACACGCAGACCTTGGCTTCAGCCAGCATCTTCTTGGCGAACTCCAGAGAGCCCATGTGCGCGTAGGCTTCGGGGATCTTGGCCCAGACATACATGGATGCCTTGGGATTCTCGACCATCCAACCTAGCTCGTGCAGGCCCTTGACCAACACGTTGCGACGCTGGCGGTACTGCTCGGCAATGTCTTTCACGCACTGCTGGTCACCTTCAAGAGCGGCGATGGCCGCCACTTGCAGCGGAGTGAAGGTGCCGTAGTCGTGGTAACTCTTGATCCGCGCCAGGGCATTGACCAGTTCCGGGTTGCCGACCATGAAGCCGATGCGCCAGCCCGCCATGTTGTAGCTCTTGGACAGAGTGAAGAACTCCACCGCAATGTCCTTGGCGCCGGGCACCTGCATGATCGACGGGGCTTTCCAGCCGTCGTAGACGATGTCGGCGTAGGCCAGATCGTGAATGACCAGTACGTCGTACTGCTTGGCCAGGGCCACAACACGCTCGAAGAAATCCAGCTCCACGCACTGGGCAGTGGGGTTGGACGGGAAGCCGAGGATCATCATCTTTGGCTTGGGAATCGAACCACGAATGGCTTTCTCCAGCTCGGCAAAGAAATCCACACCGGGGATCAGCGGCACCGAACGCACCTGGGCGCCGGCAATCACGGCACCGTAGATATGAATCGGGTAGCTCGGGTTCGGGACCAGCACTGTGTCGCCCTGATCGAGGGTGGCGAGCATCAAGTGCGCCAGACCCTCTTTCGAACCGATGGTGACGATGGCCTCGGTTTCCGGATCGATATCGACCTCGTAGCGATCCTTGTACCAGTTGGAGATCGCCCGACGCAGGCGCGGAATCCCGCGGGAGGTGGAGTAACCATGAGTGTCTTCGCGCTGGGCGACAGTGACCAGTTTTTCGACGATATGCGGCGGCGTGGCCCCATCGGGGTTGCCCATGCTCAAGTCGATAATGTCCTCACCACGACGGCGAGCGGCCATTTTCAGCTCGGCGGTGATGTTGAACACGTAAGGGGGGAGTCGATCGATGCGCGAAAAGCGGCGCGGCGAACCTTGGTCTGCCATGAGAGCCTCTGAAGACGTAAGCGCCCGGAACCGTCCGAGCGACGCTGGCCGCATGTGGCGGCCTGGGCAGAAGATAAATCCAATAATGGCGTTTTGTCTAATCCTGTTTTCGCGACGTCACAAACTTGTGGGAGCGAGGCTTGCCCGCGAATGAGCCGACACGGACTCTCAGGAACACCGCGCTGCACAGTTCGCGGGCAAGCCTCGCTCTAACGGGTATCAGGCCAACAGTCTGGTGACGCCATACAACAGCAGAAAATGCGCCGGATAAATCCCGTACGCCCAGCGCCGCATCGGCCATACCCGCCCCGCAGGCTGTACGCGCAGCAACAGCATCCCCGCCAGCGGCGCCAGCACACAGGCGATCAGCGCCCCGATGGAAATCGGATCGCCCCAGGCCACGGCGGCGAATATCTGCGACCAGGCGTTGCTGAACAGGCAGACCACGCCGGGAATCAGGGCAAAACCCATAGGCCGTTCCAGCACCAACAGACAGGCCCAAGGCAGCAGCACGCCAAAAAAACCGAACATCAGCTTGTCCTGCAGCAAGGCCCCGAGCAGCACCGCAGCCAACGCCAGGTTGCGGCTGACGGGCGAACGATGGCGCCAGCCCTGGGCCACCAGCATGCCCAAGGCGAGGGTGGGCAGCACGTTCAGCGTTTGCGCCTCCCCGGCCGGCATATAAAGCCGATAGGGAATCTCCGCCAATCCGGCGAACAGCAACAACCAGCCCAGGTAGTGCCATTGCACACGCGGGCCTTCCAACCCCCGTACCCGCCGCGCCAGGTTCACGGCGATGGCCAGGCAAAACCAGGGAAACGCCAGACGCCCCGGTACATACAGAACGTTAAGCGGCAAACCGATATAACGCAGGTGATCCAGCACCATGCTGGCCATGGCCAGCCACTTGAGCAGGTCCAGCGCCTTGTTGCGACGCGGCAGGTACGGCGGGTTAGAAAGATCCATGGCACTCCGAAATATTGGGTTCTGCTCTCATTCTGTTGGAGCGAGGCTTACCCGCGAATAAGGCGGTACAACCGACACATAGTTTGCGCCTGGAATATTGCCTTCGCGGGCAAGCCTCGCTCCAACAAACCGGGTCCAATCAGCGATAGATTGTTTGATTGGCCCCAGCCCGCTTTTTGCTACAGTGCGCACCATAATCGATCACAAGGAGCCGGCCATGTCAGACCAAAGCCAACAGTTTGCCAGCGACAACTATTCCGGGGTCTGCCCCGAAGCCTGGTCCGCCATGGAGCAGGCTAACCACGGCCACCAGCGCGCCTATGGCGAAGACCAATGGACCGCCCGCGCCGCCGATCATTTCCGTAAATTGTTCGAAACCGACTGCGAAGTCTTCTTCGCCTTCAACGGCACCGCAGCCAACTCCCTGGCGCTGTCGTCACTGTGCCAGAGCTACCATAGCGTTATCTGCTCGGAAACCGCCCACGTCGAAACCGACGAATGCGGCGCACCGGAATTTTTCTCCAACGGCTCCAAGCTGCTGACCGCCCGCAGCGAAAACGGCAAGCTGACGCCGGAGTCGATTCGCGAAGTTGCCCTCAAGCGTCAGGACATCCACTACCCGAAACCGCGTGTGGTGACCCTGACCCAGGCCACGGAAGTCGGCAGCGTCTATCAGCCCGAGGAACTCAAGGCCATTAGCGCCACTTGCAAGGAACTGGGTCTGAATCTGCACATGGACGGCGCCCGCTTCGCCAATGCCTGCGCCTATCTGGGCTGCTCACCTGCAGAGCTGACCTGGAAGTCCGGGATCGACGTGCTGTGTTTCGGCGGCACCAAGAATGGCATGGCCGTGGGCGAAGCGATTCTGTTCTTCAACCATAAGCTGGCGGAAGACTTCGACTACCGCTGCAAGCAGGCCGGGCAACTGGCGTCGAAAATGCGTTTCCTGTCGGCGCCCTGGGTCGGTCTGTTGGAAAACGACGCCTGGCTCAAGCACGCCCGCCACGCCAACCACTGCGCGCAGTTGCTGGCTGAACTGGTCAAGGATATTCCGGGCGTGGAGCTGATGTTCCCGGTGCAGGCCAACGGCGTGTTCCTGCAACTTTCAGAACCGGCCATTGCGGCGCTGACGGCCAAGGGCTGGCGCTTCTATACCTTCATCGGCAACGGCGGCGCCCGCTTCATGTGCTCGTGGGACACCGAAGAAGAGCGCGTGCGTGAGCTGGCGGCGGATATTCGCCTGGTGATGAGCGCCTGATACAGCAAATCCCCGCTGACGGCATCAAATGGTGGGAGCGCATTTATCCGCGAAAGGGCCGGTTCATCCGACGCATTTTTACCGTCTGATATACCGTCTTCGCGAATGAATTCGCTCCCACAGAACCGTGATCCTACTCAACAAAGCTCTCAGCCCTGGGCGATAGTCTTGGAAATCACATCCACCGTCGCATCGACCTGCTCCCGGCAGCGGTCGAGCTCTTCGCGGTGCTGTTGCTGCATTTCGATCTGCTGCGAGCAGAGGTTCAGGGCCGCCAGCACCAGCAGGCGGTCGCCGATCAGGGTCGGGTAGCGGCGCTTGGTCTCGGCCAGGGCTTTCTTGAGCATGCCGGTGGCTTGCAGCAGGGTGATTTCTTCGCCCGGCGGTGCCTTGATCGAGTAGTCGGTGCCGAGAATCGAGACCACTGTGACGCCGTTTTCGTCCTGGATCATGCGCTGACTGCACTGACGCGGGTGGCGCGTTCAACCAGGGCCTGGATCCGCGCGGTGGTTGCGCCCTGCTTCTCTTCCTGCTCCAGCAGGCTCAGTTGCAGGCTGTCGTTGTCATCCCTGACTTGGGCCAGCTCGGCGCTGAGCTGTGCGTTCGTATCCTGCAGTTGCTGGTTGTGTTGCACCAGGTCACTGACAAGTTGTTCCAATTGATTAAGGGATGCTTCCAACATTTTGATTTCTCGAGCGAATTTCAACGGGCGCACACGATAAAGAAAAGTCACTGGCCATGCCAGAATTTCGTGGGCGCATAAGGGCTCTGTTGACTATGTTTAACCCGACAGGTTCCTGCTGTCGGTCGGCAAGGAATCTGTCGCCATCGCGGCAATTCGCCATGAATTTGTTTCAAAATGCTACGAATTCATTCAAGAACCGCCACTTCTGACCGATAGACAACTACCAGAAATGCCGGTCCAGCCCGCTCAGGGCCGTTATCCAACTTTCCCTACGGAAGATCGCTCATGTCACTGCGCAACATGAATATTGCTCCGCGCGCGTTCCTCGGTTTTGCCGTTATCGGCGCGTTGATGCTGATTCTCGGCATTTTTTCCCTCACGCAGATGAGCAATATTCGCCAGTCCGGCGATGTCATTGCCCGCGACAGCGTGCCCAGCATCCGCAGCCTGGACAAGATGATCGACACCAGCGTGCGCCTTCGGGTGTTGTCCTATCGCCTGCTGGTCAACCGCGACCCGGCCGTGCAGCAGAAAACCCTGGATGCCATGACTGCGCGCTTCCAGCAAATGGGCATTGCCCAGGCGGTCTATGAAAAGCTCATCACTGGCGACGAAGAGAAAGCGACCTATAACGAATTCCTCCAGTTGCTGAGCCAGTACCGCCAGTTTGAAGATCGTATGCGCGGTTACAGCCGTGACGACAAGCTCGACGAACTGGGCAAGATGCTCAATACCGAACTGCAACAGAACTCGGACCAGATGAACGTGGTGCTGAGCAAACTGGTCGAGATCAACGGCAAGCAATCCGAGGCTGCCAACAACCACGCTGCCGACCAATACTCTTCGGCCTTCAATATGGTGGTCGTCCTGCTGATCGTGGCGACCGTCCTTACCTTGCTGTTCGCCTGGTTGCTGACCAACAGCATCACCCGGCCGATTTCCCAGGCGCTGACCGCCGCCGAAACCATTGCCGAGGGCAACCTGACCCATCCGGTCAAGGTCGACGGCACCGACGAAGCCGGCCGCCTGTTGGCCGCCATGCACAAGATGCAGGAAAAGCTGCGCGACACCCTGCAAAGCATTTCCGGCTCGGCCGACCAGCTTGCGTCGGCAGCTGAAGAACTCAACGCCGTCACCGACGAAGGCGCTCGCGGCCTGGCCCGGCAGAACGACGAGATCGAACAGGCCGCCACAGCGGTCAACGAGATGACCAGCGCCGTGGAAGAAGTCGCGCGCAATGCCATCAGCACCTCCGACGCCTCGAAAAACGCCACCAGTTCCGCCGGTGACGGTCGCGACCTGGTGCAGGAAACCGTCAGCGCCATCGAACGCATGAGCAGCGATGTGCAGGCGACTGCCGATCTGGTCGGCAACCTGGCGGAAGAGTCGCGGGATATCGGCAAGGTGCTGGACGTGATTCGCGGCCTGGCCGATCAGACCAACCTGCTGGCACTCAACGCTGCCATTGAAGCGGCGCGGGCTGGTGAAGCCGGTCGTGGGTTTGCCGTGGTCGCCGATGAAGTTCGCGCACTGGCCCACCGCACACAGCAATCGACCAGTGAAATCGAGCGCATGATCGGCAGTATCCAGGGCGGTACGGAAAAGGCCGTGGGTTCGATGCGCAACAGCACCGAACGCGCGGCGTCGACCCTGAGCATCGCCAAGGGCGCCGGCCTGGCCCTGGATACCATCAATACTGCGATTGTCGAGATCAACGAACGCAACCTGGTCATCGCCAGCGCCGCCGAAGAACAGGCCCAAGTGGCCCGGGAAGTGGATCGCAATCTGGTGAATATTCGCGATTTGTCAGCGCAATCGTCCGACGGCGCGAGCCAGACCAGCGCGGCCAGCGGTGAGCTGACGCGCCTGGCGGTGGATCTGAACGGGCTGGTTTCGCGGTTCAGGTTGTAAATAAAACGGCATGAAATCTTGTGGGAGCGTGGCTTGCCCGCGAAAAGGGCGGCGCGGATTATCAGGGATACCGCGTTGAACCCTTCGCGGGCAAGCCTCGCTCCCACAGTCCGCCGCTAAAGGCGCAGGTATTGCAGACTGATCAATACTCGATCCGCACATCGCCCTTCGGCACGCTGCAGCACGACAGGATGTAACCCTCGGCCACGTCGTCGTCGGTGATGCCGCCGTTGTGCTCCATCTCCACTTCGCCGCTGAGCTTCATCACCTTGCAGGTACCGCAGATGCCCATGCCACAGGCCTTGGGGATCATCATGCCGAGCTTGGCTGCGGCGGCATGGACGGTTTCGCCCGGTGCCACGCGGATGCTCTTGCCGGTTTCGGTGAATTCGACCTGGTGCAGCTCGGAGGTGTCGACATCCGGCGCTTCGGCTGCCTGTTCGGCGTGCTCGACGGCATCGGCGCGGGCTTCCGGCGGCGTCGCGCCGAAGGATTCCTCGTGATACTGGGCCATATTGAAGCCGGCGGCTTCCAGCAGGCGCTTGACCGCATTCATGTACGGCGTCGGGCCGCAGCAGAATACTTCACGCTCCATGAAGTCCGGCGCCATCAGTTCGAGCATCTTGTGGTTCAGGTAACCGCGATAACCAGCCCAAGGCTCACCCATGCCGTATTTTTCGCAGATCAGGTGCAGGCTGAAGTTATCGATCCGCGACGCCATGTGCTCCAGTTCGCGGTGATAGATGATGTCTTTCGGTGAACGGGCGCTATGCACGAAGACCATGTCGACATTGGCGTTGGTGTCGTAGAACCAGCGCGCCATGGACATGACCGGCGTGATACCGACACCACCGCTGAGGTAGAGAATCTTCGGATTCGGGAAGTCGATGGCGTTGAACAGCCCGACCGGCCCGTGCACGGCCAGCTCCTGGCCTTCATGCAGGGTGTCGTGCAACCAGTTGGAAACCTTGCCGCCCGGTACGCGCTTGATGGTCACCGAAAAGCTGTAAGGCACCGATGGCGAGCTGGAAATAGTGTAGGAGCGCATGATCTGCACGCCGTCGATCTCCAGCTCCAGGGTGACGAACTGCCCCGGCTTGAAGAAGAACAGGATCGGCTGGTCGGCCATGAAGCAGAAGGTCCGTACATCCCAGGTTTCCTGGATCACCTTGACGACGCGCACCAGGTGGCGGCCATTGGCCCATGTCTGGGTATTTACCGGGCTGAGGAAACTATTGGACATGCTGTTCTCCACGGCCGACTGTCGGCCTTATATGGGACGGATTCTGCGTAACGTGCAGGACGACCACTTACCTATCTGCGACATCGACGTACTTACGGCGACCAGCCCCCAACGACATGGGTTGCGACGTCGGGAACGGATGCGGCCATGTCGCCCATGGATAAGGTTCGGTCGCGACTCGGCTCCACACTCGCCGCTAAATATTTGTCGATATTTCAGCATGGACGGCAAAAGAACCGGCCAAGCGTGCAAACACCAACACAACCGTTATTAGCCAATTTCGTCGACCGCACCGTGAGCGGTCATGAGGATTACCGAGATGGACACTACTACCCTGAGCCTGGGCGATCCGCTGGAACCTGCACGCAAGGCCACTGCCGAGATGTTGCAGAATCGCGAGCGCACCTATTCGCTGCCGCAGCCTTTCTACAGTGATGAGCGCCTGTTTGAAATCGACATGCAGGAAATCTTCCAGAAAGAATGGCTGATCGCCGGCATGACCTGCGAGATTCCGGCGAAAGGCAACTACATGACCTTTCAGATCGGCAAGAACCCGGTCCTGATCGTGCGTGGCCCGGACGGCTCGGTCAACGCGTTCCACAACGTCTGCCGCCACCGCGGTTCGCGTCTGTGCACCGGCGAAAAAGGCAAGGTCGCCAAGCTGGTCTGCCCTTACCACCAGTGGACTTACGAACTGGACGGTCGCCTGCTGTACGCGGGCAGCGAAATGGGCGCTGACTTCGACATGAAGAACTTCAGCCTCAAGCCGATCAACGTCAAGACCGCTGGCGGCTACATCTTCATCAGCATGGCCGAAAATCCGCCGGCCATCGACGCGTTCCTGGAAACCCTCAAGCACTACATGGAACCGTACGACATGGAAAACACCAAGGTGGCGGTGCAAACCACCTTGATGGAAAAAGCCAACTGGAAGCTGGTGCTGGAAAACAACCGCGAATGCTACCACTGCAGCGGCTCGCACCCTGAGTTGCTCAACACCCTGCTGGAATGGGATGACGTGACCGACCCGCGCGCGACCCAGTCCTTCAAGGACCACGTGGCCGAATCCGCCGCTGCCTGGGATGCCGAGAAGATCCCGTTCGCCCACGCCAGCTTCGGCCTGCGCAACCGTATCGTGCGCATGCCGCTGCTCAAGGGCACTGTGTCCATGACCATGGACGGCAAGCAAGGCAGCAAGAAGCTCATGGGCCGCATCCAGAACCCGGACCTGGGCTCGATGCGCATCCTGCACCTGCCGCACGCCTGGAACCACTGCATGGGCGATCACATCATCGTCTTCACCGTGTGGCCGATCAGCGCCCAGGAAACCATGGTCACCACCAAGTGGCTGGTGCACAAGGACGCCGTCGAAGGCGTGGACTACGACGTCGCGCGCCTGCGCGAAGTATGGGACGCCACCAACGACCAGGACCGTCGCCTGGCCGAAGAAAACCAGCGCGGCATCAACTCCGTGGCCTACCAGCCTGGCCCGTACTCCAAGACCTACGAGTTCGGCGTGGTCAACTTCATCGACTGGTACAGCGCCCGCATGCTGGAAAACCTCGGTGCCGAGCCTGCTCCGTACCTGAAGGGCATTGCGGTCAACCACGAGTAATCACATCTCGCGGCTGAAGCCGCTCCTACGGCGCGATATTGCGTAGGAGCGGCCTAAGCCGCGAGCTTGTTGAAGCTGATCAAAAAACAACCAACACCCCGCCACACCAACCCCGCCGCCCCTCGCCACATTCCACAAACAACTTATCCACAGGCAGGCCCACAGTAAATGTGGGAAAGTCGATCTGTGCCTGTGCAAAAAGCCAAGAAAAACCGTGACTTATTCAGATAGCTACAATCCCCTCCACGCTGATCATTTATTGATCATATCTCTGTAAGCCACGTAATACGCGGCCCTAAGCGGACCACGAACACCTTATCCACAGAAGCGCCAACAGAGAATGTGCACAACCCTGACAATCGTCGAGTTTACCCGTGGAAAGGTGAATAACGTTTTCAGGTGTGTCTGAAAAGGGAGGGATTCTTTGAAGAAGCCTGGAACTGATCACTATTTGATCATATCTCTGTAAGCCACGTATTTCCTAGGCTACAGAGGATAACGAACAACTTATCCACACGACCGCACACAGAGATTGTGGGCAACCTTAGCGTGACAAGGCGTCCAGGTGTGAAGAAAAATCCTTTAAAAACCGCAAGATAGCCTGATCAATATTTAATCAAACGACTGTAAGCCAGAGAACACAAGGCCTTCATAACTCCGCGAACAAGTTATCCACAGCACGGCCCACAGCGGATGTGCACAAGTAGATTCAGGAGAGCCATTAAAATGCACCGGAATTAACGTCTGATATTTGGCGGAACTCGAGAAGTTCGGATCCACTTCTGATCCATTACAGATTTTCTCATGTGCTCGATTGGAGAGGGCTTGCCTAAAGACGCCAAGTCAGGCTGGGCTTTTCCCTGGTAACGCGCAACTGCAGCCAGATAGCCCGGAATGTTCACATCGTTAGCCCTGTCTACAATGGACGGTCTAACAGGCCCTGATGCTGGCACAGTTGCACGCTCGGACCTGGGAGGTATCCCCACCAGGCGTCTCACATTTCTAAACAATTTGCGTCGCCAATCCGGGTCGGTCGCCAACGAGTGGACGCTCATCCCCCCCCTCGTCGCAACCCCAAGAGCCGATATACCCGTTCCTGTCGCACTCAGGTACTTCCCTTCTTCAACTCCGGCTAGCTGCAGCGTTGCGCCGACTACAGCGACTGGCGAGCCGATCAATGACAAACGCACAGCGTGCAAGCCAATCCCTACCGGAGGAGCGACCACCGCAGCAGCGGCCGTCGCAGCAAAGGTTAAGACATTTAACGCAATTGTCGGCACAGGTTGCAGCCATTCCGGCAACTGCCCAGTAGGATCCACAAGGTTGACCGGATCCCCAACGCAATAGGCATAGCTGTTCAACCCACCCTTGCCGAACGGGCTGAGCTTATCGGGCGTATGAAAGCGCATCAGCACCGGGTTATAGACCCGATGCCCATTACCCAGGTGATACCAGCCGGTGGGCCGCTCCCGCAGCTGGCCGTTGAAGCCAAGGCTGTTCTGCACAACACCCTTGGCGCTTTGCGCGCCGTAAGGCGTATAAGCCGACGCGTTGACCCCCGCAGGATCAATCGCCGCCAATACTGTGTTTCGAGTATCACTTGCCAGCAACAATGTCGTAACGAGATCTGCGCACATGCTCTTCACCGGAGGAAATGAGAAGGCCTGTGCATAACTCTAAAGCATCTCGCCGACGCGCATAACTAGCAGAACTGCTAGGTCAGGCCCTTTGCATAAGATAAGCCTCACCCGTCATCCGAATCATCGGATGTGGATAAATCTGGCAGGTCTTGACGATTTTGAAGCCATGGAGCTCATAGAAGCGGCGGGCGCCGGTGTTTTCGGCGTATTCGATCAGGCATACAACAATATCGAATCCAACCTGCAGGCTACGAGAATAATGAAACGGGTATGGGCTTTCACCGGCTTGGCTTAATCTTATTCCATGAAGCACCTAGAGGCGTGCCAAGAAACTCTCAATAAAAAATGTTTCGATTTATTTAACATTAAGCCATTTTGCTCAGCGCGGCCCCGGAGCTACGGCTCGTATCGACTACGTCTCCCCCCGTCAAATGTAGGATTGCAACAAGTAAATAAATCATCCAACATTTACACGATGCATTTAGGATGCATCATACAACCTGAAGCTAAATCAAAGAGACAGACTCGCATGGACAAGAAAACCTCGGCCATTTTTTGCAGCATATATATAATTATTACCAGCCTAACGATCATGGAGGTATCTTATGGCGACTGTACAAGCCGTAGTGTAGTTGCGTTAATCAGCAGCCTACTAGGTACGATCGCCATCACCTGCTTCTTTTCGTCAAACCGCAACAATATAAATAGTTTTATGAAGGACCCAAGCTTTAAAAAAGCAAAGAAAATATTATTAATAAGATAATATAGCCAATACAAGTACAAGTCGCCTGGAATTGACCATGCACTCATTTTGCAACGATGGAACCGTAACATTTTTTATTGGTTGCTGCATTTTGATAGCCGCTTACCCTATTATTCGAAAATTACGTAATAATTCGAAAGCCCATAAGAACGAGCTTTCTCGGGCAATATTTTTGCCGGCTTTTACTTTAAGCATGATTATTATCAGCAGGGTGGCGACCGATAAATTTATGATTTGCGCTCCTTAAGCCCTCGACAAATCCAGTCAATCAAAGCTAACAATATATTCTTTATTTATCTTCGAACATTCAATTTAAATGCAAACAGGGTCTTACCAGCCAAAATATCAGCCGCTGGTAACACCTTAAATTTCCCACTCCTGACATCGGCGCTTTATAGCTATTCACAGGATCACTAAATCTCCTGAGATCAAGATCAACTGCCCAAGGCCAACGTCAGATCAGGCCCTGTACATAAGATAAGCCTCACCCGTTACGCGAATCATCGGATGTGGATAAATCTGGCAGGTCTTGACGATCTTGAAGCCATGACGCTCGTAGAAGCGGCGGGCGCCGGTGTTTTCGGCGTAGTCGATAAGGCTCAGGCCGTTGAGCTTCAGGGCGTCGGCACGCTGCTGGGCGCGATCGAGGAACTGCACGCCCAGACCCTGGCTGCGCCAGCCTTCGTGCAGGGCCAGGCTTGAGATGTAGAGGGTGTCGGGTACTTCCATGTCGTTGTAGGGCGCCAGTACCGGGTCAGTGCTGGGTGTGGCATCCGGGTCATGACGCATGACGTAGCTGTGCATCATGCCGATCACCTGGCCGTCAGCTTCAGCGATCAGGCAGTTCTGGTAGGAGAAATCCACGCCTTCGCGGGCGTAGCGGACGGCGCCTACATCCAGCAGGTCTTGGCCTGGCCCGGCCAGTTGGCTCCAGATGTAGTCCGAAGCGCCTTCAGAAGTAACCTGGAACAGGCGGGCGATTTCACGGGCGTCAGTGGCTGCGGCAGGACGAAAAACGACGGGCATTGATGGGGCTCCAGAAAAGATCGTGGCGCCGCTGACTGCATGAGAATCAGGGCGCCGCAGCCTACCCCCGTTGGGGGGGGGGGGGGGGGGGGGGGGGGGGGGGTGGGGGGGGTGGGGGGGGGGGGGGGGGGGGGCGGCGGGGGGGGGGGGGGGGCGGGGGGGGGGGGGGGGGGCGGGGGGGGGGGGCGGGGGGGGGGGGGCG
>NZ_JANUFD010000015.1 GCF_024807945.1 Pseudomonas sp. JUb42 | reverse complement strand
CGCGGGTACTCGCGCAGCAAGTCGAAGCGGCACTCCCAGGGATCGAAGGGGTGGCGGCTGCACAGCACGCTCTTGACGATCTCCGGCACGGACTGCTGCTGGTAGATGCGGTATTGCTTGCCCTTGCCGAGCAGGGCCAGTTGATGTTGCAGGGTGACTTCGTAGCGGGCTTCGTCCCTTGAGCTGGACAGGCGTTTGAAGTCGGTAATGATCCCGCGCACGGTACGCAACGGCAGCTCGGGTTCGGGCGTGCCCCAGGCCGGTTTGACAGGCGGGTTATGCAGGGTGAAATCGGCGAACTTGCCGAGGACCTGGGCGGCGGCTATGTCTTGCTCGGTGCAGGTGAACTCGATGATGTATTTGAACGGCTGGCTCAGTTGCTCTTCGCCCTCGAAGGCGAGGACGTCGAGGTGGGCGTCGAGGTCGTGGATATCGAGTTTATGGCGGGTGTGGTCGTAGAAGACCTGGGCTGCGGTGGACATGCTCAGGCCTCCCAGCGTCGCAACGGGTTGGGCAGGTGGCCGGTAGCACTTTTAACGTGGCTGTTTAATTGCGTTGAATTATTAGCCTGGAAATAATCAATCAATGGTTGATGGCAATAAACACTGTTGTTTTTCACGGTCGCGACCTCCCGCCACCATGAATATCAATGGCAGCCCGGCTTTAGAAAATCAGATTCTCAAGGTGACAAGGACAGTCTCTGTCGAGGGTTTGCCTTGTCTCAGGCGCGAAACAGTGGAGGATCGGACAGCTCTAATCCAGACCTCGGAATGAGTTTCGGAAAAGTCCTGCGTAGTTAGGGACGAGTCCTACAAATGACTAACGGATAGCCGTCAGGTAATAGTCGGCGGACCGGACGGCAAACATACGCACCCTCCTCTTCAAGTCATCAGAGAAAGGCGCGCTGCATGGTGTTTGACTCAACTGAAGCAATCAAGCTGGAAGTTACGTTACGGCCTCAGCCCAACGCAGTATCAAGAAACATCATCACCGCCCACACATCAGGTCAACAACCGCTCCAACACCACCTCCAACGGATGGCGCATCTGCCGGTCGGCCATGCGCTTGACCTGGCTGCGGCACGAATAGCCGGTTGCCAACGCCTCACCCTGCTTGTCCAGCTTGGTCGCCCAGGACTGCTCGAAGATGGTCCGGGACGTCTCCTGATTGCGCGCTTCGTGGCCGTAAGTGCCGGACATGCCGCAGCAGCCGGTAGCCTCGGTGGTCAACTTCAGGCCGAGACGCGAGAACACCTTCTCCCACTGCCCGGTGCTGGCTGGCACGTTGGTCTTCTCTGTGCAGTGGGCCATCAGGCGGAACGCAGCCGGGGACGCGGACGCCGATGCTGTTGCTTCAGGCAAGGCGTCCATCAGCCATTCCTGTGGCAGCAGCACTTTCGGGCAGTCTTCCAGGCCCGGCACTTTCTGATATTCCTGGCGGTAGACCAGGGTCATCGCCGGGTCCAGCCCCACCAGCGGCACGCCACAGTCGGCCAGGGCCTTGAGCTGGGTGGCGTTGCGCGTGGCGGCCTTGGCGAAGGCGCCGAGGAACCCTTGCACATGCAGCGGCTTGCCGTTGGCGCTGTAAGGCGCCAGGAACACCCGATAGCCCAACTGATGGACCAGCTGAACAAAAGACGCCAGCAGCGGCGTCTCGAAATAGCGGGTAAAGGCGTCCTGCACCAGCACCACGCTGCGCTGGCGTTGCTCATCACTCAGTTCCCGCAGCGCTGGCAACGTCGCGGCGCGCACGTTGCAGCGGCTCAGGGTGGCCTGCAGGTTGTAGCGATGGATCAACGGGCTGTCGAGCATGCCGACGTGGCGTTCGAGCAGGCCACTGACCCACTTCGAGCCCATCACTGCGTTGTACAGGCCCGGTGCGTAAGCCATATAAGGAATGCTGAATTCCAGCGATCCGATCAGGTAGTCACGCAGCGGACGCTGATAACGGCCGTGGTACAGCTCCAGAAAGCGCGAACGAAACTCCGGCACGTTGACCTTGATCGGACATTGCCCCGCGCAGGACTTGCACGCCAGGCAACCGGCCATAGCGTCATAGACTTCGTGGGAAAAATCCGCGTCACCGCGAGACCGCGCCCGGTTGTTGCGCAGCCGCGTCGGCAGCTCCTTGAGCCAGGACGCCCTGCCCCGTGCCGCTTCCAGCACGTCGATGCTCGCCGCGCCCTGCAGACGCAGCCACTCACGAATCAGCGACGCCCGGCCCTTGGGCGAATGCTGGCGCTCACGGGTGGCTTTCCACGACGGGCACATCGCGTCATTCGGATCGAAGTTGTAGCAGGCACCGTTACCATTGCAGTGCACGGCGGTGCCGAAACTCTGCCAGACGCGCTCGTCGATCTGCCGGTCAAGATCGCCGCGCAGGGTGACTTCGTTGACCTTGAGCAGGCCCTCGGCCGCGTCCGGCGGGGTGCAGATCTTGCCGGGGTTGAGCTGGTTGTACGGGTCGAAGGCGCCCTTGAGCGCCTGCAACGCCGGGTACAGCTCGCCGAAAAACGCCGGCACGTATTCCGAACGCAAGCCCTTGCCATGCTCGCCCCAGAGCAGGCCGCCGTAGCGCTGGGTCAGCTCGGCCACGGCATCGGAGATCGGCTTGACCAGCGCGGCCTGGGCCGGGTCTTTCATGTCCAGCGCCGGGCGCACATGCAGCACCCCCGCGTCGACATGGCCGAACATGCCGTAGGTCAGGCCATGACCGTCGAGCAAGGCGCGGAATTCGGCGATGTAGTCGGCCAGACGCTCCGGCGGCACCGCCGTATCTTCCACGAACGGCTGCGGGCGAATCTCGCCCTCGACATTGCCCAGCAGGCCCACCGAGCGCTTGCGCATGGTGTAGACCCGGGTCACCGCCGCCTCGCCTTCGGCCAGGGTATGGCCCAGGCGCTCGATAGTAGTGTCAGCCTGCAAATGCGCGACGAAGGCCGTAACCCGTGCATTGACCTCCTCGACCTCGTCGCCGCTGAACTCCACCAGGTTGATGCCCAGGGTCGGGCGCTCGGCATCGGCCGGAAAATATTCGGCAACGCTGTGCCAGACGATGTCTTTCATCGCCAGCATCAATACCCGGGAGTCCACGGTTTCGATGGACAGCGGCTTGTGCGCCAGCAAGGCGTTGGCGTCGCGCAGGGCATCCATGAAGCTGCTGTAGCGCACGTTGACCAGCACCGAATACTTCGGAATCGGCAGGACATTGAGCCTGGCCTCAACCACGTAACCCAGCGAACCTTCGGCGCCGCACAGCACGCTATTGAGATTGAAGCGGCCCTGCTCGTCGCGCAGGTGCGCCAGGTCGTAACCCGTCAGGCAGCGATTGAGCTTGGGGAAAATCGCCTCAATCAGTTCGGCCTGGGTTTCCTGGATCTGCCGCGCGCTGCGATAAACCTCGCCGCTGCGACCAGACTGGGCGCAGGCGACGTCCAGTTCGGCGTCGGACAACGGCCGGGTATGCAGATGCTCGCCGCCAAGCAGCACGCTGTGCAGTTCCAGCACATGGTCGCGGGTCTTGCCGTAGGTGCAACTGCCCTGACCGCTGGCATCGGTGTTGATCATGCCGCCGACGGTGGCGCGGTTGGACGTCGACAGCTCCGGGGCGAAAAACAGCCCGTGGGGCTTGAGGGCGGCGTTGAGCTGGTCCTTGACCACACCGGCCTGGACCCGTACCCAGCGCTCGGCGACGTTGATTTCAAGGATGCTGTTCATATGCCGCGACAGGTCGACAACGATGCCATCGGTCAGCGACTGGCCGTTGGTGCCGGTGCCACCGCCCCGTGGGGTCAGCTTGATCTGACGGAAGCGCGGCTCGGCCATCAGTGTGGCAATGCGCGCGACGTCATCGGCATCCAGCGGGAACACCGCCGCCTGGGGCAGGCGCTGATAGATCGAGTTATCCGTGGCCAGCACGGTGCGCGTGGCGTAGTCGGCACTGAGCTGGCCGCGGAAACCACTGGCGCGCAGAGCGTCGAGAAACTCAGGGTACTGCGGCGCCGGGGCGGCGCCTGTCAGCTGGGCGATCATCATGGGATGGCCTCTTGTCGGTCTGATCACGGGAAAAAGCAAAATACTTGTCGTCCGGGCATTAATCGGTCAGCCTCGGATCTTGGTCTGTGCCAATGATCCCGGAGGTTATGGCGCAGGACAAATGGATATTCCTGCCGCTATCGATGAATTTTCTGAATGAATTACCGTCACCTCACGCCCTCAATGTCGCTGCTGCTGGCCTTTGAAGCCGCCGCCCGTCATGAAAGCTATACCCGCGCCGCAGTGGAGCTGTCCCTGACCCAGAGCGCGGTCAGCCGCCAGGTCCAGGCCCTGGAGCAACAACTGGGCCTGACCCTGTTTCGTCGCGAGGGCCGCCAAGTGCAGTTGACCGATGTCGGCCGTCTTTACCAGCGGGAGATGAGCGAGGCCCTGGGCCGGATCCGCAGCGCCACCTTGCAGGCCATGGCTTTTCAGTCCGGTGGCGGCACCCTGCGTTTGGCCACGCTGCCGACCTTCGGTTCGAAATGGCTGCTGCCGCGCCTGCATGGCTTCTACAAGAGCCATCCCGGCATGCTGATCCATATCAATTCGCGGATCGACGCCATCGACTTCGACACCAGTGGCATCGACGCTGCCATCGTCGTCGGCACCACCGACCTGCCGGGCCTGATCAGCCATCGCCTGCACGCCGAAGAACTGGCACTGATCATCTCCCCGGAAGCCGCCCAGGCCCATGGCGACTGGACGCCGGAGCGCATCGGCGAGCTGATGCTGCTTAACGTCGCCAACAACCCCAATGTCTGGGGCGACTGGTTCAGCCATCACCACCTACCCCACCGCCTGATGCGCCTGGGGCCGAGCTTCGAACTGACTTCGCACCTGATCCAGGCGGTCAGGGCCGGTATCGGCATTGGCCTGGTCCCGCGCATTCTGGTGGCCGATGAACTGGCCTGCAGCGAGCTGATCAGCCTCGGCCAGCCCTTTGCCAGCCAGCGCAGCTATTACCTGACCTACCCGCCACGCAACGAAATGCTGCCATCGCTGGTGGCGTTTCGTGGGTGGTTGCTGGGGGAGATTTAAACCAGGACGGCTCCCACAGGTCTTGCATGCGACACAGATCCCTGTGGGAGCGAGGCTTGCCCGCGAAGACTGACTGTCAGGCTCCAAAAATGCGCCGGATGTAGGGACCATTTGCCGGCAAGCCCGGTTCCTGTGGGGTCTGCGGGTGTATCGCAGCCGCACTCAACGCCCCAGAAACGCATACCCAAGGCTCACGACCTTGGCGTCCTCGCCATACCGGCCCAGAAACGACACCCCCACCGGCAGATTGCCCTTGATCGTCCCCGCTGGCACCGTTATTTCTGGGAATCCCGTCGCCGAGGCTATATAGGACGCGGCATAGGTATCCCCTGCCGCACAGACGTAACTGTCGTCCGCTACCCCATGCACCACCGACGGCGGACAGTTGAGGGTGGCGAAGAACAGGCTGTCGACCTTGTTCTGCTTCATGATTGCCGACAGTTGCTCACGCAACTGTGGAATCTTGCGCGTCAGGATGGAAATGACCTGTGGCGAATCGGTCGTGCCAGCTTTCAGTACGGCTTGCAGCCCGCTCAGACGCGCCGGGTTCATACCGTGCTCGTTGTTTTGTGCCTGGTTCTTGCCCGCCTGCTCGACGAACTGCTCGAGGGTGCGAGGCTGGCTGGCATCGAGCGTGGCCAGGTAGCGTTCGAATTGCGGCTTGAACTCCGCATCACCGACCGGACCCAGCACATCACTCCACAGGCTTTCAAACCCCTTGGGCAAAGCAATGCTGACGATATGTGCACCACGTTTCTTCAGGGTTTGCTGCGCCGACTGGAACACGGCATCGACCTCAGGATTGGCACCCTTGAAGTTGCTGACGATGCCGATAGTCTTGCCTTTGAGCGACGAACCACTCAAGCCCCGGACGAACTGTATCTGCGCGGACGCCAGGTCCAGGGTCGCCGCGTCGTTTTTGTCCTGGCCCTTGATGACATCCAGCACCACCGCCTGATCCAGCACACTGCGGGTAATGACGCCTGCGGTATCAAAAGTCAGAGACAAAGGAATGACACCACTGCGGCTGACCAGGCCAATGGAAGGCCGCAAGCCCACCGTGCCAGTGACGCTGGCCGGGGCTCGAATCGAACCGCTGGTATCTGACCCAAGGGCTATAGGTGCGAACTGCGCAGCCACTGCCGCCGCCGAACCACTGCTGGAGCCTGAAGCGTCACGCCGGGCATTGCGCGGGTTCACGGTCTGGCCGCCGAACGAACTGTAGCCAAACCAGCCAAAGGACGCGGCCAGTTCCGACATATTGGTCTTGCCGAGCAGAATGGCCTGGCCGTCGATCAGTTGCTGGATGGCATACGCATCCTGGCCCGGCACGGACGTGCGCAGGACATAGGAACCACCGGATGTAACCAGGCCCTTGCTGTCGAAGTTATCCTTGGCTACGAAGGGAATACCCGCCAGCGGTGCATGCCTGGCCCCGGGATTTTTCGCCCGTTGTGCGTCCCACTGCCGGGCCTGCTCCAACGCATCGTCGTTAAGCGTTACCAGCGCATTGATTTTCTGCCCCTGGCGATTATTGGCGCGAATATTATCCAGATAATGACTGACCAACTGCTCTGACGTCATACTGCCGTTATCCAGGGCCTTGCGCATATCGACAAGGGTCAGAGGATCGATTACGCCATCTGCATGGGCAGCGGTGGCCAGCATGCAAAATGCGCAGGCTGCGAACTTTTCAAATAACTGCATTGATATTCCCCATCATGGATACACACGAAAGAATGGCAGCCGACAAGACAGGCCAGCGTTATTCGCCTGGCCCGGGTGATGCAGTCTCTGTGATCAGAGCAACTTGTTATTTTGCAGAAACGCTTTGGCGACGCTCTCAATGGACTCGCGACCGACATCGACCCGCGCATTGAGTTGTCCGATGTTTTCGTCGTCGAGCCTGGCCGACAGTGCGTTGAGCAACTCAGCGATCCTGGGGTTATCCGCGAGGATTTTTGTACGAATGACGGGCGTCAGCGCATAGCTGGGGAAGAAGTCCTTATCGTCCTTGAGCACAATGAAACCGAACGCGGGGATCCGCCCGTCCGTAGAAAGCACCAGTGCCAGGTCGACTTGACCATCCTTGAGCGCCTGATAGGTAAGGCCGCCGTCCATGCGGATGATGTTCCTGCGCTCGAACTCGAACTTGTACATCTCCTGCAAAGGCTTCAAGCCGTCGGAGCGGGAAAAGAACTCGGCATTGGAGGCAAACTTATATTCCTTGCCTGCACTGACCTTTTGCGCCAGATCACTGATCGACGTGATGCCGTCTTTACCCGCTTCGTCCTTGCGCATGGCCAGGGCGTAAGTATTGTTGGCTTTTGATGGATTCAGCCAGGTAATACCCTTTTGCGCATCGAGCATGCTGATCCGCTTATAGGTTTCGTCGGCGCCGAGCCGTTCCTTGATATTGTTATAGATAACCAGCGAAGTTCCGGTGTACTCCCAATACACATCAACCTGGCCGTTTTCCTGTGCCGCTCGCAGCACCGAAGAACCGAGGTCGGCGCGTTTATCGACGCTATAGCCATTGGCGCGGAATAACTGCGCAGTCATTTCCGCAACCAGTTGCTGCTCTGTGAACTTTTTGCCGCCCACGACAATAGTGTTCTCGGCATTGGCGCTGCCAAATGCGCCCAAGGCCAGAGAGAAGACCAGACTGGTGAGTATTCGATGAATCATCATGCACCTCGATTATCAGTTTTATAAGCAGCCCTGGCGCGGGCGCGGTTACCGCCGGCAGTTCGAGCCCTGGAATGGTCACTAACGCCCAGCCAGCCGTAACCCACGCGACACCACAACGGTTTGAATCAGGCCGCAGCCCATATCCACGGCGATAGCCAGCAAGGCAGTCGAGGCGGCACCGGCCAGCATCATGCCGAAGTCATTCAAGTCGATCCCGGTGAAGATCAACTCGCCCAGCCCGCCCCCGCCGACCAGAAAAGCCAGGGGCGCGGTGCCAACATTGATGGCCAGTGCCGTGCGGATACCGGCGAAAATCACATTCATGGCGTTGGGGATCTCGACCTTCAATAGCGTTTCCCGTGGGGTCATGCCCATCGCTTCGGCCGCCTCGATCAGTTGCCGGGGTACGGCACGCAGACCTTCATAGGTATTGACCGCCACCGGTAACAGCGTTGCGACCCACAGGCCGAAGATCGCCGCACCGCCGCCAATACCCAGCAGACTCATGGCCAGGGCCAGCAATGCCAGCTTGGGAATGGCCTGCCCGACGTTAAGAACCTGCATACTGGCCATGGCATAGCGTTGATTGGCCGCACGACTCATCCACACGCCCAGAGGCAGCGCGACCAACAGAGCCAGCACGCCGCTGATGGCGACGATGCGCAAGTGTTGTCCGCTGAGGTAGCTGATGTCGCTCCAGTAATACTGCAGCCCGGTCCAGAATTTCATCATCACGTCAGGCATCGTCAGTGCCCCGCCGTGGTGGTGTTTTCAACCAGCCTGGCGAGGATATCCGCCTGGTAGACATAGCCGACCATGCGACCATCGCTGTCGTTGCACAGTGCCCACTGCTGACCGCGCCCCAGCAGTTGCGAAAGTACCTGACGAAGATCGTCGTTGGGCTTGACGATCAGCGGCGTGTGCAACGAGCCGCCGTTGCCGCCCACGACCTGCATCTGTTCACGCGGCGGATTCATGCAGACGACATCGGCCGCCCGCAGCAGGCACAAGCGCTTCATGATCCGGTCACCGCCCATGAAATTGGCGACGAACTCACTGTTCGGTCGGGCCAACAGATCGTCTGGCGTGCCGAATTGCTCGATCCTGCCGTTATGGAACAGGGCAATGCAGTCGGCCATCTTCACGGCTTCATCAATGTCGTGGCTGACGAACAGCACGGTCTTGTTGACCTGGCGCTGTATGCGCATGAATTCATCCTGAATCACCTCGCGGTTGATCGGATCGATTGCGCCAAACGGCTCGTCCATCAGCATCACCGGCGGGTCCGCAGCCAGGGCGCGGGCGACACCGATGCGCTGCTGCTGACCGCCCGACAGCTCGCAGGGATAGCGCTGCAGGAACTTCGACGGCTCCAGCGCCACCACCTCCAGCAACTCGGCAGCACGCTTGCGGCTTCTGGCCTTGTCCCAACCCAGCAGGTTGGGCACGACACAGATGTTTTCTTCCACGGTCATGTTCGGGAACAGGCCCACCTGCTGGATCACATAGCCGATCGAGCGCTTGAGGGTCACGCTATCGAGCTCGGCAGTGTCGCGACCGGCAATCCTGACCGTGCCGGAGGTGGGAGGTATCAGCCGATTAATCATTTTCAGCGTTGTGGTCTTGCCGCAGCCCGAAGGGCCGAGCAGTACGCAGATCTGCCCTTCTTCAACCTTGAATGAGACATCTTCTACGGCGGTGATAGAGCCAAATTTTTTGTTCAAGTTATCGATCTGGATCACGTCGTCGCTTCCTTCATTTGGCCTGCGGCCATTTTGGTCAGGCCGGTTGGCGTCAAGAGGCGTTGCAAGGCGTACAGCGCATAGTCGGCAGCAATGGCAATCACACTGATGACAATGGCCCCGGCCAGCAGCTGGCGGGTGTCGGACTGGGCGATGCCACGAATGATCAGGCTGCCCAGGCCACCGGCACCGATATAGGCGGCGATTGCCGCGATGCCGATATTGATCACCGTGGCCATGCGGACCCCGGCCATGATCAGCGGCACCGCGAGCGGCAGCTCAACCTTGCGCAGGCGTTGCCAGGAAGACATGCCCATTCCTGTAGCAGCCTCGCGCAACGCCGGATCGATATTGGCAATGGCCGTGGTGGTATTGCGGATGATGGGCAACTGGGAGTAGAGAAACAGTGCAATGACCGCTGGCACTACGCCGATCCCATAGCCAATCAGGGACAAGGCCGGGATCATCAGCCCGAACAGTGCGGCGGAGGGAATGGTCATCAGTATCGCGGCGAAGGCCAGGACCCAGCGCCGCGCACGCGGATGCTGGGAAATGGCGATGCCGACCGGCACGCCGGTAATGATCGCCAGCCCCACCGCGACGATCACGATGAGCAGATGCTGTCCGAGTAGCAGGCTGATCAGCCTGGCGTTCTCCAGAATGAAGTGCATGGTGTCCATGGTGGTGGTGCCCTCTTCACGTCGTTGTTATTTTCGCCGGCAGTGCATCTGGAATTGCCAGCCGGGCTTGTGAAGAACCTTACCCCGAGGCGCAACTGTCACAGCGCCTGGAGATCGACGATCTCTATCAAAAAACCGCCATTACGCGGCTTGTCGGCAATCATTATCAGGAGTGGGCCTCATCAAATTTCCGCCGCTCCTCGCCCGGCGTACAACCCCAGACCCGTCGATAGGCCGCACCCAGGTGCGACGCCGAGACAAAACCGCAGCAGTAGGCAATGGCAGCGATGGGTTGGGCGCTTTCACGCAGCAAGCGGCGCGCCTCGTTAAGGCGCAGCTCCAGGTAGAACTTCTTCGGTGTCATGCCAAAGTGCTGATGCCACAGGCGCTCCAATTGCCGATGCGACAGATTGCAGCGATCAGCAATACTCTCGATGCCGACGACGTGTTCAAGGTTGTTTTCCATGAAAGCAATGGCCGCTGTCAGGCGCCGGTCATGGATTCCGAAACGCCACTGGATAGACATCCGTTGGTGTTCTTCCGGCGCCCGGATCCGCGCGTGCAGAAACTGCTCGGCAATGCTGGCGGCCAGCGGGTTGCCAAAATCCAGCCCGACCTGCGCCAGCATCAGGTCGATGGCGGCAGTCCCGCCTGCGCAGGTCCAGCGATTGCCATGGTTGACGTATAGCTCCCTGGTCACTTCGATGGTCGGGAACTCTTCGGCAAACTGGCCAATGGACTCCCAATGCAAGGTGCAGCGCTTACCCTCCAACAATCCCGCACGGGCCAGAATGAAAGTGCCGGTACTCAAGGCGCCGACCGTTTTGCCCCGGGCCGCCATGCGCTGCAGGTAACGCAGCATGTTGGGCGGTTTCTGGTTTTCGATGTCGAGGCTGGCCAGGACGAATACCCGGTCGATCTCGGGTGCCTGGTCGATGGCGACGGTTTGTATCTCGAAACCGCTGCTGGAACTGATCATGCCGCCCGACTCCGACAGCAGGGTCCACTCATAGAGCCGCTTGCCGGAAAGCCGGTTCGCCGCCCGCAAAGGCTCACTCGCCCCGGCCAGGGCCATCATGGAAAATTGCGGCAGGATGAGCAGACCGATACGCCGGGTTGATTCAGTGCTGGCAGGCGCTATGGGTTCACTGGGGCTAGTCATCGCCAGTTCCTTGTCATGGGAGGTTGTAAGCGGACACGGCGCACCGTTGCGCCACGCGTGATCGCGAAGTGCCGGGCGCACGTCTTGAGCCGCATACTAAAGCCAGACTGAAGATGGATGACAGCGAAGGTGCTGCGAGACCTCGGTGTCGGGGTCTCGCAGGTGGTGACGGGCAGATCAGGCGTGGGCGCGGATGGCTTCGTCAATGCTCTGGATCATCGATTTGAACACCGGGCTGTCGACCTGATTCTGCTGACCATGCTGCATGTTCGGCAAAATCAGCGCGCCAGGCCCGGCATCACCCGGATAGTGCCGATGCAGACGGATGGACTCCGCAGGCATATGCAGGGTGTTGTCGGCACCATGGATGATCAGCGCAGGAGGGAAGCCCTTGGCGCCTTCAATGGATTGCTCCGGATCGTAGGCCACGTAGGTCTTGTAAGACTTGGCAGAGACATGGCTGCAACCCGGCCAGCGATCGGCACCGCCCGCTTCGGTGTAGCCACCCAGTTGCTGATCGACATAGGCCTGGGTATCTGGATCCAGGGGGTAGTAGCCAAGCCTGGTTGCGGCCGTACCGGTATCGAAGGCCGGGATCGCGGCGTCATCAGCGAGTTGCCGGATCGCCGCATCGGCGGCGGCACTGTCGGCGCGCAGGTCCTGCAATTTGCGGATGTTGGTGTAGCTCATCGGTACCCAGAAACGAATCTGTTCACCGCCCTTGGCGGCCAGTTCTGCAACCGCACCGAGGCTGGCCACCGAGCCCATTGCCCAGGACGCAACCACCGGCATTTCACCGAAGTTGTCCCGCGCCCACTGCACGGCACCGAGCACTTCGTCTTTCTGGTCTTCGAGGATGACGTGGGTGATCACCTGGTCACCGGCCTGAAGGGTGTTGCGCACCTGTTTGTTGGAGAAAAAACCCGCCACGTCGTAGGTCATGACCCGATAGCCACGCACTGCCAGGGCTCGACCGAACAATTGACCGTACATCGTGACGCCGCCGGTAAAACCGGAGTTAAAGACCACCGGAGGCAGTTTACGCGCAGCCGCATCGGTATCCGCAGGTTCAAAGACAGTGCCTTTGAGGTTCAGGGTTGCATCGCCGTACTTAACAGCAAAGTTTATTTCTTTTGTAGTCACGTCTGTCATTGCTTGATATCTCGAAGTTAGAACATGGGCTTGGATCAACCTGCCAACGGGCCAACTGCACCACGAAGAAGCTGGCCAACAGGAATACGGGTGTGCGCAGCAACGCGCTGGGCGACTGCGTCGACAAAATCGAAAGTCTTGGTTAAATCGAACTCGCTGGAATAAGGCACGCCATCATTGGAGGCGCCAACATGGGGGGCATCGCTGGCTTCCAGCAGAAGACGATCGGCACCGACGCCATCAATGATCTGCATGACGAAGCGCGCCACCTCTTCGGGCTGCACAGCCGTGCGATAGCCCGGCCCCTTGAACCACACATTGCCGCGCCGTCGCGCTTCAGCCAGCAGCGCCAGGTAGGCAGGCTCACTGGCACCGCGTTCGCAGTGACAACTGCCCAGGTGATCGATAAAAACCCGAATACTTTCAGGAATCTGGCGCAACACCCGCAGGTTGGTCCCGGCTTCCTTTGCATAGATATGCAAGTGCTGGTGCGGCAGCAGGCGCGCATACAACCCTTGCCATTGCCGGTCGCTGAAGCGTGCAGCGGATACTGTCTCCGGCCTGGCGTCATGCAGGACAATTCGTGCGCCGACGATCTGCGGATGGGCAAGCCGTTCCCGGGTGGCGTAGGCAGGATCCGCCTTGATCGTGCCTACCAGGCGGATATTGGCGTAGCGCGACGGGTTTTCGGCCTGCAGATCGTCCAACTCGGTGAACGAGGCGAAGACATTTTCCGAGTCCGGCAGGATACTCAGATGAACGTTATTGATAAGCGTCGGCATGACTGCGCCATCGATCAACCGATCCAGATAGGTTGTCAGCGAATGCGGCGCGGGCAAGGCATAAGGCAGTGAGTCCGCCACACGCTGGAGATCCCGGGCGGTGTAAAAGTGAACGTGGCTGTCAATTCTTCTGATGGGCGGCAGCATGATTGTTGTTTCCTGCTTTTGTAGGAAAACAATAAGCGTCAGCCGCCGCCCGGCGCTCCCGCCAACCCGACGTGTCGTATCAAAATTTCGCCATGCATGGTCATACGATGTTCAGGACAGAGAGCCGTAGCAGGCGTACCTGGCGGTATCGTGGAAAATAACTGCGGGCGAGATAAGGCTGGATGGCGAAATTTTGTTGTCCGCGCCGCATGCCTCCCAAGGTTGGACGCAGATTTTTTTCGGTGATGGCCAGGATGATGGCAAACAAACCTCAGAGGCCAGTGAACGTATCGATAACCCCCGCTGTCTAGAGGCTGATATGGGTCACACGCCCATGTAAAAATTGGTCCCTGGCCCAGGATGGGCCGCCGCTTTGAAACGCTGGCGCAGAAAATTTTTCAATCTCAAGGCTGTCGGATTTGTTACTTTGTCACCGGTTTTTTACATGTGAGCGGCCTTGGTCAACCCATCGACACCCGCCCACTGCCGCGCCGCCCAATGGAGGGACATCTTGACCAGCCCCGAAACGACTGACTCATTTCAGCTCGCACTGGCCAATTGTGCCCGGGAACAGATTCGCACGCCTGGCAGCATTCAACCGCTGGGTTTCCTGATGGTGATTGAAGAACCGGGCATGGCGATCCGTCAGATCAGCGAGAACCTTCCCGAGTGGCTGGGCATTGCCAGCGCCGAGTTGCTGGCTGGCCGCTTCGATGCAGTCATCGAAGACGCTGCCACCTTCGTTGAGCTGCTAGGCGAACTGGACGACGAGGAATCCCAGCCCTACCACGTAGGCGATGTCAGCTTCCTGGTGGGCGCGCAACATCAGCATGTGCCGATGATGCTGCATCGCCATGACGGTGTATTGATCGCTGAATTCCAGCGTCCGGGCCTGGCGTCCGCGCCCAGTTCGCGACTGTACCCACTGGTGCGTTCCTTCATCAGTGGCGTATCGGATTTCGAAACCGTGGAAGCCCTGTGCGACCGAGCGGTGCGTGTCATCAAGCGCCTGACCGGTTTTGGCCGGGTCAAATCCTACCGCTTTGATAGCGACGGCAATGGTTTGGTCAATGCCGAATTGCTCGACGAGGGCTATCCGAGCTATCTGGGGCTGTGCTTCCCTGCCTCCGATATCCCCACCCAGGCCCGCCAATTGTATTGCGCCAATCGTATCCGGGTGATCGAAGATGCTCATTATCAGCCTTCTCGACTGTTGCCCGCAGACAATCCGCTGACGGGGCAGCCGCTGGACCTGAGTTTCTCAACCCTGCGCAGTGTGTCACCGGTGCATCTGCAATACATGCGCAACATGAAGACCCTGGCGTCCATGTCGATCTCCATTGTGGTCGACGGCAAGCTGTGGGGCCTGATCTCCTGCCATCACAGCACGCCTCACTCAGTGAACTTCCAGGTCCGCACCGCCTGCGAGCTACTGGGCCGGGTACTGTCGTTGCAGGTTGAAACGCGTGAAGCCCACATTCGCAACGAGCGGATGCTGGAAATTCGCCAGCGCATCGTCCAGCTGCTTGGCGCCATTGCCGATCACGACAGTGTGCTGCTGGGCCTGCGCTCGCTGCCCGACATTTTCGTCAACTTCGTCGGCGCCGCCGGCGCTGCGGTGGTTTCCGGGTCCGGCTGCGATGTCTATGGCCGCACACCGTCCAAGGCCCAGGTCCGTGAGCTGGCAGGCTGGCTGGCTGAGCAAGGTGGATCCGAGTTTTTCCATACCGACAATGTCGGTCGGGATATCCCGGCAATCGTCGGGCTGAGCGCTTCGGCCTGCGGCATTCTGGCGGTATCGATTTCCGAGATTCATCCGCACTACCTGATCTGGTTCAAGCCGGAACAATCCCAGGTGGTGCAATGGGCCGGTCGCCCGGAAAAAACCATCGCCGACAGTGGCTCGCTCAACCCGCGCCAGAGCTTCGAGCAATGGCAACAGATCGTCGACGGTTTCTCCACGCCCTGGGATGCCAATGAAATCGAAGGCGTGCAGGAACTGCGCCTGGCAGTACTGGGGATCGTACTGCGCAAAGCCGAAGAGCTGGCCCAACTGTCGGAAGACCTGAAACGTTCGAACAAAGAGCTTGAGTCGTTCTCCTACAGCGTCTCCCATGACTTGCGTGCGCCGCTGCGGCATATCGCCGGTTATGCGGAGCTGCTTGAGGACATCGAAGGCTCCAACCTTTCCGAACGCGGCTTGCGCTTTCTCGGCACCATTACCGACTCGGCGAAATTTGCCGGGACCCTGGTCGATAACCTGCTGAGTTTCTCGCAGATGGGCCGCGCGGCCATGCACCTGTCCGACGTCAATCTGTCGGCCATGATCGCTTCGATCCAGCTGGAAATGCGTCCGGACTACGAAGGCCGAACCATAGAATGGTCGTTCGGCGAGCTGCCGGTTGTCGTCGCCGACCCGGCATTCCTGCATCTGGCCATGCGCAACCTGATTTCCAATGCCATCAAGTACAGCCGCGACCGTGAGGTCGCAACCATCGACGTCAACGTACAGGAACGGGCGACCGATATCGTCGTCAGTGTCCGTGACAACGGTGTCGGCTTCGACATGCAGTACGCCGGAAAACTCTTCGGGGTCTTCCAGCGTCTGCATCGCATGGAAGAATTCGAAGGCACCGGCATCGGCCTGGCCAATGTCCGGCGGATCGTCGAACGCCATGGCGGCACCGTCTGGGCCGAAGGCGTACCTGACAAGGGCGCCACCTTCTATTTTTCCCTGCCCAGAAAAACCCTTACCCCTATTCTTGCTGGTCAATGAGGCCATACATGCTCAAACCGATACTCCTGGTAGAAGATAATCCCCACGACCTTGAATTGACCCTGGTGGCGCTCGAGCGCAGTCAGTTGGCCAATGAAGTGGTCGTGGTGCGTGACGGCGCGGAGGCGCTCGATTATCTGTTCAGGAAAAATGAATACGCCGACCGGGTCGAAGGCAATCCTGCGGTGCTGCTGCTTGACCTGAAGCTGCCAAAGATCGACGGTCTGGAAGTGCTGATGAATGTGCGCAACACCGACAGCCTACGCAGCATTCCCGTGGTCATGCTCACCTCTTCACGGGAAGAACCCGATCTTGACCGGGCCTACCAACTGGGCGTGAACGCCTATGTGGTCAAGCCTGTGGACTTCAAGGAGTTCGTTGGCGCCATTTCTGACCTGGGCATCTTCTGGGCCGTGCTCAATGAGCCGCCGCCCGGCTCGACCCGCGTCGTCCGACGCCCGAAATCCTGACGTTGAAACCCGAGAGTGGTACGGCCATGCCTCTGGCAAAAGTGAAGCTGCTGCTCGTTGAAGACAGCATCTATGACGTCGAGCTGACCTTGCTCACGCTGGAAGCCAACGGCCTGCAGGTCGAGCCCGTGGTAGTGCACGACCATCTCAGCGCCGCCGAAGCTCTGGGACGGGAGAAATTCGACGTCATCGTCTGCGATGTGCTGCTGCCCTCCTCCTCCGGCACCGAGGTGCTGGAGGTCGCCAAGCGGATCGTCCCGCAAACGCCGTTCATCTTTCTCTCGGGCATGTTCGGCGAGCAGCAGGCTATCGAGACCATGCGCCTGGGCGCGGTCGATTACGTACTCAAGCAAAACCTCAAGGTCTTGCCCAAGGCGATCCGCCGTGCCGTGCTGGAAGTGCGCGAGCGCGAGAAGCGCCATGCTGCCGAGTCGGCTCTGGAAGACGTCGAGGCCCGCGCGCGGATTGCCATCCAAGCGGCGGAAATGGGCGTCTGGGAAGTCAATATCGACACACTGGAAGTCATCTGGGACGAACGCTGCCGGGCGCTGTATGAGTTGCCACCGGTCGGCAATTTTCAAATGGGCCCGATGATTGACCTCACCCATCCGGATGACCGTGACGCCCTGCAGGAAAAGATCAACCTGGCCCTGAGCCAGGCTTCGGCCTTCAACGCCGAATATCGAATCGTTTTGCCCGGCAACCGCATCCGCTGGCTGCTCTCCAACGGCCGTTCGACCTTCCGGGACGGCCGCTGCGTGCAGTTTACCGGGGTCATCCAGGATATCAGCGAGCGTCGGGTCGCCACTCAGGAACTGGTACAACTGACCGAGACTCTGGGGCAGCGGGTCGAACAGCGTACCCGCGAACGTGACCGCACTTGGGAGCTGTCGCGGGAATTGCTGGCGGTGCTGCGCTTCGACATGACGCCTATCGCTTTCAACCCGGCCTGGGAGTCTGCCCTCGGCTGGTCCCGGGAGCAGATCAACAGCCTGCGCCTGTGGGAATTGATACACCCCCTTGATCTCGATGCGACGATCAAGGAAACCCAAAGCATCGCCTCGGGCAACGTATCGACCCGCTTCGTCAATCGCATGCGCCACAGCAACGGTGATTATCGCTGGCTGTCCTGGACCATAGTGCCGGAGAACGGGTTGATGTACGCAGCGGTGCGGGACATCACCGAAGAGCGCGCCGTAATCGAAGAACTGGCGGCGGCCAACAAACATTTGCAGGAGCAGATCAAGGAGCGCGAGCGGGTCGAAGCCACGCTGCAACAGATGCAGCGCCTGGAAGTTGTCGGGCAACTGACGGCGGGCGTGGCCCATGACTTCAATAATCTGCTCACCGTGATCCTCACCAGCGCGACCTTTGCCAGCCGCGATATCGAACGCGGCAAGCTGGACAAGATCCCCACGCGCCTCAAGCACATCAGTGAAGCCGGGGAACGCGGTGCGCGGCTCACCGCTCAGTTACTGTCATTCTCCCGCCGCCAGCGCCTGCAACCCTGCCCGGTGGATCTGAACACCACCATCCAGGACATGCAGGGCCTGCTGAGCAAGGCCCTGGGCGCCAATATCTGGGTCGACCTGTCGCTCTCTCCCGGCCTGTGGACCGCCTCGGCAGACCCGACCCAGACCGAAATGATCATCCTCAACCTGGCCATCAACGCCCGGGACGCCATGGCGTCCACCGCCGGCTCCCTGAAGCTGCGCACCCATAACGAGATGGTCAAAGTGCCAGCCGTGCGCCCTGAAGACCCGGAGCCGGGCCGCTATGTGGTGTTTACCATCTCCGATACCGGCTGCGGCATGGATGAAGAAACCCTGAAGAAAGCCTACGAGCCGTTTTTCACCACCAAGGCGGTCGGCCAGGGCGCGGGGCTGGGCCTGGCTCAGGTATTCGGCTTTGCCAAACAGTCCGGCGGCGGCGTGCGGATCGAGACCGAGCTGAACGTTGGCACCACGGTCAGCGTGTACCTGCCGAAAATCGACGGCCTGTCCACCCCTCTCACCCAAGCCGTCAGCCCGGCCCGCGACGCCCGGCACATGGGCACCCGCACCGTATTGCTGGTCGATGACGACCCTGTCGTACGGGACCTGACCGCAACCATGCTCGAGTCTTTCGGCTTGATGGTGCTACAGGCCAGCAGCGGTATCGACGCCCTGAGCAAACTGTCTCCGGCCGTTGAACTGCTGATCACCGACTACGCCATGCCCAACATGACCGGTGGCGAGCTTGCCGCCCTGGTAAGCAAGGCACAGCCGGGAATCCCCATCGTCTTCATCACCGGCTATGCCGACACCGACGTCCTCGGACTGGACAATTCCACCGTGGTGCAGAAGCCTTTCACCGAACAGCAGTTGCAGGAAAAAATCTGGCTGGCCATGGCGCAGCGGGTTCAGGTCTAGACGTTCTCAGGAACGCGCTGCACGCTGTAAAAACTGCTCATGAAATGCCAGGGAGGCCAGGTTCTTATCCTTGGCCTCGAGCATGATGTCGAACCGGTCCATGAAAGTGAATGCATAGTCATTGGTCCAGCGGTTCCACATCTGCGCACTGTGGCCGTACAGGTCGCGCTTTGACACGACCTTCAGCAGCGTATCCATTTCCAGCTTGTCGTCGGCACTGAAGCCCAGTTCCTGCAAGCGCTCCGGTGGCTGGGAGTAATGCATGACCGGCCGCACCCCACGCCAGCTTTCCATGATGCGCGCGACCCTGGGGTCATGCGTCGGGATGTAATCGTTCTCGTTGATCCAGCAGTGATGAATATCCAGCACGACCGGGGCCAGATCGGCCAGTTGCAGACAGTCATTCACGCCGTAGGTTTTCTCTTCGTTCTCGAAAGTGATACATCGGCGAGCGACTTCGGAAAGCCGCGGCCAGATCCCTCTGATGCCTTCTGCACCCAAGCGCCCGGCGATATGCAGGTTGCATTTGAAATCCTGGAAACGCCGACCATAACCCATCATCCGGATCATGTCGGCGTGATACTCGAACTCGGCGATGCTGTTTTCCACTACCTGGGGTTTATCCGAACCCAACACGCAGTACTGACCGGGGTGGAAGGACAAGCGAATGTCCGTTGCCCGTGCCAATGCACCAATGCGGGCGAAGCCTTCCTCCAACTGTCGGACAATGGCCGGATCCTGATAAAAAGCGCTTACCTTCGGATGGCTGTAGAACGGCAACAGATCGCTGCTCAGGCGCAGCATGCGCAACATCGGCGCAAGCGTACCGACATAGGTCAGCAAACGTATTTGCGCCGCCAGGTTATGGGTGACGACCTCCACCAGCTTATCCCGCGCGACCTGCGGCGAAACGCTGTCCATCCAGCGCAAGGTAGTGGTACGCGGATTGAAAGGCGCCTCGACAAGCTTCAACTCACTTGTCGAAAGGCCACGATCAGGAGATTTGTACTGGCAGGCGAAACCTATGCGTGGGTGGGTCATGGGCATACTGCTATGGCTGGGTCATGGCAATCTAGACCGCTGCAATCGACAGATGTCGCGACCTTCGGGCTATTGGATTGACCTGCAGTGTCACGCCATCAAAGTAAAAGCACGCACGTTACATCGGGGCTTTGCAGGGCGGTTCAAGCTCGACCTGCCGCAATTTGCAACGCAACCGCGCTTTGCACTTCACTCTCAATGCTCCCTGGTTGAGCCAACGTCCTGAGTCTGACTCTCGTGCGATACCGAGAGCGGGAGGCCCTGTGTCCGATCCAAACAATAACCCATCAAGTTCTCGCCGACAGGTGCTCAAGGTGGGTGCGACTGCGCTGGCCGCAGGCTCACTCTCTGCCATGGCAATAGGCAGCAACACCGCCCAGGCAGCCACTTCGACACCGACTAAAAAAGGACAAGACGAAATGACCAGCTTCACCACCCGCGACGGCACCGAAATCTTCTACAAAGACTGGGGCACGGGTCAGCCCATCGTTTTCCACCACGGCTGGCCGCTGAGCTCCGACGATTGGGACGCACAGATGCTGTTCTTCGTCTCCAAGGGCTACCGGGTGATCGCTCACGACCGTCGCGGCCATGGTCGTTCGACGCAAACCTCCACCGGCAACGACATGGACACCTATGCCGCAGACGTCGCCGCGCTGGTTGCGCATCTGAAACTCACCAATGCCGTGCATATCGGCCACTCCACCGGCGGCGGTGAGGTTGCCCGTTACGTTGCACAACACGGCGCCGGCCACGTTGCCAAAGCCGTGCTGATCGGCGCTGTGCCACCGATCATGCTCAAGACCGCCAACAATCCCGGCGGCCTGGGCATCGAAGTGTTCGACGGTTTCCGTTCGGCGCTGGCGGCCAACCGCGCGCAGTTCTACAAGGAAGTGCCCGTGCCGTTCTACGGCTACAACCGCGAAGGCGCAAAGGTGTCTGAAGGCATCAAGGAAAACTGGTGGCGCCAGGGCATGATGGGCGGCGCAAAAGCCCATTACGACTGCATCAAGGCGTTTTCGGAAACCGACTTCACCGAAGACCTGAAGAAAATCAGCGTGCCGGTCCTGGTTCTGCACGGCGATGACGACCAGATCGTACCGATCGCCGACTCGGCGGAGCTGTCCATCAAGCTGCTCAAGCACGGCACGCTGAAAGTGTACAAAGGCTATCCACACGGCATGTGCACCACTCACCCGGAAGTCATCAACGAAGACTTGCTGGCGTTTATCAAGGGCTGACGCCTACTCGGGTCATGGCTCAGGCCGTGACCCGATGTCCTCCTGCTCAAACCAACGCAAACAGGATCACACCAGCCGCGCACCACCATCGATATTGAGCACGGCGCCATTCATATAGGCATTGGCCATCAGGAATACCGCTGCCGAACCCGCTTCCTGCGCAGTGCCAAGCCGACGCAACGGCAAACCCTGCTCAAGAGACGCCACGTAAGCATCACGCCCCTCGCCCAACGCCTTGCTGAAGATCGGCGTATTGATCGGTCCGGGGGACAGGGTGTTGACGCGAATAGGTGCCGGTTCCAGGGCCAGGCCCCGCGCCAATGCTTCCATGGCCGCCGATGCCGCGCCGATCACCGCCGTGCCGTAGGCATTCGGGCGATCAGCCAGGGCGCCGGAAATAAAGGTGATCGAGCCATCTTTCGCCAACCTGTCGCCCAGGGCACGAATCGCGTGCAGGGCGGCCCAGATACGCTCCTCGAAGGCCCCGCGCAGATGGTCGATTTGCGCAACCAGCACGGTGCCGACGACAAAGGTACCGGCCAGCAGCACCAGATGATCGACCTTGGGAATATCAGCCAGTGCCACTTCGATGGCCTCGCGGCGGGTCACATCGGCGGCACGCCAGCCGTCCAGACCGTTGTCCAGTGCTGCCTGACGGGCGCGATCGGCATTGGAGCCAATGACGATCACCCTGGCCCCGGACGCCTTGGCCTGTATGGCCGCAGCCAGGCCGATGCCGGAGGTGCCGCCGAAAATAACCACGGTGCGGTCGGTGAGCGTGGATGGCAGTGATTGCGTAATAGTCATGCTGAAACTCCTGTGGAACCCCTGGGTGGCGCTCGATGGAGCCAGACTAATGTGTGGCGGCAGGATTGATAATTGCGGCAGAAGTCGCTTTACTCATGCCATGAAGGAACAAATTGGTTTGGACCGCTTGACCGGTCTCATCGCATTTGCCCGCGCCGCCTCACTGGGCAGTTACACCGCTGCAGCGCGAGCGCTGTCGGTGTCGCCTTCGGCTGTCAGTAAAAGCGTGCAGCGCCTCGAAGAGCATTTCGGCCTCAAGCTCTTTACCCGCACCACCCGTTCGCTGACCCTGACGCCTGAGGGTCGGGATCTCTACGATCGAGCATTGCGGATTCTGCGAGAAGTGGAAGAGATCGATCAGGCGGCAGTCGCTTCCCGGGCCGAGCCTTCCGGCACTCTCAAGATCACTGCGCCTGTGCCCATCGGCCTGAATATCCTTGCACCGGCCCTGCCGCGCTTTCGCGAGCGCTATCCCAAGCTGCTGATCGACCTGAGGCTGAGCGATCAGGTGACCGACATTATCGAGCAAGGTATCGACGTGGCGATCCGGGTCGGCAACCTGGCGGATTCGCGCCTGGTTTCTCGGCCTCTGGGGCCGCATCGCATCGGCGCATTTGCTTCCCCCGATTACCTGCGTCGCAAAGGCACTCCCGTGATCGCCGAGGATCTGGCCGACCACGAATGCGTCAACTTTCGTTACCAGAGTTCGGGGCAAAGCCTGCGCTGGCCTTATCAGGCCGCCGAGAAGCAACTGGAAGTCAGCCCACAGGCTGCAATCACTGCCGATTTCAGCGATGCGGTCGCCGCCATACTGGCCGCTGGCGGCGGTATCGGTATCTCGCCTCACTATGTAGCTGCACCCTACGTCCGACGCGGTGAGCTGGTGCCCCTGCTACCGCAGTTCACGGTGGAGCGGTTCACCATCACTGCGCTATGGCCGGAGAGTCGCCGGGGAAGCCCGAATGTGAAGGCATTTGTCGCCTTTCTGAGCGAGCTGTTTCCAGCGCTGACGCCGTGGGATGAGACGGTGAGCAAGGCGATCAAGTGCGAAGCGCTCGCTGGGTCCATCTGAGATACCCCTTTCGCAGCCTTCGGCAGCTCCTACAGATCTCATTTCAATTCAGACATCCCCTCCCGCTGCAGCCACGCACAGAACAGCTGCACCGCCTCATCCTCCAGCTTCTCCACCGGCACATAGGCGCAGTAGCTTCGTGACGGCAGGCGTGGCCCGTCGAAGGGCGTTACCAGCCGTCCAGTCTTGAGGTCGTCGGCCACCAACGCCACAGGCCCCATGGCGATGCCCAGACCACCGATGGCCGCTTGCAGGGTCAGGTAGAAGTGATCGAAGACCATATCAGCCGCGGGCTTTAGCCGGGGTGTCCCGACGCTCGTCAGCCAGTCGGGCCAGAGCCTTGGCAGGCTTGAGGTGTGCAGCAGGGTGTGTTGCCTGAGATCGTCCGGGGTATGCAGTGGCAGCCGTTGCAGGAGTGCCGGGCTGCAGACTGGCAGGCGCTCCTCGGTGAGAAACACCTGGGTCGAATAGCCGTAGAGCGTGTCCGGCCCGCCGCGAATAATGATGTCGCAGCTGTCTTTCAGGCTCTCGACCGATTTGCTCGAAGTCTCTACCCGCACATCGATGCCGGGATGCTCGACGCGCAATGTTTCCAATCGCGGCAACAGCCAGCGCAAGGTGAACGACGCCATAGCATTCACCCGCAAAACCCGCGGTGCGTTATCCGGGGAGCCGAACCGTGCCGTGGCCTGGGCCAATTGCTCGAACAACGGCCCGATCGCCTCCAGGTAGGCCTTGGCTGCCGGAGTCAGCAGCACGCGCCGATTGTGCCGCTCGAACAGCGGCGCACCGAACCAGTCCTCAAGCAGGCGCACGCTCTGGCTTACCGCGCCTTGGGTGACGTGTAGTTCTGCGGCCGCTTCCTTGAAGCTGCCGAGCCGCCCTGCCGCTTCGAAAGCGCGCAAGGCATTGAGCGGAGGGATAAGCCTGGTCATTCGCGATAGTTTTACTGATGTAAAAAAGTAATTTAACTGGTTTGCCAGCCAACACCAAGATAGATATTTTGCTGACAATCCCCTCGATCTGGAAAACACCATGCTCAGTTATACCGGCGGCCTCGTTCTCCTGGCCGCCCTGCTCCATGCCAGCTGGAACGCGATGCTGCACGGCAATCGCGATCGCTATCTGTCCATGGCCTGGATGAGCATTGCCATTGCCCTGATCTCCACGGTCGCGGCCCTGATGTTGCCGTTACCGCCCGCAGCGGCGTGGCCTTATATCGTCGCGTCCGGGTTGGTGCATATTGTCTACAACATTAACCTGGTGCGCTCCTACAGCAGCAGCGACCTGGCGGTGGCCTATCCCATTGCCCGAGGCTCGTCGCCCTTACTCGTGGCCCTTGGCGCCGCGCTGTTTGCCCATGAAGCCATTACGCCGATCCATGCCTTGGGCATCGCCCTGATCTCCGGCGGCATCCTGACCCTGGCCCTGCTCGACCGTCACGTCTCCCGTGCCGCCGCCCTGACGGCGCTGACCACCGGCGCGATCATCGCCCTGTATACCGTGATCGACGGTATTGGCGTGCGCCAGTCCGACGGCCAGGCCCTGGCCTATACCCTGTGGATGTTCACGTTCTATTGGGGGACGGTACTGGTGTTCGTGGCCAGGCGCGGGATTACCGGCCTGCTGGGGCCGATCCGCAGCAACCCTGCGGCCGTCACCTCGTCCTTTGTCGGCGGCCTGGTGTCGATTGGCGCCTACGGCATTGTGATCTGGGCGTTGCAGTCCGGCGCCATGGGCATGGTCTCGGCGTTGCGCGAGACCAGTGTGGTGATGGTGGTGCTGATTGGCCGGGTGTTTCTGCGTGAGGCCGTTAGCGCCAAGCGTTGGGCGGTATGCGTAGTGGTGGCGGTTGGGGCGATTTGTCTGGGCCTATAATTTGAAATGCGGTTTTTTGTAGGGCTTCAGCCGGGAGGGCAGTGTATTTACTCCAGGAGATGCGTTGGATGCGCCGCCCCTCTCCCGGCTAAAGCCGGTCCCACGGAAAAATCAGTCCTGCATTTCAGGCTGTAGCCCCAACAAGAAATCCTGCACATAAGGCACCACCGACATCCCGGCATGGGCGGTGTTGGGCACGATGTCCTGTTGCACGCGAATGTCGTGGCTGCGCAGGTTGGCGGCCAGGGTCGCGTTACGCTCGACGCGGGTGCGGCCGGAGTCGTTGATGCCTTCCTTGTACTGCACTGATTCCGGGGAGTAGTGGATCTCCCAGGTTTCCAGATCCGCTGCGCCTACCAGCAACTGCACATCCACTTCACGCAGGGCTGCCAGGTCCAGGCTTTTGCCGAACACGGCTTCGATGCCGCCCGTACCGACCCACCACTCACGGCTGTCGTCGAGCAGAGTGACCGAGCCCGGTGCGCCAATGGATACCGAGCGCAGGCGCTCGGGATGCAGGTAGTAAAAGCGGTTGGCAAAGTGGCCGCCGCCGGAATACCCGAACAACGAAAACCTGTCGAACGTCGTGCTCAGGGTCTGAGCCACTTCATCGACCATGGCCAGCAATACCTCGTCGTAACGGATATCGCCTTCCTTCAGATACTTGAAGCCGTGAGGGTTGCCATCGCCAAGCGGCCCTACCGGAAACAGTGGTGCGAGGATGATGTAGCGGTTGAAGCGACCGAACTCGGCGAAAGCATCGCGATACTCGACCATGGTCCGCCCGGTGCCATGCACGGCCACCAGCAACTGGTGATTGTCCGGCGACTCGTCAAAGCTCTGGGGCACATACAGGCAGTAGGCGAAACGCGGGTCCTTGCGGCAAGAGAAAATCGTCGTGCTGCCCCGGTAGTACATCTTGCGATGGCGAGCTTGCGGGGTGTCTTCTGGGTTGGCCAACATCGTTAAACCTCGTTGATATTTGTGCCATTATTGGCAATCGTTTTAAGCGAATATCGCGTTCTGGCGCTGACCGTCGCTGTCTGTAATCGCGCCCCTCGCAGGGCTATGTGGATGTCACTTTTGAAGAAAAACGTTACTGATCGCAGCCAATTGGTGCTGTTGATATCCAAGGACATCAACGCCGGTATCCTTCCGGCGGGCAGCTGGCTCAAACAGATCGACCTGGAAGAACGCTACGGGCACACTCGCCTGGAAGTGCGCCGCGCCCTCGATCAACTGGTGCTCAAGCGCATGGTCGAGCACATCCCCAACCGCGGTTACTACGTCCACACCCCCGACCTGGATCAGGTCTCCGATGCCCGGGAGATCCGCGTGGCACTGGAGTGCGCCGCGGTCAACCAGATGGTCATCAGCGCAGAACGCCTGCTGGCCATCGAGACCGCCGCGCAACGCTTCCACACCCTGGTCAGCGAAGGCACCCTGCTTGAGTGCTACAACGCCAACCTGGACTTTCACCGGGCGCTGTTCGACCTGTGCACCAATCGCCTGCTGATCGAGTTCATCGAGGAAATGCGCAGTCGCCCGCCTACTTCACCGGGTGGCACCTGGCGCACTCACGCCCGCGCCGAGCAATCGAGCCGCGAACATTTCCTCATGCTCGAAGCCCTGCGCCACGGCGACATGGAGCGCCTCAAACTGCTGATCGCCGCCCATATCCGGCAGATCCCGCTGGCCGACTGACCGTGCTTACGGCTTGAGGCTGACGCCCCACAGGCGCGGCTTCTGGCCGATCCACGAGCTGTAGCCCTCGACCTTTTTGTTCAGGGCCATGATGTCCAGGCCGTTGTACATGACGATCATCGGCACTTGGTTGATGAAGCGCTTATGCAACTGGTCGAAGATCACCTGACGCTTGGCCACGTCGCCTTCTTTCAGCGCCTGGCTCAACAGTTCCATGGCTTCGGGATCGTCCCAGGCCTTGCGCGGCTCCTTGTCCTTGTTGCCGGTGACCTGCTCGAAGCTCAAAGCCGGGTCGAAACGTGCGGAATAGGTGAACGACATCGCCTGATAACGCCCGCTCTGATAGCGCTCAAGCTGGGTGCCCCACTCCATCACCTCGACATTCACGTTCATGCCCACGGCCTGAAGCATGGCCTGGGCGATGATCGCCAGGTCATAACTGGGCACCATGGAGCGGCGGTTGGCGACGATGGTCAGGGGCTGGCCGTGGTAACCGGCCTGTTGCAACAATGCAGCGGCCTTGGCCGGGTCGTACTTGAAGCCGGCTTTTTCGGCGGCGCTGTAGTAGTTGGAGGCCACGCTGATGATCGAGTTATTGGGCGCGCCGAAACCGTTACTGGTGGTCGCTACCAGTTGGTCGATATCGATAGCCGCAGCAATGGCCTGGCGAATGCGCTGATCCTTGAGCAGCGGATCACGGGTCTGGAACATCAACACGTTCATGGTCGCGCTGGGCGCCGTCGAGACTTTCACGTTGGCGTGGCTCTGCATTTCCGGCAGGTCGGTCTCGGTGACTTCGGCCATGTCCAGGTCGCCGGAAAACAGCGCGGCCTTGACCGTGGCCTGATCGGGAATGATCACGAAACGCACTTCATCGGTCAGCGCCTGCTTGCCGCCGACATAGCCGTCACGCGGGCCGGGCAGCGACTGGTATTTGTCGAACTTGCTCAGGCTGATGTACTGGCCGCGCTTCCATTCGCCCATCTGGTACGGGCCGGTGCCCACCGGCTTGACGAACTCGCCCTGAGCGTTAACCGAGGCCTTGTTCAGCACTGCCGTGCCGCCGCAGTCGGTGCGCGCCAGGGTGGCGAGGAACATGCCGCTGGGCTTGTCCAGTTGCATGACCACGGTGCGCGGGTCAGGTGCAGTGACTGACACCACTTTGCTCAGGCCGCTGCCATCGAACTCCGGCAGGCAGCGCCACTGGGTCTTGGGGTCCATGTCGCGGTTCCAGCTCCACAGCACATCAGCCGAGGTCAGCGGCTCGCCGTTATGGAAGGTCACGCCGTCGCGCAGGGTGAAGGTGTAGGTCAGGCCGTCGGCAGACAGATCGACCTTTTGCGCCAGCAGCGGCTTGACCTCACCCTTCTCGCCGTAGGCCATCAGGCCCTCGACCATATGCAGCAGCACTTCATCGGTGCGGTCGTCGCGATTGACCCCGGGATCAAGGCTGCGGATATCAGAGTTCAGGGCCAGACGCAGGGTTTGCGCCTGCACGGCAGTGGCGCCGACCAGGGCGACAAGGCCCAGGGCCAGGGCGTTTTGCAAAGAGCGTTTCATGGGCGATTCCTTGTTCAAGAACAAAACTTCTGCACCACTGCAGAGGCAATGGCATTCAAATACGTCAAACCACCGCACTGCTGCGTAGCTGATAACTGCCGTCGGCCAGACGCTGCAGCGGATTCGCGGCAGCCAGCAGGCGACGGGTAAAGGCGTGTTGCGGGTGGTCGAACACCGCTTCGGTGGTGCCGATCTCGACCAGTCGCCCGCGCTCCATGACCGCCACGCGATGGGCGATGCGCTCAACGGCGGCGAGGTCATGGGAGATGAACAGGCAGGCAAAGCCGTACTGGCGTTGCAGGCGTTCGAACAGTTCGAGAATTTGCTTCTGGATGGTCATGTCGAGGGCCGAAATCGGCTCGTCGGCGATCACCAGCTTGGGTTTGCGGATCAACGCCCGGCCGATGGCCACGCGCTGGCGCTGACCGCCGGACAACTGATGGGGAAAGCGCCCGGCGAACAGCTCGTCCAGGCCGATATCCTTGAGGATTTGCCGCACCCGCTCGGCGCGCTCAGCGCTGTTTAGGCCCGGCACATGGCGCAGCGGCTCGGCGAGAATGTCGGCGATGCGCGCACGGGGATCGAGGGACGACACCGGGTCCTGGAAAATCATCTGGCATTGCAGGCGATGCTCGCGGTTGCCGCTCTTGAGGATATCCACGCCGTCGAAGAATATCTCCCCGGAGGTCGGCTTGATCAATCCGACCACGGAGCGGCCCAGAGTGGTCTTGCCCGAGCCGCTACCGCCGACCAGGGCCACGGTTTCGCCGGCGCCGATCTGCAGGTTGATGCCGTCCACGGCGCGTTTGGCCTTGCTGCGGGTCAAAAAGCCCTGGCGACCGGGGTGATCGATGGTGACGTTGCGCATGTCCACCAGCGGCGAATCCAGCGGTGCCGCCGTCAGCTCACCGCGAGTCGGCAGGGCATCGAGCAACTGCCGGGTGTAGTCGGCCTTGGGCCCGAGCAGAATTTGCTGGGTCGGCCCGCTTTCCACGGCCTTGCCCTGACGCATCACCACGACTTTATGGGCGTGGCGAACCACCAGGGACAGGTCGTGGCTGATAAACAGCACCGCCGTACCCTCCTCCCTGGTCAACTCCAGCATCAGGGCGATGACATCGGCCTGGGCCAGGGTGTCGAGCGCCGTGGTCGGTTCGTCGGCGATCAACAGCGCCGGGCGCAGCAGCATCACCGAGGCGAGCATGATGCGCTGGCGCATGCCGCCGGAAAACTCATGGGGGAAGGCTTTCAGGCAGCGCTCGGGGTCGTCGATACCAATGCGCCGCAGCATCTCCAGGGAACGGGCACGAATGGTCTTGTCGTCCAGATCCGTGTGCAGGCGCATGCCTTCGGCCATTTGCTGGCCGATGGTCAGGGTCGGGTTGAGCGAGACCATGGGTTCCTGAAACACCATGCCGATCCTTGCCCCGCGCACACGACGCAGCCCGTCGTAGTCGAGGCTGGCCAGATCGAGGTCACCGAACAGCAGGCGCCCGGAGGACACCCGCATCGGCGGTGGCAGCAAACCGATCACTGCCCGCGCGGCCATGGTCTTGCCACTGCCGGACTCCCCCACCAGGGCGACGATTTCACCGGGGGCCATATCGAAGCTGAGATGGTCGACGGCCAGCGGCCCTTCACTGCCTACCTGAATGCACAGATTGCTGACGCGCAGCAGCGGCTTGACGGTATCCATTAGCGGCTCATCCGTGGGTCGAGGCGATCACGCAGGGCGTCGCCGAAGAGATTGATACCGATCAGGGCAATGGCGATCATCAGGCCGGGAAAGAAGCCCAGCCAGGGCGCCGTGACCAGATGCGGACGGCTGGAAGCAAGCATGTTGCCCCAGGTCGCGGCAGGCGGCGGCACGCCGAGGCCGAGGAAGCTCAGGGCGCTCTCGGACAGGATCGCCCAGCCAAACATGCTGGTGGCCAGGACGATCAGCGGCGCCACGCAGTTGGGCGCGATATGCCGCCACATGGTGTACAGCTCGGAGTTGCCGATCACCCGCGAGGCCTCGATGAACTCGCGCTCGCGCAGTGACAGCACGGTACTGCGCACCACCCGTACTACGGTAGGGATATAGGCAATGCCTAAAGCGAGGACGATGCCGTACTGACTGGCGCCGACAATCGCCAGCAGGCCCAGGGCCAGAAGCATGCCGGGGAATGCCAGCAGCGCATCGTTGACCATCATCAGCAAGCGGTCGGTCCAGCCACGCAGGTAACCGGCGAGCAGGCCGAACAATGTGCCGACACTGATCGCCAGCGACACCGTCAGCAGACTGATCCACAGGCTGGTGCGGGCACCGATCATGATCCGGCTGAGCACGTCGCGACCGAACTCGTCGGTGCCCAGCAGATGCGGCCAGGAGGGCGCGACAAAGCGGTGAGCCAGATCCAGGCGCAGCGGATCGTAAGGCGTCCAGGCGATTCCGCCGAGGGCCAGGAGAATCAACAACAACAGCAAGGTGCCGCCTACCAGAGCATTGAACGAAGGCAGGCGGCGCCGCCGTGTGCGTGCCGGGGCCGGCATCGCGGCCGGTGCGGCATCCCTAAGCGTCTTCATACTTTCACCCGAGGATCGAACAGCGGATACATCAAGTCCACGAGCAGGTTGACCAGCACGTAGATGAAGGTAATGAGCAACAGGCTGCCTTGCAGCACCGGATAGTCCCGGGCGTAGATCGAATCGACCATCAGGCGGCCGATACCAGGGATGGTGAACACGGTTTCGATGACCGCGATGCCGCCCAGCAGGTTGCCGAGGATCAGGCCGATCAGGGTCCAGGTCGGCGCGAAAGCGTTGCGCAAGGTGTGGCGCCACAGCACGGCGCGTTCGGACAAACCCTTGGCCCGGGCGTGGGCGATGTAGTCCAGGCGCAGCACTTCGATGGTGCTGGCCCGGGCCATGCGAATGATCACCCCGCTTTCATGCAGCACCAGGGTGGCGATGGGTAGCACCACATAGGCCAGCGCCTTGCCGAAGTCCTCGCCAAAGGGCACGTAGCCCACCACCGGTAGCCAGCCCAGCTCCAGGCCAAACACATAGAGCAGCAACAGGCCCATCCAGAAGCCCGGCACCGACAGCAGTAAAGTGGCCGAGGTGACCAGACCCAAGTCGAGGAACGAGTCCTGCTTCCACGCCGCGAGCATGCCCAGGGGCACTGCGATCAGCGCCGCCAGCAATACCGCGCTGAGAACAATGGTCACGCTGACGCTGAAACGCTCCAGAATCAGCGGCAATACCGCCTGGCCGCTGGTGATGGAGACGCCCAGGTCACCGCTGAACACCGCCTTGAGCCAGATCAGGTACTGCACCACCAACGGCTGGTCCAGGCCCAGGGACTGACGCAAGGCAGCCAGGCGCGTCGGATCGGCCATGTCGCCAAGCATCAGCAACGCCGGATCGCCGGGGATCAGGCGGATCATCGCGAATACCGCGATGGAGATCAGCAGGAGCGTCGGCACAGCCATGGCCAGGCGCTGGAGGATCAAACGGAGCATGGATTTACCTCGGTTGAGAGCAGTAGCAGTAAATCAGGCAGCGGTGTGGGGGATGTGGGAGCGAGGCTTGCCCGCGAAGAGGCCAGTACAGCCGACGCATACATTGAGGACATGACATCCCTTTCGCGGGCAAGCCTCGCTCCCACAACCGACACGGCTTTACCACACCGCATACCGCGCGTAGTCGCTTTCCATCTCAAGCCGGTACTCGGCGAACTGGCGGTTGATCGCCGGCAACGGTGCAATTTCCATGAAGCCGGCCGCCGGACGCATGACGATCATGGCCACGGTCGCCGACAGATTGTCCTCGCCGCTGGAACTTGGCCGCGGTGGACGGCAGACGGCGAATGGCGTGCCGAAGTTATCGAAGAACGCAGTCTTCAGATGCTCCAGAGTCAGGTTGCCCTGGCGCTGGCGCAGCACTTTCTCCACGCGGATATCCCGATAGAAGCTCTCCGGCGCACCACCGATCCCGGTGTTCTTCAACTTGATCTGAGCCACCTGACTGCGCCAATGGTTGGCGTGGACCAACAGGTCATCGACGGCGTACAGCGGGAAAACTTCGTCCGGCGCGCATTCGTAGTTGATGGCAAAACCACCGGCGTGGCTGAGCATCATATTGTTGGAACCCGACTTTGGCGTCACCGCCACGGCCTTCATGGCCAGGGCGAAATGATTGGCCTCCAGGGCCTTGCGCCGGATCAGCGGCAAGGGCACGCCAAGGTTCTGATAGTCGCGGTCGGACTCAAGGTTATTGCCGGTAATGGCCGTGCCGATGGCGTTGAGCCCGGCCCGCGCCAGGCCACCGGCTTCGGTGAAGGTCAGCAGGTCCGGACCGTCGTCGCGACGGATGCGCAGGACGATACCGGTCTCGGCACATTCGGCGCGCCAGTCCCAGTTCTGCCCGTGCAGCAGCTCGCCATTCAACGTGGCGTCGGGCAGGACAATGGCGCCGGTGCAACCGTCCAGTTCCGGTTTGTCGTGCTGATGTCGGCGACCCAGGTGAATGATCTCGGTCCGCGCATTGATCAGAATGATCGCCTCGAAATCCAGGCCCGAGCCTTCGGCGATGCCGCGCATTTCTTCCAGATACAGCGGCTCGAACGCCTCGATATTGGGTTTGAACTGATTGACCAGGCGCTTGATGCCGTTCCAGTCATAGCCCATGTCCAGCAGTTGCTGGCTATAGATCTCGACACTGCGAGCAATGATCTGCGGGCAGGCGCGACCGTACTGCACGCCTCGTTCGAATGGCGAACCACTGATTTCGAAACACGGAAATAGCCGACTCATGTCACCCCCTCAAGTTGTTTGGTTGAACAGAGCAAGGACCGCGCCAATTATTTGTAAATCCAGCCAATATTGGCGCCAATTTAATAATCTATTGTTTTTCACCGCTGAAACGGAGCCAATCTGGTGCGCATCAGAGATCAGTTGCGTCGAAAGTGGGCAGATCGGTAACAGCGGGTGTTGCGTTAACGCACAATTCACACATCCCAAAATATGGGACGTAAAATCATATATTGAGTCATCGGATAACCTCGTCTAAGGTGAACCGATGCAACCGCTACCACTCTCATAACAATAAATAGGGAGGTCACATGCATCAGCCATTCGCCGACTCGGGCCTGCACGCCAGCACCATGAAGCGCCTCAACCTGAAGTTGATTCCCTTCCTGATGTTGCTGTACATGGTCGCCTATATCGACAAGTCCAATATCTCCGTTGCCGCATTGCAGATGAATGCCGAGCTGGGCCTGACTGCCCGAATGTACGGTATTGGCGTGGGCCTGTTCTTCCTCACCTACATCCTGCTGGAAGTGCCCAGCAGCGTGATCCTTACTCGAGTCGGCGCGCGGCGCTGGATTGCGCGGATCATGATCACCTGGGGTATCGTCGCCGCCGGCATGAGCCTGGTGCAGAGCGCCAACCAGCTATACGGCATGCGCTTGCTGCTGGGCGCCGCCGAGGCCGGTTTTACGCCGGGGATCATCTATTACCTGTCACAGTGGTACCCGCGCAGTGATCGGGCCAAGGCCATGTCGTTCTTCTATATCGGCGCGGCCCTGGCCTCGGTGATCGGCCTGCCGCTGTCGGGCGCGTTCCTGCATCTGGACGGGCACTTTGGTGTCAGCGGCTGGCGCTGGCTGTTCCTGCTCGAAGGGATACCGGCGGTGGTCCTGGGCATTGTCGTGTTGCGCTACCTGCCGGAAACGCCGCAAAGCACCCACTGGCTGCAACCCGAGCAGAAAGAGTGGCTGAGCCGCACCATCGCCGCCGAGCAGGCGACCTCACCCATCAGCCATCACGCCGCCTGGCAGACCGCGTTTCGCAGCCGCCAGGTATGGCTGCTCAGTCTGTTCTGGCTGCTGCAGGCGTTCGGCACCATCGGCATCACCCTGTTTCTGCCGCTGATCGTCAAGTCCGTGTCCGGGCAGGCGTCGTTTACCGTCAGCGTGCTGTCAGCCCTGCCCTTCCTGTTTGCCTGCATTTTCATGTATCTCAACGGCACTCACTCCGACCGCAAGCGCGAACGCAGCTGGCACCTGGGTGTGCCCTTGATGCTGGCCGGGGCGCTACTGGCCCTGGCCGTGGCCACCAGTAATCCGTGGCTGGCCTATGCCCTGCTGGTGGTGGCGGTGGGCTTGAACTGGGCGGCGACCCCGGTGTTCTGGGCGACCACCACCGAGTACCTGTCCGGCGCTGCGGCGGCCGCCTCGATTGCCCTGATCAACTCCATCGCCAATATCGCCGGCCTCGGCCTGCCACCGGTGATGGGCTGGATCAAGGACGCCACGCAAAGCTATGACTACGCCCTGCTGATGGTCTCGGCGGCACTGCTGCTCGGTGGCGTGCTGGGGCTGTATCTGGCCCGGGCGCCGCGTCCGCTGCCGCCGGAAACGGCCGACCTGAAGGTCAGCCAGGCAGGCTAGAGTTTTAGCCCCAGCCGCTCCATAGCCTCATGGGCCTCGATGATCATGCCGGACACTTCGGCGACCGTGACATGCAGTTTGGTCGCCCGTGTCCGCATCAGTTCGTAGGCCTGGGTCTCGCTCACATTCTGGCTGTCGACCAGCACGCGAATTGCCTTTTCGATCTGGCGCCGGGACTTGATGGTCAGCTCCAGCTTGTCGATCTTGCCTTGCAGACGCTCCTGATAACTGAAGGAGGCCCGCGCCAGCACCAGTGTGCTGAGGATCCCCGAGGAACGAAACGGCTTGGAAATCACCCCATGGGCACGGGTATCCAACAGCAGCTTGAGCATGGTCGGGCTTTCGTAATCGGAGAGCGCGATCAGCGAGGCATTCAGCGAGGCGCCGGACCAGATGCGATTGCCTTCCAGTTCCTGAGTGATCTGAAACAGGATGACGTCGACATCGGTCGGCGGCTCCGAGGGAAAGGGCCAGACGATCTTGACCCGGCAGCCGATACGCTTGAGCTGCTGCATGATGATGTCGCGGTCATCTCCGGGAGGATAAACGAACGCAACGCAGATACTGCGCAAGTCTTCATAGAGACGACGAAGGCTGGAACTCATGGCGTCACCCCAACCAGAACTCAGAGAAACCGAAAGTAGACAGGTAAGGATCGGGCTTGACCGGCCCCGAGCCTTCCCACACCACGTCGAACTGCCCGTCATTGCGGCAGATGCCGATGCGCGGCGTCAGGGCACAATGGTTGTTTTCCGCGTCAATGGCAATCGGCCCTTCGGGAGATTCGAACTTGACCTTGTGCACCGCCTCCACCAGTTTGCGCCGGTCGAGGCTGCCCGCCCGCTCCAGAGCCCGGGCAAACAGGTGGACCTGGGAATAGGCCATTTCCGACCAGGTACTGGTGGGTTTGTCGCCGAAGCGCTGGCGCCACAGCTCGATGAAACGCTGATTGCTGTCGTTGGGCAGAGAGCTGAAATAGGTGGCGGCAGTGATATGTCCCTCGCACAGCTGCGGCCCGATCAGGCGGATTTCCTCTTCGGCCATGGACAGGCTGGCAATGGGGATTTTCTTCGGATCAAGGCCATGTTCGCCATATAGCTGGTAGAAGGAACGCGCCGACTGCCCGACCAGGGTCGAGAACACCACATCGGGCTGAGCGTCGCGGATTTCCCGCAGGACCTCCTTGAGCTGTTCCACCCCGGCCTCGATGGGCAGGTAGACCTCATCGACGATTTCGCCGCCATGCTGCTCGACCACATCGCGCATGATGCGATTGGATTCTCGCGGGTAGATGTAATCCGCCCCCACCAGAAACAGCCGGGTGCCCTTGTTCTGCAACAGATAGGCGGCGAGCTGGATGCTGTTCTGGTTGGGCACCGCGCCGGTGTAAATGATATTCGGCGAGTACTCGAAGCCTTCGTAGAACGAGCAGTACCAAAGCAGCGCGTTGTGCCGCTCGACCAGCGGCAGCACGGCCTTGCGGCTGGAAGATCGGGAACAGCCGAAAATCACATTGATCTCATCCTCGATCAGCAGCTTGCCGGTCAGGCGCCGGTACTCCTCGGGCGAGCCCTTTGGATCATAGGCCGTGGGGATCAACGGCAAGCCCAGCACACCGCCCAGGGCGTTGATTTCCTCGATAGCCAGTGCCGTGCCGAAAAAGTGCTCGGATTCGGTCACCCCGGTCGCCCCCGAGCGCGAATACAGGATGCCCACCGGCCATCCCGGCTCTTTACTGCCTGCGTTGCTGGTCGTTGCCATGAACGCTCTCCTGTCAAACACAAGGTAATGCTCTGGATTGGAACTCGGTATTTGCTGCGCGGTGTCAGACACCTATCAAACAACCCAAAATCTGTCGAATGTCTGAAACCCTGTGGGAGCGAATTCATTCACGAAGGCGGTATTTCAAACGACACAAATGCGCCGGATGTACTGGCCTCATCGCGAATGAATTCGCTCCCACCCGATTTTCTGCCGCCCCTGCGAAGTATTTGCTGCTCGGCAGCGCGGTGTCAGGGACGCCATGGCAACGCCTATCGATCAAAGATAGCCTGCAGTTCAGCCGCTGAACGTGGGCTCTGCAGCGCCAGCATCAACAGGATCCTGGCTTTCTGCGGGCTCAGGTCATTGGCGAAAATCACCCCTGCCTCTTGCAAGGTACTGCCACCACCGATGAAACCGTACAGGGGTCTGACCCGCCCACGGGGTACGCGGCTGGCAATGACCACGGCAATACCGGCACCGAGTGCTTCGACAATGGCGGCATACATTTCACCATTCACATTCCCGGCACCCAAGGCCTGTATGACCAATCCCCTCGCTCCGGCCTGCACGGCAGCCCGTAACAGGGCGCCGTCCGCCCCGGCGTACATGGGCACGATATCCACCCGGTGCAGACTGCCTCCCTGCAACGGCAGATGCTGTCGGCGGCAGGACGCGCGATAGAAGGTCACCCGATCAGCGTCCACCCGGCCGAGCAGACCGGCGTCCCCGCAGTGGAACGACTCGACGTCCGCAGTATGGGTCTTGCTGACTTCCCGCGCTGCGTTGATCTGGTCGTTGAGTATCACCATCACGCCCTTCCCCGCCGACTCCGGCGTACAACAGACCCTGGCACCGCTCAACAGATTGCGCGGGCCATCGAAGTCCGATTGCGAGGCGTTGCGTTGGGCGCCGATCAGCGCCACGGGCTTGCGGGAGGTCAGGGTCAGGTCGAGAAACCAGGCCGTTTCTTCCAGCGTATCGGTGCCATGGGAGACCAGCACTGCGACGATATCATCCCGAGCCAACGCGCTTTCGATGACCTGATGCAGTTGTACCCAACGTGCCGGTCCCATCTCTACCGAAGGGACATTGCTCAGATTATTCACCTCCAGCCGGGCAACGTTGGCCATGTCAGGCACGACCTTGATCAGGTCGCTGCCCGACAGTGCCGGGACAGGCGCCGAGGTGGCAGGATCGATCTGCATGGCGATCGTGCCGCCCGTGGCGATGAACAGACAAAGAGGCAACTCGGCGGACTTGGTCTGGGTCATAGGCCTCATACCCGCAGGTGATTGAAAATGGACTCGGTCGCGCCTGCGGCATTGGCGTCGCCCTGCTCCTCGATTTCGCCCTGTTTGAGGACCAGGTAGCGATCGGCGACTTTCAGGGCGAAGGGCACGTTCTGTTCGACGATCAACAGGGTCGTGCCATGGACCTGGCGCTCATGCAGCAAGGCCGCGGCGATGCGTTCGATGACCGAGGGCTGCAAGCCTTCGGTGATCTCGTCCAGCAGGATGATCGAAGGACGCATCATCAGGGCCCGCGCCACCAACAGCATCTTCTGCTCACCGCCGGACAAGGTTCCGGCGTACTGCTTCAGGCGCGCGTTGAACACAGGAAAGACGGTTTCGATATCGGCAAAGCGCTCATCGAACAATGAGTCCTTTTCCAACCCCATGCGCAGGTTGTCGCGAATGCTCAGTTCGGTGAACAGGGCTTTTTCCTGGGCGGCATAAGCAATGCCCGCATGGGCGACCCGGTGCGGCGACAGCCGGGTAATATCGCCGTCGTTGACCTGCACCGAACCCTGCTTCTTCGGCAGATAACCCATGATGGTCTTGAGCAGCGTGGTCTTGCCCATGCCGTTCTTGCCGAGCAACGCCAGGGCCTCCCCGGCCGCGACCTTGAACGACACATCGCGGATCACCACCGAGGCACGATAGCCGCTGGTGATGCGATCAAGTTGCAGCGTGGCACCGTTCATACCACCTCCCGTGGCGCAATGGCGGATCCGGCGTAAATGGTCTTGACCAGATCCGAGTGGACGACTTCCTCGAACGTGCCCTGCATGACCATCTTGCCCTGATGCAGGACCACGATGCGCGTGGCGATCTGTTCGACGAAATCCAGATCATGCTCGACCAGCAGACAGCACAGCTTGTAGCGGTTGGCGAGCAGGGACAGCACCACACCGATCTGGGTGCGCTCGGTCTTGGTCAGCCCGGCAGTAGGCTCGTCGAGCAGGACGATACGCGGCTCCAGGACCAGCACCATGGCCAGTTCCAGCGCCTGTTGTTCACCATGGGACAGATCCCGGGCGACCACATCCAGCATGCCGTCCAGCCCGGTGACCCGCAGCACTTCCAGAGCATAGGACGGCAGCGCCAGGCGATCGGCACGGCTGAACAATAGCGGGCGCTGATGCAGGGTATTGGCCATGCGCAGGCATTCAGCGACGGTCAGGGATTCAAAGATATTGGCATTCTGGAATTTACGCCCCAGGCCAAAGCGCACACAGGCTTCGGCCGGCAGACGGCGAATATCATTACCGCACAACTTCACCGTCCCCGAAGTGCGATCGGCGCCATCGCTCATGCAACGCATCAGGGTGGTCTTGCCCGCGCCATTGGGCCCGATCAGCCCGACCAGGTCACCGGCCGCAGCCTGAAGATTGATGCCTTGCAGAACCTTGAGCGACCCGTAAGTTTTGGTGACTTCTTCCATTAATAACGCAGGTTCGTCGTTCGACTCGGGGGCGGCCCGCACCGCACGCTCCACCAACGTCGGCACCTGGGCCGATTGACGGCCGAAACCGAAAGGTTTGAGCAACGCAGGAACTATCCCCTGGGGCAGCAGGACGATCACCACTACGAACGACAGGCCGAGAATCAGTTGCCAGAGAAACGGCATGCGGCTGCCCAGATAGGCCGTGGCGACGTTGATCAGGATGGCGCCGGCCATGGGCCCCCAGAGCGTGCCGCGCCCGCCCAGTGCTACCCAAATGATCAGCTCGGTGCCGAGGACAAAGCCGGACAACTCAGGGGCGACCACACCACTGAAGGCGCCATAGCCAAACCCGGCAAGCCCGGTAATCGCCGCCGTGGCGATCAGCAGCAGGATCTTGATGCTCGGCACGTTGATGCCCAGGTAGGCACAGCGTGACTCGTTATCCCGGATCGAGGCCAGCACACGCCCGGCATCGCTGCGCACGAACAACCAGGCGACGAAGCCGATCAACGCCACCGCCCCCCCGGCAATCCAGTACCAGGCCTGCAAAGACAGGTCGAAGGTGTCATAGCCGGTCAGGCCCGAACTGGAGCCGGTCCACTCGCCGCCGGACAACAGCAACTGGGTCATGACGATGGGCAATACCAGGGAAATGACCGTCGCGAAGAACGGCGAAGCCCCTCGATAAAACGACAGCCAGCCCACCAGCGCAGCCACCGCCATGGGCACGACGATTGCCAGGCCGATGGCAGCGGCAATGGTCCCCGGCGACAGACCGAAGTGGGTGAATACCAGGCCGGCGGCGTAAGCGCCGATGCCGAAGAACGCCGACTGGCCGAAGGTCAGGTAGCCGGTGTAACCCCAGAGCACATCCACGGTGACGGCAACAATGGCGAACAGGAACGCCTTGATCAGCAAGTTGAGGACATAGCTGTCGAAAATCCATGGCCCGACCACCAGCAAGGCAATGCCGAGCGCTGCCAGGACAAGGGAGCGGTTCCAGGCATGTTCGCGGCCGGGTCTTGCCGATTTACTGTTCGCGTTGTGCAAGGTCGTGTCAGTCATGGGCGAACCCCTTTGGACGAATACGCAAGGTCAGTGCCGCCAGTACGGCAATGGTGAGGCCGCCCAGCACCGGGCTGCCGAAGGTGCTGACCAGTACCTGGCTGGCACCGAATACCGCGCAGGTGAGCATCAGGCTGGGCATCGAATGGCCGGAGACCATCACCAGCATGAACGCGGAAACCAGCCAGGTAATGCCCATGCCCGGATCGATGCTCGACAGCGGGCTGATCAACGCCCCCGCCAGCGTGCCCAGGCCCGCGCCGAGGCTGAAGGTGATGAAGCGGATGCGCCCGGCATGAATGCCCAGGCCGCTGGCCAACTCTTCGTTCATGATCACCGCGCGGGTCTTGACGCCGAAGCGCGTGCCGTTGAGCAGCGCAGTGAGCAAGACACACAGACCCAGGGCAAGGGGAATCAGCATCAGCCGATAGGCCGAATAATCCGTACCGCCCAGGGACCAGGTACCGCTCAGGGGTGCGTCGGCAAATTTAACGTCGCGACCAAAGCCGATGATGATCAACTGGCCGATCACGATGCCCAGCCCCCAGGTGGCGAGGATGGCGTCCAGTGGGCGCTTATACAGGGGGCGCACGATCAGGTATTCAATCACCGCCCCCACGATCATCCCCGTGGCCAGGGCCAGAGGCCAGGCAAGCCAGGGGCTCCAGCCGAGCTGAGTAACCACGAACGCCGCGTAGCCGCCCGTGGTCAGCAAGGCGCCGTGGGCAAAATTGACGATTTTCATGATGCCGAAAATCATCATCAGCCCGGCAGTCACAATGAACAGCATGGCTATTGTTGTTGTTATATCGAGAAGTAACACCATGACGTCTCCCTCCGGGGAGCATGCAGCGTGAAGCGCTAACAGGTAATGACAGAGTGGCCTATTGCAGATTCGGGCACTGGATACCGGGGCTGACCGCTTCCTGAGTGGCGAGGATGCGGATCGAACCGTCGGCCTGAATCTGGCCCAGGCGCATGGCCAAAGGCGTATGGCGGCTGGCATTCATCTGGATAGTCCCGCGCGGCCCGACCACCGAAACGTCTTTCAAAGCGTCCACCACTGCGGCGGATTCCGTGGCCTTGGCTTTTTCCACGGCGGCCTTGTAGAGGAAGAACGCCTCATATTGCGGCTCGGACAGCTCGTTGGGCGTGGACAGACCGGCACCGAATTTCTGCCCTAGATCGCTAAGGAATTTCTTGTTTTCCGGGGTATCGATGCTGGTCAGGTAGGAGGCCGACATATACATGCCGGTGGCCACATCGCCCATGGTCTTGCCGGTGCCTTCATCGATAGCCAGATTGCCGTACGGCAGGGTCAGCGCCGCCGCTTTCAATTGCTTGGCCAGGGACACATTGGGCGCACCGCCCGCCGTTGCGCTGATCAGCGCATCCGGATGCAGCGAGCGGATTTTGGAAATGACTGCCGTCCAGTCGCTGCCGTCCATTGGCAGGTACTCTTCACCAACAACCTTACCGCCCTTCTGTTCGATATATTCCTTGGTGAACTTGAGCATGCCACGGCCAAAGGCGTAATCGCTGCCGACCAGGAAGTAGTTCTTCGCCCCCAGTTTCTGGCTGAAATAATCCACTACCGGGGCAACTTGTTGTTCCGGTACCCAACCGTTGGCATACATCCATTTGTTGCAAGAGCGACCTTCATAGAACGAGGTGTAGATATAAGGCACACGGCCACGGGAAATAACCGGCAAGGCCGCATTACGTGCCGCGCTGCTTTCCATGGCGATAATGGCGTCGACTTTCTTCTCCAGTACCAGAGTATCAAAGGCCTTTTGTGCGCCTATTGCCCCGGACGCATCATCAACAATTTCCAGTTGCACCGGACGGCCCAGTATTCCACCCGCCGCATTGATCTGCTCCACGGCCAGTTGTGAAGATTGCACAACAGCCGGTGCGACAACACTATTGGCGCCAGACAAACCCACCGCCACACCAATCTTGATAGGCTCGGCGGCATGCCCCTGAGCGGCCATGAAAGTGCTTGCTGCAAGAATAGCGATACGCATAATGGAATGTTTGAAAGTCATGTAAGTGTCCTCGGTCAGATTTATTGTCGGTCAAAATTTCAATAACGAGGTAGCGGCCAGCCCGTACCGAGCATGGGGTCGTAAAGGTCATTGCGGCGGTCACGCAGGACCGTATTGAAGGTGGTCAGATGCCGGGATTGGCGGGAGGCTTTAAGGTTGATATCGGCGTAGAGGATCTGCTCGCAATCGGCGCTGGCGGTCTCGGCCAACGGCCAACCCTCGGCACCGACAATGATGCTGCGGCCGACAAACTGCTGACCGCGCTCGGTGCCTGTGCGATTGGCGCAAATGATATTCAGGCCATTGACGTGGGCACTGGCCATGGCCAGGGTGTTGGCCATGATCACCCCGGTCTCAGCCTGCCCCGGCATCGGCACCCAGTTGGTGGGCATGCAGACAATGTCCGCGCCTTGCATGGCGAGCAGTCGATAGACTTCCGGGAACCAGCCGTCGTAGCAGATGATCATGCCCAGGCGGCCAAACGGTGTATGAAATACCGGCAGTCCAAGATCGCCGGACTCAAAGTACAGGTGTTCATCACCCCATAAATGCAGCTTGCGGTAAGTGCCGACATAACCGTCCGGCCCGGTCATCACTGCGCAGTTATAAAGTTTGTACCCGTCGCGCTCGGCAAGCCCGCCGACAATATAAATATCGCGTTGCCGGGCAATATCCAGCCACGCCTGAGTAGTGACGCCCTGCGGTACGGGCTCGGCCAGTTCAAAGGCTTCTTCGCGACTGGCAAACATATAACCGCTGCTGGCCAGTTCCGGCAGCACAACAATCTTCGCCCCGCCGTCTGCCGCCTCATTGATCAGGCGCAGCGACACTTGCAGATTGGCCGCCTTGCAACCGACCTGTGGCTGCATTTGTATCGCGGCCACTTTCAGGCCGGGAAAATCCGGGGTTGATTCAGCAGCTTGCAAAGTGATCATTTATTTTTTCCAAAAAAAAAGCCCCCGAATGCGCTTTAAACGCAAATCAGGGGCTTCTATAGCCGATTATGTACTCAGCACTATTGCTGAGGGTCTGCGACTTCCAAACAACAAGTCGCGACCTATGGGGCTGACGTTACAGATATGTGTCGAATGATGTCAACGGCTTTTTCAAAGAAATAATAAAACTTCTGGGGTAGGCGCTATAGACCATCGGCCAGGGTATTGCTTGAGCCCGCCAGGGTCATCGGCTAGCATTCACCCATATCCCCCCAGGGAGGATATAGACATCTGGTAAAACCGAGACCGATCATGCTCAAGATCCTCACCCACAGGACTTACAGACACCTCTTTCTGGCACAGGTGATTGCGCTGGTGGGCACCGGGCTGGCGACCATTGCGCTGGGGCTGCTCGCTTACGATCTCGCGGGCGCCGAAGCCGGTGCTGTACTGGGCACCGCGCTGGCGATCAAGATGACCGCCTATATCGGCGTCGCTCCCGTTGCCGCAGCATTTGCCGAACGCCTGCCGCGCCGCACCCTGCTGGTTTCCCTTGATCTGATCAGAGCCCTGGTCGCCCTGGCGTTACCCTTTGTCCATGAAGTCTGGCAGGTCTACGTACTGATCTTCGTCCTGCAATCGGCATCCGCCGCCTTCACGCCGACGTTCCAGGCGACCATCCCCGATATCCTCACGGATGAGGACGACTACACCAAGGCCCTGTCGCTGTCCCGCCTGGCCTATGACCTGGAAAGTGTTGCGAGCCCCATGCTCGCCGCCGCGCTCCTGACCATCATGAGTTTTCACAGCCTGTTCGCCGGCACTGTCGTTGGCTTCCTGGCTTCGGCGGCTTTGGTCTGCACCGTGGTGTTGCCCAAAGCCAGCGCCGTGCAGCGGCGCAGCGTCTATGAGCGGACGACCCGGGGGCTGCGTATTTTCCTGGCAACGCCGCGCCTGCGCGGCCTGCTTGCCCTGAATCTGACCGTGGCGGCGGCCAGCGCCATGGTCATCGTCAATACTGTGGTGCTGGTGCAGTCCGGCTTCGGGTTGACGCAAAGCTCGACGGCCCTGGCCCTGGCGGCGTTTGGTGGCGGCTCGATGTTCGCGGCCCTGCTCCTGCCGCGCATGCTCAAGGGCTTCAGCGACCGCAGCGCCATGCTCGGCGGTGGTGCAATCCTGGTAGCGGGATAGGGGCTGGAATGGCACTGAACAGCTATTACGCTCTGTTGCCGTTGTGGTTTGTCCTCGGCACCGGTTACTCCCTGGCCCAGACACCCGGCGGTCGGCTGCTGCGTCGCTCAGCCCACCCTGAAGACCGCCCCGCCTTGTTCGCCGCGCAGTTTGCCCTGTCCCACGCCTGCTGGCTGATCACCTATCCCCTGGCGGGCTGGCTCGGCGCGAAAGTCGGGCTGAACGCTTCATTCGTCGCGCTGACCATGGTCGCAGGCGCGGCGCTGCTGTGTAGCATGATCATCTGGCGCCCGGCCCATGACCGGGCGTTCATTGAGCACAGCCATGACGGCGACAGTGAGGCGGATCACGGCGAGGCTGGCGCGTCGACCCATCGTCACCCCTACATCATCGATGACCGCCATCCGCGCTGGCCGAAAGATCAGCGCAATTGAGCAATCCCGCTGCGCCGGTTTGACCCTGTCCCCCCACGATGGATAGGATGCCCGGCTGAATCATTCGAGCAAGAGGCGCACGTCATGAGCGAGCATGAACATCCTCATGGGCACATCCACCAGTCCCATGAAGCCATTATCAAGCGGCTCAAGCGCGCCGATGGTCACCTGCGCAGCATCATTACCATGATCGAAGACGGCCGTGACTGCGTGGATATCGCCCAGCAACTGCACGCCGTGGAAAAAGCCGTGTGCCAGGCCAAGCGCACCTTGATCCATGACCATATCGATCACTGTCTCGAAGGCACTGTGGACGCCCTGGCGAGCGGCGAACACGCGCCGCTGGAAGCCTTCAAGCAGATCACCAAGTACCTCTGATACGCCTATGGCTGTACGCCCTTACCCTGGGAGAAGTCCACAGCGATGCTCAGGCTCTGAGGCTCGTTGATCGCCGCCATATATTCCTCGACGGTGATTTCCCCCACGCACGGCCGTGCACCGGGCTCAGGCAGATAACCCCCGGCCAGTTTCGCCGCCAGAGCCACGGCGGCGCAGCTGGGAATTTCCGGGCCCTTGCCGTTTTTCGCCGTCAGTTGCACGGTCATGGACAGGGACTTGCCATCAGTGCCAATCCCATGCACATCGATGAACATCGCGCTTTTTCCGTCATCAAGGCCTTCAAACAACAACCCGCAACGATGCAGCCGCGCAGCCCAGGGCGCATGGTCACGGACCAGGCCGATCTTGACTGCCTGGGCCAGCAGGAAGTTGGCGATACCGGCCAGTTTCAGCCCGGCTCCGGCCTGAAAGCCTAGGGTGTGGGCGCCATAGCGGGCGGCGAAAATATCCAGGTCCGGCACGTCGACATTAGCCAGCAAGCGGGTTCCCAGCTGCGGCATCTTGCGCAGCTTCAAGCCCTGCCAGCCCGACACTTCATGCACCTGGCCATCCTTGAGCTGGCGAATCGGTTTACCCGCATAGGCCAGCACGCCTTCGATAGTCGACAGGCCCGGCATCTTTGCCGACGAGGAAATGCCATGTTCGATGCTGTCGATGCGCTGGAAGCGATGGCGCTGTTGATCGATCAGGGCTGAGGACAGCGTTGGCACCGAGCTGCAACCGCTGAGGATCGCCACCCCGGCCTCACGGGCCCGAACGTCCAGTGCGGCAATGCCGCTGACGAAGATTCGGCAGTCGGCCAAGTCGCAGTAGTTCACCCCGGCCTCGATGCAGTTCTCGGCAACGGCATAGGACTGTCCCTGAAACGGGCCGCCGGTATGAATGACCCACTGGATATCCAACGCGCCCAGGGCGGACTTGAATTCAGCGCCCATGGCATTGCCGCACCAACTCTCGCAGGGCTTGCCCGACGACGCCCGCAACTCGTCGACCTTGGCCTGCAACTTGCGCGGATCGCGGCCCGAGATCACCAGTTCGATACCGGACATCGCAATCAGATGCCTGCACACGATACTGCCAAAATTCCCGTAGCCGCCGACCACCAATACCCTGAACGCCATGTAACGCTTCCCTGAGTGACTCAACCAAGCGGGCAACTGTCCTTGAACAGGCCGCTTGAATCAATGCGTTTTTCAAGAGTGCCTGCGGCGACATGTGCAGCACACGTTTGGCTGGAGGCAGGAGCCAATCATGTGGAAGCGAATTGTGGGAGCGAATTCATTCGCGAAGGGGCTGGGGAGGTCGATATAGCCTTTATCGCCTGAGCATTCTTTTCACGAATGAATTCGCTCCCATAATTTACCCATAATTCGCTACTACAATCAGGCCCCGCAATTCCCGCCAACGGGCTCGCTATGGACACGGGTTTCAGGGCTGCCACAAGGTCTTGCTGCCATCCAGTTTGCGGTCCAGAAAGCTCGCCGCACTGATCAGCGCCAGATGACTGAGGGCCTGGGGCGTATTGCCCAGATGGCAGCCATGCACGTCGAACTCCTCGGCGTACAAACCCAACGGATTGGCATAGCGCAGCAACTGCTCGAACTCCAGATGAGCCTGTTCGACCCGACCGGCCCGGGCCAGGCATTCGACATACCAGAAGGAGCAGGCGGTAAAAGCGCCCTCCTCGCCGGTCAGGCCGTCGTCGTGTTGGTCATCGTTGCGATAGCGATAGACCAGGCCGTCCCGTACCAGCGTGCCTTCGATGGCCTCCAGAGTCGCCAGCCAGCGCGGATCACTGGCACCGACAAAGCGCACCAACGGCATCAGCAGCATCGACGCATCCAGGTTGCGACTGCCCTTGTACTGCACGAAATGGCCGAGGTCAGCGTCCCAGAAATTCTTCCAGATATCGTCATGAATCGCCTGGCGCTGGGCGTCCCAGCGATCGAAAGGCGCCGGCAGGGAACGCTTGAAGGCCAGACGCAAGGCACGATCCAGGGCCACCCAACACATCAGCCGCGAATGCAGGAAATGCTGATCCTGACCGCGCATTTCCCAGATGCCGACATCCTTGTCCTGCCAATGCTCACAGACGTGGTCCACCAGTTGCGTCGCGTGCTTCCAGCCTTCGTAGGAAATCGCTTCGCCGTATTTATTGGCCAGATACACCGCATCCATCAGCTCGCCGTAGATATCCAGCTGGGTCTGCTTGTAAGCCTCGTTACCGATACGTACCGGGGTCGCGCCGCCATGGCCAGTCAGGTGTTGCAGATGCTCTTCAGGCAACTCTTCGCGGCCATCCAGGGCATAGAGAATGCCCAGCCTGGTCGAGTCCGCACAACAATCGCCCATGCGCCCCTTGACCCATCCCATGAAGGCATTGGCTTCGTCGGCATAGCCAAGGCGCATGAAGGCGTACACGGTGAAGGACGCGTCACGGATCCAGCTGTAGCGATAATCCCAGTTGCGCTCGCCGCCACGGGTTTCCGGCAGGCCGAAGGTGGCTGCGGCAACGATGCCGCCATGCTTGCGCGACGTCAGCAACTTCAGCGTCAGGGCCGAGCGATTGACCATTTCCCGCCAGCGCCCGCGATACTCCGACTGCCCGCTCCAGCGCCGCCAGAAGGCCAGGGTATCGGTGAAATAGCGGCTGCAATGCCCGGCCGCGACCTGAGGGTCGTCGATGCCACCGAGAATGAACTCGATGATCTGGCCCTGCTCCATGGCAAACTCGGCCACGGCGGTATCCTGCTCAAGACGCAAGCCGGCAGTGGCCGACAGGCGCATGCCCGGCTGGCCCTGGGCAACGAAGCAGACATCCTCGCCGTCCATATAGGTTTCCATCTGCGCGCGGCTGTAGTCCATGCGCACGCGGCAGCGCATGCGTACATTGGCCTTGCCGTAGCGCACCTCGATGCGCCGCACCACGCGAGGCAGATCATCTTCATTGTGACCGACGGGCATCAGGTCAGTGACTTCCACCACCGCGTCCTGAGCGATCCAGCGCGTCTGCAATACGTTGGTGTCCGGCAGGTAAATCTGCTGACGACGAGCGTCGGGCAAATCCGGGGCGAGCTGAAAGATCCCGGCTGCGGTGGTGTCGAGCAGCGCACTGAAAATCGATGGGCTGTCAAAATCCGGCCAGCAACAGAAATCGATGCTACCGGTATCCGCCACCAGAGCAGCGCTGCGCATATCGCCGATGATGCCATGGTTCTCGATGGGGTTCTGCGCTTCTTCGAGGAGATCAGCCATTGCCGCGAAACTCCGGATACAGGCTCATGCCACCGTCGATAAACAGCGTCGTGCCGTGCACATAGTCCGACAGATCGGACGCCAGCCAGACCACGGCATTGGCGACATCTTCGGCTTCACCGACGCGGCCATAGGGGATCAGCTTCAGCATTTTGGCCTCGCCGTCGCCCTGCATCGCCTGTTGATTGATCGCGGTACGGATCGCGCCGGGGGCAATACTGTTTACCCTGATATGCTGCTCGCCGACTTCCTGGGCGATGCTGCGCATCAGCAGATCGACACCGCCCTTGGAAGCCGCGTAGTTGGCATGCCCGGCCCAGGGAATCAGCTGATGTACCGAGCTCATATGAATGATCTTGCCCATGGCCCGGGATACCCCGGGGCGCATGCCCTGGCTGATGAACTGACGCAGGGCGGCACGGGCGCAGAGAAACTGCCCGGTCAGGTTGACGTTGATCACCGTGTTCCAGTCCGCCAGGCTCATATCGACCAGGGGCGCATCCTTTTGCAGCCCGGAATTGGCCACCAGAATATCCAGATGACCGAAGTGTTCCAGCGTCTGGGCAAACAGTTTTTCGACCTGTTCTTCCTGGGAAACATCGGCGCCAATGGCTACCGCCTGGCCGCCCGCTGCACGAATTTCCTCGACCAGTTTTTCCGCAGGCTCGGCGTGGCTGTTGTAGTTGACCACCACTGCGGCCCCGGCAGCGGCCAATGCTCTGGCCGCCCCTTCGCCCAATCCGGAACTGGCACCGGTCACCAGTGCCACTTGCTGCTGCAACGAGATCTGCATGGATTTATCGCCTTATGATCGTCATACAGAGCTGACTGGCGAGCATCGGGCGAAGTTCAGTAAAAGCTTTTGCGCAAACCCTGGCGGCCTTAACTCATCACGCGAACGTTCGGCTGGCTGCAGGAAAAGCACTGCATCGTCAAGCGCGTCGACAAGCTCGCAACAGGTTAGCGATAACTGTCCACTGGCTTGGCCAGTATCAGCTTCACCGGCTTCGACCGATCCAGCATGCAAATCTTGTAGTTAGCGCCCTGATAAGCGCGATAGGCACCTTCGACGGTGACACTGCCTTTTGCAGCAATAACCTTGTCGAGCAATGCCAGTGTCTGCGCATCGAATGAGCCCCGCTCACCCACGACATAATAATCATCCGGGCTGTAGGTTCTGAACATCACATAACCAGCCCACTGACCTTCCCCCTTGTAGGGAGAAAGAGCCATGCGGATGCGCGACTCCCGGATGAATTTGTCGGCGGGGTATTGCCAGCCGCCAATGGGCGAAAGATTGACCTCCCGCGCATCGGTCGCGGGTGCATTGCCCTTGACGATGCTATCGATGGTGCGCTGAGTCAGTGCTCCACTTTTCAAATACCCTTGTGCATAGCCCGGAAGTTGGCTGGCAACTTGTGCAATCACGTTGCCCAGACCGACTTCCCGGGCAAAAAAGTTCTTCTGAAACGGCTCAACACTTTGGTCAGTCAAGTATTTATAAACCGTCTCATCATGGCTGTAGCCGATTTGAGTGAAGACCCAGTTTGAGTAGCGCCCGATGACTTCGGCAGTTTTTTCGGGATCACCTTTCACGGCGTTCAGTTCTCCATTGAACTGATTTTCTACAGGCGCGAAAGCGGCATTGATTTTAGCCACCGTTGTATCGTCCATCGGTGCCGCTGGTAGTGCCGCAAATACGGAAAACGACAGACATGCACATAGCGCAACAACGAAGCTTCGTAGCATTGGGGACGTCCTTGATTGCGGTGATATAGCAAGCTTTAGCCTTGCATCTTAATGAGATAGACCCGCTCACTCAAACTCACCCTGCACCCTTAGACGAGGTATCGTTGACGAAGGAGACTTACACACGTTGACTGTCAACCACTCAAACCCGAACAGCACAGGCCAGACGCATGCGCTGCACAGGGCCAGTCAACCATTCAAATGGTCATTTACGCGCCTCCAGAATCAGATTGAAAGGGGTCTCACAGGCGCGCCGAAAGTGGCTGAAGCCTGCGTCGGTAAATACCTGGCGCAACCGCGCTTCACCGGCCTGTGCGCCCAGCCCTAACCCCACCTCCTGTGACAACGAATTGGGCGTGCAGATAAAGGTTGATGCCGCATAGAAAAGCCGTCCCACCGGGTTGATATTGAGGTCGAGTGTGTCGTTGGCAAAAGGCTCCACCAGCAGGATCGTGCCGTCGTTTTTCAGCGCCTGATGGGCATGTTTCGCCGCACCGACCGGGTCGCCCATATCGTGCAGGCAGTCGAAGTAGCAGATCAGGTCGTAATCCTGGCCGGGAAAGTCTTTGGCCCTGCCCTCGACAAACCTGACCCGGTCGCTGACACCCGCCTCTGCGGCACGCTGGCTGGCCGTGACGATGGAGGGCGCGTGATAGTCGAAGCCGACAAAATTCGAGGCGGGAAATGCCTGGGCCATGACGATGGTTGAAGCCCCGTGCCCGCAGCCGATATCCGCTACCCTGGCCCCCGCCTTGAGCTTGTCGACCACGCCGTCCAGCGCCGGCAGCCATTGGTCGACCAGATAGGCCTTGTACCCCGGCCGGAAAAAACGCTCGGTGCCGCTGAACATGCACGGGTGATGATCGCCCCAGGCCAGGGCGCCATCACCACGCATTGCCGCTACCAGCTTGTCCTTGTCGTGAAACATCGACACCACCACCATCACGCCACCGGCTGCATAAACCGGTGAGTCCTCGATAGCCAGGGCGAGAGCCTGTTCTTCGGGTAATACGAACTGGCCGTCGTGATGCTCCATATAGCCAGAGGCTACGTGGGCGCTGAGCCATTCGCGAAGCAGCCGCGCGTTACAACCGGTCCTGCTGGCCAGGACCTCGGGAGTAATCGGTTGGCTGTCAGCCATGGCCTTGTACAGCCCCAGCTCGTCGCCAACCATCACATTGGCCAGCAGGCCGGCCGCGCCCATATCGGACACCAGCTTGCCCATGAACGCATGAAGTTTTGCCTCGTCCATTGCATAACCTCCTGTCAGAAGGCCACCGTCGGCACGGGCGTAGAGAACCTGACAACTGTTGGCGGTGGTCGAGTGAATAAACCACGTATTGGAAGTCCCTGTGAGGGGGACGGAGTTGAGTTTAGTTGCTGATCAGGCAAGGTGCAGGACCGGCTTTAGCCGCGAGAGCGCTTTAGTGCTTCGCACTCGATCGCCAGCAAGCCGTCTCCTACAAGTTCTGCGTTTGTTGCACGACATCGCAGTATCGCCCTATTCCCCCTATGGCATGTCAGCGCGAGGATTGAGCGTCAGCAGACTGCTTTGAAGATGATGCGCTACTTGTTCTGTCGTACTGCCGAGCCATTTGCTCATCGCACTGCGATGCACCGTTCCCATTACGATCACGTCAACACCATGGGCCCGGGTGAAGGCTTCAATGACTTTCGCCGGGTTGCCCATTAATAAATGTTTGCGGTCGGCAGGCACACCGAAACGGTCGGCCAGGTGGTCAAAGGCCTCCTTGTCCAGATCGTAGATCTGCGCCTGGGCCTCGGAAGAAAACGCCATGTCACTTTCCCAACCAAAAACGGTGGACAAGTCGTAGGCGTACAGCAGGTGCAGGTCGGCGTTGCACTGCTGCGCCAGCTTTTCCGCAGTGGAGATAATCCTGTCGTTCAAGCCGTCATGCTGCTCTTCAGGACGAAAAGGGTCGACCGCCGCGAGGATCTTGCGCGGAATGGCATGGGTCACTTGAGCAACGAGATGCAGGGACACCGGGCAATCATGGAGCAGACGCTCATCCAGAGAGGTGAACATCACACGCGACAGCCAGGATTGCCGTTCCAGATCCTTGATCACAAGGGACGGTTTCATTTCACGAATGTGCTCCATGATTTCGTCAAACGGACGCCTCACCCAGACCACTTCCTGGGTGACCTGAACGCCGGAATGACGCATTGCCACGGCCTGCTGCTCCAACCATTCACGATGACCAGCCAGATACCCCTCCTTGATTTCATGCAGTGCCTGGTCGTTCACCAGCCCGGCCGTCGCCAGGGCTTCCACATAGACAAACGCGACAATGTGCAGGGCGGCTGCCTGCGCCTTGGCCAATGCCAGAGCGCGGTCAAATGCGGGCGTTCTCTCCATCAGCGGCGACGCGACCAGCAGTAAACGTTCGACTTTGGACATTTCACACCTCCTTGCGGGGCTATGTTCTGGCTTATGGGTGCGCAGGGCTCATATTGCCCATGGCAGTGGAGCTATCGGCGCGGTAAAGGTCGTCGAGGTCATCCGGATTGTCGCCAGGCTTGACGATCAACACACTGCAAGGTGAGTGTGTCAGCAACAACTCGGCGGTATTGCCGATGACTTTTTCCAGGCGGGTCCTCGGCAGGCTGCCCATGACCAACAGGTCGATATCCTGCTCGCGGGCGAAGCGACTGATGGTTGGTTGGGGCGTACCGACCAGGAAATGACGGCATTCGACCGGGATTGCGTGGCGCTCGCATAACGCGGCAAACGCCTCGGCATGGGCCTCGCCCAAGGCCTCATGAAAGCCAGTCTCGACCGGCAAGGCGCCAAGCAGGGTCACCCTGGTGGCGTAGAACGCCGACCAGTCAAAGCTGTACAACACATGAGCACTACCTGCACATTGCCGGGCGATGCGCGATGCCGTCTCGATCAACCTGTCGTTGAGTCTCAGATCGGCGTCGTCATAACGATAGAGGTTGACGGCCGCCAGGGTCCTGCGTGGCAAAGGACGATGACCCTCGCTGACAAACTGCACCGCGCACTTGCAGTCGCGCAGTAAATGCCAGTCAAGGGGCGTGGAAAATAGCCGCGCGAAAAGCCGCTCGTGATGGACATCCTTGATCAGCATCTGCGGGCAAATCGCCCTGACACAGGACGCTATCGCGTCGAAGCGGCTATCCGTCCACAGTATCTGCACCGAGCATTCAAGGCCCTTGGCACGTTCCTGCGCAGCCTGTTGCTCCAACCATTGACGGTGGGCTCGCAGATAGTCGTCACGCAAGCGCGCCAGGGCCGTATAGTCGAAAACCCCCATCACATCCAGGGCCTGGAAGTCGTCCAGCGCCACGATCCGCAGTGACACGCCGAACGCTCTGGCCAGCGCAACGGCGCGGTCGAAAGCCGGGGTACGCTGCATCTTTGATGAAGCGATCAACAGAAATTCCGACGATTCGTTCATGGCGCCCTCGCTCACCGCCCCGGCAGCCCTTGTTACGCGCTACATACCGCAGCGCCGACAGGATCCGGCTTGCAGTGTGAAGAGATCCCGGCAGCCGGATCTGATCTAAATCAGAAAACTGCGTCTGCTCAGTCTGACCTGTCATTATTCTGGTCATAATCAGGCGTCGTGCGGTATGACGCCACGCCAATCACCACCGAGCTGAGACGTTTCCATGGTCCTTGTTACTCTGATCAATACGCTGATCATCATCACCGTTGTGATCATCCACTATGAATGCCTGATGCGCCTGAATCTGCTCCTGCCCAGGCTCAAGATCTGGCATCGCTTCAGAATTGTCTTCGGTGTACTGGGCGCACTGGCGGCCCATGCCGTTGAAGTCTGGGTATTTGCACTGGGTTACTACTTGATGACCCGGACCGTGACGCTGGGCAGCCTGACCGGCAACTTTGACGGCAGCTTCATGGATTCGGTGTATTTCTCCTTCACCACCTACACCACCATCGGCTTCGGCGACATCTCGCCCATCGGCCCACTCAAATACCTGACCGGGCTCGAAGCCCTGACGGGCCTGGTGTTAATTACCTGGACAGCGTCTTTTCTATTTCTTGAGATGCAGAAATATTGGAGCATCCAGGACACACCCACCCTGCCCAGCCCATGACCAACCGGCATCGTCCCGACCTGAACGGCTTGCGCCCAGAGCCGCGCAAGGCAGCCTGAAAGCCAGGGGCCAGGGCTGGACGCGGCCGTCCATCCGGCAACCAACGCAGAATGACCTTGAGGGCGTATCGTCATCGCCGGTAGTACCTGCAACTGCCCGAAGGCTTTCGCCATGGCCCACTGTCCATCGCTACGCAGCGAGAGCTGTGTCAACTGTCGAGTGCGAGAGCTTTGTCTGCCGGGAGGTGTCGACTCCGCAGACGCACAACGTCTGGCTAACCTGATCCCGCAGCGTATGAAGATCAGAAAAGGCGCCGCCCTGTTTCATCCCGCAGATCCATTGCGCTTTATCTACGTCGTGCATCATGGTTTCTTCAAGACATCTTTCTTGTCCGCGGACGGACGCGAGCAACTGACAGGCTTTCAGATGTCCGCAGACCTGCTAGGCATCGACGCCATCAGCAGCGGGCGCTACACCTGCGATGCCATTGCCCTTGAGGACAGCGAAGTCTGCCCGATCCATTTCAGCCAGCTAGAGGTTCTCTCGCGAGAACTGCCCTCGCTGCACCACAAACTGAACCGGATCCTGAGCCAGGAAGTGGTGCGAAACCAGCAATTGCTGATGTGGATGGGCAACCTCAACGCAGAAGAACGCCTGGGGGCATTTCTGCTTGATCTATCCGCCCGAATGCAAGAGCGCGGCTACTCACCCCATGCGTTCTTGCTACGCATGACCCGCGAAGACATTGCCGCCCACCTGGGGCTGCGCCTCGAAACTGTGTGCCGTGCTATCGCGTACCTGCGAGGCAAGGGCCTCGTGCGAATATCCGGCCGCGCCGTCGAGATCGTCAGCCATGAACGCCTCAAGGCTCTGGGGACCAGTGGCAGCACACCGCGCAAACTGCGTTTGGCACCGGTGAACGCCGGTTAAGAGGCTCAAGGCGTAATCGCAACCTTCATCACGCCGTCTCGCTGATGAGCGAAAAGGTCATACGCCGCCTCGATATCGTCAAGCCTGAAACGGTGGGTCACCAATGCTGAAAGATCGACGGCACCGCCTCCCACGACAGCCATTAACCGCCGCATCCGCTCCTTGCCACCGGGGCACAGCGTCGTAACGATGCTGACGTCGCCCAGTCCCGCAGCGAAAGCCTGCAAGGGAATGTGCAGGTCCGTGGAATACACGCCAAGGCTGGACAATAGACCGCCAGGTCGCAGAACCCGCAGCGCGGATTCAAACGTGGCCTGGGTACCCAGCGCTTCGATGGCGACATCGACGCCGCGCCCGTCGGTCAACGCCATGATCTGCTCTACCACATCGCCGTTCTTGAAATCGACGACATGGGTTGCGCCAAGGCGCCGGGCGACGGTCATGCGGCTCGCCACCGTATCCACGCCAATGATGCACGATGCTCCTTTGAGACGCGCACCAGCCACCGCGCACAAGCCGATAGGGCCGAGGGCAAATACCGCCACCGTATCACCGATCTGCACGCCGCCTCGTTCGGCGCCGGAAAATCCGGTGGACATGATGTCAGGGCACATCAGCACTTGCTCGTCGCTGAGGCCGGCAGGGATCGGGCACAGATTGACCATTGCATCAGGCACTCTGACGAACTCGGCCTGGCAGCCATCGATGGTATTGCCGAACTTCCAGCCGCCTATGGCACGAAAGCCATGGGCAGTGTCCGGGCTATCCTGGGACGCGCAACCGCACAGGCAGGCATAACTATGGCCGCTGGGGGTAATGGCGCCGGCAATCACCCGCTGCCCCTCAAAGAACCCCCGGACCTGCGACCCGAGCCGCTCGATCACACCCACCGGCTCATGACCTATGGTCAGCCCCCTGGCGACCGGGTATTCGCCGCGCAATATATGCACGTCTGTACCGCAGATAGTGGTCGTGGTGATGCGCACCAAAGCGTCCTGCGGACCGATTTCCGGAATGGGCTTGTCTTCCAGAACGATGCGATTTTTTTCAACGAAAATTGCCGCGTTCATGCTGGCCATGATGATCCTCAAGAGGTCCGCCGGAACATTCCGATCAGCCTTTAGCCTGAACGGGGCCGACCTGAACCGCTTGATCCTTATCAAAGATTTGCGCATTGGCCGGCTCAACCGCCACCGCATGTCGGAATACTCATCAGCCGTGACCATGATCTGATTCAAGTCAAGTCTGCGACGGGCAAAGGCCGCAGCATCAGCCTTCACGGCAAGTCATAACGGCAAAGGCAATGTGATACCAACAGGGGATTCCTGTCATGTATGAGCAACCCCGCTTCATGCTGATCGCCTCATCGCAATTACAAACCAGCGCGATATTGGACAGAGCGGCTGCACTGGCTACAGCTCATGACGCCGCGCTGCATATCGTTGCGTTCGATTACCTCGAAGGTCTGGCGACGGCCGATCTGGTCAGCGAACAGGTCCGGGAGGTGATGCGCGCTAATTACCTCGAGCGACATCGTGACTGGCTTGAACAGCATGCCAGCCTGTTGCGCGAACAGGGCCTGAGCGTGACCACTGAAGTGATCTGGGTCGACAACCCTCTGGATGAGATCCTGATCCACCTCCAAGAACAGCCGATGACCGCGCTAATCAAGCCGATCGAATACCAGTCGCAACTATCGCGACTGTTCTTTACCCCTCTGGATATCCAGCTGCTGCGCAAATGCCCGACTCCCTTGCATTTCGTCAGCGACGTAAAGCATGCCCTGCCCCGCCGGATACTTGCGGCTGTCGACCCCTTCCACCGCGATGGTCGGTATCAGGATTTCAATGATCGGATCCTGCACGAGGCGGTCAAGCTGGCAACCGCCTGCGACGCCACGATCCATGTGCTTTACGCCCATGATCTTTCCTCGATCAGCGCGCAAGAGTTCGGTTTTGACAATGGCTCACCGTTCTTTTCCTCCAAGGGCGCCAGGTCCCTGTTCGACGCGCAGTGTGATGCCTTCACTGAACTGGCCGAGCGCAATCGCATCCCACCGGAACAACGCCACATGATCCTGGGCGCCCCCACTAGCGTGTTATGCAGCTATGCGTCGGCCTATGACATCGACGTGATCGTCATGGGCCGTATCGGGCACGGTGATCAGGGCCATCTGATCGGCAATACGGTCGAGAGTCTGTTGCACAAAATGCCTTGCAGCCTCTGGGTACTGGCACCGCAACCGATGGACTGAGTGTCGCGCGACGGGTTGACCATCGGCCCGCATCATGGCTGCCTGCCCTTGAGGCGCCAGCCTGGTCTGCGTGCTCCGCTGTAAATCAGCTTGGTCAACTCGACAACCGCAACAGGCACTACCGAACAACCAATTATCACTGCCCAGTCCTCGACTTGCAGGGCCGTCGTCCCCAGCACCACACGCAGTGCTGGCACATTCACGGTCAGCAGTTGCAGCCCCAGGCACACCGCCATTGCGCTCCATAGCCATTTGTTGGTGAAGAAGCCCCGTGTCAATGCCGAGCGGCGCCTGGAGCGCACGTTCAACGCATGGAGAATCTGCACCAGTGCGAGGGTCATGAACGCCATCGTGGCCGCGTGTTCGACGTGCTCCGGGTACCAGCGCAGACCGATGTAAAACGCCACCAGCGTAGTAATCGCAAGTAATAAGCCCTGCCACGCAATAACCAGCATCAACATCGGTGTGAGGAGTGCCGAGTCCGGCGATCGAGGACGGCGCTTCATGATTCCGGGGGCCTGAGGCTCCAGCGCCAGGCCCAAGGCAGGGAAGATATCAGTGACCATGTTCAGCCAGAGGATCTGCAGTGGCGCCAATGGCAGCGGCCAGCCAAACATGATTGCCAAAAATACCGTCAGCAGCTCAGCAAAATTGCACGACAGCAAATAGTGAACAAAATGGATGATGTTGGCGTAAAGCACTCTCCCCTGCTCCACGGCACGCACGATGCTGACAAAGTTATCGTCCGTTATGACCATATCGGCGCTCTGCCTGGCAACGTCAGTGCCGCTCCTGCCCATGGCAATTCCGATATCGGCCTGCCTCAGCGCTGGAGCGTCGTTGACCCCGTCGCCGGTCATGGCGACGACATGCCCTGATTGCTGCAAGCCTTTGACGATTTCGAGTTTGTGCCTGGGTTCTGCACGGGCAAATACAGCGGTGCGGGCCAGAAGCGTGTTGAAACGCTGCGGGTCCGGCTGCGCCAGTGCCTGCGCATGGACCGTTTCCAGCACAGAGCCGTCGGCGGCGCGATCAATTCCCAGCCGACTGGCGATGCCCCGTGCTGTTGCCACCTGATCACCGGTAATCATGATCGTCGCGATGCCCGCTTCACGACAACGAGTGATCGCCGACTGCGCTTCGCTGCGCAGTGGATCGATCATGCCGACCAACCCGGCAAACGCCCAGTGCTCGGCCCCATCGCCATGCGGCTCCTGCGGGCTGCTCTCGCGACAAGAGAACCCGAGGACTCGCAATGAATCGTTCGCCAGACGCGTATTGGCATCCTGCCACCACTGCCTGCGCTCGACAGTCAAGGGTATAGCACCGCCCGGCGCGGCCTCGAAATCGCAAAGTTCCAGAATCCGTAACGGAGCACCTTTGGCGAAGCCGATGGGTGGCAGGCCTTGCAGACAATGTTCCGTCATCATCCATTTCTTTTCGGTTGAAAACGGGATTTCGCCGACTCGCGGATACAGGGCGTGGAGAGCCGGGAGGTCAATGTCGGCTTTTTCCGCCAACACGATCAATGCCGCCTCGGTGGGATCGCCCATAACCACGTCATTCCCGGTGCTATGCCTGACACTTGCGTCGTTACATAAAACGCCAACGCGCAAGAGATTGATCACCAACTCATCCTTATGCACATCCACGAAAACTGCAGACTCGGAAAAGTCGCCTTGCACCTTATAGCCATTGCCGGTGACGCTCAGGGTTCGATCGCCAACAATCAGCCTTTCAACCGTCATCTCGTTGCGAGTCAGCGTACCGGTCTTGTCAGTGCAAATAACCGTAGCGGCACCCAGGGTTTCCACTGCCGCCAGGTTGCGGATCAACGCCCCCTTCCTGGCCATGCGCTGCATACCGATGGCCAGCGTCATGGTGGATACAGCCAGCAAGCCTTCTGGAACAGCTGCAATCGCGAGAGACAAGGCGATCTGTAACATCTGCATGAAGGGCATTGCCCGGAGCGTTCCAGCGACAACCATCACGGCACACAACACCACGACGATACCCGCCAGGCTGACACCCAGGCGTTGCAGGCGCCTTTCCAGAGGACTGCTGCGCTTGCTGGCTTCGTCGATCAACCCACCGATTTTGCCGAGTTCGGTCCGGGCGCCGGTTGCCGTCACCAGCATCCGACCATGACCGCTGTTGATAAACGTCCCCATGAATCCCATGTTGACCAAGTCACTCAGGGAAGGCATGGGCTCGGCCAGTACAATCGCTGCCTTTTCGACGCAGATGGATTCTCCGGTCAACGCAGATTCATCTATCTGCAAACCCTGACTCGCAAGGATACGGCCGTCAGCCGGTATACGATCACCCGCTTCGAGTAATACCAAATCCCCAGGCACCAGATCGACGGTGGAAATTCGTTGCTGTGCGCCATCACGAATAACCCGGCACTGGTGAATATCCTGGGCCTGAAGATTGATGAGCGTTCGTTGAGCCCGCCATTCAGTGAAAAAGCCAATGGCGGCATTGATCAACACCACGACCAGAATCATCAGGGCTTCCAGGACGCCATCCATGTAATAAGCCAATACCGTGGCAACCAACAGCAGACCGACAATGAGGCTCTTTAACTGATCCAGCGCAATCTTGAGCGCTGGTCGACCCGGGTGGCGCCTGAGTTGGTTTGTGCCGTAGAGTTTCTGGCGTTGCTCCGGCTCACCGCCTGCAAGCCCCAGGCTGAGGTCGGACTTCAACACAAGAGCTACCTTTTCGATCGACAAAACAGACCAGTTTTGCAGTGTGGGATCCTCTGGCGAATTGCCTCGGCTCGTAGCACTTGGGGTGTCAATCGTTGGCGTTAACCGGATGACCATGAGCACAGGCCCTTGAGCAGATCAGGCTGCTCGCCAGGAGGGGGGGGACAATGAAGAGGGGTGTATCAATGGACAACAGGGCAAAACGCCGCTTGGCGGGTCCTGGTCCTTTGCATCAATCAGTTGCCATGATCGCCCGGTATGTCAGCGGCTGCCTGACTTACATCAACACATCACTCAAAGCCCTGCGCAGCGGGCGACGGATGAGCAAACAGCAAGAGCATCAAGCCGCTGATTTCTGGATCTCTGACAAAGCTCAACGTTTTCTGGCTAAAACCCATATTCAATGGCCCGTCCCCCAACGCATCATTACCCGCAGGTGGGTGGCGGATGGATGACATAGCAGACAGCCAGTTTCCTGCACAACAGCAGGACTCAATCGAGTCTGTAATGGAGCGAGCATGCACTTCCTGGCCCTGGCAGTGGACTACGACGGAACCATTGCTGAGAACGGCAGCGTTGCGCCGCACGTTCAGGCATCACTCATGGTGCTGAAGGCAAGCGGTCGCAAACTGCTGCTGGTGACAGGCCGGGAATTGCAGGCGCTTAAACATAACTTTCCGCAACTCGATCTGTTCGATCTGGTGATCGCCGAAAATGGCGCGCTCCTGTATGACCCGCTGGAGGATGTCGAAGAGCTGATTGCCGAGGCTGCCTCGATCGACCTGGTCAGCCGTCTGCGCGACAAAGGAGTCTCGCCTCTCTCGGTCGGTCGATCTGTCGTCGCGACCTGGCACCCCTTTGAAGAAGCCGTGGTCAGCACTATCCGGGAACTGGGCCTGGAACTGCAGATAACGTTCAACAAGGACGCGATCATGGTCTTGCCACCCAGCGTCAACAAGGCATCCGGCCTCAGTGCCGGCTTGCGCAAGCTGGGGATCAGCGAACTGAATGTGGTGGGCGTGGGTGATGCAGAAAACGACCACTCTTTTCTGTCGATCTGTGGCTGCTGCGCCGCAGTCAGCAACGCAATCGAGTCCATCAAGGCCAGTGCCGACCTGCTCCTGAGCCTTGATCATGGCCGCGGCGTCTGCGAGCTGGTGGACCTGCTGCTGGAGAAGGACGCAGGGCTGGTTCCCGTCGAGCGTATCGGCATGTGCCTCGGCCAGACCGTCGAGGCACGCAAGATGTGGCTGCCCCCGGAGTCGGTGTTGCTGGTGGTGGGCAACTCGGGAGCAGGGAAATCCAGCTACGTCACCTGGCTGACGGAGCGTATGGTCGAAGCGCGCCAGGGGTTTTGTGTCATTGATCCCGAGGGAGACTATCTGACCCTGGAAGACGCAGTGACCATAGGCGGGCTCACCGTCCCCCCTACGACGCAAGAGTCAGTACAACTTCTGTTACAGGCGCAGCTCAATGTCGTCGTCAGCTCTCTTGCACTGGATCCTCCAGCGCGGGTGCGGCTGTTTGGTGACCTGTTGCCGTTTATCCAGAGGCTTCGCCACGCTTCGGGACGTCCCTACTGGCTGGTGGTGGACGAAGCCCACTATATGCTGCCCCACTGTGCGACCTGGCCTCCGGGTTTTCTCGCAGACATCGGCGCCATCATCGTTGCCTTGGACTTTGACCAGGTATGCCCGGCATTGCTGGAGGGCGTGGATGTGCTGGTAACCCTCGGCAGTACGGCCAGAGAGTTGGTCGAGCGGTTTGCCCGAGACAGACGGCGCGAATGTCCCGACTTTCCCGGCCGCCTGCCTGGCAGCGAATATGCCTGCCTGTGGAACGTGCGGGATAACGAAGACGTTGTACTACTTGAGCAGGTACAACCCCATCAGCAACACCACCGGCACAGCGGCAAATACGTCTCGGGTGATGTGGGCGTTTGGCACGCCTTTTATTTCCCTGCTCATGGCCAACGCGCCTGCAACCTCACAGAGTTTGTTTCCTCGGCAGCCCGGCTGGACGACCAAGCCCTGAGCGCGCACATGAACGCCGGAGATTTTTCCAACTGGTTCCGCCAGGTGATTCGGGATGATGTGCTCGCCAACAAGACCCGTCTTGTTGAGGCCAATAAAACGCTGCTCGCGCATAACGCCCTGGAGCACATCGTGCGCCTGGTGCAATCGCGCTATCATCTTCAATGAACCGCGCTTTGCGGCATCAACCGTGTAACTGAACAAACACCCTGTTACAACTGATAACAGCTCGGCAATCCTCGATTGCAGTTCACGGCGAACCTTTAGCCGACCAACGGCGTCCGATCCAGAGCATCTGTGTTTTTGCTCATCGTGAGGTTTCCGTTTGAAAGCTGCCATCGTCAAGAAGTACCGTCTGATCATCAAGACCATGGGTTACGTTGGCTGGGCGCTGTTCTGGCTGTTGCTCTGGGATATCGCCGTCACCGTCGATTTCATGTTGGTGCTCAATACCAAGATCAATCTGCCGCTGATGCCTCTGACCCTGCTCGGTTCGGCACTGGTGGTGCTGATCAGTTTCCGCAACAGCAGCGCCTACAACCGCTGGTGGGAGGCGCGCACTCTGTGGGGGGCGATGGTCAATAATTCGCGCAGCTTTGCCCGCCAGGTGCTGACTCTGCTGGATGATCACGGCGCTGAAGTGAACCCGGTGAAGTCCACTTTGCTACGCCGCCATGTCGCCTATATCAATTGCCTGGCGGCCCACCTCAAGGGTCAGCCTTGCCCGACGGAAATTCAGGCCTTCATTCCCGCCGACGAGTTCGCCCGCAACGGTACAACCAATAATTTCGCCAACGACATTCTCAACGGTTCGGCCGCCCTGCTGGCCCAGCAGTACAAGGCCGGTAGCCTGGACAGCATTCGCCTGGCGCGACTGGAATCGACCATGGTCGAGCTGTCCAACGCTCAGGGCGGCATGGAGCGGATCGCCAATACACCGCTGCCCTACCCCTACGTGTATTTTCCGCGCCTGTTCATTTCGCTGTTCTGCCTGATCGTACCGGTGGGCCTGGTGGAATCCCTGGGCTGGTTCACCCCCCTGGCCTCCACCGTGGTCGGCTTCATGCTGCTGGCCATCGAACGCATCGGCACTGACCTGCAAAGCCCGTTTCACTCCAGCGAGCACCAGATCCAGATGGAAACCATCTGCGAGACCATCGAGAAGAACCTGCAATCGATGCAGCGCGATGCGTTGGGGGGTGGGCGGATGGGGTGATGATCTCACCCGCAATGAAGAGCGTTTTGTGTGCCCTACGCGGGACTTTGCGCCCGTGTCGCCAATGCCTCGATCACCCGCCGCACCACATTGAGCTGCTGAATCGCCGAGCGCGCCAGGGGGCGGTATTCGAGGGTGGAGTTTTCAGCGGTTTCGTAGACGATGGCGGCGACGCCGTCGAGGTACTCGGAGGCGAAGATCAGGGCGTCTTCGGTTTTGATATCCGGGTTCAGGGTGAACAGGTCGTTAATTGAATGATTCATGGCTATTCCTCGTAGAGTGAAGCCACCTGTTACGCGACTAAACGATCGGGTGGCGGCTGTGCACGGGTTAGTCGACCGGTCCGAGGCATCCGGCGCACCCGAAGGTGCCCCGTACACAGCCACCATAAAACACCACTGCGGCATCAGGGACACCGGTGACTAATGGCGACAACTTGCCAACGAAATCGGGCGACTAAACCCTGTCGCTGAGTTCAACGACAGGCGGCAAATTAGTCGCCTGCGAAGGCATCTACAAGCGCTGACAGAGCATATCGGGAAACTTCAGAATCGTCCTACAGCCCTCGATATTCGGGGCTTACAAGTGTTGCGGGTTATGTCGCAGTCCCAACTTGTGGGAGCCGGCTTGCTGGCGATGAAGGCAGGTCGTTCACTGATGATGTTTTGAGCGCTACGCACTCGATCGCCACCAAGGCGGCTCCCACGACCGGCAAATCAGCTCTAACAATTCAAGAGCGCCGAATCATATCCGCCGCCTTCTCGCCGATCATAATGCACACCGAGTTCGGGTTGCCGGAGATCAGCGTCGGCATCACCGAGGCATCGGCCACGCGCAGGCCCTGGATGCCGTGAACCTTGAGGTCCGGCCCGACCACCGCCCGTTCATCCACACCCATGCGGCAGGTGCCGGCAGGATGCAGCGCGGCATGGGCCTGTTCGTGGCAGAACTTCTTCATGGCTTCTCGGGAGCGGACGCTGCCATCCGGGACATGGCGCCGGGCGATAAAGGGCTTGAACGCCGCCTGGGACATGATTTCTTCACCGATCAGGCAGCCGTCGACCAGGCTTTCGATATCGTAGGGGTCAGAGAAATAGTTGGGCACGATGCGCGGCGGTGCCATCGGGTCGGACGAGTACAGCTCGACGTAGCCTCGGGATTTCGGCCGGACCTGCCCCAGGTTAAGGGTGCAGCCGTTGCCGCCAGGCACGCTGTCAACGCCCTCCTCGATGCCCGCGCCGACCACCATGAAATACTGGATATCCGGGTTTACCGAGTCCTTGTCGCCCCACCAGAACGCGCCACCTTCGATCAGGTTGGAGGCCGCCGGCCCCTGGCGGAACAGTGCGTACTGCAAACCGGCGACGGCCTTCCAGTGCAGCTTCTTGTATTTGTCGTAACTGTGTGGACCGGTCAACTCGTAGACCAGTGATATCTCGATATGGTCCTGCAGGTTCTGGCCCACGCCCGGCAGATCCTGAATCACTTCGATACCGTGTTTTTGCAACTGCGCCGCCGGACCTATGCCGGACAGCATCAGCAAACGTGGCGAGTTGATCGCCCCGGCGCAGAGAATCACTTCCTTGTTGGCGTGCATCACCTGATGCTTACCGTCCTGCACATACTCCACCCCCACCGCCTTGCTGCCCTGCATGAGGATGCGCAGCACCTTGCACGAGGTCTTGACGCTCAGGTTCTTGCGCGCCCGGGCCGGCGCCAGATAGGCCACGGCGGCACTGCTGCGCCTGCCGTTTTTGGCGGTGATCTGGTAAAGCCCGCAGCCCTGGGGCGTACCGGAGTTGAAGTCTTCGTTATAGGGCAGGCCGTACTGCTGGCAGGCTTGCAGCCAGGTGTTGGTCAAGGGATGAACGTTGATCGGGTCCGAGACGCCCAGCGGCCCACCAACGCCATGGGCGTCGTTACAGAAGCGCTGGTTGTCCTCGGCTTTTTTGAAGTAGGGCAGCACATCCCGGTATGACCAGCCCGCCGCGCCCTGTTCGGCCCAGCCATCATAGTCAGCAGGCACCCCACGGATATAAATCATCGCATTGACCGAGCTACCGCCGCCAAGCACGCTGGCCTGGACCATGGTCGGGGTTTCGCTGCGGTGCTGCTCGTCGGTGGGTTCCCATTCATAGCGCTTGAGCAACGGCCCCTGGGCAGTCTTGTAATAGGCGCCGGGAATGTGGATGTAAGGGCTCAGGTCGCGCGGCCCTTCTTCGAACAGGACCACGGAGGCTGCCGCGTCTTCGCTCAATCTCGCGGCCACTGTGCAGCCCGTCGAGCCCCCGCCGATGACGATGAAATCTACCATTGCGATCACAACCTTTTTTAAAGTAATTACCCGCGCCTTAGCGCCCGACCAGCTCGCTCATCAGCGCTTTAAGCTGCGTCGCGACCTCGTAGCTGTTGGCCTGTTGTTGCTTCTTGCAGAACAGCTCGCAGCTCCACCAGCCGTGGTAACCCGTCGCCTTCACCGCATCGGTCCACTCCCGCAGGTTCAGCACGCCTTGCCCGGTGGGGATATCGCGCAACACCTCTTCATTGGGAATACCACCGGCGAACGGCAGCGAATCGCAAATATGCACGCCGTAGATACTGTCCTTGTGCAAGCGCGCGACTTCTTCCGGCGTGACCCCGCAGGTGAAGTAGTGCCAGTAATCGACCACCAGCTTGATGTTGCTGCGCCCGGCGCGGTCGATCAGTTGCAGCTGTTGATCGAGGCGGCCCAGGGGCGTCCACGACAGCGCTTCGAGATACAGCAGCACACCGTATTGCCGGGCCAGGTCGGCCAGTGCAGCGAGGTTCTTCGCGGTCACTGCATACAGCTCGGCCTCGTCGCGTCCCAGCAAGCCGCTGTAGTACTGGCTACTGCCGCGTTGTTGATAGTCGATGACGGCCTGCACATTGATCGGCCCGGTCAAAACCTGAACGCCCTTCGCCCCGGCCAGATTGGCCAGTTGGAACAGCCGCTCGGCTTCCTTGAACAGCTCATCGCGCTCAGCCCCCTGGCGCTCGATATCACGCAGATAGCCGATGCCGGTGACCTCGACGTCCTTGAGCAAGGTCTTCAGTTCATCCTCCGAATAACCGGCCTGCAGGTAGGCTTCCAGCTTGCCACCGTACATCTCCACGGCGTCGAAACCCACCGTGCGGGCAATGTCGAGATCCATGGCCAGGGTCGAATGTTTGGCGACGGTGGAATGCAGGGCCAGGGTGTTTTTTACCGATTGCATAGGACCTCCCGAACCTTAGGCCGTCGCCAGGGCGGCGTTGCGGACCTGTTGTGCGGCAGCCAGCAGGACCTCGGCCTTGAGCACGCCCGCTTCAACTGCTGCGACAATCGCTTCGGCGACCTCGTCCAGCCCAGCCTCGCTGGACAACAGCAACAGATGCGCACCGGCTACCAGGGACGCTACCGCCGTTGCCGCCACCGAATTGCCACGGCTGATGGACACCGCATCCAGGTCGTCAGAAATGATCAAACCGCCAAACCCGAGGGTATCGCGCAGCAGGGCCAATACCGCCGGGGACGTGGACGCCGAGTGTTGCGGGTCAATGGCGGTCACCACTGCAGGGCCAGGCATGATCGCCCTGACCCCGGCAGCGATGGTCTTGCGGAACACCTCGATGCCTTCTTCAAGCAACTCAAGGGGGCCGGGCACTTCGGCTTCGGCAATGGCCGGATCCCGCTCGGTGATGCAGTGGCCGGGGAAATGCTTGGCGGTAGCGATCACGCCGCCACGCTGTACGCCGTTGATAAAGGCACAGGAAATCCTCGCTACTTCGGCAGCGTCCGTGCCCAGGTTGCGCCCTTCAAGCCAGGGGTTCGCGCCGGTGACCACGTCGACGATGGGGGCAAGGAACAGATTCACGCCCAAGGCACGGGCAGCCGTTGCCACTTCGAACGAGCGCTGTTCGATTTGCGCCGAACTCAAGCCATGCAGCTCATCCTTATTTGGCAGCGCTGGCACCAGTTCATGCAGACGCTGGATGCCGCCCAGTTCCTGATCCACGGCGACGATGATCGGCACACCGGCCAGTTCGGTGGCGGTACGGGTGATAGCAGCAAAGTGCTCGGCGGTCTCATGACGGCGGCGTTCGATACTCATGCTCCTGGCCAGATACTCGTCACGAGTTTCGCCAAGCAGGATGGACACACCGCCACGCCGCAGAAAGCGGCTGACCGCATCATCCAGCTCAAGGCCGCCGAACGCTGGGAAGAGCACGGCATAAGCCGCTTTTAACAGATCACTGGACATACATACCCTTGAGCAAGTGAGAGGTTGTTGAGGCAAATCATTCATCGGGAAACGCCACCCAGGCACGGGCCCGGCTGGACTCGACACAAGCCTGGGACAGCAGCACCCCACGCACGCCCTGTTGAATATCCGGCAGCGGCATCGTCGTTGCGCCGCGCCAGTGCGCCCCGGCTTCCAGGGCATCGGCAAAATCCGCGTAGAGCACGGCCAGGGCTTCGATATAACCCTCGCTATTGCCGGCCGGGAGGCTGCTGAAGGTCAGGGTCGAGGCGGCGTTATCGCTCTGACCGCGGCGATAAATACGGTCGGCGGCATCGACCGGGGTAAACAGCAAGGTTTCCGGGGATTCCTGCCGCCATTCAAGGGACGCCTTGCTGCCGACGATCTTGAAGCGCAGGCCGTTGCGATGCCCCGGCGCGGCGAAGCTGGCCCAGAGCAAGCCGTCCACGCCACCGTCGAACTCCAGTTGTGCCACGCAGGTATCGTCCAGGCCCCAGCCGGGTACGACGGTGGTCAGCTTGGCGTTGAGGCCTGTACATTTCAGCCCGCTGAGGAACTCCAGCATGTTGAACGCATGGGTGCCGACATCGCCCAGTGCCCCGGTGCTGCCCGCCTTCGCCGGGTCACCGCGCCAGGCCAGGCTGTCCGGCAGGTCGGCAACGCCGTTGGCCAGCCATTCCAGCAAATACTCAACGTACATGAAGCGGACCTCACCCAGTTCACCGGCGAGGATCCGTGTCCTGGCGTCCCGCACCATGGGGTAACCCTGATAGGTGTAGGTCACGGCGAAAAAGGTCCCGCGCCGGGCCGCCAGTTCAGCCAGCAGGCGCGCTTGTGCCGGGTCATTGACCAACGGCTTGTCGCAGATCACCGCGATGCCGGCTTCGAGAAACAGGCGACACGGCTCGAAATGCAGATGGTTGGGCGTGACAATTACCACGACTTCAACCGGGTCGGCGCGTGTTGATTCCTGCTCGGCCATTTCGGCGAACGACGAATAAATACGCTCGGCGCTCAGGGAAAACGCCTCACCGGCTTCTCGAGACCTGGCAGGATCGGAAGAAAAAGCCCCGGCCACCAGCTCGAATCGATTGGCCAGACGCATGGCGGCGCGGTGGAAGCTGGCAAAGTACGCGCCCCTGCCACCGCCGACCATGGCGGCTTTAAGCTTGCGCCGCGCGGGTATATCCCCCGTCAGTCTTGCCATATCTGCGCATCCTCTTCCCGGGTAACTTTCTCGCTATAAAGCCGATATGTAACGCTGCAGGCTTATTAATGTGTCTGGAGTATCCGCCGAGGCACAAGCCGCCTCAATTTCGCATGTGCCGCTCTAACCGACGCAGACTGACGCACCCGCTGCGTCAATGGTTATAAAGCTGTGTTACCGGGAGATTTCTGAGCGTTACCACAAGAGCGTTTATGTAACGAATGTCCAGCCTTGGCAGCGCCTTTCTTCGCTCAGACAGCGGCTGTCGATATTGAAAAAGCCTGAAAATTGCTTATGATCCGACGCACTCAGCCACATGAATTGCCCCGCCAACGAGGAGCTTTGGTCGATTCAACCCGCAGTCGACCCAATCTGCGCCACAACTGCGTCACCTCGCACCAAGAGGATGCGGAGGTTATATTTAATGTTTTCTATAACCTGACTCCATAACGGCAAAGGCCATTAAAAAGTTACACCACGAGCGGCACGATACTTGCTGCATACATAAGGTTAATATCCAACCCGAAATATAACTAAATATATAAGTAAACCTGCTGTCACTCGACACTTTCAGCTGCACGACCCGGAGACTTTAATACCATGCCTTCAACAGGCTCCACTTCTCATCCTGAACGCCAGCAAATTCGCAGCGATGCCCAGGCCAATGTGCAGAAGAACCTGAGCACCCTGGTCGAGTCGTGCCGTTCAGTTGCAGACATGTGTCGCAAGGTCGACGTCAATCGCCAGCAGTTCAACAAGTATCTGGTCGGGCAGCACGTCCCGTCGCAGAAGATCCTGCAGAAGATTGGCCGCTATTTCATGATGGAGGCCGAGGACCTGTTTCGTCCGCCTGGCGAATTCAAGAAGTTCTACGAAGGGTTTGAAAACGAGCTGCCTACTGACCTGCGCGCCTCGACGCAATTCAATCACTTCCTGCCCCTGGCCAAAGCCTCGGCCGACCAGTTGGAAGACTACCTGGGCGTTTATTACCGCTATCACAACTCGTCAATCTACAAGGGCCGCATCCTGCGCTCAGTCACTTGCCTGTATCGCGCCGACTCCATGGTGCAATACGTGACGGTGGAGCGCTTTCCGCTGCTCGATGGCAGTGGAAAAATCGGCTACTCCTTTACCTACCACGGCTTCTGCCTGCTGATGGGCGACCGCCTGTTCCTGGTGGACTTCGAGGGCAAGCAGCGCAACGAGATGACCTTCTCGATTCTCACGCCCCAGCACCGCCGGCCCATCCGCTTTCTTTCCGGACTGGTGACTGGGGTGGCGTCATCTTCGTTCCGTCAGCCGTTTTCCACGCGCATGGTTCTGGGCCTGGTGGACAAGGGCAAGATCCGCAAGCATCACCTGCGCAACGCCACCGTGCTGTTGCCCAGCGATCAATCGTTGCCGCTGGAAGTGCGAGAATACATGACCGGGGAAAACTCGGCGATCATCTGGGGCGGCCAGGCCTGATCGTCAACTGCGCACTTGTGGCTCGTCGGCGGCATTGACCTTGTTCAGGGATACGCCGCCATCGCCATGGGCAACGGCGTCACCGTCTTCGTTGACCGCCTTGCGAAAACCCTTGATGGTTTCGCCGACGTCCGAACCCAGGGTCTTGAGTTTCTTCGTGCCGAAGACCAATACGACGACCACCAGAATCACTATCCAATGCTTGAAATCAAAAAGGCCCATGTGAATCCCCTACAGATTAATCGTGAACGGCAACGTTGCCGCGTGCGGTAATGATCTCGACCAGCGATGGCCCCTTGCTGTTGATCGCCTTGGATAATACCGCTTTGAGCTGCGAGCCGTGCTCGACCCGCCATGCCTCAAGGCCAAAGCTTCTGGCGATCACAGCAAAGTCGGGCGAGTACGGCCTGCCATCGGGCAGATTGAATTCGCCGCCCGGATGGTTTTCATTGCGCTCAAGTTGCAGCTCGCTCATCGACGCATAACCGCTGTTATTCAGCACGACGAAGACTACGGGAATCGTGTGCATCATGCAGACCGCCATTTCCTGCATCGACTGCAAAAAGTCGCCATCCCCCACCACGCATACGACCTGCCGCGCGGGCATCGCCAGCTTGGCGCCGATGGCTGCCGGAACGGCCCATCCCACCGCCCCGGCCCCACCGACGCACAGGTGGCTGCGGGGCATATACACGGGAAAAACCTGACGCACCGCCGCCTGCACGCTGCCAGCGCCCACGACCACAATGGCGTCGCGCTCCAGCAACAGGCGCAGTTCGCGCAGGGGACGCTGGACCGGCAAGGGTGTGAGGTCGATGGCAAGGCTGGCATCAAGACGGCTATCCCGGGCCTTGCACCGCGCCGCGATGGCCTTGCGGTAAGGTCCGCGATGCAGCTTGAGGGCCTTGCGCGCCGGGGCATCGGGAAGCTGCGCGAGATGCTGCAACGCCTCTTTAAGCCCTGTTGAAAGGCTGATCCCGGCAAGCTTGCCTGAACCTGTGGCCGGGTCGCTGCTATCGATAAGGATCAACGCCGCGTCAGTCATGTGAGTCAGCCGCGCGCCGGGCAAGGTTGGCATGACCTCGCTGTCCCGGGCACAGCCGATCGCAATCAGCAGATCGGCAGCACTCAACAGCGCATTGCCAGCGTCGCGGGATTGCCGACCCAGGGTTGCGCCGCTCAGCAGGTGATCTTCCGGGAACGCGCCTTTGGCCAGAGTGGTCGTCACCACAGGCAGCAAAAATGCCTCGGCCAATAGCAGCAATTGCGCACCGGCCTCATCGGCAATGACCCCTGAGCCCGCCAGGATTACCGGCCGTTGGGCCTGGCTGACCTGCTCTGCAATCTGCTCAAGCACATCCACATTCAAGGATACGGGTTCACCGAGGCTGGCCTGACGGCGACTGGCGCCTTTGGCTTCAATGCTGTCGGTCTGGACACGAACCGGGATATCGATGATCACCGGCCCGGCAAGGCTGCTGAGCATGCTGTCGAAAGCCTTGCGCAGGGTTGCCGACAATTTATCCGCCGACGTCACGGCCAGCCGCGACTTGCCGGCCTTTAACCCAGGCGCGGCAGCACTCTGCGTATCCGTAAAAGACTCAAACAAGACAGTCGCCGCCGGTTCGGGCGCCCCGGCGCTGATCACCAGTATTGCCGAGCCATCCACCCGCGCCGTCTCGATGCCGCCCAGGGCTTTGCTGCGGCCAAGGGAGGTGGGCAGCAACGCCGCCATTGGCCGACCACAGGCTCGAAAATAACCGTCAGCCATATGCACGGCGCTTTGCTCCTGCATGACCTGAATGAACGGAATCGCCGTGCCCGGCGCCAATAGCCCGTCGACCAGTGCCCATGAGCCCTGGCCGGGAATTCCGGCGACATAGTGGATGCCGAGAGACTTCAGCTCTTTTGCAAAAACCTGACTACCGGTGAGCTTCACTGGCACCTCCAAGCATGAGGACGATGGATGGGCGCAAAGGCGCTGCAGCTGCGCCTGAGTATTGGTGGACGCCACTTGGTACTCAATTTCGCACTTGGGAGAAAAGCGACGCAGGGTGACGCGTTTTGGCAGTTCTCTACGCCGGGCTTTAGCTCTACACACACCAGCTCTACACACCCGACCGTAGGACCGGCTTTAGCCTGGAGAGCGACATCGACTTCAAAGGCCTCCTCCCGGATAAAGCCGGTCCTACAGAATCGCGCTCCCCTTCAGAGGGTTGAGTTTTGTCCGGCAGGAACCAGCAAGCCTGGCCCCTGCCGGGTTCTGTGTTTACAGCAATACAGCTGCGCAGGTTCGGTCACTTCGATGCGTCAGAGTGCGTCGCTTTTAAAAGCGGTGCGAAATTGAGCGGCCACGGCAACCGGGCCAATACTCGAACCATGAAAACAACAAGCCGAGCCTATCAAGAGCCAGGCGCGAATCCGGGATGTGCCGTGTTCATTCAGCAGTCCCCGCTCGCCGCTCAGCATTAGAAGAGTCAATCGGAACCGTGGAAGCGCACGTGTGCCATCGGGCCACAGACCTGATCGTGACGCACAACGCTCCAGCTGCAGGGATACCAGGCTGGCCATAACACTGCCGATGTAAACCGCTGCAAACGTTGCCGCCTGCCGGACATTCCAGGTCGCAGCGATTGCCAGCCGCTCAACCCTTTCAACACCCCACCCTAGGCAGGAAACTCAGAATGAAAAAAGAATCAGAGATGGGTTATGGATCATCTGGCATCGATCTTCTGGACTCGATAGCGCTCAAGCGTCGTACATTCTTGCTCGGCGCTGCGGCGTCGGCCGCCGGTCTGTATCTGGGCTCGTTCGTGCCCAGCGCCTTCGCTGCTGCGGGCGGTCATCTGGAAATCCTTGGCTGGGAAGGCGAAACCGGCGATGCGGAACTGGCCGAGTGGCGCAAGAAACGCGGGATTACCGTGCGTTCCAGCTATGCCAGCAACCAGGACGACATCACCGCGCGCCTGGCAGGCAGCGATCCGGTGCAGCTCGACCTGACCATGTACGCCCTCGGTTACGAAACCATCTATAAGGAAATGGGCATTCTGCGTGAGATCGACACCTCGAAGATCCCCAATTATTCGGCAGAAAACACCTTCCCGCTGTTCTACAAGGGCAGCCGCTGGTACTGGGACGGCAAGCAATGGGGCATCCCGCTGCTGTGGGGCATGAACACCATTGTCTACAACGTCAAAAACATGAAGAAGCCGACGGTCTACACCGATCTGCTTGATCCCAAGCTCAAGGGCAAACTGACCTTCGTCGACGACGGCACCTCGAACTGGTCGCTGATCGCGATCCTGGCCGGTTACGGTGACAAGTTCCCCAACCTGACACGCGCCGAATTCGACGACGCCTTTGAAAAGCTCAAGCCGTATCGCGATCAGTGCCGCGTGTTCGCCGCATCTCAGGGCGATGCTGTGTCGCTGCTGGTGTCCGGTGAAGTCGACGCGGTGTTCTCGCTGTCCGCCAACGGCCCAAGCGAAACCGCCAAGCGCGGTGTGGAAACCGCCCTGGCCGTGCCCAAGGAAGGTGCCGCACTGTGGTGCGACGCGCTATTCGTCCCCAAGACCGCCAAAGACATTCCCCTGGCCCTGGAATTCATCAACAAGGTCCTGGAACCCGAGACCCAGGCGAAGATGGCCACCACCATGTTCTCCGCAGTCACCAACCCCAAGGCCGTGCCGCTGCTGCCCGCAGAGCTGCGCAACACCTTCGGCTATGACCATCTGGACAGCTTCTTCGAGCAGTCGAAGCTATACGGCCAACCGCCCCTCAAGTCGGACAAATACGTGACCTACGCCGAGTGGATCGATGAGTGGGCCAACTTCAAGGGCTCGTTCTAAACGTCGGCAAAGCTCTGTTTGAGACAACCGTAAAACCCGCGCATGCCCCTGGCATGCGCGGCTCATCCGGGGTCCTCATCTTGAAAGAACACGTATAGGCAAGATCATCATGAACGTAATCAACAACAGCGATTCCGTCGCACTGGATACCCCGACTCAGGAGCCCCGCCAGCGAGCAGCCATGGACAAGAAAACCCTCACCGGCTACCTGCTCGCGTCGCCGCCTTTTGTCTTTCTATTGGTGTTCTTTCTGATCCCGTCGATCCTGCTGCTGGTCGCCAGCTTCTGGAAGGCCCAGACCTTCAGCATGGAGCCTGCGGCAACGCTGATCAGCTACTCTCGTGCACTCAGCGCCAGCGGCTTTTACAGCTCGCTGTGGATCGCCATGCAGAACGGCTTCTTCACCGCCGTACTGTCCACGGTCATCAGTGCGCCGGTGGCTTACTACATCGTCTACCACACCCGCTCCAACGCGGTGTTGTACCTGGCCCTGATCTCGTGGTTTTCCAGCTACCTGGTGCGGGTCTACGCCTGGCGCTCGATCCTCGGCACCAATGGCGTGATCAACTCCACGCTGATGCACTTCGGCCTGATCGATCAACCCATGGAATGGCTGGTGTTCAGCAAGTTCGCCGTGGTGCTGACCCTGGTGCACATCATGCTGCCCTTTACCCTGCTGCTGTTGGTGTCCGGCCTGCGTGACGTGAAGCGCGATTACCTTGAAGCGGCGGCCGATCTCGGCGCCAGCGGTGCGGCGACCCTGTGGCGGGTGATCGTGCCCATGTCCCACAAGAGCATCGTCAGCTCGTTCATGTTCACCTTCGTCCTGGCAGCCAGTGACTACGTCACCCCGCAATTGCTGGGCGGACGCGATGCCATGACCACCGGCCTGGTGATCGCCAACCAGTTCCGCTCGGTGGGCAACTGGCCTTTGGGTGCGGCCATGGCCTACATCCTGCTCGTGGTGTTCATGCTGGTTTATGCGTTGCTCCTTGGCACCTTGCGTATCGCGCGCCTGGCCCCAGGCAAGCGCTATCACGACTGAACATCGCCACATCAACACCTGAGGTAGCTCGCCATGATCAGATTATTCACCTACGTCTACATGCTGTTCCTGTACGCCCCGATTGCGATCATCACCCTGTTCAGCTTTCACGCTTCGGCGTCGCTGTCGTTCCCCTTCGAAGGCTTCTCCAGCCAGTGGTTCGACGAGCTGTTCGGCAGCATCGACTTCATGACCGCGCTGAAGAACAGCGCAATCGTGGCTATTGCTTCGTCGGTCATCACCACCCTGCTGGGGACCTGCTCGGCCCTGGCGTTGATGCGCATGAAGGGCCGCGCCAAGTCGGTATTCGCCTTTCTCAACTTCGCGCCCATTGCCTTGCCGGGGCTGTTTCTCGGTATCGCCCTGGTGATTTTCTTTTCTTTGATCGGCGTGTCGCGTTCGCTGCTGACCGTCATTATCGGTCACACCCTGTTCACCTTTCCGTTCTTCGTCGAATCGGTGCGCTCGCGTCTGGAGTACTTCGACCTGTCCTTCGAGGAAGCCGCCCGGGACCTCGGTGCTTCGCCCTTGCAGGCCTTCTGGCTGGTGACCCTGCCGATCATTGGCCCGACCATCGCCGGTGCTGCGATTCTGGCCATTGCCCTGTCTCTGGATGAGTTCCTGATCACGGTCTTCGTCACTGGCAGCGACACCACCCTGCCACTGATGATCCTTTCCATGATGCGCCGCGCCGTGAGCCCGACCATCAACGCTGCCTCGGTGTTCATGCTGACCGTGACCATCGCCATTATCGCCATCGCCGGCCTGGTCATGACCCTGCGCCGCCGTCGTCTCGAACTTGAACGCGCTGAACCTGCGGAGTAACAGCCATGACCAACAGCATTGAACTGAGCGGCATTTCCAAGAGCTACGGCGGCCTCACGGCGCTGGGCAAACTCGACCTGACCATCAAGCGTAATGAGATTCTCACCCTGCTCGGCCCCAGCGGCTGCGGCAAGACCACGCTGATGCGCATCATCGCCGGCTTCGAAGAGCCCACTACCGGCCGCGTGGTCATCGATGGCAAGGACGCGACGCGCCTTGCGCCGGAGCATCGTCCGGTCAATATGGTGTTCCAGAAATACGCGCTGTTCCCGCATCTTGACGTGTTCGACAACGTTGCTTTCGGCCTGCGCCTGAAGAAGACCGCCAAGGACGTGATCAAGCGTGAAGTGACCCGCGTGCTGGAACTGGTGCAGCTGGAGAGCTACAAAAGCCGCTGGATCTCCGAACTCAGCGGCGGCCAGGCGCAACGCGTCGCCCTGGCCCGGGCCCTGGTCAATCGCCCGGCGGTACTGCTGCTCGACGAACCCCTGGCGGCCCTGGACCTGAAGATCCGTCATCACATGCTCAACGAGATCAAACGCATCCACGAAGAGACCTCGACCACCTTCGTCTACGTCACCCACGACCAGGACGAAGCGATGATTCTCTCTGACCGCGTGGTATTGCTGAACAAGGGCGGCATCGAGCAGATCGGCGGCCCGGAAGAAATGTACTGGTCGCCGCGCACCCTGTTCGCGGCGAAGTTCTTCGGCGACACCAATATCGTCAACGGCACCTACGGCCAGGGCAGCGTCGAACTGCCCTTTGGCCGCTACAGCCATGCCGCAAAAAGCGAAGTGGGCGCAGGCCCCGTCAACGTCTCGATCCGTCCGGAAACCCTGACCCTGGCTCCCGCACAAGGCTACCTCGGTGAAGGCGAATTCCTCGGCAAGGTCAAAGACACCTCGTTCATCGGCAACCGCGTGATCTACCGTGTGGCCGTGGCGGGCGACACCATTGACCTGAAGTGCCAGCAACTGCCGACACCGGGCAGCCATACCCTGACACCCGGCACCCAGGTGGCGATGCGCTGCAAGCCGGAGAGTTTTGTGGTGCTGCCGGTGTGAACTAGAACGAAGGCAGCTGCCTATAAACGCCCAGGTCTTCCGGGCGTTTTTTCTTGGCGGCGATGAGATGTGGGGGCGAGGCTTGCCCGCGAAGACAGATTGCCAGGCGCTAAAGATGCATCGGATGTATTGGCTCATTCGCGGGCAAGCCACGCGCCCACAGATCCGGGGTTACTAAACATGTGGCCGGGGCATCCACACTTCGCGTCAGTGCTCACACAGGCACTATCAACGAAGCGATCAGCCCTCCCGACGTCGCGTTTTCCAGCCTGATCTCCCCGCCCAGGCGTGTCGCTACCGTTTGCACGATCGTCAGGCCCAGCCCTACCCCCTGATCATTCCCGGCGCTGTAGAAACGCTCAAAGAGCCGTTCACGCTCGGCCTCATCGATTCCCGGCCCCTGATCAGCGACGTTGAGGTGAAAGCTGTTGTCCGTGAACGTCAACGCAACGCTGATCTGCCCACCCACAGGTGAAAAATTCACCGCATTGGTCACCAGGTTTTGCAACGCAATGTCGATGGCGGAAAAGTCGGTCTCAACCATGCGGGACTGTTCGTCACAGTCAAATGACAACTCCATCCCCCGGCTTAAAACCCAAGGGGTCATTTGCACCAGACTCTCGCGCACGGCACTGACAAGATCGGCGCTGGTTGTCTTCAAGGCTCCGGCACCGGGCTCCAGCCGTGCGATGGTCAGCAGCTGATTGACCAACCGGGTGGTGCGGTCAACGCCGATGATCAGATAATTCAAAGACTCGCGCCGCTGCTCCTCGTTGCGCGCTTCCAGCACGTTCTGGGCGTGCACCCGAAGCACGGCGAGCGGCGTGCGCATTTCATGGGCGGCATCGGCGATGAAGCGGCGTTCACGGCTCAAGATCTCCTGAATCTGCCCCAGCAGTCGGTTCAAGGCCGCCTGCATCGGTTCAAGTTCGCTGGGCAACGGGGCCATCTGCAGCGGCTCCAGAGAACCCGGATGACGCCCTCGCAAGGTTGCCGCCAGATCAGCCAGCGGCTTGAGTCCCCAACCAATAGCCAGCCAGATGGCCGCCATCAACAACAGGCTGCCGACAAGATTGGGAAGCACGGTATGACGGACGATCCGGTTGACCAGGTCCGAGCGAACGTCGTCGCGTTCGCCAACCCATATCAGCAGATTGTGTTGCTCGTCCTTGAGCACGAACGTGCGCCATTGGTGTTTTTTCAGGTCATCGATGTCGCTGAATCCGGAGTACAGAGGCGCGTGGGTCAGGGTCGGGGCGCTGGGGGTATGCACCAGCAGATTGTTCTGCATGTCCCAGACCTGAAACGCGATCTTGCTCTCATAAGGGTGTCCATCGACCCTGGGCTCTGCCTGCCCCAATGCCTGGTTGAAGGCTTGATACAGCTGCGCATGTTCCTGGCGAGCCACTGGCATGCGCATTACGCCTTGCAGCAACCTGGCGTTGGTGGCGAGTTGGGCATCGTAGACTTCTGCGATTTCGTGATTGCTGTCATGAACGTTGACCAACGTCAGTATCAACAGGCCGATGAGTACCAGTCCGATGATTACAGTCAGGGTGCGTCGACGGATCGAGGTCAAGGACGCTCCTCCACCAGATACCCGACGCCACGGATGGTACGAATCAGCTCGCTGGAGAACTTTTTGCGCAAGTGATGAATATGCACCTCCAGCGTGTTGCTCTCGGCTTCTTCATTCCAGCCATACAACAACTGGATCAGGCGCTCACGCGTCATCACGCGCCCCGGCGGCGACAGCAACTCGTACAGCAGTTGATATTCCTTGGGGGTCAGGGCAACCGGATCATTGTGGTACGTCACCTGTTGGGTCGTAGGATCCAGACGGATGCCTGCATGTTCGATCATCACCCGTGCGCGGCCGGCACTGCGTCGCAGCAAGGCGCGCAGCCGGGCCTTGAGTTCGGCGAGGTCGAAGGGTTTGATCAGGTAGTCATCCGCGCCCGCATCCAGGCCGGCAATACGATCCTCGGTGCCGTCACGCGCGGTGAGGATCAGAACAGGCAACGCGGAGCCGCTCTCGCGCAGGCGCCGCAGGACCGTCAGCCCATCCATTTTCGGCAGACCGAGGTCGAGAATCGCCACATCAAACGCCTCACTTAATAACGCATGCAGGGCGCCGGCGCCGTCTTTCACCCAGTCGACGGTATACCCCTCACGAATCAACGCCTGGTGAATACCCTCACCCAGTGCGACATCGTCTTCGATCAGCAGCAAACGCATGAACGCTCCGTCATTTCAGTTTCTTGTCAACGTCGACCAGCAGTAACTGGATGTCCTTGCGGCGTCCAGCGTCGGCCAGCTCCCGGCCAGGTCGTGGTTGCGCCTGCAAAGCCTTTTCCAGCGCTTGTCTGGCTTGAGCATAGCGCCCTTGTCGGAACAAGTGGTCACCCCAGAAATACAGCGGGTCGATGCCGTCCGGATTAATCTTGAGCGCCTGTTCCAACAACGTCTGGGCTTTATCAGCATCACCAAAACCTATCGGCCAGCCAGGGACGCGGTCATAGAGCGCGGCCAGACTGGCGTAGGCGGAGCCTTGCAAGGCATCGGGATCCAGGCTCAACGCCTTTTCCAGATCAGTCTTGGCCTGCTTTACCTTGCTCAACGCACCGAGCCCGCCTTGAGCCCCGGCCCAACTGCTGGTAACGATGCCTGACCAGATCCAGGCTTCAGCGGCATTTGGACGCTGCTGAGTAAAAGCCGAGGACTGTGACGCCAGCTTTTCGAAAGCACTGACGCGCTGTTCTTCCGGCAATTGGTACTGGATGTGCGCCCACTCCTGCTGAATGGAGGCCAGACGTTGCTGATCGGGGGCATCAAGCGCCCACACCGGCAAGGCGAGAAGCGCAAGCAGCGCTGAAAGTATTCTTTTCATGGTTTGATTTTCTCTTCGTCGGGAGTACTGCTCAGGCGGCGTATCAGGGGTAAATGTTTGCGCAGTCCGCGATCAACGACCGTGGGCAAGAGGCCATTGAGGCGGACGAAAAACCGCTCAGGCCACCCCAGATAAAGTTCGCGCTGATTGCCGACAATCGCGCTGACAACCGCCGCAGCGACTGTTTTCGGATCATCTTCGTTGCTCTTGAGTGCCGTATTCAACGCGCGGGCTGCGGGGCTGTTCATCGCGGTGCGAGTGGCGCGCGGCGCGACGTAGAGCACGCCAATGCGCGTGTCCGCCAGTTCGCGACGCAGGGCTTCGGAAAACCCGCGCAAGGCAAATTTGCTGGCGCAGTAGGTGGCGTACCCGGCGTAACCAATCGAGCCAAAGGTTGAACCGACATTGACCACCATGGCAGCGTTGGCCTGGCGCAATACCGGGAGCATGATGCTGGTGAGCTGTATCGGCGCACTCAGGTTGATGCCGAGCATTGCATCGATCTCACGGCCGGGCAGGTGCTCGAGCATGGCGAAGTGGTTAACGCCCGCCGCATTGATCAGCAGGTTGACGTTGCCCATCGCCTGAGCCTGCATCAATACATGTTGGCGACCTTCTGCGGTTGTCAGGTCTGCCTGGGCCCAACGCAACAAATGGGGGTATTGCGCCTTCAACGCCAGTAGCGGTTCCTGATGCCGAGACACCGCAAGCACCTGCGCGCCGTGGCTGCACAAGGCTTCGGCAATGGCCAGGCCGATGCCGCCGCTGGCCCCGGTCAAGACCACCCGCGCTTCAGAGAGACGCATGAGCGGACTCCTCCTCGGGCTCGGCGTTTGCCACAGGCAGCTGGCGGAACATGTCGCTGTAGAGCCCGTACACCACTTTTGATGCCTTGATCACGGCGGCCTGGTCATCAGGATCATCCAGACGGTCCATCAGCTTGCGGTAGGTTTCCATGTGGCCGATATCCAGGCTGCCATGGGAGCTCAGGTAGCTGAAAGCCTGCGGTGGAAGGCCAAGGCGCTGCTGGATGCTGCTGGCGGCATGGGTCGCCAGTGCGATGCTGGTGCCTTCCAGCACATTGACCATGCCGAACAGGCCCACCGGGTTGCCCCTGGCAATCAAGTCATAGAGGTAGGCGACCATCAACTCGATGGGCAGGCTCGGTGAGCCGTCGCGCACGGCATCGGCGTCGGCGTCACAGGCGCGCAGGTCATTGAGAATCCATTGCTCATGCCCATACTCGTCTTCGATGTATTCGCAGACAGCGCCACGCAGCCATTCAAGGCGGGCAGGCAGTCTGGCACCGCACGCCATCATCAGCGGGACGGTATGGCGAACGTGGTAATAGGCCTGAGTCAGAAATGCCCGATAGCTCTGCAGCGTGACCTGACCCGAAAGCGCCTCACGAATGACAGGCAGGTTGAACAAGGTCTCGCGTTCGGCACGGGTAGCGTCTTGCAATGTCTGGAAAAAACTCATGACTGAAGATCCTCGGCTTGCGTGGGCTCAATAAAGTGATGTTGGTAGTGGGCCAGAATGGCTTCGCGACGGGGTCGACCGTTCGCCGTCGCCATGCCGTTATGGGTGCTGAACGGTTGTTCAAGCCGGGTCCAGGTATGGACACGGGCATAATCGGGCAGGAACTGATTGGCCTGATTGACGGCGTCGGCGACCTGCAGGTCCGTAATTTCCGGGCGCAGCGGCCAGAGCAGCGCGTGGTTATGGGGTCTGGCTTCGCCGTAGACGAACGCCTGGGCAATCTGTCCGCGTTGGGTCAACTCGGCTTCGACCCATTCGGGGTTAACGTTGCGACCGTAGCTGGTGACGAACTGGTGCTTTTTGCGCCCGTAGAGATACAGGTAACCGTCGCCATCGAACTCCCCGAGATCGCCACTCGGCCACCATTCAGGTACGACGCTTCCATCGCCCAGATAACCAAGCATCCCGGAGCCTGCAATCAGTACTTCGCCATCCTCGGCCAGGCGAATCTCTACATGGGGCAATGGCTTGCCGACGCTGCCGGGACGGTTGGCACCGGGCCGGTTCAGCGCCACGACCGATGCACACTCCGAAAGACCGTAGCCCTCATAGACCGCAATGGCTGCGGCTTCGGCACGCCGAAGCAGGTCATGGGAGACTTTGGCGCCGCCCACCGCGACGAATCGCAATTGAGCAGGATCGAACGCGCCGAGCTCGCAGGCACTGACCAACAACAGCAGTAACTGCGGCACCAGAATCATGCTGTGCGGCTGTCGTGCCGTCAGCGTGGCCAGCAACCGTGGCATGTCCACGCCGCTGGCGCCCTGAATCCCCAGGGTCCGTTGAGTGGGCAGGCTCACCAGGGCACCGGCATACAGCGCCGCATAACAACCGACGTTCTCCAGCAAAATAGCCATAGGCAGCAACGAAAGATGATGTTGCGGCTGTTGTGATTCGCTGGCGTGGTACAGCGCTCGCGCCACGGCTAAAACGCTTTCGGCACTCAGGCACACCCCCTTCGGCGTGCCGGTGGTCCCCGAGGTGAACGTCAGTTTTGCTGTACCCGCCGGGAGCGCAGAGGACTGCAGAACGCGGCGCCCCCAGAATCCTTCACTCAAATGGAAGCCGGCCTGCTGCAGCTCCACGGCGTATTGCGGCGCGGCGATAACCAGGTCCGCCTGACTCTGATCAAGGCAATACAGCCGCTGGGCTGAACTGAAAAACGGCGGCAGCGCGAGACACGTCAGACCTGAGAACAGAATCGCCAGGTCCCAGATTAGAATGTCCGGGCCATTGTCAAGCGCCAGGGCAACGACGCGGGCATCAAGATTGTCGAGAATTTGCTGGCGCAGACGAATTTCAGCGTCAAGTTCCGCATAGTTCAGCTTGAGATCATCTCCCCAGAGCGCCCAGGCATGGGGCTGCTCAATGGCCAGATCGGCAATGCGTTGGCGAAAATCGGACAGTTCAGGCGACATGGCAGGTCTGCTCCAGTGTCAGGGGCAAACCGAAGCGCTCGAACAGGCCACTGTTGCTCAAATGCAGGAAACCCGCGCGGATATCGCCGACATGCACGCTGGGCTGGCTGTCGTAATAGCTTCCCCAGGCGTGACGGTCCTCGCCCAGACGCATCGAGTCTGCCGCGCACAGCGTGACCGGACGCAGGCCCAAGCGGTTGAAACTGTTGACCAGGCTGGCATTGCCTGTAAACGCTACCCACTCCAGGCCGCCCATGGCGAGCAGCCAGGTCACAGTGATGATACTCAGGCGAGCGCTGCCAAGATTACTCGCCGCCAGATTGCCCACTTCGACAATGCCCGGGCGATCTACCGGTCTGCATGCAGCAGCCTCAATGACACGCTCGATCGGTTCATCCAGGTAGTTTTCCAGAAACAACGCGCCTGATGCCGCCAGACGCACCCCTGCAACCGCGCAGAGCGTGCCTGCGCCGTCACTCAGACCGAACAGTTCCGGCATGAACTGCCGAATCTCGGCGTTATGGGCTTTACGAAAGCGATGTTGGATAAACGCTTCGAACTCATCGCGCAACGGCTCTTGAACCAGGGCACGATTGAGCGAAAGAGCGGGCGCTCCGGCATTGCCGAAACTCAAGGGTAAACAGATATTCCAGTCCAGACCCTGCATGGGTGAGGCTCCTCCCCAGTGGCGAATGGGAGGACTATCGGCGTCGATTCTTAACCGAATCTGAAGGTGAAGAAAATCGACGTCGCCAGGTATCTTCAGACTTCCTTAAGCCAGTTGCGGCAGAGTCCTGTGGCCTTATGGCAGCCCCTCTCCCACACAGCGAGCATACGCATGACCTCACCCACACACCGCTACGCCAAACTCTCGATTTACCTGCATTGGCTGATGCTCGCGCTGTTTATTGCGGTCTATGCCTGCATCGAACTCAAAGGGTTTGCACCCCGTGGCAGCACCATGCGTTCGTTATTGCTCGGCCTGCATGGCGTGTTTGGCCTTTCGATATTTGCCCTGGTCTGGATTCGCCTGCTGGGCAGATTGATGTACAAGGCCCCGGCAATAACCCCTGCCCCGCCGGGCTGGCAGGTCGGGCTCTCGCACCTGATGCATGCATCGCTCTATGTATTGATGATTGCAACGCCCATTCTGGCGTGGCTGATGCTGGCTTCCGGGGGCAAGCCGATGCCTTATTTCGAATTCTTCATGCCTGCGCCCATCGCTCTTGACCCGGCATTGGCCAAGCAGATCAAGGAATGGCATGAATGGCTGGGAAGTCTTGGCTACTGGCTGATCGCACTGCACGCCGCTGCCGGCCTGTTCCATCATTACTATGTACGCGATAACACGCTGCGACGCATGCTGCCTCGCTAGGTGACGATTGCGCAGTGCTCGCGGCTGAAGCCACTCCTTCATAAGCGACGATTGAGCTCAGATAAAACGACAAGGGCCAGCACTCTGGCTGGCCCTTGATTTCAACCGTTGCGCATAATCACTGCTTATAACGACGAATGCGGATATCCGCCTGTTCCTTGTGCCCGGCAAAGCCTTCCATGGCGCAAAGGCGCGAGCAGTACTCGCCGATCAGCACCGAGGCTTCGTCGGTAAGGACGCGTTGATAGGTACAGGTCTTGATGAACTTACCGACCCACAGGCCGCCGGTATAGCGCGCCGTGCCGGTGGTAGGCAGGGTGTGGTTGGTACCGATGACCTTGTCGCCGTAGGACACATTGGTGCGCTCACCGAGGAACAGCGCGCCGTAGTTGGTCATGTGCTCGAGGAAGTACAGCGGATCGCGGGTCATGACCTGGACGTGCTCGGAGGCGATGCGATCGGCCTCCTGTACCAGTTCGTCGACGGTGTCGCAGAGAATGATCTCGCCATAGTCGCGCCAGGCCACCGAGGCCACCGGAGCAGTGGACAGGATCGCCAGCTGACGCTCGATCTCCGCAGGCAAGCCTTCGGCCAATGCGGCGCTGTTGGTGAGGAACACCGCCGGGGAGTTGACCCCGTGCTCGGCCTGGCCCAGCAGGTCGGCGACGATGATTTCCACGTCGGACGAGTCATCGGCAATGACCAGGGTCTCGGTCGGGCCGGCGATCAAGTCGATGCCGATTTTGCCGAACAGCTGCCGCTTGGCTTCGGCAACATAGGCGTTGCCGGGGCCGACGATCATGTCCACCGGGGAGAACTCATCCGTACCCAGGGCGAAACCGGCAATCGCCTGTACGCCACCGACGCAATAGATCTCGTCAGCGCCACCCAGATGCATGGCGGTAACGATGGCTGGATGCGGTTTGCCATCAAACGGTGGCGCCATGGCAACCACGCGCTTGACCCCCGCCACCTTGGCCGTCAGCACGCTCATGTGCGCGGAGGCCAACAGTGGGTATTTGCCGCCCGGGATATAGCAGGCCACGGAGTTCACCGGGATATTGCGGTGGCCGAGAATGATGCCTGGCAGGGTTTCGATTTCAACATCATGCATAGAGGCTTTCTGCGCCTCGGCAAAGCGTCGCACCTGAGCCTGGGCAAATTTGATATCACCGATTTCCTGCTCGGAAAGGCTGGCGACGCAGGCCGCAATCTCTTCATCGCTGAGGCGAAAGGTCGCCGGCGCCCATTTGTCGAACTTCTCTGAATACTCCCGGACCGCCGCATCACCGTTTTTGGCAACGTTGGCAATAATCCCTTCCACCGTATCGCGGACAGTGGTCGCGATTTCAGCTTGGGCTTCGACAGGTTTGCTTTGCTTGAGGTATCGAATCATCAGATGGCTCCAGGTAGATCTTGATGCACGCGGTATGCATTCAGCATGAGTGCCATCTTTTCCTGTCCCCCTGCACCGGGCAATTTCGCAGCCCTTCTATTGCTGACGCGATATGACGCAGCAGCGACGCATTGGTGAAGCAGCGGCTTTCGCGTGTGTCGCCAACGAGTCGATTATCCGTATAACCCAAATAATTTTAAGCCTGCTCAGCGAATCCGCCTACATGTCGTTTTCATACAGACCCACTGACTTTAAACCGTGAATAAACCTAGCAATATCTCGATTACCAACGTCAAAAACGACAAAGGGGATTGACGTGACGGTTTTCGGTGATAGCTTAAATACGAGAGTTATACGTATAAGCGAATTTATCAAACCAAGAAAACAGGTGACCTACCGTGAGTCGAGTTTTGTATTTATACGGGGGCTGGCCCGGCCACTTCCCCTACGAAATCGCAGCCTGGGCCCGGACCGTGTTCGCGGAGCTGGATTTCGATGTTGAAGAGTCCACCGACATCTTCACCCTGGACCGCGACCTGACCGGCTATGACCTGATCGTCATTGGCTGGAACAACGCGGTAACCACCGAAACCCTCACCGCAGCCCAGGAAAACCGTCTGCTGGAAGCCATCGAGAGCGGCACCGGCCTGGTCGGCTGGCATGGCGCGGGCGCAGCGTTTCGCGCCAGCCTGAAGTACCACTGGGTGCTGGGTGGCTCCTTCCTGGAGCACCCCATGGGCGAAGGTTTCCCTCACCCCTACCAGGTCAATTTCATCGATCGCGAGCATGAAGTGACCCAGGGCGTGGAGGACTTCGAAGTCCGCTCCGAGCAGTACTACATGCAGGTCGATCCCAATATTCATGTGCTGGCCGAAACCACCTTCGACGGCAATCCATTCCCCTGGCTGGCCGGTAATCGCAGCCCGGTGGCCTGGGTACGCAACTGGGGCGAAGGGCGGGTTTTCTATCACTCAATCGGCCACGACACCAGCAACCTGGCCGACCCCAACATCCGCCGTCTGACCAAGCAGGGGCTCAACTGGGCGACCCGTGGTCGCGGGCAGAAAACAGCGATTTAAGCCCGCACAAACACCTTTTCATCCACCTGCTTCATCCACGTAAGGAGCCCACGACATGGCCAAGCTGACTGGCAGCCAGATCGTTGCACAAACGTTGAAAAACTATGGTGTCGAGTACGTCGCCGGCATCCCCGGCCACGGGATCTGGACGCTCACCGACGCCTTTCTCGAAGAAGAGTCGAAGATCAAGTTCATCCAGGTGTTCCATGAACAAAGCGCCGTTCACCTGGCGGATGGTTACTACCGGGTCGCGGGTAAGCCAATGGCGGCTGTCACCTCCATCGGCGCTGGCGCCAGCAACACGGTCATCGGCCTGGCCACCGCCTTCACCGACTCCACCAGCCTGATGCTGATCACCGGCGGGCCACCCACGCACATGCGCGGCCACGGTTTGCTGCAGGAACTGGAGCGCTACACCGACAACGACTTCCCGAAAATCGCCGAGGCGGTGACCAAGCGCCATTGGGTCTCGACCCGCGTTGATGAACTCCCATTCATGATGCACCGCGCCTGGAGCTCCATGGTGACCGGCCGCCCCGGTCCTGTGCACATCGAAATCCCGATGGACGTCCAGGCCGAAAGCGCCGAAGTCACCCTGCACGCCCTTGAAGAGCGTACGCCCATCGGCAAGATGTTCCCGGACCCTGCAGCCATCGCCGCAGCGGTCAAGGAACTCAAGGATTGCCAGCGCCCGGTCATCGTCATCGGTGGCGGCGTGATTACCGGCGAAGCCAGCGCCGAAATCCTTGCCCTGGCCGAAGCCTGGAAAATCCCGGTAGTCACCACCTGGAACGGCAAGAGCGGCTTCCCGGAAGATCACCCGCTGTTCGCTGGCAGCGTCGGCCAGACCGGCACCCTGTGCGGCAATACCGTGGCCTCCAAGGCTGACGTGATCGTCGCCGTGGGCTGCCGCTTCACCGACTGGTCGTCGTCGAGCTACGCCAAGGGCGTGACCTTTGCGATCCCGCCGTCGAAGCTGATCCATATCGATATCGACCCGCACGAAATCGGCAAGAACTACCCGGTGACCGTGGGCATCTGCGCCGATGCCAAACATGCCGTGGGCCATATCGTCGAAGCCCTCAAGGGTCAGACGGTCGATCGCACTGAATACATGCAGGATCTCAAGGGATATCAGGACGAGTGGGAGGCCAAGCTGGCCAGCCGTCGTGATTCGGACCGTTTCCCCTTCACTTCGCAACGTCCACTGGGCGCCCTGCGCAAGATCTTCCCGCGCGACACCATCGTGGTCGTCGGCTCGGGCAACACCCAGGGCGCGGTAAAGCAGACCTTCCCGGTCTACACCCCGCGCACGCACCTGACCTCGGGCGGCTTCTCGTCCATGGGCTGGGCCGTTCCGGCAGCCATCGGCGCCAAGCTGGCGGCACCGAACCAACCGGTGGTGTGCATCCTCGGTGACGGTGACTTCCTGATGACCTCGCAAGAGATCGCCATCTGCGTGACCAATAACATTCCCGTAGTGTTCATGATCCAGAACAACGCCGGGTACATGTCCATCCGTGGCGGTCAGCGCAAGCAGACCAGCCGCCATATCGGCACCGAATTCAACCACCCGGACGGCACGCCATACAGCCCGGACTTCAAGGCAGTGGGCGAAGCCTTCGGCCTGAAATCCTATCGCGTCGAGCGTCCGGAGGATCTGGAGCCTACGCTGCAGGAAGCCCTGGACCTGAACGTGCCGGTGCTGATCGAAATCCCGACCGACCGCGATGCCGCAGGCCCTTGGGTGCCGGGCTGGTGGGACTTCCCGATTCCGGAATACATCACCGACGAGCGTCAGGACGAGTACTGGCAAATCCGCAATTCCGAGCAACACCTATAACAAGTGGAGCGGCTCAATGAGCGATGCACCTATTGCGCCTCACACAGAGCTCGATCCACAACCGAAGGCGCGCGCCCAGCGCGCCTTCGGCGTGGTGCAGCCTGATGCTGAAGGCCATATTGACTGTGATGTAGTGATCATCGGTTCGGGCATGGGTGGCTCTACCTTCGCCCACGAGCTGAGCGACAGCGGCCTGAACGTTGTCATCGTCGAACGGGGCGACTTCCTGCCCCGTGAGATTCAGAACTGGAGCGCCCAGTCGGTATTCGGCGAAGGCCGTTACCGCAACGCCGAACCCTGGCTGGACGAAGCCAATCAACCGTTTTCCCCCGGCGTGTTTTACTACGTCGGCGGCAATACCAAATTCTACGGGGCCATGCTGCCGCGCTTTCGCGAAGAGGATTTTGCCGAAATTCAGCACTACGAAGGCGTTTCCCCGGCATGGCCGATCAGCTATGCGCAGATGGAACCCTGGTACGCCAAGGCGGAAAAACTCTATCGGGTCCACGGCCAGGCCGGCAGCGACCCCTGCGAGCCGTGGCGCTCGACACCCTATCCACACCCTGCCCTGCTGCATGACCCGGCGCTGCACCCGCTGGAAAAGAGCATGCGCAAGAGCGGCCTCAAGCCCTTCGTGATGCCGGCCGCCGTGGATTATGGCGACGGTGGCGACTGTGTGCTGTGCTCGACCTGCGACGGCTACCCATGTCTGGTCGAAGCGAAATGCGATGCCGAGGTCTCGGCCCTGCGCCCTGCCCTGCGTAGCGGCAATGTTCGTCTGCTGACCAATACCCTGATCAACACGCTCAGCACCAGCGCCGACGGCCGCAGCATCACAGCGGCCAACGGCATCCGCAACGGCCAGCCGGTGACCCTGCGGGCGCCGCGCTTTGTTCTCGCCTGCGGTGCGGTCAACACGGCGGTGCTGCTGTTCAAGTCAGCCAACGAGCAACATCCGGACGGCCTCGGCAACAGCTCGGGCCAGGTGGGCCGCAACTACATGGTGCACAACAGCACCTTCATGCTGGCGGTGGACCCGCGGCGGCGCAACGAGGTGATGTTCCAGAAAACCCTGGCGCTGAATGACTGGTACAAGGCCGGCGCGAGCACTCCGTTTCCATTGGGCAACGTACAGATGCTCGGCAAGATTCGCGAACCGATGATCACGCCGATGCGGCCGTGGCTGCCCAAGTTCGCTTCGCGCTACATCACCGACCATAGCGTCGACCTGTACCTGACTTCCGAAGACCTGCCGACCCGGCACAACCGGGTGACGTACGAGGCAAGCCAGGGCGCGGTCAAGGTCTACTGGACAGCCAATAACCTCAAGGCCCACGAAGAACTGGTGAAAAAGACCAGCCGGGTCATGCGCAAGGCCGGCTACCCCCTGGTGCTCAGCGAACGCATGGGGATCGCCACCAACTCCCACCAGTGCGGCACGGCGGTGATGGGCAATGATCCGCTGACGAGTGTGCTGGATACCCACTGCAAGATGCACGATCTGGACAATGCCTGGATCGTCGACAGCTCGTTCTTCCCGTCCTCGGCGGCAGTCAACCCGGCCCTGACCATTGCCGCCAATGCCATGCGCGTGGCGGCGGCGTTCAAGGTGTCGGGAGCGGCCGGTGAACGCGGGGGCTGATCAAACACAACCCGATGTGAACTGCAACAGGATGGAGGAGACCCGGCGGGAGCGAATTCATTCGCGAAGAGACCAGTTCATCCGACGAATTTGTATCGTCTGAAATGGCGCTTTCGCGAATGAATTCGCTCCCACAGTATTCGCTCCCACAGCGCTGCTGTGATTCACTAAGTGGTGAGTTGCCTCAAAGGAGTCGGCTCTCACAAAATCCCGGCTACTTCGACAGTTCGGCCGTGGACTGGCGCACCACCAGTTTGGTCGGGAAGATTTTCTGCACCGGTTCCAGTGGCGTGCCCGGCGCGGCATTGAGTTGTTCGGTGAGCAGCTGTGCGGCGACCACGGCTTTTTCCACCATGGGCTGGGCGATGGTGGTCAGGCCGACCTGAACCGCTTCCGGAATATCATCGAAACCGATCACCGATAACGATCCCGGCACACTGCGTTGCAGCACCGCGGCGGTTTTGATGCAGGCAATGGCCATGACATCAGAACAGGCCACCACTGCCGTCACCTCATTGGAGGTCAGCAGGGTGAAGGCGGCGGCCTGTCCGGAGGTGGAGTCCAGACCGCCCGCCTCGACGACGCACAGATCATCAAAGGCCAGACCGGCCTCGCCCGCAGCTTCCACGTAGCCCGTCAGGCGCTCGCGCACGATACGTTCGCTGGAGCTGGCAAAGCGTTGCTGACTGACCGCACCGCGTTGCCCATCGGGGTTGAGACGATCAATGATGATGCCGATCTTGCGGTGACCGAGGTCGAGGATGTGTTGCATCTGGGCCTTCGCCGCGCCGCGATCATCGATGCCGACAAAATAAGCGCCCTCGATCAGCGGTGAGTCGATGACCACGAACGGCAGGTTCTGCTTGGTGATAGCGAGGATGGCCGGGTGATCATCAGGCAATGTCGAGATGATCAAGCCATCCACCAGGCCGCGCAGGGCCAGGCTGGTTTCAGTTGCTGAATCCTTGCCGGCATTGAGTCGTCGGGTATTGAGTGGAAACAGAGTCAGGGCGATATTTTCCAGCTCGCCGATCTCACTGACCCCGCGCAGCACGGCAATCGCCGACGGATCAGCGAAAGCCACCGATAGCTTGTCCATCATCATCAGGCCGATGGCCCCCACTTTGCCCGAACGCAGACTGCGCCCCATGATGTTCGGGCCCGGGTAGCCAAGCTTTTCGGCGGTCTCAAGGATGTGCTTGCGCTGCGCCTCGGACAGCTTGGATGGACGGCTGTACGCATAGGAAACCGCAGGCTGGGAGACCCCCGCCGCACGCGCAACATCTTTCATTGAAACATTCGCCATAGCGCTTTTTACTCAATCCTTTTTCAAGCCCCGTAGCATACAAGGCTCGAGCTGATAGAAACCAATACGTCAACGATTCGCTTGACCCGCAGCCGCGAACAACCGCGACGCCGTGGCGATAATCACCAGCATTGACAGGGCCGTCATGCACAGCGCCGTACTCAGCGAGGTGGCCTTGGCGGCAAAGCCGATCAACGCCGGGCCCAGCAGGATGCCCAGGTAGCCAATACTCGTCGCCATGCTGATGGCCAACTCACCCGGCATGCTGCGCTGGGCACCTGCCAGGGACAGGTACACCGGGGCGATATTGGCCACGCCAATGCCGATCACGGTAAAGCCAAGCAGGCCGACCAGCCAGTTATCGACAAAGATCACCAGGGCAAACCCGGCCATCGCAATCAAGCCGCTGAGCACCAACACCTTGCGGCTGCCCATGCGCGCCACAATACGATCACCGTTGAGCCGGCCGACCGCCATCATCACCGCAAAGGCGGCATAACCCAGCCCGGCAATGGAATGATCGACGCCGCGATTATCTGCCAAGAACACCGCACTCCAGTCGAGGATCGAGCCCTCGGCAAGAAAGGCCAGCAGGCACAACAGGCCGATCCCCAGCACCTTGGCCGAGGGCCGCACAAACGCCGGGCCGCGTTCCTGATCACCGAGGCCAAGCATCTTGCGGCCGGCGGTGAATACGAACAACGCGAAAGCGACAATCAGCGCGGTAATAGCCAGTAGCGGCGTCGCACCGAGCCACAGTAACAGCGTGATACCCGCAGCGCTGACAATGGTGCCGAGGCTGAACAAGCCGTGAAACCCCGACATCAGCGAGCGCCCGGTGCTGCGCTCGACCATCACCCCCTGCACATTCATCGTCACATCGACCAGACCACAACCGGCACCAAACACCGTCAATGCCAGCATCAACCCGTAGAAGGCGTGCACCGTCGCCAGTAACGGCAGCGTCAGCGAGACCATCGCCAAGCCGACAAACATGGTAAAGCGGCAGCCCTTGCGCGCATTCATCAGCCCGGCCAGGGGCATCATCACCAGCGAACCTAGCCCCAGGCACAGCAGCAGCAACCCCAATGCACCATCATCGACCCCGGCCCGCGCCCGGGCATAAGGCACCAACGGCGCCCAGGAGCCCATGCACAGCCCGGACATCAGAAAGGTCAGGCGATACGTCAGCATGTCCGGAGTGGACTGGCGGCGTGGTAATTCGTGTGACGACACATAAACCTCTTCAACGTCATGAAGCACTGGAGCAACCGCAAACGCTTCAAGCTCCTAGCTTGCAGTCATGAAGGTTATACGTATAATTCAATATCAATTTTTTTTCTATAAAAATTACTAATCCCCTATTCAGACTCGAAATTTAAAAGTTATACGATTAATAAAAACCCTTCACCATGATTGCTGGAGACTCCAATGCCTGCTACCGCCTCCCCCGCCAGAATCATCCACCTGGCCCTCTGGACCCACGATATCGACACCCTGTGCGCCTTTTACGCCAGCCACCTCGACGCCAGGGTCGGCCCCCTGTACGAGAGCCGCACTCGCCCTTTCAGCTCGCGTTTCCTCACGTTCGCCAGCGAAGTTCAACTGGAAGTGATGCACCTGCCCCGACTGGAGCCGGCCGATCCACGCTCAAGGGTCGGCCTGGCCCATGTGGCATTTCAGCTGGGCAGTCGCGAAGCGGTGGATGAGAAGGTCCGGCACATGACCGGACTCGGGATGGAAATCGAAGGCATGCCCCGGCTGACCGGGGATGGCTATTACGAGGCGGTCATCCGCGATCCGGACGGTAATTTGGTAGAGCTGGTTGGCTGATCGCAACGGAAATGCAGTCTGTGGGAGCAGTTGTGGGAGCGAATTCATTCGCGAAAACGGTGTTTCAGACGACGAAAATACACCGACTGTACTGGCCCCTTCGCGAATGAATTCGCTCCCACAATTGCTTTCACACACTCAATCCGACGACCAGGATACGGATTTGCAGACAATCATCTGACGCCTGCCACCGCCCGCGCTGCAGCTTCAAGCCGCTGCGCAGGCAAACGCCCGGTGGCAACAGCCAGGACAATGGCCCGGGCAATCTCTGCGGCCCGTGGCAAAGCCCTGGGAGACAGCAGCAACAGATCCGCCCCGGCATTCAAGGCAGTAATCGCCACTTCCTCAAGCGGTGCATTGCGTTGCACCGAGCGGTGATCCAGGTCGATGGTCATCACCAGGCCGTTAAAGCCCAGTTCGCCGCGCAGCACATTGATCAGCTCTGCCGACAGCGACGCCGCTACCGGCGTATCCAGAGCCTGGACAATCCCCGGGCCCATCATCACCGCATCCGCACCGGCGGCAATGCCGGACTCGAATACCTGCCAACCGCCACGCAATTGCTCCATGGTCTGGGTGAGAAAGGCCTCTTCGACGGCGGGTTGCCGACTCAACTCAGGGTGGCCGGGAAAATGCTTCAGGGTACTTGCCAGTCCGGCCCGACGTACGCCGCGCACATAGGCACCCACCATCTCGGCCGCCTTGTCGACCTCATCGGCCAACGTCCGGCCGGCCAGCCAGACGTTAGGCCCGGTGACCACATCCGCCGTGGGCGACAGCAGCAGATTGACGCCTGCCTCCCCCACGCCAAGGGCCATATGGAAGCAGATTTCCTCAAGCTCTCTGGCAGACATCTCCCGCGCCGCCTCGGGTTGCGGCAGGTCCGGAGCAACGCCGTGCAAACGATGCACTGCGGAAATATCCGCATCCGCCGCCAGAATCAAAGGGCCCGCCAGGCTCTGGGACTCAGCGACGAAGCTTTGCCATTTCTCCAGGGTTTCCACCCGCAAACGCTGGGCACTCATGCGCCCGCTTTTATATTCCTCGGCCGTCTCGCCGAATAACAGGCTGCGCCCACCACTGTCGAGAAACCTGCGGACGTCGTCGGTCATTGCCAGCGGGTCGATCACCGGAAATAACACACTGAAGGCCTTGGCCAGAATTTCGCTCACGACAAACTCCTTTTGGTTGCAGGTAGCGCGTTCACGCGCGGAAATTGCTCATCAACTGTTGCTGATGGTTGGCCAGGTCATTCAAGGCCTGACTGACCCGTGCCGAATCATCGGCCTGGCGGGCCAGGGACTCGGTGACATCACGAATGGCCGAGACATTGCGGTTTACTTCCTCCGAGACCGAGCTTTGCTGCTCGGCGGCGCTGGCAATCTGCAGGTTCATATCAGTAATGACTTCGATGCTCTGATTGACCTTGACCAAGGCGCTCACCGCTTCCAACGCATGACCGGCGCTGGTATCGGCCTGACGGTGCTGTGCCTGCATTGCCTCGACCACATCGCGGGTGCCGCTTTGCAGCGCCTCGATGATTGCCTGGATCTCGCTGATCGAATGCTGGGTGCGCTTGGCCAGGTGCCGCACTTCATCGGCGACCACCGCAAAGCCGCGGCCACTCTCCCCTGCCCGGGCAGCTTCAATGGCGGCATTCAGGGCCAGCAGGTTGGTCTGCTCAGCGATGGACTGAATCACATGCAGGACGCCGCCGATGCGCTCACTGTTCTGCGCCAACTGATGGACATCGCCCATGGAAGCGCTCATATGCAGGGCCAGGCCCTGAATCGAGGACGCCGCCGTCTCGATGGTGGTCTTGCAGAACTGTGAGGCACTGTCGCCATTACGCGCCGCGGTGGCGGCCATGGCGGCATTGCGCGCGACATCCTGGGAAGTAGCGCTCATTTCATTGGCCGCCGTGGCGACCTGCTCGACGTCACGCAACTGTTGCTGCATGCCCGAACTGGTCAGGGCCGCAATGGCCGAAGCGGTATCGGCGGTGCTGCGGGTGTCCGTCACGCTCTCACCGACCTGGGCGATCACCGGTTGCAGCTTGTCGAGAAAGCGGTTGAACCAGCCCACCAGGCGGCCCATTTCATCATCCCGCGCGAAAGTCAGGCGCCGGGTCAGATCGCCCTCGCCGTTGGCGATATTTTCAAGCGTGTCCGCGACCCGTCGAATCGGCCGCACCACACTCAGCGCCATCAGCCACATGAACAGGCAGCCCAGCACGGCCACGGCCAACCCGGCGACCAGCTGCGATACCAGTCCCTGACGACTGGACTGTTCCAGCGACTGCTGCAACTCAAAGACTGCGGCCATCAAAGTCGCCTGGGGCACCTCGATCACTGCCATCCACGGCGCAGATTCAGGGGTGGGCGAAAAAGGCAGCATGACCATCGCGTTGCCATGCCCGGAATCCGCCAGCGCCAGGGTGATGCCGCTGCGGGCACTGTCGGCCATCGCTTGCGCCTGCTCGGGATAAAGGCTGCTCAGGGTGGTGCCGAGACTGTCCGGGGCGCCGCTACGCCCCATGATTGCGCCAGCCGCGCTGACGAAGGTGACTTGGCCCTGCCCCTCGAACAACGAAGCGCTGGCCTTCTGCGCAATGTTTTGCAGGCTGCTCAGTGTCAGGTCGGCACTCGCCACGCCGATCAGCTTGCCGCCATCGAGCAGCGGCACAGCGATACTGGAAATCAGCGTCGAAACGCCGTTGAGGGTAAATCGATAAGGCTCGACCAGACACGGCTTGCGCGTCGTGCGCGGGCAGCTCCACCAAGGCGTGTCGCTATTGAGTTCCGCCTCTTCAAGCGTCAGGTTTTGAAAGGACGAGGCGTAGGCGGCAAAACGACCGGTCGCGTTGCCGGTGTGATCCTTGCCGTTGACCGAGACCGCATCGCCGCCGTCGAGCCCGCCCGGCTCAAAGGCCACGCCTATACCGAGCACCTCCGGCGTGGTCGCCACCATCGCGCGCATCAAGCGGAACAGATCGTCACGTACCTGGGGCGGCGTGAGGTCATTGAGTTTCGCCTGGCGCTTGAGCATGACCAGCTGCGTGGCCAGGGTCCGGCTGAACATCTGGCTGGCGGCAAAGCGTTGCTGGATCACATCCGCCTGCACCTGTGCTTTCGCTTCGAGATAGCGCATCGACGCCTCGCTCAACGAGCGCGTGCTCGACTCGGCGACAAACGCCGAAGTGCGGCGCATATGGACGATGGAGAAGATCAGTAGAAACAGCACGGTGCCAAACAGACAGGCGCCCGCAACCAGAGTAATGCGCGACTTGATGGTCAAACGTAGCGGTTTCATCTCATGCCTCTTTGAATTGTTATTGCGGCAGAAATAATGTGTTCAGGATTGGCTGATAACTGGGTGAATACACCATCAAGGCTGCAGCGCCCGCAGGACCGGCTTTAGCCGGTTGGGCCCTCTCGCGGCTGAAGCCGCTCCTACTACGGTATTGAATCTTTGCGGGAATTCCCGCCCCTCACAATTTCGCAGCCGGGCCATTGCTGACGCACAGTGACGCGCCAGAGACGCAGTTGCCGCAGCAGGTTTTGCACCGCATGTCGGTTGATTTGCCCGCCCCTTGAAAACCCTTGATCCAGCCGTTGACTTTCAATCCGCGGAAGCTGTTGAATGGATAAGCGTTATACGTATAACTCCCCAGCATTACCGCGTCGCCCGTGAAGCTCAATAATTAAAAACAGACAAGGCACCAGGCATGATTGATCACAGCATTCCCCTGATCAGCAAACGCATCCGCAAAGCGCGAATCGCGACCTTTCTCGGCTTCATGATGATTGGCGCGATGATGTATATCTGGTCGACCGGCGTCAGTGTGTTCCGCGAGCAACTGGGCTTGTCCGGTGACCTGGGGGATGGGGATTTCGGTCTGATTGCCCTGGGTATCGGCGTCGGCTCTGCGGCGGGCGCCCTGCTGGTGGGCAAGCTGCTGGATAACTACGGGGCAAAACCGGTGATCGGTTTTTGCGTGATGGTTTATCCGTTATCGATCATTCCCCTGGGCTACGTCAGCGGCTTCTGGTTCGCCCTGGCCTTCGGCATCGTGCTGGGCACTTTCCGGGGCGCCCTGGATACCGCTCTGAATGCCCACGGCGTGCAGGTCGAACGCTTCTATCAACGCTCGATCATGTCGGCGTTCCATGCCTCGTATTCCTTTGGCGGGTTTCTGCTGGGCATGCTCTGCAGCTGGCTGACTGGCTTTTTCACCACCAGCGTGCAGGTCCCCTACACCCTGCTTGGCCTGTTGATGTTCGCGGTGGGTTGCCTGCTCAGTCGCTGGCTGCTCAATAAAGACGATGTGCCGACGCAAACGGCTGAGATCAAAGCCGCTCCGTCAGCCGCACCGACCGGGCAGCAGGCACCAAAAACCCAGACCCTGTTGCTGATGATCGCCTTTGGCGTGCTGTTGCTGGGCAGCATGATGGGGGAAAACGCCATCGGCGACTGGGGCCAGGAATACGTGCGCCGCGAACTGAGCGGCTCCACCTCGTTTTCCGGCATGGCCGTGTCGATTTTCGTCGGCGCCATTACCTTTGGCCGCCTGTTCGGCGACAAGCTCGCGGTGCGCTTCGGCAATGCCCGGGTGGTCTGCGCCTGCGGCGTGCTATGCGTCATCGGCATGCTGATTACCCTCAACGCCGGCAACGCCATCCTCGGCACCGTCGGTTTTGCCCTGTTCGGCCTTGGCCTGTCCTGCATCGCACCACTGATGGTCTCCGCTGCCGGGCGCAAAGACCCACAGAACGCCGGGCGCAATATCGGCATCGTCAACAGCATCGGTTTTTCGGGGATGCTTATGGGACCCGCGGCAATCACCCTGATCGTCAGCCATTTCGGCCTTGGCTCGGTGATGTTCCTGCCGCTGATCATGCTTGGCCTGCTGGCGGTGTTCGGGCCGATGCTGATGACAAAACCAAAGCTTGCTGGCATGGGACTCAGCTATTCTGACCGCCGTCGACATTCAACGTAGTGCCCGTGATATACGCCGCATCAGGCCCGACCAGAAAGGCCACCGCGCCAGCAATCTCTTCGGGCTGACCGTATCGGCCCACTGCGGTCATCTGTTTGACCATTTGCGCCACATCACTGGTTTGCGGATTCATTTCCGTATTGATCGGACCCGGCTGAACGGTATTGACGGTGATTTGTCGAGGACCAAGATCGCGTGCCCAGGCGCGTCCATAGGCGGCGACCGCCGCCTTGCTGGCGGCATAGTCACCGATTCCCGGAAACGGCACCCGGCTGGCAAACATGGTTCCGATGGAAACGATGCGGCCACCGTCTGCTAACAGCGGGACTGCCGCTCGCACCGCCGCCACCACACCACCGACATTGATGGATTGCTGATGCGCCAATTGCGCCAGATCCGCTTGCGAGTCGCCAATGACGCCGGTGGCAAAGACGCCTGCGCTATTGACCAGAATGTCAAGGCGCCCGAAATGATCATGGGCCGTCTTCACCAGCGCCGTCACTGCCTCGCTATCCGCCTGATCTGCTGCAACCGCCAGCACCTTGCCCCCAAGCGCTTTAATATCGTCGGCGACAGCCTGAGCGCGCTCTGGGGATTTTGCATAGCTGAAGACGACATCCGCGCCGTCTGCCGCCAGTCGCTTGGCAATCGCAGCGCCTATACCCCGGGAGCCGCCGGTGACCAGTGCAACTTTGCCTTTGAGTAACTGAGTCATGTGAATTCCTTGATTGCCACGTGGGCGTGTATGTTCGCGGGCTGCGAACCGGGAAATCACAGTAACGCTATCAATATCTGGGATAAACTCCATAAATCTGTACCCTGTATCACCATTTCAGGGATAGTTATATCCTGCCCACACATCCAGAGAATCAGAATGGATTATTTCCTGGCGGTACAAGCCTTCAACCGTATCGTGGAAACCGGCAGCTTCGTAAAAGCCGCAGCGCAGTTGAATCTTCACCCCAACGCCATGACCAAGCTGATTCAGGCACTGGAGTCACACCTGCGCGTCAAGCTGCTCAACCGCACCACCCGCAAGGTGACACTCACCAGCGAAGGCAACGTTTATTACGCACGGATGAGCCGGGTGCTGGATCAATGGCTGGAAGTCGAGTCAGAGGTGGCGGTGGCGCAGTCCAACCCGCGTGGCAAGATCCGGGTGGATATGGGAACGACCATCGCGACACTGTTGGTCATTCCGGCATTGCCGGCTTTTCATGCCCGCTACCCGGATGTACAGATCGATATCGGTGCCAGCGACCGCACTGCGGATCTGGCCAGCGAAAGCATTGACTGCGTGATACGCGGCGGCAATCTGTCCGACTCGTCACTGATTGCCCGCCGTCTGGGCAGCCTGGATTTTGTCACCTGCGCGACCCCGGCTTACCTGGCCGAGCACGACGAACTCTCTCATCCGTCACAGTTGGAGGACGGCCACGTGCTGGTCCGTTACTTTTTCCCCAGTTCCGGAAGGCAGAACAAGCTTGAATTTGTGCGGGGCGACGAGCAGGTCGCAGTGGAGGGAAGCTACGTCGTTGCGGTCAACGACAGCCATGGCTATCTCGCCGCCGGACTGGCAGGACTGGGGGTGATGCATACATTGCGATTCATGGCCCAACCCCATCTCGATGCCGGGACGTTGGTCCCGGTACTGACGGGTTGGACAGCAGTGCCCAACCCGCTATCGGTGGTGTACATGCCCAACCGGCATCTGAGCGTGCGCGTGCGCGCATTCGTCGACTGGTTGGTGGAGCATTTTGCAACCCATCCCCATGTCCTGCACTGACATGCCGTGTAGCGCGAGCTTGTTGAACGCTATTCAGTAACCGACGCCGCGCACACCTCCCGAAGCCCGAATGGATTCGCCGGTGACCCATTGCGAGTCCGTGGAGGCCAGGAATACCGCGAGGGGGGCGATGTCTTCCGGCTCGCCAAATCGCCCCAAGGGCGTACCTGCGATAAGTTTCTCGCCAAACTCACCGGCAAAATTGCCGTCAGTTGCCGGGGTATTGGTATGGCCGGGCAGGATCGAATTGACCCGAATACCTCGCGGCCCCAGCTCCCTGGCCAAGGCAAGCGTCAAGGTATCCACCGCTCCCTTAGTGGCCGAGTAAACGCTCGACGCCAGATAGGGGTCGGTGCTGAGAATAGAGCTGATATTGATGATGCTGGCCGAAGGAGCCAGCAGTTTCACGGCCTCGCGTACCGCCAGCAGATAGCCCAGCACATTGACGTTGAATTGTTGGTGGAACGCCTCTTCGGTCAAGTCTTCAACCATTTGAAACACTGCAACGCCAGCATTGTTGACCAGTATATCCAGCGTTCCATAGTCAGCCTGGACGGTGTCGAACAAACGCACGACGTCCTCGGCACGGCTCATGTCCGCCTGAATGGCGACCGCTTTACCGCCATGCTGGCGGATGCACGCAACCACCGACTCAGCGTCGGTTTTACCCGATACGTAGTTTACTACGACGGTAGCGCCCTCTACGCCAAGTGCCTTGGCAATGCCTGCTCCAATTCCTTTTGACGCGCCGGTAACGACTGCAATTTTTCCTTCAAGCTTCATGATTCTGCCCCTTGTGAATACAGTGATGTGTCTCAACGGCATTGGCGTTCAGGCATCGCCGCCTGAGGTCAATTTGCCGACTACCCACAGTATTCATTTGCAGAGCGCCAGACGTTTGCCGGTTGCTCGCAAATGCTTGCCTATTCTTCTCACACCGCTTGCTTTGCAACGGGTCTGGGCTCATGGTCGAGGTCATGAACAGTGCTATCGATGAATTGCGCAGCCTCGTGATGCGCGCAGAAAACAAATGGACGGACACCGGCCTGAACCGTGTCGCGATGGTCCAGGCCGAGGCGTGTGCGAGCCAGGTCTACCAACCGATGCTGCACCTCGTCCTTCAGGGCAGCAAGACACTGTCCATCGGTGAGCGGCTGCTGCGCTATGAACCCGTCAGCTATTTCCTGGTACCTGTGGACGTGCCCGCAACCGGCGATATTCACTCAAGCGGGCCGGGCCGACCCTATCTTGCGATCAGCCTGACCCTTGAGCCCACAGTTATCGCCACCCTTCTGGAAGGCGAAATCATGGATGCCGGGCAGCCCATCAGACCGCGTTTCGCTGCCGCAACGGCGCAGGCTGAAATGATTGATGCATGGTTGCGCATGATGCGGCTGATGGACCGTCCACGCGAAGCGGCGGTGCTGGCGCCGATGATAGAGCGGGAGATTCTGTTTCGCGTCCTGCAAGGGCCGCTAGGTGCCGAGCTGCGCGAAATTGCTCGACCCGATAGCCATCTGGCGCGGATCCGCCGCACCACATTATGGATCGGTGAACACTACACCCAACCCTTTCGCGTCGAACCGCTGGCAACCATGGCCGATATGAGCGTCGCGGCGTTTTACCGGCATTTCAAGACCATTACCGGCATGACGCCCATTCAGTATCAGAAGCGTCTGCGCCTGCTCCGGGCCCGGTGGTTGCTGCTATTCCAGCCTCAGGATGCGGCTTCGATCGCATTTACGGTGGGTTACGAAAGCGCATCGCAGTTCAGTCGCGAATATGCCCGTCTGTTCGGTTTGCCGCCGGCGCGTGATTCAGCCCGGTTCAGGGCGCCCATTGCCGTGAATGGCGGCGGACCGGCCAAGGCACCAGCTAGCAACAGCCAGCGCCCTGAAACAGCACCAAACATTCAAACCCCGCCAAGCACACCCGGATCCCCTGTACGCCAGACATTGTCCACTGTCACACGCTGAATCACCCAGACTTCACGCTGCCTTACCAGCTCTACGTCATAACGGTTCTTCATCAGATAATGCCCTGAATGGTCGGTTTGTGGCAGGTGCTGCGCTTCTACCATTGCCTTCATTCGGGCAGTGTCACCGTCAATGCAGACTCTAGGATTGCTGACCGAGTGGGTGGTGTCGATCTGGACGATCAGCCATGTAGACGCCGTCACGCAGGCGCAGCGCGCGTTCTATGTGCGGGAAGCTGAACGGCTGTAGCACGCTGCACAAGCGAGTTGGCCACTAACCTTGCAGTCAGCGGCCATTGCCAGGTGAACGCTGAATTACCAAGGTTGCCGTCCATGGCTGCCAAAGAAGCCTGCAGTAGGCCCTTCCGCGCCGATCAGTGCCATCCTGATTGCTGTTGCGGCGCCCTCCTCGGGTGTCAGCGAGCCGCTATTGCCATTGAGGTCGGTGCGCACATGGCCAGGTTCCACAGCGTTCACCTTGATCCCCAGTGGCTCCAGTTCCTTGGCGAACGAAATGGTGACGGCGTTCAGTGCAACCTTCGATGAGGTGTAGTCGAGAATGTTGACGCTCGAATAGATCGACGTCGGATCGGTAATTAGTGTGAGCGAGCCAACGCCACTGCTCATCATCACCACCCGAGCGCCTTGAGCGGCCTTGAGCAATGGCAAAACCGCCTGAGTGACGCGTACGGGGCCAAACAGATTGACCTCGAAAACCGCCTTCATGTCCTCCATGCGAACCTTGCTCGGAGGTGTGGTCACGTCCACCAGGACGCCGGCATTGTTGACCAGCACATCGAGGGCGCCGATTTCCCCAGCGAGTATCGCGGCGGCACGACGCACACTGGCCTCATCCGCGACGTCCAGTTCGAGCAATTGCACATCGAGCCCTTGAGCACGTAATCGGGCTACGGCTTCTTCGCCACGCAAGCGGTCCCGCGAGCCCAGCCACACCGACATTCCGGCCTCGGCAAGCCCCTTGGCAATAGCAAAACCAATACCTTTGTTGGCGCCGGTGACCAGCGCCTGTCGTTTGTTTGTCATGGTTATGCCCCTATCCACTAGCGACCAACAGTCTCGTCGTTCTGACCCTTGACATGATGGCGAAGGTCGCCAGCCAGGCTCAGAGTCACAGCGCGACGGGTGAAGCGCCATTGCCCATGGTGCCGCTCGAATTGATCGAGGTACTTGCCGGTGCAGATCGGCTGCAACGCAAAACCCTCAAGTTGCTGATGCACCGTGTAGTAACTTGCCGAGCTTGCCTTGTCACCTGACGGGTCGATGTCGATGAGCACGTTAGCCATGGTGTGCCAGGTGCGCGGCGTGCCATCTGCATGAAGCTGCAGGCCAGCCTCAAAAAACCGTTGGAGGTTTTCCCGGCCGCAAGTGAGATTGCCGAGCACATCCAGCTCGGCATGCTGCAGCACCTCGGCTACGCCAGCAAAATCTGCGCTGTCGAGACGGTGAATGTAGGTGGCGTGAAGGCGCTGGATTGCGGCTTCGGATGCCAGGCGGGTAAGCATATCAAGATTGTCTGTCATGTCTTTTATTCCGGGGTTCGAGCCTTTCGGGCCAGGTTTTTATAAGGTTTGAGCGGGGCGTCGGGCGCTTGTCTTACACCTGTGAAGCGCCACCGTCGGCAAACAGCTCAACGCCATTGATGTAGCTCGAAGCATCGCTGGCCAGAAACGCCACGGCCTTGCCGATTTCCTGCGCCTCACCGATGCGCCCCAAAGTGCTTTTTTCGCTTAACGAGCGGATCACTTCCTCTGCGTGCTCAGCCAGCATGTTGTGCAGGGATTCGGTGTTGACAGGGCCGGGACTGAGCAGATTGATCCGCACGCCGGAACCTTTGATGTCCAGAACCCAGCTTCTGACCAAGGCTCGCAGGGCGGCTTTGGTCGCGCCATAGACACCCAGGCCCGGGCCGGGATTGATCGAGGCGGTAGAGCCGATAATGACAATGCTGCCGCCGTTGCCCATAAGAGGCAGCGCCCCTTGTACGGTGAAAGCCACGCCCTTCACGTTGGTGTTGAAGACACGATCGAAATGCGCTTCGGTGATACTGCCCAATGGCGCCAGCTCACCCATGCCGGCATTGGCAACCAACACATCGATACGACCGTGACGGGATTCGATCTGGTTGATCAGTGCGTTCAGATCGCCTGCGCTGGAGACATCCGCAACCACTGCTGTTGCGTGGTTTCCAAGCGTGGAGACAGCCTCGTCCAGCTGTTCCTGTCGGCGCCCGGTAATCACCAGATGAGCGCCCTGCCCCGCCAGCTCCTGGGCTATGGCTAGCCCTAGCCCCGAGGATCCGCCGGTGACCAGAACCACTTTGTCTTGAAATTGCATAGCGATAGACACCTGTAAGTACATGGATGATCGAATTTATATAGTGAACACTACATACGGTGAAAAAATATCACAACACTTTTAGTGATCGCTATATAAATTTCAAACCATGGACCTGTATTGAAAGCACTTGTAGCGGTCGCTACACTAGGGTAATCATTGACGAGGTCACCATGAACGAGAAGGCACGGCAACGCCGTCCCGCTTTTGATCGAGAAGCCGGCGTCGCGATCGCTCAGAGCATGTTTCATCAGCGTGGCTTCGATGCCGTCAGCCTGACTGATCTGGTCGACGCTATGGATATCAAGCCGCCAAGCTTCTACGCCGCCTATGGCAGCAAGGCCGAGCTGTTTGAACGGGCGATGCTCAGGTATGCCAGTGAAAATGCACTGCCACTCGACAAATTGCTTGCACCTGAACGCCCACCTGGCGAGGCCCTCGCGGCGCTATTGATCGCCGCAGCCAAACAATATGGGCGCGACAGCATTTTGCGTGGGTGCATGATTACGGAAGGCTTGCGAGCTGATGATCCAGCCGCTCGGGGAATGGCCGAGGTACTTTCCAATGGCGGGCTGAAGGCTATTCGCGCCTATCTGGATCAGGCTCATCCGCAGCAGGCGCAAGCCATGACTGACTATATTTCAGTGACCTTGCGCGGGATGTCGGCGGCAGCCTGCAACGGCATGCCGCGTAAACGTCTGCTCGAAGTGGCCCAGACGGCCGGGCGTTTTCTGGCGCATGAACTTGCATCCCGGACAGGCAACGCTTGAACACATGATACGCGTTCGTCAGTGCCGGGCAGGCGCTAAAAATCAGTGATGACGGTTCCCGCAATGCTTTCGGCAAATCCACCACCGAACACCTGTGCAGGCGTTGCAAAACCCGGCCGCCGATCCCCGGCCAGTACCCGCCGCGCAGCCTCCACCGCTGCCAGCGGCGTATAGCTATAGCCGTTGACCGTTTCGATTATCGAGCGCGCAACGCTGCCGTCAGCGCCGCTGACTTCTGCCACCGCACGCGCCGGATGGACCTGGCGCTGTTGCGCGCTGGGGCCGTCTGGCAGTTGTGAGAGGTCCCCTTCGGGGAAGGCATCGCCGGTCACATTAACGAACATGGCAATGTCGGGAATGCCGGTGGAGTGCCAGGCAGTCACCAGATCGCCAAAGGACAGCGGTGCACAGAGTACCGGGCCGTCACCGAAATTAAAGTCTCGCGGCTGCGCATCAGGAGTCGCGAGCAGTTGCCCGTCAATACGTGCCATCAACCCTGCCCCCATGATCTCGCTGACGCTCAGTGCCGACCCACGGGACATGGAACCGGCGACCTGCAGCGCCACTCGCAGCGACTGCGGCTCCCGTACCCGGCGAGCGACGTGAACCGCCAGGCAATCCGTCGGCACCACATCCCAGCCAACCCCAGGCAGCAGCATCACCCCCGCTTCACCTGCCTGAACATCAAGCTGCTCCGCCGTCCGATAGACCTTGATTTCCGCCGTGATGTCCAGATAGTCGACCCTGGCCTTGATACAGGCGTGCATCAAGTCCAGCGCGGTCTGTGCGAAAGGTCCGGCGAAGTTCAGCAACACATCGATGCCTTCCAGGAATGCCGCTGCCTGGGCATCAGCGTTGAACACACGGTATGGCACGTCCAGTTGATCAGCCAGCATCTGCATCCCCTGCGCATTGCGCCCGGCAATAACCAGATCCAGCCCTTGGGCCTTGGCATGCTCGGCAGCCATTCGCCCGGTATAGCCCGTGGCGCCGTAGATCATCAGTTGGCTCATTGCGGGTGCTGCCAGTTCTTGTAAACGAACTCCAGGCTATAACCGTCCGGGTCCAGCACATTGGCGGCGTAATAGTCGGGGTGATAATGCAGACGCGCGCCCGGTGCGCCATTGTCCGTCGCGCCCTGCGCGATCGCCGCCGCGTAGGCAGCCTCGACCTCGGCCTTGCTGCTGGCAACGAAGCCCACGTGGGCCGCACGCCCCTCCACTAAACCTTCACGCAGCCAGAAGAACGTTCGGCCATGGGCGCCAAAACCCTTGAGATCCGGGTGCCCGGGCGGGCCGTCCTTGCCGTCGTAATCGTGACGCGTGGTGATCCCCAGTGGCGGCAGGACCGCTTCGTAGAAACGGATGGAGCGCTCGATATCGCTTACAGACAGGAAAACATGATCCAGCATGGCAAAGCCCTCAAATAATCAGATGATGTAGCCGCCCGCGACTTCAATAGTCTGGGCATTGATCCAGGCACCTTCTTCGCTCAGCAGCATGGCGATGACCCGCGCCACATCCTCTGGCTCGCCGACCCGGCCCAGGGCCGTTTGCGACGCCAGCAGCGCCTCAAATTCATCGTTCAGGCCGCCACCCAGTTCGGTACGAATCGCTCCGGGAGAAACCGCATTGGCGCGTATACGCCGCTCGCCGAATTCCTTGGCCATGTAGCGGGTCAACACTTCCAGGGCACCCTTGAATGCGGCATAGGGTGCCACGCCAGCGGTGGCCACCCGGGTCGTGGCGCTACTCAGGTTGACGATACTCGCCCCGTTACCCATAAGTGGCAGCAGTGTCTGGGTCAGGAAAAACGGCCCCTTGAGATGAACCCCGAACAGCCCGTCGAACTGCGCCTCGCTGACCGATTCCATAGGGTTGAACAAGCCGTATCCAGCGTTGTTGACCAGGCCGGCCAAGGTGCTGACGCCCCAGGTCTCGCTCAGGGCGCCGACCACCGAGTCACGAAAAGCGGCAAAGCTGCCGACATCAGCAACATCAAGCTTGAGAGCAACAGCCTTGCCACCGGCCTGCTCGATATGCTGCACCACCGCGTGGGCCGCCGCAGGGTTTGCGTTGTAGGTGAGGATGACGCCCATGCCGCGTCGGGCCATATATTCGGCTGCGCAGGCACCTATACCACGGCTGCCTCCGGTAATGACGATAACGCCCATGATGTACTCCACTGTCGCTGAAAAGGAGCCACCACAGTAATCATCGCAGCAGGCACAGGCCTGGCCGTTTCTATCGCAAACCTGCCTGTTTCTGCTTTTCGCTTGCACAGCGCACCTGGCTTCACTCAGCATGGCGCTCATGATCAATCAATTGAATGAACTTAGGTCACTGGCCGCCAGAGCCGAAAACCGGCGCACCGAGACGGGCATCCCGCGCGTGGCCATGGTCCAGGGCAAGATTCCCGAGCATATGCTGGCGGCAGTCTATGACCCGATGATCAACCTGATCCTGCAAGGCAGCAAATCCATGACCGTGGGCGATCGCACTTTGCGCTACGACCCGGCGACCTACTTCGTGATGTCCATCGAACTCCCCGCCGTGGGCAGCGTACATCCGGCGGTTAGCGGCGAACCCTACCTGGCGGTCAGCCTGACCCTCAATCCGGCAGTACTGACGACACTGCTCGCCGACCTGCCAGGCCCCTCCGAGCGTCACGAACATGAGCCAGGTTTTTCGGTAGCCGCCGTCACCCCGGAACTGATGGACGCCTGGGTACGCATGCTGCGTCTAATGGACAACCCCGAAGCCATTGCGGCATTGGCACCGGCTTATGAGCGGGAAATTCTCTACCGCGTACTGCAAGGCCCCCACGGCTGGATGCTGCGGGAAATCGCCGCGCCCGATACCGCCATGGCCCGGGTCAATCTGGCCATCCAGTGGATCCGCCGGGACTTTGCCGAGCCCATCAGGGTCGAGAGCCTGGCACACAAAGCCGCCATGAGCGTCTCGGCGTTTCACCGCCACTTCAAGGCCGTCACCAACCTCAGTCCGCTGCAGTATCAGAAGCGCGTACGCCTGCTCCAGGCCCGCACCCTCATGATCGCCAGCGCCAGGAGCGTCACGGCTGCGGCCTTCGAGGTCGGCTATGAGAGCGCGACCCAGTTCAGCCGGGACTATGCCAGGGTATTTGGCCTACCGCCGTCGCGGGATACCGCGCGAATTCTTGAGGAGAACCGGGGCATCCAATCTTGAAAAGGATCAGAGCGTGGCTGAACCGTTCATCGCCGATTCTTCATTTTTTCAAACTTTTTCCACGTACCGATGAGTCACACCCGTAGAGCGATTGGCAAAGATGCCAGCACTTGCACCCTTTGTTCACATCTACCAAGAGGCTTTTCCTCATGAGAAAAACAATAACTTATGCACTGGCCATGGCCAGTCTGACTTGCGTACTGTCGACTCCCCTGATGGCTGCGACCAGCGCCAGTGGCACCTCCAGCGGCGCGAGCAGCAGCGCCCCGGCAACGTCTTCCGGCAGCAACTCGGGACAATCCTCCAAACCCAGCGGCACCAACGGCGCCAACACCAACGGCACCGCCCTGCCCGGCTCTGGCGGTGAAGCGGGCGCTGGCGGTAATTCGAGCCCGGGCAATAAAACGCCGTCGGGTGCCGGGTCGAGCTCAGATGAAGGCAAAGGCTCCAGCAGCGGGTCCTGACAACGCAGATCCTGCCAGATACAGCGCGATTTCTGAGTTTGAATGCGGCTTCTGTAGAACTGGCTTTAGCCGGGAGGGCATCGTTGAAGCCGATGATGCTCTCCCGGCTAAAGCCGGTCCTACCTAGCGCGGTGCCAGATCGATGGAGTAGCACTTATTCGAGATAAAAAGAGGCCCCGAAAAGTCGAGGCCTAAATTACAGAGGAGAGGTAGCGGTACAGCGCAATTACATAAAGTTGTACGTGTAGTTGAAGATGATGCGGGTCTGGTCCTGAGAGGACGTGCCGGTGTTTTCGCCGTGGTAGTTACCCGTACGGACGGTGGTGCCGAAACCTTTGAGTGGACCTTCCTGAATCACGTAGTCGACCCGCAGGTCACGTTCCGCTTCACTTTGATCACTGCCTCCGGCGACCTTGGCCTTGATATCATCACCGCGCAGGTAAGCGATCGAAGCCTTGAGGCCCGGAACCCAGGTACGGAAGTCATAGGTGTACTGACCGAAGTTCACTTGCTCGCCAGCGCGAGAGAAGCTGCCGACCACGGCATTGGTAAACAGATAGAAGTCGGAACCGCCGGCGCCTTGGGCAACAGGGTCTACCAGGTTGCCCTGGTTGGCCCAGACAAAGCCGCCATCATCACTGACGCCTACGTGGCCGAGCATGAATGCACTGCCGCCCAGTTGATAAGTGAACTGCGCACTGTAGGTTTTGTTATCGACTTCACCCGCGTGCTTGGCATAACCACCGTTGTTATTGAACGCATAGCCAGCCTCGCCGTTTTTACCATCGCCGGTGCTGTCGAAATAACGAAGATCAGTCTTGAAAGATTGATCATTACCGAGCGGCAATACGTGAACCAGGCCAAAGAAGTTCTGACGGTAGAAGTTTTCCAGATCGGCATAATAATATTGCACAACCAGGTTTTTCAGCAGCGGATCGCCACTGCGGGCGAAGGGTGTGTAATCCACCCCGCCGAACTTGAAGTTGTCGCTGTCTTGCGTAGCGCCGGCGACCGAAAGACCGGTGGAGTTACTCGAAGCACGGCCCGCTGCCCTGTTGATTTCACCGCCGGTAAACGTCAGGTCGGGGATGTCCTTGGACGTGAGGATCCCACCCGAATAGGTCTGCGGCGTCAAGCGGCTATCGTTGGACAGAAGAATCGGCAGCGAAGGCGCCAGCGCCCCGCCGACATGCAGTTCGGTCTGGGAAATACGGAACTTGGCATTGGCGTTGATTCGGCTCCAGTTATCTGCAGCCGACGTACCATTGCTCGGGAAGAAGCTGTTGGAGTTACCGTCCAGGTGATGGCCGGTGCCACCGTCCAGGTGGATCGCCTGAATGGCCTCGGCATCAAGACCGAAACCTACTGTACCCTTGGTAAAACCGGATTGGTAGTCCAGACGCAGAGCCGTCCCCGCCTCTCGCTCGTCCGGCGTATGGGCACCGGTACTACTTGCTTTGTTGGATCGCACATCAGCGTCGTAATACATACTGCGAGAGCCCAACGCAACATGACTGTCTTCGATGAAACCACCGGTTCCGTCGGCCATAGCAAACTGCGATATAACCCCCGCGCCTACGGATACTGCCAGGACAGCTAACTTCATTACATGCTCCAGACTGCGCAATTGCAACGCAGCGTTTATTGTTAAGTGGGGCTCTGACGGCCTTCAAATGCGATGACAGGTAATAGGTTCAATGAGTGGAAATCAATACTGCGCAACAGGATCAGCACAAAGCATAAGGCATTTGTTTTTTGTAAACGTATTTTTTATTTATAAAGAATGTTTATTTATAAACTTTTATTCATTCATGTAGAACTTTTTATTTATAAACTATTTTTAATCAGAACATTCACGGCTGCCCACTCAATGATTGACTGAGAATGAAGCGTGAGCAGAGCACCACCCCCGTTTCGCCCCGTTTGGTCTGTGCTTGCCCGCTTATCTGGCTGCGCGGTCCGACAGATGCACCGCGTTATCGTTTTTCGCGGGCAAGCCCCGCGCCTAAAGAATCACCCAGACATCCACAGCGTTGACATAATTGCTTAAGGCAAGCATATACTTGCCTTAAGCAACCTTATGGACATTGTCATGACTACCTCCCTCATGGCCCGCGCCGAAGCCATCCGCCGCTTCAACCGCTTCTATACCCGCCAGATCGGCGCCCTACGCGAGCATTTGCTGCAGGCCGAGTTCTCCCTGAGCGAAAGCCGGATCCTCTATGAACTGGGGACCAGTGCCGGCCTGACCAGTGCCGAGCTCTGTCAGATGCTGGGTCTGGACGCCGGCTACCTGAGCCGGATCATCAGCGGTTTCGAGAAAAAAGGGCTGATCAGCAAAACCCGCTCACCCAGCGACGCACGAGCGTTGCTCATACAGCTCACCAATGCGGGAAAGGCTGTCCTTGCCTCACTTGAACAAGCCGCGCGCGAAGAAGTGATGGCAATGCTGCAAGACATGCCCGAATCCCGCCAGGAACAATTGACCCAAGCCATGCAGCAGGTCCAGTCGCTGTTGGCTGGCAACGACTCGTCCTATCTGCTACGCGATCCGCGAGCCGGTGACATGGGTATCGTCGTTCAGCAGCAGGCAGAACTGTACACACGCGAATATGGCTGGAATTCGGAGTTCGAAGCTCTGGTGGCTGAGATCGTCGCCAGGTTCCTGCGTGAGTTCGACCCATCGGGTGAACGGTGCTGGATCGCGGAAAAGGATGGCAAGGTCATCGGTTCAGTCTTCGTGGTCAGGCACGACGAGACCACTGCCAAACTGCGCATGCTGTATGTGGATGCGAGCGCCCGAGGCCTGGGTATCGGCAATCGGTTGGTCGAGGAGACCCTGCGGTTTGCCCGGCAGGCAGGTTACAAACGGATGATCCTCTGGACCACCAGCATCCTCACGGATGCCCGCAAGCTGTATCAAAGGGCGGGATTTCAGTTGGTGGAGGAAGAACCGGTTCACAGCTTCGGCAAGGATCTGGTCAGTCAGACCTGGGCGAAGGACTTGTAGGCCCCTCTACAATCAGGCTAAAGAAAAGTGAAAGGTAGCGCCTGCCTGCGCAAGCGCCACCCCCATCCAGCTTCAAGCTATTTGAAGGAAATCTGGCCGCGGTTCTTAAACGGCCTTCTCCGCATTAAACCCATCGGCATTTTCAAACACGCCCATGAAACCGGCGACAGTCGATTCCCGCGCCCAGTCGCGCTGAAGCTCGCAGTACATCTGCACTCGACTGATCAGCTTCGCGCCCGCCTGTTCGATTCGGCGCAGCGCCATCTCGTGCGCAGCAACGGATGTACCACCGACCGCGTCGACCGGTACATAAACCTCGTAGCCTTCCTGGATCGCGTCGAGTACCGGGAAGGTCAGGCAGGCTTCAGTCCAGAGTGCGGTCATGATCAGTTTGCGGCGACCGAGCGCCTTGACCGCCTGTTTGAACTCGGTGTCCTCCCAACTGTTGATCGAGGTGCGATCAAAGGTCGGCAGATGACCGAGCAGGTCCTGCAGTTCCCGAATCGGCGGCTTATTGCGGCCGGTGGCGACGTTGACAGTCGAATGAATGATCGGAAGGTTGTAGTTGAGGGCCGCCTTGGCGACGCTGGCGATGTTGAAGACCAACTCTTCCCGGGGCATCGAGCGGATCGAGGAGACCTGGATCGGCTGGTAGTCGATGATGATCAGCGCCGAATTTTCGGGCGACAAGAGTTGGTCGGTATGGGGGTTGCGGATAACTTCGCTAGCCATTTGCTGGTCCTGTTCTTGGTGGGGATGCACACGCACAGGCGACACCGCTGGGACGACGCCTGGACTGATGGTGTCCGGGAGATAGGCGCCAAAGGCGAGATCACCAGGAAGCAGGATTGTGCTGTTCCCATACTCGACGCAGTAGTAGCATCTCGCGACTAGCTGTGTTGCGAAATGAGGAACACCGACATGGATATCGAAGAGCTGCAAACATTCGTGGAAGTGGCTGATGCCGGCGGGGTCTCGGCAGCAGCACTGCGGCTGGGGGTGTCCAAATCAATCGTCAGCCGCAGGCTCGCCAGGCTGGAAACGGAGCTGGGCATTCAGCTACTGGCCCGCACCACCCGCGGCGCAGCGCTGACGGAAGCCGGGGCTACGTTCCGCGACTATGCCGCCAGGGTCTGCGCCGAGATCGAGGTCGCGAGGGAAACCATCCTGCCCAGCGGTGCCCTGCGCGGTCGTTTGCGGATCGCTGTGCCGCTGTCGTTCGGCCCTCAATTCGCGCCCATGCTTGCGCAATGGGCGATTCACCACCCCGAACTGCAGATCCAGACCTGCTATAGCGATCGCTTCGTCGATCTCATCGCGGAGGGTTTCGATTGCGCGATCCGGGTTGGCTATCTGCAAGACTCCAACCTGATCGCCAGGTGCATCGGCCCGTCTTATACCCGGCTCGTCGCAAGCCCCGACTATATAAAGGCCCATGGAGCGCCGGAGTCGCCGGAGCAAATCACCGCCCATGAAGCCCTTATGCAGGGCACCGAAACCTGGCAATTCATGGACGGCGACAAAGTCGTTTCGGTGCGTGCGCAGGGGCGCTTCAAGGCCGACAATGGCACGGCGCTGGTCGCCGCCGCAACAGCAGGACTGGGCATCGCTTACCTGCCCGCCTGGCTCACGGATGAGGGTGTGGCCAGTGGCGCGCTCGTGCCCATCATGACCCGTTACCTGCCACCGCAGGCGGGCGCCTACGTCATCCGCCCGCCCGGCTCGCATCCCGCGCGCAAGATACGCGTTCTGACGGAGTTCCTGATCGAGGCTTTCGACCAGTCGCCACATTTTGCGGGGGCCGCGCGGGTTTGATCAGGTGGCCCCGGCCGGTCGATCTACAGTCCCAATACCGATAACCCCGGATGGTCATCAGGACGACGCCCCAGTGGCCAGAGGAATTTACGCTCGGACTCTTTGATGGGCAGGTCGTTGATACAGGCAAATCGATGGGCCATCAGGCCATTGTCGGCAAACTCCCAGTTCTCGTTGCCGTATGAGCGAAACCAGTTACCGGAGTCATCGTGCCATTCATAGGCATAGCGCACGGCAATTCGACTGTCGGTGAACGCCCAAAGCTCCTTTATCAAGCGGTACTCGAGTTCCTTGTTCCATTTGCGCTGCAGAAACGCCTGGGCCTGCTCACGGCTGCTGGCGAACTCCGCGCGGTTGCGCCATTGGGTATCCGGGGTATAGGCCAGGGCCACTTTCGCCGCATCGCGACTGTTCCAGCCGTCTTCGGCAAGGCGGACTTTCAGAATGGCTGTTTCACGGGTGAAAGGCGGCACAGGTTGGCGTATTTCAGGGGTCGACATAAGGCTTGCTCCCGGTAGTTGAAGGACGTCCATGCAGAAACAGTTGCTAGAGATCGAGGACCAAAGGCTGCACCCCCTCCTCATGCTCCGCCGGGACGGCGCAGCAGATCAGTACCGTATCGGCATCCGGCATTTGCGCCGGAGGATTGGGGTAATGGACCTTGCCGCTGACCAGACGGGTCTTGCAGGTGCCGCAGGAACCTCCCCGGCAACTGAAGTCCGGGTTAAGGCCACGGCTTTCCGCCAGTTCCAGCAGGCTGCCAGCCCCCGGCGTCCAGCGTGCATCCTTGGCCGATGTGGCGAAATACACCGGCACGGGCGTCGTAGCGGCAGGCGGCTGAATCAGCGGGGTCTCCTGCTCGACCGCCAGGCGTTGCAACGTCGACGGACCAAACGCTTCGGCATGAATGCGCTCATCGCTAATGTTCAGCCCCCGCAGCCCGTCATACATGGCCTGGAGGAAAGTCGCGGGCCCGCACAGGTAAAAGTCGTAGTCATCGAGCGGCAAGCGAGCCTTGAGCCGGGCAAAATCCAGACGACCAATGATTTCGAAGTCCCGGCCAGCAACGGCCTCGGCCTCAGGACTGCTCAAGGCACGGTGGATATGCACCGACTCAGGGTCACGCTGTTGCAGTTCGACGAGCTCCGCCTGAAACGGCAGATCCTCCAGGGTCCGGGCGCTCTGGAACAGATGGATCGGGCGGTGCCGCTGATGCTGGAGATTTTGCGCAATCAGTTCCCGGAACATGGAAACCAGCGGCGTGATACCGACGCCTGCGCCGATCAGCACTACCGGGCGTTCAGTTTCTTCTGCGAGGGTAAAACTGCCCAATGGCGGGCGCACCTCCAGAATGTCTCCCACTCGCACAGTGTCATGCAAATGATGTGACGCGGGGCCCTGGGCCTTGACGCTGATACGGATGTGTCCATCCGACGGCGCGCTGGAGACGCTGTAGGTCCTGATCAGCGCTGACGCATCGCCGCTGCGCAACAGACGTATCGGCAGATGCTGGCCGGGGACGAAGGCAACGGTAGCGTTGTCCTGCGGCTGGAGATAGAACGAGCGAATGTCCTTGCTCTCCTGTTCTATACGCGTCACCTGCCAGGGATGCCATTGCCGACGCTGCTCGCGCTCGCGCAGCAGCGCGTCCGCCTCGACCCAGGTGCCGGTGGCCAGGCTGGTCGGTGCATAATCATGAAACTCCCAGCGCAGCGATACCGCCGCCGGGCGCAGCACCACCTGCTCGACCTCGAAGGTCCAGAGGCGCTCGGCACCTTCGAATGCCTTGATCATCGGGCTGTCCAGAATCAGCTCGGTGCGCCCGCAGAGTTGCAGCACGTCCCCGTTGCTGAAATCGACGAACAGCAGCCCGGCCAAGGCGTTGACCTGTAAGTTGCCCAAGGTGTTGAAAAACAGATTGCCGGCATAGTCAGGAATGGTCAGACGGTTGCCTTCGACTTTGACAAATCCGGGCCGCCCGCCCCGATGCGATACGTCCACCGAGCGCTGTTGCGGGTCATGGTCAAAGTAACTGGCGACAAAAAACGTATCGGCCGCACTAATCAGCGCCGCGGTCCGCTCATTCAGGGCAGTGAAGTCCTGGCGTGGGGCCCGCCCTTGCATCAGCTCAGGGAAACGTTGGCAGGTCCTCGCCTGAATATATTTGGGGCAGTTGCCGTAGGAGTGCTCGACCATGACCGAGAGGCCATGGGCAGAAGCCTGGTCAATCACGCCGTTGATACGATTGCGGCGCCGGGTGTGCAACTCAATGCCGAGCAAGCCGATGGCCTGGCCCGCTTGCAGCCCGGCCATGGCAGGGTCCTGTTCGTCGGCATGTGCAGCCAACAGCAACTGCTGCGGATCGGGCGATGTGACAAAGCCTTCCGGCCCTTCGAGCAAGGTCGCCCAAGGCCGTTGTTGTGGGTCTACGGCGCCGACGATCATGAAGGGCAATTGATGGTAGAACTCGCGATGCTGATCGGGCATGTAGCTGCGGATAACCTTTTGCCCGATCACCTCCATCCGCTCGGATACGCTGTGGAGTTCCTGAAGTATGCGCTCCCCGGCATGCCAGGGAGAGCGACGGTGCTTGGGCAGAGTGTCCATGGAGCGCTCCTTGAGACGGATGCAGGTGAGCCCGACAGCAGGCCGACTCAGTTGCCCTGCAGGCCTGCGGCGGTACGTTGCATGGGCACGAAACCGGGCAATGCCTCGACCTTTTCCAGCCAGGCGCGCACGTTCGGGTAGGCCGCCAGCGACACGTTGCCTTCCGGAGCATGGGCGATATAGGTATAGCTGGACACATCAGCCACTGTCGGAGCATCACCGGCCAGGAACGCCGTTTGCGCCAGCTCGTTGTCCATCACTTTGAGCAAGGCGTGAGATTTCGCAATGACGCTTTCGGCATTCAACGCCGCGCCGAAAACGGTGATCAGCCGTGCCGCCGCAGGGCCGCCAGCAATCTCGCCAGCGGCAACCGAGAGCCAGCGCTGGACTCGTGCAGCGGCAAGGGGTTCATCAGGTAGCCAACTACCGTCACCGTACTTCTTCGCCAGATAGACCAGGATGGCGTTGGAGTCGCTGAGGACCGTGCCATCGTCATCAATGACCGGCACCTGCCCGAAAGGGTTGATTGCGAGGAATTCCGGCTGCTTGTGGGCACCTTTGGCCAGATCGACAAAGATCCGCTCAGTGGGCAGCTTCAGTAATGCGAGCATCAGTTCGACGCGATGGGAATGGCCTGAAAGGGTGTGGCGATAGAGTTTGATGGCTGGCTGCGTCATGGTCCTGGCTCCTGCTCTGACTGGGGGGCGGCAGCGCAGAAATCAATCCGTATTGGCCTCCTTGCGCTGGGTGCAGATGCTGCACCTCTCACCCGCCGGGCAGAATCACCAACCTGAGCAATGGATAATTTCGTTTAGCAAAAGAGTGCACTCTGCGTTACCCGACAAACGCCGGATGGCTGCGCAGTATTGGCGTGGCGAAGGCGATGAAGGTCCGTATCCGGGCATCGGCGCGGCGACCGTCGCGGTAAATCAATTGCGCCGGCAGGGCATGGCTGGCAAAGGCGCTCAACACCGGTTCGAGCAGTCCAGCCTGTAACTCATGATGGGCCTCGTAGGTCATGCAACGAATCAACCCCAGCCCCAGGGTTGCAGCGTGTATGGCCCCACGCGTAGTGGTACAAGTCAGGACGGGGTCAGGCTTGATGACGCAGGTACAACCTTCGCGGCAGAAGCGCCACTCACTCTCCGGGCCTGCGGCAGTGGTCATCACCGTTCGGTGGGTCTTGAGGTCTGCAGGTATCTCTGGGCGGCCCCACGTTGCCAGATAAGCTGGAGCGCCACACACAACCGGTCTCATCATGCCCAGCGGCACGGCGAACCCCGACGAGCTCGGCAAATGCCCGACCACCAGGGCGACATCAATGCCTTCATCCAGAAGTTTCGGCGCGCCAGTGCACGTCCTGATGACCAGTTGCACATCGGGAAATTCAGCCAGGTAGGCCAGCGCTGTTGGCGTGAATACAGCCTGATCCATCGCCAACGGTAACGACACGACCAATTGCCCGGCCGGGCTGCCATGTATGCCTGCTGCGGAGCGTTCGGCCATGTCGACCTGCTCCAGGATATGGCGACAACTCACAGCGAACTGCTCACCGGCCTCACTTAGCTGAATGCCGCGTGGTCCGCGAATCAGCAGCCTGTTGCTCAAGCGTGTTTCCAGCGACGCGACGGTACGCATGACGGTCGCTGGCGACAGCTCCAGTTGCCGGGCTGCAGCGGCAAGACTGCCCGCCTGCGCCACGGCTTCGAAGGTGCGCATTTCACGATAACGGCTCATGAACTAGGCCGTCGGGACCGCATGCAGGGCCGGGTTTTCGAGGAACCGGCTCGAGCAATAGTCAACGAAGGTGCGTACCTTGGCAGAGACCCGCTTGCTGCCCTGATACAGCACATGCACGGGCAACGGGGTTGTTTCGAATGCACCCAGGACGATCTCCAGTTCGCCCTTGGAAACCAGTTCGGCGACCTGATAGGACAACACTCGCGTGAAGCCCCAACCCATGCGTGCGGCATTGATCGCGGCCTGATTGGAACTGACGGTCAGACGTGGCTTGGGGTGCAGGGTGATGGCGTTTCCCGCGACGTCGAACTGCCAGTCAGTCAGCAGGCCACTGGCAGATGACATCACAACAGGCGCCTCCAAAACTTCCTCCGGCGCCGTCGGCCTGCCGACCCGATCGAGAAAACCGGGTGCAGCACAGACCACCGGGCGGATTTGCCCGACCCGGATGGCCTGCAGGCCATTGTCGGGCAATTGACCGATGCGGATGGCAACGTCCACCCCCTCGTCAAGCATGTTCACCACACGATCCACCAAGAGTGCGTTGATGACGACCTCAGGATGCAGCACCAGGTACTCCGTCATCAGCGGGATCAAAAACAACTCGCCGAACATCACCGATGCCGTGACCGTCAGGTTACCCCGCGCTCGAATGCTGCTGCCGGTGGCAAGCTCCTCGGCCTCTTCCAGATCCTGCAGAATGCGCCGGCAATCCTCCACATAACGCCGACCCGCCTCGGTCAGACGCAGGCTGCGTGTGCTACGTGCAAGGAGCAGCGTGCCCAGGCGATTTTCCAGGCCCGCGATGACCCGCGTCACACTGGGCGCCGACATACCCAGCAGCTTGGCCCCGGCGGCAAAGCTGTCCGCCTCGGCGACGGCCAGCAGTACTTTCATCTCCTGAAACCTGTCCATGATCACCGTCCGGCTGCAATAACTTATCCAGTGGCAAGCAGCGTAGCCCGTCTGCCGCCCGGCTCATCCGTTGCCGTCAGGGAACAGGCACCCGCCGCTGCGCACCAGCGCCCTCACCTCCTCGCTCACCTCTATCGGGTTTTGACTGAGGCGGGCAAAGAATTCCTGGCTGTGCCGTACGTACGACTGCGAATCGTATTTCCCGCTCCAGAGCACGATGTTGAGCACAATGGGGATGAGGTCCAGGCCCTTTTCGGTCAGGCTGTAGAAGTCCTTGCGCCCGTCGTCCGGGCTCGGCGCCTTCGAGAGAACACCTTGCTCCTCAAGAAAGGCCAGGCGCGAAGCCAGGACATTGGTGGCAATGCCCTCCTCCGACTTCAGGAACTGGCCATAGGTCTTTTTGCCGACGAACACGATGTCGCGAATGATCAACAGCGACCAGCGATCGCCAAAGATCTCCACGCCGTAATTCACCGCGCAATGGGAGCGGATGTCTTTTTTGGCTGTTGTCTTCATGGGCGGATCTTAGCATCGCTTGTGTATCGCAAGTAAATTTCAATTTTTTACTTGTTTTTTGCAAGTTATATGCTCAGCATGGACCCTACTGAGCGAGATCGCCGATATGGCGTCGGCATCCCTGCACTGTTTAACCCTCTGCCAAACAAGGACCCGCACATGAGCACAATCAGCATCATCGGCTCAGGTGGCATGGCCGCGGCAATAGGCGGCCTTGCCGCTGGCGCCGGATATACCGTCGAGATCGTGAGTCGTGATGCCAGCAAGGCGCAGGCACTGGCTGACGAGATCGGAAGCAACGCGACGACAGGGATATTCGGCGCGTTACCGGCAGGAGACATCGTCATTCTGGCGGTGCCTTACTCCGCCGTTCTCGACGTGGTGAAGCAATACGGCGAACAACTCGCAGGCAAGCTGATCGTCGATATCACCAATCCCGTGGGCCCCGACCTCAAAAGCCTTGTGACGCCCGAGGGCAACTCCGGCACCCGGGAAATCGTCAAAGTCGCCCCTGCCACAGCTCAGGTCGTCAAAGCGTTCAATAGTCAGTTCTCCCACGTACTGGCTGCCAGCGCCGTCAAACAGCACCCGCTCGACGTGTTCATTGCAGGGGACGATGCACAGGCAAAAGCCCGTATCGCAGCATTTGTCGAACGCCTCGGGATGCGCCCGATGGACGCCGGGGCGTTGGATATGGCCTGCGCCCTTGAGCATGTCTGCCTGCTATCACTGGGCCTCGTCACCCACTCCGTCATGCACACACGGTTCTCAATCGGCGTCAGCCTGCTCGGTTGAGCACCCTATAGCCCCTCCCCCAACACTACTCACACACTTGGAGCACCAACATGCATGTATTCGTCACTGGCGGCACCGGCCACGCCGGTTCACACGTCATCCCTGAACTTATCGCCGCCGGACATGAGGTCACCGGCCTGGCCCGCTCGGACGAGGCTGCGGCCGCACTGTCCGCACTCGGAGCAAAAGCACGCATTGGGAGCCTGGAAGACCTGGATGGGCTCAAGGCTGCGGCGCGGGAGTCAGACGGCGTCATACACCTGGCGTACCGCGCAGAACTGCTGCCCTCCGGCGGACTCGACGCCTTGTGCGAGTCGGAGCTGGCCATCGTGCTCGCATTCGGCGAGGCCATGGCGGGCACCGGCAAGCCGCTGGTCGTAGCGGGCAGCATCGGCGCGCCGACCAATCCAGGTCGGGCAGCGCCGTTCAGCCTCGGCCGCCTGGCAACCGAGCAAGACCCCGCCTTGGCGGGGGGCCCCGCGCACAGAGGCACGCTGCGCGCCCGCAATGCCGTGGAAATTGCCGTGCTCGGCCTTGCCGAACAGGGCGTGCGGTCTTCGGTCGTAAGGATTGCGCCCATCGCACACAGTGCGACGGATCGGGCCGGCTTTCTGCAGCAGTTGATAGGGGTTGCCAAGGCTAAAGGCTACGTCGGCTACCCCGGCGCGGGCGATAACCGGTGGTCCGCGGTGCACATACGCGACCTGTCTTCCTTATTCCGCCTGGCCCTGGAAAAGAGCCCGGCAGGCAAGGCGTGGCACGCGGTTGGTGATCAGGCCATCGCGCTGCGACAGATCGCCGAGGCCATCGCCCTGCGCCTGGACCTTCCCGCAGTAAGCATCCCCGCTGACGAGTTGATGATACCGGGCTACTTCGGCTTCCTCGCGGCTGTGGTTTCGCTGGACCTCTCGGCATCCAACGACATCACACGCCAGACACTCGGCTGGAACCCCTCGCAACCTGGTCTTTTCGACGATTTCAATAACGGCCACTACTTCCCGGTTCGCTGAACCGAGGGACGTCGGGCAATAACCCACTCAGGAGAACAGTGCAGATGAGCACTATCAGTATCATAGGTTCAGGCGCCATGGCCGCAGCCATAGGCGGTCGTACCGCCAACGCGGGATATGTCGTCGAGGTGATCAGCCGCGATCCTGCCAAGGCCAGGGCCATGGCGACGCAACTTGCAGGCGCCGCCACCACCGGGACCTATGGCACCGTGCCAACGGGTGACATCGTTATCCTTGCCGTTCCTTATAGCAGCGCTTCGGCGGTAGTGGCTGAATACGGCGACGCGCTCGACGGCAAAGTGATCATTGACATCACCAACCCGTTTACCCCCGACGCTGAAAGTCTGTTAACCCCACAAGGCAGCTCTGCTGCTCAGGAAATCGCCAAGGCGGCCCACACGGGCGCGCATGTGGTGAAGGCATTCAACAGCATCTTTGGCCACGTACTGGCGCGGGGTGGACGCCTCGATGGGTTTTTCGCCGCCGATGATCCTCGGGTCAAGGAACGCGTCGCCACCTACATCGCGAGCCTTGGCATGCGCCCACTCGATGTCGGTGGTCTGCACATGGCGCACACCCTTGAGGCGCTCGGTCTGCTGCTGATGGGCGTAGCGCGAAACGGCGCTGGCAGCTTCAATATCGCCCTGAACGTCGATATCGGCTGAATTCTCGCCCCCTATCCAAAGCGCAACGGAGCAAAGGCACGGCGGCCATCCGACTTCAGGATGGCCGCCGTGCCTTTGTTCTTTTATCGGGTCGCTCAAGCTTGAGGACACTCATGACTGGTCGATGCTCTTTTCTTTCATCAGCGCTTCAGCCCGGCTATTGATGAGTGTTCGCCTCTTCAGCCGGATAAAACTCGCCCTCCTTACCCATCTCCTTCAGCCGTTCGCGCGCGATCAGCTCAACGCTGGCCACTGCGGCTTGATCATCAGGGTTGACCAACTGCAGGCACAGGCGTTGGACATTCTGATCGTGGGTGCCCTCGCTGAGCATTTCGTGGGTGAAGATCTGTTCGCCACGCCATAGGCATAGCTGGGTATGAGTGCCACCGAGCCATATCTCGTTGATGGGTCCAAGGTCAACGGTAGCCAACTGATCCACGGTGATTGTCTTGTCCATTGCGCTGTACCTTACCAATGAGTAGATACCGGTAGAGTTACAGGCACAGCGGGTCGTTCCCAAAGTCGATCATTGCTTCTGAGTGTTGAGTTTCCCGCAATAGTCTCGGGCAAATTGCGATGCGATGCGCCCCGATCGCGATCCTCGTTGGGTGGCCCAGCGGTTCGCATGAATATGCGCTTCTTCAAAGGCTTCCTCCGGCACTCCATAGGTCATCAGCCATTGATTGACGGCATTGATATATTCATCCGGGGAGAAGCTGTAGAAAGAAATCCACAGCCCGAAGCGTTCAGATAAGGAAATCTTTTCCTCAACTTCCTCTCCTGGATGGAGAGCGCCGTCTTCCCCTCGGACTCTGGACAGGTTATCCGATGCTTTTTCGGCAATCAGGTGGCGGCGGTTGGATGTCGCGTAGATCAATGTGTTAGTGGACTGTCCAGTAATCGACCCGTCCAGTACGGTTTTCAAGCGTTTGTAGCCAATCTCACCCTCTTCAAAGGACAGGTCGTCACAGAAGAGAATGAATTTTCCGGGCTGGCTACTGATCAGGTCGATCACCTCGGGCAGGTCACCGATGTGTTCCTTATCGATCTCGATCAGGCGCAGGCCCTGGCCATGGAATTCATTCAGGCAGGCTTTGACCAATGAGGACTTACCCGTGCCTCGGGAACCCGTCAGCAATACGTTGTTTGCAGGCTTCCCGGAAATGAAATTTTGCGTGTTATCTCTGATCAGCCGAGTCTGACGATCCACGTTTTTCAACTGGCGGAAATCTATGAGGCTCGGATGTTTGACCGGCAACAGTACTGCGTGACTAACGCCTTGCTGTGCTCTGTATTGCCATTGATAGGCGATAATGTCGGGTTGCAGCGAGAACTGCCGGCTGACGGGGTAAGCACGTTCGAGCGAGTCGGCAATGCGCTTGAGCTGGTTCAGCATTTCCAGCGAGATCGGGTTCTGAGAGTCGACGAAAGAGTTCACGATGATTAGCACGCAGGCAGGGCAATGAGGCCTTCCATCATGCTAAGTTGGCGATAACCCGTCTAACGCATAAAGGGCACGCATCGTCGAGTTATGGACATTTCCATCTCTGAGACCGCTCGGCAGCATCCAGGCCAAAGCATCTATACCCTGGCCCTCGATCTCTCCAGTGGCACGACCATCAACATCCACCAACATCCGGAGGGGCAGCTCCTTTTTGCGCCTGCGGGCGTCCTGGCTGTGACGACAAACGCCGGTTGCTGGGTGGTACCTGGCGGCCATGGCCTGTGGATTCCTGCGAACGAGCCGCATTGGACACGCACTATCGGCACCTCCAGGATCAGAACTGTCTATCTCAGTGACGAGCGATCAGTGGGCTTGCCCGCTGCCTGTACCCTGTTGGGGATATCGACCTTACTGCAGGAGTTGATTTTTGCCGTCCTGCTCGTGACAGCGCACGACTCACAAGTAAGTCGGAACTATCATTTGATGGCGCTGCTGGTCGAGGAACTGCTGGCCGCGCCCACGAGTTCCAGGCTTTTGCCGATTCCTGGCAGCGACAGGCTGAAAGGCTTGTGCCGTGCAATTTCCGTTAACGCTGCCTTGGACTGGGGTTTGGCGGAGTGTGCACAGTTTCTGGGTATCAATATGAAAACCGTACAGCGCTGGTTTCAGACGGACATGGGCATCAGCTTCGGCGAGTGGCGCAAGCAAATCAGGCTGTTCATTGCTCTTGAAAACCTCGCGCTGGGAAAGAGCGTATTGGAGGTGTCCCTCGACGCCGGCTATTCAAGTCCCAGCGCCTTTTCGTCCATGTTTCGACGCGAGTTCGGTATGTCGCCCAGTGCCTTTCAGAAAGTCTGAAAATATGGGGTGTGCTGGCAACTTGGGCGTTGTACGACATAAGACAGTCTGCAATCGGCCAGGAGCGGCGACCCATGAGCCCCCAATTCTCTCATGGCAGCCGCAGACTTCTCTAGCTACGCCTCCCCAAAAAGGGAATGGCGTAGCTGCTGCCGCTTCTTAATAAGGGGGAGTCAGAATTTATGCACAGCACGCAGGCCGTTTATCCATCGGGCACCATTCTTGTTTAGCTCCTTATAAGTGACGCAATCGAATGCAACATGCCGTTCAGGAACGACTCAGCAGCTTCTCGGCGATCATCTCGCCGATGGGAATCGCTGATGTGGCGGCCGGGGAAGGTGCGTTACAGACATGCAGCGATCGCGGTGTCTGCAGGAAAAGAAAGTCATGAACAAGATCGCCATTGCGCATTACCGCCTGAGCGCGAATGCCAGCTTCGCAGGGCTGGAGATCATCAAGCTCAAGCGAGGGGCAGTATTTACGGCATTGCTCCAAATACCCTTTCTTGAATACTGAGTTCTTCATTTCAGCAATGCCGGAAGCCAGATTCTGGCCGATGGTTTTCCAAAAGCCGGGAAAGCGGCTGTACTCCAGGACGTCCTTGGCATTGAAGGAAAATTTTCGATAGTTCTCACGGGCAAAGCCCAAAACGGCGTTGGGGCCGACCGTGACGCTCCCATCGATCATGCGGGTCAGATGGATGCCAAGGAATGGCAGATCCGGATCGGGCACCGGATAAATCAGGTGCTTGACCATGTCATTTTTTTTCGACGGCAGGCGGTAGTATTCGCCACGAAAAGGCACGATCTGATGGTCAATTTTCAGTCCGGCCAACTTCGCCAGACGGTCTGATTGCAACCCTGCACACACCACCAGTTTCCTGGCGGTCCATGATTCGCCTGGGGACGCTACGGCAACGTGGTCGCCAGTCTCTTGGATCGACACGATCGTCTGCCCTAAGCGGACCTCGCCTCCCGCTGCGGCAATCACTCTAGCCATGGCCTCGCAAACTTTTGTGTAGTCGACGATGCCGGTACTATCGACGAGTAACGCGCCCTGCCCAACGATATTGGCCTCACGCTCGTGCAACTGTGCAGCATTAAGGCGCTGTATATTCAGGCCGTTCTGTCGTGCCCTGACCTCAAGGGCGCTCATCCTTTCCAGCTCGGCGTCACTCGACGCGACCAGCAGCTTGCCGCAAACCTCGAACGCAACGCCGTGCTCTCGGCAAAACGCCTTGGTTGCCTGGGCCCCGCGTTTGCATAGTTCAGCCTTAAGGCTGCCCGGAGCGTAATACACCCCGGCATGAATCACGCCGCTGTTGTGGCCGGTTTGGTGTGTGGCCAGACGTAATTCCTTGTCTACCAGCAACAATGAGGCTGTGGGTTGCAACTCCAAAAGACGCATAGCAGTGGCCAACCCGACAATTCCCCCACCTATGACGCAAAAATCGTAGGTCATTGAACCTCCCACATTTTCTATTTGTAGATCGTGAGACCCATCGGTCTAGAGCTCGTTAAAGCGCACGTGATCGGAATAAAAAGATGATCGCGCATGGCATCCACAGGATCGAATGCTGGAAATCAGACTGCGTTCGACCTTCTTGAAAAAAGAGGCCCTGAAACAGGGCCTAAAACCAGAGGAAGTGATAAGCGAAACCGCCCGTTTACATAAAGTTATAGGTGTAGTTGAAGATGATTCGGGTCTGGTCCTGCGAAGACGTACCGGTGTTTTCTCCGTGATAGTTACCCGTGCGGATGGTTGTGCCGAAGCCTTTCAGTAGTCCTGCCTGCACGACGTAGTCCAGGCGCATGTCGCGTTCAGCCTCGTGCAGCTCGCTGCCACCGGCGACCTTGGCTTTGATGTTGTCACCACTCAGATAGGCGAACGAAGCTTTCAAGCCAGGGACCCAGTTACGAAAGTCGTAGGTGTACTGCCCCACATTCACTTGTTCGCCAGCGCGGGAGAAACTGCCGACCATAGCATTGGTGAAGAGGTAGAAATCAGAACCGCCCGCGCCCTGTGCGACAGGATCCACCAAACTGCCCTGGTTGGCCCATACAAAGCCGCCGTCATCGCTGATACCAATATGGCCGAGCATTAACGAGCTGCTGCCTAATTGATAAGTAAACTGGGCGCTGTAAGTTTTATTGTCCACTTCCCCGGCATGTTTTGCATAACCACTATTGTTGTTAAATGCGTAGCCTGCCTGGCCGTTCTTGCCGTCATGGGTGCTGTCGAAATAACGCAGATCAGTCTTGAAGGACTGATCATCGCCCAGGGGGACTACATGAATAAGGCCGAAAAAGTTTTGTTTGTAGAAATTTTCCAGGTCGGCGTAGTAATACTGGACGGTGAGGTTTTTCAGAAGACTGTTGGTACTGCGACCAAACGGCGTGTAGTCGACACCGCCGAAGGTGAAGCTGTCGCTGTCCTTAGTAGCGCCGGCAACAGAAAGCCCCGTAGCGTTACTGGAAGCGCGGCCAGACACCTTATTGATCTCACCTGCGGTAAAGGTCAGGTCGGGAATATCCTTGGAGGTTAAAATGCCGCCCTCATAAGTTTGCGGCGTAACGCGGCTGTCGTTGGACAGCAGAATTGGCAGTGCCGGCGCGAGGGCGCCGCCCACATGCAGTTCGGTCTGGGAAACGCGAAACTTGGCATTGGCGTTGATGCGGCTCCAGTTGTTTGCTGCCGAATCACCGTTGCTTGGGAAAAAGCTATTGGCGTTGCCGTCCAGATGGTGGCCAGTGCCGCCGTCCAAGTGGATCGCTTCGATCGCCTGGGCATCGATACCAAAACCGATGATGCCCTGGGTAAAGCCAGACTTGTAATCGAGCCTTAACGCAGTGGCGGCCTCGCGCTCGTCCGGTGTATGTGCGCCGGTCTTACTTGCTTTATTAGAGCGTACATCGGCATCGTAATACATACTGCGCGAGCCAAGAATTACATGGCTGTCTTCGAGAAAGCCAGCGTTGCCATCGGCAACAACGAATTGCGATAGAACACCAGTTCCCACGGTTACTGCAAGGGTCATTAATTTCATACGGGCTCCTGACTGCGATTGATTATTGGCAGAATTTATTGTGTACATCGGCTCTGACGGCTTTAAATCAGGGTAATAGGTGCGGCGCTCCCAACAGGCTTAAACGCATAGCCTGGAAAGTACTCATGGGTAATTAATTATTCAGGTAAACGGTGATCCGATTGAGCTGTTATTCCTGCGCACTTACAACTGAAACCGCGCCGCCGCACTGCGCAGGACGTTGCTCAGTTCCTCCAGCTGCTGACTGGATGCTGCCGTGGTGGTAGCGGTAGATGAGTTTTTTTCGGTAATGTCACGAATCCGTGTGACGTTGCGGGTTATATCTTGTGCAACGGTGCGCTGTTCCCGGGACGCATGGGCGATCTGCTGATTGCGCTCATGAATGCTCGATACCGCACCAACGATGACCCCAAACGACTCCACAGTTCGTTCGCTGTCGCTTAGGGTTTCCTTGAGCAGAGCCTGACTGCCATGAATACACGTCACGGCATGTTCAGTGCTATCCAGCAATGTATTGATGGTGCTTTCAATATCCTGGGTCGATTGTTGAGTGCGTTGCGCCAGCGCGCGTACTTCACCTGCCACCACGGCAAAGCCACGGCCATGCTCACCCGCCCTGGCAGCTTCGATGGCCGCATTCAGGGCCAGCAGATTGGTGCGCTCGGCGACACTCTTGATCACCCCGACCATGCTGATGATGCTGTCGCTGTTGCGCACCAGAATGTCCATGCTGTGAATCGCCGTTTGCATCGAATCGGCCAATAGCGTGACGCGGTCGCGGCCCTCGCTCACCACCATCAAACCAAGGCTGGTCTGCTGGTCGGCAGACAGCGCCGACGACACGGCGGTTTCTGCATGATTGGCAACGCCCTGGAAACTCACGGCCATTTGCGTCATCGCTGCAGCAACCTGATCGGTTTCAGCCATCTGCAACTTGATGTCGTGCTCGCTTTGGCGCGCGGCCAATGACAGCGCTTTCGCCGAGTCTGACAGCTGGCTGACGCCGCCTTGAATGTGCCCGACTAACTCACGCAGGCTCTGCGACATTTCGCTCATGGCCTCCTGCAGCTGGCCGACTTCGTCACGGCGAAAGGTTTCCACGCGCTCACTCAAATCGCCGGCAGCGATGCGCCTGGCGGAGTTGATGACGGTGTGCAACGAACGCACATTGATGATATCGATGGCGATGCTGGTGCCGGTGGCGAACACCAATGCCAGGCATGCGGCCAGCAGCATGAAATTCTGCAACTCGGCGCTTTGCTCATCAATAGCGGCCTGGTAGGCACTGCGCACCCGACTCAGGCCGTGATTGACGCTGTCGATCAAGCGGTCAAAATTTTGCTGTACGCTTTCGTAACGGCGTTCGGCAGGCGCCTCGCTGATCAACGCTGCAAGGCTGGAGGCAAAACTCTGCAAGGCTTGCGTAGCATCGTCAAGACCTCGTGCCTGACTGGCAGGAACACGGGTTTTGATCGCCACAATATCCTTCAATAAGCGGCTCAGGGCCTGTTGCACGACATCACCGTCGGCAAGGCCCAAGGCAAAATCCTTCTCCAGTGCGAGTATTTGCAACGCACGCACCTCGGCACTGGCGAGCTCGACGACAGGCTTGGCCCGGGTGCTCTGCACTTCGTCAACACCGTAACCGATGGACGCGATGGCGGCGGTCAGGAAAATCACCAACGCCCCGCCAAAAACCACCTTTTTGCCGCTGCTCAAGCTGTTCGTTGCCCGTTGCGTCGTCATATCGGTCCGTGCCTCAGTGAGTGGTGCGATCGCAGTTGCGCAGTCAGTCGAGCATCTTGCCGCCGGTTTCCTTGAGTTTGAACAAAGCAAATAACGATACGCACAGGCACCCGCTCATGTACCAGGCCGGGGCAAGATTATTACCCGTGGCCAGGGTCAGCCAGGTCACTATGGCCTGGGACGAGCCACCGAACACCGTCACCGCGAAGGTGTAGGCGATGGAGATTGCCGTGGCGCGAATGCGCTTGGGGAAGGACTCGCACATCAGTGAATACTGGGGTGAGGAGCCCATGGCGTAAAACACTCCGAGCAGCGCCGCCAGCGGCAGGATCACATAGAGCGTCGGGTAGGCGTTGAAGAGCCAGAATGCCGGATAGAGCAAGGCAATCAACATCAGTTTGCCAATGATCATCGGTAGCCTGCGACGCCCTAAACGATCCGACCATGCCCCCCAGACCGGAGCGAAAATCAGCAATGTCAGCCCTGAAGTGACGCTGATCCAGAGAGCGGTTTTCTGAGGCAGACCCAGATTATGAATCGCATAAGTAGACAGGTAGAAGCTCAGCACATACACCGATACGGTCCCTCCGACAACCATCATGGTTATCAGCGCCAGGCTCCTTTTGTGCTCGGAAAATAGTTCGGCCAGCACCCCGCGCTCGGAAGTCGTGTGACCTTCGTCCGGGAGATTATTGCGCAGATAAAGGCCAACTGGAGCGATCAAGAAACCGATCAAAAACGGAATACGCCAGCCCCAGGCGTTCATATTTTCGGGCGATAACAGGTTGGTGAGCAAAGCCGCAGTGCCCGCACCCAGCACCGTCGCTGCACCCTGACTGGCGAGCTGCCAGCTACCACGAAAACCTCGATTAAGGGATGATCCCCGCTCGATCAAGGTGGATGTCGCCGCGCCGAACTCGCCGCCTTGGGAGAATCCCTGAGTCATACGTGCGATGAGCAGGATGATAGGCGCGGCAATGCCGATTTGGGCGTAAGTCGGTGTGGCCGCAATGGCAAGCGTGCTGAACGCCATCATCATGATGGTCACTGTCAGTGCAGCCTTACGACCGCGCCGATCAGCGAAGGTACTTAGGACCAGGCCGCCCAACGGACGGGTAATGAAACCCACCGCGAAGGTCGAGAGTGCCAACAGCAACGAGGTAGTTTCGTTGTCGGTCGGGAAATAAAGCTTGCCTATGGTGACGGCGAAGAAAGCGAAGACCGTGAAGTCGAAGAACTCAAGCCAGTTGCCAATGACTGCTGCGACCACCGCTCTTTTGTCCGCAGCTGTGCTGACATCTGCTTGTTCGTGAGAGGCGACGGGCTGATCTGGAATTTTTGTACTTATTGAGTTCATCACACTGCTCCTGTAGGCGAGTCGAGAAAGCGTTCCACCAGACGGGACCAAAAGGCAGCGCCGATAGGGAGGTTATGGTCATTGAAGTCGTAGCCCGGGTTATGAACCATGCACCCGTCCTCCCCTTCACCGTTGCCGATGCGCAACATGCAGCCCGGCCTCTGCTGCAACATATAAGCGAAATCCTCGCTGCCCATGATCAAGTCGGTACGGGGAACCACCTGACCCTCGCCAAGCAATTCTTGAGCGACTTTTGTCGCGAAATCCGTTTCAGCCGGACTGTTCACTACCATCGGGTACCCCTCGACATAATCGATTTCAGCCGTGGCGCCGTAGCTTTGCGCCTGGGCATAGACCAAATCGATAATCCGCTGGCGAACCTGCTTGCGAATGGCAGCGTCGAACGTACGCACTCCGAGTTCGAGCCGAGCGGTATCAGGAATCACGTTGGTGGCGGTGCCAGCCTTAAGGACACCGACTGTAATGACGGCTGGCGAGGCGGGATCCAGATTACGTGAGACGATGGTCTGCAATGCCATGACGATGCTCGCCGCCACCACCACCGGATCCACGGCCTGGTGCGGGCGCGCGCCGTGGCCTCCGACACCCTTGATATCGATATACACCTTGTCGCCAGCCGACATGAACACCCCTTCGCGGAACAGCATCACGCCGGGTGCAACGCCGGGATGGTTATGCACTGCAAACACTGCATCGCAGGGAAAACGTTCGAACAGGCCGTCCTTGATCATCGCCTGGGCGCCGCTATTGAACCCACTCTCTTCGGCAGGCTGAAAATACAGCTGCAACGTGCCGGAAAAGTTTCGGGTCCTGGCCAGATATTGCGCCGCGCCCAGCAACATGGCGGTATGTCCGTCATGACCGCAGGCGTGCATTTTTCCGGGATTGCGGCTTGCGTACGGCAGGCCGGTGGCTTCGGTGATCGGTAAGGCGTCCATGTCGGCACGCAGGCCAATACTGCGCCGACCGACACCCACGCTCAGGGTACCGACTACGCCGGTGCCGCCAACGCCGGTGGTCACAGAGAACCCCCATTCGCCTAACAGCCTCGCTACCAGCGCGGCGGTTTCTATTTCCTGATACGCAAGCTCTGGATGTTGATGGATATGGTGACGTATAGCCCTGAGCGTATCGGCCGCAGGCACGAGGTCACTGACCTCGCAGTAGTGTGGGAAAGCGCTCATTTCAGTGTCCTGCGCAGATTTGGCTGAAGATGAGACAAATGTATGGAATGCCATCATGCTTGCAAAGATGGTATTTTTCGCATGAGCTATCCGTTTTATGGATCACCGGTCAAAACCCGAAAGCGAGCGGACAACGTCATGAAGTTGCAGCAGTTACAAGTTTTCATCGCTGTCGCACGAGAGAAAAGCCTGCGCGCCGCCTCTCGCCAGCTGAACCTGGCTCAGCCAAGTGTTACGCGGATCATCCACGAGCTGGAGGAAGATCTCGGCGTGGAACTGTTCAACCGTAGCGTTCGTGGCGTTGACCTGACCGAGTTCGGAGAGGCCTTGCAGCGACGGGCTAGTCAGGTTCTGGAAGACCTGCAGCGCGCTCGCGAAGAGTTGGTGCAGATTCAGGGAAACATGCTCGGAAGGGTAGCTTTTGGTGCCACGTCCTCTATTGCTTTGACGTTGCTTCCCGCCACCATCAAGCGCTTCCGGCAAAAAGCCCCGGACGCAGAACTGATACTGACCGAGGTGAACTTCCGCCAGTCCATGCACCGTTTGCGGGACGGCACCCTGGACCTGATCGCCTCACATGTGCAACCAGGCGTAATCGACGATGATGTCCTGCACAGCATACCGCTGCTCAACACCGATTTCGTGATCATGGCACGCACGGGGCATCCCCTGGCTAATGCACGAACCTTGGCAGATTTGCTGGATGCCGAATGGATCACTCCGATTGCCAGCGATCGCTCACAAACCAGTAACCTGAACACCGCCTATGGCCGAGCAGGACTTCCATTACCAAAACGCATCACGTATTACACGTCGTTCGCGATTGCACTCGGTCTGGTGTGCGACACCGATATGCTGGGATGGTTTTCTCGTCCATTGGCGGCGCGAATTGCATCCTACGGCTTGCAGCAAATCCCGATAGAGATGCCGCTCAATGCATTGCAGATGAGCGTGGTAGTCCGCAAAAATCATCTGCTGACTCCAGTTGCCCGACATTTCATGGAGTGCTTGCAGGAGTCGGCCCTGGAGGTAGCCAAAGGTCTGCCTCGGAACAACTGAGTTGCGGTTTGAAGCGCCAGCACCGTGTATCGGTAAATGATATCCGAGAGCTTGATGGTCCGAGGCGCTCAAGCGCACCTCGCCGAACCGGCGTCGGTGCCAGCGCGGCCCTTTGAACAACTCCGGCCTAAGTGGCGCGAGGTATGATCGAACGCAGCTGACTCGCGATGGTCAGATGGCGGCCTGCGCAATGTCGCGAAGAATGCTCGCAAATGTTACAGGATCCTCGGAACAAGACGTGTGACCCGTATCCAGGACATGAAGCGTGGCCCAGGTAATGCCGCTGGCCATTTCATGAGCGTGAGCAAGCGTGCGCGCCGGATCGTGCTGACCATGAACAACAGCAGTTGGCACGCGCGGCAAAGTGTGCAGAAGCGGGGAAAAATCGATCGATTGCTGGCTGAGAAGAACTTCGATCACGCAGCTGCCGTCCAACCGCTGTGGATATGCATGCACTTGCTCCAACAACGGTGAAGCTGGCAACGTTCGAAAGCAACGCGCAATAAACGCGCTCCAAAATGCCTCCCCCCAGTCGTGCCCTATCCGCTCAACCAACTTCGCAATGTCACCATGACCGCGAGTATTTGCTCCACTATTAGAAAGCACCAACCCCTTGATGCGGGTGGAACCAGATTGCAATTGTTGCAGTGCAACCAGCATGGCAATCGAGGTGCCGAGCGAATGACCCACGAGAATGACCGAAGGCAAGTCGGCAATCGCGTTGCTGACTCGGGAGGCTATCGAATCAAGATCGTGTGGTCCATCACCCTCCAGCCAGCCGAGCCCGATCGCAGGAAGTCCACTGAGCAGTGCCGCCGTCTCGAACACTCGTGGGGAACACATCGCCCCCGGCAGACAAACCAATACGGGTCCGCAATTACTTCCGTCACTTAAGTTTGTTATATGCACGTACTCACTCCGGATCCTTGGGTGTTCTCTTACAGCGCTTACAAGACTGGACTCAAGGCCAATCGCTACGTTACCGGGTATGCGGACCTGATCTATGACCCGGCCAGACGACCGCTGACATCCTGCCACACAGCCATAGGAAAGCTCAGTATTTATAGATCCTCAATCAGGCATCCTGAAAGGTAACTTTCCGCCAATACCGGCCTGCTCCTTGCCGCATAGCCTTATAGACAGTAAGAAGGTCATCGTGAATAAAATATCAGTGAAACTTTCCCACCGAAACCGGGTGGCGTGAGTAAGCAGAACGGTTTGATCAAGACCGGGTTGAAGATAAGCGTTTTGGTGCAACGGGGATTAGAAGGGTTCTCTCCAGGGCCCGTGTGGTTTCAGCATACTGGTGACCTTTCGAACTGCACCGGCCGTTTAGTCTTTTGCTGCATCACAAGAACCCGAGGCGAGACGCGTTGGCCGTGTGAGATGTCGCTAACCCGCAGCTTGGTGAGATCTCACGCACTTAATTTGCTGTCGATGGCCAGATCGAAGAGCGCCTCATCTCTGGTTTTCCCTGTTAGCTGGAGCCTGACTCGAATTTCCCAAATGTCTCTGAGACGGAGCGGAGCTTTCTGCTTTTCGATTGGAATACGGTGATAGGCATGACGTGTCCTCCATATATGTTGAAGGACAAGCATGGACCTCATAGGCAACAAGTTCGGACGTTAAAGGCTTAGCCCTTAAGCTTTTCGGCAATCCAGATGGTGTGCCGGGTGCCTTTGTTGCCGTGGGCAAACACCTGAACTTCTTCAGCCTTGAAGCCGGCCCTCTTCAATTTGTCGGAAAACAGCCGGTCCGCGCTGGCCGACCACACAGCGAGCACGCCTTTGGGCCGCAGGGCCTTGGCGCAAGCGCTCAGGCCAGCGGCGGAATACAGCCAGCTGTTGGCTTTTTGGGTGAGACCTTCGGGGCCGTTGTCGACGTCGAGCATGATCGCGTCAAAGCCTTGCGGTTCGGCTTGCAGCACTTTGGCCACATCTTCCATGCGGATCACCGTGCGAGGGTCGAGCAACGGGCGCCCGGCCTTCTCTCCCAGCGGTCCTCGATTCCACTCGACCACCCCCGGCACCAACTCGGCGACCACGACCTCGGCGGTCGCGCCCAAATGTTTGAGCGCCGATCCCAAAGTGAAGCCCATGCCCAACCCGCCGACCAATACCCGGGAATTGGGCCGGCCGGCGACCTTGCGGCAAGGGATCTCGGCCAGGGCGTCTTCGGAACCGTGCATGCGAGTGTTCATCAACTGCCCGCCATCACCACCCAGGATCTTGATCACGAAGTCTTCGCCGTACTCGAACAGGCATAGGGCTGCGTCGCTTTCGGGGATCGGGGTTGTGTCGAGCAGAACGAAACGTTTCATGGTGAGGTCATCGAGAAAGTAATGAGTGGGGCAATCTGGCGCGGATTAGAGTAGACGTTAGGCCACGAGCAAGGGCAACCGAGAAATTGATGAAGGGCCCATTCTAATGGTCATTGTGTTGGGCGCGCTCTCGATAAGTGGATCGGCTTTGCGTTTGCGCATGCCTCGAATAACAGCTCCGGCCAGCATCTGCCGGATGCCAGGGGATGTATTGGGTCTACTCGCGACCATCGCGCCTAAATGGGTGTCCGGTTTCATTAGACCACTACAGATTCTGTGCCAGAAGGAATTCTGCATGGGGAACTGAGTATGTCCTTGCTAAGAGCGCCTGGGCATGTTTTAGGGCAATGCGCCACCTCCCTCTCTTCTGGGACTGATGAGCAAACCTCATGAACCCTTGCCGATCTACCCGTCTAGTCTCCACTCGTTAGCTGGCTTACTGTTTCCCCAACGCAAACGTTGGGAGATCGAAATGCACAAGCGCACACTCGGAAACAGTTCACTCGAAGTGTCAGCCTTGGGCTTGGGTTGCATGGGCTTGAACCATGGCTACGGCCCGGCGACTGACACGCAACAAGCCATTGCGCTGATCCGTTCGGCGGTTGACCGAGGCGTTACCTTCTTCGACACCGCCGAGGTTTACGGTCCGTACCTGAACGAACAAGTGGTGGGTGAGGCATTGGCGCCAGTTCGCGATCAAGTGGTCATCGCCACCAAGTTCGGCTTCACCTTCGGTGCCGACAATAAGCAGCAGATTCTAAATAGTCGCCCTGAACACATTCGACTCGCCGTCGAAGGCTCATTGCGCCGACTTAAGACCGATTTCATCGATTTGCTTTACCAGCATCGGGTTGACCCGGACGTACAGATTGAAGACGTCGCCGGTGTGGTGAGAGATCTGATTGGCGAAGGCAAGGTCAAGCACTTCGGCCTGTCGGAAGCCGGTGCGCAAACCATTCGCCGTGCACATTCGGTGCAGCCAGTCACGGCGCTGCAAAGCGAATACTCATTGTGGTGGCGTGAGCCTGAGCAGGAAACCCTGCCGACGCTCAAGGAGCTGGGGATCGGCTTCGTGCCGTTTAGTCCACTGGGCAAGGGTTTTCTCACCGGCACAGTAGCGGCCGACGCCACATACGGCAGCGACGATTTTCGCAGCATCGTGCCGCGCTTCAGCCAGTCGGCACTGCAAGCCAATCAAGGGTTGGTGGCTTTGATCCGCCAGATCGCCGCGCAAAAACAAGCGACACCGGCGCAGATTGCGTTGGCCTGGTTGCTCGCGCAGGCGCCGTGGATTGTGCCGATTCCCGGGACGACCAAATTGCATCGCCTGGAAGAAAACCTTGGCGGCGCGGACATCATCCTCGACGCGGCCGAACTCCAGTCCATTGACACCTCACTGGCGCAGATCCGCATCGAAGGCGAGCGTTATCCCGAGGCCCTCAAGGCGCGCGTCGGGCGATGAACAACGATCACGATCCGCTACGGCGCACGGTCATCGCTGCACTGGCGAGCGCACCGCTGCTGTCACTCGCCGATACGCAAAACGCGAGCGAAATACCACGTTCAGGCTCGCGAATTCTGGTCGCGTACTTTTCGCGCTCCGGCAATACCCGCGTGGTCGCCGGCCTCATCCAGCGCAGATTGGGTGCCGACCTGTTCGAGATCCGTCCGGCCAAAGCCTATCCCGAGGATTACCTGCAAACCGTGGAGCGGGCGCGTCAGGAGCGCGACAACGGCTTCGAGCCCGAGCTGGAAAGCAAGGTTCACGCTATGAGCGACTACGAGACGATTTATCTTGGCTTTCCGATCTGGGGTGAGACTACCCCGCCAATCGTGCGTGCTTTTCTGAGCGCTCACGACCTGACTGGCAAAACCCTCATCCCCTTCAACACCCACGGTGGCTACGGCTTGGGCAATAGCCGCAGCGTCCTCGAAAAGCACGCGTCCAAGGCTAAGGTGACGGAAGGTTTTTTGATGGAGGGTGAGCAAGAGCGCAAGACCATGGAGCGCGTGAATGGCTGGCTGAGCGATCACCCTCTCACGCGCTGATCGATTTCTGGATTGGAGAAGCACCATGAAAACACGCACTTTGGGCAACGGCCTGGAAGTTTCCGCATTGGGCCTCGGCTGCATGAGCATGACCTCCGCCTACGGCCCGGCCGCCGACAAACCGAGCATGATCAAGCTGATTCGCTCGGCCCATGAACAAGGCATCACCTTGTTCGACACCGCCGAGGCGTATGGCCCATTCGCGAATGAAGAGTTGTTGGGCGAGGCCTTGCAACCGATCCGCGAACAGGTGGTCATCGCCAGCAAATTCGGTTTCGATATTGACCTGGTGACCGGTGCACGAGGCGGCGGCACCAATAGCCGACCTGACCATATCCGCGCCGTGGCAGAGGCGTCGTTGAAGCGTTTGCGCACTGATCGCATCGACCTGTTTTATCAGCATCGCGTTGATCCGCAAGTGCCGATTGAAGATGTGGCCGGAACCGTCAAGGAGCTGATCGCCGAGGGCAAGGTCAAGCATTTCGGCCTGTCCGAGGCCGGCGTGCAAACCATCCGCCGGGCACACGCCGTGCAACCGCTAGCGGCGGTGCAGAGCGAGTATTCGCTTTTCTGGCGTGGCCCGGAGCATGAACTGCTTGGCGTACTGGAGGAACTGGGTATCGGCTTCGTGCCGTTCAGTCCGCTCGGCGCTGGCTTCCTCACGGGGCAGATCGATGAGAAAACCCAGTTTGACGCCAGCGACTTCCGCAATTTTGTGCCGCGTTTTTCACCTGAAGCGCGCAAGGCCAACCTGGCGTTGGTCGGCGTAGTGAAGGCCGTTGCCGAGCGCAAGCAGGCGACGCCTGCACAAGTCGCACTGGCCTGGTTGCTGGCGCAGAAACCATGGATCGTACCGATCCCGGGCACGACCAAACAACACCGACTGGAAGAGAACCTGGGCGCGATCGAACTGGAACTGACCGGCGACGATCTGCGTGTAATCAATGAGCAGATGGCGCAGATCCAGGTGCACGGTGAACGCTTGCCGGAATCGGCGCTGAAAATGACCGGGCTCTGAGCCTTGCCACCGCTGCGCCGGGCTCGGCGCAGCTTCACTGTCTGACAGGAGTTCATTCGATGAACCGATTGATCGCACCGCTTGTTGCCTTGTCGCTGTTGAGTGCAGAAACCCAGGCCGCCAGCGAAATCCGCATCACCCAGAACGGCGCCCAGCCCTCGATCAAGGGCGCTGCTGAAAACTTCACCGGCGCGGTACGCGTTGATGGCCTGTTCAACGGTGATCTGCCGTCGCGCATCGGCGGCGGCACGGTGACCTTCGAACCCGGTGCGCGCACCGCCTGGCATAGCCATCCGTTGGGGCAAACGCTGATCGTCACTGCCGGGGTAGGCTACGTGCAGCAAGAAGGCGGGCCGCGACAGGAAATCCATCCGGGCGATATTGTCTGGATTCCGCCGCACACCCGTCACTGGCATGGTGCCACCGCCAGTAACGGCATGACCCACATCGCGATTGCAGAAGCCGAGGACGGCAAGACCGTGACTTGGGCAGAGAAAGTCTCGGAGGCGCAATACGCCGACAAATGAAGTTACCGAATGTGTCGAAACCGTAGCGCAGCTCCTTCGCGTTGAGCCATCAAAACTCCTCAAGCCCCCGTATTTGAGCGGCGACGCCAGGTTTCAGCTGCAATTGTAAAAACGACTCATGAGTTCTGCTCAGGAGTCCTTGCGCAATATCGGGGTTAATCACCACAACCGTCCTCCGTACGATCCAGCGACACCGCAGCGACCCCGCAATGCACGGAGCCTTTCACGATGACCACTGACGCAAGCAAGTCCCGCCCCTATCCCGCGCTGATGGTGCTCTGTCTGAGCCTTGGTGTGATGTTCAGTGTTACCACTCAAGCCGCCGAGGCATCGCAAACCATGACCCGCACACAAGCCAGCGCAGAAACGCTGTCGAGCCAACAACAGGCGATTCCCCTGATCGCAGCGTTCATGGCGACCAGTGACATGCCCTCACTCAACGCGGCGCTCAACCAAGGTCTCGATGCCGGCTTGACCATCAGTGAGACCCGGGAAATTCTGGTGCAGCTCTATGCCTACGTCGGCTTTCCGCGCAGCCTCAACGCCCTGAACGAACTGATGACGGTGGTGCAGATGCGCAAGCAACGTGGCATCGAGGATGCACCGGGGCGTGAGCCAAGCCGTGCCACTCCAACCGGTGATGATCTGCTGGCGGCCGGCACGGCAAATCAAACGAAGATTTCCGGTTCCCCGGTCAAAGGCCCGGTGTTCGAGTTCGCTCCGGTGATCAACCGGTTTCTGCAAACCCATCTGTTTGGCGACATCTTCGAGCGCGACAACCTTGACTGGCAAAGCCGCGAACTGGCCACCGTCGGGGCGCTGGCGGCGACGCCGGGTGTGGAATCGCAATTGCGCTCGCACATGCTGGCGAGTCTGCGTGTCGGGCTCAGCGCAGCGCAGTTGCGCCAAGTCATCGAGCAGTTGAAAAAGCACGGCGATGCACAGACCGCCGAACGTGCAAACACGGCGCTGACCCAGGCCCTTGAAGCTTCGGTGAAATAACATGAACCATGCAAAACGCTTGTTCAGCATCACCCTGCTCAGCCTGTTGGCAGCCTGCGCGAACCAGCCCGATGGTTCCGGCCCTTTACTGATTCAGGCGCAAGGCAGCTTCGCCGCCGGTGGAACGATGACCACTGCGCCGGGCATGTTCAACCCGCGCAAGCCGATGGCTCCGGATGGCCAGACCTATCACGGTGACCATGCCTACACCTTCTACCAAATCCCGGTCGATGCCCGGAAACTACCCATCGTCATGTGGCATGGCGCTGGTCAGTTCTCCAAGACCTGGGAAACCACCGCCGATGGCCGCGAAGGCTTCCAGAACATTTTCCTGCGACGCCATTTCGGTGTGTACCTGATCGACCAGCCGCGACGTGGCAATGCCGGCCGCAGCATGGTCGAGGCGACGGTCAAACCGACGCCGGACGAACAACTGTGGTTCAACCAGTTTCGCATCGGCTTGTGGCCCAACTATTTCAACGGCGTGCAAGTTGCCAAGGATGCACAGACGCGCGAGCAATTCTTCCGGGCAATGACACCGAACACCGGGCCGTTCGACATGGGTGTGGTCTGCGAGGGTGTATCGGCGGTCTTCAACAGAATCGGCTCCGGCATCCTGTTCACCCACTCGCAAGGTGGTGGACCGGGTTGGTTGACCGCGATCAAGAACGACAAGGTCAAGGCCATTGTCGCCTTCGAGCCGGGTAGCAGCTTCGTCTTCCCGCAGGGTCAGGTACCCGCGCCGATCCCCAGCGCGTTCGACACGGTGCAGGGTGCGGCCGTGCCAATGGATCAGTTCATGGCGCTCACGCGCATTCCAATCCTGATCGTCTATGGCGACAACATCCCGGAACAAGCCGTCGACTTGCCCGCGCAGGACAGTTGGCGCGCCCGGCTGAAGATGGCCCGGCTCTGGCGCGATGCGGTCAACCAGCACGGCGGTGACGTAAGGCTGATCCATTTGCCGGAGATCGGCATCAAGGGCAATACCCACTTCCCCATGTCCGATTTGAACAACGTGCAGATCGCGGATCTGGTGTCGAGTTTCCTGAAAGAAAAGCATCTGGACTGACCAAGGCTCACATCCCTTTTTCAAACTGCCCTTCTTTTGATTGCTCAGGAGTTTCAAGTGATAAACACCTTTATGAAAGCCACGCTTATGTCGGCGCTGGTTGGCCTTTCTGCGGGCGAAGCCTTTGCTGCGGACTACAAAAAAAACCCATTCACACTGACTTACGACGGCGCCATTACCAAGAACGAGCCCGGCAAGGTCAACATCCATCCGGTCAGCTACAAGTTAAATGGCCTGGACATCGCGGCCAACGTTTACACCCCGGCCAACTACGATGCGAAGAAGGTCTACCCGACCGTCGTGGTTGCGCATCCGAACGGTGGCGTCAAAGAGCAAGTCGCCGGACTGTATGCCCAGCGACTGGCTGAACAGGGCTACATCACGATCACCGCCGATGCGGCCTACCAGGGCGCTAGTGGCGGACAGCCTCGCAGCATCGACAAGCCGGCGTATCGCATCGAAGACATCCATGGCATGGCCGACTTCATTACCCAGTACGCGGGGGTTGATAGCAAACGCCTGGGCTTGCTCGGCATCTGCGGCGGCGGTGGCTATTCGTTGGCCGCCGCGCAAACCGACAAACGCTTCAAATCGCTGGCAACCATTAGCATGTTCAACTCCGGTCGGGTGCGTCGCAACGGCTACAACGACTCGCAACTGGATACCATCCAGCAACGCCTGCAACAGGCTCGCGCTGCACGCGCTCAGGAGGCGGCTGGTGGCGCGGTGCTCTATTCGGGTGACGCCAACCTCACCGACGAGCAGATCGCCAAGCTGCCCTTCGAACTGTACCGCCAGGGCTACGAGTACTACTGGAAAACACACGCGCACCCGAACTCGACCTTTAAGTACACCACCAGCAGCCTACTGGATTTGATGCGTTTCGACGCCACCAACCAGATCGAGCTGATCAATCAACCATTGCTGATGATCGCTGGCAGCAAAGCCGACAGCCTTTACATGACCCAAGATGCTTTCCCTAGGGCCACGGGTACGAAAGACAAGGAACTGTTCATTATCGACGGCGCCACGCACATCGAAACCTATTGGGTTCCCAAGTATGTGGACGCTGCACTTGGCAAGTTGACGCCGTTCTACGCACGTACCTTGTGATGGTCTCGTTGGGGTCGCGCATCCATGCGGAACCTGTTTTCATAGAATAATCACACGCTCCCCATGAGAGGCTCTCATCAATGTCACGCGCCAATCTCAACGACCTGCAAGCCTTCGTGGTCATTACCCGCGAAGGCAGCTTCACCCGCGCGGCGGCACAGCTGGGTGTCTCGCAGTCCGCGCTGAGCCACACCATGCGCGCACTCGAAACCCGGCTTGGGGTTCGTCTGCTGACCCGTACCACACGGAGCGTCTCCCCCACCGAAGCTGGCCAGCGGCTTTATCAATCCATGGCGCCGCGTTTTGACGAGATTGAACTGGAACTGGCAGCGGTCAGCGAGTTTCGTGACACCCCGGCAGGGAACGTGCGGATTCAAGCGTCCGAACATGCAGCCAACAATATTCTATGGCCCAAGTTGCTGAAGGTGCTTCCCGACTATCCGGACATCAAGGTCGAAATCACCGTCGACTACGCACTCTCCGACATCGTCGCGCAGCGTTATGACGCAGGGGTACGGCTTGGGGACCAAGTCGCCAAGGACATGATTGCCGTTCCTATCGGGCCGTCCTTGCGCATCGCGGTCGTGGGCTCACCCGAGTATTTCAAACAGCGCCCAGTGCCGAAGGTGCCGGGTGATCTGGCCGCACACAATTGCATCAATCTGCGCCTGCCCACCCATGGAAGCCTGATGCAATGGGATTTTGAAAAGGATGGTCACGAACTCAAGGCGCGCGTTGAAGGACAATGGACGTTCAACAGCAGCGTGCCGATTCTGCGTGCTGCCGTTGCGGGATGTGGGTTGGGTTTCCTTCCGGAAGATATGGTTGCCAAGGAGATTTCCGAGGGAAGCCTTGTGCGAGTGTTGGAAGATTGGTGCCAACCCTTTGCCGGTTACCATCTCTATTATCCCAATCGCCGTGAACATTCATCTGCGTTTGGCGTTGTAGTTGAAGCGTTGCTCTACAAGTGCTGAGTCATCGACCATCAAGCCGTCTCAATGTTTACCCCCGCCTCACAAGCACGCGGTTAAGCATATGCTTTGGATCGATTGCAGTCGTGGACGAACGGCTGCAATGGGTCGAAAGTTGTCAGTCTCAGGTAAGAGAGAGGCATTTTATCGACAGATCCGCAATTCAACGCGCTCGATAAAAGCTTCAGGGTCATGGACGGAGAACCGAAGAGGGCGACGCAACCCGAGCTTCCTGTTCGCCGCTTTCGCTGAGCGCCTTGGCGACAAATCCGCTGCGAAGGCACTGATCGATGAATTGCTGCAGATACTGCGCGGCAACTACTCTTCCTTTCGGAACAGCCATGGCTTGCCGGATTTCAGTGAAGTTGTCCTGGAGGACTCTGACGCCTGAGGCCGTCCTCGCGAAACGCTCCAGCGGCTGGCGAACGCCTGCCGCCGCTTCCAACCCCAACTCCATGAAGGTATCGACTGCGCCGGCGGAGGTAGTAGCCCTGATGAGCTCGGCATTCTTCAATGTTCGCGACAAGTACAGGTCGTAGGCCGCGCCCTTACCCACTGCAATTCTGCAGCCGTCGGTATCCAGGTCAGAAGCGCGTTGGAACTTGCTCTGGGTTTTTACCAGGTAGGTTCCATCGATACAGACGTACGGATGCGTGAAGCAAATTTTCTCAGCCCTGACCGGCTCAATGGCAAGAAACGCGAGATCCCACCCCTGCTCTTCCAGCGCAACGAAAACTTTGCCGGCAGCGTCATATGGCGTCAGGGAGATGGCAATCTCGAGTTCGTCAGCGAGCGCGTATGCCAATGCAACCGACACACCCGAGAGAACCCCGGTATGTTCATCACGCTGTGCCAGGACTGGATTACCGAGATTGATCGCAACCCGCAGCTCTCCATGGGGAGCCAAGTCCTTTCGTACAGCAGCAAGATCAAATTCCACAGCTACTCGCTCCTTTCAGTTGACGGTTTTAAAAATCATGCACACCGGACTGCCGGTCTTGATGACCTGCCCATTCAACGTTAGCGCCCCCGAGTTCTGGTCAACGTCGAAACTCACAATGGTGTCGGACTCTTCGTTAGCAACAAAAAGGCGCGAGCCATCTGGGGTCAGGTTCATGAAGCGAGGTTTGCGACCTTGCGACGACGTATGCCCTTTGGCAGTAAACGCACCGCCTTGTTCGAGCGAGAAGGTCGCCACAGTGTCGTGGCCTCGGTTCGACACATAGAGGTATTTTCCGGAAGGCGCCATCACGATTGCCGCTGCACGGCTGTTACCCGTGAAATCAGACGGCAATGTGGAGACAATTTCCTGCGGCGTCAGCGCGCCCTGCTCAGGATCATAGGCATAGCCCGTCACGCTGCTATCGAGTTCGTTCACGACATAGGCGTTTTTGCCGCTCGGCGTGAATACGACATGGCGCGGGCCAGACCCTTCGCGAGCCTTGATCATGCTGACTTGTGTAGCTTCGTACCTGGCGTTGTTTTGCTGTACACGATAAACAAAGACGCCATCCAGACCTTTGTCAGGGACGACGACAAACCGTCCAGAAGGATCAAATGGAATCATGTGCGGGTGGGAGCTGCTTTGCTCAACTTTATGAGGCCCGGGTTCTCCAGGCAGTGACTCCAGATGCGCCAGCTCGCCCAGTCTTCCGTCTTCTTGAATTGGGAAAATTGCAAAGCTGCCCGTGGCGTAGTTGGCAACGGCTAAAAATGTGTTGGTCGGATCAACACTAAGGTGAACAGGGTTCTTACCTTGGGTACCGACTGTATTGAGCTTGGTCAGCTCACCGGTTTTGGCATCAATGGCGAAAGAGCTCACCTCGCTTAGATCACCATGCACACAATACAGATGGGTCTGTGACTGATCGAAGGTCAGAAACGACGGGTTCATCAGATCATTGAGCGTTTGAATCAGCGTGCAAGCGCCAGTTTCAGGCACATAACGGTACACAGTAATACCGACGCCACGGGCGTTGCGCTCTTTGCTCGTGCGTGATCCAACGTAAGCAAACCGAGGTGTCTGCGATGGTGTGTTATTCGTCATTTTGCTTTCATCACCGGTAGAAGCGGCATGTGCCGGGAGGGTGAGGCCACCAGCCAATACACCCCCTGCAGCCGCGGCAGAGAGCTGTATGAAATGACGGCGGAGCATCGCGTGACGCGTAAATCCGGATGAATTCATGGTGTAAATCTCTGTTGTTTTTATTATCGAGCATGGCTGTCGTCACGCCGAACCAGCTTCGACATGACGACGGTTCCATCAGATCGTTTCAGGAATGCAAACCCAGCCTTCCATCAAGCGCCGGGCACTGCGGCTCATCACTGCTTTCTCGACTGTCCAGGCACCCTCTTCCAGAACTGTCTTGGCTCCCACCGCAACGCTACCTGCGGTGTGGCCCATACGAACCTGGCGATCGCCGATGTCGCCAACGATACGGTTTACCAGCGTGCCATCGAGCGCTGCCGCGACGGCAACAGCGACCGCACCAGTACCCGTGATCGCGTGATGTAGCTTGCCCATCGACAAGATCCTGGCGATCACGTCGATATCATCGGGCTCGACGAACTTGCCACCTGCGGCCTGATAAGCCTGAGGTTTGGCTACGAAGCACAGCTTGGGCGTGTGAGGACGCAGACGGGTCGCCTCTTCGGCACTCGCTGCCAGCCCCATGGCGACGGTGCAGTGAGCGCGGATCGTTTCGCAGCGGGCGAGCAGTTCAGCATCGCCATTGACTTGATCCTGCGTTTCGGTGCCTGTCAGGCCTACCGTCTCAGCATCAATGAAGATGGTCGGGTTCCCGGCGTTCAACAACGTGACGGGTAGCTTGCCAACGCCTGGAATATCCAGCTCGTCGATGGCGTTCCCGGTAGGAAGAATGCTGCCGTCCGAGCCGCCTGGATTGAGAAACTCCAGCACGACTTCAGCAGCAGGAAACGCAACACCGTCGAGCACGAACTCACCTTCTTCCTGAACCTCGCCGTTGCGCATGGGGACGTGCGCAATGATGCGTTTCTGGATATTGGCCTGCCAGATACGGACGACGGCGATGCCATCACGAGGAGCATCCACCAGGCCTTCAGAGATCGCGTAAGGCCCCACAGCCGAGCTCAGGTTGCCGCAGTTACCCGACCAGTCAATAACCGGCGTCTCGATGGCCGGAGCCCCGAACAGGTAATCCACGTCGCAATCTTCACGGTGGGACTTGCCGATAATCACGACTTTGCTGGTACTGGAGGTCGCACCGCCCATACCGTCGATCTGCTTGCCGTAGACATCCGGGCTGCCGATCACACGGAGCAGAATGGCATCTCGTTCTGCGCCGGCAGACGGCAGATCCTTATCGAGAAAGAACACGCCCTTGCTGGAGCCGCCACGCATGTAAACGGCTGGAATACGTCTTTGAGTCATTTGATATCTCCTGCGACAAATCGGCGCTGCATCAGTTGGCGGATGCGCTTTTCATGCTTTCGATCAGCAGCTGGGGCAGCAGCCCACCGCTGCGGAAGTAGCGAACGTCCTCGAAGGTATCCAGGCGGCTCACCACCGTGACTCGCTCGGTGTCACCATTTTCGCGCTCGATCACCAGAGTGACTTTGGCGCCTGGCTGGAAGTCGTCACCAATGCCCTCGACGCTGAACATTTCGCGACCGTTCAACCCAAGGCTTTGGCGCGATACACCTGCCTCAAACTGCAGGGGAAGAATGCCCAGGCCAGCCAGGTTGGTACGATGGATACGCTCGAAGCTTTCCGCGACCACGACACGGACGCCCAGCAGGCGCGGGCCCTTGGCTGCCCAGTCGCGGGAGGAACCGCTTCCGTATTCCTTACCGGCAACGACGATCAGCGACTGCTTGCGATCCGCGTAGAGCTCAGCGGCCTGGAAGATCGTGGTGACTTCTTTCTCGGGCAACAGCAGAGTCCATGGGCCTTCGCGACCATCTTCGAGCAGCTCGTTCTTCAGACGTGGGCTGGCGAAGGTCGCACGCTGTGCCGCCTCGTGGTTACCACGACGAGTGCCGTAGGAGTTGAACTCAGCAACAGCGATACCGTGGGACTGCAGATATTGACCCGCATCACTTTCAGGCAGGATCGCACCCGATGGGGAGATATGGTCGGTGGTGATGTTGTCCGAGAGCATGGCCAGCACGCGCATGTTGCTGAGATCTTTGCGGGTATCAGTAGCCGTGACCGCGTCGCTCCAGTACGGAGGCTTACGGATGTAGGTGCTGCTAGCCTGCCAGGCATATTGGTCGCTGACGCCTGCACGCAAGTCGCTGGCAATCAAACCGGCTTCACGAGGGATATCTTCGTAGGCCTTGTCGAACAGATCTGCGGTGAGATTGTCGGCTTCGATTCGAGTCAGCTCTTCGTCACTTGGCCACAGCTCGTGCAGGTAAACGGGTACACCATTCTCATCCAGGCCCAGCGCATCTTTCTCCGGATCGATCAGGTAGGTGCCAGCAATTGCGTAGGCAACGATCAGTGGCGGCGACATGATGAATACTTCGCGAGCCAATGGGTGAACCCGACCTTCGAAGTTACGGTTACCCGAGGTCGCAGCCACGGTTTCCAGCTTGCGGGTGCGGATATCTTCTTCGATCTCAGGGCTGAGCAGTGGCCCGGACATACCGTTACAGGTGGTGCAGCCGTAGCCGACCAGGTTGAAGCCTAAGGCGTCGAGATCTTCGTTGAGCCCGGAACGCTCAAGGTAATCAGAGACAACCATCGAGCCAGGCGCAAAGGACGTCTTGACCCAAGGAGCACGCTTCATGCCACGTTTGCGGGCGTTTCGCGCAACCAGGCCAGCGGCGATCACGCCGCGTGGATTGGAGGTATTGGTGCAGCTGGTGATAGCCGCGAGCACTATCGAGCCGTTGTCCAAGCCAACCGGGAGATTGGTGGCGGGTGCTTTTTGACCCAATACAATTCGTTGATGGGGTTGCTTAGGCCCGGCAATCGAGCGGGCCACAGAGCTGAGATCCAGCGTTACGACGCGGTTGTACTCAGCATCACCAAGGCTGTCATGCCACAAGCCTTGAGCCCGGGCATAGGCCTCCGTCAGGCCGGAAATCTGGCCACCACGCCCAGTCATGCGCAGGTAGTGCAGAGTGCGATCATCAATCGCGAACATCGCTGCAGTGGCGCCGAACTCAGGCGCCATGTTGGACAACGTGCCACGGTCGGCCAGCGACAGTTGTGCCACGCCTGGGCCGAAGAACTCCAGAAACGAACCGATCACGCCCGCCTTGCGCAACTGCTCGGTCAGAGCCAGCGCAATATCGGTTGCCAGGTAGCCCTGCGGCAGCGTGCCTTCCAGACGCACACCGACAATCTCCGGCAGACGCAGCATCAGCGATTTACCCAGCATTGCCGCTTCAGCTTCAATACCCCCCACACCCCAGCCCAGTACGCCAATGGCATTGATCATGGTGGTGTGGCTATCGGTACCGACCAACGTATCCGGGAATGCCCATAGCTCGCCGTCACGGCGCTGAGTACCCACAACCGTTGTCAGGCGTTCCAGGTTGATCTGGTGAAGGATGCCTTTGCCCGAAGGAATGATCGACAGGTTGCTGAATGCTTTGTTGCACCAGTCCAGGAACTGGAAACGTTCGGCGTTGCGCTCACGCTCAATGGCTTCGTTATCGGCGAGCGCACTGGCATCGCCCCATCGCTCAACGTTGAGTGAGTGGTCCACTACCAGGTGAGTCGGGGTGACCGGGTTGACCAAGCGTGGGTTGCCACCTTTCTCGGCAACAGCATCACGCAGCCCGGCGAGATCAACCAACGCAGGCGTACCCAGCAGATCCTGCAGGACGACACGGGCTGGCCGGAAAGGAATATCGAACTCTTTGGAGCGGGCGCAGATGACTTTGAGCGCGGCTTCAGGGTCAGCCTCACCCCGCAAAACGTTCTCGGCAAGGATTCGCAAGCTGTAGGGCAGCTTTGCGTAATTACCGCCCAGATCAGTCACGACCCCACGAATGTCGCTGACACGGTACTCGATTCCGTTTGCGCAAACGGTTTGACCCTTTGACTCAGGCATTGGCTAATCCTCACAGGCTATACAGGCAATGTTTTTGTGAGGGCGATATTGTACTTTGTAATGATATAGGTCAATGTTGATTCATCCGATTCGTTCAACCAATGCGATCGGACGTACCCAACCCTTGAGTTCTACTGTGCACAGTCGCGACAGCGGCACGGCGCCAGTCAGGTACGGTAGAAAAATAAACATAAGAAAATTGAGGCCCACCATGACCCAGCTCTCGCACTCTGAATCCGTTCGACCTCCCTCCCCCCTCGAGCCTGTCTCGACCTGAATCACGCCGGCTACCTTGCAGCTGCCTGGCTGATAGCCCCCCACAAATTCAAGAAAAAAGGGAGTTCGACCGTGCTGACAATCCTCGGCTTTTCGATGGTCATCTGTTTCATGTACCTGATCATGACCAAACGCCTTTCGGCGTTGATCGCTCTGATCCTGATCCCCATCCTGTTCGCCCTGATGGGTGGGCACTACGCCGGTTTGGGCGGGATGATGCTCGACGGCGTGAAAACGCTGGCCCCAACCGGCGTCATGCTGACCTTCTCGATCCTGTACTTCGGGATCATGATTGACGCAGGGCTTTTCGATGGGCTGGTGCGCTTCATTCTGAAGCTCGTGAAAGGCGACCCGTTGAAGGTTCTGGTCGGCACAGCCGTACTGACTATGCTGGTGTCGCTGGACGGTGACAGCTCAACCACCTACATGATTGCGTGTGCAGCCTTTCTGCCGCTGTATCAGCGCCTGGGTATGAGCGTTCTGGGTATGACGTGCCTGGTCAACATCGCCAGCGGCATCATGAACATCTCTCCATGGGGCGGCCCTACCGCACGCGCAGCGGCTGCTCTGCATGTTGATGCCATGGACATCTTCGTACCGATGATCCCTGGAATGCTGATCGGTGCTGCCTGCCTGGTGTTTACCGCCGTGATCCTGGGGCGAAAGGAACGCGCGCGTCTTGGCATCATTCACCTGGATGATTTCCACAACGGATCGATGGCACTCGGGAACGGTTCTGCTGAAGAGTGTGACGGTAACCGCCGTCCGCAGATGTTCTGGCCGAACCTGATCCTGACGCTGGCCTTGATCACTTGCTTGATCCTCGGCGCTATGCCGATCCAGATACTGTTCATGGTCGGCTTTGCCATCGCGATCATGCTCAACTATCCAAAAATCGAGGATCAGAAAGCCCGAATTGCGGCTCATGCAGCCAACGTACTGGCGGTAACGGCAGTCATCTTCGCTGCAGGTATCTTCACTGGAATCCTGTCGGGCACCGGCATGGTGGACTCAATGGCCAAGAGCCTGCTGCACGTGATTCCACCGAGCTTCGGGCCATTCCTTGCAGTTTTCACCGCTGTAGTCAGCCTGCCGTTTACTTTTTTCATGTCGAACGACGCGTTTTACTTCGGCATCCTGCCGGTGATAGCTCAAACCGCGGCGCAGTACGGCATTACGCCATTGGAGATTGCTCGCGCGTCCGTCGTTGGCCAACCGGTACACCTGTTGAGCCCCCTCGTGCCCTCGCTCTATCTGCTGGTTGCCTTGGCCAAGGTCGACCTGGGCGATCACCAGCGATTCGCGCTGAAATGGGCCATTCTCGCAAGCTTCGGATTGTTCGTGGGGGGCGTACTGTTCGGCGCTTTCCCGTTCTATCAGGTTCGCTAAGCAGGTATTGCGTGCTCAAAACACATCGGCGGGGATCAGCAAAATGGTCTCTGCCGCTGCATATAATGACGCGCTAGAATGGCAGGCCTCTGGTTCAGCTCTTTCTGGTTCCCGATCCAATGCCTCTAAGCCCACTGCAAGCACGCATTGCGCGTGACATCGTCTCCCACGTACGTCGTGAACGCTTCGCTATTGGTCATCACCTGGTCGAGTCTCAGCTGGCTACGACGCTCAATGTGTCGCGCACGCCGGTCAAGTTCGCCATGGGACATCTGGTCGAAAAAGGCATGTTGACCTACGACCGCAACAGAGGCTTCTTCCTGGCCCGCGCGAGCGATGACCTGGGTGATCTCGTCTCTGAGGTCATGGAGAACAGCGACGATCCTCTCTACCTGAAATTTGCCGAGCTGCGCCTCAGCAGACAGCTTCCAGAGCTGTTTACCGAGATCGAGTTCATGCGTCAGTTCGATGTCTCCAGAGCAGCTCTGCGAGCCGTACTCTCGCGGATCCAGCAAGAAGGCTGGGTTGAACAGCGCGCGGGTCAAGGGTGGCGCCTGTTACCGATGATCGACTCTGTTGAAGCATATGAAGAAAGCTATTCGTTCCGCGCCACCATTGAGCCCTCCGGTCTTCTGTCACCCACATTCCAGATTGATCGCGAGACCCTGGCGGCCTGTCGTCGGCAGCAGGAGTTCATTGCCAATGGCGGGTATCTGACCATGACGCCGCAGGAACTGTTCGAGGCCAACTCCCGGTTCCACGAGACGCTGGCGGCGTGCTCAGGCAACCGCTTCCTGCAGCAGACCGTACGTCGCCTCGACCAACTGCGCCGTCTCGTTGAATACCGACAGGCGAGCGCGCGTACACCCCGTAAAGGCCAGGCTGAAGAACACCTGGCGATTCTTGAATGCCTGGAGCGAGGAGACCGATTGGCAGCCGCTGATCAAATGCGCCGCCATCTGGAACAGGCCAGACGGCACAAAGTCGACCCCGCGCTCTTCGAATAACCCCTCACGACCTTCCCCTGAAGCCGCCACGCGATCTGTGCAGATCGCGTGCGCCATTTCCTGCCCGTCGATCCGGTACCGACGCTCAAGTTAGTCGTCGGCTTCAAATGCTTTCCAGAAAACACAGATTGACTTATATCATCACAAAGCTCATTTTTGATCCACAACACAAAACCGAGCTCTGGCATCTGTGTCCGCCTGAACACCCCCAACCGCCAGCGACTCGATAAAGCACACCACAATCAAAATAATGGTGAACACATGTCATACCGTAGAGGCTGGATAGCCGTCTTCCTATTCTCCTTGGCCATGATCAACTACATGGATCGCATCGCGCTTTCCATTGCCGCCAAACCCATCGCAGAAGAGTTCCACCTCACGTCGGTCGGAATGGGCTACCTGTTTTCATCGTTCATCTGGAGCTACGCGCTCTTTCTCATTCCGGTGGGGCTGCTGATCGACAAGTACGGCGTCAAACGGGTCGGTGGCCTGGGGATATTCATTTGGTCTCTGGCGACAGCGCTTACAGGCGCCGCCGCAAGCTTCGCCAGCTTACTGACCGCACGGCTAGTCATGGGCGCTGGTGAATCGGTCAGCAACCCGGTGGGTGCCAAGGTTATCCGCGAGTGGATTCCAGGCACGGAGCGCGGCACGATCACTGCCATCTTCAACAGCGGCTCATATGCGGGCCCAGCGATCTGTTCCGTGGTGCTCGCCGCACTGGTTGCTGCGTTCGGCTGGCGTATGTCGTTCGTGATCGCTGGCGCCATCGGGTTTGTTTGGCTGATGGCATGGTATTTCTTCTACGACAAGCCTGAGCAGGTGAAGTGGCTGGCGAAAGAAGAACGCGAACACATTGTTGCCACGCGTACCATCAACTCGACTGGCAGCACTGATACGACGGCCCATGGCCTTAAAAAACTGCTGAAGACGCCAACGCTCTGGGGCTTGGCCATCGCTCAAGGTTGCAACGTCTACACCCAGTATTTGTTCCTGACCTGGCTGCCAAGTTACCTGCAGGAAGTACGACACCTGACCATTGCCAAGAGCGGCCTGTTCACTGCCATTCCTTACGCCGCCGCCGTGGTGCTGTGCATCGTGATCGGCAAGCTGAGTGACCAGTACCTGAAGAACGGCAGCGGTGCTGCCTCGGGTAAACGTCGCAACGTCATCGCGCTGACCATGCTGGTTGCAAGCTGCATTCTGCTGATTCCCTTCGCTGAGGATATCGCAGTGCTGGTGCTGATTTTCTCTCTGACTCTGGCAGGTATCGCGTCGACCACATCGCTCAACTTCTCGCTGCTCAACGACCTGCTTCCAAGCTCGGGGGACGTGGGCCGCGCCATGGCCTTTGTGGTGGTGGGCGGGAACATCTTCGGCATGCTGGCGCCGATTGTGACGGGGTACGTCATCACTGCCACAGGAAGCTATAACTGGGCGTTTGCCATTGCAGGTGGACTGCTCGTCACTGGCGCTGTGGTGATCCTGAGCATGACCAGGAGGCCGATGATTGCGCTGGAGCCGTTGGCCGGAGAATCCAGGGTGCCGCACATCGCGTAAATATCGCCCGACCTTGTTCAATTAAAGGGGAGCTAGCGGTCGGCAGTGCCGACCGGCGCCAATGATAGGCGGATCTGGCTGAAGATCGGTGGCGAGTGCAACTCTGCCGCGGGACCGTTCGCTTTTGGCCGGCGGCTGTCTAGCGCGAATGGCAGATTCGGGTCGATTACAGTCCACGATGACAGATACAACTCGACCCAAAACACCCGTAATCACCACTGCCGACAGCTGTCATTCATGCTTTAAAGCGCAGCGCCAGCCACTGGGTAAATACCCGGACCCGAGCCGAGAGCTGGCGATTTTGCGGGTATAAAACGGAGACCGGCATAGGCGGCGGCGGGGCTTGCATCAGAACGATAATCAGCCGCCCTTCGGCCAGTTCCTGAGCGATGCGGTATTTGGGCACCTGGACCAGCCCCAGCCCTGACACCGCCGCGCCGGTATACAGATCTGCCCCCGTGACCGATATCCGGGCCTTCAGGTGATACTCGACAACCTCATCACCCACACAGAAGTCGAGACTCGCCGGGCGCCCCGTCGCACTCGACACATAGTCCACAGCGAAATGACTCTGCAGGTCAGCCAGCGTTGCGGGAACGCCGTGGCGCTGCAAATATTCAGGGCTGGCGACGGTCACCTGTTCCATCCGTGCGACCTGCCTGCCGATCAGGCTGGAGTCTTGCAGCGTACCTGCGCGCAGCACGCAGTCCACCCCTTCGCGAACCAGATCGATAAGACGGTCGTCCTCGCTGACCTGCAATGTGATGTCCGGGTACTGAGTCAGAAAATCCCCCAGAGCAGGCATTACAAAATGCCTGGCCAACGTGCCTTGCAGATTGGCCCGCAATAGCCCTTTTGGGTTGGCGTTGCGAAACGAATTCTCAGTTTCCTCCAGGTCCGCCAACAGCCGTACGCATCGGTGGTAATAGGCCTCCCCTTCGTGCGTCAGCCGGACTTGCCGAGTGGTGCGCTCCAACAGGCGAGCGCTGATGCGACTCTCCAGCCGCTTGATCAGATTGGTGACCGTCGCACGAGGGATCTGCAGATCCTCGGCAGCCAGGGAAAAGCTGCGTCGATCCGCGACACGGACAAAAACCTGCATCTCCTGAAAACGGTCCATTGATCACCGATTGTTAAAGAAAGTGGAATTGTATTAGCAATATTAGCCTGATTATTAATACAAAAAAATAGATCAGGATGGCTTCACTTAATCACGCAACGAGAGAACTTAACGATGACTTCCACTACTTCCCCAGTTGCACTGATCACTGGCGCATCACGCGGCATCGGCGCGGCAATCGCTCGGCGTCTGGCGCATGACGGTTTTGCTGTCGCGATCAACTACGCGTCCAACACAGCTGAAGCAGATGCCCTGGTAGCCGAACTGACGCAAGCGGGTGCATCGGCCATCGCGGTCAAGGCCGACGTATCCAGTGCCGAAGACGTCCGTAGCCTGTTCAGCACCGTCGAGCAGAAGCTCGGCAAGATCGATGTACTGGTCAACAACGCCGGAATTCTCAAGACCGCGCCCCTGGCCCAGACCAGTGACGAACTGTTCGCACAGAACTTTGCGATTAATACCCAGGGCGTGTTCAACACCCTGCGCGAAGCCGCCACCCGCCTGAACGACGGCGGCCGCATCATCAACCTGTCGAGCACCACGCTGGCGCTGAACCTGCCCGGCTATGCCATCTATAACGGCACCAAGGCCGCTGTCGAGGCGTTCACCCGCGTGTTTGCCAAGGAATTGCGAGGTCGCGGCATTACCGTGAATGCGGTGGCACCGGGTCCGGTCGCGACCGATCTTTTCCTCACCGGCAAGACCGAGGAGCAAATCCAGACCTTCACCAAAATGCCGCCACTGGAGCGCCTGGGCCAACCCGAGGACATTGCCGGGGTCGTGGCATTCCTCGCCAGCAGCTCGGGGGGCTGGGTCAACGGCCAGGTCCTGCGCGCGAACGGCGGCATCGCCTGACAGCTCTGGGAGCCGCAATACATAAGCCATTCACGGCTTGGTTGCGCGGCAACTTCATGTTCAAGGCTTCTGGATATCCAGAGGCCTTGAGGCCATACCCACTCGAGACCCTGTCATGTCCAACCGCCTCCTGCTCAGCGTCTTTGTCGCCATGACCCTGTTCATCGCAGCCACCGCCTGTTCAAGGATCCTGCAACCGATATCCGCTCCAGACGGGCCAGCACCACAAGGCACCCAGACCATGAAACCCTCGATTACCTATGCGTATCTGCTGCGCCAGACACCGTTCTTCACCGGCCTGGACAGCACGCAATTGCACTGGGTTATCCAGCACTCACGTGAGTGGGAAGTCCAAGCTGGTCAGGTCATTGTCAGCAGCCAACACCCAGGCGATAGCAGCGGATATTGGGTGCTGCTCGATGGCGGCTGGGACCTGGAATATCGAGGCCGCACTCACGCCAGCGGTCACGCGGATCCCGGCAAGTGGTTTAACCAGGATCAGCTCGGCGAACAGGCGTTCAAGCTGGTGGCCAATGACCATGGTTATGTCATGCATATCACGACCCAAGACATGGACGACATGTTGGCCAAGGGCTTCGACTTCCAGCGCCACCTTGACGCGGGCAAGACGCTCTATCGCGAACTCGCGTCCGCATCAGCAACGCCCCCAATCAATCAGCCCGCCCTTTGAACCCCGGCTTTAGCCCTCAGGAGAATTCCCATGCCTCACATCATTTTGGTTACCGGCGCCTCATCCGGCTTTGGCCTCATGACGGCCAAGGCACTGGCCGCCGCCGGCCACACGGTCTATGCCTCCATGCGCGAGACCGAGGGGCGTAACGCACCGCGGGTCGCCGAAGTCGCGCAATGGTCCACGGACCAGAGCGCGGACCTGCGCACCGTCGAGCTCGACGTGCAGTCCGAGCGGTCCGTAGCGACAGCCATTGAGTACATACTTGCCGATGCAGGCGGCCTGGACGTCATTGTGCACAATGCCGGGCACATGGTCTTTGGGCCCGCCGAAGCTTTCAGCCCTGAACAATTCATTCAGCAGTACGACGTCAATGTACTGGGTGCGCAGCGGGTCAACCGGGCTGCACTGCCGTTCCTGCGCAAGCAGGCCAGGGGCCTGTTGGTCTGGGTCGGGTCGTCCTCGACTCGCGGCGGCACCCCGCCCTTCCTCGCGCCGTACTTCGCGGCAAAAGCGGCCATGGACGCGTTGGCGGTTTCGTATTCGGCGGAACTGGCGCGTTGGGGGATCGAAACCACCATCATGGTGCCGGGTGCCTTTACCAAGGGGACGAACCACTTCGCGCATTCAGGCAAGCCCGCTAATGCCGACGTCGCCGCCGAATATGAAAGCGGCCCTTATGCCGGTGTTGCCGATCAGGCGCTCAAAGGGCTTGCCAGCCTGGAACCTGCCGACGCCGACCCCGAAGAAGTTGCCCGTCAAATCGTCCGCGTGGTGGGGCTGCCATTCGGCAAGCGTCCGTTTCGCGTGCATGTGGACCCCTCCGAAGACGGCGCCGAAGTGGTCAACGCCGTGGCAGACCGGGTGCGTCGCGAGATGTTTCATTCGATAGGCCTGACAGACCTGCTCTCCCCTCGTATTGCGACGTAGGGGACGAGTATGTGTGAGCCCCGCCTCGACTGAGGCAGCTTGTATTGTTTATCGACCTCTTCAAACACTCGTTGGCTCGATGCGGGTCACAGCGCGTGAACCCGCCGGCAATTGTTGTCCGGCAGATACCGCGCTTTAGTTCAGACCCGTCGTGCATTCACACCAGGCGCGAATTTCAAATGGAGAAGGTCAAGGTCTTGCCGAAATAAGTGACGGACAAGACATGACCTGTACCCTGGATATCGAACGGCGCGCACATCGCTCCCGTGGAAACAATGTCGCCAGCGCGAAGTGTCACGCCACGCTCGGCGGCGTGACTGTAAAGGGCAGCGAGTGAAGCCAGGGGATCGGTCGCCGCGTCACCCGACAACCCCTTGGCCTTGGGGCTGCCATTGAGGGACACAACCGCCGTGCGCGCCAACTCATGCAGCGCCTCCAGGTCAAGACCTTCGCAAATCGACTGGCCGACCACGAGGGCTTCGAAGCCGACATTGTCTGCCGCGAAGCTCGGCCAGCCCACGACTTTTCGGTCAACAAAACGCGAACGCACCAGCTCAAAGGTTACGCAGGTGCTGCGTATGTCTAGCGGATCGAGCGTTCTCCCTGCCAACGGTGGCAGGTCGCGGTCGAGCACGAACGCGATCTCGCACTCGATGGTCACCGGCGAATCAGCAGGCAGGTTCAGGTGAATCCCGCTGCCGTGGAGACGCGATCGCTGCAACTGACCAATCAGCGGCCGCGACAGATTGCCGTTGCGCATGGCAGCAGGGCTGCCGACCCCCAGCTTCCAGCCCGCGCGCGCGCCTCCTGCCAAGGTGAAAAGCGCGTCCTGGGCGTCATAGCCCTGCTCCAGCGTTTCGGGTTTCGCCGTGATGGGAAGCGCAGTCATCAGCTCACCACTGGCCCAGGCTCCGGCAAGGATCGACGCCGTGGCGGCAGGATCAAATAGGCTGTCAGTCATGTTCATCTCCGGTATCAGGCTCGTAGCCGTGCACAAACGGCATTGGCGAATTCGAGGGTGGATGCCGCGCCTTTGAGGTCGCGTGTTCGAACGCCGTCGATATTGAGTGTCTGATCGATCGCGCTGCGCAGCCGCTCAGCCTTTTCGATCAGGCCGACATGGGCCAGCATCATCGCTGCGGCGAGCATCATCGCTGCGGCGAGCATCAGGGAAATCGGGTTGGCGATGCCCTTGCCCGCGATATCCGGTGCAGAACCATGTACGGCCTCGAATATCGCTGTGTCGGTACCGAAGTTCGAACCTGGCGCCATACCTAGCCCTCCTACCAGCCCCGCCAGTTGGTCAGAGAGGATGTCGCCAAACAGATTGGAGCAAAGCAGCATGTCGAAGCGCCATGGGTTGAGGACCAGTTGCATGGCGCAGGCATCGACGATCATGTCATCCAGCTCGACCCGTCCTTCGTACTCTTTTGCCACATCGCGAGCCGCTTCCAGAAATAACCCTGTCAGCGCCTTGAGGATGTTGGCTTTATGGACGACGGTGATTTTCTTGCGACCGTTCTTGAGCGCGTACTCGAAGGCAAAGCGGGCGATTCTTTCGCTGCCTTCACGGGTATTCATGCCACTGGCAACAGCCACCGCGCGTGGATCGTTGCCGACCTGGATGTAGTATTCGTTGGCGACGTAAAAGCCGGCGAGATTTTCCCGGATGAGTACCAGGTCGATGTCTTCATAACGCCCCGGCACAAGCGTCTTGGCGGGGCGCACATTGCCGAATAATTCGAAGGTCTCGCGCAGCCGCACATTGGATGAACGAAAGCCCTCGCCAACCGGCGTTGTCAAAGGCCCCTTCAGCGCCAGCTTGCGCTGGCGAATGCTGGCAATGGTAATGGCAGGCAGCGGATCACCCAGCGCCTCCACGCCCGCCATCCCGGCCGGTTGGATATCCCAGTCGAACGGGCTGCCCAAGGCGTCCAGCGCCAGCACTGTTGCCTCGACGACTTCAGGCCCGATGCCGTCCCCAGGGATCAGCGTCGCCGGTATTTTTTGCGCAAATGATGAGGTCACAATGAATGCTCTGATGACTGAATCGGATTATCAAAAAGCAGCTGCGCAACCAATTACGGCGCAGGATGAGCGCGGAAGCTGACGCCCAGCAGGTGCTCATAGACCTTGATCATTGCGCCCTTGTCGCTGTCGCCATGGCCTTGCAATAACGCCGTTTGGTAGGTTGCGGTGGCGGCCGCCAGCATCGGCAGGGGAATACACAGCCCGGTACTCAGTTGCGCACCGCTGACGAGGTCCTTGTAGGCGTGTTTCATGGGATAGCCGTTGCCGAACCGGTCGGCGAGGATATGCGGCAGGAAAAACTCCGAGGCGTAACTGCGCCCTGTCCCGCTGTTGACAATCGCAGCAACCTTTTCGGCATCAAGACCGAGCTTTACCGCCATCGGCAGAATCTCGGCGAGCGCAGCGCAATTGATATCAAACAGCAGTTGATTGATCAGCTTGGCCAGTTGCCCGGTGCCGTTGGTGCCCATATGCAAGAGCGTTGAAGCCATGGATCGCAGGTAAGGCGCAATGTCATCGAATACCTGTTCACTGCCGCCGCACATGGCCGTAAGTGTGCCCTCGACCGCGCGCGCCTCCATCCCGGAAACCGGCGCGTCCATAAAGCGGATATCCCTGGCGGCCAGGCGCCCGGTCAGCTCGATTGTCTGCGTGTAACCAATGGTGCTGGTGTCGACGACGGTGCTGCCGGGCCGCATCCATTGGGCGATACCCTCGACCCCGAATAAAAAGACCTCGACGACCTCTTCGTTCGGCAATGACAGGAAGACGATATCGCTGCTCGCCAACGCCCGACGATCATCAGTAGGTACAGCGCCCAGCGCCTCAAGCTCTGGATAACCCCGACCACTGGGTGTGCTCACCAACAGGCCCGGGCAAACGCGCAGCAAATTGGTCGCCATGGGCCGGCCCATCTGCCCCAGACCAACGAATGCAATCTTCATATGAGCTGTGTCCTGACCGTTCATGTGCGCTCAAACGCCGGTGATATTTGATGTTGTGCCGCCATACTAGAAACGCTTGTCAGATATGTGAAATATATTGTTATGATCATTTTCATCACAATTTGTGATGAGTTGTTAGTGATCACCAGGGCGATTGCCGATGAATCTGAAAGCGTTGAAATGCTGCGTCGAAATTGCACGCCAAGGCAGTTTCACCAAGGCCGCACAGACCCTGCACATCGCTCAGCCTGCTCTGAGCATGGCGGTTACCCGGCTTGAAGAAGAGTTGGGGGTCGTACTGTTCAACCGTGCTGCCAGGCAAATCACGGTAACGGCTGAAGGGCAGTGCTTTCTCAGGCGAGTTGAAACAGCACTGCTGGAACTGGACATGGCCCGGCAGGAACTGCGTGACATGTCGCAACTGATCAGCGGCGAAATAAAGCTCGGTGTACCGCCGATGTTCGGCATCAAATATATTCCGCTGTTGCTGGGCGGCTTTCGTCAGGAATACCCAGGCATCACCATGACCGTGATTGAAGGGAGCGCCGATGAGATCGGCCGGTTGCTGGAGAATCGCGAAATCGACGTCGCCCTGCTGGAGGCTCGACGGGTCGGCAGTGCCTGGGATTCAGTCCTGTTGGGCACCGATGAAATGGTGCTGTGCATGACACCGGATCACGCGTTGGCCGGCGAGCCTTTTCTGGAACCACACCACTTGCAGGACGCAGAAATGGTCGTGTTCGATCAATCGTTTTTGCAGCGTTTTTTATTGGACTCGTTTTGCGAAGCCGCAGGGGTCAGCTATCGCATTGCGCTGCAAAGCAACTTTGTCTCGCTGGTCTCCAAGGCAACTTACGACGGCATGGGTATTTCTACGCTGCTGCGCTCTGTGCAGCAAAGCGAGTCAGGCATTGTCGGGATACCGTTCAAACCCGCACAGGTGATGAGTTTTAGATTGTGCTGGAGAGCCAACGAATATCTGTCTTTAGCGAACAGAAGATTCGTTGATTTCGCGCAATCGGCCGGTTTTTTCGGTAACCCAACGGCGCAGGTGATGCGGTAGGCACTGCCAGGCCAGCGAGCAGCGCACATGCTCGCTTCGGGTCGAAAGCGTCCCAGGCTCTCCTGGACCGTTTCGCAAAGGTGACGCCTTGCGCGATTTGAGTAAAAGGAGGCTCAAGAACAGGGGTGACAGCAGCAGCTTGACTACCTGAAAAACCCTTCAAGCAATCTATAAATGTCAGAATCTCCTCACTGGATCGTTTTGGAGATCACTATGCTTGGCAAGTTTGAACAATGGCTCGACCCCTTCCCGCCTGACGAAGTACCGCCGCCGCCCGACGGTCTGGCGCGATTTCTCTGGGCCTGCACGCGGGGCGCCCGTGGTTACGTGCTTGCCCTCGCGCTACTCGCTGGCGGCGTGTCGATCTACGAAGCCTGGCTGTTTTCTTTTCTTGGGCAGGTCGTGGACCTGCTATCGACCTGGCAGGCCGGCGGTGATGGCGCTGCGCAGGAAAGTCGCGTGCTGTGGGGCATCGGCATCGTATTGCTGACCAGCATCGGGCTGGTCGCGTTGCGTACGATGGTGCAGCACCAGGTACTGGCGATTAACCTGCCGCTGCGGCTGCGCTGGGACTTCCATCGGCTCATGCTGCGCCAGAGCCTTTCGTTCTTCTCCGATGAGTTCTCCGGCCGGGTCACCACCAAGGTGATGCAGACGGCGCTGTCCGTGCGCGAAGTGCTGTTTACCATTATCGAGATCGCCCTCGGGATCGGGGTGTACTTCATCGCGATCATTGCACTGGCCGGCGGCTTCGACTTGAAGCTGATGCTGCCTTTCCTTGCCTGGGTAGCACTGTTTGGCCTGGCCATGGCGTATTTCGTGCCGCGACTGGGCAAAGTCGGGCAGGAACAGGCCAATGCGCGGTCATCGATGACCGGGCGTATCTCGGATGCCTACACCAATATCACCACGGTGAAGCTGTTCTCCCACTCCAAGCGTGAAGCGCACTTTGCCCGCGCTGCCATGGAGGATTTCAAGCACACCGGCTTTCGCCAGATGCGCCTGGTCAGCCAGTTCGAGATCGTCAACCAGGCACTGGTGGTGGCCTTGATCATGGGTGCGGGCGGTTATGCCCTGTGGCTGTGGCATCAGGGCGAAGTCGGCACGGGTGCGGTGGCGGCGATTACCGCCATGGCGTTGCGCATCAATGGCATGTCGCACTGGATCATGTGGCAGATGACCTCGCTGTTCGAGAACATCGGCACGGTCCAGGATGGCATGGAGACGCTGACACGCGGCCCCAAGGTGCAGGATGCGCCGGATGCTGGCGTGCTGCTTACCAACGGTGGCGCGGTGACCTTCGACAATGTGAGCTTCAATTACAATGGCGAACGCCAGGTGCTCGACAGCCTGAGCCTGAGCATCCGCCCAGGCGAAAAAATCGGTTTGGTGGGCCGCTCCGGCGCCGGTAAATCCACGCTCATCAACCTGCTGCTGCGCTTCTATGACGTGGACAAGGGCGAAATCCGCATCGACGGGCAAAACATCGCGCACGTCACCCAGGACAGCCTGCGCAGTGTCATCGGCATGGTCACTCAGGATACTTCCCTGCTGCACCGCTCCATTCGCGACAACATCGCCTATGGCCGCCCGGATGCAACCGACGAACAAATTCATCAAGCAGCGGCCGATGCCCAGGCCGATCGGTTCATCAGCCAACTGAGCGACAAGCAAGGCCACACCGGCTATGACACGCTGGTAGGTGAGCGTGGTATCAAGCTGTCGGGCGGCCAGCGCCAGCGTATCGCCATTGCCCGGGTAATGCTCAAGAACGCGCCGATCCTGCTGCTTGACGAGGCCACCAGCGCGCTGGACTCAGAGGTCGAAGTGGCCATTCAGGAGAGCCTTGATGAAATGATGCAAGGCAAGACAGTGATTGCCATCGCCCATCGCCTGTCCACGATTGCGGCCATGGACCGGCTTATCGTCATGGATGACGGACGCATTATCGAACAAGGCACCCACAGCGAATTGCTCGCCAGGAACGGCATCTATGCGCGCCTGTGGCATCACCAGAGCGGCGGGTTTCTCGGTGAAGATCAAGGCGTGGCTGAGGCCATGGAATAGCTTCGCTTATTCGACCAACCAGCTGATCCAGGACGTGTGTGGCGGTAAGGCAACACTACACCGCCAGGCCGCCTGCACGCCCGCTGATCGCCGTACCCAAGGAGCAAGGTAATGTCGACACCGCAACAGTTCATCGCCCGGATCTATCCCTCGTTCACCAAGAACGCCCGCAAGACCAGCGCGTCCGAAAAGCTTTCACTTGCCCAAGCCGCATCGCCCACAGGATTTCTGAGCTCGAGCGCCTCTGGATGGCTGCTGGCCGCAGCTTTGCTACTGATGACGTCAACAGCTTCAGCCGCGCCAGGCAATGCGCACGCCCTGCAGACCCTGCTACAGGTATCGTCACCCGCTTCTGTGGTGGCCTGCGCCGACGACACGCATGGCAATACCGCCTGCACCATCGATGGCACGGCGATCGATGCCGGTGACGACTGCACATCGAACATGTCATTCGGCGCCGTTGGCGCGGACAACGGTGTCACGCTCGAAGACAGCTTCAAGCCGTCTGCGGGCAAACCCGTCGCACACGTCGGCGTGAACCAGTTGCTCTGCCTGCTAGGTATGCAACGCAAGGAAGGGGTCCTGGTGCGCGCACTGGTCATGGCTGTGCCGACCCGCACCGTGAAGCTCTGCAAAGGTAACGAACTGTGCGAGGGCGCCGACGCGAAAATCGAATGGAAACGCCCGGTTAGCGGCACCCCATGCACGCTTGAACAGGATGGGCACTACGCGGGCGACTGTGCCACCGGATGGGTCAATGGCGAGGATATTGAGGAATACTCGATGGGCCTCAAGCCCGAGGACAATGGCGACTGAAGCGCCGGCCTCGTGATGAATGCCCGCCGTAGCCATGCGATGGAGCCTCAGGCTCTATCGCCGCCGCATCATTCCCCGTCAGGCGGCGCCCCATAAGGCACACCCTTCTTGATCCGGTCTGCCTTTACCCACCCGGTATAGTCCTCACCATCCTTGGCGACGAAGTTCACTTCCAGCCATGACTGGTCTTCAAGAATGGAGTAAATGGTGACGGCATCACCTGGAACGACGAAGATCTTCTTGTTGGCACAGGCGTCATCCGGCGCTAAATGGAAATGCACACGCCCAGTGCCAATCACCTCGCCTTGCAAGGCCGGATGAAACTCAGGCACCGTGCCCGAGATCTTTTCCGCCAAGGCAGAACAGTTAACAGCGGCCTGGCTCACACCGCTGAACAGGCACAGGCACAACAGGCTTGAACGCAGATACATGGAGGGATTCCGTATCGATGGGGGGAAGGTCAGACGGATATACCGACGTTTGTGTAGCCGATGCAAGCGCTGGGGATCTCGTCTTGCGCAACTCCGTCAGTTGCCAACAATGCGACAACCATTCTCTGATTTCATTCGCCCGCTACGTCGACGAGGAAACAGCTGAGGTGCAATGAGCCATCGCCGCCGGCCGTCACTGGCAACTCGACGCCTCCGCGCCCTACAATGCCTCACATAGCCGCCCACAGAGAACCCTGCAATGCCCGCCTCTCTGATCCGCCCTACCCCCGCGCCGCTGCTGGCAACCGGTGAAACCGTGGTGCTGTTCGACGGGGTCTGCAAACTGTGCAACGGCTGGGCGAAATGTCTGATCCGGCATGACCGTCATCATCGCATCCGCCTGGCCAGCGTGCAGTCACCCGAAGGGCAAGCCTTGCTGGCCTGGGCAGGGTTACCGGTGGATGCTTTCGATACCATGGCGGTCATTCGCGACCGGCATTACTGGGTGCGATCAGAGGCGTTCTTCGAAGTGGTAGCGCTGTTACCGGCAGCGTGGCCAATGCTGCGACTGCTGCGTGTTTTTCCGCGGTGGTTTCGAGACTGGGCATACGACCGCATCGCACTCAACCGTTATCGCCTGTTTGGCAAATACGATGTTTGCCTGTTGCCGACTCCGGATCATCAGCGACGCTTCCTCAAGGGCGGGGTTTGAGTTGAGCGCTACAGGTTCATTGCCCGCAGTGCTGTCGCTCAACTTGGAAGTCGGGGTTTGCCTTCAAATTTACGGCTCGTTCAGGATGCCGAGAGATGGCCGTTTCATCTTAAATGGATCAGGTACAAAAGCTCTATATCGCCTATTTAGGTCGCCCTGCCGACCCTACAATGGCCGCCGCAATTGAGGATCCAACTCAAGGCACGATGGTGTTAGTAAAAGTTATGGGAGGGAGGCCTATGAGTTTTACCACTTGATCAATACCGGGTGTCACGCCGTATTCGACCAGTAAAAAGGTATCACTGCCCACGACACCCTCGATAACCCCTGCGGCGTTGAAAATCTTGCCGGGCCCCGAGTTAGCATTCACGTCCGCCAGCAAATCTGCAAACGATGCATAATTAGCGCCCATGCCGCCCATCCACTTCAACCCGGCACCAAACGAGATGGTGTCAGCGTCACCCGGTTTATTAAAGTCAGTGATCGTTGTGTACGTTGAGGACGCTGTAATCGGGCCCGCGGCATTGGTGGGTATCACGAACCTGTCGGCGCCAGAAAAACCGGATAGGGTGTCCGCCCCACCGCCACTGATGATAACGTCGCTATTGGACGTACCCGTGATGATATCGTCCCCGGCGCCACCGACAATCGTGAAGCCCTTACTACCGGTCGCCTTGCTCAGATCGATTGTCGCGCCCGTTGTTACTGCATTCAACGTCGCTGTTCCTGAGTTGGTAGTTGCTGAGCTGGCCGTAAAACTCGTGACGTTGTCAGCGATCGCCGTAGCGCCGACACTCACGCGCACAACATCACTGCCCGACAGATCGCTAATAGTGACGGTACCTGCCGTTACATTGAAGGTGTCATTGCCCGCCCCTCCGAACAAGGTATCGCCTGCCCCGCCATTCAAGGTGTCGTTACCCGAACCGCCGATAATGTTATCGACCCCCGAGCCGCCGTTGATGATCAGCCCCCGCGTCACGCCGGTAAAGTCAGTCGTGCCGCCCAGCGACCCAATGTTATAGGTGATGCTGCCCGAGGGATTTAGCGCACCCAGGCTGTTGATATCGGAGACAGTGAATGCACCGGACAGCGTGGTATTGAAGCCGACGGCTTTGGTGATGCTTACTGCATTGGCAACACTTAGAACGTCTGCGGATGTACCGGTAATGTTGGTGATCGACGTTGCAACAACAGCGACCGAAGTCTTCTGATCCAGCAGGGCTAAATCGCTTGCGGCAGCCGAACTGTCCGAGACGGTCAGGCTATAAGCGTTGGCGTCAGCAACCCCATTGGTGTTGAGTAATTTCAGTTGCTCCATCGTGCCGGCAAGCGTTGCCGTAATGGCCGTGCTGGTCTTGTTGTCGATAACGTTAAGGCTGGTAACGCCGCTGGCGCCGGTCAACGAATCGAGGATTGTCACGGCAAACGTATCGTTGGTACTGATACCGCTGGCGCTGGCTACCGTTGCGATATCAGCAGCCGTACCCGTGATAAGGCTTACATCCGTAGCGACCAGCAAACCAACTGTTGCCGTATCAATGCCATTGAGGGTTGTAGCGGCCATAGAACCGTTATCAGTCAGTACAAGCTTCCCGCTACCGGCAAAGGTTCTGCCCGATGCTGTAGCACTGCTGGTTATCAGCGTCGTGGTTACCGGCGCAGTAAACGCGGCAACAGCGCCGGAGACCGTTGCGGTGCCGACCATACCGCCACTGCTGGTAAAGGTGTAGACACCTGCCGCCTCAGTAATGTTGACCTGGGTGCCTGGGTTGGTAAACGTAACAACGCTATTGGCATCTTTGAGGACGCCAAACACCGGCGCAGCGGGGGTGACAGGCGCGACGGTCGCGTTACCGGTAGCCGTGGCCACGGCGGTGGCCGAATCCGTTGCCACGTTGGCAATAGACGCGTAGGTAGCGTCGACCTTGCTCAAATAAGCCCTCCCCAAGGCGGCGGCTGGCGACCCGTTGTAACCCGCCATTTCAGCAGGTGTGTCGATTTGTGCAGTAAACGCGTTAGCGGCGATAAGCCGATTGTTCACAGTAGTGGCGTCGCCGGGGCCGGCAGATTGCTGGATCGTCCATGCCGCCTGGGCCTGAGACACGCTGCCCGAGTCGATTTGCGCCACCCAGTAGGCCAGGCCTGCGGACTCGGGTGCGCGACCGAATACGTTCTGGTAGATCGCCAGCACTTTTTGTGCAGGAGTCGAATTGCCATATAAGGCAAGCGACTCTGCAGAGGCTGAAAAACCCGCAATCACGGAGGCAATGCTGCCATTGGCATCATCAATCACTTGTGCCCAGAAGCGCTGTCCGAACGGATCGGCGGGGCGGCCGAAGTACGCGACATAGAGTTGCTGTACCTGATCCAGATAAGTTGAGGCCGCCATCCGTGAGCTCCTTAGTGTGATCACTTACGCTTAAAAAGTAGTGACGATAACATGATGATGGCTATTGGGCATTAAAGACCAACTAACGGCGCATCAGCCGTCAGTACGCCTCGTTCAGTGTCGATCTGCGGGATGGTTTTGCATCTATCGTCTTAGTTGTGTGGGTCACTAACCACTGAAACGCAAAAACCGCGCCTTTCCTACGGGCTTGGCCCGCACTGGGCAGGGTTGTGAGTGCAGATGAGTTTCCTGCCGCAGGTTGAACATGTCTGTTTGCTTATTCGCCGGATCAGCCTTCGGTGCATTCAGCGGGTGCGCCCCAGTTGACGACGGGGCTCGGTCAGCCAGACTTTGTATGGCGTGGATCAGTATCGACCCATTGCAGTGGTAGGCACCGGTAGCTATGGGGCTTTCTACTTTTTCAACAGAATCGGTCGACTTCTGCCAGTCAAGGCTACTAAGTCCGCTGTTCAAGTCCGATGGGAACGACTGGTCAAATCCAATGCAGATAAGTGGTCAGGCTCCTGCAATTACGCAGAAACAGTCGATCATGCAGAACAAGTACACGTGCCGGTCCGAATCTGGAATCTGGTGATACCCGCAAGCCATTTGTCGTTCGGAGTCACAGCCGTCAGGTCAGCTTTCGATCAGCGCCAGCAGTCATAGATGCCGATGGATGGGAACAATTCTCCATAAGCCGAGTCAGACAGCCTACGTATTTCAATTTGTATCCGGTTTGTATCCGCATCGACTGACAGCATGAAGCTGTCAAAACCGCTGGCCGGGACCCGTTCTGGTTGCACGTCGATGCATCGGTTAAGGAAGACTAATGGCGACCCTCAAGCTGCATCAACCGATCAACATGAGCAATTTGCAGGCGTGGGACGGGGCATTCCCCATTGTGGACTCTGGCCACATTCGCGCTACCGACGGTTTCAGAACCCAGGATTACTTCGGCAGCTTCCAGTTCAGCAACGGCGAAGTCAGCGGCGGTACCCTAACCTCCACAGCCGCCTACCAGAACGGCGGCCTGTATTACGAAGTCACCGGTATAAACGCCGACGCCGCGACTGTGGCCGAATACATCGGCGGCTTCGATTTCAAAGGCGCGCTTAATGAAGTTCTAAAGGGCAATGACATCGTCATTGGCTCGGCAGGCAATGACGTGATCAAAAGCGGTGCAGGCAATGACACGATCAACGGCGGCGGCGGGATCGATACCGTTCAGTACAACAGCAAGGCTGGCCTGATCGTCAATCGCACCGTAGATGCCAATGGCAGAGCGTACGCGATAACGGTGGACGGCAAGCACGACGTCCTGTCCAACGTAGAACGCATTGGTTTTAGTGATGGCTCGACTTTAGCGATAGACGTTGAATCGGGCCAAAATGCGGGGTCGGCGTATCGCCTGTATCAGGCCGCATTTGATCGCACACCAGATAACAAGGGCCTGACGTTCTGGATCACGCAATTGGACAACGGCGCCAGCCTGACTCAGGTCGCTACAGGCTTTGTCAACAGCAGTGAGTTCAAGGCCGCCCATTCAAGCACTGACGCCAGTACCCTCATCAACAGCTACTACCAACACGTTTTGCATCGGGCACCCGACGCAACGGGTTTGGCGTACTGGAGTAACGCCACGGCTAATGGCATGTCGGCCAGCGAAATGCTGGTGTCATTCTCCGAAAGTCAAGAAAACCTCAGTAACTCCGAGGCTGTGCTCAGCACCGGGCTGTGGCTGACCTGATTTGGCAGCTCACCTCTGCTCCCGATTTATATACAAACGATAAGGACTCATCACAATGGCACGCATTACCTATAATCAACCTCTCGACAACTTCGACCTGAACAAAGCAGCTCAGGTTGGTGCTACCGGGCAAGTAGTGTCGATGTCAAGCACTCACATTGTCTACGGTGAGGGTAATTATAAGGCGGACCTGAGTGGCTTCTTTCCATCAGGTAATTCACAGGCGAGCTTTTTTACTGGCATCACGTATTCTCTCAATGACACACCTTACGTCACCATTAGCGGGCTTAACGTAAAAGTAAGCGATGCAGCAAACTCTGGTTCACTCTTCAGCGGTAACGATCAGTACATAGGTTCCAACGGCAATGACCATTTTTACGCCTGGCCAGGTAACGACACCTACAGCGGTAACGCAGGTATTGATACCGTGCACTACGCAGCACTCAAAAGCGACTTTGCAGTCTCGTCAGTAGGTACTGTCGCCACCGTTAAAGGCCTGGGCAAAAGCGATACGCTGTTTAACATCGAACGCATCAACTTTCAGGAAGATGGTACGACTCTGGCGCTGGACGTCCAGGCCGGTCAAAACGCAGGCTCGGCCTATCGTCTTTATCAGGCAGCGTTTGATCGCAAACCCGATAAAGAGGGCTTGAAGCTCTGGACTGAAAAACTGGACCAAGGTGTGAGCATGGCTGAAGTTGCCATGGGATTTGTCAACAGCAACGAGTTCAAGGCTAATAATCCGAATGCTGACTCTGCCTCCCTGATTAACAGCTACTATCAACACGTCTTGCACCGCGCGCCTGACGCAACAGGCTTGCAATACTGGAGCAATCAAATGGCCAACGGCGCTGGGGCCAATGATGTTCTGGTGGCGTTTTCCGAGAGCAACGAGAACGTCAGCAACACCGCAACTGAGTTGCAAAACGGTGTATGGATGTAACAGACATCACTACTTTAACGCTTCCCGGCGCTCAATTTTGGCCAAAAAAAGTTATCGCGGGTTTGGCCCGCGATAGTCGGCTTCAAATTATGGCCGTCTTGGTGATGGGTACGCTGAGAATTTACCCTGTGGATGCCTTAAGGCTGTTCTTCATACGCCACTTACGCTGAGTCATACTGAATCGCCCATCCAACCGTAAACGCTATGGGGGGCTGCATTGGTTCGGATAGCGACGGTTTAATACCGCCGCTAAATCCCCAAGCCTCTTGGTGATATCGCGCGCACGTAATTTGCTGTCGATGGCCGTCCCACAGCACCTTCCAGGCATCGAAGTCAGCAGGTATTACCTTGCGGATTCTTACCTGATCGTCACCGGCATCATACAGCTGCATAACTTCTCCTTTTTGCATTCTCAGCGTCCCACGAACTCTGCCGGGTTTCTGCAAAAGGGCTTCGGCGATAGAAAACTTTGGGTTGATTATTACCCCTTTGCGAAAGGCAGCTATGGATCGACTTCACCGGTCGAAGGCGCGAACCGTGCTGACCCCGGCCACTGGTTGATCGGCCTGCAGGCCGCCGGTTTGTTCAACCATTACTACCTGGATGACTAAACGAGTGTTGCCTCGTCAGTGCTTAGCCGGGGCAGTTACCGATACCCACGCGCCTGGATGTTGAACAGGCTGGCATAGCGCCCGCCGCCAGCCATCAGTTGCACGTGGGTGCCTTGTTCCAGAATCCGGCCCTGATCCAGCACGATGATGTGATCAGCGTTGCGCACGCTGGAGAATCGGTGGGAAATCAGCAAAGTCATGCGCCCCTTGGCGTACTCGCGGAAGTGCTCGAATACGGCAGCCTCGGCCGCAGCGTCGAGGGCGGCTGTCGGTTCGTCCAAAATCAGCAGATCGGCCCCACGGCGCATGTAGGCCCGCGACAGCGCTAACTTTTGCCATTGCCCACCGGACAGTTCCTGCCCACCGACGAACCAGCGCCCCAGCTGCGTGTGATAGCCGTTGCTCAAGCGTTCGATGAATTCGGCGGCGATCCCTTGAGTGGCCGCATCGCGCCAACGGTCCTGGTCATCGAAAGCGTCGACGTCACCCACCCCAAGGTTTTCGCCGACCGTCATCTGGTAACGAATGTAGTCCTGAAAGATCACCCCGATGCGTTGGTGCAAGGCCTGTTCGTCCCAGTCCTGCAAATCGCTGCCGTCCAGCAGGATTCGGCCTTCGTCAGGCGCATAGAGTCGGGTAAGCAGTTTGATCAATGTGGTTTTACCCGAGCCGTTTTCGCCCACCAGGGCCAAGCTCATGCCATGCTTCAGGTGCAGGCTGATGTCGCTGAGCGTGGGGTGCGCGGCACCCGGGTAGCGGAACCCCAAGCGCTCGCAGCGCAGGCCGTCACCTGGGCATGCACCGGCCTTCAGCGTGCCGCGTTTAGGTGCCACCGGCACCTCAAGGTATTCGTAGAGGTCAGACAGGTACAGGCCGTCCTCGTACAAACCGGCAATCGCGCTGAGGCTGGCGGTGATGGCGACCTGGCCTTGCTTGAACAGCACCAGGTACATAGTCATCTGCCCCAGTGTGGTCTGGCCACGCACGGTGTCCAGTACCACCCAGGCGTAGGCCAGGTAGAACGCGGCAGTGCCCAATAGCCCGAGGGCAAAGCCCCAGGCGTCGCGTCGCACGGTGAGCCGACGGTCTTCGGCGTACAGGCGCATGAAATTATCGCGATAGCGTTGCAGCAACAACGGCGCCATGCCGAAAAGCTTCACTTCCTTGGTGTGCGCCTCATGGGACAGCAATGCTTCCAAGTAATTTTGATGGCGGGTTTCCGGGGCGCGACGCTGAAACAGGCGGAAGGCATTACCGGAAAAATGCGTCTCGGCGAAGAACACCGGCAGCGCGCCGAGCACCAGGATCAGCAGCGCCCAAGGGGAAAAATGCACCAGCAGCACAGCAAAGCTGACAAGTGAGATGAGGTTTTGCGTAAGCCCCAGGCCTTTTGTGACGAGGCCCAGTGGCCGGGTCGATGCATCGCGGCGCACGCGCACCAACTTGTCGTAAAAGGCCGAGTCCTCGAACTGCAGCAGCGAAAGAGTCTGGGCCTTTTCCAGGATCATCAGGTTGACCTTCTGCCCCAACTGCACCCGCAATAGCGCCTGTTGCATGGAAAGCGCCCGTTGCGCCCCAGCCAGCAACGCCAATGCGCCCGCCTCGGCCAACACATAACGCAGGACAGGCCATACGGGCGCCTGGCTGCCATTCCCATGGATCTGCATCGCCTGAACCACCGCATCGACGATCCGCTGGCCGATCCAGGCGGCGAGCGCGGGCAAAATGCCGGCGATCAGCGTCGCCACGATCAAGCCGCCGAACAAGGGCCGGGAAGTCGCCCAGACAAGGCCGACCGCCCTGGCGCTTTGGGTTGAAAATGCAGTCAAACGAATGAACAACGACATTAAAGGCGCAGGCTCCGGGTTGCCAGTGAGGGGCGATTGTACCGGCAAGTTCAGCACGCTTCGCCGGTCTTGTTGATCGCTACAGCGCGCTCTGCGGATGAGCCCGGTCCGCCCTGAAGAAATGAGTGATGCGGTTTTGGTAAATCGGTCAAGGCTATCAATCTTTTAATCAACCCATAGCACCGACCATTCGGACTCCCGGCGAGGGTTTCTGTATCTCAACACTCGGAGGCAAGCTGGTTGAGTTCCCGTCAGGGGATGCCGTTGCCTTGCACACTCCGGACACCGATAGCGCCTCTCAAACAACTTCTTCCCGTACGGGTACCAGCGCTCATTCACATAGACTGCCCTCCCAAGTGATATTCGCCAGATCAGCCTTCGGTGCATTCAGCGGGTGCGCCCCAGTTGACGACGGATCTCGGTCAGTCAGGCGTTGTATGGCGTGGCTCAGTATCGGCCCATTGCAGCGGTAGGCACCGGCAGCTATAGGACAGTTTTAGCCAATGGTGGCAGGCAGAAATCGGCCAAAAGCGTCCGTTCACAAGCGACTGCGTTCGATCCAGGCGGTCGTTCAGATACGGCGACGGCATAAGTGTATTGATGCACTTATGCCTCTCAGAAACACAGCAGATTATTGTCTGATCAAATCTCCCGGTTTCCATGTCTTGTCGAAAAACGCTTTGGTCGGGCCATGAAAGGTAGCTCAAGTTCGGGTCGTCAGCGGGAGGACGCTTTAATGTCGGCCGTGGCCTGGTCCCAGGGCAAAAACGGCCAACGCTCAGCTATTACTGGCCTGTTCGCCGATGGCAGGCGGCGATGTAGTTATCACGGGAGGGTTTGAGATGATCGCTGCAGAGTTGAACGAGTTTTTCCACGTCCTGATCCCGCAACGCCTCGATAATTGACCAGTGCTCGCGACGTGCTCGCTCCAGTTGGTCGGCCACCACCAATGACGATGAGCGCACTGAATGTGCCCGCTGTGCATGGTCCCTGATCGCCGCCACCAATACCGGGTTGTCAGAAAGCCCGAACAGCAGTTCGTGAAAGCGCATGTTAGCCCTGAAAGCGCCCCGCAGATTGCCCGACTGAACCGTCTCGTCGTGAAGTTTCTGCGTTGCGGTCAGCGCATCCAGCGCGCTTTGAGGAAGCGGAAACCGGATCAGGCGCACGCACTGGCACTCCAGCAACTCACGAACAGCGTAGAGATCTTCCACTTCTTTAGCGGTGTATGCCTTTACCAGCGCTCCGATATTTCGCTTGCGCTCGACCAACCCCATCCGTTCCAGCTCTACCAGCACCTGGCGCACCACATGCCGCTTGAGACCAAAACGTTCTAACAGCTCGTCTTCCACCAAGCGTTCGCGAGGGTGGAGAAAACCCAGGACTATCTCCTCCTCAAGGATGCTGACGGCTTGTTCCAGGCCTACGGAGCTTAAATTTTCAACGAGTTGCATGGGTTGATGCCTTGGCACTGCAGGTGAATTAAGTGGTGAGACTGCCACAAAACCCGTGCATTCGCAGCAAGGTGAGGATTGAACATCACGCGATAAAGGCCCTTGCGCAACGTCCCTGGTCGTGATTTCATGCGTCGCAACGGATTATCAATAATCTGATCGATAATAAATCCAATAATGCTCAAGGGTGATTCCCATGCCTGACAAATCTCCAGTCATCAAGCCAACCGGTATCCGCAAGGGCCTGACCAACTACGGCGATACCGGCTTCGCGCTGTTCCTTCGCAAGGCCTTCATCAAGGGCGCCGGCTACAGCGACGACGCTCTGGATCGGACCATCATTGGTATCGCCAACACCGGAAGTGGCTACAACCCTTGCCACGGGAACGCGCCGCAACTGATCGAAGCGGTCAAGCGTGGTGTCATGATGGAGGGCGGACTGGCTATCGACTTCCCGACCATTTCCATCGCAGAAAGCTTCTCGCAACCGACGAGCATGTATCTGCGTAACCTGATGGCCATCGATACGGAAGAAATGATCCGTGCACAGCCTATGGATGCAGTGGTCCTTATCGGCGGGTGCGACAAGACTGTCCCGGCCCAACTGATGGGTGCCGCCTCGGCCAACGTGCCAATGATTCAACTGGTCACGGGCTCAATGCTGACCGGCGGCCACCGCGGCGAGAGAGTGGGTGCCTGTACAGACTGCCGGCGCTTTTGGGGGCGTTACCGTGCCGAGGAAATCGACGAGCAGGAAATCAACGAAGTGAACAACAAGCTGGTGGCCAGTATCGGCACCTGCTCCGTCATGGGGACGGCAAGCACCATGGCTTGCATCGGTGAGGCGCTGGGTATCGTTCTGCCAGGTGGCGCAACCCCGCCCGCAGTGACCAGCGACCGCATCCGTACCGCCGAAGAAAGCGGACGCCGTGCCGTGATCATGGCGCGGACCGGGCTGACACCGGACAAGATCCTCACCGAAAAAGCCTTTGAGAACGCCCTGCGAGTGCTGCTGGCAATCGGCGGTTCCACCAATGGCATCATTCACCTGACGGCAATCGCGGGGCGCATGGGCTTCGAAATCGACCTTGAAGCTTTCGACCGGATGAGCCGCGAGACGCCAGTGTTAGTCGACCTCAAACCCTCGGGCCAGCATTACATGGAGGATCTGCACCGTGCCGGAGGATTGCAGACGGTATTGCGCGAACTCAAGCCGCAACTGCATCTGGACACCATGACAGTCAGCGGGCGGACCCTGGGCGAAGAACTCGAGGACTTCCCTGAGTACAAGCAAGACGTGGTCCGAAGCTTTTCCAACCCGATCTATCCGGCTGGCGGCATCGCTTTTCTCAAAGGCAACATGGCCCCGGACGGCGCAATCATCAAGCAATCGGCTGCCGACCCGCAGTTGATGGAGCACGAAGGTCGCGCCGTAGTGTTCGAGAACTCCGAAGACATGGCCAATCGTATTGATGACCCGGAACTGGACGTCAACGCAGACGATGTCCTGGTGCTGAAAAATATTGGCCCCATCGGTGCGCCGGGCATGCCCGAGGCGGGTTACCTGCCTATACCGAAGAAGCTGGCCAAGGCTGGCGTCAAAGACATGGTGCGTATTTCTGATGGCCGCATGAGCGGGACCGCAGCGGGCACCATCGTCCTGCACGTTACCCCCGAAGCCGCACTCGGTGGCCCGTTGGCCCTGGTGCGCAATGGTGACCGGATCCGTCTGAGCGTTCAGCAGCGAAGCATCGAACTGCTGGTAGATGAAAAGGAGCTGCAATCGCGCCGTCGCGATCTTCAACTGCCCAAGCCGGTGGATGCCGAGCGTGGCTATCGCAAACTTTTCTATGAGCAGATGACTCAGGCCGACAAGGGCTGCGATTTCGAATTCCTGCGCCCCCCGAAAATGATCGCCCGGGTACCCGCCAAGTAAGCACGTTGACTTGACCACTGGCAGTGCCTGAACGCTGCCAGCCATACAATAACAAGAGGTCCTCGCCATGACTGCGCAACCCACTCGTATTCGTTATGTAATCCTCCTTTTGCTGTTTTTGGTAACAACGATCAACTACGCCGACAGGGCGATCCTTTCGATTGTCGGTTCCTCGATGCAGAAGGAACTGGGCATCACCCCCGTGCAAATGGGCCTGCTGTTCTCGGCATTCGCCTGGGCTTATGTACTGGGTCAGATTCCGGGGGGATGGCTGCTGGACCGCTTCGGTACGAAGCGGGTGTACGCCTGGAGTATCTTCCTCTGGTCCACCTTCACGATTCTTCAGGCCACCGTCGGCTGGTACAGCGTATCGGTCGCGATCGTTGTGATGTTCGTTCTGCGCTTTATGGTGGGGCTCGCGGAGTCGCCCTCCTTCCCGGGTAACAGCCGTATGGCTGCAGCCTGGTTCCCTTCAGCAGAGCGTGGTACCGCCGCCGGTATCTTCACGTCCGCGCAGTACTTCGCCACGGTGCTGTTCGCGCCGATCATGGGCTGGATCGTTTACACATTCGGCTGGCACTATGTTTTTGTCGTGATGGGTGGCCTGGGTGTCATCATGACCGGGGTCTGGTTGAAGACGGTCTATTCGCCCAAACAGCATCCTCGAGTCAATGAGGCCGAACTGCGCCACATTGCCGACGGCGGTGGTCTGATCGATATGGATCAGACCGGCGTAAAAAATGACGTCTCCAAACCAGGCTGGGCACACTTCAAGCAGCTGCTGACCAACCGCATGATGCTGGGTGTATTCATCGGCCAGTACTGCATCAATACACTTTCCTACTTCTTCCTGACCTGGTTTCCGGTTTACCTGGTGCAAGAACGAGGAATGTCCATTCTCAAGGCAGGTTTCATCGCATCTATCCCCGCCGTATGCGGATTCCTGGGCGGAGTATTGGGCGGCATCATTTCCGACGCCCTGATTCGCAACGGTCGATCACTCACATTCGCCCGAAAAGCCCCCCTGGTACTGGGGATGTTAATGTCCACCACCATGGTTGCCTGCAACTATGTCGATGCCGAGTGGCTGATTGTTGCAATCATGGCACTCGCCTACTTCGGTAAAGGCTTCGGTGCCATAGGCTGGGCCGTGGTGGCCGATACCGCGCCCAAATCGATTGCCGGGTTGTGCGGCGGGCTATTCAACGCCTTCGGCAATACAGCGGGCATTACCACGCCGATCATCATTGGCTTGATCATCCAGGCCACCGGCTCGTTCGAACTGGCGCTGGTCTTCGTGGCCGCAAATGCCGTTATCGCCATGTTCTGTTACCTGGTGGTTGTCGGAAAGATCCAGCGAATGGATCTCAAACAAGACAGGCACACGCCGCCCCTGACCAGCACACTATCGAGCTGATCCTCAATTGCAAAAAAACCGCGCCCTTTTCGGGGCGCGGTTCTCTATGCATTCAATACGATAAAAGCGTGTAGCGCCGAACCTGTGTCACAGCGAATGCTACGCCACCCACTTGTGATACTGGCGGGTGGCAGCTTTGGCGTTGCGATTGTTGATGGTCGGACAGTCGGGCAGCATCAAGGGAGTGAACAGGTTCATGGCGAGTCCTCATTGGTAATGAGACGTTAAATCTGCAGGGTTATGCCGACCAAGTGGCGCAGCTGGGGTGCGTCGATAATGGTCAGCAATTGCGGGCAGGCAGATACGCTTTCCACATCGCCCCACTCTTAAGGATTCAACCCTTGCCGCTGCTGTTCACTCCACAGTTCCAGGTTCGACTTTACAAGGTCTTGAGGCAGCGCACTGGACACTGTTTTTTGCATCGCATCGGTTATCCGGCTACGTAAAGATTCATCGATACACTGAGAGTTGCGTGAAAGCGCCAGATAAAGCCCCTCGCTGCTGATCGGTGGTTCCAGCGGCTCTACAGCGGTATCTACGCCCAACTTCTTGGCCAGGGCCCTTCCGGGGAATTGCTCGAAGATCACAAAATCGTTGCGTTTGAGGATGAGCTTCTGGAAGGCCTGACTGGCCGTGGGCACTGCCTCGAGCGACAGGTTGTCTTTGGCATAATCATCGAACGCCTGGCCGTAGCTGTTGTTGACCAGCGTTCCGCCACTGTGCCCAATCAGGTCAGACCATCCGTGATAGGGGAATGCTTCGTTTTGCCTCACCCAAATCATGCTGGACGTAAAAAGAAACGCCGGGCGCACGAAGTCCAGGGTCCGCTCACGCTCGCTGGTGAGAAAATACCCGGCCAGCATATCAACGCGACCCGACCTCACCTCTTCCTGCGCCCGTGACCAGGGGCCGCCATAAACCACTTCGATTTTTAGCCCTAAAAGCGTCCCCAAGTGCTTGATCAAATCGGCATTGGCACCGATAAGTTGATGGGGGTTGTGCGGATCCCGCCACAAGTAGGGAGGGTATTCGGCGTTGCCGGTTGCCGTCAGGTGATCACAGGCATTGTCACTCAGCGCTATGGCAGGGCTCAGCAGCATGGCCGTTAGAGACATGATCCCGCATAAACGACGCCCGATCATATAAAACCTCTGAGGGAAATCCTGCCCGCAAGCGGCATGCCCATGGCCGAGCAACACAACCCTGTGAAGAAAGATGCTTCAGACAGGGACAATATCGGTACCTTCTGGAGTCGTCATATTTGCCATCCATATCGCCGATTTTAATAGTGGCTTCGCAATAAAACAGGCGGACGCCGAACGATGAATTTACTGACCGCGCCTGCCAGTCTAGCTCACAGGCGCGACCAAGGCATTGGCGGTAATTGAACCCACACTGAGGTGATGACGGCTATAAGCCTGCTGCAGAGATTTCGTGCGCAGGCTTGCGCAAGGAGGGAACACGCGATCAACGATGCCCAGTCATTTTCCTGACTTGGCCTGGCAAGGTCGCTCAGCTAAATAGCCGGCGCATTGTGGGAAAGCTCAGCAACGATCATATCGATGAGTGTCGACACCCTGCGAGGCTGAACGCGTGCAGGTAAAAAGACAATCTGCAACGCCGTGCGCTTGCGCGAGAACGGCGCCAGTACTTCCACCAGCCTGCCGGCATTCAGGTCTGCTTGCACGTCCCAATACGACTTCTTGCACAAGCCGTAGCCACCCAGCGCCCATCGTTTGAGCAGCTCACCGTTGTTGGCGGTGCGCCGCCCGCGAACCACGACATCATGGACATTGCCGTCGATCTCGAACGACCAGACGCGCTCGGCATTTTGCGCAAACCGCATCAACAAGCAGTCATGGTGCACAAGATCGTCGGGATGTGTGGGCGTGCCATTGCGCTGCAGATAATCGGGCGATGCACAGATCAATCTTCGATTCTCGCCAATCAGTCGGTTCTTCAGGGCTCCATCCGCCGATGGGCCGTAACGCACGGCGAAGTCGATGCCCTGCCCGACCAGATCGACAAAGCTATCGGTGAGATTGATGTCGATGCTGACATCGGGATGGGCCTCGATGAACCGGTCGATGATCGGCACCAGGTAATTCTGGCCAAGGTCTACGGGAGCGGTCAGCCGGATCGGCCCCGAGATTCTCTGGGTGCCCCATCGAATACGGCTCTCCAACTCGTCCGCCTCAGCCAGCAGCCGCCGAGCACCGTCGGCAAGCACCCTGCCCTCCTCGGTCAGATTGAGTGAGCGGGTAGTGCGAGTCATCAACGTCGCGCCGTAATAGCTTTCAAGTGCGGCCAGCCGCTCGGATACCGAGGCTGGCGATATCCCCAACTCCCGGCCAGCCGCTGACAAGCCGCCTTTTTCGATGATCGTAAGAAAGAGAATCAGGTTATCGAGCATTATTCGGAATCTACGAAATATATTTTCGCCATTAGAATTATTATCAAATTATTCCGCAAGATCTAATATATGCGCTGACCTTTCGATGTACGCCGCACTTCGACGCTGAAGGACCCTCATGAATACCCCCTCCCGCAGCACCTCCATTTCGCCGCTCAAACTGGCCATTATCTGCGGAGTGCTGACTGCTTTTCCGGCAATGTCGATTGACCTGGGCCTTCCAGCCTTTGCCGACGTAGCCACGGCTCTGGACGTGTCGATAGAGCATGTTTCACAGACACTGAGTTTCTTCTTCTTCGGATTTTCGCTGTCACCGTTGCTGGGTGGCCCTCTGTCGGATCGACTGGGGCGACGCCCTGTACTTCTGTTTGCGTGCGCGGTCTACGCCATCGCGAGTCTGCTCGCGACTACAACATCCGGGTTCGACTCGCTATTGCTCTGGCGACTGCTTCAGGGCACAGGCGCGGGTATTGCTGCGGTACTGGCGATTACGGTAATCCGCGATCATCACCAAGGCCCCGACGCCAGACGGCTGTTGTCCTACGCGGCAGTGGTGCGGATTGTCGGACCTACGACGGCGCCGACACTGGGTAATCTGCTGCTTCTGCTGGGAACATGGCGCTGGATCTATGGATTCATGGCGCTGGGTGGTGTGTTGATGTTGTTGATGGTGGCCATCGGGCTACCCGAATCCTCGCGTTTTCGGTCCGCGAGCACCAAGTCCAATGGAAACACGTTCGAGAGCGCGCAAAGACGCTCGGTACTCGGGGATTACAAAACGTTCCTGGGCGACCGCCTGGGCATGTCGTACGCGCTGATCATCGCCCTCACCTTCGGCAGCCATTTCTCCTACATAACAGGATCGCTCTACGTCTACGTCAACGTCCTGCATATCTCCACCGTCGCTTATGGCGCGGTGTTCGCGGTCATGGCTCTGTGCCTGATGCTGGGCTCATTATTGAGCGGTAGCCTGGCCAGGCACGAGCTGTCCGGGGATTTCATCGTGGGGGTCGCGCTGGTGGTATCGGTTGCAGCATCCCTGACGACACTGCTGCTCTCAGGCACCGGACATTTAAACAGCTACAACCTCACGGCCCTGTTGTCGGTCAACACGCTGTGCCTTGGGCTGTTGACGCCTTGCGCGCAGCAGGGCGCGATGGAAAACGCGGGACAGTTTGCCGGCACTGCTTCGGCACTGATGAATGCCCTGACCACGGGCATGGGCGCGTGCGCCAGCTACGTCGAAGGCTTATTGCTGGTTCGCTTCAGCGACGTGCCCGCCATGGTCATGAGCGGGCAGATGGTGATTTTATGCACCGGGGCACTGCTCATTTTTGCAATGGCCATCCTTCGTAAGCCTGCGGTCCTGGCTCGTTCAGCGGCGCCTTGAGCTGCCTGCCCCGGCTGCATTTGAACCTTGAAATTCGGGTTCAACGGCATGCATGACATTCCAGGGGCCAAGGCCCTCCTTGTGAAAATCACCTGACTGCTATGCGTCGCGTGCACTCATGACTGCGATGCCATTGCCCACATACTGCCGCTTCGCCAGGCCATGTGTTGGCGCTGGTGAGCACGCTCTTCCACACAGCCAAGGTCAAACGATATGCCGAGTATCAATGTCACGGGCCGTTCATTGCTGACAACTGCAGGGCTGATCCTCGGCCTGTGTCAGCAGGGATGCGCTACAGAAATTGCCAGTGCGCCGCAGGCCGCAGCCGTACATGCTGTAATCCACGTAGACGTGGCTCCCTCTCAAGTCGCCACGGCCCTGCCGATACTGCAAACATTCGCCAGCAGCGCGCGACAGGATCCTGCAGTCAGCAGTATCGAGATTCTGCAGCAAACCGGCGCACCTAATCACTTCACAGTGATCGAGGTCATTCGATCCGAAGCCCAGTATCGACAGTTCGTCGAACAAGGTTATGTCATCACCATGCGGCAACGGCTCCAGCCCCTGCTTGGCAGCCCGTTTGATGAGCGCTTGCACAGCCAGATTCCGGAGCGGGGGCAATGAGTCAGCACATCAAAGCGTTTTCACTGCGCGGCTGCCCATCCCTCGTCGCGCTGAGCCTGGCCTGCGCGTTAAGTGGTCCGCTGATGGCGCAGGACTTACAGCCCGTCGCCTCGGTTCAGCCCGGCCAGACGCCAAGTGACGCGGCGCTGGCGCATCTCTTTGCGCCAAAAGGCGCACTGCGGGTATCAATCAATGTGGGTAACCCCATCCTCGCCAGCCTGCCCTCTGAAACCGGCCGGCCAGAGGGTGTATCCGTCGACCTTGCCACTGAGTTGGCGCAACGGCTTGGCGTCCCGCTTGAGCTGGTGACCGTGAAATCGGCCGGGAGCTCAGTCGAGAACCTTGAGCAGGACAAGGCAGATGTGGGTTTCTTCGCGATTGACCCCGAACGAGGTCAGGCCATCCAGTTCACTCCGGCCTACCTGACCATTGAAGGCGTATACGCGGTTCCCGAGAACTCTGCGATCCAGACGCTGGCTCAGCTCGACCAACCTGGCACGACTGTCGCGGTCAGCAAAGGCAGTGCGTACGATCTGTTTCTCAGCCGTGAATTACACCAGGCGACAATCGTTCGTCTGGCAACTGCATCAGGTGTCGTTCAAGGCTTTCTGGACCAGCACTTGAGCGCAGCGGCCGGGATTCGCCAGCAAGTCGAGAAAGACGTCGCACAGGCGGGTAACCTCAGAGTCATAGAACCGCATTTCATGATCATCCGGCAGGCGATGGGTGTTCCCAAAACAAGGGGGCAAGCGGTCGCTGACTATCTGGCCAACTTTGTCAGGGAAATGAAATCATCGGGCTTCGTAGCCGCTTCGCTGGCACGTCATCACGTGGTGGGTGCGAGCGTTGCAAGCGCAGAGGACTAAGGTGATTGAGGACATACCGGACAGGCGCTTGCAGGATGTCAGGCATCGTTCAAAATGCACCTCTCAGCGGACGACTTTCACCCTGCCTTTGGAGCCCCCATGAATTCAGACGATCTTGCTCTTTTTTCGCAAGTGGTCAAAAGCGCCAGCATTTCTCGCGCGGCGATGGCTCTGGGGGCGGACCAATCCACGATCAGTCGGCGAATCGGCTTGCTCGAGGCGGATCTGGGGGTGAGGCTATTTCACCGAAGCGGGCGCGGTGTCACGCTGACTGACCGCGGTCAACAGCTACTGGGGTATGCCACCAAACTGAACGACACGCTTGCCGAGGCGGAGCGCGTCATGCGCGAGAGTGTCGAGCATGGCCCGGTCAAGCTGTGCATCGCCGCTCAACCGACTATCGCACGAATATTGTTCGGTCGTTTAGGCCACGCGTTGAAGGCCCGATTCCCCCTGACCCAACTGCATTTTGTCGAGGCTCTGGCCGCCGATATATTGAATCGGCTGAGCGAGGGGACAGTGGACATGGCCCTGATCTATCTGCCGGAGCACCCCGGCGCGCTACAGTTCGATCCCCTCGTCAAGGAAGGCATTCAGCTGATCACTCCCGGCGATTATCCATTGAACGGCGACGCCATCGCGGTACGCGATCTCGGGGACATCCCCCTGATATTGCCGAGCACCCATCATGGACTGCGCCTGCTGGTGGAGTCGCTTGCCGGGCGTCATGGTTTCACCACCAATATTGCCCTGGAATGCGACGGGTCGATTTCCATCACCAAGCGATTGGTCCTGGAAAACTGCGGTTGTACAGTGCTCCCAGAGGCTGCCGTCATCGAGGAAATCAAATCCGGTCGACTGAAAAGCTACCGTATCGAAGAGCCCGAAGTCAGTCGCACCGTTGCAATCGTATGGCCCAAGAACCGAACGACCGTAGACGGTCTCTGGGAGGTCACGCAAATTGTTCGCGAACATGCCGCAGCCATGGTGGACCAAGGGCTGTGGCCGGGTGCGACGTTGGTGCCAGCGCCAGTCAATCCCTGACCGGCACCATTGCATCTTTGGCTGCCCTCTGGTTTACCGGCCCTTACAACCGCGCTTTGCTGACTATCCCGTCCACCAACCGAGATATGCCCAGCGGATTGCTGTTTTGCAGCGGCTCGGGAAGCATATTGTCCGGATAGTTCTGCAAGCACACCGGCCGCAGGAAGCGATCAATGGCCAGCGTACCCACTGAGGTACCGCGTGAGTCGGATGTTGCCGGGTACGGTCCGCCATGCACCATGGCATCAGATACCTCCACACCGGTCGGATAGCCGTTGAACAGAATCCGGCCAACCTTTTCCTGTAGCGCATCCGCCAGCCAGCGGTAATCCGGCAGTTCGTCAGCCTCGCCAATGAGGGTCGCCGTCAACTGGCCGCGCAGCCCTTGTACAGCGACCGCGAGCTGAGCGGCGTCCTCAACTTCGACGACAATGGTCGTGGGGCCGAATACCTCTTCCTGAAGCAATGCATCGCCTTCAAGCAACAGGTTGATATCGGCCTTGAACACCTGGGGTTGGGCCTGATCGCCTGACTGCGGCCGCCCGGCCAGATGCACCAGGCCTTGGTGTGCGTGCAGCTGTGCAAGGCCGTGAGTGTAGCTGGCCAGAGCCCCCGCATTGAGCATGGTCTGGGCCGGTTGCGCCTGCATACTGGCCGTAAAGTGCTGCAGGAACGCTGTGAATTGCGCTGAACGCAGACCGATCACAAGCCCGGGGTTCGTGCAGAACTGGCCACAACCCAAGGTGACTGAACCCGCCAGTTGCGACGCAATCTGCTCGCCCCGCACCGCCAAGGCATCGGGCAACAGGAACACGGGGTTGATGCTCGACATTTCGGCGAACACCGGGATGGGCTGCGGTCGGCTTGCCGCCATCTGACTCAAGGCATTGCCGCCTTTGAGGGAGCCGGTAAAGCCGACCGCCTGAATCGCCGGATGCTTGACCAGCCACTCGCCGACCCCGCCGCCATAAATCATATTGAACACACCGGCAGGCATGCCGGTGCGTTCGGCGGCACGGATGATCGCATCTGCAACCCATTCCGAGGTGGCCATATGACCACTGTGGGCCTTCAATACCACCGGGCAACCGGCCGCCAGCGCCGACGCGGTATCGCCGCCAGCCGTGGAGAACGCCAGGGGAAAATTGCTCGCCCCGAACACCGCCACCGGGCCGACGCCAATGCGCAATTGACGCAGGTCCGCTCGCGGCAGTGGCTGACGATCCGGCAGCGCGCGATCGATTCGCGCGCCATAGAAGTCGCCCCTGCGCAATACGGCGGCGAACAGACGCAATTGACCACTGGTACGCCCGCGCTCGCCCTGGATTCGCCCGGCAGGCAATGCAGTCTCGCGGCACACTGTCGCCACGAAGTCATCGCCCAGCGCATCGATTTCATCAGCGATGGCATCGAGAAACTGCGCGCGCTTTTCGGCACTGAGGTTGCGGTAGATCGGGAATGCGGTCGCCGCGGCTCTGGCGGCTGCGTCTACCTCGGCCTCCACTGCTTGCCAGAAACTGACAGGTAACGGCTCACCGGTGCAGGCGTCCAGACTGGGCAGTTGTACTGTGCCGACCGCACTGCGTTGCCCGCCGACGTAATTGTGTCCTTGTAAAGCGCTCATAACGTATTCCTTGACCGGCAGCCGTGGGCCGGGAAAAAGTGCTGCTCAGGTTCGCTGGCAAGCCTGGGTATCAATCAAGGCGTGCCTGAGGGGTAATCTGCTTTGGATCGACCCGCAACTCGATCAACGCGGCGACGCCTGCTTGCTGTGCACGCTCGAAAGCGCCTGCAAAGTCCTCGGTACGCTCCACAAGCTCTGCGTGTGCGCCAAATGATTTGGCGAAAGCAATGAAATCCGGATTGATCAGCGCAGTGGCCGACAGGCGCCCTGGGTACTCACGCTCCTGGTGCATACGGATGGTTCCCAGCATGCCGTTGTTGACGACAATGACCACGATCGGCGCGTTGAACTGCATCGCCGTCGCCAACTCCTGCGGATACATCATGAAACAGCCATCACCGGCAAAGCACACCACTGTCCGTTCAGGGGCATGCAGTTTCGCAGCGATGGCAGCCGGCAACCCGTACCCCATGGCACCGTTGGTTGGCGCCAGTTCCGTGGCCGGCTGGCGATAGCGATAGAAGCGATGCACCCACACGGTGTAGTTGCCAGCGCCATTGCTGATCACGGCATTGTCCGGCAGCACCTTGTCGAGGTGAGCCATGACGGCGCCCATATCGACGCCCGCCAACTGCGGATGGGGCTTGGGTGGCGTGGAATGCTCCAGATAATCAGCGCGAGCAGCAGCGGTCCAATCCTGCCAGGCAAGGCTCTCAACAGGCTCAAGCTGTTCGGCGGCGGCGGCGAAGGTGCGCAAAGCGCTCAGGATCGGCAGTTCGGCCAGGTACACCCGGTTCAGCTCTTCGGGATCCGGATGCACATGAACCAGCGTTTGCTGGGGAAGCGGGCTTTCGATCAATGCATAGGCCTGAGAAACGGTTTCACTCAGACGCGAGCCGATCACCAGAAGCAGATCCGCATTCTTCACCCGCTCCAACAATTTAGGCGACGAGCCCAGGCCGAGTTGACCCACGTAGTGCGGGTCCCGATTGTCCAGCAGATCCTGGCGGCGGAATGATGCGGCCACCGGCAGATTGTTCGCCTCAACGAAACGCTGCAAGGCTTGGGTGGCTTCGACATCCCAGCCAGTCCCTCCCACGATCACCAACGGCCTCTTGGCGGCCGCCAGCAATTGGCGCAGACGCGGCAGGGAGGCCGGATCTGGCGCGCCTTGAGCGACCTGCACCGCAGGCACGTCAGCCACCATCGCGCTGCCGAACAACACTTCTTCAGGAAGACCGATCACCACCGGACCGGGACGACCTGAGAGCGCGATGCTGAACGCTTTGCTGACAATTTCCGGAATGCGCTCGATGCTGTCAATTTCGGTTGCCCACTTGGCCAGGCCGCCAAACATCTGTGCGTAGTCGACTTCCTGGAACGCCTCTCGGCCCTTGAAGCCACTTTCGATCTGGCCCACGAACAGGATCATGGGGGTCGAATCCTGCATGGCGGTGTGAACGCCGTTGCTGGCATGGGTCGCACCAGGGCCGCGGGTAACGAAACAGATGCCCGGGCGCCCGGTCAGCTTGCCATAGGCATCTGCCATGTTCGACGCTGCGCCCTCATGTCGGGTGACAATCGTGCGGATTGCTGGCGCGTCGCACAGTGCGTCAAGTACCGGCAAGTAGCTCTCACCCGGTACGCAATAAAGGGTGTCCACGGCATTGCGCAGCAACGCCTCGACGAGGATCTGGCCGCCATTACGCGGTTGCTTGGAATCAGACATGGATTTCGAGTTCCTGGTTACGGGTTTCCGGCAGAAATAGCGCGACGACAAACACAACGACGTAAGAACATGCAGCCCATACCCCAATGGACGCTGCGAGGCCAAAGGAAGCACTGGTCAGCCCTACTCCGGCAGGCACCAATGCGCCGATGCCCCGACCGAAGTTGTAGGAGAAACCGCCTGCGCTGCCACGGATCTGGGCAGGAAATAGCTCGGTGAAACACGCGCCCATTCCTGACACGATCCCGGATTGAAAAAAGCCCAGCGGAAAGCCCAGCAACAGCAAACTCCACATGGGCAGGTGCAATTGTGTGTACGCCAGGACGGTCACAGTCGCGCCCGCCGCCGACAGTGCGAAAGTCTTCCTGCGACCCAGTGCGTCACTCAAATGAGCCATGCAGATATATCCGCAGAAGGAACCAAAGATGTTCACTGCCAGATACAAGGTGGTCATGCTGATGGTCAGGCCCTGGGTCTCGCGCAGGTAGGTTACGAGCCACGTAAGGATGGTGTAGTTGCCACCCAAAGCACCTGCTGCCATGAGAGAAGCCATCACGGTACGGGGTAAAATGCTCGGCGAAAAAATCAGCGCGAACGTGGCCCACATGGATGTCTTCTCACGGTACTCGGTCGCGGCCTCGAAGGCTTCGGACTCGTGAATGTTGCGACGCATCCACAGCACCATGAACCCCGGCAGCAGGCCAATAACAAACAGTACCCGCCAGGCGGTGTGATCAGGAAGCAGGCTGAAGGTCACCCAGTAAGCCAACGCAGCCAAGGCATAGCCCACCGGCCAGCCGGCCTGCACCGAGCCAACTGCACGCCCGCGAATGCGTTTGTCGACCACCTCGCCGATCAATACGGCGCCCGCTGCCCACTCGCCGCCAAACCCCAGACCCTGCAGGCTGCGAGTCAGCAAGAGCTGGTGAAAGGAGTCGGTCAGGGCCGATAAACCGGTGAAGAGTGAAAACCAGAGGATTGCCAGCTTCAGGACTTTTACACGGCCAATACGGTCGGCAAGTACCCCTGCGATAACGCCGCCGATGGCGGATGAGACCAGGGCGGCGGTGCTGATCACGCCTGCCTCGGCCTTGGTCATCCCCCAGACGGCCAATAGCGTTGGAATCACAAACGCGAACAGTTGAACGTCCATCGCATCCAGCGCCCACCCCATGAAGCATGCCCAGAACGTCTTACGCTGGTTGGGCGCCATACTGCTGTACCAAGACTGCATACCGATCTCCGTCGCGCTGGTGCGCTTTTGTTTTTGGTATAGGAAACGGCGTCGTTACTAGCGAACGCCGTGGTTTGAGTATGCGGGGAACAACGGAGCGGCCTAAGAGCATGACCTGCATAGCAGATATGCAGGCTGTACTGGCTGGCTGGGGAAGGCAGAGCGGGCCGAAGGATCGGCCCAGATCACCTCTAAAACAACGACACCGTATGAGTGAGGATCAGCCGATCGGCATTGCGTGACACCTCAGCGTGTGAGCGGCCGTGAAGCCAGCCGAACCCAAGCCCGTTCGATGAGCCCTGTTGCAGTGTGTAGTCAATCGGCGGGTGCACTCGGTCTGCTCAGGGTTTGCGACCGTTTTGGCGCGCCTGACCCGCCACCCCGCCACACGCCTCACGATACTGGCGCAACACCCGGGTAATGACCGCCAGCACCAGCCCTCTGGCCGTGGTATCTCCTGCGCCGTTGGCCACCTGCGGATAGATCTGCGGCAGGTATTGACTGACCAGCGTTTCCGCTATGGGCCGATCGCCCAGTGCGGCGAATAGTTGATCCACCGCCTCGCTCGCGGTCTCGAACGGCCAGTAATAGCGGATGCGGTCGCTGTAGCTGAAATGCCGCTGCAGCCGCAGCGCTGCCTCGTCACCGTGGTAATACTTGTTCCAGTGATGGGGGTCGTTCTGCATCAACGTCTCCATGACCCGGTACAGCTGCTTGTCTTCAGGCAATAGCTGGAGCGTCGCGGCAATCTGGTCCAGGGCATACAACGCCTCGCGCAGGGCGAAAGTCAGGCCGGGGCCGACCTTGAGGATGGCAAAGCCATCGTGAACCAGCCCGCTCAGTGCGGAGACTGGCTGGTAGTCGGTGGAGTGGGCTTCAAATACCACCTGGGGTTCCTGCTGCAGAACAGCACTAAGCTCACGGGCCTTGTCGGCCTGATAGACCACCACGTTTTCATTGCCGAACTCAACGCCGGGCTGCACCACCAGTCCGACCACCCGCCCATAGGCGCTTTGCAGGCCGAGGGCGGCGAAGGCCTGGCGGTGCAACGCCAGGGTTTCCCGAGCGTCTTCGGGCGTGGTGACCGCCAGGTCTTCGACCTTTTCCAGCGCCCCGCCCGGCACTGGCACCTCAGTGCCGATCACATACACCGGCAGCGGCATCCCGGCAGCGCTGACCGTACGCTCGACCACAGCGGCCAAGCGGGCCGCGCGCTCGGCAATAACGGCCCCAGGCAACGGATCGCTTTCGCCTGCACAGGCCATGCTGGCGTCCAGGTGAATTTTGGAAAAACCGGCCCGCGCATAGGCTTCCAGCATCAGCTCGGCCCTGGCCATGGCCTGCTCTGCAGACAAATCCTTCCAGGGGTTGGGCCCCAGATGATCACCGCCCAATATCAGGCGCCGGGGATCAAAACCCACCCGCTCGACAATGCCCAGGACAAACTGGCGAAAGTCCGTCGGGGTCATGCCGGTGTAGCCGCCCTCATGATTGACCTGGTTGCAGGTCGCCTCGATCAGCACCGGTCCCGCATCAGTCAGCGCTTCGCGCAACGCCGCCTCGATCACCAGAGCATGGGCCGAGCACACGGAAGTAATCCCTGTCGGTTTGCCGTGTGCATGAGCATCCACCAGTTTTTGAAGATAATGAGCCTGCATGACCAGTGCCTCTCGATAACATGGGAGGTCACCTTACGAGAGCCAAACGATCAAAATCAATCATAAATTTGATTGACAGTGATTTTTTAATCTCTATATTTCAATCCAATGAATCACTAACGAGCATTCACAGTGACCAAAGACGAACGCCTTTCGCTGATCTGCCAGCACCTGTACAGCCATGGCGAGAGCACCATCCAGACCATCGCCGATATCGCCGATGCGTCCCTGGCCACAGTGCGCCGGGACCTGTTGAGCCTGGAAGCCGACGGCACCATCCACCGTACCCATGGTGGCGCCCGCATCGCCAAGAGCGCTGGCGTCGAAGTCGCCTTCGACCTGCGGGAAAACCAGAACCTGTTCGCCAAGCGGGCGATTGCCGAAGTGGCCTACGAGCAGATCGTCCCCGGCTCGTCGATCTTTCTCGACGCCGGGACCACGGTCCTGCAACTGGCCCGGCGCCTGCGTCTGGACCCGCTGCCTCTGTCGGTATTCACCAACTGCCTGAACGTTGCCCAGGTGCTGATGAATACCCCCGGCATCACCATCGTGCTGCTGGGCGGGCAATTGCGTGCAGAGAACGCCTCGATGGTCGGCGCCCTGGCCGAAGCGATGATCGAAAACCTCTGGTTCGACCAGCTGTTTCTGGGCGCCGGCGCCATTGCCCCGGATGCCTGCATCTACAGCCTCGACGCCAGTGAGGCACAGCTCAACCAGAAGATGCTGGCCCGGGCGGGCACTACGCTGCTGCTGGTCGACTCCAGCAAGTTCGACCAACGCCTGACGTACCGCGTCGCCCCGCTGAGCCCGGCACTGACGGTCATCAGCGACGAGCAACTGTCCGGCAAATGGCAGGCACGCCTGCAAGAACTGGGCAGCCCGCTGCTCAAGGGCTCAGCCCAGGCCCTGGCCGCCGAGGATATCAAGGCATGAACACGTGCATCCTGGGACTGGACAGCGGAGGCTCGAAAACCCTTCTGGCAATCGCTGATCGCCAGGGCCAGGTGCTCAAGCTTGAAGTGGCCAGCGGACTCGACCCGGTGGCCAACACTGACTGGCAACGTCAGCTCAAAGCGCTGCTGACGTCAGTCGCCGATCTGCCCCTCGCGGCGGCCGCATTGGGCCTGCCCCTGCACGGCGAACTGCCCGAGTGCTCTCTTGTCCAGCAGGACATTGCCCGGCAAGCCCTGCGCTGCCCGGTGACGGTGGAAAACGACGTGCGCATCGCTTTCGACGGTGCCTTTACCGGCCGTTCAGCAGGCGTGCTGATACTGGCGGGCACCGGTTCCATGGCCTGGGCCAGTCGCAATGAACCTGACGCGCCCCATGTGCGGGTCGGTGGCTGGGGTGACGTTTTCGGCGACGAAGGCAGCGCCTATTGGATTGGCTTGCAGGCGCTGGTCATTGCCAGTCGCACCCTTGACGGACGGGACAGCCAGGCGCGATTGACCCAGGCCCTGCTCAATCATCTACAACTCGCCCCCGAGCAACTGGCGGGCTGGGTCTATGAACGGGATAACCGTCGCGCCAGCGTCGCGGCATTGGCCCAGCAGGTATCAGCCTGGGCCGACGCGGGTGACAGCGCAGCCATCGCTGTACTGCAGGCCGCTGCCGGGCACCTGGCCGAACACGTCACGGCTGCCTGGCGAGCAATCGGTGAACCAGGCGCGCCGGTCTGGAGCTATGCCGGGGGCATTTTTGCCAATCCGATGATCAACGAATACCTGCATAAACGCCTGGGCACAGCCCCCTGCCCGCCACGCCTGCCGCCGGTAGGCGGTGCACTCTGGCGCGCAGCTCATAACGCGGGATGGAACCCCGATAACCAGTGGATAGAACACCTGTCTTCAAGCCTGCACAACACCCTTGCACTGCCATCAACCTCCCCTTTTCCGATGTAGAGGTTTTGCCATGCTCCGACGCCATCTGATCGCTTCGCTCGTCATGCTGCCCCTGTCGTTCGCCATTCCGGCGTTCGCGACCATGGCCAGCGCTGCCGCCACCACTGAAGTCCTGTTGCCGCCATGGGGCACTCTGCCCAAGGCCATGACCGACCGTTTGACCGCCGAGACGGGCACGACTCTGGAAACCCAGACCCTGGGCTGGGACCAGATCCTGACCAAGATCGCCACGTCGATGATCGCCGGCAGCCCGCCCGGTGACGCCACCGAAATGGACTGGTCATGGGTCGGGCAGTTTGGTGCCGCCAACTGGTATCAGCCCCTCGAAGGTGTAGTGGATGCGGCGACCATTGCCGATATCCCTTCGGCCAAGCTGTTCGTGTTCAACGGTCAGTTGCTGGCAGTGCCCTACGCCAACGACTTCCGGGTGCTGATCTATAACAGCGACCATCTCAAGCGTGCAGGCATCGCTGCGGCACCGACCACGCCGGAGCAACTGCTGGCCGATGCCAAGGCGATCAAGGCCAAGAATATTGCCCAGTACCCCATCGCCCTGCCGCTGTCGGCCACCGAAGGCAGTGCCACGGCATGGTATCTGTTGACCAAGGTATTTGGCGGGGAGCTGTTCAACGACAAATTCGAAGCGCAATTCATCAAGCCTGATTCGGCGGGCTACAAGGCCCTGGCCTTTGAAGTCGAGGCCCTCAAGGCCGGCCTGATCAGCCCGGCGGCGACCGGCCTGAAAGACGTCGAAGTCCAGGAGCTGTTCAAGAAAGGCGATGCCTCGTTCGACCTGGCAGGCTGGGCCGGCAATATCGCGGTCTACAGCGATCCGGCCAAGTCCCAGGTGGCCGATCACGTCGCCGCAGCATTGATGCTCACCACAACCGGCACCGCCCGTACCATCGGCCTGCCTGAGGCCGTGGGGATCCCTGCCACGGCGAAGAACAAGGACGGCGCCAAGACCTTTATCAACTGGTTCATCAAGCCGCAGAACCAGATCGAAAGCTATGAAACCCTGGGCAACCTGCCGACCCGCACCAGCGTGCTCAAGCAGCTCAACAGCGAAGGCAAGCTCAAGAGCGGTGACGTGATTCTGCAGCAGGCCGGGCTGGTCGATCCGCTGTTCAAGCAAGGTACTCCGGTCTGGTATCCGCAATTCACCAGTGCCGTTTCCAGTGCGCTGAACCAGGCGGCGAAAGGTCAATTGACCGTTGCCCAGGCGGTCGCCCAGATCGCTGAACAAGCCCAGAGCGCGATGCAGCCGTGATGACTCTAGCCTCGATCAGGGAGCGCTTGCGTCCCGTACCCGGTGAGACCTGGCTTGGGCTGGTGTACGTGCTGCCGATTATCCTGGTGATGGCCAGCCTGGTCTTCGTACCGCTGGTAACCACAGTGCTCGACAGCCTGTACCGCATCGATCCGATGCGCCCGGGCACGCCCTTCGTCGGGCTGCTCAATTACCAGAACCTGACCACAGACAGCAACGTCCAGCACGCCACCTGGAACACTTTGGTCTACGTGGTACTGGCCGTGGTCCTGGAGACGGCCGGCGGCCTGGGCGCAGCCCTGTTGCTCAACAAGGTACGTCGCGGTCGGCAGTGGTTGCTGGCGGTACTGGTGCTGCCCTGGTGCCTGCCGCCAGTGGTCAATGCCCTGGTCTGGCTGTGGATCTACAACCCCAGCTACGGCCTGCTGAACAACCTGCTCAAGGCGGTGGGGCTGCTCGACGAGAACGTGGTGTGGTTCAACGATCACAACACCGCCTTGCTGTTGGTGGCGCTGGTCCATGTCTGGCGCATGTTGCCCCTCACCGCGATCATCCTGCTGGCGGCGTTGCAGGCCATCCCTGCAGACCTTTATGAAGCGGCGAAGCTGGACGGTGCCGGGCGGATCAAGTGCTTTCGCATGATCACCCTGCCCCTGATAGCCGGTGGCCTGGCCATCGCCCTCAGTCAGTCGACGGTGTTTGCCTTCAACCTGTTCGACGAAGCCTGGATCCTCAACGGCTCGAGCCTGGATACCCGCAGCCTGATCATCCAGGTGTACATGTCGGCGTTCCAGAACCTCAAGTTCTCCTACGGCATGGCGCTGTCAGTCCTGGCGATGATCGCCTCGCTGGTGGTCTCGATGATCTACGTGCTCAAGGTCTACCGCGAAACGAGGTTCGACTGATGCGCAAACTTACCCTGCAATTGCTCGGCAAGGGCGGCTTTGCCCTGGCCGTGCTCATCCTCGTGCTGTGGTCCCTGGGCCCGGTGTACTGGGCGGTGATCACCAGTTTCACCGACCCCAAGGACATGCTCAGTGACCATCTGAGCCTGTGGCCACAACACCCGACCCTGGAGCATTTTGCCAAGCTGTTCGGTGCCAGCAGCACCTCCCAGGGCAATGAAGTGCAGTCGGTGTGGCCGCAGTTCTCCCGGGCCTTCATCAACAGTCTGGTGACTTCGGTCGCCGCGACCCTGGTAACCCTGGTCGCCGCCGCCTTTGGTGGCTATGCCTTCGTCAGACTGCGTTTTCCCGGACGCAACCTGCTGTTCGGCCTCGTCGTGGCGAGCATGGCCGTGCCGGCCTACACCGTGATGATCCCGCTGTACCGCCTGATGATTTCCCTGCACCTGATCGACACTTATCTGGGCGTGACACTGATCTACGTATCGGCGTTCCTGCCCCTGGCCCTGTGGTTGATGCGCAGCGTGTATCAGTCCTTGCCGGTGTCGCTGGAAGAAGCCGCCTGGCTCGATGGCGCAAGCCGTACCTACACCCTGGTGCGGATCGTCCTGCCACTGGCGGCGCCGGGCCTTATCGCCACGGCGATCCTGACGTTTCTCAGCGCCTGGGGCCAGTTCATGGTGCCCCTGGTGTTCTCGCCGTCACTGGCGACCAAGTCGCTGACGGTGCTGATTCCGGAATTCGTCACCCGCAACTACGTCGACTACGGCCTGATGAACGCCGCCGGTGTCGTCGCCATGCTGCCGCCAGTTCTGCTGGTGATTTTCCTCAACCGTTTCCTCGTGCGCGGGCTGATTGCCGGCGCGACCAAATAACGCCTCAAGGACTCTATTCATGAACGTCACTGAACAAGTTATCGTCGAGCAGTTTCCATTCTGGGGCCCTGCCCTGACCCAGAGCCTGCCGACCCTCAATGCCGCGACTATCGTGGTAGTCGGCTGCGGCACCTCGTACTACCTGGCTCAGGCGGTCGCCAGCGCACTGAACCTCAACGGCAAGCGCGCCATCGCCGTACCGGGCGGCGAGTGGGCGCGGCGCCCCGAGGCCTATCTGGCCAATTATCAGGATGCGCAGGTCATCGCCCTGTCGCGCAGTGGCGAATCCACCGAGACCGTGCAGGCCGTACAGGCCAGCCGCGTGCGTGGTCTTAAGACCCTGGGCATTACCTGTGAAAGCGCCAGCAGCCTGGCAAAGTGCAGCGATGAAGTGCTGTTCGCCCCGACCCACGCCCTGGAAGGCATCGTCATGAGCAGCTCGGCCAGCCTGATGCTGTTGCTGGGCCTGCGCCTGGCCGGTGTTCAGATCGACGAGGCCATCCCCGCGCGCGCCGAACAGGCCATGCAGGCTCTGGACCGACAGTTGAGCGACAGCGTGCTGTCGCGCTCGCACTTCGTCTACCTGGGCGGCGGCGCCTATTACGGCCTGGCCAGCGAAGGTGCATTGAAACTGCAAGAGATGAGCCTGACCTATACCCAGGTGTTTCACCCAATGGAATATCGCCATGGTCCCATCAGCCTGGTGGACGCCAAGACCTGCGTGGTGCTGATCTACAGCCCGCAGACGGCTGATGAAGAAGCAACGCTGTATGCCGAACTCAAGGAAAAAGGTGCGCTGGTAATCGGCTTCGGCGGGCCGGGTGATATTTCCATCGACGTCACCCACACCGGTCTGGACCGCAGCCTGGAAATCCTCCCGGCCCTGCAGCTGTTTGGCGAACGCCTGGCCCAGTACAAAAACCTGGACAGCACCGCGCCGCGCCACCTCACCAAGGTCGTGCGTCTTTCCTGAATCAGTGGGTCCGGCATAGGGTGTTCTCTCGATATGGCAACCGTAAACATTCAGCAACTGCGCAAGAACTACGGCGCAATACCGGTATTGCACGGCATTGACCTGAACATTGCCGACGGTCAGTTCGTCTCGCTCGTCGGCGCCTCGGGCTGTGGAAAATCAACCCTGCTGCGCATGATCGCGGGCCTGGAGTCGGTGACGTCCGGCGCCATAGAACTCAATGGCCGGGTCATCAACGATATCTCGCCCAAGGACCGGGACATCGCCATGGTGTTCCAGAACTACGCGTTGTATCCACACATGACGGTCGCGCAGAACATGGGCTTCAGCCTGCACCTGCGCAAGGAGTCGCCGGCGCGGATCGACGCGGCGGTAAAGGAAACAGCAGCGATGCTGGGCCTGTCGAACTACCTCGATCGCTATCCCAAGGCGCTGTCCGGCGGGCAGCGTCAGCGGGTCGCCATGGGCCGCGCCATCGTGCGTCACCCCCAGGTGTTTCTGTTCGACGAACCGCTGTCGAACCTGGACGCCAAGCTGCGGGTGCAGATGCGCATCGAGATCCGCACCCTGCAACGCAAGCTGGGCACAACAGCCATCTACGTGACCCACGATCAAATGGAGGCCATGACCATGTCCGATCTGATCGTGGTCATGAACGCCGGTCGCATCGAGCAAGTCGGCGCGCCCATCGAAGTCTATGACCGGCCAGCCAATTTGTTCGTCGCCACCTTCATCGGCTCACCGGCCATGAACCTGATCGAAGGCGTACTGGAGCACGACGAAAACACATCGTTCATCAAGGTGGGCAGCCAGCGGATTGCCCTGGAGCGGCACATCGACCTGGCAGCCTCAAGCCCGGTGGTCATGGGCATTCGCCCGGAGCACTTGACCCTGGCAGAGGTGCCAGAGACAGGATTTTCGCTGCCTTTTACGGTCGACCTGATCGAACCGACGGGCGCGGAAAGCCATGTCTACGGACGCTGCGCAGAGGCGCCAATGGTGGCATCCCTGTCGCGCCGGGACGATCTCAAGCTGGGTCAGGCAATCCAGTTGCGCGGCCGTTGCGAGCATATCCATGTGTTCGACAAGGCCAGTGGCGCGCGGATGGCTTGAACCTCGCTGATCCAGCCAGGGAAATAGGGAACACGGGCCCCCTATTCCCCTGGTTGCTCGCCGAGGAAATCCACCAGTTCGTCGGCTATGCGATTCGCGGCTTCTTCCGGCAGGTAATGCCCGGCGTTGCGCACGACGTCACCCCGCACGTTGCTCGCCAGCTTGTGCAAGGCGCTGACCATATGCTCCCCCAAGCCGCGCTCAGCGCCCAACGCCAGCAGCGGAATGTCGAGCGGTGTTTCAGCGCGCAGGCGGTTCGCGGCAATGCCTTCGAGGGAAAATGCAGACTGGTAATAACCGGTCACCGCACGCAACGCGCCGGGAGCCGCCAACTGGCGGGCATACAGGGCGATATCTTCGGCGGTGATGGTCCAGGGCTGCAGCGACTTGGCGCGAAACAGCCAGGTGAGAAACGCCTCTTCGCGCCCTGCTATCAGCACTTCGGACAGGCCATCGAGCTGGTTGAACGCAAAATGCCAGCTGCGCCGATTGGCTTCGTCAATCGACAAGTCGGTGCGGGGCGCCGAAAGTCCGGGGATCAGGGCATCGAGCAGCGCCACGCGACGCACATCCGGGCGCCAGTCTGCCGCCCAGGCGTAGGCCATCCAGCTGCCTACGTCATGCCCCACGACATCAATCGGCCCGTTATCCAGCAGGCCAATGGTCTGGGCAAAGTGATGAAGTTCGGCGGCGACTCTGGCCAGGTCATAACCCCCTGCGGGGGCGTCACTTTCACCCATGCCGCGCGGGTCTAGCGCAATGACCCGATGACCGGCCGCCACCAGTTGCGGCATCACGTAACGCCACGCGTACCAGCTCTGCGGCCAACCCGGGATCAGCACAACGGGCGGGCCCTCGCCCCCCTCGACATAGTGAATATTGACCTCATCGACCCGCGCACTGGCATGGCGAAACTGCTGCCAGAAATTCGTCTGCTGCATGAAATCGGCACCGACACGGTCGGGTTGTTCCGAGCGAATATTCATAACGGCCTCCCAAATATGGAATTGATCATTTCCTAATTGATTAAAATATTACTCAAGCAGTCGCATCAACTCGGCCACCACGCCTTGCATGTCCTCGTCCCTTGAACCGGTCTTGCCCAATACCCGCATGCCTTGCTGGAGGGCCAGCAGCATTTTTGCGAACATGGCTGCATTCAGGTCGCTGCGTACCGAGCCGTCGCGCTGCGCGTCCTCGATGAGCCGCAAGAGTTGCGTTTCACGCCTGTGCTGTTGGGCCGCGATCAAAGCTGCCACCTCAGCGTCGGCCAGGGCAAGCTCACCGGCAGTTTCGATGACCAGGCACCCGGTGCGCCCGACAGCTTCACTGCTGAGCCACGCATAGTGTTTGAGCAGGGCTTCGATTTTATCTCGCCCCGTGTTTTCGCCCGCCAGGCAAGCACTGATCGCCTCCCCGCGCAGCAGCATGTAGCGATCCAGCGCCGCCAGAAATAGCCCGCGCTTGTCGCCCCAGGCCTTGTAGATGCTGCCCGAGGTCAGCCCCAGGCAGGCATTCAGGTCCGAGATCGAAGTGCCGTGATAGCCGTACTCGCTGAAACGCGTGATCGCCCTGTCCAGCGCCCCCTCGGTATCAAATTCACGGGGACGGCCAGGACGCACGGAAATGTCTGATTTTCTGCTCATGGATGGAGTATAGGAAATAATCGTTTCCAAATAAAGCGCCTGTCGTCGCCGCCCTATCTATAGTCGCTATGCCAGCAAGCCGGCCCCCCACAAAACTGAATCCGAATCCGATACCTGTAGGACAGGCGATCACACAAACCCCGAAGCAACTTCAGGGACGAAGCGCACGCAATCGACGCGTTCGATCAGGCGCCGTCGCCACCATGTCATCGATTAAATGGCGAGTTTCCAGCGGCCCGAACTCACCCACATCCTTGACCAATCTTGACCGGCTGAACGCCCACAATAGGCCCGTGCGAGCGCGTTCCTCGAGCAGGATCCACGGGCCACAGGCCTGGTTCGCATAGCGACAAACATCAAGGGCCCACTGCAGCCTTTCTATCTGGTGTATCACCGTGACTTGAAGCAGCAGCCCCATGTGCGTGAGGCGATAGCGGCCATCGAGCGCCACCTGCGCGCGCACGCATGAGAGGAAGGTCATCGACCTCCAAGGCCAGGCTTGCACACCTCTCCCGTCGCCTCGGCAATCGCGGCCAGGGTTTCCTCCATACTGGTAATCTGCTGCTCAAGCTTGCGGAACGACAGGCCGATGGCATCACTTGAGTCGACCGTCTGCTGACCGCGCAGCGACACCACCTGCTGCTCTTGAGCCAATTCAAGCGTCTGCACGTCTTCCCGTAGTCGATGCAGTAGCCTGAAGAGGTCGCTGATTTGCGCCTTGCTGGTCCTAATCATCATGAGCACTCTTCACGCCCGCGCCCTTCTGGTCACGGTCAATACCACGGCGGCAATTCGCTCGGCTTCATGGTACGTGGCTGTCTCCAGCTCTTCGCCGAACACGTCCGGATCCATCTCGCGATAGGTCCAGGCCAGGTCGGCGGTGTCGATCAGCGGCCGCGCCTGTTCGAGGAACAGATCAATGCCATCCACCGAGGGCGCGCCGGTATACAGCACCAGGCTGCCGCCGGGGGTCAGACGCTTGATGGCCTGTTCGAGGATGCGCACCGACAACTCCGAGCCCAGTTGTTCACCACCATGGCGATAAGCACGTTGCTGCGTGTCCTGCATATACGGCGGGTTGGCGACGATCAGGTCGAAATCGCCTGTGGTACCGGTGAGGATATCGCTGTGATACACCGACACATTCGCCGCGCCCGCCAGCGAGGCGTTGACTGCAGTAAACCGTAACGCGGTGGGATTGATGTCCACTGCCAGAACATTCGCGTCCCGGCGCGCCCTGGCGATAAGGATGGCGCCCACGCCACTGCCACAACCGATATCTACCGCCGCGTGAATCGGATGCGCAGTGGTACGCAGATGCTCTTCGATCGCCTGGGCGAAGCGATAGGTATCCGGGCCAAAAAACACCGAATCATTGGCGAGCGTGGGAAAACTCGAGTGGACGAACAGCAGGTTATCCAGGCTCGACCAACGCACATCACTGACCCACATTCCCGCGTGAACGCGCAGTACCCCACTGTCGAGCAGCACCTTCAATTCCTGCTCAGGCAGCAAGTCATTATCGAATGGGCGGCTCCAACCGAACACATCCCGCAGAGTACGGGCGGTGCGGTTGTCTTCCCGGGCATTGACCCGTTGATGGGTCAGCGGTGTCACCGTGACGAATCGATAGCGCTCGGACTGCAGATACTCACCGAGTTGGAGCAGAGCCAGATCATGGGTTTCCTCTGCCACTTCGGCATCCATGAGGGCCGGATCAATCATATGGGTCTGGTTCATCGGGTCAGGCCTCCTTGAGCAAGCTGGCGGGCGTAGGCTCTGGTAGCGGCCAGGCCTTCGGGCGTTGGGTGTGAATCCGGAGCGATCAATGCGATGAGCTGCTCAATGGGCAGCGTTGCAACCTGGCTCGGCTGCTGCGTCGCCATTGCACTGTTACGTCGACGAAAACGTGCACGAAACGGATTGGCGCCACGGCCTGGCTCATTGTCCTGCCAGTCACCGGCAATCCAGTCCTTGAGCAATTGCAGTTCATAGCCATTGAATACGCCGAACATCACCGCCCCCGGACCGTCGACAAGCTGCCAGAAACGGCTGTCCTGAGGGTCCTGATGACGCTTGATCCAGCCCTTGTTTTCCAACGCGCCGAGCAGTTGCCTGCTTTGTCCGGGCGTGGCCAGCCAGTCATTGATGGTGCGACCTTCCAGTCGGCAATAATCGGAATGCATGTGCTGACCAAAGGTGCTCTTAGCTTCAAGCATCGCGACGACCTCATGCTCGAGATCAAACGCATGGATCACCTCGGTGGAATTTGTGCCGAGGTCATTGAGCAAGTAGCCGTTACGCAGCCGGGTGAGGAAATCGCTCCTGTCGGCATCACTAGGCAACAAATCCATGACGGCCTGGACAGCCTTGTACGCATGGCCCGAGCTGGCATTGTCGATGGTCACATGCAGGGTGAAATAGTAGGGGTCAATGCCCAGCTCACTGAGTTCAAAGGCGGTAATCAGCAAATGCAGGGGCAGTTGCTCATAGCCGAGGTTATAGCCCAGGACCTCAGGCAGGAACTCATCGGATAAATGCCCCAGCGCCAGTTGAATGGTACCTTGCAGATAAAGGGCTTCATCGAGCAGGGCATTGGGCGCACAGTCGTGCTCGCTGAGCAGATTGCGGTACAACAGCACATGGTTCAGTGCCGGCTCACCGTCGCCCAACTCTTCCAGATAGGTGCGAATCAGGCCGTGATAGCGCCAGTCATCGGCATGCTTTACCGTGCCGTACAACCACGCGCCATCGACCAGTTTGCTCGGCGCAACCTGCTGCAGGAAATACAGGGCATGAGCCTTGTTGCTGAAGAACCGGCGCCCACCACCCGCGTGGCGCTCCTGCAGGTATTGCGCATAGCGCTCGGCCACGGATTGACTGTTGCCAGCGACCCATTCGGGCAGTTGCGCGAGGTCTGCCGGGAGGTTGCAGGGCAGCGCTTTCGCGACCAGCAATTGCTGCTCAAGAAAGCCGCGTACGGCGTCCGGCGCGGTCTCGGCAGGTGAACGCAACAGGCTGGTATAAAGGGACGAAACAGCGCTTGAGGGCTGATACGTAGTGGCGGAGCGTTCGGCAAAAAGCTGTAAAGACGTCATGGCGGACCTACTGACTTTTCTTGATATGTAGGTCAGAGGCAAGGCTGTCGGGATAATTCAAAAGAGTTGAAAACGGGCCGATGACCAGTAGTTTCATCGTGAATACAGAGTCCCACGATATGACAGAAACACGCACGGACACTGCCGATTGGGAACCCCTGAACCTGGAGTGGCACCAGGGTTTCGCCTTTCTCGACGGTGCATTACTGGGCGACAGTCTTGCACCCGATGTGTACATCATCCTCAACCCGGCGGGATTGTCGGCCGGGCAGACCGCTCAACGCGCCGCTGACGGGGGCTATCCCGCGTCGCCCTTGCTGCCCGGTCAGCCGCTCTGGCGCCATCGCGCCAACCCGCAGCTGCTGCGTGATGCGCGGCAGGATTACTACCTGCTTCCCGGATACCTGGAGCGCCATGGCTATCAGGTGCTGCATGCACTGCAGTTTCGCTTCAACGAGGGACTGGCCAGTATCGGTTACCACTACTGGCGAGACGATGCGCGCGCCTACTGGTTCGCTGATGACTCGATCACCGAGATTGCATCTGCCAATCCCGGTGGTCTTGCCCTGCTGGAGCCCTCCCCGGCCTCGGTGAACGCAGACTCGGCGATGTTCAGTGATGGCGTGAAGGTATTTCTGCACGGACGAGTCCTCGCCAACGCCTCGGCTCGGGTGCGCTATTGCAATCACCCGGCTTATCGAGTGATTGACGATCAGGTCTATCGAGGATTCCAGCCACTGCATCAGAAAGACGGCACGCCGCTCACCATCGCCAATCCCCAGGGTTTTCACATGCTCGCCGATCGCTGGGCAAGCGATGGCCAGTCCATCATCGTGCAGGCACAGCAAGGCGCAAGCATTGCTTACGAATACTTCTATCGTATCGACGACGCCGATCTGGCCACCTTCACTGTGCTCAACCAGCGTTACGCCAAAGACCGACACCGCGCCTATTACCTGACCGGCAAACGCATCCGCTATGTGGGCGATTTCCATCTGCTCAGGTGCTGGCAACCAGCGTTCGACAGGGGTGGCCGGGTGGTCAGTGCCAGTGAATACGAGGATGAATTCTTTGCCGTAGACGACAGCTTCGTGTACGCCGCCGGGACCCGCCTGCGCGGCGCCCATGGCCCGAGCTTCCGGCATCTGGGCTTCGGTTATTACCGCGATCAGCACCATGCCTATCTGCGTAACAAGCGCCTGGATGTAGACGTGGATAGCTTCGTGGTGACCCAGATATATCAACCTGAACAGGATTACTCGCCAGTACTGGTGGGTGACCGCCAAGGCCCGCTGGGCTCTTGCGGGGTCATCGATGCAGCGATGCAGCAGGCCTGGGCGCCGTTCTTTGAGGCACACCCGCATCTACACGATTATTGGTGGCACCGCTTGCCGGGGCCGCAGTTGGAGACGCAGCCGTTGCGCGCCCTGGGTCTCGGTTTCGAGCTGGGCCATCAGGTGCATTTCCATGGCCGCCCAATCAATGGGCTGGACGCGGCAACCTTCCAGCTGTTGGACACTCATCTGTGCGGCGATGCCAATGGCCTGTACCTGATCCCGTTCCATAACGCCGAAACCGACGTGCCGGAACAGTTTTCGACAGAGTCTGCCGAGCACTACCGCTCACTGGGTGCGCCTTACCTGACGGATGGCAAACAGGTGTTCTGTCACCGGATTTTCTACAATCCGCCGGAACCGATTCGCAAGGCCGACGTCGCCACCTTCGAATCATGTGGTCATGGCTGGGCCAGGGACAGGCATGCGGTCTACTACTTGGGCGAGGCAAAGAAGCGCCTGAACCCGGCAGATACCCGCATCCTCGGCACTTACGCCATAGGCCCGCAAGTGATTCTGGCGGATGGCAAGCCACTGGATGTAGCGTTCAGCCCGGATGAAGTGCGAGTACCCCATCCGCACTTTCTACAGTTGGGCACGCGCAAGCTGTTCTGCGGTCGCCGCCCGCTCAGCGCCAAACGCATAGACCTGGCCACCCTGGTGTTTATCGGCGAACGCCATGCCCGGGACAAACATCGACTCTATTACTACGACGGTTATGCGACCTTGAGCGAAGTGGACGAAGCGCACTATCTGCAAGCCTGTGAAACGCAGGAGGGCAAGCAGAATGGATGAACGCCTGGCATTGCTCAGAGACAGGATCGGCGCCGCCGTGGCGTCCAGCGGCTGCGATGAAATCCTCTATAAGTCTGAATGGCTGGGCTACCTGCCCTTCGGCGTTTATCACTGGATCGAACACCTGGGCCGGGATCTTTCCAGTGACTTGCCCGGCGGATGGACGCTTGAGGATCTGCTCGCTCTTGAGCAGGCAGGCTTTCTGCACCGTCTCGACGCCAGCCAGAACCCGGAAGATGAGTTTGATCGGCAGATCAGGTATCGGGTGGATATTGAGCGCACCTAGCCAAACGCATTCATCGAGCCCAACGAATGCAGGATCGACCTGACCGTCAGCACCGCCGCAATCACCAGCACGGCCAGAATGCCAAGCACCCACTTCGCGGTCCTGGACAGCAGCGGCGGCCGCGGCTGCGGCGTGGAGAACTTCAAGGCTTCCAGCCCTTCGGCACAACGTGGGCAAGGCATGCTGTCGACAAATACTGTGGCCCCGCATTCATTACAGACTCTCATGGCAGCGACTCTGAAAAGGCTTCGACACCCCTGTATAGCAGCAAAATGCTGCTGCCAGAAACTGACACTGCTGCAACTAGAGTGAGGCCTCTCATCTCAAACAGGTGCTGTCATGAACTTTGCGTCCGTTCGCCTCGTTACCCAAAAATTTGAAGAGCTTGTCCAGTTCTACCAAGACCTCTCGACCGTCGAGGCCACGCACCTCGCCGAGGGCTTCGCGCAAATTCAGTTCAACGGCGTGATTCTCGCGCTATGCGATGAGCGTCTGGTCCGCCTGCATAACGACGGCGTGGCTGTCGCTGCCTCGAACCGCTCGGCGATCCTGGAGTTTCAGGTGGATGACGTCGCGGCTGTATTACAGCGTATGCCTGACGCCGACATCGCGATGCCCATCACCCTGATGCCCTGGGGTAATACTTCCCTGCTGATACGGGATCCGGATGGCAGCCTAATCAATATCTTTTCAAGGCCGTTGGGCTGATCCATCGCCTGACCAGGCCAGACACTCCGTTATTAACCGAATTGGAATGCGATTCCTGTAGGAGCTGCCGAAGGCTGCGAATGGGTCTACCTGACATATCGCTCTCGCAGCCTTCAGCAGCGCCTACAGACCTCATTCCAATTCAGCTAATTGCCGCAGCCATTTCGTCTGGCCCAATATTTCCAAGCTGATATCATCCCGGCATGTACATGCCGAGTTGAAAACATGAACCGCCGCAAGAAAATAAACCAGATATTGAAGGCCAACGCCAAAAAGGCCAACGCCAAACTGGCACCGAAGAGCAAGCCTCAATACATCAGCAAGGCTGACCGCTTGAAGCTGGATGCGCAGGCCAGCGCCGAGTCGAGCACTGTCTCCGAGAGCTGAGTGCAGTGCCCGGCTTGGCCAGGTTGCTGATCCGGTGCATAAAACTGGCACCGGACTCACTTCAGTCCCCCCCTCCCCTGTACTTCCAGATAAAACATCTGTCAGTTGGCATGCGCGGACTAACCGTGGTAATCAGTAATTGAGGCTGAGGATGGGACATTGTTCATAGCCGCAAAACGCTTATATGACGTATGCCGGTACAGCAGTTGAAAGACGTTTTGGCATCCGGCGAGGTAGTTGAACAATGCACGGCAATGAAGAAACACTTGAGCAGAAATGCTTTGCTCAATTGCGGCCACTGAAAGTTTCCAGCGAAATTCTTGCCACGGCGGCCTGCCTGATGGTGCTGACCCTGGCCGACAACAGCCAGGTCATTTCGCCCTGGCTCTACAGCTATTGCGTTGTCGCGGGCATCACCTGTTTCCTCACCTGGCGGGCCCGCACCACCCAGGGGCTGTGGCTGACCGGCATGCTGTTGCTGTGCACCTGCACTGCATGCCTGGGCTCACTGGCCGTGGCCATCGGTAATCCGATCATCTGGTTCCTGCCCATCGGCCTGGTGTTGAGCCTGCCCGCCTCGGCCATGCACGCTCACCCCCTGCACGCTTTCAGTACCGGTGCGGCCATCTGGGTGACGCTGTTCAGTGTGGTTCAGCCGCACTTTGACCGGCATCTGGACCTCACCCTGACGTTGATTCTGATCACCGCCAGTCTGCTGGTTGCCACCCTGGTGTGCACGACGTTTTGCCATACCCGCAAAAGCGTATTCGACCTGCAACGCCAACTGCACGGCATGGCCTACAAGGACACCCTGACCGGCCTGCCCAATCGCCGCGCGTTCATGGAACAACTGACCGCGACACTGGAAGGCGAAACAGTGCCTGCGCCGCTGTTTTTCCTGATGCTCGACATAGACGACTTCAAAAAGGTCAACGACGGCTACGGTCATGATGTCGGCGATCAAGTGCTGGTGGAAGTGGCAAAAGTGCTGCGCAACCAGAGCCAGGGCCACAACTTCGCCCGTCTGGGCGGAGAAGAGTTTGCCATTGTGGCTCAGCTTGCCGATGTTGGCGCAGCACAGGCGCTGGCCCGGGGAATCGTTGTTGCCGTCAGTTCAAGCCGGGTATTCAACTTCAGCCTGTCCATCAGCGTCGGGCTTGCCGATCACAAGCCGGGCGAATCCATGTTCAGCCTGATGCGCCGTGCAGACCTGGCCTTGTATGAAGCCAAGAGCGCGGGCAAGAACGGCTATGCGATGGCTGAGCAGGCGCTGCTTGGAGCCTGACCCAGGTTTTTTTTTGATTACATCCTCTATCGGTCGTTCGCCTGACGACCGTTTGGCGACGCCTGAACATCTGGATCGAACTACGCGAATCGTCATCAGTCTCCAGATAAATACCCCTAAAAGACGTGCCAAAGGAGCCAAGGGAGGCTGGCATGACGTCATCATCGAAAGAGCTTCAACCATCAAGCATGAGTTTTTTTGATCTGCTGCTGGAGCAGTTCAAAGGAAGCGATGGTGAGCTGCCTACAGCAATCGCCTATCTGACTCAGGCGACCAGCGAGGATAATCCTGGCCGCAAAGCAAGCCTGATCCGTATTGCCCGGGCGAAACTAAGAAACGCCGATATCGTCGCTTCCATCCTTCTCCAGATCTCAAAAGGAGAATCCAGCCAGCTGTTGACCAGAGTCAATCGCCGGGAGTTTGAAACCTTCCTCGCGTGTAACGGCGTAAATGCTGAGCAATATGCCCAGGGTCACCATTGGCTGAAAGACATGGCTAATTCAGAGGTGCTGCGCGAGACGCAAAAGAACCGTTTCAACACCGATCCCACGAAGTATCTGCAAGCCAATATCAGCACAGAGGAGAAACAGATATTCATCTATAAGCAACTTGTGGAAATGACCCGTGACCGCAACTTCATCTCTGCATTGAATTACGTTCAGGCCAGGCAGATTCAGCATAGAGATGACTTGGTTGAACTATTGCGCAGGCTCACACGCTGAGTCTGCAAATACGCTCGAATGCGCCAACGTTGCGAGCACCGACCAATCCTTGTCACCCAGCCCTTGCGCAACGGCAACGTCCATTCTGCTGCCCACCACGTTGGCGACAGGTAGTGACAATCCCTTTGCCCCGGCAGCGTCGATTGCCAGCCTGACGTCCTTGAGCCCCAGCGACAGTTTGAACCCCGGCTCGTAGGTGCCCTTCACGATATTCTGCCCATAGCGCTGATAACTGGGGCAGGCAAACAGAGTCTGCGTGACTAACTCGATGAACGCTGCAGTGCTGACGCCATAGCTTTGCGTGAGGTGGCTCGCTTCGGCCAGGGCTTCGATGGCCTGGGTGATCATCATGTTGCCGGCGATTTTCGCGATACAGGCCTGTACTGGCTGCTCGCCAAGGCGCCAGGTCTTTTTCCCCAGCACGTCAAATAGCGGCTGCACCTGGTCAATGGCCCTGGCAGGCCCGGCGGCCAGGATATTCAGCTCGCCCTTGGCAGCCACCGCAGGTATGCCGAAAACAGGCGCGGCGATCAACAGCACACCGGCAGCGGCATGCGCTGTCTCCAGTTGCGCCATGAGCGCGGGCGACAGTGTCGACATGACGATGTGGATGCAGCCCCTGGGCGCAGCGGCCAATGCTCCGGAGTCGAGCAATACCTCGTGTACAGCTTGGTCATCGGCAAGCATGCTGATGACTATCTGCTGCGCAAAAACCGCCTGCGCGGTCTGCAGCAGGTTGACCTGCCCGAGCCCGCAAAGCGCTGCGGGGCTGCGATTCCACGCACTTACCTGATAGCCCGCCTGAACGAGCAACGGGATAATCGCGCGGCCCATGCTCCCGACGCCGACAAATCCGATATTCATAAATAGCCCTCTGCCTGCCACATAAAACGATATGGCCTTGATTCTGTCGTGGCCGGGCTTGCGACGGGACTGTCATTACTGCATCTTCAGCGTTCATTTTTGTACGAGGCCAGCCATGGACTGGAATGACTTGCGCATCTTCCTGGCGATTGTCCGCACCGGCTCGCTGGGCGCCGCCGCGAAGCAGCTGGGCGTCAGTCACCCCACCGTCGGGCGGCGTCTCAACGCCCTTGAGCAGGCCGGTGGGCAGGTATTTTTTCGTCGCGTCGGCCCTGGCCTGGTGCTGACCGACAGTGGTGAAAAAATTCTCCATCTGGCAGAGGAAATGGAAAGCAGCGCCCTGGCCATCGAGCGGCACATCGCCGCAGACAGCGATCAACCCGAGGGCCTGCTGCGTATCTCGTCGGCTGACTGGTTCGCCAGCTACGTGCTCTCCCCCGTGCTGATCGAACTGACACGTCGCTACCCGATGATCGTGCCGGAGCTGATCGCCGGCCACCGCCTGTTCGACCTGGCACGCCGGGACGCCGATATTGCCTTTCGCATCGTGCCCTTTACCGAGCCTGACATCGTGCAACGCCGCCTGATGACCATGAGCTACGGGCTGTATGCGGCCGCGCACCTGCCGTTTGCGCCAGCGCCGGACGGCGAAGGGCTGGGTTTGATCACCATGAATACGGCACAGGCCCATTACCCTGACGTGCTCTGGCTACAGCAGCTGTTTCCCCGTGCCAGAGCCGTTTTTACCAGCAGCAGCCGTACCGTACAGGCACGAATGTGCGGGCTTGGCCTGGGTTTGGCGGTCTTGCCACGGGCGCTGGGAGATCAGTTGGCCACCCTCCAGTTATTGGACATGGGTGAAGCACCGCCCGGGCGGGATATCTGGATGGGCTATCACCAGGACATGCGGCAGATGGATCGCCTGCGCGCACTGGCAGACCTGGCTGGGGAAATGATTGGCAGTTAGCACTAATCGAACTTAACGCAGGCCAAAGCCTCCCCCTATAAAACAATGCAAAACCTGATGAACCCGTGGACCTTGTGGGAGCGAATTCATTCGCGAAAGCGGCATTAAAGGCCATATACACACGTCGGATGTACTGACCGATGCCCCTGGCAAACAAACAATGAAGGCGTTTGAAGAGATGACTGTCAAACAATCTGAAAGCGCAACCGCTCCTGTGATTCAGTGGGAAGCCCACGCATGCCTGCCTTTGATGCCGGGTCAGGACATGTCGAGTTTGATGAGGTATCGGAAGGCGGGATTCCACCATGTGTCGATCAATGTGGGCATGGACATGACCCCCTTCGACACGGTCGTACGCACGCTCGCCGGCTTTAGAAGCTGGCTGGCGCACCATCAGCAAGACTATGTGCTCGTGTCCACCACGGACGACATCTACAGCGCCCGCAAACATCACAAGCTGGCGATCTCTTTCGATCTCGAAGGATCAAATATGCTGCGCCAGGACCCCGCCATGGTCGAACTTTTCGCCAGCCTGGGCGTTCGGCAGCTATTGCTCGCCTACAACCGGGATAACAGTTGCGCAGGGGGATGCCACGGCGCCGGGGTTGGTTTGACCGCCCTGGGTCGCCAGGTTGTCGCCGCCATCAATACCGCCGGGATTGTCATGGACTGCTCACATGCGAGTAAGCGTTCAAGCCTTGAGACCATGGAACTATCACAGCGACCGGTGGTTTTCTCCCATACCAACGTTAAAGCGGTTTTTGATCATCCTCGAACTATTGACGATGAGCAGATTTACGCCTGTGCAGCTCAGGGCGGCGTCATAGGTCTTACCGGGCTGGGCATATTTCTGGGCGATCCATCGGCATCCGTAGCGGCCTACGTCCGACAAATCGACTATCTGGCCGAGCGCGTCGGAACGGCTCATATTGGTATAGGCTTGGACACAGAGCTGAACCCGGATCACAAAGACTTGCCAGAGGGTGTGGATGAGAACGATTGGTGGCCAAGCGAACACTACGGCCAGATGAATGGGCATGTTCAATTGCAGCCCGAGACGCTCGGCGAGGTTGCCAGGCAGTTGAAGCAACGGGGTTACGCACAGACGGATATTGACGCGATATTCGGTGACAACTTCATGCGGGTTGCCAAATCGACTTGGCCCGCGCCGCACGTCGCCCGTGCGATTTGACACCGCACCTCTCAGCTAGCCACAGCTGAGCGGCGCAACTACCCCTGCGCTTTCTTCAGGCCTTTCAAGCGCACGGTTGCCCGTTGCACAGCGGCCATTTTTTCCGGCCGCTTCATGCGCTTCCACTTCCTGATGTCCTCCTTGCTGCGCCCGCAACTCACGCACAGATCACCACTCAACTGGCAAACCGAGATACACGGGTTTTCTATTTCTTTTGCCATTCTCAATAACCTTGTGCGAGACGCTTTTGCCAATCGCCGCCGTGACTGCGTTGCCACTCTTGCTCTGAATAGAAGCGAACATTGCGCTCTGACGGGGTCAGTTCAATGTCGGCCTCCTGCAACGCGATGGCGGTCAGTTCAAGGATGCGGGCCTTGGCGTTGGCTTCGGCGAGTTGCTTTTCGGCCTGAGTTTCAAACACCCAAATGACCTTCAGGGACTCGACGAACGAGGCCGTGTCAGCCGTGTGAGTGAGCCAGACAAAACCCTGGATTTCAGCCTTCGCGGTTTCGCACGCTTCGGTGAGCGTTGCAATCAACCGGCGCTCGACCCGTGCCAGTTCACGTTTACCTGGGGGCATTGCGGGCTCCTATAAAAACAAGGGAGAGCATCCTGTATCAGGTCGAGCGAAACCAGACCGTCAAGCGCCGACGCGAAACCGTCCAGCTCCCCGACCTTGCCCGGAATAACGGCGAATGGCTTCAATGAAGTCTTCGACGCCTTTATTGCGATCCTGCTCGCTGAGCGCCGGGTTCGCCACATGCTCGGCGCGTGGGCCTCGATGATTTCCTCCATCAGGGCGTTGATGGCAACGCCCACGGCGGGCGGATTATAGGCATACCCCCTACCCCTATACAACGATCACCTCGGATCATCAGGTGTACGGATCGGCAGTTGCGCAATAACGCCCTCGAAGACCTTCAGGAAGTCCAGCGCCGAGCGTTTTGGCGACCGCCCCGAAGTAATTGCCGCTACCAGCGATACGGCAATATCGGGCACCAATGGACGTACAAGCAGGTTGTCGTGCTGGGTGCCCATCAGAGTGAACTCGTCCACCAGGGTGATGCCCAGGCCTTGGGCAACCATATTGGTGGCGATGGAATAGCGATTGGTTTCCAGCGCTGAACCGGGGCGCTGATTGAAGCCGGGAATACTCTCACGCAGTAGATTGACCAGGCGCATATCGGTGGTGATGTAGATCAGCTCGTGAGGCGCGATATCGCTCCAGCTCACCGCCTCCAGCGCCGCCAGCGGGTGGCCTCGGGGAATGACGCAGACCATCTTCCCGCGCTTGAGCAAGCGATAATCCGCGGCCTCGTCGACAGTGGGAATGACCAACAGCCCGAGGTCGTACTGGCGTCGCTCTACCGCCTGCGGAATTTCGTGGTTGAGCTGCATGTCCAGGGCCAGCCCATAGTGCGGAAAGTCCTTGCGAAACTGCGCGACCGCAATGGGGGCCAGGTTCAGCGCCAACGCCGGAGTCGCCGCCAGTCGCAGTTGGCCTGCCTTGTAATGGCGGACATTTTCCAGAAACCGGCCAAAGCGTTCGGTCTCTTCATACAAATGCAGCGCTTCGTCGAACACCATGCCCGCTTCGTTGGTGGGTATCAGCCGACCGCGCAAGCGTTCGAACAATTTAAAGCCCAAGACGCGCTCCATCTGGGCAATGGACTTGCTCACGGCGGGCTGGGTCATGGCCAGGGAATCCGCCGCGCCGGTCACCGAGCCTATGCGGATGACTGCCAGGAAGATCTCAATCTGACGCTGATCCATCCCATAACTCCAAGTTATGAACTTCGTTATTTATCGCTGTTGGTCGCATGATATCCCAATGATAACGTTAAGCCACTGCCAAAGAAGATTCCGCATCCATACGAATGGGAGAAAGACTTTGCACCAGCTCAGAAAACTCATTACCTCAGCGCTGGCCGTGACCGCGCTTGGGCTTTCAACATACGGATTCGCCGCCAGTGACCTGGCGACCGTGCAAGAGAAAAAGCTGATTCGGGTAGGTGCGGTGGAAGCAGCGCCCTGGTACACCAAGGACCTGTTGAGCAACGAGTGGAAAGGTCTGGTTCCCGATGTCATGGACGCAATCTTCGCGGGCTCCGGCATCAAGATCAGTTATGTCGACACCCAATGGGGTACTGCGGTGGCCGGCTTGCAGTCAGACCGTTTCGACCTCCTGGGCGCCTATAACTCGACCCCGGAACGGCGCAAGGCAATCGATTTCAGCGAGTCCATGGGCGAACTGAAATTTGCCGTACTATCCCTGAAAAAGCCCGCGCCGGACTACTCCACCTGGGACCTGGTCGATACCCCTGCCATGCATCTGGCAGCCGTGGACGGTGCAGGTGCCACCGCCGCCTTGCAGCCTCTGCTCACTCACTTGCAATGGCTGATGATGCCCAGCAGCGACGCCATGTTCATGCAAATGGAAAGCGCCCGGGCCGATGCGCTGGTAACCAGCGATATCCAGATCGCCCAATACCTGCAGCGCCGTCATCAGGGACAGATGAGCATACCGACACCGGTACGCTCGCAATCCACCAATATCGGCCTGCGCAAGTCCGATGACCCGAAGTTGCGTGAATGGCTCGACTCGCGCCTGGCGCAATTGAAAGCCGACGGTACCCTGGACCGCATCTGGTCCAAATACACCGCATCTGCCCAATAGGAACCCCGGAATGAATTACCAATGGGACTTCAGCGCGTTGTTCGAGTATCGCGCGCTGCTGCTGAAAGGCATCCTCATGACCTTTCAAATCCTCGGCCTTTCGGTACTGATGGGGATCTGCGTCGGCCTGTTACTGGCAGCCCTGCGGTTATCAGGCAGACGCTGGTTGCGCTGGCCCGGCACCACGGTGATCGAAGTCCTGCGCTCAATCCCGCCGCTGGTGCTGGTGGTCTGGTCCTATTACTGCCTGCCCATCATTACCGGGATCACGCTGACGTCTTATTGGACCTGTGTCATCGCCCTGTCCCTGTATACCGGCGTGTTCTTTGCGGAGATCTTTCGTGCCGGGCTCCAGGCGGTGGACAAGGGCCAGGTGGAGGCGGGCAAGTCCCTGGGCTTTTCCCGCTTGAAAATCCTCTGCCTGATCTCCGGTCCCCAGGCCCTGCTGAGAATCATCCCGCCCTTCACCAATCAGTGCGTGATGTCGGTAAAGAACTCGGTGCTGGGCAGCTACATCGCCGTAGGAGAAGTGCTATATGAAGCCCAGCGCCTGAGCATACAAACCTTTCGCCCGCTGGAGGTACTCACGGCGGTTGCGTTGTTCTTCGTCATCACGATCCTGCCCCTGACCCTCCTGGCCGGCCGCCTGGAAGCCAAAATTCTTCGTCGCTACTTCAGCCGCTGAGTGGATCATGAACGACTTTCTGCATAAGCCTTCAGTCGCCACGGCCGACGATGCCCTGGCGCCCATTACTGCGGCAGTAGTGGATTTCGCAGCACAACTGGACTACGACAGCCTGCCCGCCTCGGTGGTGGAAAAAGCCAAATGGCACATTCTCGACACCTTTTGCTGCGCCATGGCAGGCCGCAGCCTGGAGGTCGCCGTCAGCGCCCGCAAAGCCGCTAAAGCCATGGGCAGTGGCGGCTGCCCGGTGTTCGGAACTGCGTTAAGCAGCAGTGCATCAGCTGCGGCATTTGCTAATGCGGTGACCGCTAACGCACTGGATTACGACGACGGTTTTGAAATCGACGGCAAGGGCATGGGCCATCCCGGCTCGACCATCGTCAGTGCTGCCTTGAGCGCCTTGGGTGAGCAGCCCGTCAGCGGCAAAGCCTTCATCACTGCCGTAGTCGCCGGTTACGAGGTCAACAACCGGCTGATTTTCTCCATGCAACCCAGTGCCGAACGCTTTGCCGAAGTCTACGGCGTCTCCCAGCATCAAGGCATTGGTGCCTGCATCACCTACTCGCGTCTGCGCGGGCTGCAGCGCGATGCGCTGAACAATGCCATCGGCCTGGCGGGCGGTCTCACGCCGGTACCCAGCCTGCACAAGTACAACTGGAATTCACGGCCGATCATTTCATTGAAAGACTTCGTCGCCCCCGCAGCCATGGCTGGCGTCCTGGCGGTGGAACTGAGTCAGGCCGGCTTCATCGGCAGTACTGACCTATTCGACGGCCCCGCCGGCTACTGGCGCATGATGGGCTCGGATCGCTTCGATCCTGCCAGACTCACTGAAGGCCTGGGGCAACATTGGTATCTGGAGGACAGCAGTTTCAAGTTGTACCCCGCCTGTCGCTGGATGGCACCAGCGCTGGAAGCCTTCGAACTATTGGTGAGCGAACATGCCATTGTCATCGACGATATCGCTGGGGTGGCGGTCGATACCTTCTCGGTCATCCGCGACAAATTGATGGCTGTGGACCCGGTCAACGAAATCGACGCCCAGTTCAGCCTGCCGTTCTGCCTCGCAGCTCTGGCCATGCGATTGCCCAAGGGACGGGAGTGGTTCCAGCGCGGCGTGCTCGATGATCCAGTCATCAAGGACCTGGCAAGCAAGGTATGGGTGAACGTCGATCCCTTGATGGATCAGCAAATGAGCGGCACCCAGCGGCGACCCTCCGCCCGAGTGACCATTCACCTGCGTAACGGCCAATGCCTGCACCAGACCATCGTCTCGCCTTTGGGCAGTACCTCGCGCCCGGTCAGCCTGGCGATGATCTGTGCCAAGGCTATCCATAACCTGCAGGGCTTGCCCGAGTCAGCTGAGGAAATCGTTGACTGGCTGCTCGAGCTTGAAAAACACCCATCGGTCAATGACAGGCTGCTGGCGATGATGAGCATTGCGGTCTGACCTGCTGCTGGTTTCTTCTGCGCAAGCTGTCAACGCCCCCTGACACCGCGTTGTCGTGCAGCAACATCTGACCGTAGGACCGGCTTTAGCCGCGAGAACGCCCTCCCCATCCCTGTCCGGAGACTTTTCATGCAAAAAACCACCACCGACGGCCAACCGGCACCGCTCATTCAAGTCCGCGACTTGAACAAATGGTACGGCAATTTCCAGGTACTCAAAAACATCAACCTCGACGTGCAGATGGGCGAGCGCATAGTGTTATGCGGCCCGTCCGGCTCGGGCAAATCGACCACCATACGCTGCCTGAATCGCCTGGAGGATTACCAGGAAGGTGTGGTCAGTATTGACGGGGTCAAGCTCACCAATAATCCCCGCCATATCGAAAATATCCGCCGGGAAGTCGGCATGGTATTCCAGCATTTCAACCTGTTCCCACACCTGACCATCCTGCAAAACTGTACCCTGGCCCAACGCTGGGTGCGCAACACGTCAACCAAAGAGGCCGAAGCCGTCGCCATGGAGTATCTGGAGCGGGTGCGCATCCCTGAGCAAGCCCATAAATACCCGGTGCAGCTGTCCGGTGGCCAGCAGCAAAGGGTCGCCATCGCCCGGGCATTGTGCATGAAGCCCAAGGTCATGCTGTTCGACGAACCCACCTCCGCCCTCGATCCGGAAATGGTCAAGGAGGTGCTCGATACCATGATCACCCTTGCGCAAGAAGGCATGACCATGATTTGCGTAACCCATGAAATGGGCTTTGCCCGCACTATGGCCAATCGGGTCATATTCATGGATAAAGGCGAGATCATCGAACAGAACACGCCGCAGGTTTTTTTCGAAAACCCACAGAACGAGCGGACCCGGGCCTTCCTTGGGCAAGTCATGAATTGAACAGAGGCGGCGATACGCGCACTTTCGCTGACTCATGATGCCAGTTTGCACCGTCTGGGCTTGGAATCGCCCAACCCGCCCTCATAACATCAGCCATACCCAACGTCCCCGAGGGGAAGGACAGACCATGACCAGCCAAACCGAAACCGCCATCCTTGCCGGCGGCTGCTTCTGGGGCATGCAGGACCTGCTGCGGCGTTACCCAGGCGTGCTGCATACCCGGGTCGGCTACACCGGCGGCGAGGTGGAGAACGCCACCTACCGCAACCACGGCAACCACGCCGAAGCCATCGAGATCGTCTTCGACCCGGCGGTTATCAGCTATCGGCAGATCCTCGAGTTCTTTTTCCAGATCCACGACCCGAGTACGCCCAATCGCCAGGGCAATGACCGCGGCCCCAGCTATCGCTCGGCGATCTATTACCTGAGCGAACAGCAACGCGACATCGCCGAAGACACTGCCGCCGACGTCGACGCATCGAAGCTGTGGCCGGGCCGCGTCGTCACCGAGATCGAACCGGCAGGACCGTTCTGGGAAGCCGAACCGGAGCACCAGGATTACCTGGAACGCATCCCCAATGGCTACACCTGTCACTTCATCAGGCCTGACTGGAAGCTGCCGAAGCGGGCTTGAGGCCAGAAGTCAGCGTTAGTTGGCTTCGCCACGTCGATATTGCCCCGGCGCTATCCCGTGAACGCGACGGAATGCGACACCAAAAGCGGCGTCCGACAAATAGCCCAATGACGCCGCCACGCTGGCGACGCTGTCCAGGCTGTTGCGCAACCGGGACGCCGCCACGCGCATGCGCCAGCGCGTGGCATATTCGACGGGGGCCTGCCCTGTCCGCGCCTTGAACAACGCGGCGAATGCGGATCGCGACATACAGGCAATCTGCGCCATTTCTGTCAGCCGCAACGGCTTTTCCGGTGCGCCATGAATGGCTCGCAGCACTCCAGCGATGACCGGGTCGCGCAACCCTCCCAGCCAGTGCAGATCGGCAGCGTCGGCCGTGCTGATGTGATGGCGCAGTGCATGGACGAAGATCAGCCGAAGCAGGTCGTTACACATCGCCTGCGCGCCCGCCTGACTCGACTGCCACTCGCGATCCAGCTCATCGAGCAGCCAGCCGAAGGACGACGCGCCAGTAGCCTCAGCGCGGATGATCAGCGCGGGCGGCAGCACATCGAGCAACTCCACAGCACCTGGGCCGCCCAGGGAAACGCTGCCGCCCAGTAGTTCGACGTCGTCTCCCACACCGAATATCGCCGACGCTTGCGACCGGGAAAACACCTCAGAGGCATTGACCGCTTCCACGTCCGGTCCGCTGGACAGGATAAATGGCGTGCGCGAGACCACAAAACAGTCTCCCGCCCGCAACTGACAAGGCGCCATGCCGTGCAGGCGCAACCAGCACTCGCCGCGTCTTACCACATTGAACTTCAATTCGATGGGCCGGAACCGCAAGGCCCACACTCCTCCCGCCTGCAGACGCACGGAGCAGGCAGCTCGAAGCCCGGACAACGCAAGGATATCGGACAACGGATCAGCGGCTGAATTTTGGATGATCACGACAGAAAACCGGATTTATCAGACTGGTTCATCCAGACAGCTTAGAGAAGAATTCACCACTTCGATACCTGACCGGGAGAATTCTGATGACAACGCCGCAAAAACCCATCCACAGCCATTTCAACGCCGACAGTACCGCTGACCAGGTCATGGCAGGTATTGACCTGCACGGCACACTTGCCATCGTCACGGGCGGTTATTCAGGGATCGGTCTGGTCACCGCAAAAAGCCTGGCCGGTGCAGGCGCGCGGGTCATCGTACCGGCCAGGGATCCGGCGCGGGCACACGCCGCGCTGGGCACAATTGAGGGCGTTGAAGTGCTGGAGATGGATCTGCTGCAGCCCGCTTCGGTTGCAGCCTTCAGCCAACGCCTGATCAAGCGTGGGCAGGCAATCTCGCTACTGATCAACTGCGCCGGGGTCATGGCCGCGCCGCTGAGCCGCGATGCCGACGGCCACGAAAGCCAGTTCGCCACCAACCATCTCGGTCATTACCGCCTGACCTGCGGGCTATGGCCAGCACTCGTCGCGGCGGATGCGGCGCGAGTGATTGCAATGTCGTCGCGCGGGCATCAAATAGCCGGAGTGGATTTTGACGACATAGACTTTATGCGCCGCCCCTATGACAAGTGGCAGGCTTACGGTCAATCGAAGACCGCCAACGCCCTGTTTGCCAAGGAACTGGATAAACGCGGACGTGATCAGGGTGTCCGGGCATTCTCCCTGCATCCAGGGCAGATCCTCACCGAGTTGGGGCGCCATCTGAGCCCTGCCGAGATCGCCGCCTTTGACGTGCTGGATGAGCATGGTCAGCAACGCCTGGACCCACAGAACGGGCTCAAGACCCTGGAGCAAGGCGCCGCAACGGGACTGTGGTGCGCAACCAGTAAAGCACTGACGAACCTGGGTGGCGTGTATTGCGAAGACTGCAATATCGCCCCGCTCAGCACCCCCGAGACGGGGCGTAAAGGCGTTGCGACATGGGCCGTGGACCCTGAGTATGCGCAACGGCTTTGGGCCGTATCGGAACAATGGACAGGGATGACCGTTTGACGCCGTGGGTTAAAGAAGGCTTTTTCACCGTCCTTGATGCCCAGCGAGGCCTCAACCCTGCGCCTCAGCCACGCCCTGGCTGTTGTCGTCCCGTGGTGAGCGGCCGAAATACGCCTTGTAGGCGCGACTGAAGGACGCCTCGGACTCGTAGCCAACGGCGAAACCCACCTCCCCGATGCGGCTGTTGTGTTTCGACAGCATGGTTTTGGCCAAGGTCAGCCGCCATTCATTCTGATAACGCAGCGGCGAGCGTCCGACCAATTTGCTGAACCAGTCGCAGAAGCTGGAGCGCGACATACCGGCAATCGCAGCCAGTGCGTCGATGCTCCATTGCTGTCCGGGCTTTTCGTGAATAGCTCGCAGTGCCCGTGCGATGCGTTCGTCAGACAGGCCCCCGAGCCATCCTGACGCCGTGCCGTGCTGGACCCACGTCCGCAGGATGCGAATGACCGTAAGGTCGATGAGGCGCGAAACCATCAATGCGCCACCTGGCTGCGTGTCGTTGGCTTCGATCAGCATGAAATGCAGGATTCCTTCTGCCCATGCGGCCGCCTCGGCCTGCCTGATATGGATCAGCCAGGGCATGGCAAACAACATGGCCTGAAAACTGCGGGCATCGAACCAGAACCGGCAGATCACCACCGCTGCAAGTCCGCTGGAGGCCTTGATACTCGCGGAGGACGAATCGTGGGGAAGCAGCAGAATGTCGCCCTGCTCGACCGTCACGCTCTGCCTGTCGGCACTTTCGATGTGCAGCCGGCCTTGTTGAAGGACGCAGACATGGGAGCTTTTTGCGTCCAGTTCCAAGTGTTCACCCTGGGCCAGGGTCACGGAGTAGACCCGATCCCCGGTGAGGCGAATCTGGGCCAATACCTGGGAAAGCAGATCCCCTGTGGCAAGCCCCTCCAACTGCATCTCTGGAAGAATGGTCAAGTTTTCGAGTAAATCCGTCATGTCAGTCCAGCCACGTCTTCAATAGTCTAAGCCCGGAAATCATAACGCTTTAGCGTTGTTGACCTGCAACCCCATAGCGTTTTGCGGACGGTGTCTTTGTGCACATCATCCAATCAAACAGGAGTAGTCAAATGTTCGGGATCTCTGCCCTTGGCTGGGTACATACACTCGGGAGCCTGCCAGCCATTCCGCTGGCCGCTTATATGTTCATCAAACACGGGCGCATCATGCCGCGATCACGGGCCGGAATGGCTTATTTTGTATCAATGCTGATCGGCGGTTGCACAGTATTTCTGGTAGCCCACCAACCCATCAGCCCGGTCATCGGTGCCATCACGATCGTGCTGTTACTGGCAGGCTACGGGGTTGGGTTCATCGACCGGCTGGGGCGAGCGGGTGTGTACCTGGAAACCATCATGCTGAGCCTGACTGCGTTTTTCCTGATGGTCCCGACTGTCTCGGAAACCCTGCGCCGCGTGCCGGATGGCCATCCCATCGTAACCAACCCCGATTCACCCCTGCTCAAGGGTGCTCTGGGCTTGATTGTCATCGCGCTGGTGCTGGGCGTCACCGCGCAGCTTTTCTCTTTGCGCAAACAAGGTACTCGCCTGGCTCGACAGGGATAGGCCGAACCCAGGGCGCGTCACTTGGCGAATATACGATGCCCACTTAACCTTCGTGCCTTGTAACCGGCGGCTTTTCTCGGCGCAAAAACAAAACCCCATCTGCTTTCGCAAATGGGGTTTTGGAATTTAATCTTGACGATGACCTACTCTCACATGGG
>NZ_JANUFD010000014.1 GCF_024807945.1 Pseudomonas sp. JUb42 | reverse complement strand
AGTGACGTGTGACATGACGATGCTCCGAATAGTGACTCCTGTGAAAGTCTAGAGCCGTTCACAGGAGTCGAGCCGGGGGAACCATTTCATTAGATTTGCTCCGTGCTCCGGTTGGTGTTTGCTGCTTGACAACGCGGCGTGTAGACGGGGCGGGATTCCCCCCGAGCATCGCCCGCAACAAATTCGTAGGACCTGTCTCTTTCTTCGGGGCGAACTTTCCGAGAGAATCCCGAGCGCTTGTGCCTGTTGATTCAGGTGGCTAGGCTGCGTCGGTCGCTGATATCAGTGACTGGGTTTAGTCGCCCGCCAACAGACACATAGTGCCTTCGTCATTCCGACAGCCGATCTCCGGCCGGTCGTATTTGATGGTGGCTGTGTGTAGGGCGCCTTCGGGTGCGCCGGTTTTTCTGTTGGCCGGTCGACTAACCTGCGCACAGCCGCCACCCCCATCGTTTAGTCGCGATCAGTGCGGCCTCATTAACAACAGAGGTACACAACGATGTCTGATACACCGTCCAATCCAACCGTCCCAACCCGCATGACCCACGCCGCCGATATGTTGCGCTACGCCGCCGTCGTCGCCTATGAACACGCCGACAAGCTCAAGGGCAGCGATCGAGACATGGCGTTTTCGGTGCTGCACTTCATTGAAGTGGCCCGTGATGATGTAGAGAGCTCGCTGAGCAGTCTGCAGGCGTGATCATCTGACATTCAGCCATAAAAAAACCGGACCCCAAGGTCCGGTTTTTTTGTACTGCCTTCAACCGATCAATGCAGGATCTGGCTGAGGAACAGACGGGTGCGGTCGCTTTGCGGGTTGTCGAAGAAGTCGTTTGGCGCGGCTTGTTCGACGATCTCGCCCTTGTCCATGAAGATCACGCGATTGGCCACGGTGCGGGCAAAGCCCATTTCGTGGGTTACGCAGAGCATGGTCATGCCTTCTTCCGCGAGGCCGACCATGGTGTCCAGAACCTCTTTAACCATTTCCGGGTCGAGTGCCGAAGTCGGCTCGTCGAACAGCATGATCTTCGGCTTCATGCACAGCGCACGGGCAATCGCCACACGCTGTTGCTGACCGCCGGAGAGCTGGCCCGGGAATTTATGCGCCTGTTCTGGAATGCGTACGCGCTCCAGGTAGTGCATGGCGATTTCCTCGGCCTTGGCCTTGGGCATCTTGCGCACCCACATCGGTGCCAGCGTGCAGTTCTGCAGGATGGTCAGGTGCGGGAACAGGTTGAAGTGCTGGAACACCATGCCGACTTCGCGGCGGATGGTTTCGATCTGCTTCAGGTCCGAAGTCAGCTCGGTGCCGTCGACAATGATCTTGCCCTGCTGGTGCTCTTCCAGACGGTTGAGGCAGCGAATAGTGGTCGACTTGCCCGAACCCGACGGGCCGCACAGGACGATACGCTCGCCCTGACGCACGTTCAGGTTGATGTCTTTCAACACATGGAACTGGCCGTACCACTTGTGTACGCCCTCCATCCGGATCATGCCTTCAGCGCCCAGGGGCTTAACGATAGCTTCACTCATCACAAAACTCCTAATGCTTGTGGCCGGTGTCCAGCTTGCGCTCCAGATGCATGGAGTAGCGGGACATGCCGAAACAGAAGATCCAGAACACCAGGGCCGCGAAGACGTAGCCTTCTGTGGCCATACCGAGCCATTTCGGGTCGGCGGCCGCTTGCTTGACGCTGTTGAGCAGATCGAACAACCCGATGATGATCACCAGGCTTGTATCTTTGAACAGGGCGATGATCGTGTTGACGATCCCGGGGATAACCAGCTTGAGCGCCTGAGGCAGGATCACCAGGCCCATGCTGCGCCAGTAACCCAGGCCCATGGCGGACGCGGCTTCGTATTGCCCTTTGGGAATCGCCTGCATGCCGCCCCGTACCACTTCGGCGACATAGGCCGACTGGAACAGGATCACGCCGATCAGGGCGCGCAGCAATTTGTCGAAGCTCATGCCTTCAGGCAGGAACAACGGCAGCATCACCGAAGACATGAACAACACGGTGATCAACGGCACACCGCGCCAGAACTCGATGAAGGTCACGCAGACCACTTTCACCGCTGGCATGTTCGAGCGACGACCCAGGGCCAGCACGACACCCAATGGCAAGGCACCGGCAATACCGACGGTAGCGATAACCAGGGTCAGCATCAGGCCGCCCCACTGGCTGGTCGCCACGGCAGCCATGCCGAAGACATCGCCGTGCAACAGGCAGAAGGCAATGATCGGGTAAATCACCAGGAAGCTCAGGCCATAAACAGCCTTGCGCGGGAACCGGGAGATAAACAGCGGTGCAACGCCAACGATGGCCAGAATGACGGTCAGGTCAACCCTCCAGCGCAGGTCAGCCGGATAGTAGCCGTACATGAACTGGCCGAAGCGCTGTTCAACGAACACCCAGCAGGCACCGGCCTTGGTGCAGTCGGCGCGCGTGGTGCCGACCCAGTTGGCGTCGAAGATCGTCCAGCTCAGCAGCGGCGGGATAATCAGCCAGACCAGGTAGATCGCGAACAGGGTCAACAGGGTGTTGATCCAGTTCGAGAACAGGTTCTGGCGCATCCATGCCACCGGCCCGAAGACTTTGCTCGGTGGCGGCATGTTGGGTTTGAAAATATGTGTACTCATGCGCTCTTCCTCACCGCTCGATCAGCGCAATGCGCTTGTTGTACCAGTTCATCAGCAGGGAAATGCTGATACTGATCGCCAGGTACACGCTCATGGTGATGGCAATGACTTCAATCGCCTGACCGGTCTGGTTGAGAACGGTACCGGCAAACAGCGAAACCATTTCCGGATAACCGATACCGGCTGCCAGCGAGGAGTTCTTCGCCAGGTTGAGGTATTGGCTGGTCAGTGGCGGAATGATCACCCGCAGCGCCTGGGGAATGATCACCTTGCGCAGCGTAGGACCAGGACGCAGACCCAGGGAACGGGCAGCTTCGGTCTGGCCATGGCTGACCGATTTGATACCTGAACGCACGATCTCGGAGATGAACGCAGCGGTATAAACCGTCAGCGCCAGGGTCAAGGCCAGCAGTTCCGGGATCATTACCCAGCCACCGACGAAGTTGAAGCCCTTGAGCTCCGGCATCTCCCAATGCACCGGCACGCCGAAGATCAGCATGCTCAAGGCCGGGATCACAATGAACAGACCGAGACCGGCCCAGAACTTGTGAAAAGGTACGCCGGTTTCATCGAAACGCTTGTTGGCCCACTTGGCCATCAGCACGATGGCGACAATGGCCACAACGATGCTGACCCAGAATGCCCAGAACCCGTCAGCCTTCAAAGCGGCCGGCATGTTCAGGCCACGGCTGCTGACATAGAACATGTCCAGGAAACCATGGGCATTACGCGGACCCGGCAGGGTCAGGAACACAGCGAAGTACCAGAACAGGATCTGCAACAGAGGCGGAATGTTACGGAAGACTTCAACGTAAACCGTCGCCAGTTTGTTGATGATCCAGTTGTTGGACAGCCGCGCGACACCAATGACGAAACCCAGCAGGGTCGCCAGGATCACGCCGATGAACGTCACCAGCAGGGTGTTGAGCAGGCCGATGACAAATACGCGGGCGTAGCTGTCGGATTCGGTGTAGTCGATCAAATGCTGGGCGATACCGAAACCGGCACTTCGATCAAGGAAACCGAAGCCGGAGGTAATACCCCGATGTTGCAGGTTGGTCTGGGTGTTACTGAACAGATACCAGCCCATCGCGATTACCGCGACAACCGTGATGATCTGGAATAACCAGGCACGCACTTTTGGATCAGTCAGGGAAAAACCCTTCGTTGGTGCGCCGATTTGCTTTTGCATGGAGTGCCCCAGGAAAAATGGAACAAAAATGCCCGCAAGCCTGACGGGGCTTGCGGGCACAGTTCAATCAGCGCACTGGTGGTGCGTATTGAATGCCGCCATTGGTCCACAGAGCGTTCATGCCACGTTCGATTTCGAGCGGGGTGCTTTTGCCCAGGTTCTTCTCGAAGATCTCGCCGTAGTTACCGACTTGCTTGACGATGGCTACAACCCAGCCTTTCGGCAGTTTCAGGTCTTTGCCGTATTCGCCGTCAGCGCCGAGCATACGGGCTACGTCCGGATTCTTGGTGCCTTTGGCTTCGGCTTCGACGTTTTTCGAAGTGATGCCGGCTTCTTCAGTGTTCAGCAGTGCGTAGCCAGTCCAGCGCACGATAGCCAGCCACTCGTCATCGCCGTTACGCACTACAGGTGCCAGAGGCTCCTTGGAGATGGTTTCAGGCAGAACGACGTAGTCTTTTGGCGAAGCCAGTTTGCTGCGCTGTGCGTACAGCTGCGACTTGTCGGAGGTCAGTACGTCGCAACGACCGGATTCCAGCGACTTGGCGCTTTCATCGGAGGTGTCGAACGTGATCGGGGTGTACTTCAGGTTGTTGGCACGGAAGTAGTCGGAAACGTTCAGCTCGGTAGTGGTACCGGCCTGGATGCAGATGGTCGCACCGTCCAGTTCCTTGGCACTTTTCACGCCCAGTTTCTTGTTGGCCAGGAAACCTACGCCGTCGAAGTAGGTGACGAAGCCAGGGAATTTCAGACCCATGCCAGCGTCACGGGAGCTGGTCCAGGTGGTGTTACGCGACAGGATGTCGATTTCGCCGGATTGCAGAGCGGTGAAACGCTCTTTGGCGTTCAACTGGCTGAACTTGACCTTGGTAGCATCACCGAAGACAGCGGCAGCAACAGCGCGGCAGACGTCGGCGTCGATCCCTACGATCTTGCCGGTGCTGTCTGGAACGGAGAAACCTGGCAGGCCATCACTGACGCCGCACTGGACAAAACCCTTCTTCATGACTGCGTCAAGGGTGGCACCTGCGTGCGCGAAACCCGAAACACCCAGCACTGCTGCCGTGGTGACTACAGCCAGGGTGGATTTCAACATCTTCATTCAAACCTCCAGTTTGCTCTTTGTTGTGTTGGAGCTTGAGCCCCGTCGCACCCTTGTGAGGCACTGATGACCCGTGCTGGCTTTTTTTTGGGTCATGCGACGTAAGACCTGAATCTGGAACCGGGCGCAAGATCATCTCGTCAACCCTGTTCCCGACCCGTCAATCGGTCAAATGGATCAAACCCCATGATGTACCTGACCAAGATGGTACAGGCCGAACCGTGCCGGGAATCCTGTCGTATGGATTCCATGCCGCGCCGCACAGACACTGAGAGTAGTTGCTCAGTGTTACCGCACAAGCAGAGCACTTTGACTCGAATGATGCATAGCAAAGCCCGTACCAGACTGCCAGCAATGTCGAATAGGCGACACGTCAAGTCTAAAACTTGTAACCTTGCGACATCTTGATTCAAATTTCTTTCAATTCGTTGCCGAATTTCATTTGATTGCGCACCTTAATAATGCATCTGAAATTTTGCCGCGCACCTCATTGGAGCAATCATGCACGAATCCCTCATTCTTGAACCCGTGGACACGCCGGATGCCTGCGTAATCTGGCTGCACGGCCTGGGCGCTGACCGATATGACTTCCTGCCGGTCGCTGAAGCGCTGCAGGAAAAACTGCTGACCACACGCTTCGTTTTGCCCCAGGCGCCGACCCAGGCCGTGACCATCAATGGCGGGTATGCCATGCCCAGCTGGTACGACATTCTGGCCATGAGTCCGGCCCGTTCTATTAATAAGGAACAGATGGAAGCATCGGCGCAGCGGGTGATCGCTTTGATCGAAGCCCAGCGCGACGGCGGTATCGACCCGGCGCGGATTTTTCTGGCAGGTTTTTCCCAGGGCGGCGCCGTGGTTTATCACACGGCGTTCCTGCGCTGGCAGGGCCCGCTTGGTGGCGTATTGGCACTATCGACCTATGCCCCGACCTTCAGCGAACACCTGACCCTGACAGACATTCAGAGCCGCATTCCGGTCTACAGCTTGCATGGTCAATATGATGATGTGGTGCAAAAGGCCATGGGCCGCACCGCCTACGACACACTCACGGCTCTGGGCGTAACCGCCGCATGGCAGGAATACCCAATGGGCCACGAAGTGTTACCCGAGGAAATCTCCGACATTGGAACCTGGCTCGCTCAACGACTCGGGTAACGTCTTTAAACGCATCGGGCAGAAACGTTCTGTAGCGCACGCGGCATGCCACTACGCCGCGCACGGTTCTTGCTTTACACTGCCCGACGTACATTCCTTAATCAATTGATGAGATGACCGTGCTTAAAGCACTTAAAAAGATGTTCGGTAAAAGCGAGGTCGAGTCGCTCGCCCCTGTGCCTGCCCCCTCTGTTACCGCTCCCGCCGCCCCAGCCGAACCTTTCGTGCAGCCCCAGGTTGTCGCCGTAGACAGCGCGCCTGCTGCGGTTGCCGCGCCGCAAGCCGACCAGATCGAGCAAGACGCCGGCGAAAAAGCCCAACCCAAAGCCCCACGCCCGCGTCGCGAACGCGCGCCCAAGCCGGTGGTTGTGCCATGGAAACTCGAAGATTTCGTTGTCGAGCCACAGCAAGGCAAGACCCGCTTCCACGATTTCGACCTGGCTCCGGAATTGATGCATGCGATTCAGGACTTGGGCTTCCCGTACTGTACGCCGATCCAGGCAGGCGTACTGGGCTTCACCCTCAAGGGTAAGGACGCCATCGGCCGTGCCCAGACTGGCACCGGCAAGACCGCCGCATTCCTGATTTCGATCATTTCCCAGCTGACCCAGACCCCGCCGCCGAAAGAGCGCTACATGGGTGAGCCCCGCGCGCTGATCATCGCCCCGACCCGCGAACTGGTGGTCCAGATCGCCAAGGACGCGGCCGACCTGACCAAGTACACCGACCTGAACGTCATGACCTTCGTTGGCGGCATGGACTTCGACAAGCAGCTCAAGCAGCTCGAAGCGCGTCATTGCGACATCCTCGTCGCCACGCCGGGCCGTCTGCTGGACTTCAACCAGCGCGGCGAAGTGCATCTGGACATGGTCGAAGTCATGGTCCTCGACGAAGCCGACCGCATGCTCGACATGGGCTTCATCCCGCAAGTCCGTCAGATCATTCGTCAGACTCCGCACAAGGGCGAGCGCCAGACCCTTCTGTTCTCTGCGACCTTTACCGAAGATGTTATGAACCTGGCCAAGCAATGGACCACCGAGCCATCTATCGTCGAGATCGAATCCGAAAACGTCGCCGCCGATAACGTCGAGCAGCATATCTATGCCGTGGCCTCGGCGGACAAGTACAAGCTGCTTTATAACCTGGTCACCGACAACGGCTGGGAACGGGTCATGGTCTTTGCCAACCGCAAGGACGAAGTGCGTCGCATTGAAGAGCGCCTGGTACGTGATGGCGTCAACGCCGCGCAGCTGTCCGGCGACGTGCCGCAGCACAAGCGCATCAAGACCCTGGAAGGTTTCCGCGAAGGCAAGATCCGCGTACTGGTTGCCACCGATGTGGCTGGCCGCGGGATTCACATTGACGGCATCAGCCACGTCATCAACTTCACCCTGCCAGAAGTGCCGGACGACTACGTACACCGTATCGGCCGTACCGGACGCGCCGGGGCCGACGGTGTGTCGATCAGCTTTGCCGGGGAAGACGATTCGTATCAGTTGCCCGCGATCGAAGAGAAGCTGGGCCGCAAGATCAGTTGCGAAATGCCGCCGATGGAGTTATTGCGGGCGGTGGTGCGTAAGCAACCCTGAACACCGCATGATCCTATAGGACCGGCTTCAGCCGGGAGACCTGGCGTACATCGATGCATTTGTGGGAGCGAATTCATTCGCGAAGGCGGCATCTCAGACGATGCAAATACGTCGGATGTACCGGCCTCTTCGCGAATGAATTCGCTCCCACAACATTCGCTCCCACAATCAGCTACCACGGGGGCCTTTCAATAATCAGGCTTTATGCCACCGCCCCGCCGCCGCATGATCACTGTCCCGCCCTTCCACCCAGCGCGGTCCTTCTGAAGTGGTTTCCTTCTTCCAGAACGGTGCACGGGTCTTCAAATAGTCCATGACGAAATCACAGGCCTCGAATGCGGCCTGGCGATGAGCACTGGCAACACCGACGAAGACGATGGGCTCACCCGGCTCGAGGGCGCCGACCCGATGCAGCACCTCCAGCTTGAGCAGCGGCCAGCGTTGTTCAGCCTCGACGGCAATCTTGCCCAGGGCCTTTTCGGTCATGCCGGGATAATGCTCGAGGAACATCCCCGCCACGTCCCGTCCATCGTTGAAATCACGCACATAGCCGACAAAACTCACCACCGCACCAACACCGACATTGGCCGCATGCATGGCATTGACCTCGGCCCCCGGATCGAACGCCGTCGCCTGAACCCTGATCGCCATGGCTTAGCCTCCGGTCACGGTAGGAAAAAACGCCACTTGATCGCCGTCCTGCAACGGCTTGTTTACCGAGCACAGCTCCTCACTAAGGGCACACATCAGGTTTTGCTCGGTCAGCACCTGCCAGACATCGCCACGCCTGGCCAAATGGGCGCGCAGGTCATCGATGGTGGAGAACTCGCCATCGACCCGCTCGCCATCCAGGCCCAGGACTTCGCGATAACGGGCGAAATACAGCACTTGTATGTTCATGGGGTCTGTCCTTCAGCGTCGGCAACGAAGTGCCCGCTCTTGCCGCCCAGCTTCTCCAGCAGGCGTACGGCCTCGATCACCATGCCCCGGTCAACGGCCTTGCACATGTCGTAGATCGTCAGTGCAGCGACGCTGGCGGCGGTCAGGGCCTCCATTTCCACACCGGTCTGGCCGGATAACTTGCAGCGGGCAACGATATGCACGGTGTCTTGGCCTTCAGCGCTGAGTTCGACCTTGACGCTGGTCAGCATCAGCGGATGGCACAAGGGGATCAGGTCACTGGTTTTCTTCGCCGCCTGAATCCCGGCAATGCGCGCCACGGCGAACACATCACCCTTGGGGTGGCCGCCACTGACGATCATTTGCAGGGTTGCCGGCAGCATGCGTACGCGGGCTTCGGCCACGGCTTCACGGAACGTCACGGCCTTGTCGGTGACGTCGACCATATTGGCGCGACCTTGGGAATCGAGATGAGTCAGCACGGAGATACTCCTGAACAGGAGCAGCAATTGTAAACCTAATGGAGGGCACTGTGGCCTGGCGCTACGCGGTGGCCAGATCATGGGAAAGCACCCCGGGGCCGCTAAGCCCCGAGGCGCTGGCAATATGCGCGATTGTCAGATGCGCTTCACGGCCCCCGTCAGCTCACCGCCAGTGGTATCGACGAGGGAAACCTTCCTCAGCGAAATCTGCTTCTTGCAGCTGTGCAGGACCAGCAATTCCACGGCACCGTGGTCATAGCGACCGGCAAGATTGAGCGGCAAGCGGACGGTTTGCCATTGCGCAAACTCCTTGACGATAAAGGTGTGGAACACCGGCGTCTCACTGGAGTTCTGTAGCATCAGGATGACTTGCACGTCCCCCTCAGCCTCGCCAGAACCGTCCCTCACACGTATATCCATGGAAAGCTCAATAGTGGCGGGCCGTTGCAACATCTGGAAATTCTGCACCAGTCTGCCGCCCCCAGCGAATTCACCGTCGCCATCCTCGTCCAGGCCAAAGCTGGCGAAGTTGCGACTCTCTACCCCCGGCCCGACATCCATTACCCGCTCGACAGAGGGAAACACCCGCCATCCCGGGAATGGGTTACCGGGTTCGTTGGCTAGAAAATTACCGTTAACAATGTATTCCATCAGTGACATCCCTTGATTTGAAAATCGTCCATGTTGAATACCGATCCGGACACGGCCAAAAATACCAGGCCCAGGCGATTTGCCCTTCGAATCGATATGCAGGTGGTTAATCAAAGGCGGGAGTAACTGTCAAGCGTCGGGGCAAAAGCAGAGCGGGGAGCGATTCTATCGGCGATAGATCCGCTCCCCGTTTTCAGTGGGTTTTCTGCAAGGCGTTACAAATGCGACTCCGCATATTCAGCCAGGATCGAGCGCGGCACACCCTGCAGGGTGATATGCACGCCGTTGGGGAAGTCCTTGAAGCGCTCCGTGAGGTAGGTCAGGCCGGAACTGGTGGCCGACAGGTAAGGCGTATCGATCTGCGCCAGGTTACCCAGGCAGACCACTTTGGAACCGGCGCCGGCGCGGGTGATGATGGTTTTCATCTGGTGCGGGGTGAGGTTCTGGCATTCGTCGATGAGGATCAGGCTCTGCTGGAAGCTGCGACCGCGAATGTAGTTAAGGGATTTGAACTGCAAGGGCACTTTGCTGAGGATGTAATCAACGCTGCCATGGGTGTTTTCGTCATCCATGTGCAAGGCTTCGAGGTTGTCGGTGATGGCGCCCAACCACGGCTCCATTTTTTCTGCTTCGGTGCCGGGCAGGAAACCGATCTCCTGGTCCAACCCCTGCACGCTGCGGGTAGCGATGATGCGGCGATAGCGTTTGCTGACCATGGTCTGCTCGATGGCAGCGGCCAGGGCGAGAATGGTCTTGCCGGAGCCCGCAGCGCCGGACAGGTTGACCAGGTGGATATCGGGATCAAGCAGGGCGAACAGCGCCAGGCCCTGATAGATGTCGCGAGGCTTGAGGCCCCAGGCTTCCTGATGCAGCAGCGGTTCCTGATGCATGTCCAGAATCAGCAGTTCATCGGCCTTGACGCCTTTGATCCAGCCGACAAAGCCCTGCTCGTCAACGATGAACTCGTTGATATGCACGGAAGGCAGCGCATCGCTCATCTGCACACGGTGCCAGGTGCGGCCGTGATCCTGACGGGTCTCGACCTTGCTGACCCGGTCCCAGAACGAGCCGGTCAATGTGTGGTAGCCACGGGACAGCATCGACACATCATCGACCAGCTGGTCGGTGCTGTAGTCTTCGGCGGCGATCCCGCAGGCACGCGCCTTGAGGCGCATATTGATGTCTTTGGTCACCAGCACCAGGCGCAGGTCCTTGTCGCGCGCGTGCAGGTCGATCAACTGGTTGATGATGATGTTGTCGTTGAGGTGTTCGGGCAGCAGGCTGTTGGGTTCCTCGCGCTTGCTCATGAGGATCGACAGAAAGCCCTTGAACACGCCGGTGCCGCGATCAATCGGTACGCCTTTTTCAACATCCTCCGGTGTGGCTTCGCCCAGGGTCTTGTCGATCAGGCGGATGGCCTGACGGCATTCCGCAGCCACCGAATGCTTGCCTGCCTTGAGTTTGTCGAGCTCCTCAAGGACCGTCATCGGGATGGCGACGTGGTGTTCTTCGAAGTTCAGCAGTGCGTTTGGATCATGAATCAATACGTTGGTATCGAGCACGTAAAGGATTGGCTGGTTAGAGGAAGGGGTGCGTCCGTGATCATCCATACTCGCTCACCTTTATAGAAGCCAGGCGGCGCAGAGCCAACATACTGCGCCACGAAAAGGCCGCCGAGGCTCTCTCCTTCAGGCAGGAGAGAAATGCTCAAAATGGAGTCCGGGAAGACGCCACCTGTGTTGCAGGGTTCGGCGGTCTGTCTTCGTAATACCGCAAAACAGATGACAGAAAAAAGCTCTTTGACAGTTTTTTGAAGTTTATTTCACAGTATGACGAATAGCCCTTGGCGGGGGCGCCGTGCACGTTTACAGTCGGAAGTCCGCTCCAGGCAAAATCACGTAGGAATCTTCCTACGCACTCCGCTTAAAACCTTCTCCAGCCCTTATTCCACGGGCCTTTCCGGTATCTGACGACAGTCCTGCCACTGCACGCCGCTTTGTCCGGTATTGAGCAGCAGCCAGGGCAATGCATCCTGGGCTTTACTGCCGGTGTCATGAAACATGATGGTGCCACGGCGCCAGAGCAGCATCAGGGTCAGTACGCGCTCGGCACTCTGTTGGGGCGTGATGCGCGGATTCAGGTCTTGGGAGTCGATGCTCCACAATGAAACCCGCAGATCCTGGGAGCGGAAAAACTCTGCGCTGTCGGCCCGACGATGCCCGTAGGGCGGTCGGAACAGCGGCACGTAGTTGTCGGGCAATAGCTGCTGAACCAGTGCGGCACTGCGCGCAACCGAGTTTTGCCAGTCAACCCATTGGCTGTGGGAACGATACTCCCAGCCCTGAATACCGACGCATTGCAGGCGGTAGAGATCCTGCAACTTGGCCGCCGAGCTGTCTTCCAGACGATCCTGCAGGCTTTTGCCGAGCACATTGAAGGTCGCGGTAAGTTTCTGCTGACGCATGAAGTCGGCCAGCCAGTCGGTGCCACCGTCCACCGCCGTCGGGCCGCTGTCGAAATTGAGCATGAAAGTGCGATCAGGCATTTCATCGCCACTCAGCTCATCGGAGTTGTAACGCTCGATCTCGCTGCTGGTCTGGGGGAACAGTGCCGCCATGCGCAGCAATTCGTTCAGATAGCGGGTGTGAAAGGCATCGCTCGGCTTGGCCCAGCTGGCATAGAAGGAGTCATCGGCGATCTGGTACTCGGCGGCGCGCTCGCGCAACTGGTCCATTTCATCGGCCAGCACGCAGAAAGAGGCATCCTGTTCGCAGCTCTTCTGGGCAAACTGATAGTTCTCCAGCAGGCGCGTCCATAGGCGGTTACGCACCAGGTTGATCGACTGCATATTGATTGAACGCAAGCCCAGGCGCGCCTTGAGGCCCTCTTCGTCGAGGCCTTCGCTGAGATACAGGGCATGGGCGAACGCAAGGATTTCCGCGCGCGAGGCGACATCGAACAATTGCTCTGTGGTCAATTGCTCGGGCCAGACACTGCGGTCCATGGTCGCCGGCGGCGGCAACGCTGCCTGGGCATTGAGCCAGAAGACTCCGGTGCACACTGCTATCAAGATCCGCAAAGCCACTGCTCTCATCCTTAGACAAACCTGTTTGAACCAGCCCGGCACTATAGCCGATCCCGATGCCACACCTGATGTCGTGGCTGATACAAAGCCGGGCGAGCTGTGATCGAGTCAAGACTATCGTCGCCATAGCTGGAGTCATAGCGTTCAAGTCCCTAGAATCCCCCGACGATTAAAGGAGACGACGTTATGCTGATGGTGATTTCCCCAGCCAAGACCCTCGATTTCGAAACACCGCCCACCACGACGCGTTTCACCCAACCGCAATATCTGGACCACTCTCAGGAACTGATCACGCAGTTGCGCGAATTGAGCCCGGCGCAGATCAGCGAGCTGATGCACCTGTCGGACAAGCTGGCGGGCCTGAACGCCGCGCGCTTCGGCAGCTGGACCCCCGCCTTCACCCCGGACAACGCCAAGCAGGCGCTGCTGGCATTCAAGGGCGATGTCTACACCGGCCTGCAAGCCGAAACCCTGAATGACGATCAACTCAGCTATGCACAGGGTCATCTGCGCATGCTCTCGGGCCTCTACGGCCTGCTGCGCCCGCTGGACCTGATGCAGCCCTACCGCCTGGAAATGGGCACCCGCCTGGCCAACGCCCGGGGCAAGGACCTGTACGCCTTCTGGGGCACGCGCATCAGCGAATGGTTGAACCAGGCCCTGGCTGATCAAGGTGATGACCTGCTGCTGAACCTGGCCTCCACTGAATACTTTTCGGCGGTCAAGCGTTCGGCCCTCAAGGCGCGGATCATCGACACCGAGTTCAAGGACCTGAAGAACGGCCAGTACAAGATCATCAGCTTCTATGCCAAGAAAGCCCGAGGCATGATGAGCCGCTTCGTCATCAGCGAGCGCATCAACGATCCGGCCGCCCTGAAGCAGTTCGACGTGCAGGGTTATCGCTACAGCAGCGAACAATCGAGCCCGGACAAGCTGGTGTTTCTGCGTGACAGCCCCGAGCAATAGTCGAACACACCGCAAACGCGTGAATTGAAATGCGATTGCTGCAGGAGCTGCCGAAGGCTGCGAAACGGTGTATCTGATCGGTCCATTCGCAGCCTTCGGTAGCTCCTACAGACCAAACCACATTCGTTGGAGCGAGGCTTGCCCGCGAACCGGTCGCTGCGGTGGGGTCACATACGTCGCGTTATCGTTTTTCGCGGGCAAGCCCGCCTCCTACAAGGCCGCGTTTATCGCACCAGCTCTTCCCGGCTAAAGCCGATCCCACAGTGATCCCATGTTTGCCCTGCGACAGCGCTGCCTCGCCCGGCTTCAAAGGCCAGTCTTCAAAGGCCCAGAATGACGACTTATTGACGGCATTAAATTGTCAGGCAGTTAGCCAACTTGGCATTCTCAAAAAAATAACAACTTTTTTTCGCTGCTGGCATTTTGCTCATTTGCAGTAGTGGCACAAAAACATCCCCCTCGCGCAACTACCCATGAACTAAGGGCGAAACACAAGTTGCCATCAAATTGCGACTACCGTCACATTTCTCCCATTTCCGCCCGATTCTCAAAAAGAGGACGAGTGGCCCGGAACTTATCCAAATGGCACACGCTCCTACATCCCGTAACAATTATCGTCTGTGACGTGAGAGATCACTTACATCACACCGAGAAAATCAGGAAGTTCCAAGAGGAACTTCTGGCTTAACCGCCAGAGCCCATGTATCGGGAGAAGCAGCACCCTACATTAGTTGGAGTAAGACGGGCACAGCACCACCGAAGTGCTGGCAAACGATCACTCAGGCGCATCAGGCCGTGGGCTCTGGCTCAGGGTTGTGATTGAGGATTCGTGTGCATCCGCCCACAGGGAGTGGCTCACCACTTCATCAGAGCAAGATCCCGTGCCCGTCGGACACGAGCTACTTGCCACTCATCGCTACTGCGGTTCGAGGTTGCCTAAGTTAATAGGCACTCATTATTAATCCTGCCTGCGTTCGATTCTTCGGCCTTAATCCGTTGAACTTTCGAGTGCGCGTTAACTGCTGGTCAATACAACTTATCCAGCCAACTTATGGCGTGAAATCGAGGAGAAAGACGATGCGTATCAGCATCTTTGGTTTGGGCTACGTCGGTGCAGTATGTGCCGGTTGCCTGTCAGCGCGAGGTCATGATGTAGTCGGTGTGGATATCTCCAGCGCCAAGATTGACCTTATCAACCAGGGCAAGTCGCCCATCGTCGAACCGGGCCTGGGCGAGTTGCTCGAAAAGGGCATCAAGACCGGCCGACTGCGCGGCACCACGGACTTTTCCGAGGCCATCCGTGCCACTGATGTGTCGATGATCTGCGTCGGCACGCCAAGCAAGAAGAACGGCGATCTGGAACTGGATTTCATCGAGTCCGTCTGCCGCGAAATCGGTTTTGTCCTGCGTGACAAGACTTCCCGCCACACCATCGTGGTGCGCAGTACCGTACTGCCGGGCACTGTCGCCAACGTGGTAATCCCTATCCTCGAAGACTGCTCCGGCAAGAAGGCAGGTGTCGATTTCGGTGTTGCGGTGAACCCTGAGTTCCTGCGCGAAAGCACCGCGATCAAAGACTACGACCATCCGCCAATGACCGTTATCGGCGAGTTCGACAAAGCGTCCGGCGACGTGCTGCAGGCCCTTTACGAAGAACTCGACGCGCCGATCATCCGCAAGGACATCGCCGTTGCCGAGATGATCAAGTACACCTGCAACGTCTGGCATGCGACCAAGGTCACCTTCGCCAACGAGATCGGCAACATCGCCAAAGCGGTGGGTGTCGACGGTCGCGAAGTGATGGAAGTGGTCTGCCAGGACAAACAGTTGAACCTGTCCCAGTACTACATGCGTCCCGGCTTCGCTTTCGGCGGCTCCTGCCTGCCAAAAGACGTGCGCGCCCTGACCTACCGCGCCAGCAGCCTGGACGTGGAAGCGCCACTGCTCAACTCGCTGATGCGCAGCAACGTCTCCCAGGTACAGAACGCCTTCGACATCGTCGCCAGCCACGACACCCGCAAAGTCGCCCTGCTCGGCCTGAGTTTCAAGGCCGGTACTGACGACCTGCGCGAGAGCCCGCTGGTGGAGCTGGCCGAGATGCTGATCGGCAAGGGTTTCGACCTGAGCATCTTCGACAGCAACGTCGAATACGCCCGCGTCCACGGTGCCAACAAGGACTACATCGAGTCGAAGATCCCTCACGTTTCCTCGCTGCTCAACTCTGATTTCGATCAGGTGATCAACGACTCCGACGTGATCATCCTCGGCAACCGTGACGAGCGCTTCCGTGCTCTGGCGGACAAGGCACCGGCCGGCAAGCACGTCGTCGACCTGGTGGGCTTCATGACCAAGACCACCGGCGAAAGCGGCCAGTCCGAAGGGATTTGCTGGTAACGCTCCTGGGCTTCCAATGACGGGAGCCCTTGTGGGAGCGAAGGTTGTGGGAGCGAATTCATTCGCGAATGCAGTATTTCAGGCTACGAAGCAGCGCCGGATGTATCGGTCTCTTCGCGGATGAATCCGCTCCCACAAGCCGCTCCCACATGTTCCAACACCGCTTAACGACGAGACGGATGCAGATTATGCAAAGGCTAAAGCATGGCCTCCTACAGGCCGCAGGTTGGCTGTTTTACCTCAGTTTCTTGATGGCCCTGGCCCTGGCCTTGCCGACGAGCATCTTTGATTCGCAGTCCAAGAACTTCATTTTCCTGATTGGCGCCGTGGGTATCTGGCGCTACTCGATGGGCATTACGCACTTTCTGCGCGGCATGCTGTTTCTCTACGTGGTCTACCCGCACCTGCGCCGCAAAGTGCGCAAGCTGGGCAAAGCGGCAGACCCGTCCCATGTTTTTCTGATGGTCACCAGTTTTCGCATCGACGCCCTTACCACTGCTCAGGTGTACAGCTCGGTGATCCGCGAAGCGATCGAATGCGGCTACCCGACCACGGTGGTCTGCTCCCTGGTGGAGATGTCTGACGAACTATTGGTCAAGGCCCTGTGGGCGCGGATGAATCCGCCGGCTCGCGTGACCCTGGACTTCGTGCGCATCGCCGGCACCGGCAAACGCGATGGCCTGGCCTTCGGTTTCCGCGCCATCTCCCGCCACCTGCCGGACGAGCGCGCAGTGGTAGCGGTGATCGACGGCGACACCGTGCTCAGCGAAGGCGTGGTGCGCAAGACCGTGCCGTGGTTCCAGTTGTTCGGTAATGTCGGCGGCCTGACCACCAACGAGTTCTGTGAAGTGCGCGGCGGCTACATCATGAGCGAGTGGCACAAGCTGCGTTTCGCCCAGCGCCACATCAACATGTGCTCCATGGCCCTGTCCAAGCGCGTGCTGACAATGACCGGGCGCATGTCGGTATTTCGCGCCACGGTAGTCACCGACCCCGAGTTCATCGCCGACGTCGAAAGCGATTCGCTGCACCACTGGCGCCTGGGCACTTTCAAGTTCCTCACCGGCGACGACAAATCCAGCTGGTTCAGCCTGATGCGCCTGGGCTACGACACCTTCTACGTGCCGGATGCCGCAATCAATACCGTTGAACACCCACCGGAAAAGAGCTTCCTCAAGGCCAGCCGCAAACTGATGTACCGCTGGTACGGCAACAACCTGCGGCAGAACTCCCGAGCCCTGGGCCTGGGTGTCAATCGCCTCGGCGTGTTCACCAGCGTAGTGCTGTTCGACCAGCGCGTATCCATGTGGACGTCGATCCTCGGCCTGACCGTGGCCCTGATCGCCAGCTTCAAATACGGCGTGACCTTTTTGCTGATGTACCTGCTGTGGATCGGCATTACCCGCCTGGTCCTCACCCTGCTGCTGTCGTGCAGCGGGCACAGCATCGGCCCGGCCTACCCGGTGATTCTCTATTACAACCAGATCGTCGGCGCCCTGATGAAGATCTACGTGTTCTTCCGTCTTGACCGCCAGTCCTGGACTCGCCAGGACACCAAGCTCAGTCGCGACATGGCCAGTTTCCAGGGTTGGTTCAACACCTGGTCGTCGCGAACCATGACCTTTTCCGCGGGCAGCATCTTCGTTGCCGTGCTGCTGACAATGGTCTGACAGGCCCCCATGGATCAACCGTTTAATCAGGAACTATCGTCATGAATACAGCCGTGAATGTGAACGTCGTCCATGAATCCGAAGCCCAGCGCCAACATGCACGGGTCAAGATTCCCGCCAAGCTGCGCCTGCTCAACGGGCAACCCAACGCGCCACTGGTGCGTATCGAAGACTTGTCTGCCGGTGGCCTGAGCTATATCGCTCCCGCCAGCCAGCGGCCAACCGTCGGTGACGTGATCAAGGGGCGTCTGCAGTTCCTCATCGACAACCTCGGCCTGGCCATGGATGTCGAGCTGCAAGTGCGCTCCTATGACGCCGCCAGCGGCCGGGTCGGCTGCCAGTTCCAGCATCTGGAAGCCCAGGACATCGCCACCCTGCGCCACCTGATCACCTCGCACCTGAGCGGCGATATCGTCAGCATGGGCGAAGTGCTCGCCACCTTGCAGCGCGACAACTTCACCAAGGCGCGCAAGATCAAGGGTGACGGCAACGGCATGAGCGTGCTCGGCCGCATTCGCGCCGTGACCTTCAGCCTCGGTGTGTTTGTCATCGGTCTGGTGGCGTTCGGCTTCATCTTCAAGACGGTCTACGGCCTGTACTTCGTCAGCCACGCCGAAGCCGGTGTGGTCAGCGTGCCGGGCATGGACGTAACCATGCCTCGCGAAGGCACCGTGCAAAGCCTGGTCGGCGCCGATGGCGTAGTGACCAAGGACGCGCCACTGGCTTCGTTCAGCACCAACATGCTGGAAATGCTTCAGGGCCATCTCGATGACGCCCTGCTGCAACCGGCCAAGGTCGAAGAACTGTTCGGTCGCAAACTCAGCGGCACCCTGACCAGCCCATGTGATTGCACCGTGGCCCGCCAGTTGGTCGCCAACGGTCAGTACGCTGCCAAGGGCCAGGTGATCTTCCAACTGGTGCCGCGCCACACCGCCGCCACCATTGATGCGCGCTTCAGCTATCGCCAGTTCGGCAACGTCATGCCGGGCACCCGGGTGAACTTCCAGATTGCCGGTGAAAGCGAAACCCGCAGCGGTGTGATCACCAGCAGCACCAACCTGGCCGCGACCGACCTGTCCACTGACATCCGCGTGCAAATCCAGCCGGACGAAGCGCTGGACAGCCGCTACGCTGGCAAGCCGGTTGAAGTGACCAGCGATCGGGGCCCGTCCCTGAGCTGGATCATCGATAAAGCCATGGCCGCGGGTCTCTGACCATGACTGGCCCGTTGCGACACTTGTCGACTCCCGCGCTGTTGAGCATTGCTGTAGCCATCGGCATCAGCGGCTGCGCCGGTCTGCCTGACCAGCGCCTGGCCAATGAAGCCCTCAAGCACGGCGATACCGCTCTGGCCGAGCAGAACTACCGGCAACTGGCTGACCTGGGCTACAGCGACGCCCAAGTCGGGCTGGCCGATATCCAGGTCGAAAGCCGTGACCCGGCACAAATGAAACTGGCCGAGGCGACCTACCGTGCCGCCGCCGAGACCTCAGTGCGTGCGCAATCGCGTCTGGGTCGCCTGTTGGCCACCAAGCCCGGCGCCACTGCGGCCGAGCAACGTGAAGCCGAAGGTTTGCTGCAGAAGTCGATCAACAATGGCGAGACCGGCTCGGTCCTGCCGCTGGCCATGCTCTATCTGCAATATCCGCAGACTTTCCCCCAGGTCAACGCGCAGCAGAAGATCGATCAATGGCGCAAGGCTGGCTATCCCGAGGCCGGTCTGGCCCAGGTGCTGCTGTATCGCACCCAGGGCACCTACGATCAGCATCTGGCTGACGTCGAAAATATCTGCAAGCCGCTGCTGGCCAGCACCGATATCTGCTACATCGAGCTGGCCACCGTCTACCAGAAGCGCGGCGAAGCCGACAAAGACAAACTGGCCGCCCTGCTCGATCAGTTGCAGGACGCCTACCGCATCGGCGTCGTCGATCCGGCACGGGTCGATGGCGTAGCGCGCGTCCTGGCTGATCCGGAAATCGGCAAGCCGGACGAGAAAACCGCCCAGGCGCTGCTGGAAAAAGTCGCGCCGGGCTACCCGGTTTCCTGGGTCACCCTGGCCAAGCTGCTCTACGACTTCCCGGACCTTGGCGACGTCAACAAGATGATGGAATACCTGGACAACGGCCGCGCCGCCGACCAGCCCCGCGCCGAACTGCTGCTGGGCAAGCTCTACTACGAGGGCAAGCTGGTTCCGGCTGATCCGGCCAAGTCCGAAGAACACCTGAAGAAAGCAGCCAATACCGAACTGGCCGCCCATTACTACCTGGGGCAGATCTATCGCCGTGGCTACCTGGGCGATGTCTACCCACAGAAGGCCACCGACGAACTGCTCAAGGCCGCACGCGGCGGCCAGAACAGCGCCGATTTCGCCCTCGCCCAGCTGTTTTCCCAGGGCAAGGGCACCAAGCCTGATCCAGTCAACGCCTGGGTCTTCGGCCAATTGGCGCTCAAGCAAGACACTCCCGAAGCCAAGGATCTGGCCCAGCAACTCAGCGAACAATTGCCGCCTGACAAGCTCGCAGTCGCCCAACGGCTGCTGCAACAAGAGCAACAGGTACGGGGCGCCACCGCCAACCAGAACAACACACTGGTGATGCAGGCCCTGCAAAAACAAGACGGCGAGGATGCACTATGAAGTTGAACCCCTTGATGGCAGCCGGGCTTGGCCTGGGCTTTACCCTGCTGTGGGCCTGCCCGACGCTGGCGGCCCTGACCGAAGACAAGAACTTCGGCATTGAAATCAAAGCCACCGCGCAGTCCGAAGACGACCGCGACCTCGGCACCCGTGACGGCGGCGACGTCAACGGTCTGGGCCTGGACCTGCGTCCATGGGCTTACTTCGAGAACGGTAACTGGAGCGCCTACGCCATGGGCCAGGCCGTGACCGCCACCGATATCGTCGAAACCGATACCCTGCGCCAGTCCGCCGATGGCAGCCAGCAAGACGACAGCTCCGCCGACAAGCGCAAGCCCGACAAGAGCTACCTGGCCCTGCGTGAATTCTGGGTCGGCTACAGCGGCTTCACGCCCTACCCCGGCGAGATTCTCAAGTTCGGTCGCCAGCGCCTGCGCAACGACGACGGCCAGTGGCGCGACACCAATATCGAGGCACTGAACTGGGACTTCGACACCACCCTGTTGCGCGCCCATCTGGGTGCTGCCGAACGCTTCAGCGAATACCGCACCGATCTCACCGAACTGGCGCCCCAGGACAAGGATCGCCTGCATGTATACGGCGATATCTACGCCCAGTGGATGCCCGGCCAATGGATCGGCCTGCGCGCGCACCATACCCATGACGACGGCCACCTGAAGACCGGCAGCACCGAGGTCGATTCTCTGGACAAGACCGAGAACGGCGACATGACCTGGCTCGGCCTGGACGTCAACAGCGACGCCTACAACCACAACAACACCAATACGATCAACTACTGGGGCAGCGTCACCGGCCTCAGCGGCTCCAGGCACAGCATCAGCCCGCTGGACCAGAACGGCGTCCGCGTCGCCGGGCAGAAAAGCAGCGACGATGTCAACGGTTGGGCCACCGACCTTGGCCTGCGTCTGCGCCTCGATCCGCAATGGCAGGTCGGCGCGGCCTACGCCCGGGCCAGCGGCGAATACGAACAGAACGGCCTGGAGAGTAACCGCTCGGCCTTTACCGGCACTCGCTCGCGCGTGCACCGCTTCGGCGAAGCCTTTCGCGGCAGCATGAACAATATGCAGTCGGCGACCCTGTTCGGCTCCTGGGAACTGCGCGACGAATACGACGCCAGCCTGGTCTACCACAAGTTCTGGCGCGTCGACGGCAACAAGCCGGTCACCGGCACCGGCATCGATGCGGTGGACAACAACACCGACCCGCTGACCGGCCTGGAATCGAGCACCTCACTGCCGCTGGTCGATGGCAAGAAAGACCTGGGTCAGGAAATGGACCTGGTGGTCACCAAGTACTTCAAGCAAGGCCTGCTGCCGGCGGCCCTGAGCCAGTCCATCGACGAACCTTCGGCCCTGGTGCGCTTTCGTGGCGGCGTGTTCAAGCCCGGTGATGCCTACGGCAGTGGTGTGGACAGCTACATGCACCGCGCGTTTATCGACGTGATCTGGCGCTTCTGATGAACGCGCACAGGAGACGACTTGTGGGCCGAGTTAATCCGACTAATTTCGCAGAGGGTGCAATGAGATGAACAGTCAAGCAAGCCGCAGGCTCTGGCCCTGCACCCTGCTCGGCGGCGCACTGTTGCTGGCAGGCGGTACGGCCCTGGCCAATGCCCCCGTTAGCGGTGCCACCGACAAAGTGGTCAAGGAGCTGCAACAGGCCAAGACCTATACCATCAGCAGCCCGCCCGTCGAACCCTTAGCGCTGGCCAAGCCGGTGCCGCCGGACCTGTCCGGCTACACCGCCGAAGCGGCTGCCGCGAAGATCGTGCGCAGCAAGCCGGGCAAGGTGCGGGTCACCCGTTTCATGATGGAAGACGCCCTCAAGGAATTCGTCGGTGGCGATAACAAGCTGGCCGAATTTGTCCGTCGTCAGCACGGCATTCCCCAGGCAATCTTCATCGAGGACGGCTATGTCAATCTGCGCGACCTGACCAAGACCCTGCCGAAGAAATACTTCAGCGAGACCTCGCCGGGCGTGTTCCTGGCGCGGATCCCGATCGTGGTCGGGCGTAAAGGCATCTTCGAAATCGACGGCAAGACCCAGGAGCTGCGCCTGTCTCAGGAAGGCGGTTCGTTCCTGATCAACGATGGCCAGATGTTTATTCGGGACACCAAGGTCACCGGCTGGCGCGAGGCTGACAACGGCCCGGCGAGCTTCCGTTCGCCCAAGGAATTCCGCCCATTCCTGCTGGCCTGGGGCGGCACCGATACCTACATCATCAACAGCAAGATGGCCAGTTTCGGTTACGCCAACAGCAAGTCCTACGGGGTGAGTATTTCCCAGTACACGCCGAACATGGCCAAGGTGCTCAAGCGCCCGCAACCGACCGGCTGGATCATCGGCTCCGAGTTCAGCGACATGTGGTACGGCTTCTACTGCTATGAAGCCCGGGACGTGGTGGTCAAGGGCAATACCTACAAGGACAACATCGTCTATGGCATCGACCCTCACGACCGTTCCCACGGCCTGATCATCGCCAACAACATTGTCCACGGGACAAAGAAAAAGCACGGCATCATCATTTCCCGGGAAGTGAACGACAGCTTCATCTTCGGCAACAAGAGCTATGACAACCACCTTTCGGGCCTGGTGATCGACCGTAACAGTGTGAACAACCTGGTGGCCTACAACGAGATCTACCAGAACCACACCGACGGCATCACCCTGTACGAAAGCGCGGACAACTTGCTCTACGGCAACCGCGTCATCGCCAACCGCCGCCACGGCATCCGCGTGCGCAACAGCGTCAACGTGCGCCTCTACGAGAACATCGCCATGGGCAACGGCCTGATGGGCGTGTTCGGCCACATCAAGGACCTCAGCGACACCGACCGCGACATCGCCCTGGACCCCTTCGACGCCGAAGTCTCGCTGATCGTGGTCGGCGGTGAACTGGCCGGCAATGGCTCCGGCCCCCTGTCCATCGACTCGCCCCTGAGCGTGGAGCTGTACAAGGTGTCGATGAAAGCCCCGGTCAAGGCCAGCGGCATCAGCTTCAACGGTGTACTGGGAGAGCGTCAGGGGGAAATCCTCGATCTGCTGGTGCGCCAGCAAAAAGCCGTATTGATCGATCCGGTCGAACGCCAAGCCGATCTTCGCGACTGAGCAAAGGTATTTTTTTATGCACGCCCATTTGATCAAGCTTCTCAGTTTCAGCGGTCTCAGCGCCGCCCTGTTTGCCATCAGCGCCGGCACCGCCAGCGCTGAAAACCTGCCCGCGGCGCCGACCTTCACCGCCGAGCCGTGCTGCAACCTGTGCCCGGAAGCCCATGACGCCAAAAACTACGTTACGCGCTACCAGCAGAACTTCACCACTCTGGTCCAGGCCCAGGGCGACTGGCTGTTCCGTACCCAGGAAGACCTGCGTACCGAGTTCAACACCACGCCCGAAGGCTACCGGCGCATGCAGGAACTGCACGACGCCTTCAAGAGCAAGGGTGTCGAACTGGTGGTGGTGTATCAGCCGACCCGTGGCCTGGTGGATCGCAACAAACTCTTCCCCGCCGAACGCGACAAGTTCGACTACGACACCGCCCTGAAAAACTATCAGGCGATGCTCGGCCGCTTCAGCAAAATGGGCTACTGGGTGCCGGACCTGTCGCCGTTGACCAACGAGCAACAGGCCCATGATTTCTACTTCCGTGGCGACCAGCACTGGACGCCATACGGTGCCGAGCGCACGGCGAAAATCGTCGCCGAGACCGTGAAGAAAATGCCCCAGTTCGCCGACATTCCACGGCGTGAATTCGAAACCCATCGCATCGGCCGCATGGGCAAGAAAGGCACTCTGCACAACATGGCCGGGCAGCTGTGCGGCACCAGCTATGCGATCCAATACATGGACCAGTTCGGCACCGAGCCCAAGGGCGAAGCCGCCGACGGCGATCTGTTCGGCGATTCCGCCACGCCGCAGATCACCCTGGTCGGCACCAGTCACAGCGGCAAGAACTACAACTTCGGTGGCTTCCTGCAGCAGTACATCGGCGCCGAAGTGCTTAACGTCGCCTTCCCCGGCGGCGGTCTGGAAGGCTCGATGTTGCAATACCTGGGCAGCGACGACTTCCAGAAGCACCCACCGAAGATCCTGATCTGGGAATTTTCCCCGCTCTATCGACTCGACCAGGAGACCATCTACCGCCAGATGATGTCGATGCTGGGCAATGGTTGCGAAGGCAAGCCCGCGCTGATGAGCGCCAAGGCCTCCCTCAAGACCGGCACCAATGAAATTCTGGTCAATGGCGGTGCCAAGGACGTGCGTAACGGCAGTAATCAGGTCGACATCCGCTTCGCCGACACCTCGGTGAAAACCCTGCAGGCCCGTCTCTGGTACATGAACGGGCGTCACGAAGACCTGAAGATCGAGAAACCGGAGACATCCGATACCGACGGGCGCTTCGCCTTTGAACTGCGCGAGGACAAGGACTGGGCAGACCAACAACTGCTCGCACTGGAACTGCAAGGCCCGGAAGCGGGCGCGGCACCTCAGCAAGTCGAAGCGACAGTATGCAAACGCAACGTATTCCCCGGCGCGGGCAAAAGCTCCACCGCCCAGGCCGGGCTATGAGGTTTCCTATGCACACTAAAAGATTGATGCTTCCTTCCCTTTTGTCCCTGGCCATGCTCTTTGCAGCCGGTACGACCCAGGCCGCCGGCACGTTGGTGCCGCCCCAGGGTTACTACGCGGCCATCGATAAGGTGAAGGAGAAAGCCGGCAACTTCAGCTGTGACGCTGCACCGGCACCCTACACCGGCGCCTTGCAGTTCCGCAGCAAATACGAAGGTTCGGACAAATCCCGTTCGACCTTCAATGCGACGTCCGATGAAGCCTTCAAGGATGCCACCAAGAGCATCACCTCCCTTGAGCGCGATATCAGCAAGGTGGTCATGCAGTACATGCGCGATGGCCGTCCGGAACAACTGGACTGCGCCCTCAACCTGCTGACCAGCTGGGCCAAGGCCGATGCCCTGGAGTCCACTGACTTCAACCACACCGGCAAGTCCATGCGCAAATGGGCGCTGGGCAGCATGGCGTCGTCCTATCTGCGCCTGAAGTTCTCCGACTCGCATCCGCTGGCCACCCGCCAACAGGAAGCGCAGATCATCGAGGCCTGGTTCAGCAAGCTCGGCACCCAGGTGGTCAGCGACTGGGACAACCTGCCCCTGGACAAGACCAACAACCACTCGTACTGGGCGGCCTGGGCCGTGATGGCCACTTCGGTGGCGACCAATCGCAAGGACCTGTTCGACTGGTCGGTGAAGGAATTCCGCCTCGCCGCCACGCAGGTCGATCAGGACGGCTTCCTGCCCAACGAGCTCAAGCGCAAGCAACGCGCGCTGGCCTATCACAACTACGCCCTGGCACCGCTGGCAATGATCGCCAGCTTCGCCCAGGTCAACGGCGTCGATCTGCGTCCGGAAAACAACGGCGCCCTCAAGCGCCTGGGCGATCAGGTGCTGGCCGGGGTCAAGAGCCCCGACGCCATTGCCTCGCGCAGCGGCGAATCCCAGGACATGACCGACCTCAAGGCGGACAACAAATACGCCTGGCTGGAACCCTACTGCTCGCTCTACAGCTGCGCCCCGGACGTACTTGACCGCAAGCACAAGATGCAACCGTTCAAGAACCCGCGTCTGGGCGGGGACGTGACCAAGGTCTACGACCCGAGTCATGACAAGGGCGATAAAGGCGGTACCTGAGGGACTGACACAAACCCTGTGGGAGCGGATTCATCCGCGAAAGGGCCGGTACATTCGCTACATATGAGCGGTCTTCACTGACCTCTTCGCGAATGAATTCGCTCCCACAAATGACGCAGAAATGAGCGATACACCCCCGGTTTCTGGATGGGGGGTTTGGGGGGGCTTTGGCCCTTGACTGTTGGACAAACGGAGAAAATCAGGATGGTGTTCTCATCCAATGTGTTCCTGTTCCTGTTCCTGCCGGTGTTTCTCGGCTTGTACTACTTGAGCGGAACACGCTATCGCAACCTGCTGCTGCTGATTGCCAGCTACGTGTTCTATGCCTGGTGGCGCGTGGACTTCCTCGCCCTGTTCGCCGCCGTCACGCTGTGGAACTACTGGATCGGCCTGCGCGTCGGCGCCGCTGGCGTGCGCACCAAACCGGCCCAGCGCTGGCTGCTGCTCGGCGTGGCCGTGGATCTGTGCATCCTCGGCTACTTCAAGTACGCCAACTTCGGCGTCGACAGCCTCAATGCGATCATGACTTCGATGGGGCTCTCGCCTTTCATCCTGACCCATGTGCTGCTGCCCATCGGCATCTCGTTCTACATCTTCGAGTCCATCAGCTACATCATCGATGTGTATCGCGGCGACACCCCGGCCACCCGCAACCTGATCGACTTCGCGGCGTTCGTGGCGATCTTCCCGCACCTGATAGCAGGTCCCGTGCTGCGTTTCCGTGACCTGGCCGACCAGTTCAACAACCGCACCCATACCCTGGACAAGTTCTCCGAAGGCGCCACGCGTTTCATGCAGGGCTTCATCAAGAAAGTGTTCATCGCCGACACCCTGGCCGTGGTCGCCGACCATTGCTTCGCCCTGCAACACCCGACTACCGGTGATGCCTGGCTCGGCGCCCTGGCCTACACCGCGCAGCTGTACTTCGACTTCTCCGGCTACAGCGACATGGCCATCGGCCTGGGCCTGATGATGGGTTTCCGCTTTATGGAAAACTTCAAGCAGCCCTACATCAGCCAGTCGATCACCGAGTTCTGGCGGCGCTGGCACATCAGCCTGTCGACCTGGCTGCGTGACTACCTGTACATCACCCTGGGCGGCAACCGTGGCGGCAAGATCGCGACCTACCGCAACCTGTTCCTGACCATGCTGCTGGGCGGCCTGTGGCACGGCGCCAATATCACCTACATCGTCTGGGGCGCCTGGCACGGCATCTGGCTGGCGATTGAAAAAGCTCTGGGCATCAACACCACGCCACGCAGCTTCAACCCGGTCCGCTGGGCCCTGACCTTCCTTCTGGTAATCATGGGCTGGGTGATCTTCCGCGCCGAGAACCTGCACGTCGCCGCACGCATGTACGGCGCCATGTTCAGCTTCAGTGAATGGCAGCTGTCGGACCTCAACCGCGCCAGCCTCACCGGCCTGCAGATCGCCACCCTGGTAGTGGCCTACATCACCCTGGCGTTCTTCGGCCTGCGCGACTTCTACAAAAACCGCGCCCCTTTGAAGACCGATCGCGACAAGCCTGTACAGGCCGATGGCCCTGCCACCGCACAACCGGGCCTGATCAAGGCCGTACCGGGCGACGCGCCAGACAGCATTCATCAGCCGGGCTACATCGTCGGCACCGAGGCCCAGGTGCAGCCGGCCTACTGGACCGCCGACTGGTCGCGCTACGTGATGCGCGGCCTGATCCTGCTGATGTTCGTTGCCTCGATCCTGAAACTCTCGGCGGCCAGCTTCTCGCCGTTCCTTTACTTCCAGTTCTGAGGAGCCAGCCATGACCCGCTCATTCCGCATCCTCTACATAGCCCTGTTCCTGGCCATTCTGCTGGCGCTGGGGCTGTGGTCTCTGCGCAGCTTCAGCGGCTTCTCGACGTCCAAGGAAACCACTGTGCTCAATGGTCACTGGACCAAGGCCGTGGAAACCCACTACGACGACCAGTTCCCGCTCAAGCGCCTGGGCACCAACCTCTGGGCAGCCCTGGATTACAAAGTGTTCAAGGAAGGCCGTCCCGGCGTTGTGCTCGGCAAGGACCAGTGGCTCTACACCGACGAAGAGTTCGACGCCGTCGCCAATGGCGAGCAGAACGAAGCCGACAACCTGGCGCTGATCCAGGGCGTGCGCGACACCCTCAAGGCCCACGGCACGCAACTGGTGATGGCGGTGGTTCCGGCCAAGGCCCGCCTGTATCCGGAGCATATCGGCAGCGTCACACCCACCGCCGTGCATGCCGACCTGTACAACCAGTTCCACGCCCAGCTCAACAGCATCGGCATCTTTGCCCCTGACCTGTTGCAGCCGCTGGAACAGGCCAAGAACAACGGCCAGGTGTTCCTGCGCACCGACACCCACTGGACGCCCATGGGCGCCGAAGTGGTCGCGCAGCAACTGGGCGCTGCAATCGCCAGCCACGCACCATTCAATGGCGACCCGCAGACCTTCGTCACCCAGGCCAAGGACAGCGCGCCGTACAAGGGCGACCTGACCAACTACTTGCCCCTGGACCCGCTGTTCACTGACTTGCTGCCCAAGCCCGACCAGTTGCAGAAGCGCGATACCCAACCGGCCCAGGCCGAAGCCGCCGGCGACGACGCCCTGTTCGCCGACAGCGAGATTGCAGTCGGTCTGGTCGGCACCAGCTACAGCGCCAACCCCAACTGGAATTTCCTTGGCGCCCTGAAACAGGCACTGCGCAGCGACGTGGTGAATTACGCCGAAGACGGCCACGGGCCGATTCTGCCGATGCTCAAGTACCTGCAAACCGACGCGTTCAAAAATAGCGCACCGCAAGTGGTGATCTGGGAATTTCCTGAACGCTATCTGCCCGCCCACAACGACCTTGGCGAGTTCGATCCACAGTGGATCGCTGACCTGAAGAAGTCTCGCGCTCCCCAAGAACAGCCTCAACAAAACCTGGCCGCTAACGCCAAACAATCCGAGTCGCCCGATCGGGCGCAAAACTGAGAGGACTCATCCCATGACCCTACAGACCATGCCTACCCGTAAAAACCGCCTGTTCGCCGCCTGCACCCTGGCCATTGGCCTGACCCTCGGCGCCACGTCCGCCTGGGCAGCCGGTGACTCAGCGCTGTACGGCCCTACCGCGCCAAAAGGCTCAACCTTCATTCGCGTGTACAACGCCAGCGGCAGCGAGATCAACGCCAGCGTCGGCAACACCCCACTCAATGAAATAGCGCCTCAGGCCAGCACCGCTTTCAGCTTCATGCCCCAGGGCGACTACAGCGCCAAGGTCGGCAGCCAGACCCTGCCGGTGAAACTGGCCAGTGACCACTATTACACCCTGGTCAACAACGCCAGCGGCGCACCGCAACTGGTGGAAGAGCCACCGTTCAAGAACAAGCAGAAATCCCTGGTTCGCGTGCAGAACCTCAGTGACAAGGCCCTGACCCTGAAGACCGCCGACGGCAAGACCAACGTGGTCGAGGCAGTGAAGGCCAAAGGCACCGGCGAGCGCGAGATCAACCCGGTCAAGGTCACCCTGGCCCTGTATGACGGCGACAAGAAAATCAGCGACGTAAAACCCGTGGCCCTGGAGCGCGGTGAAGCCGCCGTGCTCTACGTCACCGGCAGTGGCAGCAGCCTGTCGCCGGTGTGGGTCAAGCCACCGGTTGCCAGCCGCTAAGTGATTGTGTCGCTCGGCCCGCATAGAGGCGGGCCGGGCGACCCGGAACAAGAACAAGACAGAAACGACAGATACCGACATACAGCCCTAAACGAATATTCTTGGAGAAACAAAATGATTCCAGTGATCTTGTCAGGTGGTAGCGGTTCCCGACTCTGGCCGCTTTCGCGCAAGCAATTCCCCAAACAGTTCCTCGCCCTGACCGGCGATCAGACCCTGTTCCAGCAAACCCTGAGCCGTCTGGTCTTCGACGGCATGCAGGATCCGGTGGTGGTCTGCAACAAGGACCATCGCTTTATCGTCAATGAGCAATTGGCGGCCCTGAACCTGGACACCCACGCCATCATCATGGAGCCGTTCGGCCGCAACACCGCCCCGGCCGTGGCCCTGACCGCGATGATGCTGGTCGCCGAAGGCACTGACGAGCTGATGCTGGTCCTGCCCGCTGACCATGTGATCGAGGACCAGAAGGCCCTGCAACGCGCCCTGGCCCTGGCCACCGTGGCCGCCGAGCGCGGCGAAATGGTGCTGTTCGGCGTGCCGGCGAAAAAACCGGAAACCGGCTACGGCTACATCAAGTCCACCGCCGACGCCCTGCTGCCCGAAGGCGTCAGCCGGGTCTCGCACTTCGTCGAGAAACCCGATGAAAAACGCGCCGCCGAGTTCGTCGCCGATGGCGGCTACTTCTGGAACAGCGGCATGTTCCTGTTCCGCGCCAGCCGCTTCCTCGAAGAGCTGAAAAAACACGATCCAGATATCTACGACACCTGCGTACTGACCCTGGAACGCAGCAAGCACGAAGGCGAGACCATCGATATCGACGAAGCCACCTTCGCCTGCTGCCCGGACAACTCCATCGACTACGCGGTCATGGAAAAAACCCAGCGCGCCTGCGTCGTACCCCTCGATGCCGGCTGGAACGATGTCGGCTGCTGGGCGTCGCTGTGGGCTGTTCACGAAAAGGACAGCAACGGCAACGTCAGCAAAGGCGACGTGGTGATCCAGGACAGCCGCAATTGCATGATCCATGGCAATGGCAAACTGGTCTCGGTGATCGGCCTGGACAACATCGTCGTCGTCGAAACCAAGGACGCCATGATGATTGCCCACAAGGACAAGGTGCAGGGCGTCAAACAGATGGTCAGCACCCTCAACGACCAAGGCCGCAGCGAAACCCAGAACCACCTCGAGGTCTACCGCCCGTGGGGTTCCTACGACTCGGTGGACATGGGCGGGCGCTTCCAGGTCAAGCGCATCTCGGTCAAGCCCGGTGCCAGCCTGTCCCTGCAAATGCACCACCACCGCGCCGAACACTGGATCGTCGTCTCCGGCACCGCTCAGGTGACCTGCGACGAAAACGTCTTCCTGCTCACGGAAAACCAATCCACCTACATCCCGATCGCCTCGGTCCATCGCCTGAAAAACCCGGGCAAGATCCCGTTGGAAATCATCGAAGTGCAATCGGGCAGTTATTTGGGCGAGGATGATATCGAGCGCTTTGAAGATATCTATGGCCGCTCCAATAACCTGGAGGCCGGTGTCAAGACCCAGACCATTGCGCGTTAATACTGCTTAAAAAACTCTCCAGGTTTCACAGGCAGTCACCCTCGGCAGCTTTCTGCGTATTCCCCATCCGCAGAGGGTTGGCGAGGGTTTTTATTGTCTGCTGCACCCTAGCGAGCAAAAGGATCATGCGATGGCCCGCTGGCGCCTCGAGTTCGACAAAAGAATCCGTGAACCTGTCCATACGAAGGCAGCTGCGTCAATATTTTGCTTAATGCGATACTTTTTCCGGGCTTGACGATCAAGACATCATGAAAGTTTTCAGTGTTCATATCTCGAGACGAACGAATACGCGGTTTGCGATTCAGTAGTTGGCTGTGATGCAAAAATGTAGCTCCTCTGTCTTCAAAAGCTGGAGAGTGTGAAATTTCATAGTCTCGAGACTCTTCTCCAAGTAGCACTACCTCAGCCGCAGGAGCAGTAATTTTTCGCGTTTGAAAACGATAAAGATCACGACCGTATACCGACAGCTGCGTGTTGGCAGGCGCATAAAAATTCAACTTTACAGGGGCATTATATATTTTATGAACTGGAGACCTCAGCCGTCCATGACCATGAACAATGAGATCTTTTGGGGCCGAAGGATTATGCAGTTCAAACTGTTTTATAGCGAAATCAGGATAATCCAAAACTACATATTTTTTGTAGCTCGGCATCCTCCATCTACTTGTGAATAAATCTTGTAACGGCGCAAGCCGCAACTGAAGCCGACGAGACAATGATAATAGTTCGCCGCAAAGGCTTTGCTCGTTCCTCGCCAAAGTGATATTGGTACTTTCTGCTTGTGGATCCTCAGAATTGCTCCCTTTATTATCGTTATAACGAATCGGGCTGTTTCGGACCATGCAGTAACGATTCAACCCATCCACCGCCCCCGCCGGATCCGGATTAATCCAGCGCTGCAACCACGCTGCGTAATACCTCAAGCCGTAGTAATACAACCCCGTCGCATCGCGCTCCTTGCCGGAATAACGCACGGTTTTATAGCTCGCCTCAACCGCATTTCTTGCCGCCCACCATGACGTTCCGCCAAATGGGTAATAGCCTTCCTGACTGATGATTTGCGCGTCGTTATCCAGCTCCATCAGGCTGGAACCCAGATGATCATTCAGCGAATAACGCACCTGATCATTGCCGATACCGCCGGGCGGCGAGCTTTGCCAGTGCAATACTCGTACATTACTGCCGCCGGCCTGGGCGGTCATAACATGCAGCACCTCACTGGTGGCCGTATCGCTGCGAATTTCCAGCCCCGGCAAATAACGCACTTCGGCGCGATGGGTCACGGCCCTGGCCTGAGTGGTTTTGATCTTGCGTGTGCGTTGACCGGCGGCGTTGTAGATATAGCGTTCGCTGTCATCGATTCCGGATTCACGTATTACTGGGCGGACCTGCTGCAACTGATTGCGGCGGTCCCAGGTCAACGCTTGGCCGGCTTGCAGTTCCAATAGGTTGCCATTGGCATCGAAGGCAGAGGCAATTTCCTCTTCATCAGGCACATGATCGTTTACGACCAGCAGGGTCCGATTGCTGGTGCGGGATGTCGCAAAGATCTGTGAATGATTTTGCGCACCGACATGGGTCAGCCGTTGCATATTGCCGCCCGCGTCGTAGCGGTAGGTTTGTGTGTAATTGGCCAGTTCCGGCCCTTGATTGACCGCTTCCCGCCCGGTGGCTTCGATCAACTGATAGAGCGTGTCGTAGTGATAGGTCGAGACCGGATCAATGCGCTGATTGGCTAAGTGTCGGGTGGGCTGGGCGCGGTCTTCGATACGGATGACATTGCCCACCGGGTCGTAGTCGTAAATCAGCTGTTGCAGTAGTTCCCCGTTATTGCGCGCGGCTTTCAGTTCAAACAGACGGCCATCTTCCGGACGATAAAAGACGGTGCTGATCACGCCATTGCCCGCTGTTTCAGATTCGACCCGGCCTTGGGCGTCGTAGTGAATGTCACCGACCAATTGCTGTTCCGGCCGATTCTTGAGTTGCACATAAGTGTCTTTCAGTTGCCCGGCAACCGTATGGGCAAAACGCTGAATATTGCCGAGCGCATCGGTTTGTTCGAGGGCCTCGCCCAGTGCATTGAAGCGCCAGCGTGTAGTATCCAGATCATCGGCAAACTCTTGAGTCTGCTCGATCACTTCCCCCGTCAGCGCGAAGCGGTTATTAAGACGCGTACCCGCCAAGTCATCATGCTGAATCAACTGGCCGACTTGATTGAACTCCGTCAAATCTGCACCGCCATACATCAACCACTCAACCTGCTCGCCATCCTCAAAGACCGCCGTGGGCCGCAGTAATTCGTCGTACTCAACCTGCTTGATCGTGCCCCGACCATCCCAAGCGTCCACTATCTGCCCGCCCTCACCGGGCAAGGACAAACGCCACCCCGCATCGACGCTGTCGATCAATAACGCCTGACCACTAAGCGAATAAATAGTCGTGAGATTGGCGGGTAAGTTGTCGCCCCATAGCCGGGGATCCCAGCGGGCAATCAGACGCCCGAACGCATCGAAGTTAGAGTGATTGACCCGCCCCTCAAGTTCGTGCGAGGCATGTTCACGGCAGAAGGCTATTGCATTGATCAACAGGCCGCGCGGTTCAACGCTTTGCAACAGCGGAGTGTGCCGGTGTAAATCGTTCATGATCGGACCGTCCCTGAGTAACTCTTTAAAGCCTAGGAGCAGCGAAGGCGCATGCAAATCCCGGTCAACCCAACGGACGGTCATCGGACGGATGGCTGATAACGCACCATTAGCAAAGCCCACCGCGCGTTAGGTACGATGCCCACTCTTCTGCTGACGAGGCGTGACTCATGCTCATAGGTGCAGTACTTATCCTGACCTGGCTGGTCCTGTTACTGCGTTATCCGGCCAAAGCGTTGCCGGTGTCCGTGGCCGCAGCGGTTGGCCTGGGGATCGTGGCCTTGTGTGTGGTCTGGCAGGACAGTCGAGAGGCGCGGCAACTGGATCGGCTGCAACTGCGCCTGGACTATGCCCCGCAGCAATGCCCGGCGGGCAAGCCGCTGTTGGTGTTGATCGATAACGGCAATGACATCCCACTGGTTGCGCTACGCTGGCAGATCGCGGCCTATGCGCCGGGCGACAGCGTCAATCTCTCGGAAAACAGTTACGAAACCCCGCGCTACAACGGCCCCGGCGAACTGCAGGCCCATGCCCAGTGGCAGGACTGTCTGCCGTTGCCAACCCTGCGCCCCGGTTATCGCCCGCAAACCCTGGAATTCCGTGCCGAGCGCCTGCAAGGCAGTTTCTCGGACTGACACCACAAGGACCTGACATGCCCATCGCCCTTATCACCGGTTGCTCCAGCGGCATCGGCCGCGCCTTGGCGGACACCTTCAAGACGGCGGGCTATGACGTCTGGGCGACCGCACGCAAGCCCGAGGATGTGCAAACGCTGAAACTCGCCGGATTCACCGCCGTGCAACTGGACGTCAACGACGCCGAAGCGCTGCAACGACTGGCGGACGATCTGGGCCTGCAGGCGGGCATCGATGTGCTGATCAATAACGCCGGTTACGGCGCCATGGGGCCGCTGCTCGATGGCGGCGTCGAGGCCATGCAGCGGCAGTTTGAAACCAATGTGTTTTCTATCGTCGGCGTGACCAAGGCGTTCTTCCCGCTGCTACGCCGCAGCCAAGGCCTGGTGGTGAATATCGGCAGTGTGTCGGGCGTATTGGTAACGCCGTTCGCCGGCGCCTACTGCGCCTCGAAAGCCGCCGTCCACGCCCTGAGCGACGCCCTGCGCCTGGAGCTGGCGCCATTCTCCATTGGCGTCATGGAAGTCCAGCCCGGAGCCATCGCCACCAGTTTTGCCAACAATGCCAGCCACGAAGCCGAACGCCTGATCGAAGAGAACTCGCCCTGGTGGCCACTGCGCGAAGGCATCCGCGCCAGGGCCAGGGCCTCGCAGAACAACCCCACCCCCGCCACCGACGTCGCCCGGGATCTGCTCAAGGCCGTGCAACAGCCAAACCCACCAAGACTGCTGCGCCTGGGCAACGGCTGCCGCGTATTGCCGCTGATGTCGTGGTTGCTGCCCAAGGGGTTGCTGGAGAAGCAGTTGAGCAAGCGGTTTGGCTTACAACAACGCTTGTAACAAGCAACCTTTGAATTGAAATAACATCTTGTGGGAGCGCGGCTTGCCCGCGAAGGGCGCGACGCGATATGCCCGATATACCGCGCCGCCCAATTCGCGGGCAAGCCACGCTCCCACTGGTATCAGATCAGCCAACGATCAGCGATTGACCTCAGGATTCACAATCACCGTACAGGTCATCCCCGCCGACAGCACCAGGCCGTCCGGCACTTGGTCCAGGTGGATGCGCACCGGTACGCGCTGGGCCAGGCGTACCCAGTTGAAGGTCGGGTTGACGTCGGCGACCAGTTCGCGGCTTTCCGGGTTGTCGCGGTCGTAGATGCCGCGGGCGATGCTTTCGACGTGGCCCTTGACCAGCTCGCCGCTCATCATCTGCATATCTGCCGGGTCGCCGACGCGTACATGGGGCAACTTGGTTTCTTCGAAGAAGCCATAGACCCAGAACGAGTTCATGTCGACCACGGCCATTTTCGCTTCGCCGATGCGCGCGTAGTCGCCCTTGTGCACGTTGAGGTTGGTGACGTAGCCGTCCACCGCCGACAGCACTTTGGTGCGTTTGAGGTTGAGCTGGGCCGCTTCCAGTTCAGCCTGGGCCAGTTGGTAGTCGGCCTGGGCCGAGGTGGCGATATTGCTGGCGTCGTCACGGTTTTCGGTGGAGATCACCATATTGTCCATGTTGGCGCGACGGCTAGCGTTAACCTTGCGCATCTCCCAGGTCGCCTTGCGCGAGGCCACCTGGGCTTCGGCTTTCTTGACGGCCAACTGGTAATGCTCGGGGTCGATCTGCATCAGCAGGTCGCCCTTGTGCACTTGCTGGTTGTCACGCACCGGCACGTCGACCACCGTGCCGGTGACGTCGGCGGCGACGTTGATGATATCGGCGCGCACCCGGCCATCGCGGGTCCATGGCGTTTCCATGTACTGGATCCAGAGCAGGCGGCCGATCCAGATGGCCAGGGCCAGGACCAGCAAGGTGGCGATCAGACTGAAGAGCTTTTTCATGCCGGTGTTCTCAAGTGCCTCAACGGTAAACAGTGAGCGCCAGGGCGCCGAAAATGCAGCTGAACAGGCTCAGGCGCAGTAGCGCCGGGTGCCAGAAGAAACGGTACAGATCCAGCCCTGACAACACCCGGTCCAACATCCAGGCCAGCACTGCCGCGAGCATGAACATCAGGGTGACGGTGGGCATGTACAGGCCGTGGAAAGCGATTTCACGAGGCATGGGCGAGTCCTTGCGACGAGTATTGCGAGGCGTAGGCCGCCAGGGGCGACTGCGGGTCGAGCAATGACGTGCGAATGAAGTGCAGGTAGCTCTGCACCCGACGCAGGGCCGAGGTGTCGAAGTGCGGGGCGAAGGGCTCATCGGTGTTGCGCACCAGGGTGATGGCGTGATCGACCGCGTACAGGCTGCGCGCCAGATTGTTGCGATCCGGCTGGATGAACAGGCGGATCAACGAGCGGCCCATGACCCGGATCGCCTGACGCCACGGCTGCGATTCGGCATAGCTGGGATGAATCGGCAGCACGGCCTGTTCGCGGCGCAGCTCGATGATCGCGTGGCCGATTTCCAGCACCGAGAACATCCAGCGCAGCAGGTGCCGCTGTACCTGGGGCTTGCCTGCGGCAAGGCCATAGGCCTGATGCAGCAGGTCGCGGGTGCGGCTCTCGAAACGCGAACCCAGGCCACGTAGCGGCGCACTGATGGCGAACACAACCTGCCGTCGCAGGTCGTCTTCCAGGCGCCGCCACATCCAGCCGCTGTTGGGCGGCAGGATGATTGCCCCGGCGGCGGCGCAGATCAGCATGCCAATGACCATGGCGATGTAGTCGTTGACGAAGGTGTAAGGGTTGTAGACCGTCAGGTTGTCCGGCACCGAGCCGATGCAGAAGAAGATCAGCAGGCCGACCCCGTAACCCACCCATTGCGGCCTGGACGCGAGAAACGCACCGAACACAAAGACCGGCGCCAGCAACAGGCACAGCAGGGGGAAACCGTCGATGAACGGGAATAAGAAGAACGTTTCGACAAAGCCACAGACCGCGCCCAGCAACGTGCCACAGGCCATCTGAAATGACATGCGCCGAGGGTTGGGGGTCATGGCAGACAAACCCAGGGTCGCCGCCGACACCAGAATCATCGTCGCCCCGCTGGGCCAGGCCGTCGCCACCCAATACACACTCATGATCGACAGAATGACAGTGCCGCGCAGCCCCGCCGCTACCGATGTCATCCAATTGGTCTTGGACACGAACGGTTCGTCCCAGCCTTCACGCACATGGTTGTGATCGGCCAGGGACGCGTGGGTCTGGGCGTAGTCATGCAAGTCGTTGACGAAGCGGTAGAGCAATTCGTAGGCGGTGTGAAAATCCAGCAGGTCGGCATCGTCCGGCCCGGTTTGCAGCAAGGCACCGCGCAGGCTGCGCACCCGTGCTGGCAGGCTGGATTTATAGGCCTCCAGACGCTCGACCAGACGCGCGGCGTCGCGGTCGGTCAGGGCCTGGCCGGCGAAACCATCGAGCAATTCAGCCAGGGTAATCAGCCCCAGATCGATGGCGGTGAACACTTGCGAACCGTCGCGACCACGCAGACGCTCAAGCAGTTGATGCAAGGCGTTGAAGCGCGTGGTCATGGCCATGAATTCGCTGTTCAAGCGATTGAGCCGGCCATTGCGCCGCCGCATATGCGGGTCTTCGAACACCGTGACGCTGCGCAGCCCCTCCAGGCCAATAGCCTCGACCGTAAAGCGCACGTTGCCCGCCTCGAAAGCAGCGCGTTCAGTGACGCCGCGCAGGCCGTCGCTGACGAATTGGGCAAATACGCCGAAACGCTGGTACAGAGCATTGCGCATCGCCGCGCTGGAACTCTGGGGCAGGATCGCCGCACTGACCGCTGTCGAGCAGACGATGCCCAGAGAGATTTCCAACACCCGCCAGACCGCCGCCATGAACGAGCCTTCCGGGTGCGCCAGGGCAGGCAGGCCGACCATGGCCGCCGTATACCCGGCAAGGACGAAGCCATAGGCGCGGAAATTGCGATAACGCGCCGCCCCCGCCGAGCAGATCCCCACCCATAGCGACAGACAGCCGAGAAACAGCTCCGAGTTCTGCGCGAACAGCGCCATGAACAGGACCATCATCGACGACCCGGCCAGGGTGCCGAGGATGCGATAGAAACTCTTGGCGAACACATGGCCGCTCTGGGGCTGCATCACGATAAACACGGTGATCAGCGCGGTGCGCGGCTGCGGCAGCTCCAGGCGCAGGGCCAGCCAGTAGGTGAGGAAAGCGGCGATCAGGACCTTGAAGATATAGATCCAGGTCACCCCGTCACTGCGTGCCCAGCCGTTGAACTCACGGCGCCATGGCAAGGCACTGAGGCGGTTCATGAGCCCGCACTCATATCAAAGACCGGATCACAATTCGAAATGACAGGGTTTTTTGTGGGAGCGAATTCATTCGCGAAAGCAGTACTCCAGACGATGAAAATGTATCGACCGTACTGCCCCCTTCGCGAATGAATTCGTTCCCACCCTGTCCGGCGGTTTCGGCCCTGGTCCCCGCAGGTGTGAAGTTTGTCGAGGATATTCACCGATCAAACACCGCCAAAGCCGCCGGGGTTTTCGGCGCCTGGGTCTTGTCTTCGCTCGGTACATCGCTGCCCGCCATCAAGCCGCCGCCCAGGGCCACCACCAGTTCGGCATGGGCGCTCAGGCGTGCGGCCTGGACCTGCTGCTGGATCTGTTGCTGGTGGAACAGCAGGGTCTGGGCATTGAGCACATTGAGGTAGTCGGTCAGGCCGCGCTTGTAGGCGATCATGGCAATGTCGTAAGTCTTCTGCGCCGACGCCACGGACTCGGCGGCGAATACATGCTGCTTGTCCATGGAGGCACGGCGAATCAACTGATCGGAAATGCTCTTGAGCGCCATGATCAGCGTCTGGTTGTAGTGCGCCACGGCAATGTCATAACCGGCTGAGGCCTCGCCCAGTTCCGAACGCAGGCGCCCGCCGTCGAAGATCGGCAGGCTGATGGCCGGGCCGGCGCTGTAGTTGAATTTTTTGCCTGCAAGGAATTCCAGCATACCGCCGCCGGTGGCCATGTAGCCGAGGCTGCCGACCAGATCGACGTTGGGGTAGAACCCGGCATGGGCGACGTCGATACCACGGGCCTGGGCCGCGACGCGCCAGCGGCTGGCGACCACGTCCGGGCGCTGACCGAGCAACTGCGCGGGCACCGACGACGGCAACTTCAATGGGTTTTGCAGGGCCAGGGTCGGTCGCTGCAATTGCGCACCATCACCCGGCCCCTTGCCCGCCAGGGCCGCCAGTTGATTGCGACTGAGGGCGATGGCCTCTTCCAGTTCGTCGATCTGGCGGTGGGTTTCCGGCAGCGGCGTTTCGGCCTGACTGACTTCAAAATGAGTGCCGATACCGCCCTGCAGGCGACGCTGGGCCAGGTCGAGGATCTGATTTTGCTGGGCCAGGGTCGCTTCAACGATGTCCAGTTGCGCGTAGTGCAGGGACAGCTGGATATAGGCGCGGACGATATTGTCCTGCAGCTCCAGCTGCGCCTGACGCTCCTCGGCGGCGCTCATGTGGGCCATGTCAAGCGCCTGTTCGGTGGCGTTGCTTTCCCGGCCCCAAAGGTCGAGGGAATAGCTCAGACCGAGAGAGGCATTGTTGTCCCAAGTGCTGGTATTGGACAGCTCGCCGGGACCGTAGAACTGATCGGTGGGCCAATTGTGCCGTTTGATCGTGCTGTCGCCGTTGATATGCAGGGACTCGGCAGACTCGGCAATCCCGGCCATGGCCTTGGCCTGGCGCACACGGGCAGCCGCCATCGCCAGACTCGGGTTGCCCTGCACGGCGAGGTCGATCCAGCGGTTGAGTTGGGCATCGCCATAAGCACGCCACCACTGCGCGGCGGGCCAATGGGCGTCCTGGGCGGCGGTGGCGATCGCCTCGTCGGTGGCCAGCGTATTGGCCGCCAGCGAGTGGCTTTGTGGTGCGATTCCCCCGGTACCGATGCAGCCGCTGATGACTAATGAAAAAGCCCAGATACTGAGGGGCTTGACCCCACTGATGATGCGACGCGGCACAGCTGCGAGTTCCCGACGGAGGTGAAATAGCCCAGAACGCCGATTCTAGAGGCCTGTCAATGCGCCGATAAGACGGGAGATGTGCGATTCTTTGTTACAGAACTGGTGATAATGCTTTGGTATACCTGACATGGATCAGTAACTTCATGTCACAATTTGCCATCTCATCAGAGAACAGCTCATGGACACTCTGCAAAACATGCGCGCTTTCAGTTGCGTGGCACAAGCGGGCAGCTTCACTGCGGCCGCCGTTCAGCTCGATACCACCACGGCCAACGTGTCGCGTGCCGTTTCCAACCTTGAAGCCCATTTGCAGACCCGGCTGCTCAATCGCACCACCCGGCGGATCGCCCTGACCGAAGCGGGCAAACGCTACCTGCTGCGTTGCGAGCAGATCCTCGGCTATGTCGAAGAAGCCGAAGCCGAAGCCAGCGACGCCCATGCGCGCCCGGCCGGCCAGCTCAAGGTGCACTCCATGGCCGGCGTCGGTCAGCACTATGTGATCGATGCGATTGCCCGCTATCGGCGCAATCATCCGGATGTCTCCTTCGACCTGACCCTGGCCAACCGCGCGCCGGATCTGCTCGAAGAAGGCTATGACGTGTCCATCGTCCTGGCCAGCGAGCTGCCGGACTCGGGTTTCGTCTCGCAACGCCTGGGCATCACCTACAGCATTGCCTGCGCCTCCCCTGGCTACGTGAAAACCTTTGGCATGGCGCACAAGCCCAGTGATTTGCTCAATCACTCTTGCCTGCGCCTGATCAGCCCGATTTACCCCCTGGAAAAGTGGGTGTTCGACGGCCCCGAAGGCCAGGAGATGGTCAACATCACCAGCTCGCCGTTCCTGGTCAACTCGCCGGATGCGATGAAAGCCGCGATCAGCAGCGGCATGGGCATCGCCCTGCTGCCGATCTACGCCGCCATTGATGGCCTGCGCAACGGCACGCTGGTGCGAGTGCTGCCCAACTACCGTTCCCATGAGCTGAACCTGTACGCCATCTACCCTTCGCGCCAGTACCTGGATGCCAAGATCAAGACCTGGGTCGAGTACCTGCGCGGCTCTCTGCCGGAACTCATGGCCGCCCATGAAGCCGACTTGCAGACCCACACCCTGACCTCGCTGAATGCCTGAGACTCGCAAATCGGCTGCCCAAGGACGGGTATGAATGATAGGGTGCTACCCATTCCCAGAGAGCACCAGCGAGTAACTGCCCGATGAAAAAGACCGTCCTGGCCTTCAGCCGCGTCTCCCCTGAAATGGCCGAGCGCCTGTCGCAAGACTTCAACGTGATCATCCCCGATCCGAAAAAAGGCGACCTCAACGCCCAGTTCAACGAAGCCCTGCCCCACAGCCACGGCATGATCGGTGCCGGTCGCGCCCTGGGTCGCGAGCAACTGGCCAGCGCCACGCAACTGGAAGTGGTCTCGAGCATCTCGGTGGGCTACGACAACTACGACGTCGGCTACTTCAACGAACGCGGGATCATGCTCACCAACACCCCGGACGTGCTGACCGAAAGCACTGCAGACCTGGGTTTCTCGCTGATCATGAGCAGCGCCCGCCGCGTTGCCGAACTGGACGCCTGGACCAAGGCCGGGCAATGGAAACGCAGCGTCGAAGCGCCGCATTTCGGCACGGATGTGCATGGCAAGACCCTGGGTATCGTCGGCATGGGCAATATCGGCGCGGCCATCGCCCGTCGCGGGCGCCTGGGTTTCAATATGCCGATCCTGTACAGCGGCAACAGCCGCAAGACCGAAGTCGAACACGAACTGGGCGCGCAATTCCGTAGCCTCGATCAACTGCTGGCCGAAGCCGATTTCGTCTGCCTGGTTGTGCCTTTGAGCGAAAAAACCCGCCACCTGATCAGCACCCGCGAGTTGGGCCTGATGAAGCGCAACGCGATCCTGATCAACATCGCCCGAGGCCCAATCGTCGACGAACCGGCGCTGATCAAGGCCCTGCAGGACGGCACCATTCGCGGCGCCGGGCTGGACGTCTACGAAAAGGAACCTCTGAGCGAGTCGCCGCTGTTTCAGCTGAGCAACGCCGTGACCCTGCCCCATATCGGCTCCGCCACTTCGGAAACCCGCCAGGCCATGGCTGACCTGGCTTATGAAAACCTGCGCAGTGCGTTGCTGGGTGATAAGCCGAAGAACCTGGTCAATCCGCAGGTGTGGAAGGGCTAGTTAGATCGTTGGAGCGAGGCTTGCCCGCGAACGGGTCAACTCGATGCGCCTGATACACCGCGTCGCCTGATTCGCGGACAAGCCTCGCTCCCACATGATGTGCTAAGCCATCTTTGCCGCCACCGGCACACTCACCGCCTTTGGCTTCCTGAACACCAACACATTCCCCAGCATCACCAACGCCAATCCGGCCAGCGCTGGCAGCGTCCAGTGATAGCCCTCGGCAAACGCCGAGATATTCAGCGCCACCACCGGGAACAGCACCGTGCAATACGCCGCGCGCTCAGGCCCCATGCGCCCGACCAGGGTCAGGTAGGCGGTAAAGCCGATCACTGAACCTGCCACCACCAGATACGCCAGCGAACTGATATAGCGGGTATTCCACTCGAAGCTGAACGGCGTACCGCTGAGCAGGCAATACAATGCGAGCATCCCCGCGCCATAGAGCATGCCGTAAGCATTGGTAGTCAGAGGCCGCAGCCCGGCCTTCTGTTGCAGGCTCGACAACATGTTGCCCGCCGAGAAGCACAGCGTGCCAAGCAGAGCCAGACCCAGGCCGATCAGGGTCTCGCGGCTGGCGCTATGGCCCGACAATTCCGGCCAGAACAGACACGCCAGCCCGAGCAGGCCAAGGGCACCACCGCCCAACACATTGCGCGCGACTTTCTGCTTGAAGAAGATCCGCGCGTTCAGCGCATTCCACAGAGTGGACGTGGAGAACACCACCGCGATCAGGCCACTGGGTATCCACTGGCTGGCGGTGTAGAAGCACATGAAGTTGACGCAGAACAGGCACAGTCCCTGGGCCACGCAGATCAACTGGCCGCGGCGATTGACCTTCTGCAGGCGACCGCTGAGCAGCAGGATCGCAAACAGCATCAGCGCGGCAAAACCGAAGCGATAGACGATGGACACCGGAATGGCGACGACACCGAGCTGCAATTTCAGGGCAATCCAGGTCGTGCCCCAGATCAGTACGGTCAACAGGTAAAGCGAGATGTTCATGACGGGCTCCTCGATGAGCCGTCAGTCTGCGGGGTAGCGCTTGCGGGCACTTGCAAAATCTTGCGCATTTGATCGTCCGCCGGCTGGCAGATGGCGAGGGGCGGAGTAGGATGCAAGGCCTACAGGAACCGTACGAAAATGCCATTACTCGACAACCTCCAGGTCTTCCAGGCCCTGAACAGCTCACCCAACGCCCGCCTCGAGCGCAGCGCCGGGCTGGACGACGGGTTGGTCGCGGCGTTATGGAACAACCGGCATGACGCTCAGGAGTATCACGGGCCGACTCACCACACGTTGTCGTGCTACATCGGTGGCGGCACCGGTACCTTTCGTCGAGATCAACCCGACACCAAGGGCAGCCCCGGCAAGCTCTGCACCCTGCCCGCCGGGCACGAATCGTCCTGGGTGATCAACGGCGAGATCCGCCTGGCGCACCTGTACGTCAGCCCGGAACAGTTCGCCCTGGGTTGCATTACCCTGCTCGACCGTGAGCCCCGGGAACTGCAGTTGCACGAAGACACCTTTTTCGACGACCCGGCTCAGGTCGAACGCTTTCAGCAACTGCTGCGCCTGGACTGGAACGAACCCGGCGAACGCCTGCTCGGCAGCAGCCTGGCCCATGAGCTGCTCAGCCACACGCTGCTGAGCCAGGTCGGTCAGCGCGAGGGCTTGCGGGTCAAGGGCGGCCTGGCTCCGCACCTGCGCCGGCAACTGGTGGAGTTTATCGACCAGCACCTGGCCGATCCCCTGAGCCTCGGGCAACTGGCAGGCATGTGCGCCCTGTCCGAATACCATTTCGCCCGCATGTTCCGCGAAAGCTTCGGCCTGCCGCCGCACCAGTACCTGCTGGCACGGCGCCTTGAGCACGCCCGGCAACTGCTGCGCGGCACCCGCCAGCCCCTCGGCGAAATCGCCCTGAGCTGCGGATTTGCCAGCGCCAGCCACTTCACCAATCGCTTCCGCCAGGTGGTTGGGGCGACGCCTGGGGAGTATCGGTTGGCGTTTGTGAATCAACGCTGACGCGACCCGTTGGAGCGAGGCTTGCCCGCGAACGCCTTGAGGCAATATGTCTGATGTACCGCGTTGTCCTTTTTTTCGCGGGCAAGCCTCGCTCCAACGGCAACCGCGCCATGCCCAAAGAAACCCTATCTGTAACAAATAATGCCTTCACAAAACCCGCCATCATTGTCGATGCCTCAGGATCCCCAAGGAAAAACCCGGCATCGTCAGCGAACCTGCTGAATCAATTTTTTTCTGCGCAAAAATATTTCTGTCTCATTGGGTTGAATTGTTTATCGATCGGCGCCAACACTGTGAGTGAGGGCGCAGGAAACGGACCTCACCAGAGGCCCGCCGTTCTGCACTCACGAGCAAGCCTAATAAGGGAAGAACTATGCAAATCCAAGTCAATAGCGATAACCACATCGAAAGCAGCATCCGACTGGAGGAGTGGGTACGTACCACTGTTGAAAGCACGCTCGAACGCTATGAAGAAGATTTGACCCGCGTCGAAGTCCATATCCGCGACGAAAATGGCGACAAGCCCGGCCCGCATGACATCCGCTGCCAGATGGAAGCCCGGCCAAAAGGACACCAACCGATTTCAGTCACCCACAAAGCCGATAGCCTGGCCCAGGCAGTGGATGGCGCCGCTGTAAAACTCGATCACGCCCTGGAGCACCTGTTTGGCAAACTGCGCCACAAACGCCCAGGTCAAAATGCCGTAGTCCTTGAAGACCAGGACGCGGTCAATCCAGACGCTCTGCTGCAGGAAGAATTCCTGGAAAAAGAGCAGGAGAAAGAAGCTCAGGTCGGCTGATCCAACTTTTCATCATCACCATCGACAAGGGCGGGCCTGTGAAAACAGGCTCGCCCTTTTTGTTTGCGCGCATCTATTACAGTGATGTGAAAACGCTGTATATGCCACCACAGAGCGCACCAATGCATACACTCGAGGCGCTGTAATGGTGCTTTGTTCAATATCTGCAACACCTGCGCAAAATGACCGCTCGACGGATCGTCCTACAATCGACACCCACATCGACCAACAAACGCTGAACCCCGCGTCCTGCCTGCCTTTGCACTTACTGCCGTCACGCGATATCTGGCCCGAACCATGCAAGTACACCGGTGTACCCATCCCCAATGGCCGAACATAAAACTTCACGCCGTTGATCACCCGTTGAGAACTAAAGGGACTAACACCAAGTCAACTTATGCAGACCCACTGGCAGGTAGCGAATAATGGATAATCCATTTCAACAGATCACCGACGCCTTTCACCCTGACTACCGGGTGAATCTAAGTATTCAAGGCCTCGATGGCAGTATCATGCTGACCCTTTCCAATGAATCGGGCGTGGTTGCCAAACGCCTGATCAGCGCCGCCCAGCGCAACGAGCCCAAGCGCCTGGCGCGGCTGATCGAGAGCGTGCAATTCGGCATCGCCATCGAAAAAGGCCACTGCGCCATGGAAATCCTCGCGGCCATGACCGACGGCGATAACCTGCGCACCCTGGCCGTCCCGGCCCGCCGCAATGACTGGCAGAGCCTGCGCAATGTGCAGGTGGCCCGGCTTTAGGCCTTGCCTGGCACCCACATTAACGCACTCTTCCTGTGGGGCCGGCTTTAGCCGGGAAGACCTTACTCGAAGCCATGAATATGTATTGGATGTACCGCCCCCTTCCCGGCTGAAGCCGGTCCCACAACAGGGTGGCAGGATCCGTGTTCAGGCAGTCGACAGACACAACCTGTTACAACTAACTCGATCGTCCCTCCCGGCGCTGTTTCACCCGACGCCGGGATCACCGAGGAGGTTGTATGTTTTTACGTTACGCTGCTGTGCTCGCCCTGGTCGCCACCGCTTCCGGCTGCGTCTACGAGCACCCTTACCGCGAACGCCGGGTCGTGGTCGAACGCCCCGCCTACGCCGAAGTCATCGCCCCCCAACCACCGCCCGTGCAATACGTCGAAGTCGAACCGCGTCCGCGGCCGGGCTATGTCTGGGCCCGTGGCTACTGGAACTGGGAAGGCGGCCGCTATGTGGCGGTGCACGGCCACTGGGAAGCAGAACGCGCCGGTTATCGCTACGTGCACCCGTACTGGGAACAGCGCGGCAACAGCTGGCACTGGCATCAGGGCGAATGGGCCCGCTAACGCTTTGAAAGCAGCAAAAATGCCCCTTCACCGGGGCATTTTTTTGTCTGCAATTTACGGTTCCCCATCATCGCGCCACTACGACCAAAGACCCGTTATTTCCCTACCTAAAGGACCATTTAGTCCCCCGCATGATGCTCCTAGGATGAATCCCACTTGATGAGCGCACCTCCGGCCTCCCGGCCAAATAACCATAAAAAGAGGATTAATCATGAGCAGCACCTTCTTCATTCCGTCCGTGAACATGATGGGCATCGGCAGCCTTAACGAAGCAATGGACGCCATCCGTAAATACGGCTTCCGTCACGCACTGATCGTCACCGATGCGGGCCTGGCCAAGGCAGGCGTAGCCACCAAGGTTGCGGCGCTGCTGCAAGAACAGGACATCAACGCCACGATCTTCGACGGCGCCAAACCCAACCCGACTGTCAGCAACGTGGAAAAAGGCCTGGAGCAACTCAAGCTCAGCGGCGCCGATTTCATTATTTCCCTCGGTGGCGGTTCGCCCCATGACTGCGCCAAGGGCATCGCTCTGGTGGCGGCCAACGGCGGGGAAATCAGCGATTACGAAGGTGTCGATCAATCCGCCAAGCCACAAATGCCGCTGATTGCCATCAACACCACGGCCGGCACGGCCAGTGAAATGACCCGTTTCTGCATCATCACCGACGAAACCCGCCATGTGAAAATGGCTATCGTTGACCGCAACGTCACCCCCCTGCTGTCGGTCAACGACCCGGCGCTGATGGCCGCCATGCCCAAGGGCCTGACCGCTGCCACCGGCATGGACGCCCTGACCCACGCCATCGAAGCCTACGTCTCCACCGCTGCCACGCCGATCACCGACGCCTGCGCCCTCAAGGCCGTGGAGCTGATCTCCGCCAACCTGCGCACCGCCGTGGCCAACGGCAATGACATGCCGGCACGGGAAAACATGGCCTACGCGCAGTTCCTCGCGGGCATGGCTTTCAACAATGCGTCGTTGGGTTATGTGCACGCCATGGCGCACCAGTTGGGCGGCTTCTACGACCTGCCCCACGGCGTCTGCAACGCGGTGCTGCTGCCCCATGTGGAAAGCTTCAACGCCAGCGTTTGCCCGGCTCGCTTGAAAGATGTAGCCACCGCCATGGGCATCGACACCCAGCGCCTGGACAACACCGAAGGCGCAGCGGCGGCCATTGCGGCCATCCGTAAACTGTCAGGGGATATCGGCATTCCGGGCGGCCTGGCCGAACTGGGCGCCAAGGCCGACGACATCCCCACCCTGGCCGCCAACGCCATGAAAGACGCCTGCGGCTTCACCAACCCGCGCCCGGCGAATCAGGGCGAGATTGAAGAGATCTTTCGTATTGCGATGTGATGCCTGGCCAAGTCAGGAGCCCCTCGGGGCTCCTTTTTTGCCTCTGATGATCCCCCCAGCTTTAACTCTCCCCACTCTCCTCAACCAGCGCCTTGGTCTTGCTGTGCGGATCCTGCACCTTGACCGACGGATACTGCGACGACGCATAGCGCACCACCAGAATCGCAAACGCCAGCAGCAGAATCCCGCCGCACAGGTAGATGATGCCGATATCCGGTGGGTTATGGTGCGAGACGTCGGAGATCAGCAGGCGCGTCAGGGCCGTGATCGCTACGTAGATCAGAAAGCGCACGGGCATGTGGTTGGTCTTGAAATAGATCCCGACCATCGCCCCCAGTTCCAGGTAGATGAACAGCAACAGGATGTCATCGACGGCAATGTGGCCCTTTTCCAGCATGCCCAGGAACGCCATGACCGCCGCCCACGCCGTGACCCCGCCGATGGCGAACAGCGCCAGATAGTGGAAGCTCTCGACGAACAGGTTGCCCAGTGATTCAGCACAGTTATGTACGCGCTGACGCAAGGTTTCAGCCCAGTTGATTTTCACGATGTACTTCCTTGATCAGACGATTGGAGCGTAGCGCCCAAGCGTGACGCTTTGAGCGACAGGCTTTTTAAAGCAGGATCAGGGCCATTGGCTATGGTTGAGGGCGTGACGGGTTGTCGCAAGGTGTAAAAAAGACTGCAATGCCCCCTGTTCAGCAGGCGGGTATTTGGACTATCCTGATACCTGTATAAATACACAGTAATTGCTAAAGGCCGGTATGCGGCCCCCGGCACACCAGAACAGACTGCAACCTTCAATCGGGGATTAGCCCCTAACCGACGAGGCCGAATATGGCTGTTGAAACCCTGTATCGCAGTACCCGCGACTTGGAGACTACATTCGTGGACCGCAAACTCGCCGATGCACACGACCAGATGCTCGAACTGGCCGAATCCCTGACCGCGACCCTGATCAAAAACGTTCCGGACCTGGCTGAGAACCTGGCTGAAGATATCGGCATCTTCATGGCCAAGAACCGCACCGTGTTTGCGGCGGCGTTCAAGAACAATGCGGCGGCATTGGAAGAACTGGATCAGCCTGCTGCAAGCGAGTGATTTGTAGACGCCGTTTGGCCGGATGTGGGAGCCACCTTGGTGGCGATCGAGGGCGAAGCGCTAGTAACAGGCTCTGGGTCTGACCCACCGCCATCGCCAGCAAGCCGGCTCCCACAAAATCAAACCCCGCTAACCTGCAAGGTTACGCGTTGACGGGTTTCTGCAGCCATCCATTGCCATTCTCACGGGGCAAAAGGTGGCAGCTATGTGCAGGGTGAGAATACCGGTTATAGGCACCCGGCCAGACCGAGGTCTGCCTGCACACAACTGCCATATGCGATGACAGCCTGTGCCTATATAAAAGCCGGGGTCTCACGCCCGGTCACTGATTCGTCAGTGACGGCGCGCAGACTAGTCCCGGAATTTGGCAGGTAAAAGCGGCTGGGATTGTTAAGGAATTTCACTCAAGATAAAGAGAGCGATCCTTCAGATTCGTCACTTTTCTTCTAAGACTTGTCCTGCAAACAGGCCGAATTCAAGTGAACGGCTGCTGTTAACGCGAATTCTGCGGAGCGAATTCTGTGGGAGCGAATTCATTCGCGAAGAGGCCAGTACATTCAATGCGACTTCAATGGCCTGAATACCGTCTTCGCGAATAAATTCGCTCCCACAATCCGCTCTCACGGAATTCGCTTCCACAGAGATTGTGTGCGGTCGAATCAGTACTGCTGCTGCCCCGGAATCCAGTTGGTCCCGGCCAATGGCACCCGCGCCATCGCCGCCGACTCAACGGTCAGTGCCACCAGGTCTTCCGGATCGAGGTTATGCAGGTGCGACTTGCCGCATGCGCGGGCCATGGTCTGGGCTTCCAGCACCAGTACGCGCAGGTAGTTGGCCAGACGACGGCCGCCTTCCACCGGATCCAGACGCTTGGACAGTTCCGGGTCTTGGGTAGTGATACCAGCCGGGTCACGGCCGTTCTGCCAGTCATCGTAGAAACCGGCCGCAGAGCCGATCTTCTTCAGCTCCTCGTCCAGACGCGGATGGTTGTCACCCAGGGCGATCAGCGCGGCCGTACCGATGGCTACTGCGTCAGCACCCAACGCCATGGCCTTGGCCACGTCGGCGCCGTTGCGGATACCGCCGGAGACAATCAACTGCACCTTGCGGTGCATGCCCATCTCTTGCAGCGCCTGAACCGCTTGCGGAATGGCCGGCAGAATCGGGATGCCGACGTGCTCGATAAACACTTCCTGGGTCGCCGCCGTACCACCCTGCATGCCATCGAGGACGATCACATCGGCACCGGCTTTTACCGCCAGCTTGACGTCGTAGTACGGGCGGCTGGCGCCGATTTTCACGTAGATGGGTTTTTCCCAGTCGGTGATTTCACGGATCTCGGCGATCTTGATCGCCAGGTCGTCGGGGCCGGTCCAGTCCGGGTGACGGCAGGCCGAACGCTGGTCCACGCCAACCGGCAAGGTGCGCATACCGGCGACACGCTCGGTGACTTTCATGCCCAACAGCATGCCGCCACCGCCCGGCTTGGCGCCCTGGCCGAGGACGATTTCAATGGCGTCGGCCTTGCGCAGGTCGTCGGGGTTCATGCCGTAGCGTGACGGCAGGTATTGATACACCAGATGCTGCGATTGGCCGCGCTCTTCCGGGGTCATGCCGCCATCGCCGGTGGTGGTACTGGTCCCGGCGATGGTCGCGCCACGGCCCAGGGCTTCCTTGGCGTTGGCCGACAGCGCACCGAAGCTCATGCCGGCGATGGTCACCGGGATCTTCAGGTGCAGCGGCTTCTTGGCGAAGCGGTTACCGAGGATGACGTCGGTGCCGCATTTCTCGCGGTAGCCTTCCAGCGGGTAACGCGACACGCTGGCGCCGAGCAGCAGCAGGTCATCGAAGTGCGGCAGCTTGCGCTTGGTGCCGCCGCCGCGAATGTCGTAGATGCCGGTTTCGGCGGCACGCTGGATTTCCTGAATGGTCAGACGGTCGAAGGTGGCCGATTCACGCAGTACTGGAGGTGCCTTTGGGGTTTGCGAATCACTCATGTTCTTGCTCCTGAATCAGTACGCGGAAGCGTTATCGACTTTGAAGTTGTACAGCTGACGGGCCGAGCCATAGCGCTTGAAGTCCGCGGCCTTTTCGTTGAAACCGGCGCGGTTAAGCAGCTCTTGCAGCTCTTCCAGGTGTTCGGCACGCATCTCTTTGGCGATGCAGTCCGAGCCCAGGGACTCGACCTTGCCTTTGACGTAGATACGGGTTTCGTACAGCGAATCGCCCAGGGCATCCCCGGCGTCGCCACACACCACCAGACGCCCGGCCTGGCCCATGAAGCAGCTCATATGACCGATGCTGCCGCCGACCACGATGTCGATGCCTTTCATGGAAATGCCGCAACGGGCACCGGCATCACCTTCGATGACCAACAGCCCGCCGTGAGCCGTGGCCCCGGCTGCCTGCGAAGCGCTGCCCTTGACCCGGACATAACCGGACATCATGTTTTCCGCGCAGCCCACACCGACGTTGCCGTGCACAGTGATATTGGCTTTCTGATTCATGCCCGCGCAGTAGTAACCGGCGTGGCCCTGGATATCGATGGATACCGCTTCGTTGACGCCGACCGCCAGGTTGTGAGCGCCGTTGGCGTGGGTCACGACCCATTCGCGGTCTTGAACGTTGTTGACCTGGTCGTGCAGCGCCTGATTCAGATCACGCACGGTGGCAGTGGAAAGATCGATGGTTTTCATGTGCGTGCTCCTTAAGCCGACTCGCGTTCCCAGATGTACATGGTGGCCGGGACAGGTTCCCAGACCTTGGCTTTTTCAATGCCCGGCAGGCTCGACAGCGCCTGGTATTCCGAGGCCATGGCGACGTAGTCGTCGGTCTCGGCAAGGATCGCCGGCTTGCAGGCAATCGGATCGCGGATCACCGCAAAACCGTTGCGCGTGCCGATGGCGAAGGTGAAAAAGCCGTCCAGCGCTTCGAGGGAGTTATCCAGTGCCTGCTTGAGCGAATCGCCCTGCTGCAGGCGCCAGGCCAGGTAACCGGCGGCGACTTCGGTGTCGTTTTCGGTTTCAAAATGGATGCCTTCGCGGCGCAGTTCCTGACGCAGACGGAAGTGGTTGGACAGCGAGCCGTTATGCACCAGGCACAGGTCGGCGCCGGTGGAAAACGGGTGGCTGCCTTCCATGGTCACCGCGCTTTCGGTGGCCATGCGGGTGTGACCGATGATGTGACTGCCCTTCATGGAACCCAGGCCGAAACGCTCGGAAATCTCTTTAGGCAAACCCATGCCCTTGAGGATCTCAATGCTCTGCCCGGCGCTCATGATGCGCACCGTTGGCGCCAATTCAGCCAGCAGGGCACGGACCACGGCTTCTTCAGCCTTGATCTTCAGGACGATGGCCGTAGCGTTCTGGAACCACTCCAGCGGCACGGCCAATTTGGCTTCAATGACCGAGACCAGCATCTTGAAGTCGTAATCTTCAGTGGTTGCCTGCAAGGTCAGCTTGACCCAGCCATCGGCCACTTCATCACCGTAGATGGCGAAGCCGGCACTGTCCGGACCACGGTCGGTCATGGCCGCCAGCATGGGTTCGAACAGCTTGCCGAGCTGGGATTCCAGCGCCGGATTTTTCAGATATAAGCCCACAATTCCGCACATAGCCTCACCTTGTTCGGGAGCGGCAAGCCGCAAGCTTTAAGCTGCAAGCTGGCCGGGTTGATAGAAAATTTGGTATTCGCCGCAAAACTGCTTTTACTTGCCGCTTGCAGCTTGAAACTTGCAGCGGCCGCCCAGCGACCTCAGAAGAATTCCGTGTAACGCTTAACTTCCCAATCACTCACATGGCGGCTGTATTCCACCCACTCCATGCGCTTGAGCTTGATGAATTCACCGACGATTTCATTGCCCATCACCTCGGCAAACAGCGGATCGGCTTCCAGTGCGTCGCAGGCTTCTTTCAGCGACTGCGGCAGGGTCTTGATGCCCCGTGCGGCGATTTCTTCGAGGCTCAGTTTGTAGAGGTTCTCGTTGCAGACGTTGTCGATTTCCAGCTGGCGGTCGATGCCGTCAAGGCCGGCGGCGATGATCGCGGCGCTAACCAGATATGGGTTGCAACCGGCATCCGGCAGGCGGAATTCCAGGCGGCCGTAGGGCACGCGAACCATGGCCGAGCGGTTGTTGGAACCGAAGGCGATAAAGGCCGGGGCCCAGGTTGCGCCGGACAGGGAGTTGCCCACGACCAGACGCTTGTAGGAATTGACCGTCGGCGCGGCGAAGGCACACAAGGCCGGGCCGTGAGCCAGCAGGCCGGCGGCGAAGTGGTAGGCCATTTTCGACAGGCCCATGCCGCTCGGGTCGCTGGCGTCGTGGAACAGGTTCTTGTTGCTGGCGCTGGCGATGGACAGGTGGAAGTGCATGCCGTTACCGGCGCGCTTGGGGTCCGGTTTGGGCATGAACGAGCAGATCATGCCCATGTCATTGGCGATCTCGCCCGCAGCCATGCGGAAGAAGGTGAAGCGGTCGGCCGACTCCATGGCATCGCTGTAGGTGTAGTTGATCTCGAACTGGCCGTTGGCGTCTTCGTGGTCGATTTGGTAGATGTCGAAACCCACCGGCTGCAAGGCTTCGGTCAGGCGTTCGAGAAAGGCCCGGGAACGGGACAGGCCCTTGTAGTCGTAGCAGGGCTTGTCGAGGTTATCGCTGGCGTCGACCAGTTGCAGTTTGCCGCCCGCATCTCGCTGGAACAGGCTGAATTCAGGCTCAAGGCCGGTGTTGAGGGTCCAGCCGCGGTCGCTCAGGCGCTGTACTTGCTGTTGCAGCACATAGCGGCTGTCGTAAGGCCATGGCTTGCCTTCGACGTGACCGATGCAGACCACTCGGCCGTAGCCTGGCTGCCATGGCACCGGGGTCAACGACGCCAGATCGCCCTTGGCCATGAAGTCTGGGCCGTGGGGTTCCATGCCCATGCCGGAGATGGCGAAACCGGCGAACCCGGCGCCATCCTCAATGACCATTTCCAGGCCGGAGATCGGCACCGACTTGGTCTTGGCCGAGCCGTGGATGTCCACGAACTGCGCCAGGACATATTTGATCCCGTGTTCCTGAATCAGACGTTGGGTTTCGCTTGGCAACATGGCTGGGCTCCTGATTGGCAACAGCATGACGATGATGTGAAGGTCTTCCCGAGGTCGTCATGCCGTACCGACATCGACCTTTTACCTCAGGGTTAAAATTCCCACAAGGAAATTAACTTTCACAACAGGAATGCAATTGCTTTGCCAATCTCTCGCCACACCTGTCGAAACCGCGCTGGATCAGCGACAGGCTTATCTTATTTATGAGAAAATTCGTTTCCCGGTACGAATATCTGCCTCCGCAGAACTCCCGCCGAGCCTGATGAGCGCCCCGTTAGAGCGCGTAATTGAAATTCCTGCCACAAAAATGGGCGTCACATGAATACAGCGACCGAACCGCAGACCCGTCTCAAGCTTGAGCAGTACCTGGGCATGCAGATCAAGCGACAGCGCCAGGCTCAGGATTTGAAGCTGGCGGAGGTCGCGCGCATCGCCGGGATCAGCCAGGGCATGCTGAGCAAGATCGAAAATGCCCAGGTCTCCACCAGCCTCGACACCCTCAGCCGTCTGTGCGACGTGCTGGGTATTCCCATGTCCAAGCTGTTCAGCCAGTACGACCAACAGGGCGGCAGCGCGCTATTGGTGAAGAAGGATGAAGGGCTTGAGGTCGTGCGCCGTGGCACGGAGAAAGGCCACACCTACCACCTGCTCAACCACACCCGTGGGCCGAAGAAGAGTTTCGAGGCCTATATGGTGACCATGGACGACGCCAGCGAAGAATTCCCGACCTTCTCCCACCCCGGCACCGAATTCCTCCATTTGCTCGAAGGTGAGTTGGTCTATCGCCACGGCAATCAGCTGTACAAGATGGAAGCCGGCGACAGCCTGACCTTCGACGGCGACGTGCCCCATGGGCCCGAGCAGCTATTGCAGGTGCCGATCCGGCTGTTGTCGATCATGAATTACGGCAGTAATGGTGAGTAACCCGAGATAGCAAGCAAGACACAGATCTTCGTAGGAGCGAGGCTTGCCCGCGAACAGGCCGGTACATACGACGCAAATGCGTGGTTTGAAACACCGCCTTCGCGGGCAAGCCTCGTTCCCACATGTGATCATGTAAGCCACACCGAAAAAGTTTCCTGAAGAGAAACTAATTTTCACAAAAACCCTAGACACCCTCCCTCCGCTTCACCTATAAAAGCATCCGCAGGAATAAATTATTCCCCGTGGGATTTTTTATTGACCGGTAAAAACTTCTTTCACCCCCGAACACTCGGTGATGACCTGCCCGTCACCTCCCGAGGATCTTTCGTCATGTCGAAGCTTCAGAACACCTTCATTCTCAAGGTCAGCTGTGCCGCCACATCCGGCATCGTCGCTGCCGTCACCTCGTACCTCGCCGAAAGCGGCTGCTACATCGGCGAGATGTCGCAGTTCGACGACGAGGGCAGCGGCAAGTTTTTCATGCGCGCGGTGTTTCGTTTCAACGACGGTCGGCAGGGTGAGCTGGACGGCCTCAAGGCGGGCTTCGTGAAGGTGGCCGAGCAGTTCGAGATGGACTGGCAGATGTTCGACAGCAATCAGCCGATGCGCGTGCTGCTGATGGTCAGCAAGTTCGACCATTGCCTGACCGACCTGCTGTACCGCCATCACAAGGGCGAGATGGACATGACCATCACCGCCATCGTCTCCAATCACCTGGACCTGCGGCCCATGGCCGAGCGTGAAGGCATTCGCTTTATCTACCTGCCGGTGACCAAGGACACCAAGGCCCAGCAGGAAGCGGCGCTGATGAAGATCGTCGACGAAACCGAAACCGATCTGGTGGTCCTCGCCCGCTATATGCAGATTCTCTCCGATGACCTGTGCCGCCAGCTCTCAGGCCGGGCGATCAATATCCACCACTCGTTCCTGCCCGGCTTCAAGGGCGCCAAGCCCTACCACCAGGCCTACGAGCGCGGCGTGAAACTGATCGGTGCCACCGCCCACTACGTCACCAGCGACCTGGACGAGGGCCCGATCATCGAGCAGGAAGTGCAGCGCGTCGATCATGCCTATCGTCCGGACGACCTGGTCGCCATCGGTCGCGATACCGAGACCGTAGCCCTTTCCAAGGCGGTGAAATTCCATCTGCAACACCGGGTTTTCCTCAACAACGACCGCACGGTGATTTTCAAATGAACAGCGCCCAACTGATCGATGGCAAGGCCGCCGCCGCGCGGGTTCTGCAACAGGTGAAAGTGGATGTGGCGAGCATGGTCGCGGACGGCATTCAGCCGTGCCTGGCGGTGGTTCTGGTCGGGGAAGACCCGGCCAGCCAGGTCTATGTGCGCAACAAGATCCTGCGCGCCGAGGAATGCGGCATTCGCTCCCTGGAGTACAAGCTGGCCGATGACATTGGCGAAGACGAACTGCTGGAACTGATCCGGCGCCTCAATGCCGACCGCGAAGTCCACGGCATCCTTCTGCAACTGCCGCTGCCGGCCCATATCGAAGAAACCCTGGCGCTGCAGGCCATTGATCCGGGCAAGGACGTCGACGGCTTCCACAGCGAGAACGTCGGTGGCCTGAGCCAGGGCCGCACGGTGCTGACACCTTGCACGCCGTCGGGCTGCATGCAGTTGTTGCACGATACCGTCGGTGATCTGAGCGGCAAGCACGCCGTGGTCATCGGTCGTTCGAATATCGTCGGCAAGCCCATGGCCGCCCTGCTGTTGCAGGCGCATTGCAGCGTCACCGTGCTGCACTCGCGCAGCCAGAACGCCGCTGCGCTGTCGCGCCAGGCCGATATCGTCATCGCCGCCGTGGGCCGCCCACGGATGATCGACGCCAGCTGGCTCAAGCCTGGCGCCGTGGTCATCGACGTCGGCATCAACCGCATTACCGAAGGCGAGCGCAGCCGCCTGGTCGGCGATGTCGATTTCGACAGCGCCCTGCCCGTGGTCAGCGCCATCACCCCGGTGCCCGGTGGTGTCGGCCCGATGACCATCGCTTTCCTGATGAAAAACACCTTGATCGCCGCGCAACAGCAGGCCAAAACCCACGCCAAATCGGAGGCCCCATGCCCTTCAATCTCTTGAAATACGGGCTGGGCGCCGAATACCCGGCCGAAGTCGATCTGCCACCGCCCAAGGAACTGAAGTCTTCCTACGACGTGGTGATCATCGGCGGCGGCGGCCATGGTGTGGCCATTGCTTATTACCTGGCCAAGTACCACGGCATCACCAATGTTGCGGTGCTGGAAAAGTCCTACCTGGGTGGTGGCAATACCGCACGTAACACAGCGGTGATTCGCTCCAACTACCTGACCAGCGAAGGCGTGAAGTTCTATATCGAGTCGGTGAAGCTGTTCGAGAACCTGTCCAACGAATTCAACTTCAACGTCATGTATTCCGAGCGCGGCCAACTGACCCTGGCCCACACCGACGCCACCGTGCGTGCGTTTCGCCAGCGTGCCGAAGTGAACAAGCATTTCGGTGGCCGCACGGAAATGATCGACCGCCAGCAGATCCGCGAACTGGTGCCGAGCCTGAACCTCGACCCCGGGCATATTCCGGTGCTGGCCGGGCTCTGGCACATGAGCGGCGGCACTGCCCGCCACGACGCCGTGGCTTGGGGCTATGCCAAAGAGGCCGCCAAGCGCGGCGTGGAGATTCATCAGCTCACTGAAGTGCAGGACCTGGTCATAGAGAACGGTGCCATTACTGCGGTGAAGACCAACCGCGGCACCATCAAGTGCGGTTGCGCAGTACAGGCGATTGCCGGGGCCAGTTCGCTGATGCTGAAGAAAGCCGGTATCCGTGCGCCGATCCATACCTACCCGTTGCAGGCCATGGTCACCCAGCCGTTCAAGCCGTTCCTCGACCCGCTGGTGAGCTCGTCGGCGCTGCACTGCTACGTGCAGCAGACCAGCCGTGGCGAAGTGGTGTTCGGCGGCGGTTCCGATCCGTACCCGCTGTACAACACCCGCTCGACCCTGGACCTCAAGGAAAGCCTGCTGGCCCATGCCATCGAGATGTTCCCGTTCCTGGCCAATGCCAAGCTGATGCGCCAGTGGGCCGGGATCACCGACATGACCCCGGACTACAGCCCGATCATGGGCCTTTCACCGGTAAAAAATTATTACCTGGACGCAGGCTGGGGCACCTGGGGCTTCAAGGCCACGCCCATCGTCGGCAAGACCATGGCCGAGATGGTCGCCACCGGCAAGACCCCGGAGCTGATCGCGCCGTTCGCCCTGGAGCGTTTCTCGCGCTTCATTCAAGTCAACGAAATGGGCGCCACAGCGGCCAGTCACTAACGCGGAGCACGCACAATGAAACTTCTGCATTGCCCGCTCAACGGGCTGCGCAATATCAGCGAATTCACTTACGGCGGCGAGTTCAAGCGTATGCCGGACCCGGCCACCTGCACCGACCTGGAATGGGCCGACTACGTGTTCAACAGCGATAACGAAGCCGGTGTCGTCACCGAATGGTGGATGCACACACCGTCCAGCTACTGGTTTCTGGCCGAGCGCCACACCGTCACCGATGAAGTGATCCGCACCTTCGATGCCCGGGAAGTGTTCAACGCCCGTGTCGAGTTCGCCGCCAGGGAGATTGCCGGATGAGCCGCCTGCCCGCCCCCATGGGGCTGTTGATCGACCGTGACCAGCCGCTGCGTTTCAGCTTTGACGGCAAGGATTATCAGGGCGTACAGGGCGATACCGTCGCCAGTGCTCTGCTTGCCAATGGCCGCTTCCTGATGTCGCGCTCGTTCAAGTACCACCGCCCGCGCGGCCCCCTGACCATGGCCGGTCAGGACGCCAACACCCTGGTGCAATTGCCCGAAGAACCCAACGTGCTGGCCGACGCCTACCCGATTCGCGCAGGCCTGAATGTCTTCGGTCAGAACTTCAACGGCTCCCTGGATGACGACAAAGACGCCTACATGGGCAAGTTCTCCAAGTTCATGCCGGTGGGTTTCTATTACAAGGCGTTTTTCAAGCCCAAGGGCATGTGGAAAGTCTGGGAGCCGATCATTCGCAAGAAGGCCGGCCTCGGGGTGCTGGACCTGAACTTCAAGCCTGAGTATTACGACAAGGCTTACCTGTTCACCGACCTGGCCGTGGTCGGCGCCGGGCCTGCCGGTTTGCAGGCTGCCCTGACCGCCGCCAATGCCGGGGCCAAGGTGCTGCTGATCGAAGAACAGCCGATCCTCGGCGGCTCCCTGACCTATGCACGCTTCGATGTCGCCGGGACGCGCGCCGAGCACCTGCGCACGGAACTGATCAACGCCGTAGAGCAGCACGCCAATATCCGCATCCTCAAAAATGCCGTGTGCAACGCCTGGTTCACCGACAACTACCTGCCGGTGATTCAGGGCAAGCGCATGTACAAGGTGCGGGCGCAGCAGTGTCTGGTAGCCAGCGGCTCGTTCGATCAGCCGGTGATTTTCCGTAATAACGACCTGCCCGGCATCATGCTGACCAGCGCCGCCCAGCGCCTGATGAAGCTGTATGCGGTCAAGCCGGGGCAGCGCGCTGTGGTCCTGACTGGCAATGACGACGGCTACTACGCCGCCCTCGATCTGCTCGAACAGGGCGTCACCGTCGCCGCCCTGCTGGACATGCGCGCCACGCCGGATAACCGCAGCCTGCCCCGCGAGCTGGAACAGCGCGGCATCACCTGTCACGCCAACAGCACCGTCTACGAGGCACTGCACGAAAAAGGCATGCGCCATGTGACCGCTGTCGATGTGCGACGCATCACTGGCCAGGGCCAGGTGCAAGCCCGTGGCGAGATCATCCCCTGCGACCTGCTGTGCATGTCCGCCGGTTACATGCCGGTCTATCAGTTGCTGTGCCAGGCGGGCGGCAAGCTGGCCTACGACGAGAGCAGCGCCGAATTCGCTATCAGCGGTTTGCCGGGCATCCTGCATGTCGCCGGTTCCGTCAACGGCCAGCACCACCTCGACAACGTCTTGGCCGACGCGGGCAATATCGCCATGGACATCATCCAGGCCCTGGGTCTGCCGGCCTCGGGCAGCAAGCAGGCGCTGATCGACGAAGCCCGAGTGAACTTCCCCTGGCCGATCTTCCCCCATCCCAAGGGCAAGGACTTCGTCGACTTTGATGAGGACCTGCAAGTGCAGGACATCATCAACGCAACCAAATGCGGCTACCGCGATATCCAGTTGGTCAAACGCTTCTCCACCGTCGGCATGGGCCCGTCCCAGGGCCGCCATTCGGCATTGCCGACGGCGCGTCTGGTCGCGGCTTCGACCCAACGCAGCATCAGCGAAACCGGCGTCACCACGGCCCGCCCGCCCTTCTCCCCGGAGAAACTGGCCCACGTCGCCGGGCGCGCGTTCGACCCGTATCGGCAGACGCCCATGCACCGTCGTCACCTCGACGCCGGGGCGAAGATGATGCCCGCAGGCGTCTGGCATCGCCCGGCTTATTACGGCAAAGCCGAGGATCGCGAGCGATGCATGCAGGCCGAAGCCCTGCATGTGCGCAACAAAGTTGGGATTATCGACGTCTCGACCCTCGGCGGCCTCGACGTGCGCGGCCCGGACGCCGCCGAACTGCTCAACCGCATGTACACCTTCGCCTTCCTCAAGCAGCCGGTGGGCCGTTCGCGCTATGCGTTGATGACCAACGAGCACGGCGTGGTGATCGATGACGGCGTGTGTGCACGCTTTGCCGAGAATCACTTCTACGTCACCGCCACTACCAGCGGCGTCGATCGTATCTATCAGCAGATGCTCAAGTGGAACGCCCAGTGGCGCCTGGACGTGGATATCGCCAACGTCACCGCCGCCATTTCGGCAGTCAACGTCGCCGGGCCGGATGCGCGCAAGGTGCTGGAAAAGGTCTGCACCGACCTTGACCTGAGCCCCGAAGGTTTCCCGTACCTTGGCGTACGCACCGGCACAGTCGCCGGAATCAAGGCACGGCTGCTGCGGGTCGGTTTCGTCGGCGAGCTAGGGTATGAAATCCACGTCCCGGCGCGCCATGCCCTGCAACTCTGGGACGCCCTGATGCTGGCGGGCAAGGAACACGACATTCGCCCGTTCGGCGTCGAGACCCAGCGCCTGCTGCGTCTGGAAAAAGGCCATGTAATCATCAGCCAGGACACCGATGGCATGACCCATCCAGCGGAGATCGACATGGGTTGGGCGGTCAGCCGCACCAAGCCGTTCTTCGTCGGCCGCCGCTCGGTGGACATCCTCGAAGCCCAGCCGCTCAAGCGCAAACTGGTCGGTTTTACCCTGCCCAAGGGCAGCCCGCAACCGCTGGAAGGCCATCTGGTCCTCGACGGCACGGATATCAGCGGTAACGTTACCTCCTGCGAATACTCTTCGACTCTGGGCCAGATCATCGGCCTGGCCTATGCAGGAGCCACCCAGAGCGCGCCGGGGCAGCAGATTCCGATCCGCGTCGAAGGCGGCGTGATGGTCCAGGCCACGGTGGTGCAACTGCCGTTTTTCGATCCCGATAACCAACGCCAGGAGCGCCAGGCATGAGCAGTCTGCTAGCGGAAAATCTTGAAAAAGGCATCGCCCAGGCGGCGCTGTCACCCTGCGCCCTGCTCGACTTGACGGACCTGCCGCGAGTGGGTTTTCGCGGCAGTTTCAGCGCCGAGTATCTGCGCAGCCGCGACTTCGTCCTGCCCGAACAGCCCAACCAGGCTGTGACTCAGGCAGACGGCAGCCATGTGGCGCGGTTGTCCCAGACCGAGTACTTCATCCTTGGCAGCACAAAGGATCAGGGCCAGCGCATTGCCGATGAGGAAGCGCGCTGGGAGCTGGATCATCAGGCCAACTACCTGCTGCCACGCCAGGACAGCCATGCCTGGCTGCAACTGAGCGGTGATTGCGTGGCCGAGGTCATGGCCAAGGTCTGTGGCGTCGACCTGCGTGCACAAAGCTTCCCGGCAGGCGCTGTGGCCCAGACCTCGGTGGCGCGGCTCAACGCCATCGTGATCAACCTCGGCAGCGGGCCGGTGCCGTGCTTCCAGATCCTCTTCGACCGGGCATCGCGGGAGTACTTCACCGCGGCGTTGCTGGATGCGATGCAGGAGTTTCAGTAACCCCTTCGGCAACATTGTTTTTGTGGCAATGGATGCTGTGGGAGCGAATTCCTGTAGGGGCCAATTCCCGTGGGAGCGAATTGTGGGAGCGAATTCATTCGCGAAAGCGGTGTTCCAGGCGATGAAGATGCGTCGAATGTACCGGCCTCTTCGCGAATGAATTCGCTCCCACATATTTGCTCCCTGCCTCGGCTAGTGTTTGCTGCGCGACAGCGCGGCGCGTTAGCGGCGGGACGGCTCCCACTGAATTCGCTCCCACACTCTCCCGCCGCCGCAGAATTCGCCCCGATGCCTTCAGCTTCAACAGGTTTCCAACCATGGACAAAGACACCACCGACTATTGGGTGCCCGCCTTGCAACGCGGGCTCAGCGTGTTGGGCATGTTCAATGCCCGGACCCGCACCCTGAGCATCAATGAAATCGCCACGCGCCTGGGGGTCAGTACCTCGGCCTGCTATCGCATCCTGTTTACCCTGACCGAAATGGGTTACCTGAACAAACTCACCAGCCACTACGAACTCGGCAGCCGGGTGATCAGCGATGGCTTCAGCTACCTGGCCAGTCGCGATATCGTCGAAGTCGCCATGCCCCATCTCAACGCCCTGCGTGATCGCACGTCGCTGTCGTGCCACCTCAGCATCCGCGAACAGACCGACAGCCTGTACCTGTACCGCGCCTTCGCCGCGCAACGCCTGTCGGTGAATATTCCCATCGGCACGCGTATCACCTGCCACTGCACTGCCATGGGCCGGATTCTGCTGTCAGGGCTGGATGACAGCGAACTCAGCCAGCTCTACCAGAGCGTGCGCCTGGACGGCTACCCGGCCCCGGCGCCACGGACCCTGCCGGAACTATTGGCAATGATCGCGGCTGATCGGCAACAGGCCTGGGTGCTGCATCGTTCGGATTACTCGACGTCGGTGGCGACGGGGATTCGCGATCACAGCGGGCAGATCATTGCCGCGATCAACCTGTCCGGGCCGGACGCAGTGATGGACAGCCCCGGCACGCAGCAACTGATGATCGCCGAGGTGCTGGCCAGTGGCGCGGCGATTTCCCGGGAGTTGGGGTTTAGCAACGAGGCTTGACCCCATACCAACCCGTAAGACCGGCTTTAGCCGGGAGGGTGCTCTATCAGTCACAGCGTGGGTGACTGGGCTTACGCCCTCGCGGCTAAAGCCGCTCCTACGGGCGCGGCCGAGAAATCGAATTCATTCAATTCGAATATTTGTATCCCACCTCGCCATGGGCCGACAGGTCCAGGCCATCCACTTCCTGCTCCTCATCCACCCGCAGGCCGCGGCACAGCTTCGCCGTAATGGCATAGGCAATCCAACTGGTCAGCCCGGAGAACAGGATGCTGAACAGCAGCACGCCGCCATTGACGCCCAGTTGCTCGAGCAGACCGCGCTCGCCGGTGAAGCCCAGACCACCCAGCACAGGCAGGGCGAATACCGGGGTCAGCAGGCCGCCGACGATACCGCCGACACCGTGCACGCCAAACACATCGAAAGCGTCGTCCAGGCCGATGATCGGCTTGAGTTTCTCCACCGCCCACAGGCAGATCGGCGCAACGATAAAGCCCAGCAGGATCGCGCCCATCGGCCCGACAAAACCACAGGCCGGAGTGATCGCCACCAGACCTGCAATGGCACCGGAGATCGCCCCGAGCATGCTCGGCTTGCCGCGATGCTTCCATTCCACCAGTTGCCAGGCAATCGCCCCGGCGGCGCTGGCGAGCATGGTGTTAACCATTACCAACATGGCGAAACCGTTGGCCATCAACGCGCAACCGCCGCAGAAACCCAGCCAGCCGACCCAGAGCATCGAGCCGCCGGTCATGGTCATGGTCATGTTGTGCGGCGCCAGGGCCGAGGTGCCGAAACCGCGACGGCGACCCAGCAGGTAGGCGCCGACCAGAGAGGCGATGCCGACATTGACGTGGACCACGTTGCCGCCCGCAAAATCCTGCACGCCAAGGTTGAACACCCAGCCACCACCCCAGGCCATATGAGCCATGGGCACGTAGTTGATGGTCAACCAGATGGCCATGAACACCATCACCGCCGAAAACTTCATGCGCTCGGCAAAACCGCCAACGATGATCGCTGGCGTGATCGCGGCGAACAGCAGCATGAACAGGAAATACAGCAACTCGGGGATGGTCCCGGTCAGCGCATCCGGGCCGACGCCCTTGAGGAACAGCTTGTCCCAGCCGCCGATAAAGGCTTGCCAGTCACCACCGGGAGCGAAGGTCAGGCTGTAGCCGTAGATCGCAAACAGCACCGACATCAAGGAAGCGACCGAAAACACCTGCATCAGGATCGACAGCACGTTCTTGCTGCGCGCCAGGCCGCCGTAGAACAGCGCAAGGCCAGGCAACGTCATCAACAGCACCACCAGTGAACAGGTGGCGACGAAGGCGGTATCGCCACTGTTGAGCACCGGCGCATCCGCCGCCCAGGCATTGCCTGCGCCGATTGCCAATAGACCTGACGCCAGATAGCGCACACCGCTTCCTTTGTTTTTCATTGCACGTCCTCTTGAATGAAACGCTGAAATGACCGTTTTGCCGGAATAAACATTCCCACAAGGAAATTTTGATTCCCTCAGATAAAGCAAATAAACGGCCAACCTGCGCTCGACTACCTCCAAAGAGGTAGTGAAGACGGGCAATCAGGGGCAAACAGGCGATACAAAAAAGAGGCATGCCATGCAAGCGTGCGCGGCCGGGCAGCGTGCACACCAAAACGGAGCGCAGTGTGCGACCCCATTAATAATTTCCAATGGAGAGGACTGATCTGTGGGAGATAAATGTGGGAGCGAATTCATTCGCGAGGAGGCCGGTACATCCACTGCAGATTTCTTGCCTGCAACACCGCCTTCGCGAATAAATTCGCTCCCACAGAGTTCGCTCCCATACAGGTAGATCTGTTGATCTCTTTAATTAATCGGGCTGCTCCAATGCCTCCACCAGCGCCCGGAAAAATCGCGCTGCCTCGCCGCCGGTGACCGCGCGGTGGTCGAAGGTCAGGGACAGGGGCAGGATCGGGTGCACCACCACTTCGCCGTTAACCGCCACCGGCTCGTCGCGGATACTGCCCGCGCCGATGATCGCCACTTGCGGCGGGACGACGATGGGGTTGGCGTAGCGGCCGAACAGGGTGCCGAAGTTGGACAGGGTGATGGTCGCACCCATCATTTCGGCAGGCGGAATGGAGCGGGCCTTGAGGTCGGCGCGCAGGCGGCTCATGCCGTCCTTGAGGTCCTGGGCGTCGCGCTCGCCAACATTGCGCAGCACCGGCACGAACAGGCCGTCCGGGGTGTCGACGGCGATGCCCAGATCGAGCTTTTGATGCTGGCGGATCGACAGGGTTTTGCCATCGAACCAGCTATTGAGTACCGGTTCCACCGCGCATGCCGCCGCCATGGCCTTGCCCAGGCGAATCAGCGGGTCGCGGGCCTGGCCCCAGAGGTGCAGATCGGCATCGCCAAAAATGGTCACCGGCACCACTTCGGCATGGGAACGGGCCATGTTCAGGGCCATGCTGCGCCGTACCCCGCGCAGTTTTTCCCCGCCGAAACGATCACGGGCGGCCTGGGCGGCGCCTTCTACATCGGCGCGGGTAATCAAACCGGCTTCGCCACTGCCGCTGAGGGTGCTCAAATCGACGCCCAGCTGCCGGGCCATTTGCCGCACAGCAGGCGTAGCCCGGGCGCCGAGATGCTCGCGGGTGGACGGCGCGGCACCGACGAAGAACTGATCGTCCTGACTGCCGCCACCGCCCTCCAGACGCCCAACCACCGTTCCCGCATCGCCCTCGCCTTCGAATGCCAGTAATGGCTCGCCGACATGCAGAATGTCGCCGTCGCCGCCATAGAGCTTGCTGATCACGCCGTCATAGGGCGCGGGGATATCGACGATGGCCTTGGCGGTTTCCACCGAGACCAGGCGTTGATCGGCCTTGACCGTATCGCCAGCCTTGACGTGCCATTCGACGATTTCCGCTTCCTGCAGACCTTCGCCCAGATCGGGCAGTTTGAAGTATTTCATCTCTTACACTCCCACCGTTGGAGCGAGGCTTGCCCGCGAATACGATGGTTTGATCCAGAAGATACGTCGAATGTACCGACCTCTTCGCGGGCAAGCCACGCTCCCACAGGTCCTCTGTCCTCAGCCCCGGTTCTATGACCTAAGCAAAATTCAGTACGCTGTCACAGGCCTGCAGAATGTCGTCCACGCCAGGGATATACAGCGACTCCAGCCGATACAGTGGCGGCGGGATATCCGGGGCGGTGACGCGCTGGATCGGCGCCTGCAGATCGAGCAGCACCCGCTCGTAGAGACTGGCGGCGATTTCTGCGCCGACGCCGCAGGAGCGCGGCGCCTCATGGACGATCACGCAGCGCCCGGTCTTGCGCACCGAGGCTTCGAGGGTGTCCAGGTCCAGGGGTTTGACGCAGGCGACGTCGATCACCTCCGCCGACACGCCCTGCTCGGCCAATGCCTGAGCCGCCTGCAAGGTCTCGTGCACGCTGGCGCCCCAACTGATCAGGGTGATATCGCTGCCTTCGCGCAGGGTGAAGCAGGTGTCCAAAGGCAAGCGCTTGCCGTCGTCGAGCAAGGGTTGCGGGTTCATGCGGTAGAGCCGGGTTGGCTCAAGGAAGATCACCGGATCGGGATCGTCGAGGGCCGCCAGCAACAGGCCGTAGGCCCGGGCCGGTGAAGAAGGAATCACCACGCGCAGCCCCGGGACATGGGCGAACATCGCTTCGGTGCTTTCACTGTGATGTTCCGGCGCGCGAATCCCCGCGCCCATGGGCGTGCGCAGGACCATGGGGCAAGTGATGCGCCCTCGGGTACGGTTGCGCATGCGGCTGGCGTGGGACACCAAGTGCTCCATGGCGGCGTAGATAAAGCCCATGAACTGGATCTCCAGCACCGGCTTCAGGCCCTGCGCGGCCATGCCGACGACCAGACCGCCGAGCATGGTTTCGGCCAACGGCGTGTCGATAACGCGCTTGAAACCGAACTCATCGCGCAGGCCCTGGGTGGCGCGGAACACACCGCCGTTGACGCCGACGTCTTCACCGAGCACCAACACATTTTCATCCTCAGCCATGGCCCGGTGCAGGGCCAGATTAACCGCCTCAAGCAGGGTGATTTTTTCACTGGTCATGATCTTCACCTCCGGCGCGACGCTGGGCACGCTCAAGGAACCACTCGCGCTGTTCGGCCAAGGCAGCGGGCCATTGCGCGTAGACGTGGTCCATCACCGACTCAGGGGACTGGCTCCCGGCATTGTCGAAGGCGCTGACCGCCTGCTGTACCAGGCCCTGGCATTCGCTGATCAGGGCCTGTTCGCGGCCTTCGTCCCACACGCCTTGAGAGGCGAGGAAGGCTTGCAGGCGTTTGATCGGTTCTTCCTGCCAGGCCTGCTTGACCTCGTCGGCGGGGCGATAGCGGGTCGCATCGTCGGCGGTGGTGTGATCGCCCAGCCGATAGCTCAGGCATTCCAGCAGCACGGGGCCCTTACCCTGGCGGGTGCGTTCGAGGGCAACCTGCATGCGGTCATACACGGCAATAATGTCGTTGCCGTCTATTTGTTCGCCATGGAAGCCCGCGCCCACGGCTTTCTGCGCCAGAGTCGGCGCACCGCACTGGATACGCCGGGGCACGGAGATCGCCCACTGGTTGTTGTTGATGACGAACACAATCGGCAACTGCCAGGCGCCCGCCACGTTCAGGGCCTCGAGGAAATCGCCCTTGCTGGTGGCGCCATCGCCGCAGGTGGTCACCGCGACCCGATGCTCGCCGCGAATCTTGAACGCACTCGCGACACCACAGGCATGCAAGGCCTGGGTGGCGATGGGCACGCAGAGCGGGAAGTCCTGGGCCACGGCAGGTTCGGCATAGTCGCTGCCGCGCTCGTCACCGCCCCAGTACAGGAGGATTTCTTCCATGCGCACTCCGCGCATGAGTTGCACGGCGGTGTCGCGATAGTAGGGAATCAGCACGTCTTCGCTGCGCATCAGGCTGCCGATGGCCACGCCTATGGCTTCCTGGCCAAGGGTCGGCGCGTAGGTGCCGATGCGGCCGGTGCGTTGCAGGGCGACGGCTTTCTGGTCGAACAGGCGGGTCAGGACCATCTGCCGGTAGAGACGGGTCAGCAGGTTGAAATCATCGGCCCAGGCGGGCAGTGACGTATTGAGTTGACCCTCGGGAGTCAGATAGCGGGTACAGGCGATCTTGTTATTGGACATTGCACACTCCTCACACACAGGTAGGTGTGTTCACCGGGAACTCGCCGCTTGTGGCAGCGTATTCACACCGATAGAGCCGGGTAAGACCCTAATCGGTATTGAGCAGACGCTCCGCCAGATCATCGGCGACATGCGCGGGTGAGCGCTTTTCCGCCTGGGCGTGGGCGTAGACTTCGGTCAGGCGCACACCGATTTTTGCCAGGTGCGCCGTGATGCTGCCCAGATCCTCGCCCTTGTGGCGCAGGGCCGCATAGATCAGGCCGCCCGCATTGACCACATAGTCCGGGGCGTAGAGGATGCCGCGCTTTTCCAGCTGGTCGGCAATCTGGGCATTACTCAGTTGATTGTTGGCTGAACCTGCCACGGCTGCGCAACGCAATTGCGCCACGCTCTTGCTGTTGAGTACCGCACCGAGGCCGCAGGGCGCGAGAATGTCGCAGGGCGTATTGAGCAGGGCTTCGCAGGCGATGGGGTGAGCGTTGAACTGTTCCATGGCCAGTTGCACCTTGCCGTGGTCGGAATCGCTGACCAACAGATCGGCCCCTGCCGCGTGCAGCTGCGCGGCCAAGGCATAGCCGACATGACCCAGGCCCTGGATGGCGATGCGCAGCCCTTCGAGATTGTCGCTGCCCAGCCGCGCCATGGCCGTGGCGCGAATCCCGGCGTACACGCCCATGGCCGTGTGGGGTGACGGATCGCCTTCAGCGGTGGTGCTGGTGACATGCCGGGTGTGCTGGGCGATACAGTCCATATCCTCGCTGGAAGTACCGCTTTCCACGGCGGTGATATAGCGCCCGTCGAGGGTTTCGATGAAGCGCCCCAGCGCCTCGAACAATGCGCCGCGATTGGCCACATGGGCCGGGCGCATGATGATCGCCTTGCCACCGCCATGGGGCAGGCCGGCGAGAACGGCTTTGTAACTCATGTTTCGGGCCAGATGAATGGCGTCTTCAATGGCGCTCTGTTCGTCTGGATAGGGAAGATAGCGGCAGCCGCCCAGCGCCGGACCTTTCTGGCTGCTGTGAATGGCAATGACGGCCTTGAGACCGGTTTCAGGATCGACAACCAAGTGCAGTGTCTGCACCCGTGCGTTTTGCATGAGAGCGAACATCGGCAGTGCTCCCTTGTATTTTTCTACAGCGAGTATAGGCGTTGTCCAGAAAAGCGATCGACGACTGCAACATATATGTGCGGCCCGATCAGCATTGCGCGATATAACCGTGACGTCAGTTTTTTGCCACTGGACGAACCCGCAAGCCAGGGCTAAAACGAAGCATCACTGCCCATGAATCTGCCCGGAGAGGTCGATGACTCCACGCCAACATTGTCTGGCCTGCCTGCCCTCTTCGGTGTTCGAAGCGGCGTTGTGGGTGTGCGCCGAACATGACCCGCAATTCAGCCCGAGTCAGCTTCAGCACGAGATGGATTCGCTGCAACGCCAGATTGGCGCGGCGCTGCCGATGATGCCGCGCCAGGAACTGGCTCAGCCCTTGTTGCGCCAGCTCAGCAGCATGGGCTTCCAGCAGGACGACTGGAACCCGCTCAAACCCCAGGCAGCGTTGCTGCATCAGATCGTGCAACGGCGTCGGGGCCAACCATTGGGCCTGGCGCTGCTTACCCTTGAGCTGGCGCGACGCCTGGATATCCCGCTGGAAGGCGTGAACTTCCCCGGCCACTTCCTGCTGCGCGTGCCCGGCGCCGATCACCTGCTCGACCCCTGCGGCGGGCGGCGCCTGTACACCAAAGACTGCCGCGACCTGCTGGCCCGGCAATTCGGCCCCGACATGCAACTCAAGTCCGAACACCTGCTGCGCGCCAGCAGCGTGGCCATGCTGCAGCGCCTGTCACGCAACCTGCGCCATCTGCATCAGGTCAATGATGACCTGCTGGCCTCGCTCAAGGACGCCGACCGGGTCGTCGAACTGGGCCAGGCCACCACCAGCGATCATCTGGCGCGGGCGGCGCTGTACCAGTCCCTGGAATGCCCACAGGCGGAGCGCTTCGATCTGGAACACGCCTTGTTGCTCAGTGACGACCCAATCCAGCGGCTGCGCCTGACCGAGCGTATTAGCCATTTGCCATCACACGGGGCATTTCATTAATACGTACGACTGTTGCCGTGAATGTAACAGTCAATGTCGCAAAGTGCGGTTTTTCATCGGCGCAAATTCGCTAGAATGGCGCCACGCTAACGACTCATCTTAACGAACGTTTAATGTTGAATTCATACAGTCATATTGGCTGGGTGATATTGTCGTCATGCCTCCATGTATCCGACGTTGTTTTGAAGCTCCTGTAACCAACGTCTTGTTTAGCCGCTGTTATATACAGCGGCTTTTTTTTGCCCGCATCAAAGTTGTACGACGTCACTACTTCTCGGTTTGCGCCTTAATAACATCCGCTTTGCCCAGCGCCTTGTGCCGGGCCGCCGCGAAGGTGTCCCCGGTCGAACCGAAGGCTTGCAGGTTTTGCAGCACATGAATGGCCTTGACGTAATCGGGCCGCAGCATTTTTGCGTAGGGGTCGCCGCGCATCTCGTTTGTCGCCATCTCGGCAATGCGCCCGGCGAGGATATCCAGGGCATTCATTTTCGTGTCGGCCTGCAACACCCGCCCTTGTGTATCGAACTCAAGGCCCGTGCGCTGGAATAGTTCAGCGGTGTGATTGTCGATCAGTTTACGGCTCAATAACTCCTTACCGACCAGGCTGAGTTCGTTGGGCGTTATATTTTCCGGATCGAAACCCTGAAACATGGCCCGCAGGTTCTTGCGCTCCATGTCGGTTGTATCGATGGCAACCGGGTCTTTGCCGATTTCCCGTAATACAAGACTGATCTCCAGTGCGGCGATGTGCTGGGCCGGGGTTTTCTGTTCAGTTTTGTCGGTGGGCGGTGTTTTGAATGTCACTTGAGGCAGGTCGCCCCAGATATGGAATTTTGACATGGTGATATCCCTTTTAATTGAAGATGCAAAGGGACTATCGGAGGCGAGAAGTTTAACTTTATGGTTGAAGTGGGTGATGGATTAAATCAAGATCAATACTACGACTGAACAAGAAACATCCTACTTAAATCAAAGATAATTCTACGATGTGGGACCGGCTTTAGCCGGGAAGAGGCAGTCCGATAGCTAAATTTCTATCGCCTGCCATATTGTCTTCCCGGCTAAAGCCGGTCCCACAGATATCTTTGCACTTAGTTCGCGTACTTCTGCAAATTCGCCATCATTTCCTTCAGCGCCTCGACGTTATCCCGTGGATGCGCCGCGTCAGTGAAGTCATTGATGGTCTGCCATTGCGCCGCGACGTCGTCCGGGCTGAAGCCGGCCTGGGGGTCGAAACCGGCGCCCAGGCTGCGCTCCCAGCGCACTTTACCGATCCAGCCGCCGCCGACTTCGAACAGGCCGCCGCTGTCCTTGCATTGCTCGCTGCCCAGGTACACCACCAGCGGGCTGATCAGTTCCGGTTTGAGCATTTCGAAGATATTGGCCGGGATCAGCCCTTCGGTCATGCGTGTACCGCCTGTCGGCGCAATGGCATTGACCATGATGTTGTTCTTGCGCCCTTCCAGGGCCAGGGTGCGGGTCAGGCCGTAAAGACCCATCTTGGCCATGCCGTAGTTGGACTGGCCGAAATTGCCGTAGATACCGGACGTCGAAGAAGTAAAGATCACCCGACCGTAGTTCTGTTCACACAAATGCGGCCAGGCAGCGTGAGTCACTTTGTAGGAACCTTCGACATGGACGCGGTAGACCAGGTCCCAATCGGCGTCTTCCATCTTGGCGAAGGTCTTGTCGCGCAGGATCCCAGCGTTATTGACCAGTACATCGACTCGACCGAAGGCATCCAGAGCGTTCTGCACGATTTTGTCGCCATCGGTCACCGAATCGTGGTTGGCCACGGCGGTACCGCCTGCCGCGACGATCTCTGCGACGACCTTGTCTGCCGCCGAAGCATTGGCGCCCTCACCGTGGGCCGAGCCGCCGAGGTCATTGACCACTACCCGGGCGCCATGGCTGGCGAACAACAGCGCATGCGCCCGGCCCAGGCCGCCACCTGCACCGGTCACAATCACGACTTTGTCTTCGAAACGAACGGCATCACTCATGCTAACTACTCCTGGCTAGGTCCAGACAAGGGCGGACGAGCCGGAAGTGTCATCCAGGCGCGTGCCGGTCACAATCAATACAGCAGACGCTGAATAGTGCCCGATAACGCAGCAGGATGGGGCGCAAACCGCTCTACAACACGGCAGCCAGCAGAGGCGCAGCGAAAAGATTGAGCAGGCCGGTAAGGACCATGACCAGCCCGGCTACTGAGCCTTCCTCGCCGCCGACCTCCCGCGCCCGGCTGACACCGGCACCGTGAGCACCGACGCCGAACAGCGCGCCACGAGCCAGGGCGCTGCGCAGCGGCAGCCATTTGAGCAGCACGCCGCCCAGGGCCGCGCCGAACACGCCAGTAAACATGACGAACACGGCGGTCAATTCAGGGACGCCGCCCAAATCATGGGCCAGGGGCATGGCGAAGGGCGTAGTGATCGAGCGCGGCACCAGCGACATGGTGACCGAAGTGTCCAAAGCCAGGGCCTTGGCCAGCCAGAACGAACTGCCGATGGACGCGGCACTCCCGGCCAGCATGCCGATCAACAAGGCCAGCCAGTTGCGCGCGAGCAGGGCCCGCTGTTGCCAGATCGGCACAGCAAAAGCCACGGTGACGGGCCCCAATACCAGCATCAGCCAGTGGGTGTTGGTCGAGTATTCGGCATAGGCGGTGTGCAGGGGCATGGCCACGGCCAACAGCAGGACCGGCACGAGGATCAGCGGCGACAGCAGATAGCGTCCGGTGCGCCGGTAAAGCCAGCGGCTGAACAAATAGGCCGCCAGGGTCAGCACCAGCCAAAACACCGGCATCGGCTCAAACTTCACGGTTCATCCTCCAGCGGCACACCAGTTCCACGGTCATCGCCGTGACCAGCATGACCGTCAGGGTGCTGATGGCGATGACCAGCATGATCCGCCAACCCTCGTTACGCACCAGCGCACCGTAATCGAGCAGGCTCATCAGCGCCGGGATAAAAAACAGCAGCATCTCAGCCAGCAACAAACCAGCCCCCAACTGCAGGGCGGCGGGCTTGAGCACACCGGTGGCGAACGCCGCGAGCAACAACGCCAGACCGATCACACCACCGGGAATCGGCCAGTCCAGCCACAGCGCCAGGGCGCAGCCGAGGCGGTAAATAGCCAGAAACACCGCCAGTTCGAAAACCAGCCGCCCCAGACGACGCAAAGTTGCAACGTTCATGATCTTTGACTCCTCTGGCGTGCAGTCTAAATCCGTGACTATCATCCCAAAAGCGAATAGTTGGATTCGATGCCATTCCATTCAGGAATCGAGCCAGTATGAGTTTTACCCCAGCAAGCACCTCACCAGGTGGGACCGGCTTTAGCCGGGAAGGCGCATTCCCGGCTAAAGCCGGTCCCACGAGAAAAGAAGGGTCTGACACTTGGAATTCAAACAACTGCGCAGCTTTATCGAGGTCGTCCGCCAGGGTGGTTTTACCCAGGCGGCCAGGACCCTGCACGTCAGCCAGTCGGCAGTCAGCAAACAGGTGGCGCAGTTGGAGCAGAGCCTGGGGGTCGTGCTGCTGGATCGCGAGGCTTCACAGATCCGTCCGACGGCGGCGGGCAACGTAGTGCTGCAGCGTGCCGAAGAGATGCTGCTGTTGCGCAAGGGCCTGCTGCGCGAACTGGACGATCTGAGCGATCTGGCACGAGGCGATTTGCGCCTGGGCCTGCCCATGCTCGGGGGCGAGACGCTGTTCGCCGAGTTGTTTGCCGAATACCGACGGCGCTACCCCAATATCAATATTCAGTTGCTCGAAGGCGGCAGCCTGACCATCGAGCAGGCGATCATGAGCGGCGAGCTGGAAGTCGGCGGCAGCCTGACGCCAGATGATCCGACCTTTGCCTATCAGCCGTTCTGCGACGAATCACTGGACGTACTGCTGCCCAGTGGTCACCCACTGGCCGAGAACGGCGAGATTGAGCTGGCAGAGTTGGCCGACACGCCATTCCTGATGTATCAGCGCAGCTTCGTGCTCAACAACCGCCTGATTCAGGCGTGCCAGCAGGTGGGCTTCACGCCCAAGGAAAGCGGGCGCAGCGGTCAGGCGGACTTCCTCGCCGCGCTGGTGGCCGCCGGGCAGGGCGTGGTGCTGCTGCCCAGCGTGGTGGCCCGTGGCCTGGTACGCCCCGGCATCATCCGCCTGCGCCTGAAAGCACCGGCCGAACTGCGCTGGGACATCGTCTTTATCTGGCGTCAGGGCGCCTATCTGTCAAAGGCCGCCCAGGCCTGGCTGGCCTTGCTGCGCGAACGCTCGACCCTTTAGCCCCGTAGCTTTTAGCCCAACAGTTTGATGAACTGCGCCAGCCATGGCTCGGCGTCGGTTTCCGGGGTAACGCTTTCGCTGGCATCCAGACGCGCCATCTCCTGCACTTCCACGACGCCCAGTTCAGCGAACAGCTCGCGCAGCAGCTCGCCGCCACCGCAGAACGTATCGCCATAGCTGGCATCGCCCAGGCCAATCACGCCGCCGGGCAGGCCGCGCCAGGCAGCGGGCAGGATGTCGCGAATCTGCGAATAAAGGGGTTGCAGGTTGTCCGGCAGCTCGCCCATACCGGTAGTGGACGTCACCGCCAGCAATGCCTGAGGATTGAAAGCCTGCAATTGCTCCAGCGTCGCGCGCGAGTCGTAGAAGGTTTCATGGCCTGCGGCACGAAGTATGCTCCCGGCATGGCGGGCGACTTCTTCAGCCGCACCGTAAACCGAACCGGAAATAATGGCGATTCTCATAGTGCTTCCATCTCTGGGTAAAATCGTGCCGTAGTATGCCCGAAACCACAGAGGCTCCCAGCCCCCCGACACTACGGAAAGTGCTCCATGATCAATGCGAAATTGCTGCAAATGGTGGTCGATGCTTCCAACGACGGTATTGTCGTCGCCGAGAAGGAAGGCGATGACGACAATATCCTCATCTACGTGAACAAGGCCTTCGAACGGCTGACTGGCTACGCCTCGGAAGACATCCTTTATCAGGACTGCCGCTTTCTGCAGGGCCCCGAACGCGATCAACCGGCCCGCGAAGCAATTCGCCAGGCCCTGATCAACGGCGTGCCCTGTCGTCAGGTGTTGCGCAACTATCGCCACGACGGCAGTGCCTTCTGGAACGAGCTGTCGATTACCCCGGTGCGCAACGAGGCCGACCAGCGCCTGTACTTCATCGGGGTGCAGAAGGACGTCACCCTGCAAGTCGAAGCCCTGCAACGGGTCGAGGCCCTGGAAGCCGAGCTGGCTGCAGCCCGGACCGAGCTGGCCGCGTATAAAACAGACGAACGGACGCAACAAAAAATCTAAGACGGAGTCTGCTTTGTAATTACCGGGTAGACCGAGCAAGACCATGCAGCACGACACCCTCCTCACCCAGGCAGAACTGGATTTCATCCAGAACATGCAGCACAACCCCAGGCTGAACGTGCGCGATGCGACACGCAGCCTGCTGGTGAACGGTGGCGTCCAGATTCAGGACCTGCTGACGCGTCTGGCTGCCCATGAGCAAATTACTATTCAGGCGCAGTTCGAAAATCAGCAGATGACCTTCCCGCTGCATCTGGTGGAAGACGAGTTTCATGCCCTGCATCTGGAAGTGGGGGCGCCGAGCATCTTCGAGGAAGGCCCGCGGATTCGCCCGTGGCGCTTGATACTGCCGGAGCCGCTGCCCCTGGAAACCGAGAAAGGCACGATTACCGGTCTGTGGGTCCATGAGCTGTCATTCAAAGGCGTATTACTGGAAAACCGTAACCCGACCAGAACACCCAAGCGCTTCTCGGCCTGGCTGCATCCGCCGGGGATTCGCCCCATTGCACTGCATGGCAGCATCGAACGGGTGACGGAAAAAGGCCTGGTGGCCTACCGCCTGAATCAACGCAACAAGGATCATGTAGAGCGTTTGCGCCAGTACATCCTTGCCCAGCATCGGCAGATTCACCCGACGATGCACAAGTAACAGCAGTATTCAGCTATCCAGATGCCCGGCCAGAAACTGCTGCAAGCGGCGCTGCATCGAACGCCCTTCACTACCCAGGCAGGCCACCGCCGAACCACGCAACGCGTCCTGGGCCAGATCAGATATCTCCCCCGCCATCAGCAACGGGCAATCCAGTGTCAGGCTCAGACGCGTGAGTCGACGCGGTAAATCGAGGGCTGGCGAGTGATTGGAGAACAGCACCAATGCCGAGGGCCTGACCTTGCTGCACACCAGGCTCAACTCCTCCAGGGGTTGCCCCATGGGCAGAATGCGAACACCGGTATCGAAGCTGCCAAGCATCAGGCCAGCGACCCATAGCTCCAGCTCCCGGCATTGCCCCGGCATGGCCGCCAACAGTACCTGCTGTTCTGCTGGCGCAGTGCCCAGTTGCAGGCGTTGCAACGTGCGGGCTCGCAGGAAGCTGTCGAGGAACAGCCACTGACTGGTCTGGCCAAACACCTCTTGATGCTGAGCCAGCCCGCGCCAGACCGGCATGAAGATGTCCTGAAACACCACATGCATCGGGTAGCTGGAAAAGACCTGACCGTAGAGTTGCTCAAGGCGCCGCTCGTCGAATGATTCAGCAGCCTGACGGATCTGTAACTGCCATTCGCCCCACTCACCGAGCACCGCGTCGTTCTGCACGGGCATGGCCTGGGCCTTGGAGATCTTCGCGGTCGCGAGAATTTTGCTGACCTTGCTGACGGCCACACCGCGCTCGATCCAGCCGAGGATGCTGCGCACTTCCTCGACATCGGCCTGGGAATACAGACGGTGACCGCTCTCGGTGCGGGTGGGCTGGATCAGCCCGTAGCGGCGCTCCCAGGCCCGCAATGTCACGGGATTGACGCCGGTCAGGCGAGCCACTTCACGAATAGGGAACAGCTCTTGATCGTGCAGATCAAGCTTCAAATCAAGGGTATAGACGCGGGCATCGGCAGCTTCGGTCATGACAGGAATCACTTGCAAACAATAACGACATTGTACCCTTGCATGGTGAAAAATTGGTCAAAGGCCGGGAGCGACGAAGACCACTGGCTTATTTATGAATTTCAGGAATAATCCTTGCACGCTTTTCCTGGCAAGCTATCGCAAGCCATTGCAAAACTGACCAAGTGCCAACACCCCGGCACCCGGTCATGTGACGTCCCTATCCGGGACCCTCACTTGTTTACTGGAGATACACAATGTCTACCTCTCCCGTCACCTTGATGGTGGCTCGCCGCGTCGCCCATGGCCGCTATCAGGAACTGATGAGCTGGCTGCACGAAGGCGAACAGCTCGCCACGGATTTTCCCGGCTACCTCGGGTCCGGTGTCCTGGCCCCGCCTCCTGGCGGTGATGAATTCCAGATTATTTTCCGTTTCGCCAACGCCGAAACCATGCACGCCTGGGAGCATTCTTCCTCGCGACGCTCCTGGCTGGTGCGCGGCAGTGGCATGTTTATCCAGCCATCCGAGCGTCGGGTCAGTGGTATCGAGGGCTGGTTCGGCGCCGTTGATGCACGCCCGCCGCGCTGGAAACAGGCCGTCGCCATCTGGCTGGCGTTTTTCCCGGTGTCACTGGTATTCAACTATCTGCTCGGTCCGCTGCTCAATCACCTGGAACTGCTGCCACGGATCATGCTCAGTACCCTGGTGCTGACCCCGCTCATGGTGTTCCTGTTTATCCCGCTATCGACCCGCCTGCTGGCGCCATGGCTGAATAGCACACCTGCCACGCCCGTAAGGCCTGTGGAGTCGGCGTCGACGCATTAATGCCTATGCCATGCGTTTTTCCGTAGGAGCAACTTCAGCCGCGAGGGCGCCCTCCCGGCTAAAGCCGGTCCTACGGTGATGTGAGCCTGGTAAACCTGACGCACACGTCAACCACGGTTGTTTGCCGCCGACCGTTGGTATAACTTCCCTTCCAACGTAGGAAAATTCCCTTCGCAACGTAGTACACCCTCTTTTTGCCCGTGAGCGTCCCAATGGCCTCTGCCTCTGCCCCGATCCTGATCACCGGCGCCAGCCAGCGCGTGGGTCTGCATTGCGCGCAGCGTCTGCTGGCGGATGGCTTCCCGGTGATATTCAGCTATCGCAGCGAACGCCCCGGCGTCGCGTTATTGCGTGAGCAAGGGGCCATTGCGATTCACGCCGACTTCGCCAGCGAAGCGGGCATCATGGCCTTTATCGAGGCGCTCAAGGCCCACACCGACAGCCTGCGGGCGATTGTGCATAACGCCTCGCAATGGCTGGGCGAGACACCTGGCGCAGAGGCCGAGGCATTTACCCGCATGTACAACGTGCACATGCTGGCGCCCTACCTGATCAATCTGCATGGCGCCGAGCTACTTTCCCACAGTGAATTTGCCGACATCGTACATATCAGCGATGACGTGACCCGCAAGGGCAGCAGCAAGCACACCGCCTACTGCGCCACCAAGGCCGGGCTGGACAGCCTGACCCTGTCGTTTGCCGCGCGCTTTGCCCCGGCCATCAAGGTCAACGGCATCGCTCCGGCCCTGCTGATGTTTCAACCCGAGGACAACGCGGCCTACCGCGCCCAGGCCCTGGCCAAGTCGGCCATGGGTATCGAACCCGGTGCCGAGGTGATCTACCAAAGCCTGCGCTATCTACTGGACAGCCCGTATGTCACCGGCACAACCCTGACCGTTAACGGCGGACGGCACCTAAAATAAGCCGCCCCGAGGATCCTTCAATGACCCTGTCCCTGCCTCAGCACTACCGCGAAATTCTCGTCGGTCTGGGTGAAAACCCGGATCGTGAAGGCCTGCTGGACACCCCGCAACGCGCCGCCAAGGCCATGCAATACCTGTGTCACGGCTACGAACAAAGCATCGAGGAAATCGTCAACGGCGCACTGTTTGCCTCTGACAACGACGAGATGGTGATCGTCAAAGACATCGAGCTGTATTCGTTGTGCGAGCACCACTTGCTGCCGTTTATCGGCAAGGCCCATGTGGCCTACATTCCGACCGGCAAGGTCCTGGGGCTGTCGAAGATCGCTCGCCTGGTGGACATGTTCGCCCGGCGCCTGCAGATCCAGGAAAACCTCACCCGGCAAATCGCCGATGCGATTCAGGAAGTGACCAACGCCGCTGGCGTCGCAGTAGTTATCGAGGCCAAGCACATGTGCATGATGATGCGCGGTGTCGAGAAGCAGAACTCGACCATGAACACTTCGGTGATGCTCGGCGCCTTCCGCGAGTCCAACACCACTCGCATGGAATTCCTGCAACTGATCGGACGGAGCAAATAACGATGCCCATACTGGAACCGGGAACCGCACGTATTCGGGTCAAGGATCTGCGCCTGCGCACGTTCATTGGCATCAACGAAGACGAGATCATCAACAAGCAGGATGTGCTGATCAACCTGACTATTCTCTATCCCGCTCAGGAAGCCGTGCGCGATAACGATATCGATCACGCGCTGAACTACCGCACCATCACCAAGGCCATCATTCAGCATGTGGAAGGCAACCGCTTCGCCCTGCTCGAGCGCCTGACCCAGGAAGTACTGGACCTGGTGATGAGCCACGCCGAGGTGTCCTACGCCGAAGTGGAAGTCGACAAGCCCCACGCCCTGCGCTTTGCCGAGTCGGTGTCGATTACCTTGGCGGGACGCCGCTGAAACTTTTATCATCCGCGCCCTCAGCCCGCACACGACTTACGAACCAGAGCCCCCGATCATGACCGACCAAGAACGTCTCGAACTCGAAGCCGCCGCCTTCCGCCGCCTGGTCGCCCATCTGGACAGCCGCAAGGACGTGCAGAACATCGACCTGATGAACCTCTCAGGCTTCTGCCGCAACTGCCTGTCCAAGTGGTACAAGGCCGCCGCCGATGAAAAACACATCGAGCTGAGCCTCGATGACGCCCGCGAAGTGGTTTACGGCATGCCGTACAGCGAGTGGAAAGCCCAGTACCAGAAAGAAGCCAGCGCCGAACAACACGCCGCGTTCGCCAAGGAACCGAAACATGACTGACCTGAACACCCTGCGTAGCAGCCTGCGCAGCGGCGAACACGCCTTCGCCGACACCCTGGCCTTTGTTGCCGAACACTACGACTATCAGCCCCAGGCCTTCAGCAACGGCCCCGTGGACAACGCCGCCGGGCAGAACGAAGGCTCGTGCAAGACACTGGGCCTGGCCCTGCTCGAAGGCCTGAGCGACGAAGAAGCCCTGCTCGCCTTTGGCGAACACTATCGCTCGGTCAAGGCCACGCCTGAGGGCAGCGACCACGGCAATATTCGTGCGTTGATTGCCCATGGCCTGGCCGGGGTGAAGTTTAGCGGTGAGCCACTGACCCGCAAGGGCTGAAATGTTTTGCAGAGCGACCCATGACTATCTGAAATAACACCGTGTTGTAGGAGCGAATTCATTCGCGAAGAGGCCATTGCAGGCGATACACCTCTAGTGGTTGAACTACCGCTTTCGCGAATGAATTCGCTCCCACAGAATGCGTTCCCACCCTGCACGGGGTTCGCTGCAGGCGTTGGGTAACCGCCCACAAAAAACCGCCTGCAATCAGGCGGTTTTTTGTTATTGCCAAACGCAATCAGAACGAGGCGTTGGCCAGGCCGTCCAGATAACGCTCGACGTCCAGTGCCGCCATGCAGCCGGCGCCGGCCGAGGTGATCGCCTGACGGTAAACGTGGTCAGCCACGTCGCCTGCGGCGAAGACACCTTCAACGCTGGTTGCAGTCGCATTGCCTTCACGGCCGCCCTGAACTACCAGATAGCCATCTTTCAGCGCCAACTGACCGTCGAACAGCGACGTGTTCGGGGTATGGCCAATGGCAATGAACACGCCATCGACTTTCAGCTCGGCGAAGCTGCCGTCGTTGTTTTTCAGACGTGCACCGGTCACGCCCATATTGTCACCCAGCACTTCGTCCAGGGTGGCGTTGAGCTTGAGCTCGATCTTGCCTTCAGCAACACGGGCGTGCAGCTTGTCGATCAGAATCTTCTCGGCGCGGAATGTCTCGCGACGGTGAACCAGGGTCACCTTGCTGGCGATATTGGCCAGGTACAGTGCCTCTTCCACGGCGGTGTTGCCGCCACCGACCACCGCGACTTCGCGGTTGCGGTAGAAGAAGCCGTCACAAGTGGCACAGGCAGAAACGCCCTTGCCCATGAAGGTCTCTTCCGACGGCAGACCCAGGTAACGGGCGCTGGCGCCCGTGGCGATGATCAGCGCGTCGCAGGTGTAGGTACCGCTGTCGCCCTTAAGGCTGAACGGCTTGCCTGCCAGATCGACGGCATTGATATGGTCGAAGACGATTTCGGTCTCAAAGCGCTCGGCGTGCTCGCGCATCCGCTCCATCAGCACCGGGCCGGTCAGGCCGTGGACATCACCGGGCCAGTTATCGACTTCGGTGGTGGTGGTCAATTGACCGCCAGCCTGCATGCCGGTGATCAGCAGCGGCTTGAGGTTGGCACGGGCGGCATACACCGCCGCGCTATAACCGGCAGGGCCGGAGCCGAGAATAATCACTCGGGAATGACGTACATCAGACATGACACACTCCTATCGACCGGCCATCTAAAGCCGTGGTCGGAACGGCTGTATGAATAGGGGCTGCCAAATATCGGCCCGGCAACCCTGAAAGTATTGACGCTGCGACCTCGGCCGCAGCGAAGGTCTTACAGGCTGGTGGCGTTCTCGGCCAGGTAGTCAGCCACGCCCTTGGCGTCGGCCTTCATGCCTTTCTGGCCCGGACGCCAGCCGGCAGGGCAGACTTCGCCGTGCTCTTCGGTGAATTGCAGGGCTTCGACCAGACGCACCATGTCGTCCACGTCACGGCCCAGTGGCAGGTTGTTCACCACCTGATGCTGAACCACACCGGCCTTGTCGATTAGGAACGAAGCGCGCAGGGCGACGCCGTCGTCGTGCTCGATGCCGTAGGCACGGGTGATTTCGTGTTTGACGTCAGCCACCATGGTGAACTGCACTTCGCCGATGCCACCCTTGGCCACCGGGGTGCTGCGCCAGGCATGGTGAGTGAACTGCGAGTCGATGGACACACCGACCACTTCCACACCCAGATCGCGGAACTTGGCGATGCGGTTGTCGTGGGCAATGATTTCCGACGGGCAGACAAAGGTGAAGTCCAGAGGCCAGAAAAACAGCACCACGTACTTGCCGCGCAGGGAGGACAGCTTGAAGCTGTCGACGATGGAGCCATCACCCAGTACTGCCGCAGCATCGAAATCCGGGGCCTGCTTGTTTACCAGTACGCTCATGACATCTCCTTGGAGGTTCAAGGTTAAAAGGAAAGGGTTAATAAGTTGTCGGGCAGCTTATAGAGACCGCAAAGATTAAGGAAATATCGTTTTACAATCCACCTTATAGGCAAGCGCTATCCCTACAAACTGTTACGAACGCCTGTCCGTCTGACTCTAGGCCCAGGCGCTGCAGATGGCGAATGCTCCAGCGCTTCCAGATCCCCTTTCAAGCCCCAGACAAAGCCGGTAAGGTCGGGCGGTTTTCCACCGTTTGGAGGCTGTCATGCCTGCTCCCGCTCTATCGGGCCCGCAATACCTGCGCGAAGGCCTGAAACTGGTTCTCAGCCCCGGCCTGCGACTCTTTGTCCTGCTGCCCCTGGCGATCAACCTGATTCTGTTCAGCGGCCTGATCTACCTGGCCGTGCACCAGTTCGAAATGTGGGTCGATACTTTCATGCCGACCCTGCCCCACTGGCTGAGCTTCCTCAACTACATCCTCTGGCCGCTGTTCGTCGTGCTGGTCCTGCTGATGGTGTTCTTCACCTTCACTATGATCGCCAACGTCATCGCCGCGCCATTCAACGGTTTTCTTTCGGAAAAGGTCGAGGTGGTGATCCGTGGCACCGACGACTTCCCCTCCTTCAGCTGGGCCGAACTGATCGAGATGGTGCCCCGCACCTTCGGCCGGGAAATGCGCAAGCTGGGTTATTTCCTGCCGCGCACTATCGGCCTGTTCATCCTGTCCTTCATCCCCGTGGTCAACCTGATCGCCACGCCGTTGTGGCTGGTCTTCGGTATCTGGATGATGGCCATCCAGTACATCGACTATCCGGCGGACAACCACAAACTGGGCTGGAACGAAATGCTTGCCTGGCTGCGGCAGAAACGCTGGCAGAGCATGAGCTTCGGCGGCATCGTCTACCTGGCGTTGCTGATTCCCGTGGTCAATATCCTGATGATGCCGGCGGCAGTGGCTGGGGCCACCTTGTTCTGGGTCAGGGAGAATGGGGCTGAGGCATTGGTTGCCAAATAGATTTGCTTGTTACGACAAAGGCCCATGATTGGGCCTTTTTTTAATTCTGGAATATTCCTACATAAAAAATACAAACACCTTACGCACTAGAAAGAACAAATAACACATCGGCAAACAATGATTACGACAGGCAATAATTCGCCGAGGCATTACAAGATATGTATAAAGCCTCGGCACTCTGAAACATTTATACCCCGCAAATATTGAACAACGCATTGAATGTATGTATTGGCATTCTTGTTGCTCCCTTCTGTCACGCCACAATCGAGAACAGGAGCAGCACGCCATATGGATACAAATCTGAAGCCCGGCACCACCCAACGCCAGCCCAAGCTTGCCCCGGCCACACTTGAACGGCAGAAGCTGGATTGTGGATCACAGTTTTCGCAAATCTTGAACAAGCTCACAAAACCCAAGATAGCGGATATAAAACCCCAACCGGCTGCACTGGCACCGTTGGTGAAGCCTCGCGCTCATTTGGAACTGGCCAGCCTGAAGAGACTTGAGGAGTTATATATACCAGGGCCGGCGGCATTGGAGAGGGTGGAAAAGGCCCGTGTATTTATCCAAACGACGCCAACTAATAAAGGGTAAGGCGCCCCTCATCATCGTCCATAAAAAAAGGAGTTGATATGTATATAAATTCGAGCAATGGAGCAACGCCGATAGTTCAGGCGCGAGAGACAACCGCTTTCCCACTAACAGTCGGTAAACACTCGTTTGATGAGATATTGAAGGAGGCATCCTCTACACCGGTGACCAGCGAAAAACCTGGCGCTTCTTCAGTAGTTACGGAAACACTCATTACTCTTAAAAAGGATCAAGGCGTTCTATCCCATGAAGACGAGCAAGCGTCATCACCCTTACCCGAAATGAGCTCCCAAGCCAGAAATCGATTTGAGCATTTGCTAGCGGATATGGCTGAACGTCCTGACTGGGCAGAGAGATGGATGCATATGTGCATAAAGGATTCACAGGGCACTCCGCTCTTTACCCTCAGCTGCCATCCCCCACGCTTTGTCGAATCGGGTGAGATTTATACCGAAGAAAAGCAGGAGTATCTTTTTCGCATCGCCTGCCTCTATGAAGAAGGCCGCAAAAAACTATATGAAGCAGAGCTAGCCAAAGGCACTCCTCTGCTGGAAATCGTAGAGAAGGTCTTCCGCTATAACTGCACTATGCCCGAGGACTTTCGTCGAATGACGGGGTGGTAGCTACCCATACACATATAGAGAAACAGCAGTGCGAGCAAAGTCACTCGCACTGCTGATGTTATCACCACCTCACTGTTATACCGCCTTTTACCCCCCCACTCGGGGTTAAAAGGTCGCCCCACCGCCTTAACAAGAAAATAAAAGGGCATTGATGCACCGGCATAATTGAATCGTTTAGTCATTCCCGACCTTGTACCTGAAATTTCCTCACACTGATCCCATAGCATGTTACATAACAGGACTTGGTATCTCTGATGCTTCGGGGTCCAGGTCCAGCTCACGCTTGTGATTTTTTCGTAATCCGGAGCCTTCGCATCGAAGGGAATGAATACTTTATGCTGGTCTCCGCTCTTATAGGTATAGGGAATTTCAACACTATAGCTATACTCTCCTGCCAGCACAACCTGACTGTCCAGCCCAGCAATAGAACCAATAATTGCAGACAATAGGATACCGTTCAACTTTTAAAGTTTTTCATTTTTTGTTCCTGAAAAATTCGGGATGAATATCTACCTCGAAAAAATTTGAGATAGATCATTCAAACTGTCGACAGACCTCACCTAGAGAGATCTTTCAATCGACACCCCCGACGTTATTCAGAAACGAATCGGCGTCAATGGCAAAACCGGCTAAAAATCAACTTACAGAAAACTCCTACTTATGTATCAGACGTAAAACTTCCATCTTGCACTTCCGAGCAAAAAACTGTTTACCCCGAGAGATTTTCAATATTAACTAATTACGCACCAATAAACGCCTGCACAGTTATTCCTATATCGCAATTCGCACAGAAAACAACAAACCTGTATGAGGCGACTTGCTGGCGATGGCGTGAGATCAGGCAGTGGCATCGTTGCGATGCGCTTCGCACTCGATCGCCACGGTGCGGCGATCCGACAAGCCGATTCCCACGAGTTCTGCGTCCGCTGCACTAAAGCGCAGTGTCAGGCCCTACCGGAAAGCTCTCAGATACCTCGACCAGAGCATCACAGCCCTTTCGTAAATCCGTCACAAATCCATCATCCACAAGCCACAGAAACGAAATGCAACAAGTCGACACTGGGGTCATGAGTAAAATCCTGCACGTCACCCTCATCACCGAAACCTTCAGCCCGGAAATCAATGGCGTCGCCAATACCCTGGGGCGGCTGTGTGACGGGTTGCGTTTGCGTGGGCATCGGGTCGAGTTGATCCGGCCGCGACAGAGCGCGGAGACGGGGTTTGTCGCGGCGGATGATCTGATGCTGTGTCGCGGCTGGCCGATTCCGGGTTATCCGGGGCTGCAATGGGGCCAGTCGTCGATGCACAAGTTGTTGCGGCGCTGGCAACGGCAGCGCCCGGATGTGCTGTATATCGCCACTGAAGGACCGCTGGGGCTGTCGGCGCTGCGGGCGGCGCGGCGTCTGGGGATTGCGGTGATCAGTGGTTTTCACACCAACTTCCAGCAATACACCCGACCTTATGGCATGGGCTTCATCACGCGTCTGCTGACCCATTACCTGCGCTGGTTCCATAACCGCTCGCGGGTGACCCTGGTGCCCAGCGTCAGCCAGAAGATGGAACTGGAGCGGCGCGGTTTCGAGCGCATCGAGTTGCTGTCCCGGGGTGTCGACAGCCAGCTGTTCCATCCGGCCAGGCGCTCGCAAAGTCTGCGTGAAAGTTGGGGTCTGACGGCAGATGACATCGTCGTGCTGCATGTCGGCAGGCTGGCGCAAGAGAAAAATCTCGGCCTGCTCAAGTCCAGCTTTGAAGCCTTGCAAACCACTCATCCCGAGCGCTGCCTGAAACTGGTGATCGTCGGCGACGGACCACAACGCGCCCTGCTTGAACAGCAGATGCCCGAGGCTATTTTTTGTGGCACGCAACGGGGCGAAGCCTTGGCCACGCACTATGCGTCAGGGGATCTGTTTATCTTTCCAAGCCTGACCGAGACCTTCGGCAATGTCGTGCTCGAGGCGCTGGCCTCTGGCCTGGCCGTGGTGGCCTACGATGAAGCAGCCGCCGCCCAACATATCCGCCACGGGCATAACGGCGCGCTGGCGATGCCAGGGGACGAGGAAGCCTTTATCGATGCGGCGTGCTGGATGCTGGATAACAGCGAGACCCTGCGCACCGTGCGCCTGAACGCGCGACGCCATGCCAGCCGTCAGGGTTGGGGCGCGGTGATCGATATGTTCGAGCGGCATTTGCACAATGTCTGCCCGGCCAATGAAGCGCTCGGCGCAGAAAGGATGATCGGCGGGTCGACCACGGCTGCCAGCGGCAAGCCGTGATCGTGTCTGCCAACGTCAGACCAGGGTGGTCAGCGCTTCACGGCTGAACGGCAGGATGTCCTGCTCGCGGCCGTCACGGACCTTCACCGCCCAATCCGGATCGACCAACAGCGCACGGCCTACCGCCACCAGATCGAATTCGTTCTTGCCCAGACGCTCCAGCAGGTTTTCCAGGCTGGCCGGTTGCGCGACCTTGTCGGTGTTGACCATGAATTGCAGGAACTCGCCATCCAGGCCGACGCTGCCCACGGTGATGGTCGGCTTGCCAGTCAACTGGCGGGTCCAGCCGGCCAGGTTTAGGTCGGAACCTTCGAACTCAGGCTCCCAGAAACGGCGTGTCGAGCAGTGGAAAATGTCCACGCCAGCGTCAGACAGTGGCTTGAGGAATTCGCCCAAAGCCTCCGGGGTCTGCACCAGCCGTGCGCTGTAATCCTGCTGCTTCCACTGGGAAAAGCGGAAGATGATCGGATAGTCCGGCCCTACCGCCGCGCGTACGGCCTGGATCAGTTCGATGGCAAAGCGCGAGCGATTGGCCAGGCTGCCACCGTAACCGTCGGTGCGCTGGTTGGTACCTTCCCAGAAAAACTGGTCGACCAGATAACCGTGGGCACCGTGGATCTCCACGCCATCCATACCGATGGCCTTGGCGTCGCTGGCAGCCTGGGCAAATGAGGCGATGACCTCATCGATATCCTGCTGGGTCATGCCATGGACCAGCACCTTGCCCTCCTTGAGCTTCTCCATCGGGCCATAGGCCGGGACTTCGCCATCCGGCTCGGTGCCCAGACGGCGCACTGCGCCTACATGCCAGAGCTGCGGGACGATCTTGCCGCCTTCGCCATGCACCGCATCCACCACTTTCTTCCAGCCGGCCAACGGCGCTTCGCCGAAGAATTGCGGGACATTCGGATAACCGTTGGAAGCCTTGTGACCAACCGTGGTGCCTTCGGTGACGATCAGGCCAACGCCCGCCGCTGCGCGACGGCGGTAGTACTCGATGACCTTGGAGTTAGGCACATGGCCTGGGGAAAACGAGCGCGTCATGGGCGCCATGACCACACGGGAAGACAACTCCAGACTGCCCAGTCGAAAGGGCTGGAACAGGGCTTTTACAGGCATGGGACGCTCCTCGAAAGGTCGATTCGACAGGCGCATGGCGCCAACATAGAGGAACAGAATAAGACCGGACAAATGCGCGCAACAGCACTATTGATTAGCGTGATTGTGCTGTAGAAGCCGGTGTTGGGCCCTCTCGATGCAAGCACAATTCACGTAGGAGCTGCCGAAGGCTGCGAAGGCGGTCCATCAGATTGACCCATTCGCAGCCTTCGGCAGCTCCTACAGAATTCAGATGAGTGCAGGCAGCCGGGGAATCAGTGCAGCGCTTTCTCGATAGCCTGGATCACGCTCGGATCATCAGGTGCCGTACGTGGCGAAAAGCGCGCCAGTACCCGACCATCCTTGCCGACCAGGAATTTTTCGAAGTTCCAGGTGATATCCCCGGGAAACTCGGCGCCTTCTCCGGCCAGCAGGCGATAGAGCTGATGACGATGCGGGCCATTGACCTCGAGCTTGCTGCCCAACGGAAAGCTTACGCCGTAGTTGAGGCTGCAAAACTCCTGGATCTCGGACCCGGTGCCCGGCTCCTGCCCGGCAAACTGGTTGCACGGCAGGCCAAGGACGCTGAAGCCTTGGTCCTTGTAGGTCTGATAAAGCACTTCCAGCGCGGCATACTGAGGCGTCAGGCCGCATTTGGAAGCGACGTTGACCACCAGGACCACTTTGCCCTTGAGGGGCGTGAGCGGCAGTTCCTTGCCATCCAGAGCTTCTAGTTTGAGGTCGTGAAAAGCACTCATGGCGAACTCCCGAAAAAACCAGCAGACGAAAAAGGCGCCGCAATCAGGCTGTGCCAACGCAAGGCGTTGTAACAAAACCTGTCTGGGCGCCTCGCCAGCTAACTGAGCTTAGCAGCACAAATCAGTGGTGGTGACCGCCTTCGCCATGCACGTGACCATGAGCCATTTCTTCCTGGCTGGCATCACGAATCGAGATGACCTTGACCTTGAAGTTCAGGCGCTGACCAGCCAGGGGGTGGTTACCGTCAACGGTGACGTCATCGCCATCCAGATCGCGGATGGTGACGATCTGCATCTGGCCATCGGGCGCAGAAGCGTGGAACTGCATGCCGACTTCCAGCTCGTCGACACCTTCGAACATGCTGCGGCTCAGCGTGCTGACCAGTTCGGCGGAGTACTCGCCGTAAGCCTCTTCAGGCTCGATGGCAACGATCAGTTCATCACCAACGTCCTTGCCTTCCAGAGCCTTTTCCAGGCCTGGAATGATGTTACCTGCACCTTGCAGGTAAACCAGCGGCGCACCGCCAGCAGAACTGTCGATGACCTCACCGGCGTCGTTGGTCAGGGTATAGTCAATGGAGACAGCCTTGTTTGCGGCGATCGACATGAGGGCAAGACCTTTTGCTTGTTGATGGATAGCGAGTCAGTTTAACCAAGCCCTCGCGCGAAAGCGAACGCAACTCTGACAGACGGCCCCGACGGATATCCCATGAGCACCCTGCAAGCCCCGACCATCCTGGGTTTTCGCCAGGACGAAGACGGCCACTGGGTTGCCGTATTGTCCTGCGGCCACACCCAGCATCTGCGCCACCAGCCGCCCTGGCAATCCCGGGCCTGGGTGCTTGATCCTGGCGAACGCGCAAAAAAAATCGGCCGACGCTTTGACTGCGGTTGGTGCGCTCAGGAGCAGGATCGGGATAACCTAGGTTCATAAGGCGCCGCAACTCGACGACGTCAGAGTCTTTCTCGATTGGCCTTGGCTGGCGACTTGCCGGTCAGCCCCTTGCACTGCTCATACTGAGAAGCCCGCATGCAGACTTTCTTTATCGCCCCGACCGACTTTGGTGTGGGTTTGACCTCCATCAGCCTCGGCCTGGTACGCACCCTGGAGCGCGCCGGCCTGCAGGTCGGTTTTTTCAAGCCCATCGCCCAGCCGCACCCCGGTGATCTCGGCCCGGAACGCTCCACCGAACTGGTCGCCCGCACCCATGGCCTGAAGCCGCCCAAGCCCCTGGGCCTGGCTCATGTCGAACGGATGCTCGGCGATGGTCAGCTGGACGAGCTGCTGGAGGAGATCATCAACCTCTATCAAGAGGCGGCGGTGGGCAAGGATGTGCTGATCGTCGAAGGCATGGTCCCGACCCGTCACGCCAGTTATGCCGCCCGGGTCAACCTGCACCTGGCCAAGGCCCTGGATGCCGAGGTGATCCTGGTGTCGGCGCCGGAAAACGAAGTGCTGACCGAGCTGTCCGGGCGGGTCGAGTTGCAGGCGCAATTGTTTGGCGGCCCCAAGGATCCGAAAGTTCTCGGCGTGATCCTCAACAAAGTGCGCACGGACGAGAGCATGGAGGCCTTCGCCACGCGCCTGAAGGAGCATTCGCCGCTGCTGCGTAACGGCGATTTCCGTCTGCTCGGCTGCATTCCGTTCCAGGCCGATCTCAACGCGCCGCGCACCCGCGACGTGGCCGAACTGCTCGGCGCCCAGGTGATCAACGCTGGGGATTACGAAACCCGGCGCATGTCGAAGATCATTCTGTGCGCCCGCACCGTGCTCAATACCCTGCAACTGCTCAAACCGGGCGTGCTGGTGGTGACCCCGGCCGATCGCGACGACATCATCCTCGCTGTCAGCCTCGCCACCCTTAACGGCGTGCCCCTGGCGGGCCTGCTGTTGACCAGCGATACCATGCTCGACCCGCGCATCATGGACCTGTGCCGTGGCGCCTTGCAGGCCGGGCTGCCGGTGCTGTCGGTGAGCACCGGTTCCTACGACACCGCCAACCAGCTCAATCAGCTGAACAAGGAAATCCCCATCGATGACCGCGAGCGCGCCGAGGTCATCACCGATTTCGTCGCCAGCCACCTGGACGCCAACTGGCTGCACCAGCGTTGCGGCACACCAAGGGAACTGCGCTTGTCGCCAGCGGTATTCCGCTATCAACTGATCCAGCGCGCCCAGGCGGCCAAAAAGCGCATCGTGCTGCCCGAAGGCGCCGAGCCGTTCATGGTCCAGGCGGCGGCCATCTGCCAGGCTCGGGGTATCGCCCGTTGCGTGCTGCTGGCCAAGCCGGAAGAAGTCTACGCCGTGGCCCAGGCCCAGGGCATCGAGCTGCCGCCGGGGCTGGAGATTCTTGATCCGGACCTGATTCGTGAGCGTTATGTCGCGCCGATGGTCGAGCTGCGCAAGAGCAAGAGCCTCAACGCCCCCATGGCCGAGCAGCAACTGGAAGACCCGGTGGTGATCGGCACCATGATGCTGGCGCTGGACGAAGTCGATGGCCTGGTCTCGGGCCTGGTTCACTCCACCGCCAACACCATCCGCCCGGCCCTGCAACTGATCAAGACCGCGCCAGGCTGCACCCTGGTGTCTTCGGTGTTTTTCATGCTGTTTCCGGAGCAGGTGCTGGTCTATGGCGACTGCATCATGAACCCGCATCCAAGCGCCGCGGAACTTGCGGAAATCGCCCAGCAGAGCGCCGACTCGGCCATTGCGTTCGGCATTGCGCCACGGGTGGCGATGATCAGTTATTCCAGCGGCAATTCGGCCAGCGGCGAAGAAGTGGAGAAGGTCCGCGAAGCCACTTTGCTAGCCAAGGAAGCCCAGCGCGACCTGCTGATCGATGGGCCGCTGCAATACGATGCCGCCCACAACGAGAACGTCGCCCGGCAACTGGCGCCGGACAGCCAGGTAGCCGGTCGCGCCACGGTATTCGTGTTCCCCGACCTGAATACCGGCAACACCACCTACAAAGCCGTGCAACGCAGCGCCGATTGCGTCAGCCTCGGCCCGATGCTGCAAGGCCTGCGCAAGCCGGTGAACGATCTGCCCCGGGGCGCCCAGGTCGATGACATCGTCTACACCATCGCATTGACAGCGATTCAGGCAGACAAGCTTTCCTGACACACTTCTCACCCACAATAACAATGCCGTCGGCTCGACACCGACGGCACATGTCTTTTATCCGGAGTTCGATCCGCCATGGATTTCTTGCCAGCACCTTTGCGCGGCGTCCTCGCCTCGCTGCTTTTGGCGCTCAATACAGTGGTGTGCTGTACCCCGCTGTTTATCGTCGCGATCTTCAAGCTGTGCCTGCCCTTCCCCGCCGCCCAGCGCTTCACCGACTGGCTGATGAGTCACATTCATGAGGCCTGGATCAGCAATAACAAAGGCTGGATGAACCTGCTCGGCGGCACACGCTGGCACCTTAGTGGCCTGGAGGGGCTTGACTATCAGCAGTCTTACCTGGTGACCAGCAACCACCAGAGCTGGGTCGATATCATGGTGCTGCAATACGTGCTCAATCGCCGCATCCGCCCGCTGAAATTCTTCCTCAAGCAAGAGCTGATCTGGGTGCCGGTGATCGGTCTCGCGTGGTGGGCTCTGGGCTTTCCGTTCATGAAGCGTTACTCCAAGGCCTATCTGGAAAAACATCCGGAAAAGAAAGGCAAGGACCTGGAAACCACTCGCCGCACCTGCGACAAGTTCCGTCATAACCCGGTAGGCATCTTCAACTTCGCCGAGGGCACGCGCTTTACCCCCGGCAAGCATGCGCAACAGAAATCACCGTTGCGCTACTTGCTCAAGCCCAAAGCCGGCGGCATTGCGTTCGTACTGGATGCCATGGGCGATCAGCTGGAATCGATCATCAACGTCACCATCCACTATCCAAATGGACGCTCCGGTTACTGGGACCTGCTGTGCGGCAAGGTCAATGAAGTGGTCGTGCATTTCGAAGAAGTGCAGATTCCTGCGCAATTCATCGGCAAGAGCTACGACCAGGACGAGGCCTACCGCCTGGAATTCCAGCAGTGGATCAACCGGCTGTGGGAAGAGAAGGACCAATTGCTGGGGCAGTTGCACCAACAGTATCCAAAGAAGGGTTGATGCAAAGCTGCGGGGGGCGAATATGTGGGAGCGAATTCATTCGCGAATAGGCCGGTAGGTCCGCCGAATTTGCGTCGCCTTCAGCACCCATTTCGCGGATAAATCCGCTCCCACATCAACCTTCATGAGGCCTGCAGGCATTATTGCTGTTGGTATTGCTGCCCTGGAATCGGCTTCAGATTGACCTCTACCCGACGATTCTGCGCCCGGCCGTTGACGTCGGCGTTACTGGCAATCGGCTGATCGGGGCCGGCGCCGCGCACTGACAGGTGAGTGCCGTCGACGCCCTGGGAGGTCAGGTAAGTTGCAACGCTCTGGGCGCGCTGAACCGACAGATCCATGTTGTGCTGACGGCTGCCGGTGCTATCGGTGTAACCGACGATTTCAATGTTGTTCTGATTGAACTGGCGCAGCGATCCGGCGAGGTTATTCAGCGGCGAATAGAAGCTGCTGGCGATGGCCGAGGAGTCGGTGGCGAAGGTGATATTGCCGGGCATTATCAGTTTGATCTGGTCGCCCTGACGCTGCACTTCGACGCCGGTATTGGCCATGCTGGCACGCAATGCGGCTTCCTGTTTGTCAGCGTAATAGCCGTAACCGGCAGCACCGGCACCGACCACGGCAGCGCCGATCAGGGCGCCCTTGCCACGGTTGTTGTGATCGATCGCGGCACCGGCAATGGCACCCGCCAGCGCACCCAGACCACCGTATTTGGCAGTTTTGCTCATGCCTGTGGAGTTTTGCGCCTGGCCCTGATTGTCGTAAGGATTAGGCGATGCGCAGCCGGATAGCAGGGCAACAGCGGTAGCAACAATAATCAAACGACGGGAAGTAAAAAACATGAACGGCTCCTGACTCTACTGGCACAGGGCTAAAGCCCAATACCGGAATTAGAGCATTGAAGCCGTCAAAAATTCCTTAACACCGCCTGAACAATTCCCTACGCGCGGATGAAAGGATTTTCACGCATCTCGTCGCCCAATCGCGTATCAGGACCATGCCCTGCCACTACGGTCGCATCTTCATCAAGGGTATACAGCCGCTGTTTGATCGAACGCACGAGGGTCGCCTGATCCCCGCCCCACAAATCGGTCCGCCCGACCCCGCGACGAAACAGCGTGTCACCGGCAATCAACAATTTGGCCTCGGCAAACCAGAAACTCATCGACCCCGGCGTATGCCCTGGCGTATGAATCGCCACGCCGCAGCCGCAGGCCAATTCCTCGTCATCGGCCAGCCAGCGATCCGGGGACGGCACGGGAACATAAGGCACGCGAAACATCTGACATTGCATCTCGAGGTTGTCCCACAGGAACTGATCCTCCTCGTGCAGATGCAGCGTCGCCCCGGTCTTCTCCTTCAGTTGCCCTGATGCCAGGAAATGATCCAGATGCGCATGGGTATGAATGATGCTAACTACCTTCAACCCCAACGCCTCCAGCCGCGCGAGGATCAACTCATGATTGCCGCCCGGATCGACCACGATGGCCTGTCTGGTGACGGGGTCGCCGATGATGGTGCAGTTGCACTGCAAAGGGCCGACGGGGAAGGTTTCGCGGATCAGGGTGGGATTTATAGGGTTCATCAGGTGTCCTGGGGCAACTTTTTGCGATTCAGAAGCGAAGATTGACGCCAACTGCCCTGACCTTTCAAGGCGCAGTATGATCAAAGCACTGTTCACTGCCCGCCAAAGGACCCGCCATGCAAGACAGCCCGATTCGTATCACCGCCGAAGAAACCCTCTCGGACAACTGGTACCTGCTGAAGAAATACAGCTTCGACCTGCGCCGCCGCGATGGCAGTTGGCAAGCGCAGACGCGGGAGGTGTATGACCGTGGCAACGGCGCGACGATCCTGCTGTATAACCTTGCGCAACGCACGGTGCTGCTGATCCGGCAGTTTCGCATGCCGACTTTCGTCAACGGCCACAGCGGCTATCTGATCGAGTCCGCCGCCGGGCTGCTGGACAATGCCAGCCCTGAAGAACGCATTCGCCTTGAGGCAGAAGAAGAAACCGGTTATCGGATCGGCGCCATCGAGAAGATTTTCGAGGCGTTCATGAGCCCGGGCTCCGTCACCGAGCGCATCCATTTCTTCATTGGCCAGTACCAACCGGGCGATCGCATCAATAGCGGTGGCGGTCTGGCCGAGGAAGGCGAGGATATCGAAGTGCTGGAACTGGGTTTCGACGAAGCCATCGCCATGATCGGCAGCGGCGATATCGTCGACGGCAAGACCATCATGCTGCTGCAATATCTGCAACTACGGCTGGTCAATCACGCTCATGGAGGCTGAAGTCTCAACTTGCTCTTGAGCCAAACAATTCATTAGGTCGCTACGGAGTTTGCTCTAACCGGTCAACCGTAGCGGCAACGCGATCAAGACCGCGTCTTATTTAAACTAAAACACCGCTATTGCCGGACGGCTATAACATCAATAATTTGACGTCAAAACAGATACATTATTAAGCATTTGATTTTGATAAAAAATAAATATTCACAGCGCTTCACTTATCGCTATAAAACTTCGTGTTTTTTTCACAGGCCGCCCCTTATACTGGCACTACGCAACCAGTGCAGCGGGCTTGGCCTTCAAGGTGGAACCATATGGCGATAGGACATTTTCACATCGCTTATCACTCAGTGCATAGCCCGATGATTGCAGTACTGCTTGCCAGTCAGTCAATACGTTCAGCGAGCATGCAGTCATGCTAAAAAAAATCCGCGTCTCCGAACTTGCTCTGGGTATGTATATCCACGAATTTTGCCGCCCATGGGCAAACGATCCGTTCTGGATAAAGCACGTTGAAGTTGAACTGCAAGATGTTGAAGTACTTAAGCTTATTCAACAGTCCACTACCAAAGAAGTATGGATTGATACCGCCCGGGGCAAACGCCCTGATGAGTGCTGCGGCTCGCAGGACGGGCTGCAGGGCGATGACGTAGTTGATACCGAACCGACCACGCTGGACGAAGAAATCAACCGCGCTCAGGAGATCTGCAACAAGGCCAAGACGGCGGTCATGGGCATGTTCACTGACGCGCGCATGGGCCGGGCGATGGACATGGAAGATGTGGCCTTGCTGGTCGGGGAAATTTCCAACTCGATCATGCGCCATCCCCACGCCTTGATCAGTCTGTCTCGCCTGAAGAATTCCGACGAGTACACCTACATGCATTCGGTCGCGGTGTGCGCGCTGATGATTGCCCTGGCCAGACGCATGGGCATGAGTGAGGATCAGGTGCGCGAAGCAGGTGCCGCCGGGCTGCTGCATGACGTCGGCAAAATGATGATTCCGATAGAAATTCTCAACAAGCCGGGCAGCCTGACCCGGGAGGAATTCCTGGCGATGAAGAAGCATCCCGAAGAGGGTCTGAAAATCCTCCAGGAAAATCGCCATGTCATCCCGTCAGTGATGGACGTCTGCCTGCACCATCACGAAAAAGTCGACGGTTCCGGTTACCCCCACGGCCTCGCCGGGGAAGAAATCAGCCTGCTGTCACGCATGGGCGCGGTCTGCGACGTGTACGACGCGGTGACCTCCGAGCGCCCCTACAAAAAGGGCTGGGGCGCGGCGCATTCGATTCGTGAGATGGCGACCTGGAAAGGTCACTTCGATGAGAAGGTCTTTCAGAGCTTCGTCAAAACGGTGGGGATCTACCCGATCGGCGCCCTGGTACGGCTGGAAAGCGGTCGCCTGGGCGTGGTGGTCGAACAGAATGACACCTCGCTGTTGCTGCCCAAGGTCAAAGTCTTCATGTCGGCGCTGACCCGCAAGCAACTGGAACCCAAGGTGATCAACCTGGCGAGCCAGTATGATCGCGATCCGATTGTGCGCATCGAGTCTCCTGATGATTGGGGTATCAGCAACATCGATGAGATCTGGTGCAAGAAAAAACTTTGACCCTCATGGAATGATCGCAAGGCAAGGATGCTTTACCCCCCTCCCCGCAATGCCTCCCTCAAATACCTATAAATTTGCAGTCCGCTGTCACCTGACCCGCAACCAATGCGGCTCCCGGGCAGGATCACGCAGTCGATAAAACTCGCTCAGGTCGTTGCTGGTCAAGTAGGGGCTGGGGGCAAGCGGCTGTGCTTCGCTATGCAGACGCAAGAAGCGCCCCTGATGCAATTCCGCAATATGGCACGGCAACGGGCTGTGGCCATTGCGCGGGGAAAATTTCAGCTGCCCCAGCACGGTGTCCTCGGCGTGTTCACAGAGATAACGACGAACGCCCACCGGCTCATCGCTGCCCAAATGTTGCAAGGCACTCGCCAACAGATGCATCGCGACGTAGCTGCTGACGTAGTAGTGAGAGCAGGCGACAGCGCCGTGCAATTGTTGCTGATGCACGCAGAAAGCCAGGTCGACGTCCTCGAAAAAAGTCCCGGACGACAATAAGCGCAGGCAGCGCAGCTCGCCAATGGCATCCGCCTCGGCTTCGCTCAGACTGCAACTGAGTACCGGAAAACTCAGGCCATTGGCCTGGCAGGCCTGATCCAGCTGTCGCAGAAAAGCGCTAGCTGAATCACCGAGTAAATTGTTGAGGATGAACGAAGGTCGTTCACTGATGATTTTCGCCACGACATCGCCGAATTGGGTCGCGCCCAGGCTGGCGCATTGTTCGAACACCACCTCGGCGCAGGCAGCATTCATTGCCTCAACGGCAATACGATTGTATTCCCACCCCCAAATGGAATTGGCGCCCAGCAATACTCCCCGTTTGCCGAAGTGCTCCAGGGCATAGCGCAGCAACGGCAGCAGAGTCTGGTTCGGGCAGGCACCGAGATAGATCACTTGCTCGCTGCTCTCAAAGCCCTCGTAGGGGCTGCCGTACCAGAGCAGGCCATCACGACGCTCAAGGGCGCCCATGATTTCCTTGCGCCCGGCCGAAGTCGTGCCACCGAAGATATGCCGCACACCATCCTGCAGCAACGCCTGGGCGCCCTGGCGATAGCGATGCAGAAAACCCTGGGGATTGAACGCGTGGGCACGCAAGGAGAAGTCAAGTTGCGGATCATTATTGATTTCGGCCAAGGCCTGCTGGGCGCCGGACAGAGCCGCGAGCCCAAGGCGCTTGTAGCCGCCATCAGTGGAAAACAGTAAGCCTACGTCGAAGGTGCAGCGCATATGATCGACTCCAGAAAAACCTGACGACTGGAGCCCGGTCAGGTTTTGCTTAACGATGGCAATCCGTGCAGGAAAATCATTCGCGTACCCCAGAGACACTAGCTCATGCACTAAAGGTTGGCGTAGAAAATTTGCCTGTTCTCGCAGGAAAATTGCGCTCGTTCTGTCAGCCCAGCAAACCCATCTCCTGGGCGCGCGCCACGGCCTGGGTACGTCGCTCGACGCCCAGCTTACTGTTGATGTGACTGGCGTGGGTTTTCACCGTGTGCAGAGAAATAAACAGCTGTTCACTGATCTCCTGATTCGAGCAACCCTGGGCAATCAGCTGCAGCACTGACAGCTCCCGGGCACTGAGGTTATCCGCCTGATCACCGATTTCCCGGGCTACCGCCAGGGTAACCGGCAGCCTTTGCATCAGGGCATCGCGCACCGGGCAAGGCGCCCGCACCAGCAGCATTTCTTTTACCCACAGGGGATGGCGCTCGATCAGCTCCTCGAAGGGCGACAAGGTTCCGCCCATGGCGGCCTGCAGGCATTGGCTGAACAGATCCCGGGCCAGGCCTTCGTCGGGAGTGCCCATCAGCGAAAGGATCTGCTGATTCAGGACGATCAGGCGCATCAGTTGGCTGTCAGCCTTTTGCGCGCACAGTTCCAGGGCTTGCAGGCGTTCGACCGAGGCCTGGTTTTTACCTTGAATACGCTCAAGCACGGCGCGCTGCACGTCAATGAGATACGGCAGATGCGGCAAACATTCGGGCGCGGTGGCCGCCTGGTCGCCGCTGTAGGTCTGCGCCAGACGTACCAGCCAGGCCTCGGCCAGGTCGATGCGATCCTGGGCCAGCCATAGCTCGCATTTGACCAGGGTGATCATCGCCAGGTAGTAGATCGGCGGCACATCCCAGATATGCATCAGGCGCTCGGCTTCACCCAGCTCGGCAAAGGCCGCAGCAAAGCGCCCGGCCCGACCTTCAAGCCCGGCGATCACACAATGGGCAATCAACACGCTGATATCGCGACAGGCGCGAGCCTCACTCAGTCCGGCCAATAGCCGCTCACGACCGGCCTCGGTTTGCAGGCGCGTGGTCAGCAGATAGCCTTCGTAACAGGTCAACCGCGCGCGGATGGCATACAGGCGTTGCGCCGACAAGCCTTTGAGACGTTGCAGTCCCTGGCGGACTTCCTCAAGGGCACGCAGCGTTTCGCCCCGGGCCTGCAACACCCGGGCACGGTCGTAATGGGCCAGGGCTTCGAACAGCGGATTGGCCACGCGCTGGGCCAGCTCCAGAGCATCGCGGTTCAACGCCCTCGCCCGCCACAGATCGCCTTCGGTCACCGCCAGATTGGCCAGGGTCGACAGGCACATCAGGCGTTGGCCGTAACGCAGATTGGGCAGGCTGGACAGGGCTTCACTGCAATAACGCTGCGCCTTGTCCCGCTCACCACGCCCACGGGCAATGATGCCGCTCAGGGCCAGCCACTGTGCCAGCATGGACTTCTGTGCGGTGGCCGATGGCGCGGGCAGGAAGCGGCTCAAGTGCGCGCTCAACTCTTCGGCGGCGTCGAGCTGGCAGGCCAGACCCAGGGCCCAGGAATAGAGCACGATCAGCCGTGGTGTGCTGATCAGCAGGCTGTCAGGCAAGTCCATCTTCCAGCGCAGCAGCAGACCGATATTCTGCTCAGCCAGCAGTTTTTCTTCCGACAGGTTCTGCACCAGATTCGCCGCCACATCCACATGTCCGGCACGCAAGGCCTGCTCCACTGCCTCGTCGAGCAACCCTTGCTCACTGAACCAGCGACAGGCGTTCAGATGCAGGCGGCGCTGCTGCGGCCCTACCGTCTGAGTCGCCCGCGCCCGCAGCAGGTCGGAGAACAAATGGTGATAGCGGAACCAGCGACCGTGTTCATCCAGTGGCACGAGAAACACTTGATGGGCCTGCAAATAGCCGAGCATCGACACGCTGTCGTGACTATCCCGGGCGGCGTTGCACAATTCGGCGCAGAAGCGTTCGAGGCACGCGGTTTCATAAAGGAAGGCCTGCACATCGGTGGGCAGGCAATCGATGACTTCTTCAAGCAGGTAGTCGCGGATCAGCGCCTCGCCACCATGCAGCGCTTGGGGCAAGGTGTTGTCCCCCGCCTCGGATGCGGCCAATAACCAGAAGCGCAGCCCGGCCACCCAACCTTCGCTGCGCTGGATCAGGGTGTGTAGCGCTTCGCCGTTGAGGGCGCTGCCCTGTTGATCGAGCACCGCCAGGGATTCGGCGTGGGTCAGGCGCAGGTCTTGTTCATTGAGTTCGAGCAATTGCCGGGACAGGCGCAGACGAGCCAAGTGCCAGTCCGGTCGCTGGCGGCTGGTGACCATCACCACCAGTGCGCTTGGTAAATGATTGAGGAAAAATTGCAGGCAACGGTCAAGCACCGGGCCTTGCGCCAGATGGTAGTCATCGAGCACCACTAAAACCGGGCTGCCGGGAATCAGGTGCAGCGCCAGTTCGTCCAGCAAACCGTCGAGCCATTCTTCGAAGGCGAAGGGCTGGTGACGCTGACGCATTTTCAACAGGCCCAGGGCCTGGCCACCCAATTGCGGAAAGAATTGTTGCAGACCGGCCAGCAGGCGTTCGAGGAAGCGGCCCGGATCACTGTCGCGTTGACTCAAACCCAGCCACAGGCTCTGCCATTGTCGGGGCAGCCCTTCGCAGAATTCGACTGCCAATGAGCTTTTGCCAAACCCTGCCGGGGCACTGATCAGCAGCAGGCGCCCGGACAATCCGGCGTGCAGCCGCTCGCACAACCGGGCACGGGCAACATAGCCGTCCGGCAGCGGGGGTCGAAAGAATCGCCCTTCCAACGCAGGCACTACGTTGTCTGCGAATCCTTGCAAACGGGACAAATCACTCATAGCCGGCTCTTGTTATTCGAAAGTGCTATTTATCGGCGTTGCGGATGTCCCGAGACTAGCGGTTAAGCAAGGGGTTTTGTAGGCGGTTTCCTAAAAGTCTGTAACAAAATCCCCACAATCATCGAAAAGAATATACGGCCATAGCCGGGCGCATACACAAACGCCCCGACGAGTCGGGGCGTTTGTGTGGAGTTCAATGCGCAGTGGCTGTGATCAACGGCGCACGTTCAACGATGGATCAACTGTCAGCGCACACCCTCCTGACGCAGGGAGTTAGGCTGGAAGTCGCTGATGGTGGCGGTGAAGCCGAAGTCATAAGCGCGCTTCTCTTCGTTCTTCATGCCCAGTGCCAGGTAACGGCCAGACTGCAGGTCGTAGATGGCTTCCAGGGCGTACCACGGTACTTGCTTGTCGTAGTAGTTCTCGGCGTAGGCCTCGGACACACGCCACAGCTGGTTGCGACCGTCGTATTGGTCAATCACTGCTGCCTGCCAGGTGTCTTCGTCGATGAAGAAGTCACGCTTGGCGTAGATATGACGCTGACCTTCCTTCAGGGTCGCAGTCACGTGCCAGACACGACGCAACTCATAGCGCGCCAGATCCTGATTGAGGTGACCGGCCTTGATGATATCGGTGTACTTCAGTTTCGGATCGTCGAGCTTGTAGTTGTTGGAAGCAATGTACATTTCTTGCTTGCCGATCAGCTTCCAGTCGTAACGATCCGGAGCACCGTTGTACATGTCCAGGTTGTCGGAGGTGCGCAGGCCGTCCGCCGCAGTACCCGGCCCGTCATAGGACACTTGCGGAGCGCGACGTACACGACGCTGACCGGCGTTGTAGACCCACGCAGCCCGTGGTTCTTTCACCTGGTCGAGGGTTTCGTGCACCAGCAGCACACTGCCGGCCAGACGCGATGGCGCGGTCACTTCCTGCTTGAAGTAGAACAGGATGTTGCCAGGGTTCTTCGGATCGAAATCCTTCATTTTGTCGCGGAAAACGAACGAGTCGCTGAAATACACCGGGTTGAACGAACCGTTGGTCTGTGGCGTCGCCTGGGTTACCAGACGGCTGACGCTACCACCACGATAACGGGTGATGTGGTTCCAGATGACTTCGGTACCGTCCTTCGGAATCGGGAAGGGCACGGCGGTTTCGAAGTTTTCCAGACCGTTGCCGCCGCCCACCAGATTGGTGTTGGTGGCGTTGCGTTTGATCGCCGCGAACACATCGGCAGGCACGGTGGCGCCGCGGTGGGACGGATAGACCGGCATCTTGAAGGTGTCCGGATATCGCTTGAACATCGCGTATTGGCCCGGCGCCAGCTTTTCCTTGTACTTGTCGACGTTCTGCGCAGTGATGATGAACAGCGGTTGCTCACTGGCGTACGGATTGGCGAGGAAGCCTTTGCTGTCCACCGCTCCGGCATTGGTCGCCAGCGGGGTCCAGGCCGGGATCGACTTGTCGGCATTGCCGGCCATTTCCGCGCCCATTGGCGTCAGGCTGGTGCCCAGTTTTGCTGCGTCACTGGCAGAGACCGCCGCCATCACACCTGTCGCCAACAGAGACAGACTCAATACGCCTACTTGTAACAGGCTCTTTGTTGTTTTCATTTTCATATGTCGTCCTGAAAAAGCCGTGTTCTTAGAAGTTCATGCCAACGCTGAGCGCAACGAAGTCGCGGTCATCCACGGTGGTGTATTTGCCATCGAAGAAGTTGGTGTAGGAAAGGCTCGCGGTGTAGGTGTTCTGGTATTCGGCATCCAGACCCAGGCTGATAGCCTTGCGACCTTCCTCGAAGTTGCCGCCAGGACCTGGCGAGTAACCGCTCACGTCATGAGACCAGGCCACGCTTGGCTTGAGGTTCACACCAGCGAAAACGCTGTTGTAGTCCCAGATCGCCCGGGCGCGATAGCCCCAGGAGTCGGTGGTGGTGAAGCCGTCGTTTTCGCAGTAGCGGCTGAGGTTGTTCAGCGGTGCGCCAGCCAGGGTGCTGGCGTTGAGCGTGGTGCACTGGCCATTAGGCAATGGGCCAGGGCCATAGCTCGGGTCACGCCCGTAACGCAGTTTGGAAGTGCTTTCCAGGCCGCCGACGTGGGTCCAGCCCACCTCGCCGACTACAGTCAGACGCTCGGCACCCATGACTTGGTCGAAGAAGTGAGTGAAGGTGGTTTGCAGTTGGCTGACTTCCTTGCGGCGGTAGCCTTTCTGATCCTGCCCCGGCGTGCCTTGCAGCAGGGAGACGCTGGAGTTCAGCGGGCTCAGGCCGGAGTACAGGATGTCAGTGGTGTTGAGCTGTACCGGTGCGTTCGGACGGTAGCTGAATTCACCGCTCCACGCCGTACCGGTAGGCAGGGTGGTGGAGAAGCTCAGGCCATACAGATGGATGTCTTCAGGGTATTCGACGTAGTAGCTGGAGTTGGCGGCAACGACCACTGGCAGAAGGGTCGGCGCCAGGGCCGTCGCGGTTGCCTGTGGAATGCCGTTGCGCACTAGCGAACCGACCAGGCCGGAAGCGCTGTAGGCACTGGCCGGACCGCCTTTGCCGCTGAAAATAGGCGCACGGCTGTGATAGTTCATGGCGTAGGCACCGAATTCGGTGTCCAGCGGCTCGAAGTTGTAGTGAAACGCGACGCCGAACTGGCCGCTGTCCCGGGCATCACGATCCGGGCCGCGCTTGACGATGGCGCCCTCGTCCGGGTTGCCGAAGTTCACGCCTTGCTGGCCCAGGGAGTTGAGCACGGCACCACGCGCCGTGGCAGGCAGACCGGCGGCCTGCAGAGAGCTGTTCAGGCCGCTGCGGCTGCGCAATACCGCCAGGTTGTTGCTGCAACCGTCAGCAATTACGTCTGGCTGCGAGAAGAAAGTGCCGCAGTTGTCGACCACTGTCTGGTCCCATTCCAGCTGGTAGAAACCTTCAGCGGAAAGGTTCTGGGTCAGGCTTTGCGACAGATAGAACATATTGACCGGAATCAAGCCTTCCTTGATTTCCGCGCCAGGCCGGCGGAACGCTGAAACGTCGACCGGGTTGATGCTGTTGATACCGCCCTGGATGAAGGTACTTTCACCCCAACTGACGACCTGCTTACCAAAACGTACCGACCCCGGCTCATCGCCGATGGAGTAGTTGTGGTAGACGAAGGCGTCGAGGATCTGCCCGCCAGACGACTTGGCGCCCTCTTTGCGGTTGGAATTGCTGATGTCCTTGAACTCGCGGCTCTCGTCCTGGAGCTCGAAGTCATACCAGTACTTGCCCCGGATAAACACGCCGGTATCACCGTACTTCAGCTCGAGATCGTGAATGCCCTTGAAGATCTTCGAGAAGGTTTCGCCGCTCTTGAAGTTCAGGTGGCCATCATCGGAAGTCTGCGACAGGCCGTGGCCGCCGTTGTTGGAACCGATGAGGTTTTTGTTCGGGCTTTGCGTGGACCAACTGGCGCCCAGCGACAGCGACGAGTCGAAATTACCCTCGATTTCCCCGATGTTGAATGAGATGCCGAACGCGGGACCTGCGAGCGTAGAAGCGAGGCTGACGGCCAAAGGCAGTTTCGCCCGGCGCCAGAACTGGTTTGTTGATGTCATCGACGCTACTCCATGTGCTTTTATTTTTATGGCAGTGAGTACTTGCAGAGCGCCCCGGCCTTCAACTTCTGCTCCTGCCGGGTACGTCCCGCGTCTCGCAGCCTAAGGAGGCCGCCATACAAGCGCGGGTCGTTTAACGCTCTGGTTGTCCTGTGCCGACTATAGCCAGCAGGCTGAACTGCTTGATCCCTCTAAAGTGTGATTTGCAGCGTGAAAACCGTCTGGAATGGCTATTTGCCCTGTATTTCCAACAGGTGCAGGGAGGATGGCTTAATTTTCTGATTTGGCAAGCAACGCGCCCGCCAGAGCGGCCCGCCGTACGGCAGCAGCTCGGCGGGCCAGGGCTTAGAGCGTGGAGAGAAAGGTGCTGTTAGTGCTTTGCCATTCGATGATGTCCAGGCGGATGCGCTTCTTGTCGAGCTTGCCTACGCTGGTCTTGGGAATTTCAGTAACAAGGGCAATCTGGTGGGGGATCGCCCATTTATTGATATGCCCCAACTCGACGAAAGGCTTGAGGTGCTCCTTCAAGTCCCGGGCATCGATGGTCTGCCCCTCATGGGCGACCAGCAGCGCAAAGGGTCGCTCGCCCCACTGCGGATCGGCAATACCCACCACGGCCACTTCGCGCACCGCCGGATGGCGACTGCACAGGTCTTCCAGGGCCAGGGAAGAAATCCATTCACCGCCGGTCTTGATCACATCCTTGATGCGGTCGCGGATATCGATAAAGCCCATGCTGTCCAGGGTGGCGACGTCTCCAGTGTGCAGCCAGCCACCCTTCCAGAGTTCGGCGCCCTTTTCCGGCTCGCGGTAATAACCTTCGGTCAGCCACGGGGCGCGCAGTACCAGTTCGCCCTGGGACTCGCCGTCGGCCGGGAGGAAGTTGCCCTGCTCGTCGACCACCGCCGCTTCGACCAGCATGCCCGGCACGCCTGCCTTGATACGGTAACTGATGCGTTCGTCTTCGGTGCCCGCCATCAACTCGTCGTTCAAGTGCGCCACCGACACCAGCGGCCCGGTTTCCGACATGCCATAAGCCGCCGTCAACTGGATACCCTTGGCCTTGGCCGCTTCGTACAACGAACGATTGAGGGAGCTGCCGCCGATAATGATCTTCCAGCCGCCAAAATCGACGTCCTTGGCGGCCTTGGCGTTGAGCACCATTTGCATGATGGTCGGCACGCAATGGGAGAAGGTCACCTTCTCCTTGCGCCACAATTCCACCAACAGTTCCGGGTCATAACGGCCGGGATAGACCTGCTTGAGACCGAGCATGGTCGCCGCATACGGCACGCCCCAGGCATGCACATGGAACATCGGCGTAATCGGCATGTAGACGTCGTTGGTGCCGAGCAGACGCACGCTGTCGATGCAGCCCATGATCGCTGCCACGCCCATGGTGTGCAGCACCAGTTGCCGATGGCTGAAGTACACACCCTTGGGATTGCCCGTGGTACCGGTGGTGTAAAAGGTGGTGGCGACGGAGTTCTCGTCGAAATCCTCGAACTCGTATTCCGGGCTCGCCGCCGCCAGCAGGGTCTCGTACTCGCCGACCAGATTGGGCAGCTCGGCGGTCTTTTCCGGCAGGTCGGTCAGCAGCAGGGTCTTCTCCACCGTGGTCAGGTTTGGCGCAATCGCCTGATACAGCCCGACGAAATCGCTGTTGACCAAGACAAAGCGGTCTTCAGCGTGATTCATGGTGTAGAGGATCTGCTCCGGGGACAGGCGCACGTTGACCTTGTGCACCACCGCGCCAATCATCGGGATGGCAAACATGCACTCCAGGTAACGGTGGCTGTCCCAGTCCATGACTGCCACGGTATCCCCGGCCTTGACCCCGGCATTGGTCAACACATTGGCCAGGCGCGCAACGCGCTCGACCAGGGTCGGATAGGTGTAGCGCAATTGATCCCTGTAGACGATTTCGCGTGTCTTTTCGTAGCGACTGCCGGACATCAATAGCCGTTTGATCAACAGAGGGTATTGGTAGGCGCCATCAGCGGGCGGAATAACGCGAGTCTGCAACATAAGAATCCCTTTTCGTGGTGCACAGGCTTGGCCGAAAAAATATGCACTCTAGAGCCCTCGCCCGCCAGCCAAATCAGCCGAAGGGATGATTTGCTGGACAAACGTGCGTAGGAATTCTGGCGTCAGGGTCGCTTGAAAGGGCGGAAATGGCGTGAAGGGCAGTAACATTGAAACCTGTAGGAGCAACTTTCGCCGCGAGAGCACCCTCCCGGCTAAAGCCGGTCCTACGATTTCGTGAGATTTAATGCGCCTCGGTCAACGCCAATTTCACGCCAATGGCAATCAACACCCCGCCCATGGCCCGATCGAACCAGTGCCCCATGCGGGCAAACCCGGCGCGTACTCGCTCCTGGCTGAACAGCCGTGCCACCAGGCAGAACCACAGGGCGGTGGCCAGGGCCAGGTAGACGCCATAACCGGCCTGCACCACCAGTGGTGTGTGCGGGTTGATGACTACGGTGAACAGCGACAGGAAGAACAGCGTCGCCTTGGGGTTCAGGCCGTTGGTGATGAAGCCGCTGGTGAAGGCGCCCCGGGCAGTGCGTACGCCGGTGGCGATATCGACCGGAGCGTCAGAAGCACTGGCGGGTTTGGCGCGCAGGGCTTTTATGCCGATGTACAACAGATATGCGGCAGCCGCCCATTTCAAGGCATTGAACAGCACGATAGATTGCGAAACGATCAGGCCGATCCCCAGCAGCGAATAGCCGACATGCAGGAAGATCGCGGTGCCGACGCCCATGGCGGTCCAGGTGCCCGCTTTACGCCCGTGGGTAACGCTTTCGCGTACGACTACGGCAAAATCGGGGCCGGGGCTGGCAACCGCAAGCAGGTGAATCAAGGCAACAGTGAGAAACTCCGCCCAGTACATAAGGCCTCCAGGGTCATGGCGATTACAAAAGTTGAAACAATCTACGCCTTCCCCTTTCTTTGAAAAAGGTACAGCTGATGAGTAATCAAGCAAAAGCAGTTTTCCTCGACCATACCTCCCTGGACCTGGGCGACCTTGATCTGGGTGCGCTGCGTGCCTGTTTCAGCGACCTGCAACTCTATGCCAGTACCACGTCGGATCAGGTGATCGAACGCCTGCAAGGCGTGCAGGTGGTGATCAGTAACAAGATCATGATCAACGCCGCGACCTTTGCCGCTTGCCCGGACCTGAAACTGGTGCTGATCACCGCCACCGGCACTAACAATGTCGACCTGGCTGCCGCCCGGGAACATGGCGTTACCGTCTGTAACTGCCAGGGCTATGGCACACCGTCGGTGGCCCAGCACACCCTGCTGCTGTTACTGGCCCTGGCTACGTCCCTGCCGGACTATCAGCGCGCCGTGCAGCAAGGTCAGTGGCAGAAATCGAAGCAGTTCTGCCTGCTGGACTTCCCCATCGTCGAACTGGAAGGCAAAACCCTTGGCCTGCTCGGTCATGGCGAACTGGGCGGCGCGGTGGCGAAACTGGCCGAAGCCTTCGGCATGCGCGTGCTGCTCGGGCAGATTCCCGGCCGCCCTGCCCGCCCGGATCGCCTGCCTTTGGCCGAGTTGCTGCCGCAGGTCGACGCTCTGACCCTGCACTGCCCGTTGAACGAGCACACCCGCGACATGATCAATGCCCACGCCCTGAGCCTGCTCAAGCCCGGCGCCTTTATCGTCAATACCGCTCGCGGCGGGCTGATCAACGAACAGGCCCTGGCCGACGCCCTGCGCAGCGGACACCTGGGTGGCGCGGCCTCCGACGTGCTGACAGTCGAACCGCCAGTGACCGGCAATCCACTGCTGGCTGATGATATTCCACGCCTGATCATCACTCCTCACAGCGCATGGGGCGCCCGCGAGGCAAGACAGCGCATCGTCAGCCAGGTGACCGAGAATACCCAGGCGTTTTTTGCTGGCAAGGAGCTGCGAGTGGTCAGCTGACAACGCTATCGCGACAAACACAAAACCTGTGGGAGCGAGGCTTGCCCGCGAAGAGGCCGGTACATCCGATAGAGCTGTAGGGCCTGAGAGATAGCCTTCGCGGGCAAGCCTCGCTCCTACAGCGCCCGTCTGAAATCCGCGGACACCGACAACCCTGCTAAACTGCGCCCCTTTTTCCAGGAGCCCGTCATGGACCCGCGCAGTGAAGTGTTACTCCGGCAGGCCGAGCTGTTTCAGGGCTCGCTGCTGCTGACCGGGCTGCCCGCCGACGATCTGTTGGGCAAGCTGCCCAATGCCCGTGGCTGGTGCTGGCATGCCGGTGATCAGGCGGCGCTCGACGCACGCTTCCCGGAGCGCACGCACTTCGGCGTCAACGCGCCCGAGCATGGCTTCGACGCGGCCGTGCTGTTCCTGACCAAGGCTCGGGACCTGACCGACTACCTGCTCAACGCCCTCGCCTCACGCCTGGCCGGTCGCGAGTTGTTCCTGGTCGGCGAAAAGCGCTCCGGCATCGAAGCCGCAGCCCGCCAGTTAAGCCCCTTCGGCCGCGCCCGCAAGCTCGACAGCGCCCGCCATTGCCAGCTCTGGCAAGTCACCGTGGAAGACGCGCCCCAGGCCGTGGAACTGGAAAGCCTGGCCCAGCGCTATCCCATCGAGATGGAAGACGGCCCCCTGACCGTGATCAGCCTGCCCGGCGTCTTCAGCCATGGCCGCCTGGATCGTGGTTCGGCGCTGCTCCTGCAAAACCTCGACAAGCTGCCAAGCGGTCACCTGCTGGATTTCGGCTGTGGTGCTGGCGTCCTGGGCGCGGCAATCAAGCGGCGTTACCCGCATAACAGCGTAACCATGCTCGATGTCGATGCCTTTGCCACTGCCAGCAGTCGCCTGACCCTGGCGGCAAACGGTCTGGAAGCCGAGGTGATTACCGGTGATGGCATCGACGCCGCGCCGATGGGCCTGGACACTATCCTGACCAATCCGCCGTTCCATGTCGGGGTGCACACGGATTATCAGGCGACGGAAAACCTGCTGCGAAAAGCGCGGCAACATCTGAAAAATGGCGGCGTTCTTCGGCTGGTTGCCAATAGTTTCCTGCGCTACCAACCGCTGATCGAAGAGCATCTGGGCCCCTGCGTGACCAAGGCCGAAGGCAATGGCTTCCGCGTTTACAACGCCAAACGCAAGTGAAATAAGTGCTTGCTCAATGGCATTGAGGTAGGCAAAATCCGCTCCGTCCTAGGGGAGTAGTCTCCCACGAGCCCAGCGCTCGTCCGGTACGCATCAACATACTTGGTCCTCAGACCATGGTGCGTACGACCCGGAATCTACTTAGATAGATCCGAGGTTTGACAAGACCTATGACACGAACACCTTACCCGGGGCGGGAAGGTCGTACGTGTCATAGCCGTGTCGACCCGCCCCTTAGGAACCCTGATGCTGGAATCCCTGTTGGTCCCCACCGGTATTGTTGCGCTTGCCGAGATCGGTGACAAAACCCAACTGCTTGCTCTCATTCTTGCCGCTCGCTTCCGCAAGCCATGGCCCATTATCGCCGGCATCATTGCCGCGACCCTGGCCAACCATGCCGCCGCCGGTGCCGTCGGCGCCTGGTTCAGCGGTTTCGTCTCCGACGCAGCACTTCACTGGATCCTCGCCGCCAGCTTCACCGCTACGGCGCTGTGGACCCTGGTGCCGGACAAGATGGACGACGACGAAGCCAGTACCAAACGTCAGTTCGGCCCGTTCATGACCACCCTGATTACCTTCTTCATCGCCGAGATCGGCGACAAGACGCAGATCGCCACGGTCATGCTCGCAGCTCAGTACACCGGCCACCTGTTCATGGTGATCATGGGCACGACCCTGGGTATGTTGCTGGCCAACGTGCCGGTGGTGCTGGCCGGTAATTTCGCCGCAGAGAAACTGCCGCTGACGCTGATTCGTCGCCTGGCTGCCTGTTCGTTCTTCGTCCTGGCCATAGTCGCGGTTTACAACGCCATGCAGGTCAGTGGCTGGGTGTGACGACGACGGATCGTGTCGTTGCGACGCGATCCGCCTTTGCGGGGGTCAGGACTTCGGTGCCTGCTGATACAACGGCATGACCTTGGGAATGGCTGCCTGCAACGAAGCAATACGATTTTGTGAAGCCGGGTGCGTACTCATGAACTCAGGCGGTGCGCCGCCGGACTTCTGGGTCATTTTCTGCCACAGGGTGATGGCGGCGTTAGGGTCATAACCGGCCCGCGCCGACAACTCCAGCCCGATCAGGTCGGCTTCGTTTTCATTGCTGCGACTGTTGGGCAGGGTCAGGCTGTAATTGACCACAGTATCGGCCAGTTTCAGGCTGTCCTCGCCCATCCCCAGCAGCGCCCCGGCACCCTGTCGGGCCATGGCCACGCCATAGGCCTTGGACATGGCTTCACGACCATGCTCACGCAGGGCGTGGGCGATTTCATGGCCCATCACCGCGGCGATTTCATCGTCGGTCAGTTGCAAGGTATCGATCAGGCCGCTGTAGACAATGATCTTGCCGCCCGGCCCGCAGTTGGCGTTCAGCTCGTCACTCTTGATCAGGTTCACTTCCCACTGCCACTGCGCCGCATCCGGCCGCAGCTTCGGCGCCTGGGCGATCAAGCGATTGGCGATGGTCTGTACACGCTTGGCTTCGGCACTGTTCTTGTCCAGCACACCTTTGGTGCCCGCCTCACTCACCGTTTCGGTGTAGGACTTGGCATACATCTCGTTGACCTCCTGGGTCGAGAGCATGCTGAACATGTATTGCTTGCGCTCGACACCCACGGCGTCGCCCTGGGTGGTATTGACGGCCTGGCAACCGCCGAGCAGCAACCCCGCGCTGAGGGCACTCAAGATAAATAGCTGACGCATGGTGATGCTCCCTGGAAACAGTGCTCTTTAGTCTGCTGTTTTACCAATACGTTCTCACCCGGCGTGTTTCAGGACCCCAACGGCGTCAAACATTCCGGTGCATTCAATTTAGGATCGTTGACGAGATTGGCCAACGGCCGCTCACGCAAGGCCATTTGTGGGCTGGCGAGCAGACTGAGCAACGCAGGTTGCGAGGCCTCTGCATCGAGCCAGGTCTTTTGCCCGGCGCTGTCGAGAATAAGAGGACGGCGCTGGGTCGCTGCCGCCTGGGTCACCACCGCAACACTCAGATAAACATGTTCCTGCACCGGATACGCCTCCCAGATCGCCGCAAAGAATAGTGCCGAGCCCTCCCCCGGCGTGAGCCAGAATGGCCGTTTGCGCACGCTGCCACGCCACTCATAGAAGCCGTTGGCGGGCAGGAGGCAGCGGCGCTGACGAAAGGCATCGCGAAACATCGGCTGCTCGGCCAGGGTTTCGGCGCGGGCATGGGCCGGGGTGCGGGACAGGTCGGTCAGCCAGGCCGGGGTCAGCCCCCAACGCGCCCGCGCCAGCTCGACATCGCCGGGCGCCTCGGGGTTGGCGCGCATCATCAGCACGCTGTCGGCGGGGGAGATATTCCACTGCGCTCGCTGATCGCCGGGAAAACCGGGCAAAGCCGCAAAGGCGGGCGTCCATCGAAACAGGGCATAACGTCCACACATGGGGCAATCGGACTCGTGCTTACGGGTGAGTTAACAAACCAATACATCAGGGAAGACGTCCGGCTCGTCACCGCTGAAGGGTGACGCGCCATTGTACGCAGTGATCAGCGCCCGTGCCCGCTCGGCCTGATCGTTGTCGACGCTGATACCCAGCAGGCCGAACACCGGCAGCTCGCCGATCCCGCCCAGCAGGTGGCGGCCGGTCAGATGGGCCTCGACGCCCTCGCTAGCCAGCATCGCCTGGAGCAACTCGCCTTCCATGAGGTTTTCCGGCTCGTAGATTTTCTGCATCACTCGTTCTCGCTGCGTACGTCCAGATTCCAGTCCTCGCCATCGGTTTGCAGGTCGAACACGATAGGTCGGCAGCACACCGGGCAATCCTCGATGTACTGCTGGTCGCCGCCGGACAGATCCAGCACCGCTTCTACCGGTTCGCCGCAATATGGGCAGTCATAAGCCTGTATTTCCTGCATCAGGGCCTCCGGGGTGAGTTGTGCGTATAATCGCGGGCTGTTAAGGGGTCATTTGTTTCAATTTAAGACGACAATATCTTTAAAGCCCCGGTTTTCCATTCAGCCATTTCCAACAAGAGAACATGATGGGCGAATTTGATGCCATCCGACCGTACGACGACACCGAAGTAGCCGCTGTCCTGGCGCGCTTGCTCGGTGACAAAGCATTTCTCGCTATCCTCACTCATTTTCGCTTCCCGCGCCTGTCGGGAAGCCTGGGCTGGCTGCTGCAACCGGTCATCGCCCATCGCCTGCGCCGCGAATTCGCCGGGATCGACTCGGTCGCCGCCTTGCAGGACAAGGTCGAAGCCTACGTCGATCACACCATCGAACGGGCAACTGACGGTGTGACCTACACCGGCGTCGAGCAGTTCAAGTCCGGGGTGGCCTACCTGTTTCTGGCCAACCACCGCGATATCGTCATGGACCCGGCGTTCGTCAATTACGCCGTGTATCACGCCGGACTGCCGACGCCGCGCATCGCCATCGGCGACAACCTGCTGCAAAAGCCCTTCGTCAGCGATCTGATGCGCCTGAACAAGAGCTTTATCGTGCACCGTTCGATTGCCGGGCGGCGGGAAAAGATGGCGGCTTATCAGCTGCTCTCGGCTTATATCAACCACTCGATCCGCAACGATTGCGCCTCGATCTGGATCGCCCAGGCCGAAGGCCGGGCCAAGGACGGCGACGACCGTACTGAGTCGGCAATCCTCAAGATGTTCCATATGAGCCGCAAGGACGAGCCGTTTGGCGAGGTGATTCGCTCGCTGAACCTGACGCCCGTTTCGATCAGCTACGAATATGATCCCTGCGACCAGGCCAAGGCCCGCGAGCTGTACATCCGTGCCACCACCGGCAGCTACACCAAAGCCTCAGGCGAGGATGACGTCAGCATTGCCCTGGGCATTACCGGCTATAAAGGTCGTGTCCACATCAATTTCGCCCCGCCGATCAGCGAGCTGTTCGAAGATACCAAGCAACTGGCTATCGAGATGGATCGGCAGATTCTCGGCGGCTATCGCTTGTTCCCCGTGCATTACCTGGCCTATGCGCAGTGGTCAGATGCCGACGCGAGCCTGAACGTGCCGCAGGCCGATGAGGTGTTCGCCGCTGATGAACTGGCCAAGGCCAGGGAAGAATGGCAACGCCGTCTTGAGGGCTGCCCGGTGGAACATCGTCCTTACCTGATCCTGCAATACGCGACGCCCGTGCGTAATCAGTACCGGATCAAGGCCGGACTGGCACTCTGACAAGAGCTGGCGCGAGTGTGGGAGCGAATTCATTCGCGAAAGAGGTTTTGAACTGGCTCTTTCGCGGATGAGTCCGCTCCCACAATCCTGCGTCAAACGTGCAACTGCGTACTCAGCCACGACGTCAACAATGCCAACCCCAGGCAGGCAAAACCGACGCGGTAGCACAAGCGATTCATCCGCAGGCTCGCCACATCCATCAGATACATCGGCTCGTCGAATGGCGCCTGCTCGGTCAGGGCCGCAAGATGATCCAGTTCGCGCTGCTCCCTGTTTCGGGTAACCAGCAGCAACCAGATACCCGGCGCAGCAGCCACCAGGGCGAGCAGATTTAGAATGATGGCAGGGGTGAAAGGAAGGGACGACATGCGGGCCTCGGTGGCGCCGCTTTGCACAGACGCCGGGATTCAGATTGATCTACCCGGCCAATTTAACGTTCGTCACCTTAACGTAACCTGAATCGGGCACGGTATCGGTCCTCAAGGATGCACCTGACTTTCCGGAGTTCCCGATGCTGCATGCAACCAACCAGGACCGCCTCTACCTGATCGCCCCCAGCGATGAACAGCAGGCGCTGGTCGACGCCCTCTCCTTCAATATTCAGGACCGTCATTGGCTGGTGTACTGCGCCATCGGCGGCCATCAGCATCACGACCTGCCGGAGATGGATCAAGAGACTGGTTTCAGCTTTCTCGATTTCTATCAGCAGGCGGCTTAAAAGGCACAGTTTTCTGTAGGTGTCTCGATCAAATGCAAAAAAGCCCGGCCTCCTGTAATGAGAGCCGGGCTTTTTTGTATTACGGAAAAACCGAATCAGTTAGCCAGGTTCTGGCCGACGCTCGGGTCCTGGAACAGGCGGGTCAGGGCATCGCTCAACACGTCGCTGACCAGCTTGGTGTTGGTGTCCTGGTTCGGCGCCATGCCGAAGCGCTGGTTCAGGGACGCCGCGTAGCGCCCGCTGTAGCTGCGACCGTTGTTCTGGATATCGGCACGGAAAGTCGAGCTGATGGTGGCCTCGGTCACGTACATGCCTTCCTTGGGCGACTGATATTTCAGGTCGGCCAGGGTCACGGTCAGTTGCGGCGCGTTACCGGCGCTGCCGGTCGGGGTGAAGCCCAACAGGCGCACGGCGGCTTCGGCCTGGGCCTGCAGCTTGGGCAGCAGGTCATTGGCCTGGACGGTCACCGCACTGGTCTCCGGATAAAGGCCGCCACGCGTGCCCAGGGTCGGGCTCGGACGGCCGTCGACCACGCGTACCACAACCGGCTGACCGCGGCCGACAGGGGCCAACTGGCTGTTCAGTTTGGGTTGCGGGCTGAGTTGTTGCGGGCTGTTGGCGCAACCGACCAGGGTCAAGGTGCCTACAGCAAGCAAACCAAACAAAAAGCGACGCAGCATGCTCAATTTCTCCATGGGGGTAACTCCGAATGTGCCGCAGTATAGCGGCGTCAAACCGCGACTCACCAGTTGAAAATGGGACCGTTATGCGAGCGCAATGGTTCAGCCACACAGATGTCATGGGCACGTCACTGCCATGTCACTTGCGCCTGAGATGCTGGGCGTACTCACACAAAAGGAGCCGGACCATGGACTTCCTCTGGTCTTTGTTCAGTTTTCGCCAGCATCGCCACTATGCACGGGTAGACCAGGCCGGTATCTGCCGCGCATTCAAGCATTGCATCAAGCCGCCCGCCGGCCATGACTGGGTGGAAATAAACGAGTCGCGCCTGTGCTGGCTGAACCAGCCATTGCCCGCTACAGCCCGCGTCGTTCGCGCACCCGCGCGGTCCCGTCGGCGTCCTTTGCTCACGGCCTGACCGATCAGCGAACAAAAGTCATTTTATTTCGATCAATTTCAGGCGTTTCATCGCTATAATCTCCCCCCGATTATAAGGACGTCTCCTGATCGGGCCTCGCAGCACCGCTAATCCCAGTATTAGCACCTCCGTATCGCCCACAGAGAGCCGCCCACACAGGTCATGTCCAGGCCGGTGTAGTCGCTGTTCGGTGTGCGATCGCTCGAATTTCTTCGAACCTTTTCCCACCTGCCGCCCTCACACCAGACTGAACACTGAGCTGCCAGAGCTGCCATCGCGCAGCCCTTTTTGAGGTTTGAGGTTCACGTTTCCAAAAGAGCGTGAAAAAACGGGTTTTCACAACTTCACAAGAGTGTGGCAAGCAATGAATAGGTATGCGTGTGTCAAAGCACCATTAACATCAGAACCAACCACCTTGAGGATTGCTCACTGCGCAGTCTCCATCAGCGAGGCCTGAAACGGTAACGAGATGGATTGCACAACCGGATGCCTTGACCATGGTCGAATGGCTTGCGGGTCGGAAAAATGCGTTCATGCCGACCTGATTTAATGCCTGTTCGAGCCTGGTAGCGGCCTGCGGTGGCGATGCAAAGAATTGCGAAGAATCGGACATGCTGATCCTGGCCAGGGTGCACCTGGGGCCCACTATGAACAACGCCCCGCCCTCCCCGGCCACTGACCTAGGGATCGCTTGCCGTCAATTGGGTTGCAGATTTTGGAGACACGTTAATGGCGCATAACGAAGCAGTCGACGTGGTACTGGTCGGGGCCGGCATCATGAGTGCTACCCTCGCGGTGCTGCTCAAAGAGCTCGACCCCAGCCTCAAGCTGGAAGTCGTTGAGCTGATGGATTCGGGTGCGGCGGAGAGTTCCAACCCGTGGAACAACGCCGGGACCGGGCATGCCGGGCTGTGTGAGCTGAACTACACGCCCCAGGCCGCCGACGGTTCCATCGACATCAAGAAAGCGATCCACATCAATACCCAGTTCGAAGTGTCGAAACAGTTCTGGGCGTACCTGACCCGCAAGAGCACCTTCGGCTCGTCGAAGTCCTTCATCAGCCCGGTGCCGCACCTGAGCTACGTCGAGGGCGACAAAGGCGTGGCCTTCCTCAAGGCGCGCTTCGAAGCCCTGCACAAGCATCACGCCTTTTCTTCGATGGAGTACACCGAAGACAAGAGCAAGATGGCTGAGTGGATGCCGCTGATGATGCCGGGCCGCGACCCGAATCAGGCGCTGGCCGCCACTCGTGTGGAGCACGGCACCGATGTCAACTTCGGCAACCTGACCAATCAGTTGCTCAAGCACCTGGCCAGCACCCCGGATGCCCAGGTCAAGTACAGCAAGCGCGTGACCGGCCTGAGCCGTAAAGGCGACGGCTGGAGCGTCAGCATCAAGGACGTCAACAGCGGCGGCACGCGCGAAATCGACGCCAAGTTCGTCTTCCTCGGCGCCGGTGGCGCGGCCCTACCGCTGCTGCAGATGTCCGGTATCGAAGAGAGCAAGGGCTTCGGCGGCTTCCCGGTCAGCGGCCAGTGGCTGCGTTGCGATAACCCGGAAGTGGTCAAGCGCCATCAGGCCAAGGTCTACAGCCAGGCTGCCGTGGGTTCGCCACCGATGTCCGTGCCGCACCTGGACACCCGCGTGGTCGACGGCAAGAAATCCCTGCTGTTCGGGCCATACGCCGGCTTTACCACCAAGTTCCTCAAGCACGGCTCGTTCCTCGACCTGCCGCTGTCGGTACGCGCCGCGAACATCGGCCCGATGCTGGCTGTGGCCCGGGACAACATGGACCTGACCAAATACCTGGTCAGCGAAGTGATGCAGTCCATGGAACAGCGTCTGGAATCCCTGCGCCGCTTCTACCCGGAGGCCAAGGCCGAAGACTGGCGCCTGGAAGTGGCCGGCCAACGCGTGCAGATCATCAAGAAAGACGCGAAGAAAGGCGGCGTGCTGCAGTTCGGCACCGAGCTGGTTTCGGCCAAGGACGGCAGCCTCGCCGCCCTGCTCGGCGCTTCGCCGGGTGCTTCAGTGACCGTGTCGATCATGCTGGAACTGATCGAACGCTGCTTCCCTGAGAAGGCTCGCGGTGAATGGGCTGCCAAGCTCAACGAGATCTTCCCGGCTCGGGAAAAGATCCTGGAAACCGATGCGCAGCTGTACAACCGCATCAACACCGAGAACAACGAGCTGCTGGAACTGGTCGAGAAAAACCCTGCGACGGAAAACATCGCCTGACGCGTAACTCTGTGGGACCGGCTTTAGCCGAGAAGGCGCCTTCCCGGCTAAAGCCGGTCCCACGGTTCTTGCACTGATTCAAATAGCTGCGTTGCTTTTGACTCAACGTCATAAAAACGCCCCGACTGGTAACAGGCGGGGCGTTTTTTTATAGCACCGGATTATCAGCCGCGCGCCTTATCGATCAACTCGATGTACTCCTCGGCGTTGCGCTGATCCTTGATCAAGGCAACGAAGGTATTGCCCTGCTCGTCAGTGCCGTCCAGATCGAAACCGGCTTCCTTGAAGAACACCAGGAAACGCTCGAAATCACCGACACGCAGGCCACGGTAGGCCTTGATCAACTTGTGCAGCGACGGCGATGTGGCATCGACCGGCTCGAAATCGAGGAACAATTTGATCTGCGCGTCGCCGATCTCGTCCCCAATCAACTGCTTCTTATCTTTACGCATTGCAGACTCCAACTGGTCGCAGACACCTTCACGGCCGGGCAGTTTACCCCCGGCCTGTCCTGCGGCTCAACGCGCACGTAAGCCCGTGGTATGGATATCGGCCCAGACATGGCCATTGGCGTAGCTGAGGAACTGGCAATAGACCTTCTCGTTGCGCAGCAGATCCACCAACACCCGGTATTGCGTGGGCGGATAATAGAGGGTCAGGACGCGGGTCGCCGGATCAAAGGTGGGCTTTTTCAGGCTTTTGCTTTCGCCATCGAAGTGGATCAGCACCTCGCTGATGGTCGCGCCCTTGTTCATCGGCTTGCCTTTGAGGCGCAGCACCAGGGGCGACGTGACCGGAATCGGCTGCTGATTGGATTGCCGCTGGCTGCCCACTACCACCGAATACTCGGTGATCTGCAACAGTTGCTGTTGCTCGGGCTCGCCTTCCCGGACCGCCAGGTCATCGGGCGGCAGGTATTGCGCGTGCATGGGTTCGGCAAAGGCAGGTGTAACCAGAGGCAGGCTGCACAACAGCAAGAGGGCTGCGGTACGGCGACAAAGCAATGACTTCATGTCGGCATCCCGTGAAAAGTGGCTGGCACTTTAGCACGGGATGTCGGGGGACTTAGAGGCCCTTGACGGCGTAGATACCCGCCGCGTTGCGCCAGTAGCCCTTGTAGTCCATGCCGTAACCGAAGATGTAGCGGTCGATGCACGGTAGGCCGACGAAATCGGCTTTCAGATCCGGACGCGCCTTGCGGTCATGGTCCTTGTCGATCAGCACGGCGGTGTGCACGGCGCGGGCACCGGCATGGCGGCAGAAGTCGATGATCGCGCCCAGGGTGTGCCCTTCGTCGAGAATGTCATCGATGATCAGCACGTCGCGGTCGATGAACGACACTTCCGGCTTGGCCTTCCAGAACAGCTCGCCGCCGCTGGTTTCATTACGATAGCGGGTGGCGTGCAGGTAGGACGCTTCCAGGGGGAAGTTCAGATGAGTCAGCAGCTTGCCAGCGAAAATCAGGCCGCCGTTCATCACACAGAACACCACCGGGTTGCGTTCGGCCAGTTCGGCATTGATCTGAGCGCCGACACGGGCAATGGCCGCTTCGACTTCGGCTTCGTTATACAGGCAGTCAGCCTCGCGCATGATTTGACGGATATGCTCGAGATCGGCAGACATGAGGCTCTCCAGAGGGGGCAGTGTAAGAAAAGCGGGCAAAGGTACGCATCCGCTCGGGCCAGGGCAAGTAATTATGGACTAACGTTGCTTCAGAAGTGGTACACAGCCTTCCTTGCAGTAAGACTTCGCCCTATCTGTAGTAAGACAGTAACAAGCGAATAGATTAATCTAGGCCGTTTTTTGCCTGACGCCGGAGCTTTTCCTATGCCCATCCGTGAGATCCGCCACCCGCTGATCCGCCACAAGCTCGGCCTCATGCGCCGTGCCGATATCAGCACCAAGAATTTTCGTGAATTGGCGCAAGAGGTCGGTGCCCTGCTGACGTATGAAGCCACCGCCGATCTGCCCCTGGAAAGCTACGAAATCCAGGGCTGGGCCGGGACCGTGCAGGTCGAGAAGATCGCCGGCAAGAAGATCACTGTAGTGCCGATCCTGCGCGCCGGTATCGGCATGCTCGACGGCGTACTCAGCCTGATTCCGGGCGCCAAGGTCAGCGCCGTGGGCCTGGCCCGCAACGAAGAAACCCTGCAGGCCCACACCTACCTGGAAAAACTGGTGCCCGAGATCAACGAGCGCCTGGCGATGATCATCGACCCGATGCTGGCCACCGGCAACTCCATGGTCTCGGCCATCGACCTGCTGAAGAAAGCCGGTTGCAAGGAAATTCGCGCCATGGTCCTGGTCGCCGCCCCGGAAGGCATCGCCACCGTGGAGAAGGCACACCCGGACGTGATGATCTACACCGCTTCCATCGATGATCGCCTCAACGAACAGGGCTACATCATGCCGGGCCTGGGCGATGCCGGGGACAAGATTTTCGGGACCAAGCAGAAGGATTGATAGCGAAGCAGCAAGAGGTCAATGACCTTCTGCTGGAACGCATTTTGTGAGGGCCAATACTGTGGGAGCGAATTCATTCGCGAAGAGGCCGATACATCCGATAGATATTCATCGCCCGGAATGCCGCTTTCGCGAATGAATTCGCTCCCACAATTTGCTTCAATAGCTCGCTTACACAATTGGCGCCCAACGAACGGTTTTCACAGCATCACCGGCGCCCTCTCACACATCCGGTTCAACGCCGCCGCCCAGTTCGGGTCGTCGTTGAGGCATGGAATCAGCACCAACTCCTCGCCCCCGGCCTCGCGGAAGGTTTCGGCGCCACGGTCGCCGATTTCTTCCAGCGTCTCGATGCAGTCGGCGACGAACGCCGGGCACATCACCAGAATCTTCTTTACGCCCTGGCGGGCCAACTCTTCCAGACGTGCCTCGGTGTAGGGTTCGATCCACTTGGCCCGCCCAAGCCGCGACTGGAACGACACCGACCAGGTGCCGTCAGCCAGACCCAGACGCTCAGCAAAATGCGCCGCCGAGCGCAGGCACTGCGCGCGGTAGCAGGTGGCGAGCACTTCGGCAGGCGCGTTCTGGCAGCAGTCGCTGCCCTTGAAACAATGCTGACCCGTAGGGTCGAGCTTATGCAGATGGCGCTCCGGCAGACCATGGAAACTCAACAGCAAATGGTCGTGGGGTTGCTGCAGATGAGCGCGGGCGCTCTCTACCAGGGCGTCGAGGTATTCGGGTTGATCGTAGAACGGCTGCAACAGCGAGAACTGCATGTTCAGACCCTGGGCCTTGACCACCCGCTTGGCTTCTTCAACCACAGTGGTCACGGTGCTGTCGGCGAACTGCGGATAGAGCGGCGCCAGGGTGACTTTCTTGATGCCCTGGGCAGCCAGGCGGGTCAGCACGGATGCAATGGACGGCTCGCCGTAGCGCATCGCCAGTTCTACCGGGCCGTGGCTCCACTGCTTGCGCATCTGCTCCTGCAAGCGCTGGCTGAGCACAACCAGCGGCGAGCCCTCATCCCACCAGATCGACGCATAGGCGTGGGCCGACTGCTCCGGCCGCTTGACCAGGATCAGCGAAACCAGCAGACGCCGCACCGGCCATGGCAGGTCGATGACATAAGGGTCCATCAGAAACTGATTGAGATAGCGGCGCACATCGGCCACGTTGGTAGAAGCCGGCGAACCCAGGTTGACCAGCAACAGCGCGTGATCGGTCATGCAACGTCCTATTTCAGTGGCGGCCTGTCACATCACTCAAGGCCGCAGTCAAATCGAGATAACGAAAGGTAAAGCCCGCCGCCTGCAGGCGTGCCGGTCGTGCGCGCTGGCCACCCAGCAACAGCACCGACATCTCACCCAGCAACACTTTCAACACCGCCGCCGGCATGATCATGAAGGTCGGGCGGCGCAACACCTTGGCCAGGGTCTTGGTAAACACCTGATTGCGCACCGGTGATGGCGCGCAGACATTATACGGACCTCGGGCATCCGGCAGGTTTAACAGAAAATCAATCGCCGCGATTTGATCGGCGATATGAATCCATGGCATCCACTGCCGACCATTGCCCAGGCGTGCGCCCAGGCCGACCTTGAACGGCGCCAGCATCTGTTGCAGAAAGCCGCCCTTGGACGACATCACCAGGCCTGTGCGCAGGCAAATCACGCGGATACCCATGGTTTCGGCACGCAGGGCGGTTTCTTCCCAAGCGCCGCATAACTGACTGGCGTAGTCCGGGATGACCGGTAGGGATTGCTCATCGATTTCCCGCTCGCCGCAGTCGCCGTAATAGCCCACCGCGGAACCTGAGATCAGCACTTGAGGCTTTTGCTCGCGCGCCTGCAACCAGGCCAGCAGACGCTCGGTCAGGCCGATGCGGCTGTCCCAGACAAAGGTTTTGCGCTTGCTCGTCCAGGGCCGGGCAGCCACCGGTGCGCCCGCCAGGTTGATCACGGCATCCACCGGTTGTTCGCCGATGTCTTCCAGTCGCGCGACACCGAGCACCTGTGGCCCGCACAACGCGGCGACCTCATGGGGGCTACGGCTCAACACGGTCAGTTGATGCCCTTGGGCGTGCCAGTGACGACACAGTTCGCGTCCTATCAATCCCGTACCGCCGGTCAGCAATATATGCATGGCAGGTGTCCTTGCGTGGCGTTCATGGCACTTCGGTAGTCTATTTTTCAAGGTAGCGCTGATGAGCGCAAAATGCAGCCGATCATCAACGACCCCGAGCCCTGGCACAAAGACATCGACGGTTGACTATCCGTTCGCAGAGTTGACCGCTTGCACCCAAGGATCAGAATAGCGCTCGCGCCGTACGAGCCCAAAGCCAGGATTCTGTGCTTTTTGAATACGCGACAACTTATACCAAAAAACAGATTTGTACAGGTTTTAACTACGGCGTACTCTGTGCAGACAAGGTAACGAGGCCCCTATGACTGTACCTATCGCAATCATCGGTACCGGCATCGCCGGACTCTCCGCTGCCCAGGCGCTGCACGCTGCCGGGCATGCCGTTCATCTTTTTGACAAGAGCCGCGGCAGCGGCGGGCGCATGTCGAGCAAGCGCAGCGAAGCCGGCGCGCTGGACTTGGGCGCGCAATACTTCACCGCCCGCGACCGCCGTTTCGTCAATGTCGTCAACCAGTGGCGGGCCAACGGCTTCGTCGCCGAGTGGGCGCCGCAACTCTATAACGCCCATAACGGCCAGCTCAGCCCGTCGCCCGACGAGCAGGTGCGCTGGGTCGGCAAGCCGCGCATGAGCGCCATTACCCGCGCCATGCTTGGCGATCTGCCGGTGACCTTCTCCTGCCGTATCAGCGAAGTCTTTCGCGGCGAAGAACACTGGCACCTGATCGACAGTGAAGGCAAAAGCCATGGTCCTTTCAGTCATGTCGTGGTTGCCACGCCCGCACCTCAGGCCACCACGCTGCTGGCAGCAGCCCCCAAGCTGGCCGGCGTGGTCTCTGGCGTGAAGATGGAGCCGACCTGGGCCGTCGCCCTGGCCTTCGACACCCCGCTGCAAACACCGCTGGAAGGTTGCTTCGTCCGGGACAGCCCGATCGACTGGCTGGCGCGCAACCGCAGCAAGCCGGAGCGCAATGAAAGCGTCGACACCTGGGTGCTGCACGCCACCAGCCAGTGGAGCCGCGAGCATCTGGACATGTCCCGGGAAGAGGTGATCGAGCACCTGCATGGCGCCTTCGCCGAGCTGATCGGCTGCGCCATGCCTGCCCCGGCATTCAGCCTGGCCCACCGCTGGCTTTACGCCCGCCCGGCTGGCGCCCACGAGTGGGGCGCGTTGTCCGACGCCGACCTGGGCATTTATGTCTGTGGCGACTGGTGCCTGTCAGGCCGGGTCGAAGGCGCCTGGCTCAGCGGCCAGGAAGCGGCGCGACGCCTGCTCGAGCATTTGCAATGAATCAAATCAATCCGCGCAAATTGCTGCTGTCCAAATGGACGGCAGCACAGCCGCGCAACCGGGAAAAACATTTCCTGGTCACCGAACTGTTCCGCGACGAAGAAGGCACGGTACTGGAGATCGAACTCCAGGCCGTGCTCACCCACCGCAGCGAACGCCTGCCATGGCAGACCTTGCAGGATACCGGCTGTTGGCGGATGGGCTGGCAATAACCTCATCGCTTACAGCCCTTGTGGGAGCGGATTTATCCGCGAAAGCAGTATTCCAATCACTGCAGATGCGTCGGGTGTACCTGCCTCTTCGCGAATGAATTCGCTCCCACAATTCTTTCTGCACGCGTAAATACCTATACATAAAATTTGACTTGTACAACTTCAGCCCTATGATAAACAGAAGTTGTACATGGGAAGTCCTGCGTACAAGTATTGTCCAGAGGCTGCCATGTTCGTGCCCGTCGTCAACAAGCCAAAGCTCGGTATCAGTGCCTGCCTCATGGGCGCCGAGGTGCGCTATAACGGCGGGCACAAACAATCCCAGCTGTGTACCCAGGTACTGAGCGAATACTTTGAATTCGTTACCGCCTGCCCGGAAGTTGCCATCGGCCTGGGCATCCCGCGTGAGACCATCCGCCTGGTCGGCGATGCCGAGCAGCCGCAGGCGGTGGGCACGGTCAGCAGCGATCTGAATGTTACGAAGGAACTGGCCGCCTACGGCGAACAGATGGCCGTCGAGCTCAGCGACATCTGCGGTTACATCTTCATGCAGAAATCGCCGTCGTGTGGGCTGGAACGGGTCAAGGTCTACCGGGAAAACGGCGCGCCGGTGGATGGCGGCGGTACGGGGATCTACGCCAAGGCGTTCTGCGCCCGCCACCCCAACCTGCCGGTGGAAGAGGACGGCCGGCTCAATGACCCGGTCTTGCGCGAGAACTTCATCACCCGGGTTTTTGCCTACGCCGCCTGGCAGGCGCTGTGCGCAACGGGCATCAGCCGCCGCAGCCTGACCGAGTTCCACGCCCGCTATAAATACCAATTGATGGCCAGTAACCCGCTGCAATACAAGGTGCTCGGCGGCCTGTTGGGCAGCATGGGCAAGCACGATGATGTCGACGAACTGGCCCCGCGCTATTTCAGCGAGCTGATGGCGGCACTGAAAAAATGCGCCACCCGTGGCACCCATACCAATGTCCTGCAACACCTGAGCGGCTATCTCAAACAGACCTTGAGCAGCGCCGACAAGCAGGAACTCCAGCAACTGATCAGCCAGTACCACCAGGGCATCGTGCCCCTCATCGTGCCCCTGACCCTGCTCAAGCATCACTTTCGCCAACACCCCGATCCGTACGTCGCGCTCCAGGTTTACATGCAGCCGCACCCGGAAAACCTCAGCTTGCGCAATGCGATCTAAATCATGAATGAATTACCCGACAGCGCTCTCGAAGGTGTGCAGCCCGACTGGTTGCCAATCCGTGAAATTGCCCGGCAGACCGGCGTCAACGCCGTCACCCTGCGGGCCTGGGAACGACGCTATGGCCTGATCGTGCCGCACCGCACGCCCAAGGGGCATCGCCTGTACTCGCAAGAGCATGTGCAGCGCGTGCTGAACATCCTCACCTGGCTCAATCGCGGCGTGCCGGTCAGCCAGGTCAAGCATCTGCTCGACAGCCGCCAGCCGGTCAGTGCGGTCCCCGGCAACGACTGGCAAGCCATGCGTCAGAACCTGATGGCCGCCATTCATGACCTGGCCGAACGGCATCTGGACAATATCTTCAACCAGGCCATGTCGCTGTATCCACCGCGTACCCTCTGCGAACAATTGCTTCAGCCACTGCTCAGCGAGCTGGAACAACGCTGGCAGGGTCAACTCGGCGCGCAACTGGAGCAGGTGTTCTTCTATTCCTGGCTGCGCAGCAAGCTCGGCGCGCGGATCTATCACAACAATCGCCAGATCAGCGGCGCGCCCCTGCTGCTGGTCAACCACTCCGACCTGGCCATGGAGCCGCACCTGTGGCTCACCGCCTGGCTGGTCAGCTCGGCCGACTGCCCGGTGGAAGTCTTCGACTGGCCCCTGGCCGTGGGCGAGCTGGCCATGGCCGTCGAACGCCTGAAGGCGCGCGGGGTCCTGCTGTATTCGAGCAAGCCGGTAAATCTGGCTCAGCTCCCCAGGCTACTGGCCACGATTTCCTGCCCGCGATTGCTGGCCGGACCAACGGTCTGCATCCATTCGGCCGACTTATCCGTATCAGCTAACGAGATCGAGGGTTTGACGCTCGCCGAAGACCCCTTGACCGCCCAGTCCGCTCTCCAGCGGCTCGGCCTTATTTGAAAGCTAAGGACTGAATATGCAATTGCTCTGGCTACGCAGCGACCTGCGCACTCACGACAACACAGCCCTGACTGCGGCCATGGAACGCGGGCCGACCGTGGCCCTGTATCTGCTCAGCCCCGGCCAATGGCTGCAACACGATGACGCCGCCAGCAAGGTGGATTTCTGGCTGCGCAACCTGGTGACGCTGGAGAAAGGTCTGGGCGCACTGAACATCCCCTTGCTGATCCGTCATGCCGATACCTGGGACCTGGCGCCCGAAGTGTTGCTGCAAGTGTGCCGTGAGCACCGCATCGAAGCCGTGCATGCCAACGATGAGTACGGCATCAACGAAACCCGTCGTGATCAGGCAGTGGCCCGCGCACTGGAAAATGCCGGCGTTGGCTTTCATCACTATCTGGACCAACTGCTGTTCCAGCCTGGCAGCGTACTGACCCGCAACGACAGTTACTTCCAGGTCTTCAGCCAGTTCCGCAAGGTCTGCTATTCGCGTCTCTACGAAAGCATGCCCCGGCCGGTACGCACACCCAAGGCGCAGGCGCCGCTGTCGATCAAGAGCGATGTGCCACCGACCCGGGTCGAAGGCTTTGCCACTCCGTCGGCCAGCCTGCAAGCACTCTGGCCAGCGGGGGAAGAAGAAGCTCGGCAGCGTCTGGAGCGTTTCAGCGATGAGCGCATTCAGGACTATCAACTGCAACGCGACTTCCCGGCCAAACCCGGCACCAGCCAGCTATCGCCCTACCTGGCCAGCGGCGTGCTGTCGCCGCGCCAGTGCCTGCATGCGGCCTTGAGCAGCAACAACGGCGAGTTCGAAACCGGCAACACCGGCAGCGTGACCTGGATCAACGAGCTGCTCTGGCGCGAGTTCTACAAACACATTCTGGTCGGCTACCCACGTGTCTCGCGCCATCGCGCTTTCCGCCCGGAAACCGAGGACTTGAAGTGGCGCAAGTCTTCCGAGGATCTCGCCGCCTGGCAAGAGGCCCGCACGGGCCTGCCGATCATCGACGCGGCCATGCGCCAGCTGCTCGACACCGGCTGGATGCATAACCGGCTGCGCATGGTCGTCGCCATGTTCGTGACCAAGAACCTGTTGCTGGACTGGCGCGAAGGCGAGCGCTTTTTCATGCGCCACCTGATTGATGGCGACCTGGCAGCCAATAACGGCGGCTGGCAGTGGAGTTCGTCTACCGGGACGGATTCGGCACCGTATTTCCGCATCTTCAATCCGCTGGCGCAGTCGCAGAAGTTCGACCCGGACGGACGTTTCATCAAGCACTGGCTGCCTGAACTGGCCGATTTGAACAAAAAAGAAGTGCACAACCCGAACGCTGCGGGCGGCTTGTTCGCCCCCAACGGCTACCCGGCGCCCATTGTCGACCTGGGTGCCAGCCGCGCCCGCGCCCTGGCTGCATTCAAGGCGTTGCCCGGTCGCCAATCGGCCCTCGAGCCCGCTTATGAGTGACTTTCTGCAGCGTTTCGCCCAAGGCTTCGCCGCCCTGGACAAGGACCATCTGGACCGCCTCGGTGAGCTGTACAGCGACGACGTGCGCTTCACCGATCCGCTCCACGAGGTCCATGGCCTTGCGGCGCTGCGCCGCTATTTCGCCCAGCTGTATAGCCAGGTCAGCGAGCTGCGTTTCGATTTTCACGGTTTCGATCAGGTCCGCGAAGGCGAAGGCTATCTGCGCTGGACCATGCATTACGCCCATCCGCGCCTGAACAAGGGCCGCATCCTCCACGTCCAGGGCTGCTCGCACCTGGCGTGGCACGACAAGGTCTATCGGCACCGCGACTACTTCGATGCCGGGGCCTTGCTCTACGAACACCTGCCAGTGATGGGGCAGGCCATCGGTTGGTTGAAAAGGAGATTGTCATGAGCCATCCCGATCATCTGCGTATCTGGCTGACCGGTGCCAGCAGTGGCATCGGCCTGGCCCTGGCCGAAGAGCTGCTGCTTGCCGGTCATCACGTCGCCGTCACCGCGCGCAAGGTTGCGCCGCTGGAGGCCCTGTACAAACGCTTTCCCAAGCAGGTCATGGTCGCCGCAGGCGATATCAACGACGCCGCGCAAATCTGCGCAATCTGCGATCGCATTGCCGCCGTCTGGGGCGCGCTGGACATGGCGATCCTCAATGCTGGCACCTGTGAATACATCGACGCCCGGCAGTTCGATGCCGCCATGGTCGAGCGTGTGGTACGCACCAACCTGATCGCCACCAGCTACTGCATACAGGAAGCCTTGCCCCTGCTGCGCCTGGGTCATCGTCCACATCTGGTCGGCGTGGTCAGTGCGGTCACTCTCCTGCCGCTGCCCCGCTCCGAAGCCTATGGCGCCTCGAAAGCGGGCTTGCGTTACCTATTCGACTCGCTGCGCATCGATATCGCCGAAGAAGGCATCGACGTCACCGTGGTCACCCCCGGCTTCGTCGACACGCCCCTGACCGAACAGAACGATTTCGCCATGCCCATGCGCTGGCCGGCACTCAGGGCTGCGCGCTATATCGCCTCGCGCATTCAACGCCAGCGTCGTCCGCTGGAAATCGCCTTTCCCGGCCCGTTTATCATGGCCATGCGTCTGTTGGCCCTGCTGCCGCTGCGCCTGCAACTGGCCCTGGGCAAACGCATGGTGCGTCACGAACACACCCACAAGGACGCGCAATGAAGGTCGCCATCATCGGCAGTGGTATTGCCGGCCTGACCACCGCCTATCTGCTGGCGCGCAAGCACGACATCACAGTGTTCGAGGCGGCCGACTGGGTGGGCGGTCATACCCATACCGTTGACGTGGCGGTGGCCGATCGGCCTTACTCGATCGATACCGGCTTCATCGTGTTCAACGACTGGACGTACCCCAACTTCATCCGCCTGCTCAACCAGTTGAAGGTCGATTTCAAAGCCACCGAGATGAGCTTTTCGGTGAGCGATCCGGCGACCGGCACCGAGTACAACGGCAATAACCTCAACAGCCTGTTCGCTCAGCGCAGCAACCTGCTGTCGCCGCGTTTCTGGGGCATGCTGCGCGACATCATGCGCTTCAACCGTGAAGCCATCGACGACCTGCAAAACCGCCGTATCGCCGACGATACGACCTTGGGCCAATACCTGGAAAGCGGAGGCTACGGCAGGCGCTTCATCGAGCACTACATCGTGCCCATGGGTGCGGCGATCTGGTCCATGTCCCTGGCCGACATGCTCGGTTTCCCTCTGCAATTCTTCGTGCGTTTCTTCAAAAATCACGGCCTGCTGTCGGTCAATCATCGGCCGCAATGGCAGGTCATCAGCGGTGGTTCCAGTCGCTATATCGAACCTCTGACCCGCTCGTTCGCCCAGCACATCCGCCTCAACTGCCCGGTTCAACGGGTCGAGCGCGATGCCGCTGGCGTGCTGATCCATAGCGCCCACGGCAGTGAGCGCTTCGACAAAGTGGTATTCGCCTGTCACAGCGACCAGGCCCTGGCGATGCTCGCCGAGCCGTCGACGACCGAGCGGGAGATTCTCGGCGCCCTGCCCTACGCCGACAACGACGTCGTCCTGCACACCGACACCCGCCTGCTGCCCAAACGCCCGTTGGCCTGGGCCAGCTGGAACTACCGCCTGGGCGGCAACGGCCAACAACTGGCCGCCGTGACCTACGACATGAACATCCTGCAGGGCATCGCCAGCGATACCACCTTCTGCGTCAGCCTGAACCAGACGGCCGCCATCGACCCGCAGAAGATTCTCGCCCGTTACCGCTACGCCCATCCGCAATACAGCCTGGCCGCCGTTGCCGCACAGGCACGCTGGGAAGAGCTGCACGGTGTAAAGCACAGCTATTTTTGCGGTGCCTACTGGGCCAACGGCTTTCATGAAGATGGCGTCGTCAGCGCCTTGCGCGTCGCCAGTGCCTTCGGGGAATACCTGTGAACAGCGCCCTGTACCATGGCTGGATCAGCCATCGGCGGTTCTCGCCCAGGGCCCATCAGTTCACCTACCGCATCGGCATGCTGTACCTGGATCTGAGCGAACGGGAGCGCGTGCTCGACCTGTCGCCCCTGGCTGGCAGCCGCCGTTTTGCGCCGTTTTCCTTTCGCGAAAGCGACTATCTGCCCGAGCTGACCAAGGGCGGCGTGAGCCTGCTCGATGCCGTGCGCGGACGAATCGCGACGGCTCTGGGCCATACGCCACAGGGCAAGGTCTGTCTGCTGACCCAAGTGCGCAGCTGGGGTCTGTCGTTCAATCCGGTGAGTTTCTTCTACTGCTTTAACGCCGATGGCGAACTGGCTGCTGTGCTTTGCGAAGTCACCAATACGCCGTGGCGCGAGCGCTACCACTACGTATTGCCCGCCAACGGCGACGGTCATCAACACTTCGCGGTGGCCAAGGCTTTTCATGTCTCGCCGTTCCTGCCCCGGGACCTGGAATACCGCATGAGTTTCAGCCAGCCGGCCGCGCGTCTGGGCGTGCACATGGCCGACTGGCAGGGCGAGCTGAAGATGTTCGATGCAACGCTCAATCTCGAACGCCAGCCGCTGACTCGCGCCACGCTGCACCGCTATCTGTTCGCCTACCCGTGGATGACCGCCAAGACCGCCTTGGCCATCTACTGGCAGGCCCTGCGCCTGCTGCTCAAGCGCATACCGATTTTTTCCCATCAGGCCGCCGACGGCGCCTTTCGTATTGCGCACATGCAACCCAAGGATCGACGCCATGAAAAACCCTAGCAGCAGTTTTTCGAGCAGCCTGAGCGCCAACGGCCTCACTGCCAACCTCCTGCGGCGTGGGGTCCTGCGCCAACTGGCCAACCTGCGCAGTGGATTATTGGTGATCAATGAAGGCGGGGAGCGGCATGTCTTCGGCCAGGCCGGTGCGCCGGTGCAGGGTGAAATCACCATTGTTGACCCGGCGCTGTGGGGCATGGTCGCGGGCAACGGCTCGATTGGCGCGGGGGAAGCCTTCATTCATGGCTACTGGACCTCGCCAGACCTAACGGCGGTGGTGCGTGTGTTCGTCAGCAATCTGGATGTGCTGGATGCCCTGGAAGGTGGCCTGGCCCGCCTGGGTCGCCCCTTCATCCAGGCCCTGCACTGGCTCAATCGCAATACCCGCAAGGGTTCGCAGAAGAACATTTCGGCGCACTACGACCTGGGCAACGACCTGTTCGAGCAGTTCCTCGACCCGACCATGATGTACTCCGCCGCCCAGTTCCAGGGCAAGGACGACACCCTGGAACAGGCCCAGCTGAACAAGCTGGAGCGGATCTGCCAGAAGCTGGCCCTGACCCACAATGACCATCTACTGGAAATCGGCACCGGTTGGGGCAGCATGGCGATCTACGCGGCGCAGCACTATGGCTGCCGGGTGACCACTACCACCCTGTCCAAGGAACAATTCGCCTACACCGCCCAACGCCTGGAAACCCTGGGCCTGACTGATCGGGTCACCCTGTTGCTGGAGGATTACCGCGACCTGCAGGGCCAGTACGACAAGCTGGTGTCCATCGAAATGATCGAAGCCGTGGGCCATCAGTTCCTGCCCACCTACTTCCAGCAATGCGCCCGCCTGCTCAAGAGCGACGGTCTGATGCTGTTGCAGGCCATCACCATTCGCGAGCAGCGCTATGAACAGGCACGGCGCAGTGTCGATTTCATCCAGCGCTATATCTTCCCCGGCGGCGCCTTGCCTTCGGTGCAGAAGATGCTGGAAATCGTTGGCCGCGACACCGACATGAACCTGCTGCACATGGAAGACTTCGGCCTGCACTACGCTCGCACCCTGCGCCTGTGGCACGACAACTTCCGCCGCGCCCACGGCTCGCTGACCGAGCTGGGCTATGACGACTACTTCCTGCGTCTGTGGGAGTTCTATCTGTGCTACTGCGAAGGCGGGTTTCTGGAACGCACCATCGGCACCGCGCAGCTATTGCTGGCCAAACCGGCTGCCGTGCCGCAACCGCTGCTAGGGCGCTTTGATGCGTAGACAGCCGGTGCTGGTCAACGCCGCCTTGTTCCAGGCGGGTTGGTTCACCTGTGCCTTGGGCGGCGACAGCTACTGGCTGTTGCTGGCCGGGGCCATCGTGTTGCTGCACCTGTTGTGGGTCGGCTCGTGGGCAAGGGAAGGCAAGCTGCTGATCTGGGTCACCGCTCTCGGTACCCTGCTCGACAGCAGCCTGACCATGCTCGACGTCTTTCAATTTCCGCCCGGCGGGCCACTGATTCCACTCTGGCTGATGCTGATGTGGGCTTTGCTGGCGATCACCCTCAATCATTGCCTGGCCTGGAGTGCCATGCCCTGGTGGCGGGCGAGTCTGTTCGGCGCCATCGGCGGCCCGCTGTCTTATTTTGCCGGCGCCCGCCTGGCAGGGGTGCAGTTGCCGCTGGGGCTGTGGCCGAGCCTGATCCTGCTGGGGCTGATCTGGGCCTGCGTATTTCCAGCGTTGCACTGGCTGGCCCGGTACTTGCGCAACACCCCGTCGGCACAGTCATTCGATCGTCACCACGGCTGAGCCATCATGCCCTACACTGCGCCGCTATGACCACGACCCTCATCCCCCTTTTGCCCGTTGCCACAGAGCCTGCCGTCACCTGCTCGACCTGTGCGGCGTGCTGCTGCCAGCTCGAAGTGATGCTGATCACCGACACCGGAGTGCCCGAACGCTTTATCGATGTCGATGACTGGGGCGGCGAAGTGATGCTGCGTCTGGACGACGGCTGGTGTGCGGCGCTGGATCGCGACAGCATGCTGTGCACGATCTATGACCGGCGGCCATTGATCTGCCGCGAGTTCGAGACGGGGTCAGATGAGTGTATGAATGAACGCCAGGGTATCGCTTCGGCATATATTTAGTTGCTCATGAACATGCTTGCCCGGACTAACCAAACCGTCCGGACGCACATATTCATGAAGCATTGATTACAGACAGCTAACAGACAGCCACTCTCTGTTTCTTACAGCAAACATCAGAACGGCATGGTGTAGTGTACGGCATAGCTTTCAATACCGTCATTAGGCTCTTTGATACCGGCGTTGGAATAATGCGTGGCGCGAATGCCGACTTCATGACCCCCAGCGAAACGCAGGCCGAAACCAATGCGGTCTTCGAAGTTGAAAGCCGTGCCCAGTTCCTTGTCTTCGATACGGTCATTGGAGAATACGGCGACCCCGATGCCTGCCTCGATGTACGGCTTGATCCGGTCACCGGCGAACTCGTAGACCAATACCGGAGAGAACGACAGACTGCTGACACTGGAGCGTTTGTCACCATCCCAATAGGTGTAGGCGCCGCTCCAGTAGCCGGTCAGACGCCCCACATCGCTCTGCATCCAGCTCTTGTCCCAATCGAGCTGCACACCCAGCCGATAGGTCATGTCCGACTGGCCGGTGGCGCCTACGGAAAACTCCACCCCATCGGCCAATGCCAGTGCACTTTGTCCCACACACGCAGCCGCAATCGCAGCCAAACAAAACAGTCGCTTCATCGGAAACATCCTATTTTTTGAACGCACTATCACGATATTTTTTTTGAAACAGTCATGCAGACGACTGTAGAAATCCGCCTTCACCGAATAGTTCAATCGGGCTGACGAATTTGTAACAGATTACTTACAGGCTAAAGCTTCGCACAGAGTCAGTGCTTTTCCATAGTGCCGGAAGGATTTTTCTGAATGAGTCCGTATCGCCGCTACTCCAGAACAGTGTTTCACGCGCAGGGCCCTGGGCAAGTAAATCCTGCTGTTGCAGCAGCCGCTGAAGTTGTCGGGCAACGGCGCCGCCAGTGTCGATCAGGCTGATCGAGTCGGGCACCATTTGCCGCAAAAGCGGTTTGAGGAATGGGTAATGGGTACAACCGAGAATGATGGTGTCGCAACCTTCGGCCAGTAATGGCTCTACATAGCTTTGCAGCAACTGGCGAATGGCAGGGCTCTGTACATCACCCGTTTCGATCAGTTCGACCAGACCGGGGCATGGCTGGGTCACTACCCTTACGTCGGTGGCGAAGCGATCGAGCAAGGCGGCGAACTTGGCACTTTTCAGAGTGCCGGTAGTGGCCAGCACGCCGACCACGCCACTGCGGGTCGCCGCTGCGGCCGGCTTGACCGCAGGCTCCATCGCCACCAGCGGCCAGTCGGGATAACGCAGGCGCAGTTCGGCGGCAGCGGCCACGGTCGCGGTATTGCAGGCGATGACCAACGCCTTGGCGCGTTGCTGATGGAAGAATTCGGCGATGAGCGCGCAACGCTGGCGAATGAACTCGGGGCTTTTTTCGCCGTAGGGAATGTGTCCGCAATCGGCAACATACAGCAGTGATTCATTGGGCAGCAGGCGGTTGATCTCACCCAGTACCGACAGGCCGCCGACACCAGAATCGAACACGGCAACCGGAGCGTCACTGGCTTTGGTCATGGCTGCCCTGATGATGAATGGCCTGGCAGACGCTGCATTGCGGGTCGCGGCGCACTTTCAGTTCACGGAACCGTGTAGTCAGGGCATCGATCAGCAGCAGCCGCCCGACCAGGGTTTCACCGAAGCCCGCCAACAGCTTCAGGGCTTCGAGCGCTTGCAGGCTGCCAACCAGCCCCACCAGCGGGCCGACCACGCCGGCCTCGCTGCACGTCAGCTCCGCTTCGCTGCCATGCCCATACAGGCAGTGGTAGCACGGGCTGTCTTCGCGACGTGGGTCGAATACCGACAGTTGCCCTTCCAGGCGAATCGCCGCACCGCTGACCAATGGCTTGCGCGCCGCGACGCAGGCGGCATTCACTGCTTCGCGGGTGCCGAAGTTGTCCGAGCAATCGAGCACCACATCGACAGCAGCCACCGCTGCGGCCAGGGAGTCGGCATCCAGCGCCGTGCGATGGGGCACCAGTGTGATGCCTGGATTGATCGCACTGAGCCGGACCATGGCCGAATCGACCTTGGCCTGGCCGACGCTATGGCTATCGTGCAGGATCTGCCGTTGCAGATTGGTCAGGTCCACCGTATCGAAGTCGGCCAGGTGCAACTCGCCCACTCCGGCTGCGGCCAGGTACAGCGCCACGGGCGACCCCAGGCCGCCCATGCCGATGATCAGCGCGCGCCCCTGTTTGAGACGCAACTGACCGTCGATATCGATGTGTTGCAGCAGAATCTGGCGGCTGTAGCGCAGCAGTTCGGCGTCTGTCAGCACGGCAGGTGCCCGAAGGTAATACGTTCGTGATCACCCAGGTCACGCCGGGTTTTGACCCGCTCGAAACCATGCTGGACCAACAGCTCGCGCACGGCGGCACCCTGATCGTAACCATGTTCGAGCAGCAGCCAGCCATCGCTGTTCAGGTGCTGCGGCGCCTGGGCGATGATTTGCCGCAGGTCGTCAAGGCCATCAGTGCCCGCAACCAAAGCGCTGCTCGGCTCGAAACGCACATCGCCCTGGGCCAGATGCGGATCGCTGCTGGCGATATACGGCGGGTTACTGATGATCAGGTCGAAGCGCTGGCCTTCCAGGGCACTGAACCACTGGCTTTCCAGCACCGTGACGTTATCCAGATGCAGGCGCTTGCGGTTGCGCTCGGCCAGGGCCAAGGCTTCGGGCACGCGGTCCACGGCCGTGACGTTCCACACCGGCCGCTCGTTGGCCAGGGCCAGGGCAATGGCGCCGCTGCCGGTGCCCAGGTCAAGCAACGATACGGTGGCAAAACCCGGCACCAGTTCCAGCGCGGCTTCGACCAGCATTTCGGTCTCGGGACGCGGGATCAGGGTGTGGGGTGCCACATCCAGATCCAGCTTCCAGAAGCCCTGCTGGCCGAGGATATAAGCCACCGGCTCGCCGGTCAGGCGGCGCTTGAGGTAATCGGCGAAAGTCTGCGCCGCCTCGGTGCTGACGATGCGCTCAGGCCAGGTGTGCAGGAAGCTGCGCGGCTTGCCCAGGGCAGCGGCCAGCAACAGTTCGGCATCCAGACGCGCGGTCGGCGAATCGGGGAGTTCGGCATTTCTTAACAAACTGGCAATGATGGTCATTTACTCACCCAGAGCCGCAAGTTGGTCAGCCTGATATTCAGCGAGCAGCGGTTCTATCACTGCATCGACCCCACCGGCCAGAACTTCATCCAGCGAATACAAAGTGAGGTTGACGCGGTGATCCGTGACTCGCCCTTGAGGGAAGTTATAGGTACGAATGCGCTCGGAGCGATCCCCCGAGCCGACCAGCAGCTTACGCTCGCTGGCAATGGCGTTGGCAGCGGCGCTGGTCTGCTGATCGTTGAGCTTGGCCGACAGCCAGGACATGGCCCGCGCACGGTTCTTGTGCTGGGAACGCTCTTCCTGGCACTCGACGACAATACCCGACGGCAAGTGGGTAATGCGGATCGCCGAGTCGGTTTTGTTGACGTGCTGACCACCGGCACCGGACGAACGATAAGTGTCGACGCGCAAATCCGCCGGGTTGATCTCGATGGCCTGTTGCTCATCGGGCTCGGGCAACACGGCCACGGTGCAGGCCGAGGTATGGATACGGCCCTGGGATTCGGTTTCCGGCACGCGCTGCACGCGGTGGGCGCCGGATTCGAACTTGAGCTTGCCGTAGACATTCTCGCCTTCGACCCGGGCAATGACTTCCTTGAAGCCGCCATGCTCGCCTTCGTTTTCCGACAGCACTTCAACGCGCCAGCCACGACGCTCAGCGTAGCGCGAGTACATGCGGAACAGGTCGCCGGAGAAAATCGCCGCCTCGTCACCGCCGGTACCGGCACGGATTTCGAGGAACACGTTGCGACCGTCGTTGGGGTCCTTGGGCAACAGCATGCGTTGCAGATTGCTTTCCAGTTCGACCAGTTGTTCCTTGGCCTCGCGCACTTCCTCGACCGCCATTTCGCGCATGTCGGGGTCGTTGTCCTTGAGCAGCGCCTGGGCGCCTTCGAGGTCCGACTGCACCTTGAGCAGTTGACGGTAAGCCTCGATAACCGGCTCGACTTCGGCGTATTCACGGGAATAGGCGCGGAACCTGGTCTGGTCGGAAATGACTTCGCCGTCGCCGAGCAACGCGGTCAGTTCCTCGAAACGGTCGCTGAGCACATCCAGCTTATTGAGCAGTGAAGCTTTCATTGCGGGGTTTTATCCGTCGAGCCCTCGTTGAGGGCAAATAATTCCTGGGCCATGGCCAGCGCGTCGAAGCGACCTTCGGCAGACAGTTTCTTCAACTGTACGCTGGGGGCATGCAGCAGTTTATTGGTCAGGCCACGGGCCAGTTGCGCCAGTACTTCTTCAGCATTGCCGCCGTTGGCCAGGGATCGCTGGGCCTTGGCCAGCTCCTCGTCGCGCAGGCGTTCGCTTTGCTGGCGATAGGCGCGCAAGACGTCGACGGCAGCCAGTTCGCGCAAGCGCGACATAAAGTCGTCGGCGCCGATGCTGACCATTTCTTCGGCGGCCTGAGCCGCGCCCTGGCGACTCTTGAGGTTTTCGGCGACCACCTCGTGCAGGTCATCGACGCTGTAAAGGTAGACGTCATCGAGCTCGCCGACTTCCGGTTCAATGTCCCGGGGCACGGCGATATCGACCATGAAGATCGGTTTGTGTTTGCGCAGTTTGAGCGCGCTTTCCACCGCGCCCTTACCCAGGATCGGCAACTGACTGGCGGTGGAGCTGATCACGATGTCGCTGTTGACCAGTTCGGCCGGGATATCCGAGAGCAATACGGCGTGGGCACCAAACTCGGCAGCCAGCAGACTGGCACGCTCCAGGGTCCGGTTGGCCACCACGATGCGCTTGACCCCCAGGTCATGCAAGTGGCGCGCAACCAGAGTGATGGTCTCGCCGGCGCCAATCAGCAGAGCCTGGCTGCGTTGCAGGTCGCTGAAAATCTGCTTGGCCAGGCTGACGGCGGCAAACGCCACGGACACCGGGTTTTCGCCGATGGCGGTATCGGTGCGCACCTGCTTGGCCGCATTGAATGTCGCCTGAAACAACCGCCCCAGCAGCGGGCCGACAGTGCCGGCTTCCCGCGCCACGGCGTAGGCCGATTTCATCTGGCCGAGAATCTGCGGTTCGCCCAGCACCAGAGAATCGAGCCCCGAGGCCACGCGCATCATGTGACGAACTGCCGCATCGTTCTCGTGCACATAAGCACTGGCGCGCAGTTCTTCGAGGTTCAAATGGTGATAATGGGCCAGCCACGCGAGGATCGCTTCGGCTTCAAGCTGATCATGTTCGATGTACAGCTCGCTGCGATTGCAGGTCGAAAGGATCGCGGCTTCGCGACTGTCGGTGATCCGACAGAGCTGCTGCAACGCTTCAACCAGCTGCTCTGGCGTAAATGCCACGCGCTCGCGGACGTCTACCGAGGCAGTCTTATGGTTGATACCAAGTGCAAGGAAGGCCATTCAAGGTCGCTGATGGTGACGTGAAGCCGGCAATTGTCCTACTTCAAAAGGTTCAGAACAACTACCGCTGACTATTGTCCCTATAGAACGGATCGGGAAATGCCATCATTTTGCCCTGCAGATGGGCTACAAATGGCTATCCCGTAGTTTTCCAAGCGGCTGTGGGTTTGCTCCCAGCCTTGTGTCATGATGCTCAAACCGCAGGTAAGTCGTCCCTTCTTATATATGAATAGATCCTCCGCGTTATTCCTCGCCCTTGCCCTTCTTGGCGGCTGCCAGAACATGGCTGCCGATTCGCCGTCCGTCCCGGCGCAGCAAGACGCGCCGCCTGCGCCTGCCGCCAAGCCGCAGGTGTATGGCTCGTTCACCCAGGAGACTCTGGTCAGCCTGTTGAGCGCGGAGCTGGCAGGCCAGCGCAATCGCTTCGACCTGGCCCTGGACAAGTACGTCACCCAGGCGATCAAGACCCAGGACCCTGGTGTTTCCGAGCGCGCCTACCGTATCGCCGAATACCTGGGTGCCGATCAGGCCGCCCTGGATACCGCGCTGATCTGGTCGCGCAATGACCCGGACAACCTCGAAGCCCAGCGCGTAGCCGCCATTCAACTGGCCCGCGCCGGTCGCTACGACGACTCGATGATGTACATGGAAAAAGTCCTGCAAGGTCAGGGCGACACCCATTTCGATTTCCTCGCCCTGTCGGCGGCGGAAACCGATTCCAATACCCGCAACGGCCTGCTGACCAGTTTCGACCGCCTGCTGGGCAAATATCCGAAAAACGGCCAGTTGATCTTCGGCAAGGCGCTGTTGCTGCAACAGAACGGCGATGCCGATAAAGCCCTCAAGCTGCTCGAAGACAACCCGCCCAAGCCGGGTGAAGTTGCGCCGATCCTGCTCCACGCCCGCCTGCTGCAAGGCCTGGACCGGGGTAAGGAAGCGCTGCCGCTGCTGGAAAAAAGCATCAAGAAATACCCGGACGACAAGCGCCTGCGCCTGAGCTACGCCCGCGCGCTGGTCGAACAGAATCGCATGGAAGACGCCAAGACCCAGTTCTCCAATCTGGTGCAGCAGTTCCCTGATGATGATGAACTGCGCTTCTCCCTGGCACTGGTCTGCCTGGAAGCCAAGGCCTGGGACGAAGCGGCCGGCTACCTGCAGGAACTGGTCGAGCGCGGTGCCCACGTCGATTCGGCGCACCTCAACCTGGGGCGCATCTACGAAGAGCGCAACGATCCGCAGCAGGCTTTGGGTGAATACGCCCAGGTCGGCCCCGGCAGTGACTATCTGCCAGCGCAACTGCGCCAGAGCGATATCCTGATGAGCAACGGCAGTGCTGCCGAAGCGTCCAAGCGCCTGGCCGAAGCCCGTGAAGCCAACCCTGATTATGCGATCCAGCTGTACCTGATCGAGGCCGAAACCCAGGTCAACAACAATCAGGGCGAACGTGGCTGGCAGACGCTCAACACCGCGCTCAAACAGTACCCTGACGACCTGAACCTGCTCTACACCCGTGCCATGCTCGCGGAAAAACGCGATGACCTGACTCAGACCGAGAAAGACCTGCGGGCGATTCTCAAGCGCGAGCCGGAAAACGCCATGGCGCTCAACGCCCTGGGCTACACCCTGTCCGACCGCACCACACGCTATGCCGAAGCCAAGGAACTGATCCAGAAGGCCCACGACCTCAATCCGGAAGATCCGGCGGTGCTCGACAGTCTGGGCTGGGTCAACTATCGCCTGGGCAACCTCGACGAAGCCGAACGCCTGCTGCGTCAGGCCCTGGAACGCTTTCCGGACCACGAAGTCGCCGCGCACCTGGGTGAAGTCCTGTGGACCAAAGGCGAGCAACGCGAAGCCCGCAAGGTGTGGAGCAAGGCCCTCGAACAACAACCTGACAGCCCCGTCCTGCGCAGCACCATCAAGCGCCTGACCGGCTCCGAGACCCTCTGATTTATGTTTTTGCGCCACGTTCGCCACGTTATCGCTCTCAGCCTGATCGCCCTGCTCGCCGGTTGCGCGGGGCTTACCTCCCACGAATCGCTGCAAGGCCAGGGCAACCCGGCCCAGTGGAATGCCCACAAGACCCAGCTGAGCAGCCTCGACGGCTGGCAGATCAACGGCAAGGTCGGCATCCGCGCCCCCAAGGACTCGGGTAGCGGCACGCTGTTCTGGCTGCAACGCCAGGATTACTACGATATCCGCTTGTCCGGCCCACTGGGTCGCGGCGCCGCACGCCTGACCGGGCGCCCCGGTGCCGTGTCGCTGGAAGTGGCCAACCAGGGCCGCTTCGAAGCCAAGGACCCGGAAACCCTGCTTGAAGAACAGTTGGGCTGGAAACTGCCGGTATCCCATCTGGTCTGGTGGGTCCGCGGCCTTCCCGCGCCGGATACCAAGAGTCGCCTGACCCTCGATGGTGACAGCCGCCTGGCCAGCCTCGAGCAGGATGGCTGGCAGGTCGAATACCTCAGCTACGTGGAACAGAACGGCTACTGGCTGCCCGAGCGCATCAAGCTGCATGGCCAGGATCTCGATGTCACAGTGGTGGTCAAGGACTGGCAGCCACGCAAACTGGGGCAATAAGCATGAGCCAGCCACGCCTGACCCTGCCCGCCCCGGCCAAGCTCAACCTGATGTTGCACATCCTGGGCCGTCGTCCTGACGGCTATCACGAACTGCAAACCCTGTTTCAGTTTCTCGATTACGGCGACGAACTTTCCTTCGCCGTACGCGAGGACGGCGAAATCCGCCTGCAGACCGATGTCCCCGGCGTGCCCCACGACAGCAATCTGATCGTCAAGGCCGCCCGCGCCCTGCAAAAACAATCCGCTTGCCCGCTCGGCATGGACATCTGGCTGGAAAAACGTCTGCCCATGGGCGGCGGTATCGGTGGCGGCAGTTCCGATGCGGCCACCACTTTGCTGGCGCTCAATCATTTGTGGAAGCTGGACTGGAGCGAGGATCAGCTCGCCGCTCTGGGCCTGACCCTAGGTGCCGATGTGCCGGTTTTCGTCCGTGGCCACGCGGCTTTTGCCGAAGGTGTGGGTGAAATCCTCACCCCGGAAAACCCCGAAGAACCGTGGTATCTGGTGCTCGTACCGCAAGTCTCTGTAAGTACAGCAGAAATTTTTTCAGATCCACTGTTGACACGCGACACACCTCCCATTAAAGTGCGCCCCGTTCCCAAGGGAAACAGTCGAAATGACTGCTTACCGGTTGTAGCAAGGCGTTATCCAGATGTACGTAACGCTTTGAATTTGTTAGGTAAATTTACCGAAGCAAAATTAACCGGAACTGGAAGTTGTGTGTTTGGGGCCTTCCCAAACAAAGCTGAAGCTGATAAAGTCTCGGCCCTTCTTACAGAGACCCTTACAGGGTTTGTAGCAAAGGGAAGCAACGTTTCGATGTTGCATCGCAAGTTACAAAGTCTGCTCTAAAAGGAACCGAGTACTGGGTACTCGTTGCAACAGATACAGGGGCGTCGCCAAGCGGTAAGGCAGCAGGTTTTGATCCTGCCATGCGTTGGTTCGAATCCAGCCGCCCCTGCCATTTTCCTATACTCATCCAGGTATACCCTCAGCCTTCAGGTACTGCGCGTGTCCAAGATGATGGTCTTTACGGGGAACGCTAACCCCGATCTGGCTCGACGTGTCGTACGTCAGCTGCATATTCCTCTCGGTGATATTTCTGTCGGTAAGTTCTCCGACGGCGAAATTACTGCGGAAATCAATGAAAACGTTCGCGGTAAAGACGTCTTCATTATTCAGCCGACTTGCGCTCCGACCAACGATAACCTGATGGAACTCGTCGTGATGGCTGATGCCTTCCGCCGCTCCTCAGCGACTCGAATCACAGCTGTTATTCCTTACTTTGGTTATGCCCGTCAGGATCGCCGTCCGCGTTCCGCACGTGTGGCAATAAGCGCGAAAGTCGTCGCTGACATGCTCACCGTAGTCGGCATCGACCGTGTTCTCACGGTTGATCTGCATGCTGACCAGATTCAGGGTTTCTTCGATATTCCGGTAGATAACATCTACGGCTCCCCGGTTCTGGTGGATGACATTGAAGATCAGCGCTTTGAAAACCTGATGATCGTATCCCCGGATATCGGTGGCGTCGTGCGTGCACGAGCTGTTGCCAAATCCCTGGGCGTCGATCTCGGGATCATCGACAAACGCCGCGAGAAAGCCAATCACTCTGAAGTGATGCATATCATCGGCGACGTCGAAGGGCGTACCTGCATTCTGGTTGATGACATGGTCGATACCGCCGGCACTCTGTGCCACGCGGCCAAGGCCCTGAAAGAGCATGGCGCTGCCAAGGTATTCGCGTATTGCACACACCCTGTATTGTCGGGTCGTGCAATCGAGAACATCGAAAACTCAGTGCTGGACGAACTGGTGGTGACCAACACCATCCCGTTGTCCGCTGCTGCACAAGCCTGTAGCCGTATCCGTCAACTGGATATCGCACCGGTTGTCGCTGAGGCGGTCCGCCGCATCAGCAATGAAGAATCGATCAGCGCGATGTTCCGCTAAGGGCCCTGCCCTTCGCCCATCCCGTTGACGAAAAGCGCCCCGCCCCGACATTCCGTCGGGGCGGGGCTTTTTTGCCCATATCGTCCTGGCGTCGGTCGCAAACGCCAGTCGAATGTGGCTAATTTGGAGATACAACATGAACGATTTTACCCTGAATGCTGAAGTGCGTTCCGACCTGGGGAAAGGTGCGAGCCGCCGCCTGCGTCGTCTCGCAAGCCTGGTTCCAGCTGTAGTCTACGGCGGCGAAAAAGCCCCTGAGTCCATCAGCATGCTGGCCAAAGAAGTTGCCAAACTGCTCGAAAACGAAGCGGCTTACAGCCACATCATCGAGCTGAACATCGGTGGCACCAAGCAAAACGTCGTCATCAAAGCCCTGCAGCGTCACCCGGCCAAAGGCCACGTGCTGCACGCTGACTTCGTCCGCGTTGTTGCTGGTCAGAAACTGACCGCTCACGTTCCATTGCACTTCATCAACGAAGCTGCTCCGGTCAAGAAAGGCGGCGAAATTTCGCACGTTGTTGCTGAAGTTGAAGTGACCTGCCTGCCGAAAGACCTGCCTGAGTTCATCGAAGTCGACCTGAACAACGCTGAAATCGGCGACATCGTTCACCTGTCCGACGTCAAGGCCCCTAAAGGCGTTGAATTCGTTGCACTGGCGCACGGTAACGACCTGGCTGTTGCCAACGTTCACGCTCCACGCGTAGCACCAACCGAAGACGCTGCCGAGTAATCCACTCGCCATTGTCAGAAGTTGCTGAAGAAGGGCCCCTGTCGTGACCGCCATACAACTGATCGTTGGCCTGGGAAATCCAGGCACTGAATACGAACAGACCCGGCATAACGCAGGGGCTCTTTTCGTTGAGCGTATCGCTGCGGCGCAACGAGTCAATCTCGTCGCCGAGCGCAAATTCTTCGGCCTGACCGGGCGCTTCACGCACCAGGGTCAGGATGTTCGTCTGCTGATACCCACCACCTACATGAACCGCAGCGGCCAGGCCGTAGCGGCTCTCGCCGGTTTCTACCGCATCCCGGTAGACGCGATCCTGGTGGCGCATGACGAACTGGACTTGCCTCCGGGCGTTGCCAAGCTCAAGGTTGGCGGCGGCCATGGCGGTCATAACGGGTTGCGCGACATCATTGCGCAGCTCGGCAACCAGAACACCTTCCATCGCTTGCGGCTTGGCATTGGCCACCCGGGCGATGCCAGCAAGGTCTCCGGTTTTGTCCTGGGTCGAGCGCCGCGCGCCGAACAGGAAAAACTGGACGCCAGCATCGACTTTGCCCTCGGCGTGCTGCCGGATATCTTCGCCGGTGAATGGAACCGGGCGATGAAAAACCTGCACAGCCAGAAGGCCTGACACCACTCGAGGGGAAACACCATGGGATTCAATTGCGGCATCGTCGGCCTGCCCAACGTCGGCAAGTCCACCCTGTTCAACGCCCTGACCAAATCCGGTATCGCGGCGGAGAACTTTCCCTTCTGCACCATCGAACCGAACAGCGGCATCGTACCGATGCCCGACCCGCGCCTGGATGCCCTGGCCGCGATCGTCAATCCAAAGCGCATCCTGCCGACCACCATGGAGTTCGTCGACATCGCCGGCCTCGTGGCGGGCGCGTCCAAGGGTGAAGGCCTGGGCAACAAGTTCCTCGCCAACATCCGTGAGACCGATGCCATCGCCCACGTGGTCCGCTGCTTCGAGGATGACAACGTCATCCACGTCGCCAACAGCGTCGACCCCAAGCGCGATATCGAAATCATCGACCTGGAACTGATCTTCGCCGACCTCGACAGCTGCGAGAAGCAACTGCAGAAAGTCGCGCGCAACGCCAAGGGCGGCGACAAGGATGCCGTGGTCCAGAAGGGCCTGCTGGAGCAGTTGATCAACCACTTCACCGAAGGCAAGCCAGCGCGCAGCCTGATGAAAAACATGAGCGCCGACGAGAAGCAGGTCATCCGTGGCTTCCACCTGCTGACCACCAAGCCGGTCATGTACATCGCCAACGTCGCCGAAGACGGTTTCGAGAACAACCCGTTGCTGGACGTGGTGAAAGCCATTGCCGACGAAGAAGGCGCGATCGTGGTGCCGGTGTGCAACAAGATCGAAGCGGAAATCGCCGAGCTCGATGACGGCGAAGAGAAAGACATGTTCCTCGAAGCCCTGGGCCTCGAAGAGCCTGGCCTGAACCGCGTGATCCGCGCAGGCTACGAAATGCTCAACCTGCAGACCTACTTCACTGCTGGTGTCGAAGAAGTCCGCGCCTGGACCGTAAAAGTCGGCGCTACCGCGCCACAGGCGGCCGGCGTAATCCACACCGACTTCGAAAAAGGCTTTATCCGCGCCGAGTGCATCGCCTACAACGACTTCATCCAGTACAAGGGTGAAGCCGGAACCAAGGAAGCCGGTAAATGGCGCCTGGAAGGCAAGGACTACATCGTCAAAGACGGTGACGTGCTGCACTTCCGCTTTAACGTCTGATTGGCACATCCGGTTTCAAGGTGTTCGCTGAAACACCGAGAAACCGGAGAACCCTCAACAAAACCGCGCCTGTCGCGGTTTTGCTGTTTCTGGGGGGTGCATTTGGTTTATGCGGCAGATTGTTCGGTTCATTCAACCCGTTCGATGGTCGCTTGCTTACGCAGCGCAGCCCTGATCAAACGCTCTCGACTGAAGCGCTGCCAAGTCAGGGCTTCTACCCTCTCCCGCACTGCCAGTTCTACACTCGCCCCCTCTCGTCCAAGCTGAATCAAGTCCTGGAATAAAGGCTCAGTCAGTAGTTCGGGCGTCTCAATTTCGGCCTGGGTGGCTGACGCGGCATATTTTTCGACGGTCGCCCTGGTTTTCACGCCCAGCGATTCGGCAATGGACTCCCACGCAACATCGCTGGAAAGCGCACTCCTGGCCGCCGACCATTTCACGTAGTTATTAATGAGCTTCGCCAATGGCCACATCCCGGAGTTCAACTCTTTGAAGATCGCGCGGTACATCGTCAGCTCCGCTTTGTGCTGGGCAATAAAGGCCGCACAAGCGGCGCGGTTCTCACGCTCGAGCGAAGACATCGGGATACAAAGCTTCTGTGAGATCTCACGAGCCAGGTGCAATTGCTCGCGCAGGGGATATTTCACCGAGTCAGGAGTGTAGCTATCCAGATAAGCGAACACCTGCAGGGAAAGCCTGCTATCCCGGTGGGGCACCGGGGCGTGATCAGCCAGATGAGCCATCAGCTTTTCGCAGCTCGCAGGCAGCTGAACTTCGAGGGTCTGATTGCCTACGGTAAGCAGGCCGACGCAGTACGAGGGGCTGCTCCCATCGAGATCATCATGATCAGCGGCATCGAGGGGCCAACTGTCGTCGTCCTTCCCGAGTACGCCCTGATAAATACGATTCTCGCGCATGAAACCCAGCGTGTCAGCGGGCTTGCCGGAAAGGTAACGACACCCGTCCTGATAATGACCCTCTGCAACAGCCGAAGCCGCACGACCTTCCAGATCAGCCCGTAGAAATGCTCCCCACAGGCCGCCCGGAAGCATCAACAGCATCCACTCCGCAAATTCGCAGGTCTGAGACATCAGCTCCACAGACGTCCTGTCGTCATCCGTCGAGGCGAAGGCAGGCAGTGACTCAATAACCTCCTCGGGTGTTGGCTGGAATGGAAGCCAGCGTTCGAGTTCCTTACACATGAATGCTTCGGTGGTCCACCAGACACGTTTTTCATCGTCCCACTCTACGTAGAACTTCTTTGCCTCATCCTTTTCTTCGAAGGGAACCGCTAAATCTATACGCTTGGACATTTCCATTATCCCGCCAGGTTGCACACGCTCATGAGGCACGAGGGCGAAGCGACGGCATTTGTCGTTAGAGCGTTCGTGCACTCACAGTGGGTGCCCAGACTAAGTGGCAGATTCTGCAGTCGTAAAACCTAAATCGAAGACAAAGTATTTCTACCCGGTCCCCCAAGACAAAACTGATAACACTCTTTGCCCAACGTCGAATGTGACAAGCGGTAAAAGCCCCGCACCCACCCAATGAGCCGGGCTTTTTCGTTTCTATGACGATTGAAAACCTGTCACTTGCTGCGCCGTGCGCTCACCCTTGCGCGCCGGATTGCCGACATACACCCCATCGGCTTCGGTATCACGCAAAACCACAGCACCTGCCCCCACGAAGGTGCGTTCGGCAATCTGTATGCCGTCGCGCAATATAGCGCCCAAGCCGATAAACGCCTGCTCGCCTATCCGCACATTGCCGCCCAGGGTGACCCCCGCCGCGACAAAGGCATGATCGGCCACCTGACAATGATGGGAGATATGCGTGCCGCTGCGGATGATCACGTTGCTGCCGATGCGGGCAAACGGCTGGATGATGGCGTGTTCGTAGATCAGCGTGTTTTCACCGACTTGCAGATCCGGCCAGGTACTGGCGCGGCTGGAGACGTAGCTGATGAATTGATAACCCATGGCCTTGGCCTGCAGATAGCGCTCGCGGCGCAGGCCGTTGATGGCGTGGTAACCCAGTGGCAGGAGCAGACGCACTTTGTCCGGTGGGTAGTGTTCCAGGAGCTGCTCGAATGGCACCACGGGCAAACCTTCGTGGCTGCCATTGCTCAGGTAAGCCGCATCGACGGTGAAGGCGCGTACGCGCCAGGGGCTGTCGTGGGTCAGGCAGAACCAGGCCAGGCTGGCGAAGGTATCAGCGCCAAACAGGACAACATCGTTGGAGCTGACCAGGGCTGCGTCATTGGTATGCATGGTGTGCCTACTTCAGGTTGATCTGGATTGCAGCAGCGGGTACCTGGAAATCCTCGGCGGGCAAACCCGCGCACCAGCGTTGCCACATCACCCGCACACCGGCTTCAAGGCCTCGGGCAACAGTGCTCGCCTGGCGCCATGGCGATGCCCGCCATTGATCGCGCATGCCTGCACGTAAACGCGCCAGGGCGTGCAGATCGGCTGCGTGCCGTATGGCCATGCCAACGAAGCCTTCCACGTCATCGGCCACCCAGTCCCCCAGCCCGGTGCGCCCCAGAACCGCAGCGCTCTGACAGTGGGCACGAGACGGCCCGCGCAAGGTCACCACCGGCACGCCCATCCAGACCGCGTGATTACTGGTGGTGCCGCCGGTATAGGGCCAGGTGTCGAGGATGATATCGACCTGCTGATGCAAGGCCAGGTATTCATTGAGGCTGAACCGGGGGAGCACGCGCAGACGTTCAGGGGCAATACCGTGGCGGGCAAAACGGGCGATCAGTTGCTGACCCAAGGCATCGCTATCGACATGGGCCAACAGCAGTCGCGAATCCGGCACACCTTGCAACACACGGCTCCAGGCTCGAACCACACTGTCGCCCAGTTTGCTGACGCGATTGAAGCTGGCGAAGGTGACATAGCCGTTTTCCAGCGCAGGCAGTGCATTGACGGGCGGCGCGCTGGCAGCGGGCGCGAAGGCTCCGGTGGACGGCAGTCGGGCGAAACGTTCGCTGTAGTAACGTTCGTATAACCCCTGCGGCGCGTTGAACGGGTCGCAGATCAGGTAATCGATGCTGCTCATGCCGGTGGTGCCGGGGTAGCCGATCCAGGTGGCCTGCACCGGCGCCGGCTTGCGGGCGAAGGTCAGCAAGCGATTGAGTTCGGTATGCCCGGACAGGTCGATAAGAATGTCGATGCCATCGGCCTGAATCTGCGCGGCCAATTGCTCGTCGCCAAGGCCGTCAACCTTACGCCAATTAGGCACCTGTTGGCGCAGGCGCTGGGTCACGGCATCTTCGCGCGGATGATTGGCATAGACCCAGACATCCAACAGCGCCGGGTCGAGGTTGGCCCAGACCGGTTCGATAAAGTGCGCCACCGCATGATTGCGCAAATCGCCGGAGACAAAACCGACGCGCAGACGGCGATCGGGCTCACGGCGGTTGCTGTGGACGGGCCATTTGCCCCGCAGCGGCGCTTCAAAGCAGTCGGCAAACCTCAGGTGCGCAGCAAGCAGGTCTGCGGGGGGTTGCGCTTCATCGTGCATCAACAGAAACAGCAGGGTGGTATGGGTCTTGGCGTCGGCTGGCCGCAAGGCGACAACCCGGCGAAAGGCGGCAATGGCGCCAGCCAGCAGATCCTGCTTTTGCAGGGCCGTGCCGAGAATAAGCAGCGCATCAGCGTTATCGGGTTCGATGGCCAGGGCCTGTTCGGCATGGATCTGGGCCTGGGCCGGCTGGTTCTGTCGGTTCAGCAACGCGCCCAGATTGATCAGCGCACTCAGCAGTTGCGCGTTGATGCTCAGGGCCTGGCGATAAGCACTGATGGCTTCGTCCACACGGCCCAGTGCTTTCAGAGCATTGCCGCCATTGATCAATGCGCCGAGGTGCCGTGGCTCAAGCTGCAGCGCCCGCTGCGCCATACCTAGGGCTTGCTGCGGCTCATTCAGCGCCAACAGGCAGAGACCGTAATTGGCGTGCAACTGCGCGTTATGTGGATGCAGAGGAATAGCCTGGGCATAACAATCGGCGGACGCTCGCAGTTGGCCTTGTTGGCGCAGCATCACCGCCAGAGTGCCCAGCACCCCGGCGTCGCCGGGCTGGCGCAGCAGCAAGGCCCTGGCGGTTATGACGGCTTCGTCGAGACGGTGCTGTTCATACAGACTGGCTAATTGCTCGGTGAGGGCAGTCTGCAACGGCAGGTCGAAATGCCTGTCGAGATTCTGCCGATGTTGCAACGGCGCGGCCATGAGTAATTGTTGGGCCTGGCTCGTTTGGCCTGCATTGATCAGGGCCTGAATGTAACTCTGCCAGAACTGCTCGACACCCGGCTCGGCTTCCAGCGCACGCTTGAGCCATGGCAACGCTGCCTGAGGCGTATGGGCGGCCAGGGCCAGCATGCCAAGGTTATGGTTGGCACTGGCGTGATGCGGCTGAGCTTGAAGAATCGTCCGATACAGCCGCTCGGCGTCCGGCCACTGCCCGGCGCGATGCAGGGCGATGGCTTGTTTCAAGAGCTGATCTGCAGTGGTATCGGTCATGAGGTCAGAGTATTCCAGAAAGCCTGCGTCTTGGAGCCAGTATTTAGCCATGCATGCACGGCCCCTTTTTTGAGCGGGCCACCGGGTTCAACAGCCGAGGGCTTTCGCTGCCTGCGCCAACCGCTGTACAGCCCGCCGAATCTCCTCTTCATTGAGCGAAGCAAAACCCAGGCGCAAGGCGTTTTCCGGCTGATCGTCGGGGGAAAACTGCCGGCCGCCGCGCACCACAAGATCCCGTTCCAGCGCCTTCTCGATCAATTGATCGACATCGATCGATTCAGCAAACCGCACCCACAGCGCCAGCCCGCCTTCCGGTTCCTGCACCGCGATCTGCTCGCCGAATGCTTCGTGCAGGCAACTTTGCAGGGTTTGCCGACGTCGCCGGTATTCCTTCGAAACCCGGCGCAGGTGCTTCTTCAACTCGCCGTCATTGATCAGGTCAGCGAGCATCTGCTGCATGATCGCATCGCCCTGGCCCAGGGTCAGCGCGGCATTGCGTTCAAGCACAGCGATAAGGTCGGCCGGGGCGACCACGTAGCTGCAACGGAAGGTGTTGCCCAAGGACTTGGAAATCGAGCCGATATAAATCACATGGCGCTGCGCGCTGTCGCTGGCCAATGGCAGGTAGGGCCGCCCGGCAAAGTGATACTCGTGGTCGTAGTCTTCTTCGATCACACAGAAATCATGCTCCCGCGCCAGCGCCAGCAACTGCTGGCGACGCCCGGCGTGCAGGCTCACCGTGGTAGGAAACTGATGGTGGGGCGTGAGGTACATCATGCGCACGTCATGCTCACGACACAGCGCATCGATCTGCTCGACGCGACAGCCTTCGCCGTCCATATCCACCGTGACCAATCGCGCCCCCAGACGGCGAAATATCTCCCAGGCCGGTGGATAACTCAGGCGTTCCACCAGTACCACATCTCCGGGTTTGAGCAGGGCACTGGCCGTGAGATACAGCGACATCTGCGTGCCCTGGGTCAGGCAGATATGCTCAACGTCCACGGCCAGGCCGCGATTGTTACGCAGCATTTGCGCCAGGGCTCTGCGCAGGGCGTGACTGGTGCCCTCGCTGCCGTGGCGCACGGTATTGGAGGTGAAGGTATTGCGCAGCGCATTGCGGTAGTAGCGATGGAGCACGGCTTGCGGCAGCAGGCGGTGGTCGCAGGCGCCGTTGTCGAAGAACAGCGCGCCAGGCCGATGTTGCAGCGCCCTCACCTCTTCGCTCTGGGTGAAATAGGCCACCGGCGGCGCGTCTCTCAACTCCAGAGCAAACGACTGCGGCACGCTGCGGGCCATGCTTGCGCCAGACGCCAGTTGCGCACTGACAAAGGTGCCGCGGCGTTGCTCGCTGACCAGCCAGCCCTTGGTCACCGCCTCTTCGTAGGCCAGGATCACCGTCTTGCGGTTGACGTCCAGCAACTGCGCCATCTCCCGCGTGCCCGGCAGCAAGGTTCCAGGGGCAAGACGGCCCTCGGCAATCGCCGTGACCAGTCCTTCGACAATTCGCCGAAATGACGCCTTGGATTGACCGGCATCAAGATTGAGCAGCGGACGCCATTTACGCAACTGGACCATATGAACTATCCAAAACTGGAGGTTTTCCTGGTCCTAGTCTAACGCAACAATTGAACCTCACTCGCCCCCCGAGGTTTTTATGCACGCAGGTCATGTCATCCAATTGTCGCCCTCGGGCAAAACCTTCCAGGCCACGGACGAGCTGCTGCTCGATGCCATGCTTGCCAACGGCCTGGCCGTGCCATTTTCCTGCCGCCGCGGCGCCTGCGGGTCGTGCAAGGTCAAGGTGGTTTCGGGCCAGTATCGCGACAAGCTGCTGGCACAAGACGCCCCGGCCCCCTGCTATCCATTGGCCCCGGACGAAATGCTGCTGTGCCAGAGCCACGCCTGCAGCGACATGCGCCTGGAAATCCCCGGCTGGTCACTGGATACGCCGCCCCTGGAAGTCACCGCACAGGTCGTCAGCCAGCGGGCGCTGAGCAGCGACATCGTTGAATTGGTACTGCGCACGCCGCAGCCTCTCGAGGTTCGCGCCGGGCAATACGTCAGATTTCGTCTCGACAATGGCGACAGCCGCTGTTTCTCCGTCAGCAACCTGCCGGCACTGGACCATGGAGAACTGGTCTTTCATATCCGTCAGGTCAAGGGCGGGCTGTTTTCCGCAGGCATCCTGCCGGGCCTGCAAGCGGGCGACGCGCTGCAACTGGAGGGCCCGTTGGGCGCCTGCACCTGGCAGCACGATCAGCGCCCTATCGTACTGTTCGCCACCGGCACCGGCTATGCCGGGATCAAGCCGATGCTGCTGACGGCCCTGGCGCGTGATGCCGAAGTGACGCTGTATTGGGCTGGATCGACGCCCGAAGATTTCTACGACCGCGAATTTCTCGAGCAGGCCAGCCGTGAACATCCACGCTTTCGCTGGCACCCGGTGCTGTCGGCCGAGGCACGGGTACACCACGTCGCACTGGCCCAGGCGCATGACTGGGCCGATGTGCAGGTCTATGCCTGCGGCAATGGCACGATGATCAGCCAGGTCCGGGAACACTGCCTGAAAGCGGGCGTGCAGGCCCACCGTTTTGTCGCCGAAGCCTTCGTTGCCAGCGGTGCGCTGGCGCCGGTTGCACTGCTCGCGGCGCTGGACCCGATATTGGAAAAAGTCGGCCCGCGCTACTCGCTGGACGGCATGCTTGCAGCTCGCGAGCAATCGGTTCGCGCCCTGGCCGCCATCGCCAGCCAGTTGAAAGTCGGCATGACCACCGCCCAGGCTTTGGAAATGGCCAACGAACAGTTGCAGGCCATGGGTGCCTCCCATACCTGGCACCCCACCTACATCCGCTTCGGCGATGATACGGTGCGCACGCCGCGCCAGGGCATTGACCCCGAACGCAGACTGCGCGCCACCGATATCGCCGTGGTCGACCTGGGTCCGGTGTGGGACGGCTACGAAGGCGACTACGGCGACACCTTCGTCTTCGGCGAGCACCCGCTGCATCAGGCCTGTGTGAAAGCGCTGCACGAAGTCTTCGACGAGACCCGCAACGCCTGGCACCGCGGCCTCACCGGGCGTGAGCTGTATGACTTCGCCGAACACAGTGCAATCGCCAAAGGCTGGCGTCTGGAGCGCAATCTGGCCGGCCACCGCATCGCCGACTTCCCCCACGCGCTGTTCGGCCAGGACAAACTGGCGGAGCTGGAGATTGTGCCGAGCGAAATGGTCTGGGTATTGGAGATTCAGCTGTGCCATCCCACGGAGGCGGTGGGCGGGTTTTTTGAGGATATTTTGATTGGTGAGAACGGCTCATAGCTTATGTGGGACCGGCTTTAGCCGGTCCGACAGAAAAACCTCCGGGCGGTTAAGCCTTAACCGTTTTCGAGCGCGCCTCCAACTCGACAATGGACTGATCAACCAGCGCCCTGGCCATATCGATCATGTAGACCACGGCCAAGGCCAGGCTGCGTTTCGAGCCGTTGAGGTGATCGCCCGCTTCGTACGCAACCGCAGAGGCGCAGCGCAGAATGTCGGAAATGCGGATCAGGTTTTCTTCGAGGGTGTGGGGTGGATCGGGGACGAGCTTAATCATTGGATTCTCCTACTTACTCGTTAACGCCATCTTTTTTGTCAATCTCACTCGACGAAAAAGGGTGGCAGCTATGTACAGGGTGAGATTCCGGTTAGTAGGCACCCGGCCAGACATACGTCTGCCTGCACACAGCTGCCATGAAGACAGCTTGCGTGCCCACTAAATTGAACCGGGATCTCACACCCGGCCACTGATTCGTCAGTGACGGAGCGCAGATTAGTGACCGAATTTGGCAGGCACAAGCGGTTGGAATTGTTTAGGAAAATTCACTCAAGAGATAGAGAGCGGTCCGTCAGATTCGTCACTTTTCTTGTAGGCGATGTCCTGCAAGCACGCCGAAAATACTGAAGCAGATCGTTATGGCGGCACGTTATGAAATGTGGGAGCGAATTCATTCGCGAAGACGCCGGTACATCCGACGCCTATTTAGTGTCTGAAATACCGCTTTCGCGAATGAATTCGCTCCCACCAAAGCCGCTCCCGCAGAGTTCACCACCACACATGCGAGCTCGCCAAATAAGGTGTTGCTATGCGATCACAACTGCACATTCTGCGCTGCCAACGCATCCGCCGCGCTGCGCTCCATGCCGTCGGCAAACTTGCCCATCAGGCGCACCAGGTCTTCGAACTCACCCGGCTCCCAGGTGGCAAAAATCTCCCGTGCCCGGCGCGCCCGCGCCTCGTCCACGGCGTCGGTCATGGTCTTGCCCTTGGGCAGGATCACCGCCTCGCGTACGCGCCGGTCCTTCTCGCTGGCCTGGCGAGCGATCAGGCCCAGGCTTTCCAGTTTGGCCACCTGGCGGCTGACCGTGGTGTAGTCGCGGCCGATGCGGTCGGCCATGTCCACCACGCCAATCGGCCCCAGGCGCTCGATGCCGACCAATAGTGGAAACAGCGCCCGGTCCAGGGCGATGCCGGCGTCGCGAACCATGGCCTCGTCGTTCTGCGGGCGGTTCATCACGCTGACAATACTGATCAGGGCGTTATGCAGCGCCCTGAGCTGCGCGGAATTATGTGTATCTTGCACTCTTTTCTCCATTGGCATAGGATCCGGCCAGTTGCGTGCATATTACACATATTGGAGTGAGTCATGACAGATAGCCCGGCGGTGGAAGTACTGATCTGTGGCGCAGGCGCGGCAGGCCTGACCCTGGCAATCGAACTGGCCCGTCGGGGAATATCCCTGCGTCTGATCGAGAAAATGCCTACGCCCTTCCCCGGCTCGCGGGGCAAAGGCATTCAGCCGAGGACTCAGGAAATCTTCGAAGACCAAGGCGTTCTCGACCAGTTGCTGGCCACCGGCGGCCTGTATCCGCCACTGCGCCAGTACGCCAGCGACGGCAGTTACACGCAGACAGCCGTCATCGAAGCCGAACCGCCAACCCCCGCCGAGCCCTATCACCATGCCCTGCTGGTGCCGCAGTTCCTCACCGAGCAGGTCTTGCGCGCACGCCTGTTGGCGCTGGGCCAGCGCCCTGCCTTCGGCTGCGAGCTGACCGGCTTTGTTCAGGACGCGCAAGGTGTCACGGCCACCCTAACCACCGCACAAGGCGAAGAGACCATTCGCGCCCGCTATCTGATTGGCGCTGACGGCGGCCGTAGCTATGTCCGACATACCCTGGAGATAGGCTTCCCCGGCAAAACCCTGGGCGTGCGCGCACTGGTCGCCGACGTGCATTTAACCGGACTGAAAGCTGACGCCTGGCATCAGTTCAACCAAGGCTCGCCGGCTCATCAACTGGCGATCTGCCCGCTGGCAGGCACCGACCTGTTTCAGATTCAGGCACCGGTGCCGCTGGAAGGCGATGTCGATTTGTCACCTGAGGGCCTGACCGCGTTGGTCGCCGCACGCAGCGGGCGCGATGACATTGCGGTGCAGTCGGTGAGTTGGGCATCGGCCTATAGCATGAGCGCGCGCCTGGCGGATCGGTATCGCGTTGATCGCGTCCTGCTGATCGGCGACGCGGCCCATGTCCATCCGCCAACCGGCGGCCAGGGGCTCAATACCAGCGTGCAGGACGCCTATAACCTGGGCTGGAAACTGGCAGCCGTGCTCAACGGTGCGCCCGATAGCCTGCTCGACAGTTACGAAGAGGAACGTCGGCCTATCGCCGCCACTATGCTGGGACTGGCTTCGCGTCTGCTTGATGCGGCGAAGCGCGGGGACATGCATCGGGGTCGCGAGGTCAGGCAGCTTGATCTCGGTTATCGCGAATCGTCCCTCGCCCTTGGCACCCAACGCAGCGAAGGATTGCTTGCCGGTGATCGCGCGCCGGATGCGCCTTTGCGCGGTGCGGCGGGTCAGCCGACACGTCTGTTCGAGCTATTGCGCGGCACGCACTGGACGCTGTTGGGCTACGAAACCGAGCGCAAACTCGTGTCGCCACGGCCAGGGCTGCACATTCATATGATTGGCGCGCGCGGTGATCTTATCGATGAGCAAAACCTTTTGCGCGACGCCTGCGCTGCGGCAGTGGGCGACTGGATCCTGATACGCCCCGATGGCTATGTTGCTGCCATCGTTAACGGGAATGAGCTCGGCGCACTGGAAAGCTTTTTACAACGGCAAGGTCTGAGCGCTTAAGCCTGGCGCACGCTGTTCGTAATCCTGAAACCACTGAATAGCCCTGGAAATATCTCCCAGGGTGTAGATATGCAGGTGCAATTCGCCCAGATCGTGCAAGGCCATGCGCTGCAACAGCGTGGTCAGAAAGCGTTCCGGCCCTTCCGTACCGAGCAAGGAGGTGACTTGCCAGCCATAGCGGTGCAACAGTTGCGCGGAGGTGCCGACGCGGCATTGTCGGGCGAAATTGAGCAGCCCGGTCATATTGCTCGGGCCGGGAATGCCGACGCGGATCGGCACATGGATACCGGCCTGCCGCACCTGCTCGATCCAGCGGATCACCGCATCAGTGTCGAACGATAGCTGCGTGGTGATCTCGACCTTGAAGCCCTTGGCCGTGAGGGCATCGACCTTGCGCCGCAGGTAGTCCCACAGCACTTCATCGGTGATGCGCGGATGGCCTTCCGGGTAGCCGGGGATGCCCACCGTTTCGATAGCCAGGCCGTCGAGGAAACGGCCGTTGATCACATCCATCGAATCGGTGAACGGGCCCTGCGGCCCGGCCGGGTCACCGCCGACCAGAAACACCCCGCGCACCTGCCCTACCTCCACGGCCTGGGTCAGGTAGGAACGCAGTACTTCAGGGGAAGTGATGCGCCGTGCGGAAATAATCGGCCGCGGCCGGGCGCCGGCGGCACGCAAGGCTTCGACAGCGGCAAGCCGCTCGGCGTAGGACTCGTTGCTGATAAAGGCGATATTGACGGGTATGTCCGTGGGCAGCAGGGCTTTGGCCTGAAGCAAACGCGATACGTCTTTTGCGGTGGTTTCCAGAGAGAAGCCCTGGAACAGCGATGACCGAATGTTGCTCATGATAATGGCGAGGGCCTTGGGAAAAGTGCTGCCGGGACTGCCTCACTTATCGCCTTTTGCCAACGGGATTGGAAGCGCCGCAGCGCTCCCGATCCGGGTTTTTTATCGAGATGTGACCTGCACCTGCATCAGCGCGCCCAACTGCTCCGGTTTGCCTTCGACCACCACCAGATAACGGCGCTGATCGGCGCTGTCGTTCTGCACAATCTGGCGGATCGGCCCGATGGTGTTGACGATGGCCGAACCGGCCGGGTTGGTCATGAAGGCGGCCAAAGGTTCAAGCGTGCCGCCGCCATCGGCCTGAGTTGACAGCGCCAGGGTGTAGGGCTGCTTGGGATTAAGACCGGTCACCGCGGCCTGCAACACCTGAGTCAGGCCCTGGCTGAACAGCGTTACGCTGGTCGGCGCCTTGTCAGTGGATGTGCCCGTCGCCTGCAGCGTCAGATGCACCGCCTGCCCGGCAACACCCAATGGTTTCAGGTTCTCGGTGCCTGGGCCTTTGCTCACGGCATTGGGCACGTAGGCAATGGCTTGGGGCGCCTGGCCGATAGGCACATTGCCGATCACTGTGTTGCTCAAGGTGTCGATCACCGCCAGGGCATCGGCGTTTTCCAGGCCGACATAGACCCGCGTGCCATCACCCGACGGCCACACACCATGAGGCAGGTTGCCTACAGGGATGGTCGCCACTTTCTCGAAGGTATCCGTGCGATAGACCTGCACCTCATTCAGGCCGCCCACGGTGATGTAGGCGAACGAACCATGGGCGTTGGTCAGCAGATTGACGTGGTTGGCGATGGGCCCGATATCCAGGGTCTTGATCAACTTGAATGGCGGCGTGGCCTCGAATACCTGGGCTTTGCCGACGTCTTTGAGGGTGAACCAGACCTGTTTGCCATCAGCGGATGCGGCGATGTTAGGGCAGAACGGGCTGGCCTGCTCGACGTGGCCGACGATCTTGTGAGTGGCCACGGCCACCACTACGGTTTCGGGGTTGAACGACGAGCAGACGTAACCGTATTTGCCGTCCGGGGAGAAAATCTGCATGCCAGGGCCGGCCGGGGTCTTGATCCGGGTTTTCTCGGCGTAGGTATGGGCGTCGAGGACCGACACATAATCTTCGCCGCGCACCGTCACCCACACCTCCTTGCCATCCGGGGTGAAGAACGCCTCATGCGGCGCCCGGCCGACGTAGGTTTTGTGCTTGACCGTATTGGTCTCGGTATCAATGAACGACACTGAGTTGGTGCCAATGGACACCACCGCCAGGGTCTTGTGATCCGGCGAGAAGCCCAGACCGTGGACCAATACTTCGCCCCGGTACAGCGGGCTGAGGTTGCCCGGTTGCGGATCGCCGAGGCTGATCACGCCCAGCAACTTGTTATCCACAGGGTCGGTGACCGACAGGGTGTTGGAGAACTGCTCGGAGGCGTACACCCGGTCCTGATGGCTGACCGGAATGTCCTTGGCCGACGCCTTGCCGGGGATCTGCCCGGCCATGGCCGCAAGGGGACCGCTGAAGAGTGCGCAGGCCAGCAGCGCCAGGGGGAAGTTTGGCATTTTCATTGTTATGTCCTTCGGGTCAGGGTTTGACGGGGGCTATCTGGGTGGGGGATGCCACTGACGGCGGCAGCGGGTCGCCAAGGGCCAGGCGCATCGCGGCAATTTCCTGCTGCTGCTCGACGATGATTTCCTGGGCCATGCGCTTGAGCTGGTCGTTGTGACCGTACTTGAGCATGGTCACGGCCATATCGATGGCGCCCTGATGGTGGGCGGTCATGCTGGTGACGAAATCGCGGTCGATATCGCCGCTGGGCTGGGCGCCCATGCCGGCCATCATTTTGTCCATGGCGGCATCGTTCTCAGTGAGAAACGGCGCCTCGGCGCTGACCGCCTCAGGCGCCGGGCCGTGGTCATGACCTTCGTGGGCCATGGCGCTGCTCATGCAGGTCAATAGAAACAGGCCGAAAGCGCAGAGCAGGCTGTGCCGCGACGGGGTGCGTTCAAGGTTCAGCACTGGCGTTTCCTCCGTAAAGAAAGGGTTCGTCAGTGGGACGCAGAGCCTGGGCCTCTATTCCATGCTCGATGAAATTTTTTACAACGTTCGACGAAATGCCTGAAGGGCCCGTTCGATATAGCGCGTCACCGCCGGGGCTTTTTCGAAGCGTCGATGGATCAGCGACAACCACGACGAGCCACTGCTGCCCTTGATCGGTCGGTACAGCACATTGGGCAGACTCAAGTGGCCAACCACCGACTCCGGCACCACCGCCACCCCCTGACCCAACGACACTAAGGCAATCACCGCCAGCAGGCCGCCGGGCTGCGGCCCCAGAGTCGGCGCGTAACCGCCGTCGGCGGCGACCTGCAAGGTGCCGTTGATTTGCTCGGGCAGGATAAACGTCTCGTTCTGCAGATGCTCGACGCTGATTTCCGGCAAACGCCGCAGCCAGGAGTCTGACGACAAGGCCAGGACAAATCCTTCGGCATCCAGACGCACGGCCTCCACACCTTCGGGCAGATTCATCGGCGAACGCACGTAGCCAATATCAAAACGCCCCTCGGCAATCAGGCTCGGCAAGCTGGCCATGGGGCTTTCGTGCAGGCTCAGGGTGATGTCCGGATGCTCACGGCTGAAGCCCTGCACCTGCTTTTGCAGCACGCCCGAATAGACTGCCGACGCCACATAACCCAACTCGATATGCCCGGTATCACCCCGCCCGGCACGTTGAGCGCTGCGTTGCGCCAGCTCGAACTGGCGCACCGTCGCCTCGGCCTCCCGCACCAATGCCGCGCCCGCTTCGGTCAGGCTGATTTCGCGCTGCTGGCGCACGAACAGGCGCGTGCCCAAGGCCTGTTCCATGTCCTGAATTTGTCGGCTCAGGGTCGGCGTGGCGATACCCAATTGCTCGGCGGCACGGGTGAAGTTGCGCTGGCGGGCGACTTCGAGAAAGTAGCGGAAATGACGTATTTCCATAACTGCGTTAGCTCAAAGGTAATGAAGAGGCGAAGGCGACCTAACAAAGGCGCCCAGGCAGCGGGATAAGCTGGCAGCAGACCAAAACTAGAGAGTTTCAGCCATGCGCGTCAAATCCGTTTTACTGCCCCTCGCTTTCAGTTTCGTCGTTACTAACGCCTTAGCGGCGCCGCCAGAATCCAATATTGCTCACAAAGCAATACTGGACCTGGGTACCGCCCAACAACTGCTCATGGCCGCGCAACGCACCGCCGAAGCCGGGCATTGGCCCTGCGCCATAGCCATCGTCGACGACGGCGGCTGGCCAATCCTCACTGCACGCATGGATGGCGCCCCCGTGGTGGCCGGTATCGAACTGGCCGAGGGCAAAGCGCGCACTTCGGCGCTGTTCAAACGCCCTTCCGGGGATCTGGAAAACGCCATCAATGGCGGGCGTCAGGCGGCCATCACCGCTGGCCTCTTGATGATGAAAGGGGCGCAGCCCATTGTCGTCGAAGGCCGGGTGATCGGCGCCATCGGCATCAGCGCCGACACCCCGGCCCATGACGACGAAATCGCCCTGGCCGCCGTCGCCGCGTTGCGCCCGCAGGTGCAGCCATGACCCCACGGCAGACCCTGCTCACCGCGTCGGGGGTGTGCTCGCTGATCGTCCTCGACACCAATATCGTCGCCGTAACCCTGCCAAGCATTGCCCGGGACCTGGGGGCCAATTTCGCCGATATCGAATGGGTGGTCAGCGCCTACATGCTCGCCTTCGCCGCCCTGCTGCTACCCGCAGGCAGCCTGGCCGACCGCTTCGGCCGCAAGAAAACTCTGCTCTGTGGCCTGAGCATTTTCATCCTCGCGTCCCTGGGTTGCGGCGCCGCGCCCAATGCGATGTTTTTGGATATTGCTCGGGCCTGCAAGGGTATCGGCGCGGCGCTGCTGCTGACTTCGGCCTTGGCCACCATCGGCCATACCTTCCATGACGAAGTCGAACGGGCCAAGGCCTGGGCCTTCTGGGGCGCCTGTATGGGCGTGGCAATGACGGCGGCGCCCACCGTCGGCGGGCTGATTACCCAGTACATCGGGTGGCGCTGGATCTTCTACCTCAACCTGCCGGTGGGCCTGCTGTTGATGCTGATGGTGCAGCGCTGCGTGCCCGAATCCCGTGACAGCCTCGCCGCACGCCTCGACCCCTGGGGCAGCCTGGCCTTCAGCAGCAGCCTGCTGTGCCTGATCTGGGGCCTGATCGAGGCCAATCGCATCGGCTGGAACAGCTCGCTGACCTCTGCACGCCTGCTCGGTGGCGTCGCATTGCTGGGGCTGTTCGTACTGATCGAGCGCGCCCAACAGCGGCCCATGGTCGACCTTACTCTGCTGCGCCATCCGCGCTTTATCGGCGCGTTGCTGGGTATGTTCAGCTACGCCGGCTGCGCCCAGGTGATGATGACCCTGCTGCCGTTTTACCTGCAAAACGGCTTGGGTTTTTCCGCCATTGCCTCGGGCCTGGGCATGCTGCCCTTTGCCGCGACCATGCTGATCTTCCCGCGTATCGGCGCACGTCTGGCCGGTCGCTACAGCCCGGCAACGCTGATGGCGGTCGGGTTGATTCTGGTTGGCAGTGGCAACCTGCTCAGCGCCTGGGCCGCCCATCTCGGCGGCTACCTCAGCTTCGCCCTGGCCATCGCCGTAACAGGCGCCGGCGCCGGGCTGCTCAACGGCGACACGCAGAAAAACATCATGGCCTGCGTACCCCGCGACCGCACCGGCATGGCCTCGGGCATGAGCACTACCATGCGCTTTAGCGCCATCGTGCTGGCCATCGGCGTGTACGGTGCCTTGCTCGCCAGCCAGAGCGAACAACTCCTGCACACTCGCCTTAGTGACGTCGCACCGCAATGGGCGGATCAGGCCCGCAGCATCAGCGCCCGGGTGGTCGCCGGGGATATGCCTGCTGCCCTTGGCCTGTTGCCGGAAAGCGCCCGAGCGCAAATGGAACCACTGGCTCGACAGGCCTTTGTGGGCGGCTTTACGACATTGCTGTGGGTGGCAGGATTATTGGCGTTGCTTGGGGCCGTGGTGGTGGGGAGTTTGATGCGCAAGCCGATGCCGTTGATGCTGAAAAAGGCCACGCCGCCCCCCTGACAGCGCACAAAACCGTAGAACCGGCTTCAGCCGGTCTTACGGGGATGCGCTAGCCGCCGGATTTATCGGAAAGTGTGAAATACAGCGCGCACAAACCAATCATCGAGAAAAAAAGATAAGCGTAAACCGCAACTAACTGCTTACGAAGCCTCACAGGTATCCGTTTATGAGCGTCCAGGGGAATATGACCCAGCTTAAAATACAATGTCGGCCACACAACGATATTCACTATGGTACTTAGCCTCATCTGTCGACCAATATATCCGCCGCCCCAAACCGTACGGTTCCACTCTACGCATTTGACACCTTTGAGATAGCTTTCCAGTTTTTCCAGCGGGCGGTGTTGGAAAAAAGCCAGGATGCATAGGCTTGCAAAGAGGTTTACAACGATAATGATGGCTACCCAGAACTCTCCATCCGTCATTATTGCGGCCTCCACTCATAAACTTTCGTACCTATCTTTTCGCCGACAATTTCTCCAGCAGATCCCCTTATATACCCTCCTGCAATCCCGACAACAATTGCGCAAACCAGCCCTCCCGCCCCTCCCGTAGGGACTGCAATGGCGGCGCACATCGGCCCCGTAAAGGCGCCGGCGACACCACCCCCGGCTAAACCACCCAATACCCCTACGACCAACTTGCTCCTTTCCACATAATGCGCCTTCTCACACTTATCCTCGCGCCCCGTTGAGCAAGCCTCCTTTATCTCCAGTGTGGTCGAAGTGGCATTCAACGCTATCCCCACATACGTCCCACCCTTCAACAACATCGCCACCCTAGCCACGCGATTCATGCGCCGTGCGTAATCGCGCAACTCTCCGGTGTGCAGATAACTTTTAGTCGAGATCCCGAGCATTTTCTTGATCGAACCTCTGTTCTGCATGCCCGTGCCCCAGCGGGCAATGCCCTTGAGTTGGCCATCCAGTTTGTTGAACAGCACCTGGCGCTGGTTGATGAACTCCTGCCGCGCGATGGGCGTGCCGCGTTGCAGCGACAATTTATGCAGCCTCTCGATATCGGCCAGGGTAGTTTCGACGGCCTTGAGGTGATTGGCCCAACTGCCAGAGACCGCGCCAAGCCCCAGCGAGCCGTAGCCAAGCATGCGCTGCAGCACATCGTAGTGCTTGAGCATCAGGCCATCGGAACCCAGGGAGTGATGGTGTATATCATGGCTGACCTGCCGGGCCATGCGCATCAACTCGGCCTCCTCGACGGTGCAGGATTTAGTGGTGCTATCGGGCACGATGACCATTTGCCCCGGCATGACGACCTGATTGCGAATATGTATATTGAGCGCTGTGAACTTGTCACCCGCGCCCAGCCTGGATTTGATGGCGTTATCGCCTTGCATTTGGTCATTGATAAATGCGTAAGCCTTGGTCATCCCTTGTACTCCCTGTAACTGAGAGCGCGAGAGTATTGAAATTTATCAAGGGGTGGCTACAACAAACTCGGCACTTTTTAGATTTCCAGAAACCGCCTACAACTTGTAGTAACCCATTCCTACAAGGTCAATGGAATACTTACTTTCGCTAACAAACCGACCATTGTGTGAAAGGCCTTTCTGTATCTTTCGTATGAAATTTCCGAGACAATTCCGGGCTCTTGCATGAGGCAGCTTCGCTCTTTAGGCTGCTCCGGTCGCTGAATATCAGCGATCGGGTTTAGCAGCCTCTTTTTTCTTTCCTATACGTGCAAGTGTCTATTATGGCGACTTGGCGTGGGGCACTTTCGAGTGCGCCGGGTATGGGAAAGAGCACCGGTCTGCTAACCCGCGTCAAAGTCGCCACCCTTGTGTTTGTTTAGCAGCCAGCATTTGGTGGCCTTACCTGTAAGGCTCTTTCTAATGAATATTCCTACGTCCGAAACACCGCCATTTTCACTCGAAAAATCCCTGCTACATTCCTCCGACCTGCTGCGCTATCTGGCCGCTATCGCCTAGGAACCGGCGAAAGCCTCAGTGGCTCGCAGCGTGATCTGCTGTTCTCGATGCTGTACCTGATCGAACGGCTCAAATGTGAGGTGGATGGCTCATTGGCTCATGTCGAGCGCTGCTAAATATAGAACTCACTGACTGAACATGATCTGTGGGACCGGCTTTAGCCGGGAAGACGGCATGACAGACGACACCTGTGTATCGAATGTACCAATTGCTTCCCGGCTGAAGCCGGTCCCACAAGAGCACAGCCTCACTCCAGGTCCAGGTGAGAATCAGGCAATCGAGCGCACCACCCCACCATCCACTCGCATCGCCGCGCCCGTCGTCGCGCTGGCCTGGGTCGAGGCCAGGTAAACCGAGAGGTTGGCGACTTCCTCGACACTGGCCAGGCGTTGAATGATCGAACTGGGGCGATGCTCCGCGATGAAATCTCGCTCAAGGCTCTCCACGCTCTTGCCGCTGTCTTTGGCCAATTGTGCAATGAAGCCGCCCACGCCTTCGGAGCGGGTCGGGCCCGGCAGGATGGCATTGACGGTCACGCCGCTGCCGGCCAGGGTTTCGGCCAGGCCACGGGACACCGCCAGCAAGGCGGTCTTGGTCATGCCGTAATGAACCATTTCGGTGGGGATCTGCAACCCCGACTCACTGGACAAGAACTGCACCCGGCCCCAACCCCGCTCGACCATGCCCGGCGCATAGAAGCGCGACAGGCGCACGGCGCTCAGTACGTTGACATCGAAGAAACGGCTCCACTCTTCGTCGGTGATGTCAAAAAACCCCTTGGGCTCGAAGATGCCCAGGTTGTTGACCAGAATGTCGGTCTGCGGCACCTGTTCGAACAGCCTTTGCGCGCCTTCGACCGTGCTCAGGTCAGCCGCCAGCCCCAGCAGTTTTGCTTCCGGGAATTGCACGCGAATACCTACGATGGCCGCATCAACGCGCTCCTGACTACGGCCATTGATCACTACTTCGGCACCCGCCTCGGCCAGCCCGGTGGCAATGGCCAGGCCGATACCGGCGGTAGATCCACTGACCAGCGCGTGTTTTCCATGCAAGGAGATTTTCATCAGCATCACATCCTTCGGTAGGAGTCGGCCGTAGCCGCGGAAAGGACAGCTTAGCTGTCTTCGCTCATGCCGTTAGGTCGTAATGGTTGCGTCGGGCAATTGGGCAAAGTGCGCCTTGGCCATCTCGATAAATGGCGGTAGCGCCGGGTTGTCATTGTCCTCGCGAAAAACCATGAACATATCCGCCGTGGGCACCGCGCCTTGCAGCGGCCTGAATGCCAGCAGCCCGGGAAACAGCTCCTGAGCCGATGCCGGAACGATCGCAATGCCCAGCCCGGCCCGCACCAGCCCGAGGATGGAGTGAGTCTGTTCCAGGTAATACAGATACCGCGGTGACACGCCAGCGCTGGCAAACAACCCGACGATACAATCGTAGAAATAACGCCCTTCCTTGGGGGAGTACATGACGAACGGCTGATGGGCCAGATCGGTGACACTCAGGGTTTGTTGGGCGGCCAGGGGATGTCCGGGGGGCATCACCACCAGCAGAGACTCGCGACGGGCCAGGTGTGCGCGCAATTCGGGTATCGGTTCGACACGGCGGACAAAGCCGATATCGATCATTTTGGCGATCAACGCTTCGGTCTGACTGCCGGACACCATTTCGTGCAACTCGAAACCCACCTCTGGCAGGGACTTGCCTGCCTGATAGAGCAGATCGGGAATCATGTTGTAGCCACTGACGGCGGTAAACCCCAATACCAATTGCCCCGCCTCGCCACGCGCAAGGCGCCGGGCAGCATTGCCCGCCTGCTCGGTGTAAGCCAGCAGGTGTTGGGCGTCGCGCAGGAAATGCTGACCGGCCACGGTCAAACGCACCTGGCGGTTGCTGCGATCGAGCAGTTCCACGCCCAGGGAGCGCTCAAGCAGCTGAATTTGTCGGCTCAAGGGCGGCTGGGTCATGAACATGCGCCTGGCCGCCCGACCGAAGTGCAGCTCCTCCGCCACCATCACAAAACAACGCAGTTGGTGCAGTTCCACGATTCAATTCTTGTATTGATAGATTCAGTAAGGATGTTAGACGTGAATCGCTGTTTTTCCTAGGCTGTAGCTCTGTGCACCATTCCAATAATAAATGCCCCCTTGAAGGGAGCCGGAGAGCACCATGAATGCCAAGACAGCGCCCCTTGAGGCGTCCCTTGCGACCACCCGCGTCGGTCGTCAGCGCTTCGTTATCCTCGCCCTGATCTTCGTCGTTACCGTCCTCAATTATGCCGATCGAGCCACCATGTCCATCGCCGGTACCGGCGTGGTCAAGGATCTGGGCCTGGACCCGATCATGCTCGGCATGATCTTTTCGGCGTTTGCCTGGGCCTACGCCCTTGGCCAGATTCCCGGAGGCTGGTTGCTGGATCGCTTCGGCGCGCGTCGGGTCTATGGGTGCAGCCTGTTGCTCTGGTCGCTGTTCACTATGCTGCAAGGCACTGTGGGCTGGTTCGGCATCGTCGGCTCCAGCGCCGCCATGATGCTGTTCGGCATGCGCTTCATGCTGGGTTTGGTCGAATCCCCGGCCTTCCCGGCCAATAACCGGATCGTCTCGTGCTGGTTTCCCACCCGTGAACGCGGCACCGCGTCTGCGCTGTTCAACTCGGCGCAATACATGGCTGTAGTGGTCTTTGCGCCATTGATGGCATGGCTCACCCACACGCTGGGTTGGGAGCATGTATTCCTGTGGATGGGTGCGCTGGGGCTGGTAGCGACGGTGTTCTGGTTTGCCCTGTATCACGAACCGCGCAGTTATTCGCGCCTCAGTGAAGAGGAGCTGGAATACATCCGCGAAGGTGGCGGCCTGGTCGACCTGGAAGTGACGCGCAAGAGTGACAAGCCCAAGACCGACTTCAAGCAGGTCGCCCAACTGTTTACCAACCGCACGCTCTGGGCCGTTTATCTGGGGCAATACTGCATCACCGCGCTGACGTACTTCTTTATTACCTGGTTCCCGATCTATCTGATCAAGGGCCGCGGCATGACCATCATGGAAGCTGGCTGGGTGGCCGCTTTGCCTGCAGTGTGCGGCTTCTCCGGTGGCGTACTGGGCGGGTTGGTCTCCGACTACCTGATCCGCCGTGGCGTGCATCCGTCCCGTGCCCGCAAAACCCCGTTCGTCATTGGCATGGCCCTGGCGGCAAGCCTGGTCTCGGCCAACTTTGTCGACGCCAACTGGATGGTCATCGCCCTGATGGCCCTGGCGTTCTTCGGCAAGGGGTTGGCGGCTGTCGGCTGGGCCGTGCTGTCGGACACCGCACCCGAAGGCATGGTTGGCTTGAGTGGCGGCGTTTTCAACGGCATCGGCAACGTTGCCGGTATCGTTACCCCGCTGGTGATCGGCTATTTCGTCGCCACCACCGGTTCCTTCAATTCGGCCCTGTGGTTCGTCGCCGCACACAGTCTGATCGGCATCTTCGCCTACACCGTGCTGGCCGGGCGGTTTGAGCGGGTGATGATTCGTAAATAATCAGCGTTGAACCGGCCTCTGCGGTTTTCCCAGGGGCCGAATATTTTCCCCGGCGCTGTAACCGGGCAGCACTTTTCTCCGAATTAATGATGGCAAGTCGCCCATGACTGGTCTTACCTTGTCCATCATCCAGCCCGACGCGGGCGGTATTCGGAAATATCTCCCATGAATCTGACGCAATTGATCCGCAACCTGTCCGGTCGTAAAAGCCCCGACAGCGCACGCCACGAAGAAGAATTGCTGTCGAGCCTGTTGGTCATGGCTTGGGTAGTGGAAGCCCGCGATCCTTATACCGGTGGTCATCTGTGGCGCGTGGCGCAGTTTTGCGAGCTGTTGGCAGAAAAAGCCGGCATGGATAAAACCGAAGTGGCGCGCATTGCCCTCGGCGGCTTTGTTCACGATCTGGGCAAGATCGCCATTCCCGATGCCGTGTTGCGCAAACCCGGCCCGCTGAGCGATGAAGAATACGCGGTGATCAAGACTCACCCCGACATCGGCCACAACCTGTTGCACAGCCACCCCTTGGCCGAACTGGTCAGCGATGCCGTGCGCCTGCATCACGAAACCCCTGATGGTCGCGGCTACCCGCTGGGCCTCAAGGTCGGTGAAATCTCGCCGATGGCGGCCATCACCGGCATTTGCGATGCCTTCGATGCCATGACCAGCACCCGCCCCTATCGCGCCGGCATGCCGCAAGAGCAGGCGCTGGGGATCATTCGCAAGAACCTGGGCACGCAGTTCGATACGCGTTTTGGAGAGCTGTTTATTCAATTGGGCGAAGAGGATCGCCTGAGCCCGATCATCGGTCATACCGACGAGGGCATCCCGCTGCGCCATTGCGGCATGTGCGGGCCGACTGTGACGCTGCGTCAGGTCAACAAGGCCGGGGATCATGTGTTCTGCGCGTCGTGCGGGGCCGATTATGAGTTGCAGGACGGCAAGCACGGCGCCGCACTGGAACTGGTGGCGACCGGGCGCAATGGCACGGCCAGAGACCTGACGCCACAGGCAGATATGCTGCTGATCCACACGTTGGTGCAGCGCACCGCACGTCATGTGCAAACCCCGCTGTCGCGGCACTGATACCGCGACAGCAGGTCAATCAGCCAGGCTGAAAACTAGACGGCCTGCTTGGGAAAATTGGACGGAAACATGGCGCGCTGCGCCGCTTCGTCCATGTCCTGCTTGAAGCTGAGATCCTTGCCCGCCTCACGGGCACGGGCCGCAGCAGGCAGCGCGTCGATACGCTGGAACCAGCGCTGGATGTTCGGGAACGGCGCGAAGGCATCGGCGGCGTCCTTGAACACGCGAGGCGCCACCCGCAGCCAGCCCCAGGCGGAAATATCGGCAATGGTCAGCTCATTGCCGACGATGAAATCACGCCCCGCCAGATGCTTGTCCAGCACATCGTAATGCCGCTCGATCTCGCGCAGATAGCGATTGACTCCGTATTCGTTGCCCGCCGGTGCCGCATGCTGGAAGTGCACCGCCTGCCCGGAAAACGGGCCGATACCGGTACCGATGAACATCAGCCACGACAGCAGCTCGGGCCGGTCCGCCGGCGAGCCTTGCAGGCGCCCGCTCTTCTCGGCCAGGTACATCAGGATCGCGGTGGAATCGAACACCCGCACCTCGTTGCCGCCCGCGCCGTCCGTGTCGATGATCGCTGGCATCTTGCCATTGGGGTTGATGGCGCGGAATTCAGGGCTGTGCTGCTCGCCCTTGCGCGGATCCACAGGCACCAGTTCGTAAGCCATGCCCAACTCTTCAAGGGCCAGAGCGATCTTGAACGGGTTGGGTGCAGGGTTGAAGTAGAGACGGATCATCGGACTTCTCATTCAGGGGTGTGGGAAAACGAGTGGTAGGCACAATCAGCCAGACCGCCGGAGCCTGGAAAATTAGGCCTTTTTATTTTAGAGCAACCGTTTTAGATTAGATCAGCTGCCGTCAGGGAGCAATCCCTGAAAATCCCCAATGGAGAACATCGCGCCATGGCTCGCCCCAGAGAATTTGATGAAGCCGCCGTGCTCGAAGCCGCCATCCAGTGTTTCTGGATGCACGGTTACGAGGGCACCTCGGTGCGTCATCTGGCCGAACGGATGGGCATCACCGGTGCCAGTCTCTACAACGCTTTCGGCGACAAGCACGCGTTGTATCAACGCGCGCTGCTGCATTATCGCGAGCAGGGCTTCGATGTCCGCATACAACGCCTTGAGGGCAATCTGCCGCCACGTCAGGCCATCGCCACTTTCTTCGACGAACTGGTCGGGAAGTCTTTGAGCGACCCCGAACACAAGGGCTGCCTGCTGGTGAATACAGCGCTGGAGCGCTCGCCCTATGACGATGAATGCAAGACCCTGGCGACCGACTTTCTGCACCGCGCCGAAAACTTCTTTCTGCGCTGCCTGAATGCCGGTCAGGCCGACGGCAGCATCAGCCGCGCGCAACCGGCCGAAGACCTGGCGCGCCTGCTGTTGAGCATGCTGCTGGGCATTCGCGTATTGGCCAGGGCGCGCCCGGAACGCGCGCTGCTCGAAGGCATCGTGCGCCCGGTGGCGGCGCTGCTCGACCCTCCACTCCACTGATGAGGATGTGCTGCAATGATTGAGCTGTATTACTGGCCGACACCCAACGGCCACAAAATCACCCTGTTCCTCGAAGAGTCAGGCCTGGACTACCGCATCCACCCGGTGGATATCAGCGCAGGCGACCAGTTCAAGCCCGGGTTCCTGAGCTTCTCGCCGAACAACCGCATGCCCGCCATCATCGACACCGCCCCGGCCGACGGCGGCGAGGCGATCACGGTGTTCGAGTCCGGCGCCATTCTGCTGTACCTGGCGGAAAAGACCGGCCAGTTCATGCCCGGCGATGTGCGCGGCAAGAAGACCGTAACCGAATGGCTGTTCTGGCAGATGGGCGGGCTTGGGCCAATGGCCGGACAGAACCATCACTTCGGTCTGTACGCACCGGAGAAAATCCCCTACGCGATCAATCGCTATGTCAACGAAACCAATCGCCTGTACGGCGTGCTCGACCGTCAGTTGACCGGGCGCGAGTTCATCACCGGCGAGCACTACAGCATCGCCGATATGGCCGCGTATCCGTGGGTGGTGCCGTGGCAGAACCAGCAGCAGAACATTGATGACTTCCCGAATCTGAAGCGCTGGCTCAACGCAATCGCTGCACGCCCGGCGACCATCGCCGCCTATGCCAAGGGCGAGCCATTGAGGAATCGGCCGACGGTGACGGAGGAAGGCAAGAAGATTCTGTTCGGGCAGACAGCGAAGACCTCACAGCGCAACTGATACAACCCTGTGGGAGCCGGCTTGCTGGCGATGGCGTCAGGCCAGTCGCTGAGCCATTACGAGCGCTTCGAACTTGATCGCCACGGTGCGGCGATCCGACAAGCCGGCTCCCACATAGAGTTTCAAATCAAATTATTGCGTCGTGCCCCACCCGCCATCAGAACGGGTGGGGCAAAACCCGTGATCAGCTCAAGCGGAAGCGCGAAGTATTGTCGCTCAGGGCCCGACTACCACGACTCAAGGTATCCGCCGCCTGATTGACCGCCCGCGCACCGTCAAGCAGACGCCCGGCGGCCTGGTCCACCTGCTGGATATTGCCACTCACTTCATCTGCGGTAGTCGCCTGTTCTTCGACGGCGGTGGAGATCTGCGCCAAGGTGTCAGTCACGCCCTGCACCGCCTGGGCGATTTCACCCAGGCGCTGGCCCAGGTTGGTCACCGACTGCGCATCACTCAGGGCCTGCCCGCACGCGGCTTCCATCAAGCTGACTGCCTGACTCACGGTGGAGCGCAGGCTGTCGACGGTCCCGGCAATCTGCGCGGTGGAAGCCTGAGTGCGCTGGGAAAGACTGCGCACCTCATCGGCCACCACGGCAAAGCCACGGCCCTGCTCACCGGCACGCGCCGCTTCAATGGCAGCGTTGAGCGCCAGCAGGTTGGTCTGCTCGGCAATCCCGCGAATGGCATCGACCACCGACTGAATCTGCTGCCCCTGGTCGCTGACCCGGCCCAGCGCGGCGGCCGTGTCGGTCAAACGCTGATTGAGCTGTTGAATACTGTCGGTGGTGCGCTGACTGTCCAGGCTGCTTTGCTCGGCAATCAGCCGGGTCTGGCGTGCGCTGTCGGACGCGTTTTCGCAACTCCTGGCTACGCCCTGGGAAGTGGCCGCCAGCTCAGTAGCCGCTGCGGCGATCTGGCTGATCTGCTGCTGTTGATCCTCGACCTCGTTCAGCGTGCTGCTGGACTGGTTATTGAGGGTCAGCACCGCGCTGCCCAGTTGCTGGGTCTCATGGTTGACGCCCAGCAGACTGGTGCGCAGCTGCACCACCGCAACGTTCAGCGCGGTGCTGATCGCCGCCAGCTCGTCGCGCCCTTCAACCTGTACCTGGACCAGCAGATTGCCATCGCGCAGGGACTCGGCCAGGGTGGTGATACCGCTGGCACTACGGCGGATCGAAGCTTGCAGGCAGGCAAACAGGTACATCGCCGCCAGCACCAGCACGCCGAAAATCACCCCGATCGGGATGAAGTGCATATTGGCTTCATCACGGAAATAGCTCAGGCGATCATTGAGAAAGTTCAGCGAGGTGCTGCGCAGGGCCGCCAGATCACCCAGCAGGCCGTCCACACTGTGTTCAAAATCGTCAGGTTTGAGGGTGATGGAACCGGCAAACACGCCGTCATCCAGGACTTTCAGCTCCTTGTTCAGGCGCTCGATACTGGATTTGTATTGGTCGTTCCAGGGTTTGAGTTCGGGAGGCAGCTTGGCCTGCAGCGAGCCACCGATCTTGAGCAACTGGTCTTGGGCGTCACCGATGCGGCTTCGCAGGTCACGCATCTGCAAGCGGCTTTGCATGCTGAACTGGCCGCTGACAATGGAGGTCTGGCCGATACTGGCCATGCGCCCGACACGCTCGATCAGCTCGGGCGCCTGTGTCGTGGCGATCTGCATCAGCATGTAGGTTTCCAGCCATGGGTCGAGGATCAGGCCACTGTCCATCGCGATCTGCTCGCGCAGCGCCTGCAGGGCACTCAGGGCATTGGTGAAGCGGTCATAGCCGTCCGGCCACCAGCCCACCGTGCGCATGGCAGCGGTATCCATGCCGCTCACGGCTGTTTGCAGGGCCTGGAAACGCGCCATGATCTCAGGGGAGGCCTTTTCGCTCTTGAGCACGTTGCCGAGGGTCTCGACGGATTTGGTCAACTGCGGAGCCGCCGCATCCATTGCCGCCATGGTCGCTTTGGTCGCATCGCTCTGCACGCGCAGAATGTCCGAAGCCTTCCAGCGTGCCGCGCGGTCACGCTGTGCGGACAACTGACCGTCGAGGGCATCGAGGGCCAGCAACTGGCGTACCCCGGCCTGCTCCCCGGCAATTACCGCCAGCTTGTCCTTATAGTCGCTGCCGATCATCCACATGCTGCCCAGCAGCGGCAGCATGAATAACAGGAACAGCACTTGAAACTTCCTGGCGAAACCAAAACGCCCGAGCAGGCGCATTCCCGGTAATAAAAGACCTTGCATGCTCGTTTACTCCCCTCTACACCTTGCCAAGACGGCAAAAAAGGCTACAGGCAAAATGCCATGTTGCTGATTCAATAGCGATAGCCGTACATCCCCCTCGTTGAGGAATACAGTGGGCTCCACCCATTTTTGCGTTCGTCTCTTGTGGAAAGCGCCGCATCGGGTAGCACATAGCAAGAATTGGACCGTGCCTAACGACGACATCCACGTATCTTTCAGTCGGAAAACCGAACGACTTTAGTCGAGTGCATACCCTGTATTTTTATCGCCCCAAAAAGGCCCACAGCATTATTGGCGGGCCTCCTTGCTCCCTAGGGATATACCCTACGCCGTCCCGCCATCCATTGCTAAAACCCTTACCGGCTGCGACATACGACTTCACGCCTCCCTGCGACTGCGAAAAGAGTCAGCAACGGCGGCAGGGCCTGCCAGAAATGATTGACCCTGCATAAAAGATAGCAACATGACATTAAGCAATGACGACACCTCTGTATTGCCTGTCTATCGGCGCAAACGTACGCTGCGCCATCCGGTTTACCGAATCAGGCCAAGGCAATAACTGTCACTGGAGGAAACATCCGGACACACCACCTCGCACACAAAAGGTGCAAAAGCCAGGTAACAAAATGGTGCGCAACCGGAATAGGAGGGCGGCAGGAAAAAGACGAGAGAGGAACCGAAACACCCAGCGCGAGCTAAGCGTTTGATCACAAGCAATTATTTTTCAATACAACGCTTGACACCTCCCCCTTATCCACGAATAATGCGCGCCACTTGGCTACATAGCTCAGTTGGTTAGAGCATAGCATTCATAATGCTGGGGTCCGGGGTTCAAGTCCCTGTGTAGCCACCAAGTACCGGTTTACAGATGTCTACAGCAGTCTCTAAACCACCTCAAGAAGCCCGCCTAGTGCGGGCTTTCTTGTTTCTGGCTGTATCTCCTTATCTCCCTCTATACCTATCCCCCGTGTATCCCCACGTGTATCCTTTGGAAATAATTGAACCGAGGGGATACAAGCCGTGAAAAGATCCGAAATCAAGCGCCGCCCCCTCTCCGACACGGCTTTGAGCGGGCTTGAGGCCGACTCGAAGGAGTACCGCGAACTCGACTCAAACGGCCTGTATTTCCGCGTTAAGCCGGATGGCCAAAAATCGTGGCAACTCCGCTATAAAAAGCCGGACGGCAAATGGTCATGGCTGGGCTTGGGGGGCTATCCCGAGGTCAGCGGATCGCTGGCCAGGCAAAAGGCTGCCGAACTCCGCGCCGATGCTTCAGCCGGCAAAAATCCAATGGCCACCAAAAAGGCAAGAACCGCCGTTGCAATTGAAGCCGCGAACGACACGTTCGAGGTGCTGGCCCGCGAATGGCACGCCTCCCGTGTTACCTCATGGGATGCGGGCACCGCGAAGCGGGTCATGGGCGCACTTGAGCGCCACGTTTTCCCGGAATTCGGTAAGCGCCAGTACACGGGCATTTTGTCGATGGAGTGGATGGAACTGTTACGGGGCTTGGAAAGGCAGGGAATTCTGGAACAGATGAGCCGGGTGCGCGCCTACTGCAAGGACGTGTACGACTTGGCCCGCGTTACCGGTCGCGCCGTTAACAATCCCCTCGATGGCGTGCACAAGTTCCTGTCGTCCGGAAAACCAGAAAACTATGCCCACGTCTCGGCAGAGGAGCTGCCCGCCCTGCTCCGCGCGATTCGGTCCTATCCCCATGCCAAAGATGTGCAACTCGGGTTGCGCCTGCTAACCCTGCTATCTGTCCGCCCTAGCGAACTGCGAGAGGCTGAATGGTCTGAGTTCGACTTCGATAAAAAGCTCTGGACCGTTCCTGTAGAGCGCAAAGGCCGCAAAAAAGGCCGGGAGCATCTTGTACCGCTGTGCCGTCAGGCAATCGAGGCATTAACGGAGCTTCGCGTCATCACCGGCGCGTACGCCCTTCTGTTCCCGGGGCGAAGCGACCGAACCAAACCACGCAGCGATACCGTGTTTCTGATGGCGCTGCGCCGGCTGGGCTACGAGGGACGCCAGACCGGTCACGGCTTTCGCCACATCGCTAGCACGACACTGAACGAGCATGGCTTTTCGGCTGACCACATCGAAGCCCAGCTAAGCCATAAGGCTCCGGGCGTGCGCGGTATCTACAACAAGGCTCAATATCTAGAGCAACGCACGACCATGATGCAATGGTACGGCGATTTCTTGGACGGGCTGGAGGGCGGCCAGGTGATTCAGGGCGCTTTCGGCAAGAGAGCTTGATCCCCCGAAACGGCAAGGATAGATAGCGTCACGTATTCAATCGGTTTTGGCTGGTCTAGCCCGACGGGGTGAAAAGCAGGCTTCCCACCTGCAGGACCAGCCAATCTATTTCAATGGGAGCGCCTGGGAGGGCGTAATAGTGACAACGGCCACTGATCAGAGCTTCCCGCCACCTTGGTTCAACATTGCGAAGTATCGCGCCGCCAAAGGCTTTAGTGCACTGGAATGGTATGAACAGTTGACTCGGCGCCAGTCCCTGCTTATGCACTACACCCTCGGGGCAAAGGTTGGGGATGCTTACGAAGACCAAATCTGGCGTCTTCACACAGCGCGCGCCGCAGCCTCCATGAGATCTGACCCTTTGGAGCGGGTGCCCGTTAGCGGTCTTGCGGCTCCCGAGTCGCAGCCGATTTATGATGTGTGCGTTTCGGATTTGATGAAGCAGGCTGATCGTGATCGACAGGCCAGGAAGTACGATTTATGTGACCGCTCCAAGCCTCAGCGGTGGCGAGTAATACGGAATCCTCAGGCGACTTTCGACCAGCATTCTGACCTTGCCCAGGAGCGAGTGACACTGGACTACTACGACATTCGGAAACCGCCTAGAGCGGTTATTCAGGTCGATCTAGGAGCAACAGACACTGCCCTGAGAGCCGCTTTCAATCAGTGGCTTGCGCAGGCAAGAGGGGCCAGCACTGAGGGAAATGGCGTGACTCCAGAGAGCCCCGCTGACCTAGCGCAAGTAGCCAACTCATTGAGCAACAGCCAGAAACCTGCATACGACAGGTGGGCTAAGTACCAGATTCTCCCATACTTGGATCTGGCTATTTGGGCGATGGAAGTCAACGTTGACGTGACGTGGCCAATGTACGCAGACGCCCTGTGCGACGGACACTATCGAACCCATGACGACATCAGGAAAACGACTCATAAGAAGTGGGCCGTTCCTTTGATGCAAGACCTTTCAAAACTTAAAGCAGCGGTCGGCTACGAGCAATGATTGCGGAAGCTTTCTCATAGACTTTCCTTCCGGAAGGTCCCTCAAGGATTTACCTGCCGCGACCGCATAAGAATCCATCATTAACGTACTCCCGTCGCCATAAACAACGGGATACAGACATGTACACCACCCCAGTTCATATGCAGCCATCGTCTGCGACTATTCACCAGTTCGATCCAGCTACCACCCTGATCCGCATTCCTGAAATGGAGGCTATTACCGGGATCAAGCGCGCAACTTTCTACAAGCTCCTCAAGCACGATCCGACCTTTCCACGCCCCGTCCCGCTGAGCAATAGCAGCTCGCGCGGGGCGCCCATAGGGTTTGTCCTGGCCGAGGTTTATGCCTGGGTGCAAAAGCGCATTGATCTGCGCGAGGTGGCCGCCTAATGGACAAAAAAAAGGCCAACCAAAAGGCCAGCCCAGAAAAATCTCGCGTTCAGAATACCAGCATTACAGCCCAGCTCGCTCGCCTCATTACACGTCTGGAGATCGGTCAGACCGACACCTTCACAGCCATGCGTGAGCTAAACATTTGCCGCCCCGGTGCGAGGATCTGCGACCTGCGTAACCGCGGATACACGATTCACACAGATCGCATCACGCTCACGGATGAGTGGGGGCGTAAGCACACGGGCGTCGCCCTCTACACCCTCATTTCACAGCCAGCCGAAGTGGTGGCCGCATGACTACCAAGATCCTGTACCTGGACTACGAGGGCCAAGCTGTTCCCTTCACCGCCGACGGCTGGTTACACGCCACCGCTATTGCGGAGCGCCATGGCAAACGCCTCGATCACTGGCTGGAGAACAACGAAACCCTCGAGTACATCCAAGCCTTGGATGAGATGCTCACCGGAAAGGAATCGGTGATCGTAGATACCCGGAATTCCGGGTATGTAAAAACCAGCAAGGCCAGGCTCGATCGAGGCGGTGGAACGAAGCTCCACCCCAAATTGGCGGTCACCTTTGCTCGCTGGTGCAACGCGAAATTTGCTGTTTGGTGCGATATGCAGATCGACGCGCTGATCCGCGGTGAACTTGGCTCCCGGTCCATCGCCCGGCGCCAGGCCGCCATTGGCTATCGCAGTTTGTGTGACGCCTTGGCCATCACGCACGAAACAGCCGGCAAGGCGACGAAACCGCACCATTTCATGAACGAAGCGCGTTTGATCAATGAGGTGATCACCGGCAACTTTGCTGGCCGTGATCGCGATCAACTTAGCCAGGCTGAGCTTGAGCTGGTGATGCTGGTCGAAAATCGTGATGTGCTGCTGATTGGCCAAGGCAAAGACTATTCGTCTCGTAAGACAGCGCTGAATGCCTATGTGCATGGCCTCCGTGCGAAACATTTGAGGGGCGCCGCATGATCGCCGCCCTCATGATCGGCGACAAACGGTCGATATCTTCTGTTGCCAGCAGTCGTTCTCATCGGTATGGTTCGCTCGTCGCTGCAAATTCAGCGAACGGGCTTGGCGGCCCGAAGTGTACAAGGCGCAACAGCGCCCCCATTACAATTGCAGGCGCTTTTCTTTTGCCCGCGATTTCGTGTTATGGCGGGTTGCGCAGGAGCACCCTTGGGTGCGCCGGTTTCCTTGTACGCCGGTCCGCCAATCCTGTGCAATCCGCCACCCTAATCTGCTTGGCGGCAGACCGTGGCGGTTCCTCATTACAAGGAGCCTCACCAATGAAACGCGCCCTCATTCCGTCCAAAATCCGCGCACTTGCTCACCGCCGCATGGCATTGAGCGCCCTCCGCGCAAACACAGCCCTTTCCGTTCGTTTGAAACGCTACAACGCCCACATGGACCGCGCACGCGCCTTGGAAATCTCCGGAGGTGTCCTGTGAGCCGATCAATTGCAATCGTTCCGCCAGCACCAATCGAGGGCGATATCCTGATCGAAGCCACTATTTCGCCGGCGGAAATGGCGTCTATGAATTTCGCCCGCCAAGAGTTCGACACGTTGTCGAAGTTGCTGGCGCCATTTCTTGACATCTACATGTGTCGCCACGAAGAGGGCATCGGCTGTGATATTGCCCGCCACCTTGAGCAGATTCGCACCTTCTCAGGCAACTTCTGCTGGAACCATCGTCATCTGGGAAAAATGCATAACGCTCTGGATGTAAGGGGGATGCAATGAACTTTCACCCTCTCCAGCAAGCCGATTCAGATCTGCTCGCAGACCTGCGCGAAATACTCGCCTTGATTGCTCTGGCATCAGCGGTTATCGCAAGCCCTAAGACTCCGGTAATCGTCGCCCGTGTTGCCGCCGGGTTGATTCAGAACGCAGCTATGGCCTGGGCTGACCTTCTCGATGGCGCGCCTGACGAGCAGGCGGGTGATCTATGACGCGCCCGTCAAACATTGACCCCGGCTACATCAAAAGCAGTGTCCGAATTGCTGGCCTTCGTCCATACGCATTTGATCTGCCGTCAGTGATCGGTAGGTCGTTGGCCAACAGGGTCGCGGATCTAGTCAGAGCTGATTATCCCGATGCCGAAGTGACCCTGATCGAGCAGCACAAGGCCGACCAGTTCGACCTCGCCAAAGACCTCAGGGCCTCTGATCGCGTTCAGCAGCAGTTAACCCTGAGCATTCAAGAGCCCAAGCCAGGCGAGAGCCTTCTGAAAGGGCTGAGCCTCCTTGCGGTCCCGGCTATAGACGCCACTACGCTGCTCCCAAAGCTTTTCGCAGAGCGTAAGCATCACTCTCTCTGGTGGGCCGTACTGAATGAAATGCTGCGGAACCGCGAACTGCCCGAATGGTTAAAACGCCAGGACATCGGCACCGCCGCTGACTTCGAGCGGTACGACATGGCAAAGCGCGATACCAATCTGGTTTTGTTTGGTACCTCTCAGTTGCTCCCAGGCGACGATCCGGCTGTTCTCTCGGGTAACAGCCAAGCGCAGATCGACCTTATTGAGGCTGAGCGGACATTCGCCATTCGCTGGTGGACGATGCTGAATGGGTTACGAGTCAGGCGTCAGTTGCCCGCGTGGGCCGTAAAGAGATCGGTGGGGCACGGGCCTGACATTGAACGGTGGTGGGAAGAGGAGTCTGCCGTTAACACCATTCTTTTCGAGACCGAATCTGTGCGCGAAATTACGACGTCGGCGCGAAGTGCTGCTCGCCTGCTAAGTGAGGCTTTTATTTAAGGCATCGATGTTTTAGCGATAAGCAAACCTTGACCAAGTATTAGCTCGAAAGAGGTTAACGACATGAAATTCAAAAATGCTGAGTTATCGGCAGCGCTACCGGCTTGCCCGGAGAAAGCCAAAGAACTCTGGTACGTCACCCACCCGAAAGTGCCCAAAGCGCTGCTGGGACCGTTTCTTACCGCCGCCGATGCTGAGTGTGGGCGCGTAGTTATGCGAAGTTCTGATGCGCAAGTAACGACCAGTCTCGTTGACGGTATCGACGACATTACCTACGGGCACGCCGCTAACAACGGAAGCGTCTGCCGGGCTTTTGCCAGAGGTGCGGCCCATGGGTGACGTTATCCAATTCGACCCGCTCGCAAGCGTCATCCGCGACGACGTGCCGCCACACATGGACAACTACGGTCATGCCCTGCTGATCGGCGCGTTTAGCGATCTGGTCAAGCTGCGCGACAGTGCCACCAACGAGCACAGCCGTGAGCAGACTGACGCCATCGTGAAGCAGATCGGCGCCGTGCTGGCGCGTTACGAACCGGAGGGCGCGGCATGACGGACGCCACCATTCTGTTTCGAGACGCGCTCCAAGCAGCGTTTGGGCCGCTCGACTGGCTGCCGGAGGGCGACGGAACAATTCGCAGATTTTTTGTGCCAGGTGACAAGGCCGGCACAACCAACGGCTGGTACTGCCTCTTTGCAGATGGCATTGCCTCGGGTGCCTTCGGCTCTTGGAAGCTAGGCGGCACTTCGACGTGGTGTAGCCGCGAGCCTGCAGACCCTCGTGAAGCTGAGCAGGTGCGCCAGCGCATCGCCCAGGCGCGGGCCCAGCGTGAGGCGCAACAGCTTAAGCACCGACAGCAAGCCGCAGCGAAGGCGCGCCGCTGGTGGCGTGATGCGCGGCGGGCAGATCCTGCACATCCCTACCTTCTCGCCAAAGGGGTTCGACCGCATGGCCTGCGCCAGCGAGGAGACGAACTGCTGATCCCTCTCTACAGCAACGGGGAGCTGGTCAACCTGCAGCGCATCGGACCGGACGGCACGAAGCGGTTTGTGTACCAAGGCAAGGTCAAGGCCAGCTATTCGCCCTTAGGCGTAGTTTCGCCCGGTCGGCCGCTTTGCATCTGCGAGGGCTGGGCGACCGGCGCCACGCTTCATCAGGACGGCGGCTACACCGTCGCGGCGGCGATGAATGCGGGCAACCTCAAGTCTGTGGCGCAGGCGCTGCGATCGAAATACCCCAACGTGGAAATCATCATCGCTGCTGACGATGACCGCCTTACCGAGGGAAATCCCGGCCGAACCTTTGCCAACGAAGCTGCCGCAGCCTCGGGTGCGCTGGTGACGTTCCCTGAGTGGCCGGCCGATGCGCCTGACACGTTGACGGACTTCAACGATCTGGCCGTTTGGAGTAAAGCCCATGGCATCGCCTGAAAAAAATGTAATCAATCTGCGCCCCGAAGCTCCCACGGTCGAACCTGATCGACCGTGCTGGGGTGTGTATGAGCACTGGGTAACGAACGAGAAAGGCCGCAGATTGCGCCCCGGCGTGTACTGGCACGGCTTCAAGCGCGCCGCCGCCGACGAAGACAGCGACGACGATAAGACAGACCGCCCGATCACTGATGAATGGATCGCCACTCCTGTGACCGTCGCCGCTCGCACCACCAATAGCGATGACGGAAGCGAAGGCCGCCTCCTCCGCCTGCTGACCGAGAGCGGCACCAAGGAGTGGATCATCCCCATGGAGGTGTTCGGCGGTAGTGGCGAGGACGCCAGGCGCCAATTGTTCGGCATGGGCGTCATCATCGCTCTCAAGAAACGCGGCCAGTTCATGGAATATCTGCTGGAGCAGCGCCCCTCCGAAGTGTTCGCCACCACGTGTCGACCGGGCTGGCATGAGTCGGGCGCCTTTGTTCTCCCAGGTCGCACCATTGGCAGCGATAAGGTTCGCTATCAGGCCAGTGGCAAAGGGCAGAACCTTTTCAGCCGGCGCGGTGACCTTGAGGGTTGGAAAGCCGAAGTCGCCGCCAAATGCGAGGGCAACCCGGTACTGACGCTGGCCATCGGCTGCGCGCTGGCCGGCCCACTGCTGAGTCTGGTAGGCGTGCTGGGTGGCGGTGTTCACTTGGTGGGCGACAGCTCCAGTGGTAAGTCACTGGCGCAACTGATCGGCTCGTCGGTATGGGGCGACCCGGGCATATTCGCGGCGAGCTGGGATATGACTCGGGGCGGTTTGGAGATTGAAGCGTCAAGCCGCAACGACACCATGCTTCCTCTCGACGAGATCAAGCGTGCAGACCCTAAGCGGGTACAGGAGATGGCCTATTCGCTGGCCAACGGCCAAGGCAAGGGCACCATGACCCGTGAGCGAGAGGCGCGCGGCAAATTGAGCTGGCGGCTCCTGGCGCTTTCCAGCGGCGAACGCTCACTGTCCGAGCATGCCGCCATCAGTGGCAATGCCGCCCATGCTGGCGCCGAGTTGCGCATGGTGGACGTGAACGCCGGTACACGTACCCATCGCGCCTTTGACGAATTACACGGCCTTGAGGGTGCAGATTTCCACCGCCTGCTGACTGTCGCCGTGGGAGCGGACCATGGGCACTTAGGCCCGGCATTCGTGGAGAAACTGCTGGCCAGCGACTACCGCCCCGGCCTGCTGGAGGACTTCGCAGGTATTCGCTCCAAGTTCATCGAGGACAACGCCCAGGCCGGGCGGGTAGCTGACCGGTTCGCCGTCATCGCTCTGGCGGGAGAAATGGCCATCGCCTACGGCCTACTGCCTTGGGCGCCAGGCAGCGCCCTGGCCGACTGCCAGTTGCTCTATGGCGAGTGGTTAAGCAGGGTCGGCAGCGGCAACGCCGAAGACCGTCAAATCCTATCCGGCATTCTCGACTTCATCGACAAGCACGGCAGCAGCCGTTTCTCGGACGTGGACGATCAGACGCCAGACACCAAGGTATTCAACCGGGCCGGTTACTGGGAGCTGACAGCGGGAAAACGCCTGTACCTGTTTAACAAGTCGTCGCTGATCGAGGCGGCACATGGATATGGCTTGTCCCGAATCATCAAAGCACTGGAAGGCGCCGAAGTGCTGGCCAAACGAGACGCCGACCGCAAGCGCAGCACCAAAAATTACCGTCTGCCCGGCGGCGGTCAGACACGCCTATATGTGATCGACCCTGAGTGCCTGGATGCGGAGGTAAGCCCTCAATGACTGTAGCCAATGTACATAGGAACCTAGAAACGGTGGCAACAGTGGCAACGGTGGCAACGCCCTTTAGATCCGGCGCTTTGCAGCGTTGCCACCTAATAAAAGAAGTGGCAACAGGTGGCAACACAAACACGTTTTTGAATATAGGCGACGCCATTTCAACGACCTACCGGTTATATCAGTTGCCACAAATAAACCGGTGGCAACGAACTGGCAGCAAATTCGACAGCTGGAGGCCACGTATTCCGGAGCTGTTGCCACCGTTGCCACTGTTGCCACGTTTTTTGAAATCACAGCAACACTTGGATCTAGGTCATCTCGCCGAGGTGGCGCGATGAGCCTACTTTCCGAACTGCTCAATCACATGCCGCCCAGCGTCGCAGGCGCTGAAAAACCGGCACCGGCGAGCCGCACGACGGATCGTCCGCGTTTGGTGTTGGTCGAGCGCCCCACCCGATCGCCGCCAAGCCTCTACACGAACGCCGCCGCTGCCACGCCTGAATGGCGCCAGGCACGCGACCTTTACGTCAACCACATCATGTCCTGCAGGTCCTGCTACTCGCCCGCCGCCCGCCATTGCCGGGCCGGCGCCGAGTTGCGCGCCACCTATGACCAAACACCTATGGAGAAAAACCAATGATTCCAAAGCTCGTCAACGACCTATGGGCTATCGCGTCGAAGCCTGGCGTCACCCCTGGAACTCTTCTGATCGTCACTCGCCGGACGTGCCGCATATGGGTGGCAATGCAGGATCAGATTTACTCGGAGCGGCGCGAATATATGCGGTGTGCGAAAACACTTAGAAAGCGCCTGCCGTACTCTCGCCTTGATGTGGAGCTGCTTGAAATGTGCGCCGATAACCACAGGAGCGCCGAACTCGAAATGTCCCGCAAAAACCTTGCTCGTTTTGGCTATTGCATGGAAGGCGACGGAACTAAGGTCGCTGGTGCCCTGGGGTTTGATCGCCTATGCGACATCCTCAACGTTAACCCCGTACACCGCGCCAAGCTCCGTCGGGCGAAGCACAAGACACTGCGTGGGCTGGTCTTCGAGGCCCGCATTGAAGACAGCGCCGACGTGAAAAACCAGCAACGCTCGGGCGGCCCGCTTTGCGAGGCGTTTTACTCTGCCTATTGCGACGGAATTTTGCAGGGCAGTTTGAAGGATATGGGGCAGCAGCCGGTTATACCGGTAGAGAAGAGCTTCGACATGACGAATGTCCTTCCATTCCCAACGATCCACTGACCATGAGTAACGGGGGGTTACACATGCAGACAGTGAAACAGGGGGTTACTGGTGATCAGCGCCAGCAAGTGATTGAGTTGCGCAGACGCCACTCATATCGCGAAGTCGCAGAAAAGACCGGGCTCGCCATCGGCACCGTCAAAATGATCGTCTTCCGGTCGGGCGCCTTCCGCGACAACGACAAGCACCGCGCGATGTTCACCTTGCCACCGATCCGGTCGAGTGCCGAAACGTTGCCAAGCGTTCAGGAGCTACCGCCGCAACAAGGGGTGACAGGAGATAAAGAGGTCGACGCACTGCTATGGCTGCGCGCCGTGATCGCCACCGGGCAGGCAGGGCCGATATCGACTGCGATGGAGGCGGCAAAGAAGATCAGGACACCGCTCAAGGAGCTTGAGGGCCGGTACACGAACTTCCTGAGAGCCACCAACCCAGGGAATCCATTTGCGACGTTCGGGTCGATCGGCTTTGCCGATCTTGAGCTACTGGCAGAACGCTCAACTCAGGACCGCCAGAGTCGGGACGAGGCGTTGGCCCGCTTCGGCGACGACCTCTGGCTCGACACTGAAGCGGAAGCGTTTTGCATCGATACGCTGAATGGTTTGAAGGTCTCCGGGGCGCTTGGCGACTTCGACAAGGGCCAGGTAGCGGAGCGGTTTAAAAATCGTCCGGATCTCATGCCGAACACGCTGCCTGACTGCCTCCGAGAGATCGACTACTGGAACGAGCTTTACCGGCTTCGCAATGCCGTGGACCGAGACGCCAGCGATGGGCCAGCCGAAGCCAGTGCCCGGGATTGGTTTGTGTTCGGCCTGCTGGCCGAGATCAGGCCGCGCAGTAAGGAGGAGGCCTTGGCGGTGTTTCGGTACATGTTGGCCAGCCAGCGGGACGACATGACGGAAAGCGAGGCGATCATGCTCAACATCATCGGATGAGGTAGGCACTGAGCTGGATGGCTCACAGATCGAAACTCAAGCCCGGCCACTACAGCCGGGCTTTTGCACATCTCGACTCCTGATTCCCAATGCCTTCCGGCCACATATATCTAAGGCCATCAATCACATCGGGGGCCGACCATGTACGACATTCATCCTCAACCATACATCTGTGCCGCGAGCATGCCTGTCTGCGTAGCAGGCCAGGTTAAGCCTGCTCGCGAGTGGGCGTCGATTCACGGCATCAAATGGCAGACTTTAAAGATGCGCCGTTACCGTGGACTGAGCTGGGCGGAGGCTTTCGGCGAGCTGAGACGTGGCCCGAGACCCCGCAACAAAAACGCGTGAACACGTTGATTCTCCGGTTGCGTGATGGGCCCCAGCCACAAATTCTCTAATTGTGACTGCCTGCCCATCCCAATTCGGAGACCCTCTCATGGCATACGGCGATATTATCGGCGACCTTGCAACCGCTTATCTAACCACTGAACAGCAAGCGGCGTTGCGGGGTAAACGTCCGCCGCCTACCGGAGACCTGAGCAACGCATCACCAGATGCCTCCGGCCCCGTCGCCAGGGCCACCCAGCAGCTCGGCGCCAGCGCTGGCCAGCAGCCTCAACAGGATGTTCGGCAAACAAGTTTCGATCAGACCAACACGCCAGCAAAATACCTTGATAAAGGGGGGCGGCAGCAGGCTCCGAGCCTGAATGACGGACTGAATTACCAAACGTCGGCACCCGTGACTGCCTCAACGTCTTCCGCGCGTCTTGAGGATGCCTACCCTCTGGGCATCGGCGATGGTCGTACAGCAATCTATGCCGGTGTCGGCGCCCAAGGCGAGCCCTCATTCAGCAACGCACCATCGTCCCTAAACACTACAACGACGACATTCGGTGCTCCAAATATCCCTCAGAGCCAGCGCGTCACCTCCCTGTCCGATGCATGGCAGACGGTCGCTCCGTCAGCGCCCATCAGTCAGCCGCAGTCGACCGGGCTAGAAAGCGCGTTGCCTGGCTATCAGCGCCAAGCGCCTCTGTCTCCCCCGCAAGAATTAAGCCTTGCCAGTGCCGGGCCAGGTTACCAAGCGCCAGTGCCCAAGCAGGCGCCGGCGCGCTCGCCCTCGCTTGAGGACGCCTCACCATCGCGCGGCGGGCCTCAATCTTCGCAGCAGCTGCCACAGCCGCTATCTCTGTCCAACCTCGCACCGGGTGACTTCAATGGAAGCGGCGCAGCGCCAAGCTCCAATCCGCAGTTCGCCAGCCTAGGCTCGGCGAAGAATCTTGGTGACGGCGTTGGCGCGTTCAGCCAAGCAAACCCTGGTGACGCGAAGCTTGCTCACGACCGATTCCAGCGCGCCATAGATTTACGCAAAGGCTTTGCAGAGGAAGACGCTTTGGCTCGCGCCCGGCAGCGGGCAAGCATCGACGACAGTTTTACAACAGTTCTAGACAGCAGTCGGCCGATCTCGCAAGACGACATAAAGCGCGCCCGGTTCGATCAGGCGCAGAAGGAAAACGATCAGCAGGCCATTTCTACCGCTTCTGGCCTCATCACAGCCCGCCAGCAGCAACGCGCCGCGGATCAGCAGTACCGGCAGGCTGCAAGCTTGGAAGACCTGCGAGACGCCGCGGTGGCGCCAGGCGCACTACCTGAAGCTGGGGCCGCTTACTTCAAAGCTGCTTCGCCGGACAAGTATTACCAGGCCCAGCTGGACGCACCGAAGCGAGCGGCTGAGATTGAAGCAAATCAAGCTCGGGCTGCCAAAGATCAGTCGATTGCGGACGCCAACACTCGCAAGGTGAAAGGGTTGCCATCCCCGCTGCAGAAGGATGAAGACGCCGATATCGAAGCAATAGGCTCTATCAAAACGATGAATGAGACTCTTGCCAAGATCAACTCACAGATCGACGACGGTTCGCTCCAGCTTGGGCCTTGGAGCAATGCTGTCAGCTCCACAATGAACGCCGCCGGAGCGAGCGATCAGAACAGCGCCAACTTCGCGTCCTTCAAAGCAAACTTGGAGAAATTCAGAAACGAGAGCCTCAGACTCAACAAGGGTACGCAGACAGAGGGGGATGCAGAGCGGGCGTTAAACGAGATGTTCACCAACCTGAGAGACCCAAAAGTCGTTCAGCAGCGTATGAGGGAAGTCTCGCATTACAACGATCTGATCGCCCAATCTCGGGCGAATATCGTAAATAACCGACGAGCGAGCCAGGGTGTTAATCCGTTGGATGTTGACAGGTTACTGGGTCGGAGCACGAATCAGCAGCCTCAACAAGGCGAGGTGAGAGGATCTGCTCAACAACCCCAGCAGGAGCAAACGGCGCAGAAACAACCAGCAACGCAGCAGCCGGTGTACACCATCAGCACTCCGGATCAATTCGCTAGCCTGCCTCATGGCGCTCATTTCATTGACCCACAAGGTAATCATCGGGTGAAAGAATAATGGCCGCCTGGGACGATTCTCCGATTACTCAACCAGCACCAGCAGGTGCTGAGCCTGTACCAGCAAATCCTTGGGACAGCTCACCGATCATAACGCCAGCGTCGGCCAAACCACAGGCAACGGCCGGCGCCTGGACTGGTGGCGATGGGGGCGCAGCAGCGCCCGCCAGCACACCTAAAACAACGCCGCAGACCAACCCATGGGATAGCTCGCCAATCATCACGACCGCAGCACAGCGCGCCCAAGGCGCAGGCCCGCAATCCACTGTCGCTGCGCCAGCTCCGTCGCAGCCGGACAAGTCTTGGTACTCAAACCCGTTCAGCGACACCAAGGATGAAGTCGGCGCTGGCACAGCGGCCATTCGTGGCGTTGGCAACGGTATTACCCTTGGCTTCCAAGACGAAATACTTGCCGGTCTGGATGCCGCAGTTCAGCCGTTTATCCCCATCCCCGAGAATGGCTCGTCGGCTGAAACATGGCGCCAGCGCTTCGACGAGAACGTGGACAATCAACGAGCGCAACTCAAGACCGGTCAGGATCAGCACCCCTACGTTTCGACTGCTGGCGACCTGGCTGGCGGTGTTGGCCTTGCGCTGGCCACCGGAGGCACATCACTGGGTGCGTCGACTGCGGCTGCGGCAGCACGCCAAACCACCGGGCGCGCCATTGCGACAGGGGCAGCGACAGGGGCGGCATATGGGGGCGCCTACGGATTTGGATCGGCCGAAGGCGGCGTAGGCGACCGAATCCCTGGAGCGCTCCAAGGCGCCGCGCTAGGCGGTATTGTGGGCGGTGTGGTGCCTGCCGCTATCGGCAGCGTCAAGGCTGTGTCCAACGCAATTACCTCGCCGGAAGTCCGCGCCCAAGCGCAACTTGGCCGAGCGCTTGAACGCGATAACCTCACCCCCGAGCAATTCCGCACCCAATACGATGATCTTGCAGCACAACAGCCAGGGTCGGCAATTCCAGCGGATGCCGGGGGCGAGAACGTGCGCGGATTGGTCGAGCGGCTTGCCACTGCCCCAGGTCAGGCGAGGACCACGATTACTGACACATTGACGGCTCGCCAATCAGCGCAAGGGGCCAGAGTTACGGATAACGCGAGGTCCCTCAGTGGCGTTAACCGATCAGCAGATGCCGCTATCGATGACACAATTGCCCGCCGCGCTCAGGAATCCGCGCCTTTGTACGCGGCCGCTCATGCCGAGGAAGTGCCATGGACACCTCAACTGCAGGCCTTAATGGCTCGTCCGGCAATGCAGGCCGCCTACCGTGATGCCGAGCGCCGGGCCGCGAACCAGGGGCGCGCATTTGATGGGCAGTTTATGGATATTGCGGCCGACGGGTCGGTAACACCCCGAGCAGTTCCAAGAACGGGCGACCTGGACGTGATCAAGCAGAACCTCGATGGACAGATAGAGGGGTTGCTGGGCTCCGGGGCCAAATCTGAAGCCAGGGACATTATCGGTATTCGCAACGAGCTGCTGGGCATCATGGACGCCAGCGCGCCGAGCTATGCCAAGGCTCGCGCCGTCTTCGCTGGCCACAGCCAGTACAGAGACGCTATCGATCATGGCTCTAACATTTTCAAGATGAACATCAGTCCTGAGCGCTGGGCGTCCGACTTTGCGCGCCTTAACCCCTCAGAACAGGAGGCGGCACGAATTGGGGCCGTATCCACGATCATCGGCAGGATCGGCAATGACTCAGCGGGCATGCCGGACATAACCAAATATCTGCGCTCACCCAACGGACGGGCCAAAGTGGCGGCAATCCTCCCAGACGACACTGCCAGGGCGGCTTGGGAAAACTCCCTTAACCACGAAATTGGCGTTTCAAAGCTTACAGGCCGGGCGTTAGGGAATAGCGCTACCGCTCGCAGGCAGGCAGAGCTGGACGAGGCCAACGGGGTTATAGGGGATTTGGTGGCGGCGGGTTTCTCCGGGGCAAGCCCTGCAGTGGGCCTCATGCATACGCTGATGAGGGCGATTCCGAGAAAGATTGGCGCCAAGATCAATGAGCGCTCAAACCGGTTACTGGCCAGTGCGCTGACTTCAAAGGATGGGCTGGATAGGCTGAATGGTGTCCTACCCGGGGCGATGGTTGGGCGAGGTGCGCCAGCAGTTGCTGGTGTGGCCGCCGGTCAATACGGATCAGCCGCAGCGGAGAGACGCACTATCCCGGCCCAACGCATAGCGGCTCGCCAACAACACGCCATTCAGGCGGCTACGTCGGGTTATTACCAAACCATGGGGGCGGCCAATACGGCGCTGTTTGATGCTGGTGTCAGGGACAAGTACGAGGCTTACAAAGTACCCGGCTCCGGTGCGTGGGCAGTTCGCCCCAAGACGGTGGAGCTGCCTGCTACTGTCGTCACCCCTTAATCACTATGATGGCGTCTTGCTCTATTGAGCAGGGCGCCATAAGGTGATCACTACATGGATTCAACAAACCTTGTTGGCGCCGCCAGATCGCACACGGACGACTGCAATGATCAAGAAGATCGCTCTCATCGCGCTGCTCGTTTCCAGCCCGGCCGCCCTGGCCGACTCCTACAAATGTGTGGATCATGAGGGCAAGGTCAGTTTTTCCTTTGCTCCGTGCCCGACCTGGGTGGGCGATTCATCCCTTTACTCTCCAACGACAGCAACCAATCTCCAAGACGTCAACGCCGTTAGTGCTGACGTCGTTCAGCGGCAGCTGAGAGCAGCCAAGATCACTAGGCAGACTCGCCTCTCAACAGGCGGCCCGAGAAGCAACGATGTCGTTGTAATTCCTGACAACACCAGCAGTTTGGGTATAAAAGAGCAACAGAATGAGGCGCGAGCCAAGCGAAGAGCTCAGCGGGACGCGAGAATAGCTGCAGGTATTCAGGATGAGCCGAGACGTCCTAGAGCCGTGATGGTGAACTGCAATAGCGCAGGAAGCCAAACGTACTGCAACGATTCAACTGGTGGAAGATCGGTTACGAATAACTTCGGACCTAATTCGACCACGACTGTTTACCCTGGGCGTTAGGGTTCTAACTCGGCCTACCTGGCGCTCCCGGTTCGCGAAACGGTTCGCACGTCCGACCCACGCTGAGCACCGCGAACCAACAGCCCAATAATCACAATTGCATCCAGCCACATAACTTCGCGTCCATCTGGATATCGCGAGATGGCTGCCATGCACAACCCTACCTTCGACCTTTCCGCTGTTTACGTCCCCAGAACGCCGCACCGAGACACGACCTGCGCCGGGTCGACGCCAATCACCCTGGACGGTATTACCCTGCCGGCCATTCAGTGGGCGGCACGCCTTGAGCTGAAGTGGAACACCGTGAAGATGCGGCGTCTGCGCGGTGAGACCTGGGCCCAGGCGCTGAGCCCGGAGCGGCGCCGGACCACCTTCATGTCTAACTGGAGATTGCACCCATAGGCAAGGTTGGCGCTGCAAGTTCGCGCACTACTTCGCGCAGCTCTGAGGGGCATTGAGAAGTGCGCGAAGCCTTGGCCAATAGGGGATTCACGCATTAGCGTCACGCACGGATTTCACGCAGCACCAGGGTGCGCGAAGTTGCCCTGAGCCTGCCTAAAGAGCACAACAAGTCCTGCCCGATCGGCACAACTTGTTCTGCTGATAGGTCAGGGGGAGCCCGGTTAAAATCACCCTTCGCCGATGTATTTGGCCAGCAGTCCATGGACGGTCAATCCAGCCAATACAACACTGCTGTATTCAAATACAGCACCCCCTACGCGCAAGGGTTTGGTGTTGTCTAAAAGATGCCGGAGAGTTTTCCGGTATCTTCATGCCGAGTGAGACGAAACGGTCTCAGTGAGCCAATTTGGTCTCTGTCCGGAGGCGGTTCCCAGGTACGCAGGCGGCTGGTACGCAAGTGGTACGCAGCGAAAGCGACAGGCCTGCAAATCTAAAGACGATCAAATCACTGGCCACTCTGCGACGGGGTGGCGTGGTAATTCACCACCCCATGGCCGTGCCGCGTCATCGGGTCGATCAAAATCAGTCGAAATAACCAGAATTGGTAGTCTCGCTCCCACGGGCGCCAGTGTGTTGAATCCAACACGCTGTGTAGAAAGCGACACACTGTGGCGTTAACGCCACTCAGGATTTATCGGTACGGATACCGAGGAAATCGGGAAGGATCTTAAGAAGGGAGTAGGGAGAATCTCAGCTCGTCACGTCGAGCCGACCGCAGATTGAATCAAGATCGTCCCAAGGACTGCGATTCTGAAGCGTTTGGACGCAATAAGGCGAGTGAGAGAATTGATGTAGTCGGTCTGTAACAGACTGTTGGCCTGGACATGATCTGCACGACATGAGCTCTCCACTAAGGCGCCAACGAGCACTCCACTCGACCAAATCTTGCTGCGCTGTCATTTGATGCTACCCCATCGACGACTCGTCCATTCTGAGATGGAGAGGCGAATTCGGGGAAAGGTTCCAACTGGAAGCAGGAAAACAACCCCAAATCGATGCGTCTCATCGGCTGGGCATGAACGCCAAGGCCCTGATCAGATAGGTCGACAGCGAATAACGGCAATATAGGGCTCAGTGCGCGATGCCCGGTATCAACGAAATCGGGCATTGACGAGAAGTGGTTACCAGGCTGGTTTCCACGAAAAGTGACCACCGCGCAGTGGTAACCAGTTGTATGTGGGCGAAACTCCCGATATCCGTTCACTCAACGGATTTTCGTTCGTTCGGCCGGTGGGTTTGCTGAAGGCCGGCAGCCGTGTCGAAAGGGGCGATTTCAAATCTTACCCTTCCGGAGACCACCAGGCTTTCACCGGCATCCAATCTGCCGGTATCCACTCGGGTATCCACGAATCTGCACCTGATCAGCAGGGCGTCGCTGGAGCTACCAGAACAGTGGTTAACACGCCGGTTAACACGGAAATGACGTTAACCGGTTAGGTACCGGTACGAATGGTACGAGCCACCGGTACGAACTGGTTAACAGTGTTAACACCCGAGTTAACACCCCTACGCGGGGCGCGATCCCCCGGGCCAGGCCCAAGAGTCGCTGTAACAGCGAAACAGGGTGTTTCATGCGCGCCACGAAAAGCGATCAGTTGCAGGTGTGGCGCGGCCAAGGTTACAGCGGCCATGGTTACGGGCAAGGTTACGGCCCAGGCCATGAAAGTGCTGATCAACAGTGGTGAGTTACTCCAGGAATATTCCGTAAACAGGCCGACGCCACGGTGCTGGCCAAGGCGTTGCTATGACAGCAACACCATGGCGGCTTAGAGATCAGCCTGGGCGACTGCCAGTGGTTTCCACTCGGAGGTTTCCACGCAGGTTGCCACGGAAACTACCCAGATTTTGGGTAGATATGGCCTGTATCGATCAAGTCAGATCTAGAAAAGGAGAAAGTGGCCTACCGTTAGCCAGGGTTTTCGTGGTGTAGTGGCCACTTGCTTAGACATGGGATGTCGAATCGTGGCCAGCACGAAAAAACAGGGATGGCTCGTACCGCTCATAATATTGGTGGTCATTCTTTGGGTGTCTGCTAAGCCAGGGCAACAAAGACCGCCAGCCCCTTCGCCTCCTGTTCAGCCGGCGCCAGCTCTCTCTTACGCGGCCCCAGCCGTCGCACCTCGACCTGTGCAGGCAGTTGAACCCGAGGAGTTCGTAAACGCGGACACTTTGAACGTTCGTGATCGGCCGGATGGAAAGGTGGTTGCGAAAATCAGGCGCGGCGCCAAGGTGAGCATTTACGAGCGCAACCCTAATTCATTATGGGCCAGGATATCTGCAGACGGGTCATCCCCGCAGTGGGTCAGTGCCGAGTCGCTCTGCAATGGCCTTGGCTGCCACGCAGCAGCGAATCAGCGTGCCGCCGTGCGTCAATCCGAATCTATACACCGTTCAGCCCCAGCGGCACGCGAATACTCATGCTCTTGCTCGGGCCATAATGTGTGCATTGGGCCGAGAGGCGGGCGATATTGCATAACCTCTGGCGGCAACAAAAAGTACGGCATTTGAGTGGCTCGTTATCGACCTGGCGGTGCAATTAGAGAGGTCTGGTCTTCTAGCGCCATAGAGATCTGTCTGGCAGCTTTCAAGCAGGTGAGGTGAAGGCTGGGCGGATTGTGCGGGCGCGGGACAGGTAGGTGGTGTGGCGGATGCTTGTAGGTGGCAGCCATTTGGCTGCGCTTTACGTGATGGAAAACAACTCATAGGCCCAAGGATATTATGAGCAAAAACAAGGATTTAACCGTAAACGATACTGGTTTAGGCCCAGCCCCATTTCAGATTGAGCTTTTCCATGTCGAGAAGCAGATCGAGATCGACGGCATCGAGATGGGGGTTCTCGAAAACGGCATTCCTTACCTGACCGAAAGTGGTTTGGCGCGCATGTGCGGCATCGACCGCAAGGTGCTAAATCGGCTTGCGATAAACTGGAGCGAGGAAAAGCTCAAGGAGAGAGGTAGCTCAATAAATGAAATGCTTATCACCTCGAACTACCATGATGATGGCCTGTATCTTAAGTCAGAGCTAAACGGATCGGAGGTTAACGCCTACACCGAGCCTGTATGCATGGCCGTCTTGGAATATTACGCGTTCGTCACCAAAGACCCGCGGGAAGAGGCTATAAGAGCGTTTAGACGATTAGCAAGAGAGACCTTCAGGACGCTCATATACACAGCTGTTGGCTACTCTCCGGAGCAGCGGATGCTGGACAGCTGGCGTCACTTCCATGATCGCGTAGATATGACGACTACCTCCGTTCCTCTCGGCTACTTTAGCGTCTTCCGCGAAATAGCGTCGATGATCGTGCCCATGATCCGCACGGGAATTATGATTAGCGATAAGGTGGTTCCAGACATCTCTGTAGGAAAGGCATGGAGTGAGCACTGGAAAGCGCTGAACCTTGACCAGGTCCACGGACTGCGACAAAAGTATGATCACGAATATCCTCTCTACTACCCGCAGTCAAAAAGCAATCCTCAACCCTCTTTTGCCTATCCGGACGCCGCGCTGGGGGAGTTCCGCGCATGGCTCGCTCAGACTTACATAACTAGCAAATTCCCAACCTACCTTCTAGGTCAGACCAAGAAAGGTAGCGTCCCCCTCGCGATTGCAAATAAGGCAATTGGCGCTTTTACCGGCTCATCTCTACCGGCGCCTAAGAAAACAAAATAATTAAGCCCGGCCCAGCGCCGGGCTTTTCGTTCTGCATGTTCTACGCTTCATTCGGGATGTTGTAGACCTCCAAAACATCCTAGCCCGCCAGCCCCACACCTGGCGGGCTTTCCCCTTACGTCCCGCGGCTGTAGGATTGCAGTCAGACTTGCCCGGGAATGCCAATGAAAGCCAAGACAGCAAAGCTGATCAAAATAGCTGGCATTGCGGTGGGCTGTGGCGTGATTACTCTGGCGGGCCAGGCCGTTCTGCATAAGGTTGGCGTACTGCATGACGCGATCGTTAGTCCACAATCACATTCCGCCGACGCCGTAGTGCTCCATTGGCCGGAGCAGAAAATCGAACTCCCGCCATTAGAGGTTTTGCCAATTGGAACGGCAGAGCTGCGAGCCTCTGCCGACCAGTGACATGCCATTTCACGATACTTTCACAATCCTGAACGTAGATTGAGAATCACTCCTACTTGTTTCGGCCCGCTCTCATCGCGGGCTTTCTTTTGCCTGCCCGCCCCTAGCTGTTCATTCGATCCACGGCCGCCTATCCTGGCCGCAAACCGATCTGCCGCCAGGGTGATCGCGGCGAGCCCCTACCCACGCAGGCATCGACCTGCACCTTTAGCGTCGACCTGCTGATTTGCAGCTAGATAGTATATGACCGCAAGCGCTGAGCCCTCAGCCATGTCATCCTCGCTTCCGCCATTCGGCATGGCCCTGACGGCCTTGGTGCGCCAACTCGTCTTTAAGCTCCAGCACCAGGCTGGCGATTGCTCGACTGGTCGTGAGTTCGGCTGCGTTGAGGTTGCGTACCTCCAATGCCGGGTGGCCTTTGTGAGGCTCGAACAGGCTGAACGTCATCAGATTGTCGTGGGTGATGGTGCAGATGCATTTCATGGGGGTAAAACCAGATTCGATTATCTGGCGGAGCTCGAGATGGGAAATCATGGCCGCTCTCCTAGGCCGCAGGCTATGAGCGGTAGATGTCGCGCTGGTGCTTACGTTCAAATGCCTTTCAGGGGCTTATGGCGGATTGATGCCAAGCATGAATGCCAGACTCCCTTGATCTAAAGGGAGAGCGTCATGAAGGGATTGATTGCGGTCTTTACCGCCTTGCTGCTTACCGGCTGCGCCAACCGCCCCGGCGATTGTGCGATGGGCATGGCATTAGATGTCTGTCTGCCAGGTACGAATGGCTATAACAACCGGCAGGCACAGCTGAACAGCGACCACCGGGAGTATGAATTCAAGGGCGCTGCAGATGATCAGCAATGCCAATCGTACGGTGCGAAGCCTGGGTCAGACGCCTACGTGAACTGTAGAGTGCAACTGGCTAAGTAGTCGCTGTGAAGTGCCGGGCGGCCATTCGTCGCATGACCCACTCTGTAATGGCCCAAAGACAGCAGTTCTCAATTGTCACGCTACATTCACTGAGCCGTTACGATTTCGTGGCGATCATGGTGAGCGCCCTCGCAGCGGTGGTATGCAGCGTATGAGTGCTAATTCAAGGTTCAACCTGTGCAAATCGCATGAAGGATCTTCGGCCCATGGAGGCGGGACTTGCCCTGATATACGCGGCATAGATAAGGACGTCGTTGGCTATTCCATGAAGTGGCACCTAGTAGGGGTGTATTTGAGGTGCGTTTCATGTGGAGAGTCGCAACGCGCGAGCGACGGTATTAAACCGTTTTCGCATTATAAAAGCTGTCCTCATAAGGCTTCTGAGGATCAGTTCCCTTGGTACGACCTCAAGAAGATATTGAGCAATCTTCCTGAGCTCTGAAGTAAATGCCCACGCCCTATGCAGTTTTGGGCTGGGCAGCCTACCCTATTGCCCCTGCTGCTCTTTCTTCCCTGCCGACATTTTTACCTGAGCCCCACAACACTCGAAGCTGCTCGATGTCGGCTGAGCACGAATGCATGCTGATCCATCGTCTACCCTGACATGTACGGGCCGGATGCCCCGGCCTAGACGCCATGGAGGTGTGAAATGGTCAGTTATGCAAAGCGCGGGAGCGTTGTAAGTCAGGTAGTCGAATGGAACAAGAACTGGCTGATGATGGGAGGTTTTGTTGCCTGTACTGAGTGCCTAGAGTTTCAATCTGTAGAGTACTTTGGCGAACCATTCAAGCATGCGCCAGATTGCAGTAGGGCTGCTGATTCAGTACAAAATCCTTGGGTGGCGTTGGAAGCCATATTGAACTGGACAACCGCACTCAAGTCATCGGCGCCATCTTTCGATCAATAGCCTGGCTGAACATGATTTCCAGGGCGTCTGCGTCCAATGGGCGCAACGCCTTGAGGCAGGTCACGCCGATCATGAACTCCTGAGTCATGCTGCCGGCGGTGGGCGCTCAATGAGCGGGTGACGCGTGGGATGAGCGACGATAATTCGGCCAAGGCAGGAAAACAACGCGGCGCTTGCCTCGACGTTCGAGGCGACTATCGCCGCCGCCACCGAATAACACCTTCGCCGCCCTGCGCGGCACGGAGCAATAACCATGAACACTGCATTGAAAGAAGAGCCCGTAGAACTGATCCGTCGGCCGGAAGTGATGAAACTGACCGGCATTCGCACGACAAAACTGTACGAGCTCATAAAGGAAGGTCAATTCCCGAAGCAGGTACACCTTGGGGGTCGGACTGTCGGCTGGGTCAAGTCCGAGGTCATTGCATGGAACCGAGCGCAAGTAGCCGCCGCCCGAGCCGATCAGGCTACCCCGACTAAATCGAGATAAACGGCCCATTCCTGGGTCATCGCAAGCCGCTGATCAGGTTGGAAGAAAGCCCGAAGTCCGCACGTGGCGTCCACATAAAAGACCTCGCTGATTAACCGGCCTTGGACGGAAGACGATTTATCGCAGGATAAGGGAAGGGACACTCCCGAGCAGGTAAGGATAGGCCCCTACTCAGTAGCCTGGCGCGAATTAGAAATCAGTAAGTGGATGGCTGACCCGAACCCCAATAGATGATGCTTTGAGCCGATGATCGGGAAATATTGACCCGATCACTCAAGTTTTACGACCAGTGGTCAACGTGATAAAAACGTCCACTAGCGGGCGACGCCGGGCATGAAATTTACCCCAGCAGAGAGCGCCGTGTATCCCCACGTGTATCCCGGCCGAAAACTAAAAATACAGAATTCTTTAAAAACAGTCACTTATACGACGGGTTCAAATGACTGTGTAGCCACCAAGTACCGTCTAGACGCTTCCAACGAAGCGTCCAGACAAACAAGAAACCCGCCTAGTGCGGGTTTTCTTGTTTCCGGGGTTTGGCTTTTCAGCATCAGCACAACCAATGCGGACGTTCTGACCATGACCAAGAAGCAACAGGAAGACCTCCCGCCAGCAACCGCTGCTGATATCGAAAGATCCATCCAGGCCCTCAACAGAATGGCCGAACGCCTCTGGGGAGATGGCCGGGAAGCCGAAGCCAAAGCCCTTCTCGATGCCTTGGATGCGCTGAATCGGGCACTTGATCGGATCAGGATTGGAGAGATTCGCAAGGTTCTACATTAAGGCAAGGCGTACGCATCACCAGCCAGCAATCACTTCTTGTGCTGCTCGGCTTGAAGCCACGATTGTTGCACTCAGGGCACGTGGAAATACTCACCAGAGCTAGATCGGCACGTCCGAGGGTGTGTGTGTCTTGAGCCAGTCGGCCAGCGCAGCGTTCATTCGCGTCTGCCAGCCTGGTCCCGAGGCCCTGAATTGCTCCAACACCTCAGGCGCCAGGCGGATTGAGATCCGCTCCCGCACGGCATCGGCCTTAGGCCTGCCGCGCTTGATGACACGATTCCCGACGTACTCATCCGCACGCTCGAAAAAAACATCAGTCAGTTCTGGCGCATCGTCCGGGTCAACCCAGGCGGTGCCGATAGAGATTTTGTTCACGCTCATTGGCTTTCCTCATGGAAATGATACGGCGATCCGCGCCGCGCGGTGTCCAGACCATGACAATCATTCGCCCTCGCAAAAGCCAACAGTGATAAATCGCGATTCCCCATAGTCCTGACGATCGTCTTCGACAGTGAAGTGATGCCCGATAAACACAGTGTCTGCTTCGGCGAAATCAACGCCACGCTCGGCCAACGTTTTGTCACGCCTAGCTGTGTCGAAGGTAATGTGCATGGAATTATTGTATGTACAATAATTCATCCAACCCAATCAAGTAACCTTTCAAGATATTGCGGGCCTTCGAGCATCCGAGACTACAGGCATGCACACTCACTGCGCCGCCGGAAAATGATGGGTCTCAATTTCCTGAAACTCGCTCGCCTTCCTGCCAATCAGTCTCTCAGGGCTGAACTCCGCCAGCAGGGCCGGCCGTGAGCCTGTGAGTATGTCCTCGGCAACCAGATTCCCCAGCGCCGGCGCAAGGGTCATGCCGCTATGGGTAGCGACCACATAGACGCGCTTGCGGTCGGTCACGTAGCCCACCGCTGGCAAGCCATCGGCTGGGCGTGAGCGTTGGCCTACCACTATCTGTTCGAGCTGAACGCCAGCGCTGTTGCGCATTACCTGCGCCAGCCTCGCCATCATTTCCCGCCCAACCGGGCCATCGACAGCGGGCACATGCTTGGGATCGGCCTGATGATCGATGTCGAGCACCTGCAACAGCAGGCGACCGCCGCCGTCAGGTCTGATGTTGATATCCGGCGTGATCAGGTTGGCGCGCAGCTGGATCTGCGCTGGCGAGGTATGGCCGAGGAAACTGCAGCCGATGTGCCCCGGCTGGTCGGCATCCACCATGGCCAGCTCCACGCCCACTGTGGCCAGCAATGACGCACTCCAGCGACCCACTGCACTGACCGCGATATCGCCTTCCCAGCAGGAGCCATTGCTCAACTGCAAGCGCACCCCGGATGCCTGTTCGTCGATCTCGGTGACCCGTTGATGTTCTAGGAGGGTTACGCCGTTCTGAATCGCCTCGGAGCGCAGAAAGGCCACGAACAGCGCCGGGCACAGTAATGACTCGTCGGGGAAGCTCCAGATCGGCACCGATTCGGCTGGCAGGATGAGTTCAGGCAGCGATTGGGCGAGGGCTTTGCGTTCAACCGGGATTGCCGCGTAGCCCTTGGCGATCAGGGATTCGACGCGCTTTTGCAGACGTGCAACTTCACTCGGCTCCGCGGCCCATTCGAGGGTGCCGCACTCATCCAGCCAGCGAATCTGGGACTGACTTTGCTGTTGCAGAAGACGATGTGCGTTCATTCCGGCAACGTTGAGCGCGTGATAGGCGTCCGGTGATTTGCCGTTGGAATTGACCCAGGCATAACTCGTGGCACTGGTTCCTGAACCGACCGTCGCGGCCTCCAGCAAGGTAACTGAAGCGCCCTGCAGTGCTAGGTTGCGGGCCACTGACAAACCGATAACACCGGCGCCTATAACGGCGATTTTCTGTTTCAAGCTGTCATTCCTCGTGTGTAGGTGGCCGTAGCAAGCCCGCTATGGGAGTCGTTGCAACCTGCTGGAGCATAAACTCGCTGTCGCAAAGTAAATGTAGGTCCGTAGGACCGGCTTTAGCCGGGAGGGCTCTCGCGAACACGTTCGCTCCTACCCGGCTCCGCCGCTTCGGTCACTCAAAAATAGGCGCCAATCTCGCCAGCACGTCTTCCATGATATCTGCTGGCAAAGTATCTATCTTGCGCCCATTACGGGCGCCAAGATCAAGTGAACGGGGCTGATCACAACGAATGACACCGGTTGTCGAGATGCCGGTTATAGGCACGGCAAAACCCGTGCGACGGGCAAAGTCGCCACCACTGGTGATCGGGCAGATCACGGGCAGTCCGGTCGCCTGATTGAATGCCTGCGGCGATACAATCAGGACGGGGCGGGAGCCTTGCTGCTCGTGCCCTTTTGTTGGATCCAGAGAGACCAGGTAGATATCACCTCGCCTCATATCGACTCACCACCGACAACGGGAGCATCCAGCCATTCACGCTCTTCGGCCGATTGCGGTTGGGAATAGTCTGAAGCAGCCAACAACTCTGCCAGCGTATAGCGAGGTCGGGGGTTCGGAGTGAGCACCAGACGCCCCTCTTCAATGCTCAGGTTCACCGCTGAACCGGCTTGCAGATGCAGTTGATCGAGGAATGCGGGTGGGACAACCAGCATTATTGAGCCTCCTACTTTGCGAAGATTGGTTTTATGCATGATGCCATTCCATCGAGCTCAAAAAGTTATATATAAATATAACACCCAATAATTTGTCCGCAAGTCACTCCCCTCTTCACCCCCTTGCTCTGGCTCCCCCACCCGACTAGCCTCACCGCCACCGTCCTTTCGAGCCGCCGCCATGTCCATCGCCGACAACCTTCTGGCCTTCACCCTCGCCGCCACCCTGCTGACCCTGACGCCGGGGCTCGACACGGCATTGGTCCTGCGTACGGCGGCGGTGGAAGGCAAGCAGCAGGCAGTGCGGGCGGTGCTGGGCATTAACCTCGGTTGCCTGATCTGGGGCGCGGCGGTAGCGTTTGGCCTGGGGGCGTTGGTGGCGGTGTCGGAGCTGGCGTTCAGCGTTCTCAAGTACTGCGGCGCGGCGTATCTGTGCTGGCTGGGTGCAAACATGCTTGTGCGCCCGCGCAGCAGGATGGCCAGTACGACCGACGAGCGCGGCCAAGGCGGCAATTGGCTGCTCAAGGGCATGCTGGGCAATGTGCTCAACCCTAAGGTCGGGATCTTTTATGTGTCGTTCCTGCCGCAGTTCATTCCCGAGGGCCAGCCGCTGATTGCCTGGACCTTCGGACTGGTGGGCATCCATGTGCTGCTCAGCCTGATCTGGTCGGCGGTGCTGATTGGCGCCACCCGGCCACTGGCCGAGATTCTGCGCCGCGAGCAGGTGATTCGCTGGATGGATCGCACCACTGGGGTGATCTTTCTGCTGTTCGCCGCGCGCCTGGCCCTGAGCCGACGCTGATCAGCCAAATGGCAGCTGCACCCTGACTTCCAGCCCGCCGCTTTTGCGGTTGCGCAGGGTCAGGCTGCCGCCATGCTCCAGCACGGTCGCCCGAGCTACAGACAACCCCAGCCCGACGCCACCGGTGTTTTTATTGCGCGAGCCTTCAAGGCGGTAGAACGGCGTAAACACGGCTTCGTGATGCTCCACGGCAATGCCCGGCCCGCGATCGCGCACGCGGATTTCCACCCGGTCGGTGCCGCCGATCAATTCGACGCTGGGCTCACGCCCGTACTTGCTGGCGTTCTCCACCAGGTTGGTGAGCATGCGCTTGATACCGACCGGTCGCCCCACATAGACAAAACGATTCGGCGCGCTCAACGCCACATCGATGCCTGCATCCTTGAAATCATCCACGACCGTGTGCAGCAACTCGGCCAGATCGAAGGGCGTGGCAGACTCAAGCCGGGCGTCATCGCGGAAAAACTCCAGGGCGGAGTTGACCATGGCCTGCATCTCATCCACGTCGCGGAACAGCCGGGATTGCAGCTCCAGATCGTCGATAAATTCACCGCGCAGGCGCATGCGCGTGAGGGGCGCGCGCAGGTCGTGGGAAATGGCGGCGAGCATCTGCGTGCGATCATGCAGAAAGTGTTGCAACTGCGCCTGCATGGCGTTGAACGCGAGGATGGCCTGGCGCAGTTCCTGCGGCCCTTCAACCGCAATGGGCGGCGCCTTGAAGTCAGTACCGAAGCGCCGTGCGCCTTGGGCGAAACGCTCCAGAGGGCTGGCCAGGTGGCGAGTAGCAATCAACGCGACGACGATGGTCGAGAGCAAGGCCAAGACGATAAAAATCAGGTTGCGCGGCAGCTGCTTCAGGCCCCAGCTGCGGGTCGGCGTGGAGAACATCACCCAGGAGCCATCGATCAGCTCCAGCAGCAGCGCATAACGTCGGTCCGCCTGTTGCTCGGGCCAGTCATCGGGCTCGTACGCTTCAATCCGGGTATTGGCATTACCCAGTAACTGGCGCAGCAATTGTGAGCCCAGATTGAATTGCGGATCATCCAGCACAGGCATTTGTGCGTCGGCGTGCTGCCGTAGCCACTCGACAGTGAAGCCCTGATCACTGGCGGCCCTGGCAATCGCCGGACGTTGCTCGAGCGGCACAGACTCGATGATGCGGGTAACGGAGGCGACCTTCTCCATCAACCCGGCTTCCAGCAGCGGCGGCTTGGCCCAGACACCCGCCAGCAGACTGAGCAGGCCACCCAATGCCAGGGCGGTGAGCATCGCGATCACGGTAGTCAGGGCGATCCAGCGGGCCACGGTGTTGTGCGGTCGACGGTAGCGGGCCTTGAGCTTCTCCAGCAGATTCATCGCCGCACCACATGGGGCGTGAACAGGTAGCCGCCGTTGCGGATAGTGCGAATCATCGGTGGGCCGCTGGTGTCGGTTTCCAGTTTGCGCCGCAGCCTGCTGACCTGAACGTCGACGCTGCGATCAAAGGCCTCGTGGGATTCGCCCCGGACCATATCGAGCAATTGTTGCCGGGACAGAATTCGCCGCGGGTGCTCGGCAAACACCAGCAGCAGCTCGAACTCGCCGTTGGACAGGGGAATCATGACCTTGTCCGGCGAGCGCAATTCGCGGCGCATCACGTCCAGTTGCCACTGCGTGAATTCGAGGATCGGTCGTGGGCCGCTGTCCGTTGCCTGCCGACCATCACCGGTGCGCCGCAATACCGCGCGCACCCTGGCCAGCAGCTCACGACCGTCAAAAGGCTTGGTCAGGTAATCATCGGCGCCCAGTTCCAGGCCAACCACGCGGTCACTCAGTTCGCCCATGGCCGTCAGCATGATCACCGCCACCGCATGTTCGGCGCGCAAGCGCTGGCAGAGCACCAGGCCACTGTCGCCGGGCAGCATCACATCGAGAATGATCAGGTCGGGCAAACGCCGCTCCAGCGCCCGCCACATACCGGGGCCGTCGATGGCAACTTCGACGGTATAACCGTGCTGTTCGAGAAACTTTTTCAACAGGGCGAGGACTTCAAGGTCATCGTCCACCAGCAGTAAATGGCTCACGGGAACACACTGTCGCGATGAAGGCAGGAGCGGCCATCTAAAACCATTTGCCGCGTGCCGTCATATATTTCAATTCGGTAATAAAGCGACTGTTTTGCAATCAACTGGACATTCTCGAGCAAAAAACCGCAGGCAGGATCGCCCCCAGTCCTTGCCGAGATATCCCGCATGCCCAGCCTTTTTGCTCGATCCAGCCTTGTCAGTCTTATCGCCGTATTTGCCAGTGGTTGCAGCCAGACTCCGGTCAGCGACACGCGTCAGGGGCCATGCGACAGCGTGCCCTATGTGCTGCACGACCCGGCCGAAAGCGTCAACCGCGGCATATTCGGTTTCAACCGCGTACTCGATGATTACGCCATTGCGCCGGTAGCACGCGGTTATCGTCATTTGCCGGAATTCTTTCAGGACGGCGTGCACAACTTCGTCGCCAACTTCGGTGAGCCGAAAGTCTTTATCAACGACTTGCTGCAAGGTAACGGCCAGCGCTCGGTAACGACCTTTGGCCGCTTTGTTATCAACACCACGGTAGGTGTGGTCGGCCTGATCGATGTGTCCGGCAAGATGGGCATAGAACGGCACAAGGCCGATTTCGGCCAGACCTTCGGCGTATGGAATATCGCCAACGGCCCGATTGTCGAACTGCCACTGTTCGGCAGCAGCAACCTGCGCGACGCCACCGGCAAAGTCGTTAGCTTTGCCGTCGACCCGTTTGGCAGCAACAGCGATACCGTCGACACCCTGAGTACGATCAATACCGTTGGCGGCATAGTGGATGGTCGAGCAGAGGCGCTGCCGCTGACCGATCGCCTGCAACAACAACCGGACTACTACGCTGCCCTGCGCGACAAAGTGGCGCAGAAACGGGCGGACTTTGTCGCCGATGGCAAGGCCGGGCTGGTGCAGTCGCCTTCATCGCAGTGTAAGGGGGCGAACGTCCAGTAAACCCCGAAGCCGGAACTGGAATGCGATTTTGTGGGAGCCGGCTTGCTGGCGATAGCGTCGAGTCAGTCACCGACATTTGTGCGAGCGCTCCGCACTCGATCGCCAGCAAGCCGGCTCCTACGGGATCTCGTTTCGACTCAAAAATTCGGGTTATCGATCCTGCGCCAACGCCACGCAGCGCAATGCCAGAATGGTCGTAGGGTCCACCAATGGCACCACATGCCCATTAAGGTGGAACCCCGCGCTGTGTTGCAGCACCAGGGGCAGTTCGGTGCAGCCGAGGATCAGCACGTTGGCGCCCAGTTCATACAGGTGTTCGGCGGCCAGCAGCAATTGTTCGCGGCACAGTCCTTCGGTGTACCCGGCCTTGATCCCACGCTCACCGTAGATCGCTTCCATGACCATGGCCTGATAATCCAGCCCTGGCGTGATGATCTGCAGCCCCGCATGTCGTGCAGCTTCGTGGTAGACCTGACTCTGCACCGTACCCGACGTCGCCAGCAGGCCGATGGTCTTGCCCGAGCCGTAGTGCCCGGCAATCCACTCCACCGTCTCACTGAGCATATTGACGATGGGCACGCGCAGGTGCGCCTGAATCCTTTCGACAAAGGCATGGGCGGTGTTGCACGGGATGGCAATGGCATTGGCCCCGGCACTTTCCAGACGCTTGCAGGTGGCGTAGAGAGCTACGGTCGGGTCGGTTTCATCGCGCAGCAGGTTGGCGGTGCGGTCGGGAATCTGCGGGTTCTGCTCGACCACCATCTTGATGTGCTCCTGATCCTTGTCCGCCGGGGTATGCGCCACCACCTTGCCCATGAAATCCACCGTGGCCGCAGGCCCCACGCCGCCGACAATGCCGAGCTTGAACGGCGGGCGCGTCGGCTGGCCATCCGCCTGGGTGGCGAAGTGGGCGTAGATCTCGTTGATATCCAGCGCGCTGATGCCCCGCCGTTGCAGGTCAGGACAGATCAGCGACAGCTCGGTCATGCCGGGCACGATGATCGCCGCGCCCTGCTCCTGCAACGACAGACAGGCCTGATACACCGCTTCGAACGGCACGCCTTCCAGATGGCCGTCCTTGATCCCGTTGACGCCGTACATGGCTTCCATCAGCGCGGCCTGGGCAGCGGCGTCTGGGTAGACGATGCGATAGTCGCGCCCCAGATATCGCTCGAACAGACCCGAATGACGAACGTAATCCGAGGCAATCACACCCAGGGTCGTACCGCCCTCGACCACATGGCCGATGTGCTGGCGCAAGGCATCGAGCATGTCCAGCACCGGGATGCCGAGTTCTTCCTGAATCTCGGCGCGGAAGGTATGGCTGGCGAAACACGGCAGCATCACCGCATCGACTCCGTTGTCTTCAAAGGATTTGCACACCTGGAAGACATAGAACTTGCGCGAGGTCATGGCGGCGTTGCGGTCCAGAGGCAGCAATACGTCCTTGAACGGATGCTGCTCGAACAGGAAGTGATAGCGGCCTTGATCTTCGAGCACCGCCCGGGACTTGACCAGTTTGTAGAACAGATCGCCACCCGCCAGGGAGCCCAGCCCACCAATAATGCCCAGCTTGCGCGCCAGGGCGGCTTCGTTTGTTTTTTGCATGACCTGCTCTCTTCTCGAACAACGCAGAACCTGTTGAATGACTGAAACCCTGTGGGAGCGAATTCATTCGCGAAAGCGGTGTTCGAGGCGATAGATATGGGTCGAATGTACTGGCCTCTTCGCGAATGAATTCGCTCCCACCCGATTTACTTCCGCTCTCTCCTACAGGTCCTCCTGAAGCGGGGAACCTCAGGCAATCGCGCCCACTGGCTGGACAACCTCTGCCTCTTCCTCCGGCTCTTCCTGCGGTTCGGACTTGGCCACCACCGCTGTGGCAATGCTGTTGCCGACCACGTTGGTCGCGGTGCGGGCCATGTCGAGGAACTGGTCGATACCCAGGATCAACAGCAGACCGGCATCGGGCAGGTTGAACATCGGCAGGGTCGCGGCAACCACCACAACCGAAGCCCGGGCTACGCCAGCCATGCCTTTGCTGGTGACCATCAGCGTCAGAAGAATCAGCAGCTGTTGAGTGAAACTCAGATCAATGTTGTAGGCCTGAGCGATGAACAGAATGGCGAAGGCCTGATACATCATTGAGCCGTCGAGATTGAAGGAATAACCCAGCGGCAGGACGAAACTGGACACCCGCTTTGGCGCACCGAACTTTTCCAGAGCTTCGATGGTTTTCGGGTAGGCCGACTCGCTGCTGGCCGTGGAAAACGCCAGCAGGATCGGTTCGCGGATCAGCTTGCCAAGAGTGAATACCGAGCGGCCAAGGAAGAAATAGCCTGCACCGAACAGCACGCCCCACAGCAGCACGATGCCCAGGTAGAACTCACTGATCAGCTTGCCGTAATCCACCAGCAGACCCAGGCCCTGGGTAGTAATTGCCGAGGCGATGGCGGCGAACACACCGATCGGTGCCAGGGCCATGACGTAGTCGGTGATCTTGAACATCACCTTGGCCAGTTCTTCGATGGTGTCTGTGATGCGGGTGTAACCGGCGCGCTTGACGCCTGCCAGGGCAAAGCCGAAGAACAATGAGAACACCACGATCTGCAGGATTTCATTGTTGGCCATGGCCTCGGCAATGCTGCGCGGGAACACATGACTGATGAAGACCTTGAGGCTGAAGTCGCCGGTATTGACCGCCAGCGGCGTTGCCGCGTGCTGTACCACTTCCATATTGAGCCCGGCACCGGGCTGAAACAGATTGACCAGGCCCATGCCGATCAGCAGCGAAATCACCGACGCCGTGACGAACCAGGTCATGGCGCGCAGGCCGATGCGCCCTACCGAGCGGGAATTGCCCATGCTGGCGATACCGCCGACCAGGGTGGCAAACACCAGCGGTGCGATGATCATCTTGATCATGCGCAGGAAGATATCGGTAACCATCGAGAAGTAAGCGGCGATGTCCTTGGCGCCTTGCGGGCTTGCGAAGTGATGGCATGCCCAACCCACCAGCACCCCCAGGGCAATGCCGATGGCGATCTGACGGGGAAGCCGGTTTTTCGTGGAGCGGGTATTCGCAGAGCGACTGTTCATGGCGCGTTCCTCAAGTGATTTTTTTACTTTTTTACTTGGCAGGAGCTGGAGCGGAAGACGGGATCGATCGCCCGATGGCTCTTTGGCATCGGTGCTACCAGGATGATTCTAAGGATGCGCCAGCGCTTTGATGATGAGTAATAACGATGGGCTTATGCGCTTTTGGAATAGTTTGTGAAACAGCCCCTGTTTTCAGGCTGCAGCGCAGTAAACTCACCGTCAAACAGCATGAGGGCCGAGTATGCATATCAAGTGGCTGGATGATCTTCTGGCGATAGCCGAGTGGAAGAATTTCTCCCGCGCAGCCGAAGTGCGCTGTGTGACGCAGTCGGCTCTGTCGCGACGGATTCGCTCTCTTGAAGAATGGGTAGGCGTCGAACTGGTGGACCGCAGCACTTACCCGGTGCAGCTGACAGCCGCGGGCAAGGTGTTCTGCGAAGAGAGTCAGGAGGCCCTGGGCGGCCTGCTCAGGTTGCGCTCGACCTTGCGCGAAGTGGAGCGCATGCCGGGGCGCTCGATCCAGATCACCGCCGGGCACAGCCTGTCGATGACCTTCCTGCCCAAGTGGCTCTCGCAGTTCCAGCAGCATAACGAGCAGTTCAATGCCAGGGTCGTGGCGGCCAATATCCATGACGCGGTGATCGCCCTGGAGGAAGGCAATTGCGACCTGATGATTGTCTACCACCATCCGTTGGCGCCGATCCTGCTCGACTCCGAACGCTTCGGCAGCCTTGCCCTGGGTCATGACGCTTTCATTCCGCTGTGCGCCCCTGACAAACGTGGCCAGCCGCTGTATCGCCTGCCCGGCAGCGCCAGCAAACCGGTGCCGCACCTGGCTTATACCGCGACGACTTTTCTCGGCCGGGTGGTGGATATCGTCATCCGCAACGGCCCCGGCGCCATTGCTCTGGAGCCCTGCTACGAAGCCGACATGACCATGCTGTTGATGCGCATGGCCATTGAAGGTTACGGCGTGGCATGGTTGCCCCAAAGCGCGGTGATCGACGAACTTGAGCGCGGCCAACTGGTGCGCGCAGGCGGCGAGGAATGGAGTACACGCCTGGAAATCCGCTCGTACTGCGCCATCGCCAATCAGAACCCGACCATGCGCAATCTGTGGAAAACCCTAGAGGGCGCGTCGCGTCGTTTGCCGTGATGGCATCTCTCAACGGAATGACATCGCCTCCTGCCAACAAACTTTACACGCGTCGTTGGAGCGAGGCTTGCCCGCGAAGGCCTCGACGCGGTATGCCTGACTGAACGCGCTGCTCAATTCGCGGGCAAGCCTCGCTCCAACGGATGTGCGTTTGCTGCAAGACGGCACGGCGCCTGACATTGGCAACGCAGTCATGCAGAACGCCCACTGAAAAACACCCAGACCTTGCAGAATGCATGAATCAAAATCAAAACATATATTTAACTAATTGAATTTAAACAACTTTTATCAACACCTCCGGTTGGCATAGCGAGTGCACCTTCCCTCGGGAAGATGTAACAAAACTATTCGAGCACGGAGCAACACAATAATGATTACATCCCCTGATACTTACCCTGCCGTTGCGCAAGAGTCGGTCAACCACTCAGGCGTGTCCTGGGGGGCGATCTTTGCCGGTGCCGCTGGCGCCGCTGCGCTTTCCTTAATCCTGGTCCTGCTCGGTTTCGGCTTTGGCTTCTCTGCGGTCTCGCCTTGGGCGGACAGCGGCGTCAGCGCCAAGACCCTGGGGATTTCAACCATTGTCTGGCTGGCATTCACCCAGATCGTCTCGTCGGGCCTCGGTGGCTATCTCGCCGGCCGCCTGCGGGTCAAATGGGCCAATCTGCATGGCGATGAAGTGTATTTCCGCGACACCGCCCACGGTTTCCTGGCTTGGGCAGTATCGACGTTGATCGCTGCCGCACTGATTGTCGGCTCCGTGAGTAGCGTTATCGGTGGCGGCGTTCAGGCCGGTGCCAGTGCTGCATCGGGTGCCGCCAGCGCTGTGACTCAAGTTGCAGGCAGTGCCGCAAGCAATAGCAACGGCCAGGACTATGGCTACTTCATCGACAGCCTGTTCCGTGACGACCGCCCTGCCGCCGTCAGTGATGACGCAGCCAAAGGCGTTGTGTTCCGCATCTTCGCCAAGAGCCTGAACAATGACGGCAAATTGAGCGCCGAGGATCGTACCTACCTGGCCCAATTGATTGCCCAGCGCACCAACCTCAGCCAGGCCGATGCCGAGCGTCGTGTCGATCAGGTCTATGGCCAGACCGCCAAGGCCGTGGAAGACGCCAAGACCGCAGCCAAGAACGCCGCTGATACCGCCGCCAAAGCCGCTGCCTGGACTTCGCTGTGGACCTTCATCTCGCTGCTGATCGGTGCCTTCGTCGCCAGCTTCGCCGCTATCTACGGTGGCCGTCGTCGCGATGCGGACATCTACCTTGAAGCACGTCCTTACACCACTACAACAACGGCTCGTTAAGCCAGGAGAAAAACCATGCGCTCATTACTTCTGCTGTTCCTCGGTGTGCCAATCCCGATCATCATCCTGATTGCGCTGTTCGTGCACTGATGCACTGACTCCGCTACGCCAAGCCGCTTCTGTTCGCAGAAGCGGCTTTTTATTGGGCGGCGCTTATCAATTCAGGATCGAGGGCGCGGATGCGGCTTTCCGAGTGATAGGCGCCGTCGTCGTTGTAGCGCAGATAGGCGCGCCCGCACTCCCGACAGGCCCAGACGCCGCACAGGTTGTAGGGATAGAAAGCCGGCGCTATGGGTGCCTCGATGGACCAGTAGGAGGTGCCGTCGGGATGATATTCATCCAGGGTGGCTTCCTCGCGAGGCAATGCCGCCAGGGTGCCGACCTGTTCGAGCTGCGCCTCGCGCAAGGTCACCGGCCAGCCTTCCCAACCGGCCAGGGGTTTGCTGATGCAGTTGCAGGGCTGGCTCACGGCAGACGAGCGTCGGGCGATAGCGAGTAAGGCGGGCAGATCAAGGAGCGGTGGCATGGGGGAATTCCTTATCGGCAGACAGCACAGAATAATCTGAATTGTGGGAGCGGGGCTTGCCCGCGAAAGCAATACGCCAAGCGCCAGAGAGGTGTCGGGCAATACGGCCCTTTCGCGGGCAAGCCTCGCTCCCACAGTTTGGTATTAGCCATGCACGCTGGAGCAGCACCTCGGGTTTTTCTGATTATTGCAGCAATACCCCACCCAAAAGTGTCTAGAGTCAAACGCTGGGAGGCTTGGGTCAGGAGGTGGCAATGAAAGGATGTCTGGCGTTCATGGCGCTGTGGATGATGGTATCCGCCGCGAGTGCCGAGGAAAATGTGATTGTCATCCCCAATGACAAGCTCGCCCAGTACGTGCTGATCGATACAAGCGGCAGCGCCGAGGAACGGATGATCGTGGTCAAGCGCTCGAGCATGAGCGGGATTGTCTATTCCAGGCGGGTCTACAACTGCAAGGAAGACACCGTGCACTTTCTGGGCTCGGGTCTGACGATGGAGGCGCTCAATGGCGATCAGATCAACTGGCGCGAACAACCGGTGGAAAGTGACACGGTGGCCAGCGATATAGAGAAAATTGCCTGCAAGTAAGGGGTTGCAGGCAATGATGAAGCCAGGCCCTGAGACCTGGCGAGAGGGATCAGACTTTCTTGACGAACTCGGACTTCAGTTTCATCGCGCCGATACCGTCGATCTTGCAGTCGATATCGTGATCGCCATCAACCAGACGGATGTTCTTGACCTTGGTGCCAACCTTGACCACCAGGGACGTGCCCTTGACCTTGAGGTCCTTGATCACGGTGATGGTGTCGCCATCTTCCAGCACGTTGCCGGACGCATCCTTGATGACCTTGACCTCGTCATCAGAGTCAGAGGAGCCGTCGGCAGACCACTCATGGGCGCATTCCGGGCAGATCAGCATGGCGCCGTCTTCGTAGGTGTACTCGGAATTGCATTTCGGGCAGGCGGGTAGGCTCACACTGTTTCTCACATCGAAGGGGGCTAAAAACCGCAGATTATAAAGGGCTTTTCCCTAAATCGGGTAAAAGCCCCCATGATCTGTGTCAATTAGCCCGCCCTGATGGCTTAAACAGAGCGCGTCACTTCGTCGCTGGCGGCTTGTTTTCGTTCAGCACGTCGATGATTTCCTGAGTGCCCTTGTACTCTTCCATCAGCGCATCCCACTTTTTCTTAAGGCCGGCGCAACTCTTGTCGATGTCCAGTTCGACGCACTCGTGGCGGACCACGGTGTAGGTGTCGACATCATCGGGCAGCGCTTCTTCGCCCTCGCCGCCTTCGGGCTCGACCGCATCCAGTTGCACCTGGCCCTGATCGATCCAGCCGCTGGAGGTCTTACCGTCCTTGCCCGTGTAGGTGGCCTTGGTCCAGCCGTTTTCGGAAATCTGCGACACCTCGATCTTGTCACCCGGCACCACGAAGACTTTCTTGTTGGTGCAGGCGAAGTTTGGCGCGGTGTAGAAATAGGCGCGTTCCTTACCGGAGATGCTGGCGGTCAAAGGTGGGTCGTAAGAGCCATCAACCACTGCCGAGAAGGTTTTATCAAGCGCCGCACAATCAGGCGCAGGCGCTGGCTGGCCGCTGACCTTTTCGACCTGCTGCAACAGCACCGGGGTGTTGTGGTAGCCGGAGACGGCGCCAAACATCGTACCTTTGAGCTCGACCTTCTGGCCCAGATACGGGCGCAGCGTGTCGTAGCCCTTCTGATCCAGCACCAGTTGCACCAGACGCACGTCGGCATCGAGATCGACGTCCTCCTCGTCCGCGTTGCCGGTCATGCACAGCGGCTCGGCAAGCTTGAGGTAGTAGCCGATCAGCGGCTCATCGCCCGTGGCGACATCTTCAAAGTTGGGCGGCCCGGCAAAGGCCTTGCGCACCAACTGGCCGCTGAGGCTGGCCGGTTCAGGCTGATATTTCAGGCATTCGCCCGCCTGGGCAAAGGCAAAAGGCAGCAGGCACAGCGCGAGGCCGAGCACGACGCGAAGACGCGGGAGGCAATCCATGTTTGATCTATCCAGAGACACGCCGAAACAGCGCGGCCGCCAGAGTAGAACAATCGCGGCAAGCCGTCAGCCACACCGTTGAGAGCAACAATGGGCTGACGGCTATTTATTGCCGAACTGAGTAATGGTCGGCAGTTCTGCATGCCGACGCGGAACTTGCCTACTTGGGCTTGAGCATCTGGCCGACAACGGGTTCGCCAATGGTCAGGAAATTACCGCCCGCGATATGGTGCAGGGTACGCAGCTCGGGCAGGTCGTCGAAGTGCCAATGGCCGTCGCGGAACACCCGCTCATCGGCCTGGGCGGCGATGACTTCACCAAGGAACAGATCGTAACGCTCCTGATTGTGCGGCTCCGGCAGCAAGCGGCACTCCAGCCAGGCGACGCAGCCTTCCAGCAACGGCGCCTCGACCTGCTCACCGGCAAAGGTCTGCAGGCCGTAGGTGGTGAATTTGTCCTGACCCGGTGTGCCGGACAACTCCTGGCCCGAGGTCGAACCTACGGTCTGGACGAGATCGGCCTGGGTCACCACCGGTACGTTCAACACGAACGTGCCCGAGGCTTCGAGCAGTTGCCGGGTCCACACGGACTTGTCCAGGACCACGGCAACCTTGGGCGGGTCGAAATCCAGGGGCATGGACCAGGCCGCAGCCATGATATTGCGCTGGCCGCCGTGGGCGGCACTGACCAGTACGGTCGGGCCGTGGTTGAGCAGGCGATAGGCTTTGGACAGCGGTACGGGACGACGATGGGAAAGGCTCATGGAGGGGCTGTTCCGGGAGAAAAACGTCAGCATAACGCCGCGCAAGAGGTGCTGTCCCGTAGGACCGGCTTTAGCCGGGAGAGCGCCCTCGTGGCTAAAGCCACTCCTACGATTGTTTGCGTGCGCAATCTCTCGTCAAAAAGCCGAACTGCCCACTAGACTGCCTGAACGACTTCCTTATCCGCCGGTACCTCAATGACCGCAGCCTTCGCGCCCTTCCAAGACCTCGCCAGCCTGTTGCTGCCCCATGCACTGGTCGCCAAGGGTGATGGTGCGCATGATCGTTCGCACCTGATGCGGGTCTGGCACAACGTCTGCGTCCTGCGTAATACCGAAGGCGGGGATCAGGAGTTGCTGGTGGCCGCCACGTTGCTGCATGACTGCGTGGCGGTGGAGAAGAACTCGCCCTTCCGCGCCAGTGCCTCACGCCTGGCGGCAGCCAAGGCCGGGGATATCCTCACCGAGATGGGTTGGGATGAGGAACGCATCGACGCCGTATCCCACGCCATCGAAGCCCATAGTTTTTCCGCCGCCATCACCCCGAATACGCTGGAGGCGCGCATTCTCCAGGACGCCGACCGCCTCGATGCCATCGGCATGATCGGCGTGGCCCGGCTGTTCTATGTAGCGGGGCGGATGGGCAGCCAGCTGTACGACTGCGCCGACCCGCTGGCCTCAGAGCGCGAATATGACGATCAACGCTTTGCCCTCGATCATTTCCAGACCAAAGTGCTGCACCTGGCCGAGGGTTTCCAGACGGCCACCGGCACGCGCCTGGCCCAGGAGCGCCAGGCAAGCCTGCAAGGCTTCGTCGCCGCCTTCCTTGATGAGATCGGTGCAAAATCCTGATCCAGGACAAGGACTTGCCGTTTGCACCGGGTTATCAATGAGGGTGCGTTGGCGGGCAGGATATCATTTATGACGACCACTCATAAGAAATTGGCGTCAAAACGCCATCACTTACCCTTTCTGTAACAAAATCATCACATTACAGCCCTATAACCGACTCTCCGGAACCCCCGCAGATGCAGGTTTGACTCATCGTGAAAAAATTACTGCCTCGCTTCTTACGCCAGCGCTCGCAGATTACCGTGCTGCGCCGACTCAAGATCACCCAACGCCTGGTGCTGTGCTTCGGCGTCACTGCGCTGCTGCTGGTGGCCATGGGCGCCTTCTGCCTGTATCAGATGCAAGGTATCCGCAATCAAGGCGCGGCCGTGGAGAGTGGCGCCCTGCCCAGTATTGCCATGGCGGATGCCATCGCCATTGATCTGGTCAAACTGCGTGCTGAGTCGGCCCGACTGATCGCCAACGCCGATGATCCGGGCGCAGCGGTCAACAGCAAGATCAACGTTGAACAACTGAAGAACGAAGTCGAAAAATACTTCAGCGACTACATTGCCCGGGTCGCCGCAGGTACCGAACACGATTCAATCGTCGCCCTGCAGGACGCCTACAAAGCCTTTATTCCCGCGCTCTACGAGCAGATGACGTTGATCGAGCAGCACAAGCTCGACGACGCCCGCATGCTGGCCAACACCACGCTATCGCTGCAGGGCGACCTGATGGACATGCAGGTGCAACTGCTGCGCGAGCTGAACAAGCAAAGCGCTGCAACTGCGGTGGATGCCGCGAGCGCCAGCTATCAGCAGACCCGTCTGATCGCATTCAGCGCCATCGGTATCGCCCTGCTGTTGACCCTGTTGCTGGCCTGGCGCCTGAGTGTGAGCATCATCCGCCCGGTGCGTCAGGCGTTGCATATCGCCAGTACCATTGCCGATGGCGACCTCAGCCCGCAGCCAATTCCCGAAGGCAATGACGAAACCGCGCAACTGCTGACTATGCTCGGCCGCATGCGCAGTAACCTGCACAGCACGATCGACGAGATTTACGCGGCCGCGACCCAACTGTCGCAGTCAGTGCAGGAAATGAGCAGCATCGCCGAATCCAGCGCCAATAACCTGATGCTGCAAAACACCGAGATCGAACAGGCCGCCGTAGCGGTCAATCAGATGAGCCAGGCAGCGGTCAACGTCGCCGACAACGCCACCAACACCGTCAACGAATCCGAGGCCTCCAACAAGGCCGCCGAGCAAGGCAAGCTGCGCCTGACCGACACCATCAGTTCGATCAAGGAATTGACCGGCAACGTCCTCGACTCCTCGCATCAGGCCGAGGGCCTGGCCGAGCGCACCCTGAGCATCAGCAAGATCCTCGATGTGATTCACGCCATCGCCAACCAGACCAACCTGCTGGCCCTCAACGCCGCCATCGAGGCTGCCCGTGCCGGTGAAGCCGGACGCGGTTTTGCCGTGGTCGCCGATGAAGTCCGCTCTCTGGCCCAGCGCACCACGGCTTCAACCGCCGAGATCGAGACCCTGATCAATGGCGTACAGAAGAGCACCCAGGAAACCGCTGACTCGCTGCGCATGACCGCCACCCAGGCCAATCTGACCCTGGAACAGGCCGCAGCAGCCGGTGAGACCCTGGCAGTGATCATCAACTCCACCTCGACCATCAACGACCGCAACGTGTTGATCGCCAGCGCCGCCGAACAACAGGCCCAGGTCGCCAACGAAGTCGACCGCAACCTGAGCAGCATTCGCGACCTGTCAGCACAGACGGCTTCGGGGGCACAGCAGACCACTGTGGCCAGTGATGCCCTGTCGATGCTGGCCACTCATTTGAATTCGATGGTGCAGCGTTTCGTGCTGTGAGCGGACGCTCAAAAAATATCGGCCAAGGCCATTACTTTGCCATCAAGCTTGTTCCATTATTGGCCACCGCCCCGAACAGGTCGGGGTGAGCATGGCTGACAAGGATATGAGCATGTTGAAAACCGCACTATGGACCAGCACCACCCTCGCTGCCCTGACGTTGAGCGCCGTTGTACAGGCGGATGTCAGTGTCAATCTGGGCAGTCCTGAACGTGTCACCCGACTGTTTGCCTACCCCAACAACTGCAACGTGATCTGCTTCAAGAAGTGGACACTGGAACAGACGGTCGAGAACTACCTCAACCAGAGCGTACGCCGCGATGGCTATAGCACCGCCACGGTCAGGGTCAGAAGCGACGGCAAGACCCTGCAGGCCGATATCAAGGGCGTGCCTTCGACTTATGGCACACCCCTGACTCAACTGCTCGATACCGGTGAACTGGCCTACAACGGCGCTAACAAGCTCAATGACGCCAAGGGATGGGCGTTCAGCTGGTACCTGTACCTGCCACTGGGCATGGCGCTGGAGAACCGCAAAAGCGTCGAGCTGCTGCACTTCCCGCCGGATTATTCGCTGACCGAGTATCAGGATTACCTGAACTCGAAAACCACCGACCGCTGGGCCGAGCTGCTGGTCGACAACGGCATCCCGACCGCACAGACACCGGCCTACCAAGCGATCATCGATATCGCACCGATTGCCGCACCGTCTGATGCCGGTAGCACCCTGGAAGGCGTCTACAGCTACTTCACCGACTACCAGACCACCATGGTCAAGCAGTTCACCCTGCCGGCAAGCGGCGTATCGTTGCCAATGGTGGCTTTCGGCTCGCCGGTGCGTAACTGGATCAAGTCGCAATATGGTCAGACCGTGGCGGTACTGGGCCTGGCAACCATCACCCCGACGCCCGGAAAGAACGTTTCGGTGCTGGGTTCCAACCATCCGAGCTACATCTGGTATGCGGCCGATCCGGCGCAATACGGCGGCGATGTGGCCAAGGCCGATGCGGCGGGCTTGAAGGTCATGGGACAGGATTTGACTGCCGCTTGCTGGCAGGCAGGCATGGGCCAGGCCCCAGGCAGCAACCCGAGCACCATGTTGAGTGCCTGCGTGCAGAACTGGCAAGTGACCAACAAGGTCAAGACCTGCCAACTGTTCTACACCTCGGTACGAAGCCTGACGCCTGATCAGGCCGCAGCGAAGTGCGCCACAGCCCCTGTCGCCCAATCGCTCAAAGAGCTGAAGAAACCGGCGCCGGTATTGAAACAGAATTCGACGCTGTAACCGCTTTGCCGGGCATTGCGCTGTGTCTCTGACACGGCGCTGTCTCCCTGGCAAAGGGTGATCTGTGGGAGCGAGGCTTGCCCGCGAATTGAACGACGCGGTAAGTCAGGTACACCGCATCGTGTCCTTGGCGGGCAAGCCTCGCTCCCACGCAACCGTGTCACTCGCCCAGCGGGCGCAACCGATATTGCGGCGGCAACTGGTCGAAGCCGCTGATGGTCGCGTTCAGGCTTTTCCAGCGGCCATCCTTGATGCCGTAGATGCAGCCATGCACCGACAGTTTCTGACCACGATGCCAAGCGTTCTGGACGATGCTGGTATGGCCGACGTTGGCCACCTGCTGAATCACGTTCAGCTCGCACAGGCGATCAACCTGCTCTTCTTCAGTCGGCAACTTGGCCAGACTTTCGCGGTTCTCGTAATACAGATCACGAATCGAACGCAGCCAGCCATCGATCAGGCCGAGCTGACGATTCTGCATGGACGCACGCACGCCGCCGCAGCCGTAGTGGCCGGTGACCAGAATGTGTTTGACCTTGAGTACATCCACCGCGTACTGGATCACGGACAGGCAGTTGAGGTCGGTGTGCAGCACGACGTTGGCCACGTTGCGGTGGACGAAAAGATCACCCGGGAGCATGCCGACGATCTCGTTGGCCGGCACGCGGGCGTCCGAACAACCGATCCACAGATATTCCGGGGTTTGCTGGCGGGCCAGCTTGGCGAAGAACTCCGGGTCCTCCTGCTTGATCGCATCAGCCCAACGTTCGTTGTTGTCGATCAGGTCTTGTAGTTCGTTCATGCTTTGCTGCCTCGAAGATGGTGCTCAGCTTTGACTCGCGTCCGGCCGTTCGGGTCACGGCCAATCTGCCTTTAAGCCATTGACTCAATCAGAAGGAATCTTCCCACATAGCCCCGGTCCACCTTAAACATAGCTAATCGGAGGACTCGCCATGACCGAATCACGCCGCCCCTACGGTGCCACCCAACCCGAACCCATCGACGATAACGAAGATCGCATGGGCTCCATGGAAGAGTTGGACTTCGATCAGGGGGATGAACCCACCGGGCGTATTGGTGACCTTATTCCCGAGGATGAACTGGAACAGGAACTACCCGACCGCCGTGTACGCGAAGCGGGCATGACCGGGGCTTCGACGGCTGACCATCACCCCACTGACGACGAACTGGACCCGGAGGTACTGATCCGCGAGGACGGCGCCCGTTCTGCCAAGGAGGAAGGCCGGGGTACGCCGATGGATACCCAGCTCAGTGACGTCGATGAGGATGATATTGGCGGCGGCAATGGCCTGGATGAGGAAGAGCTGGCCCATCGCAAGCCGTTGGATGGCAAGCCCTGGTAATCAGGGCGCCAGATTACCTCGTGGGAGCGAATTCATTCGCGAATAGGCCGGTACATCCAATGAATTTTCATCGCCCGGAATTCCGTTTTCGCGGATCAATCCGCTCCCACATATCTAGTCCGACAAGGTAAGCACCACCTTTAGTCCAGCAGGGTGCAGACCATCACAATCGCATCTTCACGCCCACCCACTGCCGGATAGTAGTCGCGACGGCGGCCGACTTCGTTGAAGCCGTAGCGCTCATACAGACGGTACGCCGCGCGATTGCTGTCGCGCAGCTCGAGGAAACACTCACGGGCATCCAGTGCATAGGCGCGTTTCATCAGGTGATCGAGCAGGCTCAGGCCCAGGCCGCGGCCCTGATTCTCCGGCTTGACGGTGATATTGAGCAGGTGTGCCTCATCCAGAATGATCTGCACCACGCCATGGCCCACTTGTTGTGCGCCTTCGAACATCAGCCAGATTTCGTAGGACTTGAGTCCGTCGAGGAAAATCCCCCGGGTCCAGGGATGGCTGAACGCCGCATATTCGATCTTCAGGACCGCATCCAGGTCGGCTTCGGTCATGGGACGGAAGCTGATTGCATCACTCATTCACAGTCTTCCAACGCGTCATCAGCCGACGCATGGCTTGCCAGACATCTGCCTTGCGTTGAGGCTCGTCCATCAGTAATTCCAGACCCGGCAACGCCCAGGCCGAACCCAGGCCATCGACCTGCAGTTCACGATTGAAAGCCTCGGCATCCGCCTCACCGGCGAAACGCACCGACGGCAGGCCGATCAGCCACAGGCAGGTGCAGGGTTCTTCTTCCAGGCGGGCCATGACAAAGCCCTGGACGAAGTCCCTGGCCGCTTCCGGCCCCTGATCGAGCTGGCCGCGCAGCAACAGCGGCCAGCGCACCGGCTCGCCGATGATCTGCGGGCTGTCCGGCAGACCGGCGGCGCGCAGCATGTCCTTGAGCAGCAGGTAGGACGGATCGCGGCTTTGAAAGGCTTCGCCGGTCGCCAGTTCCACCAGCAACAGGCACGGCCCGGAACGCAGCAGTTGCAGGGCAAAGCGCGGCGGCGGCACCACGGGCGCCTTGACCGCTACGGGCTCGGCCTCTTCGACCACCGCCTGATTACGCGTACTGGCCAGAGACGGCCGTGGCACTTCGACCTTCGGCCGCTCCGGGGCTCGCGCGACCACGGCGGGCGCTGCCGGCGCCGCTGATGCAGGCGCAGGCGCCTCGACAATCAGCTCTGCGACCGGGGCCGGCAAAGGCGCAAGCAGTTCCGGCCGCGAAGGAGCGGCGAAGGGCAATTCGGTGCGCGGCAGCCAATTGACCACCTGCATGGCGGTCATATAAGCGCGGCGGCGGGACTCGTTCAGCAAAGGTCGGCCACCTGTGGATAAGTTAAGGCGGCGATTCTACCGCCCTTCGCCGATTGGAGGTGAATTGTCTGGGAGCTGATGCAGTACAATCGCTGCTTTTATTTGCCAACAGTCGGCCTTCCCATGATCGAACCCAAGCGCGTCTTGCGCGCCCTTGCCGAACACTGGGCGCTCCTTGAGCCCCTGTGCGAGCACTTCGACCAGGGCACCCTGAGCCTGAGCGAACTGCGCCTGCAACTGGCAGCGCAGCAACTGGACAGCACACCACAGGACATTACCAACCTGCTGGACGTGTGGATTCGCCTGGATATCCTGGTGCCCGTCGCCAAGAGCCCGAACCGTTTCGAGCTTAACGCGCAGATTCACGACTTCCTGTCCTACCTGCGCCGCGAACACCGGCTGGGGCTGTGCCTGGAAATCGAAGCCTATCTGCGCCATCTGGAGCGCCTGGCCGAATATATCCAGGACGCCTTTGATATCCGCGACGCCGATGACCTGGCCCGGCAACTGCGCCTGCTCGACATGCGCGTGCGCGACGTGCTGAAAAAGCTCGCCAACGACGAACAGGCCTTGGTCGCCGTAGCCGATCGCGCCAAGACCAGCAACCGGCAGATTCCTTTGCGTCAGCGTTATGCCGAGGTCCTCGCGACCTGGGATGAATACGTCGAGCCGATGATCCAGCTGGTCAATGCCGACGGTGCCTTCGAGCAAGGCGTGCGCAAGGTCGAGAACGTCCTGCTGCGCCTGCTGACCGAACAGCAGCGTCTGGGTCATCTGGTCGACGACGATATGCTGCTGCGCACCCACGCGCGCATCCTCGAGATGCAGACCAGCGCCCAGCTGACCCTGCGTCACGCCCGTGAGCTGCTGCTGCCGTTGCGCGAAGAAGCCCGCCGCCATAACGCCGTGACCCGTGGCGCGGCCCTGGCCCTGTCGGCCATCCGCCGCAAGGGTCTGGATGCCGTGCCCCAGGCGGCGATGCCGATGTTTACCCGACCGCAAAGCACCTTCCTCGGCAGTGCCAACCAGGTCGAGGCCTATGTCTATGCCCTGGCCCGCTTCGAGCCGAAACCGGCGCGCTTCCCCAAGGCCGGCACTGCCGCGCGCAAGGGCGAAGCGCCACGGGCCCCGCGCACGGTCAAGGAAATGCTCGAACGCTGCGAAGACGCCCTGCCGCTGCCGGACCTGATGGTCTGGCTGCTGGAGCAGGAACCCACCGGCGCCACCGACGAACTGCTCTACTGGTTCTCGCGCCTGTCCCGGGACAAGCGTTTCTCGCGCGATCGCCTGGAACGCCGTGACTATTTCACACAGGAGCATCAGGTCAGCCTGCGCTCCTTCGCCCTTGCCTCCTCGGTTAAAGACCCAGCGTCTGCCGAGAACTCCGAGAGCACTGTCAATGCATCTTGATCTGTCCGAAATGTCCCAGCTCGCTCCGATCTTTCGCGAGCTGTTCAAGGGTTACCACATCAGCCGCCGCGACCCGGAGCTGTATGCGCAACTGTCCAACTCCCAGGATCAGTACCGCACCCTGTTCAAGGCCCTGGGCTTTGAACTGGTCTGCGATACCCGCGGCTTCTATTACTTCGTGCCGGATCTGGCCGCCGCTCAGGTGAACAAGACGGCCCAGCGTCTGGCGCTGTTCACCTTCATTCTGGTCGAGCACCTGGCCGATCAAGGCCGTGACCCTGTCGCCGTGCTTGACGGCGGCAGCCTGGGTCGCGAAGAACTGCCGTCGTTGCTGGAAAAATACCGCGACCTGTTCATTCAGGCCGAAGTGCAGACCCAGGAAGAACTCGAAGAAAAGATCATGCGCCGCATGACCCAGCTCGGTTTTGCCAACGAGGAAGTCGGTATCTACCGCTTCCTGCCGCCGATGCACCGCTTCCTCGACGTCTGCCTGTCGGTGCAGCAGGACCGCGACCTGGCGGCCAGCCTGCACAGCGACCTGCCTTTGCCGACGCCGATCCTCATCGACGAAGACAGCGACGAAAAACTGCTGCAGACCGACGACCCGCTGGACCTGGAGGAATTCCAGGACCGCGAGGACAGCGAAGAGCAGGCGCTGGCCCGGGCCATTGCCGAAGAACAACAGGAGCTAGATGCATGAGCCAGGAACGTTATGGCATCCGCCGTTTTGCCCTGCTGAACACCGCCGGATACAGCCTCGGGCTGTTTCCCCTGGAACACCCGCTGTCGGTCTATGGCGCGAACAACCTGGGCAAGAGTGCCTCGATCAACGCGTTGCAGTTCCCGATCCTGGCGCGCATGTCGGACATGAGCTTCGGCAAGTACAGCCTGGAACAGTCGCGGCGCTTCTACTTTGCCACCGACACCAGCTACATCCTCTGCGAAGTATCCCTGCCCCACGGCCCCCACGTAATTGGTGTGGTCGGCCGCGGCCCCGGCGGCGGCTTCGGTCACCAGTTCTTCGCCTATGCCGGCGAGCTGGACCTGGCCCACTATCAGAAGAACGACACCTGCCTGCGCCAGAAAGAGCTGTTCAGCAACTTGGAAAGCAAGGGCCTCAAAGCCTACGAGCTCAAGCCCGATGAGCTGCGACGGCTGCTGGTCGGCGGTCATACCTCGATTCCCCTGGATTTAACCCTGATCCCGCTGCGCTCCACCAGTGAACAGAGCCTGAAGACCTTCCGCGCGCTGTTCATCAACCTGCTGCACATGCGCGAAATCACGGCGGCCAAGCTCAAACAATTGTTCCTCGATGCCTTCGAGCACAGTCTGCGTTCCGGCAGCGTCGATTACATTGCGGCGTGCGAAGAAGCCTTCCGCGACGTACGACGCATGGAGCAGGACTACAACTCCATGGTCCTCGCCGGGCCACTGGTCGAAGCCCTCGCCGCCGGGGTCAAGCAACGTGATCTGATGCGCGGCAAGCTGCATCGCCTGTCGCCGCTGCTCGATTCCCTGCTGGGGACCTGGCAGGACTACTCCTCGGCGCGCAAAGAAGAGCTGGTCATCCAGGCCGAACACTATCGCGGCGAACAGGACGGCCTGCAGAACGAACAGCGCGGCGGTACTCAAGAACTGATGCGCCTGGAACGGGAAATCAGTGGCGTTCAGCGCTGGATCGGCGAACTGGCCGTGCTGAAGAACCGTTTCGCTCTGGTCGAGGATGCCAAGGTACTGGAGCAACAACTACTCGCGGCCAAGGACGCTCACGACGAACTGGCCGGTGCCCTGGCGCAATCCCGTCAGTTCAGCGCTGAAGACCTCGACGAACGCGTGCGGGATCTGGAAAAGCGCCTGAAGTCGGTGAAGCAGCAACTCGATCACGCTGACAACAACAGCTATGCTCGCCTGCGCGAAGAGTTCTCGCAACCGGATGTCGAGCGCCTGATGCGCCTGTTCAACAGCGCGCTGTTCAGCCTGCCCCTGGGTGAACAAGGCATTGAGCTGGATGACGGCGATGCCTGGGTCAAGTCACTGGAAACCATCCTCGATGGCTTCAAGGGCGAGCACTTCCAGGTACCGGGCCTGTCGATCAATCTGTCGCACATCGAACCACCTGCCTTACAAGCTCTGGCAGACCGTGCCGCCTTGCGTGATCAGAAAGAGCGCCTGGACAAGGAGCTCAAGCAGCTCAAGACCCAGCAAGCCGTCGCGGCTGACCGCACGGCGAGCAAGTCCCAGACCGAGGCCCTGTATCAGCAGGTGCTGGATGCGCAGAAGGCCCTGGAAGACTTCCGCCGCTGCCAGACCCTGGCGGTGGAAGAGTCCGACAAGCTTGAACAACTGGCACAGATGGAAGCCGCTCAGGACGAACTCAAGCGTTCCAGCGATGCCTTCACCGAACGTGTCCAGCAACTGTCGGCCAAGCTGCAACTGATCGCCCGGCAGATCGGCGACCTGGAATCCAAGCAGCGCACGCTGGATGACGCCCTGCGTCGTCGCCAGTTGCTGCCGGCGGACCTGCCATTCGGTACGTCGTTCATGGACCCGGTGGACGACTCGCTGGAGAACCTGCTGCCACTGCTCAACGACTATCAGGACAGTTGGCAGGCTCTGCAGCGTTGTGACGGCCAGATCGAAGCGCTGTATGCGCAGATTCGTCTCAAAGGCGTGGCCAAGTTCGACAGCGAAGACGATATGGAGCGTCGCCTGCAACTGCTGATCAACGCCTATGCCCACCGCACCGACGAAGCCCTGACGTTGGGCAAGGCGCGCCGTGCGGCTGTCACCGACATTGCGCGGACCCTGCGCAATATCCGCAGTGACTATGAAAGCCTTGAGCACCAACTGGCGCTGTTCAACCGCGAGATCAACCGTCGGCAGGTCTCCAACCTGGCCAGCTTCCGCATCGTTCTGGCACCGAACAAGGAAGCGCTCAAGCACATCGACCAGATCATCCACAGCGCCGGGCAGTACGAAGAAGGCGAGACGCTGTCGGTGTTCGACCTGACGCAGAGTGCCGAACAGGACAGCAAGAACGAAGAAGCCAAGGAATACCTGGCGCGCCTGGTAGCCGCCAACCATAACCAGTTGGGCCTCAAGGAACTGTTCGAGCTGGCGTTCGAGATTACCAAGGTCAATGGCACGCCGGTTATCCACACCGACATCGACGGTGCGGCCTCCAACGGTACGACCATGACCATCAAGGCGCTGACCAACATGTACTTGTTGCTGCACTTGATGGATCGCGATCAGGCCGGCCGTATCCGTCTGCCGTACTACCTGGACGAAGCCGCTGACATCGACGAACGCAACCAGGCCGCGCTACTGGAAACCAGCCTGCAACTGGGCTTCGTGCCGATTCTGGCCAGCGTCAAGCCGCAGGTCTCGGCCCACGTGGCCATCGACCTGGAAGGTGGCAGCGGGCCTGCCGGCATCTATATCGATGAGGCGGACTGGAAGTACATTCGTCGTCGTGAAGAAGTGCAGCAAGAGGTTGTCGAAGAGGTTTGATTCGACGCAGTAACGAAGAAGGCCGCATGCAGATGCGGCCTTTTTTGTGGGTTCGGGATTGGTTTTCGGCGGCTATCTGAGGTCGTAGTCGCTACGCGCCTTTTCGACCTCTTCGAGGTTATTCGCCGCCCATACCCAGACTCCGCAAAACGCCGCGCCCAAGGTCAGGCCCAGGGTCGTCAGGCTGTATTCCACTTTCGGCGGCACCACGGGGTACACCGTACGAATCAACAGGCCGTCACGCTCCATGGCGCGCAACGTCTGTGTCAGCATTTTCTGGCTGATGCCTGGCACCCGCTCGCTCAGACGAGTGAAGCGCAGCGGGGCTTGCTCAGCCAGCACTTCAAGAATCAGCATTGTCCATTTATCCGCGACGCGGCCGATCAGCTCGGTGACCAATGACGCAATTCGCGGATCCAGATTCGTCGGTGGCGTCTGGCTCGCGTAGAACCTTGCCGCCGCAATCTGCTCATCGGTAAAGCCGGGAATACCTTTCACCTTCGTACACTCTCCGCCAGGTAAGTACCGCACTTTCAGGTGCCTTCTTTCTAATCGACAGTGTATCGCTCAAGCTCGCCACTGGTTAAAAACAATCCGGAGTGCGTGATGAAATTGATTGGAAGAACAGTGCTGATAACCGGTGGCTCGAGCGGAATAGGCTTTGAACTGGCGCGCCAGCTTATCGAGAGAGGCAATACCGTTATCGTCACCGGCCGGAATCAGGACAGCCTGGATAAAGCGAGGCAACTGCTGCCATCACTGCATACGCTGCAAAGCGATGTGCGCGATCCAGAGGACATTCAGGCGCTGTTCCTCGAAGTAACCCAGCAGTTCCCTGCACTCGATACCTTGGTAAACAACGCAGGGGTCATGCGCAATATCCGTCTGGCCGAAGAGCGTGCGCTGACAGATCTGACGGATGAAATCGACATCAACCTGAACGGCCCGCTACGGATGACTCAACAGTTCGTTGCGTTTTTGCTCAAGCAACCCCAGGCCCTGATCGTCAACGTCTCATCCGGGCTGGCATTCGTGCCCTTCCCCGCCGCCCCGGTCTACAGCGCCTCCAAGGCAGCCTTGCATGCCTACACCCAATGCTTGCGGGCACAGCTTGCCAACAGCACGGTGACGGTCATTGAGCTTGCGCCACCTGGCACTGAAACACCGCTGTTCAGGGGAGAGTTCGCCAAGGAAATGCAGAAAGAGAAAGGCATGAATGTGCAATTGATGGTCAAGCGCGCCATTCGGGGAATCGAGGCAGGTCAATCGGAAATACGGCCAGGCCTTAGCAACGTATTGAAAGTGGCGAGCCGGGTGGCGCCGAACCTGATGTTTGGCCAGATGATCAGGCTCAGCCAGTTAAAGGCTGTTTGATCTGAGCCGGTCCTACAGACGATCGCGAGGCCGGCGGCTTTTCTCGGCGCAAAAACAAAACCCCATCTGCTTTCGCAAATGGGGTTTTGGAATTTAATCTTGACGATGACCTACT
>NZ_JANUFD010000013.1 GCF_024807945.1 Pseudomonas sp. JUb42 | reverse complement strand
TTCCGTTTCGTCTGCGCCGGAAGTGGGGCGAATTATAGATAGATTCTGAGGGGCGTCAAGAGGTTATTTCAGAAAGCTTCAAAAAGTTGCGAGCTACGAGCTGCGAGCCACGAGCTGGGCCGGGAACGCCCACTATCTGCTTCTAGCTAGAAGCTCGAAGCTCGCGGCTCGTAGCTCAAAGCTCTCGGCTCGTAGCTCGAGGCTTAAAGCTGCCCTTCAACCGTTGAGCCACAAATGGCACCCGTAATCCCAACAGCACTACACCTATAGACGCATAGACCGCCCATTCCTTTAGGTCTGCCCTGACAATCCACAACATATGCAACAAACCAAGGCCGAGAATCACGTAGACCAAACGGTGCAGTTTCTTCCAGCGACTGCCAAGGCGGCGCTGGCTATAACGGTTGGAGGTCACTGCCAGCATCAGCAGACCGACAAAACCCAGGGCGCCGACAATGATGTACGGGCGCTTGACCAGCTCCACACCCAACTGCGCCCAGTCGAAGCCCAGAATAAAGAAGCTGTAGGCCAGCATATGCAAGGCCACGTAGGTAAAGCACCACAGCCCCAACTGACGGCGAACGGATATGAACCCCGGCCAGCCGCTCATGCGTTGCAATGGCGTCATCGCCAGAGTGATCAGCAGCAATACCAAGGTACCAAGCCCCAGCCGATCAACCAGGACTTTGCCCGGATCCGGCCCGAGAGCGAAGATCCAGGCCTGATACAGCCAGTAAGCCGGAACGGCACATGCCGCAACGAAGACGCTTAACCGCCATTGCCAATAACGCATCAATAGTTCTTCCGCAGATCCAGGCCTGTATATAAGGAGGCGACCTCCTCCCCATAGCCATTGAACATCTCAGTCTGACGAATATTCGGGCTGAACAGGCTGCCCGGCAAACGCCGTTCATGCGCCTGAGTCCAGCGCGGATGGTCGACCGTCGGGTTAACGTTGGCGTAGAAACCGTACTCATTGGCCGCGATGCTTTGCCAGGTGGTTTTCGGCTGCTCGCTGACCAGGCTGATCCGTACAATCGACTTCACGCTCTTGAAGCCATACTTCCACGGCACCACCAGACGCAACGGCGCACCGTTCTGATTGGCCAGTTCGCGGCCATACATACCGACGGCAAGAATCGCCAGGGGATTCATCGCTTCATCCAGACGCAGGCCTTCTACATAGGGCCAGTCGATCAGGGCGAAACCCGAACGCTGGCCCGGCATGCTCTTGGGGTCCTGCAGCGTTTCGAAGCGGATGTACTTGGCCTTCGAGGTCGGTTCGACCTGCTTGAGCAGCGCCGAGATCGGAAAGCCGATCCAGGGAATGACCATCGACCAGGCTTCTACGCAGCGCAAACGGTAGATGCGCTCCTCCAACTGGTACGGCTTCATGAAGTCTTCGAGGGCATAGCTGCCCGGCTTGCCAACCTCACCGTCGACGACCACCTTCCACGGCTCGGTCTTGAACGCGCCGGAGTTTTTCGCCGGGTCGCTCTTTTCGGTGCCGAACTCGTAAAAGTTGTTGTAGTGGGTGGCGTCCTTGAACGGCGTTATCGCTTCGTTCTTGACGTTGACCGCCTGCCATTGGGTTGAGGTCAACTTCTCGTTGAACCAGGCCGGCGCGTTGCCCGGCTCCACGTCCGCATAGCGGGAAGGGTCTGCGCCCAAGGCAACGCCCGGCAGCGCGCCCACAGCCAGACCGGCCAGGGAGCCGCCCAGCAGCGCGCGGCGGGAGAGATAGAAACCTTCAGGGGTGACGTCCGATTCTTTGCAGGCGGACGTACGAGGTAATTTGATCAGCATGAGGACTCCACAGCGATGAGGAATTTACGCATCGTCTGCCGTGGAGTATGAGGACAATCCCGCGTTATTGCTGTAGCCCAAACTTAACGTTTTTATAACGGCTGCCCGGCGGGGAGCAGCCGTGGACGTCGTCCTTACTGTGGCTTCTTGCCCCGGCGCAGCAGGAACTGGATCGGACCGGACGCAGCATAACCAAGGAAAATCAGCAGCAGGATGCGTGGCGGGTCGCTGAACACGACGGCAAACACCAGCACCACGACCAGGATCGCCACGAAAGGCACTCGCCCGCGCAGGTCCAGCTCCTTGAAGCTGTTGTACTTGATATTACTGACCATCAGCATCCCGGCCGCAGCCACCAGCAAGGCCACCAGGAACGACCAGCTCGAGCCTTCGAAACCGTGATCGGCAAATGCCCACACAGTACCGGCCACTACCCCTGCCGCTGCCGGACTGGCCAGGCCGATGAAGTAACGCTTGTCGCTCTTGCCGACCTGGGTATTGAAACGTGCCAGGCGCAGCGCCGCACCGGCGACATAGATGAAGGCGACCATCCAGCCGACCTTACCGATATCCCCCAACGCCCAGCCAAAGGCCAGCAGAGCCGGCGCCACACCAAAGGCGACCATATCCGACAGCGAGTCGTACTCGGCGCCGAATGCGCTTTGCGTATTGGTCATACGCGCCACGCGGCCATCCAGGCCATCAAGCACCATGGCGATGAAGATGGCGGCGGCGGCAAAGGAAAAGTACTTGCTCGCCCCGGCCAGATCCCCGGCGGCCAAAGCACTTTGCGCGCTCATCGAACTGATGATGGAGTAGAAGCCGGCAAACAGATTCGCCGTGGTGAACAGGTTGGGCAGCAGATAGATGCCGCGGTGCCGGACTTTGTGCCCCTCGGCGTCGTGACCTTCTTCTATATGCTCATCGATCGGTAGCAGGCTTTCGGCGTCAGAGGCCTTGTTTGGCTCTTCAGGACGTTCGCTCATTGATTTTACCTTGCAGCGGTTTGAAAAAATTCGACAGGGGCCGTCGACGAAAATTCGTCGCGGCAACCGATGCAGCTTATACCAGATCCCCCCATAACGAAAAAACGCGACCCGAGGGTCGCGTTATTCGTGAAGCCAAAGCCGATTAGTTCTTGGCTTTGTCGACGATTTTGTTCGCCGCGATCCAAGGCATCATCGAGCGCAGTTGCTCGCCGATGATTTCGATACCGTGAGCAGCGTTGTTACGACGCTTGGCGGTCATCGATGGGTAGCCGGTAGCGCCTTCGCTGATGAACATCTTCGCGTATTCGCCGTCCTGGATGCGCTTGAGAGCATTGCGCATGGCCTGACGGGATTCGGCGTTGATGACTTCTGGGCCGGTCACGTACTCGCCGTATTCGGCGTTGTTGGAGATCGAGTAGTTCATGTTGGCGATACCGCCTTCGTACATGAGGTCAACGATCAGCTTCAGTTCGTGCAGGCACTCGAAGTAGGCCATTTCTGGCGCGTAGCCAGCTTCAACCAGGGTTTCGAAACCGGCTTTGACCAGTTCAACGGTACCGCCGCACAGAACGGCTTGTTCGCCGAACAGGTCGGTTTCAGTCTCGTCCTTGAAAGTGGTTTCGATGATACCGGTACGGCCGCCGCCCACGCCCGAAGCGTAAGACAGAGCAACGTTCTTGGCGTTGCCGGAAGCGTCCTGGTAAACAGCGATCAGGTCAGGGATACCGCCGCCTTTGACGAACTCGGTACGTACAGTGTGACCTGGCGCTTTAGGAGCGATCATGATCACGTCCAGGTCAGCGCGCGGCACGACCTGGTTGTAGTGGATAGCGAAGCCGTGGGAGAAGGCCAGGGTTGCGCCCTTCTTCAGGTTAGGCTCGACTTCGTTCTTGTACAGTGCGGACTGGAACTCGTCCGGGGTCAGGATCATGACCAGGTCAGCAGCAGCAACGGCGGTAGCAACGTCAGTCACTTTCAAGCCGTGAGCTTCAGCCTTGGCGACAGTAGCCGAACCTTTGCGCAGGCCAACAGTGACATCAACGCCGGAGTCTTTCAGGTTGCACGCTTGAGCGTGGCCTTGGGAACCGTAACCGATGATGGCAACTTTCTTGCCCTGGATGATCGAAAGGTCGCAGTCTTTGTCGTAATAAACTTTCATGAAATTCCCCTGTTATCTTGGCCGTTCAGGCCATTTGCTAAATGAGTTAGATGCTCAGCACTTTGTCGCCACGGGCAATGCCCGTCACGCCACTGCGTACTGTTTCCAGGATGGCGGCAGTGCCGATGGCCTGAATGAAGCTGTCCAGCTTGTCGCTTGTGCCGGTCAGTTGCACGGTATAGACGCTGGCCGAGACGTCGACGATCTGCCCGCGGAAAATATCCGTGGTGCGCTTGATCTCGGCGCGCTGGGCGCCGGTGGCCTTGACCTTGATCAGCATCAGTTCACGCTCGATGTGAGCACTCTCCGAAAGATCAACCAGCTTGACCACTTCAATCAGCTTGTTGAGGTTTTTGGTGATCTGCTCGATCACCTCATCATGGCCGACGGTGGTCAGCGTCAGACGCGACAGAGTCGGGTCTTCGGTCGGCGCCACGGTCAGGCTTTCGATGTTGTAGTTGCGTTGGGAAAACAGGCCGACCACGCGAGACAACGCGCCCGGTTCGTTTTCCAGCAATAGCGAAATGATATGCCGCATGATTAAGTCCGCTCCGTCTTGCTCAGCCACATATCGCGCATGGCGCCGTCCCGAATCTGCATCGGGTAGACGTGCTCGGAGACATCGACCTGAATGTCGATAAACACCAACCGATCCTTCATGGCGAATGCTTCTTCCATCTTCGGCTTCAAGTCTTTCAGATCAGTGATCTTCATGCCGACGTGACCATAGGCTTCGACCAGCTTCACGAAGTCAGGCAGCGACTCCATGTAGGAGTGCGAATGACGACCGCTGTAGCTCATGTCCTGCCATTGACGGACCATGCCGAGCACGCCGTTGTTGAGCAGGATGATCTTCACCGGCAAGTCGTACTGCAGGCAGGTCGACAGCTCCTGGATATTCATCTGGATACTGCCTTCGCCCGTCACACAGGCAACGTCGGCATCCGGGAAGCTCAGCTTGACGCCCATGGCCGCCGGGAAACCGAAGCCCATGGTGCCCAGGCCACCGGAGTTGATCCAGCGGTTAGGCTTGTCGAAGCGGTAGTACTGAGCCGCGAACATCTGATGCTGGCCCACGTCGGAGGTGACGTAGGCATCGCCCTTGGTCACTTCGTGCAGGACTTCGATGACTTTCTGCGGCTTGATGACACTGCCATCACCGTGGTTGTACGGGAACAGGTCGCGCTCGCCACGCCATTCGTCGATCTGCTTCCACCAACTGGCAACGGACTCCTTGTTCGGGGTCTCGCCGATTTCCTTGAAGGTGGCGACCATTTCAGTCAGCACGCTTTCAACCGGACCCACGATAGGCACGTCTGCCTTGATGGTCTTGGAAATCGAAGCCGGGTCGATATCGATATGGATGACCTTGGCGTTCGGGCAGAACTTGCTTGGGCCGTTGATGACACGGTCATCGAAGCGCGCGCCCACAGCAAGAATCACGTCGGTATGGTGCATCGCCAGGTTGGCGGTGTAGCTGCCATGCATACCGAGCATGCCGACGAACTGACGGTCAGTACCCGGATAGGCACCCAGACCCATCAGCGTGTTGGTGACCGGCGCGTTGAGCAGTTTGGCCAGTTCGGTCAGTTGCTCCGAACCGTTGCCCATGACCACGCCACCACCGGCATAGATGATCGGACGCTTGGCGGCCAACAGCATCTCGACGGCCTTGCGGATCTGACCCGAGTGTCCGCGAACGGCCGGGCTGTAGGAGCGCAGCTTGGCTTTCTTGGGGAACACGTACTCGAACTTTTCAGCCGGGTTGGTCATGTCTTTAGGGATATCGACCACAACCGGGCCCGGACGGCCGGACTGCGCCAGGTAGAAAGCCTTTTTCAGGACTTCCGGGATTTCCGACGGATGCTTGATCATGAAGCTGTGTTTCACGATCGGCCGGGAGATACCGATCATGTCGGTCTCCTGGAAAGCATCGGTGCCGACTAGCGTGCTCGGGACCTGACCGGACAGGACGACCATCGGGATGGAGTCCATGTAGGCAGTAGCGATACCGGTGATGGCATTGGTTGCGCCGGGACCGGAAGTCACCAGCACCACGCCGGCTTTGCCGGTAGCGCGCGCGTAACCATCAGCCATGTGCGTGGCAGCCTGCTCGTGGCGCACAAGAATGTGGCTTACGGCAGGTTCTTTGAACAGCGCATCGTAAATATGCAGGAGGGCACCACCAGGGTACCCGTAGATATGCTTAACGCCTTCGTCACGCAAAAAGCGGACGACCATTTCAGCGCCGGATAAGAGCTCCACGTTGTTCACCTCTAAAACGCCAGAATACCGTCCACAAACGAGAACGGGTCTTAATAGGTTTACTGCCAAGCAGAGCATGAGCGACGGTGGTCGCCGACTACGTCAGCACTGACTGAGCAAGTATTGGGATGACCCCTGAGTGTTTCGGGGCTTTCCCACCCAGCGCGAGGTAACGCGTTGCGGGTGTAACAGGTCGGCGCGGGTGTGCGCCTCATGATCTACCGAGATGGCCTGCTTCTGGCAGTCCTTCCACAGCGAACTTTGAATTGTTGTGATTAGGCCACCCCAAGTCAAGTCATCGTTCAGTTTTATTCTGTGCATGTGCATGAAAACGCACTGAATGAGGTCGCCCGGACGCGCTTGTGGTAGGTTGCCTGCGCACATACCGCTAAGGAAGATCGATGGGTTGCAAGATTCTCGTGGCCGCATTGACGCTGGCACTGAGCACCGCCAGCCAGGCCGCACAAATCTATAAATGGGTCGATGCCCAGGGCGTCACGCACTTCGACGCCCAGCCGCCGGCCGGTCAGCAGGTTCAGCAGATCGACGTGCAGAAGCCGCCACCGCCACCACCGCCTGCTGCAAAACCGGCGGTCGATCCCGACGCCTCGCAAAAGGCCATCGACGATAAGGTCAGAAAGCAGGTGGCCGCACAGGAAGCCAAGCGCAAGGAAATCTGCGAAACCCTGCGCAACAATCTGGCCCAGTTGCAGATCAACTCGCGGGTACGCTTGCAGGTGGGATCAGAAGTGCGGCGCATGACCGAAGAGGAACGCCAGCAGCAACTCACCCAGACGCAGAAATCGCTGGATGAGTCCTGTAAGGATTAGTTGACCTGGACATGGTGACTGTAGGAGCTGCCGAAGGCTGCGAATGGGCCTGTCAGACACACCGCTTTCGCAGCCGTCGGCAGCTCCTACAAGAGTCGCATTTCAGTTCAGCCTGGAGTGCGTTTAGACAGCCCGGGCGATCAGCCGGTCAAAACGTGCCAGGGACGCCTGCAACGGTGCTGTTTCCTGGCGACCGGCATAGACCATCTCGGCCATTTCCAGAATGCCCGAGGCATTGGGCAATGGCAGATCATGCTCGAGGATCTGTTTCATCCGCGGCAGGAAAATCCATTGCAGCCACTGGTGGAAATCCAGGGTATCGACACTGAACGGCTCGACGCTGGCCAGTGCTTCGGCGCTGGGTGGCAGATCGCTCCACCACCCCAGGACACGAAGCTCGCGCTCAATCAGCAACAATTGATCAGCCACTTCGGGTAAACGCCGATCCATCAAGCACCGACCTTGGCTTTCTGGCGAGCCAGGGCAGCGCCCGAGGCATCGCCCTGTTTCTCACGGGACTGCGCGATCAACTCCCACAAACTGGCTTGAAGGCTCGCACGACCATTGGCGTAGGTCAGGCCACGACGAGCAAGCTGCTCGGCCTGGGCCGCGTCACCTTGGGCCAGACGCACCTGGGCCAGACGATAAAGCACCTGAGGCTCGCGCGGCGCAACCCGTTGGGCACGCTCCAGGCTGGACGACGCACCGTTGAGGTCGCCGCCGTTCTGCTGCTGTTGAGCCGTTGTCAGCAGCGCCAGTACCGGGCCATCCAGTTGCTCGTCAGCCGACAAGCCGCCACCACTGCTACTCGACGGCACACCACTTGGCACGACCGGAACCGGCGGGGTGTTGTAGGCGGTATTGACCGGCGGTTGCGCGCTGTAGGTTGCCTGTGGCTGGACCATGGAAGTCGTATTGATCGGAGCATTATCGACGCTGATCGGCGCCGAATCGCTAGGCGGTACGAAACTCTGGATCGGTGCGTTGTTGCCACCTGGCACCATGACCGTCACCCCCGAGTCCTGCGGCACGGCTTGCGCCTGCTGTCGAACCTGGGTCGTGGTCTGGCGATAACCGCCAGTCTGGCCGGCCGAGACACGCTCGCTATTCGATACCCGGGAGCTTGAATCCACTACCGGAATCGAGCCGGGCTGCACACTGGCACAGCCGGTCAGCAATGCCAGGGCGCTTAAAACAGGAATCCAACACTTGTTCACGTCACACCCTCTTCACTTAATTCAACCAGCCCTTGACCCAATCCATCACCGAGTCGGCCGGGGCCGAGCTGCCACCACAGGCAGCGCCGGGTGCTGGCTCACTGCCGCGAATATACGGCATCTGTACGGCATTCGGGCAGTTCACGTCGGAACCCTGCCCGGTCTGGGAGTTGATCCAGACCTTGGTAATGTTGTCCGGCACCTGCATCTCCAGAGACTGCGGGTTGGCCTTGCGCATGAACGAGGTCCAGACCTGCAGGGCACCCGTTGCGCCGGTAAAAGGCGTCTGGCCATTGTCGTCGCGGCCGATCCACACCACCGCCAGCAGATCCTGACCGAAACCGGCGAACCAGCTGTCACGGGAATCGTTACTGGTACCGGTCTTGCCTGCCAGGTTCACATTGCTCGGAATGACGTTATAAACCGACTTGCCAGTACCCTCGCGTAGCACCCGCTGCATGGCGTTCTGCAGTAGATAAATGGCGCCCGGATCGAAGCGCTGCTCGACCTGGAACGGGTAGCGCTTGAGCGGCTCGCCTTCAGCGGTCAGCACACTGCGAATGGCCCGCATCGGCGTATTGAAACCGCCATTGGCAATGGTCTGGTACATGGTCGCCACTTCCATCGGGCTCAGGCCACCTGCGCCCAACAACATCGATGGGTACTGCGGCCATTCGCGATTGACGCCCAGCTTGGCCAACGTCTTGAACACATTCGGCAAGCCCAGATCCATCCCGAGCTTGGCGGTGGTGAGGTTGTAGGAATGCGCCAGCCCCTGATACAGGAAAATATTGCCGAAAGAGCGGTGTTCGAAGTTCTGCGGTTTCCAGATCTGCCCATCCGCGCCCTTGACCTCGAACGGCGCGTCCACCACCCAACTGGTCAGGGTGTACTGGCTTGGGCGTTCCAGCGCCGTCAGATAAACAGACGGCTTGACCAGCGAGCCGATAGGCCGCACGGCATCGATCGCGCGGTTGAACCCGGCGAACCCGGCCTGACGACTGCCCAGTAGGCCCTGCACCTCACCGGTTTCCGGATTGGTGATGACCATCGCCGCTTCCACGTCTTCAGCGCCCTTGCGTCCGGCCAGCTTCTTGAACGTATCGTTCATCGAGGCTTCAGCCTTCATCTGCAGGATCGGATCGAAACTGGTGAAGATGCGCAGACCCTCTTCGGTCAAGTCTTCGTCGCGGTAATCCTCGCGCAACTGGCGCTTGACCAGATCAAGGAAGCCGGGGAACGAGCTGTCCGCCAGGCTGCCGGTCTTGGACACACCCAGTGGCATTTTCTTCGCGGCGGCGACTACATCGGCCGTGGCCACACCTTGCTGCTCCAGCAGGTCGAGCACCAGATTACGCCGCTCCAGGGCGCGATCCGGGTTGCGACGCGGGTTGTAGTAGGACGGTCCCTTGACCATCGCCACCAGCAACGCCACCTGATGCAGCTTCAGCTCTGACAAGGGCTGGCTGAAAAAGTACTGACTGGCCAGACCAAAGCCATGCACGGCGCGTTGACCATCCTGACCGATGAACACCTCATTGAGGTAAGCCTCGAGGATTTCCTGCTTGCTGTAATGCAGCTCCAGCAGCATCGCCATCATCACTTCGGTGAGCTTGCGGCTGAGGCTGCGCTCGCTGGTCAGGTAGAAGTTCTTCACCAACTGTTGGGTCAGGGTACTGCCGCCCTGGCGCATCTGTCCGGCCGAAGCGTTGACCAGGAAGGCCCGGGCGATGGACTTGGGCGACACACCCCAGTGGTGATAGAAGTCGCGGTCCTCGACTGTAACCAGGGTATCGAGCAGATACGGCGGCACCTGATCGATCTTGATCAGAATGCGGTCTTCAAGATTCTTCGGGTACAAGCCGCCGATCAACAGCGGCTCGAGCCGGGCAACGGCCAGTTTGGCGCCAGCGCCGGAACTCAGCTCGGCCACCGAGTCGGCCGAGAAGCGCACGCGAATCTGCTGCGCCGGGTCAGTCCCTTCATAGAACTGGAAGCCGCGAGTGTTCAGATCCACGGTATTGCCATTCACCGCAGCAGCGCCGGGGCCATTGGCAACGGCCTCGCGGCGATAGCCAAGGGCGTCGAGTTCGGTGAGGAAGTCATCACGGGTCAGCTTTTGGCCGACGAACAGTTCCAACGGCCGGGCATAGACCTTGGCCGGAATCGTCCAGCGCTTGCCGGAAAACTTTTCCTGGACGATGGAATCGAGATAAACCGCGAAGCAACCGATGATCACAAGACCGACGAGACTGAGCTTCAAGGCCCAGCCCAGCAGGCTGCGCAGGCGGTTGGATGGCGGTTTTTTACTATTACGGGGGGTACGGGTTCGGGTCATGGCCGCGGATTATACGCACTTTAGAGGTGATCGACAGGCGCCCAGAAGGCGGTTTGCAGCGGTGACTCAACCATCCATAATGGACGGCTTGAATGTACATATTTCGAATTTCAGCCTTTAAGGATCGTCCGTGAGCCAGTCACTGATTGCAGCCCTGCAGAACCCGGCCCTCTTCCCGCATCCGGTAGAAGGCTTCCAGGTCATCGAGACGCACATTTCGTGGGTTTTGCTCACGGGGCCTTATGTCTACAAATTCAAGAAACCGGTCAACTTCGGTTTCCTCGACTTCACTACCCTGGAATCACGCGGGCACTTCTGTAACGAAGAGCTACGCCTGAACCAGCGCCTGACCCAGGATCTGTACCTGGAAGTCCTGCCGATTACCGGGAGTGCCGAAGCGCCGCAACTGGGTGGCGAAGGCGAAGTCATCGAGTACGCCCTGAAAATGCGTCAGTTCCCACAGGACGGTCTGCTGAGCACCTTACAGGCCAATGGCGAACTCACGGTTTCCCAGATCGATGAGATGGCAAAACAGATAGCAGAGTTCCATCTCCAGGCACCACAAGTTGGTAACGAGACCGAATTGGGTTCGCCTGACAGCGTAATGGCTCCAGTCCTACAGAATTTCGAGCAGATTCTCCCCTTCCTTAGCGAAAAAGCCGACCTGGTTCAGCTTGAGGCACTGAAAGCCTGGGCCGAGTCGAGCTTCGAACGCCTCAAGCCTTTGTTGAGCGAGCGCAAGGCCCAGGGCTTCATCCGCGAATGCCACGGCGACATTCATCTGGGCAACGCCACGCTGATCGACGGCAAGGTGGTGATTTTCGACTGCATCGAATTCAATGAACCGTTCCGCAAGACCGACGTCTACGCCGATATCGGCTTCCTGGCGATGGACCTGGAAGACCGCGGCCTCAAGTCGCTGTCGCGACGCCTGGTCAGCCAGTATCTGGAACTGACCGGCGACTACCAGGGCCTGGAAGTGCTGAATTTCTATAAGGCCTACCGTGCTCTGGTCCGGGCCAAGGTGGCCCTGTTCGGCCTGCCCGCTGACGCCGACGCCGTTCAACGCGGCACCACCATGCGTCAGTACCGCAACTACGCCAACCTGGCGGAAAGCTACAGCGCTATCCCTTCGCGCTTCCTGGTCATCACCCATGGCGTATCGGCCGTCGGCAAGAGCCATGTGGCGATGCGTCTGGTCGAGTCCCTGGGCGCCATCCGCCTGCGTTCGGATGTCGAGCGCAAGCGCCTGTTCAGCGAAAGCAGCGACCTGTACGACGCCAACGTCAGCGCGGCGACCTACCAGCGCCTGCATGAACTGGCGGCAGCCGTACTGCACGCCGGTTTCCCGGTCGTGATCGACGCCACCTACCTCAAACACGAACAGCGCGAAGCGGCGGCCAAGGTTGCTCAAACCAAGGGCGCGCCATTCCTGATCCTCGACTGCGAAGCCCCCCAGGCCGTGATCGAAACCTGGCTAAGCGAGCGTCAGGCAGAGAATGTCGATCCTTCCGACGCTACGCTTGAGGTCATCAAGGCCCAGCAAGCCAATCGCGAGCCGCTGACTGCCGAAGAAATTCTCTGCAGCAAGCGGGTTGAAACCCACAAAGGGGAGGATATGGATAACCTCGTCGCGGGCATCCGCCAACGTTTGCCAGGCCTTTAAACGAATGTTCAAGCCGTTTAGCACTTATCGCTTCACGGCTTGAAAATAGTGGCGATATACTGGCGCCATAATTCCAACGGAGACGGTCCATGAGCCAGCCGAAACAACTCGACTCCCCCCTCTACGTCATGTTGCGTCAGGATGATGTGGTCGGCTTCAATCAAGAGAAGCCACGCAGCGGCACCATCGATATGACCGGGGGGGATTTCCGGGGGCTGGACCTGCGCGAGCTGGACACCACAGGAATCGTCTTTACCGATGCCTACTTCCGCTCAGCAGACCTGCGCGGCCTGGATTTGCGCGACGTTCCCATGGAAGGCGCCAGCATCGCCCATGCGCAGATCTCCGGCGCGTACTTTCCACGCGAACTCACCGCTGACGAGATTCTCATGTCGGTGAATTTCGGTACTCGTCTGCGTTACAACACCCGCTAGCTGTTCCCCTTCCCGACCCCGATGCCCAGGCTTCGGGGTTGCGGTCGTTGCACCTTGAAGCGCCTCCCCGCCATGCCGCAGCTGATGTCTTCTGGCCTGCATCCATATGTCCGGACACCCGTAACATCGCCACCCTGCAACGCTAGACTCATTGAGTTGTAACGCAGTGAGCAGCTCAGCATCGCAAGGAGGCATGATGAACGACGACCTGATCAACCTGAAAAACGTTGGCAAGACCTCGGCGCAGTGGTTACACGCCGCGGGCATTCACAATTGCGCTGATTTACGCCGCCTGGGAGCGGTAGATGCCTATTGGGCGGTACGAAAACGTGGATTTCGCGCGTCTAAGGTATTGCTCTACGCAATCGATGCCGCGCTGATGGATATCCATTGGAGCGATCTACCCGCCGAGCGCAAGAAGAACCTTGATAGTTACTGCGCGAGAGTCGGCAAGACCGTTTGACGCAAAGGCGAAAATATTTGCGGAGGCGTAGTTGACATACAAATGAGAATCGTTATGATTAGCACATCTGGTCGCGAGGCCAGTGATGATTTGAAAGACCTTGGTTCGGACTCTCAGATTATCTCCTCATCAGGCTAATCACGGTTTTTGACCCGGCACTTTTGCCGGGTCTTTTTTTGCCCGCAGAAAATCAATATCCGCTCGACGGCAGCATACCCAGGGCAATCAGCACATCACCAAGCAGGCTCGACGCACTTAGGCGTACATGCTCGGATGTGACCCAGGCATTGCCAAAACGGGTCTGGGTCATCTTCAGATACACCAGCGCCTCATCGAAGGTACGAATCCCTCCCGCCGCCTTTATGCCGGTCATGCCGCCGACTTCGGCAATGGCTTCGATCATGATCCGCATGGCCTGGGGTGTGGCGTTGATCGCGGTCTTGCCGGTGCTGGTCTTGATAAAGTCAGCCCCGGCCATAATCGCGCCCTGGCAAGCCTGGCGAATAAGCTGCGGGTCACGCAAGTCGCCGGTTTCCAGGGTCACCACCAGCTTCTTCTGGTCCGGGCAGCATTGCTTGCAGGCCATGATCATTTCAAAGCCCGTGCGGCTGTCTCCGGACAGCAACGCGCGGAAGGGATAGACCATATCGATCTCGTCGGCCCCAGCGACCAGCGCCGCCTGTACCTGGGACACCACCGGCTCGATAGGCGAACCGCCGTAGGGAAAATTGGCTACCGAGACCACCCGCACATCCCTGGCGCCCAGGCGATCGAGGGTGACCCTGGCCAACAAGGTAAAACGCAGAGGTACGCAGACCGCCGCGACATTGCCCAATGGCGTCAGCGCCCGTTCACACAAGGCGGCCACTCGCCCCTCGGTCTCGTCCGCATTCAGGGCGCTCAGCTCCAGCAACCCCAACATCAACCGCGCCTGCTGTTCATCTTCTGCTGTCATCTGTCTCGTCATGTCACGCTCTCGAAAGCCACTCAGCCTGAGCCGGTGACAGTAAACGAGACAGCGACGGACATATGCCCCCTGAGGCCAATCAGAGAGGGGGACGACAGAAGAAAAGGAAATGTCCTGCAAAAGTACCGGGCCCCAGACTCACGTCCGTGACTGATCTCGTTGGAGCCGGGCTTGCCCGCGAAAAGAGCAACCGGGTGTTCCAGCCATACCGCGTCGAAACGTTCGCGGGCAAGCCCCGCTCCAACGGACAGCCAGCACTATCACAATGCCTGCCGTGCAGGCGGCGAGGTATACCAGACATAATCCGCCGCCAAAGGCTCCACCGGCATATCGCCATGGGTGAAGATCAGCACAACAGGCGGCGTGCTTTCGCCCAGATCGGCCATATGCAGGGGCACGCCCATATCCTTGCGCACATGGTCCGCAGCGGCGAATAGCAGTGTCGGCAGCGGCGCCGCCATCAAGCATTGCGCCATGCGCCGGTCGCGCTGTTGATGGACCGCGAGCATCGACGGTGCGGATTGCGCCGGGTGCAACAGGCTGATTCGCTCCAACAGACGATGCCGTACATCCGCGCTCGTCGAGTGCGAACCGCTGAGGCGTTGCGGCCGCTGCTGGATCGCCCGGGCTTCGTCGGGGCTCAGGTCCACCGCCAGCAAGGGAAAAGGCTGGGCCATGGCATAGCGCATGAGCGGGCCATACAATGACCAGTCCCATTGCGCCTGCCAATCCAGGGTTGTCGACAGATCCTGCGGGAATTCGCCACGGGCAATACCGGCCTGAGCCGCCGCTACCTTTTCCTGCTGGCAAGGAGTCAGCATGGGCAGCAGCAAACTGCCCTGGGCACGCAAATCGGCCAGACTCTGCAACAGCCACAGCTGCAAGGCGAGGTGATCAGGGTCGTCATGCCTGGCACCCACCAGCACATGTACAGCCGTGGCCAGACGTTCGGCCAGTTCTCGGGCACTCAGATCCTGCCCGTTCTTGATGTCACGAATCATGCCCAAATCCAAAGCTCGCCCCTTGGGAGAGCGGCGTACAAAACAGCTAGTTTCAGCAACCAACGTGGTGCTTGGCAAGCACCGACACAGCCTGCAACGATATTGCAAGGCACCGACAGATGTCAGTGCTACCTGTCATCATTACGCATCACCCACCGTCCGCCTGCGGGAGACACACTCTGGAATTTCTCTGCACCTCGGACCAACTGCCGGAAGCTCATAGCCGCGGTTTCGAACGCCAGGGCCAGGCCTTGCTGGCCGTGCGCCGGGCAGGCGAGGTCTTCGTCTATCGCAACCGCTGTCCGCATCGGCGAGTCAGGCTGGACTGGCAAGAGGATCAATTCCTCGATGACAGCGCCAGCCTGATCCGCTGCGCCACCCACGGCGCTCTCTTTCTCATCGAAAGCGGCGAGTGCGTGGCCGGGCCTTGCGAAGGCGAGTCGCTACAGGCCCTTGCCTGCCGCGAGAACGGCAACGGCATCTGGGTCAGCCTTCCCGAGGATGACTGACGGCAGCTGGATGTCGAGGCGACGATCCATACGGATAGACTGCGGCGTCAATTGCACCCCATAAGCCAGTACCAGCACCCCGGCGGCGACGGCTTCGCGCAAGGCCGCCGCATAGCCAGGGTCGACCTCTTCGGCCGGGCGCACGGCATCGACACCGGTCAGGTTGACGCAATACAACAGCACCGCCCGCACACCGTCACGGGCCAGCGTCGCCAGTTCACGCAGATGACGGGCGCCGCGCTGGGTCACGGCATCGGGAAAAGCGGCCACCGTCGAATCGGCAAAACCCAGGGTGACGCTCTTGACCTCAACGTAAGCCGGGCCGTCAGGGTAATCCAGGCGAAAGTCCACCCGGCTCTTCTCCAGGCCGTAGGGCACTTCACGCTTGAGGGCGACAAAACCGTTCAGCTCGGTGATGACCCCGGCACGCAGCGCCTCCTCGACCAGCGGATTGGCCCGAGCCGTATTAATACAGGCCAGGCGCCCCTGGGGCGTTTCGCTGATTTCCCAGGTGCCGGGCAGCTTGCGCTTGGGATCGTTGGAACGACTGAACCAGACCTTGCCGCCGGGCAGCATGCAATTGAACATCGACCCGGTATTGGGGCAATGAATAGTCAGTTGTTCACCGCTGGCGGTTTCGATATCGGCCAGGAAGCGCTTGTAACGCTGGATCAACCGCCCTTCTTCGAGTGCCGGAGAAAATTCCATCAGCCTTGCCAGCTCCGCAATCCACGTTGAATACGCTCGACCGCCTCTTGCAGGCGAGGCAGGCTTTGGGTGTAGGCAAAGCGCACATGATGACCCGCTTTGAAGCGACCGAAATCCAGGCCCGGGGTGATCGCTACATGTTCGGTTTCCAGAATGTGATGGCAGAAGGCAAAGGCATCGCCGCCAAACGCGCTGATATCGGCGTACAGATAGAACGCCCCCTCCGGCTCGACGGCAATGCCGAAGCCCAGCTCGCGCAGGGCAGGGAGGAGGAAGTCGCGGCGCCGGGCAAACTCGCCGCGACGCTCTTCGAGAATCTCCAGCGTCTGCGGCTCGAAACACGCCAGCGCTGCGTGCTGAGCCATGCTCGGCGCGCTGATGTACAGGTTCTGCGCCAGCTTTTCCAGGTCCGCCACAGCTTCTGGCGGCGCCACCAGCCAACCGAGGCGCCAGCCGGTCATGCCGAAATATTTGGAAAAACTATTAAGGACAAACGCATCGTTATCGACTTCCAGCACGCTCGCCGCATCGACGCCGTAGGTGAGGCCGTGATAGATCTCGTCCACCACCAGATGGCCGTTGCGTTGCTTCAAGGCCGCAGACAGCGCCGCCAGTTCATCGCGATGCAGCAGCGTGCCCGTGGGATTGGCCGGGGATGCGACCAATGCGCCCACGCTGTCGCCGTTCCAGTATTGCGCCACCAGTTCAGGGGTCAGTTGATAGCGCGTCTCGGGCCCTGACGGCACCAGTTGCGCGGAGCCTTCAACCAGACGCAGGAAATGCCGGTTGCACGGGTAACCCGGATCGGCCAGCAACCAGTGCTTGCCCGGATCGACCAGCAGGCTGCTGGCGAGCAACAGCGCACCCGAGCCACCCGGGGTGATGAGGATGCGCTGCGGATCGATATCGACCTGATAACGCTGGGCATAAAAGCCGCTGATAGCCTCGCGCAATTGCGGCAAGCCGCGGGCGGCGGTGTAGCGCGTCTGCCCAGCGGCCAGTGCGGCCTGCCCGGCGGCGATGATCGGTGCGGCGGTAGTGAAGTCCGGCTCACCGATTTCCAGGTGAATCACATCAAAGCCCGCCGCCTGCAGCTCATTGGCCCGCGCCAGCAGCGCCATCACATGGAAAGGTTCGATATCGCGACTGCGCGCACTGTAGGGGGAAGCCATAGGCCTTTCCTTCTGCAACTGGAGAACGAAACTGACAACTCAGGGCGCTGATTCTACCCAAGCCTCGGTCCGGCGCTACGGCAAATACTCGTCAGGTACTGCACCCGCAAGAAAAAACTCCCGGCGCGATCCCCGGCAGCAACTAAAATAAATCGCAGCTAGTTCACTGGAACGCGGAACTTTGACGAACTTCATAAACGTGCAGCCCCGTCAACACAGGCTCGACAACCGGGAGTAGCGCACTCTGATTTGATCTGGTAAGTTCGCCCGCTTGCAGTCGCAGGGCCGACGGGTGTCGGTGAAGGACCCTATCCTGCGCAAATGGATTAAAGAGTGAGAGGCGGTCCATTCCATGCCCACCGAAGAAAAGCAAAAAAGTCAGCAGATCAGCGGTTTCGAACCCTACGTAGAAACGAAGGGCGAAGAATACATGGGCGATCCCATGCGCAAGCATTTCACCAAGATCCTGAACAAGTGGAAACAGGACTTGATGCATGAAGTGGATCGCACCGTGGATCACATGAAAGACGAGGCGGCCAACTTCCCTGACCCGGCCGACCGCGCCAGCCAGGAAGAGGAATTCGCCCTGGAGCTTCGTGCCCGCGACCGCGAGCGCAAGCTGATCAAGAAAATCGACAAGACCCTGCAACTCATCGAAGACGAAGAGTATGGCTGGTGCGAGTCCTGCGGCATCGAGATCGGCCTGCGCCGTCTGGAAGCCCGCCCAACTGCGGATCTGTGCATCGACTGCAAGACCCTGGCAGAAATCAAGGAAAAACAGGTCGGCAAATAAGCTGCCTGATGCCTTGAACAAAGAGACGCTTCGGCGTCTCTTTTGCGTTATGGCTTTCTCTTTACCGGCCCAGGATCTTCACCACCCATGACCTCTGCTGCTTACATCGGGCGCTTTGCCCCGACCCCCAGCGGTTTCCTGCACTTCGGTTCGCTGGTCGCCGCCCTCGCCTCCTACCTCGACGCTCGCGCCGCAGGTGGGAAATGGCTGATGCGCATGGAAGACCTTGATCCGCCCCGTGAAGTCCCCGGAGCGCAGAAAGCCATCCTCGACACCCTGGAAAGTTATGGTTTCGAATGGGATGGCGAGTGCATCCGCCAGAGCGACCGGCATGACGCCTACGCCGAAGTACTGAATCGCTGGTTCAGCTACGGTCTGGCCTACGCCTGCACCTGTTCGCGCAAGCAACTTGAGGATTATCAGGGGATTTATCCGGGGCTGTGTCGCAATGCCGGCCATGAACCGGAGAACGCCGCCATTCGTATTCGCGTGCCGGAATTGACCTACCGCTTCCAGGACCGGGTCCAGGGCGAGTTTGCGCAGCATCTGGGTCGCGATGTCGGCGATTTCGTCATTCGTCGCCGGGACGGCTTTTACGCCTATCAACTGGCGGTGGTGCTGGACGATGCCTGGCAGGGCATTACCGATATCGTCCGGGGTGCCGATCTGCTCGACTCAACACCACGCCAGCTGTATTTGCAGGAACTGCTCGGCCTGCCGCAGCCACGCTATCTACATATACCGCTCATCACCCAGCCCGATGGGAATAAACTGGGCAAGTCCTATCGCTCGGCGCCGCTGCCTTCGGATCAGGCCACGCCTTTGTTACTGCGGGCACTGCGCGCATTGGGCCAGCCAACGGCGGCAGAACTGCACGACGCAACCCCGGCCGAAGTACTCAAATGGGCGATACCGCGCTGGAATGCCAACTTGATTCCGACCCTGCGCACGGTTGATGAGGCCTGTATAGACTGATGATGAAGTCTGCATAGACCGATCTAGAGCCTTCAGCCAAGACACGGCAGAAACGCCGCTTGCAGCTTGTTCGCCATCGTTTACCATGCCGCACCGTGTTCACCCCCAGAGATAAGGAGGCCCGATGTATATCTACCGCTTGGTCCTGCTTCTGGTTGTAGGCATCTACCTGTTTTCACCCGCGATCATGGACTGGTGGATCGACGCCACGGGGGCCTGGTACAGGCCTTACCTGTTATGGCTGATCCTCATTGCCGTGACCTTCATCCTGCAAAGTCAGCGAGATGCCGATGAGCTTTAGCCTGACCCAGATGATCCTGGTCAGCGCGGCCTACCTGCTGGCGCTGTTCGGGGTGGCGTGGATCAGCGAGCGCGGTGTCATCCCGCGCTGGATCATCCGCCATCCACTGACCTACACCCTGTCGCTCGGGGTCTACGCCAGCGCCTGGGCGTTCTATGGCACGGTGGGGCTGGCCTACGAATACGGCTACGGTTTCCTCTCCAGTTACCTGGGAGTCTCCGGTGCCTTTCTGCTGGCGCCGGTGCTGCTGTATCCGATCCTGCGCATCACCCGTACCTATCAATTGTCGTCCCTGGCCGACCTGTTCGCCTTCCGCTTTCGCAGCACCTGGGCCGGCGCCCTGACCACCATTTTCATGCTGATCGGCGTGTTGCCGTTACTGGCCCTGCAAATTCAGGCGGTGGCCGACTCCATCGGCATCCTCACCCAGGAACCGGTGCAGCATCGTGTCGCCGTAGCCTTCTGCGCACTGATCACCCTGTTCACGATTTTCTTCGGTTCCCGGCATATCGCCACCCGGGAGAAACACGAAGGTCTGGTGTTCGCCATCGCCTTCGAGTCGGTGATCAAGCTGGCGGCCATCGGTGGTGTCGGCCTGTATGCGTTGTACGGCGTGTTCGACGGCCCGCAGCAGCTGGAGGTGTGGCTGTTGCAGAACCAGAGCGCCCTGGCCGCGCTGCATACCCCGTTACAGGAAGGCCCATGGCGCACCCTGCTGCTGGTCTTCTTTGCCTCGGCCATCGTCATGCCGCACATGTACCACATGACGTTCACCGAGAATCTCAGCCCGCGCTCGCTGGTCAGTGCCAGCTGGGGCCTGCCATTGTTCCTGCTACTGATCAGCCTGGCTGTGCCGCTGATTCTCTGGGCCGGATTGAAACTGGGGGCCAGCACCAGCCCCGAATACTTCATCCTCGGTATCGGCATGGCCACCAACAATCAGGCCCTGGCCCTGCTCGCTTATGTCGGCGGTCTGTCGGCGGCCAGCGGCCTGATCATCGTCACCACCCTGGCGCTGTCGGGTATGGCCCTCAATCACCTGGTGCTGCCGCTGTACCAGCCACCGGCTGAAGGCAATATCTACCGCTGGCTGAAGTGGACGCGGCGCGGCCTGATCGTCGCCATTATCATGCTTGGCTACGGCTTTTACCTGCTCCTCGGTGCACAGCAAGACCTGGCCAACCTGGGCATCGTCGCCTTCGTCGCCACCCTGCAATTCCTTCCCGGCGTGCTGTCGGTGCTGTACTGGCCCACGGCTAACCGGCGCGGCTTTATCGCCGGGCTGCTGGCGGGTATGGCGGTTTGGGTCATCAGCATGCTGTTGCCGCTGATCGGGCATTTCCAGGGCTTCTACATTCCCCTGTTGAACATGATTTATGTGCTCGACGACACCAGTTGGCACATGGCGGCCATCGCTTCCCTGGCCGCCAACGTACTGTTCTTCACGCTGATTTCGCTGTTCAGCAACGCCAGCCCCGAAGAAGCCAGCGCCGCCGAAGCCTGTGCCGTGGACAACGTGCGTCGCCCGCAACGCCGCGAACTGCATGCTGCCTCGCCCCAGGAGTTCGCCACACAACTGGCCAAGCCTCTGGGCGCCAAGGCGGCGCAGAAAGAAGTCGAACAGGCCCTGCGCGATCTCTACCTGCCCTTCGACGAGCGCCGCCCTTATGCCCTGCGGCGCCTGCGCGACCGGATCGAGGCCAACCTGTCCGGCCTGATGGGTCCAAGCGTGGCCCAGGACATGGTGGAAACCTTCCTGCCCTACAAATCCGGCGGCGAGAACTACGTCACCGAAGACATCCACTTCATCGAAAGCCGCCTCGAGGATTACCACTCGCGCCTGACCGGGCTGGCCGCCGAACTCGATGCCCTGCGCCGTTACCATCGCCAGACCCTGCAGGAACTGCCCATGGGCGTCTGCTCCCTGGCCAAGGATCAGGAGATCCTGATGTGGAACAAGGCCATGGAAGAACTCACCGGCGTGCCCGCCCAGCGTGTGGTCGGCTCACGCCTGCCGACCATCGGCGAGCCGTGGAAAGAGCTGCTGCTGGGCTTCATCAATATTCCCGATGAACACCTGCACAAGCATCGCCTGACACATGACGGCCAGACCCGCTGGCTGAACCTGCACAAGGCGGCCATCGACGAGCCTCTTGCGCCGGGTAACAGCGGCCTGGTTTTGCTGGTCGAAGACCTCACCGACACGCAGATGCTCGAAGACAAGCTGGTGCATTCAGAGCGTCTGGCCAGCATCGGTCGGCTCGCCGCCGGGGTAGCCCACGAGATCGGCAACCCGATCACCGGTATCGCCTGCCTGGCGCAGAACCTGCGCGAAGAGCGCGAGGAAGATGGCGAGCTGACCGAGATCAGCAGCCAGATTCTCGAACAGACCAAACGGGTTTCACGCATCGTCCAGTCGCTGATGAGCTTTGCCCACGCCGGCAGCCATCAGCACAGCGACGAAGCCGTCTGTCTGGCCGAAGTCGCCCAGGATGCCATTGGTCTGCTGGCACTGAATCGGCGCAACTTCGAAGTGCAATTCTACAATCTGTGCAATCCCGAGCATTGGGTCGATGGCGACCCGCAACGCTTGGCACAGGTGTTGATCAACCTGCTCTCCAACGCCCGCGACGCATCGCCTGCGGGCAGTGCGGTGCGGGTAAAGAGTGAAGCCTGCGAACACACCGTCGACCTCATAGTCGAAGACGAAGGCAGTGGCATACCCAAGGCAATCATGGATCGATTGTTCGAACCGTTCTTCACCACCAAGGAGCCTGGGGAGGGAACCGGACTGGGCCTCGCACTGGTCTATTCCATCGTTGAAGAGCATTATGGACAAATCACCATCGACAGCCCGGCAGACGCCGAGCACCAGCGCGGGACCCGTATTCGGGTGACCCTGCCGCGCCATGTCGAAGCGACGTCCGCCGTGAACTGAGACCGTCGAGAGAACCGAATCAATGCCGCATATTCTGATCGTCGAAGACGAAACCATTATCCGTTCAGCCCTGCGTCGGTTGCTGGAGCGCAACCAGTACGAGGTCAGCGAAGCCGGTTCGGTGCAGGAAGCCCAGGAACGGTTCAGCATTCCCTCGTTTGATTTGATAGTCAGTGACCTGCGCCTGCCTGGCGCCCCCGGCACCGAGCTGATCAAGCTCGGCCAGGGCAAGCCGGTGCTGATCATGACCAGCTACGCCAGCCTGCGTTCTGCCGTGGACTCGATGAAAATGGGCGCGGTGGACTACATCGCCAAACCCTTCGACCACGACGAAATGCTCCAGGCCGTCGCCCGCATCCTGCGCGACCGCCAGACCCTGCAAGGTATGCAGGCCGAGCGCGCGGCGGCGAGCAAACCCGCTGCCGGCGACAAGCCCGGTGTGGTGGATAACAGTAATGGCGAGATCGGCATCATCGGTTCCTGCCCGCCGATGCAGGACCTCTACAGCAAGATTCGCAAGGTCGCGCCGAGTGACTCCAACGTACTGGTGCAGGGCGAGTCCGGCACCGGTAAGGAACTGGTCGCGCGCGCCCTGCACAACCTGTCGCGCCGGGCCAAGGCCCCGATGATTTCGGTGAACTGCGCGGCGATTCCGGAAAGCCTGATCGAGTCCGAACTGTTCGGCCACGAGAAAGGCGCGTTTACCGGCGCCAGCGCCGGGCGTGCCGGTCTGGTGGAAGCAGCCGACGGCGGCACCCTGTTCCTCGACGAAATCGGCGAACTGCCCCTGGAAGCCCAGGCCCGTCTGCTGCGCGTACTGCAGGAAGGCGAGATTCGCCGGGTCGGCTCGGTGCAGTCGCAGAAGGTCGATGTGCGCCTGATCGCCGCGACCCACCGCGACCTCAAGAGCCTGGCCAAGATCGGCCAGTTCCGCGAAGACCTTTATTACCGCCTGCACGTCATCGCCCTGAAACTGCCTGCCCTGCGTGAACGCGGCGCCGACGTCAATGAAATCGCCCGGGCGTTCCTGGCACGGCAAAGCGCCAAGGCCGGCCGCAACGACCTGCGCTTTGCCGCCGACGCCGAACAGGCCATCCGGCACTACAGCTGGCCAGGTAACGTGCGCGAACTGGAAAACGCCGTCGAGCGCGCGGTCATCCTGTGTGAAAGCCCGGAAATCTCCGCCGAGCTGCTCGGGATCGATATCGAGCTGAGCGATCTGGAAGACGACGAGTTCATCGGCCTGGCGCCACAGCAGAGCCCGGCCAATCCCACCAGCCACGAACCGACCGAAGATCTGTCCCTGGAAGACTACTTCCAGCACTTCGTTCTCGAGCATCAGGACCACATGACCGAGACCGAGCTGGCACGCAAACTCGGCGTCAGCCGCAAGTGCCTGTGGGAGCGTCGTCAGCGTCTGGGCATTCCACGGCGCAAGGGCGTGGCCAGCGAGACCTGACGACTGATACGTTTCAGCAATGAAAAGGCTCTAGCGTGCGGGCTGCAGGGTTTGTGAAAAAACTGTTACCGCACGCAAAACACGTAACAAAAGCCGGGGTTTACGGTAACGAAATCTCGGCTTTTTTATCTCCGCAAAAAACGCCATCCCGCTGAAAGCCCCGGTTTCCGGGCATTTTCAAAAGTTGGCACAGGTCCTGCTATATCTTTTGTACAAGAACAACAAAAAGCAAAATGCAAAACCCATAATAAAAACAAGACGAATCGACTCACGCATAACAAGAACAACACGGCGGAGGCGCAGCTAACTGATTCTTTTGGAGAGGCGTTGTATTTGGGGCTTGCCCCGCAACCAGGCTGAGAACAACAAAAAACTACCCTAAGGTAGCGCCTGAACTGGTTGGATCGATTGATCATTGCAACACAGCGTACCAAAGCAATCCGTTTGCTCTTGACTCCCGATTGGGAGGTTTCACAGGCGAAAGTCTTGTGAATGGGCACTCAACAAAAACAAAAAGCCCACAACCACAATAAAAATAAGAGCACACACTTTGGGGGAGCTTCGGCTCCCCCAGTAGCTTCTCCCTCCAGACCCATTCTTGCCACTTCACGTCGCGTCCTACACCATCCTTCGACTAAATGCTAGAATCCCCGCCCATCGTGCGGCCATTCTCCATTTTTGGCCGAATATTCCTTCAAACAGTGCATCCCATGCTGAAGAAGCTGTTCCAGTCATTACGTTCCCCTCTGCGTCCGCCGCAGCAACACTTCCGTACCACGCCTGAAGTGCTCAACAGCAGCCAGCATTCGCTGCAACGAGGCCAGTTCAGCCGTTACGCGGTCAATATCGTCGAGCGCCTGCAAACCGCCGGCTATCAGGCCTATCTGGTCGGCGGCTGTGTCCGCGACCTGATGCTGAACATTGAACCCAAGGACTTCGACGTCGCCACCAGCGCCACGCCGGAACAGGTTCGTGCCGAATTCCGCAACGCGCGGATCATCGGCCGCCGCTTCAAACTGGTCCATATCCACTTCGGTCGCGAGATCATCGAAGTGGCGACCTTTCGCGCCAATCATCCCCAGGATGACGAAGAAGAGGACAGCAACCAGTCCTCGCGCAATGAAAGCGGACGCATCCTGCGCGACAATGTCTATGGCACCCTGGAAGAAGACGCGCAACGCCGCGACTTCACCATCAATGCCTTGTATTACGATCCGGTCACCGAACGCGTGCTCGATTACGCCAATGGCGTACATGACATCCGCAATCGCCTGATCCGCCTGATCGGCGATCCGCAGCAGCGCTATAAAGAAGACCCGGTGCGCATGCTGCGTGCCGTGCGCTTTGCTGCCAAGCTGGATTTCGGCATCGAGAAACACAGCACCACGCCGATCCGTCCACTGGCGCCAATGCTGCGCGATATCCCGGCGGCGCGCCTGTTCGAAGAAGTGCTCAAGCTGTTCCTCTCCGGTTACGCGGAGCCGGTGTTCGAGATGCTGGTCGACCTCGAGCTGTTCGAACCGCTGTTCCCGGCCAGCTCCAAGGCCCTGGAATACAACCCGACCTACACCCACACGCTGATCAGCCAGGCGTTGATCAACACTGATCTGCGCATCAAGCAGAACAAGCCGGTGACCCCGGCGTTCCTGTTCGCTGCCCTGCTGTGGCCTGCTCTGCCTGCCAAGGTTCTGCGCCTGCAGGAGCGCGGCATGCCGCCAATTGCCGCCATGCAGGAAGCCGCCCACGACCTGATCATCGAGCAGTGCCAGCGCATCGCGATTCCGAAGCGCTTCACCCTGCCGATCCGGGAAATCTGGGACATGCAAGAGCGCCTGCCGCGTCGTTCCGGCAAACGTGCCGACCTGCTGTTGGACAACTCGCGCTTCCGCGCCGGTTACGATTTCCTGCTGCTGCGTGAAGCCGCTGGCGAACAGACCGACGGCCTGGGCGACTGGTGGACCGAGTATCAGGACGGCAACGACAGTGAACGCCGCAACATGATCCGCGACCTGAGCAACAAGCCCGAAGGCACTGGCCCGGCACCGCGCAAGCGTCGTCGCAGCCCGGGCAAGCGCAAGGGCAGCGGTGAAGCGTCGAACGTCGCAGGCGAGTGACGCTAATGGAACGGGTTTATATAGGCTTGGGCAGCAACCTGACCGAGCCTGCCGAGCAGTTGCGCAATGCCATCAAAGCCATGGCGCAACTGCCCGACACACAGCTGGCAGCGGTCTCGTCTTTCTATATCAGTGACTCGCTGCTGCCGGGGCAACCCCGCTACACCAATGCCGTCGCGGCACTGGATAGCGCCCTGGCGCCGTTGGCCCTGCTCGACGGCTTGCAAGGCATCGAACTCGACCAGGGCCGTGAGCGCCATGAACGCTGGGGGCCGCGCACTCTGGACCTGGATATCCTGATATTCGGCGAGCGCCTGATCGACGAGCCACGTCTGAAAGTGCCCCACTATCACATGCAGGCCCGGGCCTTCGTGCTCTACCCCCTCGCCGAACTCGCTCCCGACCTGCAACTGGCCGACGGCCGCACGCTAGAGCAGCTGCTCGCCGCCTGCCCGTTCGAAGGTCTTGAGCGCCTGCCTGCCAGCCTCTGATTGCCGGGTGTCACCCGTAACACGTCGGCCGTAACACAGGCGAATATCTGGTAACACCTGCAATTGACTTCATGCCCCCTCCTCACGAAGATAGGCGTCCCGTTGCTTAAGACGAGTAAATGGGCGCAAAGCAGGCTGTAATTAACACCGCACAACGACGGCGTGCCTGCCTCAGACAGAATGAATCTACAGTTCACAGCGCCTGACCGAGGACTTTTTCCATGCCAGAGATAACCGTTACGTCGCTGCAGGCCCTCAAGCACAAAGGTGAGAAAATCACCATGCTGACCTGCTACGACGCAACATTCGCCCACGCCGCCAGCCAGGCCGGGGTCGAGGTGTTGTTGGTCGGCGATTCGCTGGGCATGGTGCTGCAAGGCCATGACAGCACCCTGCCCGTTACCACCGCCGAAATGGCCTACCACGTTGCCTGCGTCAAGCGCGGCAACCAGGGCGCCATGATTCTCGCCGACCTGCCGTTCATGGCTTACGCCACCCTTGAACAGACCTTTGCCAACAGCGCCGCGCTGATGCAGGCCGGTGCGCATATGGTCAAAGTCGAAGGCGCGGCCTGGCTGACGGAATCGATCCGTTTGCTAGCCGAGCGTGGCATTCCGGTCTGCGCCCATATGGGCCTGACCCCGCAGTCGGTGAATGTCCTCGGTGGCTACAAAGTCCAGGGGCGCGTCGAAGCCCAAGCTCGGCAGATGCGCGCCGACGCCATCTCCATCGAGCAGGCTGGCGCCGCCATGATTCTGCTGGAATGTGTACCCAGCGAACTGGCCGAGGAAATCACCCATGCGGTGAAAATCCCGGTGATCGGCATCGGTGCCGGCAGCGCCACCGACGGTCAGGTACTGGTGCTGCACGACATGCTGGGCCTGTCGATCAGCGGCCGCGTGCCCAAGTTCGTCAGAAACTTCATGACTGGCCAGACGGATATCCAGTCGGCCCTCCAGGCTTATGTTGCTGCGGTCAAAGACGTCAGCTTCCCGGCCCCTGAACATGGATTCTCGGCATGAACACAGTCAAAACGGTCCGCGAGCTGCGCGCCGCCGTCGCCCGCGCTCGTAGCGAAGGCAAGCGCATCGGCCTGGCGCCGACCATGGGCAACCTGCACAGCGGCCATGCGGCACTGATCACCAAGGCCGCCCAGCGCGCCGACTTCGTGGTAGCGACCATCTTCGTCAACCCGCTGCAATTCGGCCCCAACGAAGACCTGGCAACCTACCCACGCACCCTCGCCGCCGACCAGGAAAAACTCCTGCAGGCCGGCTGTCATCTGCTCTTCACCCCGTCCGTGGAAGAAATGTACCCCCACGGCATGAACGACCAGACCATTGTCAGCGTGCCAGTGCTCTCCGAAGGCCTGTGTGGCGCCAGCCGCCCTGGGCATTTCGACGGCGTGGCCACGGTAGTGAGCAAGCTGTTCAATATGGTCCAGCCTGACCTGGCGGTATTCGGCGAGAAAGACTTTCAGCAACTGACGGTGATCCGCGCCCTGGTGCGGGACCTGAATATGCCGATCCAGATCATTGGCGAACCGACGGTACGTGATAGCGACGGCCTGGCCTTATCGTCGCGTAATGGCTACCTGACGCCAGAGCAACGCGCCATCGCGCCAAACCTGTATCAGGTCATCACTCGTATTGGCGCGGCCATTCGCGGCGGCGACCGCGATTTTGCCCAACTGCTCGAGACCGGCAAGCGCGACCTTGCAGCCAAGGGTTTGCGCCCGGATTACCTGGAAGTCCGCGAAGCCGCGCAATTGCGCCCGGCCACCGCCGAAGACACCGACCTGGTGATCCTCGCCGCCGCCTTCCTGGGCACTACGCGTCTGATCGACAATCTGCACCTGACCAAGGACTAACACGATCCATGCACACCATCATGCTCAAAGCCAAGCTGCACCGTGCCGAGGTTACACATGCGGTGCTCGACTACGAAGGCTCTTGCGCCATCGACGGCGACTGGCTGGACCTGTCAGGCATTCGCGAGTACGAACAGATCCAGATCTATAACGTCGACAACGGCGAGCGCTTTACCACCTACGCTATTCGAGGTGAAGCCGGTTCGCGAATGATCTCGGTCAATGGCGCGGCGGCTCATAAAGCAAAAGTTGGTGATCGGGTAATCATCTGTGCCTATGCTCAGTACTCCGACGCCGAGCTGGTCGATTTCAAACCGCGCATGCTGTACATGTCGCCGGGAAATGAACTTAGCCATACCAGCAATGCCATACCGGTACAGTTTGCGTAAGACTCGGATCACATCATTGTGTGAAATAGTACCGAGCCCAGGTAAAGCGAGGCGCAGACAGAAGGACACGCAGGGTTTAGGCTGCTGCGTGTGCCTGATTGGCCCGACTCGCTTCAATGTCCAAGGCAGTTCCCCGTACAAGGAAACCCGCAGCGATGGCGTACTACCGCACTCCTTCCGACGTTACCGCTCTGCCAGCCTGGCAGGCGTTGCTCCAACACCGCGACAGCATGCAGAACTTCAGCATGCGCGAGGCCTTCAACGCAGATCCGCAGCGTTTCAGTCAATTCACCCTCAGTAGCTGCGGGCTGTTCCTCGACTATTCGAAAAACCTGATCAACGCCGAAACCCGCGCATTGCTGGTAAACCTGGCCAATGAAGTGGGCCTCAAGGACGCCATCAAGGCGCAGTACGACGGCGACCTGGTCAACGCTTCCGAAGGCCGCCCGGCCCTGCACACCGCACTGCGCCGCCCGGTGGGCGACAAGCTGCTGGTCAAAGGCGTCGATGTGATGCCCGAAGTCCACAAAGTGCTGAACCAGATGACCGATCTGGTCGGGCGCATTCACGATGGCCTGTGGCGCGGCTACACCGAAAAGCCGATCACTGACGTGGTGAATATCGGCATCGGTGGCTCGTTCCTCGGCCCAGAGCTGGTCTCCGAAGCGCTGTTGTCCTACGCCCAGAAAGGCGTGCGCTGCCATTACCTGGCCAATATCGACGGCAGTGAGTTCCACGAGCTGACCATGAAGCTGCGTGCCGAGACGACGTTGTTCATCGTTTCGTCGAAAACCTTCAGCACCCTGGAAACCCTGAAGAACGCCACGGCCGCTCGCGCCTGGTATCTGGCCCAGGGCGGTTCCGAGGCCGAGCTGTACAAGCACTTCATTGCCGTGTCGAGCAACAACGCCGCTGCCGTGGCCTTCGGTATCCGTGAAGAGAACATCTTCCCGATGTGGGACTGGGTCGGCGGTCGTTACTCGCTGTGGTCGGCCATCGGTTTGCCGATTGCCCTGGCCATCGGCATGTCCAACTTCAAGGAACTGCTGTCCGGTGCCTACACCATGGACCAGCACTTCCAGAGCGCGCCATTCGAACAGAACATGCCGGTGCTGCTGGCCCTGCTTGGCGTCTGGTACGGCAACTTCTGGGGCGCGCAGAGCCACGCGATCCTGCCGTACGACCATTACCTGCGCAATATCACCAAGCACCTGCAGCAGTTGGACATGGAGTCCAACGGCAAGAGCGTGCGCCAGGACGGCACGCCGGTGTCCACCGACACCGGCCCGGTCATCTGGGGTGGCGTTGGTTGCAACGGCCAGCATGCCTATCACCAGCTGCTGCACCAGGGCACCCAACTGATCCCGGCCGACTTCATCGTGCCGATCGTCAGCTTCAACCCGGTCTCCGACCATCACCAGTGGCTGTACGCCAACTGCCTGTCGCAAAGCCAGGCGCTGATGCTCGGCAAGACCCGCGCCGAGGCCGAAACCGAGTTGCGCGACAAGGGCCTGCCGGAAGATCAGGTGCAGAAGCTGGCGGTTCACAAGGTCATCCCCGGCAATCGTCCGAGCAACACCCTTGTGGTCGAACGCATCAGCCCGCGTCGTCTTGGCGCGCTGGTGGCAATGTACGAACACAAGGTCTTCGTCCAGAGCGTGGTCTGGGGCATCAACGCCTTCGACCAGTGGGGCGTGGAGTTGGGCAAGGAACTGGGCAAGGGCGTCTATCAACGCCTGACCGGCGGCATCGAAGAGCCTGCCGACGATGCCTCCACTCAGGGCCTGATCAATTACTTCCGCGGTCGTCATCGCGGCTGATCCTGACCTTCGCTTCAATAAAAACCGCCTGCTAGCAGGCGGTTTTTTTATGCCCTCACGTCGCTCGAAGTTCCTGAAGCTGGCTCAGCAGCTCATTGGCCAGGGCCTTGGCCATGTCGATCAGATACATCGCTGCAAACGGCAGATCGCGCTAGGAGCCACTTTGCTGATCGCCGGACTCATAGACCACCGCTGCGGCGCAACGCAGCAGGTCGAATATGCGGATCAGGGTTTCTTCGAAGGTGTAGGGCGGATCGGGTACTAATTTTTTAACCATGGTCAATCTCCAAAAGAGCCACGCCTTTACCGTTCTCACGCGAGCGAAGAGGTGGCGGCTGTTAACGGGGTGAGAACCAGGGAACCACGGAAACCCGGCCAGACCGAAGTCTGCCCGTCACAGCCGCCATAAAGCATTCACCGAAAGCCGATCGGTGAAAAAGCCAGGTAACTTGTAACCGCAGTCCCGGGTTCTCACGCCCGACCACTGAATTTTTCAGTGGCGGGGCGCAGACTAGGCCCGGAAATTCGCAGAAACAAGGGCTCGGGATTGTTAAGGAAATTTCACTCAAAGGAAAGAGAGCGGTCCTTCACATTCGTCACATTTTTTATGTTTTCAGAAGGCAACTGACCACCAATGCGTATGCCTGAGAAGCCCCTTGTGAAGATAAACATTAAGTTCATTTGCGAGAGGGCGATTCGGCTGCGAAATAGCGAGCCCCTCTGACTTTCGATATTTAAACGCAATATAAAGAAATATAATTACTCCTCACCCGTTACAAATCCGGCATGTACACACAACAGGCTTGCATTATTATCTCGCCGAAATTTCATACACCGTGTAAAGGGACATAACACAATGGCGATTCCAGCATACCTATGGCTGAAAGATGATGGCGGCGCAGACATCAAAGGTTCTGTCAGAGTACAAGGACGGGAAAGGAGTATTGAAGTCCTGGGCTTCGGTCACGGGCTGTTTCTACCGACGGATGATAGCAACGGTAAAATTACCGGCCCGCGCGCCCACGCACCGATAACTTTTGAAAAAGAGTTCGATTCGGCCAGTCCCTATCTCTATAAGGCTGTTGCAAAAGGTCAGACACTCACGTCGGCGAAATTCAAGTGGTACACCATCAATGACTCAGGCCAGGAAGAGGAGTATTTCAACATGCTCCTTGAAAACGTGAAAGTTGTTGCCGTGTGCCCTGTGATGCATGACTGCAAAAATGCATCAATGGCTAAGCATAATCACATGGAGTCGGTGTCGCTTCGCTATGAAAAAATAACCTGGAAGCACTGCGATGGAAATATCGAGTTTTCCGACTCATGGAGCGAGCGATGATTCGGTGTACCTACCTGCTGAATAGCTATGGGTTGTCGACGTTGAGCGTTCCGGGGGTTGGGTTCTTTCCTGCCTATTCGGGCTATGCCGGGGTGCATCGGAATAATCCGGATTCAGTGGCGATCGTCAATGAGGGGCCGTTGCCGTTTGGCAAGTATTATATTGTTGATAGGCCTAGAGGCGGCCCTGTGGACATCGCAAGGGCCTACTACGCTTCTGCTTTGAGCGGCTCGAATCGATTCATATGGTTTGCATTATATCGTGAGGATAGCAATGTGGATGACACTACCTTTATTGATCAAATCGAGCGTGGCGCTTTCAGATTGCATCCAGCTGGATATTCCGGAATAAGCCAAGGGTGCATAACCCTCCCCAATCATTCGCACTATAAAATTTTGAGAGATGCCCTGCTTGGAACTGCGCAGATAAAAATCAGCGCTTCGTTAACAGCTTATGGAACTGTACAGGTCTACTAATGAATTCAGTTAGGTTAGCGGTTACATGGTGTGCGTATGCGATTGCTTATCTTGTCTTGCTCCACTTAATGGATGCATATGTACCCCCAGACTGGATCATCAACGGGTTATCGTTTAGCAAAGATGCTGTTAGCTCTCATGGTGCAACCCGGATAGCGTTTGAAGTCCAGCTTCTCCTGTCTTTGCTCTTGAATTCGGTGCTTATCTGGCTTACCGCGAGAGTTGCTTACGCCTTTATGAATTCAGCCTGGAGGAAAAACATCACGAGGCCTAGGCAAAAAATTAAGCTGATTTTAATATGGCATGCATTTTTTGTGACATACGTGGTGATCTTTGCATTATCAAACCTTGCCTTACCAGAAGCTTGGCTATACCGATTGTTCATGGGTAGGGAAATGCCGTGCGACGACGTTGTCTGGAACGGAATAATTGGCGGGATAACGCTTGCCCTAGCTATACCCATTAACGGTGCATTCGTGGCATTTGTATCGTCCCAAGTAATAAAACGCAAACAACTGCGCCAATCAGCTCAACAAAAAACCGCCTACAAAGCAGCCGATCAATAATACCGGGGCGCATCGGAATAAGCCGGATTCAGTGGCGATCGTCAATGAGGAGCCGTTGCCGTTTGGCAAGTATTACATTGTTGATAGGCCTAGAGGCGGTATTAGGACTAGAGTGGAAGCTAGCGTTAATTCCTTAATGAGCGGTTCAGATAGAAGCCTATGGTTCAGATTATATCGTGAAGATGGCAATGTGGATGACATCACCTTTATCGATCAAGTCAGGCGTGGCGAATTCAGACTGCATCCAGCGGGCTATTCAGGGGTCAGCGAAGGGTGCATAACCCCTCCCAATCATTCACACTACGCATATTAAGAGATGCATTGCTGAAAACCGCACAAATAAAAATTAGTTTTTCGTTAACAGCCTATGGCACTATACAGGTCTATTAAATGAACCCTATCAGACTGGCAATTGCCTGGTGTATATATACGATTCTTTTTATCGCCATCGTTGAAGTGTATGATGTCTACGTACAGCAAGAATGGTTTCTAGGAGTGCTATCGATCAGCAAAAATGATGCCGGAGGGATAGAGCTCGGAGCGCGATTCTCCCTCCATTTCACTTTAACCTTTATATTAATTTGGCTTACAACAAAATACGCTCATTTTTTTACAGGGATTTCAGAATGGCAGCAGGGGAATGGGACAAAAAAAAGAATAAAACTCATTGCAATATGGTCCGCATTTCTTGTACCGTATTTGGCGATAGTTATTTTATTGAATTTTGTTTTACCGGAGGTTTGGCTACATCGGTTAATTACGGGTCATGACGGAATGTCATGCGACGATGTTGTATGGGACGGAATCTTTATCAGGATAACGCTTGCCCTGGCATTACCCATTAATGGCGCAGTCATTGTGTTTTTATCATCCCAAGCAATAAAGCGCAGACAGCGACGCCACTTAGCCCAATAAAAAACAGCCTGCAAAAACAGCCGTTCAATACTGCCGGGGCACATCGGAATAATCCGGATTCGGTGGCGGTCGTAGAGGCAGGGCGGTTGCCGTTTGCCAAGTATTACATTGTCGATAGGCCTAGAGGCGGCATTAGCACTAAAGTGGAAGCTAGCGTTAATTCCTTAATGAGCGGCTCAGATCGAGACCTATGGTTCGGATTGTATCGTGAGGATGGCAATGTGGATGACATTACCTTTATCGATCAAGTCAAACGCGGCGCATTCAGACTGTATCCAGCAGGCTATTCCGGGGTCAGCGAAGGGTGCATAACCCTTCCCAGCCACTCACACTACGCAATATTGAGAGAGGCATTGCTGAACACTGCACGGATAAACATCAGTGCGTCGTTAACAGCTTATGGAACTGTACAGGTCTACTAAATGAATCCAATCAAGCTGGCAATTGTCTGGTGTGTATACATGGCTGTTTTTTGGGCTCTGGCTGAATCGTTGGATGCTTATAGAGCATACGACTGGATTCTTAAGATGCTATCGATTAGCAAACATGAGACAGAATGGACAGAACTCAAAACAGTATCTTTCCTAACCCTGACTCTGACCTTAACTCTAATATGGAGCACTGCAAAATACGCTTACAATTTTACTGGCGCTTCAGAATGGCAGAATGGGAGCAAGGCAAGAAAAAGAATAAAACTCATTGCAATGTGGCTCGCATTTCTCGCACCGTTTTTAGTTATAGTTTTTTTTGCTACTACTTGTTTTACCAGAGGCTTGGCTCCATCGGTTAATCACGGGTCATGAGGGAATGTCATGTGACGACGTTGTATGGGGCGGAATTTTTATGGGGATAACGCTTGCCCTGGCATTACCCATTAATGGCGCAGTCATAGTGTTTGTATCGTCCAGAGCGATAAAGCGCAAACAGCGGCGCCAGTCAGCCCAACAAAAAATCGCCTGCAAAACAGCCGAGTCTTAGGGGATCGCCCGTCGTATAGCAAACACAGGACTCCTGTGGGACCGGCTTTAGCCGGGAAAGGGGCGGTGAACTCGATACCTCTCTGTCGTCTGTGCCGACACCTTCCCGGCTACAGCGGGTCCAACGGGATGTGATTAATTCAGGTGGTGATGCGGTGTTTTATTTCCCCAGGGCGTCATCATGCGATTTAATTGTTTGAAGAGCTTGAATCCCCGCAACAAGCACGGCATGGTCAGGCGGTATTGGCTGTAACAAAACCGAGAATCCATGGAATTCATTCGTCGTCGCATTGAAACCCAGGTCATGAGCCTGACCGGTCTGGCCCTGGGCCAGCTGGACATGGAAAACCCCAAGGGCGACCCCGGACTCTATGGCCCCGACGCCATCTGCTGGCAGGTCCATGGCGACTTTCCCAGCATGCTGACTGGCGGCATCAGCGCCCTGCTCCTGCAAATGCTTCACCCCCTGGCCCTTGCCGGGGTCTGGGACCATTCAAATTTTCGTCAGGACATGCTCGGTCGCCTGCGCCGCACCGGTCAGTTCATTTCCGGCACCACCTTCGGCTCGACTCACGACGCCAACTGGCTGATCGACAAGGTGCGCACCATCCATCTGCAAGTGGTCGGCACCGCGCCAGACGGCCGGGCCTATGCCGCCAGCGACCCTGACCTGCTGACCTGGGTGCATGTGGCCGAAGTCAGTAACTTTCTCGCCGCTCATCTGCGCTATCTCAACCCGCATCTGTCCCTGGCCGATCAGGATCGCTACTACGCCGAGACCGCCTTGGTGGCCGAACGCCTGGGTGCCCGGGACATTCCCCGTTCGCGAGACGCCGTGGCCGAGTACCTGCAACACATGCGCCCGCAATTGCTGTGCAATGAGCGCAGTCATACGGTGCTGAGCCTGCTCCTCGACGCCCCTGCCCCGAGCCGCCTGGCCAAGCCGGTAGGTAACCTGATGATGCAGGGCGGCATCGACCTGCTGCCGGACTGGGCGCGGGAGATGTTCGGCATCCAGCAGAGCGCCCTGCAACGCCGCCTGATCCGCAGCGCCGTGCATACCGTCGCGCCCGTGTTGCGCTGGTCGGTACGCAATGCCTCGGTCCACCGGGCCAAACGGCGCATGGGCCTGTTGTAACGGTCGATTGGAACCTCGTCCCCCATCTGTGCCAACATGCGCTCCTTCGTTTCCTGCGATCAGGGCCGGTTGCCTGTTGCCCGTCGCCTCCCCCAAGAACAATGAGGAACCGTGCCATGCAAGACGTTGTTATCGTTGCCGCCACCCGTACCGCAGTCGGTAGTTTCCAGGGCTCTCTGGCAAACATTCCGGCCGTTGATCTGGGCGCTGCGGTGATCCGCCAGTTGCTCGCCCAGACCGGCCTCGACGGTGCGCAAGTCGATGAAGTGATCATGGGCCAGGTGCTGACCGCCGGCGCCGGGCAAAACCCTGCACGTCAGGCCGCGATCAAGGCCGGGCTGCCATTCTCCGTACCGGCCATGACCCTGAACAAGGTCTGCGGCTCGGGTCTCAAGGCCCTGCATCTGGGCGCCCAGGCGATCCGCTGTGGCGATGCCGAGGTGATCATTGCCGGTGGCCAGGAAAACATGAGCCTGTCCAACTACGTCATGCCCGGCGCCCGCACGGGCTTGCGCATGGGCCACAGCACCGTGATCGACACCATGATCAGCGACGGTCTGTGGGACGCCTTCAACGACTATCACATGGGTATTACTGCCGAGAACCTGTCGGAAAAGTTCGATATCAGCCGTGAGGCGCAAGATGCTTTCGCCGCCGCGTCTCAGCAGAAAGCCAGTGCCGCCATCGAAGCCGGGCGCTTCGTCGACGAAATCACCCCGATCCTGATCCCGCAGCGCAAAGGCGATCCGCTGTCCTTCGCCACCGATGAACAGCCTCGCGCAGGCACTACCGCTGAATCCCTGAGCAAGCTCAAGCCGGCCTTCAAGAAAGATGGCACCGTGACTGCGGGCAACGCTTCGTCGCTGAATGATGGCGCCGCAGCGGTGATCCTGATGAGCGCAGCCAAGGCCGAACAACTGGGCCTGCCAGTACTGGCGCGCATCGCCGCCTATGCCAACGCCGGTGTCGACCCGGCCATCATGGGCATTGGCCCGGTCAGCGCTACCCGTCGCTGCCTGGACAAGGCCGGCTGGACTATTGAGCAACTGGACCTGATCGAAGCCAACGAAGCCTTTGCCGCACAATCGCTGTCGGTGGGCAAGGAGCTGGGCTGGGATCAGGCCAAGGTCAACGTCAACGGCGGCGCCATCGCCATCGGCCACCCGATCGGCGCGTCTGGCTGCCGCGTACTGGTGACCCTGCTGCATGAAATGATCAAGCGCGATGCCAAGAAGGGTCTGGCGACCCTGTGCATCGGTGGTGGTCAGGGTGTGGCGTTGGCGTTGGCTCGCTAATACCTGAACCTGAACTGCAATGAAATCCTGTGGGAGCCGGCTTGCTGGCGATGGGGCCAGAACAGTCGCAGAAGCTAGTGCGAGCGCTTCGCACTCGATCGCCACCAAGGCGGCTCCCACATCCGGCCCCCACATTGCGTTGCACCTCAAGCCGGTGTTTGCCACTGTATGGCCGTCTTAACTGCTAAACTGCCGCGCCCATTTCCAGCCAAGGCGCTTAGCATGTCCTCCCTGATCCAGGCGCTCAGCGTCGCCCTCGATAACCGCCAGGCCCTGCTTGCCGAACTGCATCAGCAGGGGACGGACTGTTATCGGCTGTTCCACGGCAGTCAGGAAGGCGCCAGCGGCCTGACCATCGATCGTTACGGCCCGCAACTACTGGTGCAGAGCTTCCATACCCGACTGGAGCGTGATGATCTGCTGGCGTTGCACGCCCATATCACAGCGCATCTGGGCGTGGACCTGCTGCTGGTCTACAACGACCGCTCCCAGGGCAACTCGCGTATCGACCGCGAGGACACGGTGTACCAAGCCGACGCCGAGGCGCTACAAGACCTGATCGGCCATGAATGGGGCCTGAACTATCGGGTACGTGGCCGTCATCCGGGTCAGGATCCGCTGCTGTTCCTCGACCTGCGCAATACCCGCGGCTGGGTCAAGCAGCACAGCCAGGGCAAAAGCGTGCTGAACCTGTTCGCCTATACCTGCGGCGTCGGCCTGAGTGCCGCAGCCGGCGGTGCGAAAGAGGTCTGCAACCTGGACTTCGCCGAGGGCAATCTGGCAGTCGGCAAGGAAAACGGCGCGCTCAACCCCGAGCTGCCGACCATGCAGTTCATCCAGTCCGATTACTTCCCGGCAATACGCCAGCTGGCCGGGCTGCCGATCACCCAGCGTCGTGGGCATAAACTGCCCCCCTACGTGCGTCTGGAGCAGCGTCAGTACGATCTGGTGCTGCTCGACCCACCGGCCTGGGCCAAGAGCGCCTTTGGCACCGTGGACCTGCTGCGCGACTATCAGAGCCTGCTCAAGCCCGCGTTGCTGGCGACTGCCGACAATGGCGTGCTGATTTGCTGCAACAACCTGGCGAAGGTCAGCATGGAGGACTGGCGTGAGCAGGTTCTGCGTTGCGCAACCAAACTTGGCAGGCCAGTACGCGACTGGCAGATCATGACCCCCGCTGCCGATTTCCCGTCACAGGACCAGCAACCGCCGCTCAAGACCTTGATTCTGCAACTGTGATGTCGCTCGGCTTCGCGGGAATCTTCCTACAAGCTTTGCAGACGCCACATCTGGAACCACATTGCCGTGCCATACTCCAAGGACCTCCGAACCGAGAGAGTTGACGTCGCATATGCCCAAAGGATTGAAACGCAGCCTTGCTGTCCTGCTGACTGCCGTCGCGCTCTACACACTTCTGGGCTTTTTGGTTCTGCCAGGCATCGCCTTGCGCGTGGTCAATCAGCAACTAGCCAAGTATTCCACGGTTCCGGCCCGGCTCGAGCGCCTGGAGCTCAACCCCTACAGCCTTGAGCTGACCCTGTGGGGCCTGAATATCGGCATGCCCGGCAAGGAGCAGGTCGGTTTTGCCAAGCTCTATGCGAACCTGCAGGTGGACAGCCTCTGGACCGGCGCCCTGCACCTGGCCGACGTGGAACTGGTCAAACCCAAGACCGAACTGCTGTTCGACAAGCAGGGCAAGATGAACCTGGCACAGCTGTTCAAGCTGCCACCCAGCGAGCCGACTCCGGAGCAACCGGCCAGCAAGCCGTTCCCGGTGCGCGTCGACACGATCAAGTTGGCTGATGGCTATGTCCGTTTTCAGGATCAGCGCCCCAGCGAACCTATCGAATTCCTCTACGACAAACTCAATTTTGAGCTCAAACACCTCAGTACCCTGCCTGAAGACAATGCCGACATGACCCTGGTCGCGGCGGGACCGGACGGTGGGCAGATCGACTGGGTCGGACGCATCGGCCTGATTCCCATTAGCTCCGAAGGCACCCTAAAGGTCACTGGCAACAAGATGAAGCTGTGGTGGCCGTATGTTCGCGATGCATTGCCACTGGCCCTGGAAGACGGGGTGTTGAATTTCAGCACCGCTTACTCCCTCAACCTGTCCAAGGGCACTGAACTGAAGCTGACCGACACCCACCTCGGCGTCGCCTCCCTGGCCCTCAAAACACCTGATGGTCGGCCATTGGTGCGCCTGCAGAGCCTGGATGTCAGCGACACCTCGGTGGATCTGGTCAAGCAACTGGTCACCGTCGGCAAGATTCGCAGCAATAAACTGGAAACCTGGGCAGCTCGGGAAGCCGATGGCCAGCTCGACTGGCAGAGATTGTTCGCCAACCAGCCAGCCAAACCGGCGCCGAGCAAGCCGCCTGTCGATGAGAAAGCCGGCGAAGCGCAAGCCTCGGCACCCGCGCCTGCCGAATCTGCTCAACCGAGCAAGCCCTGGCAGGTGTTGCTGCGCGATGTACAGTTGCGTGACTATCAGGTTCATCTGGCCGACCGCCTGCCGAAAGAGCCAGTCGCTCTGGAAGTCGGCCCGCTTAACCTGGACCTGAAAGACTTCGACAGCCTGAACAAATCGCCTTTCACCCTCAAGCTCGACACCGGTCTGGGCAAGCAAGGGAAGATCACCGCAGCGGGCGAGGTCAACCTGAGCCCGGTGACGGCCAAACTGCAGGTCACCACCCAGGACATCGACCTGCGTGTGGCGCAAGCCTACATCAGCCCGTTCATTCGCCTTGAGCTGCGCAGCGGCATGCTCGGCAGCGATCTGGCGGTTGACCTGAAAAGCACCGAGCCTTTGGCTTTCGGCATTACCGGCAAGGCCCAGGTCAATCAGTTGCATACCCTGGACACTCTCAAGCAACGCGACTTCCTCAAATGGCAGCAGCTCAATCTCGATGGTCTGAACTATCAGCACGGCGATAGCCTGAGCATCGCCAAGGTCAGCCTGGAGCAGCCTTACGCCCGCTTCATGATCAACAACGATCGCACCACCAACGTCGATGACCTGTTGATCCCGCAGCCACCGGAAAGCAAAACCGCGCCCAAGGCCTCAGCGCCAGCCAGCAACGCCAAGCCCATGGGTATCAAGATCGGCTCGGTGAGCATCAATGACGGCTCGGCCAACTTCGCCGACTTCAGCCTGACGCCGAACTTCGCCACCGCCGTGCAGCAACTCAACGGCCAGATCGGTACCCTGGACAACCGCCAGTCGGCACCGGCTGCCGTGGATATCAAGGGCAAGGTCGATCGCTATGCGCCGGTGACCATCAAGGGCAGCCTGAACCCCTTCGACCCGCTGGCAAGCCTGGATATCGCCACCAGCTTCAAGCGTGTCGAGCTGACCACCCTGACGCCTTACTCCGGCAAGTTCGCTGGCTACCGGATCCGCAAGGGCCGGTTGGATCTTGACCTGCACTACATGGTGACCAAGGGCCAGCTCAAGGCCGAGAACAAGGTCGTGGTCGAACAGCTGCAACTGGGTGAGAAAGTCGACAGCCCGGACGCTGTGGACCTGCCGATTCGCCTGGCCATCGCCCTGCTCAAGGACACCGACGGCAAAATCTCCATCGAGCTGCCGATCTCCGGCGACCTCAATAATCCGCAGTTCAGCGTCATGCCGATTGTCTGGCAGACCCTGCGCAATCTGGTCCTGCGTGCCGCCCAGGCGCCGTTCAAGTTCATTGGCGGGCTGGTCAGCGGTGGCGGCTCGGAAGACCTCAGCAGCGTGTCATTCGCCGCAGGCTCCAGCGAACTGAGCCCACAGGCACACGGCGCTCTGGACAAGCTCTCGGCAGCCTTGAAGGAACGCCCGACCCTGCGTCTGGAAATCGAAGGCACCAGCGCCGCCAGCACAGATGGCCCGTTACTGGCCCAAGATCGACTGGAGCGGGAATACCAGTTCACCTACTACAAGATCCTGCAACGACGCGGCGACAAGGTTCCGGCCAGGGCTGGCCTGCTAAAAGTACCGGATGACGAAAAAGCGCCGATGCTCGACGGCATCTACCGCGACCAGCTCAAGCAACAGCCGCCGGCGCAGTGGGTCGATCTGGGCAAGGAAGAACGGCAGAACCAGCTACGCGCCGCCGTGCTCAAGTTCTGGAGCAGCAACGAAGTGCTATTGCGCAAGCTGGGTCAGGATCGCGCCAGCAGCATCAAGGACTATCTGGTCGACAAGGGCAAACTGGCGGATGATCGCGTCTACTTCATCGACGCGCGTCTGGGCGAGGCTGAATCCGACAAGCGCGTGGTCACTCCTCTGCATCTGGACAGTGAGTAATCCGATTTGACCCGCACGACCTGTTGGCGCGCCGTACTGCTGATCGTCTCTGCAAGCCTGTGCTCCCTCGCCCATGCCGACACCCTGCGTTGCGGCAGCCAGTTGATCAGCGTGGGCGACAGGGCCTTCGAGGTGCAGCAGAAATGCGGCACGCCGGTAAGCCAGGACCTGATCGGCACCAAGTCCACCTTCAGCCATTACCGCCAGCGTGATGAAGTGAAGGTCGAAGAATGGATCTACGGGCCCAATAACGGCATGTATCAGTATCTGCGCTTCGAGGGTGGGCGGTTGGTGCGCATTGATAGTCGGCGTGGGGATTAGCGCCTTTCAGATTCAAATGCAATCCCTGTGGGAGCCGGCTTGCTGGCGATCGAGTGCAAAGCACTCGTAATAGCGTCATAGACCGGCCCAACGCTATCGCCAGCAAGCCAGCTCCTACATTGCATTCCATATACAAATTTTGTTGCCAATCTGCAGATATAAAAAGGCCCCGACACAAGGTCGGGGCCAGCAATGCCCTTATCCAGGACTCAGGGCAAACGCTTGAACCTTACTCGGCTTTCAGGCCATCAGCCGATACAGCACGTACGCCTTTGATTTTCTTGGCGATAGCCACTGCGGTGGTTTTCTGGGCTGCAGTAATAGCTACTGTCGATGACAGGGAAACCACGCCTTTGTTGGTTTCGACCTTGATGTCGGTGCCAGGGATACCTTTCTCGGTTACCAGGTCGGATTTGACCTTGGTGGTGATCCAGGTATCAGAAGTCTCTTCCTTGGCCTTGGCCACTTCACCGGCAGCAATCACCATTGGCTTTTGGGACGGAGCAGTCGTATCGGCAAACGCAGCGTTTGCCAGGGTCAGCGTCAGGGCGGTGGCAGTAGCAGCAGCGATAGCGAACTTCTTCATGGGGTAACTCCTGTTTTTCTTCAAGATCTGCGCCAGTATCAATCGTGGCAGCAGGGTTACCATTACTATCGCAATCGCTGTGCCAATCCGATTTTAAAATTTAGTCCTTTAAAATCAATAACTTGAAAAATACACTAATTCACCCGATCGTGCAGATTGCCCGTTCGCCCCTGAGCGCACATGCAAGTTGCATGTGTATCAAAAACAGCAAAAAGTTCCCTTGTGGATTTTTCACGCGCCCACGAAAAAGGGCCCCGAAGGGCCCCTCTCGTAACGCCATGCTACGGGGTGATTAAACGCCCGATGCCTTGGCTGCTGCGACGTCTTTGATCGACAGCTTGATACGGCCGCGGTTGTCCACGTCCAGTACCAGTACTTCAACTTCCTGGCCTTCTTTCAGGATGTCGGTAACTTTCTCTACGCGAGCGTCGCTCAGCATCGAGATGTGCACCAGACCGTCCTTGCCAGGCAGGATGTTGACGAATGCGCCGAAGTCGACGATGCGCTCAACCTTGCCGACGTAGATCTTGCCGATCTCGGCCTCAGCGGTGATACCCAGGACGCGCTGACGTGCTGCCTCAGCCGCTTCCTTGGATTCGCCGAAGATCTTGATGGAGCCGTCGTCTTCGATGTCGATCGAAGCCTTGGTCTCTTCACAGATGGCACGGATGGTGGCGCCGCCTTTACCGATGACGTCACGGATCTTGTCGGTGTCGATCTTCATCGCGATCATGGTCGGAGCATTTTCCGACAGTTCGCTACGGGACTGACCGATGATCTGGTTCATCTGACCGAGAATGTTCAGGCGAGCTTCCAGGGCCTGGCCCAGGGCGATCTCCATGATTTCTTCGGTGATGCCTTTGATCTTGATGTCCATCTGCAGCGCGGTAACACCTTTGGCAGTACCGGCTACTTTGAAGTCCATGTCGCCCAGGTGATCTTCGTCACCCAGAATGTCGGTCAGGATGGCGAACTTCTCGCCTTCTTTGACCAGACCCATGGCGATACCGGCAACAGGTGCCTTCATCGGTACGCCAGCGTCCATCAGAGCCAGGGAAGCGCCGCAGACCGAAGCCATGGAGCTGGAGCCGTTGGACTCGGTGATTTCCGACACAACACGGATGGTGTACGGGAACACGTCGGCAGCAGGCAGCATGGCCTGGACCGAACGACGAGCCAGACGACCGTGACCGATTTCACGACGACCCGCGCCGCCCATGCGACCACACTCGCCCACCGAGAACGGAGGGAAGTTGTAGTGCAGCATGAAGGGGTCTTTTTTCTCGCCTTCGAGGGTGTCGAGCAGCTGTGCGTCACGCGCAGTACCCAGGGTGGCAACGACCAGTGCCTGAGTTTCGCCACGGGTGAACAGCGCCGAACCGTGAGTCTTCGGCAGAACACCGACTTCGATGTTCAGCGGACGTACAGTTTTGGTGTCGCGACCGTCGATACGTGGCTTGCCGTTGACGATGTTTTCGCGAACGGTGCGGTATTCGATTTCGCCGAAAGCGGCTTTGACTTCGCTGGAAGTCGGCTGGCCTTCTTCACCGGACAACTTGGCGACGATCTGGTCTTTCAGCTCGCCCAGACGAGCGTAACGGTCGGCCTTGACGGTGATGGTGTAGGCCTGGGAGATCGCGTCGCCAAATTCGGCACGGATGGCGCCCAGCAGCGCGGTGGCTTCCGGCTTGGCTTCCCAGGCCCAGGTAGGCTTGGCAGCTTCAGCGGCCAGCTCTTTGACAGCCTTGATCACCGACTGGAATTCGTCGTGGGCGAACAGTACAGCGCCCAGCATCTGGTCTTCGGTCAGCTCTTTGGCTTCCGATTCAACCATCAGAACGGCTTCTTCGGTACCGGCAACGACCATGTCCAGGCTCGAAGCCTTGAGTTGCTCGTAAGTCGGGTTCAGCAGGTAGCCGGTGCTTTCGTGGAAAGCAACGCGAGCGGCGCCGATCGGGCCGTCGAAAGGGATGCCGGAGATTGCCAGGGCAGCCGAAGTACCGATCATCGCAGCGACGTCCGGATCGGTTTTCTTGCTGGTGGAGACGACGGTGCAGACAACCTGCACTTCGTTCATGAAGCCTTCAGGGAACAGCGGGCGGATCGGACGATCGATCAGACGCGAGGTCAGGGTCTCTTTCTCGGAAGGACGGCCTTCGCGCTTGAAGAAACCACCAGGGATCTTGCCGGCGGCGTAGGTTTTTTCCTGGTAGTGCACGGAAAGGGGGAAGAAGCCTTTGCTTGGGTCAGCAGTCTTGGCGCCGACCACAGTCACGAGAACGGTGACGTCGTCGTCAACGGTGACCAATACAGCACCAGAGGCTTGACGGGCAATACGGCCAGTCTCGAGGGTTACGGTCGATTGACCGAATTGAAACTTTTTGATTACCGGGTTCACGGTTTCCTACCTTCTTTGTGGCTCTTGGGGGAACTGGTTTCTTGCGAATTCTTGGGCAGCGAGGGGAATCGGACCCTTCGGCAGTCCAGATAAAACTAGAGGCTGGGAGCCTGCCAGAACCACCGGATAACCGACGGCTCATGACAGACAACCAACCTCTTACCGCATCGTTATTAGCGACGCAGACCCAGACGAGCAATCAGGGAGCTGTAACGGCTAACGTCCTTACCTTTCAGGTAATCCAGCAGCTTGCGACGCTGGTTTACCATACGGATCAGACCGCGACGCGAGTGGTGGTCCTTACCGTTGGCCTTGAAGTGGCCTTGCAGTTTGTTGATGTTGGCGGTCAGCAGTGCAACTTGCACTTCTGGCGAACCAGTATCACCAACAGCTTGCTGGTAGTCGGTTACGATTTGAGCTTTATCTTCAACGCTGAGTGCCATTTGGGCATTCCTTTATCAAGAAACCGCTCCAGGGAGACGGTTTCAACAGGCCGAGGGCAAACCCTCGTATTAAAAAGTGAGAAATGACCGTGCCTGTTGACAGCCATCCTCGTACCCAAGCCATTCACATGGCCCGGGGTCCGGTCATTCTGACCGAATCAAGCGACGCGGCGCGATACGCCCGTCTTCACTCACTTCACCGATACCGATGAAGCGTCCTTCATGATCTTGCACCCGAACCATGCCTGACTGCGGCGCGTCCGGTGCTCTTACGGGCTGACCATGCAGCCAATAGAACGAACTGTGCTCGGAAAACTGCAACAGCGGCCAGTGTAGCAACCCACTGTCGGAAGGCATGAGAAATTGGTCAATGGCTTCATTGCCACCCTCAGCATGCACCCGCTCCAGCTCTTCCAGGGTTACGGTCTGGGCCAGGTTGAATGGTCCCGCTTGTGTGCGGCGCAACTGCGCTACATATGCACCACAACCCAGTTTTTCACCAATATCTTCGACCAGCGTGCGGATATAGGTGCCTTTGCTGCAATCGACCGCCAAACGGGCAGTCTCGCCTTCGCAGGCAAGCAATTCCAGGCGCGCAATAGTAACAGAACGCGCCTCGCGCTCCACCACTTCCCCGGCACGGGCCAGCTTGTACAGGGGCTGGCCATCACGCTTGAGGGCCGAGTACATCGGTGGTATCTGACTGATTTCGCCACGAAAAGCCGGCAATGCCGCTTCGATATCGGCACGACCAACGGTCACCGGACGCACCTGAAGAACATCACCTTCCGCGTCGGCGGTGGTGGTGGTCTTGCCCATCTGCATCAGGGTTTCGTAGCCTTTGTCGGAATCGAGCAGGTATTGCGAGAACTTGGTCGCCTCACCGAAGCACAGGGGCAGTACGCCTGTGGCCAGTGGATCGAGGCTACCGGTATGCCCGGCCTTCTCTGCATTGAGCAGCCAGCGCACCTTCTGCAAGGCCGCGTTGGAAGTGAAGCCCAGTGGCTTGTCGAGCAGGATGATTCCGCTAACGTTGCGGCGTATACGCTTGACCTGAGCCACGCCTTACTCCTCAGTACCGTCTGGCTTTTCAGCCTGTGGGTGCTGACCGTCTTCGGCTACCGCACGCTCGATCAACGCCGACAGGTGCGCGCCACGCACGACGCTTTCGTCGTAGTGGAAGTGCAACTGAGGCACGCTGCGCAGCTTCATCTCACGGGCCAGCTGCATGCGCAGGAAGCCAGCGGCAGAGTTCAGTACCTTGATCGACTGGGCGATATCTTCGGCGCTGTCCTGCCCCATCACGGTAATGAAGATCTTGGCGTGGCCAACGTCACGGCTGACGTCGACAGCGGTAATGGTGACCAGGCCTACGCGCGGGTCTTTTACTTCGCGACGGATCAGTTGGGCCAGCTCGCGCTGCATCTGATCGCCGATACGTTGGGTACGGCTGTATTCTTTTGCCATGTCTTGTTACCTGTCACTGACCTGCGGCACTACCGCATGGTCTGAAAGCGGCAAACGCCCGGCCTGGCAGAAGCCGGACCGGGCGTTGCGTTTAGAGTCCAGGGCGGGCGCAGGCATTTTCATGCGACGACCCACCATGGCTCCTACAGCTCGCGACTTAAAGGCTGCGAGCCACTTGGACCTTCTCGAAGACTTCGATCTTGTCACCGACCTTGACGTCGTTGTAGCTCTTGACGCCGATACCGCATTCCATGCCGGCACGTACTTCGGAAGCGTCATCCTTGAAGCGGCGCAGGGATTCCAGCTCGCCTTCGAAGATAACGATGTCTTCGCGCAGTACACGGATTGGACGGTTACGGTGAACAACACCTTCGATAACCATGCAACCTGCGATCGCACCGAACTTAGGCGAACGGAACACGTCACGCACTTCGGCGATACCCAGGATGTTCTCCCGGACGTCGCTGCCAAGCATGCCGGTGAGGGCCTTCTTGACGTCTTCGATGATGTCGTAGATCACGTTGTAGTAACGCATATCCAGGCCTTCCTGCTCGACGATCTTGCGAGCGCCAGCATCGGCACGCACGTTGAAGCCGAACAGTACAGCGTTGGAAGCCAGTGCCAGGTTGGCGTCGGACTCGGTGATACCACCGACACCGCCACCGACAACGCGCACTTGCACTTCGTCGTTACCCAGGCCGTTCAAGGCGCCGTTCAACGCTTCGAGGGAACCACGGACGTCGGATTTGAGGACGATGTTGAGCGTCTTCTTCTCTTCCTGACCCATGTTCTCGAAGATGTTTTCCAGCTTGCCGGCGTGAGCACGAGCCAGTTTGACTTCGCGGAACTTGCCTTGACGGAACAGAGCCACTTCACGGGCTTTCTTCTCGTCAGCCACAACGCTCATCTCGTCGCCAGCGTCCGGGGTACCGTCCAGGCCGAGAATCTCGACAGGGATGGAAGGACCGGCTTCCTTGATGGACTTGCCGTTCTCGTCGAGCATGGCACGTACACGGCCGTAGTTCGAACCGACCAGGACCATGTCGCCTTGACGCAGCGTACCGTCCTGAACCAGCACGGTGGCCACCGGGCCACGGCCCTTGTCCAGGCGCGATTCAACGACAACACCACGGCCAGGAGCCGACGGCGTAGCAGTCAGTTCCAGAACTTCGGCTTGCAGCAGTACGGCTTCGAGCAATTCGTCGACGCCAGTACCCATCTTCGCCGAGACCGGTACGAATGGCGTGTCACCACCCCACTCTTCCGACGTCACGCCGTGGACCGACAGTTCGCTGCGGATGCGATCGAGATCGGCGCCCGGCTTGTCGATCTTGTTCACTGCCACGACCAGCGGAACACCGGCGGCCTTGGCATGTTGAACAGCTTCGATGGTCTGCGGCATTACGCCGTCGTCCGCCGCAACCACCAGGATCACGATGTCGGTCGCCTTGGCACCACGGGCACGCATTGCGGTAAACGCGGCGTGACCAGGGGTGTCGAGGAACGTCACCATGCCACGGTCGGTTTCGACGTGGTATGCGCCGATGTGCTGGGTGATACCACCGGCTTCGCCAGCAGCTACCTTGGCACGACGGATGTAGTCGAGCAGGGACGTCTTACCGTGGTCAACGTGGCCCATTACGGTCACGACTGGTGCACGGGAAACTGCCTCACCTTCAAACTTCAGGGACTCGGCCAGGGAATCTTCCAGGGCGGTGTCGCTGACCAGGGTCACTTTGTGGCCCAGTTCCTCGGCAACCAGTTGAGCAGTTTCCTGATCGAGTACCTGGTTGATGGTCGCTGGCGTACCCAGTTTGAACATGAACTTGATGATTTCAGCAGCCTTGACCGACATCTGCTGGGCCAGATCGCCCACAGTGATGGTCTCGCCGATCTTCACTTCGCGCACGACAGGGCCGGTTGGGCTCTGGAAACCGTGGGCGTTGCGTTTCTTCAGCTTGGCCTTGCCACGACCGCCGCGACGGAAGCTATCGCTTTCTTCATCGGTGGTACGCGGAGCAACACGCGGGGCCGGAGCCTTTTCCTTGACGGAGGCGCGGTGCGGGGCGTTCTTGCGATCGCCGTCGCTGCTGCCACGACGGTTGTCGTCGGCACGCGGCTTGTCAGGGCGACGCGGTTCGTCACGCTTGCGCGCATCGGCAGCAGGTGCTGTAGGTGCGTCGATGGCCGAATTGGCGATCGCTTCAAGAACCGGAGCAGCCGATACAGCAGGCGCCGCTTCCTGAGCAGGAGCAGCAGCGGACGAATCCTGAGCAGCAGCCGGCTGGCGACGCGCTTCTTCTTCGGCGCGACGCTTGCTTTCTTCTTCAGCCTTCTGACGCGCAGCATTCTCTACTGCACGACGCTCGTCCTGCTCGCGCTTGCGCTCAGCTTCGATTTCTTCGGGGCTGCGCTGTACGAACACTTTCTTCTTGCGCACTTCAACGCTGATGCTCTTGCTGCCAGCAACGCGCAGGGTGCTGGTGGTCTTGCGCTGCAAGGTAATCTTGCGAGGCTCTTCCACCTTGGCCTTGTGACCGCTTTTCAAATGCGTCAACAGGGCTTGTTTCTCGTTATCGGTCACAACTTGCTCGGCGGCGGTGTGCGGCAGACCTGCCTCACGCATCTGCTGTAACAGGCGCTCTACCGGTGTGTCGACCACTTTGGCCAGTTCTTTCACCGTGACTTGCGTCATGCACTTCTCTCCTCAGGCCGCGCCACTTACTCGAACCAGTGGGCTCGGGCGGCCATGATCAACTTGCCGGCACGATCATCGTCAATGCCGTCGATGTCGAGCAGGTCATCAATAGACTGCTCGGCCAGGTCTTCGCGGGTAATTACGCCGCGCACCGCCAGTTCCATCGCCAAATCCTTGTCCATACCCTCAAGCGAGAGCAGGTCTTCGGCCGGATGGGCGTCTGCCAGCTTTTCCTCAGTAGCGATAGCTTTGGTCAACAAACGATCCTTGGCACGAGCACGAAGCTCGTTGACGGTTTCTTCGTCAAAGCCGTCGATGTTGAGCATCTCTTCCACCGGTACGTAGGCAATCTCTTCCAGGCTGGTGAAGCCTTCGTCGACCAGCACCTGTGCCAGATCTTCGTCGACTTCCAGCTCGTCGATGAAGTTGCGCAGGATGTCGCCGGTTTCCGCTTGTTGCTTAGCCTGGATGTCCGATTCGGTCATCACGTTCAGGGTCCAACCGGTCAATTGACTGGCCAGACGCACGTTCTGACCGCCACGGCCGATCGCCTGGGCCAGATTGTCCGCGCCGACGGCGATGTCCATTGCATGGGCATCCTCATCAACGATGATTGCCGCGACTTCAGCGGGCGACATGGCGTTGATGACGAACTGTGCAGGGTTATCGTCCCAAAGAACGATGTCCACACGCTCGCCACCCAGCTCGCCCGATACAGCCTGAACACGCGAACCGCGCATGCCGATACAGGCACCTTGCGGATCGATACGCTTGTCCTTGGAACGGACAGCGATTTTTGCACGAGAGCCCGGATCACGGGAGGCAGCCATCACCTCGATCAGGCCTTCGGCGATTTCCGGTACTTCAATGCGGAACAGCTCGATGAGCATTTCCGGAGCCGTACGCGAGAGGATCAACTGAGGACCACGGTTCTCGGTGCGGATTTCCTTGAGCAGGGCACGCACGCGAACACCGACACGGAAAGTCTCCCGCGAAATGATGTCCTCACGTGCCAGCAGGGCTTCGGCGTTGTTGCCCAGGTCAACGATAACGTTGTCGCGGGTAACCTTTTTGACCGTACCGGAAATGATTTCACCCAGACGCTCGCGATAGGCGTCCACGACCTGGGCACGCTCGGCTTCACGCACTTTCTGCACGATGACTTGCTTGGCAGTCTGCGCAGCGATACGGCCGAACTCGATGGATTCGATTTTCTCTTCTACTACATCACCGACCTTCGCGCCGGGATGAGTCAGTGCAACCTTGCTCGGCCAGGTTTCGATGGCCGGATCATCAAGGTCGTCTTCTTCAACGACGGTCCACAGACGGAACGTCTCGTAGTTACCGGTCTGGCGATTGATTTCCACACGCAGTTCTACTTCATCTTCAAAGCGTTTCTTGGTAGCCGTGGCCAAAGCCAGCTCCAGCGCTTCGAAAATCACACCGGCCGGTACGCCCTTTTCATTGGATACCGACTCAACAACCAGCAGTACTTCTTTGCTCATCGTACGCCTCGCCTTTCGCAAGCCATTGGATCCGCGGGATCCGCAGTATCTGGCACGCCTCAGTCAAACTTGGGAATAATGTTGGCTTTGTCGATCCCGTCGATCGGCAACAGGAACTCATGGTCATCTACCTGCACCACGATGTCCTGCTCCTCCACCCCGCGGAGAAGGCCCTGAAAATTGCGTCGACCTTCAAATGGCGAGCGCAACTTTATCTTCACTTGTTCCCCGGCGTGCGCAGCAAACTGTTCGATGGTGAACAGTGGGCGTTCCATGCCAGGTGAAGACACTTCGAGCGTGTATTCAACAGCGATCGGGTCTTCAACATCGAGAATCCCGCTAATCTGGCGACTGACAATTGCACAGTCATCAACCAGGACGCCGCCTTCTTTATCGATATAAATACGCAACATCGAGTGACGACCCTGTGCCGTGAACTCGATACCCCAGCATTCATAGCCCAGGGCCACGACCACCGGGGCCAGCAAGGCCTGCAACTCTTCTAGCTTGCTCGACACTTGAACCCCCTCGTGCATGCTTTAAAAATAAAAAAATGGGCGAAACGCCCATCCATGAGAACGCTGTCAAAGCAGCGTTATAGACTGTCCAGCTAACAAAAAGCCCCTTTAGAAAGGGGCTCCGCTAGAACTGGTTGCGGGGGCTGGATTTGAACCAACGACCTTCGGGTTATGAGCCCGACGAGCTACCAGACTGCTCCACCCCGCGACAAAGCTGGGGCGGAAGTATACGGCTGATCCCTTTCAGGGTCAATCGAACATCCCACCTACAAGAAAGCCCGCTAATGCGGGCTCTCCTGATAATTGGTACCGAGAAGGGGACTCGAACCCCTACACCCTATGGGCACAACCACCTCAAGGTTGCGTGTCTACCAATTCCACCACCTCGGCAATACAACTCTTTTGGCAGCCTCTACAACACTGCCTGATCCTGCTTGTTACTTCTGCTCTGGAGCTTGAGGTACATCAGCCGGAGTTACCGCTGGCTTTTGTTGCCCTTCGAGCACTGGCACATCATCTGCTGCCGGCTTTTTCTTCACTTCCATTACTGCTGGATCTGGCAAACCTACTTGAGTCAGCTGGTGAGCTTTCTCTTTAGCAAAGTAACCTAACCCCAAGCTGGTTATGAAGAAACAGGCGGCTAGTATAGCAGTAAGTTTACTAAGAAAGGTAGAGGAACCTTGGCCTCCGAAGACAGTATTTGATGCACCTGCTCCGAAAGACGCACCAGCGTCCGCACCTTTACCCTGTTGCAGCAACACCAGAACAACAACGCCCAGAGCGCCCAACAGATGAAAAACGACTACGACTGTTTCCAGCATTTTTTCAGTTTCCCGCGGCGCGACAAATCGCACCGAACTCATCTGCATTCAGGGAAGCTCCACCAATGAGCCCCCCATCGATATCCGGCATGCTGAACAGTTCGGCCGCATTGGCCGCCTTCACGCTGCCGCCATAAAGAAGGCGCACGCCTTGTGCGACTTCGGCATTCTCTTTCGCCAACTGCGCACGAATAGCTGCGTGCACATCCTGCGCTTGTTGCGGCGAAGCCGTCAGTCCGGTGCCAATGGCCCAGACTGGTTCATAAGCAATCACTGCATTTACAAATGCATCAACGCCCAGTTCTTCAATGATGCTGTCCAGCTGACGCCCGACGATCTCGAGTGTCTTGCCTGCTTCACGCTCCTGAAGGGTTTCCCCTACACAGAGCACAGGCGTCAGGCCACTAGCCTGAGCTGCCGCGAACTTGCGGCTGAGGACTTCATCATGCTCACCCAGAAGCTGACGACGCTCCGAGTGACCTACGAGAACCAGCTTGCAACCGACTTCAGCGAACTGCGCCGGCGATACTTCACCGGTCAAGGCACCTTGCGCAGCCTGGGTTGCAGAGTTCTGCGCACCCACGGCAATCGACGTACCTTGCAGAGCATCGATCACCTGAGTGACATACAAGCTCGGCGGAAAAACCGCTACTTCAACATCACCGGGCAGCGCCTGAGCACTCAGGCCCTGTATCAGCTCAGCGACGCTGGAGCGGGTACCGTGCATTTTCCAGTTACCAGCTACCATTGGGCGACGCATGCTGCACCCCGTCAGTCAAAGTGGGCGCAGATGTTACCCAACAGTTTCAACACTGGCAAGCCGAAATCAGGCGCAAACTTCTGTAACCAGTTTTGCCAGCTCCTCGGCGTAGCCGGTAACCTGCGCTTCGTCCTCGCCCTCGACCATGACCCGCACCAGCGGCTCGGTGCCGGACTTGCGCAGCAGCACCCGACCACGACCGCCCATGGCCGCCGTAACGCGGGCACAGGCTTCGGTAACCGCAGGATGGCTGACCGGATCGATACCCCCGGCAAAACGCACATTGATCAGCACCTGCGGGCACTTGCGCAGGGCCTGACGAGCCTGCGCCAGGCTTTCCTGGCGACGACGCAACGCAAGGATCACCTGCAGCGCAGCGATGATCGCATCGCCTGTGGTCGTATTCTGCAGACACACCACGTGGCCGGAGTTCTCGCCACCGATCTGCCAGTTGCGCTCCAGCAACTCGGCGATCACGTAGCGGTCACCGACATTGGCGCGCACGAAGGGAATATTCAGTTCAGCCAGGGCCAGTTCCAGGCCGAGGTTACTCATCAGCGTGCCGACTACCCCACCCTGCAGACGTCCACGCTCTTGCAGATCACGCGCGATGATGAACAGCAGGTCGTCACCATCGACGATGGCACCAGTGTGATCGACCATCAGCACCCGATCGCCGTCGCCATCGAAACCGATACCCAGGTCGGCCTTCTCGGCCAGCACCGCCGCCTGCAACGATTCCATATGGGTCGAACCACAGTTCTCGTTGATGTTCAGGCCGTTGGGTTGCGCCGACAGTACGGTGACCTGGGCGCCCAGCTCACGGAAGACATTGGGCGCAACCTTGTAAGTCGCGCCGTGGGCGCAGTCGATGACCAGACGCAGCCCGGCGAAGTCGGTGCTGGTCGGCACACTGCTCTTGCAGAATTCGATATAGCGGCCTGCGGCGTCGTTGATCCGCGAGACCTTGCCCAGCTTGTCCGACTCGACCACGGTCATGGGCGTGTCGAGCAGCTCTTCGATCATCATTTCGATCTCGTCCGGCAGCTTGGTGCCCTGGCCGGAGAAGAACTTAATGCCGTTATCGTAATGCGGGTTATGCGAGGCACTGATCACGATGCCGGCTTCGGCATGGAAGGTCCGCGTCAGGTAGGCGATGGCAGGCGTCGGCATCGGCCCCAGTAGCATGACATCAGCACCGGCGGCAGACAGGCCGGCTTCCAGCGCGGATTCGAACATGTAACCGGAGATCCGCGTGTCCTTGCCGACCAAAATGCGGCAGGCGCCAAGATGACGAAATGCCATACCAGCAGCCCAACCGAGGCGCAGCATGAAATCAGGCGTGATAGGAAATTGCCCGACGCGACCGCGAATACCGTCGGTCCCGAAATATTTTTTAGTTGTCATGGATGCTCCATCTTTCTATTCAGCTGACTCGACAGCGGCAATCATCCGCACAACGTCAATCGTTTCGGCGACATCATGCACGCGCAGGATCCGCGCACCCTTGACCATCGCCAATGCAGCGAGGGCCAGGCCACCGTACAGACGTTCACCGACTGCTCGCCCCAGAACCCCACCGATCATGCTTTTGCGCGAGACACCGACCAGCAGAGGACGACCCAATGCATTGAGGGCCTCCATATGCTTGAACAGGCTCAGGTTGTGATCCAGGCTCTTGGCAAAGCCAAAGCCGGGATCGAGGATAATGCGCTCGGCAGGTATTCCCACCGCCGCACAGGCATCCATGCGCTCGACGAGAAAGGCACTGACCTCACCGAGCAGATCCTGGTAGTGCGGATCATCCTGCATATTCCCCGGCTCACCGAGCATATGCATCAGGCACACCGGCAGACCGGTGGCGGCAGCCGCATCAAGGGCGCCATCGCGGCGCAGGGAGCGCACGTCGTTGATCAAGCCCGCTCCCAGGCGCGCCGACTCGCGAATCACCGCTGGCGTGGAAGTATCGACAGAGATAATTACATCCAGCTCGCGATTCAACGCCTCGACCACTGGCGCCACCCGCTCCAGCTCTTCCAGTGGCGATACGACACGAGCGCCCGGGCGAGTCGACTCACCGCCAACATCGATCAGCGTGGCGCCCGCAGCAACCATGGCCTCGGCGTGGCGCAGAGCCCCATCAAGCTGGTTGAAGCGACCACCATCGGAAAAGGAGTCAGGCGTGGCGTTGAGGATGCCCATCACGTGGGTGCGGGACAAATCAAGAACCCGGTTGCCGCAAGGCAACCGGGTTGGGTGAAACACTGAAGTCATGTCAGACCTTAATGTTCAGCGGCAGGGCCACCGATTGGCGTTTCAGGGCGCGGATCCACTGGTGGCAGCGGTGTACCGGAAGTGCCCGAACCACCGCCTTCCCAGTCACGTGGCTCACGTGGCGGGCGGCCAGCCATGATGTCGTCGATTTGATCGGCATCAATGGTTTCGTACTTCATCAGGGCATCAGCCATGGCATCGAGCTTGTCGCGGCTGTCCGTCAGGATCTGCTTGGCGGTGCCGTAGCACTGATCGATGATCAGGCGCACTTCCGAGTCGATCAGTTTGGCTGTTTCACCGGAGAAGCTGGAGTTCTGGCTGCCGCCACGACCGAGGAAGCCCGAGTCTTCATCTTCGGCATACATCAGCGGGCCGAGTTTTTCCGACAGCCCCCACTTGGTCACCATGTTCCGTGCAATCTGGCTGGCACGCATGATGTCGTTGGAGGCGCCAGTGGTAACACCGTCGAAGCCCAGGGTCATCTCTTCGGCGATACGCCCGCCATACAGCGAACAGATCTGGCTGATCAGCGCACGCTTGGACAGGCTGTAACGATCTTCTTCCGGCAGGAACATGGTCACGCCCAGGGCACGACCGCGCGGGATGATCGATACCTTGTAGACCGGATCATGCTCAGGCACGACACGACCCACGATGGCATGGCCTGCTTCGTGATATGCGGTGTTGCGCTTCTCTTTATCGGACATGACCATGGATTTGCGCTCGGCGCCCATCATGATCTTGTCTTTAGCGAGCTCAAATTCCTTCATTTCAACAATGCGCTTGCCGGAACGAGCGGCGAACAGCGATGCCTCGTTGACCAGGTTGGCTAGGTCGGCACCGGAGAAGCCCGGCGTACCACGGGCGATAACACCCGGGTTGACGTCTTCGCCCATAGGCACTTTGCGCATGTGGACCTTGAGAATCTGCTCACGGCCACGGATATCCGGCAGACCAACAACCACCTGACGGTCGAAACGGCCCGGGCGCAGCAGCGCAGGGTCGAGGACGTCCGGGCGGTTGGTTGCAGCGATGACGATGATGCCGTCATTCATCTCGAAGCCGTCCATCTCTACCAGCAACTGGTTGAGAGTCTGTTCGCGCTCATCATGACCGCCACCCATGCCGTTGCCGCGATGGCGACCGACGGCATCGATTTCGTCGATGAAGATGATGCACGGAGCGTGCTTCTTGGCTTGTTCGAACATGTCACGGACGCGACTTGCACCAACACCCACGAACATCTCGACGAAGTCGGAACCGGAGATGGTGAAGAACGGCACCTTGGCTTCACCAGCGATCGCCTTGGCGATCAGGGTCTTACCGGTACCCGGAGGGCCAACCATCAGCACGCCGCGGGGAATGCGACCGCCCAGACGCTGGAATTTGCCCGGATCACGGAGGAATTCGACCAGTTCGCCGACTTCTTCCTTGGCTTCGTCGCAACCGGCAACGTCAGCCAGTGTGGTCTTGACCTGATCCTCGGAGAGCAGGCGCGCCTTGCTCTTGCCAAAGCTCATCGGCCCGCCCTTGCCTCCCGCACCACCTTGCATCTGGCGCATGAAGAACATGAACACGGCGATGATCACCAGAATCGGAAAACTGGCGACCAGCAGTTGCGTCCAGATACTTTGCTGCTCTGGTTGCTTGCCTTCGATCACCACGTTGTTATCGACCAGGTCACCGATCAGACCGTTGTCCTGGATTGCCGGACGGATGGTCTTGAAGGTGTCGCCGTCGTTACGCTTGCCCGTGATGACGTAGCCGTCCACGGCAACTTTCTCGACCTTGCCATCCTTGACCTGCTGGATGAATTCGGAATAGTTGAGGGTCTGCGGCTCGTTAGGGCTGGAGAAGTTGTTCATCACCGTCACGAGGACTGCCGCGATGATCAACCACAGGATCAAGTTCTTTGCCATGTCGTTCAATTAGCTACCCTCTGAAGCAAGCTCCACGCAGCAAGCGTGCCTCGCATGATATTCACCGGCCTAACTTACTACAGAACCCACAGATGTGGCAGGCACCGTCTGTAACCCTTTGTGAAACATTTGACCGCAAGATGCTCGTACAAGTGCTATCCAAAGGGCTATTAGATTATACCTATCACCCTGCTTCAAAAACGCTCGATACTCTCCGAACCCTCTACCCCACGGAAGCCACGGGCCAGCAAATACTGCTCCCGCGAGCGATCGCGCGAAGACAACGGCTTGCGCATCTGAACCTTGTCGAACAGCTTGCGAATGTCCTTGTGATAGACATCAAAGCCTTCACCCTGGAAGACCTTGATCAGAAAATCACCACCTGGGCGCAGAACGCGGCCTGCGAGATCCAGTGCCAATTCACACAGGAACATTGCGCGTGGCATATCCACAGCGCTCAATCCACTCATATTGGGGGCCATATCGGAAATCACAAGGTCTACCTGTGTATTACCGACCGCGTCGAGGATTTGTGCAAGCACGGCGTCCTCGGTGAAATCGCCCTTGATGAAGGTCACGTCAGGGATACTGTCCATATCCAGGATATCGGACGCAATCAGCCGACCCTGACCGCCAATCAGACGACTGGTCACCTGGGACCAGCCACCCGGCGCGGCGCCGAGATCGATCACGGTCATGCCGGGACGGATGATTTTGTCCTTTTCCTGGATCTCCAGCAGCTTGTAGCTGGCGCGGGAGCGATACCCGTCTTTTTGCGCCATTTTGACGTACGGGTCGTCAAAGTGTTCTTTGAGCCAGTTATGGCTTGTCTTGGATCGGGCCATAGGGCACCTCGAAAATAACGAGTCGTGATTAACTTGGGCGGCCCCGGACTCGCTCGGGTAAACTGGCCGCCGTTTTTACAAGATCAGACACAGAGGTCAGATTATGCCGCTCACTCCGGAGCAGAAGAAACAGTACAAATCCATTGGTCACCATCTGAAACCGGTATTGATCGTGGCGGACAATGGCTTGACTGAAGGTGTTTTGGCCGAACTTGAACGCGCACTGGGCGATCACGAGCTGATCAAGATCAAGCTCAACATCCTCGATCGCGAAAGCCGCTTGGCGACCATCGCCGAGCTGTGCAAGACAGGCAAGGCGGATCTGGTGCAAGTCATCGGCAAGATGGCGTTGATCTATCGCAAGAACCCCAAGGTCAACAAGCAACTGTCCAACGTTCACCGCGCCAACTGATATACGTGAAGAACAGGGCCGCCTTCAGCGCGCCCTGCCATTCCTTCCCGGTATCGGCTGCACGACCAGCAACAAACCAGCCAGCCCCAATACCAGATAACTCAATAACTGCCAGTGCACAGCATCCGGCAGCCAGTGTTTGAGCGTGTAATAACCCGCAGCAGCCAGCAATGCGATAGACAATAGCTGGCCACGCAGATCACGCCACAGGCTCGCCAACCGTTCGACCTTGATCAGCACGGCAATCTGCAACAGCACACAAGCAGCGGCAAACCCCACCAGCAGACCACCGGACAGATTGGCGAACTCGTCGATCAACAACGGCGCCAGGCCTGTCTGATCCATTACCGCCAAAGTCGCCAGATGCAGCAAGACCAGGCCACCCACCCAAAGTGTCTGGGTGAGTTGCCAGATAATGGCGCCCGCTGGAAACGGGCGGCCAAGGTCAAATGTGGCGGACTTGGACAATCTCGTACTCGATCACACCGCTCGGTGTCTTGACGACGACCACATCACCTTCTTCCTTGGCGATGAGGGCACGGGCGATAGGCGAACCTACCGAGATCTTGCCGAGCTTGATATCAGCCTCGTCTTCACCAACGATCTGGTAGGTCACGCTTTCGTCGGTTTCGACGTTGGCGATTTCTACAGTCGTACCGAAGATCACCTTGCCGGTGTGAGGGATGGTCGTCACGTCGATGATCACAGCGTTCTGCATGCGACCTTCGATGTCACGAATCCGCGCCTCGACCATACCCTGCTGCTCGCGGGCAGCATGGTATTCAGCGTTTTCCTTGAGGTCGCCCAGCTCCCGCGCAGTACCGATATCGGAACTGAGCTTGGGACGCACGACCTTGGTCAGGTGAGTGTGTTCTTCTTCCAGGGCTTTGGCGCCCTGGACGGTCATTGGGTATTTGATCATGCCTTCAATCCTGCATGTAGATCCTGCAAGCGACGCACGGTCTTTTCCGGACCGAACTTGAGCGCTTCGCAGATGGCCTCGCCCGCAGCAATGGTAGTGGTGCAGTAGATCTTGTGCTGCAGGGCATTACGACGGATGGAATAGGAATCGGCGATCGACTGGCGACCTTCGGTGGTGTTGATGATCAGGGTGACTTCGTCATTCTTGATCATGTCGACCACGTGTGGACGGCCTTCTGTCACCTTGTTCACGCGACGAACCTTCAGGCCCGCCTCTTCGATCAGGCGCGCAGTACCGGCAGTGGCGACGATTTCGAAGCCCAGGCCGATCAGGTCGCGAGCAACGCCGGCAACCAGTGGCTTGTCGTCATCACGCACGCTGATGAACGCAGTACCGCCGGTCGGCAGCACTTCGCTGGCGCCCATCTGCGCCTTGGCAAAGGCTTCGCCGAAGCTGTCGCCCACGCCCATGACTTCACCGGTGGACTTCATCTCTGGGCCGAGAATCGGGTCGACGCCCGGGAACTTGGCGAACGGGAACACCGCTTCTTTGACGCTGTAGAAGTTCGGGATGATTTCCTTGGTGAAGTTCAGCTCTTTCAGGGTCTTGCCGGCCATGACACGAGCGGCAACCATCGCCAGGGAGACACCGATGCACTTGGACACGAACGGTACGGTCCGGGAAGCGCGCGGGTTGACTTCGATGACGTAGATATCCTCGCCCTGCAGGGCCAGCTGTACGTTCATCAGGCCGACCACGCCCAGCTCCAGAGCCATCTTCTTGACCTGCTCGCGCATCTCGTCCTGGATGTGCGCTGGCAGCGAGTACGGCGGCAGCGAGCACGCGGAGTCACCGGAGTGAACGCCCGCCTGCTCAATGTGCTGCATGATCGCGCCGATGACTACGTCTGTGCCGTCGCTGACCGCATCCACGTCCATCTCGATGGCGCAGTTGAGGAAGTGGTCCAGCAGCACCGGGCTGTCGTTGGACACTTGCACCGCTTCACGCAGGTAGCGCTTGAGTTCTTCTTCTTCGTAGACGATTTCCATCGCCCGGCCGCCCAGTACGTAGGACGGACGCACGACCAGCGGGTAGCCGATCTTGCTGGCAGCGCGAATTGCTTCGTCTTCGCTGCGCACGGTGGCGTTTGGCGGCTGACGCAGGTTCAGGCGCTCGACCATCTGCTGGAAGCGCTCGCGATCTTCAGCACGGTCGATGGCATCAGGGCTGGTACCGATGATCGGCACGCCAGCCGCTTCCAGGGCGCGAGCCAGTTTCAGCGGGGTCTGGCCGCCGTACTGGACGATCACGCCGTGCGGCTTCTCGACGCGGACGATTTCCAGCACGTCTTCCAGGGTAACTGGTTCGAAGTACAGGCGATCGGAGGTGTCGTAGTCGGTGGAAACGGTTTCCGGGTTGCAGTTGACCATGATGGTCTCATAGCCATCTTCGCGCAGAGCGAGGGCAGCGTGGACGCAGCAGTAGTCGAACTCGATGCCCTGGCCGATACGGTTAGGACCGCCACCGAGGATCATGATTTTCTTGCGATCCGACGGCGCGGCTTCGCACTCTTCCTCGTAGGTCGAGTACAGGTAGGCGGTGTCGGTGGCGAACTCGGCGGCGCAGGTGTCGACGCGCTTGTAGACCGGGAACACTTCGAGCTTGTGGCGATGAGTACGCAGGTTCTTCTCGGTGACGCCCAGCAGCTTGGCCAGACGCGCGTCGGAGAAACCTTTGCGCTTGAGGCGATACATCAGGTCGCGGTCGATGGCCGACAGCCCCAAGGTCTTGACCTTCTCTTCGTCCTTGATCAGATCTTCAATCTGTACCAGGAACCAAGGGTCGATCATGTTCATGCCGAAGATCTGCTCGACGGTCATGCCGGCACGGAAGGCGTCAGCCACGTACCAGATACGCTCGGCGCCCGGCACGGTCAGTTCGCGCTTGAGTACGCTCATGCTTTCCGGATTGCTCAGGTCCAGCTTCGGATCCAGGCCGCAAACGCCCACTTCCAGGCCGCGCAGGGCTTTCTGCAGGGATTCCTGGAAGGTGCGGCCGATGGCCATGACTTCACCGACCGACTTCATCTGGGTGGTCAGGCGCGCGTCGGCCTTGGAGAACTTCTCGAAGGCGAAACGTGGCAGCTTGGTCACGACGTAGTCGATGGACGGCTCGAAGGACGCCGGGGTCTTGCCGCCGGTGATTTCGTTTTGCAGCTCGTCGAGGGTGTAGCCGATTGCCAGCTTGGCGGCAACGCGGGCGATCGGGAAGCCGGTGGCTTTCGATGCCAGGGCCGACGAGCGCGATACACGCGGGTTCATCTCGATCACGACCATGCGGCCGGTGTCCGGGCAGATGCCGAACTGAACGTTGGAACCGCCGGTTTCGACGCCGATTTCACGCAGTACCGCCAGGGAGGCGTTACGCATGATCTGGTATTCCTTGTCGGTCAGCGTCTGGGCTGGCGCAACAGTGATGGAGTCGCCGGTGTGGACGCCCATCGGGTCGAAGTTCTCGATGGAGCAGACGATGATGCAGTTGTCCTTTTTGTCGCGGACCACTTCCATTTCGTACTCTTTCCAGCCGATCAGCGATTCGTCGATCAGCAGTTCCTTGGTCGGCGACAGGTCCAGACCACGGGTGCAGATTTCTTCGAATTCTTCACGGTTGTAGGCGATGCCGCCACCGGTGCCGCCCATGGTGAAGGACGGACGGATGATGCACGGGAAGCCCAGCTTCTCGAGCACTGCGTAGGACTCTTCCATGGTGTGGGCGATACCCGAGCGCGGGCAATCCAGACCGATGGATTTCATGGCCTTGTCGAAACGCGAGCGGTCTTCGGCCTTGTCGATGGTGTCGGCATTGGCGCCGATCATTTCCACACCGAACTTCTCCAGAACGCCTTCGCGCTCCAGGTCAAGGGCGCAGTTCAGCGCGGTCTGGCCACCCATGGTCGGCAGCAGCGCGTCCGGACGCTCTTTCTCGATGATCTTGGCAACGGTCTGCCACTTGATCGGCTCGATGTAGGTGGCGTCGGCCATCGACGGGTCGGTCATGATGGTCGCCGGGTTGGAGTTCACCAGGATGACGCGGTAACCCTCTTCGCGCAGGGCTTTACAGGCCTGGGCGCCGGAGTAGTCGAATTCACAGGCCTGGCCGATCACGATGGGGCCGGCGCCGAGAATCAGGATGCTTTTAATATCTGTACGTTTTGGCATGGGTTGTCACTCAAATCCGCAAGTCAGTCGGCAAGCCGTCTTGAATTTTCTTCTGAGGTGGCCGGGTGGTTCAGCACCGAACAGCGTGTCGTTCGGGCCCGGCCATCTTCGCGCTACATTTTCAAGGCAACCGTCAGCGGCGCTTGGCCATGGCTTCGATAAAGCGATCAAACAGTGGCGCAACGTCGTTCGGGCCCGGGCTCGCCTCAGGGTGACCCTGGAAGCTGAACGCGCTTTTGTCGGTGCGCTCGATACCCTGCAGGGTGCCGTCGAACAGCGACTTGTGAATGGCGCGCACGTTGCCCGGCAGAGTGGACTCGTCCACCGCAAAACCGTGGTTCTGGCTGGTGATCATGACGACACCCGTGTCCAGGTCCTGCACCGGGTGGTTGGCACCGTGGTGACCATGACCCATTTTCACGGTCTTGGCACCGGAGGCCAAGGCCAGCAGTTGGTGGCCCAGGCAGATGCCGAACACCGGGATCTCGGTTTCCAGGACTTCCTGAATCGCCTTGATCGCGTAGTCGCACGGCTCAGGGTCACCTGGGCCGTTGGACAGGAACACGCCGTCCGGCTTGAGGGCCAGCACGTCGGCCGCAGGCGTTTGCGCCGGGACCACGGTCAGGCGGCAGCCGCGCTCTACCAGCATGCGCAGGATGTTCAGCTTGACGCCGTAGTCGTAGGCGACGACGTGGTACGGCAGCTCTGCATCGGCGATGTCAGGATGGCTGTCGGTTTTCAGGCTCCAGACGCTGGAGCGCCACTGGTAGCTCTTCTTGGTGCTGACTTCCTTGGCCAGGTCCATGCCCTTGAGGCCCGGGAAGCCGCGCGCTGCGGCGATGGCCGCTTCTTCGGAAATGTTGTCACCGGCCAGAATGCAGCCGTTCTGTGCGCCTTTCTCACGCAGGATGCGGGTCAGGCGACGGGTGTCGATACCGGCGATGGCAACAACCTTGTTTGCCTTCAAGTAGTCCCCGAGGGACATCTTGTTGCGCCAGTTGCTGGCTACCAGAGGCAGGTCACGAATGACCAGGCCAGCTGACCAGACACGATCGGACTCGGCGTCTTCCGGCGTGGTGCCGGTGTTGCCGATGTGCGGGTAAGTCAGGGTAACGATTTGCTGGGCATAGGAAGGATCGGTAAGGATTTCCTGATAGCCTGTCATTGCGGTGTTGAACACCACCTCACCAACGGTTTGACCGTCGGCTCCAATGGCTTCGCCGCGAAAAATGCTGCCATCAGCAAGGGCAAGTATGGCTGGCTTAGTCAAGAAGACCTCCCGTAGTTAAAGCCTGAAAGGGCATTCGCAGGTTGCAAAAAAGCGGAATGACGTAATACGTCACCCCGCTTTCTTATAGAATCATCTGCGCGCTTTTAGTGGACACACTAAAGCTGTAGCTTACAGAAAAAGCCTGTTTTGGTCTACCGGAAAAGAGTCTGAAAGGCGGGGTAATGCGACAGGGAGATTAATTTCCTGGCCTTGCGCCAAATCGTGGGAGCCGCCTTGGTGGCGATCGAGTGCGCAGCGCTCGCGATTGCATCATTGACCGACCCGACGCAATCGCCAGCAAGCCGGCTCCCACAAGATCTCATTCCAGACCTAAAACCTAGCGCAGATCCAGCACATCCTGCATGTCGTACAGACCCGGCGCCTGACCATCGAGCCACAGGGCCGCGCGAACGGCGCCCTTGGCAAAGGTCATGCGGCTAGACGCCTTGTGAGTGATCTCGACACGCTCACCATCGGCAGCGAACAGCACGGTGTGATCACCGACAATATCCCCGGCCCGCACGGTAGCGAAACCAATGGTCTGACGATCACGCGCGCCAGTCTGGCCTTCGCGGCCGTAGACCGCGACTTCACTCAAGTCACGACCCAGGGCATTGGCCACCACCTCACCCATGCGCAACGCCGTACCCGACGGCGCATCGACCTTGTGCCGATGATGCGCTTCGCTGATCTCGATATCCACGTCGTCACCCAACACCCGCGATGCGGTGTCGAGCAGCTTCAGACACAGGTTGACCCCGACGCTGAAGTTGGCGGCGAAGACAATCGGAATCTCCTTGCCAGCATCAACCAGGCGCTGCTTCTCTTCCGCACTGAAACCCGTGGTGCCGATGATCATGGCCTTGCCCGCCTTGCGGCAGAAAGCCAGGTTCTTCAGGGTCACCGACGGGTGGGTGAAGTCGATCAGCACGTCGAACTCGTCAGCCACATGAGCCAGGTCGCCCGACAGCTGCACCCCAATACGCCCCAGACCCGCCAGTTCACCGGCATCGGCGCCGATCAGCGTGCTGTCCGGCTTGTGCACGGCAGCGGTCAGACCCGCACCAGGCGCCTTCTGCACCGCTTCGATCAAAGCCTTGCCCATGCGCCCGGCGGCGCCCATTACAGCAATACGTCGCATAGCCTGCCCCTTACAAATCGCCGAAGAAACGCTTCACACCCTCGAACCAGCCACTGGCTTTCGGGGAGTGAGTGTTATCGCCCTCAAGGGAGGTACGGAATTCTTCGAGCAGTTCGCGCTGACGACGACCCAGGTTGACCGGGGTTTCAACGGCGACACGGCACATCAGATCGCCCGCACCACCGCCGCGTACAGGGGCAACGCCCTTGCCGCGCAGACGGAACTGCTTGCCGGTCTGGGTACCTTCAGGGATTTTCAGCTTGACGCGACCATCCAGGGTCGGCACTTCCAGCTCGCCACCCAGGGCGGCGTCGGTGAAGCTGATCGGCACTTCGCAGTACAAATGCTTGCCATCGCGCTGGAAGATCGCGTGCTCGCGCACGTTGATCACCACATACAGGTCGCCGGTAGGACCACCCTGGGCCCCCGCCTCGCCTTCGCCGGACAGACGAATGCGGTCGCCGGTATCGACACCAGGCGGCACCTTGACCGACAGGGTCTTGTACTCTTCGACACGGCCTTCACCGTTACACGAATCGCACGGATCGGAAATGATCTTGCCGTGGCCATGGCAACGCGGGCAGGTCTGCTGCACCGAGAAGAAGCCCTGCTGCATGCGCACCTGACCGATACCGCCGCAGGTCGGGCACGTCACTGGCGACGAGCCTTTCTTCGCGCCGCTGCCATCACATGGCTTGCAATTGACTAGCGTCGGCACACGGATATTCACGGTCGTGCCGCGCACCGCTTCTTCGAGATTCAGCTCCAGAGTGTAGCGCAGGTCGCTACCACGCTGCGCGCCGCCACGGCCACCGCCCTGACCCCGGCCACCGCCGAAGAAATCGCTGAACACATCACCGAAGATATCGGAGAAGTTCGCGCCACCGGCACCGAATCCACCACCGCCGCCACCCATGCTCGGGTCGACACCGGCATGACCGTACTGGTCATAGGCAGCTCGCTTGCTGGCATCGGAAAGCACTTCGTAAGCTTCGTTGGCCTCTTTGAAGAGATCTTCCGACGCTTTGTCGCCCGGGTTGCGGTCAGGGTGATGCTTCATCGCCAGACGACGATAAGCCTTCTTCAGGTCTGCTTCACTGGAGCCGCGCTCCACTCCCAGCACTTCATAAAAGTCACGCTTCGACATAATTCATTTGCACTCTTGAGGACGTCCGGCCAACGCTCCTGAGGGTGCATGGAGATGATCCATGCACCAAAAAAATTCTGATGTTCCAGACACGCCAACGCGGGAGCAAGCTCCCGCGCGGCGACATCCTACCAGCCACCGCATGACTGCGGCGAACTGGCTTTCAAGTGAGCCTGCGCTTACTTGTGGTCTTTGACTTCTTCGAACTCGGCATCAACGACGTCGTCGGCGTGCTTGGCTTCTTCCTGAGCGGGTTGCTGGGCACCGGCTTCAGGTTTCTCGGCAGCGTCCGCGTACATCTTCTGGGCAACCGGTGCCGAGACCTTGGACAGCTCTTCGATCTTGGCTTCGATGGTCGCCTTGTCGTCGCCTTTTACAGCGGCTTCCAGGGCAACGACTGCGGTTTCAATCGCAGCTTTCTCTTCGGCGGTTACCTTGTCACCGGCATCGCTGACCATTTTGCGAGTCGAGTGAACCAGTGCATCGCCCTGGTTACGAGCAGAGGCCAGCTCTTCGAACTTGCGGTCTTCTTCAGCGTTGACTTCGGCGTCACGCACCATCTGCTGGATTTCTTCCTCGGACAGACCGGAGTTGGCCTTGATCACGATCGACTGTTGCTTGCCGGTCGCTTTGTCCTTGGCGCCTACGTGCAGGATGCCGTTGGCGTCGATGTCGAAGGTCACTTCGATCTGCGGCACGCCACGTGGAGCCGGTGGAATCTCGGCCAGGTCGAACTTGCCCAGGGACTTGTTCTGACCGGCTTGCTTGCGCTCACCTTGCAGCACGTGGATGGTCACAGCGCCCTGATTGTCGTCGGCAGTCGAGAACACTTGGGATTTCTTGGTAGGAATCGTGGTGTTTTTCTCGATCAGCGCGGTCATCACGCCACCCATGGTTTCGATACCCAGGGTCAGCGGGCTGACGTCCAGCAGCAGGACGTCTTTGACATCACCAGCCAGTACCGCGCCTTGAATCGCAGCACCCATGGCAACAGCTTCGTCAGGGTTGACGTCTTTACGCGCTTCTTTGCCGAAGAACTCGGTAACAGTCTTCTGTACCAGCGGCATACGGGTCTGACCACCGACCAGGATCACGTCGTTGATCTTGTCGATGTCGATACCGGCGTCTTTGAGCGCGATACGGCAAGGCTCGACGGTACGCTGAACCAGGTCTTCAACCAGGGATTCCAGCTTGGCGCGGGAGATCTTTACGTTCAAGTGCTTAGGACCGGTCGCATCTGCAGTGATGTACGGCAGGTTGACGTCGGTCTGCTGCGAAGACGACAGCTCGATCTTGGCTTTCTCAGCGGCTTCTTTCAGGCGCTGCATGGCCAGCGGGTCACCCTTGAGGTTCATACCGCTTTCTTTCTTGAATTCGTCAACGAGGTAGTCGATCAGACGAATGTCGAAGTCTTCACCGCCGAGGAACGTGTCACCGTTGGTTGCCAGAACTTCAAACTGGTGCTCGCCATCGACTTCAGCGATTTCGATAACCGAAACGTCGAAAGTACCGCCACCCAAGTCATAAACGATGACAGTGTGGTCGCCCTTGGCTTTGTCCATACCGTAAGCCAGTGCGGCTGCGGTCGGTTCGTTGATGATGCGCTTGACGTCCAGACCCGCGATACGGCCGGCGTCTTTGGTCGCCTGACGCTGGCTGTCGTTGAAGTAGGCCGGAACGGTGATAACCGCTTCAGTCACAGCCTCGCCCAGGTAATCCTCGGCGGTTTTCTTCATCTTTTTCAGGATTTCAGCCGAGATCTGTGGCGGAGCCATTTTCTGGCCGTTCACTTCAACCCAGGCGTCGCTGTTGTCAGCCTTGACGATCTTGTAAGGGACCATCTGGATGTCTTTCTGGACCACTTCTTCGTCGAAACGACGGCCGATCAGACGCTTAACCGCGTACAGAGTGTTGTGCGGGTTGGTCACTGCCTGACGCTTGGCCGACTGACCGACGAGGATTTCACCGTCGTTGGCGTAAGCGATGATCGAAGGCGTGGTGCGCGCGCCTTCGGCGTTCTCGATAACTTTGGCTTTGCCGTTTTCCAGAATGGAGACGCAGGAGTTGGTGGTCCCCAGGTCGATGCCGATAATCTTGCCCATCTTGATTACTCTCCCGAAACTTTGAATTTGGTTGCCGCAACTGCGTTTACAAATTGCGGTAGCTCTTTAAACGCATGGCCTGTTAATGGGGGCCAATCAGCTGATTTCAAGCCTTCTCGTCAATTGACGGCGTAGCAGGCGACGGTGCCTTGCTGACCACGACCATGGCCGGACGCAGCAGGCGACCATTGAGCTGATAACCCTTCTGGAACACTTTGAGGACACTGTTAGGCTCGACGTCAGCGCTTTCCTGCATGGCCATGGCCTGGTGCATTTCAGCGTTGAAGGGCTGACCATGAGGATCGATGGCTTCAAGCTGGAAGCGCTTGAGGGTGTCCTGGAACATTTTCAGCGTCAGCTCGATGCCTTCGCGCATCGGGCGGATGCTTTCGTCATCCGGGTTGGACAGGTCCAGACCGCGCTCCAGGCTGTCGATGATCGGCAGCAAGTCACCGGCAAATTTCTCCAGGGCAAACTTGTGCGCTTTCTCGACATCCTGCTCGGCACGGCGACGGATGTTCTGCAAATCCGCAGCGACGCGCAGAGCCTGGTCCTGTGCGGTAGCCAATTGCTCTTCCAGCACTTGCACGCGGGTTACCAATTCTTCGCCGGACGCCGCCTCGTTAGTTTGGTCTTGAGCCTGCGCATCCAGATTCTGTTCGTCAGCCATAGATTTTCTCCTTTCAAATACGTCCGCGAGCTCAACTCGCGCTTCTGCCCCCCTATATGGGAGCGGTTTTTTCAGCTTCAAGGGCCTGATACGGTTGAAGACCAACATATCCTCACAATATTTCCGGCCATGCTCGCCCGGGCTCGGAACGAACAAAATTACCCAACGGACTAAAAAGCAGCGCAGCTCAAGCAAATCGAGCTAAGGCCGGGCATTGTCAACGGCGAACAAAGCACTGTATAAATAACCAGATAAATCCATGGGAGCCACTTCATGCTGGTGCACCTTTCCGTACGCAACTACGCCATCGTCGAACACCTTGATCTCGAACTGGATCGCGGTATGAGCGTCATTACCGGCGAAACCGGCGCAGGCAAATCGATCATGTTCGACGCCCTGGGCCTGACCCTGGGCGATCGCGCAGACAGCGGAGTGGTCCGCCCCGGCGCCGACAAGGCCGATATCCTGGCCACCTTCGACCTGGCCGACATCCCCGAGGCCCGAGACTGGCTCGCCGAACGCGACCTGGACAACGACGGGCCGTGCATCCTGCGCCGGGTCATCACCGCCGAAGGGCGTTCGCGTGCCTATATCAATGGCACGCCCTGCCCCCAGGGCGACCTCAAGGCCCTGGGCGAGTTGCTGATCGATATCCACAGCCAGCATGAACACCAGTCCCTGCTCAAGACCGACACCCATCGCCGCCTGCTCGACGAATACGCCGGGGCCACCGACCTTGCACGCCAGGTACACCTGGCCGCCCAGCGCTGGCGCCAGACCCGCCAGGAGCTGGAACGTCTGTCCAACTCCGGTGACGAACAGCGCTCGCGCCACCAGCTGCTCAGCTATCAGCTGGAAGAACTGGAAAGCCTGAGCCTGGGCGAAAACGAACTGCAGGAGCTGGAGCAGGAACACAAGAACCTGACCAACGCCGAAAGCCTGCTGAGCATCTGCCGCCAAGTGGTGGAGCAGTGCAGCGAGAGCGATTCGGGCAATGTACTCAATGCCCTGACCGCCAGCCTGCACCGACTCAGCGGCGTGAGTAATTCGCCGACTGCACTGAACGAAGCCACCAACCTGTTGGCCAGCGCGCAGATCCAGGTGGAAGAAGCCGTCGGCGAACTCAATCGCTTCCTCGATCACTTCGATGCCGATCCGGCACGCCTGCAGCAGCTTGAGGAACGCCTCGACGCGATCTACACCCTGGCGCGCAAGCACCGCATCCAGCCCACCGAAGTCGCCACGCTGCAGCAGAAGCTGCTGGATGAAATCGAAACCCTCAACGCCAACGACGAAACCATCGAACGCCTTGAACACGAACTGGCGTCCTTTGCCCGTCATTATCAGGAAAAGGCCCGGGAACTCAGTGACCGGCGTCATCAGGCGGCAACCGGGCTGGCCAGCGCCGTGGAACTTGAGATCCAGCGCCTGGGCATGCCGGGCGGCCGCTTCAATATCGAATTGCGCCCCAACACCGGCAAGGATCTGCTGCCCAATGGCCTGGAACAGGTGGAACTGCTGGTCAGCGCCAACCCCGGCCAGCCCCTCAAGGCCCTGGCCAAGGTGGCGTCCGGCGGTGAACTGTCGCGCATCAGCCTGGCCATCCAGGTGATCACCGCCCAGACCTCGCGAGTACCAACCCTGGTCTTCGACGAAGTGGACGTCGGTATCGGCGGCCCTACCGCAGAAATCGTCGGCCAGTTGCTGCGCCGCCTCGGTGAACGCGGCCAGGTCATGACTGTGACCCACCTGCCGCAAGTCGCCGCCCAGGGCCATCAGCATCTATTCGTGCACAAGGCCCGGGACAGCGAAGCCACCCGCACGGCGGTATCCAAGCTCAGCAAGACCGAACGCATCGAGGAAGTGGCGCGCATGCTCGGCGGTATCGACCTGACCAAGGAGTCCTTGGCTCACGCGAAGAAGATGGTGATGGCCACCAAGGCCTGAAACAGAACGCAGCATCAGGTGGGAGCCGGCTTGCTGGCGATCGAGTGCGCAGCGCTCGCAAAAGCGTCAGCGCCTGATCTGACGATCATATTCGCGGGCAAGCCTCGCTCCAACGACCTTCCCCCAAAACGCACAAAGGCGACCCTAAGGTCGCCTTTGTTGTAACAAAAAAAGACTTACGCCTTCTTTTTACGCACGTAGAGCACGAGGTTGTGATCAACCAACTCGTAACCGTGCTTCTCGACGATCGCCTTCTGAAGCTTCTCGATTTCTTCGTCGAAGAATTCGATCACTTCGCCAGACTCCACGTTGACCATATGGTCGTGGTGGCCGCCGTCAGCCAATTCGAATACCGCATGGCCGCCGTCGAAATTGTGGCGAACCACCAGTCCGGCAGCTTCGAATTGAGTCAGGACACGATAAACCGTGGCCAGGCCAACGTCCTCGCTAGCTTCCATGAGCGCCTTGTAGACATCTTCTGCGCTCATGTGACGCTGCTCGGCGGAATCGAGCATCTGTAGAATCTTGACCCTTGGCAGGGTCACTTTTAATCCGGCTTTACGGAGTTCGCTATTTTCAACCATGGTCAGCTTTCTCGCAGACGCTGCTTCGCAGCTTCTCTTAATGCAGGTATGATCGGGGTTTACGTTGTCCCAGCCAAGATAGTGGAAGTCGCCCACCGATGCAAAACACCAAGCTCCTGCTAACCAGTTTCACCCTCGTGGGACTGCTCGCACTCGCCGGTTGTTCATTCCCCGGGGTTTATAAAATCGACATCCAGCAGGGCAATGTCGTCACGCAAGACATGATAGACCAGTTACGGCCGGGAATGACCCGCCGACAAGTACGGTTTATCATGGGTAATCCCCTGCTGACCGATACGTTCCATGCGGATCGGTGGGATTACCTCTATAGCCTGCAACCTGGCGGCGGTGAACGCCAACAGGAACGCATGACGCTGATCTTCAATAGCAACGATCAACTGGTCAGCCTGAACGGTGACTTCATGCCCGGCGTCAGCCGCGACGAAGCCATCCTCGGTAAGAGCACTGACACAACTGTTGCGCCAAGCGACAAGCCAGCGCCAGCAAAACCGGATGCACCGGCCAAACCTGGTTCGCTACTGCAACAGATCCAGAACGACGTGGACAAAGTGGAAACCGTTCCGGTCCCTGTCCAGGAACCACTGGATACCAATCCGCGCTGATACGTGGATGCACAGCAAAAAGCCCGGCATGCCGGGCTTTTTTGTGGGCGACAACAACCTGTGGGAGCCGGCTTGCTGGCGATCGAGCGCAAAGCGCTCGCAACGATTCTATTCCTCTGTACGCGCCTTCGCGGCCTTGGCCGCCCGCAAACGCCGAATCTCCTTGGGGTCTGCCAGCAAAGGCCGATAGACCTCCACCCGATCTCCAGCTTCCAGTACCCGCTGCTGCGGATTCCCGATCACCTTTCCGAAAATCCCTACAGCACACTGCGCAAAATCCACCGCAGGAAACTGCTGCTGAATTCCCGAAGCTTGAATCGCCTGACCAGCGGTAGAACCACTCGGCAGTTCGAGGCTGATCAACACCTGACGGTCGACGGCGGCATACACCACCTCGATCTCGATCAGCACCTCAGGCACTCAGCTCTTTCGCCCGCTGGCAAAAGGCATCCACCAGGGTATTGGCCGCCTGATTGAACAGCGGCCCCAGGGTTGCCCGAACAATCGGCCCGGCATAATCGAAGGACAGGTCAAGGCTGATCTTGCAGGCTTTGTCGCCCAACGCCTTGAAGGTCCAGACACCATGCAACTGGTTGAATGGGCCTTCAACCAGGTCCATCACGATGGACTCACCTGGCACCAACGTATTGCGCGTCTCGAAACGCTGGCTCAGGCCGCCCTTGGCGATCTCCAGGCTGGCGCGCATGTGCTCGTCACTGGCCTCAAGCACCGCCGCAGAGGAGCACCAGGGCAGGAACTCGGAATACCTGGCAACATCATTGACCAGGTCGTAGAGCGCCCGCGCCGGGTAAGGCAGCAGGGCCGAGCGTTGAATATGTGTAGTCATGTCAGCGTCATTTCCAAAGCTGAGCGGCAAAGACAACCAGAATGCCGATCGGCGCAACATAGCGCATCAAAAAGAACGTTGTGGTGAACAGCACAGGGCTGCGGATCGACAACTCGTCGCGCACCGCCTTCGTGCCCATCACCCAACCTGCAAACACTACAAAACACAGCCCACCCAGCGGCAACATGATCCGCGAGGTGAAGAAATCAATGACCCCGAAGAAATCCAGGCCTTTTTCCGCGCCCCATTGGTAGAGATGGAAGCCGCTGGCATCGTTCACGAAAAACTTGGCCTTCTGCCAGATGTTGAACGAGAACACCGTACCCAATCCAACAAACCAGCAGACAAAAGCCAACCAGAAAGTCACCCAGGCGCGGCTGACTTTTGTCCGCTCGACCAGATAAGCCACCATCGGCTCCAGCAAGGAAATCGCCGAACTCCAAGCGGCAATGGCCACCAGCACGAAGAACACTACCCCCATCACCTGGCCAAAGGCTACGTTACCGAACGCATAAGGCAAGGTGACGAACATCAGGCCAGGGCCTTCGCTGGGGTTCAACCCGGCCTGAAACACGATAGGGAACAACGCCAGCCCGGCCAGCAATGAGACGAAGGTGTCGAGCAAGGCCACGCCGACCACGGTGGAGCTGATCGACGCGCCCTTGGTCATGTAGGCGCCATAGATCATGATCGAACCCACGCCGACGCTCAGGGAAAAGAACGCATGCCCCATGGCCGGCAGCAGGCCATCAAGGACCTTGTCCGGATTGAAGTCGAACATGAAATGCACGCCTTCCATGAAGTGCCCGGTGGTCAGGCTGTAGCCCAGCAGAATGATCATCAGCAGGAACAGCAGCGGCATCATGATGCGCAGACTGCGCTCAAGTCCGGCGACCACACCCTTGGCAATCACCACCGCCGACAGCAGCATGAACGCCGTGTGCCAGGCGGTCAGGCGCCAGGGGTCGGCAATCACCGCGCCGAAATAGGCGCCGACCTGGTCCGGAGTCACGCCCTGGAAATCGCCGCGGCCCATATCGATGATGTAATCCAGGGACCAGCCGCCCACCACGCTATAAAAAGACAGGATCAGCAGCGCCGTGATCATCCCGGCAAAAGCGCCCCAGGACCAGCGCGCCGAATGCCCGGCTTCCAGCGCCAGCACCTTTAGGGCATTGGCCGGGCTCAGGCGGGAGCGGCGACCGATCAGGGTCTCGGCCATCATCACCGGGATGCCAATTAGCGCGATGCAGGCCAGGAACATCAGTACGAACGCGCCGCCGCCATAGACGCCGACCATGTATGGAAATTTCCAGATACTGCCCAGCCCCACCGCCGAACCCGTTGCCGCCAGAATGAACACCCAGCGACTGGCCCAACTTCCATGGACCGAAACCTTATCCGTCGACATCGCAACCCACGCCCAACCAAAAAAGAGCGCGCATTGTCCGGGATTCAATCAACCTGCTCAAGCACGCAGGTTACCCATAGCCGACAATGCCGCGACTCCCTATAATGCGTCCCCTATGGCTAAGCTCAAGAAACATCCCACAGGGACCATCGCGCAAAACAAGAAGGCGCGACACGATTACTTCATCGAACACAAGTTCGAGGCCGGTCTGGTCCTGGCTGGCTGGGAAGTAAAAAGCCTGCGTGCCAACAAGGTACAGCTGGTCGACAGTTATGTGCTGCTCAAGGACGGTGAGGCCTGGCTGATGGGTAGCCATATCTCGCCGCTGACGACTGCCAGCACACACGTCATCGCTGACCCGACACGCACCCGTAAACTGCTGCTCAACCAGCGCGAGCTGGAAAAGCTCATCACCTCGGTGCAGCAAAAAGGCTATGCCTGCGTGGCCCTCTCCCTTTACTGGAAAGCGCACTTGATCAAGTGCGAGATCGCTCTGGGCAAAGGCAAGAAGGAATACGACAAGCGCGATACCGAGCGCGAACGCGACTCCAATCGCGAGCTGCAACGCGCCGTGCGCAATAAGGGCAAGGACGAGTAGGCCTTCAGCTCAGCCCCGCAATCCGGTTTCATATCCGAATTATGGGGCGCCTGTTGTGGGAGCGAATTCATTCGCGAAGAGGCCAGCGCGTTCGACGCATCTTCTTAAGAGAACGACCTCTTCGCGGATAAATCCGCTCCCACAATAGATCCACAGCGACCTCACATCCCGTTACGCCGCTCCGCCCGGGCCGCGCGCTGTACCTGCTGACGCACCTCTTCCAGCACTTCCTGCACATACAGCAGATGCCGCGCCGACACTTCACGCGCGTCCTGCGCACGCCCCTCGATAATCGCCGAGTACAGCTCACGATGCTGATCGATCAGCATGTCGCGGGTTTCTGTGCGCTGCTTGTACATGCCGCCGATGTTGGTCACCACGTTGCGCTTGAGCAGATCGAACAGACCGCGAATGGTGTGCAGCAACACCGCGTTGTGACTGGCCTCGGCAATCGCCAGATGGAAATTGGCATCGGCCGCGCCCTCCTCCGTCCGGCTGACTTCATCAACCCGGGTGTAGCAATCCTGCAGGGTTTCGAAGGCCGCCTTTAAGCGTTCGCGATCCACATCCGTCGCCCGGATAGCCGCGTAGTAGGCGCAGGACACCTCGAGGGTCTGGCGAAACTCCAGCAGATCGCGCTGGGCATCAGGGCTGCTTTCCAGCAGATGCAGCAGCGGGTCGCTGAAGGTCGAGCCGAGGTTTTCCACGACATAGTTGCCGCCACCCTGGCGGCTGATCAACAGCCCCTTGGCCGTCAACTTCTGAATCGCCTCGCGCAGCGAGGGACGCGACACGCCGAATTGCTCGGCCAGTGCACGCTCGGCAGGCAATCGGCCGCCCGATTTCAGCGTTCCTTCCAGGATCATTCTTTCCAGCTGTTCGACAATATCGTCAGACAAACGGCGCTGACGCACCTGATCAAACCCCATAACCCTCACTCCACATCCCCGAAGAATTGCCGGGACCGCCTATTCTGGCTGATTGGCGGCGCGCAAGCACCCTCCAGATACCGCCACAGACCACCCCATCAGCTACATATCGACGAGCAACCTCGACCAAAGTTTGAGAGAGACAAATTGACACATCACAGACAAGGCTTTTAACCTAGCGACCAGCGATTGTAAATTGGTATTACCAATTATCCAATGCCAGTGTTCGGGGGACGGGCACTGCAAGACCTTTCACACAATGAAAGGCTTTAACTGGTCGACGCCCAAGGCGGACACCGGGCCTAACCAAAAACAATTAGGGGCCACCCCATATGCAAACCTGGCAGCAGATCTACGCACCGCTCGGCAGTCTCGGTCTCTCCGCACTCGCGGCATTGATCCCTATCGTTTTCTTCTTCCTGGCCCTGGCCGTGTTCCGGCTCAAAGGTCATATCGCCGGCACGATCACCCTGGCACTGTCGATCCTGGTGGCGATCTTCGCCTTCAAGATGCCTGCCGACATGGCCTTCGCAGCGGCCGGTTACGGCTTCGCCTATGGCTTGTGGCCTATCGCCTGGATCATTGTCGCGGCAGTGTTCCTCTACAAACTGACGGTCAAGAGCGGCCAGTTCGAGATCATCCGCAGCTCAGTCATGTCCATTACCGATGACCAGCGCCTGCAAGTGTTGCTGATCGGTTTCTGCTTCGGTGCCTTCCTTGAAGGTGCGGCAGGCTTTGGCGCACCGGTAGCCATTACCGCAGCGTTATTGGTCGGCCTCGGCCTCAATCCGCTATACGCGGCAGGCCTGTGCCTGATCGCCAACACGGCACCGGTCGCTTTCGGCGCGCTGGGTATTCCGATCATCGTCGCCGGGCAAGTCTCGGGTATCGACGCGTTCAAGATCGGCGCCATGGCCGGTCGGCAATTGCCCCTGCTGTCGCTGTTCGTACCTTTCTGGCTGATGTTCATGATGGACGGCCTGCGCGGCGTCAGGGAAACCTGGCCAGCCGCTCTGGTAGCTGGCGCCAGCTTTGCCGTGACCCAGTACCTGACCTCCAATTTCATTGGCCCTGAGCTGCCGGACATCACCTCGGCCCTGGTCAGCCTGGTATCCCTGACGCTGTTCCTGAAAGTCTGGCAACCGGCGCGGGAATCCGACGCAGTAGTCGTCGGCAGCGGCGGCGCAGCACTGGCCGGTGGCCCTGGCGGCAACTTCAGCGCGCCACGCAGCCGCGTTGCCTCGCCTTATACCGGCGGGCAGATCTTCAAGGCCTGGTCACCGTTCCTGATTCTTACCGTGATCGTGACCATCTGGACCTTGAAACCCTTCAAAGCCCTGTTCGCCGCAGGCGGCGCGCTGAAAGACTTCACCATCAGTTTTGTGGTCCCGCACCTCGATCAGTTAGTGATGAAAGCCGCGCCCATCGTCGCTACACCAACCGCGATGCCAGCGATCTACAAGTTCGACATCATCGCCGCGTCCGGCACCGCTATCCTGCTTTCGGCGATCCTGACGATGCTGGTCCTGCGCATCAGTGCAAAAACTGGTCTGACCACTTTTAAAGAAACCCTGATCGAACTGCGCTGGGCCATCGTCTCCATCGGCATGGTGCTGGCCTTCGCTTTCGTCATGAACTACTCGGGCATGTCGTCGACCCTGGCCCTGGTATTGGCGGGAACCGGCGCGGCCTTCCCGTTCTTCTCGCCGTTCCTCGGCTGGCTCGGCGTGTTCCTGACCGGCTCCGACACCTCGGCCAACGCCCTGTTCGGTTCACTGCAAGCCACCACCGCACACCAGCTCGGTATCAGTGATGTGCTGACCGTCGCCGCCAACTCCAGCGGTGGCGTGACCGGCAAGATGATCTCGCCGCAATCCATCGCCGTCGCCTGCGCCGCCACCGGCCTGGTCGGCAGGGAGTCGGATCTGTTCCGCTTCACCCTCAAGCACAGCCTGTTCTTCGCCACCATCGTCGGCTGCATTACCTATGCACAGGCGTACTGGCTGACGGGCATGCTGGTGCACTGATAGCCTCAGCCAAGGCGCCGCAGCCCGCCTGCGGCGTCCTCATTACTGATAACCGGGACCACCCGGAGTAAACGCCTGATCCTGGAGTAGCCATGAGCCTGCCCGCCGCCTTTATCCGCGAAGCCCAACGCCTGATCCCGGCGCAACGCCGCTTCGATGACCCGCTCTCGACCCTGGCCTTCGGCACCGATGCCAGCTTCTATCGACTGATCCCCAAGCTGGTGATCCGCGTCGAATCCGAGGACGAAGTGGTCGCCCTGCTGCAACTGGCCCAAGCCGAAAAAGTCCCGGTGACCTTCCGCGCAGCAGGCACCAGCCTTTCCGGCCAGGCCATCACTGACTCGGTACTGCTGGTGCTGGGGGATAACTGGAACGGTCGTGAAGTCCGTCAGCAAGGCGCGCAGATTCGTCTGCAGCCCGGTGTGATCGGCGCCCAGGCCAACGCCTGGCTGGCCCCGTTCGGGCGCAAGATCGGACCCGACCCGGCTTCAATCAACGCCTGCAAAATCGGCGGCATCGTCGCCAACAATTCCAGTGGCATGTGCTGCGGCACGGCCCAGAACAGCTATCACACACTGGCCGGCATCCGCGTGGTGCTGGCCGACGGCACGCGTCTGGACAGCGAAGACCCGGCCAGTGTCTCAGCCTTTCAGGCCAGCCATGGCGAGCTGCTTGAGCAACTGGCCCGCATGGGTCGCGAGACCCGCACCAACACTGAACTTGCAGCAAAAATCCGGCACAAATACCGCCTGAAAAACACCACCGGCCTGTCCCTCAATGCCCTGGTCGACTTCGATGAGCCGCTGGATATCCTCAGCCACCTGCTGGTCGGCTCCGAAGGCACTCTCGGTTTTATCAGCGCCGTGACCTACGACACCGTGCCCGATCACCCGCACAAAGCCTCGGCACTGATCGTCTTCCCGGACGTGGAAATCTGCTGCAACGCCGTGACCGTGCTGAAAACCCAGCCGGTCTCCGCCGTCGAACTGCTCGACCGCCGCAGCATGCGCTCGGTCCAGGACAAACCCGGCATGCCCGCCTTCGTCCGCGAACTGTCGGACAACGCCTGCGCCCTGCTGATCGAAGCCCGTGCTGCCTCGCAAGCTCTGCTGCATGAGCAGCTGGCGCAGATCATGGCCTCGCTCGCGCCCTTCGCCGTGGAAAAACAGGTCGACTTCACCGAAGACCCACAGGAAAACGCCCGCCTCTGGGCCATCCGCAAGGACACCTTCCCCGCCGTCGGCGCCGTACGCCAGACCGGCACCACAGTGATCATCGAAGACGTCACCTTCCCCGTGGAACAACTGGCCATCGGCGTACGTCGCCTGATCGAGCTGTTCGACAAGCACCACTATGACGAAGCGATCCTGTTCGGCCATGCCCTTGAGGGCAACCTGCACTTCGTCTTCACCCAGGGCTTCGACGATCCCGAGCAAGTGGCCCGGTACAGCGCCTTCATGGAAGATGTCACGCAACTGGTGGCAGTGGAATTCGGCGGCTCGCTCAAGGCCGAACACGGCACCGGCCGTAACATGGCGCCCTTCGTCGAACTGGAATGGGGCCGCGACGCCTACCAGTTGATGTGGCAACTCAAACGCCTGCTCGACCCCAACGGCATTCTCAACCCCGATGTAGTGCTGAGCACCGACCCGCAGATCCACCTGAAAAACCTCAAGCCGCTACCCGCCGCCGACGAAATCGTCGACAAGTGCATCGAGTGCGGTTTCTGCGAACCGGTCTGCCCCTCCAACGGCCTGACCCTGACCCCACGCCAGCGCATCGTCATCTGGCGCGATATCCAGGCAAAAAAACGCGCCGGCATCGACACCACCGAACTGGAGCGCGGCTACCACTACCAGGGCATCGACACCTGCGCCGCCACCGGCCTGTGCTCGCAGCGCTGCCCGGTAGGCATCAACACCGGGGAGCTGGTGAAAAAGCTGCGCAGCCGCGAAGCCCATCACGACAAAACCGCGACCTGGCTGGCCGACCACTTCAAGACCGCCCTGCAAGGCGCACGCTTCACCCTGCACGCCGCCAATGGCGCACGCATGCTGCTGGGCGCGCCACGCCTGGCAAAAATCTCCGCCGCCCTGAGCAAAGCCTCATCCGGCCGCGTCCCCCAATGGACCCCGGCCATGCCGCAGGCCGAACAGGCCATTCGCGTTACGCCAGTGGCGGACGATCAACGTCCACGGGTGGTCTATCTGGCGGCCTGCGTATCGCGGGTCATGGGCCCGGCAGCGGCTGATCGCGAGCAAATGTCGCTGCTGGACAAAACCCGCGGCCTGCTGGAAAAAGCCGGTTACCAAGTGGTGTTCCCGGACAATCAAGACAGCCTCTGCTGCGGCCAGCCGTTCGCCTCCAAGGGCTACAACGAACAGGCCGACGCCAAGCGCGATGAACTGCTCGCGGCTCTGAGCAAAGCCAGCCGCGGCGGCCTCGACCCGATCTACTGCGACACCAGCCCGTGCACCCTGCGCCTGGTCCAGGAGCTCAAGGACACCCGCCTCGACCTGTACGATCCGGTGCGTTTCATCCGCACGCATTTGTTGGACAAACTGACCTTTACGCCTCAGCAGCAACCCATCGCCGTCCACGTCACCTGCAGCACCCAGCACCTGGGCGAAAGCCAGGCGCTGATCGAACTGGCACGGCTGTGCAGCGTCAACGTGGTCATCCCCGAAGGCATTCACTGCTGCGGCTTCGCCGGCGACAAAGGCTTCACCCAACCCGAACTCAACGCCCACTCACTGCGCACCCTCAAGGACGCCGTGCAGTACTGCGAAGAAGGCATCTCCACCAGCCGCACCTGCGAAATCGGCCTGACCCGCCACGGCGGCATCGACTATCACGGGCTGGTCTACCTGGTCGACCGCGTGACCCAACCGCGCAGGACATGATTTGTAACGAGATTCTGTGCAGCGGCTGTGGCTGACCCTATCAGACACAACACAACCCTCTGAATCGAAGAGAGATTCCGTGGGAGCCGGCTTGCTGGCGATCGAGAGCGAAGCGCTCGCAATGAAGCGACACCATTCACACCCAGCGCAAAATAAATAGAACCCCTGCGAATCACCACAGTCATCTATGTAAGCCCCTCAACCAGACGGGGCTTAATTCTGACTTTGGATTCGGCCCTCATAGACCGGTCAAACCAGGTCCACAGGCCAAGGAGATACACATGAAACGTACCGTATTCGCTGGATTGTTCCTTACTACCGCACTGTTGGCTTCCCCGGTTTTCGCAGCAGACGACCTCTGTGCCGCCAACATTCAGACCATCAAAGATGCGCAGGTTTCGACCAACGCCAACCTTGATGCCGATGCCAAAAAGCAACTGATGAAAGCGGAGCATGAAGCGACCGCAGCTCAAAGCGCTGGCGACAGCAAAAAATGTATCGCCGATACCACCAAGACCATCAGCGAGCTGAAACTCGGCGGCTCGGGTTCGGACGGCGGCGCCACCAAGTAAATGCTGGCGCTTCAGTCGATAGGGGCTCTGAATGAGCCCCTATCGTGCCAGGCAACACGCAACACGGGTCGACGCAAGCCATTGATTGGCGTAGACTCCACGACCTGGCTGCTTCTGGCAGCCACTGGGGCCGATTAGGATTCGACGCCGGTGATGAAACTTTAGGTGCATGCCGACTTGGTAACAGAAGTCGTAAATCCACTGTTGCAACTACTTATAGTTGCCAATGACGACCATTACGGGGAACAAGCTCTCGCTGCGTAAGCGGCGCTAGCCTTCCTCCTGGTATCTTCGGATCCAGCAATCACTAGGGGATGTCTGTAAACCCGAAGTGATTGTCATATAGAACAGAATCGCCGTGCAGTACGTTGTGGACGAAGCGGCTAAAACTTACACAACTCGCCCAAAGCACCCTGCCCGTCGGGTCGCTGAGGGTTAACTTAATAGACACGGCTAAGCATGTAGGACCGACAGCGGAGTACTGGCGGACGGGGGTTCAAATCCCCCCGGCTCCACCAAACAGAAAAAAGACGCCTACGGGCGTCTTTTTTTGTGCCTGAAATCCAATGAATACCGGGGTTCCAGGGCTTTTTCGATCTTTTTGAGATTTTTTGAGTTCCGGCCATTCAGGTATCCCATACCGTATTCCAGCCCATCCGGTTCTAATCTTTGGAAGAAGTGACGGCGGCGCTGACACTTTTCCTATCTCAGCAAGCCGATACGACCGCAACATCTGCGAAGTAGCGCTGCTCCAACGATTCAACTTCTTACGGAGCGGTTTGCGAAAAGCTATTTCTTGTTGCTGGCGATCGTCAGCTCTGTCAGGCCGGTCGATGCGCTGCGCGGTTGTGCGGCCAACCAAAAGCGCCATTGCAATCGAGACAAACAAACCCTTCACTACTCCACTTCCCATGTGACGCTCCTTGTAGTGGCAAGGCATATTGCCATCCTGCAATCACTGAACGTAAGACTGCGTCAGAACTTCCAGGCACATAACCTTACCGTCTCACCCTCCACTGCTTCAGTCCTGCCGCCCCAGTCGATTCGTCAAACGCTCGACCACGTCGACCACCAACTGCCGATCCAACGCCGTCAAAGGATGCAGGAGCCGACTGATGCGGCTTGCCTGATCTTCTGGCCGATAGCTGGCATCGGTCAGGAGCTCCGCGACATCGCAACCGAAGATCATAGCGAACTCCAGCAGGCGAGCAACGTTGGGGATCACGATGCCTCGTTCAATACGCGAAACAGCTTCGTTGCCAACGCCCAGCCGCTCGGCCACCTCCTCCTGAGTCAGTCCGGAACGGATGCGCTGTTTTGAAATAGCTCGCCCTACCACACCTGCCAACTGCTTCTGATCTATAGCTATCACGACACCCTCCCAAATCAACCTAAATAGTTGGGCATCGCCTCGTTGACATGAAGGACCTTATAGGATGAAAATCACCCTTTAAGGTTGCATTGGAGTCTATTATGTTTACTCGCTACCCGCACGAGAAGCGACCAATGGATAGCTTCACGAATTCCCCAAAGCGCACGCTATACAGCCCCGCAGCGAGCGCTCAAGGCTCTTGGCTGGAGCCATCTGAACTGATGGGCATTGCGCAAAGCCGTTATCCGGGCAAGGTTTACCGCCCACTCAAGCACTGGATAATCATCGACGTGGTGAACGCCACGCCGGAAGTTGCAAACAGCCAGCAACGCGGACTTCATTCCGTTATTGTTTATGGCCGGCCTGCGGACACTGATGGTTCAACAAACCACGCAGTCGTCAGTGACTGTCCGATATCTTTCGACAGCTGCTTCTTTGAGACAGAGAGTGTTGTTTACATACTGATGAAGGATGGCTTTCGTCAAACCCTCGACAGCCAGCTTGTCGACATGCTTGATACTGCCATATAAAAACCCGCTCAGAAAAATGCCGAGCGGGTGCCATAGAGCGAAAGGAATAACTCCAGGATTATTCCGGGGACTCATCATCAACGATGAGATAACAGTACTGCTTAGCCCAAACGACAGAGGGGGTATAGCGGGTCAGGGTTTAATCATCAGCCCTTGCCCTGTTGGCAGACTAGCGATGGATATTTTCATTTTTGCCGCCCATTCATCCATGCCATCTTTTTGCGGCTGATAGCCGTAATAAGCATAGTCATCCAATAAAATAATGGCGCCTGGCACAAACCTCTCCCACAGATACTCAAGCGCTGCTACCTCGGGAAGAGTGCAGTTCAGATCGATATGCAAATACGCAATTTGTTCTGAGTCGATGTCAGCTAAGGTGTCGGGAATCGTACCCTGTATGACTTTCGCCTTTGGCCACTCTGAGAAATTTTTTCTCACCGTATCAATATTCGATGTGTAGACACCCTCCTCGACAAGTTTGCGATTTTTTTCCGCGACGCCACCCGCCCTCTCTTGATCGGACAGATACCTGTCATCGATACCGGCATAAGTGTCCAGCAGATAAAACGTCCTGCCGGTGCTATTCCAATCGAGGTCTTTCATAATGGCTGAACTGAGAAAGCCATAATTGACGCCGCACTCAACAAAGTCGCCGGCATGTTGGGCGGCAGTTCTTGCCGCCCACAATCCGATATGCACTCGCCAGAACCATTTATAGTCTGAACCGACCGCTTCGACACCGCGAGTATAAGCGGCGATATAGTGTTCGTCGCTCATGAAGTCATGGTTATGTATCGAAGATAGCCCGTCATAACTAAAAACCCCTTCGACCTTTGGATACAGCGAATCAGGGTCTCGCTTATAACTGCGATTTTCGCCACGCCCCCAGGCCAAATAATGTTGGGCTGGATCGAGCCCCGACATCCTGACATCGGGGTGTAGCTTCAAGTATTGCGCGGGAGAAAAATCTTCAGGCAAACCCATAATGGCTCTCGTCTAAATTCACATGGCTCAATGAGGAAGTGTCTTTGCCATCACAGAGCGAAATGCATTCAACCACTGATCGTGCATCCTGCATGACGGTCTCCTGTGCCAACAATAAAGACACCCTATAAGGTTGCTTAGCACCCTACAAAGACTATCACGCACAAAGGATGAATCTCAACCTTATAGGTTGACTTAAGTCGGTATCAGGCACGCTGCCTGATCGAACTGGGCGCCGCAGCGCAGACACAGGCACCCATAGCCGTTGAACTGATACTTCTGAAGGTCTGTGGCAAACGCCAGAGTTTCCGTATGGCCAGCCAGAAAGCTGGCGACGCCCCGGGCAACCCGCTCCAGAAGATCTTCGTCGTCAATAATAGGCGGGTCAGCAGGGACGTCGCGAATGCCCCTCAGAAAGCTGGTAATAGTGCCAATCATCATGACGGCCGCATTGGCTACATCCTTAGTAAGGACAGCCTTGGAACTACAAATCAGGCAACACGAAACCATGGTCGACATCCTGTGAGCACTTAAGAGATTGGGCGAACGCACCGCGCTTCACGCCGCCGGTACCAACGCCATCAGCAGCACAACCTTTCCCTGCAGCTGCTCGACATGCGCCTTCTCGGCACGCAAAGCCGAGCGCAGCTCTTTATTCTCGATTGCGCAACTGCCCTCCCCCTGTATCTCCTCTTTACTCATGAGCATCATCTGCCAGATTTCACGCACCTTCAGAGCCTGCATCAACAGCACAACCAGGATTACTCCCAGCAATATCAGTGCTCCGACAGCGACCACATCCAACCCGTTCATACCCTTATCCTTGATGGCTCGGGACATCCCGAAGACAGCCACACGATATGTAATTTAAAATTACACGTCTATGATGTAGACTTATACAGGTAAGAAACTCACACACATGGAGGGGACATGAAGCGCAAGCAATCCATCGAACAAGTCCGCTGGGACCTGGCACTTCGCTATCGTTTGATCGAAACAGTGGCCTGGTGGGAGGGCCGCCTGACCACGGGCCACCTGATGCAGAGCTTCGGCATCAGCCGGCAACAGGCATCCAAGGACATCAATACCTACATCAACGAACATGCGCCCAAAAACCTTACATACAACAAACAAATCAAGGGCTACATACCGAGCAAAGTCTTCAAGCCCTTGTTCATTGATGACAGTGCCAGCGCTTACCTGCATCTGCTGTATCAGAACAATGCTCGTGCTCCGCACATAGAGGGGCTCGCCCTGGCGTACGCACACACCAAGGTGCTCGAGGTCCCTGACCGCTCAGTAAATGCAGAGATCCTGCGCCCATTGCTCAAGGCTTGTCGCGAAGGTCGGCGTCTAGATATCGACTATGTGTCGTTGAATAGCCCTGAGCCAGAAGGTCGAACCATTGCACCACACACGTTGGTGTATAGCGGCATGCGCTGGCACGTTCGTGCCTATTGTGAGAAAAACCGCGAGTACCGTGACTTTGTACTGAGTCGACTACGCGGGGTCCCAGAAGTCAGGGAGGGTGTAACCGAAAACGGTATCGGCGATGACGAAACGTGGAACACCGAAATATCGGTGATAATCAAGCCGGACCAACGATTAGCCACTGCTCAACAAGCCATAATCCACAATGATTTCGGTATGATCGACGGGCAGCTGCTGATCACCACTCGCCGCGCCTTGGTGAAGTATGTGCTGCAGCGCTTCCAGATTAATCACAAACACCACGATCCTGCGCCCGAGGCCCAGCAGATCGTGGTGGGTAATATTCAGGAACTGAAACCGTGGCTCTATGATTGAAAAGCGAGCACCTGGCAAACCTGCAGGTTCAACTCCACGAACTCATCCCAAGCGTAACGCTCGGCGTAATGCATTCGATACTGTCGATCGACCCGACAAATATCGGGTCGGTCGACATAGATCGTGCAGTGCTTGCTGTCTTCGCTGAAATGTCGACACACCCCGTCGCCTCGATCGAGAAATCGGGTTTGCTCGGCTAGATGAACATTTCGGCAGCACTGCCCACATTGATTACAGGGAAACGCACGCATATCTAACCCAATGACCCCAACCATGAGCGAGTACTCGCGCCGTTGCCCATTTCAAAGGGAAGCTCGATATCACGCTTGGCCAGTTCCACCTTCAGGTACATGTTCCGCTGCATCTCGTCGTTACAGGCCATCAGCTCCTGTGCGAACAGTGCGAGATCCTCCACATCCAGGTTGAACTCTAGCTGTCCCAACTCCGTTAGGTAGCGGTCCAGTTCAGTGTTGATAGCCTGGAAGTTCTTAATCATCCCGGCGTGTGGCATGATGGATTCAATAAACGCCCAGACTTTAAGAGCCATACCGCTATGCAGCATGAAGTAGTTGAGGCCGAGGGTAACGACGCCAGTGACAAGGGCGCTAACAAAAGCTGCCAGCTCTCCACCGAATGGAAACCCGCATAGCGGCATCAAATGGCTATAAGCGATCGACCCCACGACAGTGGCGGCGCCAACAGACGACAACGAGATCACGGCCTTACATAGATCGACAAAGCCCAGCTGTTCCGGATTGAAAATGATCAGCTTTATAGCTTTGACCAGTTGCCCCCAGATTTCCCGGATAATCTTGACCGCCATTTTCTGCGTCGCGGCAAAAATGTTAAATATAGTGGTGGTCACGCTAGCTAAAATACCAGCGAATGCACCGTCCTTGAAAGCGATCAGAAAATCATGAAACCGCGCTTGCACGCGTACCCAAATACCCTTTAGTGACTTATTAACGCTGTCCAGAAATGCTTCTAGATCGAACTTATCCTTGAGCTTTTCGAACAAAGCAGGCAATTGCGCACGCAGCTCGAACCAAACCTCAGCCATGACCAATCCCAGCATTTGCCGAGTCCCCATGTTCAGGCCTGCTAAACCAGAGGCAGTTGCAGTCTGTTTCAGGAAGGAACTGCTGGTGTAGTAAGTATGATTAATCTGCTGCTCATAGCCAGCACGAGCTGCTTCATCTCGCTTGCGCATTTGCTCAGGGTCAATGGCCATAAGCTCTGTGAGCTTGTCTTCGGTTTTGCGGATGCCGTCCTCGAGAACACGGACCTTGTGCTGCTGCTCAGGCGTATCACGCGGCATACTGGCAAGTCGCAAACGATCATTTTCCAGCGTCTTTTTATGATCTTCGAGAAGCGTGGGCAGCCTGTCGAGATAACTACTGATGGATGCCTGCTTCTTAGACTTGTTTACAGTCTCGTGAGTAGACTGAAGATTGGAGTCCTGATTGGCCAGTTCCACCCCATCGAGGCCGGACAGTACACGCCCTGCATCATCGTGAATCTCCTTAGCGCTGATGACATGGTCGAGGTTACGTTTCTCGTCCACACTCATCTTGGTATTGCGGTAGGGATCATGCAGCGAACCAGCCTGATGGGCTTGCTTGTCCCACTGCCCAGTCGCAATGTAGTTCTCGTGTTGATGGTAAGGATCAGCGTCGTATTTCTCGCGCTGTTCGTATCGCTGCTTTTCCGCCTCGGTGGCCCAGATACCCTGGCGGGCATTGTTAACTGTGTTGACCTCGCCACCGAGCTTGTCCTTGAACAGCAGGAAGTCCAGTCCGAAGCTGGTCGCGAGACTATTGACCACTGTATTTTCGAGCTCTTCAGCCCAAGGATACGATTTCGCTGCTGCGTGCATGATGGCACCCGTGAGAAATAATTGAGGAATTGAGGCAAGAAGTTCTGAGATAAATCAGGCGGAGCCAATTCTTCCGGCTTCGGTAGCAGCCAGAACCAGAGCGTCAGCCAGCTCTGTGTCGTTCAGAACCATGGAGCCATCCGCATCTGTTTCCATTACGGGTACATCGTCTTTTCCTTCCACAACCTCACCATCCACCTTCTTCATTTTGAAGATTGGTGTGGTGATCACGTTGACTAGAATCGCTGCCAAGGCATAGCCATTCTCGATAGCACGGATGATTGAGTCGTTGAATTTAGAGAGCTCGCCCTGCACGTCGGCGTTGCGACTCTTGGCATCCTCAATCACGGCGTTGATGTTCTTCAGTGTTTCAAAATACCGGCTGAACTGGCCGTGAATGGCTAACAACGTGAGCTGGATCTCGCCGACGTACTCCTTAGTCTCGGCGAGATGAGTTATGGCTCGGCCCAGTTTCGCCACTGCTTTAGTTACCTCACCATCAGCCTTACGAGCATTTTTCACAGCCTCTTCGCCATGGCTGTTATAGGCCCATCCAGCAATTGCAAGCACCGGTGCCGCCACAGCCGCGCCGAGGATGGCCGTCCCACCGGCGATACCGAGGCCACCAGTAGCAAGAGAGCCGCCGCCAATGGCCGCCATTGCGGCGTTGGAAGCGGCAACGCCAGCGAGGGATGAAATAGCAGTGCCGGTGGAGGCTGCACCCAGAGCCATGACTCCACCATAGATCGCAAATCCTGCGGCGGCGCCTGCGGCACCTGCTCCAGCGACACTGCCCAATACGCCAATCGCGGTGTAGCTATAATTCTCAACCTTCTGCAACTTGTGCTTTGGAATTTTGATCTCAAGCTTCTTCTGGCGACCAGCGTTCAGCTGTTGCAGCAACTTGTCTGCCACTGTCTTGAATTCATCAAAGCTCTTGCCGATTTCAAGTTCTTTTTTTCCAAGTGATTCAAGTGCTGAAGTCGTCTGCTTTTCTTGCTGGTCAAAAGCGCTCTTCTTCTCGTCATAGCGAGCCTGTGCGCCTTTAACGATTTCGTCGGCCTCTGAGTGCAACTGATGCCCGTCGTAGCCTTTCTTGGCACCATATGCAGCTGTGATCAACGCAGCAGCACCGATGATAAGCGGGAGTGGCATAGCAATATCCTTATGTGGGTTGAAAAGCTCAGCGAATCGTTTTTCAACACTTTTTGTTCGGTCGAACTCAAAAGTGATGAGATGCAAAATGGGAGCCCTGCCAAGTCATGAAGCAAGGTCTTCCGTATAGAGGGCCTGCATGGCCTGCAAACGTTGGCGAATTTCATCCACCCAGGTTTGCGGCGCATGCACGCGAATGTTGTCGTTCAGTCCGAAGATCCACCAGAGCGTCTCACGGTCAAGCGGCACACTGGCACGCAGGCGTTTCCATTCCGATGAAGGAATGTCGCTCAGGGTCTGCTGGTGGCTTAGAGGCGTTTCTCTCAACAAAGTAGCGATCTGTGGGTGAACGTCAGCAACCAGCTCTGTCTGAATATCGGATTGGCGATAGCTGAAAACACCGCTGGCAATGTACTCATCAATATCAAATTCGCTTCTAGTCTCAGCAGGCTTATCCGTAACCTGGATGTCGCGAATCCGATGCAATGCGAACTGGCGCGTGTCTTCATAGTCGTCCACAGTAGCCAGAAGGTAGCTTATGGCATGCCTAGAAACCAACCCCGACGGGTGTAGGCAAAATTGCTTAAGCGTATCTTTGCTGCGGCTTTGATAGGAGACGTGCAACTGCTTTTGCAGCAGCAGGCCGGCTGAAACTTTCGCCCATACTTCTGAAGCAACCGGTGCGGGCAGAAGAGACTTGCCATTAGGCAGTGCACGTACTCGCCGTGCCCAATCGGCGAGCCCGTTGCCCTCAAGAGCATGCAAATAGTTACGAGCTCGACGAAACTGCGGACCGAGTTGGTCCAGCACGCTCTGCGGCAGAAGGCTCACCAGATGACTTTCTGACAGATAGAGCGCTAACGCGGTGGGCGCGTCCATATCCTGCAAATCCAAAGGCGCATCGCGAGTAAAACTCCACCGAAAGGGCGTCTCGCGTTGATCACATTGCAGGGAAAAGGGAATAGACAGGCGATTCAGGTCGCGCTGGATTGATCGCAGCGTTACTGAAAATCCACGGTCAGACAGTTTTTCCAGCAACGTCGGAGTTGCAATGCGCTTGGGTTCAGTAGGAATCAGGCGCAGCAGGGCAAAAAGCCTGAGCAGCGTATCCTTCGCTTGAGACATGGAAACTTCCTTGTGCTGAATGCCACTCGGCCGCTTTAGGTCTGGAGCAAGGGCAGCGCAGATGCTACGCGGACAAATGGCGTTATGCCACCAGTTTCTGGTGCATTTGCTGCGGGTATCTGCCAGATGAAATCCGAGCAGGGCGCTCTCAGTCGCAGCCATCTGCTGGCCCCTTGAAGGATGACGGGCGATCTTGCTTTTCGCGCTTTAGATTGCTGTATTCGCGGTAGAGCTCGAAGCCTTTCTTTAGAACGACAGCGAAGCCGATAACGGCAAGTAGGTTTTTCATAGGGGCGGCATCCTGGACGTTTTTCACAGTCTGCGCGGGTCAGGCGACAAAGCCTGTCGCGCTATCTCGATGACGGTATCCCGTCCGGCCAAGTCATCGACTCGGCGCGCAAAGCAGGGCAAGGCAGCACTTAACTTAAGTGGGCACAAATTCGGCTTAAGAGGGTATTTCATGCTGACAGCGCGTCGTTACTAATCCAAGTCCTTCAAGGCCCAGATCATTCAGAGTGCACCCAACCAGGAGCCTCGCTTTTCAGCATCGCACTCAGCCCTAGCGTTAACGCAACCCTCGTCCATGAATGGATTCGAGTGGCGGCGCAGAAAGGCACCGTGCTGCCACCTGCATTCAGCCCGCTACCCATGACATTTCCGCAGCAAATTCGCAGGTAGCGTCATCGAATATTGCGTGGAAATCCAGAACCATCCGGCTCCGTTATAGTTAAACTGGCCAACTGAAAGTGCTGCTACCTGCGCGACTTTTCTTGGAGGCCTTTTGCGATGTTTCGCATCGACTATATCTAGCCCGCCACCGAGCTGATGGCCGCGCGTTCTGGTACTGGAACTACCTTGGCCAGAGTCATAGCAGTGTTCGGATCAGCGTAGCCGCACTGCGCTTATGCAGACCGCTTGACGCGGGTGACCAGCCAGATGCGCCTGTGGACAGATGACACGCTCTGATCGGCGATCCGATCTTGGGCGATGGGATCCTCGACAGGGTGGCTATTTTCATAGTTCCACACCTTGCCATTTCGAAAATTAAACAAAGGGAGCTTGTTAAACGATGACAAATATAGTGATCTGGAAAAACCAAGCCACGTCGGAGATATTCGCAGCCGCTGATTCGCGTCTCACAAATCCCAAACTGATGACAGATCAAGCATCTAAGATTCTGCCGCTTGATGTGCTGAGTCACCGCTTGGTTGATGAGCCCTATCCTAATTGGCAGGGGATGCTTGGGCAAGGTCTGGGTTTTGCATATGCAGGGGCCATCGCGCCAGCTTTGATGACTTATATGCTAGTAAGCAAGATAGTGGGGTCGATGGGGTGTATGCCGGTGAGGTTGCCGTCACTTGAAAGTATTGCTACGTTAGTGGCGGATGTTGGCGTAAAAATGATCTTCGATGTTGCAATGGCTTACCCTTGTGATAATCCCCCAGTTTGCGAATTCGCAATTTTCGGTGATGATATTGGAGAGGAGCAATCTCCTAAATTCTATAAGGGGAATAATAGCGCATTTCATGTATATCCGACTGTGGAAGGTGTTTTTTCCTTGAAGATCTCGCGAGTCGATTTTACTGCTGGTGAATATCTGGTCATGGGCGACAGGGTGCAAGGGTTAAGCGACGAAATTGATAGGCTAGATCCTGAAAAGCAGTTTTTTAATATGGAGCCCAGGATTGCTTTGCAGAACAGAATTTCAGGTCAATCAGTTGAAAGTGTCGGTGGGACATTGCAGCTATTTTCAGTGTCGGGTAATACGCTACGGCAGCATATTGGTGGGAATGACAGCGCTGAATACTTGGGTTATAGCATAAAAGATGCCGAGGATATTTTAGAGGTGGGGCTTCCACTATTGAGAAGTGGTCGATGATAGGGGGGTATTGAAGAACTTTCTGCTGGGAGTTTTATGCTCAGGTTGTTTGCCGGTGGTATTTCGTGCTCGCTTATGTTCGTCATCATTTTATACCCCGCTTTTTCCAGAAGGGATGGTGGGGGAGGCGGAGACCCCGCGCACTGCGCAGCCTACGATGAGGCCCATCTGACTCCGCAATGGTAACCAAAGTAGGCGCCGATGGTGGGTTCTCTGAGGGCATGTGACTGGTCGCGGTAGGGATGGCAGTTCTCCCCTCCATCGAGAAAATCGTCGCCGATGGGCAATGGTATCCGCATTGGGGAAATGAAATGCATGAGGTTCAGTTTTCCACGATTTTGGACTACCTTGATGATCAGATGCAGACCATTTGTAGCGAGCTGGAGCTGATCACTAGCCAATACCGAAGCTATTGGCTAGCAAGCCAAACTGAATTAGTCCAGTTTGCTGAAATCAAGAATCTACGGCCCCTTAAGGTAGATCCGAAAACCTATGAAACTGCTCAACACCTACGACGACCGCGACGAAGCTGAAGAGGCTGCGGAAAAGCTAACAGGCGTGAAGCGTCTGGCAAGCGAGCGTGATGCCACTGTTGTTATCTATAACCTGTTCGGCATTCCGAGTTGGGGCAACTTCCATCGCCTGGGCATGTACAACCTGAGCGAGCTGAAAAGCCTTTTGGATCGCCGTGCCAGTTGGCAGGTTGCCGAGCAGATCCGGCACGCCGAAATTGTCGCTACGCTGAATACGGTTGCGAAAAACCATGCGATTGACATCCCAGCTCACGGGCTTTAATTCCTGAAAGCCAATGAGCCATCAGTCATCTCAAACTATCCGTGCAAACATATTGCTCAGATAGCTGTCGCGTCCGTCCTCCATAAACAGTACATGACGATCTTCCAAGTCAGCCTTCTTCGTTGCATCGGCGACATTGAGCAGATCAGCAAACCTCGTCGGTGACAGAATAAAAGCATTCAAGACCAAGCAAGGCTCACCAAGCTTAGCCTGAACAGCAAGTGTCGCTTCTAGATTCTTCACTTCCGTGTATAGCCCAAGCTTGGGGTCAGATAAATTCAGGTTCCGCAGGCCTTTAGGATCCACAAAGCTCAGCCATTGCTTGCCAGTGGCATCATCAACAAGCCACAGCAGGAAATCTGGATAGAAGTTACCAGCCAGCGCGAAACCCAGTCCTTTTGCTTGGCTATCAGCATTGCGCAGCAAGTAAAGACTGCGGCCTCCGATGGCTGCCTGGCCCTTAGGCGAGTTGTAGAACGCCTCCAGGTCTTGAACAAAATCCCATTCGCTTGGCGCATCAAAAGCCAGGGGACGCATCTTCAACGGAACCGCGTCTTTGTCTTCAAGTGATAACAGCGGATAGTACAAATGGCGATCAAAGCTGATGGCGACCATGTGAGGCGCATTCCACTTACTGGCCTCACCGATCTTGCCGTCAGCTAGCAATTTCTTCAGCACTTCCAGACGCTCCTGATACTCTAGACCGTCATCCGTGTTTTCGATCTCGAACTGATAGAGTTTCAGCATTGACCCGTGGTCTTCTTCCATGCGGATTACATCGTAAAACTGTCCTTCGTAGCCAGTTTTCAACGCTTTGTAGAAGCGGTCGGTGTAATCAGTCACCAGACGAATGAGGGTGTCCTCCTGCTTACGAATGTCGTTGAACCCCGCCACCGACAACTCCGCCGCTGGAACGTACAGCGTGTACCAGTCAGATGAGCTCGCGCAGAAATCGATCAGTTTCTGACGATCCAGCCGTAGGTTGCTCCAACTACGTTGCAGCTTGTAATCCTGCAAGGCTAGATAGATACGATCCCAGTCGAATAGAGTGAACAGCGCTCCGTTCAGCTTCCCCTTATGGCGTGCTTCAACCGTGGCAACCACGGCCTTATCCTGCGTGGACAGCGCTTCGACTCGTGGATATAGATCAAGTACCACATGAGGGTTTTTGATCTTGTCCTTGAACGTTTCGGGAATTTCGTACAGCAGCGGGAAGTGCGTACGTTTGAACCCCAGCTTCTGGTTGTCCTTGTAGCCATCTTTTAAGGTCAGCGTCTTGAGCGTGCAGGCAGGCAGGTTCGGCCTGGTTTCAAAATCCAGGTGCAGGATTTCGTCACTGGGGGTGATGCCTTCTTCGCGTAAATAATCCTTGAAGGTGGCCATATAGCTGGCACGCACCCCGAAAATATTCAGCGTCTCCAGCTTGTCCAGATGTAAGCCTTTTGGCCGCTCATTTGGCAAACTCCGTTTTAGCGAAAATCCCTTGCCCTTAAGGCGCACACCGCGCCCGAACAACTGGATAATCTGCGAGCCTTCGCCTTGCCCCATGTTGAGTAAGCCCATGGTAGAGACACGCCAGCTGCTCCAGCCCTCAGTAAACTTACGCGAGCCGACCAGCATGTTGAGCCGACTATCTCTGTTATTCAGAGTACCGAAAAGAGCACCACCGAAATCGTCACGTTCACTATCGAAATCATCGACATTCTCTGCCAGGCCAAAAAAGCCTGCATCGTCACCAATATTGATGAGGCCGAAAGGCTCAGCATCACCCACACGCAATGCCAGCTCACCTTTGCTGCTCTTAATATTGACCAGCTTCAGCCGCTGCCTAGCCGGCGCATTGAACACTCGATGCAGGATGTCGGCATACAGATCTTCCGGCTTACCAACGAAGCTCATAAGAGGACTGAAACGCCCCTTGAAGATATTGTTACCCTTCGCATCAAGAATCTGAGCTTTGTCCGCAATTAGGTCGCCGAGCCATACCTTGATCTGCGCATCATTGTTCAGAAAATAAGCAAGAAAATTGACCACTTCCAGGATGTCCGACTCCTCACCAGACACCCTGTTGCCCACGAACACCCAAAGCGGCTTTTCGATGTTGAAGTCGGTCAGCTTGTCGCGGTGAGTGCTCCAAAGCCAAAGCTGCTGATAGAAAGCCAATAGGCAGGCAGTGAAGTATTTGCGGGCGTACTCCTCCTGCTCGTAGGCCTCGCCGTTCATGTTCAGAATCAACGACTCTTTGCCGTAGCCGTCTTCGTAGAAAAACTTGTAGGAGTAATCGAACAAGATGCACTTGGCGTAGATCTCACGGGTTGCGGATATACGCGCTAGGCGTTTTTCATCGCTGCTCAGAGCTAGCTGCACCAGCTGGCTGTCATCCAGCTTCTTCAGACTGACTGTCTCGAAGAGCATCTTGGATTTCTTTTTCTGGATGTCTTCCTCCGCTGCAGCCACGGTCATTCCTTTGGCTACAGCCTGGCCGAAAGTAGCCGAGTACTCGAAGGCAAAGCCGCCGCGCACCAGCGCATCACGCCGGCTCATCCAGGCACCGCCGGCTTTACCTGTACCGGAATGGCCTTCGTCCACCAACACCAGGTTGTTGCCTTCGAAGGCATCCACCGCTACAACCTTGTCCCCCATCTCATCACCAAGCTTGTTGATGTCGATGATCTCGATGGTTCCGCGCGCAGGGTTCTGCGCCTTGTTGAAGAACTGAGCAAAACCAAAACCCGACAGATGCAGCTCTTCCAAGTGCTGACGCGACAAGCCCTCATTGGGCGTGAGCAGAATAATCTTGCTCGGGTAGCTGTCATGCTGACCTGCTTGGAAATAGTGCAGGTACTGCTTGATGTTGACGTGCAGTAGCAGCGTCTTACCACTGCCTGTGGCGTTCCAGAAGGCGACCTTGTTCAGATCGTCTGCCTCAAAAACTTTAAATTGCTCCGCACCGGCTTCAGAACGGTAGCGCAGCAACTCCTCATTCAGACCATCCAGCAGGGCCTGACGCTTGTTGAAATACCAATCCAGATAAATCTCGGTGAACAGCAGCGACAGGTACTGAAAGTACTTCATCTGCAGTTCATGGCCTTCCAGCTTGTTGCGCTGAACGGTGATGGCCTGCCAATGACCCACGATGCTCAGGTCATAACGCAGTAGATCGGCTTCTGACACCCGATCTACTTCGAATAGGTTGCGTCTCAGCTCATGGAAAAATTTGGTTTGCCCGTCCTCGTCGATACCTTCGTGTCGGTCGTCACCCAGGCGCAGCTTCAAGGCACCCAGGTTACCGCCCTTGAAGAACCCCATCATCCAGCGATTGAGTACTAACTCCTGGTGAAAGCTGCGCTTTTTTCCGACAGGCCTGGTGCCTGCAGTCGCGATAGTCTTGCGGGGACGCGCCATCAGATGTCCTCCACCGAGAACATACGCTGCAGAAATTCAGGCTCAATCTGACGCAGCTTGAGCACGCGGGTGGCACCGCCTTCCTCTGCGGTCTGCATCAGTACTGTCGGGATGTTGTGGTCACCGTTGATGTAGACCACGTCAAACTCGTTATCTGCCGGGTTAATGGCAAGCCGGTCGCAGAGTTTACTCACACCTTCGTAATTAAGTATCTCGCAGTCACGCCACAGCACCAGGCAGCTCTCGCCGCTAGGCAGTGTGCCAGTGACGGTCACAAATCCACGCTCTGGCTGAGCATCGATATGCCGAACGCGTAGCCCGATCAAATAGTTGAATGTTTCGACTAGGTCGATATTGCGAGGCTCAAACGCGCCCGCCGAATCGACCGCCACGTTCAGCGTGTACTCGAAAGGTTTATTGAAATCCTGCACGGAAAGCAGCGAGTCGCGACTTCTATATCCAGCATGTAATTCAGCAGATAGTCGTCTTGGGTCTGCTGATTCAACAGGGACAATGTTTCACCCTGCTTGGCATCCCGGCGCAGCTGCAGATTATTCAGCGTGTCTTCGTAGCTTTCGAGTTTGATAACCTTGATGCACTGGGAAATGCCAGTATCGGGCGCAGTTGGCTTACCGTCTTTCCAGTCGGCCGAATAAACAACTTTTAGGATGCGCGGCTTTACGACCGTATCAAAATAGCTTCCTTGCTCAACAAGAATGAAGCGATGCGATGCTTTTGTTTCTCGACCAATCCGGAGAACGGCTTCCCCTGTGGTGCCCGAACCAGCAAAAAAGTCCAACGTGATGCTTTCAGGTTCTGCGGCACCACATGAGCGAATGGCATCCTCTACAAGCTTCTTTGCTTTTGGGAAATCAAACGTCTTTTTTCCAAAGAAATCCTTCAACTCAGAAGCGCCATAGTTTGCAGAGGCGTACTCGCCCTTGTCCCACCAGGTGACTGGTGGTGCTTCATCATCCATGCGCGTCTTGAAGTCAATGGTTATCGCACCATCGTTAGCTCGACGAACTCGATATTCGTCATATTCTGTCGCCACTCGTTTATGACCACGTTGCCATCGCTTCTCAATACGTTGACCATTTTCAAACTTGACGGGATACACCAGCGCCTCATCCTCCATTGGTCGTTCTAAGAGAACGTAGTCTTGTGTTTCCTCATCCCACTCCATCTTCAAGATGCGAATATTATTCTGTGCATTCACAGCGATCGGGTACCACGACTTCGGACGATCCTCCCGCCGGTCTCCACTACCAGCACGAATGAAATTCATCCACGAGTATCTCCCTTGCTCGTCCTCTAAGGGGTATCGAGCAGCTTTACTTGCGCTGTACCCAATGGTGTACGGCAAAGACTTATCACTTTTACCATAAAAAAAGGCGTACTCATGGACAGGGGAAAACTTACCCTTTGCCTTTCGACTCTGCGGGTTTGACTTAACAACAGCAACACCGACTTGCTTCTCAAATGTCGAGTTAAGAACTTGAATTAGCGGTGACGCCTCCTGATCATCAATGGCGACGCTGATCAGTGCATCTGCTTGCATAAGACGCTTTGCTTGATCGAGCCTAGTCTGAATTAAAGAGAGCCAGGAGGAGTCTTTATATCCATTCTTGTAAATGATGGCGGAAGCATCCGTGTTATACGGCGGATCAATATAAATGCAGTTCACACGCTCGCGATACTTCTCCTGTAAAAATGAAAGACCCTGAAAATTGTCACCATTGATGAGCAGGCCATTCACGCTTTCATCAATGTTCTCAATACTCGCCACTAGTTTCTGCACGACCGCAGTATTGAACAGACTGGTGTCCACCATTCGATACGGTGCAGTTTTCAAATCCTCCGCCGTACCCGGCGAATCGCTTGACCACAGACCCAGCGTCTTCCACTGCTCCCATTGAAGCTCATTGGCGGCAATCTCGGCATACAACTCTTCCGGCACCCGATCCATCGTGATGCAGTAATGGCTCGACACCACAAACTTCTTCTTCAGCCAGAGCTTTTTCTGAAAGTCCTCCAACTGCGCAAGGAAAGCGATCAGTTCCAGCGCGATGACGCGTAGGCACTGAATCATGCGCAGATTCTTCTCGATGTCCGCAAACGCTCCAGCATTCTGCACGTCGTCCAGATGAAGCACTTCGTTCTTGATGTAGAAATCCAGCTCGCGGCGAAGGAAGCTGCCCAGATCCTTGTGGATGAAGTAGTCCGCTGTGTTCTTGCTGGTGTAGTCGGAGAGATGCTTTTCCAACAGAGTGCGCTGTGGGTTCTTCTCTGTGGGCGCGCGGTTACCAAGCGCCAGCCACCGTGATTTGACAGCAACGTCTGCTAGCACAGCGTCTACTGCTTTAGTGACTAGTGCTTCCTGCTTGGTACCTTTCGGCTGTTCGGCGTATTCGAAGCAGACGATTAGCTCCTGCGTCCCGTCTGCGCCATCTACTTCTTCTAACGGCAGAGTGCTGTTTTCGTACTCATCGCCATTCTCATCTATGGTGAGGACGGTTTTTGGCCTGACCAGCGCAAACCGTCGTTCCTTGTCGTTGTCCTTACGATTATCCTTAGCGGTATTGGCGGCGGTAAGCCGGAAGTGCACTTTGCGACCGTCATCCAACTTGAAGCTGTAGTTACTAAAGCTCTCGCCGCTCTTGGTGTAGTACTGGTCCTTATTGGCCCAATGCAACATCACCTCTTCCCCGGCATAGGGAATGGCGTAGGTGTCGCCCTTGTAGCGGCGCTGGCTGATGAAATCGCCGTTGTCGTAATAACGCGAGAAGAACGTGAGCAGATGCGAGAACACGGCGTTTTCGTGTTCGCCATAGCCGGTGGTGGCTGCTTTTAGCTTGTTGCGCAGCTCCTGCACCTTTGGTACGCCATCAGGACTGACGCCCAATGCCAGGGCATTTTTCTCCGCCTCCTGCAGTTCGGCTTGCAGCTGCTGGGTGTTGGCGGCATTACCTACAGCCAGTGCGGCCTGTACTTTTTCAGTCAGCCGGTTCTCCAGGTAATCGTTGATCTCATCGGCTCGGGCATTGAGGATGCGATAGATGCCAAAGTCGAGCTCCGGTCGGTCGATCTGGAATATCTCGCGCAGCTTGGTCACGAGCTGCTGGAATTTAACGTTCTGTTTAGCGGTCACGGCTGCACTCATAATTCGGGCCTTAATTCGTTCATTTCCGATGCTCGGTTCACACCACCTGCCAGCGCAGGGTGAACAGCGATTGGGTGTCGGTTCTTTCTTGCAGCCGTTGCTGCAGAGACTCAATCAGCGCATCGCGCTTCTCGATGATCTCGTCCTCAACGGCAAAAATTTCCTGGCGCTGACGGCGCTGTTTACGCTCCAACTCAGACAGCTCAAGCTGGATGGCCTCCTGCTCTTGCAGCGTCGTGGCTTTGCGGGCATCGCGCTTTAGTTGGGCAATGCTGGCTTTGGTGTTCTTAAGCGCTTCCTCAGCAGCGACGAGCTTGTCATCTGCCCAACGCTCCAGCTTGTCACGCTCTTCATTGAACAGTCGCTGGTTGGCCTCCAGCACGCTGGCAATGGTGGCCTGCACCAAACGCTGACTGTTCGCCGCTAGGGCATTGGGTACTGCATCATTAATAGCTAAGGGCTTTCCAGCCGCAGGAATGGTCAGCAGTTTTTCGCAGACTTCCTGATCAAGCAATTCACCATCGTCAGTCTGGCCTGAGAACAACAGCGCCTCGGTTGTCTCAAAGGCTGTAACTTCGAGTCGCAACAAAGTAAGCCAGCCGGACTTGCCGAGGAGCTTTTCAATGACTGAGATGCGTGTGCCGTGCTTGGCGTAATCGAGCTTAAGCAGGGCGATCGGAGTAGAAGCGTTGAGACTTGTGGCAATACTCCACTCGCCCAGCGGATGGCTGAGTCGGTAGGCGTTCGCCAACATATCGGGTTGAGCGGCACCGCGGATGAGCTGATAGCGGCCAGGCACAATTTGCAGAGCCTCAACATCTGGCGGGCTGGTCAGCCAAAAGGCATACGTTTGATCATCAAAGCGTGCCCGCTCACACAGGGCATAGCGGGTCACCCCCCAGAACCAGCGCCCTAGTCTGTCGAGCCGGGCTTCAGCTTCGTCCAGTCGTAGCTTGAGGCGGTCGTGAACATCCTCATCGAAGTTCTCCAGCAGCTGGGACTGGGTGTCCTTTATGCGGTCATTGATCGCTTCTTCTAGCTCTGTCTGCAACGCATTAAAGGCAGCTTCTATCTGATCTGGCTGGCGACAGGTATCGTATATTTTCTGTATGCGTTTCTCGAAGTCCAGGCCACCTTCGATGCTGCCTAACACCTCATCACTGGCACCGAACACACCAGAAAACAGGCTGAATTTTTCAGTCAGCAACTCCAATACGCGCTGATCTGCCTGATTGCGGGTGTTGATGAAGTTAATAACCACCACATCGAATTTCTGACCGTAGCGATGGCAGCGACCTATGCGCTGCTCGACCCGCTGTGGGTTCCATGGGAGATCGTAGTTAATTAGCAAGGCGCAGAACTGCAGGTTCACGCCTTCAGCAGCAGCCTCTGTGGCGATCATGATTTCCGCGCCGCTGCCATCGATCTTGCGAAAATGATCAATCAGCGCAGTGCGGCGGTCTACCTGGGGGGATCCGGTTATCCGATCAGTGCCTTTATGTTCAGTCAGCCACTGCTGGTAGATAAGGGTGGAGTCGGGATGGTTGTTCGTGCCACTGAACAGCACCAATTTGCCGTCATAACCACTGGCAGACAGGAACTGATGCAGGTACTCCTGAGTCCGTTTTGATTCGGTGAATATGATGGCCTTACGCGAGGCCCCTAGCTCAGCCATGCTGGCAAAGCCTAGTTGCAAAGCAGTGAGCAGGGACTGAGCTTTGGTATCAGTACGCAGCCCATTTGCGAGCTCAATGATGGCCGTCAGCTCACCTATTTCTGCCTGGATAAACTGTTTTTTATGCTCTGGGCTTTGCATAAGCGGCTGTGAGGGCAGCTGTTCATCCGACTCAGGCTCTTCTTCTTCTTCTTCTTCTTCTTCGAGATAGTCGGTTTCAAGGTCATCCTCTTCTACCCATTGCTCCAGTAGGTTGATCTGCTCTGCCGAGGCTTCGTCTACTAGCATCTGCTCCAGCCGAGCCCGAACGGTAATCAGCGTGGCAACAATGGCCGGGGTGCTGGATGCGAGCAGTTTGCGAAGAATTAGGCCTGTGAGATGGCGCTGGCTTTTGGGCAAGGCAAAAGAATGTTCGCGTAGCAGGAAATCAGACACCTGATCGTAAAGCGCGTGTTCACCATCCGTTGGACTGAATGGCTGGGTTATAGCCTTGCGCTCGGTGTATTGGATGTACTCCAGCACGTCCTTACGCAAAGTGCGTTGAGTGAAGCCAGCCAGCCGTCCTCGCAGCTCCTCCAGTCCAGCAGGGTTATTCAGATACTGCTTGCGAAAGGCTTTTTCATCGCCAAACAGATGCTCATCAATGAGGGTGGACAGCCCATACAACTCCATCAACGAGTTCTGCATCGGCGTAGCGGTTAGCAGCAACTTCTTGCGGCCTTCCAACGCCCGGCGCAAGGCCTGGCCGGTTCGGTTGCTCTGACGGTGAGCATTGCGAAGCTTGTGAGCTTCATCGAGAACCACTACATGCCAGGGAATGACGCGCAGTTCAGCTTCAAGACGAGCAGCAAACTGGTAGGACATAATCAGGACTGATTTGCCAGCAAGATGCTGCAAAGTCTCAAGTGCGCTGCCGGATGACTGCTTCTTGAGTGCAACGGCATCCAGCACAGTGCAGGGCACGGCAAACTTCTCTGACAGCTCTTGCGCCCACTGCTTACGCAGGCTGGCCGGGGCAATAATCAGCAACCTGCGACTGCGCTCCGCCCATAGCTGACAGACAACCAGCGCGGCTTCGATGGTTTTGCCCAAACCTACTTCATCTGCGAGCAAGACTCCTTGCTGTAAAGGATTGCGTAAGGCAAACAGTGCGGCCTCGATCTGATGAGGGTTCAGATCAACACTGGCGTCAAACAGGGACTGAGATAGGCGGTCAACGCCATCGGCAGCATGGCGTCTTGTTAACTCGTGCGCGTAGTACTTGGCGTGGTAGGCAGAAATCATTTTTTTGCTCCTGCCGTACGCTCCGGCTCCGAGTATCCTGGCGCTAGCACAGCGTTTTTAACGCCGTATATTGCCAATGAGTCCTTCAGCCAAAGACGGTGCTCCGGCCCTCGCAGGCTATGGTCCGGGGTACAGTCCACGCGCCATTTGTGCAACACATAGCCCACCGTTGCAGCACGCAGTTTCATTCGCAATACGCCTCCATGCATTCCGTAATCCATCTCGGTAATTTCCGGGTGCGGCTGATCCGGGTGCGGCACCAACTCCAACTCAACAATGCGCGTCCACTGGATATCCTGATCGCTCAGCTCATGGGTGGCAGGCGACTCCTCCTTGAGCAAGCGCGGGCGTTTGATTCGCGTGATTACAAAGTCACGAAACTCTTGGTTTTTGCGATCAAAGGCTCGTACATGCCAACGCAGTCCTGTATCGATCAAGGCGAAAGGCACAATCTCACGTTTGGACTTACCGCTGGAAATAGAGTGGTACTCGATAGCCAGGGGGCAGCCCTGATGAATGGCGCGCGTAACACTCGCCAACACATCCAAATCAGGGTTCGTCAGACGGAAAGGAATCTCACTGGGCACCCAGGTTTTGAGCTGCAGCGGCTCGCCATCACCGAATGCCTGTGTCAGCCACGACATGACTCTTTCGGCCGGGTAATTGAACAGCGAACAGAAATCCGCGCCCAAGACGTAGGCCTTCCCCTTAGCGTCATAGTCGATGTTGCCGGGTGCTAGCTCTCTATACAGCGCAAGATCTCGGGTGGCTGCAGCAGACTGAATGGCAAAACGCTCGACCAAATCCTGCCGCCGAATATCTCCAACGAAGCGCACGCGCAGCTCGATAAAAGCCAGGCGATCGCGCTGTGGCTGAGCGAGTTCTGCAAGAGGGGTTAAGGGCGTCATATGAGTTAGAGGCACTTGATCTGAGTGTTAGAGCGGATCTTATTGCACGCCTTAGGCGTACGTCCATATTTGTATTTTACAAACATGGTGGTGCTCATTTTGATTACCAGCCGCTTTGGTATCCCAGATGGTATCCCGGACCGCCAAAATCCGAAGGCATCCCAAGGGATACAATCGAATTCTTTACTGACCTCGGAGGTAAGATTCGCAAATTGAGTCTGAAGTGACGCTCTGGAGAGTACGGTCATACTTTGATGCCGTATGAGGCGCAGGTTCCGCTCAGTCCTCTACCGATCTGCTGGCCCGGGCGAGCCCAAGGGCCCGTCCCTTAGGTAGATCTTGCTCAAGCCACTCCCCAAGATGGCAGCTGCAACCGTAAGCGCGTCAGGTTCGCCTCGTCATCGACTTCCAGTTCTAAGCTACCTTTCTGGGCCTCGGCTAGTAATTTTGCTGAGTAGGTACCAAGACCCGTACCGCGAGAATTACCATGGCTTGCGTATTTTTCGAAGAATCGTGACCGAAATGTTGCGGGTACCGCCGGTTGATTCTCTATTACCAATTCAATAGGGTCGGTAGGTGTCAATGTCAGCCGCACGCGACTTTTCTCGGGAGCCGCCTCGCAGGCATTCTTCAGCAGGTTGTTCAACAGGGAAAAGCACAGTAGTGCATCTCCACTGGCTAGCACTGGTGCCGATTCGCTGGTGTCTTGCGCCGCCACCTCGATGGTCAGTTTTTTTGCCTGATAGGTCAGCCTGGCCGAATCGCATAGGCTCCGTACCAGGGGTAGCAGTTCGACCGTAACCGGCTTAAGTTCGAAACTACCGGTCTCAATTTTGTAAATGTCGCCATCCAGGTCGATCATCCCTAACAGGTTCTGGCTATCGGCTTCCAGGCTGTGCAACATTTGCAGCTGGCGCGGCAGCAGATTGCCGCCTTCGAGCAGGCTGCGGGCCAAGCCGAGGATATTGCACAGCGGCGCCTTCAGATCATGACGTGAAATACAGCTGGACTCCTCGCGCAACTGCTCCAGCTCCATCATGGTGTCGTATTGCTGCTGTAGATCGTTGCGCTGCTCGACCAGGCGTAACAGATTGCTCACCCGAAGGTGTAGCGACTTGGGATCCACCGGTTTACTGACAAAATCCACTGCGCCCAGCTCCAACCCGCGCAGTTGTGCTGCCGGATCGTTCATCGCGGTGATAAAGATGATCGGGATGCGGCTAGCACTGGGATGGCTGCGCAGATGCTGGGCCAGCTCGAAACCATCCATGTTCGGCATCATTACATCCAGAAGAAGCAGGTCTGGCGGGGTCTCGGAAGTACAAATGGCCAACGCGCGGTGTCCGTCGCGCACTGCCAGTACGCGGTACTCGTCCTGAAACAGTCCGGCAATTAGCGCCAGGTTGTCCGGTACGTCATCGACCACCAGCAGTGTCGGACGGCATTTCTCCTCCGTTGACTCTTGAGGAGCTGGTTCAGCAATCACTGGTGGCGAATGCAGCCGGGGACGGTGGTTCATCGCACGCACTATGCGCAGCGAAAGGTCATTGGCGGTATAGGGTTTGATAAGAATGTTGCTGACCCCGGCAGCGATGGCTTCGGTGATTTGGGCGCGGGAGCTCTCTGCGGTAATCATGATGAAAGGCAGCATGGCCAACTTGGGGTCACTGCGGACCTCGCGCAACAGGGTGAGGCCATCCATGACCGGCATGTTCCTGTCGGAAAGAATTACGTTGACCTTACGAGCCCTTAATAGCGTAAGTGCCTCTTTACCATTGGCAGCAGTTAGTATCTGTCGTGCACCCAAGCGCTCTAGTTGGCTACTGTTGACCTTACGCATAGTGTCCGTGTCGTCGACGACTAAGAATACGGTATCGGCGGTGATCATAATGCCTAGGTTCCAGGTGGAGGGATGGGGCAACGCCAATCAGGTGTTTCTTGCCGGCTCGCCCTGCAGCACAGCCAGGGCTTGGTCGAAGACCAAAAGCTCGACCTGTTGGGCAACTAGCGCAAGGCGGATTAGTCAGCAACTGATCGATCGGCTACCGGCGCAGAGCCTCGCGATGCATCTGAAAAGAGAGGGTAGACCAGTATTAGAAGTACAGGGTACTTGTACCGCCCAGTAGGCGGCCTTGCTACAGCGACTCAATGCTGTGCGGCCGCTAAAGCAAGTGGTATCAGCTCTGACGCACTGGCTGGCCGCCATGCTCGCGTCCACCCTTCAAACAAGCCAATCTATTTACTGTCGTTTGCATCTCGGTTGGGCGGCAGTACCACAGAAGCTAGCCAGGCCGTGCTGAAAGCCCCTTTAATACGGGCTACAGAGGTCCCTCTGCGATCCACCAAACAAAGCGTATATAGAAAAGCACTTGGCGATCCCGCAGTGCCTTTGTTAAGCCTAAACATCTAATTTTTCTAGCCACCATCCCCTTTTCAGCCACAATGCCAATCCCCTCGCGCCCGACGCCACCAAGAGACGCCGACCCATGCCCCAAGAAAAACTCGATCTGCTACGCCTACAAAAGCCCATCCGCGACGAGATGAACGATCTCCTGCGCGCCCTCAACGCCGCCAGCACCCGCAAAGATCTGGAGGCCGAACGAGCCCTTCAGATCGAGTCGATCCAAACTCTGGAAAGCACCCGTAAGCTGCGCTCGGCCGATGCTGAAGCGCTGTACATCATCTTCGACGACGCAGTAGAAGCCCGTCTGGAAAATTTGCCGTAGGACGCCGGAAGGCGGACACCACCGTGCCCACCTACCCGGACCTTCAAAGCATCAACGCTTACTCGACCACCCGCTATAACCCGCAACGTTATCCCGAGTGATCAGCTTCGGCGCGAGCAGGGTCACTGCTTCGCTCGGTGCTTTGTCATTGATCAGGTCATTGCCGATTTTCACTGCGGTCTGGGCCATGGCCCAGGGGTCTTGGCTGGCGCTGGCCTGGATTGACGACTCGGTCTTCAGTGCATTTTCGATATCCGGTGCGCCGTCTACCGAGGTGATGACGATACCGCTGCGTTTCAGTTGGCGGGCGGCCAGGTCGCTGCCGATGGCTTGGGGGTCGTTGATTGCGAACAGCCCGTCGATTTTCGGGAAGCGGGTCAGGTAGCCCTGCATCACATTCAGGCCGCCTTCACGAGAGCCCTTGCCGTCCTGGTCGTCGGACAGCACCCTGATGTCGGGCGCGCCAGCCAATGCGGCTTTGCAGCCTTTGACCCTGTCGGTGACCGCCGTCACTTGCGGGCCGTTCTGGATGATCACGTTGCCTTTGCCCGCCAGCTTGTCGACGATGAACTGGCAGGCCAGTTTGCCTGCCTCGACGTTGTCGGTCTGCACTGTGGCATTGACGCCCTTGGCGTCGACATCCACCGCTACCACCACTATCCCGGCATCCCGGGCTTTCTTGATCGCCGACGCCATGGCGGAGGGGTCTACGGCGTTGAGCAGGATCAGATCGACCTTGGACGAGATGAAGTTATCGATCTGCGAAAACTGTTTGCTCAGGTCGTAGTCGGCCGACACGGAGGTGACCTTGACCGCCGGGTTGAATGCCTTGGCCTGGGCCGTGGCGCCGTCGGCCAGGGTGACGAAATACGGGTTGCCCAGCGAGCCCATGCTGATGCCCAGGGCCTTGAGTTCGCGCGCCTGCACCGCTTGCGACATCAGCAGGGCCAGGCTCAGGGAGACGACAGCAGGAAAGATGCGTTTGAAGTTCATGACGATTCTCTTGTGATTATTGTTAGGAAATCAGGTTCGCGTACCGGACTGGCGGTAGCGATCCAGCGCCACGGCACCGATGATCACGATGCCTTTGATGATGTACTGCCAGATATCGGATACCCCCAGCAGCACCAGGCCATTGGTCAGTACGGCGATGATCAGGGCGCCAATCAAGGTGCCGCCGATGGTGCCGACGCCGCCGACAAAACTGGTGCCGCCGAGGATCACCGCAGCAATGGCATCCAGCTCATAGGATTGCCCCAGTTGCAGGCCATTGGCGGCGAACAGGCGCGACGCACTCATGACCGCGCCCAGACCCGCCAAAGCGCCAGACATGGCATAGACGAACAGCAGCACTTTCCATACCTTGATCCCGGACAGGCGCGCCGCCTCGGGATTGCCGCCCACCGAGTAGATCTGCACGCCCATCACGGTGCGGCGCAGGATGAACCACGACAGCATGACCACGGCGATGGCAATGACCACCAGCCAGGGCACGCCAAGAATCGAGTCATTGCCGATAAAAGCGAAGGGCAGATCCGGGTTGAATACCGTCTTGTCGTCCGCCAGTAATCGCGCCAATCCACGCATGGCGGTCAAGGCACCGAGGGTGACGATAAATGGCGGCAAACGCAGAAACGCGATTAGTCCGCCATTGACCAGGCCCAGCAACAGGCCAAAGGCGATACCGGCAAAAATCCCCAGCATGCCAAACTGTGGCGACATGGATGCCTGCAGGGCCACCACTGCGGACGCGGCGAGAATCGCGCCGACCGATAAGTCGATCCCGGCAGTCAGAATGACAAAGGTCATGCCTGCCGCCAGCACCACGTTCACCGAGGCTTGCTGGGTGATGATCGACAGGTTTTGTACCGTGAGAAAGTTCTCGCTGGCCAGGGCGAAACCCACCAGCAACAGGATCAATACCGGCAGCATGCCGACGCTGCGCATCAGCTCGCGAATACGCTCGCGCCTGGCGACGGTTTCAGGGGTTGCCGGGGTTGCCATGCTCATCGGGTTATTCTCCATCATGTTTGGATCAGCCATGAGCGGCCACCTGCTCGCCACCTGTGGCGAAGTCGATAATGGCTTCCTGGGATATTTCATGCCCGGACGCGCCGCCTACCTGGGCGACCAACCGGCCTTCGCGCATGACCAGCACGCGGTCGCAGGTGCCGATGATTTCCGGCAGCTCACTGGAGATCACCACAATGCCCACGCCCGCTTTCGCCAGCTGATTGATGATGCGGTAGATCTCCGATTTGGAACCGATGTCCACGCCCCGGGTGGGCTCGTCGAGGATCAGTACGTGAGGCTTGACCTCCAACAGCCGCGCCAGCAGGACTTTTTGCTGATTGCCCCCTGACAGCGCGCCGACATTGACCTTGCCCGAGGCAACACGGATAGACAGCGAGCGGATGGCATCGGCGGCCCTTTGCGCAGCGTGCCTGCGGTCAAGTACTCCGCCCGCACGGGCGTCGGGAACACAGGCGCAGACATTGATGTTGTCGGCCACGCTCATGTCCAGAAACAGCCCCTGGGCCTTGCGATCTTCAGTGAGGTAAACGATGCCGGCAGCAATCGCGTCGGCCGGATTGCGCAACAGCGTCACGGGTTTGCCGGCCACTTCGAGCGTGCCGCCGGTACGTGGGTCGGCGGCAAAGATCAGCCGGGCCAATTCGGTACGTCCGGCACCGACCAGCCCGGCGATACCCAACACCTCGCCGACATGCAGATCAAAACTGCAGCCACGCACACGCTTGCCATCGGCCATGTCCCGCACGCGCATCACCACGGCGCCGGGGTCATAGGCGGCGTGCTCTTTTTTGTAGAAGCCGGACAGGTCGCGGCCCACCATCATTTTGACCAGCACCTCGGCCGATAGCCCGCTCCGGGCCAGCTCGCCGACATACTCGCCATCACGCAGCACCGAGACCCGGTCCGACAGCTCATAGATCTCGGCCATGCGATGGCTGATGTAGATAATCGCCAGGCCCTGACTGCGCAGTTGCTTGATCAGGCTGAACAAGCGATCCGTCTCGCGGGACGACAGCGGCGTCGTGGGTTCGTCCATCACCAGAATCTTGGCGTGGGCATGCAAGGCGCGAGCGATTTCCACCAGTTGGCGCTCGGCAATCGACAAAGTGCCGACCACGGTGGCCGGTTTGAACTCGGCCCCCAGGCGCGCCAGGACCTCGATGCAGCCGGCCTCCATGCCCTTGCGGTCGACGGTCCAGCCACGGCGCAGTTCACGCCCCAGGTAAATGTTTTCTGCCACGGTCAGGTTCGGGCACAGACTCAGCTCCTGATAAATGACGGCAATACCCAGGTCTTTTGCGGTGCCGGGGTGGTAGCTGGCGATGGGCTGGTCATTGATGCGGATTTCCCCGCCATCATCGGCCTGGTAGGCACCCGAGAGGATCTTCATAAGGGTCGATTTGCCAGCACCGTTCTCCCCCATCAACGCGTGAATTTCACCGGGGAAGACTTTCAGGCCGACATTTTTCAGTACTCGCAGACCACTGAAGGTCTTGGAAATGCCGCGCATTTCGAGCAGGGGAATGGCATCAGTTTCAAGGTGCATGACGACCTCGTTATTTATTATTTTTGTATGTAGGCCATCTCGACAAAAGGAGGTCGATTGGTCTGACTGCGCTCGACTCTAGACACAAATATTTTCTTACGCAAGCACTAGAGAAACGTTTCAGCCATACGGGTTTGCAGAAGAAACCCGCCTATTGGCACAATGCGATCACTTCAAAATGCCTGGCTCAATGCTGCAACGCATACAACCGACAATGCTCCAGATAGCCTTTCTCATGGCTGCCAACCAGTTCAACAACGCTGGTCCATAGCCACGACGGCGCGTCGAATATGTGCGAGCGATTGGCTTGCAGGTCTTTGATCCATGAGGCTCGCGTTGACAGGTCCATCTGCCGCGCGTGGGCACGTCCTACAACGCCGGCAAGGTATCCTGCGGCACGCTTGGCTTCGGTCTGACTCAGTTGATCCAGTTCCAGCTTCATGTCCTGTGGCAACAGCTCACGCACGAAGAAGCCATTGTCGAGAATACGGGTGGCGAGCATCCGGTTGCCCAAGCCGGGGGACAAGGATCGTGCGCCTTCGACGACGCGCTTGCCGTTATCCCGGGGCATGGCAGTTCGAGGCGCACGCGGGGCGGCGGCGGCCACGGCTTGTTTGATATCGAGTAGGCAGAACTCTTGCTCATCGCCATCACCGACGCCCAACAGCACCGCATAGCGTTGCAAACCCAGTGAGCTGCAACCTTTTACCCAGTAGGCCGAGTCGAGCATTTCCACACCGTCATCGCGGGATCGGCCTTTGAGCGAGGTGACCAGAGTGTGGATATCATCCGTGGCACACAGGGCTTTCAAGGCACTGCGCTCGGCGCGCGACAATGACCAGAAATGCTTGCCCAGGGGAATGGTCGGCTTGGTGTCCTCGATGCGCTCCTGGGCCAGATGTTTCCAGGTGCGTTGCACGGCACTGCGCATGCCGGCTTTCACTTGGGCAGGTCGCGGCGGCTCCTCTTCATCGTTGCTGGACTCGAAGGCCTGCTCATAACCGCGCATCATTTCTTCGAGCATCCGCGCCGTGGCCACCCCGGGCAGATCCGAGCCGCGGGCGGCGGTGGCGAGGGACAGTCCCAAGCGCACCAGGTCATGCACAGGGTTGCCGACGACTGTCTGATCGAGGTCGCGAATATGAATATCGATACGACCTTTCAGGTCGCCGGTCGGTCCAAGATTACCGGCGTGGCAATCGCCGCAGATCCACACCGGTGGCCCGCTGGGCAGTCGGCGACCCGACTGGCTGTGTAGCCACTCATAGAATTGCACGGTACTGCCACGCACGTAGGCATGGGCAGACCGGGCCATTTTCAGGTTGCGCAGTTCATCGAGAGGTTTGGTGCGGGCGGAGGGGCGAGGTGTTTTCATGAGAAATTCTTCGACAAGGTAATAATCCGACCTCGGCCAAGCCACAAATGTTGCAAGATATTTCAAAACACCCTCATCGCCTGAGCGGGAGACCCGGCATGCATATCGAACCCTTCCACATCGACATCCCTGAAAGCCAACTGGCTGACCTGCGCGAACGTTTGCAGCGCACCCGACTGCCGCAGCCCCTGGCCGAACTGGGATGGAGCGAAGGTATCGATATGGGTGTGCTGCGAGAGCTTATCGCTCATTGGTCAACGACCTTCGACTGGCGGGCGCGGGAAGCACAGCTCAACAGCCTGCCGCAGTTCATGGCCGAGGTCGGCGGGCAACGGGTGCACTTCGTTCATCAAAAGGGAATCGGGCCCAAGCCGATGCCGCTGATTCTGAGTCATGGCTGGCCGGGTTCATTTATCGAGATGCAGCGCATCATCCCGCTGTTGACCGACCCTGGCAGCCACGGCGGTGATCCGGCGGATGCCTTTCATGTCGTGGTGCAGTCGTTGCCGGGCTACACCTTTTCCGCGCCCTTCAACCAGCCCGGCCATGGGCCTTATGAAATCGCCGGGCTGTGGGCTGAGCTGATGACGGGGCTAGGCTACGAGCGCTTTGCCACCCAGGGCGGAGATATTGGTGCGGGCGTCTCGACCTGGCTCGGGCTGCGCTTCCCCGAGCGGGTCAGCGGTATCCACCTTAACTTCATACCCGGCTCCTACAGCCCGAACCTCGACGAAAACGCGCCGCCCAAGACCGCAGACGAACAAGCCTTCCTGCAACGCGCTGCCGATTTTTTCGCCAGCGAAGGCGCCTATGCGCAAATCCAGCGAAGCAAACCCCAGAGCCTGGCCGTCGGCCTGAACGACTCCCCCGCCGGGCTGCTGGCCTGGATGGGCGAGAAGATCCTGTCCTGGTGTGATACCCACGACGGCCAACCCGCCATCGACCGCGACTGGCTGCTGACCAACGTGACGCTGTACTGGCTGACTCACTGCATCGGCTCGTCATTTCGCCAGTACGTCGAGGGCAGCAAACGGCCTTTACGACTCACCGGCAAAGAACGGGTAAAGCCACCGCTTGGCGTCGCCCTGTTTCCCAAGGAACTGCCGATGCCGCCGAGAAGCTGGGTGGAGCGCGGTTATGACGTCGAGCGCTGGACCGAGATGGAACATGGCGGGCACTTTGCGGCGATTGAACAGCCAGAGGCGTTGGCGCGGGATATTCGGGCGTTTTTTCGGGAGAAGCGTTAAGAAAACCTGCGCGCGCGACACTACAAATAAAAAAGCCCGACGATGAAGTCGGGCTTTTTCGTACGAATCAATTCACTGCGACTTAAACGAAACGCGCCGAACCTTACCAGCCTGCTTGGCTAGCTTGTACGCAGCCAAAGCCGCGTTGAGTCGTTCGGCCTTGCTCGCTTGAGCGTCGCTCTTGGTGTCAGACGAGAACATAACCTTTCCCTCCAAGGACAGAGTGCACACCAAAACCTACCTGGTCTCGATATTTGTTGAGTAAGCGACCGTAGTATGCCGACAGCTTTGGCCGGTCCACAAGGGAGACCAGAACGAATCCACGCACATCTCGATGAGCCCTTAGCATCCAGGTTGACTGAAAGATTCCACGGCCCAACGCCATGGATTGCCGGTAAGTCAGAGTGGAAAGATCTTCCCAGTCGGCAGGCTGGGTGTAGCTAGGGACCCCTTCCTCAAAATCACGACGCAGAGCAAACTTCACTTCGTAGGTGTTGGGCGGAAGCTTACGGCATAGGTCTCGTTCAATCATTTCCTGCTCAGCAAAAAAACCCGCCTGTATCGGAATGTAAAAGACTCCGTACTCAATATGATCGACTCGGATGTCATGGATCAGCCCTACATCGCCACCCTCAGTCATCAGATCAACTTCTTCATACCCGTCATCAAGCCAAAGATCAGCCACAACTCGCCTCACATCGTTTCTTTTGAGGCGACCCGCCTACATGAAGAAGCCCGGAGCTGGTCGGGCTTCTTTGCTCTGGCGACAGACAATACCCCCAACCCGCCCTAAACCAGCGGTATATAAATATCCGTCAACCACTGATCCTGCGGCGTCTCTGGGTAAACGCTCAGGTAGTGAAAGAACAACGGATGATCCCGCAACTCTTCCCCGCTGGTGGGCAGCCAATCGCTGTAGATCGGGTAGATGGTTTCGCCGATATGGTCGGGCGAGCCGACATGTCGCACGACCACGCAGCGACCAGCGGGGATGATCATCTCGCTCACTCCGGTGGCATTTGCCCGCACCTTTTCATGAATCTCGCCACAGATGGCAAAGCGAAATTCGTCCGGCGGCGTGGTATCGGGATTGTTGTAGGGAATGCCGAAGGTACGGCTGGAAGCCACCGGCGATTGCCCGCTTGCCATGCGCCAGTCGATGAACTTGCGCACACTTTCATTGAGCTTTGCGGGGGCGCCATGGTGCTCCAGCGTGGCAACCCTGACCTCGGCGAACTCGACGATTTGTACCTGCATGATGATGCTCCTGGAATGGTGGGGAATGACGAACGACTCATTCCAGACCTGCCAATTCGGCTGTCGGCTGAACAGCCCCGGCGCCATGCCAAACGAACGCCGGAATGCCCGACTGAAAGCCTCAGGACTCTCGAAACCGGCATCAAGGGCAGCCTCCAGCACCGAATAGTCTTGCGGGGAAACCAGGCGATGAGCCGCCCGGCGCAAGCGCATCAATTGCACATAACGCGCAACGGGAACGCCCACATACCCGGTGAACTGCCGATGAAAATGGAATGCCGAAAAGTGTGCGACCTGGCTTAGCGTCTTCACTGACAGATCGCCTTCGAGATTGGCATCAATGTAGGCAAGGACAGCGTCGAAACGTTTGGCGTAGGCCGCTTTGGTTGACATGGAGTTACCGTATGGAGGGTCTGGAACCGGTCGTCATGATCATCTGGATCCCAGGAGTGGCGCCTAGCCGGGTTTGCTCTTATTGAGTCGGCATCCCTTTTCAAACAACGCCAAAACCTGCTGATTACCTGGAACTCGCTGTAGGAGCGAATTCATTCACGAACAGGCCAGTGCGGCCGACGCATTTGTATCGTCTGAAATACTGCTTTCGAGAATTCGCCGCCACAGGATTCGCCTCCCTCCAAGGGAATGCAGTGCGGCCGCCTAGATGGCGCGGGACCTCCTACAAACTCATTCATTGTATTTGAGCCGTCACCCTCGTCCCTTGATGAAAAACCATCTGCCAACTGTCGAGATATCTGCGCCAAACCGAACTGCGTAATGAATGGGCAATGCCATCATCAAGGTGACTGCTGCACAGGTAGGTTGCTAACACCACGCCATCGGCCAGTTCGGTCGTTTTGAAGTCGCTGACGGTCCTCATCACGAAAACCTCGCCTTTCAGATCGGCAATGACATCCGCTTTTTTCCAGACATTGCCACTGACGCCAAACTCGACGAAATCGTCCGCCAATAAAGCTGTCAGGGATGCTTCGTCTGCCCGTACTTCGTGGGAAAGCAGGCGTGCTTCCAGTTCATGTATTTGCCGATGGATGTTCATGACATACCCCTCACCCGTCCTGCCATCAAAATAAGTAGCACCATCTGCGCCCTCCAATCCTCACCATCAGCATGAGTACCAGAGAGATTTATCAGATCTTCGCGCAATGCGACGGTTGAGGGGAGTGCCTTACGGTCAGGTAGTGCGATTAGAAGATAGTCGGCAAGCAATTGTCTTGGCACTGCCGAGACGTTTATTGAGAGATAACGCTGTTCTGACTGACTTGGTATCAGTAGGAGCCGCCTTGGTGGCGATCGCGTCAGGTCAGCCACCGACGCTATTGCACTCATTCGCCAACACGTTGGCGCCTACCAGATCGGGTTTAACCCGCCAGCTATGCAGCCGCCATCACCAACCCATCACACCTTGAAATCCGTCGACACACTCACCGCCCGCCACGTCGCCAGTTCCTGCGCGACTAAGCGGTTCTTCGCTTCGATCCTTGCCACGGTATCGCTACCCAAAGCCAGGCGCAGCGGTGGATTAGGGGCGTAGACCAAAGCCAGCATGGCCTCTGCCAGTTTCATCGGGTCGCCCGGTTGCGCGTGGTTGGCGTTGGCGGCGAAGCGGCGCATGTTGCCGACGGTTTCTTCGTAGTCGCTCAGTTCCAGTGCGGTTTTGACCAGGGACTGTTCGTCGAGGAAATCGGTGCGGAAGAAGCCCGGCTCGACCACCGTGGCATGGATGCCCAGAGGCGCCAGTTCCTGATGCATCGCTTCGGTGATGCCTTCGACGGCAAATTTGGTCGAGCCGTACACACCCCAGCCCATGTAAGCCTGATAGCCGCCGATTGAGGAGATATTGACCACATGCCCCGAACGCTGGCGACGCATATGGGGCAGTACCGCGCGGATCACGTTGAGCACGCCGAAGACGTTGGTGGCAAACAGGCGCTCGGTTTCGCTGGCGCTGGTTTCTTCGACGGCACCCAGCACACCGTACCCGGCGTTATTGATCAGGATATCGATGCGACCGAAGCGTTTGATGCCTTCAGCTACAGCCTCGTGGGCGTGTGCTTCGTTGGTCACGTCCAGACGCACGGCCAGCAGGTTGGGATGATCACCCAGACGGGCAACGATATCTTCGGGTTTGCGCGCGGTGGCGATGACCGCGTCGCCGCCTTGCAGGGCTTTTTCAGCAATCAGGGCACCAAAGCCACGGGATGCACCCGTAATCAGCCAAGTACGCATAGCAACTCTCCTTTTGGGGTAGCCCTGCGACATGCCGGGCTTCTCGATGAGTTGACGCCACTTTAGGTTTGATTTACTCATGTGATAATCCCAGTAAAACTCCAATGGCTTTTGAGGTGTACTCACAAATGAAAGCAGTCTCTGCAACCGATCTGACGACCTTTCTGTGCATAGCCAAGCATTTGAGTTTCAGCCGCGCCGCAATCGAACTCGGCCAGTCGCCCTCGGCTCTCAGCCATAGCTTGCGCGGCCTGGAAAAACGCCTGGGGATCCGCCTGTTCAATCGCACCACCCGCAGCGTGGCCCTGACTGAGGCCGGGGAGCGCCTGTATTCACGGGTCCGCCCGGCGTTCCGCGATATCGACGATGCCCTGGAAGACCTCAACAGCTTTCGCGACAAACCCTCGGGCACTTTGCGCATCACTGCGGGCCGTACTGCTGCGCAACTGGTGTTGCTGCCGTTGGTGAGCGAGTTTTTACAGGCCTATCCCGAAGTGCGGGTCGAAGTAGTGTCAGACGACGCTCTGGTGGATGTAGTCGCGGGCGGCTTCGATGCCGGAGTGCGTTTTGGCGAACGGCTGGAGGCGGACATGGTGTCCCTGGCCATAGGTTCGACCATGCGTTCGGTGGTGGTGGGTTCGCCTGAATTGTTTGAACGTTTCCCGACACCGCAGACGCCCCAGGATCTGCACGCCTTGCCCTGCATTCGCCACCGCTATCCGAGTGGGGTGATTTATGACTGGGAATTCGAGCGCCGCGGCATCAGCCAGGAGATCAAGGTCGACGGCCCCATCACCCTCGACGATGTCGGCATGATGGTCGGCCCGGCACTGCAGGGGGTCGGCCTGGCCTATGTCTTCGAAGAGATGGTCAAGGAGCTGATTGCCAGCGGGCAACTGATCCAGGTGCTAGGTGACTGGTGCCCTTATTATCCGGGCCTGAACCTGTATTACCCCAGCCGCCGACATGTGCCCGCCGCTCTGCGTGCCTTTATCGAATTCGCGCGCAGCAAGCGTGATCGCTTTGAACCGGACCGACGGGGCTGAACCCATCGAACGAATGGCATATGCCGTGGGTCATAATTGAACCACTACTCCCTTACAAGGCTTCAAACGCAGTTCAGGCTTCCCCATTTCTCTCGGCCTCACCTCCCGGCAGACCTCTCTGAATTCCAGGCACCATGGATTTACCCCTTTCGGGTACGGCTTCGGCCAAGAGGCTCCAACATGACGATCGATACCCTCTATACCATTCACTATCTTTTAGATGGAGTGGTTAAGCACTTCTATGCCCGCGCCGCGCACCTGGATGACAGCAATGCCATTCGCCTGGCGGCAATGCATGCTTCAGAAAGCCTGAAGGGCTGGATTGCCCTGGGCTCGTCATGGGAAGTGGCCACGCAGAGAGCCGAGAAAATCGGGGTGACCAAGGTGCGTTGGAATGCCTCGGTGTGAGCTCAGCAGTATCGATGCAAGAGACCGCTGGCAGCGTCACGAATCCACACGCCTGACGCTGCCCGCCACAGGTTTTTCCTACACGTGACCTGATACTTCTCTGACCTCCTTCTTGCCCTTGGCACTCTGTGCATTCATGGCCGCGATTTCCCGCGCAGCCTGGGCCTGGTCGAAAGAACCGTCCCACTTGGCAATTGCGATGGTGCCGATGCCATTGCCGATCAGGTTCGTTACCGCCCGCGCTTCATTGAGGAAACGATCGACACCCAGCAGCAACACCAGACCGACCAGCGGAATGCCATGGATCACCGACAGGGTCGCGGCCAGCGTAACAAATCCCGCCCCCGCCACACCCGCCGAACCTTTCGAAGTGAGCAACAGCACACCCAGCACGACCATCTGGTCCATGAGGGTCATGGGGGTGTTGGTGGCCTGGGCGACGAAGATCGCCGCCATGGTCAGGTAGATACAGGTGCCATCGGAATTGAAGGTATAGCCCGTAGGTAAAACCATCCCCACCACCGATTTCTTGCAGCCCAGTTTCTCCAGCTTGATCATCATCCGCGGCAGCACGGCTTCGGTAGAGCAGGTGCCGAGGGTCACCAGGATCTCGTCCTTGAAGTAACGCAGGAACTGCAATAACGGCAGGCCGGACCAGCGCGCCACACTGCCCAGCACAACCACGATGAACAGCAGCGTGGTGACGTACAGCGCGATCAGCAACTGCCCCAGGGACATCAGCGTACCGATTCCGTACTTGCCAATGGTGAAGGCCATGCCGGCACCAGCACCCAGCGGCGCCAACTTCATGACCATGGCGACGATGCGAAACAGACTCTGCAACAGCAGGTCGATCACGCTGACCAACGGCTTGCCGGTCTCACCCAGCTGTACCAGCGCAACACCCATTAGCACCGACACCAGAATTACTTGAAGCATCATGCCTTTGGCGAAGGCGTCAAACAGGGTGGACGGAATAATGTTGAGAAAGAACTCGACGATACCGCCCTGGGCCGCAGCAGCCTGGGCATAGCCATTGACCGCACTGCCGTTGAGACTGCCGATGTCGATGTTCATGCCGACGCCCGGCTTGAGGACGTTGACGACAACCAGGCCGATAACCAGCGCCAGGGTCGACAGCACCTCAAAGTAGATCAGGGCCTTGCCGCCGATGCGGCCGACTTCCTTGACGCTGCCCATCTTGGCGATACCTACGACGACTGTGCCGAAAATGATCGGCGCCAGCAGCATTTTGATCAGCTTGATAAAGCCATCCGCCAAGGGTTGCAGCTTGGCGCCGATGTCGGGAAAAACAAAACCGATGGCACCACCGATAACGATGCCAATCAGGACCTGTACGTAGAGCTGGCCGTACCAGCGTGGGGACGTAGTGCTCATAGTGACCTCATTTTGTTTTTGTAGGAGGTAGAGCGAACCGGGGCGGCCTGATCAAGCCGCCCCGGCAGAGAGGGTCAAACGATCGAGATCAGACGCCCTCACCGAGTTCGCGCATCACCGCATACAGCGCCGACTTGGCTTCGAAGCCCACGCCTGGGATATCCGGCAGGCCGACGTAGCTGTTCTCGACCTTGATGCCATCGGCAAAGCCACCGAACGGTTGGAAGACGTCCGGGTAGGACTCGTTGCCGCCCAGGTGCAGGCCCGCCGCGATATTCAGGGACATCTGGTGACCGCCGTGGGGCACGACGCGGCGCGAGGACCAACCGAGGTCTTTCATCACGTCCAGGGTACGCATGTACTCGACCAGACCGTAGGACAGCGCACAGTCGAACTGTACGAAATCACGATCCGAACGCATGCCGCCGTGGCGCAGCAGGTTGCGTGCGTCCTGATGGGAGAACAGGTTCTCGCCGGTGGCCATGGGCAGCTCATAATGGTTGGCCAGTTCGGCTTGCAGGGCGTAGTCCAGCGGGTCGCCTACTTCCTCGTACCAGAACAGGTTGTAGGGTTTGATCGCTTCGGCGTAGGCAATGGCGGTCTTGATATCAAAGCGGCCATTGGCATCCACCGCCAGGCGACGGCCATCGCCGACCACTTCCAGCACGGCTTCGATGCGGCGGATGTCTTCGTCGAGCGATGCGGCGCCGATCTTCATTTTCACCACGTCATAGCCGCGGTCCAGATAGCTCTGCATTTCCGCCTGAAGCTTGGTCTGGTCCTTGCCGGGATAGTAGTAACCGCCAGCCGCGTAGACCCAGACCTTGTCATCGGCCACGCCACCGCGATAACGGTCGGCGAGCAGGCGATACAGGGGCTTGCCTTCGATCTTGGCCACGGCATCCCAGATCGCCATGTCGATGGTGCCAACCGCTACGGAGCGCTCGCCATGGCCGCCCGGCTTCTCGTTGGTCATCAGGGTTTTCCAGATGGCGAACGGGTCGAGGTTGTTGTTTTCCTTGTCGATCAGAGTCTCGGGGTCGGCTTCGCTGATCCGCGCCAGAAAGCGATCACGCATCAAAGCGCCCTGCCCATAACGACCATTGGAGTTGAAGCCATAGCCGATCACCGGCTTGCCATCACGGATAACATCCGTGATCACCGCCACGACCGAACAGGTCATCTTGGAAAAGTCGATATAGGCATTGGCAATGGGCGACGCGATGGAGACGGTTTTCTCGCGAATTTCCACGATACGCATGGGGAGTCCTCTCTGATTATTAGGCGATGCCAGAGAACTCTAGGGCGGGGGGTGCTGCCGGGGCCAATGCTTAAAATCGAGGAGGTCATGCAGGGGTGGCATTGCCTGCGACAACGCTGGATGGAGCAGAGCGTAGGGCTCTGCCGGTAAACATTGTGGGCGCGAATTTATTCGCGAAGGTCGGGCCAGGCGATACACCTTCACCACCTGAAATACTGTCTTCGCGAATGAATTCGCTCCCATAGAGGCATGATTTTAAAATTCAAGAAAGTATAAATACCAAACTGCGACACCCCGCCACAGCCCCTCGGCAAATACAGCAACAACCTTGATGCACGTCAATAAAGCCCGGCTTACATACCCTCATGGGTATGCGGTAGCATTATGCAATGAGTGTTCGGAATACAAAAAACACTCACTCTACTCCCAACAGACATTGCTTAATGGCGGCGGCTTGACTGCGAGCGTCACGGTAATGCCCTGACTGCTGATTAACGTCGGAGTTGCCTTATCATGTCCGAAGACAAGCCCAAGTCTTTATGGCGAATTCCATTGGCGCGGGATATTGGCATTATCCTGATTATCAAATTAGTTATTCTTTTCAGCATCAAAGCCATCTGGTTCGGTGAACCCACCATCCCCGAGGATAACCAGGCAGGCGTTGCCGCGCATTTGTTCGATACCCCACCTGTTTCGCCACTTACCGAGGAGAAACCGAGATGATCTCGGAATCCGTTGTCGACCTGTCGCGCCTGCAATTTGCAGTCACCGCGCTGTATCACTTCCTGTTTGTGCCATTAACGCTGGGCATGACCTTTATCCTGGCGATCATGGAGTCGGTCTATGTCATGACCGGCAAACAGGTCTACAAGGACATGGTCAAGTTCTGGGGCAAGTTATTCGGCATCAACTTTGCCTTGGGCGTAACAACCGGCTTGACCATGGAGTTTCAGTTCGGCACTAACTGGGCTTATTACAGCCATTATGTCGGCGATATCTTTGGCGCGCCCTTGGCGATTGAAGGGTTGATGGCGTTCTTCCTCGAATCGACCTTTATCGGCCTGTTCTTCTTTGGCTGGGATCGCCTGACCCGCGTTCAGCATCTGGCGGTGACCTGGCTGGTGGCGATTGGCTCGAACATGTCGGCATTGTGGATCCTGATTGCCAATGGCTGGATGCAGAATCCGGTGGGCGCAGAGTTCAACTTTGAAACCATGCGCATGGAACTGAGCAGCTTCGGCGCCCTGCTGTTCAACCCGGTGGCCCAGGTGAAGTTCGTACACACCGTGTCGGCCGGTTATGTGACCGGCGCAGTGTTTGTCCTGGCGATTTCCAGCTACTACCTGCTGAAGAAACGTGACCTGGCGTTCGCCCGGCGCTCCTTCGCCATTGCCGCGGTGTTCGGCCTGGCCTCGACCCTGTCGGTGATCCTGCTGGGTGACGAGTCCGGCTACGAAATCGGCGACGTGCAGACCACCAAACTGGCGGCCATCGAAGCCGAGTGGAACACCGAGCCCGCGCCTGCCGCCTTCACCCTGTTCGGCCTGCCCAATCAGGCGGAGCAACGCACCGACTACGCGGTGAAGATCCCCTACCTGATGGGCATCATCGCCACCCGTTCGGTGGACAAGCAGGTCACCGGCATCAAGGACCTGATTGCCCAGCACGAAGTGCGCATCCGCAACGGTATGCACGCCTACGGCCTACTGGAAAAACTTCGTCACGGCGACAAGAGCCAGGCCAATATCGACGCGTTCAACGCGGTGAAACAGGACCTGGGCTACGGCCTGCTGCTGAAGAAATACACACCGAATGTGGTCGATGCCAGCGAAGCGAATATCAAAAAAGCATCCCTGGATACCATCCCCAATGTCTTCACCATGTTCTGGACCTTCCGCCTCATGGTGCTCTCGGGCTTCCTGACCTTGGTGCTGTTTGTGCTGGCGGCCTGGGCGTCGATCAAGCGCAACGCCGAGAGCAAGCCGTGGCTGCTGCGATTTGCCGTCTGCGCCCTGCCGCTACCGTGGATCGCGACCCAGACCGGCTGGATCGTCGCCGAGCATGGCCGTCAGCCGTGGTCGATTGCCGAAGTGCTGCCGGTGCATCTGTCCGCTTCGTCACTGGCGGCGGGTGATGTCCTGGGTTCGCTGCTGGCCTTGGTGGCCTTTTACACCGTGCTGTTGGTGATCGAGATGTACCTGATGATCAAGTTTGCCCGCCTTGGCCCGTCGAGCCTGCACACCGGCCGTTACCACTTCGAGCGTGACGCCGTCGCGCACACCGCCCAGGCCTGAGGAGTTCGTCATGTTTGATTACGAAACACTGAAAGTGATGTGGTGGGTGCTGATCGGCGTGCTGCTGATCGGCTTTGCCCTGACCGATGGCTTTGACATGGGTGCCATGGCGTTGATGCCGTTCGTGGGCCGTACCGACAATGAGCGCCGCGTGGCGATCAACACCATCGCCCCGCACTGGGATGGCAATCAGGTGTGGTTCATCACCGCTGGCGGCGCGCTGTTCGCGGCCTGGCCGATGGTCTACGCCGTGGCCTTCTCCGGTCTGTACTGGGCGATGCTGCTGGTGCTGTTTGCCCTGTTCTGCCGCCCGGTAGGGTTCGACTACCGCAGCAAGCTAGAGAACAAGACCTGGCGCACGGCCTGGGACTGGGCGCTGTTTGTCGGCGGCGCGGCGCCGGCCCTGTTGTTTGGTGTGGCGTTCGGCAATCTGTTCCTTGGCGTGCCCTTCCATCTCGACGAGTTCATGCGCTCGTCTTATGAAGGCTCGTTCTTTGGCCTGCTGCACCCTTTCGCTCTGCTGGCAGGCGTGGTCAGCCTGAGCATGCTCAGCGCCCACGGCGGCGCCTGGCTGATGCTGCGCACCGACGCCCAGTTGCATGCCCGCTCCCGTATCGCGACTCGCCTGTGTGCGCTGATTTACCTGATTGCCTTTGCCGGGGCCGGTGTCTGGCTGGTGTCGTCGATTACCGGGCTGAGCCTGGTGTCGAGTCTGGATACCAATGCGGCACTCAATCCCCTGAGCAAGCAGGTGCTGGCCGATAACCACGGCTGGCTGGCCAACTACAGCGCCTACCCGTTGACCCGCATCGCGCCGATCCTCGGCCTGGCCGGTGGCCTGCTGGCACTGCTTGGTGCGCAGATCAACCGCGCAGGCCTGGCCTTCCTCGGCAGCAGCCTGGCGATTGTCGGCACGATCTGCACGGCGGGCTTTGCGCTGTTCCCGTTCGTGTTCCCGTCGAGCCTTGATCTGGCCTCGAGCCTGACGCTGTGGGACGCGGTATCCAGCCACAAGACCCTGGGCATCCTGTTTGTCGTGGCCTGCGTGTTCGTGCCGTTGATCCTCGGCTACACGCTGTGGTGCTACACCCGCATGTGGGGTCGCCTGGGCGATAAACACATCGAAGCCAACCCCCACGGGCTGTACTGATCGCCTCACTATTCGCCCCGAGGGGCAAGGAGCACATCATGTGGTATTTCGCCTGGATACTCGGCGTCCTGCTGGCCTGCAGTTTCGGCATCATCAACGCCCTGTGGCTGGAGACCCAGCAGAACCTCGATGAAGAGGTGCCGGGTGAGCAGTAACGCCCGCCCCTGGCTGCAACGCGGGTACACCCGCGTTGTTTCCCTGCTGCTGGCGGGGCCGTTGTCACTGATTTTTCTGGTGCACCCGGCGGCCCTGCTCGACGCCAACGGCCACTACAGCCACGGCCTGATTTCCCTGAGCATGCTCGGCATGTCCACGGGCTTCATTCATGGCGTGGGTTTCGACCCGCACGGCCGGCTGTGGCGGACGGTGTTTCATCCGCTGCTGGGCTGGGTGTGGATGGGGTTGGGATATGGCTTGTTGTGGCAGGCCAGGGTTCATGGAGTGGCCTGAGCTCCTACAAGACCGCGCGCATACCGAGGCTCTAAGTGTATTTGGTAAAAATCGCCCGCACCTGCGTCAGCTTTTCTTCAACGCTCTGCCCATCATCGACCATGGCATCTTCCACCAGGCACATCAGCAATTCCTGATACGCCTTGTCCAGCGCCTTGCGCGCTGCGCGGAACTGCACGGCCACGGCCTCGCATTCAACTCCGCGTTTGATCATCGCCTGAATGCCGCGAATCTGCCCCTCGACCCGGGCCAGTCGCTTGAGCATTGCGTCGTGATTCTGTGTGTGTTCCTGACTGTTCATTTCCTGACCCTGGATGACGTCGCCCGGCGATTCTACGACCGGTGCGTCAGCCGCCTCGCGACTCAGGTCAATAGAGGCGGCTTCTGTCAGTTCAGGTTCAAAACGTGTATTTGACCGACAACATCAAGTTGCGTGGATCGCCGTAGACGTTGCTGGGCACCGTCACCGACGAGCTGAGTGAGTTGTAATACTTCTTGTCGAAGGCGTTATTCAGGTTGAGCCGGGCGTCGATATGCTCGGTCGGTTTGAAGCCCAGCATGAAGTCGACCAGGGTGTAGGCATCCTGCTCGATCATGTAGGTAGTGCCTTTGTTGTAGATGCGGTTCTGCCGGTACAGCGAGCTGCCGACCCGCCATTGATGCAACTCGCCCGGCAAGGTGTAAGTGGTGCTCATTTTGAACAGATGCCGGGGAATATCGGTATCGAAAAGACGCCCTTCGTTGGCGACATTGGCATCCTTTTTATATTTGGCTTCAGCAAAAGTGTAGCCAGCGCCGAGTTGCCAGTTCGGTGTCAACTGTCCCTGCACTTCCAGTTCGAGACCCTTGCTGCGTACCTCGCCCGCCGCTTCATAGCAGGAGGTGGTCGGGTAGCTGGGGCACAGACTCTGGTCGGTGATGGCCTTGGCGCGATTTTCCTGATCAATCTGGAAGATTGCTGCCGACGCATTCAAGGCACCGTCGAAATACTCGCCCTTGATGCCCATCTCGTAGTTCTTGCCGGTGATGGGCGCAATGATCGCCCCCGAGGTATCGAAATAACTCTGCGGCTTGAAAATATCGGTGTAGCTGACATACACCGAGTGATGCTGATCCAGGTCGTAGATCAGCCCGGCGTACTTGGTGACATGGCGGTTCACCTTGAGCTCGGTCTCGGTGTTTTTATACGGCGCGCTGGTGTCGTTGTCGTACCAGTCCAGGCGGCTGCCGAGAATCAGCTTCAGCGGGTCGGCCAGGCTCAGGCGCGTGTTGGCATAGACGCTGTTGAGCTTGGCATTGGTGTTCTGCCAACCGTATTTGTTCTGGCTGGCCACTTGCGGCGTGGCGCCGGAATCCCAGTTATAGATATTGATATTGCTGCGCAACAGCACGTTCACCGGCACATCACCATTGAACACCACACGCCGGTGGCTAGCGCCGAACACCAGTTCATGGTCGCGATCCAGCAACCGGAACGGGCCGCTGGCGTAGGCATCGAAGCTGTTCTGCGACTCGCGATAATGCCCGGCGCCGACGTACTGGTCATAGGTTTTGGTCGCAGTGCGGCCCAACAGGTAGGTGCCGAGCATATCCAGATCAGCCCAGGTCTTGGTCGCCGAGACGTTGAGCTTCCAGCCGTTATCCAGCGCATGCTCCAGCGCGGCATAGACCGAGGTGCTGGTCTTGTTCCAGTACTCCCAGTCATTGCTCAGCGAGGTTGAGCGCGACAGGTTCAGGTCGTGACCATCGAAGCCCACGGGCAGGCCGGTCCAGCCGTTGCCGTTGTAGTTGTCCTGCTGGCGCGAGGCACTCAGGGTCAGGGTGGTGCTGTCATTCAGATCGGCTTCGACGATGCCGTAGAACAGGTTGCGCTCGTTATCCAGCACATCGCGAAAGCTGTCCTGGGTCTGATAGCTGGTCACCATGCGCCCGCGCACTGCGCCGTTTTCCGTCAGCGGCCCGGACACGTCCAGGTCGGTGCGATAGCGATCCCAAGTGCCCAGGCTACCCTCGAGACTGGCCTGGAACTCCCGGGTCGGCCGCTTGCGGATCAGATTGATCGCCGCCGCCGGGTTGCCCGCCCCCTGCATCAGACCGGTGGCGCCACGGACCACTTCGACGCGGTCGTACATGGCCATGTCGGCAGACAACAGATCCTGGGACAGTTGCGAACTGTCGAGGCTGGTGGGCAGGCCGTCATACATGACGTTGTCGAGGGAAAAGCCGCGAGCGTAGTAGGAAGAGCGCTCCGGCCCGGTTCGGCGTACAGTCAGGCCGGGGGTGTTCTGTACCACCTCGCTGAGATCGGCGAGTTTCTGATCATCGATGCGCTGACGAGTGATCACCGTGACTGACTGCGGGGTTTCGCGCATGGACAGGTTGAGTTTGGTCGCCGACTGCATGGCCCCGGTGGTGTACGAACCGGTGTTCTCGGTTTCACTGCCCAGGCTGCTGGCCTGAACATTGGTCGCCCCCAGTTCCACAGCCGCGTCATTGCCCGGCCGCGCAATCAGCCAGGTGCCGTCTGCGGTCTTTTGCACCTTGAGGCCACTGCGCCCGAGCATGCGCTCCAGTGCCTGCTCGACAGTAAGGTTGCCGTGCAGCGCCACCGCCTGACGGCCTTCGGCAACGTCGGTAGCAAACAGGATGCGACTGCCGGTCTGTCCGGCCAGAGCGTTAAGTGCCTGATCCAGGCGCTGCGCCGGAATGTCCACAGCGTGAGTGGCCTCCTGAGCGCTGGCGCCGACGGCCAGCAACAGCCCGGCCGCCAACAGACTAAGCCGTTGCCCCCGGCGCGGTGATGACGTGTTCTTACCCACCTTGATTCCCCCATTCGAACAGTCGTTATTAGCGTTCTTCATGGGTAATGGCGTTTGTCGAATTGAAGATGTTGAGGTGCCGCTGAAAATAATTCTCATCAGCACCTGTTGGGCGTTTCAGCGGATGCGATTCAGGGTCACGCTGCCGTCGGCACCTTCCTGAACCCGTACCGGCAGAATTGTCGGCAGCAGACGGATCAGGGTTTCCACCCCGGCGGTGTCGAATTCACCGGACAGGCGCAACTCACCCGTTCGGGCATCGGCGATGCGGATCGGCGCCTGACGATAGTGCTGCAGGTCACTGACCACCTCACTCAGGGGCAGGCCATTGAAACGCAGCTTGTCGTATCGCCAGGCGGTCAGCGCGTCCTTGTCTGCCGCTTCAATCGGGCCGATCAATTGTTCGCCGGCTTGCAGCTGTTCGCCAGCCTTCAGACGCTGCGGTGCCGTGGTGCCGTTGCTGACTTCCACAGCGCCCTGGATAACCCCGACAGCCACGCCGCGCTCGTCGCTGCGCACATCGAAGACCGTGCCGATATCGCGCACCAGCACGCCCTGGCTGCGCACGATAAATGGCTTGTCGTCATGCACCACGCTGAACAGCGCCTCACCCCGGACCAGCTCCAGTTGTCGGCTGCGCAGGCGTCGCTCAATGCGCAAATGACTGCCGGAGTTCAGCTCGACGATGCTGCCATCAAGCAACTGCAGCTGTTGCCGCTGACCGAACGCCACCCGCACATCTTCGGTCTGCCACGCCGGATCGACGTGCCACAAGGTACTCAACAGCCCTACCCCCGCCAGCAAGCCAAGTGTCGAATTACGCAGCGTGCGCCGCTGTCGGGTCATGGCCTTGGCTTCGGCCAGCAACGCCTCGCGGGAGGGCACGCGCTCACGCAGGGAGTCGGCGAACGGCTGCAGGGCGTCGTCTGCGGTTCGTCGCTGGTCGTGCTGGATGGGTGGCATTGGGTTCATCAAAAGGCCCCACACGCGCGTCGGGCCGGCCCCCATTTCTGCACGATGGAACGCATGGCCCGGGCAAAATGCTGGTTCACCATATTGGCGGATATGCCCAGTTCTTCAGCGATCTCCCGCTGCGCCATGGCATGAATGCGATGCAGCAGAAACACCTGGCGCTGACGCGCGGGCAGCCCTTCGATAATGGCCAGCAGCGCGGTCAATTGCTGTTCGAAATCCAGCGCCTTGGCGCCATCCCACTCATCGACGCCGGGTTGCGCCGCCATGGGGCCGCTTTGATAGTCGTACCGCACCCGTTCGGCACGCAAGCGGTCGATAGCGCGGTTGAAGGCGGTGCGCCGCAGAAACGCCAACGGCAGCTTGATGGGCTCCTGCGGCGGCTTCTCCATAACTTGCACGCATACGTCATGCACCAGGTCACGGGCAAAGTCCCGTCCGTTGAAGCGACGGCGAATGTACTCGACCAAGTCATCGTAGTGCAGCGCAAGCGCGGCCAGCAGTTGGGTGTTGGGCGGAGAAGTCGACATGGATACGCAAATGCATTTGAGAATTGCTCGCATTATAGACATCTAGCGATCCGGGATGGAATCCTCACTTGCAATGCGTGGCTAGCCGCCGATCACCGCCTCGATCTCCGCCTTGCATTGCAGCAATGCCGCCTTGAGGCTTTCCCGTTGCTCGTGAAAGCGCAGCGCGGGTACGGCCAGGGAGATTGCGTAGTGTTCAGCCAGGCCGCTATTGAGGTAGATACCGATGCCGCAAACGCCGAGCGCGTGTTCCTGCTCATCGATGGCCCAGCCCTGCTGCCGGGCCAGGTTGACCTGCTGGATCAGTGGTTCGATCCCGTCGATGGTATTGGCCGTGCGACGTTCCAGCGGGGCACTCAGGGTGCGGCGGATCACTTCGTCGTCGAGGGCGCTCAACAGCATTTTGCCATGGGCGGTGCAGTGGATCGGGAAGGCCGTACCCACCGCCGAGACCACGCGCAACTCCTGATCGCTGGGGTACTGATCGACAGAGATCGCATGCAGCCCCCGGTAAACGCAGACATCGACCGTCTCGCGAGTGCGCCGCCCCAGGCTTTCCACATAGGGCCGGGCAATCGCGACGATATCGGTATGGGCCGAGGCTGCCAGGCGTACCAGTGCCGGGCCGAGACGTATTGCGCCGACTCCGGAAATCACCATCTGCTGGGCTTCCAGTGCCGCGACAATGCGGTGGACGGTCGTGCGAGGCAGATCCGCGGCCTTGGCGATCTGGCTCAGGCTCAAGCCCTGGCGCTGATTCTCCAGCGCCTTGAGCACCGCCGCTGCCCGTGCGATGACTTGCCTGCCACTGCCTTCGGTGTCCTGGGCCATGGGCCTCTCCGTGTAATTCATCGATGTGAGTTTGACATTGCGATGATATCGCAGAACAATCTGTTCCGATATTCGGATATATGTTCCGCTATACGGACAACCTATTAAATGCGCACACTCTCCACCGCAGGTTCCTTCTCACTGCTGGCCGTCGCCTGTCTGACCATCATGGTCGGCTGCGTCATTGTTCCCGGCCTGCCGAGCATTGCTGAACAGTTGGGGATCGGTGACATGGCCAGTTGGCTGATCACCCTGCCCTCCCTTGGCGTGGTCCTGTTCGGGCCACTGGCTGGCAGACTCATTCAACGCCAGGGCTTGTACCGCGCCTTATGCCTGGGGCTGTTCGCCTATGGCCTGTTGGGCGTGGCCGCTGCTGTGCTGCACGGTCCACTGGCGGTATTTGCCGACCGCCTGGCCCTGGGCGGCGCCACGGCGGTGGTGATGGCTGCCGGAACCGGGCTGATTTCACTGTTCTATCAGGGCGAAGCGCGTCTGCAGATGATCGCCCGGCAAGGTATGGCCATCGAACTGGGCGGAGTGATTTTTCTGTTCCTCGGCGGCGTACTGGCTAGTCTCGGCTGGCATTGGCCGTTTCTGCTGTACCTGATGGCCTGGGTGTTTCTGCTGATGATTTTGGCCTTCGTACCACGCCCCGATGAGTCCGGACCTACTGACGACAGCGCCCTGACAAAAGTCCCGATCACAGCCGCGCTAAAGCGGGTGCTGCTGGCCGCCAGCCTGTCGATGATCTGCTTTTTCACTGCGGTGATCATGCTGCCCTTGCGTCTGCATGAACTGGGCTTCAGCGAGGCACAGACCGGTTATTTGCTCGCCTATGTGTCCCTGGTGGCGGTCGCCGCGGCTGCCGTGATGCCCAGGGCTGCGCGGCGTCTGGGCGAGTACGGCACGCTGGCGTTCGCCTTCGTTTTCTATGCCCTGGCCCACCTGGCCTTCGCCTGCGCCGACAGCCTGACGCTGCTCCTCGAAGGCGGCCTGTGCATGGGCATCGGCTTTGGCCTGTCTATCCCGCTGGTCAACCACATGACCCTCGAACAGAGCCACGTAGCGCTGCGCGGGCGCAACCTGGCCTGGCTGTCCATGGCGATTTTCACCGGGCAGTTCCTGTCTTCCTTCATGGACTACCTGCCCGGCCAACGCGCAGTGGTGTTTGTCGCTGCGGCCGCCCTCGCGATGTTATCGGCCGTTTTGCTGACAGTGGTTCACAAGCGCGTGCGCGCCACCCATGATGGCCGACTCAGTAATGATTGATTCGGGGAGCAGTGGATGGACCGGTTATCGGCAATGGAAACCTTTGTCTGCGTGGTCGAGACGGGTTCGTTCTCGGCAGCGGCGCGGCGGCTCAAGGTCGGCCAGCCTGCGGTGTCCAAGGTGGTTGCGCAACTGGAAGAACGCTTGGGCGTGCGCCTGCTGCTGCGTTCGACCCGGGGCCTGAGCCCGACCGAAGCCGGGGCGGCGTTTTTCGAGCGGGCCAAGCGCGCCATCGAGGAAGCAGACGAAGCCGATCTGGCAGCACGGGGCGCAGGCTCAGGGTTGCGCGGAACGCTGCGCATCTGCGCCGCAGTGACCTTTTCGCGGCTGCATATTCTTCCGCATTTGAGTGGTTTTCTGGAACAGCATCCGGACCTCGATATCGATGTGATACTCGATGACCGCAACGTCAATCTGATCGAAGAAGGTATCGATGTCGCCTTGCGCATGGGTGAGCTGCCCGACTCGGGGCTGACGGCACGCAAGATCGGCGAATGCCCACGGATGGTGCTGGGCACGCCCACCTATTTTGAGCAGCACGGCGTGCCTTGTTCACCGGCCGAACTGGCGGGGCATCAGGCGGTGATTTATTCGCAGCATGGCGGTGGCGCACATTGGCAGTTCAAGAAAGGCAGCACCGAGCAATCGGTCACTGTCTCGGGGCGGGTGCGGGTCACGGCGGCGGAAGGCGTGCGAACCACCGTGTTGTCCCATCTGGGTATCACCTTGTCATCGCAATGGATGTTCGCCCCGGAACTGGCCAGTGGCGAAATTCGTCAGGTGCTGCAGGAATGGCAACTGCCCGTGCTGGACTTGTGGGCAGTTTTTCCGACCGGGCGCATGGCCAGCGCCAAGGCCCGGGCGTTTGTTGAATATGTGGAGCAGTTGTTGAGCGGTGAGCCGGCGGGGTAAATCTTGTGGGAGACCCACCCCGCCTACGACGCCGCGCTGTCACGCAGCAAACACTAACCGAGGCCGGGAGAAAAACTTGTGGGAGCGAATTCATTCGCGAAGAGGCCGGTACATCCAACGCATCTTCATCGCCTGGAACACCGCTTTCGCGAATGAATTCGCTCCCACAATTCGGTCCAGCAATTCGCTCCCTCAGATTGCTCTCACTGATCAGCCACGCAATGCAGGCAGCAACTCCGACGGATCAGGACGCAGGGTATAGTCCGGGTTCACTTCCGCATAGGTGATGATGCCGTCCGTACCGATGACGAAACGGGCGGGCATTGGCAGCGTCCAGCTCGGGTCATCATTGATTTTCGGCAGGTCGTTGCCGAAGTTTTTGTACAGTTCGATCAGGTAGTCCGGCAGGGTAAAGCGCAGGCCAAACGCGGCGGCCACGTCGTTCTTGCTGTCGCTGAGGATCGGGAAGCTCAACTCGTTCTGGCGTACCGACTTGCGGCTGTTGGCCTTGATCTGCGGCGAGATGGCGACGAGGCTGGCGCCCAGATCGCGAATGGCCGGTAGTGCCGCTTCAAGCGCCTGCAATTCCATGTTGCAGTACGGGCACCACACGCCACGGTAAAAACTCAGCACCAACGGCCCCTTGGCCAGCAGTTCGACGGACGAAACCGGATTGCCGTCAGGGTCTTGCAAAGTAAATTCCGGCGCCTTGTCGCCCGCCTTCAGCGCGCGCTCAGCCTGGCCGCTGGCTATCAGCGCATCGGTGGCCTTCTTCATGGTGGCATGTACTTGCGGCGGGGCGTTGTAAGGAGGTTTGCCGCTCTGGAAGTCGGCCTTGAATGCATCGAGTTTGGCTTGAAGGGTCATGATCGTTACCTGTCTGGCTGAGTGAGTAAGTGTCTAAATCGCCAGGCCATGGTCACAGTCGCGCCGTGCCCCCGGTAGAAGGGCCGGGGGCATAGCTTCTATTCTTTGCCGGAATGTCCTGCCCGCGCAGGGTCACACCTGGGCTAGAATCGGCCGACTCACATAGCGGTAGCAGCGCCCATGGAACTCGCCTGGCTGGAAGACTTCGTCGCACTCGCCGAACTGGAAAACTTTTCCCGGGCGGCGGATGCGCGACATGTCACGCAACCGGCGTTCAGCCGACGTATTCGTGCGCTGGAAAACTGGATGGGGGTCGATCTGTTCGAACGCACGACCCAGGGCGCGACCCTCACCGATGTCGGCCGACAGATGCTCGGCAACGCCCAGGACATGACTCGACGCCTGCATCAGATGCGCCTGGACGCCCGAGAGTTGGCGGGCAAGCAGTTACGCACGCTGTACTTCGCCGCGACCCATTCGCTGTCCTTCAACTTCTTTCCCGGCTGGATAAGAAGCACCGAACGCGAGGCGCCCATAGAGGCGGTGCGCCTGCACTCGGACAACATGCGCGTGTGCGAGCAGATGCTGCTCAATGGCGAGGTGCAGTTTCTGCTCTGCCATCATCATGCGGACGTACCGCCGCGTTTTCCCAGCGAGCAGTTCCTTGGCAAGACCATCGGCAGCGACCGCCTGATCCCCCTTTGCGCGCCTCAGGCGATCAGCGAAGTAACTGCCGACACCCGGCCTTATCTGGGCTACACCGCCGACTCCGGGTTGGGCCGCATCGTCAACTGGCGCCTGAATCGTTCCCAGCCCGAGCAACATCTGGAGAGTCGTTTCAACTCGCACCTCGCGGCGGTGCTGCTATCCATGGCTCTGGAAGGCAAAGGTATGGCATGGCTGCCCGCGACCCTGGCCGAGAGCGAGATGCAGCAACAGCGTCTGGTGCGGGCACTGGATGAGCACTGGGATATCCCCATGCAGATCCGCCTGTTTCGCGCCCGCACACCGCTGAGTGATTTTGCCGAGGCGTTTTGGGGGAAGTTGTAGGGATCTTTAATTTGGAACGAAATGTTGTAGTTGCGCCCGCGCCACCAACCCCTCGACCCAGTCGGCATCCTGCGCATTCACCACGCCATAGCGATCCGGGTAGAAAAACGTCCAGTGATGGGCGATCTCGTTGAGCCGTTGTTGTTCCGGCCGGGTCAGCCAGTACAGAGTTTGCACCAGCGGCAACGGCTCGCCCGAATGACGCTGGCCAAGGGCGATATTAGTGCCGGGGGCCAGGGCTATGGATAGCTCTTGGCTCGGCTTCAAGCGCTTGTCCGGATCAGGCAGACGCGGTTTGTCGTAGCTGAAATGGCCCGGGTAATTCTGCCGCAATACCAGCCAGTGCCCGGCGGCGGTGCGGGCCAGCAGCCATTCGGATACACCACTGTCCGGCACCACCTGCATGCGCCCGTCAATCCACAGGCTGATGGTGCTGATATCCGGGTCATAGTCGTTTGACCACAGGCTGATCCCCGAAAGCAGCCTGTGGTGTTCCAGTTCGACCACACCCTGCCCCGGCATCTCGCGCCAGTAGCGTTTGAGCCGGGAGTATTTGCCATGTAGTCCGTTGTACAGCGCCCAGCCGCCGACAAACAGCAGCGTGGCGACAATCAGCCAGCCGACTGATCCGGCCATTGCGTCATCTGGATTGAAGTCGTCGGCGACTCCCCGCCATACCGCCAGGCCGATGAAAAAAAACAGCGCTGGCACAAAGCTGCCGACGGCCAGTGGAAATAGCAGGATCTGTAGCCAGCCGGTCTGATGCACGGCGCCGCGCTCATGGGCCCAGGCCTGTTCCTCGGGGCTCATCGGCGCCTTCTCGCGAGGGCCGATCCTCGGGTCCGGGGTATTGAAGGCGTAAAAGTCGTCAGCCATAGCGACTCGATTCCTTGATGGGCCAGCGCGGCGAGGCACAGCATGAACGCTTCACTCTGTCGTGACCAGCAGGCTCTGGGCCTCGAGTTGCACCGCCTGCATCAGGCTCTGGCGAAAGCGCTGCAACACGGCGGACTGATCACCGATACGCGTCGCCAGATGTAAAGGCGCGGTCAGGCCGGGGCAATCGCTGAGGGCGCGATAGGCAATGCCGTCGCCGCGCAATCGCCGCATCGAGGCGGGCACGATGGACAGGCCAAGGCCCGCAGCAACCAGGCTCAAGGTCGATGTCAGGCGCGGCGCCTCCTGAACCACCAACGGGCTGAATCCGGCAGCACGGCAGGCGGCGAGGATCACATCGTAGAGGCCCTGCCCGGCCCGCCGCCGATACAGGACAAAAGCCTCGTCGGCCAATGCTGAAAGGGCCAACGGCGCATCACCGGACAACGACAATGGATGATGCAACGGCATCGCCAGCAACATCGGTTCAGTCAGGATCGGCTCACTCTGCAAGGTCGGCATGCCGCTCAGGCTCGAGCGCACGAAGGCGGCGTCGAGGCGCTCGTGCAACAGCGCGTCCATCAGTTCGCCGGTCCCCGCCTCTTCCAGCAGTACCGTTACCCCCGGCCACGCTTCGCGAAAACCCCGCAGCACGTCCGGCACCAACGGATGCAAGGACGCCGAACTGGTAAAGCCCACGGCCAGCCGCCCCTGCTCACCCCGGGCCGCGCGCTGCACCACGCGGGTCACTTCTTCGGCCCGGGCCAGCAGAACGCGAGCCTCCTCGAGCAGGGCCAACCCCGCCGGGGTCGGCCGCACGCCGCGAGGCAAGCGCTCCATCAGGGCCACGCCCAGCTCGGCTTCAAGGCTCTGCAACAGCCGGGTCAAGGGTGGCTGCTGCATGCCCAGGCGCTCGGCGGCGCGGGTGATATGGCCTTCTTCGGCGATGGCGATGAAGGCATGCAAACGACGTAGCTCGAGCAAACTCATACCTTTTAAGTATTGTTAAACGTCATTTCTAGCATTTGTAAACATGGCGGGCAAGGCATAGCCTTCGTTGTACCGGCGTGCAAACGCGGCATTAGAACATGAGGAAACCTGATGACCTGGTCAGCCAAGCTGTATTCGACGTTTGAGCAAGAACGTACCCGCCCGGTACGCGATCTGGTGGCCGCCATTGCCACCGCCGACGTGCAGACCGCCGTCGACCTGGGCTGCGGCCCCGGTAATTCCACCGAAGTACTGGCCCAGCGCTTTGCCGACGCCCGCATCAGCGGCATGGACAGCTCAGATGACATGCTGGCCAACGCCCGTGAACGTCTGCCCGCGTTGAATTTCGAGCTGGCCGACATTGCCAGCTGGGACCCGGCGCAGACATTCGACGTGATCCTGGCCAACGCTTCGCTGCAATGGGTGCCCGACCACGCCAGCCTCTATCCGCGCCTGCTGAGCAAGCTCAATCCCGGCGGCAGCCTGGCGGTGCAGACCCCGGACAATATGGAAGAACCTTCGCACCGCCTGGCCCGGGAAGTCGCAGCCAGCGGGCCTTGGGCGAGCAAGATCGGCACGGTCAAACACCCACCGCGGCACAACGCCAGTTATTACTACGAACTGCTGCACGAGCACTGCAGCTCGGTGGATGTCTGGCGCACGACCTACCACCATCCGTTGGCGGGCGGTCATCAGGCGGTCGTTGAATGGGTCAAGGCGACGGCGCTGCGGCCCTATCTGACGCCGCTGGATGAAGCGGAAAAAGAAGCGTATCTGGCGAAATATCTGGAGGCGATCAGCCAGGCTTATCCGCTGCTGCCAAACGGTACGGTGTTGTTTCCGTTTCCACGGTTGTTTGTGGTGGCCAAGCGTTAATCAATCCCAAGCCTGACACACAACCACTGTGGGACCGGCTTTAGCCGGGAAGGCGTAGGCATGATCGATACATCTCTGTCGTCGGTCAGAGCGTCTTCCCGGCTAAAGCCGGTCCCACATTGCACAGCCGATCATGCAGCTGTCAGGCATGCCCGAAACCAATCAACCCCGCCGCCTTGGTGACCTGCTCCGCAGGCAGTTTCATGTCACTCATGGTCTTGTTCATCTCGCGCGTCGCGCTCATCAGCGACTGGTTCAAGACCGTCAGCTCCATTTGCAGCTGACGCGTCTTGATCTCCCGTGCCTTGGGCGACAGGGAGGGATCCTTGGCCACGGCTTGCAGCTCGTCCATCTTTTTGGTGATCTGCTCCTGGATCCGGCGAATCATCTTCAACTGATCCTTGACCACTGTCGGCAGGTTGCTGGCGTCGATATCGGCGTCCTTGTTGACCGCCTTCGCCTGGCTCGACAGCGTCACCTGCACTCCCAGGCGGACCGGGGTTTGTGCCTCGGCGATGGCCGCCTTGTCGCTGGTGGGCGCGGCGGGCACAGGCAACTCCACAGACGGCGTCTGGGTCGTCGAGGGGTTATTGCGCAAGGTCAAACTGAATTGCATGGCAGCCTCCAATCGTCCGGGTCAGGACGGCTCCTTGTTCATCAGCTTGTTGGCTTCACCAATCTGATCCAGGGGCAAGGTCATTTCGCCCATGGTCTTGCCGATACTGTTGGTCGCCACGGTCATGGTGTTGCTCAGGTTGGTCATCTCCAACTGCAGCAGCCGGGCCTTGACCTCGCGCTCCTTGGGCGTCAGCAGGTGGTTTTTCATCACCGCCTTGAGTTCAGCCTTTTTCTCGGCAATCTGCAGCTGAATGCGGCGGATGGTCTTGAGCTGCTCCTTGACCGTGGTCGGCAGCTTGCTCGCATCGATATCGGCAAATTGCCGGTCGTAGCGAGCCTTGCTCAGGCCTTTGTCAGAGAGCAGCACCTCGACGCCCGGCTTGACCGGAGTCTCTTCGTGGGCAGGCGCGGCCTTGGCTGATAAAGCGGCCGACAAGGCGTCCACGATCAGGCTCTGGGGCGACGGGCTGTTACTTAATGTCAGGCTGAATTCCATACAGGCCTCCATGCGATTGCCTGCAATATCGGCCTCACACCCCTGACCTTGAGCGAGGAACCGGGGAAATGTGTCATCCCTGATACATTTCAGCCAGACGGTCAGGAAGCCGAAAACACCCGCAACCGATGACCGTCCGGATCGACCGCGACGAAGGTGTAGCCGAAGTCCAGGGTGCAGGGTGTCTGGATGATCGGAATATCGAAGGTCCGGCACATCTGATAGGCCGCATTGACCAGACCGATACCGGCCACGGCAAACGCCACTTCGCCGCCCACTCCCAGCGCTTCCACGCCAGGCTCCACGGCATGCCGCGCCCACAGGCCGAGCATCAAGCCAGTGTCGGTGGCGAACAGCGCAAAGGTTGCAGAAGACTCGATGGGTGTTCGCCCCAACAGGTGCCCGTAGAACTGGGCGCTGGCCAGGGGATCGTCGACGTACAGGATAAGAAAGTTGGGGTCGAGCATGGGGGTAGCTCCCTGATAGCTGATTCATGAAACTGGCGATGGACTGTATGTCCGTCCAGTTCGAAAAAGCCTAAGGGGCGCTGCTACACGTTTTTGTCAGCAGTGATTTTCAAACTCTCTTTCCTTTGGAGCCGACTGGTTGGTTGTGGGAGCCGCCTTGGTGGCGATCGAGTGCGAAGCGCTCGCAACAGCGTTGACTGATTCACCGTCATCGCCAGCAAGCCGAATCCCACACCCCTCATTTCAAATCAAAGAATTAAAGTGAATCAATCCCCTGAATCTCCTGCCACGCCTTTAACAGCGCCTGGCGCCGACGCGGGTAGCGCTCCGGGGATATGTTCAGCTCATGAATACGGTCGACGCGAAAATGGCGAAAGCCTTCGCGCAGCTCACACCATGCCACCAACAGTTGCACGCCATCGAAGTAAGCCAGGGCAAAGGGCCAGATGGTCCGGGCGGTCTGGGTCTCCTTGACGTCCTGATAGTAGATCTGGGCCTTGTGTTCGCAACGGATGGCCTGGCGAATGACCTGTGGGCTGATCATGGGCGTGATGACTGGCAGGCCATTGGGCGGCACCAACAACGCCGAGGCGTCCAGCTCATGACGCAGTTCCGGGGGCAGCACGGCAGCGATCTTGTCCAGGGCGCTGCGGGCGGCCTTGCCGAGTTCATCGTCGGCCCGTGACGCGACCCAGCGCGCACCCAGCACCAGGGCTTCGATTTCATCGTCGCCGAACATCAGCGGCGGCAGCATGAAACCCGGTCGCAACAGAAAACCCAGGCCTGCCTCGCCTTCGATATCCGCGCCCTGCTCCTTGAGCGTGCCGATATCCCGGTACAAGGTGCGCAGGCTGATATCCAGCTCCTGCGCCAATACCGCGCCCGCCACCGGGAAACGGTAGCGACGCAGGACCTGCAACAGAGTTAGGAGACGCTGGGCACGGGACATGGCATTGAGCCTTGATTATCAGGGGTGCGGCGATCATCGCTCATACAGCTACAGCTGTACATTTATACAGATAAAAACCTTGCCCTCTGTCACATCACTGTCCATGCTGTAGCACTGCCCTCATCGAAAAACGACGATCTGCATGCGCCTGTTTCTCTGCGAAAAGCCTTCCCAGGCCAAGGATATTGCCGCTGTGCTCGGTGCTACACGCCGGGGCGACGGTTGCTGGGTCGGCGCCAACGCGACGGTGACCTGGTGCATCGGCCATCTGCTGGAAACCGCCCCGCCGGATGCCTACGACGCGCGTTACAAACGCTGGGTACTGGCCGACCTGCCCATCGTCCCGGAGCGCTGGAAAATGCAGGTCAAGCCCAAGACCGCCAGCCAGTTCAAGGCAGTCAAGCGCCTGCTCGGGGAAGCGCAGGAACTGGTGATCGCCACCGACGCCGACCGCGAAGGCGAGATGATCGCCCGAGAACTGGTGGAGCACTGCCGCTATCGCGGGCCGATCCAGCGCCTGTGGCTGTCGGCCCTGGACGACGCCTCGATCCGCAAGGCGCTGGCGTCCCTCAAGCCCGGTATCGAAACCTTTAACCTGTATCACTCGGCATTGGGCCGCTCCCGCGCCGACTGGCTGATCGGCATGAACATGAGCCGTCTGTTCACCCTGCTCGGTCGTCAGTCGGGTTATCAGGGCGTACTGCCTGTGGGCCGTGTGCAAACGCCAACCCTGCGTCTGGTGGTGGACCGCGACCGCAGCATCGCCGACTTCGTCCCGGTGCCGTATTGGGCCATCGACGTCGAGTTGCAGTCCGAGCGGCAGACCTTTGTTGCCCAATGGCGAGCCAAATCGGACGTCTGTGATGATCAGGATCGCTGCCTCAATCAGCCCCTGGCGCAACAGGCCGCCGAGGCCATGCAACAGGCTGGCAGCGCGAAACTGGTCAAACTGCGCACCGAACGCATCCGCGAAGCCGCACCGCTGCCCTTCGACCTCGGCACCTTGCAAGAGGTGTGCTCGAAGAAGCTCGGCCTCGGCGCCCAGGAGACTCTGGACATTGCCCAGGCGCTCTACGAAACCCACAAGCTGATCACCTATCCGCGCAGTGATTGCGGCTTCCTGCCGCTTAGCCAGCACAGCGAGGCGCCGTCGATTCTTGCCGCGTTGGCGCGGGCCGATGCCAGCCTCCAGGTGCTGCAAGCGCACCTTGACCCCAAGCGCCGCTCCCGGGCCTGGAACGATGCCAAGGTCAGCGCCCACCACGGCATCATTCCCACTGCCGCAGTGCGCGACCTCGACCGCCTGGCAAGCAAACCACGGGCGGTCTACAGCCTGATTCGCGCGCGCTATCTGGCGCAGTTCCTGCCCAATCACGAATACGATCGCACCCAGGCCGACTTCGATTGCGCCGGGCAGGATCTGCGTGCAGTCGGCAAACAGATTATCGAACCCGGCTGGAAACGCGCCCTGCCCGAGGCGCTTGCCCCCGCTAAAGGTCGCGAGCCTGTAGCGCCGCAGAACCTGCCGCGGCTCAGCGAAGGCCACGACTATCCGGTGATGGACGTACGCCTCAAGGACCTGTGGACCCAGCCGCCCAAGCCCTTCACCGAGGGCGACCTGATCAAGGCGATGAAGAATGTCGCCAAACTGGTCGAGGACCCGCGCCTCAAACAGAAGCTCAAGGACACCACCGGCATCGGCACCGAGGCCACGCGGGCGGGAATTATTCAGGGCCTGCTCGATCGCGGTTACCTGAACAAGAACGGCAAGGCCCTCTACGCCACTCCGGCTGCCTTCAGCCTGATCGACGCCGTGCCCAGAGCCATTGCCGACCCCGGCACCACAGCCATCTGGGAGCAGGCGCTGGACATGGTGCAGAGCGGCGAGATGAGCCTGGAAGAATTCGTCGCCAAGCAGGCGGCGTGGATGAGTAAGCAGGTCAGCCGCTGTGTCGGCCTGCGCATGACCATCAGCGGCCCCGCCCCGGCCGGCAGCACCCCGTGGAAAAAATCACGCAAGACTGGCAAGCGCAAGGCCGCTGGGAGTACAACAGCCAAGCCTAAACGCGCCAGCAAAGCGCCTGCCGCGCGTTCATGAAGACAAGGAGTTATCCATGAAACACAGCTACCGCTTCCTCCTCGGCGCCGATGAAGAAATCGGCTATATCGAATCCGAAGGTGCCATGCCCCATTTGCAGAAAGGTGTGCGCATCGACCTCGAGTCGGACGAATACCACCGCACGCGCAAGACCCATTTCGAGATCCAGGATATTTCCGTGATCCTGCATCAGATCGGCGGCCAGGTCGTACGCAATGAAATCCGCCTGCATTGCACGGAGGTTGAGGGGATCGCCGAGTGAGCTGATCGAGACCGGCAAGAAAACGACGAACGGATACCGGCCATCTGCCTTGTAGCGCAAAACAGCAGCCTGCTTGACCTTGGTCAAGTCTGCGTCTGCGGCTGATGCTCAACTGGTCACATCAACCCGATAAGTTCGGGTGACGTTCATCGGGAATCGTGGATTTGCTGTAGCCCGTCGATTGCCTTTGGGCGCAGAGTTTCGCTCGTTGTTTTTTCATGCCGAATCTCGGTGAAACACAACTCACTTACGGAGATGCTCGCTCATGCTTATCCAGATAGAAGAAGGTACTCACGGTGCCAATTGGGTAGTGATGCTGGACAGTTACCCGGTGAAATGCAGCACCTGGCACGAAGCCCGGGACTTTGCCGACAAGATGAAGTCCCGGCTCGATGCGCCCCATGAGCTACCCGAAAACGCCAAGACCAGCGCCAGGGCTGAACGGCCAGCGTTGATGAATCAATAACTCGCCATTCTGTACCACTGTATGGAGACAGATGTGGGAGCGAATTCATTCGCGAAGAGGCCGGTGGATTCAACGCATTTTTGCAGCGTTTGAAATACCGATTTCGCGAATGAATTCGCTCCCACAAATCTCACAGGTACCAAAGGGTTCCTGCCACACCTGCCTCTGTGAGATCAAATACCGGGAAAACGCCCAATCTGCATGAACGCGCCGAACCAGTCCTCCAGATGCCAGGTACGGGTAACACGTTCGCCATCCAGTTCATGAAATTCGTGAATACTGAAACTGATCTGCTTGCCGCTAGGCGCTATGCCCATCAGCACGCCCTGATGCGTGCCGCGAATCTCTGCGCGCACGGCGATTCGGCCGGGTAGTTGAAGCAGGTCATGGACGATGATCTGCACATCGGGCATCGCCAGAACGAACTCGCGAATGATCGGTTTGATCCCCTCAGGTCCCGGCCCCTGCCCTGGCGCCAGAGGAATATCATCCCAGTCGGCGGTGACCGCCAGATCAACCAGATCAGGATTCTGCTCATTGAACGCACGGTAGAGGGTTTCAACCGCCGTGCGCTCGCGTGCCAGACGCTGGGTCTCAAGGGTGTTCGAAGACATATCGCTCATGCGGGCCTCTGCTGTGCCGGGAAGTAGTGACGCAGAGCTTGCAGAAAACACCTAATATCCGTCCAACAAATGGTGGGTATATAGCGATATACGAATTATGGATTTCAAAGGCCTGGACCTTAATCTGCTTGCTGCATTCGACGCCCTGATGCTCGAACGCAATGTCACCCGCGCCGCCGCGCGGGTGGGTGTCAGCCAGCCGGCCATGAGTGCGGCCCTGGGCCGCTTGCGCACGCTGTTTGCCGATCCATTGTTCCTGCGTAGTGCCGACGGTCTGCTGCCCACTGCCAGGGCACGGGAGATGGCCGAACCGGTCGCCAGCGCCCTGCATACCATCGAAACGGCACTGCTGACCCGGCCGAATTTCGATCCGGCCCAGGCCACTACCACCTTCAATCTGGGCATGACCGATTACCCGGCTTATGTGCTGTTACCGCACCTGGTTCAGGCGTTGGGCACCCTGGCGTCGGGCATCACCCTTAACGTGCACGGTTTCAATGGTCGCGACAGCGCGGTGGAGCTGCTTGATGCTGGCACCATCGATATGGCCATCGGCATTCTGCCCAGCCAGACCGAAAGCCGGATCCTGAGCAGCCCCCTGCTGCGTGACGAGTTCGTGACCCTGCTGCGCCACGATCACCCGTCAGCCGGGCAAGAGATGGATCTGGAGCGCTTCCTGGGCCTGTCCCATGTCCTGGTCTCGCCGGAGGGTGATCGTTATGGCGTGGTCGATCAGGTCTTGGCACAAGCTGGCCGACAGCGCCGCATCGCCCTGACCCTGGCGCATATGTTCGCTGCACCGACGCTGGTGGCCCACAGCGATCATGTGGCCACGCTGATGAAACGCGTGGTGCTCAAGTCTGCCGAGAGGCCTCTACTGAAACTGTTCGCGCCCCCTCTGGTGCTACCGGCCATCGAATTCCATCTGCTCTGGCACCGCCGCAACGCCGGGCATCACGTCCAGCAATGGTTGCGTGAGCGAGTGATGGAAGTTGCACAAAGCGTTAAATGAGAAGCTTTCACAAGATTTTCACCTGACTGCACTTATGGTGAACTCACTCCTTGAAATACATCCCACTTGGCCCGCTCACACTGCGGGCCTCTTTTTGCCCGCTGCAAAGTGCGCCAGACGCAAGAACCCGCCGAAGCGGGTTCTGTTGAGTTCAAGGGGAGTAAGGTTTGGCGGGTTATTCGCCGTTGCCGGACAGGCCGGTCACCGCAGTCTGTTCAGCTGCATTTTTGCTGGCAAAACTGCTGATTACAGCAGGGCTGCGGGTCAGATCCGCCAGGCGATCACTGCCGGTGCCGCTGACCATCGAACTGTTCCAACTGGACGCCACCGTCGCCAGCCAGGCAAAGAAAAATACCGTTACAGCCTGCATCGCCCACTTTGCAATCACCGACATGATGGTTCTCCCCGTTCGGTTTCTATGCGCGGATCTAAACACCTGACTGTTGCAATAGGATGGCAATCGCGACCCGCAGCGATGTGTGCCATGGGTTGAAGTCTAGGTGGGAAAGAAAACGGCGTGGGGAAGAATTTTGAAACAGCTGTCGCAAAGGCGGGACTTTAGTGAGGGACACGAAATGTGGGAGCGGATTCATCCGCGAAAGCGGTGTTACAGACGATAAAGATGTATCGAATGCAGTGTCGTCTTCGCGAATGAATTCGCTCCCACAATGATCTCCCACAGAATCATGAATATCCTGCAAGAGACGGGTATATCAAGTAATCGGCGCCGGATTGAACAAAGTGATGTCGTTGTGCAGGCGATAGTGCTCGGTCCAGGTTTTCTTCTTGCCGCTGGCCACGTCCAGGTAGAAGTGGAACAGCTCCCAGCCCAGGTCCTCGATGCTGGCACGACCGGTAGCGATGCGCCCGGCGTCGATATCGATCAGATCCGGCCAGCGGTGAGCCAGCTCGGTACGGGTCGAGACCTTGACCACTGGCGCCATGGCCAGGCCATACGGCGTGCCACGTCCGGTGGTAAACACATGCAGGTTCATGCCGGCCGCAAGTTGCAGCGTGCCGCAGACGAAGTCGCTGGCCGGCGTCGCGCAGAAGATCAAACCTTTGCGGTTCACCCGCTCACCAGGGCCCAGCACGCCGTTGATGGCGCTGCTGCCGGACTTGACGATGGAGCCCAGGGACTTCTCGACAATGTTCGACAGACCGCCCTTCTTGTTGCCCGGCGTGGTGTTGGCGCTGCGGTCGGCCTCGCCCTTGGCCAGGTAACGGTCGTACCAGTCCATTTCCCGCACCAGTTCTTCGGCGACGGTCTTGGTTTCGGCACGGGACGTCAGCAGGTAGATGGCGTCCCGCACTTCCGTCACTTCCGAGAACATCACGGTGGCGCCGGCACGCAGCAACAGGTCCGAGGCGTAGCCCAGGGCCGGGTTGGCGGTGATGCCGGAGAAGGCATCGCTGCCGCCGCATTGCATGCCGAGGATCAGCTCGGAGGCCGGAACGGTCTCGCGACGACGCAGGTCGAGTTTCTTCAGGCGGGTCTCGGCCAGCTCCATGATCTGTTCGATCATTTCGTGGAAGCCGTGGCTGGAGTCTTGCAGGCGGTACAACCATGGATCGCTGAGATCCACCGAGGCATCGCCTTCGTGCATCACCTGCCCGGCCTGCAATTTCTCGCAGCCCAGGCTGATTACCAGCGCTTCGCCACCCAGGTTCGGGTTGCGCGCCAGGTTGCGCACGGTGCGGATGGGGATATACGCGTCGGTGGCGGTAATGGCCACGCCGCAGCCGTAGCTGTGGGTCAGGGCCACGACGTCATCGACGTTGGGGTATTTGGGCAACAGCTCCTCACGGATGCGCTTGACCGCGAAGTCGAGCACACCGGTGACGCATTGCACGGTGGTGGTGATACCGAGGATGTTGCGCGTGCCGACGGTGCCGTCGGCATTGCGATAACCCTCGAAGGTGAAGCCTTCCAGCGGCTCGCCCTTGCCCGGCACATCAGTGGACAGCGGCAGGCTGTCCAACGATGGTGCGGTAGGCATGCGCAACAGATCTTCCTTGACCCAACTGCCGCGTGGGATCGGCCGCAGTGCATAACCAATGGTCTGCCCGTAACGAATCACCGGGCCACCTTCAGGGATGTCCACCAGGTTGACCTTGTGGCTTTGCGGCACGTTATCGATGGTCACGACACCATTATCGAACTCAGTACCGGCCGGTACACCCTGGTCGTTGACCACCACAACCACGTTATCCAGCTCGTTGAGCAGGATGTAACGCGGCGAATCGGCATGTTGAATCAAGTCCATCACGGTTTCCTCAGGATTTTGCTTGAGAAAGGTCGCTGTTCAGCGAAGGCCCCTTGCTTGGCGGCTCTTTCAATTCGACACGTTTGATCTCACCCACAATGAACACATAGCTGATCACCGCGACCAGCGCGTTGGCGCCGACGAACACCAGCGCCCATTTGAACGAGCCGGTGTTGCTGATGATGTAGCCGATGACGATTGGCGTGGTGATCGACGCGATATTACCGAACATGTTGAACAGGCCACCGCTCAAACCGGCGATCTGTTTCGGCGAAGCGTCGGACATCACCGCCCAGCCCAGTGCACCTACACCCTTGCCGAAGAACGCCAGGGCCATGAAGCCGACCACAACCCACTCAACATCAACATAGTTACAGGTGACGATGGAGGTCGACAGCAGCAGACCGCCGATGATCGGCGCCTTGCGCGAGAAGGTCAGCGAATGACCGCGACGCAGCAGGTAGTCGGAAATGACTCCGCCCAATACACCACCGATAAAGCCACAGATGGCCGGCAGCGAGGCAATGAAACCAGCCTTGAGGATGGTCATGCCGCGTTCCTGTACCAGGTACACCGGGAACCAGGTCAGGAAGAAGTAGGTAATGCCGTTGATGCAGTACTGGCTCAGGTAGATCCCGAGCATCATGCGGTTGGTCAGCAACTGACGGACGTAGTCCCATTTCGGGCCACCGGCAGCGCTTTTGCCTTTGTCCTGGTCCATGTCGACCATACCGCCGTTGCTGGCGATGTGCTCAAGCTCTGCGGCGTTGATCTTCGGATGGTTACGCGGGCTATGGATGACTTTCAGCCAGATCAGCGAGAAGACGATACCGACGCCACCCATGACCACGAACACATGCTGCCAGCCGAAGGTGTAAACGATCCAGCCCATGATCGGCGCGAACAGCACCGTGGCGAAGTATTGCGCGGAGTTGAAGATAGCCGAGGCAGTGCCACGTTCGGCCGTAGGGAACCAGGCCGCAACGATACGAGCGTTGCCAGGGAAGGAAGGTGCTTCAGCCAGACCGACCAAAAAGCGCAGCATGAACAGCGCGACGATGGCGGTAGAGAGACCGAATTCACCGACATAGCCTTGCAGCACGGTGAACAGCGACCAGGTGAAGATGCTCAGGGCGTAGACTTTTTTCGAGCCGAAGCGGTCGAGCAACCAGCCGCCGGGGATCTGGCCGGCCACGTAGGCCCAACCGAATGCAGAGAAGATATAACCGAGTGTTACAGCGTCGATGCCCAGGCTTTTTTGCAGGCTGGAACCGGCGATTGCGATGGTGGCACGGTCTGCGTAGTTGATCGTGGTCACCAGGAACAGCATGAGCAGGATCAAATAGCGGACGTGGGTCGGCTTGGAATTTTGCATATACGGTGACTCCCACTAATTATTTTTTTGCGCGGGTAGAACATATAGGTCTTGCTAACGCTGCTGGCCCCTTAGAGGTTGTCTGATGACAACGCCCTACCTTCAGCGCGGACAGCTTTTGGCGATAAGGTCTGCACCTTATCGCCGGGTGATACGTGGATGGCAAAAGACCGCTGATCACTCAGCGGTCCAGCATCCTGCAATCGCCTTACTGGGCGCCTTGCTTGTCCATCAGAGCGGCGAGCATTTCGTACTCTTCAGCAGTCAGGTCGGTCAGCGGAGTACGCACCGGGCCTGCGTCGTAACCGGCGATTTTCGCGCCTGCCTTGACAATGCTGACTGCGTAGCCGGACTTACGGTTACGGATGTCCAGGTACGGCAGGAAGAAGTCGTCGATCATTTTGCCCACGGCAACGTGATCGTCCTTGGCGATGGCGTGGTAGAAATCCATGGCCAGCTTGGGTACGAAGTTGAAGACGGCAGACGAGTAGACCGGAACGCCCAGGGCCTTGTAGGCAGCGGCGTAGACTTCAGCGGTCGGCAGACCACCCAGGTACGAGAAGCGGTCACCCAGGCGACGGCGGATCGAAACCATCAGCTCGATATCACCCAGGCCGTCTTTGTAGCCGATGAGGTTCGGGCAGCGATCAGCCAGTTTTTCCAGCAGCGGAGCGGTCAAGCGGCAGACGTTACGGTTGTAGACGATGACGCCGATATTCACCGATTTGCAGACGGCTTCGACGTGGGCGGCTACGCCGTCCTGGCTGGCTTCAGTCAGGTAGTGCGGCAGCAGCAGCAGGCCCTTGGCGCCCAGACGCTCGGCTTCTTGAGCGTATTCGATGGCCTGGCGGGTTGCGCCGCCGACACCGGCAAGGATCGGTACGCTGGTGGCGCAAGTGTCGACCGCTGTCTTGATCACTTCGGAGTATTCGCTGGCGGCCAGGGAGAAGAACTCACCGGTGCCGCCTGCGGCGAACAGAGCGCTGGCGCCGTACGGGGCCAACCACTCGAGACGCTTGATGTAGCCAGCGCGATTGAAGTCGCCCTGGGCATTGAAATCGGTAACTGGAAAAGACAGCAAACCAGCAGAGAGGATGGACTTCAGTTCTTGTGGATTCATTATTCGAACACCCTGGAGGAAGCAAAAAAAGTGAATGGATCATCGGCCTGCGCTGATGTCGTAAGTCATCGTACAACTAGAAATAAAAACCCTCAACAGGGATTTGCAGGTTTTTTCAAAAGAAGGCGGACGCGGGCCAGTAAGCCCTTGATAGATGAGGGGTTTAGACAGAAAAAAAGGAGATAGGCGGCGTAAATCAGTATTCAGTGGGAGCGGATTCATCCGCGAAGACGTCAGCACATCCGACATCAATGTTGCCTGACAAACCCTTTCGCGAATGAATTCGCTCCCACTGAATTCACCTGTACAAAAATGGAGGTATCAACGGCGACTCATACGACGTCAGGCCTGCTGCGACTCCGCCTCTTCATGGGCATGGCGCAGGCGTTCGCGGCTGTTGGTCAGGTGCAGGCGCATGGCCGCGCGGGCGGCGTCGGAGTCCTGACGCGCAATGGCGTCGTAGATCTCTTCGTGCTCACGGCTCAGGCGAGTCATGTAGCGCTGATGATCATCATGGGCCAGGCGCGCCGAGTTCACGCGGGTACGTGGAATGATGCTGGTGCCCAGGTGAGTCATGATGTCAGTGAAATAGCGATTGCCCGTGGAAAGGGCGATCTGCAGGTGGAACTGGAAGTCAGACGACACCGCATCACTGGCGTGGGACGCGCTTTCGTTAAGCGCATCAAGCGCCTTGCGCATGGCCAGCAGTTGCTCGTCGGTACGGCGTTGTGCCGCAAGGCCGGCCGACTCCACTTCCAGGCTGATGCGCAATTCGAGAATCGCCAGCACATCACGCAGGGTGACGATGGTTGCCGGGTCGATGCGGAAGCCGCTCGGGCTCGGCGTATCGAGCACAAAAGTACCGATACCGTGGCGGGTCTCCACTAAACCTGAGGCCTGCAAGCGGGAAATCGCTTCGCGCACCACCGTACGGCTCACGCCCTGCTCTTCCATGATTGCCGACTCGGTGGGCAATTTGTCGCCGCGCTTGAGCTGCCCGCTGCGGATACGCTCGGACAGTTCTGTCACCAGTTCCTGCGCGAGGCTGCGGTGCTTTCTACGGGCGCGAGGAAGAGCGCTTTGATTTTCCATATCCAACGTCAATCTCGTGGCAGTGAAAAAGATGAATGATAGCTCAGCGGATATCTGATCACATGTACTAAAACGACCTGTGGCCCCTACGATTCCTCACAGGGGCCGCAGAATCACACCAGTGCCTGCACGACGGACTGCTCGTGCAACTGGCCATCTTCAATGCGCAGATGACGCGAATGGAAGCGTTTGAGGCTGCTGCGATGACCGATGCTGAGCAGCGTCACGCCCGGCAGCTCGTCGATCAGGGCCTGATACAGCACCGCTTCGTCCTCTTCGTCCATGGCCGAGGTCGCCTCATCCAGATACAGCCAGCTCGGTGCATACAGCAGCGCCCGGGCAAAAGCCACGCGCTGTTGCTCGCCCGGTGACAGCAGGCGCTGCCAGTGATTGCCTTCGTCCAGGCGCGGAATCAGATGATCCAGACGGCAGGTTTCCAGCAGTTGTGCGAAGCGTTCGGCCGGGTAAACCTCGGGCGCCTGCGGGTAACTCAGTACTTCACGCAGGGTGCCGATGGGCAGATAAGGCCGCTGCGGCAGGAACAGGTAGCGCTCGGCAGGAAGGTGGATATGGCCCTTGCCGTCGTTCCACAAGCCACCCAAGGCCCGCAGCAGCGTACTTTTGCCGCTGCCCGAGCGACCACTGAGCATGACTCGCTCACCTGCGGCGATACTCATGCTGGAGTGGTCGAGCAACTGACGGCCGCCAGCCAATGCCAGGTCCAGATCGTCAACGCGCAGGGCATTGCCATGGTGAGCGATCTTGATTGCCGAGCTGCGCTGCTCGTTCTCGTCCATGCCCTGGCGGAAGCTCAGCAGACGATCACAGGTCGCCCGCCACGATGCCAACGTGGTGTAAGCGTCGATGAACCAACTGAAGTTCTCCTGCACGTTGCCGAACGCGGAGTTGATCTGCATGAGACCGCCCAATTCGATCTTGCCGGCGAAGTAGCGCGGCGCGGCGACGACGAAGGCAAAGACAATGGCGATCTGCGAGTAACCGGCGGTGAAGAAAGTCAGGCGCTTCTGCACTTTCATGATGGTCCAGAAGTTATTCCAGACCATGCCGAAGCGCGCAGTTAGACGCTGATTTTCGTTGGGTTCGCCATCGGACAGGGCAATGCTCTCGGCGTTTTCGCGCACCCGTACCAGACCGAAACGCAGGTCGGCTTCGTAACGTTCCTGTTGGTTGCTGAGCAGGATCAGGCGCCGGCCGATCAGGTGGGTCAGCCAGCTGCCGACCGCGGCGTAGAGCAACGCGGCCCAGAACATGTAACCGGGAATGGTAATGCCGAGCAATTCGATGCTGCCGGACACGCCCCACAGGATGATGGAGAACGATACCAGGCTGACCACGGTACGAATCAGACCCAAGGCCAGACTCAGGGTACTGGTGGTGAACTGATCGAGGTCCTGGGACAGACGTTGGTCGGGGTTGTCGGTCGAGCCGTTCTTTTCCAACTGGTAGTAGTTCTTGTGGCTCAGCCACTTGGCGAAATGCTGCTCGGTCAGCCAGCGGCGCCAGCGGATGGTGAGCATTTGCGTCAGGTACAGGCGATACACCGCGCCGAGAATGGCGATGGCCGCAATGCCGCAAAAGTACAGAATCAAGTGAGTGAACGCCGCCAGGTCTTTCTTTTCCAGGGCGTTGTAGAAGTCGCGATACCAACTGTTGACCAGTACCGAAATCGCCACGCTGAACAGCGACAGCGCGATCACGGCAATCAACAAGACCCAGGCGACGGTCTTTTCTTCGCTGCGCCAGTACGGCGTGACCAGCTTCCAGACCCGGGGAAAAAAGTTACCTCGCACGGTGTCATTGACCGCGGAGTGTTCGGCATTCGGATTCATGGGCAAGGCTCGGCAAAAATTGAACATCGGCGCCCTTCGCTAAAAAGCCGGGCGCCCTACAGGCTCATCCATGAAAGAGCGGTTATCGACGTACCGGACGCTTCTGCAACTTGCGCTGCAACGTGCGCCGGTGCATGCCCAGCGCACGGGCGGTGGCGGAGATATTGCCTTCGTGCTCGGTCAACACGCGCTGAATGTGTTCCCACTGCAGGCGGTCCACCGACATCGGGTTTTCCGGCACCAGGGTGTCGAGGTCAGCATGCTCGGAGAGCAGCGCCGCCAGCACGTCGTCGGCGTCGGCCGGCTTGCACAGGTAGTTGGCCGCGCCGCGCTTGATCGCTTCCACGGCCGTGGCAATGCTCGAATAACCGGTCAGGATTACGACGCGCATTTCCGGGTCCAGTTCCAACAGCTTGGGCAGCAGCACCAGGCCAGAGTCCCCTTCCATCTTCAGATCGAGGGCTGCGTATTCAGGCAGATCCTGCTGGGCCAGGGCCAGTCCCTCTTCGGCGGAGCCAGCGGTGCTGACCCGGAAACCGCGACGGCTCATGGCTAGGGCCATCACGCGGGTGAACGTGGCGTCGTCATCTACCAGCAATAAATGCGGGAGTTCCTCGCCTTCAACCTGGATCTCGTCACTCATACTTCGTCTCCTCGGGTGCCATGGGGCAGACGCAGCTCTGTGAGCGTGCCGCCTTCTTCATGGCTGTAGAGTTTTACCGAGCCACCGGCGCGGGTCACGCTGGCCTTGCTCAAAAACAGGCCCAGGCCGAAGCCTTTGCCCTTGGTGGTATAAAACGGCTTGCCAATCTGTTCGGCAATCGCTGGCGGCACGCCGGGCCCATGATCACGGATACTGACGCAGATTTCCTCGCTGTCCCAGTTCAGCATGACTTCCAGGCCTTCGGCGCAGGCATCGGCGGCGTTGTTCAGCAGATTGAGCAAAGCCTGGGTCAGGTCCGGCGGCGGCGCCAGTTGCGGCGCGGCGCCCTCGCCCAGCAACTGGAAGCGATAAGTGGCTTCGGGGCGCATCAGGTGCCAGCGATTGAGGGATTCGTCCAGCCATTCGGTGACCGGCTGCAACCGCACATCCAGGCGACGGTTTGCCTCGGCGGCGCGGACCAGATGCTGCAAGGTGGTCTTGCACTGCTTGACCTGCTCCTGCAGCACTTCGAGGTCGTCCTGCAAGGCCGGGTCCTTATGGTCCTGGCGCATTTCCTTGAGCAATACGCTCATGGTTGCCAGTGGCGTGCCCAGCTCATGGGCGGCACCGGCGGCCTGGGTCGCGACGGCCAACAGTTGCTCATCACGCAGACTCTCTTCGCGACGCTCGGCGCGCAGCTGCTCCTGGCGCCGCAGCTCTTCGGCCATTTTCGCGGCGAAAAAGGTAATCACCGCCGCTGCCAATGCAAAACTCAGCCACATGCCATAGATCTGCATCTTTTCCCGGGCAATCGGGTAGGTCACCAACGGGTAGAACTGCGCCAGCAGCAAGGTATACAGGGCCAGGGCAATCCCGGACAGGATCAGCGAGTAACGCCACGGCAGCGTCACGGCGGCGATGGTCAGGGGCACCAGATAGTAGGACACGAAGGGGTTGGTCGAGCCGCCGGAAAAGTACAGCAGCGCACTGTGGATATACAGGTCGCAGGCCAGCTGTACCGCGTATTCCAGCTCGGTGACAGGCCAGGATGCGCCCAGGCGAACGGCCGTCAGGGCGCACAGGACCATGGAGCAGCCGAGGGTGATTGCCAGTTGCAGCCAGGGCAATGGCAGCAGGTCGAACAACCAGGCAAAACCCACCGACCCGGCTTGGGCACCCAATACCAGGGTACGTATGAATGTCAGACGCCAGAGATTCTGGCGAGTGGCTGAAAGCAATTGAACGGGGGCGAGCATGAGCTCTCCTGATGAGTGCTCCAGGCGAATCGCGCGAGTATACCCAATGCGTCATCAAATACAGTGAAACTGCGTCAAAGCACCGCAGCTGGGTATTAAATCAAGTGCCTGAATTGCCTGGCTGGAACAAGAATCGGGTTCTACAGTCTGATGCTCTTGTGCCTGTACAGACTTCGTCCGGGCAGTCCATCAACAAGGAGTTTTCATGTTCAGCCTACGCCCCGCAGCCGCCCTCTTCGCCCTGTCTACCCTGACCCTGGCCAGCTTTTCGGCCCTGGCGGACGAGCCACGCTACAACCTGGTTTCAGTGCGCGCCGAGGCCAGCCAGGAAGTGCCCCGCGACCTGATGCAGGTCACCCTGTACAGCGAGGCCCAGAACAAGGACCCGGCCAAACTGGCCGCGCAGATCACCGAAACCCTGAACAAGGCCGTGACCCAGGCCCGCGAGGTCAAGGACATCACCACGCGCCAGGGCAGCCGCAACAGCACGCCGATCTACGATGACAAGAGCCAGAAGATCATCGGCTGGAGCGAACATGCCGAGCTGCGCCTGGAAAGCGCCGACTTTGCCGCGCTGTCCAAGCTCACCGGCGAATTGCTCACTGACCTGAAAATCGCCGGCATGGACTTCTCGATTTCCAAACCTGCGCGCATGGCCAGCGAAGACACGCTGCTCAAGGAGGCCGTGCTCAACTTCAAGAAGCGCGCGCAACTGGTCACCGACGCCATGGGCGGCAACGGTTACAAAGTGGTCAACCTGAATCTCAACACCTCGGGTTATCCACAGCCCTATATGCGCGCGCCAGTCATGATGATGAAAGCGGCGCCACGCGATTCCGCACCGGCACCGGAGGTCGAAGCGGGCACCAGCCAGGTCAATGTCATCGCTGAAGGCATGATCGAAGTGCAGATGCCGCAATAACCTGAACAACACGGCGGCAGCCAGACTGCCGTCGTTTTCCGCTGGAACATCTCCGTAGTCCTACATCGCGCCCCTCTCCTGGCTGATTTGCACGGTCTGTAACAACCGTACACTCGGGCCCCGCAACACCCCAAAACACTTTTTGCGCAACCGCCGCCCGCCATCTGGCAGGCAAGGCACCCCCGCGCCCGTTCTAAAGAGGAATCACGGATGAGTCCCAGCCACAGAAACACCTGTCCTATCCGCGCCTTGCTGCGCCCGACCAACACCCAGATCCAGAGCATGCCCGTGCCTTCGGCCCACCTGCAGAGCAACTTCGCCCTTGAGCAGTTGACCGAGTTGGCAACGCGCAGCGCTACACCACAGTTCGTCATGCTGATGGCATCGATCTTCGGCTTCGACCTGCCGCCGCGTGTCTATATAAAGCTTCAGCAATCCCTGTGTCAGCGCACCTTCGAGCCGCCCCTGCACCGGATCAACCATGAGGCCAGCGACCCGGCCGACTACGATAACGGCAGTCGCACCATCAATATCCATCCCCTGGCCTTCGATCAGTTGCTGCAAGCACCCGAGCGCGCCTGGGAGCTACTGGCGCTGCTGCTGCATGAGTTTGGCCATCATGTGGATAACGTGCTGCGCCAGGATCTGGCCGAGGACATCGTTCGTACCGGCGATGCCCGGGGCGAGGAAGGCTTGCGCTATGCCCGTGCGATGGCTGACTGCGTGATCACCCGAGAGCATGCAATCAGTATTGCTCGCTACACGCTGGCGGACGCGGACGAAGCAGAAATTATCGTCGACTGCGCTGACGCCATGCAGGCCATCGCCCGCTTTCAGGGCGGCAGTGGCATGGATGTCGGCAAAGGCACGAATCATCGTGAAGGCTTTGAAGCCGGCAGCAGTGATGACCATCACGAAGGCCGCTTCAGTCACGAAACCATCGAGGCAGGCCTGGCAGGGCTGGGCTTTAGCGGAGATGAGCGCCAGACCGTCTATTTCGGCAACTGGCTGCGCGATTACTCGCAGTTGCTCGACCCGAAAATAGTGCGCGGCGCCGATACGCCCAAGGACTTCCCGGACCTTCTGTCCCGTTCGGCCCTCACCCGGATCGTCGATGTGCTGGCCGCGCGAAAATTCAACGCACTGCGCAAAAAACACTCCGCCGACTTCACCGTGACCGAGGCAAAACTTGGGGTGTACCGCCCCAGCGAGCATGTCGATAACCCCAGGGTCAGCAATCCCAAACCGCAGGATCCCAAGAGCCGCGATGCGGATTTCGAACCTTGGGTACTGCCCGATAACGCCCTGCTGGAAGTGGTTCACCAGAGTTCGATGAAACGTTACCTGCAGCGCTCTCTGGACTATATGCGCCAGGAGCTGGCCCATGTCATACGCCTGGGCCGCACCACTGAAGGGCTGCAACGACTGGGCGCTGCCCTGCACGTGCTGGAGGATCTTTTCGCCCACTCCAACTACGTCGAGCTGAGCTTGATCAAGCAGGGCTATAAGGTCCTGCCCTGGACGTCCAAGGTCGAGTGCAGGCATCAATTTCCCTTGGTGACGGGTACGTTCAGCGGCGCCGATGTGATTGGCAGCCTTGCCTATCCGCTGGCAAAACTGATTGCGCCGGTGCAAGCCCCGGACATCAGCCTGCGAGTCCCCGGCGAGCGGTCCGATAACGAAAAGATGACGCTGATTCTTCTCGAAGAACATCAGAACCCGGAATGGCTCCTTGCCTATACGGCGTACCTGGAGTTTCGCGATGTGATGAGCCAGACCGCAGTTGGCAAATACTTGAAGCTCTACTGGCAGTTCACCGCACTGCCGCTGCAGCAGATCAAAAATGTCTACGGCACAGTTTTCCAGGCCGTATTCAAGATGGTCGGCAACAGCATCGGCGACGTCCAGTCTGAGTTTGGCGATCCCAACAGCAATGGCTCGACCGATCCGACCCACTCACAGCTGGCCAAGGACCATGCCGAACACCCCTTCCACGAGTTGGCGGCTAATCTGGCGGGCATGGCCGTTATCGACGTAGTGAAGGCAGTGGTCGACCACTGGAACGGCGTGCCTGGAGATGATCCGCTCAGCGTTGCCAGTGCGTACTTTGCTCACCCCAACGACAGTCAGTGGCAGGATGAAACGGTCAGGCAATGGGCTGAGGCTCACTCAGAAGCCATCAGACGAGGCGGCCTGAAAAGCGAACTGGACAAAGTGCATCAGCAACTGCGTGACTCGATGACAGCTGAATTGACCAGACTCGGGCAAGATGGCATGACCTCCTGGCAGTACGTATTCAGCACCATTCAGGAGCTTCTGGGCATAGGTGACCTGCTCGACAAGAACGCGGTGCCCGGCAAAGACGGCAAATTCAACACCAAGGACTTCGGCAAGCATGTCATTCAGATCAGTTGATATAACGATTTGATTCTTGTGTGAAAAGTCTCGGCTGCGGCATGCTCGGAAGTCTGCCCGTTCGTCGCCCTGCGACGCTTCTCCTGCCGCACGCTTGAGGTCCCCATGAGTCCACGCTCCACAAGAACAGTGCCATTCAAACCATTGCTGCTGGCGGCCATGCTGGCCTGCGCGCCGTTTGCCCACGCCGCCGGAACCCTGGTGTATTGCTCAGAAGCCAGCCCCGCGGGCTTTGATCCGAGCCAATACACCAGCGGTACCGACTTCGATGCCTCGGCGGAAACCGTGTTCAACCGCCTGACCCAGTTCAAGCGTGGCGGCACCGAAGTCGAGCCGGGGCTGGCGACCAGTTGGGACGTCGCTGCCGATGGTTTGACCTACACCTTCCATCTGCGTCAGGGCGTGAAATTCCACACCACCGATTACTTCACCCCGACCCGGGACTTCAACGCCGACGACGTGCTGTTTACCTTCAACCGTCTGCTCGACCCCAACCAGCCATTCCGTAAGGCCTACCCGTCCGAGTCGCCGTACTTCAACGACATGGACATGAACAGCACGATCAAGAGCGTCGAAAAAATCGACGACAAGACCGTACGCTTCAACCTGAACAATATCGACGCGGCCTTCATCCAGAACCTGGCCATGAGCTTCGCCTCGATTCAGTCTGCCGAATACACCGACCAGTTGCTCAAACAGGGCAAGGCCGAAGACATCAATCAGAAGCCGGTCGGCACCGGGCCGTTCGTGTTCAAGCGCTATCAGAAGGATTCGCAGATCCGCTACAGCGCCAACAAGAACTACTGGAAGCCCGAGGACGTCAAACTCGATAACCTGATCTTCTCCATCAATACCGATGCCGCCGTGCGCCTGCAGAAGCTCAAGACCGGCGAATGCCAGGTCAGCGGCTACCCACGTCCACAGGACATCGAGCAGGCCGAAAAAGACCCGAATCTCAAGGTGCTCAGCCAGGCCGGCTTCAACCTGGGCTTCCTGGCCTATAACGTCACCCACGCGCCGCTGGACCAACTCAAGGTGCGTCAGGCCCTGGACATGGCCATCGACAAGCCGGCAATCATCAAGGCGGTGTACCAGAGCGCCGGGCAACTGGCCGAAAACGCCCTGCCGCCCGGCCAGTGGAGCTACGACCCTACGATCAAGGATGCGCCCTACAATCCCGACAAAGCCAAGGCGCTGCTCAAGGAAGCCGGTGTCGCGCCGGGCACACAGATCAACCTGTGGGCCATGACAGTGCAACGTGCGTCCAATCCCAATGCACGGATGTCGGCGCAGATGATCCAGTCGGACTGGGCCAAGGTCGGCATCAAGGCCAATATCGTCAGCTATGAATGGGGCGAGTACATCAAGCGCGCCAAAGCCGGCGAGCACGACGTGATGATTTATGGCTGGACCGGCGACAACGGTGACCCGGACAACTGGCTCGGCGTGCTCTACAGCTGCGCGGCGGTCAAGGGCAGCAACTATGCCAAATGGTGCGACCCGGCCTACGACAAACTGGTGCAACAGGCCCGCCTGACGCCCAATCGCGACGAGCGCATCAAGCTCTATCAACAGGCGCAGCACATCCTCAAGGAGCAGGTGCCGATCACCCCGATCGCTAACTCCAAGGTGTTCCAGCCGATGCGCAAGGAAGTTCAGGACTTCAAGATCAGCCCCTTCGGTCTGACGCCTTTCTATGGGGTGAGCCTGGGTAAATAAGCTGAGTTTTTGGTCAGCTTAAGTAACACCCGCGCTCTGCGCGGGTGCATTTCCCACATTTCCTCGCGCCACAATAGTGCGAGAAACATTCCTGATTCCGACGCGCAAACGTTTAAATGCGCCGAAAATTATACTTTTGCGACATTCGTGTACGCCCGTGCCACTCTTTGTGCCTTCCTTGACGCCAATATCTTGCTTTGGGTATGCCCCCTGCATAAGTATCGGCAGGATCGGCTCACAAGGCCCTCCCTCTAATTCAAAAAAACACAACAACTGAGGCCACCATGCTTAAAAAAGCGGTCATCCCGTTTGTACTCAGCGCAGGTCTGCTCGCTGGTGCACCGTTCGCCCAGGCAGCATCCAACCTGGTGTTCTGCTCTGAAGGCAGCCCGGCCGGTTTCGACCCAGGCCAATACACCACCGGTACCGACTTCGACGCTGCGGCTGAAACCATTTTCAACCGTCTTAGCCAGTTCGAACGTGGCGGCACCGCAGTTATTCCGGGCCTGGCAACCAGCTGGGACGTCAGCCCTGATGGCCTGACCTACGTGTTCCACCTGCGTGAGGGCGTCAAGTTCCACACCACGCCTTACTTCAAGCCAACCCGTACCTTCAATGCCGATGACGTGCTGTTCACGTTCAATCGCATGATCAACAAGGACGATCCGTTCCGTAAGGCGTATCCGACCGAGTTCCCGTACTTCACCGACATGGCGATGGACACCAATATCACCAAGATCGACAAGGTTGACGACCACACGGTCAAGTTCACCCTGGCGACCGTCGATGCCGCCTTCATCCAGAACCTGGCGATGAGCTTCGCGTCCATTCAGTCCGCTGAATACGCAGCCCAACTGCTCAAGGAAGGCAAGCCTGAAGACATCAACCAGAAGCCTATCGGTACTGGTCCGTTCGTGTTCAAGAGCTATCAGAAAGACTCCAACATCCGTTACACCGGCAACAAGGATTACTGGAAGCCTGAAGACGTCAAGATCGACAACCTGATCTTCGCCATCACCACCGACGCTTCGGTACGTGCGCAGAAGCTCAAGAAAGGCGAATGCCAGATCACTGCCTACCCGCGTCCGGCCGACCTGGCCCCGCTCAAGGCTGATAAAGAGCTGAAAATGCCTGACCAGGCTGGCTTCAACCTGGGCTACATCGCGTACAACGTGATGCCGCAGATCAAGGACGACCCAAAGCCGAACCCGTTGGCCAAGCTGGAAGTGCGGCAGGCACTGGACATGGCCGTCGACAAGAAAGCCATCATTGATGCCGTGTATCAGGGCGCAGGTCAGCTGGCGGTCAACGCCATGCCACCGACCCAGTGGTCCTATGACACAACTATCAAAGATGCGCCGTACGACGTCGCCAAAGCCAAGGAACTGCTGAAGAAAGCAGGCGTGGCCGAAGGCACCGAAATCACCCTGTGGGCGATGCCGGTTCAGCGTCCGTACAACCCCAACGCCAAACTGATGGCCGAGATGCTCCAGAACGACTGGAAGAAGATCGGTATCAACGCCAAGATCGTCAGCTATGAGTGGGGCGAGTACATCAAGCGCGCCAAGAACGGCGAAAACGGCGCGATGCTGATTGGCTGGAGCGGCGACAACGGTGACCCGGACAACTGGCTGGGCACCCTGTTCGGTTGCGACGCGGTCAACGGCAACAACTTCGCCAAATGGTGTGACAAGCCGTTCGACACGCTGATCCACCAGGCCAAGGAAACCACTGACCAGGCCAAGCGTACCGAACTGTACAAACAGGCCCAGCACCTGCTCAAGGCTGCCGTGCCAATGACGCCTATCGCCCACTCCACGGTTTACCAACCGATGAGTGTCAAAGTACAGGACTTCAAGATCAGCCCATTCGGCTTGAACTCCTTCTACGGTGTAAGCGTCAAGTAAGACTGTGGCAACTGCGCTGTTCATACAGCGCAGTTGCTTTTTTTCTTGTCAGGAAAACTCTACTCGATGCCTGGAAAATGATTGCAAAAAGCAATCACCTACACAGCACACGGAAGTTTCCTACATACTTACTAATACCCTGACTATCTACTGTACCGCCCGACGGATAAACCTTCGAGGGCAACTGCGCTTGTCATGGCAGTTCTAATCGTGCAATCGAGAATACTTCCGGATCGAAGGCTATTCCATGCCTGTATACCGGCATGTTGCGCGTGAAAGATCATTATCGAAGGAACAGGAAAACCATGCGTAATCAACTCGCCATTTCATCGCTAATGGGGCTGGCCCTATTGGCTCAAACTCCCATTGGTCAGGCCGCCAGCAATCTGGTGTTCTGCGCCGAAGGCAGCCCGGCAGGCTTTGATATTGCCCAGTACACCTCCGGCACCGACAACGACGCCGCCGAGCCCATTTATAACCGCCTGACCGAGTTCGAAGCAGGCGGCACTGCCGTGGTTCCGGCACTGGCCACGCGCTGGGAGGTCTCCCCGGATGGCCTCACTTACACCTTTCACCTGCGCGAGGGCGTGAAGTTTCACAGCAATAAGGCATTTACGCCCAGTCGCAACTTCAACGCCGACGACGTGCTGTTTACTTTTAACCGCATGCTTGATAAAGCGCATCCATTTCGCGTCGCTTATCCGACAGAATTTCCCTACTTCACCAGTATGGGCCTGGACCAGAACATTAAGTCCGTGGAAAAGCGGGATCCACTGACCGTGGTTTTCACCCTGAACAAAGTCGATGCGGCGTTTATCCAGAATATTGCAATGAACTTCGCTTCGATTCTTTCCGCCGAATACGCTGAACAACTGCTGGCATCGGGCACTGTGCGCGATATCAATATGCAACCAATCGGCACCGGCCCGTTTGTATTCCAGCGTTATCAGAAAGACGCGCAGATTCGCTACAAGGGCAACAAGGATTTCTGGGCGCCGGAGCGTGTGAAGATCGACCAACTGATCTTCTCCATCAATACCGACGCCTCGGTGCGCATCCAGAAACTGCGCAAGAACGAATGCCTGGTCACCCTCAATCCGCGCCCCGCCGACCTGCCCGCGCTCAAGGCCGACAAGCAGCTGCAAGTGATCGAACAGGCCGGTTTCAACCTCGGCTACATCACCTACAACGTGCGCAAAAAACCGTTGGATAACCTACAGGTGCGCCAGGCGCTGGACATGGCGGTGGACAAGAAGGCCATTGTCGATGCGGTGTATCAGGGCGCAGGCCAACTGGCCACCAATGGCATGCCGCCGACCCAGTGGTCCTACGACGACAGCATCAAGGACGCCCCCTACAACCCGGATAAAGCCCGGCAGATGCTGCGCGACGCAGGTGTCAAGGAAGGCACGGAGCTGACCCTGTGGGCCATGCCGGTACAGCGCCCCTACAACCCCAACGCCAAGTTGATGGCTGAAATGCTTCAGTCCGACTGGGCCAAGGTCGGTATCAAGGCGCGCATCGTCAGCTACGAGTGGGGCGAATACCTCAAGCGCAGCAAGAACGGCGAGCACGACATCTCGCTGATCGGCTGGACCGGCGACAACGGCGACCCGGACAACTGGCTGGGGACCCTGTACAGCTGCGCCTCGATTGGCGGTAACAACTATTCCATGTGGTGCGACGAGAAATACGACGCCCTGATCAAGGCCGCCGTCGCCAGCAGCGACCGCAGCCAGCGCAGCGAGCTGTACAAGCAGGCGCAGCACTACCTCAAACAGCAAGTACCGATCACCCCCATTGCCCACTCGACGGTCAACCAACCGTTGCGTGCCAGTGTGCAGGGCTTCCGTGTCAGCCCGTTCGGTCGCAACAACTTTTCCGGCGTCAGCCTCGCCGAGTGATCAAGCGTACACAACGACTGATCCAAACCGTGCAAAGCAGGGCCACAAGCCCTGCTTCACCAAAGCCAGACCATAAAACTGGCGCTTTATAAAAAGTAATAAGGGAGCTTCAAATAGTGAAAACCGTGAGTAAAACACTACTGGCCCTGTCCATCGCCTCCATCGCGGGCATGGCTCAGGCCGAGGAAATCAGCCAGGCATTCGTCCCGACTACCGTCAGCACGGACAACGCCCAGGCAGATGCCAAAGGCTTTATCGAAGACCAGCACCTGACCGGTTCGACCCGCAACTGGTACGCCAATGAACTGGCCCGTCGCGACACCAGTTTTTCCTACAGGAAAGGCGGCGACACCCCGACTCCGACCCCGCGCCGGATCAACTGGGTAGAAGGCAGCATCCTCAACTACACCTCGGGTTTCACCCAAGGCACCGTAGGTTTCGCCACGGAATTGGCGGTCTACAACGCCGTAGCCCTGGACCGTGACCGCAAGGACATGGCCGGTGGCTCCAACCGTACCCTGACCGAAAACGACGGCGACGCCGTCGGCCAGTGGAGCAAGCTGGGCCTGGGCAATATCAAGGCCCGCGTCTCCAACACCACCCTCACCGCCGGCCGCCAGTCGGTCAACACCCCGGTGATCGCCTATATCGGCAACCGCGCGCTGCCGTCGAGCTTCCAAGGCTTCAGCCTCAAGAGTGACGAGCTGAGCAACCTGTCGTTCCAGGCCGGCAGCTTCGACCGCGTCTCGCCGCGTACCGAGCAGAGCCTGACTAAGTTCCGCTCCGAATACGCCAGCACCCGCGCCTTCGCTGACCGGATCGACATGTTCGGCATGGACTACAAACCGTCCGCAGCCCTGACCACCAGCTTCTATGCTTCGAATGTCGAAGACTTCTGGAAGCAGTACTACTTCGCTTTCACCCACGATATCGGCAACACCGATACCCTGGCTCTGAGCACCAACCTGAACTACTACAAGACCAAGGATTCCGGGGAGCGCAAGCTCGGCCCGATCGACAACGACACCTACAGCCTGTCGTTCACCGGTACCCACCAGGCCCACAGCCTGACCCTGGCGTACCAGCAAGTCATCGGCGACGAGTACTTCGACTACGCCCACGAAACCAACGCGATCTTCCTGGCCAACTCCCTGCTCTCGGACTTCAACGGCCCGAACGAGAAGTCGCTGCAGATCGGCTACGTGCTGAACATGGCCGACTACGGCGTGCCAGGCCTCAAGTTCAACGTCTACAAGGCCCGCGGCTGGGGCATCGACGGTACTCACTACAAGGGTACGGCCTACGACGTGAAGAACATGGACGGTGAACATCACTACGAATACGGGGTCGGTACTTCGTACACGATGCAAAGCGGCCCGCTCAAGGCCTCGACCATCCGCGCCACCTACACCACCCACCGTGCCAGCGAGTTCCAGGCCGATGGCAACCTGAATGAACTGCGGGTCGTGACGACGATTCCTTTCAACATTCTGTAATGAACTGAATTGGATGTGGATTTGTGGGAGCGAGGCTTGCCCGCGATGAAGTCAGCGCAGTACTTCAGATGTACCGCGTTATCGTTCATCGCGGGCAAGCCACGCTCCCACAGGTCTCCTACAGGTCTCTGATGGAGGGTTTATTTTGAAACTGATCTCACTGCGCAACTCGATTGCCCTGGCCTTGTTCAGCGTCGCAGTCGGCGTGTCGGCCAAGCCCCTGGTGGTCTGCACCGAAGCGAGCCCTGAAGGCTTCGATATCGTCCAGTACACCACTGCGGTAACGGCCGATGCCTCGGCGGAAACCATTCTCGAGCGTCTGGTCGCGTTCAAACCCGGCACCACCGACACCGTGCCGGGCCTGGCCGAAAGCTGGGAGATCAGCCCGGACGGCCTGACCTACACCTTCAAGCTGCGCCACGGGGTCAAGTTCCAGACCATCGATGGCTTCAAGCCGACCCGTGACATGAATGCCGATGACGTGCTGTGGAGCTTCCATCGCCAGATGGACCCCAAGCATCCGTGGCATGACAAGTCCCTGACCGGCTTCCCCTATTTCGAGAGCATGGACTTCAACAACCTGCTCAAGGGCGTCGACAAGGTCGACGACTACACCGTCAAGTTCACCCTGTCGCGTCCCGAGTCGCCGTTCCTGCGCGACCTGGCCATGCCCTTCACCTCGATCTACTCGGCCGAGTACGGTGACCAGTTGCTTAAAAGCGGCAAAACCGCCGAGTTGAACAGCAGACCCGTCGGCACCGGCCCGTTCATCCTGACGCGCTATGCCAAGGATGCGCAGGTCCGCTATAAAGCCAACCCCGATTACTGGAAGGGCCCGGTTCCGAGCGAAGTACTGGTTTTTGCCATCACGCTCGACAACAATACGCGCCTGCAAAAACTCAAGGCCAACGAGTGCCAGGTCGCCCTCTACCCAAAACCTGACGATATCGACAGCATCAAGAAGGATCCCAATCTCAAGCTCGACGAGATGGAAGCCATGATGACCAGCTATGTCGCCCTCAACACCTCGCACAAGTACCTGGGCGATGCGCGGGTGCGTCAGGCGATCAACCTGGCGTTCGACAAGCAGGCCTATATCAAGGCGCTGTTCGGCGAAGGCAAGGCGACCGAAGGTGTCGGGCCGTACCCGCCGACCATGCTGGGCTATGACACATCGATCAAGAACGCTGCCCACGACCCGGCCAAGGCCCGTGCCCTGCTCAAGGCCGCTGGAGTGCCTGAAGGCACGGTGTTTACCCTGTTCGCCCGCAATGGCGGGGCCGTGACCAACCCCAACCCGATGCTGGGGGCACAGATGTTGCAGTCGGATCTGGCGCAAGTGGGTATCAAGGTAGATATTCGCGTCATGGAATGGGGCGAAATGCTCAAGCGCGCCAAGAACGGCGAGCACGACATGGTCTTTGCAGGCTGGGCCGGCGACAACGGCGACCCGGACAATTTCGTCACACCGAACCTGAGCTGTGATGCAGCGAAGAACGGTGAGAACTACGCTCGCTGGTGCAACAAGGCGTTCGAAGACGCCATCAGCGCAGCACGGGCCAAGACCGATCCGGCAGAGCGCGCCGCGCTTTACCAGAAGGCCCAGCAAGTGTTCAACCAGGAGCAACCGTGGATCAGCCTGGCTTACCCCAAGCTGTTCACTGCAATGCGCAAGAACGTCGAGGGCTATCACATTAGTCCCCTGACCAATAACAACTTCACCACTACCGGCGTGAAGTAAAAGAAGAAACGCCCGTCGTCGATCAATCCGAGAGACGACGGGTATGCCTAACCGGCTGATGAGGTACACCAGAAGATGTTGAGTTTTATTGCCCGCCGGGTGGGGTTGTTGATACCCACCTTCTTCGGCATCACCCTGCTGACCTTCGCCCTGATTCGCCTGATTCCAGGTGACCCGGTCGAAGTCATGATGGGCGAACGCCGGGTAGACCCCGTAATGCACGCCCAAGCCATGGAACGTCTTGGCCTGAACAAGCCCCTGTATGCGCAATATATCGACTACGTCGGCAAGCTCGCCCATGGCGATCTCGGCGAGTCCCTGCGCACCCGCGAAAGCGTGTGGAGCGAGTTCACATCGCTGTTTCCGGCCACGCTGGAACTGTCGATTGCCGCCCTGATATTCGCTGGCATCCTGGGGCTGCTGGCCGGGGTGATCGCGGCACTCAAGCGAGGATCCCTGTTCGACCATGGGGTCATGGGTATCTCGCTTGCGGGATACTCGATGCCGATCTTCTGGTGGGGCCTGATCCTGATCATGTTCTTCTCAGTGTCCCTGGGCTGGACGCCGGTCTCGGGGCGGATCGACCTGCTCTACGACATCCCGCCGCGCACCGGTTTCATGCTGATCGACACCCTGCTCAGCGATGAGCAAGGCTCGTTCCTCGATGCCCTGCATCACCTGATCCTGCCGGCCATCGTGCTGGGCACCATCCCGCTGGCTGTAATCGCCCGGATGACCCGCTCCTCGATGCTCGAAGTGCTGCGCGAAGACTATGTGCGTACCGCACGGGCCAAGGGCCTGTCGCCTGCGCGCGTGGTATTCGTCCACGGCCTGCGCAACGCGCTGATCCCGGTACTGACGGTGTTCGGCCTGCAGGTCGGCACGCTGCTGGCCGGTGCGGTGCTGACCGAAACGATCTTCTCCTGGCCGGGTATCGGCAAGTGGCTGATCGAGGCTATCGGCGCCCGTGACTACCCTGTCGTACAGAACGGCATTCTGCTGATCGCCTGCCTGGTGATCCTGGTCAACTTCGTCGTGGATATCCTCTACGGCCTGGCCAACCCACGCATCCGTCATCAGCGCTGAGACCACGACCATGAGCACACCTACTCCTGTGGCAGCAGTCGATCAAAGCCTGCTGTATCCATCCCCGTACAAAGAGTTCTGGCAAGCCTTTGCCAAGAACAAAGGCGCCGTCGCGGGCCTCGCATTCATGCTGTTGATCATCTTCTGCGCCTTGTTCGCGCCGTGGGTTGCACCCCATGATCCCAGCGAGCAGTTCCGCGACTTCCTGCTGACGCCGCCAGCCTGGCTCGAAGGCGGGCAGATGCGCTTTCTGCTCGGCACCGACGAGCTGGGTCGCGACCTGCTGTCGCGCCTGATCCAGGGTTCGCGCCTGTCGCTGCTGATCGGCCTGTCCTCGGTGGTGATGTCGCTGATTCCGGGCATCTTCATGGGCCTGCTCGCCGGGTTCTTCCCGCGCATTCTGGGCCCCTCGATCATGCGCCTGATGGACATCATGCTGGCCCTGCCGTCGCTGCTGCTGGCCGTCGCCATTGTCGCCATCCTCGGCCCAGGCCTGATCAACACCGTGATCGCCATCGCCATCGTCTCGCTGCCGTCCTACGTGCGCCTGACCCGGGCCGCCGTGATGGGTGAACTGAACCGCGACTACGTGACCGCCGCCCGTCTGGCCGGTGCCACTCTGCCACGCCTGATGTTCATCACCGTGCTGCCCAACTGCATGGCGCCGCTGATCGTTCAAGCGACCCTGAGTTTCTCCTCGGCAATCCTCGATGCCGCTGCACTGGGCTTCCTCGGTCTGGGCGTGCAACCGCCAACGCCCGAGTGGGGCACCATGCTCGCCTCGGCGCGGGACTACATCGAACGCGCCTGGTGGGTGGTGAGCCTGCCCGGCCTGACCATCTTGCTCAGCGTGCTGGCAATCAACCTGATGGGCGACGGCCTGCGCGATGCGCTGGACCCGAAACTCAAGAACGCCGCCTGAGGAGGTTCACATGTCACTTTTAAGCATCAAGAATCTCAATGTCCGCTTCGGCGACAGCAACGCCGTTCCTGTTGTCGACGGCCTGTCCCTGGAAGTGGAAAAGGGCGAAGTCCTGGCCATCGTCGGCGAATCGGGTTCCGGCAAATCGGTGACCATGATGGCGCTGATGGGCCTGATCGATCACCCCGGCATCATCACCGCCGACTCGGTCAACTTCGACGGCCAGGAACTGCTCAAGCTGAGCAATCGCCAGCGTCGCCGCATCGTCGGCAAGGACCTGGCCATGGTGTTCCAGGACCCGATGACCGCGCTCAACCCCAGCTACACCGTCGGTTTCCAGATCGAAGAAGTGCTGCGCCAGCACCTCAATCTGTCCGGCAAGGCGGCGCGTCAACGTGCCCTCGAGCTGCTGGAAAAAGTCGAAATCCCCGGCGCCGCCCAACGTCTCAATGCCTACCCGCACCAGTTGTCCGGCGGCATGAGCCAGCGCGTTGCAATCGCCATGGCCATTGCCGGTGAGCCCAAGCTGCTGATCGCCGACGAGCCGACCACGGCCCTGGACGTGACCATTCAGGCGCAGATCATGGAGCTGCTGCTGAGCCTGCAGAAAGAACAGAACATGGCACTGGTGCTGATCACCCACGACCTCGCTGTCGTCGCCGAGACCGCTCAGCGCGTCTGCGTGATGTACGCCGGGCAAGCGGTGGAAGTCGGTCAGGTCCCCGAGCTGTTCGACATCCCCGCGCACCCTTACGCCGAAGCCTTGCTGGCAGCGATTCCCGAGCACAGCATGGGCGCCGAGCGTCTGGCGACATTGCCAGGCATGGTCCCCGGTCGCTATGACCGCCCACAAGGTTGCCTGCTGTCGCCGCGCTGCCCGTACGTGCAGGACAACTGCCGCACCCAGCGCCCAGGCCTGGACCCGAAAGCCCATAGCCTCGCACGCTGTTTCTATCCGTTGAATCAGGAGGTGGCGTAATGAGCGTCGTTCTTACCGCCCGCGACCTTACCCGTCACTACGAAGTCTCCCGTGGCATGTTCAAGGGCCACGCCCTGGTGCGCGCCCTCAACGGTGTGTCGTTCGAACTGGAAGCCGGCAAGACGCTGGCTGTGGTCGGTGAATCCGGCTGCGGCAAGTCGACCCTGGCCCGGGCCCTGACCCTGATCGAAGAGCCGTCATCCGGCTCGCTGAAGATCGCCGGACAGGAAGTCACTGGCGCCAGCAAGGCCGAGCGCAAGCAACTGCGCCGCGACGTGCAGATGGTGTTCCAGAGCCCTTACGCTTCGCTCAACCCGCGGCAGAAAATCGGTGACCAGTTGGGCGAGCCCCTGCTGATCAACACCAACCTGTCCAAGGAAGAACGTCGGGAAAAGGTTCAGGCAATGATGGCTCAGGTCGGTCTGCGTCCTGAGCACTACCATCGTTACCCGCACATGTTTTCCGGTGGTCAGCGCCAGCGGATCGCCCTGGCCCGGGCCATGATGCTGCAACCCAAGGTGCTGGTGGCGGACGAACCGACTTCGGCACTGGACGTGTCCATCCAGGCTCAGGTGTTGAACCTGTTCATGGACTTGCAGCAGCAGTTCCAGACCGCCTACGTGTTCATCTCCCACAACCTGTCGGTGGTGCGTCACGTCGCCGATACGGTGTTGGTGATGTACCTCGGCCGCCCGGCGGAAATGGGTCCCAAGGAAGAGATCTACAACCGTCCGCTGCACCCTTACACCCAGGCCTTGCTGTCGGCGACCCCGACCATTCACCCGGACCCGCTCAAGCCGAAGATCAAGATCGTCGGCGAGCTGCCCAACCCGCTCAACCCGCCAACCGGCTGCGCCTTCCATAAGCGCTGCCCCTACGCGACCGAGCGCTGCGTGAACGAACTGCCGGAACTGCGCCTGATCGATAATCGCCAGGTGGCTTGCCACCACGCCGAGCAGTTTGTCGCGGCGTAATACAGGCAATAAAAAAGGCGGTGTGCCTGTTCGACACACCACCTTTTTATCAGGGCAATACACATCAACCTGGGTAGCGGATTTATCCGCGAAGACGGTAGGCGAGACGATGCAACTGCATTGAATGTAACGGCCTCTTCGCGAATGAATTCGCTCCCACAAATCGCCTCAACTCAAATATACGCTGGACAACACAGATCCTGTGGGAGCGTGGCTTGCCCGCGAATAGGCCGGTACATTCGCCGCGTCCTCTGTGGCTGAAAACCGTATTAGCGGGCAAGCCTCGCTCTCACACAATTGACTCTCAAAGCCGCTCCTGCCCCTGGCTCAAAGTGCGGCGAACAGAACCCGCAACCGATCCAGAGCCGCCTCCAGGTACCCTGAACGCAGCAAGTGCTCAAGATGCCCGGTATAAAAGCGATCACACCGCAGATTGGCAATCAGCAATTTTCTCACCATCGCCGCATCGGCCTTGTCCAGCACTGTCAGGTCGGCAAGCTGATCATGTTTTCCGGCAAACTCTGTCATCCAGTCGAACGGAGCCATAAAGTCCGTCGCATAGATAACCGCAAGAAAGGTGCTCAATTCGCGCTGTTGCTCTTCATCTGACAGGGCTTTTAGTCTGGAAAAATCCGGCGTATGGCAGAGAATGATTTTGACAGTCTTTCTTGAAGGTAGAGGTAAAACAGTCACGGCATCATCCTCTTACAAACAGGAAAAATGAATATTTGATGTATTGGCCAGCATTTCATCGGTTGTAACTGCTCTGAATGAGGCCGGAATGCCTGGGGCCGACTCCCAATACACGTCTTCGATATGACTTATCAAATGAAGCATTGTGCGATCAAACAACACTTCTCTTTCTTGGGGGTAGTGCGACAGCACTTCGATACTTTTACCAATCTGTCCTTTCAGCATGATTTTATAGTCTTGGGCAACCGGCATTTCATTCAGGGTAGTACTGGTATAGGCGGCCTCTCGCACGATATTGGAAACCTTGTAGAGATCCTCTACGCCCGGAAAAGCAGCTATATTTCGCGACACTCGAGTACCAGAAATATGATTAACCAGCGCTGCCAAACCCGAGCTCAATGCTTCTATGAAGGGTTGGAAAAACATGAACTCAGGATCCGTGACATCCTCTTGGCGCAGCGCCCTGTTAACGAATATGTAGGATTGAACGGTGTAGTAATAAATGGCAATAGCCTGACGCTCCGTCAGACCTAGCTCTGCCGCGTGCGCCAAGCGCTCGACCCGATGCGCATGCTCATATTGGGCCTTGATCGGTGCAACCAATGCCTTGATATGTTCAGGCTCAAAGGGAGGTGACAAGTAACTGCTCTTGAGCGAGGCGAACTCGGTACTCGCCTGATCGGCGCGCTCATCAGGCACGATGATAGTGATGTACCCCCAGCGCCCTCGTGCTGCCAGGCTGGTGGCGGCAAAGAAGATCATTCTCAACATCACAGAGAAGTCTTCTTCTCCCGCGAAAGAACTCAAAACTGGAGCTGCCACCCGGATATCCGCATCGGCACCCGCGCTTTCACCGGCAAACAATCGCAATGCCTGAAAGGCAACCCAAACATCCTTCGCCGCAGACTCGGCGGGATCAATCGGTTCAAATACCACGAGCCGTTTAAAATAATGCCCGGGCTGCCGGATAATTTCTTTGGAAATCCAGCAAGGCAACAATGGACGCAGATCCAATGCAGGTTCACGCTCAAGCGCCTCGACAGAAATACCTGCCTCATATAGCTCCGCTACCCAACCGCCCTGAGCGGGGTCATAGTCCTTGCTCTGGCTGGAAATCAGCAGATAGTCGATTGCATCGACTGTATCAAGCTCGCTGATAGTTCCACGGCTGAGCACTAGCTCTCTTACATCAACGTCGATGTGATCGATAACAAGCCTGTTCAGTTTATCCACTCTGTCCTTCCGCTTCTGATGAGATAACGCGGGCAAACTAAGGTGCATTCCAGAGCGGATCTACTGTCAGTTTTGACAGTTGCGCAAATAAAAAAGGCGGTGTGCCTGTTCGACACACCACCTTTTTATCAGGGCAATACACATCACCCTGTGGGAGCGGATTTATCCGCGAAGACGGTAGGCGAGACGATGCAAATGCATTGAATGTAACGGCCTCTTCGCGAATGAATTCGCTCCCACAAATTTCGCTCCCCCAGCGTTCAATCTGACAGTTTTGTTCCTACACGGGTTTTGTCAGTAGACATCCCTTCTATAACGTCCCTGCTCAACCAGCTTCTCCAGTTCCTCGGCACCGAGTATCTCGCTCAACGCCAGATCAACCCCCGCCGCCATGCCCTGCAGACTGCCGCAGATATAGATCGCCGCGCCTTGCGCCAGCCACTCACGCAGCTCGTCCGCCGCTTCGCGCAGGCGGTCCTGTACGTAGATTTTCTCGGCCTGATCACGGGAGAACGCCAAGTCCAGGCGAGCCAGGCCGCCATTGGCCAGCGCGCCTTGCAGCTCATCGCCACAGTAGAAGTCATGGGCGATATTGCGCTCGCCAAAGATCAGCCAGTTACGCGTGTGCCCTTGCTCGATGCGAGCTTTGAGCAGGCTGCGCAATCCGGCCAGGCCCGTACCGTTACCGATCATGATCAGCGGCACCGGTTCGAGCGGCATATGGAAGGCGCTGTTGCGGCGCACGCGCAGGCTCACCGAATCACCCGGTGCAACATGCTCGGTCAGCCAGCCAGAGCCAAGCCCGAGGCTGCCGTCGGCGTGCAACTCCTGACGCACGACCAGCTGCAGCGAGCCATCGGCCGGAATCGAAGCGATGGAGTATTCACGTACGGCAATCGGCACCAGCGCATCGATCAGCGCCTGAGCATGCAGACCAACCAGATGGGCGCGGTGCATCGGCAACTGGCGACTTTCCAGAGCCTGACTGATGCTTTCCTGCAAACCATCCACCTTCACCGAGGTGTCGGCAGCAATGCCCAGGCCGCTGATGAACTGCGCCACTGCCGCCTGACTGTTACGCGGCATGACTTCAACCAAATCACCGGCCTGCCAGGTTTGCCCGGCGGGCGGTTCCAGATCCAGCAGGAACACCTGCGAACCGCTGCTGCCCGGATTAAGGAGCTGACGCTTGCCCAGGGTCCAGTTATCGAATGCCGGCGCCTGCCAGGTCGTGGCCGGTTGTGTGCCGGTCAGTTGCCCCAGTTGTTGCTGCCAGTGTTGCAAGGTCGTGGCATCGCCGCTGTCCACTTCAACCGGGGCGAACAGCGTGTTGCCGCCGCGCTCGTTGAGCCAGCCATTGAGGCGCCGGGCAAAACCACAGAAATCCGCATACTGACGGTCGCCCAGGCCCAGTACCGCGTAGTTGAGATTTTCCAGGGCCAGGGGCTGACCGAGCACCTTGCGCTCGAAACCTCGGGCGCTGTCCGGCGCCTCGCCATCACCAAAGGTGCTGACCACGAACAGCGCATTCTGTCGCCGCTTGAGGTCCTGCTCGGTGACATCGGCCAGGCGCTGCACCTGCACCGGCCAACCGGCGGTCTGCAGTTGCCCGGCGGCCTGCCAGGCCAGTTGCTCGGCAAAACCGCTCTGGCTGGCAAAACCGATCAGCCATGGCGCGCCTTCACCGGTGCTACCCGCCACTGGAGCCAACGCCCCACGTGCCGCCTTGACCTGGCGCTTCTTGCGCCGACGATCCAGATACAGCAGCCAGCCGGTAATAAAGAACAGCGGCATCAACAGCGCGGCAAAGGTGATGATCAGGCGACCGGTCAGGCCAAAGTAACTGCCGACGTGCAACGCATAGTTACTGGCCAGCAACTGGCTACCGACACCCTTCTCGGCATAACGCGAGACGTTAAAGACCTTACCCGTGGCCGGATCGAGACTCATCTGGTTCAGGGCGCGCTCATGGGGTGCGGTTTTCAGCAAATAGAACACCGTCGCCGGTTGCCCGGCAGCGTTTGGCAGACGCAGGTTATAGCCGCGCAGATCCGGCCCGGCGGTTTTCTGGATGCTATCCCAGATCGCTACGTAATCAATAGTCGGCGCTGCCGGGGGGGCCTGTTCCTGACCGCCACGGCCGCCGCCCGGACGTTGGCCGCCACCACCGCCACCTTTGCGCTGATCAGCAGGCGCCGGGTCGCCGATCAAGCGAGTCAGACCGTCATTGAACCATTGGTAGGACCAGTTCAACCCCGTGATGGCCAGCAACAGATAAACGATCAGGCACCAGGTGCCGAACACCGAGTGCAGGTCCCAGTTGAAGCTGCGGCCCTTCTTGGCCCAATCCAGGGTCAGCCACACCCGCCAGTTGAGGGCTTGTCGCGGCCAGCGCAGATACAGCCCGGACAGGCAGAAGAACACCAGGATCAAGGTGCAGGCTGCGGTGATTTGCTTGCCCGTTTCGCCGGCGGCGAGGAAGCGGTGCAGGGTCAGGATAAAGCCGAAGACCTGGTCGCTGCCGGTGGTGCCGGTGATGTCGCCGGTATAAGGGTTGAAGTACTGCATCATGCCGCGGCGTTCGCCCGGCGGCGGTGTGTAGTAAACCTGAGCGGCACGGTTACCATCGACTTCGATGCGGAACATCGAGATCTTCTTGCCAGTATCCGCCTCGATCTTGCTTGCCAGCGCGGCAGGCGTCATCTGCACGCTCTGGGGCTGAACCAGCACGACGCTCGGGTTCAGTAACTCGGTGATTTCGTCTTCAAACGAATACAGCGCACCGGTTATCCCCATCAAGGCCAGGACTAACCCGGCCGTGATTCCGAAGAACCAATGCACTTGAAACAAAACTTTCTTCAACACCCTGGATTACCTCACTCATCAGCCATGCCGCGTAGTATGAACTGAACGGAATGCATTCTCATTAGCGTTATCGATTTGTATCAATTATTTACGTAGACGGTCTCGACGCAGCACGGGCACTTACCGGACATCAACACGTGTGGTAGCGAATTCATTCGCGTCAGTTGCTGAAATTGCGCTTTCGCGAACGAATTCGCTCTCACATCAATGGCTGTGATTTAACAGGTTGTGCGTGCTCGCCCCACAAACAAAAGCCCCGCTCACCCGAAGGCAAGCAGGGCTTTAATCGCTACTTCAACTTAGAAGTGGAAGCTGGCGCTCATCAACGCGGTACGGCCAGCCGCTACGTGGGCGTAGTGGGTCTGGAACACCTGGTCGAAATAACGCTTGTCGGTCAGGTTCTGCACGTTGAGTTGCAAGTCGACGTTCTTGGTCAGGGCATAGCTGGCCATGGCGTCGTAGCGCCAGTAGGACGGTACCTCGATGGAGTTGGCTTCGTTGCCGAAACGCGAGTCGACGAAGGTGGCACCGGCGCCGATGGTCAGCTTCGGAATCAGCTCGTACGTGGACCACAGGTTGAAGTTGTTACGCGGGGTGCTTGGCATGTGATTGCCCTTGTCCGCTGCCAGTGTGGTCTTGACCAGCTCGCTTTCCATATAGGTGTAGCCGCCATAGACCTTCCACTTGCTGGTGAGCTTGCCGGTATAGGTGAACTCGAAGCCGTCAACACGCTGCTCGCCGTCCAGTACCTGATAGGTGCTGTTGTCCGGATCGGTGATACGGGCGTTGGTTTTTTCGGTGCGGAACAGCGCGGCGGTCAGGGACAAGTCATCACCGAAGAAGTCCCACTTGGTGCCCAGCTCATAGTTACGGTTCTTTTCCGGATCGAGATCGCCGTTCGCCGCCGTGACTTCCTGGCCACCGTTACCACTGGTTTCACCGGACGGGTTGCTCGAGGTCGACCAGGCCGCATACACGCTGCCGTTAGGCAATGGCTTGTAAACCACACCAACCTGGTAGTTCCACAGGTTGCTGGTCTTCTGGCGATCGAAGTTGCCCGCCACCGTACCGCGACCGGCCGTGGCGTAACCGCTTGAGCGCACATCGTAGTTGTCGTAGCGCAGGCCCAGGTTCAGGGACCACTGCTCGTTGAACTTCAGCGTATCGAACACATAGGCCGCAGAGGTCTTGGTGTCGGTATCGGTATACGCCGCGCTGTCAGTGATCTGGCCGTTCCACGCGTCTTTGGGCGTCGGGTCGTACAGGCTGGTGCAATCACCGGAGCGGATGAGCGCAGCCGAGCAGACGCTGGCAATAGTCCCGCCGGTAGCGCTGAGCACGTTGTAGGCGCGGTTATGGGTGTCCTGATAGCTGAATTCCACGCCGGTATTGAGGCTGTGGTTGATAAAGCCAGTGTCGAACTTCGCACTCAGGTCAGTCTGGTTGACGAAACCGCTGGACGTCGAATTACGGCTCTTGGCCGAACGCGAAACCGTGCCGCTGTTGACGTTACCGCGGCTGTCATCAGGGTTGGTAACGATGTAGTCCAGAGTCGAACGCGACATACGGAAGCTGTTGGAAACCGTGACGGCATCGTTCAGGTCATGTTCGATGCGCAGGGTGCCGCTGTCGTTCTTGCTCTTGCGGTAGTCGCGGTCGGTCAGGCCATAGAAGTTGTTCTTATTGACGTCGACCGGCTTGTCGACGTTGTACTTACTGCGCGCCGTACCGCTGTAAGCCAACGGAATGCCGTAGTCGGGCATATCGTCGGTTTCCAGGTGGTAATAATCGACCTTCACGCGGGTGTCAGTGCCCAGACCAAAAGCGAACGACGGCGCGAAGCCCCAGCGGCTGACGTCGACGTCATTACGCCCGGCCACGTTGGCATCGTGCTTCATCAGATTGAGGCGCACGGCCGAGCTATCGGTCATCTGCTGATTGACGTCCAGGGTGTAGCGCTGGGTCTGGTCGGAACCGAAGGTGTAGCCGCCGTTGTAGGCATTGCCCAGGTGCGCTTCCTTGGTGATCAGGTTCAGGCTGCCGCCCGTGGAACCGGCACCGGTAAAGGCCGAGCCCGGACCCTTGCTGATTTCCACCGATTCAATATTGAAGATTTCGCGACTTTGCGCGGCGACGTCACGCATGCCATCGATGAACACGTCGCTCTCGGCATTGAAGCCACGAATGATCGGCCGGTCAGCGTTCGGGTTACCGCCCTCGCCTGCACCGAAAGTAATGCCCGGTGTCGTGCGCAAGGCATCGGCCAGGCTGGTGGCGGCAGTGTCGCGGATAACCTGCTGCGGGATGACAGTCACGCTCTTGGGCGTTTCGCGCAGCGGCGCGGTGTACTTTTTCGAAGCCGACTCGTCGGTCTTGTAAGTAGCGTCCTGCTCACCCGTGATGCTGGTGGCCCCCAGGCTGATGGCTTTGTCTTCGCCGGCTTCGGCGGCCTGAGCCATGTGCCCTGCGGACATTGCCGCCACTGCCACGCCAACTGCCGAGGCAATCGAACGCGGTGAATTAGGTGCTGAGAACAAGTGTTCGCGCGACATGGTTGGTTCCTTCCCCAAGGAGTTAAGGCGGCGGAATATAGGGGAAACGAATCTGAGTAACAATTGAGATACATTGCTATTTGGGAAAAATTTACGTTCTTTACATTCTCGGTTGACGAAATTTTAACGGCCATTGATGTTGATCATCGTTACGGGTTTTACACAGACAATAAGAATCACTACCATTCGCTACCTCTTGTGCTTAACGACCGAGTCCCACCACCATGCTGCTACATGTCCCTGGCTTGTTTAATCGTGATGAAGTGTTGCGTATCCGCCAGGCGCTGGAGCAGGCGGAGTGGGCCGATGGCAAGGTGACTGCGGGTTATCAGTCGGCCAAGGCCAAGCACAACCTGCAACTGGCCGAAGATCACCCCCTGGCCAGGGAGATTGGTGCGGCGATTGTCGAACGCCTGTGGAGCAACCCGCTGTTCATGTCCGCCGCCCTGCCCCGCAAGATTTTCCCGCCGCTGTTCAACTGCTACACCGGCGGCGGCAGCTTCGATTACCACATCGACAACGCCGTGCGTTACGTCAAGGGCAGCCCGGAGCGCGTGCGCACGGACGTCTCGACCACGGTGTTCTTCAGCGACCCGGATGACTACGACGGTGGCGAACTGGAAATCCAGGACACTTACGGCGTGCAACGGGTCAAGCTGCCCGCCGGAGACATGGTGCTCTATCCGAGTACCAGCCTGCACAAGGTCACCCCGGTGACCCGCGGCGCGCGCCTTGCCTCGTTCTTCTGGACCCAGAGCCTGGTGCGCGAAGACAGCCAGCGCGCCCTGCTGTTCGAGATGGACAACGCCATTCAGAAACTGACCATGGACGTACCCGATCACCCTTCGCTGATCCAGTTGACGGGCACCTACCACAACCTGCTGCGCCGCTGGGTCGAGGTCTGATTCTTGAACTGGAACCTGCAACGCGAAGAGAGCCTCGATGGCGAGCAATTGGCCCGGATGCTGGAGGAAAACCCCGCCCGCGCCGCCCAGGCGATCCTGATCGCGGCCCGGGAGAACATCGTCGACGCTCAGGCGCTGCTGGGGCAGATCCTGCTCGACGGCAACGGTATCGAACAAGACCAGGTGCTGGCCCTGCAATGGTTCGCCATTGCCGCGCAAAGGGGCCACAGCATGGCGCGCAATATGCTGGGGCGCTGCCATGAGCATGGCTGGGGCTGCGAACCGGATGCCGCCAAGGCCGCCGGGCATTACCTGATCGCCGCCGAACACGGCCTGGACTGGGGCCTGTATAACCTGGGCAACCTGCTGTCCACCGGACGCGGTATTCAACAAGACCCGCGCCGCGCCCTGAATTGCTATCGCCAGGCGGCCAACATGGGTCACGCCAAGTCCATGAACCTGCTGGGGCGCTATCTAGAAGAAGGTTATTGCTGCCAGACCGACCTGCCCGCCGCCTACGAGTGGTATCGCCGCTCAGCCGAGGCCGGGGACTTTCGCGGGCAGTTCAGCTACGCCGCTGTGCTGGCCGATCAGGGCCATATTGAACAGGCGGTGGCCTGGCTCAAGACGGCACTGGCAGGCGGGAATCTGAATTTCCTGCGCGTTGCGCGAAAATCCCTGCTGCTGTCTGAACATCTACCGATCAAGGCTTTGGCGCTGTCTTTCCACCAACGTGCAGCAGAGTTGGGTAATGAGGGTGATCAGGCTGAACTGGACTCCCTGATCAGTGCGCTGTGAATCAAATGCTATGCCGCAATATATCGGTCATGATTTTCGACAGGCGCTCTACCTCACGCACTTTTACCTGGGTGAGCCGCAGGGAAAAAAGTGATATGGACACGCTGGAATCGCCTTGCATAACGTTGAACGTCTCAAGCGAGGCCTTTAATAACACGCTTAGTCGCTGGCAGTAGGCTTGGACATTACTGGCTGCCTGCAATGCATGGAAATACTGGCATCGCGACCAGTGTTGCTTGCTCCTGGCCGACGTCACGTCGCTCTCACTCACTGACCGACGAGCAGCCTCAACAATCTTGATACTCATGAAATCGATGAAGCGCGGAATGAGCGAGTAAGAACTTTCCCGAACAATAGCCTTGGTTGCTGCCTGCGTCGCGAAAGCCGCCTGGTAACGATCAAGCTCAGCGCCCACATAAGTTAAAACGTTCCTGACCGTGCTGTCCGATACGACCATTAGCTTGCCTGACAGATTGAACGGCTCATCGCTTACCGACTGGCGCAGAACATCGGCCATCCTGGTATTTCTGTTCAGGGTCAGGCAATAAGCCTCCAACTGCGTCGCAAACAGAAAGAAATCAGCAACAAATTGCTCAAGGTCCCGATGTAACTGTCGCAAGGGTTTCATCTGGATGGACCAGAGGGTTTTGTGTTCCTTCGCCTTGCGGGTGACGTGATCAAGGGCCGGTTCGATATATTTGCCGTAATCCTTGGCAGGGACAAGATCGAGGGTAATTTTGAAAAACTCGATGCGCTCGGGAAACCGCTCAAGATAGAGCATATAGTTATTCATCCCTGCAATATCTGCGTAGGTGATCAGCTCGGTTGCCATGAAATTCCTTGCCTGTAGCGAGAAATCTTGAAATGGCAAGCCGAACAACTGTTCGACTTGCCGTGAAAAGATAATGCGCTTATTGGATGGCTTTGAGGTAGGCCGACATTTGCTGAGCATCACCAATGAACTTGGTCACCGAATCCAGATCCGAAGCGGTCATGGAGGTGTTGGCACGGACGAACAAATCAAGGGCGTCCGTAACTTTCGACAGTTCGCCAAAGTACGCCTGACAACTGTCGTCAAAGCCATGTATCGCGTCAATGAAACTTATACGAAGCTTGGTCAGCCTGATTTCGTTGTTTTTGGTACCCATGATTGTCTGCTGCTCATTAATGCGTTTGACAATCACATCGCGTGCTGCTGTCAGCCCCAGATAATTCATGACGCTACCAATGTGCTCGATGAATTTTTTCGTCGACTCAATTGCCAGCTTGACTGCAGCAACCTGCGGCGCTGCGGCATCAATTGCATCAAGACCTTCTACAGTCAGCAGAGTATCCATTGCAATTTTTTCAAAGCCTATTTTTTCAATTGCACCGATTGCGTCAGTGATTGTCTTGCGTTGCTCCACCAACTCACCCAACGTGTTATTGGCTTGCTCGATATCCTTCGACAAACGTTCGATATCATTTTTATGCCCCAGCAAGTATCCCGATGTCGGCGTACGATCAAACCCTTCCAGAAGAGGGCTGATGCTGGACGATAACTTCTGAAACTCGACTTTTGTCTTGACCAATGCCGCTGCCAGGAGTGTATTGATATCCTCAAGTATATCTTGACGCTCCTGCTCACTGGCCGGATTTGCCAGTTCGTCTAATAACGAGCGCAGCTGACTAACTTTTGATTCCAGATCCAGAGAGATACTCTGAACGCTCAACGGAAACATAAATTGGGTCACATTGAGTGCATTATTCGAAGATTCCACCTTCCTTTGTAGAGGTGGAAGATAAGCCGTATCATTGTAGGCAACGGTGGCGTTGATCACGTGATCGTTCGCATTGTCTTTATGGCGCCGCATTGCTTTCGCATCGGGCGAAAGGAATTCAAGCGTGCTGGGAAATTTCAAAATATTACTCATTGGTCAGCCCCACATATTCTTCTGTGAACTCTTTATCGGCTTCAGCAAAAACATCCAATAGCTTGCGTGCATCTTCTTTGATCCCCTTCCAAGGCTCAGCCACCAGGCGAAAGTTAGTCATGAAACTCCTGACAGCAAGCGCATCATTGATAGCGTCCACCGATTGGCTGGACTGTTTAAAATAATCTCCAAGCCGGTTCCAGACGAGAGTCAGGTTCTGGGTCGCGATATCGGCATCGATGACGATAATGTCGAGTCTTTGCAGATCCAGCTTTACGCTTTTCAAAGAACCGATAACGTGATCTTTATGCTGCATGTCAGCGACATCCTTGCTTTGCTCAGCAAGTAATCTGTTCCTCTCCTTCCGCACTTTTTCGGCCTCGACACCGAAATAGATAGCCCCAGCCAAGCCTGGTACACCTCCTGTCAAAGAGCCCAGGGAACTGCTGACAAGTTTTTTATACTCTTTGGATTTTTCGTCTATTTGCACATCACGATTATCTATAACATCTTTCAACTGCCTCACTTGCTCACTCAAGGAGCTATTTTCAATAACTTTCATCTTAAGACGTATGGCAGGATGAACGGTATTCGCCAACTCAAAACCAAATGACGCCAGGCGTTGCGTTATGTCATCGACCTCTGATTCCTGCTCTTTGACCAGATCAAGAATTTTCGACAGATAAAGAGCGAATTCACTTTTGGTTTCCAAGTCATTTGCATCCAGATCAATACCTGGAAATTGGTCACCCAGCTCCAACTTTAACCGTTTCACATCTTCCAGCGTCTTAATACCGTGAACTTCCAGCGTTCCGAGCGCCCTGATATCCGCATAGATACCTTCCATGGTCCGGCCGTAAACTTCCATCTTGCCAGCGAAAATTTCCAGTTTAGTGCCTACATTGATCAAGTCCGTGCGCAGGGGATTCCACTGTCTGGCGTGGGCGTGAATGGTACTGAAGGTTTTTTGAAAGTCTGAGGCCTCTAATCCTTGACCTGCACCGCTTTCATACCCCAGATAGGCAACGACATCATGCAATTGAGTCGGTAAAGCCAACCCGGCAACTTCGTATTTCTTGAGATTTTTTATCTGCTCTTTTGTCAGAATCAACCCTTTATCGCGCAATACATCGGGAGAATCCCCAACGGATGCCTCAAATAGAACACCGGGCGCTTTGGCCGCATCCTCAACTACGGAATTATCGTCTTTCAACGCTAATGATTCACTCATTGCTATTGGTCCTTTAAGTTATTTTCTTCCCTGATGGAGTGAGCTCGATAAAAAAGCCTTTTAAAGACCAATCGGCGGCTCACAAATCTAGGTTAGACCTTAAGTAAAACAACCGTCAAGACAACACCCCACATCAAATAGCGTAAGAAAAATCCGGCACAATAGATTAATACACTCACTTTTCTTACATACAACTCGTAACAACCAAGCAACCCATAGTAAACACACACCTATAAACTGGTAACTATGGATCCATTAATACATACCCATACATAACACCCATAAAAAAACCCGCGACTGAGCGCGGGTTTTTTATGCAGTGAAAACCTTACACGTAATAGGACTTCAGCGGCGGGAAGCCATTGAACTCTACGGCGCTGTAACTGGTGGTGTAGGCACCGGTGGACAGCCAGTACAGGCGGTCGCCAATGGCCAGGTTCAGGGGCAGGCCGTACTTGTAGTTTTCGTACATGATGTCGGCGCTGTCGCAGGTAGGACCGGCGATAACCACTTCTTCCATCTCGCCCTTCTTCTCGGTCCAGATCGGGAACTTGATGGCCTCGTCCATGGTTTCGATCAGGCCGGAGAACTTGCCCACATCCGTGTACACCCAACGCTCGACGGCGGTGCGGGATTTACGCGCAACCAGCACCACTTCGCTGACCAGGATACCGGCGTTGGCGATCAGCGAACGGCCCGGCTCCAGGATGATTTCCGGCAGGTCGTCACCGAAGTCTTCCTTGAGGAAGCGGATGATTTCTTCCGCGTAGGTTTCCAGGCTGTTGGTACGGGTGATGTAGTTGGCCGGGAAGCCGCCACCCATGTTGATCAGCTTGAGTTCGATGCCGTCTTCTTCTTTCAGACGCTCGAAGATGACCTTGACCTTGGCGATGGCGGCGTCCCAGACGCTGATGTCGCGCTGTTGCGAGCCAACGTGGAAAGACACGCCGTAAGGCACCAGGCCCAGGTCACGGGCAAGGATCAGCAGATCCATGGCCATGTCGGTCTGGCAGCCGAATTTGCGCGACAGAGGCCAGTCAGCGGTGGTCGAGCCTTCGGTGAGGATCCGCACATAGACTTTCGAACCCGGCGCGGCCTTGGCAATGTTGCGCAGGTCGGCTTCCGAGTCGGTGGAGTACAGACGCACGCCCTTGTCGTAGAAGTAGCGGATGTCCTTGGATTTCTTGATGGTGTTGCCGTAGCTGATACGGTCGGCGCTGACGCCCTGGTTCAAGACCTTGTCCAGCTCGTAGATGGACGCGATGTCGAAGCTCGAACCCTTTTTGTTCAGCAGGTCGATGATCTCGACAGCCGGGTTGGCCTTGACCGCGTAGTAGACCTTGGCGAATTCGAAGCCTGCGCGCAGGTCGTCGTAGGCCTGGCTGATCATCTGGGTGTCGATCACGACAAACGGGGTTTCCTGTTTGTCGGCGAACGCCTTCATTTTATCGAAGGTGTTTTTTTCGAAATAGTCTTCAACCTTGATCGGCATGCTCAGGGACTCCAATGGCAAACAAATGAATAAATGGGTGCGAGGGCCAGTCATCAATGACATGCCCTACCGAACGTCCTCCGTATCCCCACTTTGGTTCGCCTACTTCCCAAGGCATGTCGCCGAAAGCAAAAAGGCCATGGGAGCGACGCTGCCCTTGGCCTTGCTGTCTCGTCGTCAGTACTTGAGCCGGATGGATCGTTTCCAGCATGGACGTTCGGCGCGAACTTTAGGACCTGAAGGGCTCGAGATCAACAAAAAATGTCGCTTTTCTGCCTGTTTTCACCCGTGGGGGAACCCGTCACCCACTCCCCCCTATATAACCGACCGACATGACAGCGTGATGTTCCCGCCGTATCCGATTCCGATTGCCGATCACCACGTCCTTAGCATTCACGACACGCGCATTTCCAGATCGGGGCACAGGCTTCGCCCAGCGGTGAAAAAAATCACAGGCAAGGTCGCGAAATTCGGCTATAAAAATCAACTACAGCGTAGTCGTCAGCTGAGTACTGTCTATCAGGACTGATTCACGAACGGTGTTTTTTGCGCTGGTGGCTCATAATATCAAGGAGTTTTTATGGCACTGACTACCTGCGTATTTTGTATGAGCTACATCAATGTCGCTGATGTCGCGTCAGGCTGCACCCATCCCTGCCCGGTGTGCCGCAAGGATCTATTTCTATATAAATGTTTCTCCTGCATGAAAGTCTCGGGGTTGAACCCCAAGGACCCACCGCAAAGCTGCCCGCGTTGCCATACCAGAACTCGTACTCCGACGTTTACTCAGGTGCATCTAACAAACGACCTATTGATCCATAACGACAAACCAGAGTGGACCTGGAGTACACAATGGCAGGTACTCGATCTTCTTGTATTCCGTGGCGCAGGATTTACTTTCAAAGAACTTCAAGCAGAGGGGTTCAAGGCAGCAGCAGACACACGCTTTTCCCAACCGACTATCATTCGTGACAGTTGGAGGGAAAAGAAGGTAATGACGCATATGCAAACCAAGGCCGTGCTCGCTTGGTCGAAATCAATTTCAAAAGCCACCGAATATGCCTACGGATGCATTAAAGGAGGCATAGGAGGAGCCAAACCGGGCGTTCTGTACTTCGCACATGCCAACATGGGGGTCGACGTTACCGCAGAGGTGCGCAAATTTGAACAGCGTTTTAATCTCCCGGCTCAAGCAGAGGGGACCCAAAAAGAAGTTCTGACACCCACTTTTCCGAAGACTCAAATTCTCGCGACCTGGACAATTGCTAAAGCTGAGCCATTCGGTTTCTTCCAAATCACTGAAAAGAACATACACAGTGAAGCATTTTCTCTATCGATACTGGATATGTACCGTAAGATCGACACGGCGTGCCCTATAAATACCTCTTTAGATTACGAAAAACTTGATCATTTAATTAGATAAACCAGGCAGTGCCGAATCCCGTCGATAGAGCGAAATCGTAGGACTGGTTTTAGCCGGAAGAGTGGCCTCCCGGCTAAAACTAGTCCTGCAGGGACTCAAGTTTCAGGCTAATTCAGCCGGCGACACGATACTGGTCTTCATCCCTCGCGAACGCCCGGAACTCAGGTAAGCGGCAATCGACTCCTGAGTCACCTCACCGAGGAATACGCGCTCGGCATCCATCACCGGCAGCCACGAGCGGTTGAACTCGTACATGCGCGACAGCAGGATGCGCAGGTGTTCGTCGTAGGCGGCAGTGGCGTTGAACTCGCGCAGGAACTGCGCGCAGGTGCCGGTCTGACGGTGCAAGTCGCGGCGGCGCACATAGCCCATGGCCTTGTTCTCGCTATCGGTGACCACGACATAGCGGCGGTCGTTTTCGTCCATGACTTCCAGGGCGTCGGCCACTGGGGTTTCCGGGCTGACCGAAGGCGCGTTGTCGGCGGCGTCTTCGGCCTTGACCAGCAGCAGGCGCTTGAGGGTGCTGTCCTGACCGACGAAGTTGGAGACGAACTCATCGGCCGGGTGCGCCAGCAGCGTGTCCGGATGATCGATCTGCAGCAGCTTGCCCGCACGGAAGATGGCGATCTTGTCGCCCAACTTGATGGCTTCGTCGATGTCGTGGCTGACCATGATCACGGTCTTGTTCAGCGCCCGCTGCATCTCGAAGAACTCGTTCTGGATCATCTCGCGATTGATCGGGTCCACCGCGCCGAAGGGTTCATCCATCAGCAAGACCGGCGCATCGGCAGCCAGGGCACGGATCACGCCGATACGCTGCTGCTGACCACCGGACAGTTCACGGGGATAGCGATGCAGATATTGCTTGGGCTCAAGCTTGATCATGCTCATCAGTTCGCGGGCACGGTCGTGGCATTTCTGCTTGTCCCAGCCGAGCAGGCGTGGCACCACGGTGATGTTTTCTTCGATGGTCATGTTCGGAAACAGGCCGATCTGCTGAATCACATAGCCGATATTGCGACGCAGGGTCACTTCATCCAGGCCCGTGGTGTCTTCGCCATTGATCAGCACCTTGCCGGAGGTCGGCATGATCAGGCGGTTGATCATTTTCAGCGTGGTGCTTTTGCCGCAGCCCGACGGGCCGAGGAACACACAGATCTCGCCTTCATTGACGGTCAGGCTGACGGAATCAACGGCTTTGACTGCTTTGCCATTGCTCTGGAATGTTTTGCTCAGGTTCTGGAGTTCGATCATTTCAGTAATCCTTTTGGAGTCAGCGTGCGTTGCAGCCATTGCAGAAGCAGGTCGGCGAAGATGGCCAGGAGGCTGACCAGCAAGGCGCCGACGATCAGCATCGACATGTCGCTGCGGCTGATGGAAGCGAGAATCAGGACGCCCAGGCCACCGGCGCCGATGGTGGCGGCGATGGTCATGACACCGATATTCATCACCACGGCGGTGCGTACACCGGCGAGGATCACCGGCACGGCGATGGGCAGCTCGACCATGCGCAGGCGCTGGCCGAAGGTCATGCCGATGCCTTTGGCGGCTTCACGGATGCCCGGCTCGACGCTGGTCAAAGCCAGGTAGGTGTTGCGCATGATCGGCAGCAGGGAATAAAGGAACACCGCGGTGATGGCCGGCATCGGCCCCAGGCCCTGGCCGAACTTGGAGTAGAACGGCAGCAGCAGGCCGAACAGGGCAATCGACGGCACGGTCAGCAATACGGTGGCGCTGGCTTGCAGGGGACCGGCCAGGCTCGGGAAGCGGGTCATCAGGATGCCAAGCGGCACGCCGATGACAATCGCCAACGTCACAGCGATGCCGACCAGGGTGATGTGCTGCCAGGTCAGGTGCAGGACCTGGGCCCAGTCCAGATGGGAGAAGGCGTTAAGAAAGCTCATGATCTTCTCCTGTTCAGTTCAGTGGATGCGCGCGCAGGAAATCTGCGGCAACGGTGGATGGGCTGTCGTGATCGACATCGACCCGGGCATTGAGCTCGCGCATGGTGGCGTTATCCAGCAGGTCGGCCAGGGGCTTGAGCAGCCCAGTGAGGTCCGGGTGCTGATCCAGATAGGCCTGGCGAATCACCGGCGCGGCGGTGTAGTCCGGGAAGTAATGCTTGTCGTCCTGCAACACTTTCAGGCGGAAGGCATTCAGGCGCCCGTCGGTGGTGTAGACCAGCCCGGCGAAGACCTGGCCGTTGCGCAGCGCCGTGTAGACCAGCCCGGCATCCATCTGCCGGGTATTCTCGCGGCCGAGGTTCATGTCGTAGTGCTTGACCATGCCCACCAGACCGTCGGAACGGTTGGCGAACTCGGTGTCGAGGGCGACGATATGACCTTCCTTGACCTCATCCTTGAGCACCTGGCTCAGGTCCGACATGGTGTTGATCTGCGGGTACTGGTCGGCGATCTTCTGCGGCAGGGCCAGGGCGTAGGTGTTGTTGAACTTGGACGGCGAGAGCCAGGTCAGGCCCTTCTTCGCGTCCAATTGCTTGACCCGGTCATAGGTCTGCTGGCTGTCGAGCTTTTCATCGATATGGTTGTAGGACACCAGCGACACACCGGTGTATTCCCAGACCAGATCCAACTGCCCGGTTTCCTGGGCGCTGCGGGCCAGGGTACTGCCCAGGCCGCCGGTGATCTGCACGTCATAGTTCTTGGTGCGCAGGTATTGCGCGGTCAGTTCGGCGAGCAAGGTCTGCTCGGTGAACACCCGGGCACCGATGCGCAACAGCGGTTTATCCGCCGCCTGGGCAAATCCGGCGAACAGCAAGGCAAAGGCTAAAAACCAGCCTGTCTTTTTCATGAGTTGTTTCCTTCTCTCGGCGGGCTCAGCGAGCCAGGCCACGTTCCAGCCAGATACGACTGGCGAGGGTCACCAGGCCGTCGAGCAACAGCGCCAGCAGCGCCGTACAAGCTGCGCCCAGGATCAGCTGTGGCTGATTGTTCAAGGCAATGCCGGGGAAGATCAGGCTGCCAAGGCTGTTGGCGCCGATCAGGAACACCAGTGGCGCGGTGCCGACGTTGATCGCCAGCGCGACCCGCACACCGCCGACAATGATCGGCACGGCATTGGGCAATTCCACCTGCCAGAGCACCTGGCGCGGGGTCATGCCGATGCCGGTAGCGGCTTCCTTGAGCGAACCCTGTACGTTCTTCAGGCCTTCGAAGGTGTTGCGCACGATGGGCAGCAGCGAGGCGAGGAACAGGGCGAAGATGGCCGGACCACTGCCGATGCCGAGGATACCCAAGGCGATGGCCAGAACCGCGAGAGGCGGCACGGTGTTACCGACGTTGAAGATCTGCATGAAGCGTTCGGCGCTGCCGATGCGCTGCGGGCGGCTCAGGGCGATGCCCGCCGGGATGCCCACCACGAGGGCGGCGCACATTGAGACCAGAACCAGTATCACGTGTGCTTGCAGGTAAAACAGCAGATCATCCTGATACTGCCTGATTGTATCGATGCCGATCCAGTGGACCAGCAGGGCCAGGAGTACGATAGTCACCGTACCTCCCAACAGCCCCTTGCCATAGCGATTAGCCACGGGCGGACTCCTTATTTCAGTCGGCGAACGGATGCCAGGGCCAACCCTTGCGGGTGGTCTGTCGCAGCGTTCGCGAAGAGCAGCGGGTGGGTCGCCGTTGAGGTTTGTACCCCGGCGAAAACACAAGCCATGAGCGCAGCTTCGTCAAGCTAACTTGCTGATATTGCAGACCCTGACAGTGCGTGTTGCAGGGGAATGGACGTCTCCACGTTTTAAAAGGTTCCCATCTGAAGCAGCAAATTGCCACCCCTAATCGACTGAACGGTTCGGTTATTGCCTTGACTTAGGCTATAATCGCTGCCCTTTTTTGACTCACCTGCCAGGCGATTTCCCATGACCCAACAGGCCGCCGAAGTCGCGAAACGCCGCACCTTCGCCATCATTTCTCACCCGGATGCGGGTAAAACCACCATCACTGAAAAGTTGCTGTTGATGGGTAAGGCCATTGCCGTTGCTGGTACGGTGAAATCACGCAAGTCCGATCGCCATGCGACGTCCGACTGGATGGAAATGGAGAAGCAACGCGGCATCTCCATCACCACCTCGGTCATGCAGTTCCCGTATCGCGATCACATGATCAACCTGCTCGACACCCCGGGCCACGAAGACTTCTCCGAAGACACCTACCGCACTCTGACGGCGGTTGACTCAGCGCTGATGGTCCTCGACGGCGGTAAGGGTGTAGAGCCACGCACCATCGCCCTGATGGACGTCTGCCGCCTGCGCGACACGCCCATCGTCAGCTTCATCAACAAACTCGACCGCGATATCCGCGACCCCATCGAGCTGTTGGATGAAATCGAAGCGGTCCTCAAGATCAAGGCGGCGCCGATCACCTGGCCGATTGGCTGCTACCGAGACTTCAAGGGTGTCTACCACCTGGCCGACGACTACATCATCGTCTACACCGCCGGTCACGGTCATGAGCGCACCGACGTCAAGATCATCGAGAAACTGGACTCCGACGAAGCCCGCGCCCACCTGGGTGACGAGTACGAGCGTTTCATCGAGCAGTTGGAACTGGTGCAGGGTGCCTGCCACGAGTTCAACCAGCAGGAGTTCCTCGACGGTCAACTGACCCCGGTATTCTTCGGTACGGCGCTGGGTAACTTCGGCGTCGATCACGTCCTCGACGCCGTGGTCAACTGGGCACCGAAACCTCTGGCCCGGGTCGCCAACGAGCGCACCGTCGAGCCGGTGGAAGAGAAGTTCACCGGCTTCGTGTTCAAGATTCAGGCGAACATGGACCCCAAGCACCGCGACCGTATCGCCTTCATGCGTATCTGTTCGGGCCGTTACGAAAAGGGTATGAAAATGCGCCACGTACGCCTGGGCAAGGACGTGCGTATCGGTGACGCCCTGACGTTCTTCTCCTCCGAGCGCGAGCAACTGGAAGAGGCCTACGCCGGCGACATCATCGGCCTGCACAACCACGGCACGATCCAGATCGGCGACACCTTCAGCGAAGGCGAAGCCTTGGGCTTCACCGGAATCCCGCACTTCGCCCCTGAACTGTTCCGCCGCGTACGCCTGAAAGACCCGCTCAAGTCCAAGCAACTGCGCCAGGGCCTGCAGCAGTTGGCCGAAGAAGGCGCCACCCAGGTGTTCTTTCCGCAGCGCAGCAACGACATCATCCTTGGCGCCGTTGGTGTGCTGCAGTTCGATGTGGTCGCCAGCCGCCTGAAGGAAGAATACAAGGTCGAATGCGCCTACGAGCCGATCACCGTCTGGTCGGCCCGCTGGATCGAATGCGCGGACAAAAAGAAGCTCGAAGAGTTTGAAAACAAGGCCGTGGAAAACCTGGCACTGGACGGCGGCGGTCACCTGACCTACCTGGCGCCAACCCGGGTCAACCTGGCACTGATGGAAGAACGCTGGAAAGACGTGAGCTTCCGCGCGACGCGTGAGCATCACTAAGTCATTTCGAAAGCGCTCTAGATCGGTGGGAGCGAGGCTTGCCCGCGAAGGCGGTATTTCAGATACAGAAATGTATCGGATGTACTGACAAAGACTCTGTGGGAGCGAATTCATTCGCGAAAGCAGTGTGCCAGACGATGAAAGTGCGTCGAATGTACCGGCCTCTTCGCGAATGAATTCGCTCCCACAAGATTTGCCCCCTGCCCCGGTTAGTGTTTGCTGCGTGACAGCACGGCGTCTTAGACGGGGCGGGTCTACCACTGAATCAGTTACAGCATCTCGTTGAGAATCCACTCGGTCACATCGGTACGCTTGGGCACCCACCCCAGCAGCTCACGGGCATTCTTGCCGCGCACCCGGCTATTGGAGCCCAGGCCGTAATTGGCCATCTCATAACCCCACTCTGCTTCGGCATCCTTGAGCGGCCAGTCCTGGGCCGGGCCGAGGTTCAGGGCTTTGGCGATGGCATTGCTCATATCGGCAAACGCCGCCTCGCCACTTTCGACGAAATAGAACGTACCCGCCGGGTTCTTCGCAAGCGCCAGGCTATAGAGCGCTACTACGTCCTCGATATGCACGTTGGACCAGATATTCTGGCCGCTGCCGACGTGACGGACGACGCCGCTTTTCTGCGCCTGCTTGAGCAAGCGGGGCAACTGCACGCTGTCGCGTTTCACGCCCAGGCTATGGCCGTAGATCAGGGTGTTGCAGATCACCGCCGAACGTACCCCCCGCTTGGCGGCATCGAGCACTAAATTGTCGATGGCGACCCGCGCGGCCTTGTCGACAGTCGGCTCGGGCAACTGGCCTTCGTAATAAATAACGTCGCTGCCTTTACCGCCCGATGCATCACCGACGATGCTCGAACCGCTGGTATGCAGGAACACCTTGTCCGAGCCTTGCAAACCGGCGATCAACGCATCTACTGCGCCGCGATGGTCGCTGCTGGCGGCATTGATCACCGCATCGGCCTGGCGCGCCTGCTCGCAGAGCAAGCCGCTGTCGTCCAGGGTGCCGGTGATCGGCGTGATGCCCAGGCTCAGCATTTCAGCTTCCTGCTCGGCATTGCGCACCAGACCGGTGACTTGATGACCCTGCTTGACCAGGGCGGTGGCAATGGAGCCGCCGATAAAACCGGCAGCGCCTGTAATGAAAATCTTCATGGGATGACTCCTCAGGGGTGAGTAACAGTTGCCCCCAGTATCAAGCAGGTATTACCCCTGAAAAAGTCATGTCAGGCCAAATGAATGTTGCGTAGAGGTCACAAATAACGGTGAGTAGGCGCACCGTGTGGGAGATTCTATGTTTGCTGTAAAGCCAGAGCAGCCCCTTCGCGGATGAATCCGCTCCCACAGATCCGACGATATGCACGCGCTACTGTGGGAGCGGATTTATCCGCGAAAAGGAGGTGAATTCACTGGCCTCTTCGCGAATGAATTCGCTCCCACAGAATTCGCTCCCACAGCAATCACCCCCGCAGATTGACGCCTGCCAAACTCAGCAATCAGCGCCCGACTTTTTCCTTCAACCGCCCGGCATCGCCAAGCCAGCCCGTTGCCCCCCTGTGCAACCAGTCCGCCGCCCCCGGCGCACGCTTGAGCTGGCTGTCGAGAAACGCCAGGCTAATCGCCTGAATCGCGGCAACCTGCTTCGGATCAGTCGGTGGCTCACCGGCCGACGGACCATTGGCCCCTCGCGAAGGTGCGCCGCGGCTGCGGCCCTTGCCGCCGCCATGAGCTTGTTTGCTGCCGCTATCGGTAGCCTCGGGCAGCCTGGCGGTCTTGCTATCCGGCTTCGGCGCACTCACCAGTTCCGTGCCGGAAAGGGTTTTGTGAGTGGCCCGGTTCAGGTCCACCTGATAACTCCCGGCGACATTCACCGAGTCACCGACCACCTGACGCAGGTGGTAAGTGTTGACCCAGTTGAACGGGTCTTCGTCATTCTGCCCGGTCAGCGACAACACCGGCACCGTTACCTTGGCGAACTGCGCCGGATCGGCCCCGGCTTCGGCGTAAGGGCTGAGCAACAGCAGCGCCTTGGGCTGCACTTGCACGGCTGCCGGGTTCATCGCCATGGCGACGGCGGTTTGCGCGCCGAGGTCAAAACCGGCGAATACCACCTGATTCCAGTCGATGGCCGCCAGTTGCGCATCACCCTTGGCGGCGCGGCTGCGCGCTTCGCTGATCACTTTCTGCACCGTAACCAGGCGCCGCTGCAATGCCGAGTCGGCATAGCGATAGGCCGCCAGGCTATGAAAGTCACCGGCCAGAGCCAGGCCACTGGCGTAGATATCCGGTCCGTCGTTCTGATCCTGAATCGACAACACGGCATAACCGGCCTGCGCCCAAGCCCGCCGCCACTGCTCACCGGCCGTGGCCGCCTCACCCAGCCCCGGCAGATAGATGATCAGCGGCACCGGGCCCGCCGTCGCCGGAGCCTGCGAGGCCACCTCGACCGATTGCCCGGCCAAATCCCAGTCTGCCGCCCAACCGGTTACCTGCTGGCGAGGCGACTTATAGGCAGTGCCGAGGTCCTCATCGAGCTGCTCGTTGAACTTGATGCGCGGATCGGTAGGCGTACTAGAACAGGCGGATAACAGGCCCAAAGTCCCCAGCAGGACAGCCGTGGCCAGGCGATATTGAACAGGAATGAACTTCACAGGGTTATCTCGATAAAAGGTCGGGACAGGCGATGCGCCAGCCTAACCGCAGCAAGCTGAACGGCAAGGGGCTGAGAGGGTAAATAATCGGTAAAGGCCTGTCGAACATAGACCTGTATGGTGGGAGCCGGCTTGCTGGCGATGGCGTCAGGTCAGTCACCGCCGCTCGTGCGAGCGCTTCGCACTTGATCGCCACGGTGCGGCGATCCGACAAGCCGGCTCCCACAATTTGGTAATGCGCTCTACGCGGCATACCCCGCCATCTTCTGCTGAATGAAATCCAGAAAGCACTGAATCCGCAGGGCCAGTTGCGAGTTGCGGTAGTACACCGCATGAATCGGCTGTCGATAGCCGCTATTGGCGTCGGGCAACAGTACTTTGAGGCGGCCCTTGCGGATGTCGTCGTGGGTCATGAAGTGCGACAGGCAGACAATCCCCTCCCCGGCAATAGCCAGTTGACGCAGCGTTTCGCCGCTCGAGGCCGAGACCGCAGGCTGAATAAACAGGCGATCGCCCTCGGCATGGCGCAGGGGCCAGTGGTTAAGGGTTTCGGTCTGGGTAAAGCCCAGCAGCGTATGACTGCTCAGGTCCGGAACGCGGCGCGGCGTGCCGTGCTGTTCAAGGTAAGCGGGGCTGGCAAGGATATTCAGCGGGCTGCTGCCCAACGAGCGGGCATGCAGGGTCGAGTCGGCCAGGCTGCCGATACGAATGGCGACGTCGGTGCTCTGTTCCAACAGGTCGATGATCAGATCGTTGCTGTTCAGCTCCAACTGGATATCGGGATACAGCAGGCGAAACTCGGCGACATAGGGCACCACCGAATGCAGCATGAAGGGAAATGCCGCATTGATCCGCAGGCGGCCGGCCGGGTGTTGCTGACGCAAGGACAGACGCTCTTCGAGGTCTTCCATTTGCGCCAGAATCTGCCGCGCACGCTCGAGGAAGAACTTGCCCTCCTCGGTCAGATCCATGCGCCGCGTGGTGCGGTTGATCAGGGTGGTTTCCAGCTTGGCTTCGAGCCGCGACAAGGTGCGACTCACGGCCGAAGGCGTCTGGCCGAATTGCTCGGCAGCCGCCGAAATAGAGCCACTTTCGATGACAGAAATAAAAACTTGTAGCTCGTCGGATCTGGCTTTCATTATTGTTCTCCGCTCAAAACACGCTGGATGTTAGCCGTGTTTGAAGCAAAGAACATCCGACTATCGCAGGGCTACTCAGGCACTGATATTGAAAACCTGTGCCAGGTGCGCCTGATAGCGCTGCACATCGGCTTCGATATTCGGCACTTTCATCACGTCCACCGCCAGGAAAGTCGGCAGACCGGTCAGGCCAAGGAACTGATTGGCCTTGTGGAATGGAAAGTACACGGCGTCAACGCCCTTGGCTTCGAAGAAGTCGGTCGGATCATCGAAGGCTTGTTGCGGGGCGTTCCAGGTCGCGGAAATCATGTACTGGCGACCTTGCAGCAAACCGCCGCTGCCGTATTTCTGCGACGCGTCGGAACGGGTACGGCCGTCGTTGGCATACAGGCTGCCATAGCCTTCGGTGAAGACTTCGTCGATGTACTTCTTGACCGTCCACGGCGCGCCCATCCACCAACCCGGCATCTGCCAGACGATGACGTCGGCCCAGAGAAACTTCTGCACTTCTTCGGCGACGTCGTAACCGCCGTCGATAAAGGTTTCTTTCACGTCAAAACCGGCGTGGTCCATAAAGGCTACGGCGGCTTCTTGCAGAGTGGCGTTGTAACGGCCTTCGGAGTGAGCGAACTGCTTGCCGCCATTCAAAAACAAGATTTTTTTCATCGTGATCTCGTCGCTATCCCGTAAACCCACAGGGCTGGACCGGGAAGTCAGTAAAGGAAAGTGACGGCAGGATAACGATGCAGTAGCGACTGATTAACCAGAGGCGGAGCAAATGATATTTGCCTTAAAGGCACAAATAATCGCATGACTCTTGAATTAGCATTCAGCGACTTTCTTTCTTCAGGAACCCGTCCCATGAACGCCTTGCACGGTTTTATCCTCCACGCTTACACCAAACCGGAAAAGTCGGACGCGTTTCTGGCCCTGTTCAGTCAGTACGTGGAGCAGAGTCGCGAAGAAGATGGCTGCATCGAGTACCACATGCTGCGCGACCGCGAGAATCCTGCACTGTTTATCTTCTACGAAGTCTGGCAATCCAGGGCGCACCTGGATGTGCACTCCTCGCTGCCGCATATGGCGCGCTTCTTCGAAAACCGCATGTATTACCTGGAGCGGGATTTCGAGATCCGTCTGATCGACATGATCAGCCCGTCATCCGCTAATCATTAAATGCAGGCCCAGCCCGGCGACGCCAAGCAGGAACAGGCGCTTGAACACCTGGGCGCTGATGCGCTGGCGCAGCAACTGCCCCAGCCACATGCCCAGTAACGCCGGGATCAGCGCCAGCAGTGAAGCACCCAGCTCGCCGCTGCCCAGAGCACCGTTGCTGAACAACCCTGCCGCCAAGGCCAGGGTGCCGACAGTGAAGGCCAGGCCCAGGGCCTGAACCAACTGGTTGCGGGCAAGCCCCAAGGACTGCAGATAAGGCACAACGGGAATGGCAAACACGCCTGTGGCCGAACTGATCAAGCCAGTTAAAAACCCACATAATGGTCCCAGCCAGCGCTCATGCCGCTGGGGCACATGCAGTTGCGGCAAACACAGGGCAGACAGCGCATACAACAGCAATGCTGCTCCCAGCGCCCGGCTCATGGTCGGCCCCGCACTCATGCCCAACAGCCATGAGCCCACTCCGGTGCCGAGAGCTACCATGGTCAGCAGCGGCCACAGGCGCTTGAGCAACGGCCGCAACTGCCCGCCGATCGCCAACTGCCAGACGTTGGTCACCGTCGATGGAATGATCAACAGCGCCGCTGCCTGAGCCGGAAGCATAGCCAGGCCCAACAAGCCCATGGCCACTGTCGGCAGGCCGAGGCCGATCACACCCTTGACCGTGCCGGCCAGCAGAAAGGTGCCCAGCACAAGTGCCGACAGACCCCAACCCAGTATTTGATAGTGTTCGATCAGTGCGTTCATGGCCTCATCATGGCTGCCACCGCACGCATTGAAAATCTGCCATATACTGAGCCAGCCTCAGTTTCTGCCATAGGCTGATCGACATGTACTTCGACCTGACTGACCTGCGCCTGATCCTCAAAGTCGTGGAAAGCGGCAATATCACCGCCGCCGCCAATCGCAGCCACCTGTCCCTGGCCTCGGCCAGCGCCAGGGTCCGCGCGCTGGAAGCCTCACTGAATACCCCGCTGTTCGAACGTGGCCGCCGCGGTGTCACGCCGACGCCAGCGGGCCAGGCTATGGCTCAGCATGCGCGGCTGATCCTGCAACAGGTCGAGCGCATGCAATCGGATCTGGGCGACTACGCCAAGGGCTTCAAGGGCCGAGTGCGCCTGCTGGGCAACAGTTCAGCCCTGAGTGAACACCTGCCGGAGTTGCTGGCGGACTTTCTGGTCAGCAACCCGTCGATTGATGTCGAACTGGAAGAGCACCCAAGCCTGCGCATCCTTCACGCTCTACGCCAAGGCGCGGCGGACATCGGGATCATTTCCGATGCAGTGGACGCCAGCGACCTACAGACCCTGCCATTTCGTGACGATCCACTGGCGCTGTTGATGCCTCTCGGCCATCCCTTGGCCGGCGAAGAAACCCTGAGTTTCAGCCAGGCCCTGGACCACGAATTCGTTGGCATGAGCGCCAATAGCGCATTGGCCCTGTACCTGGAAGAACAGTCACTGCACGTCGGCCGCCGCCTGAAAATTCGCGTGCGCGCCGAAGGCTTCGACGCGGCCATGCGCATGGTTGCCAGGGGTGTCGGCTTAAGTGTGATGCCGCAGGTCGTGTTACAGCGTTGGCAAACGCCGCGCCCGTTCCAGAGCGTGGCGTTGAACGATCCCTGGGCGCAGCGCCGATTGCTGCTGTGCGCCCGCGACTTCAACGCCTTGCCGGGTTATGCCAGGGTCTTGCTGGACGCACTGAAACAAGGCTGAAAACCAGCGTTTATGGACAACCCGATGTCGAGTTCAGACAACTGACCCTGCCCTATCCGGCCTATGGTGGGCGCACGCAATTTGCGCCACTGATCTGGAGCTGTCATGTCTAACCTGATTACCATCCTGCGCGATACCCACCCACTGCCCGTCGTCGATGCCTGCAAGTGGGAAAAACTCGCGGGCGACCCGCACACCGTCAACCTCAACTGCTACACCTCCGCTGACGGCGAAAAGATCATGGGCACCTGGATCTGCACCCCAGGCAAGTGGTACGTGGAATACACCAAGTGGGAATACTGCGACTTCCAGGAAGGCTACTGCGTCCTGACCCCGGAAGGTAAAGACCCGATCCACCTGAAAGCCGGCGACAAGTTCATCATCGAGCCAGGCTTCAAAGGGACTTGGGAAGTGGTCGAGACCGTGCGCAAGTATTTCGTTTTTGCCTGATCGTCATCGCAAGATGAAATGAGCATATTTTTTGTGGGAGCCAATTCTGTGGGAGCGAATTCATTCGCGAAAGCGGCATTCCCGACGACGATTTCTATCGGAAGTACCGGCCTCTTCGCGAATGAATTCGCTCCCACAAGTGGCTGCCACAAAATGGGCTACACAAATTGGCCTTTGCAAAACTCGTCGCCTTGCGATATCCCCATACCGCACATTCCACCGCATAATCACCTATAAAACATCCCTTACCCACTGCCAGGGATGTGAAAAATGCGCAGCCTCATCACCCTCATTGCCCTGCTGATCATTGGCATCGGCAACGTCTTGGCGGCCCCGCCAAAGCACTATCTCTACACCTCATCCGGCGAGCTTGATCAACTTGAGACATTGTTGGCACGCCCCGATATCGAAGGGGTGCAGATTGTCTACTCGTGGAAGCGGCTGGAAAACGCCCAAGGCCAGTACGACTTTTCCGCCATCGAAAAAGACCTGGCTCACCTGACCGCCCGCGACAAGAAACTGTTCATCCAGATACAGGATCGTTTCTTCGATCCCGACGCCCGCAATATCCCGCTTTATCTGCAACAGGAGCCGGTCTATCACGGCGGGCTGGTCGCGCAATCGGACAATGCCGGTGAAGGCATGCCCGAAGGCCAGGGCTGGGTGGCGATGCAATGGCAACCCGGTGTGCGGGCGCGTTTCCAGGCGTTGCTGGCTGCCCTGGCGACGTCATTCGATGGCCGCATCGCCGGTATGAATTTGCCGGAAACGGCTATCGATATTGATGTGAATGATGCGTCCTCCGGCTTCACCTGCGAGGGCTACTTCGCCGCGACGCTGGACAACATCCGCTTCGCCCGCAACGCCTTCAAACAGTCCCCTGTGGTGCAGTACGTCAACTTCTTTCCCTGCGAATGGAATGACGACCAGCGCTATATGTCGCGCCTGTTCGAGTTCGCGGCAAGCAATCGCATCGGCCTCGGCGGCCCGGATATCGTGCCCTACAGAAAAGCCCATATGAACAACACCTACCCGTTCTTCAATCGCTACAAGCCGCGACTGGAACAGGTCGCCATGGCGGTGCAGGAACCGACCCTGACCTACACCAATCCAAAGTCCGGCGCGCCCTTCACCCGCGAAGAATTCGTTCGTTTCGCCGAGGATTATCTGGGCGTCGACATCATCTTCTGGAGCCCGCAAACACCCTGGCTCAGCCAGCGATGATCAGGCTTTGGCCCAGGCCCGAATCTGCTCAAGGGTTGCCGTCGCACCGCCGCAGACGATAAACAGCACTTTGCCCCGGACCTGAAGTTTTTCCGGGTGATAGGCCAGGGCCAGCGCAGCACCGCAGGCAGGTTCGACCAGCACACGGTGGTCGCTGAGGAATTGCTCACACGCATCAAGCGCCTCGGCATCCGACACCACGATGCTGTGGATTCGGTGATCCCTCAGGCTCGCCACCGCCTGCTCGCAGACCCGTTTGGCGCCAAGGGAAGTCGCCACCGAAGTAATCGCCGCGATCTCCACCGCCTCCCCGGCCTGCACCGCCGCGTGAAAGGACGCCGCGCCCGTGGTTTCCACCGCATACACCGGTACGTCCTGCCAGCCATTGCGGTGCAGCCCCTCGATCATCCCCGACAACAGGCCGCCGCCGCCCACCGACAAGACCACTGCATCCGGCTTGAGCCCGGCCGCCGCGACTTCGTCTATCAGCGTGGCATGGCCGGTCCACAGCAGTGGATCGTCGAAAGGGTGGATAAAGGCATCGGCATCCGTCACCAGAGTCTGGGCCAGGGCATTGGCCTCCTGCCAGGACGCGCCGTGCACGATCACCTCGGCCTGTTCGAGACGCAACAAATCCTGCGCGCGCTGCGTAGTGGTTTGCGGCACCACCACTGTCACCGGCACAGCCAACACCCGCCCGGCATACGCCACCGCCAACCCGGCATTACCGCCCGAAGACGAAATGAAGCGCTTGGCGCCGCGAGCATGGTGGACTTCACAGGCATGCCCCACACCGCGAATCTTGAACGAGCCGGGCGGCTGCAGGGCATCGAGTTTCAGCCACACGGAATAACCGGCGCGCTCGCTCAGGGCGCGGGATTCGAGCAGCGGTGTGTTGATATGCAAGGCCATGCGGGGGGCTCCATAAGGGGTCAGGGAAGGGATCGTATCCTAGCTTTTTCCGCCTTGCCCTGTATCTGCAATGAGATCTGTAGGAGCTGCCTTGGTGGCGATCGAGTGCGCAGCGCTCGCAACCAGATAGCAGACCAATCCATCGCCAGCAATTGATAAACACATTACCCGGCAAGCCAGTTCTAAAAGAGCGATATCAAGTGGCAGGCTCGTCGGGTAATGCGAAATAAAACACCACCATAGCCACTGCCGTAAGCACCATGTACACCGTCGCAGCCTTCAACTGTCGTCGCAGTTTTTCAGGTATGCGTTTGTCTGCGCCCTTTGGAATCTGCCCGCGCTTAAAAAGAAGATTTGGCATGAGCACGATCAGCATTATGTTAGAGAATCTCAACTGACGACCGAGATAGCTGTCTCCGCACACAGATCGATTCCACTCGACAGACTTAACGCCTTCAAGATAGCTCTCCAGTACTTCCAGCCTTCGGTAATAGAAAAACAACAAAAGACCTACACATATAAAGACGTTGAAGAAGACGGCGATTGCCCACAATCCTGGATCAATATCCATCACAGCGTTCTCCATTTATAAAGCAGCTCCCCAGCAACCGCGCCACCTTTCTCCCCAATGGCTCCGCCTGCATATCCGCCTGCGAGCCCGACAATGATTCCACAAGCCAAAGCGCCCCATCCTCCCGTAGGTACCGCAACGGCGACGCATATCGATTTAGCCGCCATCCCTGCCACTGCACCTCCAAATAATCCACCACCGACACCCGCCACCAACTTGCTCCCTTCCACATATTGAGCCCGCTCACAAGCTCCCTCCCGCCCCACAGCGCAAGCCTCTTCAATCTCCAACCCCGTCGAAACCGCGTTCAATGTAATCCCCACATAGGTCCCGGATTTAAGCACCTTCGCCGCTCTGGCCACGCCGTTCATGCGTTTTGCGTAATCCCGTATCTCGCCGCTATGCAGATAGCTTTTCGTCGAGATACCCAGCATCTTCTTGATCGAACCTCTGTTCCTCAGCCCCGAGCCCCAGCGGGCGATGCCTTTGAGCTGGCCATCCAGCTTGGTGAACAACACCTGGCGTTGATTGATGAATTCTTGCCGGGCAATCGGCGTACCACGCTGAAGGGCGAGCTTGTGCAGCCTCTCGATATCCGCGAGGGTCTTTTCAATCGCGCTGAGGTGGTTGCTCCAACTACCTGAGACGGCGCCGATACCCAGTGAACCGTAGCCAAGCACATCTTGCAGCACATCGTAGTTCTTCAGCATCAGGCCATCGGAACCGAGGGAATTATGGTGAATCTGATGGCTGACATGCTGGGCCATACGGATGAGTTCGGCCTCTTCGATAGTGCATGATTGGGTACTGCTGTCGGGGACAATAACGATTTGCCCCGGAAGAACGACTTGATTGCGTATATGGACATTGAGCGTGTCGAATTTTTTGTCTGCGCCCAGCGCTGCCTTTATAGCGTTATCGCCCTGCATTCGGTCATTAATAAATACGTAAGCCTTGCTCATCTCTTGAACTCCCTGTAACTGGAAGCGCGAGAGTATTGAGTCCAGTCATGGGATAGCTAGAACACAATCGAGACTTTAGAATTTCCAGACACTACCTACAAACCGAAGTTAAGCTTTCCTACAGAAATAAAGGAAAGTTTACTTTCTCTCACAATAAAATGCTCTCCCGAAAGAAGTTTCGGTATTTTTCGTATGAACTTTCCGAAAGAATCCCGAACGCATTGCGCGGAGGAATTTCGCTCTCTAGTCTGCGCCGGTCGCTGAAAATCAGTGATCGGGTTTAGCAGCCTGACTTGTACCCCTGCGTGTAAGTTGCGTCATGGCGACTTTGCGTGGGGCACCTACGAGTGCGCCGGTACTGGGGGTACAACCGGTCTGCTAACCCGCGTCAAAGTCGCCACCCATTCCGTTTAGCAGCGCAAATGCGGTGGCCTTGCTTAAAGGTATCCCCTTAATGATCACCGTTGAAACTCAAGCTTTACTCGAAAAATCACTGCTGCGGATATCTGATCTGTTGCGTTGCACCGCAGCCGTTGCTTATGAGAGCGGCGAAAACCGAACAGGGGCAGACCGCGACCTGGCCTTCTCCGCCGTCCACTTGCTCGATGTGATCAAGGACGAAGTCAACCTGTCCCTGAGCTACGTCGAACCCCGCTTACCTGCCTCAACACAAACTTAAGATTCGAACACGGTTTGTCGTGGGACCGGCTTCAGCCGGGAAGGCGTATTACCGGTTCGGTCCCACAGTGTCCGCTACTGAGATCTAGACCTCCCGCCCACCAAGATTATCAACACACCACGCCTCAGCCATCTGCGTAAACGCCAACGCCGCCGCGCTCTGGTAACCATGACGCCGCCGCAACAGCGCTGCCGTACGCTGAGGCGGATAGCCTTTGAGCTGGTAGCAGCGCAGGCCGCGTTCTTCACTGGCGATCGCCTCGGGCAGGATGGTGGCCATGGGCGCGTGACGCAGAATCTCCAGGATCGCCCCAACCGAGTTGGTCTCCATCACCACCTTGGGCTTGACCTCATGCTCACGGAAGTACTCCTCGATGCAGGTCCGCGTGATGAAGTCTTTGGTCAGCAGGACCAGAGGCTGCTCGGACAACTGCGGCGGCGCCACCCAGGTCTTGTTGCGGGCATAGAAGGGATGATGTTTGCCCACCATCAGGCCCAGGGTCTCCACCAACAGCGGCAGGCACTCGATTTCCGGGTTGCGCACGGTGTCGAAGGCAATGGCGATATCGATGCTGTCCTCGGCCAGCTCACTCTCGATGTCGTTCAGCGAGCGCTCGAGGACGGTCAGGTGGATATCGGGATACCTGGCCGTGAAGTTGCGGATCAGCGGGCCGGCCAGGTAAGGGATGAAAGTCGGCGTGAGGGCCAGGCGCAAGGTGCCTCGTGACAGGTCCTGCACATCGTGAATGGCCCGCTTGCCAGCTTCAAGCTCCAGCAGCATCTTGCGCGCATGTTCGATATACGCCGCCCCCGCAGCCGTAGGCCGGACGCTGCGGCCCGAGCGGTCGAGCAGTTCGGCGCCGAGCTCCTCCTCCAGTTGTTTGATCTGCTGGGACAACGTCGGTTGCGAAACATGCAGCACCTCGGCGGCACGGCTGAAGTTGCCCTGTTCGGCCACGGCCAGCAGGTAACGGATATGGCGCAGCAGCATGGAGATCTCCGCAGAAGCTATAGGCAGGAGCAATAGAAACTATTGCATATCGGTCTTGGACGCTATCGCGCAGAGGCGATGAGTATGGGCCACTGCCGCCCTTCCCTCGCTTACAGGAATACCTCCATGCAACAGTCCCATGCGTTCCAGGACCCGTCCCAGGCCCTGACCAGCAAAGTTCTGGAACTCAAAGCCCGCAAGGACATGTCCTTCGCCCAGTTGACCGAAGGCACCGGCCTGAGTCTGGCCTATGTCACCGCCGCCCTGCTCGGCCAGCACCCGCTGCCGGCCGATGCCGCGAAAGTCATTGGCAAGCACCTGGACCTGGACGACAACACCGTCGCTCAACTGCAGACCATTCCCCTGCGCGGCAGCCTGCCCAATGGCATCCCGACTGATCCGACCATCTATCGCTTCTACGAGATGATTCAGGTCTACGGCACCACCCTCAAAGCCATCGTCCATGAGCAGTTCGGCGACGGCATTATCAGCGCCATCAACTTCAAACTCGACGTGAAGAAAGTGGACGACCCGGAAGGCGGCTCCCGCGCCGTCATCACCATGGATGGCAAGTTCCTGCCTTACAAACCGTTCTGAGTGGCCTGCAACCACTGGCGCGGGCTTGAGCCGGTTCTACGGCGAAAGGCCCGCGCCAGTGCCGAAGGACTTTCATAACCGACCTCATCGGCGATCAAGGCGATGGGGCGGCCCTCGCGCAGGCGTTTCTGCGCAAGGCTCACCCGCCAGCTGAGCAGATACTCGGCGGGTGGCTGCCCAACCACCTCATGAAAGTGTGCGGCAAAACTGGCGCGCGACATCCCCGCCGCTTCGGCCAGCTCACCTACCGTCCAGGCTTGTTGCGGCATGGCGTGCATCAGGTTCAATGCCTTGGCCAGACGCACGTCCGCCAACCCCGCAAGCATGCCGCTGCCCAGTTGCTCTTCGTTGAGCAAATAGCGCAACAGCTGGATCACCAACAGCTCGAACAGCCGATCCATCACTGCCTCGCGCCCGCACATATCCCCGAACGCCTCGGCAAACAGCCACTCCAGCGTCGGCCCCAATAGCGCGCTGGAAGACAACGGCAGCAGCAAGTAATCGGGCAGAGCAGCGGCTATCGGATTGCCCGACCCGGCGGCGAAATCCAGGCTCGCACAAACGACTTGCGCCGGTTCAGTACCATCAGGAATGAGGCGATGGGTGTAAGGCCGAGGGAAGAAAATCAATGTCGGCTCGCTCAGGGTCAGCTCGCGATTATCGGCCAGGCGCAGCCCAAGCACGCCGCTGCGCAGCACATGCAGATGACCATGACGCCCGCCCTCGTCGAAGGCTGCTGCGTTGCAGAACTCACCGCTGTGAAAGGTCCCGGCACTGACACCGAAGTGATTGAGCAGCGTGGACAGGCGATCCATGGACACCTCGGGTTTGGACGATCGGTTGCATTTCTTCGACTTTTAGCAGCCGAACGATACACCCATCGCCCTAGGATAGGTCCATGTCCTTACTCGCATCGGAGTCCGCCATGAGCGAAGTCACCGTCTACACCACCAATACCTGCCCCTACTGCGTCGCCGCGAAAAGCCTGCTGGCGGGTAAAGGGATCAAGCCGATCGAAATCAACGTCGCCGGCTCGAACGAGAAAATGCTGGAAATGATGAGCCGCAGCGGCCGCCGCAGCGTGCCGCAGATTTTCATCAACGACCTGCATGTGGGCGGGTTTGATGATTTGGCGCTACTGGAAAGAAAAGGCGAGCTGAACGCGTTGCTGGCTGGCTGAACCGGGAGCATATGGTGGGAGCGAATTCATTCGCGAAGAGGCCAGTAAATTCAGCGCATCTTCAGCGGCTTGAATATCGCTTTCGCGAATGAATTCGCTCCCACGAGATCTCCTACGGGAGTTAGCACAACGCCATCATTCAGCCTTGCAATACCCCTCAATAATCGCCGAGAAATCCTTCCCTCCCTCACCGCGCTGGCTCATCGCTTGATAGAGCTGCTGGGCCAGGGCGCCGAGGATTACCGGTTGATGGGCGGCCCGCGCCGCTTCGGTGGCCAGGCCCAGGTCCTTGAGCATCAGGTCGGCGCCAAAGCCGCCGGTATAGCCGCGTGAAGCCGGGGCGGTTTCGACCACGCCGGGCCAGGGGTTGTAGATTTCCGAGCTCCAGCAACGGCCCGTGGAGCTGTTGATGATATTGGCCAGGATCCCGGTATCGATGCCCAACGAATTGCCCAGGGCCATGGCTTCGGCGACGCCGATCATGGAGATGCCCAGCAGCATGTTGTTGCAGATCTTGGCGATCTGCCCGGTGCCGATATCGCCGCAGTGCACGATGTTCTTGCCCATGCGCGCCAGCACCGGCTTGAGCACTTCAAAGTGTTCGGCACTGGCGCCGACCATAAAGGTCAGGGTCCCGGCCTGGGCGCCACCGGTACCGCCCGAGACCGGCGCGTCACCCAGTACCACCCCCTGTTTGGCCGCCGCCGCAGCGACGTCACGAATGGTCTGCGGGTCGATGGTGCTGCAATCAACCGCAGGCACCCCGGCGGCGATCCCGGCGAGTACGCCGTCTTCACCCAGGTACACGCTGCGCACATGGGCGGCGGCGGGCAGCATGGTGATGACCATGTCGCTGCCCTGGGCCGCGTGTTTCGGTGATTCGCTGATGCGCCCGCCGAGGGCGGCCAGTTCCGCCAGCACGGCGGTGTTCAAGTCGAACAGGTGCAACTGGTAGCCGGCCTTGAGCAGGTTTCGCGCCATCGGGGCGCCCATATTGCCAAGGCCAATAAATGCAATTTTCATGGCAGTTCTCCCTAACGCAGGTTGATCGTCGTATTCACGCCATCGTTGACGCTGTCGTCATCGAACCAGCGACTGGTGACGGTCTTGGTCTGAGTGTAGAACTGCACCACCTGCTTGCCGTACGGACCGAGGTCGCCGAGCTTGGAACCACGCGAGCCGGTAAAGCTGAAGAACGGCACCGGCACCGGAATCGGGATATTGATGCCCACCTGGCCAACGTCGATTTCGCTCTGGAATTTGCGCGCCGCCGCGCCGCTCTGGGTGAACAGACCGGTGCCGTTACCGTAAGGGTTGGCGTTGACCAGGGCGATCGCCTGATCGAGGGTGTCGACTTCCAGCACCACCAGTACCGGGCCGAAGATTTCCTGGGTGTAAATCTGCATCTCGGTGGTCACGCCGGAGAACAGCGTCGGGCCGACAAAGTTACCGTCCTCGAAGCCCGGCACCTTGATGTCGCGGCCGTCCAGTTCCAGCTTGGCACCTTCACGCACGCCGCTTTCGATCAGATCGAGAATGCGCTTCTTCGCCTGGCGCGAGATCACCGGGCCGACGTCCGTCCCCGCCTCTGAACCGGCATTGACCTTGAGCTTCTGCGCCAGGGCCTTGAGGTCCGGCAGCCACTGTTTGGCCGCGCCGACCAGCACCACCACCGAGGTTGCCATGCAACGCTGACCGGCCGCGCCGAAACCGGCACCGACCAAAGCGTTGAGGGTCTGCGTGCGGTTGGCGTCAGGCAGCACCACGGCATGGTTTTTCGCGCCCATCATCGATTGCACGCGCTTGCCGTGTTGCCCGGCGAGGTTGTAGACGTGAGTGCCCACCGCCGTCGAACCGACGAACGACACCGCCTTGATGTCTTTGTGGGTGCAGATGCCGTCGACGACGTCCTTGCCGCCATGCACCACGTTGAGCACACCAGCGGGCACGCCCGCCTCCACCGCCAGCTCAACCAGCAGCATGGTCGACATCGGGTCCTGCTCCGATGGCTTGAGCACGAAGGTGTTGCCGCAGGCGATGGCCATGGGGAACATCCACAGCGGAATCATCGCCGGGAAGTTGAAAGGCGTGATGCCCGCACAGACACCGATCGGCTGGCGCAGGGTGTAGGTATCGACGCCACCGGCGACGTTCTCGCTGAATTCACCCATCTGCAGGGTGCCGATGGAACAGGCGTGCTCGACCACTTCCAGGCCGCGGAAGATATCGCCCTCGGCATCGGCAATGGTCTTGCCCTGCTCGGCACTGAGCACGGCGGCGATGCGCTTGGAATGCTCGCGGATCAGCGCCTGCAACTTGAGCATGATGCGCATGCGCGCACCCACCGGGGTGTGGCGCCAGGTCAGGAAGGCCTTTTGCGCAGCGGCGACGGCGGCATCCAGTTCGCCCAGGGTGGCGAAAGGCACTTGGGCCAGGACTTGCTGAGTGGCCGGATTGACGATATCGCGCCACTCGGTGCTCTGGGATTCAACCCACTCGCCGTCGATCAGCAGTTTGACCCGGGCGACGCTGGTGTTGTTGTTATGGGCATTCATTTGGCAGTTTCCTCAAGTAAGTTCGGTCAGGCGACGCGCTTCGGATCGCGTTTCATCAGCGCGGTGCAGAACAGCGCCACGACACCCATGCCGATCAGGTAAACGATGACGTAATGCGGGCTTCCGCCGCCGGATTCGAGCAATTTGGTGGCGATCATCGGCGCGAATCCGCCGCCCAGAACGCCGGCCAGTTGCACTGAGACGGAGATGCCGCTGTAGCGGATCTGCGCCGGGAACTGCCGGGCAAACAGCAGGGATTCCGGTGCATAGAGAATCGGGAAGACCACACCCACCGCCAGCACCATGGCCCACCAGACCAGGGTCGGCTCACGGGTTTCGAGCATGGCGAAGAACGGATAGACAAAGGCGCAGAGCAACAGCAAACCGGCGAAATACAGGCGGCGCTGGCCGACCTTGTCCGACAGATGCCCGCAGAACGGCATGGTGAACAACGACAGCGCCGCACCGGCCGTAATGGCGTTGAGCACGTCGGCACGGGGGATGTGCAACTGGTTGGCGGCGTAAGCCAGGGCGAAGGTCACCGACATGTAGAACCAAGCATTCTCGGCGGTACGGGCGCCGATGATGGTCAGGGTTTCCCGCGGGTGTTCGCGCAGGACCTTGAACAGCGGCATTTTGACGGCGGTGTTTTCTTTCTTGATGCGCTCAAAATCTGGCGACTCCGGCACTTTCAGGCGAATCAGCCAACCAACACCAAGCAGCACCACACTGGCGATGAACGGCAGGCGCCAGCCCCAGCTGAGCATGTCGGCTTCCGGCAGCTTCGCCACCAGGCCCATGGCCAGGGACGCCAGCACCAACCCGGCCCCCACGCCGGTTTGCGGCAGGCTGCCATAGAAGCCTTTCTTGCCTTCCGGCGCATGCTCCACGGCCATCAATACCGCCCCTCCCCACTCGCCACCGACGGCCATGCCTTGCAGGAAGCGCATCCCCACGAGAATCAGCGCGGCCCAGTAGCCGATCTGCTCGTAGGTGGGGATCAGGCCGATGATGATGGTCGGAATCCCCATCAGCATCAGCGTCAGCAACAGCATCGACTTGCGGCCGATCTTGTCGCCAAAGTGACCGAAAATCACCCCGCCCAGCGGACGGCCAAGAAAGCCCACGGCATAGGTGGCGAACGACGCCAGCACGCCGGTAATCGGGTCCAGTGCGGGGAAAAAGATTTTGCTGAAGATCAGGGCGGCAGCCGTGCCGTAGAGGAAAAAGTCGTACCACTCGATGGTGGTACCGGCCATGCTTGCCATCCCGGCAAGACGATAGGAACGGGTTTTCTTTGCAGCACTGGCATCGAGCGCGCCAGCGTCAGCCGTAATGGCGTTCTTCATAAACTCCTCCGCTTTATTTATTTTTGTGCAGGGTGTTCGGGATGTGTTTTTGCGCTGTATTGCATTCGTAGGAGCGGCTTTAGCCGCGAGCGAACGCCCTCCCGGCTAAAGCCGGTCCTACGGTCAGTCATGGGCATCAAGTTCACGGTTTCTTGATCGAATTCCGGTATTGGTTGTGGGCGTGCTTCGGAGTATAGATGTGCAAACTTCTAATAAGAACGCACATAAAAGCAGGTTCAACATGCAAAAAAGCCTCACCTCCTTGGGTGCCTTGAACTGGGATGACTTGAAGTTTTTCCTCGAAGTGGCGCGCACGCGCAAAGCCAGTTCGGCGGCCAAGCGCCTGGCAGTGGACTACACCACCGTGTCCCGGCGGATCAATGCACTGGAGACGGCGCTGGGGACGTTGCTGTTCGAAAAGTCGCGCAACAACGGCTTTATCCTCACCGCCGAGGGCCAGCGTTTGTTGGGTTATGCCGAGTCCATCGAGAGCACCCTGCACCTGGCGTGCGAGCAGGTTTCAGGGTCGGGCGTGGCGCTGTCGGGGCATATCCGCATGGGCTGCACCGAAGGTTTCGGCAGCTTCTTCATCACCCCGCAGTTGAGCCACTTCCTCGATACCTACCCAGCCATTTCGGTGGATATCCTGCCGCTGCCGCACTTCATCAGCCTGTCCAAGCGCGAAGCCGATATCGTCATCGCTCTGGAACGCCCGGAACACGGCCCCTACGTGTGCTGCAAGCTGTGCGACTACAACCTGCGCCTGTACGCGACCCGGGATTATCTGGAGCAACACCCGTCGATCCACAGCACTGCGGACCTGGCCGAACACCGCTTTATCAGCTACGTCGACGACCTGGCCTTCAGCTCCGAATTGCTCTACCTGGCCAACTTGCTCCCCGGCGCCCAGGCCCACCTGCGTAGCACCAGCGTCATCGCCCAATACGTCGCCGCCCTGCAAGGCCGCGCACTGGCGATCCTGCCGTGCTTCCTTGCCGCGCAGGATCCACGGCTGCTGCCGGTGCTGGCGGAAGAAGTGAACATCACCCGCCAATTCTGGATGTACTGCCGCGAGGATTTGCGCAAGTTGAAGCGCATTACCTTGCTGTGGGATTACATCAGGGAGACGACCGAGTTGAATCGGGCGTTTTTATTGGGCGAGAGCAACGTGGTGGGGTTTATCGATTGATAGGCCAGCAGGGGTGAAAGCACATCCTGTGGGGGCCGGCTTGTCGGATCGCCGCACCGTGGCGATCAAGTGCGCAGCGCTCGCAAGGATGTCGGTGTTTGATCCGACGCCATCGCCAGCAAGCCGGCTCCCACAAAAGCTCATTTCAGTTCAGGTATTTGCGCAGTGTTTGATACAGGCGAGGCTTATACCCGCCCCATCTTCTCCAGCGCCGCGTCAGCCAGGAATGTCGAACGGCTCTTGATGTTGTGATCACGAACGTACTGATCGATCCGCTGAATCACATAGCCCGGCAGCGTGACATTGACCTTCTCGGTCTTGCCCAGGTAAGGCGTGATATCGATTTCCAGCATGCCCCAGCCCATACCGTCGAAGTCCGGGTTCTTTGCGTGTTCTGACCATGCCTTGGGCTTGGGAATCTCACCGCCCGCCGCTGCGATTTCTTGCAGCATGATGTGGGCGATCTCGACGGCGGCGCTATGGGCTTGCTCGAAGGTATCGCCCGCAGTGATGGCACCGGGAATGTCCGGGATCTGGATGCCGAAGGCGGTGCGATCATCGCCCCGCTCGATGCAAATCGGGTATTTCATTTCAGTCTCCCTGAAGCCCTCCAGGCTCAAAGAAAAAGTACGCCTGGAGTTATATATTTTCAAACCCCGGAGGAAATTGCATTCCAATTCAGTCCGTCGCCACGCCAGTACACCTACTCCGGCAATAACCCCGCCTCGCGATAGCTGTCGATCAATTCGTCATACAGCGCGATGTCCGCGCGGCTGCGGGCCATGAGTTGTGCGCCGGCCACGGCGGCGTAGATGGCGCGGGCGCGTTTTTCGCTGTTGGCGGCGGGCAAGGCGTTGGCGGCGAGGAGGACTTTGCTCAGCCAGGCGACGTTGATATCGGCGAAGGTCTGTACTTCGGTTTTGACTTCGTCCGGCAGGTCGTCGAATTCGGCGCCGAGGAAGCTGCCCAGGCACAGGCGGTTGTCGTTGGCCAATGAGTTGCGGAACAGGCCAGAGTATTCGCGCAGGGCGTGCAAGGGCTCGGCGGACTCGGCCAGCAGGGCTTCCATGTTGGCTGAAGTGTCTTCCCAGTAACGCCGGGCAACCGCTGCGCCCAACTCGGCCTTGCTGCGGAAGTGGTAGTAGATGCTCGCGCTCTTGATCCCGACTTCTTCGCCCAGATCACGGAAATTCAGCCCGCTGTAGCCATGGGCCTGGGCCGCGCATTTGGCGGCCATCAGTATGGCTTCCCGATAATTCGAACTCACTGTCTTGCCTCCCGCCCCTCTGCAATGGCTGGGCATATTAAGCGACAGCGGGGCTTGACCGATAAAAAATTAACGCCTATCGTTTTACCTGTCAACTGGCAGACAGGCAGATTTGTTACGCCTCTCGCCTTTCCCCTGATCCCTTGCAAAGGCTTTGTTCAATGAAGATTTATGACTGGCACACCGGCCCTTATCCGGCACGCGTACGTATCGCCCTGGCTGAAAAGAACCTGCAGGCGCAGGTGAGTTTTGTCTCGGTGGACCTGTGGAAAGGCGAGCACAAGAAGCCCGAGTTCCTGGCCCTGAACTACTCCGGCACCCTGCCGGTGCTGGAGCTCGATGACGGCACTCTGATTGCCGAATGCACCGCGATCACCCAGTACCTCGATCACCTGCAAGGCACGCCGACCCTCACCGGCAGCACGCCGCGCGAGCAGGGTGTGATCCATATGATGAGCAAGCGCGCTGAATTGGAATTGCTCGATGCCATCAGTACTTACTTCCACCACGGTACGCCGGGGCTTGGCCCTGAGGTGGAGCTGTATCAGAACGCCGAGTGGGGCTTTCGCCAGCGCGACAAGGCGGTGCGAGGCATGCATTACTTTGATGGTGTGCTGAGAAAGCAGGCGTTTATCGCCGGGGACACATTCTCGATGGCCGATATTACGGTGATTGGCGGTTTGATCTTTGCCGGGTTGGTGGATCTGCAAGTGCCGCCAGAATGCACCGCGCTGCTTGCCTGGCACGGGCGTATGCTCGAGCGCAGCAGTGTGCAGAATTGGCAGACGTTGTAATCGAGTTGAATGGATGAGCGTTTTGTGGGACCGGCTTTAGCCGGGAAGACCATTAGGCAGGCGATAGAAATGTATCGACCCTACCCATGCCTTCCCGGCTAAAGCCGGTCCCACATTAAACAAGGGTCACGTCGCTCGCTGTGCCTGCAGCTGCTCAATCTGATGATTGGCCAAGGCCTTAGCCATATCGATCAGGTACATCGCCGCAAAAGGCAGGTCGCGCTTGGTGCCATTGAGCTGATCGCCGGATTCGTAGACGACCGCTGCGGCGCAACGCAGGATCTCGAATATGCGGATCAGGGTTTCTTCGGGGGTGTGGGGTGGATCGGGGATCAATTTGTCTAGCATGTGATAACTCCAAAAACGCCTCTTTATCGTTCTCACACGATGAAGAGGTGACGGCTGTTAACGGGGTGAGAAGCCGAGCCACATGCAAACCCGGTCAGACCGAAGTCTGCCCGTAACAGCCGTCATAGAGCATCTACCGAAAACAGCTCGGTAAAAAATCTGGACGCCTTGCTAACACATGAACTCAGGTTCTCACACCCGACCACCGAACCTTTCAGTGGCGGGACGCAGGCTAGACCCTGAAATTCGCAGAAACAAGGGGCCGGAATTGTTAAGGAAATTTCCCTCAAAAGAAAGGGAGCGGTCCTGCACATTCGTCACTTTTGATGAGACAAAACCAGGCCATACGCCATCATATAGGCCGCCCGAGCATCGCTTTGAATCATTGCGCCCACCCTGCGGTCGAAACGTTTCAAGCGTCGAAAACCCATGACTGGAAGGTGAAACCGATGAGCATTCCGATCCCGGCAGAAACCCCTGATCCCAATATCGACAAGCCTGTATTACCCGTACCGCCAGCTGAAGATCCACCCACTACGATGCCACCGGTGATTCCCAAAGGTGACCCGCCGAGTGAAGAGCCGCCCGCCACGCTTGAGGATGAGTTCTTCGAGTAAGGGTCAGGGCTGCTCTTGATCCTGGGGCTTTTTCTTGATCGGGACGATGCGTTCGACGAGCGACGGCATCAGGCTGAGGATGCCCAGGGCCAGCAAGGTACTGAGGACCGCCGTGGCTTCACGGCCCATGCCTGCGGCGGTGCCGATGGCGGCGGTCATCCACAGGCCGGCGGCGGTGGTCAGGCCTTTGACGTGACTGGTGTCGTGGCCGTTGCCCTTGAGAATGGTCCCGGCGCCGAGAAAGCCGATACCGGCGACGATTCCCTGCACGACCCGGCTCAGCGCCTGGGCGTCGGAGCCGGCCATGCTCGGCACCAGCACAAACAACGCCGCGCCCATGGCCACCAGCATGTGGGTACGCATGCCGGCGGCCTTGCCCTGATGCTCACGCTCGAACCCCAGCACCCCGCCCAATACGGCGGCGATGACCAGGCGCACGGTAATGCGGGTCAGTTCCGAGGCGTCGGTGAGATCAGAGAATTCTGCTTCGAGGGTGTCGACGACTTCTTGCCACCACGGGTTCATAGCGTGCCTGCTGAGGGAATATTCCTGTTACAGGAACAGACAGCGGTGTGGGGCGGGAGTGCTGTCGGGACTCACTGCGGCGCTGAAAATGCGCCATCGTGATCTGTTGGAGCGAGGCTTGCCCGCGAAAGCCTCAATGCGGTGTGTCTGATACACCGCATCGGCTGATTCGCGGGCAAGCCTCGCTCCAACGGGGCAGGCTGAGCTCGCTATAGGTGGTCGATCAGTTACGAATCAACGACGGATTGGGTTGCAGCAGGATCTTGCTGTGGAAGTCTTTCATGTCGTCCTGCAGCGTGGATTTGCCACTCATGCGTCGCGATTCGGTATCACGCTGCACGGCCGCCTGGATGAGGCTGAGCATGTTCTTGGACTTGCTCACTTCCTTGGGCGTGTAGATATCCGATTCCAGCTCGCCCAATACGTATTTGCGTGTGCGAGTGGTCTGGCTGGCGCTCTGGCTCAGGCTGGCTTCGACCAGCGAACCCTTGTCATAGGCCAGCTTGGTGGTGCTGCTCGCCTTGTCCTCGATCTCGGTGTAGTAGTAGTTCTGAGTCTTTTTATCGCTGGTCAGGTCCAGCGCTGAACCTGGGTAGAGGTTCTTGTGGAACGCCGCGCTCAGGTCTGATTGCTGATTCTGTTCCACCGAGCGGTTCTGCTGGCTATTGCCCTTGGTCACGGAGTTCTGCGACACGTTGTAGGTGAACTTGTCGATTTCGCTTGGCTGCATCGGGTTCGGACGGCTCGCCGCTTGCTCGATGGATGCGCTGAAGTCGGCAAGGCCCGTCAGCATGCCGTGATCAACATCGTTCAGGGTGATCGCATTGAGACGCTGGGGTGCGCCGCCGGCCGAAGTGACCGGGCTGTTATAGCCGTTGAGGTCAGTAAAGGCGCTTTTGAACATCGACATCAGGTTATCGTCGCCTTCGCCGCGTTTGCGCGCGTCCTCGAACTGGTCGAGGTAAGCACTCAAGGCCTTGGCCTGTTGCTCGGCGTTACCGAGGATAGCGGCGTTCTTGGTATCCACGGTCAGGGCAATGTTGCCATTTGGCCCGACCAGGCTCAGGGACTTGGACGCACTGTCGGCATGGAAGCTGAAAGTCTGCGTATGGTCTGCATCGAGCTTGAGCGTGGAGCTGAGGTCGATCGAGGCAAACATGTTCGGGTCGAGCTTGGCCAGATCGCCCAGCTTCAGGCTTGGCGGCACGGCGGTCAGGCCATCGATGGCGCCCTGGAATGAATCGGCCAGGTCGCCCAGGGCGTTCAGTTCTTCGGCGCTGAGTTTGCCGCCGGACACATCAGCAGATACTGCCAGGCCACGGCTGCCACCGGCCAGGCTCAGGGTCACGGTAGCCCCGCTGGCCATTTTCAGGGTCAGGGAGAAGGTGTTGGCAGACTTGCTGTGCAGGTCATTCTGCGCCGAGGTGATGGCATCGGTACTGGACGAATTGCTCGCCTTGAGCAGTGACTGCGTAATAGACGTGCTCTTGCCTTCCGCCAGTTGCTGCATCAGAGCTGCGCCCACGCCGCGGAAACGGGTGTTGGTCGAGGACGAGTCAAGGTTGCCCAACATGGCGTAAGTCACCTTGTTGTAGCCTTCACTTTCCTGCACGACGTTCACACTGCCGCCGGGCACGATGCCGCGCGAAGTGTAGGTTTCGGCATAACCAATTGAAGTGTTTTCGCCAAGCACGACGACCGACGCTGGCGTATCCGGCGTGGTGGAAGCCCCTGCATCACTTTGCACCGGAGGGGTCGTGCTGACGGGCATAAGCGTCGCCTGCAACGTTGAGTTCACTGCGGATATAGAAGTCATGGAGCTTCCTGGCTGGTTAGCGTCTTTGTATCGAGTTTGTATCTCCTTTGTGGGTTAGCGGCAGATGGGGGGAAAGCTTGAGAAAGTTGGATCCCATAATGACCGAAGGATGTTGCAAGATATTTCTTAAATACGGAGATGCGTGTGGGAGCGAATTAAGTGCGAACGAATTCATTCGCGAAGAGGGCATTACAGGCACAGAAACTCCATCGCCTGGAATGCCGCTTTCGCGAATGAATTCGCTCCCACAATTCGCTGCCCACCTTGTCCAGGGTTTACTGCAAAACATCGCAGCGTCGATGACAGGGCAGAGTCTGCTAAGGGTTTTATTTCAAATTAATGCAGCGCCCCCGCCCTGCTGCTCGTCACATCCTCCGGTTTGACCTGACCATTACTCTGACCAAAGCGCCGCAGCACGAAGGTGCTGACCGCCGCCATTTCCGCATCGCTGTAGCTGTGGGCGAAGTTGGGCATGCGCTGGTCGACGCGAACGGCGCCCGGCGTGTGGCCTTCCAACAGCGTGGCGACGAGGTTTTTGCCGGTCGGGTCGTTGACGGTTTTCAGCCCGGCCAGGCCCGCCACTGGCGACTGGTTGCCGCTGCCATCGAGGCGGTGGCAGGCCACGCAGTTGTCGTTGAACAACTTCATGCCCAGGCCTGCCTGCAGCGCAGCGTCGTTGACGTTGGCAGTCGGTCGCGGCACGCCGTCGGTCTGCGCCGGGGTGGACTTGAGGTAGACGGCAATGGCCTTGATATCGGCCGGATCGAGGAAACGCAGGCTGTGCTCGACCGCATCAGCCATCGGCCCGCCCGCCCCGCCATAGCCCGGCGCATAACCGGTGGACAGGTAGCTGATCAGCGCTTCCTGCGGCCAGGCACCGATACCGTGCTGGGCATCACCGCTGATGTTATAGGCGCGCCAGTTGCCGATCTCGGCACCGGCCAGGGCCTTGCCGCTGCTCAGGGCCTGGAACAGGTTGCGCGGGGTGTGGCATTCGCCGCAGTGGCCCGGCCCCTGAACCAGATAGGCGCCACGGTTCCATTCGGCAGTCTGCTTGCTGTCCGGCACAAAGCGCTCGTCGGAAGCGAAGATCAGGTTCCAGAAGGTCATGCCCCAACGCTGGTTGAACGGGAACGACAGGGTATTTTCCGGCGGCGCCTGCTTCACAGGTTCCAGGCTGAACAGATAGGCCTTGATCGCCAACAGCTCATCACGGGACATCAGCGTATAGGAGGTGTACGGGAAGGCCGGATAGTAATGCTTGCCGTCCTTGCCCACGCCTTTTTGCAGGGCGCTGACGAAGTCGTCATCGCTCCAGTTGCCGATGCCGGTTTCTTTGTCCGGGGTGATGTTGGGCGAGTACAGGCTGCCAAACGGCAGCTTGAATTCCAGGCCACCGGCATAGGGCTTGCCGCCGGGGATGACGTGGCAGGCCAGGCAGTCGGCGGCGCGGGTCAGGTATTCGCCCTTGCTGACCAGCGTCGGGTCGGCAGCCTGGGATGTCAGGACAAACGCGCCTGCCAGCAGGCCGAGCGCATGCTTGAATAATTTCATGGTGCGCTCCTTAAACAGTGAAATAGCCGAAACGGCTCAGGGGCAGACGACGCTCGCGAACGCCGGTTGCGGCATGCACGGCGTTGACCAAAGCGGCCGCTGCGGGCACCGCACCGGTTTCGCCGACACCGCCAGGGCTTTCCAGGCTTGGCATCAGGTGCACCTCCACCGGCGGCGCGTCGCTCATGCGGATCTGCCGATAGGTGTGGAAGTTGGTCTGCTGCACCTGGCCTTTTTCGACCAGGACTTCGTTGAACAGCGCGGCCGACAGGCCGAACAAAGTGCCGCCTTCCATCTGCGACAGCACCGAGGTCGGGTTGTTGACGAAGCCGCAATCGACCACGGTGATCAGGCGCTTGATATGCAGGCCCTTGTCGCCCTGCTTTTCAATCTCGACCACGGTGGCGACGAAGCTGCCGAACACTGCCGAAACCGCAACGCCACGGCCGCTACCTGCAGGCAGCGGGGTCTTCCAGTCGGCCAGTTCAGCGGCCTTTTTTAGCACGGCTTGGGCGCGGGGTTGCGACTGCATCAGGCTCAGGCGGTATTCCACCGGATCGGCCTTGGCGTTATGGGCCAGTTCGTCGATAAAGCTTTCCACGGCGTAAGTGCTGCGCAGCGGCCCCACACCGCGCCACCAGGACACGGCAATTGCTTCCGGGTCTTGGCGGATGTAGCGCACCTGCAGGTGCGGCAAGGTGTAGATCGGGTCGATGGCCACTTCCACGGCATCGCCGTCCACGCCATTGGGTGGCAGCGCCCCCAGATAGGCGGCCACTACCGAGGCACCGGCAATGCGGTGCTCCCAGCCGACCGGACGCAGGTCCTTGTCCAGCGCTGCGTTGAGGCGGTCGACGTAGTGCGGGCGATAGAGGTCGTGGGTCATGTCCTCTTCGCGGCTCCAGATCAGCTTGATCGGGTAGCTGACCTGACGGGCGATATCCACGGCCTGAAAGATAAAGTCCGACTCCAGACGGCGACCGAAGCCGCCGCCGATGAGCTGGTTGTGGATCACGACTTTTTCCACCGGCATGCCGCAGACCTTGGCCGCGCCCATCTGGGCGAAACCCGGCGCCTGGCAACCGACCCAAAGCTCGCAAGCGTCGGGCCGCACATGGGCCACGCAGGTCATGGGCTCAAGCGGCGAGTGGGACAGGAAAGGTTGTTCGTAGACCGCTTCGAAATGGCTCGGCGCGCTTTTCAGGGCACCGGCGATATCACCGGCCTGCTTGGCGAACACGCCGTCTTTCGAGCTGGCGTCAAGCAGGGCCTTGTCCAGTTGCGCGGAGTCGGTGTTGGCGTGCGGCCCCAGATCCCATTCGATTTCCAGGGCCTTGAGCGCCTGCTGACAGGCCCAGAAGTTGGTCGCGGTAACGGCCACGGCATTGCTCAGGCGAATCACGTCACGCACGCCGGGCACTTTACGCGCGGCGTCATCTTTAACGCTGCGCAATGTACCGCCACGGACCGGGCAGGTCAGGGACGAGGCAATGAGCATGTCGGGGACTTGCAGGTCGATGGTGAACTTGGCGCTGCCATTGACCTTGTGCGGGGTGTCCAGGCGTTGCACGGGCTTGCCCAGCAACTTGAAGTCGGCGATGGCCTTGAGCGGGATATCCGTAGGCAACGGCAGTGCGGCGGCGGCGTCCACCAGTTCGCCGTAACCGGCGCTCTGGCCATTGGGGCCGATGATCCGGCCATTTTCGGCGTGGCACTGGCTCGGCGCGACGTTCCAGCGCAGGGCGGCAGCCTGAGTCAGCACAATGCGCGCCCCGGCACCGGCCTTGCGCAGCGGCTCCCAGGTGTAGCGCGTCGAAGATGAACCACCGGTGGCCTGGAATTGCAGCAGGGTGTCGGTGTACAGCGCCGCATTGGGCGGAGCTTCGGCAATGGTTACCTGGCTCAGGGGCACTTCGAGTTCTTCGGCGACCATCATGGCAATGCCGGTCTGCACGCCCTGGCCCATTTCGATCTTCGGCGAAATCACGGTGACCTGGCCGGCATGGTCGATGCGCACGAAGGCGCCGTAGCCCTTCTCGGCGGCATCACCCAGGCGCGCGCCTTGAATGGCGTCAGCGGCAAAACCACGGGACATTAATGGCGGCAGCCAGGTACTGACCACCAGGCCACCCAACAATGCGCCACCCTTGAGCAGCCCGCGACGCGAAACCATCGCGGCGGTTTGTGTTGTATCGGACATGACGACTTCCTCAGGCCTGGCTGACGCTTTTGATGGCGGCGCGAACACGGGTATAGGTGGCACAGCGGCACAGGTTGCCCGACATGGCGTTGACGATCTGTTCGTCGTTGGCCTTCGGGTGTTCCTGCAGCAGCGCCACCGCTGACATGATCTGGCCCGACTGGCAGTAACCGCACTGCACCACTTCGTGCTCCAGCCAGGCCTTCTGCACAGCCTGACCGATCGGCTGCTCGCCGATGGCTTCGATGGTGGTGACTTTGCGCCCCGCCACGGCGCTGACCGGCAACACGCAAGAGCGCACGGCATGGCCGTCCAGGTGCACGGTACACACGCCGCACTGGGCGATGCCGCAGCCATATTTGGTGCCGGTCAGGCCCATTACATCGCGCAGGGCCCAGAGCAAAGGCATGTCATCGGGGACATCCAGCTCTTGCTCCTGGCCATTGATCGTCAGTTTTTGCATCGCAACCTCGGGCTTAAATCACGGTTCACGCGCACGGCTCGTCCGGGTCATGGCCCGGGAATGGCAGTGCGCGAAGGCTTCGGTTTTTTTGCTGCATCCCGGTAGAACATGGCTGCCGGGTTTATAGGGATGATGCGGTGTAGAGCTATTGCATAGCTTTTAGGCGTATTCGTTATATAGAAGCAAATACAGCGATTACAGTTGGTCATCCTGTTGGAGCGAGGCTTGCCCGCGAAGGCCTCATTACGGTTTGCCTGGAAATGCACGCCGTCTGATTCGCGGGCAAGCCCGGCTCCAACGACACTGGACTCGCTCATAGATGACTAGTCTACTTAATTACACAGAAATAGTTAGTAACCTTTAGGATAGGTTGACTGGGATCCACATAGTTTAGAAATCTCTGAACTATGGATTTAAGCTTTCCTATTCTTCCCGCTCGTCGGGCGCCAATAAGATCAGCCCCCATAACGAGTCGTTCCATCGAGATGCGACCAGCGCCTGTCTTGCAAATGGTTACTGCCCGTTGTCGCCTGCTCCTGACCTTTGGTCGAGGCGCAACTCGTTCAATCATTAGTGCAAGCTTTGGGGTCGCTCGATGAAACTGGAAATATTCCGCACGCTGTGGGGCTACACCGCCAGCAAGACCCAGGCTCTGGAAGAATTGCTTGCCGCCGGTTTCAGCGGCATGGAAGCCCGCCTGCCGCTGTCCGCCGTGGAGCGCGCCGAGTTCGCGGCCTTTTTACGCAGCAATCAGGTCGGCTATATCGCCACCGTTTTCACCGCCTACGACGTATTGCCTGAACAGTCGGCCACTGTCGCCGAGCACCTCACCGACCTGGACAAAAAGCTTGGCTGGGCCGGCGAAATGGACCCGCGCTTCGTCAATCTTCTGGCCGGCAATGATCGCTGGTCACTGGCCCAACAGGTCGAGTTCTTCGGCCAGGCCATGGAACTGGCGCGCAAGCACGGGCAGATGTGCACCTTCGAAAGCCATCGCGCGCGTTCACTGTTCAACCCGTGGGTCACGCTTGAGTTGATCCGGCAGTTGCCGGACATGCGCTTCACCAGTGATATCAGCCACTGGGTCGTCACTTGCGAGCGCCTGCTTAATGACCCGGAAGATGACCTCAGCGCCTTTGTCGAACGCGTCCATCACATTCAAGCCCGGGTCGGTTATGACCAGGGCCCGCAAGTGCCGCACCCTGGCGCGCCGGAATACGCCAAAGAGCTGGCCTTCCATCAACAACACTGGGAAGCCATCTGGCGCTCGCAGCAGGCTCGCGGTTATCAGGTTACGACCCTGACTCCGGAATTCGGCGCCGACGGATACTTGCATCACCTACCCTTCACCAATGTCCCGGTGGCCGATCTGTGGTCGCTGAATGTGTGGATGGGTCAGACCGAGCGCGAACACTTTCAACGCTTCACTCATTCCTCCAGCCGATAAGGAGCGTTTCGTCATGTCCGAACCTTCAGCCGCCGCCGTTTCGGCGACCGCCAATTTCAACAGCATCCCGGTGGTGGATATCGCCGGGCTGTTCAGTGCCGATATCGCACAGCGCAAGCTCGTGGCCGAAGACCTCGGCGCCGCAGCACGCGCCGTGGGCTTTCTGTACATCAAGAACCACGGCATCGAGCAAGGCCTGATCGACGGCCTGCGCCAGGCCGCCAAGGACCTGTTCGCTCAGTCCCTGGAATACAAGATGCAGCACTACATCGGCACTTCGCGCAGCCACAAGGGCTTCGTGCCGGAAGGCGAAGAGGTGTATGCCAAGGGCAAGCCGGATCATAAGGAAGCCTTCGATATCGGCTTCGAAGTGGGTGACGAAGACCCGCTGGTGATCGCCAAGACCCCGCTGATCGGCGCCAACGAGTGGCCGGACCTGCCCGGCTTCCGTCCGGCAGTGGAAGCTTATTACGCAGCGATCTTCGCCCTCGGCCGCCGCCTGTTCGACGGCTTCGCCCTGGCCCTGGGCCTGGAAGAAGGCTACTTCGATGCCATGGTCACCCGCCCGCCTTCCAAGCTGCGCCTGATCCACTACCCGTTCGACGGCGCCGCCCAGGACGCGCCCGGTATTGGTGCACACACCGATTACGAGTGCTTCACCATCCTGCTCGCCGACAAGCCGGGCCTGGAAGTGATGAACGATCAGGGCCAGTGGATCGACGCGCCGCCGGTGGAAGGCGCCTTCGTGGTGAATATCGGCGACATGCTCGAAGTGATGACCGCTGGTACGTTCGTTGCAACCGCTCACCGCGTGCGCACCGTCAGCGAGGAGCGTTATTCCTTCCCGTTGTTTTACGCCTGTGACTTCCACACCCAGATCAAACCGCTGCCGCAATTCGCTCAGGACGGCAAGGATTACGAGGAGATCACCATCGGCGAACACATGTTCGGCCAGGCCTTGCAGACCTATCAGTACCTGCGCAAGAAAGTGGCGAGCGGCGAACTCAAGCTCTACGAAAAGGCCCGCAAGCCGTCGAGTTTCGGTCACCTGAAAAACCAGGCGGCAGACCCGGCCTGAGGCCTGCTGAACAGAATAGAAATACCGCTTTGCCAACCAAAACCGTGCTTAACCTTTCCTGATCCGGAGTCACCGACGATGCGCAACAACCAGAACACTGCTGTCCGCTTGACCCTGCTTGCCGCCGCCGTGCTCGGTGCCAACCTGGCCCATGCGGCCGCGACCGTAAGCCCGGGTGTTTTCAAGGTAGGGATGGAAATCACCTATCCGCCGTTCGAGTCCTATGACGAGAAGAAAAACGTGGTCGGCGCCGACCCGGATCTGTCCCGTCTGCTGGCCAAGCACATGGGCCTGAAGACCGAATTTACCGATACCAAGTTCTCGACTCTGATCACCAGCCTGGACTCCGGCCACTACGACGCGATCATCTCCGGCATGTACGTGACCGATGAACGCAAACTGAAAGCCGATGCCATTCCTTACGCCAAGACCGGCGCGGCGATCATGGTGCTCAAGGGCAGCCCCCTGAGCCCGAAAGTGCCGGAAGACCTCTGCGGCCTGAAAGTCGGCCTGGAAAAGGGCACCACCTGGGTCGCCCAGTTCAACAAGCTGTCCACTGACTACTGCGTGCCGAACAGCAAGGGCGCCATCACCGTCAGCGAGTTCCCGTCCGCGCCGGAAGTGACTCAGGCGCTGCTGTCGGGCAACGTCCAGGCCCAAGTGGAAATCGACGGCGCTGCCGGTTTGATCGCCGAGCGCACCAAGGGCCGTGTCGTGGTCAGCACCGAGCACTCGATCTATCAGCAGACCTTGGGTATCTACGTGAAGAAGGGCAACACCGAGCTGCATGACGCGCTGCTCAAGGCCTTCGAAGAAACCAAGAAGTCCGGCGAATATGCAGCCCTGCTGAAGAAATACAATCTCGAAGAACCAAGCAACTGATTCTTCTCTCTGTTTGACCTGTCGGCCTCCCACGGGGCCGACAGCTTGAGGTGCCCATGGAATTCGATTGGCCTTACTTTTTTTCCCTGTTCTCGATTTCGGATTTCTGGGAGTCCTGCATCACCGTGATCGAACTCAGCGCGCTGGGTTGGTTCATTGGTATGTTACTGGGCTTTCTGCTGGCGTCGGCGAAGTTGTCGAGCGCCCGCTGGTTGAGCATTCCGGCGTCGATTTATATCTGGTTCTTCCGTAGCGTGCCGCTGCTGGTGCTGGTGGTATTCGTCTACAACCTGCCACAGATGTTTCCCTTTACCCGTGAAGTGCTGTCCAACCCGTTCTACTCCGGCCTGCTGGCACTGGTGGTGACGGAAGCGGCCTATATGGCGGAGATTCATCGTGGCGGTCTGATTTCCGTGGCCAAGGGCCAGAAGGAAGCGGGCCGCGCCCTGGGTATCGGCGTGATCGGCCTGCAACGCTTGATCGTGATCCCACAGGCATTCCGCATCTCCCTGCCGACCCTGATCAACGAATACATCACGGTGGTCAAGCTGACCTCCCTGGTCTCGGTGATTTCTCTGACCGAGCTGCTGACCGTCGGCCAGCGCCTGTATGCGACCAACTTCCTGGTGATGGAAACCCTGTCGGCGGTGGCGGTGTACTACGTGCTGATCGTCACCGTGTTCGGCTGGCTTTTCCAGCGCCTGGAGCAGCATCTGGAGCTGAACAACCGCAAGCCGCAAACCCTGGAACACAGCGACGTGGAAAGCCTGCGCGCACGCCTGGGCAAGGTTGCCCTGCGCAACGAAACGCCGGTCAACAGTGGCGCAACTCCCGCGCTGCAACTCAAGAATATTCACAAGAGCTACGGCCATCATCAGGTGCTCAAGGGCATCGACCTGGACGTCAACAGTGGTCAGGTGATCTCTATCATTGGCCCGTCGGGCTCGGGCAAGACTTCGCTGATTCGCACGGTCAATGGCCTGGAAAGCATCGACAAGGGCGAGATCATCCTGTTCGGTGAAAGCTTTATTCATGCTGGCGACAAACCGAATAACCCGCAGATCCGCCGGGGTGTGCAGCGCATCGGCATGGTGTTCCAGAACTTCAACCTGTTCCCGCACCGCACCATCCTCGACAACGTGACGATGGCACCGGTCTACCACGGCCGCGACGAAGCCATCAGCGAAGAACGGGCCTATGCCTTGCTGGATAAGGTCGGCTTGCTTGCTCACGCGCTGAAGTATCCGCATCAGCTGTCCGGCGGCCAGCAACAACGGGTAGCCATTGCCCGCGCACTGGCGATGGACCCGCAGATCATGCTGTTCGACGAACCCACTTCGGCGCTGGACCCGGAGTTGGTCTCCGAGGTGCTCAAAGTCATCAGCGACCTGGCCAAGGAAGGTATGACCATGCTCATCGTCACCCACGAAATGGACTTCGCCATGTCCATCTCCGACCGGGTGATTTTCATGGAAGACGGCGTGGTGCAAGCCGACGCAGGGCCGCAGACCATTCGCGCAGGCAAGGCCGGTGAGCGGGTGTTGCAGTTCATGGGCCTGGAGCGGGCGGCAGCGATGGAGTTCGATAGCGCTGCGGGATTGATGGAGCAGATGGGCTAAAGCGCCGCAACACCGTTAGAGCGAGGCTTGCCCGCGAAAGATGCGACGCGGTTTGCCTGGTATTGCGCGTCGCCAGATTCGCGGGCAAGCCTCGCTCCAACGAGTTGTGCAGGGAATAGGGTGTCAGGCCTTGGACAACCCCAACATTAACCCGCTCAAGCGTTTGACCTTGCGCTGCAGCGCTTCTTCGAACACGCCCTGGCGCGGTTCGATCAGGCTGAACCAGTGCTTGGCACGGGTAATACCGGTGTAGATCAACTCCTTGGTCAGTACCGGGTTCAGCGCCTCCGGCAAAATCAGCGCGGTATGGGCGAATTCCGAGCCCTGGGATTTGTGCACGGTCATGGCGTACACGGTTTCCACATCATTGAGCCGACTCGGCAAAACGAAACGCACCCCGCCGCTGCCGTCGTTGCGCGGGAAGGCCACGCGCAGCACCTGTTTGCCGGTCTTGGCATAGTCGAGTTCCGGCAGGCTGAGGGTGATGCCAATATCGCCATTCATCAGGCCCAGGCCGTAGTCGTTGCGGGTCATCAGCACCGGGCGGCCCTCGTACCAAGGCTGATCGCTATTGATCAGCCCGGCCTGATCCAACGCCGCAGTGATCCGCAGATTCAGCCCTTCCACGCCCCAGGCGCCCTTACGCACGGCACAGAGCAACTGGAAGGCATCGAAAGCTTCCAGCACCTTGCGCCCCCACTGGCTCCAGCACGGATTTTCCAACGGTGCACTGGCTTGTGGACGCTCCTGCGCCAATACGCTCAGGTAATAGCGATAGCCTTGCGGGCCGCCGCTGCCATGGCCGTCGAGCAGCAGATGCTCCAGCGCCTTGTCCTGCTCGCCCTTGAGCGCCAGGGCAAACAGGTCGTCATGACTGCGCGCATTCAACAGCGCACGAGCCTGGCTATCCTGCTGGCTGTTGACCAGACGCGACAACTGGCCGATACCACTGCCCTCACCAAAACGTCGGGAATAACGCAGCATCACCACCTGTTGCGCCAGCGGCTCGCGGGCCTGATCACCGGTCTGCAACTCACTCTGACTCAAGTCTTCGCCACTGACCGACTGCAACCAGGCCTGGGTCTGCGGGCTGTAGCGGCCGACTTCGGCGTCGCGACACAGATCACCCAATACTGCTCCGGCTTCCACCGAGGCCAACTGGTCCTTGTCACCCAGCAGTACCATGCGTGCGTGGGACGGCAAGGCGTCCTGCAGATTGGCCATCATTTCCAGGTCGATCATCGAGGCCTCGTCTACCACCAGTACGTCCAGCGGCAACGGATTGCCCGCGTGATGACGGAAATGCCGGGTGCCGGGACGACTGCCCAACAGACGATGCACGGTGGTCACTTCGCTGGGGATCTTCTGCCGCACCTCTTCGCTGACATCCAGGCTCAACACCTGCTGGCTGATGGACTCGGTCAGACGCGCAGCGGCCTTGCCGGTCGGAGCCGCCAGGCGGATGCGCAATGGGGTGCCGCTTTGCACCGCCGGCGCCTGTAACAGCGCCAACAGGCGCACCACGGTGGTGGTCTTGCCGGTGCCGGGGCCGCCGGTGATGATGCTGAATGCACCGCGGGTGGCGATGGCACAGGCCAGTTTCTGCCAGTCGATTTGCAGGTTGCTGCCGGCCTTGCCGAACAGGCTGTCGAGACGTTGTGCCAGATCCTTGGGGGCGGCTTCCTGTTGCGCCAGGCGCTGACGCAAGGCGGCATCGATGCGCCGCTCGTAGGTCCAGTAACGGCGCAGGTACAGGCGCTCGCCGGAGAGCACCAAGGGCTTGCTCATGCCTGCATCGCTGAAGTCATCGGCCTGGGCGACCAACAGACTAGCGGCCAACGCTCGGCACCAGGCATCGCCATCCAGTGCCACCAACAGTTGCGACGGCAGCAGCATCGGCGTGTTCTGCACATCGCCCTCGGGCGGCAGGGACAGGGCAAAGTCCGGCGCCTTGAGGGTTTCGTGCAGGTCCAGGCAGACATGGCCGTGACCCAGCTGGTGACTGGTCAGGGCCGCCGCCAGTAGCACCAAAGGATCGGCCTCGGCATCCAGCCCGCTGAGAAACCCGACAAAGGCCCGGTCCAAAGCCCGTAGCCAGCCGCGCTCGACCCAGCACTCCAGCAGCAACAGCAGGTCATCGACCCGGCTCAGGGGAGCCAGACCACTCAGGCTCTGATCACCCAAGGGCGTCGGCAGCAAATCGGCGAAGGAGCGGCTCATGCGGGTTCTCCGGCAAGCAGGTCAGGCTGGCCCTGGAACAGCAGGTCCAGGCGTTCGATCAGTTCGCGGGGCGGCCGGGTAAAGAACAGGCCCTGGCCGGGGGAGTCGATGCCGCGCAGGAACACATAGAGCGCGCCGCCCATGTGCCGGTCGTAGTCATAGTCGGCCAGACGCGCCTTGAGCTGGCGATGCAGGGCCAGCAGATAGAGCACGTATTGCAGGTCATAGCGGTTTTCCAGCATGGAATCGAGCATGGCCTGTTCGGTGTAGGCCTGGTTATCGAGGCCTAGCCAGTTGGATTTGTAATCGGCCACGTAATAGCGCCCTTGGTGCTCGAAGGTCAGGTCGATAAACCCCTTGAACATGCCATTGATCGATACGGTCTGGGTCGCGGCCCGTGGCGCGTTGTTATGGGTGTAGCGGCGCACCAGGGCATCCATCTGCGCCACGTCGACCTTGTGGCAGGCGAACCAGAACTCCATCTCGATACGGTACTGGTTGGGCTGATCCAGGCCTGCCAGGGCCACCGGCGCGACATCGGCGCCCAATGCCAACGGCATGTTGAGCAGGTGTTGCAGCCAGTCACGCAGGGTGGTGATCCAGCTGGTCCAGCCACGCCGGTTGCAGCGGCGGGCCACGGCGTCCTCGAGACGCTGCGGATCGGCAGCAACCTGGGCAAAGCCTTCTTCACCGGCCCATTCCAGCAGGCCATGAAGGAAGGTGCCGGGGTTGGAGCCACGGGGGAAGCGATGGATATCGCCGCCACTGGATGGCACCTCACGGGGTGCTTCGGGATCAAGGCGCTCGTCATCGAACAGCTTTTGCTGCTGTGGCGTATCCGGCGATTCATCGCTGCCGGCGACCAGGGTGTCACCGATGCGCAGGGCACTGTAGGAGGCGATCCACCAGTTTTCCGCGGCGCTGCGCCGGGGCAGGCGCGGTTTGCGCAGGGCTGCCAGATTGGCCGGCGGGCTGAAGCTGTCAGTGGTGACTTCGGGCACATCCCGCACCTCCAAGCCGTCGCAGCTTTCGGCCAGATCCCGCAGCCAGCTCGCCAGGGTACTGGCATCGGTCAATGGCAGGCCACCGCCGAGCAGGTAACCCAATGCCGAGCGGTGCAGCATCGAGCTGCTGGAGGTGCCGCGCTTGAGGTCAGCCACGCCGAGCCAGCAGGCGTGTTCGGAGCGAGTCAGGGCGACGTAGAGCAGGCGCAAATCTTCCGCCAAGCGTTCGTTGTCCGAGCGCTCGATCAGCTCCTCGGTAGGCTTGAGGCTGATCTGCGCATGGCCCTGTGCATCGTGGAAATGCAGGGGCAGCCGACTGCCGTCCACTGGCTTCGACGAACAAATAAAGGGCAGGAACACCAAGGGGTATTGCAGGCCCTTGGACTTGTGGATGGTCACCACCTTGACCAGTTGCTCGTCGCTTTCCAGACGCAGGATCTGCTCTTCCCCGGCCTGCCCGGACAAGGCCAGGTGCTCGCCCAGATGACGGATCAACGCCTGTTCGCCATCCAGCTCGGCGGCGGCCTGCTGCAGCAATTCGGACAGATGCAGCAGGTTGGTCAGCACTCGCTCGCCGTCATTGCGGGCGATCAGCGCCTGGGGTAATTCAAAATCGTGGAGCAGGCGGCGCAGCATCGGCAGCACGCCTTGGCTACGCCAGACATCTCGATATTTGCGGAACTGCATGACCCGCGCTTCCCAGGCCAATTCATCCTGATTGAGCCGTTCCAGCTCGGCCAGGGACAGGTTCAGGGTGATGCAGGCCAGCGCCGAACGCAGGCTGCGCTCGACATCCGGCTCGGCACAGGCACGCAGCCAGGCGAGCACATCATGGGCTTCCTGGGCGGCGAACACCGAGTCCTTGTCCGACAGATACACGCTGCGCACGCCACGGGCGGTCAGCTCGCCGCGTATGGCCTGAGCCTCCTTGCCGTCGCGCACGAGGATAGCGATATCGGCAGGCAGCACGCCGCGCAGGGCGCCGTCAGTCTTGGCAAAGCCGGTACGCCCCTGTTGGCCGCCATTGAGCAACCGGACGATCTCGCTGGCACAACTGGCCGCCAATTGCTGCCGATAACCCACACCGGACACCGGTTGATCGCTTGCCATCTGCCAGACGGTCAGTGCCGCCCCCGGTTCGCCGTCGATCTGCAGCACTTCCTTGCGGCCCTGGGACAGCGCTGGCAGGAAGGGCACCTGATTGTCCTCACCGTCGCGGAACAGAAAGGCGCCGCGGCCGATATCACGCTGTTCGGCGCGCAGGAACAGATGATTGACCGTAGCGACCATGGCATGGCTGGAACGGAAGTTGGTGTCCAGGTTATGCCAGCGCCCGGCAGTGGCGGTACGGGCACGCAGGTAGGTGTAGATATCGGCGCCGCGGAAGGCATAGATCGCCTGCTTGGGGTCGCCAATGAGGAACAGGCCCGTCTCGCGCTGATTTTCTTCCAGGCGATAGATGCGCTCGAAAATCCGGTACTGCACTGGGTCGGTGTCCTGGAACTCATCGATCAGGGCTACCGGAAACTGCTCGCGAATCAGGCTGGCCAGACGCTCGCCTCCATCGGCGCCAAGCGCGGCGTCGAGCCTGAGCAACATATCATCGAAACCCATTTCGGCACGACGGCGTTTCTCTTCCTCAAAACGCAGGCCTACCCAGTACGCGGCATGCTCGAGCACGGCAGCGTCGGGGGTGGGCAAGCGGTCGAGAGCGGCCTTGAGTTCGAGCATCGCGTCGAGAGCAGGATGGTCAGGCGCACTGCCCTTCCAGGCTTCGGCCATGCCCTCGGGGGTCAGGCGCGTGAAGCCGGTGCCGATATCCAGCACCTCTTGAGTGTCGTCGCTGGCCCAGTCAGTAATCTTGTCGAACCACGGTTTGAAGTAGCGCTCCTGCATCTTGCGCCCGTCGACGGCCTTGTTCGCCACACCGTCGAGGCAGATACGGTACAGCTGCGCAGACCACTCGAGCCAGGGAGCCTTGAGGGTTTTCAGGGCCTCGCGGCGCTCCTGCAAGGCCGCCAGAATCAGCTCGGCAGGCGCTTGCTGCGGCACCTTACGCTCACTGCCGAACAGCCCGCGAACCCGCGAGAGCAAGGCTGCCGGGCCGCCCCAGTTAGCGCGCACCCAGTCCAGGGCGTCGGCACTCATGGGGTAGCAAAAACGCCGCCAGTAGTCGCGCAGCACTTCACCGAGCAATTCGCTGTGATCGGTTTCCAGGCTCTGGGTAAACAGGCTGCCGCTGTCGAAGGCATGCTCGCGCAGCATGCGCTGGCACCAGCCGTGGATAGTCGAGACAGCCGCTTCGTCCATCCATTGCGCGGCGATATCCAGGCGACTGGCGCAGGACGACCACTGCTCGGTGGCGTACTGATCACGCAAATCAGCGAGCAGGGCATCGGGGGCGGCGATCTCGTCGCGGAAGAACCGCGCCGCTTCGGCCAGACGCGTGCGAATGCGGTCGCGCAGTTCCTTGGTTGCAGCGTCGGTGAAGGTCACGACGAGAATCTGCGGCGGCAGCAACTCGCGGCCAAAGGCGGACTCACTGTCCCCATGGCCCAAGATCAGGCGCAAGTACAGGGCGGAAATGGTAAAGGTCTTGCCCGTACCAGCACTGGCCTCGATCAACTGGCTGCCGTGCAGGGGGAAGCGCAGGGCCAGGGGCAGGGACGAGTTAGCAAGAGTCATGCGCTGGCCTCCGCGCCGGACAGGGACTGCCAGGGCGCGTTGATAATCGGTCGATACAGGGTTTCGCACCAACCCTGGAATTCTTCGCTGTCGATCAACCCAGCGAAGTCCGGGAACTGCCGGGCCAGGGCAGTGCTTTCGCGGCGCTCGCCATCGCTGTTCACGCCGTCACCTTCATAGGCCTTGCAGGCCGCTGCTTCGGCCTTCGCCGGATCAGTCTGGCCGAGCCAGGCAAAGGCGGTCTTCACCGCCACCGGCAGCGGTTGGTCCATGCCCTTGAGCCAGGCCGTGAGCAGGTGCTCCAGAGTAGTCCGGGCATGTTCCAGAGGCAGCGCTTCGAGCAGTAGGGTTTCGTCACTGGCCACCAGCGCCGTGCTCAAGGGCAGGCCACAGGCGCAGGCCACCAGATGGGTCACCCAAGGGCGTACCAGGCGGTGCCATTTGCGAGTCTTCTTCGAGCCGATGGAATTGGGGATTACATGGATCAGCAGGTACTGGTTCTGTGCGTTCTGTCGCAGCCCGCCGAGCCAGCCATCCACCGTGACGCCCTGATGACTGAAGGTCATGGGCAGCGCGCTCTCCAACGCCTGCGGCCAGAGTTGCAGCAGCGCCTGATAGCGTTGCAGCAGCTCGGGCAGCGGCTCAATCAATTCCTGTTGCAGGCTGGTGCCGAAACCGGCCATGGGCAGCAGGCCACTGGCTTGCAGACGACGGGCCCGGGCTTGCAGGGCATCGTCGCTGCCTGCCGTTTCAACCAGGGCGGCGCTGAGCAGGCTTTCGCTCAGGCTGTAGCGCTCAAGCGCGTCGAGCACGAAGGGCTCTTCATCGGCCAGCGGGGCTTGCGCCACTTCAAAATAGATCTTCAGGCGCTGGCTGAAGAAGTGTTTGACCGGGTTGCGCAGGAAATCTTGCAACTGCATCAGGCTCAGGGGTTCGTCCTGCTCGTGTTTGGGCAGGCTAAGCAGTGATATCGGTTGTTCAAGTGGACCATGCAACACCTGCCATTCGCGGGCAAAGCTGAACAGTGCGGTGTTGCCTTCGTGGAAGTATTTGCCGCTGAAAGGTTGCAACGGATGATGCAGAGTCAGCGCCTCAAGCAGCCGCTGCCCGGCATCATCCGCCAGCTCGGCACCGGCCAGCTTCCAGCCGCTGGCCAGGTGATCGCGCAGTTGACCAATCAGTACCGATGCCGGGCGCTCGCTGTTGTCGCGAATGCTGTGGCCAACCCAACTGATGTAAAGCTGCTCACGGGCCGAGAGCAATGCTTCGAGCAGCAGATAACGGTCGTCTTCACGGCGCGAACGGTCACCGGGGCGGTAGTCGCCACCCATCAGGTCGAAGTCCAGTGGTGGTTGCGCACGCGGGTAATCACCGTCGTTCATACCCAGCAGGCAGACCAGCTTGAAGGGGATGGCGCGCATGGGCATCAGGGTGCAAAAGTTCACCGACCCGGCGAGAAAACGCTGGGACAGACGCCCCTGATCGAGCCCCGCCAGCCAGGCTTCGCGGACCACCGTGAGCGGTAGTTCATCAGTCAGACCGACGGCCTCGCAGGTCTGCATCCAGGTCTCGCGCAATTGCTCCAGCTGGCTGAGCAGATAGTCGTCGTGCTCGCTGTCGGCACGGAAAAACACTTGAATCAACGCTTGCAGACGCATCCCCCAGGCCTCGGGTGTCGCGATCTGGGAGAACTCGCGATGAGCGACTTCCAGGGCATCGATCAAGGCTACCAAAGGGCCGATCAGGGCCGCATCAAGGCCACCGATTTCGTCGTAGGGTTCTATACCTTCATAGGCCGCACCGGCACCTACCGCGTAACCGAGCAGCATGCGACGCAAGCCGAAATGCCAGCTGTTCTGTTCAAGGCCTTCAGGCAGGCCGAGCCCTGCACGTTGCCCGGCACTCAGGCCCCAACGCACACCAGCGCCTTCGATCCAACGGTGCAGCATTGGCAAGTCACGCTCCTGAATCTTGAAGCGCGCGCGCAGGGCCGGGACATCCAACAGGTCGAGGATCTCGCTGACAGGGAAACGGCTATCGGGGATCTTCAACAAATGCTCGACGGCGATCAGTAACGGATCACGCCCCCGCTGGCTCTGGTCCGACAGGGTGAAGGGAATAAAGCGGTTGTCATGACGATCAAGCTGACCGAACACGGCGCGTATATGCGGCGCGTAGCTATCGATATCCGGGACCATGACGATGATGTCCCGGGGCCGCAGACTCGGGTCCTTGCTGAAGCGGGCGAGCAACTGGTCGTGCAGCACCTCCACTTCACGCTGGGCGCTGTGGGCGACATGGAAACGGATAGAGCGGTCTTCCAGAGGCGCGACAGCAGGCCATAGCGAGCGTGTCTCATCCAAAGGGCGCAGCTCGAGAATATCGTCCTGCAACTGGCTGAGCAGCGTGGTCGGCTCACTCTCGCTGAACAGGTCGATACGCTCGTCCTTGAACCATGAACGGTAGCTGTTGGGCTCGTCGTGGGTGTCCAGCAGATTGATGTAATCACGACCCTGCTTGCCCCAGGCCGCAAGCAGCGGGTGAGCGTGCTGGTGCATGGCTTCGGCATCGAGTATCTGCGGCATGCCGCTCTTGCGGGTCTGGCGTTTGTACTGGTGGCGCAGCAGGTCCTTGTCGGCCACGATATCGGCCCAGTGATGGCGACAAGGGTTATGTACACAGAGAAGCACCTGGCTGAATTTTGCCAGGGCGGCCAGGGCTTCCAGCGCCTGGGCGGGCAATGAAGAAATGCCGAAGACAATCACTCGTGCAGGCAGGCCGTTTGGCGCGTCTGTGAGTTGGCTCATATGCTCGATAAAACGCTGGTGCACCCCGGCGCGGCTCTGGGCCATGCCTTGCTCACCGACATCCAGCAACAAGGCACGCCAGAGCTCGGCCTGCCAGATATTGGCAGGGGCCAGGGGTTTGATCTCACCACGAACGCTGCGCAATTGATGACGTCCGGCGGCCCAGTCTTCCAGCCAGTCGGCGCGATAGACCTGATATTGGTCGAACAGATCAGCCAGGCGTTCGGACAGTTGATAGCGTTTGCGCAGATCGGTGTCGGCGGTGAGGAAGCGTTGCAGCGGCTCAAAGTGTGGCTGGTCGATCAAAGCGGGGAGCAGGCGCATCAGGCGCCAGGTCAGCGGTGCTTTATCCAGCAGGGAGATTTCCGGGATTTCCTCGCGGCCCAGCACCTGCCGATACAGCTTCCACATGAAACTGCCGGGGAGCTGAACGTCGATGGCTGCTGCAATTCCGCAGCCACCCTGATCGTCCTGCAAGGTATCTTCGGCCAGGGCCAGTTTGAGCCATTGCGCGATGCCGTTGCTTTGTACCAGGGCAATCTCGTTTTCCAGCGGCTCCAAGGGATAACGTCGCATCCAGGACACAACCAGACTGCGCAGCTCATCCGGGCGGTTGCCATGCACCACCATGAAACCGGGGCTCAGAGAGGTTGTGACGGACATGGTTGCTTCCTTGGCTAATGATGCAAATATCTAAGCCCGAACCTTAAGGGCAACAGGGGATGATTGCCACCGACAATCTGTGTAGGAGCTGTCGCAGATCTGACAGCATTTTTCTCGGCGCAAAAACAAAACCCCATCTGCTTTCGCAAATGGGGTTTCGGAATTTAATCTTGACGATGACCTACTCTCACATGGGGAAACCCCACACTACC
>NZ_JANUFD010000012.1 GCF_024807945.1 Pseudomonas sp. JUb42 | reverse complement strand
ACGCTTGTTGGTTCGAGTTGGCGCTCATTCAACTGTTCGGGCTTTGGGGCCAGAGTGGAAGGGTGAATGGCAGCTAGGCTCCTACCCGTGCTCTAGGGCACGTCGGCTTATCAGCTTGCCATTCACCCCTCTCACCTATGACTTTAACTCTTCTTGCAGACACAAGCGGCTTTAGCCGCGAGCACGCCCTCCCGGCTAAAGCCGGTCCTACAGGGGTTGCAGATTCAATTCATGGCAAGGACACGACAAGATCTGTTGAGTAAGATAACGCTTATGACTCGCCAAACCCGACTACCTCCACAGCCCCCCAGCGAACCGGTACGCCGCGCCGAGGCCGGGCCGTGGGTGATCGAGTTATTGCCCGGCGCGCCCTACGAGGCTCGCTATATCGCCAGCCAGGCCGCCATCGGCTTTGCCTTCGACAGCCAGCGCGGCGTGCATGCCATTGGCAGCGACCGCATTCGCCCCTTCGATGCCACGCCCAATGGCCTGGCCTTTGTGCCCATGGGCTGCGACGTGTTTTCCGCATCGAGCCAGGGCGGTGAATACCTGCGCCTGATACGCACCGACAGCGCAACGCTGAGTGGTGGTCAGCCGTTCAATAACCGCATCGACCCCCTGGCCATGCTCCTGGCGCAACGCATGCGTGCAGCCCTGTTACGTCCTTCGGCAACGGATGACTGGCAGGATTGGGCCCTGGCACTGGCCGCTCGGGCAAACGCAGATCGGCTGTCCGCCGCGTCCCCCCTCGGCACCCTGACCGGCAAACGCCTGCGCCTGCTCGACGAATTTATCGATGCCGGATTGGGCGAGCCGTTGAGCGTGCAGGACATGGCGCAGTTGCTGGACCTGTCCGAAGGCTTTTTCACCCGGGCCTGCAAACAGACCTTGGGTAAAAGCCCCCACAGCTACCTGATCGACCGCCGCCTGGAGCGTGCCCGTGACCTGCTGCGCGATCCGGCGCGCAGCCTGAGCGATATCGCCCTGGCCTGTGGTTTTGCCAGTCAGGCGCATATGGCGACCGTGTTCAAGCAGCGGTTGGGCGTGAGTCCCAGTGAATTGCGCAGGACCTAGACCAAGGCTTAGACCCAAAACATCACGCACTTTTTCCCGATCTTCGCCAAAGCCGCCAATGCATCATGTTGTATAGTCACCGGCAAAACGGCTCCATGCACTCGGTGATCCATGTCCTACCCCCTCGATGCCATTACCCACACCTACCTGGGCAGCAATGTCTATGCGCAATTGCGCAATGCGCTGATCACCGGCGGGCTCAAGCCCGATGATCGCCTGCGTATTCGGGAATTGGCCGCGCAACTGGGCACCAGTGTCACGCCGGTGCGGGACGCTATCCTGCAACTGGCCAAGGAAAAGGCCCTGGTGCTGAAGACGCCCAAGGACATCCGGGTACCGGTGCTCGACAGCGCCGCCTACCTGGAAATCCGCACCCTGCGCCTGAATCTGGAAGGCCTGGGCGCAGAAACAGCCGCGCGGGTCGCCACCTCTGCCGATCTCAAGCGCATCGAGACCAATATCCAGCTCAACCTGCAGGCCATCGATCAGCATGACTTGCCATTGGCCCTGCGCCTGAACAGTGAATTCCACTTCCTGATCGCCGAAGCCGCGCGCATGCCGCTGCTGCGCGGCTATCTGGACAGCCTGTGGATGCGCGCCGGGCCGTTGATCGCCCAGGCCTATGCGCATTTCTCGCTAACCATGGCCATTGAGCACCATCAGGAAATCCTCGATGCCCTGCGGCAGAAGGATGCGCCAGCGGCCAAACATGCCATTCAGACCGATATCCTCGACGGCAATCAGAAAATGCTGGAGTTTATCGCCGTGAGCCAGGAAACCCTCACCGAGTAACCGATTGGCGGTTGGCCTATTGACAGGCTCGCCGCTAAAAAACATGATGCATCAAACTTCAAAACAATGGAGATCGATCATGGGCGACAAGAAAAAGCTGTTACTGACCGGCGCCAGCCGGGGCATCGGTCATGCCACCGTCAAGCATTTCAACGCGGCGGGCTGGGAAGTCTTTACCGCCTCGCGGCAGAACTGGGTCGCCGAATGCCCCTGGGCCGAGGGTCTGCTCAACCATATCCACCTGGATCTGGAAGATATCGACAGCGTCAGCGACAGCATGGCGGCGATCAAGGACAAGCTGGGCGGCCGTCTCGATGCCTTGGTGAACAATGCCGGTATCTCCCCCAAAGGCGCAAATGGCAGCCGCATGGGCGTACTGGAAAGCGACTACGCCACCTGGATCAAGGTGTTCAACGTCAATCTGTTCTCCACCGCACTGTTGGCCCGAGGCCTGTTCGAGGAACTGAAAGCCGCCAAGGGCAGCATCATCAATGTCACCTCCATTGCCGGGTCCAAGGTGCATCCTTTCGCCGGGGTCGCCTACTCCACCTCCAAGGCCGCCCTCTCCGCCCTGACCCGGGAAATGGCCTACGACTTCGGCCCCCATGGCGTACGGGTCAATGCCATTGCCCCGGGCGAGATCGACACCTCGATCCTGTCCCCCGGCACCGCCGACATCGTCGAGCGCTCGGTGCCCATGCATCGTCTCGGCAAGCCCGAGGAAGTGGCCTCGCTGGTCTATTTCCTGTGCACCAGTGGCGCCTCGTATGTGAACGGCGCGGAGATCCATGTCAACGGTGGGCAGCATGTCTGAGACTGCATTGGCCGCTGTCAGTTGCGCCGAGCTGATGACCACGCAGGCGCCGACTATCGATCACCTCAAGGCCCTGGACATTGCCCGGCAAACCTATGGCCTGGAAGGCACGCTGAAGCTGCTCAATGGCGAGCGCGATGCGAATTTCCTGGTGCGTACAGCCAGTGAAGCCTTCGTGCTGAAATTCATAAACCCCGCCGAAGACCCCAGCGTCATCAGCTTCCAGACCCAGGCGCTGTTGCATATCGAGCGTCACGGCGCGCACTTGCCGGTGCCGCGGATGCTGGCGGCGCGCAGCGGCGAATTCGAACCCAGGGTCGTGGTGCAGGGCCAGAATCTGACCCTGCGCACCGTCACCTATCTCGACGGTATCTCGCAAAATCTCGGTACACCGAGCGTGGCCCTGATGCACGAACTAGGCAGCACCCTGGCGCAAGTGAACCTGGCGCTGAAAGACTTCCATCACCCCGCTGCCCAGCGCGACCTGCTGTGGGATGTCGGCCATGCCGAGCGGGTCAGGCCCTATATGCACTGTCTGGATGCCGAGCAATTGCCCTTGGTATCGGCCTTGCTGGACCACCACGAACAGCAGGTGAAACCGCAACTGGCCAGATTGCGCGCCCAGGTGATCCACAATGATCTCAACCCCCATAACGTCATGCTCGATTGCGAGACCGGCAGCCGGGTCGCGGCGATCATCGACTTTGGCGATGCCCTGCATGCGCCGCTGATCAACGAGCTGGGCACGGCGCTGTCCTATCAGGTCGACGCTGATGCCAGTGATCCGCTGTGGCTGATCAAGGCCTTCGTTGCCGCCTATAACGCCCGCATCCCGCTACAAACCGAGGAATTGGCGGTGCTCGGCGACCTGATCACCTTGCGTATGGCCATGGCCATTACCATCGCCCAGTGGCGTGCCAGCCTGTACCCGGAAAACCGCGACTATGTGTTGCGCAACCTGAGTACCACCTGGCGCAACCTGCAATGCCTGACCGCCATGCCCGCTGGCATGCTCACCGACAGCCTGATCAACGCCTGCACGCCGGAGGCTTTATGAGTTCGCCCACCGCCGCTGAGTTGCTCGCCCGCCGCCAACAGGCCCTGGGCGCCAGCTATCGCCTGTTCTATGAAGAACCCTTCGCGCCGGTGCGTGGCGAGGGTGTCTGGCTCTACGACAAGGACAACACGCCGTACCTCGATGCCTATAACAATGTCGCCTCCATCGGTCATTGCCACCCGGCTGTGGTGCGCGCCATCGCCGAACAGAGCGCCCAGCTCAATACCCACACCCGCTACCTGCATCCATCCATCGTCGACTACGCCGAAGATTTGCTCAGCGAATTCCCCGAGCAATTGAACAACCTGACCATGACCTGCACCGGCAGCGAGGCCAATGACCTGGCCCTGCGCATCGCCCGCTGCCATAGCGGTGGCACCGGTATTCTGGTGACCCGCTGGGCCTATCACGGCGTGACCAGCGCCCTGGCCGAGGTCTCGCCGTCCCTGGCCACCGGCCTGCCGACAGCGGCCCATGTGCGATTGGTGGACGCACCGGATTCCTATCGCAAGGAAAACGACTTCGTCGCCAGCGTAAAGGCTGCTTTGGCCGACATGCAGGCCCAGGGCATCAAGCCTGCGGCGCTACTGGTGGACAGTATTTTCTCCAGCGACGGCGTGTTCAGCCCGGCCACTGGCGAACTGGCCGCCGCTGCGCAATGCGTGCGCGAGGCCGGCGGCCTGTATATCGCCGATGAAGTGCAACCGGGCTTCGGTCGCACTGGCGGGCAGCGCTGGGGCTTTCAGCGCGATGTGGTGACACCGGACCTGGTCACTCTGGGCAAACCCATGGGCAACGGTCATCCAGTGGCGGGTGTGGTCGGCCGTTCAGCATTGTTCGATCAGTTCGGCCGTCAGCAACGTTACTTCAATACCTACGGCGGCAACCCGGTGTCGTGCCAGGCCGCGCAGGCAGTGCTCAACGTATTGCGCGAGCAGGACCTGCAAGGCAATGCCCGCGACGTCGGTGCTTATCTGCGCCAGGGCCTGCTGGAACTATCCGAGCGTCATGAGCTTATTGGCGACGTTCGCGGCGAAGGGCTGTTTATTGGCGTCGAGCTGGTTACCGATCGCCACACCCAGGCACCGGCGACCCAGGCCGCAGCCGCCGTGGTCAACGGCATGCGCCAACGCCAGGTACTGATCAGCGCCACCGGCCCCAAGGCCAATATCCTCAAGATCCGCCCGCCCCTGGTATTTGCCCGGGAACACGCCGATCTGCTGCTCGAACGCCTGGACGCCACCCTGCTCGCGCTGCGCTGAGCCTCCCGGCGTCCTCAACTCCCCGCTCTGGGGCATTGCATCCTCGATTCAAACGCTACGGCACAGCCCTGGTGCGCCAAGGCTTGCGCCCGCCCCCGAAGCCGCCGTAACCCGGCGGTTCGAGTTGGCTGGCACAAAATCTGCTTTCAATAAAAACATGATGCATCATATTTTAATGCAGACTGCATAAGTGGAGGGTTTGAGATGACCAGTAACGATGCCGCCGCCTTCGTCCGTTTCAAAGGCGTGGAAAAAAGTTACGACGGCCTGAAAACAGTGGTCAAACACCTCGACCTGGACGTGGCCCGGGGCGAATTTCTGACCCTTCTCGGCCCGTCCGGCTCCGGCAAGACCACCAGCCTGATGATGCTGGCAGGCTTCGAGACCCCGACCGAGGGGCAAATTTTTCTCGAAGGCAAGGCCATCGAAAGTGTTCCGGCGCACAAGCGCGGGATCGGCATGGTGTTCCAGAACTACGCGCTGTTCCCGCACATGACTGTGGCCGAGAACATGGCCTTCCCTCTGCAGGTGCGCGGCTTGAAGCGCCATGACATCGAAGACAAGGTGCTCAAGGCCCTTGATATGGTGCGCCTGAGTGCCCTGGCCAATCGCTATCCGAGTCAGCTGTCCGGCGGCCAGCAGCAACGCATCGCCCTGGCCCGTGCCTTGGTGTTCGAGCCCAAGCTGGTGCTGATGGACGAACCCCTCGGCGCCCTGGACAAGCAGTTGCGCGAGCAGATGCAACTGGAAATCCGCCGCCTGCATCGCGAGCTCGGCCTGACTGTGGTGTTCGTCACTCACGATCAGGCGGAAGCCCTGACCCTGTCCGACCGCGTGGCGATCTTCAACGACGGCGTCATCCAGCAAGTCGACACCCCGCAAGCCCTGTACGAGCGCCCGGCCAATACCTTCGTCGCCACCTTCATGGGCGATACCAACGTACTGCCGGGAGTCCTGGGCAGATTCACTGCCGACCGCTGCCAGGTGCGCCTCGACCAGGGCGAGGAACTGTTTGCCCGCAGCACTCCCGGTCTTGTCAGTGGCAGCCGCACCACTCTGTCGATCCGCTCCGAGCGGGTGATCCTCGACGGTGATGGCCGCTATGACAGTCACCTGGCCGGGCGCATCGAAGAATGCATTTATCTGGGCGACCACGTACGCATCCGCCTCGACGTTGCCGGCAACCGCGACTTCAACGTCAAGGTGCCCATCGCCCAGATGCAACCGGACTGGCGCGAGGGCCACAGCCTTCGCGTCTGTTGGCACAGCGCTGACGCTTCGGCGCTGGACGCCCTGCCTGCTTGAACCGACTTCCCACCCCAACGTTAATGACTTCAGGATACTTGCCATGCTCAAGCGTTTTGCTGCACTGACCGTTCTGGCTGCCGTTGCTGGCCAGGTGAACGCGCAATCACTGACCGTCGTGTCGTTCGGCGGCCTGAACAAAGAGGCCCAGGACAAAGCCTTCTACCAACCGTTTGCCGCCACCGGCAAAGGTACGGTGCAGGCCGGGGAATATAACGGGGAGATGGCCAAAATCCGCGCCATGGTCGAGACCAGACAAGTGGGCTGGGACGTGGTGGAGGTGGAAAGCCCGGACCTGGTGCGCGGCTGCGCCGAAGGCCTGTTCGAACCCCTGGACTGGAGCAAGCTGGGCGACGCCAACAAGTTCGTCAAAGGCGCGGTCAACGAGTGCGGCGCGGGGATTTTCCTCTGGTCGACCAACCTGACCTACAACAGCGACAAGCTCAAGACCGCCCCCAAAGGCTGGGAATCGTTCTGGGACACCAAGACCTATCCCGGCAAACGCGGCCTGCGCAAAAGCGCCAAGTTCACCCTGGAAATTGCCCTGTTGGCCGATGGCGTGAAACCGGCTGAGCTGTACCAGGTACTGGGCACCCCCGAAGGCGTCGACCGGGCCTTCAAGAAACTCGACAAGATCAAGAGCGATATCCAATGGTGGGAAGCCGGTGCGCAGCCCCTGCAATGGCTGGTGGCAGGCGATGTGGTGATGACCTCGGCCTATAACGGCCGGGTCTCCGCCGCCCAGGCCGAAGGCCATCCGTTCAAGATGGTGTGGAACGAGAGCATGTATGACATCGACAGCTGGGCCATCGTCAAGGGTTCGCCGAACAAGGCCCTGGGCGAGCAATTCATTGCCTTTGCCAACGAGGCGCAGCACCAGAAAGTCTTCGCGGAAAATATCCCGTACGGCCCGACCAACAAGGACACCCTGCCCCTGATCGACGCCAAGACCCGTGAACAACTGCCCACCGCGCCCGCCAACCTTGAGCGCGCGTTGCAGGTGAACACCGACTTCTGGATCGACCACGGCGAAGAGCTCGAACAGCGTTTCAACGCCTGGGCAGCGCGCTGATCCATCGGCGCCTGCATCCACGGCCCGGGCGCATAGCGTGCGGGCCGGTTGTCATAAGGAGAATCCCATGTCCGAAGCCCTGTCCCTGCAAGCGCAGACGCCGGCCAGCCAGAGCCAGCGCCTGCGTCGGCAATTGCAGCTGACCCAGCGCAGCTACAAGCGCCGCTCGCTGTTGTTGATCCTGCCGCTGCTGGCGCTGCTGCTGTTTGGTTTTCTCACGCCCATCGGTTCACTGCTGACCAAGAGCGTGGAAAACCCGGAAGTCGCCAACGCCTTGCCCAAGACCCTGGCACTGCTGGAACAGTGGGATGGCCAGGCGCTGCCGGGTGAGTCGGTGTTCAGTGCCCTGGGTGAGGACTTGCGCAGCGCCCGTGGCAATGGCCAGCTGTTCGCCCTCAATCGGCGCCTGGGTTATGAAACCGGCAGCTTGCGCAGCCTGTCCACGGCGGTGCTGAGCCGGTTACCTGCCAGCGGCGAACCGGTACGTGAACGCCTGAGCAAAGGCGTTCCGGCCCTGGCTGACATCAAGACCTGGGCCACCCTCAAGCAACTGGGCCAGCCCTACACCAGTTTCTACTGGCTGGCGGCCTTCGACCTCAAGCTGGACAACGGCCAGGTCAAGGCCGTCGAACCAGATAAAGCCCTGTATATCGATGTGCTCAAGCGCTCGCTGCTGATCGCCGGGCTGGTCACCCTGCTCTGCGTGGTGCTCGGCTACCCCCTGGCCTACTGGCTGTCCCGTCAGCCGCCACGGCGGGCCAACCTGTTGCTGATCTTCGTACTGCTGCCGTTCTGGACCTCGCTGATCGTGCGCACCGCCAGCTGGATCGTGCTGCTGCAATCGGGCGGGCTGATCAATAACAGCCTGATCGACCTGGGCATTCTGGAAAAACCCCTGCAACTGGTGTTCAACCGCACCGGCGTGCTGATTTCCATGACCCATATTCTTCTGCCGTTCCTGATCCTGCCGCTGTATGCAGTGATGAAGGGCATTGATTCGCGCTATGAGCGGGCTGCCATTTCCCTCGGCGCCCACCCGCTTTATGCGTTTCGCCGGGTGTACCTGCCGCAGACCTACGCCGGAGTCACTGCGGGCGCGCTGTTGGTGTTCATCATGGCCATCGGGTACTACATCACCCCGGCCCTGCTGGGCGGGCCGGGGGACCAGATGATCAGTTACTTCGTCGCCTACTACACCAACACCACCATCAACTGGGGCATGGCCACCGCCCTGGGCAGCCAGCTGTTGATCATCGTGCTGTTGCTCTACTGGGTCTACGCGAAGGTTTCGCGCCCTGCCAACCAGACTGCCTGAGGAGCCGTCATGAAGCATGTCGAACCCCTGGAAATCCGCCTGCTGCGCCCACTGCTGAGTGTCTACAGTCTGGGGCTGCTGATGTTCCTGATCATCCCGATCCTGATCATCGTGCCGCTGTCGTTCAACGAAGGCTCATTCCTCAGTTATCCGTTGAGCGGCCTGTCACTGCGCTGGTATCGCGAGTTCTTCAGTTCCGGCGACTGGATGCAGGCGCTGGGCAACAGCCTGAAGATCGCCCCGGCCGCGACGATATTGGCCACGGTTTTGGGCACCCTGGCGTCGGTCGGCCTGTCCCGGGGGGAATTCCGTGGCAAGGCACTGATCATGGCGATCCTGATTTCGCCCATGGTCGCGCCGGTGGTGATCGTCGCGGTGGGCCTGTATTTCTTCTTTGCCAGTTGGGGGCTGCTCAACAGCTACCTGGGACTGGTCATCGCCCATGCCGTGCTCGGCGTGCCTTTCGTGGTGATTACCGTCAATGCGACGCTGCAGGGCTACGATCGCAACTTCAGCCGAGCCGCCGCGAGCCTGGGCGCCACGCCCTGGTACGGATTTCGCCGGGTGACCCTGCCGCTGATTGCACCGGGGGTGCTGAGCGGCGCGCTGTTCGCCTTCGCCACCTCATTCGATGAAGTGGTGGTCACCCTGTTCCTCGCCAGCCCGTCGCAACGCACCCTGCCGATGCAGATGTTTGCCGGCATCAAGGAAAACCTCAACCCGACCATCGCCGCCGCCGCGACCATGATGGTGCTTGGGGCGTTGCTGCTGTTGCTGGCGATGGAGGCGTTGCGGCGCAGGAATGAGCGTTAAAGCGTATCGCAAACACGTGTGGGAGCCGGCTTGCTGGCGATAGCATCAGATCAGTCACCGCCGCTCTTGCGAGCGCTTCGCACTCGATCGCCAGCAAGTCGGCTCCCACAAAATCAACTGCCCTTCAACCGCTGCTCTGCTCCAGCTCCCCCGGAATCACCACTTTGTCCATAGTCCTGAGCGGGTCTTGCAGGCGTTCCAGCAGCAGTTGCACCGCCCGGCGTCCGGCTTCGGTGGCGTCGTGGGCGATGCAGGCGATGGGCACGCCGAAGATATCGGCGAACGGCAGGCGGTCGATGCCGCAGATGGCGATGTCCTGGTGCGCAATGCCGTGGGCGCGCAGGGCCTTGAGCGCCCCCATGGTAATCAACTGGTTAAAGCCCATGATCGCGTCCGGCGGCGGCTGGTCCCGCAAGTAGGCCATGGCGCCGTCGTAAGCCGGATCGAGGGTGTAGTCGCCGGGATAGATATGCATCTGCAATCGGGGATGGGCATCGAATACCGCGCGCAGCCCCTTGAGCCGCTCTTCGGTGATCCGCGAATGGGCCGGGCCAGTCAGCACCAGCAGGCGCTGGATCGCCGGATTCTGCTGCAACAGGTACTGCGCAGCCTTGAAGCCGCTGTGGTAGTTGTCCAGCACCACACGGCTGAAGCTGCTGTCGTGGATGGTACGGTCGAGCAGCACCACCGGGGTCTTGCCGTTGGCCAGGCGCTCAAGATAAGCGGGCTGGTAGTCCGGCTCGTCCGAGACCGGTGACAGGATGATCCCCGCCACGCGATATCCCAACAGCGTATCCACCGCCTTGCTTTCCAGTTCCGGCAGTTTGTCGGTGTCCACCAGCATGATGGTGTAGCCGTGGCGCTTGGCCTCGCGGGAAATGGCCTTGATCATTTCGCTGTAGAACGGGTTGTCCACTGACGCGGTGATCAGGCCGATGATCTGGCTTTCGTTGCGCTTGAGGCTGCGGGCGAAGGCGTTGGGCACGTAATCAAGCTCACGGGCCACTTCGAGGATGCGCTCAAGGGTCGCAGGCTTGACCTGATGCGGGCTGCTGAAGGCGCGGGACACCGTGATCGTGGTCATGTTGACCCGCTTGGCGATGTCGCTGATGGTGACGTTTTTCTGCTTGCTCATCGAAACGCTTTGACTGCCTGGCATCGAGATCCAAAGGCAAAGGCTACCATGCCCGGGTCTCGATCGTTTACTGCAAAGCGCGCCAATACAGGCTCAATGGCTCAGCGCGCGGTATAGCCGCCATCGACCGGCAGGCTGACGCCGCTGATCATGCTCGCGGCGTTGCTGAGCAAAAACAGCACAGGCCCGGCCACTTCCGAGGACTCGGCGAAACGCTCCAGGGGAATGGCCGCCAACGCCGGATCGCGCTTGGCGGGTGCCGCCCAGGCTTCGGCGGCCATGGGCGTCAGGGTGACCGTAGGGTTGACGCTATTGACGCGAATGCCATGACGGCCCCACTCGGCACATTGCACCCGGGTCATGGCGTCCAGTGCGGCTTTGGACGCGCAGTAGGCCAGATGGTCATCCAGGGCCACCAGCGAAGCCTGGCTCGATACATTGACGATACTGCCCTGCACGCCCCCGGCGATCATCGCCGCCGCGACCCGACTGGCCACCAGGGCGGCGGCCCGGGCATTGACCGCCATAACCCGGTCGAAGCCTTCGGCACTGATGGCGCTGGCCGCTTCAAGTACCGAAACGCCCGCACAGTTAACCAGCCCATGCAGCACCGGCAGCTCACTCAGAACCTGCTCCAGCGCCGCACTCTCAGCCACATCCACCGCCAGCACCTGGGCGCCATCGGCATGCAGCTGCTGCAGCACCTTGCGGTTGCGGCCCAAGGCGTAAACCTGGGCGCCGCTGGTCATCAGTTGCAGGGCGATTTCCAGGCCGATGCCACTGCTGGCGCCGGTCACCAGAATGCGCTGCCCGCTGAAATCAAAATTGATCCCGTTCATTGCATCGATCTCCGTGACTCAGGCCTGTTGCAGGCTGTGCATGATGGGTTTGAGGGCCGGATACAGGCGCAGGTAATCGACAAAGGCGCGGTCATAGGCAGCCACGCTGCTGGCGACCGGCTCTGCGCGCCGCTCCAGTTCGACCCAGCCCTGATCCATCTGTTGGTCATCCACCAGACCGACGCCATGGGCGGCGAGCAAGGCGGCACCCAGCGCCGCTTCCACTTCCTGAACGATGGTGTAGACCGGCAAGCGGGTGATGTCGGCGATGATCTGCATCCACAGGTCAGAATGGCTGGCGCCCCCGACCACGATCAGCCGCGGATCGAGGGAGTGGGCGCCACGAGTACCGGCCTCGATATTGTGGCGCAGGGCAAAACTCACTCCTTCGAGTACGGCGCGGTACAGGTGAAAGCGGCTATGGAACAGGTTGAGGCCTACAAAGCTGCCACTGGCGCGGTCGTCCCACACCGGGCTGCGCTCGCCCATCAGGTAGGGCAGGAACAGCACCCCTTCACTGCCTGGCGCAATTTTCGCCGCCTGCTGCTCGAGCAGCCACAGGCTGCTATCCAGGCCGTCCCTGGCCTGCAACTCCTCGGCCTGACAGAACTGTTCACGGAACCAACTGACCGACGCCCCGGCGGTAATGGTGCCGCCGAAGATATACAGGTCCTTATGACCGTTATAAACATGGGGCATGCTAACCAGACCATGGCGCGCATCGACCTGCTGGTTGAGATAGCCCCAGCACATGCTGGTACCGATCATGGCTACATGATTGCCCGGTTGGGTGACGCCGGCAGCCAGGGTCGCCATGGCCGCATCGACTCCTCCGGCCAGAATCGGCATGCCCACCGGCAGGCCCAAACGCTCGGCCCACTCCGGCAACAGGCCACCGACCACTTCGCCGGAATACAGCAGACGCTCGGGCATCAATGCCGGATCAATACCAAGCGCTTCAAGCATTTCCACCGACCAGCAGCGCCCGACCACATCGTAGACACCGCCGATATTGCCCGCCGAGCTATGGTCCACCGCCAGCTCACCGGTCAGGCGATAGTTGATGTAGCTGTTGGGCGGCAGCAGGTAGCGCGTGCGACTCCAGACATCCGGTTGGTGCTGCTTGAGCCAGAGCATCTTGGTGAAGCCGTAGTAGCTGTCCACGGAGTTGCCGGTGACGGCGTACAGCCGCTCCAGGTCGACATTGTCCCGCACCCACTGCACTTGCTCCCCGGCGCGTCGATCCATCCAGATCAGGCACGGGTGCAGCGGTTGCAGGTCGGCATCCACCGCAATACCCGAACCGCCGTACAGGCTGCTGATACACAGCGCCTTGATCTGTTCCCTGGCCACGTCCGCCTTCTGCAGGCAGCCGACCACACAGGCTTCGACTGCCTCCAGCCAGACCTGAGGCCATTGCTCGGCCCAGCGCACCTTGGGCGTATCGACCCGATAACCCTGGCTGTGCTGGGCGATGATCCGACCTTGCCCATCGACCAACAGCGCCTTGGTACTTTGCGTACCGATATCCACGCCAATCACATAGTTCATGACCGCTCCCCGCATCACTGAGCCGGCTTCAACAGCACCTTGATCGACTTCACCGAGTTGGCCAGGGCAAAGGCTTCTTCCCAGTCGTCGAGGGAGAAGTCGTGGGTGACGATGCCTTTGGAAGTGATCAGGCCGCGCTCGAACAGGTCGATGGCCACCGGGTAGCAGTACGGCCCGAGGTGCGCGCCACGTACGTCCAATTCTTTGCGGTCACCGATGATCGACCAGTCGGCGCTTGTTTCGGCGCCGAACACGCTGAATTCGACGAAACGACCAAGCTTGCGGATCAGCTCCAGACCCTGGGTGACGCCTGCGGGCACGCCGGTGGTTTCGATGTACACGTCGCAGCCGTAGTTATCGGTGAGGCCGTTGATAATGGCGCGGGCGTCGTCACGGGACGGATTGATCACCACGTCGGCGCCGAACTTTTTCGCCAGCTCCAGGCGCTCGTCGACCATGTCGATGACCACCAGTTTTTTCGGAGTTTTCAGTGCCGCGACCTGGACCATGCACAGGCCCAGGGTACCGGCACCGGCAATCACCAACACATCGTCGAGCTGGATATCACCGCGATTGACCGTGTGGATAGCGCAGGACATGGGTTCGATCAGGGCTGAATCCTCAAGGGACACCGACTCGGGGATCTTGTGCACGATGGCGGTCTTGGGGATGCGCATGTACTGGGCCATGCCGCCTTCGGCGACTTCACGCTGGAAGCCGAAGATATTGTGCACTTCGCACATCCAGTACTTGCCGGACTTGCAGAAACGACACTTGCCACACGGCACGATCTGCTCGGCGATGACCTTGTCACCGAACTTCACGTCGAACAGTTCCTCGGCGCCCTCGCCCACCTCGGCCACATAGCCAAAGAACTCATGGCCCGGCACCACCGGCGCCTTGACCCAGGGATTGTCGCCGCCCCAGAACATCGCCGCGCCCGAGTGGCACTTGCAGTCGCTGGCGCAGATACCGCAGGCAGCGATACGGATCACCAGTTCATTGGGCCGCGCCTTGGGCTTGCCGATGCGCTCCAGGCGGTAGTCTTTGGGGCCGTGGCAGACAACGGCTTGCATCTGGTCTTGGGTATTTTTGTCCATGATCTTCAACCTTTTTCGAGCATGAGTTGGCCCGTCACGGCGCCGGGGCGCCATGGGGGCAATGACAGGGGGGTTAACGGCTTATTTGTGTCGTTGGCGGCTGATAAAAATCGCCAGCAAAATGATCCCGCCCTTGATGACGCTCTGCACATAGGGCGATACGCCGAGCATGTTCAGACCGTTGTTGAGTACGCCGAGCAGCATCGCCCCGACCAGGGTGCCGAGGATCACCCCACGGCCACCGGCAATCGACGCACCACCCAGAACCACGGCGGCAATGGCGTCCAGTTCGAAAGACACCCCGGCATTGGGCTGGCCGCTCATCAAGCGTGAACTCAGCACCAGCCCGGCGATGGCAGCGGTCAAACCACTGATGCCATACACCAGCAGCTTGAACCTCGGCGCACGCACGCCGGACAGGCGCACCGCCTCTTCATTGCCGCCAATCGCATAGATATAGCGGCCGATGCGCGTGTGTTGCAGCAGCACATAAGCAATCAGGTAAGTCAGCAGCATGATCAGAATCGGCACCTGCACGCCAAACAGGCTTTCGCGGCCGAAAAAGCCGAACCACTCCGGCAGCCCGGAGATCGGGTAACCGTCGGTGTACATCAGGCCCAGGCCGCGAGCGATGCCCATGGTTGCCAGGGTGACGATGATCGGCGGCATTTGCAGGTAGGCGACGAACACGCCGTTACCGATGCCGAACGCCACGCCCGTGACGATCCCGGCGCCAATCGCCAGGCCCGGCGGCACACCGGCGACCATCAACCCAGCCGTGAGAGTGCCGGACAAGGCCATGACCGGCCCCACCGACAGATCGATGCCGCCAGTCAGAATCACGCAGGTCATGCCAACGGCAATGATTGCGTTGATCGACACCTGGCGAGCGATGTTTTCCAGGTTCGCCGAGGTGAGGAACTTGTCACTGGCGAAGATCATGAACAGCGTCACCACCAGCAGCCCGACGAAGGGAAAGAACGCCGGCGAACGGGTCAGGCGCGCCAGATTGAAGCTCAGCTTGGCTGGCATGAGGGTATTAATGGAGGTATTCATTGTGGCTCCCGGTGGCATGACGCATGACTTCCTGCGGGTTGACGGCGCTGGCTTCCAGCACCTTGACGATGGCGCCCTTGTTGAACACCGCGACGCGGTCGCACATGCCGATGATTTCCGGCAGCTCCGAGGAAATCATGATGATTGCGTAGCCCTGTTCGGTGAGGGCGCGCATCAGCGCGTAGATCTCGGCCTTGGCGCCGACATCGATGCCCCGGGTCGGCTCGTCGAAGATCAGGATCTTGCAGTTGTGATTGATCCAGCGCGCGATCACCACCTTCTGCTGGTTGCCGCCACTGAGGTTGAACACCCGGCTTTCACCGCTCGGCGCTTTGATAGACAGCTGTTTCATCAAGGCTTCGGTGGTGCTGCTCTCGCGGCCATGGTCGATCAGGTGGTAGTGCTCGTACTTGCCGAGGTTATTCAGGGAAATGTTTTCGCGAATGCTGAAATCGGTGATCAGCCCTTCGCTCTTGCGGCTCTCCGGCAGCAGGCCGATGCCTTGCGCCAGAGCCTGGGCCGGGTCACGCAGAGCGACGCTATGGCCGCGCAGGTGCACGTCCTTGCTCACCGACGGCATGGCGCCGATCACCGCGAGGGCCAGTTCCGTGCGACCGGACCCGACCAGCCCGGCAAAGCCGAGGATTTCGCCCTGATGCAGGTCGAAATGGTTGTGCGGGCCGTTGCGGATCAACTGGATATCCTTGACCTCAAGCAACAGCGGGCCGCGGGCCTGTTGGGTCTTGGGCGGAAAACTGGCTTCCAGACGGCGCCCGACCATCATCTCCACCAGACGGTCGATATCGCTGTCGGCCACATCGGTAACGCCGACATTGCTACCGTCACGCAGCACGCTGATGCGGTCGCAGACCTGGAAGATTTCTTCCAGGTGATGAGAAATGAAAATCACCGCCACACCCTGGCGCTTGAGCTCGCGCATGATGTCGAACAACAGCTCGGCCTCGGTGGGCGTCAGGGTCGCGGTGGGTTCGTCGAGCACCAGCAGGCGCGCGTCCAGGGCCAGGGCCTTGGCGATTTCGACGAACTGTTGTTCAGCCACGCTCAGGTGCCGGACCGAACTTTGCAGATCAATGCTGACGCCCAGACGCAGGAACAGCGCGGCGGCCTTGTCGTGCATTTCGCGCTTGCGCAGCAGGCCCAGGCCGTTGACCAGTTCGTGGCCGAGAAAGATGTTTTCTACAGCATTGAGATAGGGAATCAGGCTGAATTCCTGAAACACGATACCGATGCCGGCGGCGATGGCATCGTGATAAGTGGCGAATTTCTGCGCCTGCCCGTCGATCAGGATCTGCCCTTGATCCTGATGCTCGACCCCCACGAGGATTTTCATCAGGGTCGACTTGCCCGCGCCATTCTCGCCAAGCAAGGCGTGAATTTCGCCGCGCTGCACTTCCAGGTCGATGCCCTTGAGCGCCTGCACGCCGGGGTAGGACTTACAGATATTTTCCAGCTTCAAAAGACTGTTCATGCTGCCAACCTCATCCATCGATTGATTCACACCAATGACTGCGCCCGGCCAGATGCGCCGGACGCAGGGGCATTTACCAACTGAAGTCTTTGGCCTTGGCCTGGTCGATCAGAGCGATGTCCACCGGAATGGTGGCAGGAACCTGGGAGCCCCACTTCTTGGCCAGGGCCAGGCCCAACGCCAGGCGGATCTGATCGCGCGGGTACTGGGCCGAGGTGGCGATGAACTTGCTGCCCGGCTTCTGAATGGCCTTGATCGCCTCCGGGGCGCCATCGACGCTGACCAGCTTGACGTCCAGGCCGCTGGCTTCGATGGCCGACAAGGCACCGAGGGAGCCGTTGTCATTCACACTGAACAACCCCTTGAGCCCTGGCTGGGCCTGAAGCATGTTCTCGGTGACGGTCAGGGCCTGGTCACGCTCCTGCTTGCCGTTCTGGATGCTGACAATCTTGATATCCGGGTGCTTGCCGATGGCCTCCTTGCAGCCGCGCACGCGCTCGAGAATCGGCACTACGGCGATGCCGTCGAGAATGCCGATATCACCCTTGTTGCCGATGTTCTTGGCCAGGTATTCGCAAGCCTGGAAGCCGGCGTCGAAGTTTTTCGAACCGACGAACGAATCCAGCGGCCCGTCAGCCTGGGCGTCCACTGCGACCACGACCACGCCTGCCGCATGAGCCGACTTGACCGCCGACTGCACGCCGACCGAATCGGTCGGGTTGATGATCAGGATGTCGATGCCCTTTTGCAGCATGTCTTCAATATCGCTGACCTGCTTGGACACGTCATGGTGGGCGTCGGTGATCTGCAACTGCGCGCCGATGCTGCCGCCGGCGTCCTGCAGGGCATTTTTCATGGTGACGAAATAGGGGTTATTGATTTCCTGAAAGGAAGCACCGATTCGCAGCGGTTTGGCCGGGGTGTCCGCATGAACGGCACCGGCAGTGACAAATCCAACACTTAGAGCCAACAAACACAGGGTTTTTGGAAGCGTTTTCATGGGGAGATTCTCTGTTGTTTTTATTGTTTTGGAGCAAAATGTTATCGATAACATTTTTAGCGAAGCTAACAAAGAATTCAGGCGCCCGCAAGCGCCGTTGAGCGAATTAATCGAAGGCAATGGCGGACAGAAACAACTGGCGTTTACCCCCCTGCGGCGCTGCCCATCCATCGTCTTTGTCACTTGAGCGCACAGATCCCCAGACTAGAGCGGCACAAACCACCCGTCGCCAGTACTGCAAGACTTCGTTCAATTCAATGTAAAAATAGCTGCTCACCGGACGTCGCCCTGAGCGAGCTGTCGTCCTGATTGAGGAATGATCCCGTTCTGATTAAACGTCATGAATGCAGTTGACCAGGAGCAAGCAGTTGGATCGCTACATGGAGCTCTAGATGTTCAACGAAAAATTCAAGTCTCTGACCGGACTCACCTGGGAAGAGGCGGCAACACAATGCAACCTGCTGTTGCTAGAAGCCAATAAACTGGATGAAGAAGCTTATCGTCTGCTGGCGGCCGACAGGCTGGATGCGGATCTGTGGACCCGCTTCAATGACACCAGGAAAGCCGCCGAGAGACGCCGCGCCGAGGCCAGAAGGGAGTGGCTGCGGGTGACCAGGATTTTAAACTCCCTTGATGCCAGAGCGGGAAGAGCGGCCTTCCATGGCAGGACGGTTCACTAACATCGCTTAAGTCTGTGCAGCCGTGAATCCCCAGGATTCGAGGCGCACAGACTTAGCAGGCACATGACACCTGATGGCCGCTGCCAGCCAGCGCATCCCCCTTCCCTTCCAGCGCCAGGCCTTCATCAAGCCAGCCGGTGACGCCACCAATCATCTCCTTTACCCCATAGCCAAGACCCGCCAGGCGTACTGCGGCGCGGTGCACGCCGTTGCAATGCGGCCCCGCGCAGTAAACGACGAACAACGTATCGAGGGGAAACTGCGCCATTCGCTCAGCCGTCATCTCCCGGGAAGGAATATTGATCGCGCCGGGAACATGTCCGCTCTCAAAGGCTGACTGGCTTCGGACGTCCACCAGCACATAGTCGATCTCACCCCGTTGCCGGCTGTAATGGACATCCGAGCAGTCGGTCTCGAATGCCAGCCTGCGGCTGAAATGCGCCAGGGCTTCGGACGGGGATGCAGCGCTGATTTCACTGATCAAACTGGGCATGGCGCTTTCTCGATAATGAAGAGGGAGGCCCATTGTAGGAATCGAGTTGCGGGCGCTACAGTGGCGCACAAGACAGTTACCGGTAGTTTTCCGCCAATGCATGACAATCCAGGATTAGTGGCCGTTCTGGCCTATGACGGGCTCTGTACCTTCGAATTCGGCATTGCTGTCGAGATCTTCGGACTGCCGCGCCCGGAATTCGATTTCCCTTGGTATTCCCACAGCATCGTCGCCGTGGATGAGGGCCCGATGCGCGCATCAGGGGGCATGGCGATATCAGCTGATGCCGGGCTGGCCGAACTGGTAAACGCCCGGACCATCGTCGTACCCGGCTGGCGCAACCGCCTTGAGGCCCCACCGCAAGCGCTGCTGACTGCGCTTCGATCAGCCCATGAGCGCGGCGCGCGGATTATCTCCATATGCTCCGGCGTGTTCGTGCTGGCCGCTGCCGGGCTGCTGGATGGCAAACGAGCCACCACTCATTGGCGCTACACCGAAGAGCTGCAGGCCCGCTTCCCGGCCATCGATGTGGATGCCGATGTGCTCTATGTCGATAACGGCCAGGTAATTACCTCGGCAGGCAGTGCGGCCGGGATCGACGCCTGCCTGCATCTGGTTTCCCGGGACTACGGCACCCATGTGGCCAATACCGTGGCCCGGCGTCTGGTCATGGCACCGCAACGTTCGGGGGGTCAGGCGCAGTTCATCCCGGCTCCGGTGGCGAGGACGCCGCGTGACGGGCTGGCTCAAGTACTGGAATGGGCTCGGCAGAACGCCGGGGTCGCCTTGACGGTAAAACAGCTGGCGGCGAAAGCGCTGATGAGCGAGCGGACCTTCCTTCGACGCTTTGTCGAAGCGACGGGCATGACGCCCAAAGCCTGGCTGCTGCAAGCGCGCATGTCCCTGGCCCGGGATCTTTTGGAAAGCACACAACTGAATGGCGAAGAGATCTCCGCGCGATGCGGCTTTACCTCATCCGAGAGTTTTCGCGTAGCGTTCCGCAAGGCGGCCGGCCTGCCGCCGACAGCCTATCGGGAACGCTTTGGCAGTAGCAGACAAACATAGGAGCCGTGGAAGCCGCTAGACCTTCTCGGCCGAAGCAGAACGAGCAGCCTGCCCTCTTCCCTTCAACAGTTGATTCAACAGAATCGCGCCAAAGGTCGCAGTGCCCAGGCCGTTAAGGGCGAAGCTACCGAAATGCAGAGTGAAGTCACCCGTCCCCAGAACCAGAGGAATCGCGGCCACCATCAGATTGCGGTTGTCGGAAAAATCGACCTTGTTATCGACCCAGATCTTGGCACCCGACACCGTGATCAAACCAAACACCACAATGGACACACCGCCCATCACCGGGACCGGAATGGCATGGATGATCGCGCCGAATTTAGGAGAAAAGCCCAGGACGATCGAGACCAGCGCCGCCACGACAAACATCGCGGTCGAATAGACCTTGGTGGCGGCCATGACACCGATGTTTTCCGCGTAAGTCGTCACGCCCGGACCACCGACGCTACCACTTACAGCAGTTGCGACACCGTCGCCGATAAAGGCACGGCCGATGGAGTCATCCAGGTTCTGCTTGGTAATCGCCGAAATTGCCTTGATATGCCCAAGGTTTTCCGCGATCAGAATTACCACCACCGGAATGATCAACATCGCCGCATTCAAGGTGAAGGTAGGCGACTGAAAGCCCGGCATGCCGAACCAGTCGGCATTGGCGATGGCGCTGAAATCCACCGGTTTGCCGAAACCCAGCACGTTGGTCAGGACCAGATAAATCAGGGTGGAGATGATCAAGCCTGCCAACAACAGCATGCGTTGCATCATGCCCTTGGAGTATACGGCGATCAGGGCCACGCAGACGAAGGTCAGCAACTGCATCCAGGATTCGAAGTTCGATGAAGCCATGGACTTGACCGGCACACTGGCCAGGTTCAGACCGATCACCGCCACCACCGTACCGGTTACCACCGGCGGCATGACGGTTTCGATCCAGGCGGTCCCGGCCATTTGCACGACCACGCCCACCACCACGTAGACCAGGCCACAGAGAATGATCCCGCCCAAGGCCACTGCGACATTCGGGTTGGCGCCACTGCCGGTATAAGCGGTGGCCGCAATGACCACGCCAATAAAGGCAAAACTGGAACCCAGGTAACTCGGTACTTTGCCTTTGGTGATCAAAAAGAAGATCAAAGTACCGATACCACTCATCAGTACCGCAACATTGGAGTCCATGCCCATGAGTAATGGAGCAAGCAGTGTCGCACCAAACATGGCAAAAACATGCTGGATACCCATGGCAATGGTCTGCGGCCAGGGCAATCGCTCGTCGGGGGCAACTACACCGCCCTCATCGGCCTTTACCCGCCAGGAAAATAGATTCTTCATAATGCGCTCACCCGATCAACTTGGAGGATCTCAAAAAAACAACTGGCCTACCCGGCACTTACAACTCGTGATACTGGCGGTTGAAATAGATAAGGCTTTGCGCCTGCTCACCGGTGGAGAGGGAGATTACTTCACAAATCAATACATCGTGAGTCCCAACTTCAGTGATCTGACTCAATCGGCAATCAAAAGACACGCTCGCGTCCTGCAGAATCGGCGAACCAGACGGCCCGCTAGACCATGAAGCCGAGGCAAAGCGCTCGTCCATGGCGGTCTTGCCGCCGAACAGGCTGGAGATGGCCTGATGCCCGGCGCCCAGCACATTCACACACAGCACCCCATTACGCTTGAAGGTCTCGTAAACCGACGCACTGCGGTTCAGGCACACCAGCAGGCTGGGTGGTTCATCGCTCACGCTGCACACGGCGGAGGCGGTAAAACCGGCGCGACCGCCAGGCCCGTCCGTGGTGATGATATTTACCGCAGCCCCCAATCGCGCCATTGCGTTGCGAAACTCGACCTTGTCAGGAACGCCCTGACTGCCAGCGCTGGGGTCGACCGTGGTAGCTACCGGGGATGTCTGCATGATGAATGACCGGATTCAGGAGTTTTTGACGAAGGACAGCAACGAATCGTTGAATTCGCCAGCCGCCGTAATGTTATGGGCATGGGCGCCATGCTCGACGCAATGCCAGTGCGCATCAGGCAAATGCCGAGCCAGCTGTTCGGAACAGGTCCAGGGCACCAGTACATCGTCCCGGGCCACTGAAATCAGCACCGGCACGCCGATCTCGACGAGCCGCGCGGTGACGTCGAAGCGGCGCAATGCAGCGATACGCGCACGCATGGTATCGGCACCGGGGAAATGCTCAAAGGCATGATCCACTTCCGCCTGGACCCGCTCGGCATTGGCCGCGCACCAACTGGCCGGATAGAGGAAAATCGGCTGGGCCTCGACATAGGCACGGGGGCCGGAGTCGGCCAGCAGGGTCAGACGGGCGTCGAAGCAGCGCGCGGAATGCGGGTTGGGCTCTGACCAGGCATTGATCAGGGTCAGGCTGCGCACACGCTCGGGGCAATCCAAAGCCAGCTGCAAGCCGACCAGGCCACCGAGGGCGTGGCCGACCAAATGGCAGTGGTCCGACTGCGTAGCATCGAGAATACGCCTGACGTCCTGGGCCATATGCTCAATGGCGTAGTCCCCAGGCAAAGCGCCGCGGCTGCGTCCCGTGCCGTGCTGGTCGTAGGCGATAACCCGGTAACCGGCCTCGACCAGCATGGGGATCTGCAGCGTCCAATAGTTTGCGGAGCCGCCAAGACCGGACGACAACAGCACCACTTCAGCGTCAGCGGGCCCATGAACCTCGGTATACAGATCCATCGTCAGAGTCCTTTGCCGATATGCGCCACGCTGGCGATTTCAATCAGCGCATCGGCTTTTACCAGGCCGCACTGAATGCAGTAACGCGCCGGCTTTTCACCGGGAAAATACTCGGCATAGACCGCGTTGATGGCAGCGTAGTCTTCCCAGTTCTTGAGGAAGACATGGTTGAACGTGACGTCGGCCATGGTCCCGCCCGCGCTCTCAATGACGCCCTTGATGATGTTCAGCACATGACGCGTCTGGGCCGCAGCATCGCCGACATGGACGACGTTATTGTCACTGTCGAAGGGCAAAGTGCCGGAGACATAGACGATGCCATCGGCGGTTGTGCCCGGAACAAATGGGCCGATTGGCGTGCCGGTACCGGCAGGAATAATGACTTTTTTAGGCATGGACAGTCCCTCGATTAAAAGTTGATGGTTGTAGGAGCTGCCGAAGGCTGCGGATGGGGCTATCCGATACATCGCTTTCGCAGCCTTCGGCAGCTCCTACAGGTGTTCTCATTCCAATTCAGCTCGATTGCAACATCTGAACAAAATCACCGACACTGGAAACCCAGCCGAAAAACGTCTCGATGTTGTACACGGCACCCGCCTGAATGGCGCCGCCACCCAGTTCATGGGTGGCGTCTTCTAGCATCACGCCGAAGTATTCGAGGTGGAAGGCATCGCGCAGGGTTGACTCGACGCAGACGTTGGTGGCAATCCCGGTGAAGACCAGATTGCGGATGCCCCGCGCCCGCAATGTACTGTCCAGCGAGCTGTTGAAGAAGCCGCTGTAGCGGGTCTTGGGCACCAGGATATCGCCGGGCTGCGGTTTCAATTCGGGAACAATCTCGTAGTCCCAACCGCCTTTGGCGAGGAACTTGCCTTGCAGCTCCGGGCATTTGCGCATGGTCTTCAGAGCGTTGGATTTGTAATAGTTCGGCGAAGCAGGCCCACCGGCTTCTACGTACTGGTCATCCCAGCCGTTTTGCAGATAGATCACCAGAACGCCCGCCGAACGTGCAGCCGCTATCGCCTGGCCGACCTTGGCAATCACACCTTGGGCACCGGAGATATCGAACCCGGCGCAATCGACATAGCCGCCGACCGAGGCATAGGCGTTCTGCATATCCACCACGATCAGCGCGGTATTGGATGGATGCAGGTAAAGCGGCTCCGGGCGCGCGGGCAGCACCAGTGGCGCCGCAGCGCCGACAACCGTGCTGATGCCGACCGGGACCGACGAGGAAAGGGTCTGGTTCTTCACGCCGTTCTTCACGCCAACCATCACACCGCCTCCGCGCTGACTGGGGCACTGCGCACCTGGGTTTGCACAGGGCTCATGGCGTCGATACGGCTTTTCATCAGCGGCTGGATACGTGTGCCGAAGTTCTCCACGCCCTCGACGAAGTTATCGAAGGTCAGCAACACTCCTTCAGTTCCCTCCACTTGCGCCACCTCATCGAGCATCCGGGCGACGCTGGCATAGGAGCCCACCAGGGTGCCCATATTGATATTCACCGCCGAAGTGGGGTCCGCCATCTGCCGCACATTGGTATCGGCGCCGGACTTCTTGTCTACGGCACCCTGCACGCCGAGCCAGGCAACAGCTTCTTCATCGACCCCCGCCTTGTAGTGATCCCATTTGGCTCGCGCGGCTTCATCAGTCTCATCGGCAATGACCATCATCAGCACGTAGGTACTGACCTCGCGGCCGGTCACCCGAGTGGCTTCGATCAATTTGTCGGCCGCCGGGGCGAAGGCCTTGGGTGTGTTGACGCCTTTGCCGAAGCAGAAGTTGTAATCGGCATATTTCGCGGAAAACTCCATGCCCGCATCGCTCTGCCCCGCACAGATAACCTTCATATCGGCCTGGGGCCGCGGGCTCAGACGGCAGTCATCCATCTGGAAATGCGCGCCCTTGAAATCGGACTGACCCTTGCCCCAGAGATCGCGCAGCACCTGAATATATTCGGACAGGTATTCGTAACGATTGCTGAAGAACTCATCGCCAGGCCACATGCCCATCTGCGAATACTCCGGGCGCTGCCAACCGGTAACCAGGTTGACGCCAAAACGGCCATTGGAAATCGAATCGATGGTCGACGCCATCCGCGCCACGATGGCGGGCGGCATGACCAGGGATGCAGCAGTAGCAAACAGTTTGATTCGACTGGTCACAGCAGCAAGACCGGCCATGAGCGTGAAGGACTCCAGGTTATGGTCCCAGAACTCGGTTTTGCCGCCAAAGCCACGCAGCTTGATCATGGACAGCACGAAATCCAGGCCGTAGTACTCTGACGACTGCGCGATCTGTTTATTCAATTCAAAGGTAGGTTGGTACTGAGGGGCATTTTCCGAAATCAACCAACCATTGTTGCCAATTGGGATAAAGACACCGACTTTCATAATCGTCACCGATTTGCGTCGGCAGCCACTACGGCTGCGCTCTTGGTCAAGGTGATTGCAGGCGTCGTGCCAAGTAGTTTTTATTGTTGTTAATCAGTGGGTTAAATAAACATGTGATTTCCGATCAGACCAAATGGTCCGATAAAGACCATTTGGTGAGTTTTCGCTGCACGAGACTGATGCAGGTGGAGCGTGGAAAGTGACATTTGAGGGCGTTTTTATTGATCGAGATCAACGTCTCTGCAAATTTAATTGAGGTCTTGTGGGAGTCGGCTTGCTGGCGATGGCGAAAGGTCGGTCACCGCAGCTATTGCAAGCGCTTCGCACTCGATCGCCACCAAGGCGGCTCCCACCAGAGCCCATTCTGTGAAGGTGCCTGATACACTGCCCCAATGATTCGACATACGGTCCGCGCTGTGAACAGTGAATCCCACCCTGCCGACAAGGCCCCGGCCAAGGCCAATAAAAAAGCCGCAAAGCCTGCCTCGAATGCCAAGCCCAAGGCCCCCCGAACCCTGAGCCCCAAGGCTGAAAGCCGCCGTCTGCTGCTGGTCGAGGGCAAGCGCAATGCGATCATTCAAGCGGCGTTACAGCTGTTTTCCCAGTTCGGCCTGCACGGCACCAGCCTGGACCAGGTCGCCAGTTCGGCAAACGTCTCCAAGACCAACCTGCTCTACTATTTCGCTGGCAAGGAAGACCTGTACGCCAACGTCATGCAGCACTTGCTGGATATCTGGCTTTCGCCCTTGCGCGGGTTCAATCCGCAGCAGGACCCTTTGCAAGCCATCGGCAGCTATATCCGGGTCAAGCTCGAGCTGTCACGGGATCATCCCGCGGAATCAAGGCTGTTCTGCATGGAAGTGATGCAGGGCGCGCCGCTGATCATGAATCAGTTGGAAGGCCCGCTGCGGGATCTGGTCGCCAATAAGGTGCAGGTCATTCAGGGCTGGATCGACGCGGGCAAGCTGGCACGAATAGACCCTTTGCATCTGATCTTTTCGCTGTGGAGCACCACACAGCACTACGCCGACTTCAGCACACAGGTCCGGGCAGTCAGCGGCAAGACCCTGGCAGATCCCGAGTTCTTCGAGGAAGTCCTGGCCAACCTGCAGACGCTGATACTCAGAGGCATTGAACCGAGGGCCTGATTGCGCAGGCACTCACTCAATCAGCTTCAACTCGCCATCGGCATACAGCACTTCCCGCCCCAGCCAGGCCAGATCGACATCGGGCATGACCGCCGAAGGCTTGCGCAGCTCACGCAGCAGGGTCGAGCCGTGGGACAGGCGCCCGCCCATGCGTGCAATCACGGCCCGGGCGCTTTGATAAACAGCGTGGCGCCCAGGGTCCAGAGTGTCTTCCAGCAAAATGTCTTCACCCAGCACACCCCTGACCTGCCCCGGATAAATCATGAAGCCACTGGCTTTTTCACTGCCCTCACGGCCGTCCTGCCAGAAACTGCCATCCCGGCTGCGAATATGCGGGTGCGGCGCAAACCAGTGTTCGCGGTCGGCTGTCGGCATGGCGTGATGCAAACGAAAGAATATGCGCATCAGGTTGTCCCGATACCACTCGCGCACTTGCAGGAAATAGCCACGCAGACCCGGTAAACCGACGCGGCTTGCAAGCCGAATCGCCGAGGGCCAGGACGCAAAGGCTTGCAATGGCAGGTCGGACAGTGCCGGGCGCGGGGTGGCCGGATCGGTTTCCCAGGGCAGTCGATGGGGGCAGTGTTCGACGTTCTCGTAGGCGGTCGGCGGACGCCCCAACAGGTCGCCGCCACTGCTGGCCAGGGCCGTGGCGATACACAGGTTGCCCTGCACGACGAAGACATAGAAACGGCTAAACCAGTCGGCCAGTTGCCTGCCGTCGGCGCCCTGCTCTTTCAGCGCCGCAAGCTCGCGGTCGAAGCGCTGCAATTGCGCGTCAAGGGTCAGCAGATGGCCTCGGGCAATGCGCTGCATACGCAGGAACAATGGCAATGAACGTAATAGGCGCAGGGGCCGCAATGGCAGCTCTGGGGTCGCGCCACCGACTTCACCGGCGTAATTGCTGGAAGCAATCCCCCAATCCGCCAGACGTGCGAGAAACAGATCGTTGTTGATATAGGAAGCGTCGCCAAACAATGCGGTAAAAGGCTCGTTGTCCTGCAGGATGCGCGCGTCCCAACGGGACATGATCGCCGGAATACTCGCCGCCGCGCGGCGCTGTGCGTACTCCACCAGGCGGCTCGGCTGAGGTGGCAGGATTTCGGCGATATTGGCCGCAGTCAGGTGCCGACGCCAGCCGTAGTCACTGATGGGACGGTAATGCAACAGCCATAACTGGCTGCCATCCCAGGCCCATTCGACATCTCCGGGCACATAGTGAAAGACCCGCAGCACGCCTTGCAGGAAGTTCCAGAGTGTTTGCTGAGTCAAGCCATGGGCGGCCCTGAACTCGCCGCTGCTCCAGGAGGCACCGAGGCGGGAAATCACCGCCCGCTCCGGGCTGGCCTGACCGTCAGCCAGGGACTCCAGATGGCCTTCGACCCACTCCAGCTCCACGGCCAGATGGCGAACGAAGGCAATCCCGGAGAGCACAGGCGTGATGAAGCGCTGCACCACGACCTCTTCAACACCCGCACCATGCAGTTCGGCGATGCGTGCGGGCACGTTATGCGCAGGTTCGCGCAGATAGGTAGTGCTAAGCCCGGCATTGGCGGCGTCGGCCTGATCCTCGCCAAAACTGGACGAGCGCACCGCCCAGGTAGCGTCCGGGGCGTTGGCGAGAAACCCATTCAGCCCGGCGTCATCGCCCTGCATCAGGGACAGCGCCGCAGGCACCGGCTGCCCGGCACAGGCCGCCAGGCGTAAGCGACCGCCTTTGGTATGGGCGACAAACCCGCGCTCGCCCGACTCAAGCCAGTGCACGAACTCGGCCGGGGCGTCGATCCAGGGGTAATGGCCCCAGCCCGGTTTAAGGCTGATGCTCAGGTCAGCCCGGGCCAGAATCGCCGACCAGGCCGCCGCCTGCTCGATGCCCAGCACCTTGTCCTGATCGCCCCAGACCAGCTCGACCGGGTCCTCGACCCACTCCAGTAACGGCAAAGCTGTATCGGCGCGCAGCATATCCCAGTACGGCACGAAGGCGCGGCAGCGGGCATAACCGGCGCCCATGCGCGCATAGTGCGCGGCGGGCCAGGCCTGCCGGGAAAACTTGTGGGCGAACAGCGCGGGCTTATTGGCCAGCAGCCAGTGGATGGTCTTGCGAATGGGCATCGGCGACATCAGCGCCGGCAAGCGCCGCTGCCAGAGAAACGCCCCGACCGGCGCCAGCAGCACGCTGCGACAGAAATGCCCCGGTGCGCGTTGCAGCGCATGCAGGACCAGCAACGCATTGACCCCCACCGCCACTATGGCACTGCCCCGCACAGTGGCGGCGATCAACGCCTCGGCATACGCGGCAAGGTCGGCACAGGGCGGCTGGGGATTGATGCCGAAACCGGGCAATTCCAGTGGCACCACCTGATAGCGGGTGAAATGCGGCACGGCATCGTCCCACCACTCGGCGCTGCCGCCATTACCCGCCAGCAAGTACAGCAGAGGCTTACTCATTTGCACTGCTCACGCCGGTCATGGCGATACAGCCAGAACAACGGCGGCAACAACATCAGCAGCGCCACCGTATCGATCCACAGATGCGACCACATGCCGACCTGTGCGGAAATCCACATGTCCTGCGGCGCCCACAACACCAGGCCGATAATCAACCAGCCCCAGGCCATGGGTGCCCTCAGGCGGTTACCGATATGCAGCAGCGCCAGCATGTACAGCGCATAGCTCTGCAACGTCGCGCCAAACAGCGCCATCCACCAGACCTGCTGCGCACGGGCGGCAGGCGGCACCGCGCCGGTCCAGAAGGCCTGCTCCAGGGACGTCAGATAGCCCTCGAACACTCCCGACGAACCGGCCCATGAGAGCAACAGGCCAAACAGCAGATGCGCTGCTGCCACGGCATATAGCCAGAGGATCAACGTGCGGCGAAGGGTGTGGGAAGGGAGCGACATTCCGGGTCCTTGGTGTCTTTGCGGAGCGCGAGTATAGCGATTGCAGGGTCGTCGCACAGCGAACACTTGGCGGACGCAAGAGCAAACTCGCGCTCATCAAATAACGCGCAACCTACTGAATAAAAAAACTCTGTGGGAGCGAATTCATTCGCGAAGGCGATGTTCCAGGCGATGAAGATGCGTCGAATGCACCGGCCTCTTCGCGAATGAATTCGCTCCCACAAGATGTGCTCCCTGCCTCGGTGAGTGTTTGCGGCGTGACAGCGCGGCGTCGTAGACGGGGCGGAATCTCCCAAAAAGTTTTGGTGATTGCCCAGGCTGTGCGTTGTTTGAGAAAAACCGCCTGCTGCTACCGGCAATCCGGCAAATGTGAAAAATTTGTCAACAAGCCTTATCAATTGGTATAAGTTCTCATTCGCATTGTTGAAATTTAAGTTGTTACTGCCAATTGCACCAAGGAATGCCATCTTGAAACCTCGCCTCCCCGCCAGCCTGTTGCTGGCTGGCGCCTGCAGCGCCATGTCCCTTGCCCATGCTGCCGGTGATCTGACCCTGCCAGCCACGCAGATCGAAAGCACTAGCACAAGCACTGACGACCAAAGCGTGGGCTATCAGGTCAAGCCTTCATCCAGCACCACCAAGCTGGGGCTGACCGACAAGGAGACGCCCCAGGCGGTCACCACCATCAACCGCCAGGCCCTCGACGACTTCCGCATGACGGGCATCCGCGACGCACTGCGCACCGCGCCATCGGTAACGGTTGAACAGACCGAAACCGACCGCACCGAGTTCACCTCCCGCGGTTTCGATATCAACAGCTTCGAATACGACGGCATGGGCATGCCCTTCGTCGGCACCACCCTGGTGGGCGAACAGGATCTGGCCGAGTACGAGCAAATCGACGTGCTGCACGGCGCCAACGGCTTGATGAGCGGTGCGGGCAATCCGTCGGCTACGGTCAACTTCGTGCGCAAACGTCCTACGCAAACCTTCCAGGCGCAGATCGACACCAGTGTCGGCTCCTGGGATAGCCGACGAATCAACGTGGACGTTTCCGGCCCGCTGACCGATACCGGCAACGTACGCGGCCGTTTCATCTACGCCCACGACAAGGGCAATTCATGGATGGACCGCTACAGCCACGAACGCAACATCGCAGCCGGCCTGCTGGCGTTCGACGTCACCGACAGCGACACCCTGACTGTCGGTTTTTCCCAGCACAACAGCGACGCCAATGGCAGTTCCTGGGGCAACCTGCCCCTGGTGGACAGTGACGGCAACGCCCTGCATTACGGCAGCCGCAGCTCCGCCATCGGCCAGCCGTGGACCTACTGGAACCAGCACACCCAGCGCGCGTTCGTCGAGCTCAAGCATGACTTCGGCAACGGCTGGGCGTCCACGATCACAGCGACCGGGGTCACCGAGAAACAAGACACCAACATGCTCTACATCGCAGGTGTCAGCGGCGACGACGCGTCAGCCTTTGCCGCCCACACCACCAGCGAAGCCCACCAGTTGCTGGGCGAAGCCAAGTTATCCGGGCCTTTCAGCCTGTTCGGCCGCGAACATGAACTGACGCTCGGCGCCGCCTATGGTCGTACCCATCAAAAGGCCCGGGAGTACGATGCAGCAGCCGATGGTTACTACGACGTTTCGTTCGCCGATGTACTGGCTGGCCGCGTGACCCATCCGTCGTTCACCTACACCAGCGACACCAACACCGAGAACTACAACGACACGCAGAAGAGCGTTTACGCCGGTTCGCGCTTCAGCCTGACCGACGACCTGCACTGGATAGTCGGTGCCCGCATGCTCAGCGCCGACGGTACCGGCGAGAGCTACGGCGCGGCCCACGACACCCGCGCCCATGGCAAGGTCACGCCTTACACCGGCCTGGTCTACGACTTCAACAAGCAATGGAGCGTCTACAGCAGCTGGACCAAGATCTACAGCCCGCAATACAACATCGGCGCTAACGGCGGGCTGATCGCCCCGCTGGAGGGCAAGAGCCTGGAAGCGGGCGTGAAAGGCAGCCTCGACAGCGGCTTGAATCTCACCGGCGCCGTATTCAAGACCGAACAGCAAAACGTCGCGGAGTACGTCGGCTTTGAAAATGGCCATAACGTCTATGACGCCCTGGAATACAAGAGCCATGGCGTAGAGCTGCAGGCATCCGGCGAAGCCCTGCCCGGCCTGGATCTGCTCGGCGGCTACACCTACGTGCGCATCGACAACGATGACGGCGAGAAAGCCCGCAAGTATGTGCCGACCCACAGCTTCCGGGGGATGGCGACCTATCGCCTGCCGGGGCTGCCCCAGGCCAAGGTCGGCGCACGCGTCAGCTGGCAGAGTGCGGTGGAGAACGATAACAACAGTGCGATCAAGCAGAATGCCTATGCGCTGGTTGATCTGATGGCCAGCTATGACATCGACAGTCACTGGAGCACGTCGCTCAATCTGAACAACGTCACCGACCGCAAATACCTGCTGTCGCTGTACAACAGTGCCACCACCACCAGCTACGGCGCGCCGCGCAATCTGACGGCGACGGTGAGCTGGAAGTACTAAGCACGCCTTGATGGTTCGCGTGGGCCTGCAATAGGCCCACCGCGAAGATTTTGATTAGCCTCAGGAGTGGTCCTGCCCGGCAAACCTGCGGGCGGGCGTCCCGGCAGACTACTCTTCGCCGCGTTCGACCAGGTGATGATGCATCGCTTTTTCCGCACCTGCCGGGTCATTGGCCTTGATAAAGCCCAGGATGATTTCGTGCTCTTTGAGCGTCAGTTCACGCCCCTTGAAACGCAGCATGTCTTCGCGATAATCCGCCATCCATTCCAGTATCGCGTGGGAAATGGCGACATAGATGGGGTTGCCGGATATACGGGCAATCTCGGCATGGAACTCCATGTCCGCCGGGATGAACTCATCGGTTTCACGGTATTTGTGCATCTTGGCCAGGGCGGTTTCCAGTCGCACCACATCCGCTGGCGTGGCGTTCTGCGCGGCGATTTTCACCAGGCCCGTTTCGAAGAACTCGCGCGCCTGGCGCAAATGGTCAACATTCTTGGCCGAACTGGAAAGCAGATGCCGCGCCGCCAGGTCGATCTGACCGATCATGGAATGCATATCGACGCGGCCGACCTTGGCCCGCTCGCCATGCTGAATGGTGATCATGCCCATGCCCGCCAGGCGCTGCATGGCTTCGCGCACCACAGGACGACCGACACCGAAGCTCTCCATCAGCTCGCGCTCGGCAGGCATCTGGTCGCCCGGTTGCAGGTTTTCCTCTTCAATCAGGCCGATCAATTGCTCGAAGACGACGTCAGAAAGCTTTTTGCGTTGAATAGTGCGTTTCTTGATCTCTGACATTAATCGACATCTCTTTCGTGAAAGCGTAAATGGCGGCAACGGTAGCGCGATTATAAGCCACACTCAACGTCGCGTCGGCAGTCCAGCTTCAGTACGGCGTAGGGCCCGAGGACCGGTTTGTCCAGCGCTACGCAAGTGGGCCGGTGAATGAAGCCGGAGTCATGCAGTGCCAGGTCGTAGTGGTCGGCGTCCAGGTGCGTAACGCCAACGATACTCGCCCCGCTCAGTTCGAATGCCTGCTCACTGTCGCTCAGATTAGCCAGCCAGACCTCTACCCCGTGCTCCTTGCCCCAAGCCAGCACGGCGATATCTGCGCAGGAAGCACTGACATTGAGTGCAGTTTTACCGCGCCCCTGATTCAGACCACACAATAGATGAAACGTCGGCCAGTACTCGTTCGCGGCAGCGACGGCAAATGGCTCATTTACCGCCCAAAGCGCCACGGCGTCCGCACCCGCGCGCTGCAAGGCGGCGTAATGGCCCAGAGTCCAGGCGGCGGCGAACTGACTGCGCTGGCGCGGATCGCTGTTGCTCAGGGTCAGGCGTTCGCCCTCGGCATTGACAGCGAGCTGGCCACCATAAGGGTTGCACCATGCACCAATCGCCGAAGTCGTGATGCGGTAGGGCCTGCCGTGCGCCAGATAACGCGCCGAGCGGACGATATCGCCCAGCGATTCCAGGGATTCCATGACCGATCGATCGTCGGCGGCATGGACGATGGGCGACGTGGCATGGGTCAGGTAATCGAAGCTGCCGGCGGCAGGTCGACAGCGATTGAGCTCAGTGAAGTAGGTCGGCACGCCGCCACCGATCTGGTAATCCGGCAGGCATGCGCGCGCCACTGCCGCCACGTCCTGGGGCGTCGGACCGCTCGGCCATTGGCCGTCGGGTTGGTAGCTGGCGAGGTAGGCCGCAGGGGTCGTCAGGATGCCTTTGGGTTGCCAGGCGGCATTGTCGAGAACGCTGGCCAGGTCCTGCAGTTGAGCCTGTACTGCATCGTCGCTGACTATCACCAACAGCCAGGCATCGGTGCGGGTGCGCTGGCACAGCAGCAAGGCATCCTGCAATCGCTCCAGAGCGTCGCCGCGCCGCAAATCCACCAACAGATCAAGGTGCGCGCCGCCCAGTTGGCGGATCAGAGCCTCGATGGCGGCGCTGTCTTCGAGGTGGTCGACCCATAGTCCGTGCCCCAGGGCTGGCAGCGGCTGGGTACAGGGTTCACCGATGACGATGCGTGTCGGATTCATGGCTGACTCCCCTGCTGACGCCGCACGTACAGCTCGATGCCCTGCTCGATGCACTGGCCCGCCTCGATGACATAAGGGCATGGCCACGCCAGCGGCCGGTTATAAGTCTTGAACGAGGCATCGGACCAATTGCGCTGATCCTCCATCTCAAACACATCACCACTGAAGCGCCACTCCAGGGTCAGTCCTGGCATCGGTGAGTGCACCAGGCCCTGGATATCGAAAAACGGCTGGCTCGGGCTGATCAGATCCGCAAAGGCGCCGGACTGGGATCGACCATCACTGTGAATCACCGTGACCGGCGCGCCGACCACCCCATGCAGAGGGTGCAAGAGCGTCAACCCGGCACGGCAGGTCGGGAAATCGCGATGGGCACGCAGCTGAGTCCTGATGGACAGCCCTTCCTCACAAACCGCCATCTCCAACTGCCATTCCAGCGCCGGCTCTTCACCGTTCGACGCCACGCTGCCCTGCACCTTGCGCCACCACTGGCCTGCTTCAAGCCCGGTCTGGCAATGGTGCTCCAACAGCCTGTGCGTACCCCAGAACCCGTCACGAATGACCAATCCGACGCTACGCAGGATCTCCCGTCCGTCGGCACGCAGGCGGCGCAACTGAGCGCCCTGGGCAAGAAAATCCAGCCTGCCGACTCGGGTGAGTGGCTCCTCGGGACGTGGCTGCAACGTGCCATAGAGGCGGTAATCCAGGGCTTGGGACGGGTTCATCAAGGACGCTCCTGTTGTTGTTCTGGACGACAGCAAACTAGACCAGGCTAGCTTTCAGCGCCGAAAAAAGACGCTATCTTGAACTGGTATGATGATGATATATAGTGATGACTGAACCTCCTGACAAGTACAAAAAAACGCCATAAGGCGAGGAGAATCTGCATGAGCTTGACTGTATCCGGCAAACCGTCGGTTTTTTTCCGCGGCCTGCCCGCAATCGCCGTCGTCGGCGTCGCCGCTGCGGTATGGGCAGCAACGACTCTGATCGGTGCCCCGCTCGTCACCTTGCGCCCGTTGGATCCGGCTACCGGCCGGGTTGTCTTCAATACTGCGCAAAGCGCCAACGCCCAAGGGCAGAACCAGAAGTTCGCCATCAACAGCTTCAACGCCGAACAGTACGTCGAACAGCAATGGGCCAGCGACGTGCAACCGATGTTGGACAAGCATGTGGTCGACCTGACACCGGTACTGGCCGCCATCGCCGCAAACCCGGCCGACGCGGCCAGCCGCTACGCCGTCAATCATGACGGCAACAGCAAAAACTTCGTGGTCAGTGGCACCGCACGGGTCGCCGAGGCCAATCTCAAGTCGCCCATGGGTCTGTTGACCCTGGAGTTTCCCGATCATCCCGAGCTGGCTCAGCAGAAGATTCAACTGCTGACCGGGCCGCTGGTGATCAGCACGGTGCTGCGCGACGTGGCCAGCAATATGTCGCTGAACGCCTTTACCAATCAGACCCAATACGCCGACGTTGCCGCCGCCCTGAACAAGCAGGCCCTGGCGCGCACCTATGGCAAGGCCCCCGCCGCCAGCCTGCTGGGCAAGACCGTCAGTTTCGTCGGCGTGTTCAACCTGCAGTCCCCCACGTCGATTCGTATCATGCCCGTCAGCCTGACGGTGAAGGAGTAGCCGGATGAATGCTTTCTCCTCCGGCGCGCCCCTGGCCATGCGTGCCCGGCAGATCCGCAAGGTGTATCAAGGCACTACCGCGCTAAAGGGCGTGGATTTCGACGTGGTGCACGGCAAGGTCAATGTGTTGATCGGCGAGAACGGTGCCGGCAAGTCAACATTGATGAAAATCCTCGCCGGCATCGAGCAACCGACCTCCGGGCAGCTGTTTGCCGGTGACGAGAGCCTGACCCTGGACAATCCCCGACAGGCCATGGCGCTGGGAATCGGCATCGTCCATCAGGAACTCAACCTGTGCCCCAACCTCAGCGTTGCCGAGAACATGTTCATGGGCAAGGAACGGCGCAGCCGTTTCGGCAGACTGCTATTGGGCGAACAACGCCAGCTGGCCCGGGCCACCCTGCAGCGCATGGGCCAGGACATCGACGTCGATGCCCTGGTACAGGACCTGAGCATCGGCAAGCGGCAGATTATCGAGATTGCCAAGGTACTGGTCAGCGATGTGCAGGTGCTGATCCTCGACGAGCCGACCTCTTCGCTCAGCGAGGCGGAGGTCGGCATCCTCTTCTCCCTGATTGCCGACCTCAAGCGCCAGGGCGTTTCAATCATTTACATTTCTCACCGTCTGGAAGAGCTGATCGAGATCGGTGACCACTTCACCGTGTTGCGCGACGGCAATCTGGTGGGCACCGGCGTGCGCGGCAGCGTGACCATCGACTGGTTGGTGGAGCGCATGATCGGCAGCCAGATGAGCACTGAACTGCGGGCCGCAAGGGATCCAGGCGAGCAGGAGGACGCCCGGGAGGTACTGCGGGTGACCGATCTGGAAGTCGCCAGCGAGCGCGGTTCGCTGCTGTTGAACAAGGTCTCGTTCAGCGTGCGCCGGGGCGAGATTGTCGCCTTCTACGGGCTGATGGGCGCCGGCCGCACCGAGTTGTTCGAAACCCTGATCGGTCTGCGTCAGGCCATCGGCGGCCGTATCGAACTCAACGGCCAGGTGCTGCCGCTGCGCCAGGACATCGCCGGACGCATCCGCGCCGGTATCGCCCTGGTGCCCGAGGACCGGCAAAAGCTCGGCCTGGTGACCAGCGCGAGCGTGCGCGACAACCTGCTGCTGGCCAACCTGGTCCGCTATCGGCGTGCCGATGGCCTGGCCCGCCAGCCCATGGACGCTGACGTGGCGCGGATGATCCGGGAACTGCACATCAAGACCGAGCATGCAGGCATCGCCATATCGTCGTTGTCCGGCGGCAACCAGCAGAAGGTCGTGGTGGGCAAGAACCTGCTCACCGAACCCCATGTCCTGCTGCTCGATGAGCCGACCCGGGGAATCGATATCAAGGCTCGTCGCGAGCTGTTCGAAGTGCTGGACCGCCTGGCCAAGAGCGGTCTGACCATTCTCTACGCCTCCAGCGACCTGGGCGAAATCATCGGTGGCGCCGATCGCGCACTGGTGATGTGCCAGGGCCGTATCACCGCCAGCCTCAGCCGCCAGCAACTGGATGAACCGACACTGGTGGGCTGGTCGCAAGTCTCGCGCAAGGAGCCGACAACCCCGGCACCCATTCAGAAGGAAACCGCATGATGGCCGAATCACTGTCCCTGCCTGCCCGCAAATCCCCGTCCCTGAGCATGCGCTCGCTACCGCTACTGCTGTTGCGTCTGCGCGCCTATCTCGCCCTGCTGCTGTTGATCATCCTGTTTTCTTCCATCGCGCCCTCGTTCCTGTCGGCACGCAACCTGGTCATCGTCGCCGAGCAAGTGGCGGTGTTCGCCATCCTCGGCATTGGCATGACCTTCGTGATTCTCGCGGCCGGGATTGATCTGTCCGTCGGCGCAGTGGCCGGACTGGCGGCGATGGTCGCCGGTTATCTGATCAGCGAAGGATTACGCCTGCCGTGGCTGGGGGTGTCGGCCTTCTTCAGCATTCCCGTGGTGTGCATCCTCAGCCTGGCCCTGGGTACATTGGTCGGCGCGATCAATGGCTGGTTCATCACGCGGCTCAAGGTCACACCGTTCATCATGACCCTGGGCATGCTGTACATGGCTCGCGGCGCCGCGCAGCTGGTCTCCGGCGGCGCGACCTACGGTGACCTGGCCGGCCAGGCCGAGCTGTACAACGGTGGTTTCCTCCTGCTCGGCACTGCCCGGGTACTGTCGGTGCCGGTGTCGATCTGGCTGATGCTGATCCTGACCCTGGTGGCCGTTTACATCAGCCGCAAGACGGTATTTGGCCGCCAGGTGTTCGCCATCGGCGGCAATGAGCGCGCGGCCGAACTGTCGGGAGTACGGGTCAGTCGGGTGAAAATGGGCACCTACGCCATTTCCGGATTCTGCGCCGCCCTGGCCGGGCTGATCATCGCCTCGCGCCTGGGCGCTGCCAACCCGGCCATCGCCACCTCCTACGAACTCAATGCCATCGCCGTGGTGGTCCTTGGCGGCGCCTCGCTGTTCGGCGGCGTCGGCACCATCGGCGGCACGCTGATCGGCGCTTTTGTGCTCGGGGTATTGAGCAACGGCATGGTGCTGGTGGGCATTTCAGACTTCTGGCAGACCGTTATTACCGGCGCGGTGATCGTGCTGGCGGTGGTGGTCGATCAGTTGCAACGCCGTGTCGAAAAGTCCAGTGCGGAGCGTCAGGCCAAGGCTCAGGAAGACCGAGGCTCACCGACGACTGCCGCGTGATTTTTACTCCATAGAGGGATGACTAAAACAATGAAAAGACTCTTCTCCTGCACGCTGCTTTCTCTGGCGGTATTGTCCGCCTCGCTCCTGCCCCTGGCCGCTTCGGCAGCCGATTTCAAAGCGGCCGATCATCTGATCGTGATCATCACGCCGTCCCATAGCAATGCGTTCTACAAGGCCGAATCCGACACTGCCGAAGCCGCCGCGAAAAAGCTCGGCTACAAGACTAACGCCCTGGTCCACCAGGACGATCCGGATATCCAGTTGCGTCTGGTGCAGACCGCCATCGGCGACAACGCCTCGGCGATCATTCTCGATAACGCCGGCTCCGACTCCTCCATCGCGGCGGTCAAGCGGGCACAGGAAGCGAAGATCCCGGTGTTTCTCATCGACCGCGAAGTCAACGCCAACGGCATCGCCACGGCGCAGATCGTATCCAACAACTCGCAATGTGCGACCTCGGTTGCCGAATACTTCGCTGATCAGGTCGGTTACAAGGGCGAGTATGTGGAATTGATCGGACGCAGCTCGGACGTCAACGCCCATGTGCGTTCGAAAGGCTTTCACCGGGTGCTTGATCAGATCCCGGACCTGAAGATGGTTTCCCAGCAATCGGCCAACTGGGACCAGACCCAGGGCTACAACGTCATGCAATCGATCATCCAGGCCAACCCGAATATCGTCGGCGTGCTGGCCGGCAACGACACCATGGCCCTCGGCGCCGCAGCGGCGTTGAAGAATGCGGGCAAGAGCGACGTCAAAGTGGTTGGCATCGACGGCAACCCCGATGTCGTCCGGCAGATTGCCGGTGATGGCCCGATCATCGCGACCGGCTTGCAGCAGGCGACTCAGATGGCCGCCATGGCCATGGAGCAGGCCGACCACTTCCTGCGCACCGGCAAGTCCGACAAGCCGGAGAAACAGTCAGTGGACTGTGTGATGGTGTCCAAGGACAACAGCAAGCAAGTGCGCGAAGGCGGCTTTGGCATGCGCTAGGTGTCACTACCGATCTAGCGGGAACCGCCTCTTACAAACAACGCAAAACCTACTGAATCACCGGAACACTGTGAGAGCGAATTCATTCGCGAAAGCGGGAGCACAGACGCCACAAATGCGGCGGATGTACTGACCTCTTCGCGAATGAATTCGCTCCCACAATTCGCTACCACACAGAATTCGCTCCTGCAGAACTGACTTGCGCTCACCCGCTTGGTTCAAAGCCTGGCAGGCACCACGGTCATACCCTTGACCGCCGACTCATACGCCGCTTCCACCAACGCCTGGGTGTTGAAGTTGTCCACGCCGCAAGTCTCCGATGCCTGCCCGCGCAGGCGGTTGCTCAGCCACTCGCGCTGCAGGCGCAGCACGCTTTCCTGGATGGGAAACCACGGTGCATCGCTCCAGGCTGGAGCGACCGGGGCAACGTCGAGGGTTTCGACATGACCGTGGGCATCGTGGATCTGCAAACGAAAATCGGCCAGCAGGCGCAACGAGCCACGATCACCGTCCACCTCGATCAGGCTTTGCGGGAAGGGATCGTTGGCCAGCCGCGTGGCGTAGCTGAAATCCACCACACTGGTGACACCCTGTTCATGGGCGAGCATGACCGTGGCGACGTCCTCACCGGCAATGACCGGATTGATTCGCCGCGTCTCGCAGGTCAGGCGGGCGACGTCACCGAACAACGCCCGGGCAATGTCCAGCACATGCACGCCGAGGTCTTCGATGATGAAGCGCGGCGTCTTGGCCAGATAAGGCTGCAAACGGTAGACATCGAAGCCGCTGCGAAAACTCACCCGGCCAAAAAACGGCGTGCCGATCACCCCATTGCGCAGGTGCTCGATGGTGGCCCGTACCGGCGCCTGCCAACGGAAGTTTTCGTGCACGGTGAGCCCGACATTGTGTTCTGCACAGGCATCGATCATCAGCCGGGCATCGTCCAGGGTCGCCGCGAATGGCTTCTGACAGATGATATCGACCCCTGCCCATGCACCCATCAGCACCAGCGGTTTGTGCGCCGAGGTCGGCGTGGCGATGTCGATGAAGTCCAGCTCCAGCTCGCGCAGCATGATCTGCGCGTCGCTGAAGGTCCCCGCCTCGGGGGCGTACCTGGCAAATTCGGCGAGCCGTTCAGGGTCGCTATCGCACAGGGCGACGATGTCTACGCCGTCCAGATCCTGCCAGGCACGCAGTTGGTTGAGGGCGAAAAAACCGCAACCGATCAGCGCGCCCCGCAGCGGTTTACTCTCCATGATCAATCTCCCTGGCCGCACAAATAAAAAGACGCCCGCAGGTGCTGCCACCCCGGACGCCAAAAAGTAGTCGATTTTGCGTACCTATCAAGCCGCGTCGGCTTTGCGCACCGCGTCGATCTTCAGCATGCGGGCGATGATCAGGTCGAGTTCTTTCTCATCGAAGATCTTCTTCCAGTCAGGCTTGATGATCTGCTCGCGACCATACTCCATGGCGATCATGCAGGCATCGGAGAACGGGTTGGTGCTGCGGAACGACACCGCCAGGGCAATCTGGATATGCCCGTAGAGCATGGCCTTGGCCGCCGCCTCGGGTAAGCCGATACGGTTGATGGTCTCGTCCAGCGCTTCTTTCATGAAGCTGCCGACCATGCAGGCGACGGTCTCGACCAGGGTAGGTTCGAGATAGGCCAACTGCTTGACCGTTACCCAGTGCACCACGCCGACCGGGCCGTACATCACGGCGATGATATTGGCCAGTTCCGAACGCTGCTTGTCGTTGCCACTCTCGAACGCCGCGCAGACATCCTGCACCGCAGCATTACCGCCAAAGGCGTCGGCATGCTCTTCCTTGGTGTAGCGCTCCAGGAACACCGAAGGATGGCAAGGGTGGGCCACCGCCTGATGAATGCCGTCGCGCTGGGCCAGCAGCCCGGCATAGGACGCGGCAGGGTCAAGGGTCAGCAGGATGGCGCCATTCTTCATCTGCGGCACCACCTGGGCGGACACCGTTTCCAGCGCCACATCCGGCACCGCGAGGATCACCACATCAGCCTGGGGCACCACATCATTGGTCGCCGACAGGGTTCGGCCGGTGGCGAGGATCTGCTCCTGGGCCCTGGGCGAGTTTTCGCAGTAGGTCACGCTGTAGTGGCTGCCCTGCAGGTTGTTGGAAATGCGCATGCCCATCTTGCCGCCGGCACCCACAATCGCAATTTTTTTGAGTTCGTATGTCATGGGGTCACTCCTCGGTTTGTCTTGTAGTGAGGTAATTCAGGTTATGGCGAGTCCACTGGTCTTCGAGAGCGCAGGTGCTCGCTGCATCGAGCTGCCAGGGCAGCCAGTGTTCGATGATCTGGTTGATATGCCGCGTGTCGGGCCGCACCTTGCTGCGCATGTAGGCGTAATCCAGCAGGCCTTCGCCCATGGGGCAGCCAGCGAAGGTGAAACCGACCCAACCGTCGCGCCGTGAAAAGGCGAAATCCTTGACGTGCAGGTTGAGCACCCGTTCAGCGGTCATGTCGATGACGTCCGTGGGGTTCTCCAACGCGGCGACGCAGTTGCCGGGGTCCAGGCAGATGCCCAGCCAGGGACTGTCGATGCGCTCGATCACCTGCAGAACCCTGCGGGTCGGCACTTGTTCGTAGGTTTCCAGGGCCAGCTTCACGTCCTGTTCGACAAACTGCGGGATCACCGTTTGCAGCAGAGCCAGGGCCTGATCGGACGTTGGTTTCAGGCTGTTGCTGTTGAACATGCTGCGAATCAGCCGCACCCCGAGAATCTCGGCGAACCCGAGGTATTTGCGCAGATGTTCGGTGTCCAGGCCGCGCGTGCCCAGCTCCAGCTCCAGCCCGAGGTCATCGGCCTGACACTTGAGGTCGAGCAGTTCGCTGACACCGAATGCCTCGATGGCCTTGAAGTCGCAGATCTGGAAAACATCGGCGCCCAGTTCGGCGGTCTGTTGCAGCATCTGCGGCAGATCCAGCGGATGCGGCACTCGCTCGCTGGCGCGCCAAAAAAACGAATAGGTACTCAGGCCGATTGCCATTGGACGCCCTCCTCGCTGCGGACCGGGGCTGCGGCACACTGGCTGCCCGCCTCCTCGAGAATCGATTGAAAAGCTAGCGGATCATGGGCGAAACGTCCCAGGAACAGCCCATCGACCTGGCCATCGAGCTGGCTCAGCAGACCGGGCCCGGCGCTGCCGCCGTAGATCACCCGGATACGCGAGTCATCCAGAGCGTCGCGCAGGCCTTGGCAAACCTCGCCGATAAAATGCGCAGACGCCGGTTGCGCCGCACCGATGGCCCATTGCGGTTCGTAGGCCAGGATCAGTTCACCACTAAGCCCGCTGCGTCGAGCTACCGCCAGTGATGAATCCAGTTGCTGGCGGCACACCTGCACGGCCTCGCTCACGCCCATTGGGCGCTCCTCACCCAGGCACAGCACCGGTGTCAGGCCATTGCGCCAGGCGGCAGCGGTCTTGTCGGCGATCTGCCGGTCGGTCTCGGCAAAATGGCGACGACGCTCGGCATGGCCGATTTCGACAACGCCACAGCCCATCTCCCGCAACATTTTTGGGCTGACTTCGCCGGTATAAGCACCCTCGTCTTCCCAGAACAGATTCTGCGCGCCCACCTGGGCCAGACCGTCGAATATCTCCAATACCGGCGCCAGGGTCGGATAGCTGGGAATGATGAACACCTCGATCGCGCCGCTACGCATATCGGCATTGGCCGCCAGCTGCGCGGCAATGGCCTGGCACCAATCGAGGGTGCGGCGGTAGCCGAAGTACATCTTCAGGCTGACGCCCAGCGTCACCACCGGTCTGCTCACCACGGGCGTTTTCATCGCGCGCTTACTCGCTCGTAATCGGTCAGGGTCTGCACCTTTTGCGCCGACGCCGAGTGCTCATCGAAACGGTAGGTCAGCCACTCCTTGAGCAGGCGCCGGGCCAGCTCGATGCCGATGACCCGCTGGCCGAACGTCAGGACCTGGGAGTTATTGCTGAGCACCGCCCGCTCTACGGAAAAGCTGTCATGGGCCGTCACCGCGCGTACACCCGGAACCTTGTTAGCCGAAATCGCCATGCCAAGACCCGTGCCGCAGATCAGCAGCGCCCGGTCAGCCGCCCCCGAGGCGACCCTTTCCGCCGCGGCGATGGCCACCAGCGGATAGGCCGTATGGCTCTGGCTGTCGACGCCGACGTCTTCGATCAGCTCGACGTCCGCATAGCCCATAAGATCGCGCTTAAGCGCTTCCTTATATTCATAACCGGCGTCATCCGAGCCGATGACGATGCGCAAAATGTCACTCATGAACAGTCTCCTCGATACGACGGGGAGCCAGGGTGCCGGTCCACAGGACGGGCTCGATGGCATTGATGATCAGGGCAAGCGATACCGCGCCTGCGTCCGGGGTGCCGAGGCTTTTTTCCGCCAGGGGCCGGGCGCGACCGATGCGCGGGCGCAGTTGGGCGGTGGCAGTGGCGGCAGCGCTGGCGACCTGTGCCGCGATGCGCCAGGCCTGATGCAACTCAAGGCCCTGCCCGGCCGCTTCACTCAGTGCCGCGCTGAACGGCACCAGTACGTCGACCATGGTTTTGTCGCCGACCTGCGCCTTGCCGAAATGCTGAATGCCGTCGCTGGCCCGGCCGATACCGTCAGCCACCGAGATCGCGTCCGGTTCCAGGCGATCTCCCAGCGAAGTCCCCAAAGCGGTCAACAACACCCCCCAGATGGCGCCGGAAGTACCGCCCGCCTCATCGGCCCAGGCGTCAGCGGCAAAGCGCAGCAAGGTGCCGACACCCGCATTCAAGGCCAGGGCCTCACGAGCCTTGCCGACAGCGGCGATGATCCCGCGCTGCATGCCGATGCCATGGTCGCCATCACCGGCCACCGCATCGATGCGGCCCAGTTCATCGGCCTGCTCCACCACTACGCGCTGCATCGCCTCCAGAGCCTGCATCACACAGTGTGCAGAACGCCGGGATTTGGCGCTGGCGGGCGGTATCACCTGTTGTTCGGTGAACTGGGCAGCGTCTTCGATCTCTTGCTGGGCAATGTGCAGGGAGCCCTTGCGGTAGGCGGGCGTCAAAGTCGGCGCACACCAGAACGCTTCCAGTTCGGCGTCCAGCCAGCATAGGGTCAGCGACAGCCCGGCCATGTCAAAACTGGTGACCAACTCGCCGACCTCGGGCTCGACCACGGTCAGCCCGGCGGCATCGAGCAGTTGGGCGATACGCCGATAGAGCACGAACAGCTCTTCGTACTTGATGCTGCCCAGGCCATTGAGGATGACCGCGACACGCTGGCCTGACGCTTGCGTGATGCCATCCGGCAACTCATTGAGCAAGGACGAAACAAGGGTTTGTGCCAGCTCATCGGCGCTCGGCACCGCGCCCTCGCTGATGCCCGGCTCACCATGAATGCCCATGCCCAGGGCCATGCGACCCTTTGGCACATCGAACAGCGGATGTTCGGCGCCCGGCAGCGTGCAACCGGAGAACGCCACGCCCAGGGAGCGGGTACGGGCGTTGGCGTGACGTGCAACCCGCACCACCTCGGTAAAATCGTATCCGGCTTCACTGGAGGCCGCCGCGACCTTGAACACCACCAGGTCACCGGCAATGCCACGCCGCTTGTGGCGTTCGTCAATGGAGGCACTGGAAATGTCGTCGGTGACCGCGATCACTTCGCAAGGGATGCCTTCGGCATTGAGCCGGTCCTTGGCCAGACCAAAATGCAACACGTCACCGGCATAGTTGCCGTACCCCAGCAACACTCCGCCGCCCTTTTGCGCGGTACGGGCGATGCCGTAGATCTGCTGCGCGGAGGGTGAAGCGAACAGATTGCCCATGACCGCCGCATGGGCCAGCCCCTGACCCACCAGACCGGCGAACGCGGGATAGTGCCCCGAGCCGCCGCCTATCACCACCGCCACTTCGCCGGGTTTGTACTGGGTGCTGCGTATCACGCCACCGGGCACCTGACGCACCTTGTCGCGGTGCGCGGCAACGAATCCTTCCAGCAGCTCACTGGCGAAGGCAGAAGGTTGATTGAACAAACGGGTCATTTCTTATTCTCCCTGGAAGGCCTGAGGCGGCACGCCCATCGGTTTGGCGTCGACCTGAGGCCGGCGGGCGCCAAGGGCGACCATCAACACCGCGGACATCAGCATCAGGCCGCCGACCACCATCATCGGAACCGAATAACTGCCGGTGTAATCCTTGAGTGCACCGGTCACGAAGCCCGCAGAAAAACCGGCGACGTTGCCGACGGTATTGATCAGCGCCACAGCAGCCGCCGCAGACGCGCCGGTTAGGAACTGGGTAGGCAGCGTCCAGAAATTGGGCAGCGCGGCGAAGATCGAACAGGCGGTGATGGTAATCACCGCGACAGTGGCGGTCGGCGACCCCATATACAGCGCCAGGGGGATACTCACTGCGCCAGTCAGGGCTGGCAGCGCAATGTGCCAGGTACGGCAGCCGCGCCGGGTCGCATCGCGGGACCACAGGTACAGCGCCACAGCCGCTGGCAGATACGGGATCGCGGTAATCAGGCCCTTCTCGAAGACGCTGAACGTGGTGCCGAACTGCGCCTGGAAGCCACCGATGATGGTGGGCAGGAAGAACGACAGCGCGTACAGCCCGTAGATGAAGCCGAAGTAGATCAGGCAAAGCATCCATACCCGGCCGTTGAGCATGGCCGCGCCGACACCGATGTGGTGCTTGCTGTTGGCTGACTCGCTGTGCTCGCGCTCCAGTTCGCCGATCAGCCAGGTTTTTTCTTCGCTGCTCAACCACTTGGCCTGGGAAGGATGATCGACCAGATAGAACCAGGCGATCAGACCCACGGCGATGGCCGGTAATGACACGCCGAGAAACATCACACGCCAGCCGGACAGGCCGAACAGACCGTCATGACCAATCAGCCAGGCCGCCAGTGGTGCACCGATGACAATGGTCAGCGGTTGCGCGAGGTAGAACAGCGCGAGGATCTTGCTGCGATAACGCGCCGGCACCCACAGGCTGAGAAACAGGATCGCCCCCGGGAAGAAACCGGCTTCGGCGATGCCGAGCAACAGGCGCAGGGTGTACAGGCCTTCGACACTGCTGACCCAGGTGAACAGCAACGAAACGATGCCCCAGGACACCATGATTCGCGCCAGCCACTTGCGGGCGCCGAACTTGTGCAACGCCAGATTGCTTGGCACCTCAAGCAGGATGTAGCCGATGAAGAAGATCCCCGAGGCCAGGCCGAATTGAGCAATGGTCAGGCCCAGATCCTGGGTCATGCCATTGGGGCCGGCAAACGAGATCGCCGTGCGGTCGAGGAAATTGATGAAAAACATGAGCGCCACGAATGGCACAAGGCGTAGGGAAATGCTGCGTATGGCCGATTGCTCGACCCGGGAAGCGGAGCTGTCATGCATGGCGTTTCTCCGACTCACCTACAGGCTCCGAGAGCTGGTGTGATGAGATGATGTTCTTATTGGGGCCACTGAAAGGCAGCGATCCAGACCTGGGCTCGGCGTCGCTAGGCAGGCGTTAAGCTTGGTTAAGTTCTAGCATGGTGTTTTTCATTTGTATACTGTGATGATGGTATGATCTCTTGCATTATTCGTAGCCGACACACAGCCCAAGCTCGGGAGGCCCTATCTAGAGCACCCGGACTAAGGCCTGACCGTGTATCGGCATTTTGAATTTATGCAGCGCGTTTAGAGCAAGTGATCAGACTGCTTCAGGTGGGGTCGGGACCAGCCCGATAAGTTCGATCTCGTTCTCAATGACCGCAGTGGTCTGGTTACTGTCAAAAATCACGCTGCCTGTGCTGAGTGCTTTGCGCACATCACCGGTGAAAAGAATTTCAAAGCTATGTCCTTCGGCATCCGGGTCCAGTGATTTGAGGGCAGTCTGCGTGCCAGCGGCATTGACGCTGAGCTTCAGCGTGCCATTGTGACCGTCGCCCAGGCCGGTGAAACCCAGCATGGACAGGTCAATCAAATCGCCCTCGGCGGCATGGAGGTCAGTGATGAGGTCGCGGTGGGTGACATCGGCGTCGACCCGAAAACTATCGGCCACGGTGGCGAAGAAGAAAGTATCTGCGCCGCTACCGCCGGTGAGCGTGTCGCCATCCAGACCGCCGACGATACGATCATCTCCGCCCGCACCGTTGAGCACATCGCGACCCATTTGCCCCGCCAGGGTTTCCTGGCCCCTGTCAGTGCCGGTCAGGACGTCGTCGAATTGGTCACGCTCCTCGAGATTCCAGAAGTTGGCATCGGTAAGCGTGGTGCGGTAATCACCCTGCAGGGCGACCTGGAAGTACTTAAGATCCTCGCCGGGAATATAGTCATGCTCATAGCTGCGCAAGTAAGTGCGGTCCAGCGCCTCGTTGTACACAAGATCAACTTTTCCACCATAACCATGACCTATTCCGTCCAGGCCGATACTTGTCAGATCAAGCTTGTCATGGGCGGGATCGAACCCCACGATCAAATCGCTATGGCCGCCGGTGCTGTCGGAATAACTGTCGCTCTCACTGGTAAAACGAAAGGTATCGTCCTGACTCCCGGCGATCAGGCGGTCGTTGCCAGCACCGCCGATCAACAGGCTGACGCCTTCGCCTTCGCCTGCTGTAAGTACGTCATTACCGGCGTTACCATAGAGAATGTTATTGCCTTCGACACCGTCGATGACATCGCTTTTAGTAGTGCCGTACCAGTCGGTGCGTTGGGTGAGCGATGGCATACTGCCCCCTTTTTATTCGATGATTATTGAAGGGAAACAAGGCTAGAACAGTACCGGGATATGACCAGGCGTAATGGATAAGCGGTACTTTTCACAATTACACGATGCTACTGCACCGGCAGGAAGTTCATCAGCAACAAACTCTGTGCGTAATTAAGCCCGATGCGCCGATAACGCTCATCGAGAATCTGCGCGAGCAAATCGAGGCGCGCGACGATCTTGCCAAACTCCACGGCGAAACTGAGATTACTGCCCTGCTCCGATATCTCGTTGGAGAACAGCATCAGCGCGCCATTGGCATCCTGGCGCTGGCTGAGCAGCCAGGTGGCCTTCTCGATATTGCGCGCGGCATTGCTGACAAACTGCGGATTGATCGAGTCAGTCATATAAAACTGTGTGCGCCCGCCATGGGCCGTCACCAACATGCTGCCAATCGCATAGATAAAAGCACCCACCCGATCACCACGAAACTCCGGACTCAAGGAATAACTCAAGGCCGCCAGATCACGCCGATCGCCCAGCGCAGGCAGCGCCTGACGCTGCTCAATCGCCCGACGAATCTCCCGGGCAGCCGTCACCGCATCGGTATACCCCGACAACCGCCACTGATTCGGGTTGCGCAGATACAGCTTGTTCATCAGCAGATACAGGCTCTGCAGATTGTCGTGCATGCCCAACGTCGCCACGCGATCCACCGTGGTCTGGAAAAACTCATCGGGTTTGCCATTGCTGAACTGCCGGGCAATGTCACGGCCGTCTTGTTGGGTGCAGGCTGTGGCACTGAGCACCAAGAGTACCGCCAGCGTTAGCGTCCGAGGTATATGAACAGGTGATCTTCGATCCATCGGCAGGCAATCTGACTCTTGCGTCCACGCCAGGGGCGGTGTGGTTGTGACAGAGATAGATCAGGGAAATGGCAGAAAGTGCGGCGCGCAGGCTGATTTACGAGTCAAACCTAGCATTTCTGACAGTTGTCGCGGTTGGTAATCAGGGGGAACATTGCGAGGCGTGTATTGACGAAGCAAGGCGAGGTGCACCATGGCAAGCGTGTTTGACAGACTCAAATCAATTATTGTCGATAAGCTGAATGTCGATGAATCAAAAGTCACCAAGGAAGCGAATTTCTCCACAGATCTGGGCGCCAACTCGCTTGCTCAAGTTGAGCTCGTGATGGCAATCGAAAAGGAATTCGACATTGAGATACCTGATGATGAGGTGAAGAATATCCCGACAGTGGGACAGACCGTTGATTTTATTCTAAAAAAATCCAGGTAATCCTAGTTGCCCAATGCGGGATAAAACCGGAAGTATTCAAACCCAGCCTCAGTCAACGACTGACGGTTGCTCCCGAGGACTATGCCACGCGCTTTACCGGCAAGTACCAACTACGCCTGATCAATGGCGATATCGATTGCGACCCGCCGCTTTCGCCCTGTATAGCGCCTGATCGGCGGCTTCGATAAAAGCAAGTATCGGCTCTAACTGCGGACCTGCCGCCGTGGCAATACCGATACTCATTGTCACGCGCGAGAAGGGACTGTTCGGGTGTGTAATGTTTTCCTGCTGCAGGCGGTCGATAATCAGTTGCGCTACTGCCGCCGCACCCTCGCTATCGGTGGCAGGCATGATGATTGCCATTTCCTCGCCACCATAACGCGCCAGCAGATCCGAGGGGCGGCGCACGCATGTCCGCAATAGCTTGCTCACCGCCTGCAGGCAGGCGTCTCCGGCAACGTGGCCGAGGGCATCATTGAACAGTTTGAAATGGTCGATATCGATCATCAGCAAGGCCAGAGTTGAGCTGTCGCGCTGTGCCCGGCGCGCTTGCACGGCCAGCGTTTCATCGAAACAGCGCCGGTTTGCCAGGCCGGTCAGCGCGTCCATCGTCGCCAATAACTCCAGTTGTTGGTTGGAGTCGAGTAACTGTTGCTGGGTGACATGCAACGCCTCTTCCGCCAGGGTTCGCCGACGTATATCCACAAGCAGGAACCAGCCAATCAGCCCGGTCAACCCCAGCAGCCCCGTCACCACCACAGCCGACAGCAACGCCTCGATACGCCATGCGGTGAGGGCTTCATCCTTGCCCAGCGCAACGGTAGTGATCAGTGGCAAGGTTTCGCTTTTACGGAAAGCATAAAGCCGCTCCACGCCGTCCAGACTGGAGGTGAACGAGGCGGTGCCGACTGTTTGATCGACGAGATACTTGGCGTAAATTGGCGTTTGGGAAAAGTTGCGCGCCATGTCCTGTTCGCGAAAGGGATAGCGCACCAGCAGCGTGCCATCGGTGAAGGACAAGCCGATTGCGCCATCCTGTCCTACATCGAGTTTACCGAACACGCGCAGGAAGTTTTCCACGCCCAGCGTCACGGCCACCACCCCGGCGAACTCGCCTCGGGCATCATTGAAACGGCGGCTGATGGTGACCACCCACTCCGAATTCGAACGGCTCCGGATCGGCGGGCCAATAAACGGCTCACGGTCGGGATTGTCACGATGATGAGTGAAATAGGCACGATCGCGGCTGTTGGCGCCCACCGGAATCGGCCGGTTGGAGGACATCAGCCAGTGACCCTGATTGTCATAGACAGTGATACCACTGAGTTGCGGCATCAGTGGCTGCTGCCTGTCAATCAGCGCACGGATTCGCTGGATTTGCACGGGGCCACTGCCTTCGTTTTCCAGACGTTCGACCAGTCCGAGCAACAGCAGCGAGCTTTGCCGGACGATGCCTTCAGTGTAAGTGCCAAGCGCCTGAGTCAGGTTCAGGCCATGAACGTTCACCTCCGCCAGCGCTCGGTCGCGGGACGAGAGGACTTTCCAGATCGTCAGTGAAGTCAGGGAACAGCCGATCACAAAGAGCAAGAGCATTAAAAGGCGGGTATCACGCTTCAAGTCAGCACCTTAAGGAAGCCCGGTTTCCATTCCAGTCATCATTCGAACGTCGGCACTCACTGCGGCCACGTTTGTCGCGGTGCAAGCATACAAGCAGTCTGTTACAGCTGCAGCATCAAGGTGTACAGCATGATCACGCCAGTTGCGAGCCAGCGCTGGCAGAACGTGTTTCTTTCATTTGTCCAGATTCAACAGTTCGTGCATCCGCTTCCCGAATATTCCCCGCAACCACGCAGCGTGAAACTCCATTTCCTGCAGAGAGGTGCCGTCACCCAATTGATATTCGAACACCTTGCCCTTGTGCCCCTGATACACGACACGGAAGTGACCATGCCGGTCAAATGCCGCAACAACGTAGGGACGGATGTAACTGATGTCGCTAAAGGGCACACGCACTTCGACGGGTTTGCGGCCGCGACGGGTAACCGTCAGGGTAAGCAGTTGCTGGCTTTCGTCGAACGTGAAGGCCTGCACTTGAGGCTCAGAGGCCATCCACGCGAAGAACACAGCAATGAGCACTGCAATGCCAAGCAGGAACAGGATAAGCGGCGAGCCCGTGAGGCTCGACTCATGACTGGCCGGCACACCATGTATCGCTTCAAGTCCGTTGATGAGCATCATCGCCAGCCCGTAGCCCGGCACAAGCAAAAGCAGCGCAAGGTAGAAACCAAAAATGCCCAGGCCATTGCTGCCAACGACCGATATGCTCGGGCCGTAGTGCCATACAGGTGGGTGGGAAGCAGGATTTTCAACATTTGCCGCAGCTGACGGCGTTGCCACAAGGTGAGGGGGGCGTTGGCGATTCATCCAGCAGGCTCCTGAGATTGCAGCGTAGAAGGTAGCACTACTGCTGGACAGTCCAGCTCAGGATGATCGGGCTTTTTTACTGCATTTACTTGTCAGCGGTCTCCTGGGAGAGTCACGCACAGTCACGCCCTCCGGCGTCCTGCCGAGGTATGCGAAAGTGATATTTCTCGAGGTGCCTGCTGATCGCCTGGTTCGCGGAATATTTCAGTCAGGGCAGGGCTTTAGCCGCGTAGAAGATATATCGCTCTGGCCCAGAACGGATTGAGTCAACTTTCTATCATGATCCAACCCCGGCCCAGCGCCAGGCTTTTCGTACCTGCCCTACCCCATTCGCTTCATGGATAACTCCATATTACTCATGAGGTCTCTCTGCTCTCTCAGCGAGAGCACCAACTTGGCTATGGATCTACTGGTAGTAAGCTCAGACAAAGGCATGTTTGCTACATACAGCTCGATATCACCTGATTCGGGATTGATGAGTTTCACCGAGAAGCTGTCGTTCGCACCGATGATGCATTCGCACCTTGAGGGTAAAAACGCTGTTTCAAGAACTCGCTGAATATCTAGTTTTGAATGCATCGTGCGTCCTCTGCTGGCCAATAGTTTCATCAAGAATAGACAACCCTACGCCGATTTGTTGCAGATCAATACCCGCCCCAGCGCCGGGCTTTTTCGTTCTGGCATCAACGCTAATGAAAAAGAGCACCCCATGCATGGCGCGGGGTGCAAAACCCGCTAATAACTGCAACATAGACAGGCGCCCACTGCAAACGATGCCTGATTGTGGTGAACCGAAAACAGCAATTACCCGCAAAAGTCCCTCCGGCGCGGCCCTGAAAAGTCCCTGCCAGCCGTCGCAACCATCGCTCACACATCATCAAACCTCTAATGTATATTCCATTAACATATCCCGATCCGGCGCTGCGATAAAACCTACATTTGAGTCACCCGAGAGGTTCATCATGGAACAAGGTTCCGTATTTCAGAGCAATCGCAGCCAGGCAGTACGTCTGCCTAAAGCTGTCGCCCTACCCGACGATGTGAAGCGCGTTGATGTGGTCGTGGTCGGTCGCACCAGAATCATCACGCCTGCCGGTGAATCATGGGATAGCTGGTTTGATGGCGAAGGCGTTACCGCTGACTTCATGGTCGAGCGTGAGCAACCCGCCGATCAGGAGCGTGAAGCCTTCTGATGCTCAAGTTCATGCTCGATACCCATATCTGCATCTTCACCATCAAAAATCGACCACAGCCGGTGCGTGAGGTTTTCAAACGACATCATGGGCAGATGTGCATCAGCGCAGTCACGCTCATGGAAATGATCTACGGAGCCGAAAAGTCCGCAAATCCTGAACGAAATCTGGCAGACGTCGAAGGGTTTGCGGCTCGCCTGGAAGTTCTGAAATACGATCAGGAGGCAGCGGCACATACCGGCCAACTGCGCGCTGAACTGGCCAGAGCTGGAACGCCTAGTGGCCCCTACGACCAGATGATTGCCGGGCATGCTCGCTCACAGGGACTGATTCTAGCCACCAATAATCGTCGCGAATTTGATCGGGTACCTGGCCTCAGGGTCGAGGATTGGGTCGCAGAATGAAGTCCCGCAAAACGCCCGCCCATGAAAAAGCCCAACCTGAAAAGATTGGGCTAAGTCACTGAAAAATATGGTCGGGACGGAGTGATTCGAACACTCGACCCCTAGCACCCCATGCTACCGTCAAGACTCACATAACCCTATGATTTAATTGAAATACATAGACATCCGAGCAAGCCAAATAATCCGTTTTATTGTGGTTACGCAAACGAAAACACGCGATCTCCAGCGCAGGTTTTGCGCAAGCTCGCACCCCTCCCCCGGCGTCCTGCCGACACACAATTCCCAATCCCAACCGTCACCCTTTCTTCCATCGAGTCACACAGGACTCAGATAAATGTGCGGATTAGCAGGAGTATTAGAAAAGGGGCTTTTAAAGGGCTGGAGGGGTGCTTTCCCCCCCTGAAATCCCCCAAAAAATCTCATTTGGTACAAAAAGTGGTACGAGATTCCCGCCTATACCAGCAACGGAGCTGAGAGCCGAATTGTCCGAAGAGCAGAAGCCCCCCGGCAAGGAGCCCCGTGTAGCTAAAATGGAGGCTGCCGCAACTTCCCTCAGTCAGGCGTCATTACTTAATAATCTCCAGATCTTCATAAGAGCCATTTCTGACCAAGCAATAAAAGCTAACAGGCTGAGAAGAACCTGAAAATTCGTAATACCTCGCATTTACCTTCAAACGGTCAACGCCGCCGACATTGCTTTGACCTTCAACAATCCAGTCCCTGATGCTAGCTGTAGATTGCGACGATCCAGCACCGGATATCCTTTTCTGAAGGTCTTTGACGCAAAGGTTTACTAGGTCACTGCGCGTATTAGGTCTGTAGGCAGCTGTCAGATTCACGACACAAGTCTGAGTACCTGTAATGACAGCGGCAAGATCCTTCGACTCCATTCGGCCCGCGACCTCTTTGGTTGTCAGTATCGAGCCGACCTGTGTATTTAACGACTCCTGCATTTTTGCTGTAAAATCGACTCCTTGGGATTTGTCTGTATCCGTGTTAGCGACTTGGTATGCGCCTTTGAACACGGCGCCAGCTTCAGTTGAATAGCCAAGCCCACAAGCTTTAATGGCCTGATCAACTGGCGTCACTGACGAATATGGCGAAAGCCCAGAGCACGCGCTAAGAAACAAAAGGGTGAACAAAAAAGCGATCCAACGCATAGGTAATTCCCTTTATCAACATAATGTCTACTTGACATCATAACATCAGTAATTTTGCCATCCAGCCTTATAAGTCACCCTATGACCGATATCACTCAGGCACCTCGGCGGCCTGCCCGTCCAGGCCGTGCGTGCAATCGCCCAGATACTGGATGCGGCCGTCGGTGACGAATGAATGGCAGATCTTGCCGAACCGGTTGGCGTACACCGAGTCTCTCCCGCCCTTCGCGTACATCGCGTCGTACTCGGCTTCTTCCTTCGGTGTCATCACGGCGCGCCCATCCGGTGCGCCAGCGGTCCAGGCCAGTACCGAAGGCGTGAACGTCGGCGCGTCAGGATCGCCGCTGTAGCCCCACGCCAAAAATGCTGGAGGGGTACTGCCGACTTCAGGTGGTTTCCGGTCGGGCGCGAGGTGGGCAATGGCGGAGTCAGCAGCCTAGGCTGATACCCGTGATTCTTCGTAAATCTGAATCTTACCGACCGTCTACCCTTGTAAAACGAGATATCGCCCGCAGCTTCGTTAGGCTGTGGTGAACAGTGAACACCTGCCCTAAATTCACCTACAAGATCGAAGGTGACATTTCTCCTCAGTACATCACCGAAGCTTTCTACAGCGCTGCGTCGTATATGGAAAATCTGGGCTTGGACGTCTTCGAAGCCATCCGGGCGATGCGCTTGCCAAAGGGCGATGTGGATCGAGATTTCTTCCATGCGTTGGCAATCTACTGGAATGATTTTACCCGCATGCTGTTCAACATGACCCCGCCGGTAATGACGTTCAATACCATGTTCGCCATCTTCAGCGAGCGTAAGCCGCACAATCTCAAAGCGCTCTCACAGGGCGTGCTAAAACCCATGACGACTCTGCTTGTTGACGAGTTTCAGGATGTCGGTGCCAACACTATATCGTGGATTCGTGCGACCTTCGCCGAGATCGAAAGGCGCAATTTGACAGTTCCCACCAACGGTTCACCAGCCTACGCTTCGCTTATGGCAGTAGGTGATGACTGGCAGAGTATCTACGGCTGGCGAGGTAGCTCTCCTCACTACCTCATCGATTTTGACAAGGTGTTCGAGTCGCCTGAGCCGAATCAGGTGCTCATGCAAGAGAACCATCGCTCCCATCAGATGGTGATTGATGCAGCAGAGGAAATTGTCAAACGCACCCCTGGAGGCGTTCCCAACAAGCAAGGGGTTGCGAAAAACAATTCCGTAATGGGGCACCAAGTGCCAGTTGAAGTCCGGGAACTGAACTGGAAGCAAATCGCTGCTGACGTTGAACGACATTACCACGCCGGAGACTCGATACTCGTCCTCACGCGCTCAAACTCCGTCAAGGATGAGGCACGCGACGAACTTGAGGACTTGCTTGATAGGGCAAGGATGGAGAAACGCTCAAACCAGATAAAATTTCTTACCTACCATTCAGCCAAGGGTCTCCAAGCAAAGGCTGTATTTCTACTCGGTGACTGTGACCTGAAAACTTCCTCGCCCTCAAAGAACGACCTATACGCGCAGGCTGCTCTGAATCGAATAGGTGATCCGTGTGGATATGACACCGCGCAGGGCGAGGAAGCACTCCGTACGGCCTATGTAGCGATCACCCGCGCCATCACCTACTGCTACTGGTATCTGGATGATGAGTCGAGACCGGCAATTCAGAGGGCCAGCCGACATATCCAGTCGGCACAGCCGTATTGGAATGTAGTAAAGGCCCCCGTCCCTGCTTCGTAGCCATGAAAAGGTAGTCAGGAGATGTGTTCAGACAAGCTTTTGTGTACGCGCTAGCCACAGGCTTCCGAGTTTTTCGCTAGGCAGGAGCAATCCATACTGAGGCCGGCGCCGATCCCAAAATGGATGCCGACGGAATATCCATTGAGTCCGTCATCTTAAATAGGAATAGCGGGCACAAGATATAAGCGGAACAGCCGTATCACCTTCCATAGCGCTTCCGAGTCGCTAGAAGCTATCCTAGCCTTTGAAAGGTGTGAGAAAACCCCTAACGAGGCTGTGGGCTCAGTACGTGGCAGATTAATTCAATCTCAAACGTTTGATGAGGTTCTAGTGACGCATACTCAGGAGCAGATGGAAGACCTACGCGCGGGATTCAGCCGCATTATGGGTGACCAGAAAGAACGATTCACCGGTAGTGGCATCCCTCCGTTACTTTTGGAGTTGGGCTTAGCGGACTTCACTTCGGCCCCGAGCAAACGTGAAAAGCTTCAAGGTGCTGTTGAGGCCTCCAGCAATAGCCAGATTTTGGCTGCGGCCATAAAAGCCCTTACTATATTAAAATTGACTTACTCCGAAAGATGCTTTTTACAGGAGATGATTTGGCTGGACTTCCCCTATCCTGTTATTCCCACCCGTTTCAGACGAGATGCCGCGTCACAGTTATCCAAAATAAATCTAAGCATAGATCACAAAGGCTTTTATAATTGCTTATCTGAATTCTGGCCTATTCACGAAACTAAATTTATCGACTTTGATTCTTATGATGGTACCGCAACGCTGCGCGAAAAAATTATGCGCCACTACGTAGAAGGCAATGATTGGAACGCACATAAACTCTTCGACGAACTAGGAGCATTCCAAACTAGCAACGCAAGATTCGTCGTCTTTCTAGAAGGACTTGTATCTTCCAGCGTTCGTCCTGACGAAGACGCGCAGCGTGAATTCATCGTGCTGGTGAACCAAGCTTTGCAGCCCTGCGGAGTCCGATTCGTTGAGACGCTGGCGGATGACGGCTATCTGGCGCCTTCTCTTGAATATATCAGCTCCGGCCAACGCGGCTCGCCTAAAAATCTAATTTTTGCCTCAGCTGATAAACCTGATCTTCGGTTTCGCGACGCGCTTGATAACGACGTTGAAATTGTTTCAAACGCTGACAAGGTGCTTATTTACGACCGCACCATAAAAAAAGTGGATTGCTATGGCGAGATATCCAGACATGGTGGTCTGAAACTCAGGATATATCTCAAGAAGATGCTAAGCGTAGCCTTTACTCCCGATTAAAGAAGAGCCTACCCAAGAACTCCCCTCCCCAGATGCTTGCCTTTACGTCATTTTTTAAAGCTTTCGGCGCTGATAGTTATAACCTCCCTGCACTATTGCCAGAGGTCTGGCTCCATTGGGATCCACAGACGGTATCGGAGCGTGGGAAAGCCGCACTGCTACGATTTAGGATGGACTTCTTCCTATTGCTCCCTGGTGGCGTCAGAGTCGTGATAGAGGTGGACGGAAAGCACCATTATGCTAATTCCGATGGCCGCGCCGACCCTCAAGCATATTCGGAAATGATGGCAGCAGACCGGTCACTGAGGTTGGCCGGATATGAAGTCTATCGCTTCGGTGGATATGAATTGACTCAAGATGGAGCAAAAGACGTTTTAATAGACTTCTACAGGTCGCTCTTTGCTAGGTATGGAGTTCTTCCTGCTCTCTAAGCACCGCAGGAAGGATGACCTAGGCCTTTTCTCGTTACAGTTGCCACATCGGCGGTGATTGGATTCAATATATAAAAAAGCCGCCATGCAGGCGGCTTCGCACATCAGATCATACGGAAAGCCAGGATTCCACTGTCTCAGACCCATGCTCAGCCTTCCAGGCTTTCAGCGTCTTGTGGTTACCACCTTTCGTTTCAACCACCTCATCTGTATGAGGATTCTTGTAAACCTTCATGACACGTGCGCGGCGCGTGCCTTTCTCGGCCTTGACAACAGGAGCCGACTTACCACCAAGCGCCGGATCTATGACGTTGATTACGTCGCGCAAGCTGTAGCCGTACTCATCAAGAAGCGAACGCAGTTTGCTCTCAAACTCCATTTCAGTTTTCAGGCCGGAATCGTCTTTCATGGCTTCGAGCTCAGCGAGCTGAGCGGCCAGCTGCTGTTCGAGTTTTCGGTATTCGGCTAAGCGAGACATAAAATTCCTTTGAAAGCAGGAGAGCGTAAGGTTTATGAGGATTCTGATCCGTATATCGAGTTAACAATATAACCCATCCCCCACAAGCAAACCAACTCCGCATTAGCTCTTGATAATGGGGACTAACCGTTTCAGCTTCTCGCCGAGAGACATAGCCCGCGCTCTCCATGCTTAGCAACGTACCTTGGCCAACGAGGCCCTGAGAATGCGGGTGGCTTCGCAACCGGATTGTCTAAAACGCATCGGCCCGATACGTATCGCCGGATTAGATATCAGCTACGGCTTTCAAAACGGACGACAAACCAGCCACTATGCGTGATAATTCAAATGCTTTTTAAGCACAAATCCCGCCATCAAGGTAGGGCACATTTGCGATATGCAAGTTGATTTGTGCTATCCCCCCACTCAACGATACTGAGTTTTACAGGCGAGTAATGTTGCCAGCTAGCTGTGGTAGCCTTCATGCATTGCGCGCCATGCTAGATAGAGAGGCGCTTGCAGATTGACGAAGAAATGAACCAGCCAGGAACGCTTTTATGTCACTCAAAAAAGCCTTCGCTTCAGTGCTTAAAGCGATGCGCGCTACCCGGATGCTTTCCCAGAAAAACCTCGCCGAAGTCAGTAGCCGAACGTACATTTCTAAGTTGGAGCGGGGTCAGTGCAGCCCAACGTTGGAAATGATTACGTCCCTCAGCGCTCCTCTTCGTGTGAGTCCGCTGACACTGATCGCTTTGACGATAGGCGCCGAAAGTGGGCAATCCATCAAAACCCTCGTCGATCGCCTAGAGAGCGAGCTGACTGAGCTGGCCAATGCAGGCGTACTCGACAATCTAGATATCCCACTCGCCACGTCGCCGACGCGGAAACCAAACGCTTCTAGCCCCAAAACTAGATATACGGCGAGCTCATTTCAACAGGCTGAATTTTGTTTTGCCGATTGAACGTGCTCGCATAAAATAGCGCTTGCTGACCAGATAGACCATTCAGAGAGCAGGTGTCCGTCCTCATATCTTGTCCAAACGGCGATCGGGGATACATAAGTCAGAGACTGTTTGGAAAACCATTCATTGGAGCCTGTAGGCCGGAGTTGCGACTCCGATCAGGAGTACAGAAGTACTCTCCCCTAACCTACCTGACGTCTCGCATCCTTTCGTGCACCGAACATTGGCTGGCCGACAATCAGAACTTTAACGCCACGCATCGGTTGGCTCGACAAGAGATCGTCGACGGTTGGAGGAACTCCTGCTAAGGCGGCCCTTTGGCGTAACTATTGTGGCTGAGTCAGATGACTGACCGCAGCATCCAGAATTTCTGTTGAGAGCTTTTTCCGGGAAGTAATCCTTGAGAGCGTTAGCGCCCCTACCATTGTGCTAATCGCTGCCAAAGCACGAGTGCGAGCCAAACTGCCTGAGTCCTGCGTCAGCTGTGCGGTTAAGAGATCTACAACTCTTTCCAGGCCAGTCGTTGCGACGTCTTTGACCTGTACATCATCTCGCGCCAGTTCACTCCCCAGAGACGCGTAGGGGCAACTGAACGCCAAGTCGTCCCTGTTTCTGACTGAAAGATAAGAAGCCACTATAGCCTCGAAACCACCCCCTCCCCCCTCACCGGATAATATCGCTTCAAGACGACCCATGAGTGAATCAATGGATGACTCACACGCCTCAGCCACGATCTGCCCCTTTGATTCGAAATGGCGGTAGAAACCGCCATGTGTGAGGCCAGCGGCAGCCATGAGTCCGGTGAGTCCCGTTCCTTCTATTCCGTGCATTCGAAACTTTACGCTGGCTGCTTCTACGATCCGCTTTCGGGTTTCTATGGTTTCCTGTCTCGATTTACGCATAGCAAAAGAGCCTTCTGATGAGTGTGCCAATCTTTAGATTTCGGTTATCATCTAAACATAGCACAATCTGGACATTCGCTAATGCACACGACCTTGAGGCTACAAAAATGACCCAGCCGACAATTCTAGTCACAGGCGCTACGGGAAATACCGGCCGTAAAACGATTGAGATTCTCACCTCAAAAGGTGTGCCGGTAAGGGCATTGGTTCACAAGGAAGACGAACGCTCGTCTGGGCTACGAGCAATGGGTGCCGAGGTTGTGGTCGGCAACTTGCTGGATTTGAATGCAGTCCGAAGTGCCCTGGAAGGCATTCGTACCGCATATTTCATTTATCCAATCGCTCCCGAATTGCTTGAGGCTACTGCACGCTTTGCACAAGCGGCGATAGAGGCTGGGGTAGAAGCGGTCGTCAACATGTCGCAAATTTCAGCGCGTCGTGAATCCAAGAGTATGGCGGCTCTTAACCACTGGACAGCGGAGCGGGTTTTTGACTGGTCAGGATTGGCAATGACTCACCTGCGGCCAACCTATTTCGCGCAGTGGCTCATTTACCCTAATTTCCGTGCTCAGATATTAGACAAAGGCCAGATTCGTCTTCCCTTCGGTGAAGGGCGTCATGCACCGATAGCGGTAGAGGATCAGGCGCGCATGATCGCGGCCATTCTTGAGAATCCACGCGCACACCAAGGCAAGACGTATACGCTCCACGGCCCTGTTGAATTGAGCCAACAAGGGATTGCGGATGCGATCAGTGAAGTCCTTGGCCGCAAGATCATCTATCAACCCATCGGGCTTGAAGAATACAAGGAAGAATTGCTTCAGAGCGGTCGATCAAATTTCCTGGTACAGCATCTGGGTGAAGTCGCACTGGATTATCAACATGGTGTATTCGCAGGTGAAGACAACATCATTCGCGAGACAACTGGTATTGCCCCTATGACCGTACAAGAGTTCGTAACCCTGCATAAAGGTCTTTTCTCTGCATGACGCGGTGAGGGTGAGCGCACCAGGCTCTCACCCCGTGTCCCTCGGCGTGACTTCCCCTGCGGTCGATGCACTTCTCAGGTGAGCTAGCGCTGTACCCTAAGAGCATTTGTCCGAAGTCATTGGCTCACTGCAAATTCACAAATAAACCGCCATCCACCAGCAACGACGCCCCGGTGACGTACCTGGCCATGTCCGACGCCAGGAACACAATCGGGCCAGCGACATCCTCCGGATCGCCAAGACGACCTAACGGCGTACGCGAGGTCATGTAGGCGAGTTTCTCTTCGTCCGCTAAGTCCTCTTTATTGATGTCGGTCGCAATGGTACCGGGGAGTACCGAATTGCAGCGGATGCCATACGGCCCAAGCGCAATGGCGCAGGACTGCATCAGTGAGTGCAACCCCGCCTTGGTCGGCGTGTAGTGGGTTTGCATGGCGCCCCCGACCAGTGCGCTGATTGAGCTTACCGCGATAATCGCCCCGCCCCTGCCCTGGTTCTTCATTTGGTTGGCGGCCGCCTGAACCGCAAAATAAGCACCGTTCAGATTAGTATTGATCGTTTTTAAATAAACCTCGCGCGGCATATCGAGAAACGAATGGAATGGGCAAATACCTGCGTTGTTGACGAAAACGTCGACGCTGTCAAAAGCTGCCAATGCACCCGCAACCAGTCGGTCGCCGGTATCCGGATCGGCTGCATCACTGCCCACTTCGATGGCCTGTCCGCCGAACGCAGCAATTTCTTCGATCAGACTGTTCGCGGCCTCTGTGCCCTGCTCGCTGCCACTATGGCCGATCACGACACGCGCCCCCTGCCTTGCACATTCGCGTGCCGCCGCCCGGCCGATACCGCGGGAGGCGCCAGTGATGATTACGGTTTTACCTGCCAATAACATAGAGAACTCCTTGAAAGTGAAGATGGAAATAGGGGCCACGTTCAGCTCAGATAGTTGCCATAACCGACCATACCGATAGCACCCAGAATCACCGCAATACCGGATACCAGAACGCCCTTGTTCGACGCGCTGGTGCCCTGCCATTCACGGAAATATAGCCCCCAGCAGTTCGAGACGATGATGATGAAAGACATGTGCAGTACCCAAGAACTGGCGTCGTTGTGCAGACGGGTTTCGCCCATGCCATAGAAAAAGAACTGCAGAAACCACAGCGTTCCTGCACTCGCCACCAACAGGTAATTGCGCAACAACGGCGTCTGCGTGTTGGTGTAATCACCGAAGCTGCGATTGCGTTTATTGAGCCACAGGCACCAGATGGCATTTGTGGTCAAACCGCCCCACATGATCACCATGAACGTTACGTTGTTCTGGAACAGGCTATTGGTACCGTGCTGCACTGCGGCTTCGGCCAATGGCCGACCGGCTGTTATGCCATAGCTGAAGCAGGCACTGAGCACTCCGGAAATGACCGCGACCAAAGCACCTTTGCCCAAGGAAAACTCACTGATACTCGCGAACTTGGTTTCCTCGGAAACCTCACGTTCCTTCAGCACTCCGGCACGTCCACACAACGCAATGCCGACAAGAGAAACTGCCACGCCCCATAGCACCCAGTTACCGCTGGAACTGGTGACCATTTCACTCAATGTCCCGGCCTTAGCGTCGGTGAACAGGTCGCGATAAAGCGCCGGCACTAGCGCGCCCAATGCTGAAGTCAGTCCCATGACCAAGGACATACCGAGCGACAAACCCAGATAGCGCATCGTGAGGCCGAAAGTTAGCCCGCCTATCCCCCAGAGAACTCCAAAAAAGTAAGTCCAAAATAAAGTGACCGTGTCAGCTTGGCGCAAAATATCAAGGTATCCGGGTACGGTGAGCTGTGCCGCAATCAGCGGTACTATCAGCCAAGACGCTAGCCCGCCCGTAATCCAGTAGCTTTCCCATGCCCAGCCACGTACCTTTTTATAAGGGATGTAAAAGCTGCCTGATGCCGAACCTCCAATAAAATGCAGCAGCACGCCCAGCAGAATAATTTCCACGTTTTGCTTCCTTTTTTGTTATTGGATTTGCCAGTTGTTCAGCCTTGATTCAGGCTAAACACCGGCTGCATATCTACCGCAATCGGAGAGCCATCCGAGTGGGTTCGCATGATTGGTTGCATGAACTGCCACCACCGCTGCATGACGTCGAGCCTTTGTAACTGATCAAGCAAGTGTTCATCTTCGTGGGTCAGCACCGCATACAACGACAGCGTTTCAGGATCGAGAAAAATCCGATAATCCAACACACCAGCATCGCGCAACGCTTCGACTAGTTCAGGCCAGATTTCGTCGTGACGTTTGCGATACTCATCCGTTTGCCCGGGGTTAAGGTTCATGCGAAAAGCGCGAATAGGCATCAGAGTGTCCCTTGCAAAGTAGGAATTGAGTACGCGCGAGAGACGTTATGCAGAAAGAACTTTTCCTGCGCCGCAAGCGGTTTGCCTGACAAGCATTGCCTGACCAAATTCAGAGTGCTATCGAAGTCCGCGATGGAATTGCTATTGGGCCAATCACTACCAAAAAAACAACGATCCTCACCAAAGGCTTCCCAAAGATAAGCCAGCCTGTCGCGATAAAAGGTAGGGTCTGTGACCAGGCCGTTCTCGTCCGCCTGCGGGATTTCTGCAAGCTTGGCGAACACATTAGGGCGCCCAGCTAACTCAAACACATCAAGCTGAAAGTCAGCCCCTTGTCCATGAGGCACCGAGGCGTTGGGTAGGTGATCTACGACGATACGCAGAGTCGGAACGGCATCGCTTAGACGTAAAAGACCTTTGATAAGACGCGGATTGGGATTCGCGGTATCAAGGGTACGTCCTGAGGCTGCCAGGCGACGCATCGCCTCGATGAAACCAGGCCGGATTTGGTCATCCAGCAAATCCCTGTCCCACAGGTTGCCATAGCGTAAACCGAGGAACAGCGGTTCAGCTTCCAGCGCACTTAGGTCATCGTGGAAATGCATATCAAAAGGGGAAAGGTTCCCGATAAATCCAAGCATCCCTGGGCTTTGCCGAAGCGTCGCTAATAGCCAAAAATTATCAAGTCGTCTAGGGCTGGCCTCGACGACAATGGCACCACGAATTTGCTGGTGAGATGCCAGATCCCAATAATTAGCTGGCAAGGCGACGCCGTAGAGCGGGTGATCTGGTTCAGGCCAAGGAATTCCTTGAGGCCGGCGGGCATCGAAAAGATGGATGTGGCTATCAATAATGTGGCCAGTGTAACGGTCTTCAGTCATGCCGAGTCCGTCCAAATTTGTTTTTATTGACCATGGACACTATGCCGCAGTGCGATTCATGACTAATCGTTTTTTGGTTATAAGTGATACCCTTAGGGTATTAGTGCTGCTGCGACATGAAGGATTTCACGCCTTTTCCCCATCTCAGGCTAGAATTTTCCGCTTTAAGAAAAACCGTAATATCTCTTGAGAGGGTTGTCCCTCTGCTATTGGCCTGATCCTGTATGTTTACGCAGCCCCCGTTCAGTCTCCTCTGGAACTCAGAATCTGCTCACGGCACCAGCATAAATGCGCACTAGAATTGAGACCTAATTAGCTTTAATCGACCACTTACGAAAACGAGGAAGCTGCCAGTCCCTTACCCGTCGTTGCGAACTGATATCGCACCCACCTTAAACTTGGAGAGCAAGAACTATCACTCTTTAGAATAATACGTCGAATTGCGCACATTTAAAAAGTCAGTTATAGATTAACTCTATCGTACAATTACTATCAGCAATTCGAATAGTGCTGTTCCAATACGTTAGCACTCCCGCCCAAGACGTACTACACAGATACGTTTAGAACAAGACGAATCGAGCCTGGAGAAAATATTTCTCTGACTTTCTTGTATCCCGGTTTGTCGATGTATATATTCTAAGCCGACTCGCTTTTCGCCGTATCGAATCTCAAAAAAGAATTATGCGTATTAGGAATATCTTCAAGGATCAATGCTGATTATACGGATACTGATTCATCATGGTGCACCCTTGACGATCCCACGCGGGTCTAATTTACCGCGTGTCCAAAGGTTATCTCTTGAACTTCGATTGGAATGACATACCGCTCCTGCTTGCATTGGCACGAGAGGGCAGCATGAGTGCAGCAGGCCGCAAGCTTGGTATTGATCCATCAACGCTCAGCCGCCGTTTGGTCGCGGCAGAGGGTGCATTGGAAACGCGGTTATTCATCCGCGATAACACGGGCTACCATGCCACCGAGGCAGGTCTGGTATTCCTGAGTTATGCCGATCGCCTATTTGGTGATGTGAGAAGCATGCTCATGGATACTCGTACTGAAGCCGACGGAGTGGGTGGAGCGGTACGCCTGACATCCATCGATGTTCTGTTCAGCCACTGGCTGGTCGACCATATGCCCGTTCTGCTACAGCAATATCCACAGCTGCGGCTACAGCTACTCGTAGCCAACCAGGCACTTTCATTCACTCGTAGGGAAGCCGATTTCGCCTTGCGTCTAGCACGGCCAACAGATGATGCCGCATTGGTGATGCGCAAGGTGGGTGATCTAGGTTTTGCTGTATATGGCGCAGAGCGATTTGCCCAGATCCCGCGCGAGTTATGGCCTGAGCAACCGTGGATGGCTTATGGCGAAGAACTGTCAGCTCTACCTGAGATGCTGTGGCTAAAAACGTTTGTACCAGATGGCGATTTTCAGATACGTGTAAGTAGCGTTAGTACATTGGTGAATGCTTGCGAAGCGGGGATGGGACTGGCTCTGCTGCCGTGCATACTCGCTGAAAAGAATGGGTTACGCCGCTTGAGCGAGGAGCCAGAGCTCCACCGCGAAATCTGGTTATTAAGCCATCGGGATGCAGGAAGTATCGGCCGCTACCGAGCAGTCGCAGCGTGGTTGAAGGAAGTTTTTGAGCGGGATGCCGACCGCTTGCGGGGTGAGCGGAGAAACCCGGCACCTCCAATCTGAGATGCTTGCAGCGGCTAGGGCTGCAATGTTGTAAGAATTGGCAACCCGGTGATGCAAAATCGCAAAGCGTCTTTGCAAGGCTGAAGGTTCCTTGATTAACCTTAATCGTAGATGATCATCGCAGACGCAATCGCTTCATCAATTTTTTTGGCATAAGTATATAACATGAGAAGTAGATGCTAACGATTCTAACTACGATAAATTCCAATCGTTAGAAAATCATTCTGGCCTTGAACACTGCCAACGATAGCACTGTGGATACAGATGAGCACCATTATCTGAGAATCCTCGATCCCTGTAGTAACGACCAATAGCAAATAGCGTAAGCCGCTGAGATTCTGAAATCTTCAGATTCCAGCCCTCAATGTTAAATAAAATGTAATGAGGCCTTTGATGGACAACACTGATCGCAAGGTAGATCTTCAGCGTCGAGCTGTGATGACAGGCTCGGCTGTTTTGGCCGCAGGATTTTTTATACCGCTTTCCAGTTTTTCAGCAGTCACCAACGCTGCGACTAGCAGCCTTTTAACATCATCCACTTCTCAAGGTACAGACGCCATGAACTCGATTACGACCAAAGACGGCACCGTGATTTTTTACAAGGACTGGGGGCCGAAAGAGGCAACTCCCGTAGTTTTCCATCACGGCTGGCCACTAAGCTCGGATGATTGGGACAATCAGATGATGTTCTTCCTGCTCAAGGGCTATCGAGTTATTGCTCACGACCGTCGCGGGCATGGTCGGTCTACGCAGACGTGGACTGGCAACGAAATGGATACTTACACTAACGATGTAATCGAGTTGACCGATGCGCTTGACCTCAAGGGCGCCATTCACATTGGCCATTCGACTGGGGGTGGTGAAGTTGCTCGCTACGCCGCACGCGCCAAGCCTGGCCGCGTCGCAAAAGCTGTGTTGCTCAGCGCAGTGCCGCCAATTATGGTCAAGTCTGCAAAAAATCCAGGTGGTTTACCTTTGGAGGTCTTCGACGGTTTCCGTGCCGCGCTGATCGCCAACCGAGCTCAATTTTATGTGGACGTCCCTACAGGGCCTTTCTACGGTTTTAATCGACCCGGCGCCAAAGTATCACAAGGTGTGATTGATAACTGGTGGCGCCAAGGAATGATGGGTGGCGCAAAAGCTCATTACGATTGCATTAAGGCATTCTCGGAAACGGACTTCACCGAAGACCTGAAAGCGATCCAAGTGCCGACGCTGGTACTGCATGGTGAAGACGATCAAATCGTACCTTTCGCAGATTCCGCGCCCTTGGCTGCCAAACTTCTGAAACATGGCATCCTCAAGACCTATCCTGGTCTTCCGCATGGCATGCCGACCACAAACGCCGACCAAATCAATGCTGACTTGCTCGCTTTTATTCGCGGCTGAAATCAGCACACTGACGGTGCAGCGGCGCCGTCAGTGTGCGCAGAATATTTACCAGGAGAAGTAAATTGGCACAAGCGAACTCGATCGCTCAACCACCTGCAAGTCTCTTCGACGTGAATACCGAACTTGCCGTTGACGCGCTCAACAAAATTCTCGCAGACAGCTTCGCGCTTTATATGAAAACAAAGAACTTTCACTGGCATGTACAGGGGCCTCACTTTCGAGAGTATCACCTGATGCTTGACGATCAGGCTACTGAGATACTGGGTACAACCGATCAAATTGCCGAGCGAGTTCGTAAAACCGGGCACTCAACCCTTCGCTCTATCGGTGATATCGCACGCTATCAACGCATTAAAGATAGCAATAGTGACTCTATAGCTGCCCCAGAAATGTTGGCTGAGCTCTACAACGATAATGTCGCTCTTGTACAAGCACTCCACGAGGCCAAACGCCTTGTCGATGAGGCTGGCGATAATGCGACAAGCGGACAGCTCGATGATTGGACTGATTTGGCTGAGGGACGGGCGTGGTTCCTGTCCGCAACGAGCCGATCGAGCTAGTCAATGGGGCGTAAGACATGGTGTGACATAATGTTTGGCTGATTAACGCACCGTGCATGGGGCACGGTGAATTTTTCCTTGAACAGCCTCATAACGAGCAACTAACCTCTCGACCCACCTCGCAATCCCCGGATGGTTCTCCCAAATCTCCAGGCGCAACACCCACGCCCATAAGAAGAACCCCCCAATCAATACATCGACTGCACCAGGCTCATCACCGTCAAAAAACGGCGTTAGCTGTAATTGGGCCTTAAGTGGTTGAAGTGCGCTCTCGACTAACTGCACTCCTGTGGATGGATCGGCGAATGCCTCCAAGGACGACCCTAATAATCCTTCATGTTTACTCCGGAAATAGCAAGCGTCCTCAAGTGACAATAAGGGCAATATTCGCAAAACCAGAAGCCGAAATAGCCCTATAAGTAGATCCTGGTGAGCAAACCTGTCGATGAGAGTTGCGCGATGCTTAGCTATGCCCTCTAAACCCAGCGATGCCCGCGAGTATTGTCGATCCAGGTAGCAAGCAATCGAAAGGCTGTCGTGAACAATGCTTTGGCCATCGCGAAGAACTGGTAGCAAATCTTGTCCTGAAAACGCTATCGCAGCCTTGTCGGAATACGTAATGGGTCTTGATTCGAACGGTAGCCCCTTAAAAGCCATCGCCAAGCGTACTCGCCAGCAGAAAGGTGAGAACACTAGTTTCGGGTCTGCCCCACAAACCTCAAACAGTTCGATCATTGTGACGGGTTTCCAAGTCGATGGCGGGAGTTTCGCCACCGACCTTTACTAAATCTGAAGCCGGTAGCCCGAGCGTAAGATTAACCTAACTACCCCCAGACAGCACATTAAAAAAATGATTAATAACATGAAGTCTATAGCCGGATTAAATACCGAGGTCGCATAGAAGCTCCAGCGAAAGAGGTCTACCACATAGGCCAGCGGATTCATGAAACTCAGGGTTTGCCAGCCGCTCGGTAGAGCCGACAGGGAGTAAAAACACCCGCCGAGAAAAGTCAACGGCGTAATGATAAGTGACGGCACCAATTGGAGCCGATCCCAACCATCCACGCAAAGGCCGGTTATAAAACCTAATAGGCTGAATGATAGTGCAGTCAGGATCAGGATCGCCAAAGCACAGAAAGGGTTAGCTATTTCAAAGGGAACGATCAGCCTGGCCGTCAGCACAATCAGCAATCCAAGCACCACCGATTTTATTGTAGCCGCCCCCACATAGCCCACAATGATTTCAGCCGGCAGCAATGGTGCCGAAAGCACCTCATAAATCGCTCCTGAATACCGAGGCATGTATATACCAAAAGCGGCGTTTGAGACGCTCTGAGTCACAACTGTCAGCAATGTCAGCCCTGGTACGATGAATGCCCCGTAGGAAATTCCAGCGGTACCCTTTAAAGGGAAGTCCATAGCTGCGCCAAAAACCACGAAATACAATACCGTGGAAATTACAGGGCCAGCGATGCTTTGCAACCATGTACGACGCGCTCGGCTGATTTCGTAGTGTAGAATTGCGCCAATCGAATACCAGTTCATTGTGTGCTCCGCAGTATGTTGATGAAGATATCCTCAAGAGAGCTTTCGGACGTTCGCAAGTCGGTAAACCTGATTTTCGCGGCAGAGAGATGGTTCAAGATATGCTCGATATTTGATTGCTCGCCTCCTATCTCTATGATCAATTCGCGTCCGTTTTCATCAAGGCTGGCATGCTGCGAACTAAAGGCAGTTGGGATAATGGCTAACGGATAGGTCAATGATATATGCACTCGACGGCGTCCCAGCCGTCTGATCATGGCGGCTTTGTTTTCAACAAGTCTGAGCTGCCCATCGCTGATCACCCCGATGCGATCAGCCATTTGCTCTGCCTCTTCCAGGTAGTGGGTGGTCAACACGATGGTGACACCCCTATCCCGCAAGCGACGAACCATAGCCCACATGTCCATGCGAAGCTCGATATCGACCCCAGCGCTCGGTTCATCGAGGAACAATATAGTGGGTTCATGTGCCAACGCCTTGGCAATCATGACTCGCCGACGCATTCCCCCCGACAGCTCAAGAGTGGACGCCTCACGCTTGTCCCAAAGCGATAGCTCGCGCAGCAAGCGCTCTAGCAAAGCCGCGTCCGGTGCTTTGCCAAACAATCCGCGACTAAATCGTACTGCCGACCAAACGCTTTCAAAGCCTTGGCTTACGAGATCTTGCGGTACAAGACCGATTTTGACCCTGGCTTCTCGATAATGCTGAGGAAGTGGCTGGCCATCAATCGCGATGCTTCCACTGCTGGGCCTGACTAGCCCACATATGGCCCCAATCAAGGTCGACTTACCTGCGCCATTGGGCCCAAGTAAGGCGAAGATTTCACCTGGAAAAATGTCAAGATTCACGCCTTTAAGGGCCTGAAACCCAGAGTCATAAGTTTTGTATAGATCACGTATGGAGACCGCGGGCGTCATTGCGCATCTCCCAGGCAATCCAGCACCTTCCCGCGTAGCCAGCGTTGAGCCGGATCCAGATCTTGGGTAGCGCTCCAAGCCATAGATAAATCATAAACGGGAGCAGGAAATGGCAGCTCTTCACTTCGAAGCTGTCCGTTGGCCGTCAGTGCGGCAGCCGCGTAATCCGGTACGGTAGCAATCAGCTTAGTACCAGGGAGCAATGTGCCAAGCCCATAAAATTGAGGTATAGCGCGAGTTACCTCACGGCAACGCCCGATGCCAGCCAGTTCTTCGTCAATGAATCCACTCAGATCACCCGCGAAAGACACCAATGCATGAGGCCGCGCGCAATACTCCTCCAAGCTGATCGGCTCGTTGGCTACTAGGTCAGCATGCACCATAACTGACCTGCTACGGCGTAATGTTCTTCGTTTGGCATTGGCTGGTAGGTCACCGGTATAGCAAATACCTAACGAAATCTCCCCGGAGAAAAGCTGTTGGTTGATCGTGAGGTAATTCGTTCGGCGGATTACGACCACCATGCCCGGAGCATCGTTGCCGAGGCAGCGCATCAGTTGGGGAAGTAAGGCAAGCTCTACATCATCGCTAAGCCCAAGCCGAATGACGTCTTTGCTGGTGGCCGGGTCGAACTGGCTGGTATGGCTGACAGCATCTGAAATCGAGTCGAGCGCTGGTCGCAGAACAGCTTCAATTTCAACGGCCCTTACTGTTGGTTCCATTTTCCGGCCGTTGCGTACAAAAAGTGGGTCGTTATACAACATGCGAAGGCGCGTCAACGCGGCGCTCACAGCGGGCTGGCCTAAAAATAGCCGTTCCGCCGCGCGAGTAACGTTACGCTCAAGCATAATCATCTCAAAAATGACGAGCAGGTTAAGGTCAACGTGGCGTAGATCGATACGAGTCATAGAGGTGCTCCCAGATATATACCGGGATCATCGACGAGTCCCCCGCAGCCGGGAATAGAGATGTCTGCAAAGGCACTTTGCTCAGACGCATAGGTTGCGGTGGAGATGGCAGCGCCCCTCCCCGCTCGCACATATCAGGGCATGAAGAACCAGTTCAATGATTGCCAACGCCTCAGTCGTTTTAGCGAGGGCGTCAGAGAGGCAATAACTGGCAGCGCTGGTGCCGACGGTGTTGCCTAAAGCGGCAGCCAGTTGTCGATCATTTTGGTGGTCATGCTGCGGCGAATCACGATGGACGTGGGATAGGATTACTCCTGATCGCAGACATGCCATAAACCATATGGGCCCAATGGTCTGTGATCAGCGCTTCGTTTGTATCAAAAACTGACGGTAGGAGCTCTCGCATAACACACGGAAACCATCGACTTTAATGCTGAATCCCAGAGGCAGAATGGGCCGACCGCTTCAGCTATCTCCCCCCTTCTTTCGAACGAAGTTGGTATGAAATGCCCAAGCGCCGCATGGGAGTAAAGAGTTTAAGCACCGCGCCGCAATGCCTATTCGCTTTTTTAAATCGCGTGTTGCCCTAGCGCCTCATAAACACCGTGAGTCGTGGATAACAAGGCGTCCGAGAGTTCAGGGCCCAGTATCTTTCGAGTTTCAGCTTGAGCCGCGACCCAAGCGCAATGTGACGCCTTGTATTTATGCATGCCGGCAGAAGTCAACTGCAGTCCAAACGATCGCTTATCAATCGTGCCCTCCGGCATCACCACGGTCTCGATCCAGTCCGCGGCGATTAGAGGCTTGATCCCACGACTCAACGTTGTCCGATCCATGCCCATCTGAGCTGCAAACTCCAAATTCGCAACCGGCGCCAACTGGTGTAGCCGCTGGAGGATCGAGAACTGAGGGACGCTAATCCCGTGAGGTGCCAGATGCGCCTCATACACTGACGTCATCCGACGGGCCAGGCGACGGACGCTCGTGCACAAGCACTGAGTAGTCATGAAATCTCCTTCAACCTCTCATAATGGATCAATACAGTGTGCATCTCACCTTGGTTTTGGCACAACGAATAAGGACAGAAGTTCTCGCTCATTCATCTGCAACAAACAATGCCTCAGCCGCCCTGGCCTCTGAAACGTCGCTCGGACTCCCGACCATCAGCCGTCGAGTAAGAACCAGGCATACCACTGCAAACCCAGCTGCAGCCCATGCTGCACTGCCGAACCCGGCCTCGAAGGCCGAGCGAAGCGATAAGGCTACACCGTCTCTGAGCGCTGGAGGTAATGTAGAAAGCGCTGATTCTGCGTCTCCAGCCGAGAACCGTTTGGCAATCCCTATAGCATCGACGGCCGAGATTCCCAGAGATTCTGTGCTCGGGACAAACCTCTTAAGCATCGCGGACAAGAGAATCGCGCCTAGCGCAGCAATGCCGAAAAGGAGGGAGGTGAACCGAATTGTCGACGCTATACCGGAAGCTACACCCGATCTGTTTGCCGGTAGTGCGCCCTGAACCGCCTTTGCGGTTTCGCCGTTTAGAATGCCGGCGCCGGTGCCCGCAACGATCATAGCCAATGCGAATAATGCGTAAGAGGAGTTAGCATCAGACAGTAGCGCCATTAGCACATTGCCACTGGCCGTAATACACAGCCCGAACGAGAGAATGGATTTGGAAGGCAAGGTGATTCTGGCGCTTAGGCGCGGAACAAGAAACATCGGAAGCGCGAATGGAAGCATCGAAAACCCAGCTGTCATTGGAGCAAAGCCAAAGGCATTTTGCAGGTAAAGCGGTAGGTAAAAAATCATCACCTGCGCTCCTACCGCATAACCAACCATGGACGCTACGGTGCCTCGAAAATAGACAGGACGAAATATCTCAAAATCCAACATAGGATTAGCCTGACGTTTTTCGACAATCACAAACAGAACGAGCAAGGCGATACCACCAAGCACACGCCACAGTACCGCCGGTGCGAGCCACCCCAGAGCGTTGCCATCAATGACCGCCCAAGTCAGTAGAAACAGGCCGGAGCTGAAAGTCAGTATCCCCGCAAAATCAAGGCGCTTCGCGTCTGGATCACTAGACTCTGGGATGATTTTCAGTGTGGCAATGACTAAAGCAGAACAGAGCGGAACATTGATCAGAAACGCCCATTCCCACCCAAATAGGCTGGAAATAACGCCGCCCAGGATCGGGCCGCAGGTAATCGCTACACCCAGGCTCGCGCCCCAGAATGCATAAGCCTTCGCACGATCTGCTCCGTTAAAAGTATGGTTGATGACTGCAAGTGACGCCGTAAGCAGCAAACTTGCCCCGGCCCCTTGGACTGCGCGCGAAATGTTGAGCATCAGTGGCGAAATAGACAGTCCGCAAGCGAGAGATGCAGCGCCAAACGTCACCATGCCGATGACTGCGCTGAGGCGGCGCCCAACTTTATCGCCGAATGATCCAGCGGCGAGAAGCAGGGCGGCGAAGGGAAGAACGTAAGCGGTGATGACCCACTGGACGTCAGCGAAGTCAGCATTCAGTGAGCTGGCTAGCGTCGGGAGAGCCACCGCTACAAGATTCGTGTCGAGCATGACCAAGGATGACACAAGGCAGATTACCACCAGGATCAGTCTTTGGTTCGCGGGTGGATCAACGTTCTGGTTCACGATAACTCTCCAATAGATGCGTAGACGCCCGGGCCAACGCCCAATCGACCAGATCATATCAGTGCATATGCATCGATCAAGAGGTAATCACGATTTTCTCGACGTAAGGGCACCTTCCGTGAGCCGACTGTGAGCCTGGATTACCCAGAACTGGGTTCGTGCCAGCACCTTGATCTCGCTGCTGGACGAAGCATACTGATGGGATATCGACTGGGATGATTGCTACCACGCCAAGGCAGGTGGTTGCGCAGGCAAGCAACGACAGCGTCGTCACACAGTTCAATATTGATGCGGAAAGAGAGGTACTACAAGCATCCGCAGTTTGGTAGATGGCACATCTTTATGTATGTCCAATTAGCGTATTTACAGACTTCATATACTCATTAGCGGCTAGCCGAACATCACTCTCTAACCTAAAAGGGCTTCGTTAGCTCTACTATACAGCTCTGCCGCTTCATCTTCGCCAATGACGTCAGCCCACAGCATACTTTCGACATTTTCCAACAACAGCTTAAGTAAAATATCGGGACGACCTTCCCTCGACCGGATCATGCTAATTTTCGTTTCGGCGTGGCTAAAAAAAACTTGACGCAAAGCGTTATTTTCTATCTTGCGCATCTCGTGCTTCAGTCCGAGTAGTGGGGGCAAAGTACGTCAACGCGAATTTGGAGCAATATTATAATTTAGTCAAGCCGTCTGACCTCACTCAGCACTCACATAACAGTACGCAGAATAAAAACGGATATTTTTGGATCCATTCTTACTCATTGCACTAGTACTATCAGTACTTCGAATATTACTTTTTCAGCTCAAACCTTACCCTGCCCTCGCCTTCTAAACCCCCTATACTATTCCCAATTCGAATAATACTATCGTCAAACACGTGCATGCACAGACTTGAAGCGTCTTGCGATGCTCTCTCCTATACGTGGAATATAGTGGTGCATAGCCATGATGAAAATTTCTTCATCTACCTTCTTGTGTCCTGATTGCGCGCTGTATATATTCAGACTCAAATCAATGCACCGCCGACGAACCGAGAAGCCTTATGTCTGTACGGAATATAAGTATCGCCCCGCGCGCCTTCCTAGGCTTTTCATTTATTGCTATTTTGGTAATTATCTTAAGTGTTTTTGCTATAGACCGCATGAAAACCATCCGTTCAGCGACAGTAGCACTTGAGACTAACATGCTACCAAGCATTGGCTTCCTCGCGGATGTTAACGAAGACATAATGCGCCTTCGCAACAGTATGTTTCGAATGATACTTAACAGAGACCTGGCGACGTTACAGCAGTCCGAAGCCACAACGACTGAGTTAATTAAAAAACTTAGCAGAGACAAGGAAAGTTATGCTGCTTTGCCTGCTGAATCAGACGAGAAAGCGCTATACGCCGCGCTCAATAAAAACCTCATAAATTTTCTATCAATACAAAATCAAGTTTTCGAGCTTTCTAAGAAAGATGATACAGAAAGTATGCGCAACATCATAAACACCACACTCAGAACTACCGGGGATCAGGTGATTGAGCAGGTCGCGGGAATTATAAGACTGAACAAAGACAATGCTGCTATTGCATCTCAACTCTCGGGCAAACAGTATGATTCAGCTACCCACGCGGTGGTCATAGTTTCTATATCAGCCGTACTACTTACAATTCTACTCGCGTGGATATTGACGGGAAGCATCGTCAAGCCCTTGGCGGCTGCGGTGCTTGCTGCCGACCAGATTGCAGAAGGTGACCTGACGAAACAGATCATTATATCGGGTAAAGATGAACCGGCCAGGCTGCTGGGCGCGCTAGTTACAATGCAAACCAATTTACGAGGAACAATCCAGAAAATTTCAGGTTCAGCCACGCAGCTAGCCTCTGCTGCAGAGCAGCTAACCGCAGTTACTGATGAGTCATCCCGTGGTTTGCAGCGACAAAATGATGAAATTCAACAAGCGGCAACAGCCGTCAATGAAATGACCGCCGCAGTTGAAGAGGTAGCAAGAAATGCAGTATCTACCTCAGAGTCGTCACAAAACTCAGCTCATACGTCGCTACGCGGACGTTCTAAAGTCGCAGAAACGGTGGCGGCCATCCAGGCGATGACGAACGATGTGCAGACAACCACCATCCTGATAGAGGGACTTGCGGAGCAGGGTCGCGAAATCGGTACTGTACTTGATGTAATTCGGTCAATTGCAGAACAAACTAACCTGCTGGCTTTAAATGCCGCTATCGAGGCAGCCCGAGCAGGTGAGGCAGGACGTGGGTTCGCGGTTGTTGCCGATGAGGTAAGAGCATTGGCTCACCGTACTGCACAATCGACTCAAGAAATTGAGCAAATGGTAGTGGGTATTCAAGGTGGAACAGGACAAGCCGTACAATCCATGACAGCCAGCACCAGTCGCACGCGCTCTACGTTAGAATTAGCACAGGCTGCAGGTGCGGCTCTAGAGGAAATCACCGAATCTATTTCCCATATCAATGAGCGAAATCTAGTAATCGCCAGCGCATCCGAAGAGCAAGCTCAAGTTTCACGCGAGGTCGACCGCAATCTGGTAAATATCCGGGATCTAGCAGCGCAGTCGGCGGCTGGGGCAAGTCAAACGAACGCGGCCAGTCAAGAACTATCGCGTTTGGCAGTTGAACTAAATTCTATGGTGGCAAAGTTTTCTATATAGACGATCTTTTGGTGCCAGCGCTTGCCTCTCGCAAGCAAGGCTCCAATCTTCCAAGGCTCACCGGTTGCGAGCATTCATGTAGCATTGAAGTTTTTCAATCTATCACAGTAAGGAATAGCAGGTGTTTCATGTTAGACTTAACAGATCTTTACGTAAGCTACACCCTTCTTCTTGACAAGATCGATCTTATGCAGAAGGAATCTATCAAGCCCGATCAATCATTCCTCAATGCTCTGTCAGAACTAACTACGGCCACGGAGCGCCTCAAGCAGCTTTTATTATTAAAAAATAGCTCACCCGACAATGGCCCCTATCTCAAATTGGTCGCCACAGTAAAAGCGGAGGTGAACTCCGAACACGCTCAATGACTGACAGAGGTCACTCACATTAAGGTTTCAGGCTTAGCATTCAGCCTTGATCCTAGTCCTCGCACAAAAACGGTCATCTGGCAAGCTCCCCCATTAGACGTATATTAGATAATCCATCAACTGTCAGACTGTCTTTTTGGAAGGCATCTATGCGCCTCAAACACAAAATGCTTCTGATAAGAGCGGCAATATATTTATGCGTAAGTATTCATATAACCTTTTGGTTTATTACCCCACCTGACTGAGCAAAAAAATGCCAAGCTGAGAGTTAACCAAGGCACCGAAATTTAAAAATCTGCCACTAAGGGTGTCGTATCGTTATCCGCTGGAGTAAGCATCTTAGATAACTGTATGTATATATTCGAAAAGGTACTCGCGACACCTTTACCCTCTTCTACCGCTCAGCGATACGGCAATAATGTGGCAGCCTATCCAGCAACGCTGTGCTCATCCTAGGGTCGCTGAACACGCACTATCAATCCGAGAAGCTCAGGCTGCAAATCAAAAACCCCGTGTTCTCCTGCTCAAACAGTGAGCAGAAGCAGTTGAACACCTGGTTCAGTTTTCGATCGGCAGAACAGCTTTCCAGATCAGCCGCAACACCAGTGAATCGTCACCTAAAGCTGCCCAGGGCAGCTACATTACAAACCTCGTCACCAGGCCGTTTAGGTCGATCGCTAAGCGCGAGAGCTCCTGACTTGCAGCCAGGGTTTGTGTGGCTCCAGCCGCCGTTTGGCCTGATAGATCACGAATGCTCACCAGACTGCGATCTACTTCACGAGCCACTATAGACTGCTGCTCGGCGGCGCTGGCGATGACCAGGTTGCGCCTGTTAATTTCAGAGATGGCTACAGTGATCTTTTCTAACGCCAAGCCAGCGCTACTTGCTCGCTCTAGCGTTTGTTCAGCATGAGTAGCGCTGTCTTGCATTGCGCCGACCGTGTCCAAGGTACCAGCCTGGATACTGCTGATCATGGTATCGATCTCCTGTGTTGAATTCTGCGTGCGCTGGGCAAGCGAACGGACTTCGTCGGCTACAACAGCAAACCCTCGCCCCGCCTCTCCTGCACGAGCGGCTTCGATTGCTGCATTTAACGCCAAAAGATTCGTTTGATCGGCAATCGCTCGGATCACCTCAAGGACTTTACTGATGTCCTGTGCCCGAGTAGCCAACCCTTTAGCCTGATCAGATGCCCCCATCACCCCATCAACGAGTCCCTGTATTGAGTCAATGGTTTCTTTTACCTGCCGATGTCCGTGCTGACTGTCCACATCTGAAGCTTTTGAGACTTGCGATGTCGACACGGCATTGCTGGCCACTTCCTCCACCGCAGTACTCATTTGGTTAACCGCCGTCGCGGCCAACTCGATCTCGTCATTTTGAGCTTGCAAGCTTAAAGTACTCTGCGCCATCACTGCGCTCATTTCTTCCGCCGCCGAGGCCAGCTGTTGCGATGACTCACTGATACCTTGAATGGTCGAACGAAGGTTTTGCTGCATCACAGATAACGCATCTAATAGGTGCGCCGGCTCATCGCTCCCGGCACTACTGATATCACTTCCAAGGTTACCCGCCGCGATCATCTGCGCCACACCCAAAGCTTCCCGGATAGGCTTGACGATGCTGGAGGTCAACAGCCATGCGAGTGTAAGCGTTAACAGAACTGCGATGACCACAACAGCCGCAACGACTTTCTGCGTCTGCTGGTAAAGTCTACCCGCATCACCTACTGCTGATGAGGCGCCTTGCTGATTTTGAGTAATGAGGGTCTCAAAATACTTCTCAAGCTTGAACCCCAACGGCGCCATTTGGCTGTTCACAATAATCTGGGCTTGCTCGACCTGCTGAGCCTGGATTGCCGTGATCAGTTGGTCAAGATTGCGCTGATAGTCGTTAAAAGCTTGATAAACTTCAGCAAGCAATGCCAGATCTGCTTTATCTTGAGTCAACAGTTTGTAGTCTTCAAGACGCTTAAGCAGCTCTTTACGCTCACCCGCGATAATACTCAAGCTTTGCCGATGAGTATCCATATTATTGCTTGCCATTAGACGCAGGGCTTCCATGCGAATAGTCATGATGTTATCACTGGCATCATGCATACTTTCAATCTTTGGCATCCACTGCCTTTCAATGATCTCAGCACTCGACCTAACGGACGCCATCTCTTTCAAGCAAAAGCCGCCCTCCAATATCAACATCAGAGCAACCAATCCGAATCCTAAACTAGCTCTCACGCCTATACGCATATTTCTAATGAACATTCGAAACGCTCCTGCATCCGTATTGGATGGCTATAATTTTTTTAAGTTGGTGAGTCGGCCATCGAGGGCTATGAGCCAATTTTGTTGAGTCAGTGTACTTCTGCGGTCAACGCATTATTATGCAGACGTAGTAACTTCTGCTTGCTCCATCTTTAATTCGCATTGGATTTTGCGATGTAATTGCCTGGCGTCAGGCACTGACTCATACCCAGTTTTCCGCCAAGAATGCCGACTCGATACGCGCCTGCATGAAAAGCTCGAACGCCATTGGGGGCAACGCTTTCGAGTAAAAATACCCTTGCGCCTCGTCGCAGCCCTTGTTGGTAAGCGCGTCTAGGGCAGCGAGTTCCTCGACCCCTTCGGCAATTACCCTCATGCCAAAACTATGACCCAACGCGATCATCGCCTTGATGATGGCGGCATCTTGAGGATTACTGGTCATGCCGCGGACAAACGATTGATCAATTTTCAGCTTGTCTACCGCGAATCGTTTCAGGTAAGCCATGCTCGAATACCCAGTGCCGAAATCATCAAGGGACATGCGTACCCCCAAGGCCTTTAGGGCGTTAATGGTCTCAATGGCTCGTTCTGAATGCCCGATCAAGATCGACTCAGTAATCTCTAACTCCAGTAAATGAGCCTTCAACCCACTTTCGTGCAGCGCCACTCGGACATCCTCAACAAGATCTCCCTGGCGAAATTGGACGGCCGAGCAATTCATTGCCACGCTAAGCTCACCAAATCCTGAGGCCTGCCATGCGACTGCTTGCCGGCAAACCTTGCCTAGCAGCCATTGGCTAATAGGTATGATCATTCCAGTCGACTCTGCCACTGGAATGAACTCACTGGGAGGGATCGCCCCCTCGCCGGGATGCTGCCAGCGCAGTAACGCTTCGGCACCAACCACTTTTCCAGTGCTTAATTCGATCTGCGGTTGATAGTGAACGTCCAACTCCTGGTGCAGAAAAGCCTGCCTTAGCTCCGTCTGGACATAGTGAAGTCGCAGTTCACGGGCACCCATTTGGGTCTCGTAAAATACCCAGGTGTTGCGCCCGTTCAGCTTGGCCTGGGCTAAGGCCATATCGGCAGCCTTTAGCAACGATCCAAAGTCGAAGCCATGCTTGGTATGAAGTGCGATGCCCACTGAAGCGGAGATAGAAAGTGGTTGCCCTTTAATAATCAACGGTTCTTGCAATACATTAAGCATGCGTGCCACCAACTCAGCTACCTGGTCGGGATCATCGTTCTCAACCAGCACAAGAAAATCATCGCCGCTGAGTCTTGCGACCGTGTCTACCAAGGGCTTCAAAGACACCAATCTTTGCGCCAGGCGCTGAAGAATAAGGTCGCCTTCAACATGGCCAAAGGAATCATTGATATTTTTAAAGTTATCCAAGTCAACATACAACAGTGCGAGTTTCTGCCCACGACCGCATTTGCTGATCGCATTATTTACGCGCTGGAGTAGGTACCGCCGGTTTGGTAATTCAGTGAGTTCATCGTGGAAAGCGCTGTGACTTAACTCGTCAAGCATTTGCTGACGACGAATTCGATTGGCCTGCAACCGAACCGTCAGGCTGATAATCAGAAGGAACAATCCGCCACAAACCGTTGATGCAGCCAGAACCGTGTACTTCCAATTAAGCAGGTAGTCCTCCGCGGCGAATCCTGTCACCAGTATCAGTGAGAAGCTACCAACTCGCTCAAAACTATAGACACGTTTGACGCTATCCACACGGGAATTGGTAATCAAGATTCCTTTTTGATGTCCAGCTGCGATAAGGTCATCAATCATGTCGGCTTGGTAGCTGCTTGCCATTTTGGCAGGGGGCGGCACGCGCAAGACGATGGTTGGAACATCAGCGCGGCGCAATGTTATGACTCCATGAGCACCAACATCCACTTCGCTGATGATCTCCAGAATTTGCTTGAGCGGCAGCTCTCCTACTATCCAGCCTGTGTGTTGCTGGCCATTAAAAATTGGTACAGCCATATTCAGAAGCTGACTAGCGTTATCGTGATCAAGCATTGCTGGCGTATTTGGGCTGGGGGAGTGCACCGCCAATGTAGCGCGAAAGCCTAACTGGTCTTGAGTGGGGTTGTCCGGTTTTCCATCGGAGCCGAATAGGAACCGGCCGTCAGTTGTGAGAACGTCATAATGAACTACCTGAGGAAATCGCCGATTCAGCGCCCTCAGCTGCCAACGCTCCGATGGCGGTGTGGTCGCAGTGCGCAATAGATCTTCATCCATGCGCGAGGCGATATTTAGAAGGTTTGCTTGCGCACCATCGAAAATCCCTTGCAAGCGTGTTTCGAGAATGTGATTCAAGTTGCCTACGTCCGCAGCCGCCTGATTGCGCGCCTGCTCATACGCTAATCCGAGCAGCGCAACGAGAAGCATGATTATTGCGAGCGCCAATGCTCCCCACCACCATATCTGCGGTTTCCGCGTAGCGGCGATTAGTGTCCGCGCACCTGTATCCACTGGCATCAGACAATTTGTGCACGTCATATCATCGTTGAGCAGATCGGCATTCATCATGGCGTCTCATAGTGAGAAGCGTGGAACCGGCTGGTCGAGTTTTGCGGTATTCGCGACAACTCTTGACTGGTGAGACTCGGTTGCGGTGTTTCGATAGGCGGCTGCGCAGAGCGGTTACCGGTGACCATGACCTCTCGATTTCCTTCTCCTTTAATCTGCGCAGTGCCATCAAGAGAGCTAACTTCGTCCGGCTTGCGTGGAACTATCGTCGAGATAAAATCAATGATTCGCTCAATGGCTACCTCTGCTGACTTGGCCATCTCCAACGTGACCGCCGCATGACCCGCGCTGTCATGCAATGCAGAGACAGTGGCGTCGGTACGCGTGAGGTAGTTGTCAATAATGTTACCGAATTCTGCGTGGGAGATAGGCGCAGGCTTTCCTTCAAGTAGGCGTTTATTCCCAGCGTTGGTTGTCTCTCGATCATCTGGCACTGCGCGATTTACATCATTCGCGGCGTCGAGAACCATCACACGTGCCGGATTTCGGATACGTCGAATGCTCAGAGAAAAAGCTGTGATGCCAGCTTTTGACTCAGATGGCTGGTCAGGGCGTTGGATCGAACGCAATGTGTTTCTCGCTGGCCCCTGCTCCGGCGTGTTATTTTTAAGGACAAGCTCACGGCTTCTCACGTCCTTGTGCTGGAAAGTCATTTCCAGGGCTTCGTCGAGCTGTACCGAACGCTTTCTCAGTCCATCGGCTCCGCTGCCTGCCACCAAACTCATTTCGTCAGCAGCGGTGGTCAATTTTCCCGTTGAATGGTCGATAGTTTCTATCGTAGCGCGCAGGGCTGCCTGCATCTGTCTCAGAGCATGCAGTAACTCAGCGAGCTCAGATGCGCGTTGACCGTCAACGTCTCCGCTCATATCACTATCTGAAATACTTACAACTCCGCTTGAGATTTGGCTACTCTGCCGGAAAGTATGCCTAGACAATATCCAAGCAAGCAGCATCGCGACCACGACCAATAGAACTGAAACGGTACCGACAATGACTTGCACGGAGGTATACAAGGATTGACTCCCCTGGCTGCTGAATTGGCGCCGCATAAGATTGAATTTTCACCAACGCTCAAAGACTATTTTAGCCAGCGTCAATGCTGACCTAGGCAGGCCAAGAAGCACCAGCGTGATGACCGCTTTCCCACACGCCCTGACAACGGCCGCATCGTCCCCATAGCTACATCGACGAAATGATGCCAATTTGCCACGACCGAGCTGAAGATTAACACCATAGGATGATGATTATAATACCACTTGTCTTTTGTACGCCTATACGTGTGTATGATGAGAAACCAAGCTATTACTGGCTGAGCCCCTGGTGGTCGTCAAAGCAACGTTCTCAGATAGGATACTTTTGTTCCGATTTTTGTATATCGATCTGCCAACTATCACTGCGAGTGATTGTTGAGCGCATACTTCTAACGCGGCTAGGAATGCCTATTCCTACCTCTGAAGGGGGAATAACAATAGAGATCTTGACGTCGGATATATAGACATAACGCGGGTGAGATACTTTTTGCCGTCGTTCATGCTGTGTGATTCAGTCGTGATCAGTGGCAACTTGGTAATCCCGGCCTTCTCGATTGAGGTCATGATCCGGGCCGCTTCGCCGTAGCTCACGTAGTCGTCAGCTCTCAACCGCACCCGCATGACGGCATTTTTGCTATTGGCGGTCTTTAGATTGGTCTTCAGCAAATTCAGCTGGATCTCGTCTTATTCATGAACAGCTTGCCACCTGTCGTCGCTGCTTACGACCAATGGGTCTGTCTTTTCGACCGACGCCGAAGGGGAGGTCTTGGGTAGGTTGAGGAGGATCGAGTTAGTTAGCAGCGGTGTTCGCCTGGTATCGCTAAGCACCTCATCGCTGTCTGGTGTGGAGAAAGAGAGCTCGGAATACCTACTACAGATTTTGGCAAGCCGATGGCGGTACAGCATTGAACAAGGCCACAACAGAGCATGCCCGGAGTTCATCCTTCGCCGGTTCGTGTAGAGCAACACGCATAACTGCATCCCACCGCGGGCCCAAGCGCCATTAGCTTAGCGAGTACGAGCCAAGCAGGCCCTCTTGTCAACGGCGCTTTGCATAGGAGTATGACTTCCAATCCCACGGCGGCTGCCTAACTGGCTAAAAAAGATGGCAAACGGATTCCCAAAAGAAACCGAATGCCGAGCCCACTGTTTTGTCAGCGTTCGCCCATGCCCGTGTTCATCCAGAGACGCCTCGCTAAAATACTCTTTGGCCAAGACCATAAAAATGTCTGGCGTTGTCTGCAAATACCCTCTGGGCGGCTAAAGATTGATTTTGCAGGAAGCTCTTCGCCAAACCGATGGTTTGCTCAAGGCTCCCAAGATGTTCGCTATTTGGCCAGTCGCTACCGAAAACAACTTTGTTCTCGCCAAAAAGACTCCACAGGGCATCAAGCCCCTCCCTATAAACACTAATGTCGAACCGCGCATTTTTGGCGCTTGGCTCCAAGCGTGGAATCTCGGAAAGCTTCATGAATACCGTTGGCCGCTTGGAAAGCTCGGTAAGATCGCTGATGTATGCTTGCCGGTCTGCTCGGGGGACATTTGCGTTAGGCAGATGGTCGATCATGATGGGCAATTCAGGTACGCGGTCGCTCAAAAGCAGCAGATTCTTGATCAGTCGAGGATCGGGATTAGCGGAGTCCAAGGTTCGCTTGTTTTGTGACAATGTCTTTAGATCTGCAATAAATGCCGGGGTTTGCAAAGCATTGCCCAAGTCGCGATCCCAGAGGTTTCCATATCGGCTGCCTAAAAACAGCGGCTCCGCTTCAAGCCTAGTGTAACTCTGGGCAAAACCCTTCTCGCCCAAGGGTAAATTCCCTACAAAGCCCGCCATTCGTTTGTCAGACTTTACAGTATCAAGCAGCCAAAAATTGTCATCTATCCATGGACTGGCCTCAACCGCTATGGCGCTCTGAACCCCCAGAGGGGCTGCGTTACGAAAGTACTCTGGCGCAAGCGCGGGGGCGTAGATGGAGTCATTCTTCTCCGGCCATGGAATGCCTTGGGGCCGACGAGGATCGAACTGATGAATATGGGCGTCTAAAATGGGGCCTGAATATTGACCATCTGAAGCCTGCAACGGACGACTGGCATGGAATGCCGCTAACCCTATACCACTGACGACACCTTTCAAAACCGTGCGACGATGCATGATTGACTCTCTATTGTTGTTTTAAGGCAACATGTTGAGCCGCAGCCACGATGCATTACCAATGCAATTTAGGTTGATACCGATACCTATGTCCTATCGCTGTCCGGCTGCGCCTAGCCAGTGCGCCTTAGCGCTAACTCGTTTCATGTGCACGCTTTCGTAGCAACTCGATGAAGTGCTGCAACTCGCGACTGACGGGTTCATCCTTGCGCCGCAATAAGCCAAAAGGCTCCATCTGCGCATCCAGAGTTACAGGCAAAGCCCTGACAAGGCCCATCTTTAGATAGTCACGCATGGCTGACTCCGATAGAACCATCACAGCATCTGTCAACTGCACCAACTGCTGCATGGAGTACACGGAGCTGCATTCAATGATATCGGCTGGCGAGGACAGCTCGATGCGCTGCAAAGCCTCTTCAATCGCGATGCGCGCCGGACTTGTGTCGGGTTGCAGGATCCAGGGCCAATCCCTGACCAACTCGGCCCATTGAAGATTTTGACGACTGGCTAAAGGATGGCCGCTATGAACAACGGCTATCAGACGCTCATTCCCCAGAGGCTCAAACTCATAGTCATCACGGTCATTGCTGGGGCTACGGCGCGTAACGGCGATATCCACACGCCCTTGCTCAAGTAACTGGATGACCTGGTCACTCGTGTCCCCCATGATTCTTATACGTAATTGTGGGTTGAGGGCCTTGATTTGCGCAACTGTGTTCATCACCAGATCCGGCGCAGCGCCCATGATGGTACCTATCGATAAATACCCGTATCCACCCTGTTTACGCACAGCCAGATCGGTAGCACACCGATCCAGCCCACTGATGGCCGCCTCGGCGAAACGCAGCAACTCGCGCCCCAACGCGGTTGGGCGCATACCTCGCGGCATCCGCTCAAACAGCTCACATCCGAACATATCCTCAATTTCCTGCAGCATACGAGTTGCGGCGGGTTGGGACATGCTCATAGTCACAGACGCGCGATGCATATTCAGACTGGTACCCAGAACGACCAGCATCTGCAGATGCTTGTAACGCAGTCGACTGAAAAGATGCTGCGGGGATCGCTCGATGCTCATTCCCACCTCAATTTACGATACCTTAAAAGTATCTATCATCAGATTTTCTAAGCATATTGACATTAACCGTGAAGAATTATGCTTCGGTTCGCGCAGCCTCCTCCAAACTGCCCGCCAGGCATGCTTCCAGAATTTCGTCTGATAATGCACTCACTCCGCTAACGGAGCGTGCAAGTACAACCGCTCCCACCGCCTTTGCTAGAAGATTGATCCCCCTCTGACGGCGATCCGCAGATTGAAACTGCCCTTGTGCCGCAAGCGCCTTTTCGATTCTTAGCAACCAGCCCTCAATCCCCCCTTCAAAGACCTGCTTTATCTCTCGGGTTTGCCGAGCAGCATCTGAGCCAAGGGCTGCAGCAGGACAGGCTTGCCGAAGATCATCTCGGTGCCCTGCAGAGATGTAACGGCGCAGTATCGCGTCAATTGTGCTGTCGTCAGCTTCTACGTCGAGCTCATCAAAGGCACTCTGAGAGGCCGCCATGACCAGCTCTTCTTTGGAGGAAAAATGGTTGTAAAAACCCCCATGGGAGAAGCCTGCTTCTTTCATAAGATCAGCCACACCAATCCCGTTGTAACCATGCTCGCGAAATAATCGCGCTGCCGTGGTCACGATCTGGCGCCTGTTCTCCTGCATCTGCTCTTTAGAAACTCGCATTTCCCTTCCTCCATACCCGTGACGCCCAAATAATGAGGATGATCGTCATTAATAAATTGACAGCTTTAATGATGATCATCATCATAACACCGAGTGTCAACAACACCAATCCATTAAGGGAGACTGTCATGAGCACTTGCCACATCAACGCTCCAACGCAATATGTCGAAATTGATGCCGATCGTTTTGCCTATCGTCGTTGGGGTAAAAAGGGGGGAACCCCCCTCCTTTTTATCCAGCATTATCGAGGCGGTATGGATCATTGGGATCCACTCATGACTGACGGTCTGGCCGAAGGTCGGGAAGTGATTTTGTTCGATGGCCGGGGCGTAGCGGGCTCATCTGGACAACCGAGAAATAGATTTGAAGCCATGGCGGATGACATCGCAGCGTTGATAGAGGCTTTAGGCGTTAGACAGGTCGACATCGTTGGCTTTTCGATCGGAGGCTTCCAGGCGCAGGAGGTTGCACTACGTCACCCGAAACTTGTACGCAAGTTGATTTTGCTGGGTACAGGCCCTCGCGGAGGTGATCCATGGATCGACCCCCGCATGGCGGAGATTGCACCGAAGCCCGTGCACGACGTCGAAGACTTTGTGTTTCTCTTTTTTGGCAAGTCAGAACAGGCCAAGCGGGCCGGTAGGGCATTTTGGGATCGCCGCCATCAGCGTGTAATAGACGAAGATCCGCTAAGCTCGCCGGAAGTGGCGCATGCCCATTGGGACGCATACCAGGCTTATATGGTACCTGTGGGTGAAAAACCCTACTCTCATCTCGCCGCCATCAAGCAACCTACGCTGATTGTTAACGGAATTGAAGACATCATGATCGCGTCTATCAACTCTTTTTACCTTGCTCAGAATATCCCAAATTCGCAGTTGATCCTTTATCCTGACGCTGGACATGGGTCGCACTTTCAGTATCCAGAACGTTTCTTAAAGCACGCTACTCAGTTCTTGGCAGAATAAATCCCTAGCAAAGCCTCTTTAGCTGCACCCCACCAATCTGCATTGTACTTGATGAGGTGCAGTCGCCCCTTGTTTAACGCTTGATCGTTAACTTGGCCACTACGAAACTATCAGACTCAGGACGCGTGAGTTTGATCTCTCGCATCGAATAGTTTATGCAATTAAACCGAATTAATGCAGCACTGATGGTTTGTTGATACGTTCTAAAATATTGCCAACAACGTATCAACTGCAGCACAGACTCAACACAACAATACATCTACCAACACAATACTGTACCAGCCAACTCCTTTGAAAACGCTCGCAGCATCCTTCGCTCGACATGTCTATGAGCCAGCAAATCCCCTCCTGCTGAAAGATACTCTTGCTCAATATCAATAATCTTGAAAGAGTGTAAATCCACTGAACCAATAGGTATGATGTCTTCTGGAGTAAAATATATAGCCTTTACAATTCTCCTTTTGACGTCAGGAAGCGTCCAGAAATCGTCAAGACTCACCACTGGGCTTTCGAACCAAAATCGCGTCCAACATTGGCGAAGCAGTCCTTTCTCTATGATGACTTCTCTTTCGAAATCCTTGAGTGCAAGCAGCACAGCGACGATTTCGTGCTCTTTAATTCCAGGGTATTTCCAAATACCGTTAGAGTCAGCATATTTAAGCAGGCCGATAAACGTTGAAATATCAGCATGCTTAGCGTGTTTTCTAAACTGGAACCAATGTTTGCGCCATCGTGAGAAGAAAGACGTTCTCAGTGCAGCTGATACTTCGGGAATTTCATCCTGCCGTGGCGAAACTACATACTGATGTCTCAAACTCCGCATCGGGCAAAAGACATCATCTGGGTGTACGAAAGTAAGATTACTATCTCGCCCAGTATCATGATTTAGCCCAAGTGCCGCGGCGCACAAGGGGCACAAAGCCGGTAAACACGAGCTTGCTATCGTTGTGACATCCAAAAAACCTGCGTACTTCTCACGGTATTGACCAGGCGTGATTCTTTTTCCAGTGAATGGATCCGCAGCAACTCTCACGGATGTACCCCCGACATTAACCAGAGCGTCATCAAGCTATTACCAATCAAATTCAAAAAACAGACCAGGCCCGAGACCTGGTTTATAGAAAGCCGCGAACAAGGCGCAAAACCGACTATAAAACGCAGGCCTATGCCACTCAGGCCAGGGTCAATTCTCCCAACGCTTGAACAGGACGCTGGCGTTAACACCGCCGAACCCAAACCCATTTGAAAGCGCGTACTCGATTCGCATCGGCTGAGCGTCACCATGCACAATATTTACTTTGCCGACAGCTTCGTCCGGATGCTTAAAATTCAGAGTCGCAGGCACAATCTGGTCTCGAATTGCCATGATGGTGAAGATTGCTTCCAAGCCTCCGGCCGCGCCTAGTAAGTGACCGGTGGCCGACTTCGTCGAGGTAACTGCAAGCATAGACTCTTCGCCAAACACGGCCTTAATCGCTGCAAGCTCCCCTTGGTCGCCTACTGGGGTAGAAGTGGCATGCGCATTCAAGTGTTGAATTTGCTGCGGATTAATACCCGCTTGAGCTATCGCCTTCTGCATTGCCCTGCGCGCACCATTTCCATCCTCAGGCCCGGCCGTCAGATGATAAGCGTCGGCGCTTGTACCGTAACCCACCAGCTCTGCCAGAATATTAGCCCCCCGCGCCAGCGCATGATCAAGCGACTCAATCACCAACAACCCTGCCCCCTCACCCATGACAAAGCCATCACGATCCCTGTCAAACGGGCGAGATGCCAATGTAGGCGTCTGGTTATAGCTGCTGGACATAGCACGTGCCGCAGCAAACCCTGCCAAAGCGACCCTATCAATAGCAGCTTCCGCCCCGCCGCAGATAGCGATGTCTGCCTCTCCATCACGGATCAATCTGGCTGCGTCGCCGATGGCCTGCACGCTGGCAGCGCATGCGGTTACCGGAGCTCCAATAGGGCCCCGCAGTCCATGAGCGATGGATACATGGCCGGCCGCTAAATTACCCAAAAAGGAAGGGATCGTGAATGGCGACAGCCGCCGTGGGCCCTTTGAGTCCGTCGTGCGCACAGCCTCCGTGATAGATCCGAATCCACCAACCCCGGTGGCAATGATAGTCGCGGTGCGCTCCCGCTCTGCCTCCGTTTTCGGGTGCCAGCCTGCTTGGGCTAACGCCTCGTTAGCGGCAGCCAGCGCGAACATGATGAACCGATCCATCTTTTTCTGTTCTTTGGGTGGGACTGAAGCGTTGGGATCAAACCCTGCTTCAGGATCCTCCTCAAGCGTAGGCACCACGCCCGCGATCTTGCAGGTCACATCTGCCGAGATGTCGTCACCCAGGATACGAATACCTGAACGGCCTTCCAGGAGGCGGCGCCACACCTTTTCCACCCCCAATCCAAGGGGAGACACGACGCCCATCCCGGTAACAACAATTCTTGTACGATACATTTAACTTCGTTCCTTCAACTCATGCGTGCACAGTCAGCACACGTTTAGATATGCTCATTGTCAGCGTCGGTTATTGATAGCACCGTTTTTTGCACAAGCCCCAGGGCAGGAACAATGTCCCGAGCGAGCTGAATAGCCTTGGGTGTTGGGCACATTTTGCGATAACCACGAGTAAACAACGGATCATTGAAGTAGCGCCGCAACTTGCCGAGCGCATTACTCACCGCAGGCTGTCCTATCGAAAGGCATTGCGCCGCCTTACTGACGTTGGTCTCTCTAAAAAGCACTGCGAACGTGACCAGCAGGTTCAGATCAAGCTCGGAGAGCACCTTCTCTCTCAACTCCACTGCCTCGTCGGCCATCACTGTGCCGCCTTTGCTACAACCGTCAATGGAGGTGCTTTCCATCCTCCACCCAACGATTTGTAGCATTCAACAGCAGCAACTGAGGCGGCTGACTGTGCCAATAGTTTCTGTTCCTGGGCTTGCTGCAGGCGATCATCGGCGTCAAGCACCTCTATAAAACTGACGCTGCCTTGCTGAAAAGCTGAAAAAGCAGCGGCCCGCGCGTCAGTCAGAGAACGAACACCCTCCTCCAGAACAGCGTTTTGTATTTCGCTTTGTACCAATTGAGTCATCGAGTTTTCGACATCGGCGGTAGCTTGCAATAACGCTTGCTGATAAGCCGCAAGGGCCTGCGCGTCACGACCCTTGGCAAACTCCACTTCGGCTCTCACGCGACCAAAGTCAAACAGGCGCCACCGCAGACCGAAAACACCTTGGGCAAGATTTGCGTCACCGGATAGCAAATTTCCACTGACATTAGTGGCCGAGCCCAACAGTGCCCCAAGGGAAAACTTGGGGTAGTAATCAGCGATGGCTTCTCCGATCCGCGCGTTTGAAGCCGCAAGGGTTCGTTCGGCAGCAATCACATCGGGGCGACGCCTAAACATATCGGCCCGCCCACCTGCGGTATCGATGCCTGGTGCAGTCGGGATCGGTGCCCGCGAGGCTAGCTCTTGGTGAAGGGTGCCAGGCATTACGCCGGTCAGGACTTCCAGAGAGTTCATCGTGCTTTCAATAGCGCTGCGCAACGGTGGTACCTGTGCCGATACGGTCGATAGCACCCCTTCGGCCTGCTTCAATTGAAGCCGGGCTACCACGCCTTTGGCATATTGCAATTGCAGTAACTTGACCAAGTCAGCCTGCGTTTTTTCCCGGCCCTGTACAACATCCAGGCGAGCCTGGAGCGTGCGCAGTTGGATATAGCCTGTAGCCGCCGATGACGTAACGATCAGTCTGACCGCGGCCTGCTGAGCGACAGCCGCCTGCTGATCGGCTTCAGCGGCCTCAAGACCACGGCGCAGGCCGCCAAAAATATCAACCTCCCAACTGACCCCTGTACCTACCTGGTAAAGGCTGCTGTTGCGATCAAAGCCAGGACTTGCGCTGGCCAGGCGCCCGCTAGGGTCTTCAAGCGACTGATGCGTTCGTGATGCCTGGGCATTGAACTCACCGGACGGCAACAGCGCGGATCGCGCCCCCAGAGTCAACGCACTGGCTTGGTCGACGCGGGCAACGGCTTGCTTGAGGTCAAGGTTCTGCGCCAAGGCCTTATTCACCAGTGACTCAAGCTCCTTATCGCCGAAAGCAGCCCACCAAGTGGACATAGCGGCAACAGGCAGCCCGGAATTGCGCTGTTCAACACTCTGCTGGCCGCGAAACGACGCCTGACCAGGTGATTCAGGCGCTTGGTAATCAGGCCCTACGGCGCATCCCGCCAAGAGCATTGCCGGAAGGAACCACGCGCAGCGCTCAATTCGATGAGGAGAGAGTTTCATGGGTAAGTCCTGTGATCTCGTGAAGCAATTATTTCCACATTCCAGACATTGTCAACACATTATAAAATCCGTAACCATAAAAAAGAACTCAAAACGGGAAAATGCCGAATAAACCGTATTTATGGATGGTAACCATCTATCACCAAAAAGAATAATGAGTTACGTATTTGCAAAAGCGTAAACAAAAACCAATAATGCGGGCCTGAATTATCTGGAGCTCGCCATGTCTCTACGCCCTGCTGCACTCTTCTCCCTAACCGTCGGCGCGTTATTTCTCGCGGGCTGTGGTCACCCACCCGAAAACGATCCACGGCTCGTAGATCCGGTGGTGGACACGGCAACTGCGCGGCCAGACATCTCATCAATACAGACCTTTACAGGCGTGGTTGCGGCGCGTGTACAAAGCGATCTGGGCTTTCGGGTATCCGGCAAAGTGATCCAGCGTCTGGTCGACGTGGGACAACGCGTACACAAAGGCCAACCCTTGATGCGCATTGATCCGATTGACTTGAATCTTGCGATTACCAACCAGAAAGGGGCTGTTGCATCCGCGAAAGCCAAGCTTGTCCAAGCGCAGGCGGATGAAGCGAGGTTGCGCAGCTTGGTCGCGGCTGGCGCGATCTCCGCGATGAGTTACGACCAGGCGGTATCGGCGCTCAGCAGCGCGAAGGCGCAGGTTGAGGCAGCACAAGCGCAAGCAGATGTGGCCAGCAATGCGAGCCAATACGCTGAGCTGAAAGCAGACGTAGACGGTTTGGTCGTCAGTACCGCTGCTGAACCTGGCCAGGTAGTTGCCGCAGGCCAGACGGTCGTCCAACTCGCCAAAGATGGCGCACGGGAAGCAGCAGTCGAATTGCCAGAGACTCTGCGTCCTGCATTAGAGTCTGTCGCCCAAGCGACTCTTTACGGCACTCAAACACAAAGCACATCCGCGAGGCTGCGTGAGCTTTCAGAAGCCGCAAACCCTGTCACCCGGACTTACTCTGCCCGCTATGTCTTGAGCGATCAGCTGAAAAGCGCACCACTGGGCGCTACGGTCAAGATAGCCATCCAGGCAAATCGAACGTCGGACAAGCCAGCCCTGACAGTGCCGTTGAGCGCACTGCGTAACAGCGGAGACGTCTACAGCGTATGGGTTGTCGACCATGCCTCCATGACAGTCCAAGAGCGTGCAGTGATCGTGCGTACCCTGGGCCTGGAAACGGCAACCGTTGCAGGCGACCTGAAAGCTGGCGAAACCGTGGTTGCCCTTGGCGCTCACCTGCTGCATCCCAATCAGAAGATCCGTCTAGGCAATGAACTGGCGGTGACACCATGAGCGCATTCAACCTTTCTGCCCTGGGTGTGCGCGAACGCTCGGTAACCCTTTTCCTGATCATCGCCATTACTCTCACAGGTTTCGTAGCGTTCATGAAACTGGGACGCGCGGAAGACCCCGCGTTTACAGTGAAGGTCATGACCGTGACGACGGTTTGGCCAGGTGCAACTGCTGAAGAAATGCAGAATCTGGTAGCAGAGCCGTTGGAGAAACGCCTGCAGGAACTCAAGTGGTACGACCGCGTTGAGACCATTACACGCCCCGGCCTGGCGCTGATGACCCTGACGCTCCTGGACGCCACTCCTCCGAAGCAAGTGCCCGATGAGTTTTATCAGGCTCGCAAGAAGTTGTTCGATGAGACACGCAAATTGCCATCTGGCGTCATGGGCCCCTACGTCAACGATGAATACTCGGATGTCTCATTCGCCCTTTATGCATTGAAAGCGCCAGGACTGCCCCATCGCTACCTGGCCCGCCAAGCCGAGGATGTGCGCCAGGACGTGCTGCAGGTTCCCGGCGTCAAGAAGGTCGATATCCTGGGTGAGCGCCCTGAGCGTATCTTCGTCGAGTTTTCCTACTCGCGGCTCGCTAACCTTGGAGTGAACGCGCAGGAAATTTTCGCCCAACTGCATAATCAGAACGCGATCACACCAGCAGGCTCTATCGAGACCAAAGGGCCTCAAGTCTTCGTTCGCCTGGATGGCGCGCTCGACGATCTCGATAAAATCCGCAACACCCCGATCGCGGCATCGCAAGGACGCACCCTCAAGCTGAGTGATGTCGCCGAGGTCAAAAGAGGCTATGAAGATCCGTCTACTTTCCTGATCCGTCATGATGGCGAAGAAGCCCTGGTGCTCAGTGTTGTTATGAAGGACGGCTGGAACGGCCTGGATCTAGGTAAATCACTGCAAGCCGAACAGCAGAAAATCTCGCAAAACCTGCCGCAAGGCATCAGCTTCAGCAAGATCACCGACCAGGCGGTAAACATTACCGAAGCTGTCGACGAATTCATGATCAAGTTCATCGTGGCCCTGGCAGTGGTGATGGTCGTGAGCCTCGTAAGTCTCGGCTGGCGCGTGGGTATCGTGGTGGCTGCCGCCGTGCCGCTAACATTGGCAGCTGTGCTGATCGTGATGCTGGCCACCGGGCGGGTATTCGACCGAATCACCCTGGGCGCCTTGATTCTAGGCTTGGGCCTTTTGGTGGATGACGCCATCATCGCCATCGAAATCATGGTGGTTAAGCTTGAAGAAGGCTATTCGCGAATCAACGCAGCCTCCTATGCATGGAGCCATACAGCGGCGCCCATGCTCGCGGGTACTTTAGTCACGGTCATTGGCCTGATGCCAGTGGGCTTTGCCCAATCGACTGCTGGTGAGTACGCGGGAAATATTTTCTGGATTGTGGGCTTTGCGCTGATCATTTCCTGGCTGGTAGCGGTGTTCTTCACACCTTATCTGGGCGTCAAGCTGCTGCCGGATATCAAGAAAATCGAAGGTGGCCACGAAAAAATCTATTCCACGCCTAACTTCCAACGCCTGCGCCGATTGATCAGCGCCGCAATACGCCATAAATACCTCGTGGCCGGGATAGTGTTTGGCCTGTTCGGCCTGGCAATCGTGGGTATGGGCTCGGTAAAACAACAATTCTTTCCTAGCTCCGACCGCCCGGAATTGTTGGTGGAAGTCCAACTACCCGAAGGCAGCTCCATCAACGCGACAAGCGCCGCCACCCAAAAAGTTGAAGCGTGGATCAGAACTCAACCCGAAGCAAAGATTGTCACCAGCTATATCGGCCAAGGCGCGCCGCGCTTCTTCCTGTCCTACAACCCGGAATTGCCTGACCCCTCATTCGCCAAGATCATCGTGCTGACCGACAGCGAGCAGGCGCGCGACAGCCTCAAGCTGCGCATGCGTGAGCAAGTGGAAAAACAACTGGCTCCAGAGGCTCGTGTTCGCGTGTCGCAACTGGTATTTGGCCCGTACACCCGCTTCCCGGTCGAGTTCCGCGTGATGGGCCCGGATGCCGGAAAACTGCGCGAAATTTCCCGGCAGGTGGCCGACGTCATGCGCAAGAATGTGAACATGCGCCAGGTCAATACCGACTGGAGCGAGAAGCAGCCAACCTTGCATTTTGTGCTGGATCAGGATCGCCTGAACGTGATTGGCCTGACATCCGCACAAGCGTCTGAACAACTACAATTCCTCCTGACCGGCACCGCTGTTACCCAGGTGCGTGAGGACATTCGCACCGTCGACGTCATGGCACGGACTCAAGGTGAAGAGCGGCTTGACCCTGCTCTTATCGAGAATATGACCCTAACCAGTAAAACCGGCCAGCTGATTCCAATTCGCCAGATAGGCCATGTGGAGATCCGCGCCGAGGATCCGATCCTTAAACGGCGCAACCGCATACCCACCATCACAGTTCGGGGCGACATTAACGAAGAAGCGCAACCTCCTCAGGTCTCGATGGAGGTCTACAACGAACTGCAACCCATCATCAGCGCCCTGCCGGCGGGATATCAGATCCAGATTGGTGGCAACATCGAGGAAGCACTCAAGGCCAACAACGCTCTGGCTCCGATATTCCCAATCATGCTGCTGTTTACCTTGATCGTGATCATCATTCAGGTTCGCAGCTTCGCCGCAATGACCATGGTGATTCTGACAGCGCCGTTGGGGCTGGTGGGTACTGTTCCGATCCTGCTGATCTTCCATCAGGCATTTGGCTTTAACGCCATCCTTGGGTTGATTGGTTTGTCCGGGATCCTGATGCGCAACACCTTGATCCTGATCGGCCAGATTCACACCAATGAAGCTGATGGACTGGATCCATATCACGCGGCGGTTGAGGCTACAGTGCAACGCGCGAGGCCAGTGATCCTCACGGCGATGGCGGCGGTACTGGCATTTATCCCACTAACGTTCTCGGTTTTCTGGGGATCAATGGCTTATACCCTAATCGGCGGCACAGCCGCAGGTACTGTCCTGACCTTGGTGTTCCTACCCGCCTTGTACGCGATCTGGTTCAAGATCAAGCCACCTAAGGCAGGCGACCCGCACAAAGCCATTGCACACACCAAGGCACCTACTGAAATCCCCGCCCCTTAAAACTCGCGAAATTGCTGGCAGAAGCCAGCAGCACGCCTCGGCGAGAACTTACTACCAGACGGTATGCGGATTTTTCTGCATCCCGCCTGGCCGTTATATATAGAAAGCAAACAACTATCACCAGTACGAATGAATGTGAAAGTTCCCTTTATGCCATTATCAATATGCCTGATATATCAGCCACCTATTTTTTTGATATTCACTCTTCCAGTCTTAGGAGCTAGCGAGTAGGCTTGAGACACCTGTGAGGCTGAGGCATTACCAGTATCAATAAAACACGTTATCAGCAATATTAATATCATGCCTTCTCAGCCAATCAAGCGCGCTACGTACCAGAATTGTGAAGCTTGAAGTACGATACACACTTCGCGTTTATCTTCTCGCCAGGAATTCATATTCCGCCGGAAGTTTCCGCTTACGCGGCAGAGTTAAAAAATATGGAACGCATGACTGAAACATATCGTTCAACTCCAGCAACGTCTCCAGAAGCAGGTTCAACGCGAGACGATGCGGAGTCGATCACATTGCCAACCTCCGGACAGCGTGGCCCCGCAACGCACGACCGGCGCTCTCAAATCATAAGCGTCGCCAATGACCTTTTCCGAGAGTTCGGCTACCGTAAAACCTCCGTGGCCGAGATCGGCAAGGCAATGGGCATCTCGACGGCGTACATATATCGATTTTTCAAGTCCAAGCAAGCCATTGGCGAAGCGATCTGCGCCCATACCCTTGAGCAAATGGATGAACGCCTGAGAGAAATACTCAGCCTTGAACTCTCACCCACCAAACGATTCAGGCTGTTCATGAGTACCGCTCTTACGCTGAGTTACGAGCTGCTGGTCGTTGAGCGCGAGGTAAATGAGGTGGTTGTCGAAGCCGTTGAAGGTGACTGGTGTACGGTGGCAGGCCATCACGCTCAGATTTATTCGATGCTGGAGCAAATCATTGACGAAGGTAGGCATAAGGGAGAGTTTGAGAAAAAAACCCCTTTGGATGAAGTCGTTGATGGCCTCGCGGAGCTTATCGTGCCATATATCAACCCTGCCTGCGTCTCCAAGCGTTCTTGGCATGAACTGCAAAAAGGGATGAGCGCAACCACCAATCTGGCACTGCGCAGCCTTGCGATCTGACGTGTGTAGCAGCGTAGATGAATGAAAGCCCTAAACAATTTCGGGTAGAATAACCAGCTAAGCCCTACTCTGCTTCGAAGGCATATGCACAGCGAATCTGATTCTGACGCCATCTTACTTCCGACATCCGGTCAACGCGGCCCCGCTGACCATGAGCGCCGCGCGCAGATCATAGACGTCGCAGACGATCTGTTCCGTAATTTCGGCTACCGCAAAAGCTCTGTCGCTGACATCAGCAAGGCGATGGGAATCTCCACGGCTTATATATACCGCTTTTTCAAATCGAAGCAGGCGATTGGGGAAGCCATCTGCGCGACAACACTTGAGCACATTGACGAACAGCTGCGGGCGATTGTCTCGCTGGAGATGTCCCCAACCAAGCGGCTCAGGCTGTTCATGCAAACCGCGCTCAAATTGAGCTACGAGCTTTTCGTAGTGGAGCGAGCGGTCAACGATGTGGTGATTGCTGCGGTCGAAGGCAACTGGTGTACGGTAACCGGTCACAAAGAACAGATGTACTCAATGCTGCAACGACTCATCACCGCTGGCCGACAAGCCGGGGAGTTCGAGAAAAAAACCCCTCTAGATGAAGTCACCGATGGACTGGCAGAAATTGTCTTGCTCTACACGAGCGCCCGTAGCATGGACGACCGATCTTGGGCCGCACTTGAAAACGGCATGAATGCGGCAACAAATCTGATACTGCGCAGCCTGGCACCATGAGCGAGCGCCAAGATCGCCCCTAGGGAATCACTCCAGAGGGGCTATTAGTCATATCAGCCTGCTACCTTTACGGCTAAAGCCTTCAGCTTCTCATCTAGGACCTGTGCAGCGGCAATCAATTCATCATTTCGCTCCACAACCATTAGCGACGATGGTTTTACATACATCAAGCTGCTCCTCCCACCAGGCTCCTCCACCAGCAAGAATTCCACAGGAGCAAAGAGACCTGCTCTGAGGTCAAGACTTAGCATTGTTATGGCTATAGTCGGGTTGCCCAGGATTACTCTCAGCGATCGGCGAAACGTACCGACCTTGGCCATCCAATCACCATGGTCGATCAGCCCGAACAACATGAATCCACTGGGGCCCGCATATCCTTCGACCTCTTCCCGATAGTCATCCCAAGTAGCATTTTTATCGGCAAGGGCTTTCAGATCCACTGGGCAGTCGCCAATGTCATTGAGCAAATCCAAGCGCAACTGCTCGTACGACTTTTCAGAGGAGAGATGGATACGCACTCCTTCAAAACCACGCTCGTCAATCTTCATCTGCATTACCTCCTTAAGAAATCCGATTAAATAACCATGGCGTAACCGAAATACGAAATCACTGCGGGCAAGCTGAAGTTCGTCATTTACTTTCGAGCAAGTTGCGGGTGGCTAAGGAGAGCACCTCATCGGACAATGCGCTTCCTTTGGCGATCCTCGACATCGTTAAAGCCCCCATCATCGTGCACATTGCCAGTACAGCTTGGCGCCTTCGCTCAGAAGATGCTTGCCCCTTTTGATACATAGCGAGGAAAGCAACAACGCATTCGAAACCTTCAACAGCCTGGGCTCGAACAGACTCATTACTCCTCGCCAGATCGCTACCCCAACCCGCGTATGGACAACCAGACTCCTCATCGCGGTGATCTACGCACAGGTAAGAATTGATAATGGCCTCATAAGCTACCAACGGTTCCGCATTAACCGAAGCTTCGGTCAAATGCGAAACTAACTCTTGCGAAGCCGCAGCGATTGATTCAGCGACCAGATGAGCCTTTGAATTAAAATGGCCATAGAACCCGCCGTTTGTGAGCCCCACCGCCGACATGATTCCCGCAAGGCTGCTGCCTTCGATACCCAAGCGTCGGAATTGGACGTGAGACGACTCAATGATTTTTTTTCTGGTCGTAGCTGATCTTCCCGCAGCTTTGTTCATTAAACCCACCTTTGCTGATCATCTGCATAAGGAATGATTAACAATATATTATAATCGTAATACCTTATGCAACGCATTATTAGCCAAAATCCCTGACTCCGAACACACAATTTTAATTACGCATTACTATCACCTGATTTAATTATCATCAAAACAAATAATCAACCAGGTTTTAAGGCACTTTTCGCCGAGCAAAAAAGGATCGTGCCTAACCGCTTATCTTATTCTTATCCGTGATACATCAAGCGACAGGCGTTGCAATCATTGAGCCCCTGCATTCACATTAGAAAATAAATTGAGTGCTGGTAAAGGGATCCTTAATTTTTAAAATCTTTAAATTGAACATTTTTATTCAAACGAATCTCCATTTCTGGGCACGTCGGCAAATCTTGGCCGATAACATCGCTGATGGAGATAGGAAAATGACAGGTCGCAATCAGTATTCAATGCAAAATCCCCTGACACAGTACCCTCGCCCCCCTTTCCCGGCACAAAAGCAAATGCCACCTGGTACAGGGAGCGAAATGAATCCCGTCCCTGATCACGGGGAGACTACCTATGTGGGTTCAGGAAGGCTGGCTGGCCGCAAAGTGCTCATTACCGGCGCAGACTCAGGAATAGGCAGAGCGACAGCCATAGCCTTTGCAAGAGAAGGTGCAGATATCGCGCTCAACTATCTCCCCGAAGAAGAAGCGGACGCTAACGAGGTCGTCGCATTAATCGCAGCGCAGGGCCGCAAAGCTATCCGGATCCCTGGCAACCTCAGAAGTGAATCGTTCTGCCAAGAACTGGTTAAAAGCGCACATGAGGGATTAGGTGGCTTGGACGTATTGGTGAACGTAGCAGGCAAGCAAATTGCTCAACAGAGCATTGCCGACATCACCACCGAGCAGTTTGACGACACGTTCAAAACGAACGTCTACGCACTCTTTTGGATATGTAAAGCAGCTTTACCACTTCTTCCCCCTGGGGCGACAATCATTAACACTGCATCAATCCAGGCTTATCAACCCTCAGAAAACCTGCTTGACTATGCACCGACAAAGTCTGCGATCGTCGCCTTCACCAAATCGTTAGCCAAGCAAGTTCTCAACAAGGGGATTCGGGTCAACGCTATTGCACCGGGGCCCATCTGGACACCGTTACAACCCAGCGGTGGCTGGCCGGAAGAACAAATCCCTGAGTTCGGTTCGCAAGTGCCTATGGGACGTCCCGGGCAGCCCGCTGAATGTGCTCCGATCTATGTAATGCTGGCGAGCCAAGAATCCAGCTACATCACTGGTGAGGTTTTCGGCGTAACCGGTGGCTATTTCCTACCTTAGTCGCAAGTAGTGATCGCACTGAGCTTTCACACCGAGCGTGACAAGTAATAAAAACCGCTGGCTGCGTTGCTGACGTGACCAGCGGGTTCTTCTCTTATGTCCAATGCTAGCTGCAAGTTAAGCTTGCAAGCGCTGCTGAATCGAGACCTGCCCCATCTTCATTTCCTCTTTAAGCTCGCCTACCAGGCCCGCGATAGCGCGACTGGTGGAGAATCTGCTGAAGTCGATACCAGTTACGGTAAATGCATTGATCTCTTCAACACTGCCAATCCGGATTGTCATGGTGTGATCGGGTTGGATGCTGCAAACACATTTTTTCGGCAAGAACGCGCTTTCAATGATGTGACGGAGTTCAAGGGTAGAGATCATTTCTGCGACTCATAAAATGTAGGCATCCTCTGGTAGAGGAATGCAAGATAGCCAATCACGCTACAACCTTTTGACGCCAAATTCACGTCATTCCCGACGAGCAACCGAGGCGTATTTCGTGCGAGGCGCGGCGTAGTGGTGCGCGATTGTGTATTTGCAATTTTTCGCCCTCCCGACCACGCAGAAGCCTTAGAGCAACTGATGACGACCGGGCGGATAGCAGTCCATCGACGATACTTTCCTCAAGCTCAGCCGCTTGGCTACCAACGTCGAAAACGGTGGTAGCCAGACATAGGGTTTCTACTAACTATTGGCAACCTTCAACGCTAACGCTTCAAGTTTGCGATCCAGAACGGTCGCAGCCTCCAGCAGAGGCTGATTCTCCTCAACAACCATAAGCGATGAGGGCTTCAAGTACATCAAACTGCTTCTGTCTCCTTCCTCCTCGATCAAAAGCAGCTCAACCGCAGCAAACGCGAACGCATGGCTGGATCGGAAAAAATTCTCCAGCATGAATATTTTTTCATCTAGCGCCTTGCAGTCCGTTTATCGGCCCCTATAATGGATTTCAAGCAGGCGTTCTGATTTCTCAGAAGTTTAATAAGTCGTCCTCATCGCCGATTACGGTGAGAGTTCGAGGGATCATGGCTGATAGGAAGTAGTTAGAAAATTTCCATACTAAGGGAATAGCCATGAGATACCTATTGATCCTCCTGATCAGCACCACTGCGGCATGCAGTCACGACTCTTTGTACTTTGGAAGTTACACGCGCGTGGGCATCGATGCTTCAGCGACAGGTGCAGGTATCGGTGTAAAAAACGCCGCGCTCAATATTGCACCACCGAAATCGACGGGGCAACTATACGATGTAATCGGCACCACAGACATGGATTTGGGTTATACGTACGCAGTCATCAAAGAGGAATTGCCATAGGTGACGCTGCTAACTGCGCAGCACAAAAAATTAAATCGACTCATGTCGATGCATTATCTGACGGGGGCAAAACCTCCGGAGCTGTGGTTTTCGGCGCCTATACATCTTGGGCGTTGCTTGATTTGAGCTGGGGAGACGCGACTAGCAAGGGCATACATTTAGGGTATAAGCGAGGCGTCGGAGTACGTGTTCCCGTACGCGAAGATAGCGTCGGTGCCGTGTACGCGAACACAATGCTTAATACCACCAACAAAGCGACGTTAGGCACGCCAAAGTCCGAATTCGGCGGCGTACGCTATTCCCAGACGTTTGCTACTGGTAAAGCTGCAATAATAAAAGCGTCGGGGCGCTCCGCCCAACTCAATGGCGGGGACAATTCTTATGCGGGCTGCGTGCAATAAATTCGCAAGCATAATGCTGTTAACATGGCTATTGTCTGGCTGCAGCTGGCACTATGTCGACAGTGCTGGCAATGAAAAAATCTTAGGCCTTTCAATTATTACACTAGCACAGCACAAGTGCACGCTTTCGGCCACAGTTACATCTGCTGGATTTACTTTGAATACGACACATGATTCTGGCGGGCTGAACTTGGGTTACAAGACTGTATCATCAGTTTATTTTAATCATGATGTATCAGGCTCATCAGATGACACTAGCCTACAGTTATTGTTCATCAAAAACAGCAATGGTGCTGGTTTCATTGAAAGCAATTGTCGAGCATTGTCACCAGCAGCGCAAAAGGAGATGTCGCACAATGGGGAACCCTCACGCTCTTGATATCGATCATCTTCACAATAAAGACTCGGGACGCCATGTATCATTATGTATAGTCGGCTGCTCAGTACTCGCAAGCTTGTCGGCCTGTTCGACATTTGATCAAGATAGAGAACGACTGGTCTCCCAAGGAAATTGGATCGGAGAGCACTCTTATTTTAAACCAGAGAAACTGAGTCAGAAATTCTCTGCTGAACGGCCTTCAGGTACTGCGCCTGTATTGGGGTTGGCACTGGCAGGGGGAGGTACAAAAGCGGCATCGTTTTCAATGGGCGTGTTACAGGGGCTGACTGAAACAGGGCTTATGGAAAAAGTGGATATTATCTCAAGTGTTTCTGGTGGCGGCTACGCTTCACTTTGGTATTTCCAATTGCGCCAGGCTCACCCCACCGAGCCGATGAGAGATTTTTTTTCGGATTGTCTTCCAAAAACTTACCAGGCCATGCTGCCAGCACCATTGGGCAACACCCCTCCGCCCTGCCCTGCGTCGGTTACAAACTATCCTGATGCATATGGTACCGATACCTGGCGATATCAAAATCAACTACGCGGCTACTCCGACCTATTCGCTCAAGATCGAAGCCCATTCTATAGGCATGCATTCGACTACAGAACCACAACTGAAGATAAACGAGTGAATGCGGATGTTGCTGTTATTGGTCTGCAAAGCATCGCGTTGGTACCGCTCAATCTTCTTATGAATGGAGTTTTCGACTGGGAGCGGGACGTCTCAATGTCTAGAGGGCGTTATGACTATGGCATCAATCGAACCTATGGTGCCGAGCCATACCGATTCACCGACTCAAGCCAGGCGTTAAACTATCGCCCTCAAGGTAATGTGCTCCAAAGTCAAGAATTATCCTTCACAGAGCTAGCGGCTCTACATGAGCAAGGCAAAGCTCCTTTATGGATCATCAATGCAACGGCCGGCGAAGATAGATCCCCGTGGGATTTCGCGCCCCAAAAAGATTTCGTCTTCAGTTCATTTGAGATCACGCCCTATGGGTCAGGCTCAGGTTTGTATGGATACCATAGGCAGCAGCTGCCGGAAATGACTCCTCTGCAGGCCGTATTCAACTCAGCTGCCTTTTTAGACACTCAGCAGAAGGTCGCAACTCAACCGCCGCTGAGAAATCTGGTGAATCTCGGGCTTGACGTGTCGACTTTTAGCTGGGGGAGTTCATACCGCAATACTTTTTCTAGTGCTAATACTGATGCTCGCTATGCGACGCACATGGCCCTTCCCTGGCCTCTATACTACGTACATCACTTTTCGCCAGATCCGGACAGCGTATTCGTGCATCTGTCAGACGGTGGTCAGTCTGAAAACCTTGGGGCTTACGCCTTAATCCGCCGCGGGGTGCCGAACATAATCATTTCTGACCATGCTCAAGATCGAAATGCCCAGCTAGGTGACCTCTGCCGACTGCAAAAAGAAATCAAAAAACAGGGACTGTATTTAAAAATACCCGGACTCAATGAGATGGAAACTGTTTGCTCAGATCCCCAAAAAGGATACGACCAGTTTCAATGGCAACATCCAGTCATGCTCGGGTGTATTACCAGTAACGGAGACGCCGCCGACACCTGCACAAAACCTGAGACCGATAACGACTCCGGCTACTTTGCACGGCTTTTCATCATCAAGCCCGCGCTAGCAAACCTTGAACTAAAAAATTCTATTCGAGCTTTCGGAACGTGCAAAAATAGCGAGGCTTGTAAAGCAGTGCTTGCGAAGGCGTGCATAGCTGATCCCGATAAAGCTCAAATCCAGACTACCACTCTCACGGGGCAACCGGAGCCCTGGCGGTACGAGCACCTCCCCTCCTGCGAGTTAATAGGCTTCATCAAAGTCAATGCTCAAGATAAAGGCATGGCGAGCGATGGCTGCGCACACTTTCCTCAGCATGCCACAGATATGATGACGCTAGATTCCTCACCTTGGATATACGGCGCAATGCGTGATCTTGGCTCCTATTATGCAAAGCAGATCAATACTCTCTTTATAAACGGCGAAGTCGACACAAGTAAATTCCAAGTCGTGCTGGATTATCAGAAATACTCGCGACTTGAGGCTAGATTCATCAGCGACCTTGAACATGCACACCAGCAAGGAGACTACCTGAAATGCCTGGCAATCTGATGACAAGTCTAAATTTAGATCAGATGGGCTGCCGACAATGGTAGCTTTCCTCTGGCCAGAGGCTCAGCTGATGGTGGCTTTCGTCACGATTTAGGTTTCGCAACCTTAGCCGCATCAGCAATGTTCACCCCCGTACCACAGGCCCAACCAGGCTGCGTACGGGGGCAGATCACTGGCCTTGATGACAGACTTGCCGATAGTGCTTACCGCAACGCTGAAACAGCGCTGCGTAAGCTGCACACCGATCACCGTTATCCAGGTTCCAGGTTCCAGGTTCCAGGTTTTGTCGATGATAATGTTACGGATCGTCTGCATTGTGGGAATCTGAACCTCTTTCACGACCACGTCTCCGTGAACAGCTGTGATAGCGCCACTGGCTCACAACCTTGGCTATAACCCTCAACTTTGACTGAGGGCTAGAGAACCCCAGCCATCAGTGCGGGGACTTTTCGTTGTATTTTTAAAAATACTGAGAAAATGATCAGCGCATTTTAATGCACTGCCACCCCCTCATTCGTGATGCTTTAGTGCATTATATTGCACTGCTGTTATGTTTGGAGGCGGGCATACGATGCGTTGGCAGGCAAGGCATCCAGTGAGGCGTATTTCGATGCCATGCGTTGCAAGGCCCAGTGCTTCCTCACTCTACTCGATCTAATCGTGAACATGCCGGATAGCGCTCGCAATGCGAAGAGTTTCCGTTCAATAATCTGGACTCGGCTTGACGGAAAGGGGGTTGATGTGAAAGAGATGACGCTAAAAGAGCGCAAAACCTACATTCAAGCAGTGGCCGCTGAGGTCGCCCAAGGGAAATTGACGCTCGGCGGCGCCGTTAAACGTCTTCGTGAAAATCTTCTAGGCGTGAATCAAGAGCGGTTCGCGGTGGCCTGCAAAATTTCAAAGCGGGCTCTGTCGCAGCTGGAGGTCGATCGCGGCAATCCGACCCTCGCGACCCTGGAAGCTGTATTTAAAAAGTTCGGTCTTACAATAAGCCTTGCTCACCTGAATCCGGCAGATCTCAACGCCGCAGCCGTCCTAAAAAGCAAGGCTGGCTTTGGCATTCCCTTCCCTTCTCCAAACAAACCGATTTAGGCACACTAGCCACCTGCCTGCGGAGGAGGGAATGTAGTGGCACAGTGCATCGTCTGTAGCAAACTCAAGCTAGCTCGTCCAGCCATGATCCCCTCGCGCGTCAGGCTCGTCCGTCGAATACCGCATTGCACACAACCGCTCCAATATTCAATAATAACCGTTCTTTTATCCTGGGATTGATTATGGGGCGTCATCGCGAATTCAGACTGGACGATGCTCTGGATGCTGCACTCCAAGTGTTTTGGAGCAAAGGCTATGAGGGCACATCCTTCACAGATTTGGTCAACGCTACAAACGTCGCTCGGCCAGGTCTGTACTCCGCGTTTGGTAATAAGGAAGCGCTATTTTACAAGGTGCTCGACCGTTACCAGGACAGACACCTTCGGTTCATGAGCGATGCATTGGAATTGCCAACTGCCAGCGAAGTCATAAAGGCGACGCTCTATGGATGCGCGAAAATACAGACGCAACCGTCTAATCCGAAGGGATGTTTGGTTGTTAACAGTGCGATCGTCAGCTCAGATGAAGGTGAAGCGATCCGCTATGAGTTAGCAAAACGACGCGACCAGTGCGAGTCCGCACTCAAAGCCCGTTTGCAGCGCGCCAAGACAGCTGGTGATCTGGATGAAGACTACAAGCCCGCAGACCTCGCAAGATATGTCATGACCGTCGTCCAAGGCATGTCAATTCAGGCGAAAGCGGGCGCAAGCCGGAAACAACTTCTGGCGGTAGCTGACTTCTCGCTTCGCGGCTTGAGCGCGAGTCTGACTGTATAGCTATGAAAAGAGTTGTCATTCGACTCCTTTCGGGGTGACGTAGTACGGTACTGCGGGATTCCCGATGACCGGTTCGCTTTATATACTTAAGAAACAGCGCTAGGGGGCGTCGTCCTCGATACCGAACTCGATAGCACGCCGCGCGTGCCGCTCATGGTTGCCGGCAAAAAGACATACACCGTCAATCTTCTCCACGACAAAACTCGACTAGTCAGTGGGCGCACCTGATCGCTTGCTCACAATTACCTCCATACCCAGCTTTCTGCGCTACGTCTCTCAAAGGTCGCACTCGCAGGTGTTTTCGCTTTCTCGGGCAGGCATCAATGCCCTATGACAAAGCCGCTTCCTCTAAATCTTGATGCAGTACCGACCATGTGATTTATAGCCGGCCGGGCAAATCCCCTCCTTGGGAATAACCTTCCTTGATGCAACCGTCACTGCGACGCAATATTTTCCTTCCTCAACCCATCCAGGCGGACACGTACCATGTTTGAGTATCGCAACACGTGTATCACTCGACATAGGAACGCACATATCGCCGTCAGATGTGTATCCCGATGGGCATGAGCCGCGTTTCGGGATGGGCCTTGCAACACTCATTTCGGGTTCCCTATATCCATCGACGTTGGTGAATCAGGCAGAAAAGGCGTACACCCCATGGACAGAAAAGATTTTCACCCATGCCCCTATCTGCCGTTTCCGCCATCTCGACACCTCAAAAAATCGTGCCGCGAATTTTCATACGCACCTTACTCACCTGAGAGCGCATCACTCGCCCAGAACTCACTTGGGTTAGCGGCTCTAGACTAAAACTCAGAGATTCAAGATCGGCATGCAAGGACTGCTCTCTTGGTGCTGGGTTGAAGACAGGTCACTCAAGCCCGCCTGGCTTATATTTCAGTAACGATCGGTTCTATAGGCGATACACTAGAGGCAAGAATCCACTCTGGTCAACAGAATTGGGGGTGAAGAAGAATAAATGCGTAATGCCTGTGGCTGAAACGGTCTCAACCATAATTTCCAGACATTCCAGTGGATAAATTGGCGATGTCGATGATGAAAAAAGAGCTTGGGATTGACATTGCGGGCCGAGAATCATGTATGCGCCAGCTTAGGCACATCCTTGGCGCGTCAGAAAAAAATCACTAAACCACCCACCAAATGTACGGCTCGGCGAAGAGAAACTCTTGGTCAAGAGGTGGGCTCATCATTCCTGATGGATCTCGGACTGAGGTAATTATTTTTTTCAGTACCGAAAGGTATCTATAAAATATAAATCTATATTTTTTATAGTGGTAGTAGACGGCCAGCTCGAACACGACCAGAAATAGATACTATCTAATTGATTTATAACGATATTATTATTTTTTAACCGCTCTCAATTCCCTATAAAAAATATCGCTATTGATACCTTTTGGTATAGAAAAATTATTCGAAGACCCGATTTTTAAAACTATTTTTCTGCTTACGCATCAAGACGTCTCAAGCTTCGCCGATAGGTAAATCGCAAGCGGCCGTGATGGCCATCGCCTCTTGCCCCCTCCCTCATTCAGAGCGCCCATAAATGTCTTGGATCACAAATCTGAAGCTCAAAGTAAAACTGCTGTCTGCATTTGGCCTGTGCGCTGTGATAACCATAGTGGTAGGTGTGTTAGGACAATCCGGGATCACGAGGCTGTATGCCCTGTTTCAAGACTCCATAGACAACAATCTTTTTTGCATCACCAAAGTGGACGCCGTAAAGGCGAACGTAACATCCACCAACCGCGACCTGTTCGCTGTTTTAGGGCTGGCAAGCAGCAAAATAGGACAGGAACAAATCTCATCTTCAATTCAGTCGCTAAAGGAGAGCGCGGATCAGGTAATGGTCGACTTCAAGGCTTATCGCACCGCACCGCTGGATGATGATGAGCGGGTAGCAGGGGATGCATTTTTGGTCGACTGGCCCATTTACGTCAGTAACATGGACGCTGGCCTGGCGCTTATCAAAGCAGGTAATTACGAACAAGCCGGAAAATTCATCGTCAATGACGTCACTTCAAACTACCGCAAAATCATGAGCGAGCTGAAGATCATCACGGAGTCCAACTCTCGGCAAGCGGCGGAGTCGGCGGCTGACGGAATCGCAACCAACGATCATGTCACCCTGGTGCTGATCATCGGTTCACTGCTGGCATTGATCTGCGCAGCAGTCCTAGGGTTGGTCGTTACACGCATGATCACTCAACCTATCTACAAGTCTGTAGAAAGTGCGTCACGTGTTGCCCGCGGCGACTTGACCCAAGTAATCGTGGCCCATAGCGACGATGAAACCGGGCAATTACTCAAAGCGCTTGCCAACATGCAAAGCAATCTGAAAACCACTGTCCAACAAATCGCCGATGCTTCAAATCAGCTCGCCTCTGCTGCAGAGGAGCTGACCGTTGTCACCGATGACAGCACGCGCGGCTTGATACGTCAAAATGGCGAAATCCAGCAAGCCGCCACGGCGGTGAACGAAATGACCGCGGCGGTAGAGGAGGTGGCGCGCAATGCAGCAAGTGCCTCAGAGGTGTCGAGTCAAGCCGCTGAAGATGCAATGAAAGGGCAAGATCAGGTGCAGCAGGCGGTCAAGTCGATGAACACGATGGCCCTGGAGATTAACGACTCGACGGAGCTAGTCGGCGCACTGGCAAGCCAGATTCGGGATGTCTCGCAAGTACTGGATGTTATCCGAGGAATTGCGGAGCAGACGAATCTATTAGCACTTAACGCAGCCATCGAAGCCGCTCGCGCAGGTGAACAAGGCCGAGGTTTCGCCGTCGTAGCAGATGAGGTGCGCGCCCTTGCACACCGCACCCAAGTGTCGACTGGTGAGATCGAAGGAATGATTAGCACTGTACGAAACGGTGCTGAGGAGGCTGTAAAGGCTATGGCGAAGAGCCAAGCTCTCGCGGTCAGTACCCAGTCCCTCGCAACCGAAGCTGGCTTGGCGCTTGAGCGGATAAGCAACAGTGTCAGTCAGGTCAACGAGAAAAACCTCGTTATCGCCAGCGCAGCTGAGGAGCAAGCCCAGGTTGCCCGGGAGGTTGACCGCAACCTGGTAAATATTCAGGACTTGTCGACGCAGACTTCCGCGGGTGCTAACCAAACCAGCGCGTCCAGCCAAGAGCTTTCGCGGCTCGCGGTATCATTCAATGCGATGGTGGGGAAATTCACGTTGTGATTTACGTGAGCAGGTAGTGCTGACAGCTTGCTTGCGGAGACTTGTAAACTCTAGCCAAAATCTCTCGCATTTGGTCAGAGGGTCTGGACACCTGGATCTCATACCTGATTGCAAACACGCTATTTGAAAGAGGTGACTCTCGGCCGGCCAGCAGCGTGGTCGAGTTGAGACTCTAACGCTTTGTGATCCGGCCAAAAACACTAAAAGGGCTATAACTAGAACGGCCTATAAACCAGGGTGGGGCGTTGAGTATATCGCCCCTACCCCACCGGCCCTAAGCACGACGCGTGCCCCTCAGGATGGATCAAAGAGAATCTTTCCGGGATCAAAGTTTCGGCTTTGAAGCTCCGGCGAGAGACGAAATGAACGCGAAAATCGTCCGTCGACTGTCACGGAGTGGAAGGAATATTCCATATCCTAGTGCCGATGATCGCGTCGGCATCTGGAGAAAGTTGCAGGCGCACGAAGGTGCTAGTAGGAAAATCGTAAGCCTCAACCTACCGCATAGAGACGAGCTTTTAGGTTCAGTGATTCAGCGCTGCCTGGGACAGGCCGAATCGTCAGCCACTTGGCAAATATGTCTAAAGCACAGCGCGACACCGGTTCATCAGAAAAAATGCCGGGAACGACTTCGTGGTTTGACAGGATAATGGACATGGGATTCGGGGAGTTAGCTGGGCCTCTCCTCAGGCATAACGCAGAGAAATGCGCTGAGCTCACTACAAGCAGGTGAACCTGCTCACTGCAATTGTTAGAACCTCCAGGCCACAACGCGAGTGAGAATCATGCCCGGCTCAAACGAACGTAAGGCGACGTAGTTTCGCCGAGAACCGACGAAACACACAGCATTTGCTATCCGTTGATCACCCAGATGAGAGACAAAGAAAAGCCCGCGATGGGGAGCGGGCTTATACTTCTTACGTAAGCAGGCTCAACCTACCGAGTCGAGCGTGAAAAAAACGTGAAGAGCGCTTACGGAGCAGCCACCGATACACCTGCGACGATAGAGGAATACCTCGTGCCAAGGACTTCTTGAATTGCACTCTGCGAAAGCTGACAAGACGCTTCAAGCGATAGGACTGTATTTACCCACAAGGTCGTGTGGACATCTGTAGGCAGCTCCACGGGAGACTGTAATCTAGACCGGAGATGACTGACCTCCGCCGCAACGAAACGTATTGAGGAAATGGCACCGAGGCATATGACTACCATGCCTAACGTGAACACCACCCTGACCGACCTAAACTGCATCGTGCTGCCCTCCCCCTATCGATACCTTGCCCCTAACCTCAGCGTTTTTAAATCAAAAGCTTCGGTAATAGCCCGCACGCGCTGAGTTTTATCGGCCGACAGCTACGCCCTGCTTATCACGCAACTACTGGTCTCGCAGCAATTTTAGCTTCCCCTTGGCTCGCAATATCTTGATGGTTCGACTCAAATTTAGCTGAGATCGGAATACCGCACGCTACAGCATAGCCATCAGACAAAAATACCAGGATCAGCCGCTAAACCTCACAAAAAATGAAAGAGCACTAGATTTGACGCGATGGCTACGTTTGATAGTCGAGTGCTGGAGCACTGAACATTTTGAGTTGGAAAGAGGGGCGCTTCCGGACTGCGCAGGAAGCTCCCTCTGTTTACCTGCCGAGCTCTTACTACCCTTTTACCGGATAGTCAGGTTTCTTGTCGTTCCCTGGAATAAAGGGGCTCCAAGGTTGGGCGCGAATTGGCTCCTTGGTTTTCCATACGACGTTGAACTGACCGTCTGCCTTGATCTCGCCAATCATCACCGGCTTGTGGAGATGATGGTTGGTCTTGTCCATGGTCAGGGTAAAGCCCGACGGCGCGGCGAAGGTTTGACCGGCCATGGCGTCACGCACTTTATCCGCGTCCGTTGACTTGGCTTTCTCGACTGCTTGAGCCCACATGTGAATGCCTACATAGGTAGCTTCCATCGGGTCGTTGGTTACCGCCTTGTCGGCGTTCGGCAGGTTGTGTGCCTTGGCGTAGGCTTTCCAATCAGCGACGAACTTGGTGTTGACCGGGTTCTTCACGGACTCGAAGTAATTCCAAGCCGCCAGGTTTCCTACCAGTGGTTTCGTGTCGACGCCGCGCAACTCTTCTTCACCAACCGAGAACGCCACCACAGGTACGTCGGTGGCTTTAAGACCCTGATTACCGAGTTCCTTATAGAACGGCACGTTGGAATCGCCGTTGACGGTGGAGATCACAGCAGTTTTGCCGCCTGCGGAGAACTTCTTGATGTTGGACACAATGGTCTGGTAATCAGCATGGCCGAACGGGGTGTAGACCTCTTCGATATCGCTGTCCTTCACCCCTTTGGAGTGCAAGAACGAACGCAGAATCTTGTTGGTAGTGCGCGGGTAGACGTAGTCGGTGCCCAGCAGGAAAAAGCGCTTGGCCGCCCCGCCGTCATCGCTCAATAAGTACTCAACGGTAGGGATCGCCTGCTGATTAGGGGCCGCGCCGGTGTAGAACACATTCGGCGACATCTCCTCCCCTTCGTACTGCAACGGATAAAACAACAAGCTGTTTAACTCTTCAAAGACTGGCAGAACTGACTTGCGCGATACCGATGTCCAGCAGCCAAAAACTACGGCCACCTTGTCCTGGGTGATCAACTGGCGCGCTTTTTCAGCGAATAACGGCCAATTGGACGCCGGATCGACGACCACTGGCTCCAGCATTTTGCCGTTTACGCCGCCCTTGGCATTGATCTCATCAATGGTCATCAGCGCCATGTCTTTGAGAGACGTCTCGGAGATGGCCATGGTGCCGGAAAGAGAATGCAGGATGCCAACCTTGATGGTCTCAGCAGCCTGCACCGCCCAGGTGAGCCCCATCGCTGAGATAAATGCCGTTGCCGTAAAAGCCTTGATCAAACTACGACGCTTCATTGATACCTGCTCCATATTTTAAATAATTGTGAATGGTCGATCGAGACAGCCGGGCAGTCGAATCGAAGGGTTGCTCTGTCACCTCGTTGCCAGGGCACTGAGGTGCGCCAAGTGCCGCCTGCGCGAGAAATTTATGCGTACTTTTTATTAATGCGGCTTAGTGACACTTGAGCTCATCGCAAGGAATGTTCCGCTTTCGCAGGCATGGCCTGAAAAGCAGTCATTACGGCTCACCGATACCAACCAGCGGGCCACATTGGTAAAAACCGTCTGTAGGGGACGCGATCAAAAATAGCGCCGACCGGAATTTTGTAAGCGTGCGCACTGCATGAGTGCCTGGATGACATTGAATATCCGCCTATGGCATCCAAACGATCGGCTCCGGCGTATCCATTTATGTTCAGGAGCCTCGCAGGCAGACCCATCGTTAGGCGTGCTCTATACAATCCTCGAATGAGCCCAGCGGAAAAGCACGGTCATATCATTATTTCGATAACACTTGCAGCCGCCGCAACTATCACTGTTTATGATAATTAACGAGCAATTGCCTTCGGCAATCAACTTGTATCCTGCGGCACGCATGCCCGCGCAAACTTTCCGGTTTTCACATCGCTACAGCCAGCATTCACCAGCCGAACCAAATCCATCGCTAGTCGGCTGTCAAAACCACATTAAGGGCTGACCCAGGCAAAGATTTATCCATGAACAAACCGGCGCGTTCAGCCAGGAGTGAGCGTCGGACGGAACCAAGCGAGCGACCGTTAACCTCATGAAATGAGCACTGAATTAAGTTCATCATCCAATTTCAAGAGGCTTCAGGAAGCGCTGAGCCACGAAAACGGGGGCTTCCACCACTCGGACACTTCAGCCATTTTGGAGCGCAACGCCCCACTACGGTGCAACGCACCTGCCAAGCAGCTACGCGTCTGCAAATACAAAAGATCGCAAAGTGTCCTGTATGGTCGATTCACTCAAATAAGGACGTCCTTATTGACCAAATGTGACAATAAAAAGGTACGTGAGGACAAGCCTCGAAAGATGGCCTTGTTATCGCAATGCAGTGTCGAGGCTGATGGAACAGCAACGAAACCTACTGCATAACGGTGCATAAAAATGTCAGCTTCGAAAATTCCCGTAACAGTCATCTCAGGCTTTCTTGGCGCTGGCAAGACCACACTGGTCAACCATCTGCTTAGTCAAAACCAGCATTACAAAATCGGCGTGGTCGTCAACGAATTCGGCGAAGTGGGTATCGACGGACAGTTGATTGTCTCCGAGCAGGAGGCGCTGATCGAGATCAACAACGGCTGCGTGTGCTGCACGGTGCGCGCTGACCTCGTAGCCAGTGTCAAGGAGATGCTTGAGCTTGCGGGTCACCGTCTTGATCGCCTGATCATCGAAACCTCTGGCTTGGCCGATCCTGCACCGGTGTTGCAAACATTCCTCGCAGATCCGGATCTACGCACACGGGTCGAGCTGGAGTCAGTGGTAACAGTGATTGATGCCTTGCATCTGAGCGGCCAATTAAGTGACGAGATCGTTCGCGAGCAGATTGCATTCGCTGACACTCTGATCCTCAACAAGACCGATCTGGTTAGCCAAGACACATTGGCAAGCATTCGCAACCAAGTTCGTTTGATCAACCGCACCGCAACTGTGGTGCAGACGAATCACTCACAAGTAGCAGCCGGGGCCTTACTCGGAACCAAACGTTTCTCCCTGCCAAACCTGCTGATGATCGAGCCAGACATCCTTGAGGACGAAGGCCACGATCACGAGCACGACGCCTCAATATCGTCATGCTCTGTGATTACGTCCGGAGCGCTTGATCCAGACCGATTCAACCGCTGGATCAACCAACTGGTCAATGATCAGGGTCAGCGCCTGATGCGCATGAAAGGCCTGCTCCATTTTTTCAGCGAGGCCCGGCGCTTCCACTTCCACAGCGTGCACATGCTGCTGGAGGCAATGCCTGGCCGTCGCTGGGAAGAAAGCGAGATTCGTGACAACCGTTTTGTGTTCATTGGTCGTGATCTGGACAGCGAGCAGCTGCGCCAAGGCTTTCTCGACTGCCTGCACACCGCTTGAGCTTTTTTTAAAACCTGCCCAACAAAACGCCCCACAAACGACAGGAAAAACCTCATGAAAAAGCAAGAAGCCTACACCGTCAGCATCGGTTTGCTCGCTGTACTCGACACCTATCTCACCGCCACAGTTTGGCATGTCCCGGTGTGGGTCACGTTCATTGCGTGGGCCTCGTTTTTCATCGTTGGCGGCGGCAAGGCTGGGTTCGTGCGTAGCGTGGCTTCGAACCTTACCGGTCTTGTGATCAGCTCGTTGGTATTGCTGGGCATCGCTACGGTCAGCGAAGCGCCATTCTTCATTGCAATCGCGGTAGGCGCTGGTAGTGCTCTGATGGTTCAGGCTTCCAAGGTGCCTCTTCTGAGCATTCTACCGGCGATTGTATGGGGTTTTGCCTCGACCGTTGGCACGACGGCTGTGGGCGGCAAACCCATGACGACTCCAGGTTTGGAGAATCCTGCGCTGATCGCAGCGGGCGCATTGATTACCGGCGCGGTCTTTGGTTACGTCTCTGAATGGCTGGGAGACGCATTAACCAGCAAACCCCGCGCTCAGTTGGCCTGACTCCCTCATTCACACACTGGAGCGATTGATGAAACTACAACACTACCTCGGCGGCTTGGAGAATCTCGGGCCGGTGGACTTGGAGAAGCAGGTCTTCGTTCAGGCATGGGAGAAGCGCATCTTCGGCATTCACACCGTCATGATGGCCGAAAGCGCGCATCTGGTCGAAGCATTGCCCAAATACCCGGTAGACACGCTTCCCACAACATTCAAGAGCGACTGGACTTGGGCGTCGTTGCGCACCGGCGCAGAGGGAATGCAACCGTTCGAGTACTTTAAATTCCGTTACTACGAAAAATGGCTGGGCGGCATCTCCGGGTTCTTTGTAGACAAGGGCTATATCGGTGGTGACGAGTTAAAAAGCAAGGCTGACTTCTATCGTAAGGAGCCAGATGCACCGCTGCCGGACAAACCCAGTGCGCCGATCCGGGAGCAGATCGTTCGCTACCTGATGGAAGGTGATTCCGGGTTGCGTCCCTACGCAGATGCCCCGCTGTATGCGCGAGACGACACCGTGACGATCGCAGATCCAGTCGCAGTAGATCACACCCGCCTCCCCGGCTACCTGCGCAACAAACGCGGGAAAGTCGTCGAAGTCTATCCGGGAGCGTTCGCCTACTTCGTCAATACAGGCCTGGATGGCATTGGCGAGCCAATGCCGGTGTACCGAGTCGCCTTTGAAGCTGCGCAGATCTGGGGCGAGGAAAAAAGCGAGCCCAACACCACGATCTATGCGGATTTGTTCGAAGCCTATTTACAGCCACCGCGTTGATTTTTGAGTTCACTTCAAAACAGAGTCCGACGAATCGTTATTAAACGGAGCACTTCATGAGCCAACTCTTCGAGTATGAAAAACAGCGAGAAGCCGAAAGCGCAGCCAAAGTGCGTGCGCTAGAAGCATTGCTGATTGAGAAAGGTGTAATCGGCAGCGACTCAGTCGACACCGTTCTTGCCCACTTCGAAACCGTGGCAGGCCCCTTCAACGGGGCAAAAATTGTCGCCCGTGCCTGGGTCGATGCCGAATACAAAGCCAGGTTATTGGCCGATACGCCTAAAGCCATCGCTGAACTGAACCTGGCCCAAGGTATGGACGGCGCCGAGGGTGAGCACATGCTGGCCGTCGCCAACAGCCCTGACGTGCACAACCTGATTATCTGCACACTTTGCTCTTGCTACCCATGGCCGATTCTTGGCTTACCACCCTACTGGTACAAAGATCCGGTATTTCGTGCGCGTGGAGTACGCGAACCTCGCGCAGTGCTACGTGAGTTCGGCGTTCCAATCAGCGAAGAAACCAAAGTCGAAGTATGGGACAGCAGTGCTCAGATACGCTGGTTCGTGGTACCCGAACGTCCTGCCAATTCGGAGCACCTGAGCGAGGAGCAGTTGGCCAAGCTGGTCACTCCCGAATCGATGATGGGCGTAGCGCTGATCGAACTTAACGCCGCCTGAGGACTGCGCCATGTTTACGCGATTCGAAGAGTTCGCCGCCAACAGCATGCTCGGCCACAAAGACTCACCGCCACGCTCGCAGGGCCGCTTGCACTTCACTCAGGACTGGCAACGCAGTCTTTACGGGCTGGCACTTGCCTTGTCCAAGGCCGGTCACTTCGAGTGGGAAGCCTTTCGCCAGAACCTGATCGGGTCGATCTCGACCTGGGAGCAACTTCCCTGCGATAACCAACCTCCATGGGACTACTACGAGCGATATCTGGAGGCTTTGATCAAGGTGCTGCAGCAGCATTCACTGCTCGAAACGGGCGAGCTTCAGGCTCGGCTGACTGCTTTAAAACCTGACTCCGATTTAACTGAAAGCAACTCTAATCTGAGGAACATCGCATGAGCAGTACAGTACTTACGCACGCCTCCAGTCGTGCCCGCAGCAGTCAACTATTAGTGACGTTCGGCTCGATACTAATGGGCTTGTCGCTGGTGTATTTCGCCGGCTTTTCGCACCTGGATCTTATTCATAACGCAGCGCACGACACCCGCCACAGCTCGGGCTTCCCCTGCCACTGATTGACCTTGCCGGAGCACCTTAAGCATGTTCAAACGCATCCTGACCACCGCTTGTTATACCGGCGCCGTTGCCGCGCTTCTTCTGACGCTGCTACAAAGTCTGTGGATCTCCCCGTTGATTCTCCAGGCGGAAGTCTTTGAAAACGCGGAGGCGGCCCAAGAGCAGACTCAGGCACACCAGGCTCACGAGCATGCTGAGGGTGCACATGAGCATGAACATGATGCCCAGGCATGGTCACCTGAAGACGGCTGGCAACGCACGCTGTCGACCTTTGGCGGAGACCTCGTAGTCGCCATTGGTTTCGCTCTATTGCTCTGCGCACTTTACAACCTGCGCGCGCCGCCCAAAGCCTGGCATGGCGTGTTGTGGGGGCTGGCGGGTTATGCAACGTTTTGCCTGGCACCGGCTGCAGGTTTACCGCCGGAACTGCCGGGCACCATGGCCGCCGAGCTGTCCTCACGCCAGGACTGGTGGGGCGCAACGGCGTTGGCGACCGCAGTTGGATTGGCCTTGATTGTGTTTGGGAGGCATTGGCTGTTGAGTGTTGTGGCGGTGCTGCTAATCGCGGCGCCACACGTTGTGGGCGCTCCTCAACCGGCAGAACACCGTGCACTGGCACCGGATGAGCTCCAGGCACATTTCCGGATAGCTTCGTTGCTAGTCAACGCAGTCTTCTGGATGGCGCTGGGGGGCTTGAGCGCCTGGTGGTACTCACGTCAAAAGGACAGTTCTTCAGAGGCCTCCTCACAGGCGGTTTCATTCAGGTAACAGGCCATCAAAAAAGGGTTGCTAGATGCCTTGGTTTCTAGCGACCAACTCCACAACCTAGCAGAGGGGCAAAGGCGCCCCCGAGGATCGGGGATGAGAAAAATAATCGTTGGCCTGCTCGTTTTTCCGGGTTTTCAACTGCTGGACATCGCTGGGCCTAAAGACGCATTTGCTCAGGTCAAAGTCTTGAGTAATGGCGAATGTGAATACGAGATGCTCACCATCGGAACCACTCGTAGCCCACTCCTCTCATCCAGTGGCCTTACTGTAATACCCGATCGCACGATTTTTGATCCATGCCCGCATCTAGACACGGTCATCGTGCCAGGAGGTTTGGGTATTTTTGATGTTTACACCGACTCGGTTTTGTCCGACTGGCTTAAAGCGCAAAGCAAATCGTGCCGTCGACTGGCGGCCATCTGTAATGGGGTTTTTGCATTCGGAGCAGCCGGACTAATTGATCGCAAGTCAGTGACCACACATTGGATGGATGCCGTTCATTTGAGCGAGCTATTTCCCTCTGCCAAGGTTGATCCTGACCATATCCATGTGAAAGATGGAATCATCTACACAACTGCAGGTGTCACCGCTGGGATCGACCTGTCTTTACTGATGATTGAGGAGGACTTTGGAAAGCGAATGGCTGTCGACGTCGCTAAATACCTTGTGGTGTATTTGCGTAGAGCCGGTGGTCAGTCGCAATTCAGTCCCCTGCTCGAAATGCAAGGTGATGTGGGAACCCAGGTTCAAGCTATTCAGGAATACGTCCTCTCAAACCTGCATCTCGACCACACCTTAGCCTTATTGGCAGAACGGGCCCATATGAGTTCGCGAAACCTCTCAAGACTATTCACCAAAGAAACGGGGCTTCCTCCCATGTCGTTTCTGGCCGACGCCCGTATTGATGCTGTTCGTCGCCACCTCGAAGCAACGGAGCAATCCATCAAGGAGATCGCTCACAAATGCGGCTTTGATAGTGCTGACAGCCTTCGCAGAGTATTTCTAAAACGGCTTTCCATCAGTCCGATCGAGTACCGGCAACGCTTTCGCACCGGTGGATCAAATGTTGAGTCGGAAAAGCACGACTTCACTTCTTGATCATTTTTTCGATGACTCTCAGCCAAGCAGTCCGCCAGTTCTGCGGCAGAAAAACACTGCTGATTGGCAGGGTTCAGTTGCTGTTAAGAGTTCAGGGCATGCTGCAGAACGCTGATAATTGCGACCTCTTCGCAAGCCTCTGAGCGCCCATGGAGGTTATTTCCATGGCAGAAAACATCAAGCTCAAGGACGAACAAGGGCATCAAGCCGACCTGCGGAATTTAAAGTTATCAGCGAAAGGCGATTTATGAAAATTTGGCAGTGTGTAGTGTGCGGTTTTGTGTACAACGAACTTTTAGGTTTGCCAGGAGACGGCATAGAACCAGGCACTGCATGGGAAGACGTCCCAGATGACTGGATTTGCCCAGATTGCCAAGTGGGCAAGGCGGACTTCGAGATGGAACTTGTGCAAGGTGGGGTTTAAGTGAAACCGCTCATTATCATAGGCACAGGGCTCGCCGGTTACAGCGTCGCGAGCGAGTACAGAAAGTTGGACGCAACCCGGGAAATCGTGATGATTTCCGCTGACGATGGTGCGCAGTATTCAAAACCTATGCTGTCGACCGCCCTTGCGCAGAAAAAGACAGCAAGTCAGCTCGCAAACTCATCCGCCCAGGATATGTCGAAACGCTTGAATGTTGCCGTCATCCCGCATCAGCGGGTACTTAGCCTAGCGCCGCAGTCACGAACTATCAGTACGTCTATAGGCGAGTTTTCTTACGGGGATCTGGTGCTTGCCCTGGGAGCGGATCCTATTCCGTCGAAATTGCAGGGTGATGGGGCTGATCAGATACTGTCGGTCAATGATCTCGCTGATTATAGCCGCCTTAGAGCCAAACTGGAGGGAGCGAGACGGGTACTGATCATCGGCGGGGGGCTAATAGGATGTGAGTTTGCGAACGACCTTTTGGCAGGAGGGATTGTTCCACTCGTGGTTGATCCCAACCCCACTCCACTCGCAAAACTGACCCCTGAAGCTATCGGCAACTCACTCAAAGATGAGTTGGAGCGCGCGGGCGTCATCTGGCACCTCAACACCAAGGTCGATCGAGTAAACCTCAAACAAAACCAATTAACCGTGATGTTGACCAACGGGCTAAAGCTTGAAGTAGACGGAGTAATTTCTGCGATTGGACTCACGCCGCGGACAGAACTTGCCAAAGTCGCCGGTATCGCTACTGCGCAAGGTATTCTTGTAGATGCTTATGGCGAAACATCCGTGCCTGGAATATTTGCGCTGGGAGATTGTGCTGAATATCTCGATGGCCGATTGATGCCTTACGTGCGCCCAACATTGATAGCAGCGAGAAGCATAGCGGCCACGCTGGCAGGAACGCTTACACAGATCCACTTTCCGATCATGCCTATTACAGTCAAGACGCCAACGCATCCAGTTGTTGTCCTGCGGCCTGGTTTAAGCGTGAAAGGTGAGTGGTCAGTTTTCAGAGAGCTGGATATCGAACACTGGCTGTTCAGAGATGACGACAATCGCCTGCATGGATTTGCTGTAAGTGGTACGTCCGCGAAGAGTCATCCCAGCCTCACCCGGGAAGTAGGCTCAGCGTACCCAAAACCTCCCGCGGCGTGAACCACCGCCTGCGCGCAGCGCGAATCTCATCGAGCAGAGAAGACCTGATGAACTATCTATTTGCTATTTACTTCAGTCATATCGATTCGGACGGAGTTTGAAACCATGGGAACACTTAAGTCACTCTATAGATACCCACTCAAAGGGTTCAGTGCACAGGCTCTGGATGGTGAAGTTCTTACAGCTGATCAACCCTTTCCATTCGATAGATTGCACGCGTTGACACGGCCCGGCAGTAAAGTCGATCCGCAAGCCCCGCAGTGGGCTCACAAATCCAATTTCGTAATGCTTATGCAGGACGAGGTATTGGCCACCCTCGACACTGACTATGACGTGGCCAGTGGGAGGCTACAGGTGCAGCATCAGGGGCAGTTAGTGCTCGACGTTTCACTGAATGATCCCCAAGGCCGACAAGAGTTTGAGACCCTGATCACCCGTATGCTAGCGCCAAAGAATACAGCGCAGCCGATCTCCCTGGTCAGCGCTATGCCTGGTTCGGAGTTACATTTTATGGATAAGCCTGACGCAGTTATCTCGGTGATCAATCTGGCGAGTGTAAGAGCTCTTAGCCATGACTTGGGATGTGAGATCGATCCCATGCGCTTTCGCGCCAATCTATACATTGACGATGCCGAGCCATGGGCTGAGTTTGATTGGATCGGGCATTCGATTGACCTAGGTCAGACCCGCCTGGTCGTGGATCGGCGAAATACCAGGTGCGCGGCCACGAACGTAAATCCGAAAACGGCCGAGCGTGACCAAACCATTCCTAAATCGTTACGTAATCTCTACGGACACTGCGATATGGGCATCTACGTCAAGGTTGCTCGCGGAGGCCGGATCAATTGCGGCGACGAGATCAAGGTCACGATGTGAGTCTGCATGCGCCTTAAAGCCTTCCCCCAATGACTCACAGGTGAATAGAAAGGTTTCATCCTCAACTTTATCGCGCTGGAGGCATGAGCTCCAATTGGATACGCACGGCTGCCAGCACAGAAATGGCAGCCAGAATTCGTTGCATGGCTTTTGATTAAAGTATGCAGATCGTCAGCAGCGCAGTAAGTCCCTGCCGGGCCCCGTCCGGTAAGCGTTCACTAGCGCCCAATCCATTGAGTCAACCATGGGCATAACGGACAATCGGTGCCCTCCAGAAGGAGCACCAATCTTCTTCAGCGACGCTGGCAAATATTCCCTCCCCACTGGATCTCAACAAGAGGACAGCAGTGATCCGAGCATCACTTACTCATTGATTGAGCCAGTAAGCGGCCAATGATCCACTGCGAAATTTGCGATCCCCGCACTCCGATCCAAGATCGCAGTTCGGCTATACGCAGGTGTTTTTCCTGCATGCTCGGCTGCCAAAGCGAGTACCGATTGGAATCCTGATTTGCCGTAAAGCTTGTGGGTCGAAATTTTGGTCTCGACCGAGTTGTTGCTGCAGGCACTATTTACCCTTGTCTCAAGCAGAAGCAGGTTCCCGATGCGATGAACGTTCTCTTCATAAGACACTTCACTGTGGAATCCATAAGCCTTGATTCCAAATGAAGGCGACTGCGGAATGATGTGCTCGATGGTAATACCATCACGAACAAGGCTCGCCAAATCTTCAATGGCATAAGGCGCTTTTCTGCACTGCTCTTCCACCGACAGCAGGATGCGGAGGGTACCCGCATTGCTATACATGTCCTCATTGAGACGGCTGCGGAACTTCTCAGAAGGCATAAATCGTTGGCAGATGTTCATGAGCTCGTCCGCGACCTCGTTGTTTTGCAACGTCCCAAGGCCACGCACAGCCGACGCGGCGCGCGAGTGAGATTGAGCAGCTACTTCCGCATCACACTCACCCCAACCTTTAAAAGCCAAGATCGGGAGGGAATCAACACCCCTTTACACACAAGTGATGTGCTGGTGCGGTTATTCATAGCGCCGTACCGGACTCGTATATTGAATCCACCGTGGCGTGCTGGCTCCCGCAGCGTGCTGATGATGAGACCCCAAAACGAGACTTCATTATGAACAGTGCAATTCAACCGCATTCAAACCTGGAAGTATCTCCACATGAGATCGATGCCGAGTACTTCGAGTACAGCAAAGCGGCAAACCCGATCAGCGCAAACTTGATCACCCGCATCCCGTACCAGAGCTTTCCTGCCTCGCTCTATGATTCGGGCCCGTCTCGAACAGTTGCTCTCGATTTGAGCGAAAAACTACAGTGTGAAGGCCCGGCAACCGGCCCAGGTCTTTGCGCTAGTTTTATTCGACTAAACGCCGGTGATGACGTCACATTAGCGCCTAACGCGACCTCTCAGGTTCTGTATGTGATCGATGGCAGCGGCAGCCTTGCGTACGGCGAAGAGGCATTTGAATGGACGAAAGGTTGTTTTATTGCCCTGCCAGGGATGAAAAGCACAATCCTCAAGGCGTCGGCGGACGCGCGACTCTACTGGGTACATGATGAGCCTCTTCTGCGCTACTTAGGCGTGTGCAGAAGTGAAGACCGCTTTACCCCGACTCTGTACCCTGCGGATGTCGCATCGGCAAAGCTTCGTGAAGCCGCTGATGATCCGCGTGCACAGGATCGCAGCCGTATCAGCATTCTGCTGGGTAACAGTAACTTCCCTCAGACACGTACAGTGACCCATGTGCTGTGGGCTATGTACGGGATCCTTCCAGCCGGCTCGATCCAAAAACCCCACCGGCACCAATCCATCGCCCTGGATTTCATCATTGACTGCCCAACCGGGTGCTATTCGCTTGTCGGTACTGAACTGGACGAAAATGGCCAGATTCGCAATCCAAAACGCGTAGATTGGACACCAGGGCTGGCGTTCGTCACACCACCTGGCTATTGGCATGCCCACTTCAACGAGTCGGATCGCGAAGCATTTCTGATCCCGATTCAGGATGCAGGTCTACAGACATATCTGCGATCACTGGATATTCGGTTCAGCTAAATGGACTCCCGGTATGGCTAGCTCATACCGGGAACCATCACTGCCACAGAGGCGGGTCAACCACACGGTCAGCAATGAAATCGATGAAGCATCGCACCTTCGAAGAAACGATTCGCTTCGGGGGATATACAAACCAGACGGCGCCAGATTCCTGTGAGCCTTTGACCTCCCAACCAGACAGCCAGCGCACCAGTCGACCATCGCGCAAACTGGCGCTAGCAAGCCAATCTGGGAGCAATGCCATGCCCAACCCACTACTCACCGCAATTAGCTGAGCGTCAAGGTCATTTATCCAAAGTAAAGCACCAACGGGCAGCGAAACCTGCTCGTTGTCGTTGGCCCATATCAACCCCTCGGGGTATTCACGCCCGATGATCATCAGGTCGACGGGCAGTTGATCAGGGCAATCCGGTTGAGGATAACGAGTGGCAAACTCTGGACTTACACATAGGAAAGTCTTTACCTCAGCCAGCTTTCTCGCCTTGAGATTGGAGTTGGCCAACCTGCCAATTCGAATCGCAAGATCGATTCCAGTGGCGATCAGATCGACTTGTGACTCCTCAAGACTGAGATCCAGTGTGATGTCCGGATAGCGCTCGATAAACTCGCCTACTAGAGGGAGTATATGATGACGTGCGAAAGCAGGAGGAAGACTAACCTTCAACCTCCCTCTGGGATTTTGATTGAGGGCGGACGTTGCCGCCCTGGCTTCTGACAATTCAAAGAGGACTTTTTGGGCATGGTACAAGAACGTCTGCCCACCCTCCGTCAACGCGAGTTTTCGTGTTGATCGATTGAAAAGTGCAATGCCGAGATCTTGCTCCAAGTCTTTGATGTAACGCGAAACCGTAGAAGCTTTGATCCCCAAACGCTCTGCTGCTTTGGAGAAGCTATTCCCATTGGCAGACTCTACGAAAGCGGTCAGTGCTGCTAGGTAGTCCAAGTGCGCCTCTCTGGTTTGTTGGTGTCGCTAGCCCGTCTGTTCGGGCACTTGAGCCTTAAGATCGATTGGAAAAACCCGGTTGCTTCTGAGACCACAGCTTTTGTCATCTCGGAAGGGTATTCCATCGTAAGAGTTCAGTGAAGTCATGCTACGGTGGTGATCTGTTTTCAGTATCTGGTGAGCTGGCCGATCTCTGATCCACAAGGCTGCGCTCGTTTCGTACGCTGTCTTTTCCAACGATTCGCGTTGATGCCATCTGGCTCGCCACCGAACCCTTGGACATGCGTGCCGGCACCGAGACTGCGTTGGCCAGAGTAGTCGCGGTGTTCGGTGCGGCGCAGCCGCATTGCGCTTACCTCTTTGCCAACCGCCGGGCCAACCGCATGAAAGTCCTAGTGCACGACGGCGTCGGTATGCGACCGAGTTACCAATGATGCAAACAGATCATGTCGACTCTGCGCGGCAGGTACGCTGTATTTCGTATCTTTTCACCGGGAAAGCGGTTACCAGCCTAGGCGGGCAGCTGCCGCTGAATGGTCAACCTTGCTCTCATAAAATCAATGAAAGCGCTTAGTTTGCGTGGGATATGCATTCGGCTTGGATAGTACAGATGGAACGGCGAGACGCTGGGCCACCAGGGCTCAAGCAGCGCTATCAGTTGCCCGCTAGCGATCTCAGCTCGTACCTGGGCTTCAAACGCACAACCGATGCCGGCTCCGGCGCGGATTGCCTGCATCAAGGTGTCTGCATCATTGCTAATCAGTGGGCTGGGAGGTTGGATTTCGATTAAACGGCCATCCTGACTGTATTCCCATCGGTAAACGCCGCCAGCCAAACGGATATTTAAGCATCGATGCAGGCGCAGATCCTCAGGCGTGCGCACGAGATCGCGATCTCGCAGGTAACTCGGTGCTGCGAAGGTAGCTATACGATGACTGCCTCCCATGGGTAACGCGACTACGTCCTGCGCAAGGTTTTCGCCGACCCTAATGCCGGCATCAAAGCCACCTGCCACCAGATCCAGCAGTGCGTTGTCGCAATGGATATCCAGGGTGATGTCAGGATAGGCGTCCATGAACGCCGCCAAGTGAGGCGTCAGGACAATGTCCGCAGCAGTGCGGGACACATTGAGTCGCAAAAGGCCGGTAGGTTTATCTCGTAGTTCGTTTACGTCTTCGATGGCTGATGCAAGGGTCGCAAGCCCCGGTTGCGCGCACCCCAAAAAACGTTGACCAAGCTCGGTCAGGCCTACTTTTCTCGTGGAGCGTTCGAGCAGTCGCACGCCCAGCCGGCTCTCTAGTGTCCGCAGGGTTTGTGAAAGAGCCGAGGGCGAGATACCCATCACTACAGCCGCTTTGGTAAAGCTTCCGTATTTTGCGACCTGGGCAAAGGCGGCGATGCCGGACAAGAGGTCTGGCCGAATAGCATTATTGTGAAGCAAAGCTTCATATTGCATGCCGATTGCGCCTATTAATAAAGGGAGTGATCGAGCCTACCATGGTGCCTACATTCACAGGAGCGCCATGTATGGGTAAGTTAGAAGGGAAAGTTGCCATCGTGACAGGGTCTTCAAAAGGCATCGGTGCAGGTATTGCCGAGCGGCTGGCGGCGAATGGTGCAAAAGTCATCATCAACTATTCACGAAGCGTGGAAGACGCCAATCGCGTGGTAGAGCGTATTGTCGACGCAGGCGGTGAAGCCATCGCGTTCAAGGCTGACATCTCTCGTCCCGCAGATATCGGGCCTTTGATCGACTCGGCTGTTCAAGCGTTTGGCAGGCTGGATATTCTGGTGAATAACGCTGGCGTATATAAACCTGACTCACTCGACGAGTTGAGTGCTGACAGTTTCGACGAGCATTTCAACCTGAACGTACGCGGGCTGTTGCTCACGACACAAGCAGCTGCTCGGGTAATGAATGCCGGCTCAGTCATCGTTAATATCAGTTCTGGCCTGGCCCACAGTCCTTATCCGCAGGTGCACGTGTATTGCGCAACAAAAGGAGCGGTGAACACGCTGACCCGCTCCCTGGGCATGGAGCTAGGCCCTCGGGGCATTCGTGTTATGGGCATCGCACCGGGGTTTGTTCATACAGAAGGAAACGCGGAGTCTGCACGAGGCATGGATGAATTTTTCATCGCCAAAACCCCGCTGGGCCGCGTAGGCAAGCCTGAGGACATTGCAGCGGCGGTAGCGTATGCCGTATCGGAAGATGCAGGCTGGGTAACGGCTACCACGCTTGATGTCGCTGGCGGTATGACCTTTTGAGATTGGCCGATTTCTGCCCTTCGTCCCTAGCATCAAGTTTCGCTAGAATACCTAGCCCTCCCACTACATTTGAGCTTTAAGATCGATTGGAAAAACCTCTGTTACTTCTGAGGCCACAGCCTTGGTCATCTCGGAAGGGTATCCCATCGCAAGAGTTGAGTGGTCGCGGTAGGGACGGCAGTTACCTGCCGCCCCCCGCACAGATACGTACGTGCGGAACTACCGCATACGGCTCCTGCCTCGGGTATGTGACGCAAAGCGATACTCAGGGTAAGGATGTGCATTTCTAGGTCTCGGGATATAGAGATCGGCAAGGCGTCCGTAACGTGACCATTGAAGCCGATTACGCTGGCTGCGACGCTTAAGGGCTTGCCGCCAGAGACGGCACACCGCCAAACGAAAACCGCCAAGACGTATCAGGTTCCCCGGTACCGCGTGGTAATTGAAGGAACCGCTCACCACACGTTTGAGCCATTGCCCTTGAACCCGGACAAGGTCATGGCGCCGGCGACTCAACTCCTCGCGGATAGCAAGAAGCGTCGCACGCATACGCTTTTTGACGGTCAGTCGCAGTACTTGGAAGTCACCGCGTCGGCTGACACTACAACAGTGGGTGAAACCCAGGAAATCAAAAGTCTCCGGTTTTCTCAAACCTCGTTTCCTGCGATTCGTCACAGCAAAACGACCAAACTCGATCAGTCGTGTTTTCGAGGCGTTGAGCGATAGGCCGAACCTGGCCAACCGTTCCTGCAACTGCACCAGAAACTGCTGAGCCTGCACTTTCGTCCTGAACCCCACCACACTGTCATCCGCGTAGCGCACGACAATCACATCGCCACGGGCGTGGCGCTCGCGCCACTGCCTTGCCCATAGATCCAGCAAGTAGTGAAGATAGATATTCGCCAGGAGCGGCGATGTCACGCACCTTGGGGCGTCCCCTTGGTCGCAGCTATGTTGGCGCTGATTGAAACTGATCCACCCTGCCGATTGAAAAATGACCCAGGGCATTTTCCGATGGGAATCAAAATGGCTCATCGTCCTCAACTGCATCTTCTTCCTTACGCTTACGTTCTCGTGTCTTGATCTTTGTCTGGTCAGCCAGGGTGCTCTGCTGCAGACGGTAAGTGCCTCGACGCCAACGAACAGAAGCAAGCTTTCTTGCTCATCATCATGCTGCGAAAACCTAACCGTCTTCAGTTGCTACAATTTGCACAGTGATGGGGGTAGCAACGAACGCGAGTCTGGTCACTCTTGGATGAAGGTATAACCGCTCTCCCCCTCTGGATCTTCATCCGGCGGCAACTCGGCATGCAGAGAACAGCGGACGGTCAAATAACGGAGTCCACCAAGCAATCCTGCCGCGCCACAGATTTCGCAAATAGTTAGTGACGAATTCTGCGCAGCATCCACAGTTCGTCGACAAAGATCGTCGCCGCCGTTGTAATGAAACCGAAGCCCTCCCCATTTCTCTTTGATGCGTACCACCTTTAGTGGCTCGATCTCTGGGTGTTCCCGCAGATACAATGCTAACGTTTTGCAAAGCTCATTCAGCAAGTCGAGCCAACCCGGCAGGCACGCAATCTCTCTCAGCGCAGGATCGTCGAGCAGCGCTGGATAACGCGTACGGAGCAACGGCAACAGATCATCGTCGGTCAAAGCTTTCTCCGGGATCAATGCCACATCGCCGCGCCAACGCCCTAACGGCCTGTTCGTCTGCCTCTTTGCATGATCCTCGACCCGCGAGAACAAAGAGCATCTCGTCGCTTTGAAAGAAGCAATCCTCAAAGCACCGCTGATACCCAGACAACACACCAAATTCGTTCCCGGTGGGCGCGCCGACTACAGTATTTGCGTACATAACCACTGGCTTTAGTCCGCGACTTTTGAGCAGCCGCTTGGCATCCAGATCGAGCCCGACCTGAATAATCATCCAATGACGGACAATGCAGACCTGCTGCCCTGCGAACATCTCCGACGCCGCCTGTAGTAGCTGTTCGTCGTCTAGGCCCGAGCCAAATGCCATATGAGCCGGAGACCACAGCAAGTCTCCTACTAAATCGGTATCCGAATCGTCCACCTTGCTCGGCGTTATTTGTATCCCACCCACGCTTAACACTCACTCAATAATTGACAATATCGTCTTGGCGCTCGCCCTCTTCCGCTGACCATTACCCGCCAGCAGATACGTCGTATTTTTGGTCTCAAACAGATAGCCGAGCCGGAAAGCACGCTGAAAGGTACTTCGAACCCAGTCGCCTGCCTGACGCTTCCCTGCGCTATGCACTCTCACGTCGGATGCATAAAGCACGCAGGGAGAAAATCCCGCGTTGGCAAGCTCGCGTCGATAGTTATCGTCGACGTCAATCTCGACGAGGATCCACTGCTTGACTACGCAATAGGCTTTGCCATTGAAATTCAAAATAGCTTCTGCTTCAGCCTGCGCTTCATTGCCGTCGAAGCCACGGATCGCTTCCCCGGGGCCATAAAGCAGCTCTGTGACAGCCGTCAAAATCTCACTCATAAGTTTCTCACGCAGATAAATGCCTCGATCTCTGCAAGGGCCTGCAAGCAGGACATTCCTGACGCCCGTGACTGCCTAAGGCTGCTGGCGATGCGGACGGCCAACGCTTCGCAGTCCGTCAAAAGCCAGGAAGGCGTACTCACAAAAGTGCGTCCACTGCATGTTGGATTCCTGACGAGGTTGGTCGCGTGACGACGGGCTTCTACATAGCCTGGCTGACACAAAACCTCTTCAGGCTCAATCGACACCCGGCCATAGCGGAACGAAAGTGTTTTGAGGACTTTCAACGCTGTGACCGCCATGTCGTCACTAATAGGCCTTGGTTCCCAAAACATGACTTACTCACTCCCTGTCTTTGGTTATCAGTGCACCCGGCCCGAAAACCGAGGCCCAAATCCGTCACCTGCCCAAGTGCATACGACGTAAACACTATTGAGCGTCTCCAAGAGCACGTAACCCTTCACCACTGGCTTACTCAAAATGTTTGAGGTATGAATTCCGTTGCCATGATTGAAGCGTCTGAATCGATCGGCGAAAACATTGCCGAATGCGACCCGCCCCTCCAATATGACGTTGCATAAATAAGCCGTCACCAGCCGTCCTAAATCGATGTTCATTGCCTCGATGACTGCATTGGGCATGGCTAGAATTTCCGTCTCCAGAAATACGTTGCTGTTCAAACCTTCCCTTTTGAGCACCATCATTGCACCGAAAAAAACGGGCCGACCGCGCCGTTTTCGTAAAGCCAGTGAGCGATCACGTATAACCCTCCGCCACGCGTTTGGACGACCGAGTAGCCGTTGTATTCAAACCATCGCTCGACAGGTGGTGTGTGCGCTGGCAGCCCCTCAGGAAAGCGGTGCCGATGGTCGCAAAAAATCAAACCGGTCATGACAGGTGGTCGCTCTAGGGCGCACACCAAGAAGCCTACGATTGCTGGATCCGGGATCGCTTCTTTTGCTTTCAAAATCACTCGTGGATATTTGGAAAATCGAAAGTCCTCCAAGCCCGCTCCGAATGTCTTTATCCGATACGAGGCGTAGCCTGAAGACTGCCCGTCAGCCGTTGGCAACATGATCAGACCTCAACCACGAAATCAGCACGAAACCCGGTGTGCTCGTTTGGATAACCGCGAGGATTTGAAACAACGCGACACCCCGCGAGCTCAACATCGACTGCTCGATGCGTGTGCCCAAAAATCCAGGCGTCCGCTTTTCCAATCAGCTCAGGCCAGCTATTTGAATAAGCTGCGAGCAGGTGATCGTCATGTTTTTCTCCAGCGACAATCGGTACCGGCGCGTGGTGAGTGATGACTACAGTCTTCCCCTCAAACGGCTTTTCCAGCTCCTGAGCTAGCCACGCCCGAGCCACGTGATTTCTTTCGATGAGGTCGTCCGGGCGTAGTCGGCGGTAGCTCGCCTCGGCACGGATTACACGAAAATCGTTCATCCATTGCCAAGCCATGCTACTGCCCGCCACGACATCACCAGTGGAGCTGAAGTCAGTCCAGGCGGTTGTGCCGAGGAAACGGGTTTGCTGCCAAACAAAGCTCTCATTTTCCAGGATATGGACGTGCGGAGCTGCGGCCTCGCGCATTTTTACGAGTGTGCGGTCGATGTGCCCTTTGTAGAATTCGTGGTTGCCGCAGACGTAAATCACGGGCACGGAAAACGTTTCGTTTGCCCATTTCGCACCTCGTCCCTGCACATCGATATCTCCAGCCAGGATGACCAGGTCTGCTGAAATCGCCGGTGGGCTGAACGGTGAAAACTCATTGTGCAAATCCGACCAAATCTGGATTCTCATAACCTTGCTCGATTCGATTAACGCCTATATTGATTGAGCTACGGGTCGCAACCGCACAATCCCAGAAGCTCATAGGGCGACCGAATCATAAACCCAAACAACCCATTATTGCTATTAATTGATATTTATCGGTACGCAACCGCTGTGGCCCTATCCTCAGTTTTGGACAGACATGTCGCTCAAGATCGAGATTGCTGCAGCGCTCAGGGTTATTCGTCGCTTGAAAGGCCTGGGCTACGAAGATCTAGCTGAAGCCAGCGGACAAGCCAACATCAGCCTGCTTGAGCAAGGCAAAACCAACATTACCCTCGACAAGCTCATTAAGCTTGCCGGCGCCCTCGATTTCGACCCTGTCACTCTGTTGGCGATTTGCATCGCGATGCAGAGCGGGAATCCGCCACGTGATGTACTTGAGGAAGCTACTCGTCAGCTCGACCGATTTGAGATGAGCGGAGGCCTTACCGGCATCGAAAAGCAGTTCGACGGTAAGAACCTTTCAAGAAGATCTCGCGGAAAGCCGGCGAACACAGAAAATGCTACAGCCGTCCTGAAACTCAAGTCGCAAGGTATGAGCCAGGCCGCCGTTGCGCGGGAGTTAGGGTTGGCTAAATCGACAGTGCAGAGGTACTGGCAGAAATAGATGGAGGATCAGGAACGGTGCGCGCGCTGTGGAGCGTTTCGGCATATCGCGCATAGCTAAGCGTATGTTCGTTTGAGGCCATTGTGCCGAATGAAGATACGACGCTGCTAAGCGATTAATCCTGTTCAGGTTTTAGATAGCGCTCCCTTTGGTGCGTCAGTATGAATGCAAAGCCGCCCCAACTATCGGTTGGAAACTGTCTCACTTGGGCACAACGCAGACGGGATTAGATGAATTGCCATCTCAGAGCACGGTCAAATTCAATACTAAGCATTTACTGAGAGAAGGTTGATTCGTTCAGAGGGTAGACTACCGATCGTAACGACAGTAATCTCATCAGAGTGCGTGTGGTCGCTCAAGCTTAAGGTTGTGCTTGAAAAGCACAACGCTTAGGCCAACGTTTCATGTGTTATGAGTTCTTACCTTGCAAATCTAGCCCAAAACGTCACGACATCAGCAGGTGTGGAGTTGAAGAAATTAACTATTTGATGTGCTCTTCGAGCGGTTTCATACTCTAAAAATAATAACCTACCTCTCTCCGGATCCATCAACACGCCCTCTCCAAGGAAATTAAATCCATAATAATCCGAATGTAAATTCTCAAACTGATCCTTATACTTAACAACTAAATACATATCAACACCTAAAGAGAAAGATTTATCGCCAGCGCTAAGGGCATCGTAAAATTCTTCCATCCTCCAGGGCATAAGCTCAGATTTTTCGATAAGCTGAGAAAACATTTCCCCCTTATCTTTTTCGGCTGTATAAATATAATCCGGCAGATAATCTTCTAAGGCTATGGACGCCTTATTCAAATGTTTGTTTTCTGACTCAGCATTCTGTAGCGATATTCTTCGCATCTCTTGTATTTGCAAGAAAGCTATGGTGGACGAAGAGAACTCACGAGCACTATCACCATCGTTAATCACAACAAGCTCTGGTTTCTGCAAAGGATCTCGCGAGTGCAAATTTTTTATCCTCACCCGCATATGAGGGACATATGGGATTGCAGCAATTTTCTGTGCTTCTCTAGCCAGCACCAACTGAGCTTGAGCTATTTTATTGGCGTTAATCGAAACTGAGACAGCCATAATTCCTAATAGACAAGAAGCAAAAATCTCAAAAAATATTTTGTTTCGCGTTAAAAAATCTCGCACGCCTCATCTCCACGTCAATGTAAAAATTACCAACTGTACATATTGAAAAAAGCCGCGTTTCTTTGCTCCCGATTTCCTTGGTGGGGATGTCACTTACAAGCGCGTCAGTCAAAGGGAAGAAGTCCCATTCAAAAATGCCATCGCGCTGCCAACGTGCAATATCGACGAGAGTGCACTCCGGGACTCTCATCTGCTCAGCCCGCAGCGGAATGGAGTCGGTGTCCCTAGAGGCTCTTCTAGCCGCTTTGTTTGGCTCGATTGAGTCAATGCGGGTTTGCCAGTCCGGATCCTGCGCCGACCATATCAGTACTGCATCGGGGAACACAGCGCCCGACATGTTCATGTCAGGCGTGCCGCTGTAAAACCTGACACTGGGTGTGGCGCCGAAAACGCCCTGAATAAAACGTTTGGCATCGGCAGGCCAGCCCCCGAAGAGGTAAAGCTGACCACGAGATCAAGATCGCCACACGTTAGTGCCCCCGAGCGTAGGAGCCCACCGCCCATAGCTGGTTTACCACCAGATGACACGTTGCAGTGGTGCCATACGTTTCGTAGGACATGTCACGAACCGACGCTTCATCCAAAGCTCTACAAATACGGCCGAGTTGCTTGGTGAATCTTTCTCTAGGGTGACGCTTTTCATCCGTGTGCAATGCGAAGTCTCTTTGAGAAGGTATGCGTGAGGTTGATCGAGGGCACATCCATTAAGCGGTGCTGACGGAGCATTTTGAACTGTACAGCGGTGTGGTTTCTCGTATCACGCAGGCGTATTCGAGTTCGTTTTCCGCAGATCACTGTCTTCTTCATCACTGAAGAATTCAGTATCAATAATCGTCAAAATCCTGCTCCTAGCATTGATTCAACTGCATTGAACTGTGGCCTGATCAACCACAACAACCAGCGCTCTCGAACGAATCCTGAGATTTTCCAGAGTAGCGATCGTACATAGATGACTCAGTTGCTGGCGGCGCGAAGCAGATATCAGTGCAGGCCTTTCGCCGCGCCCGATCCCTACCCTCGCAAGAACGATCCAGGTAACGCTGCCGACGCCAATTCAACATTAAAGTGACATCATGATAATTCGCGCTCGGTGCAGATGCCACACGTCCTAAGCATCATCCGCAGTGCCACCATGCAGCTTCTCCACGTCGCATGTGTTGGGTTGCTCCGCAGGAATATCTGCCTTGCACTCGCTAGTGCCCATATCCCGAAGGAACCTCAAAGTCCCAAATCGCCGGCAATTCGATTATCAAGTACAGCAGCTGAGGCCAGCGAGCGCGCGATGAGGTAACGCTGCAGGTAAGCAAACAGATGCACCCTGAGAGGCGCTCTAAGCGACACAAAGTCATCCCAGTCCTTGGGGGACGCTCGAAGCCCTGCTTTCTGAAGCGTCTTTTTGACCTCAAAGACAGCTACCAAAAAAGAGACTGGCCCAGGCAGCCGTTGCAAAATTCGTAGGTTGCTATTTTTTTCAGCCTCTCGCGAGATAGCCCAACACGCCTCCTAGCTGAAAGCCCTTAACCTCAAGAGCCGGTGCTGCCGCCTCGCCCTATCAACGATGGCGTATGATGACTGCACTCAAAATACAGCCAGATCAGCATGCGCAGGAATGCCATGGGCCTGTTGATCCTAAAGCGCATTGTTCAATAATCGTTGGTTGGCCAAGTGGTGGATCTAAGGATGAAATGGAAAGCACGAACCTTGGAGCAGCTTGCAGACATGATCTGTGGCGAAAACACTAAGGAGTATTTTCAATACTTGAGCGGCCCTAGGCTGACACGCTTCTTCAGGGATGCCGACACCGATTTCGTCCATGACGGCACTACGCGTCGATTCTGGGTTGCAGACGTGCTGCAAAAGATCCTCGACTTTCCCTCGGCGAAATCCCAAATGCCCTCGGACGCCATGCTTAGGGTGATTCGGGTGCTCATGGACAGCGAGGATGCCTTTAACGAAACCACTCCCCGGCTGTTGGCGCTCAAGGCCCTGAATGGTGCGATCAAGCGCGAAGGGTTTGAAGCGTTTTATGCTGATGACGACCAGTGCTACCTCAGGCATATCGGTACTGGCGCAGTTGCAAGCGCATCAGCGAACCCCCACCGCCCTCTCACGGCTGCAGAGACCGAGAAGAAAGCCCGACTGGTTGAGTACCTTGACCAGTGCTCCGAGGATGAGCTGATTGAGGTTGCCCTGCTCCCACTACTCCGTCAACTTGGCTTCGCCCGGATCACCTCAGCAGGCCACAAAGACAAGGCCTTGGAGTACGGAAAAGACATCTGGATGAAGTTCGTCCTTCCCACCCAGCATGTATTGTATTTCGGGATTCAGGTGAAGAAGGGCAAGCTGGATGCATCAAGTGTGAGCAAAGGCGGCCAGGCAAATGTTGCAGAGATCCACAACCAGGTGCTGATGATGCTGGGCCATGAAATCTTCGATTCCGAGCTCAACAGAAGAGTACTCGTCGATCACGCCTTCATCGTTGCGGGTGGTGAGATCACCAAATCGGCTCGCAACTGGATCGGCAATAAGCTAGACCAGTCCAAGCGCAGCCAAATTCTTTTTATGGACAGAGAGGACATCGTCAACCTTTTCGTCGTGTCCCCTCTCATCGTCCCCAGAGTGCCGCATAAGTCGTACGATCCGTTCGACGAAGCAATCCCGTTCTAACTGTTCACCGAGGCTGAAAAGCCCAGCGGGTACCGCAAGGGTGCCGGGAGGGATGACGCGTCAGAAAAGAAGGCGCTCATCCGGCATGGATTCATATCGAATCATCGCGCCCCATTGATAGCCTTTTGAACGGATGAAAGGTCTGCTACCAGCGACTTCCCGATTTTTGGCTTGGCCTAGGGTTGACCAATCAGGGCGTGACAGGTCGGGAGCAGTGACAAACCAGTTTTTCCGCCTTGCGAATGTGCCCTAAAGCAATGTGCCCTATATGTGCCCTAATTTCGATCAAAAATTTCACGCACAAAAAAGCCGACCTTGATGATCGGCTTAACTGTCTGATTTTACTCAGAAATATATGGTCGGGACGGAGTGATTCGAACACTCGACCCCTAGCACCCCATGCTAGTGCGCTACCGGACTGCGCTACGCCCCGACTAGGCGTGAATCTGTTGACGCTTGCTGCGAAAACGATCAGGAATATACCCTAAGCTTTTGAATTTTGGAAGTATCTGATTTCGTTTGCGTTATGTACGCAGCAGCACCAAAACGTCTTCCAGTTCGGCGATCATCTGCCGGATCAGTTGCTTGTATTGCAGGGTATCGTCCTTGACCTCGTCGCTGGACAGGCGCAGACGCGCACCGCCGATGGTGAAGCCTTGGTCGTAGAGCAAGGTACGGATCTGCCGGATCATCAGCACATCCTGGCGCTGATAATACCGGCGGTTTCCGCGGCGCTTGACCGGGTTGAGCTGGGGGAACTCCTGCTCCCAGTAACGTAGCACGTGTGGCTTTACGGCACACAGCTCGCTGACTTCACCAATGGTGAAGTAGCGTTTACCGGGAATGGGCGGTAGCTCGTCGTTATGACTTGGTTCCAGCATAAGCCTCAACTCGGGCTTTCAGTTTCTGCCCTGGGCGAAAGGTGACCACACGGCGAGCGGTGATGGGAATTTCTTCCCCCGTCTTTGGATTGCGACCAGGCCGCTGGCGTTTATCGCGCAAGTCGAAATTGCCGAAACCGGACAATTTGACCTGCTCGTTATCCTCCAGAGCATGCCTGATCTCTTCAAAGAACAGCTCTACCAATTCCTTGGCTTCTCGTTTATTCAGGCCTAGCTCTTCGTACAGACGTTCGGCCATCTCAGCTTTCGTCAGAGCCCCCATACGCTACTTCCTTAACGTGGCGTTTAATCTTTCCTCGAGTGAGGTGAGGATCGCATGCGTAGTCGCATTGACCTCATCGTCATTAAGAGTGCGCGAAGGATGTTGCCAGGTCAAGCCAACTGCAAGGCTTTTTCTATGCGGATCAATACCTTTACCCTGATAAACGTCAAATAACCTGAGGTCCGTGAGCCACTCCCCGGCATTTTCGCGAATAACGTCAAGAACCGAGCTTGCTGGAACGTCCAGATCAGCCAGCAATGCCAGGTCGCGGCGCACTTCAGGGAAGCGCGACAGCTCGTGGAATTTCGGCAAACGTCCTGTAACAACTTCGTCCAGGATCAGTTCGAAAACGAAGACCGCACGATCAAGCCCGAGGCTCTTCACCAGCTCAGGGTGCAAGGCTCCGAGGTAACCGACTTCGCGACCATCGCGCTCAATGCGCGCCGTCTGGCCCGGGTGCAGGGCTGGGTGCTGGCCTGGGGTGAACGTGAATTCATCCAGCGCACCGGAAAAGCCCAATACCGCTTCGACGTCAGCCTTGATGTCGAAGAAATCGACAGCATCACGACCTTGCGCCCAGCCTTCCGGCAGACGGCTGCCGCAGATGACGCCCGCCAGCATCGGCTCTTGCTTCAAGCCGTCCAGTTGGCCGACGAAACGCAGGCCGCTTTCGAACAGGCGAATACGATCCTGCTGACGGTTGAGGTTGTGTTGCAGCGCCTTGACCAGGCCCGGCCACAGCGACGAACGCATGGCCGCCATGTCGTTGGAGATCGGGTTGGCCAGCAGCAGCGGCGCGACGCCCGGGTTGAACAGCTCAAACCACTTCGGATCGATGAAGCTATAGGTGATAGCTTCCTGATAGCCACGGGCGACCAGCAGGCGACGCAGCGCAGGTAAACCAGCCCTGGATTCGGCGTTGGCCTGTGGCGCCAGACGCGCTTGCGGGTAACGAACCGGCAGGCGGTTGTAGCCATACAGACGGGCCAGCTCTTCGATCAGGTCGACTTCAAGCGAGATATCGAAACGATGGCTTGGTACTTCGACACGCCATTGTCCGGCGGTTTCGCTGGAAATGGTCAGGCCGAGGGCGGACAGCAGGCGCTCGATTTCGGCGGCATCCATCTGCATGCCGAGCATTTGCTCGATACGCTCGGCGCGCAGGGTCACTGGCGCAATGGAGGGCAGATCCTGCTCGCTGACGGTTTCGATAACCGGACCGGCTTCACCGCCAGTGATTTCCAGCAGCAGGCCAGTCGCGCGCTCCATGGCTTCGCGAGCCAGCTGCCAGTCAACGCCACGCTCGTAGCGGTGCGAGGCATCGGTGTGTAGGCCGTAGGAACGGGCCTTGCCCGCGACAGCGATCTGATCGAAGAAGGCGCTTTCCAGGAAAATGTCACGCGTCGTACTGGAAACACCGCTGTGCTCGCCACCCATGACACCGGCGATGGCCAGGGCACGTTGGTGGTCGGCGATAACCAGGGTATCGGCGCGCAGGCTGACTTCCTGGCCGTCCAGCAGCACCAGCTTCTCGCCCTCTTGCGCCATGCGCACACGAATGCCGCCATTGATCTCGGCCAGGTCGAACGCGTGCAGCGGCTGACCCAGTTCGAGCATGACGTAGTTGGTGATGTCGACGGCAGCGTCGATGCTGCGCACTTCGGAACGACGCAGACGCTCGACCATCCACAGCGGCGTCGGCCGCGACAGGTCGACGTTGCGGATCACCCGGCCCAGATAGCGCGGGCAAGCCTTGGGCGCCAGCACCTCAACCGAACGCACTTCGTCGTGAGTCACGGGCACAGCAGCGATCTGCGGGCGTGTAACCTTGGCGTCGTACAGCGCGCCGACTTCACGGGCCAAGCCGGCCACCGACAGGCAGTCGCCACGGTTCGGTGTCAGGTCGACTTCGATGCTGGCATCGTCCAGCTCCAGGTAAACCCGGAAATCCTGGCCCACCGGCGCGTCAGCCGGCAGCTCCATCAAGCCGTCGTTGCCCTCGCCCACTTGCAGCTCGGACTGGGAGCACAGCATGCCGTTGGACTCGACACCGCGCAACTTGGCTTTCTTGATCTTGAAGTCGCCCGGCAGCTCAGCACCGATCATGGCGAACGGAATCTTCAGGCCTGGGCGCACATTAGGCGCGCCACAGACAACCTGGAAGGTCTCGCTACCATTGCTGACCTGACAAACACGCAGCTTGTCAGCATCAGGGTGTTGTTCGGTGCTCAGCACTTCGCCGACAACCACACCGCTGAAGACGCCGGCGGCCAGCGTCACGCTGTCAACCTCAAGACCGGCCATCGACAGACGAGCAACCAACTCGTCTCGGGAAACCTGCGGGCTTACCCAGCCGCGCAGCCATTGTTCACTGAATTTCATCCTGCTCTCCTGAAAGTTTCGTTATCGACGGGCGACCTAGCGAAATTGCGCGAGGAACCGCAAGTCGTTGTCGAAGAACAGGCGCAAGTCATTGACGCCGTAACGCAGCATGGCCAGACGCTCCACGCCCATGCCGAATGCAAAGCCCTGGAACTCTTCAGGGTCGATGCCGGACATGCGCAGTACGTTCGGGTGCACCATGCCGCAGCCCATGACTTCCAGCCAGCCGGTCTGCTTGCAGACACGACAGCCCTTGCCGCTACACATCACGCATTCCATGTCGACTTCAGCGGATGGCTCGGTGAACGGGAAGTACGAAGGACGGAAACGCACGGCCAGTTCTTTCTCGAAGAACACCCGCAGGAACTCTTCGATGGTGCCTTTGAGGTCGGCGAAGTTGATATCGCGATCAACCAACAGACCTTCGATCTGGTGGAACATCGGCGAGTGGGTGATATCCGAGTCGCTACGGTACACACGGCCTGGGCAGACGATGCGGATCGGCGGCTTGTTCGCTTCCATGGTGCGGACCTGTACCGGCGAGGTATGAGTGCGCAGCAGCATGTTTGCGTTGAAATAGAAGGTGTCATGCATCGAACGGGCTGGGTGGTGGCCCGGGATGTTGAGCGCTTCGAAGTTATGGTAATCGTCTTCGACCTCAGGGCCTTCGGCGATGCCGTAGCCGATGTGGGTGAAGAATTGTTCGATACGTTCCAGAGTCCGGGTAATCGGATGCAGACCGCCAGAAGCCTGGCCACGTCCCGGCAGGGTCACGTCAATACGTTCGGCCGAGAGCTTTGCAGTCAGTTCTGCCTCTTCGAAAGCCGCTTTACGCGTATTGAGAACCTCTGTGACACGCTCCTTGGCTTCGTTGATCAGCGCACCGATTTGCGGACGCTCTTCAGCCGGCAGATTGCCCAGGGTCTTCATCACCTGAGTCAACTCGCCTTTCTTGCCGAGATAGTGAACCCGGATTTGCTCCAGGGCATTGATGTCTTCGGCGCTTTGCACAGCCTCAAGTGCTTGAGAGACCAGCGCGTCCAGGTTTTCCATGTACAGACTCCAGATACGAAATAGGGGAAGAGCTTAAAAGGCTCTTCCCCTATTTATGACGTTTAGCACCGCTCCCCGTGGGGAGCGATGATTGTCGGGGACTTAAGCCAAGGTGGCTTTAGCTTTCTCGACAATCGCAGCAAACGCCGCTTTTTCGTTCACTGCCAGATCAGCCAGAACCTTACGGTCGATTTCGATCGACGCTTTTTTCAGGCCAGCGATGAAACGGCTGTAGGACAGACCGTTGATACGCGCACCAGCGTTGATACGAGCGATCCACAGAGCGCGGAACTGACGTTTTTTCTGACGACGGTCACGGTAGGCGTATTGGCCTGCCTTGATTACCGCTTGCTTGGCAACACGGAATACGCGTGAACGCGCGCCGTAGTAGCCTTTAGCAAGTTTCAGAATTTTTTTGTGACGCTTACGGGCAATGACGCCACGCTTTACACGAGCCATGAGTTACTTCCTCTATTCTTGATCAAAATTAACGAAGGCGCAGCATGCGCTCGACTTTTGCCACGTCAGACGGATGCAGCAAGCTGCTACCGCGCAGTTGACGCTTACGCTTGGTCGACATTTTGGTCAGGATGTGGCTCTTGAAAGCGTGCTTGTGCTTGATGCCGTTAGCGGTTTTCAGAAACCGCTTAGCTGCACCACTTTTAGTCTTCATCTTTGGCATGTTCGGATACTCCGCATTCAGTTGATAAACATAACCGCAAGGCCTGCCGTGCCCTGGTGGTTATTTCTTCTTTTTCGGGGCGATGACCATAATCAGCTGGCGTCCTTCCATCTTAGGATGCTGTTCGACGGTCCCGTATTCGAGCAGGTCACCTTCAACCCGCTTCAACAGTTCCATACCCAGCTCCTGGTGGGCCATCTCACGACCGCGAAATCTCAACGAGATCTTGGCCCTGTCCCCGTCACTCAGGAAACGTACCAGGTTGCGTAGTTTTACCTGGTAATCCCCTTCCTCCGTCCCTGGACGAAACTTGATTTCTTTTACCTGAATCTGCTTCTGGTTTTTCTTTGCCGCAGCAATCTGTTTCTTCTTCTCGAAGATCGATTTACCGTAGTCCATCACACGACAGACTGGCGGGATTGCATCGGCAGAGATTTCTACCAGGTCGAGCTTGGCTTCTTCAGCAATACGAAGCGCTTCATCAATCGAGACGATGCCAATCTGCTCGCCGTCAGCGCCAATTAACCGAACCTCGCGTGCCGAGATATTCTCGTTGATCGGGGCCTTCGGTGCAGCTCGTTTATCTTGTCTCATTTCACGCTTAATAATAATTACTCCGAATCTTGGCGACCACGCCGGGAAACCGCTTGAGCGAGGAACTCAGCGAATTGGGCGACCGGCATCGAGCCAAGGTCAGCGCCTTCACGAGTACGCACAGCGACAGTTTGCGTTTCAACCTCCCGATCTCCGATAACGAGGAGATAGGGAACCTTGAGCAAAGTATGCTCGCGGATTTTAAAGCCGATCTTTTCATTTCTCAAGTCGGACTTGGCACGAAATCCGCTTTCCGACAGAGTTTTTTCTACGTCAAGGGCAAAATCTGCCTGTTTATCAGTGATATTCATGATCACTGCCTGCGTAGGCGCCAGCCAGGCCGGGAACGCACCTTCGTAGTGCTCGATCAAAATCCCGATGAAACGCTCGAAGGAACCGAGAATTGCACGGTGCAACATGACCGGATGCTTACGACCGTTATCTTCCGAAACATACTCGGCGCTCAAACGGATCGGCAGGTTGAAATCGAGCTGCAGGGTACCGCACTGCCAGACACGACCCAGACAATCCTTCAGCGAAAACTCGATTTTCGGACCGTAGAAAGCGCCCTCGCCCGGTTGCAGCTGATAAGGCAGACCGGCGCTATCCAGCGCAGATGCCAGAGCAGCCTCGGCGCGATCCCACAGCTCGTCGGAACCCACGCGTTTCTCAGGACGAGTCGACAGCTTGAGCTCGATATCCTTGAAGCCGAAATCTGCGTACACATCCAGAGTCAGCTTGATGAAAGCTGCCGACTCGCTCTGCATCTGCTCTTCAGTGCAGAAGATGTGCGCGTCGTCCTGAGTAAAGCCACGCACACGCATGATGCCGTGCAACGCACCCGACGGCTCGTTACGGTGGCAGGCACCGAACTCGGCCAGACGCAAAGGCAGCTCGCGGTAGCTCTTCAGGCCCTGATTGAACACCTGCACATGGCAAGGGCAGTTCATCGGCTTGATGGCGTAGTCGCGGTTTTCGGACTGCGTGGTGAACATGTTCTCGGCGTAGTTGGCCCAGTGCCCGGACTTCTCCCAGAGCGAACGGTCAACCACTTGCGGCGTCTTGATTTCCAGATAGCCGTTTTCGCGCTGAACCTTGCGCATGTACTGCTCGAGCACCTGATACAGGGTCCAGCCCTGTGGGTGCCAGAACACCATACCCGGCGCTTCTTCCTGGGTATGAAACAGACCCAGGCGCTTGCCGATCTTGCGATGGTCGCGCTTTTCAGCTTCTTCGATACGCTGGATGTAGGCAGCCAGTTGTTTCTTGTCAGCCCAGGCGGTGCCGTAGACACGCTGCAGCTGTTCGTTCTTCGCATCGCCGCGCCAGTAGGCACCGGACAGCTTGGTCAGCTTGAACGATTTCAGGAAACGGGTATTCGGCACGTGCGGACCGCGGCACATGTCGACATATTCTTCGTGATAGTACAGGCCCATGGTTTGCTGATCGGGCATGTCTTCGACGAGGCGCAGCTTGTAGTCCTCGTGACGGGCGGTGAACACCTCGATCACTTCGGCGCGCGGCGTGACTTTCTTGATCACGTCGTAATCTTTCTCGATCAGCTGCTGCATGCGCTGTTCGATCGCAGCCAGGTCGTCCGGAGTAAAAGGACGCTCATAGGCGATGTCGTAGTAAAAACCTTCGTCGATCACCGGACCGATGACCATTTTCGCAGTCGGGTACAGTTGCTTGACGGCGTGACCTACCAGGTGAGCGCAGGAGTGACGGATGATTTCCAGTCCTTCCTGATCCTTGGAGGTGATGATTTGCAGGGTTGCGTCGCCATCGATCATGTCGCTGGCGTCGACCAGTTGGCCGTTGACCTTGCCGGCGATGGTCGCCTTGGCCAGGCCTGCGCCAATGGAAAGCGCAACATCGGCTACGGATACAGAATGATCGAACGAACGCTGACTGCCGTCGGGAAGAGTAATAGTTGGCATGGCGCCTCCTCTCCTAGTGGTGACCCCTACCAAAGGTCACATGGGTTGGGATGAGCCAGTATTGATCCGGTGGTATACCCGCCTCACAGTGGCAGGAGCCTTGCGGCCAACCTTGAACCGAACCAGATGACTGGAATTCAACGAAACTTCACTACGCGGGGCTGGCGAATCTTCAGCCATACGCCACGAGTAAAATCAAGGACGCGCATCCTATCACAGCTCTGGCGTTACACATGCATACATAAATCAATCAAAACACAGGCATTTCGCACGCAGAGTGAACCGTCGGGGCTATTGACCGTCAGACCTTGTGAGAATCCTGCCCTGCAAGGGGCACATTTGAACAAGGAGAACGCATGAACACATTCCGTCTTCTCGCCCTGCTCGCCCCTGTGGCACTGGTCCTGCCATTGAGCGCCAACGCCGCCATGGACAAGGCGACCCGGGATAACTTCACCCAGAACTGCATGGCCGCCGCCAGCCAGAAGCTTGATGCCAAAGCGGCTCAGGCCTACTGCACCTGCGGCGCCAACTCGGTGAACAAGCATTTCTCGGACGCCGAAATCAAGACCCTCAGCGCCTCAGCCACGCCTCCGGATGCATTAACCACCCGCTTGAGGACGGCAGTGACTGAAGACTGCGCCAAAGGAAAGTAACAAAATATTTTCCGACGCCCGACAGCACTTGTCGGGCGCATGCCTGTTTACTGGAAAGTGGCTGCAGGCCTTGAATTGCTTGAGGTGCAGCTGCGGTCTGGTTCGCGCGAATAGCGTATCGACCTGAAAACAAACAGCGATAATTTCGCAATATTATCTACCAGTGCGCAAACTGCTAAGCGAAATGGCTCTACTTCGACACATTTGGACTATGATAGCCCGGTGTGCCTATCGGCCTGAGCAGCACGCACTACTGAAAAATTATGTTTTTGGAGATACACCATGTCTAATCGCCAAACCGGCACCGTAAAATGGTTCAACGATGAAAAAGGCTTCGGCTTTATCACTCCACAGGGTGGCGGTGACGACCTGTTCGTACACTTCAAGGCTATCCAGAGCGACGGTTTCAAAAGCCTGAAAGAAGGCCAGACTGTTTCTTTCGTAGCTGCTAAAGGCCAGAAAGGCATGCAGGCTGAGGAAGTAAAAGTAGTCTGATCATTCAGATGCTTGAAAAAAACCCCGTTATCGACGGGGTTTTTTTATGAGCGGCAACGCTGCCCGGTATCAGCCGCAATTGACACGGATGACAGTGGCGCTGCTGTCGGTGTTCAGGTTCAGGCGATCAGAGCGATATTCCAGGGTGATCATGTCATTGGGGCCAAGGACGCGGGCCGTACGGGCGCCGGACTTGCTGCGCGCCTGCTCGAGCAGGGCTGCCGAAGCGGGCTTGCCGACTGCAAACTGAGCCGTACTGGCATCACAACGGGTATTTTCACTGGCGGCGGCGCCGGTTGCCGCAGGGGCCGCGCTCGACGTGGACTCAGAGGTGCTGCAACCGCCCAGAATCAAGGTGGCGACGATAAAACCAAGCGATGTGACTTTCCAGGGCATACAGCCTCCTTGATAGATAAACAAACTCAGAACCTTGCGACCGTGAATAAACGCGATGGTTGCACAGGTCGGGCAAATCAAGGAACGCGAGTCTGCACGATTGGAGGCGCCCCGAGGTCGGCGAAATCGTCACAAAACGATTCCAGGGCGCTCAATCATGCCTAAGTCGCAGTGCCCAAACAGCGGCAACAATGATTTACTGTCGCTACCCGGCGCCCGTTCCAGGGCGTTTTTTCACCCAGTCAGAGACGAGACACACAATGGCAGTTGTATCCATTGATGCGGACATCAAGGCCAGATGGCCACAAGGACAGTGCTCCCACAGCCCTTCGAGCCCGGAAGAACTCACCATCATCGCCATCGACCTGCTGGTCAAGGAGTTGGGCACCGGTGGCGCCCAGGCGTTTATCGGCCAGATCCTTGCGCGCTATCCGGCAGAGTCCGACACCACCTTGGCCTCATCACCTATTTAAGACGCGCCAGTCGCTGACTCAATAGATCGAAGAAGCCCTGGGCATCACCGTTCTCGACCCAGAACACGTTCTTATCGTGGCCCAGAGTGCCGTACCAGTCGGCGATGGTCTGGCCGAATGTCGGCCCATCACGGCTGTCGATCACCAGATTGACTTGGCGCCCCGAAAACAGCTCAGGCTTGAGCAGCCAGGCGATCACACTGGCATCATGCACAGGCCCGCCGGGCAAGCCGTAGTGCACCATGTCCGCCTTGACGTACTCATCGAGAATGCCCTTGACCAGCTTGCCTGCGCCGTTGTTCAACGCCTCGATCTGCTTGAGGCGCTGCTCACTGGTGAGGATCTTGTGGGTGACGTCCAGCGGCACATAGGTCAGCTTGACACCACTGGCCAGCACTACCTGCGCGGCATGGGGATCGGCGAACAGATTGAACTCCGCTGTCGGGGTGATATTGCCGCCATTGAAATGCGCCCCGCCCATCACTACCACTTCCTTGATGCCCTGGGTAATCTCCGGGGCCTGGATCAGCGCCAGAGCCAGATTGGTCTGCGGCCCGAGCATGGCGATGGTGACGCTGTGAGGGCTGGCCTTGCGCAGGGTATTGATCAAATAATCGACCGCGTCGCCTTCGGCGAGGCCTTTGGCCGGCTCATGCACCGTGACACCCGGCAGGCCTTCCTGGCCGTGAATGTTTTCGGCATAGATCGGCGTGCGTACCAGTGGCTTTGGCGCCCCGGCGTATACCGGCACGTCTTCGCGCCCTGCCCACTCCCGCGCCAGACGAGCATTGCGCGAGGTCTTGTCCAGCCGCACATTGCCCGCCACCGTGGTGATGGCCAGTACGTTCAGTTCTTCAGGCGATGCCAAGGCCAGTAGCAGCGCCACGACATCGTCGGCACCGGGATCAGTGTCGATGATCAGATCGCGCGTCTGCGCGCCATACACGGTAGTGGCAGCGAGAATGGACAAAAGCATTGCGCTCCTGATCAAGCGTTTCAGATATAACATGGGAACTCCCTGTTCCTGGTTTGAAAAATATTGTTAAAAAACCACGCCGGCTACCAAAGCAATATTGGTGTAGGGCTGGCACTCGCCAGTGCGCACTATCGCCTTGGCTCGCCGACTCAACTCTTTCAGTGCTTCGTGGCTGAGCAGGCGTTGCTCACCCAATGCGCCCGCCTCGCCCAGGTTCTGCACCACAGCCAGTGCAGGCGGTTGCTTGAGCAGCATCTCTTCAGCCAGCACATGGCTTTCGACCTGCATCTCGGTCAGCACGATATTCAGCACACTGACGAAATCCGGGACGCCATGGGTCAGGGCCAGATCGATCAGCTCCACGCCTGGCGGTACCGGCATACCGGCGTCGACGATCATGACGATATCGCCATGGCCCAGGGAAGCGATCGCCCGGGACAAGGCAATGTTGAGCAAGGGGGTCTTTTTCATGCGCAAAGGCTCGCCTGGACTTCATTAAAGGACGGAATCGAGGGCTGGGCACCCGCCCGCGTAACCGACAGGGCTGCGGCAGCCTGACCAAAGCGAATCGCCTCGGCCTCGCTCAAACCCTGGGACAATGCGGCGGCGAAACCACCAACAAAGGTATCCCCCGCCGCAGTGGTATCCAAGGCCTGTACCTTGCGCGCTGGGAAATGCTCGAAACTCTGACCATTGGCGAACACTGCGCCCTGCTCACCCAGGGTAATCAGCACCTTGCCAGCTCCGGCAACGATCAGTGCCGCGGCCGCAGCCTCGGCAGAAGCCAGGGAGTCCACCGGCAGGCCGGTAAGGATTGCCGCCTCGGTTTCGTTGGGGATCAGGTAATCGATCAGGGCATACCATTGCGCAGGCAACGCCGCCACGGCCGGGGCTGGATTGAGAATAACGATCTTGCCCAGTTCGCGGGCGCGCTGGAGGGTATGGGCCACGGTCGGCACCGGCACTTCGAGCTGGCAAATGACCACTTCAGCCGATGCCAGCAAATGATCAAAGCCCGAAACCCGCTCAGGGGTCAGTTGGCCATTACCCCCGGCGACAATGATGATCGCATTCTGGCTGCTGTCATCGACGACAATCGAGGCGATACCTGTCGGTACGTTGTCCAGTCCGGTTACGGCCTGGCAGTCGATCTGCTCCGCCAACAAAGCCCCGCGCAATTGCTCGCCATAGGCATCGTTACCCAAACAACCGATCATCGCCACGCTGGCGCCCAAACGCGCTGCGGCGACGGCCTGGTTGGCGCCCTTGCCCCCCGGCACGGTGGCGAATGACTCGCCTGCCAGGGTCTCTCCGGCTCGCGGCAGGCGCGGTGCGCGGATGACCAGATCCATGTTCAGGCTGCCCACAACCACTACTTTTGCTTGCATGACTTCCACACTCTTCAATCCAGTCATTACAGTAACTCAACGATATTCGCTGAACGCATTGCCCGGCGGCGCCGTCGACTCGCGCAAGACAATGCTCGGCGCAACAACGCGCTTCTCTGCGGGTAAGGCCCCCTGGGTCGCGATGCGCCGCAGCAACACTTCAGCCGCAGTCTCACCCAGTTGCAGGATCGACTGCCCTACAGTCGTCAACGCCGGATAGACATAACGGCTCATTTCGATATCGTCGAAGCCGATCACCGACAGGTGGGCGGGCACGCGAATATTGCGTTCCGCAGCGGCTCGCAGCACGCCGATACCGATCATGTCGTTACCGGCGAAAATCGCGGTGGGCGGGTCAGCCGCCAACAAGCCGACCGCAGCCGCATAACCTCCGGGGCTGGTGAAGTCGCTTTGCGCGATCCAACTCTGCGGCACTTCGATACCCGCCTCACTCATGGCCCGCTGGTAACCGGCCAGACGCAAGACAGCCACGCTGGTCTGGGCCGGGCCGCAGATACAGGCGATATGGCGGTGCCCCAGCTCCAGCAAATGCCGGGTCGCCAGATAAGCACCCAATTCGTGATCAATACGCACCAGATCGGCAGCAATACCGTCCAGCTCACGGTCGACAATCACCATCGGCGTGCGTACGGCAGCCAGCCCTCCGGCCGCCTGCTCGGTATCCCCACCCACCGACGAGACGATCAGGCCATCGACGCGCTTCTCCAGCAACACCCGCAGGTAGCTGCGCTGCTTGTCGGGGTTATCATCGGAGTTGCAGAGGATCACGCAAAAGCCGTTGCGCTCGCAGTAATCCTCGATGCCCCGGGCCAGCTCGGCGAAGTACGGGTTGATGCCGTTGGGGATCAACAGCCCGATAGTCGAGGTGGCCTTGGCCTTAAGGGAGCGGGCGACAGCACTGGGGACGTAGTCGAGTTGGGCGATGGCCGCCTCGACCTTGATCCGGACCTCATCGCTGACCGGCCGGGTCTTATTGAGAACATGGGATACCGTCGTGTAGGAAATCCCTGCCATTGCCGCAACATCTTTGATGGTAGCCATGTCAGCTCTGCCGCCGTGCGCGATTGCTACGGTAAGTATCCAGGACCACGGCGATGACGATCACTGCGCCGGTGATGATGCGCTTGGTCGGCTCGCTTGCACCGATCTGCGCCAGTCCTGCAGCCAGCACCGAAATGATCAGTACGCCGAAGAAGGTACTGATCACCGAGCCACGCCCGCCCATCAGACTGGTTCCACCGATGACCACAGCGGCGATGACCTGCAGCTCCAGACCGGAACCGGCATTGGGATCGGCCGCTTCCAGACGTGAAATCTGAAACAGCGCCGCGACGCCCGCCAACAAACCCATCAGGGAAAACACCAGGATCTTGTAGGGCTTTGGATTGATACCGGCCAGACGCACGGCTTCTTCATTGGTGCCGATGCCGATCAGGTAGCGACCGAACACAGTGCGGGTCAATACCGCCTGGGCCAGCAGGATAATGAGCAGGGCAATGATGAACGACGGCGAAATACCGAACGCAATCGGATCGGAGAGCCAGGCGAATGAGTCGCCTATATAGGCGGTACGCGAATTGGTCATCTGGTAGGCCACGCCACGAGCCATCTCCAGCACGCCCAGGGAGACGATAAAGGATGGAATGCGCCAGGCTACGGTGATAGAGCCGGTGATAGTGCCCGCCAGCGTCGCGCAGGCGATACCCAGCAGCGCCGCCGGAAACACGCTCCAGCCCCAGCCCAGCATGGCCACGCTCACCGCCGAAGCGGCCAGGGCCAGCACCGAGCCAACTGACAGGTCAATGCCACCGATGATCAGGATAAAGGTCATGCCCACCGAGAGGACCATCAGGTCCGGGATCTGGTTGGCCAAGGTGCTGAAGGTCTCGTAGGACAGGAAATGATCGCTGAGCAGCGAGAACAGCACGATCATCGCGAGCAAGGCACCGGCCAGGCCCAGATAGGTGCCAAGGCCGAAATATGTGCCGCTGCGCTTGGTCGATACTGGCAGTGCTTGAGTCGAAGTGGAAGTTTTCATGAGTCGTTCCCGGGCGCTGCGTCATTGAGCAGAGCATCGCGTTTTTGATAGCCGGCAAAGGCGGCGGCCAACAGTTCATCCTGGGTCCAGTTGTCGCGCTCGAAGGTGTCGATCAGCCGACCATCCGACAAGACAGCGATGCGATCACAGATCAGCATCAGCTCGCGCAGGTCGCTGGAAACCACTACCAGCGCCCTGCCTTGGCGAGTCAATTCGCCAAGCAACGTGTAAATATCGAATTTGGCACCGACATCGATACCCCGGGTGGGCTCGTCGAACAGCATCACCGGGCAGTCGCGTTCAAGCCAACGACCGATCACCACTTTCTGCTGGTTGCCGCCGGACAGCTCGGAGACCAGTTGCCCAGGACTGGAACTGCGAATGCGCATGGCCTCGACCTGACGCTGGGCCAGACGGGTTTCATCGCCGTGATTGACGATGCCTTTGCTGGAAATGGCTTCCATATTGCCCAAGGCAATATTGGCACTGATGGACTGGCTCAGCAGCAGCCCTTCACCCTTGCGATCCTCGGTGATCAGCGCGATGCCATGGGCCACAGCATCCACCGGCGAGCGAATGCTGGCGACGCGTAGCGGGCTGCCAATTTCTATGTGACCACTATCCGCCAGATCCGCACCGTAGATAAGCCGTAACAACTCGGTACGCCCGGCGCCAATCAGCCCGGAAATGCCATAGATCTCGCCGCTGCGCACCTCAAAAGACACATCCTTGACCTTGCCCGCGCGCCCCAGCCCTTTGACAGACAGGGCCACGTCACCAATGGAACGCTGGCCAAGGTCGATGTGCTCACCCAGTTCGCGACCGACCATCAGGGTCACCAGTTGCTCGCTGTTGTAGTTGGCGATCGGTTCGACGCAGACCAGGCGGCCATCACGCAGTACCGCAATGCGCTGGGCGACCCTGGCCAGTTCTTCGAGGCGATGGGAGATATAGATGATCGACACGCCCCGGGCCTGCAGGCGAGTGATCTGCTCGAACAGCATCTCGACTTCCCGGGCGGTCAGCATCGCCGTCGGCTCGTCGAGAATCAGCACATGACAATCGCCGATCAGGTTACGGGCAATTTCGACCATCTGCTGATGACCAATGCCCAGCTCACCGACCGGAGTATCCGGATCAATCGCATCGAGACCGACCTGGGCCATGGCCTGGATCGCATCTGCGCGCAGGCGCTTGCGATTGATCCAGCCGCCGCGACTGGGCAGGTTATCGAGAAACAGATTTTCCGCCACCGACAGCGTGGGCAGCAGGTTCAGCTCCTGCATCACCATACGCACACCCAGGCGTTCGGCCTGGGTACGACTGGCCGGCTCAAAGGGCTTGCCCTGGAACTGCATGCTCCCTGTAGTGGGGACGACCAGACCGCCGATGATCTTCGACAAGGTGCTCTTGCCCGCACCGTTTTCGCCGGTCAAGGCCAGCACTTCGCCGCGCATCAAGGTCAGGTCGATGTCGCCGAGAACAGGTTGGGCGTAGGTTTTACCGATACCGCTGACAGACAGCACAGCGGCCTGGGCAGACGCTGACATAAAGCTCTCCACGCGCCTGCCGCAGGGGGCGGGCAGGCGCTGTTGTTCAGACGCGATTATTTGGTGACGAGCTCAACCGGCGTTTCGATCACGCCATCCTTGATATCGACTTTCTCGCCCTTGACCATTTTCAAGGCCGTCTCGATACCGAAAACCGCTTGTTTGGCGGCGAATTGGTTGGCGGTAGCCAGGACACGACCGTCCTTGAGCATCGGCTGGATGGCTTTGATGTCGTCATAGCCAACGACCTGAACCTTGCCCGCCTTGCCTGCGGCACGTACCGCAGCAACTGCGCCCAGAGCCATGCTGTCGTTGCCCGCGAGCAGCGCCTTGAGGTCCGGATATTGGGTCATCATGGCCGAGGCAACCTTGTTGCCCTGGTCAATTTCCCAGTTACCCGATTGCGTCGAAACAACCTTGATCTGCGCGGCGTCCATCGCATCCTTGAAGCCGGCGGTGCGCTGCTGGGCGTTGGTGGTGGTTGGCACGCCTTCAATGATGCCGACCTGATCACCGGCCTTGAGCTGCTTGGCCAGGTAGTCACCCACCAATTTCGAACCCTTGCGGTTGTTCGGGCCTACGAAAGGCACTTCAATGCTTTTGCTCTTGAGCACATCGCCATCAAGCTGGTTGTCGATATTCACGACCTTGATCCCGGCATCCATGGCTTTCTTGATAATCGGCACCAGGGCCTTGGAGTCCGCAGGAGCAATGACCAGGGCATCGACCTTGGACACGATCATCTGCTCGACGATCCTGATTTGCGCAGCAGTGTCGGACTCATCCTTGATGCCGTTGGACACCAGGTCGAAATCGCCGCTGTGGTCTTTCTGATAAGCCTTGGCGCCGTCTTCCATGGTCAGGAAGAATTCGTTGGCCAGGGATTTCATGACCAGGGCGACTTTGGGCTTGGCAGTATCTGCATAGGCGGCAGAGAGAGGCATGGCTGCGGCGGCAGCGGTGAGCATGGCGACAGCGAGAAGGCGTCCAGCGAATGGCAGCTTCATGGGGGTTCACTCCAGTCTTATGATTATTTTAAGGACTTCGATGATTGCAACGATTTTGCGCGAACAACGGTCAGTATAGCCGCTCGCGCAAACGTTTGCGTCTATCAACTATGAACAACCGCGAAGGGCTTTGTCAATCGCGAAAATACGACAGAATCGGCATGTTGAACGAGCCTGTCGCAAAAGCGCACAAGTGAAACAATTCAGCACCGAGATTCCACGGAGGAAGACGACGAGGATAGCCGCAAAACTGAACCAAGATGCCGAAAAGCGGTCAATCCTGCGGTTTGACTGTAGCCACTTCGTCAGCCCGCACCTTTACGGTCTTGCCGGAAATGTCCTCGAATTCATAAAAACCGTCTGTGGTTTTCGTCTTCGGTGCGTCACGGGTGATGTACTGAGTGCCGTTCTGCAAAGTGACGACCGCCGGGGTGGAACAGCCAGCCAATACAGCAAAAATTCCTGCCGCTGCGGGCATAAGCCAGTATCTGCGTTTCATAAGGACTCCGTTCTGAAAAGTGCCTGCATAGCGTTGAGATCAATCCCCGGCAGATTGGTTCTGCAACCCGTCGCTTCACGCTGATGTTGCGAAACATTCGGCATTGAAATACTGTATATGCGTACAGCCAATTTAAGGATCATCTCGTGACAACATCAGCGGCCGCCGCGCCCTCCTTGACCGCCTACCAACGTCTCGGTACCCGGGTACAGAAGATCATCAACTCCACCAGTGCGCAGAAGGCCAGGGCAGCCTTGATCTTCCGCCAACCCGATGAGCTGGAAGATGACTGGGCGCAGTTGCTCGAAGAAATTGCCGAGAACGACAACGTCACTCTCGCCTATCGCGATGATGGCGGTGTGCAGATTTTCTGGACAGTGCCCAAGGAAGACTGACGGCATGATGGTTCGTTTTTTTACCCTGCTGTGCACTACCCTCGCCTTTACCGCCGTCGCCCACGCCGAAGCACCGCGCACATTCAGCGAGGCCAAAAAACTTGCCTGGGGCCTCTATGCGCCGCAGTCCACCGAGTTCTACTGCGGCTGCAAATACACGGGCAACCGCGTTGACCTTGCCGCCTGCGGCTATGTCCCGCGCAAGAACGCCAACCGTGCCAAACGCATCGAATGGGAGCACATTGTTCCGGCCTGGCAGATCGGCCACCTGCGTCAATGCTGGCAGAGTGGCGGACGCAAGAACTGCACGAAAAGCGATGCGGTTTACCAGCGCGCCGAAGCCGACCTGCACAACCTGGTCCCCAGTATCGGCGAAGTAAATGGCGACCGTAACAACTTCAGTTTCGGCTGGCTGCCGGTGCAGAAAGGCCAATACGGCGCCTGCCTGACCCAGGTCGACTTCAAGGCAAAGAAAGTCATGCCCCGGCCATCGATTCGCGGAATGATCGCCCGGACTTACTTCTATATGAGCAAACAGTACAACCTGCCGTTGTCCCGCCAGGACACTCAGCTTTATCAAGCCTGGAACAAGACCTACCCGGTAGAAAGCTGGGAGCTGCAACGCAATCAGCGGGTCGCTTGCGTCATGGGCCACGGCAATGAGTTCGTCGGCCCGGTCAATATGAAGGCCTGTCGCTAGAACTGAACGACAGCTGGCTGACGCCAACTTTCACGCTTGCGTCAGGACACTTCGAGGCCATGCAAACACACTAACAACCCCAGTGTTTTGGAGGCCTCGGGGCCAACCACCCCTCGAATTGAGGGTGGTTGCCGCCGCTCATCCGGCGACGGTTCAAAATCATGTAAAAGGATGTAAATTTCGAGCTTCCGGATTTCCCGGAGAACTCCTTATCCCCTCAGAGAAAGCAGTCCGATTCATGGCCGCTTGAAGTTTTTGCATGCCTGTTTCGATCTCGAAAATGAAGTGGCCCACCTCCAGGTGCGGTTATGTACACCGGAAGTACACATTTAGAGCGACGTATTGGATACGTCTCACAGGCGAGAGCAATAATGAATAGTCAGAAGGATTTTGAGATTCACTATAGGTTTCGTGGCGAACAACGGCACTTTCGCCATCAGGCAGCTCATCTCTGTGAAAGCGATGCCCTGCATTTCGCGACACTGCACGCGGGTGTCGGGACAGTCAGTGGCAACGTCGCCGCCGGGCCGGTCATGCTGGCGATTCTTCAGGCCGAAGGGTTTGGCATTACCCAGGTGCACTGGAAAAAGAACCACAACAGCATCGGTAACTGAAAATATCAGCCCCGGCCGCAGGGCCGGGGCTGATGTTTCAGATAGCAGGATATTCGCCGGTCCCCTCGGGCCATGGCGTCAGCAGCTCAAACCCCTTATCAGTCACCGCCACCATATGCTCCCACTGCGCGGACAGGGAAAGATCCCGGGTCAGGACCGTCCAGCCATCGGCGAGGGTTTTGGTCCCAGGCTTACCGGCGTTGATCATCGGCTCAATGGTGAAGACCATTCCCGCTTTGAGCTTGAGGCCCTTGCCTGGCGTGCCGTAGTGCAGCACCTGGGGCTCTTCGTGGTAGTTGCGGCCGATGCCATGGCCGCAATATTCGCGCACTACGCTGAATCCCTCACGATGTGCCACGGTCTGGATTGCATGACCGATATCTCCCAGCGTCGCGCCGGGACGCACCGCATGGATCCCCGCCCGCGTCGCTTCATAAGTGGTATGCACCAGACGTCGCGCCAAGGGGCTGACTTCACCGACCAGGTACATGCGGCTGGTATCGCCGTACCAGCCATCCTTGATCACCGCCACATCGATATTGATGATGTCGCCGTCCTTGAGGATGTCCTGGGGAGACGGAATGCCGTGACACACCACCGCATTGGGTGATGTGCAGGTGGTCTTGGTAAAACCGTGGTAGCCGACATTGGCCGGGATGACCTTGAGTTCCTTGACGATGAAATCATTGCAGATATCGTCCAGCGCCTCGGTACTGACCCCGGCCTTGACGTGGGGCTTGATCATTTCAAGCACCTGGGCAGCCAGACGCCCGGCTACCCGCAGGTGCACCAGATCTTCTTCAGTCTTGAACGTAATTGGCCCACTCATCAGGAGGCCTCCCGCTCAGACGCGGTGATCGAAGCGATGTCGCCCGCCTGGGCACTGAGCAAAGTACCGCCTGCCGCCTCGGCCCGGATCAGCATCTGGCAGATTTCGCTGTAGTCCAGGGATGGGTGCAGCTCGGCAAGCATGCCGACACGCATCCAGTGTTCGGCCTGGGCGTTGATGGAGCGACTGAGCGCCGCACTGGCGGCGCGGATATTGGCGTGCATCTGTTCGGAAATCTTTACCAGGCCCATGGGTCACCTCGATTTGAATATACGAATCATATACGTTTCATATATTTCCGAGCAACCCTATCAGCCTTCAAGCCTGGAATGGGGCAGACAGCCCGCCAATGACCACGTCAATTGGCCGATCGCGCTTTGATCCGGCTTGGTCAGCACCCGATAGTTCAGCAGCATGGCTTTTTCGGCATCGTCGAGCGTATCCAGCGACACTGGCATACGAGCACCCGATAGCAGATAGAGAACATCCACGCCCTTGAAACCCAACGCTACCAAGTAGTCCGAACGAGGGGCCCGGGCGCCACTTTCGTACTTACCCTGGGCATTGGCCTCGACCCCGCCCATTTGCGCGAATTGCTGCTGTGAAAGCCCCATGGATTTGCGCTCCTCTTTCAAGCGCGCGCCGAGGTTTTTCATTTTGGGGTACCTGAAGCGGAATGTTCATCATCCACGATACGCTCCATTTGAACCCCGTGTTGCGATATCGCGACCGGCGATCAGGAATCGCTGTAATGGTTGCTAGTAGGGCTCGCGGGCCGTTCATAACCGTATTGCGCACCGACAATAGCCAGAGTCGCCTGGGCTTCGGCTGCCTGGAAGCGCTGGATCGCACTGGCCAGTGCAAGGAAGTCCTCGCGTTGCATTTCGTGGGCGCGGGAAACGCGATTCGGCGGGGTCTGGAGCTGATTCAGGGACATGGGAAACTCCTTCTTCAATATACTGTGTATGCATACAGTATTTTGAAGAGGAAGCCAGCGCAAGAGCTCAGACGACGAGCGGTCAGTCTTCGCTGGCCGCTGTCGTCGCGAGCCAATCAGTCGCCTGCAAGTTCACGCAATTGCAGCCATTCGGTCTTGCTGATCTCGATGCCCTCAACCAGCGACCGGGCGCGCTGCACATAACGACGATCACCCGGAAGGCGTTCCTGACCGACCCCGTGCATCTGCCGCACCAGCTCTTCGCTGCGCTCGGCAAAACTCTGGCCGCTGCCCTTGTTCGGATCAATGACGATGAGCAACTGCCCGGTCCAAGGCGTTTGCGCGCCGGGGTGTTTGGACCAGTCGAACTCGAAGGAGAAATTGCCCCCCGTGAGTGCAGCAGCCAGCAGCTCCACCATCATCGACAGCGCCGAGCCCTTATAGCCTCCAAAAGGCAATAGCGCTCCGCCGTCGAGAATGGCCTTGGGGTCTTCGGTCGGCTGACCGGCGCGATCCACGCCCATGCCCGCTGGCAACATGCGCCCTGCCCGCGCGGCAATCTGCACGTCGCCATTGGCAATGGCACTGGTCGCTAGGTCAAAGACAATGGGTTCACCACCGGCCCGCGGCGCGGCGAACGCAATCGGGTTAGTGCCGAACAGCGGCTTTTGTGCACCATGGGGCACAACGCAGGTCATGCTGTTAACCACACTCAGAGCCACCAGCCCTTCTTCGGCGAAGGGCTCGACATCCGGCCAGAGTGCAGCAAAGTGATGGGAATTGCGAATGGCCAGAATGGCGATACCGGCACTGCGGGCCTTGTCGATCAACAACTCTTTGGCCGCCATCAGCGCAGGCTGGGCAAAACCACCGGCCGCATCGACCCGGATGAACCCGGCACCCACATCCTCGACCTTCGGCTCTGCCGTGCCGCTGACCCAACCGCTGGCCAGGGACGACAGGTAGCCCGGAATACGGAAAATGCCGTGGCTGTGGGAGCCGTCACGCTGCGCGCTGGCGCAGTTCTGCGACAAGACCTGGGCAACCTCCGGCGAGGTGCCGTGACGCAGGAAAACCTGGCGTAACAGTTCTGCCAGTTCATCGAAAGACAGGCTATGGGTCTCGGCATTGTCGCGGGGTGCAGACATCTGAAGCTCCAGGGTCATGATCGGGAAATGGCAGCGCGGCGCGGCGCAAGAAGTAGCCAGGTAAAAGCCAGCACGCAGAGTACTGCCCGCCGACAAACAGGTAAACTGCCAGGCTTTGCCGCCGCTCATCAAGGACCCTGCATGCGTATTCTCGTCGTCAACGTCAACACCACAGAATCCATCACCGAAGCGATTGCCGCCCAGGCGCGCTCGGTGGCAGCGCCCGGCACCGAGATCATCGGCCTTACCCCGCATTTCGGCGCCGAATCGGTGGAAGGCAATTTCGAGAGTTACCTGGCGGCCCTGGCCGTCATGGATCGCGTGCTGTCCTACGACCAGCCCTATGACGCGGTGATCCAGGCTGGCTACGGCGAGCATGGCCGCGAAGGCTTGCAGGAGTTGCTCGACGTGCCGGTGATCGATATCACCGAAGCCGGTGCCAGCATGGCCATGCTGCTGGGCCACGCCTATTCGGTGGTGACGACTCTGGACCGCACGGTGCCGTTGATTGAGGATCGCCTGAAACTGGCCGGCCTGTTCGAGCGCTGCGCCTCGGTACGGGCCAGCGGCCTGGCGGTACTGGAATTGGAGGAAGATCCACAGCGCGCCGTGGAAGCCATCGTCACTCAGGCTGAGCGGGCAGTAAAGGACGATAGGGCCGAGGTTATTTGCCTGGGCTGCGGCGGCATGGCCGGTCTCGACGAGCAGATCCGCCAGCGCACCGGCGTGCCGGTGGTCGATGGCGTCACTGCTGCCGTAATGCTGGCCGAATCCCTAGTACGCCTGGGCCTGTCCACCTCGAAAGTACGCACCTACGCCAAGCCCCGGCCGAAGACCATTACCGGTTGGCCGGGCACATTCCGTCGCTGATATCTGACCTTAGGACCGGCTTTAGCCGGGAGAGCATCAGTTGCTTCAAGTCCCCTCCGGCTAAAGCCGGTCCTGCGGAATCGCGTACCAATTCTGCCTGTAGCGTTTTGTTTGATAGGAGCCAAATTGCAATAGCGCCCTCAGGCTCTTACTGATCCAGGCGCTTGTGGAAAAACAGGCGCTGATGGCCCGGCGGATAGTCCTGCAATTGGCCGAATTCGCTGAAGCCGTGCTTGCGGTAAAAATCCGGCGCCTGAAAGTCAAAGGTGTCGAGCCAGATACCCACGCAGTTTTTCTCCCGCGCCAGGTCTTCGGCCATACCCATCAGGCGTGAGCCGGTGCCCTGGCCACGGGCCTGCTCAGGCACTGCCAGCAACTCAATGAACATCCAGCGATACAGCAACTTGCCGTACAAGCCGCCCAGCACCTCATTGGTCTGTTCGTCCCGCACTAGCAGGGCGAATTTCTCCGCGCCCGCGTCTCCCGCCTGGGATGCGTTATAAGCACGCAACGGCGTCAGGATGGCCAGATAATCTTCCTCTGTCGGCTGATTCGTCAGCTCGATCCGCGTACTCATTGATCTCTTCCTTTCTAAAAAGACTCTCTGATTTGGCCCTTTCCTCTCGCAGGAGCAACGTTAGCCGCGAGGACGTCCGCGCGGCCGTTCCTGCAGAAAAGCCAGAGCCTAGAGAGGTCCGCATGCGCCGTAAAGCCACTCGTTGGAATGCCACGGGCAAATCTCATCCTAATGTCGGTCTTGAACAAAACCGCCAAGCCGGATTTAATGAGAATGAGACGCATAAAAATATGACTCGTATTAGCCTTTATTTTCAATAAACACTGAATGACTGCAGCCCTCATTCGTTCATTGAAAGCAGGTCGTTTGAATCGAGTCGAATAAGGAGTTGGCAGTTAATGAATCGCACCTTGCTGCATCGCAAAGCCACCACAGCGGCCCGGCCGCTGCCGCCAACACAGGGCACGGATCGCCCGGGCAACGACCATATTCGTCAATTGCTCAAACGCTTCGGCCTGCGTACCAGTCTGGTGCGTCTGAAGGTGTTGGATGCTCTGGTTCATGCCAGCGAAGCAGGCCATCCACTGGGCGTGCGCGGTGTGCACAACCAGCTGTTGAAGCTGGATATTCCCATGTCGTTTCTCAGCGTACGCGAGGTGCTCAAGCGCCTGTGTGACGAGGGCGTGATTCACATGAACGCGGACAAGAGCTACAGCCTGCATCCCCTGGCCTGGCAATCACTGCAAGGTTCGAAGGCGCAATAACCACCGAACCCGCAGGCTCTGCCGATGCGCTCAGGGCTTGACCTTGCGGCGCATGAAGCCATTGATCACCACCACCAGCACCGCCACGGACACGGCGATGTACTTGAAGGTCTCTTCGGTAATCACACCGCTGTTCTGCAAATGGGACAGACCGAGCATGATCGCAAGTACGGTAAGGGCGATCAGAATCGAGTACATCAAACGCTGCTTGTTGGTCATTGCGGACATTTCCTGAAATCGTCGATGCGCCATATTACGCGATGAGCAGCACCTGACACACACCTGTGCGTTAGCTCCCCCCTGCGCAGATTTGCGCACATTCCGACAAAAAAACCCAAAAAAACGCCACCCATTGACCGACAGCAGAGCCTCTGGAACGCAGATCTGCAAGGTTCACATGGTTTAATGCCCCCCTGTTCGACCCATCGCTTGCCCGTTATCCGCTAGACCAAGGAGTTCACAATGCCCCATGAAGAGAGCCTGCTGGGGGCCGCTGTTGTATTTTTGCTTGCCGCTGTTCTGATTGTCCCGCTGGCGAAACGCCTGCAACTGGGCGCCGTACTCGGCTATCTGTTCGCCGGTGTTATCATCGGCCCATCGGTACTGGGCCTGATCGGTAATCCACAGAGCGTCAGCCATATTTCCGAACTGGGCGTCGTCCTGCTGTTGTTCATCATTGGCCTGGAACTGTCGCCCAAACGCCTGTGGGTGATGCGCAAGGCTGTGTTCGGTGTCGGCCTGGCCCAGGTGCTGTTGACCGGTCTGGTCATCGGCAGCGTGGCCCTGCTCGCCTTTGGCCAGCCACTCAACAGCGCCGTGGTCCTCGGCCTTGGCCTGGCGCTGTCTTCCACTGCATTCGGTCTGCAAAGCCTCGCCGAGCGCAAGGAACTGAACGCGCCCCATGGCCGCCTGGCCTTTGCCATTCTGTTGTTCCAGGACATCGCGGCCATCCCCTTGATTGCCATGGTCCCGTTGCTGGCCGGCGCCACCCACGAGCCCGGTACCAGCGACGGCCTGACTCACGGCTTGCGGGTCTTGGGCAGCATTGCCATTGTCGTGGTCGGCGGACGCTATCTGCTGCGCCCGGTGTTTCGTGCTGTGGCCAAGACCAAGTTGCAGGAAGTCTCCACCGCCACGGCCCTGCTGGTGGTCATCGGTACGGCATGGCTGATGGATCTGGTCGGCGTGTCCATGGCGCTTGGCGCCTTTCTCGCAGGTCTCTTGCTGGCCGACTCGGAATACCGCCACGAACTGGAAGCCCAGATCGAACCCTTCAAGGGCCTGCTGCTGGGGCTGTTCTTTATTAGTGTCGGCATGGGCGCCAACCTAAGCCTGTTGATCAATACGCCGGTGACTGTGATCGGCCTGACCTTGCTGCTGGTCGCCATCAAGTTGCCGCTGCTGTTCTTTATCGGTCGTCTGGCCGGGGGACTGGGTCGGCAAAGCGCGCTGCGTCTGGGTCTGGTCCTCGCCGCAGGCGGTGAATTCGCCTTCGTGGTCTTCCAGATCGGTCGCGATCAGGGCCTGTTCGATGCCAGTCTGTATGACACCCTGGTCCTCACCATTACCCTGTCCATGGCCATGACGCCGCTGCTGTTGCTGGCCATCTCCCGTCTGATCAAGCCCAAGCCGGTGCCCGCCCGGGAAGTGCCGGACGAATACCGCGCCATCGACGGCGATACCCCGCGCGTGGTGATCGCCGGAATGGGCCGTATGGGCCAGATCGTTTCGCGGATATTGCGCGCCCAGAACGTTCCCTTTATCGCCCTCGACACCTCGGTGGAAACCATTGAGTTCACCCGCAGCTTCGGCAATGTCCCGGTGTTCTACGGTGATCCGCTGCGCCCGGAAATCCTTCGTGCGGCCAAGGTCGATCAGGCTGAATACTTCGTCATCGCCACGGACGATCCGGACACCAACATCAAGACCGCAGAACTGGTGCGCAAGCTCTACCCGCACATGAAGATCATCGCCCGCGCCCGTAACCGGCAGCATGTGCACCGCCTGATGGACCTGGACGCCCAGGCGATTCGCGAGACCTTCTACTCAAGCCTTGAGATGAGTCGCCGCACCCTGGTTGGCCTGGGCCTGAGCGAAGAACAGGCCAAGGCCCGTATCGACCGCTTCAAGCGCCACGACGAACAGGTGCTCAACGCCCAGCATCTGGTCTACGACGATGAGGCCAAGGTCATGCAGACGGCGGTTGAAGCCCGTGCAGAGCTGGCGCAATTGTTTGAGGCGGACCGGCGGGAAGAGGAAGACGCTCAATTAAGTAGCTAGTCGCAATGATATCTGTGGGACCGGCTTTAGCCGGGAAGAGGCCGGTATATTCACCGCTGTCTCTCAAGCAGCCAGGACGCCTTCCCGGCTAAAGCCGGTCCCATATGTGCCTGCGCAACACCACATTTCCAAATGATAACGAGAACCTGTAACATTCGCGCACGGCCTTGTCCTGCCTCCGAGCCCCCATGCGCATGCCCTCCCCACCCAACGACAGCGGAACTGAACTGCCACGCCAAGGCAGCGCGGGCTCGCAAGACGTGCTCGACACTTTCCTGCGGCAAAAACCGCAGCTGGAAAAGCGTCTCCAGCGTTGGGTGTCATGCCGCTCGATTGCCGCCGATCTCTGCCAGGAGCTGTTCATCCGACTCTGGCGGCGCCGCGATGTGCAGGTTGAAAACCTCGATCAATACATGATGCGCAGCGCTCGCAACCTGGCGATCGATCATCTGCGCACTCAGAATACCCAGTTCAAGGCCGAGCCCTTTCTGGTGAGCGAAGACATCCAGACACGCCAGTCGATGCTGGAGGACGCCGAAGACGCCAGCCGCGAACTCGACAAAATCGAAGAGATTTTGCGTAAACTGCCCGAGCGAACGCGCCATATCTTTCTTCTCAACAGAATTCATGGGCTGAGCTATACGGACATCGCCAGCACCCTCGACTTGTCGGTCAGTGCTGTCGAAAAGCACATGATGCGCGCGCTCCAGGCGTGCAAACGCCGGCAACAGGGGCCAGAGGCATAACGATGAAACTGGTCAGCCCAACCTCGGCCAAGCAGCGCGAGGACACCGCCCTGTCGTGGCTTTCGCGCCTGGCGTCGCGTCCCGCCAATCAGTACCTGGATGTCCGGGTGCTACCTGCCGCCGAGCAACACCAACTCGAACAGTGGCTGGCCGATGATCCCGTCAACGCCCAGGCTTTCGCCGAGGCCAGGGAGTTGTGGCTGCTGACGGCGGCACCGGCCGCCCGTATCGCCAAAGAGGACGCCAGCGCCCTCAATGCCTACGTGCAGCAGCATGCCCTGGGCAAACGTCGGCGGCGCCTGAAGGCCGCGGCTGCCGCCATTGCCGCGACCGTCGTCATCGCCATTACCCTGAGCATCACCACCCGGCCCGAGCGCTGGATGGAAAACGCCCTGGCTGACTACCACACGCTTCCCGGCCAGGTGCAATCGCTGGTACTGGCCGATGGCAGCGAAGTGACACTGGACGGCGACAGCGCTATTTCCGTATCCCTGGGCGCGGGCTATCGGGATATCCGCCTCACTCGCGGGGCGGCGTATTTCCATGTGTTTCACAACGGCGAACCGTTCGTTGTCCGCACCGGCGACGGCGATGTGCGCGTCCTCGGCACTCAGTTCGAAGTACGCCTGGGCGCGGAAAACACCCAGGTCACCGTCGAACAGGGCCGCGTCGGCGTCGATGCCGTCGGCCATGCGCAACAGCAACTGACTGCCGGGCAGCGGGTGGGTTTCGGCGCCAAGGGCCTTGGCAACCTGGAAATGGTCAACGCGCAACAGGCACTCGGCTGGCGTGAGGGCCGGATAAGCCTGCGCCAACAGCCGCTCAAGGATGCCCTGCAAGTGCTCCAGCGCTATTACCCGGAGCGCATCGTGCTGCTCAACCATGAACTGGCCGGACGGCCCGTCAGCGGCGATTTCACCACCCAGGATCCCCAGGCCATTCTCATGGCCATGCAGTCCCTGCTGGGCTTCTCGCTCAAGCGCCTGCCGGGCGGCACTGTAGTGATCTGGTAACAGGCATTCACGCCAGCACGCTAATGAGATATATTCGCATCTTTGTGATGTAGAAGAGCTAGCCTCTATGCGACGCCGGTTACTGACATTCTTGCTGGCGTCGACTCTCAACAGCTGGAGCTGTACGGGCCTGGGCGACACCCTGCCTGTCACGGCGCCGCTACCTGAATCCGGCAGCCTTTATGACTTCGATCTGCCGCCCCAGTCCCTCGCTGACAGCCTGGCGCAGTTAAGTCGGCTGACCCGGCTGAACATCGCCTACAACGACGACAGCATCGCAGCCTGGCAAGCCCCGCCCCTCGAAGGTCGCATGACGCCGCTGCAAGCATTGTCCCGGCTTCTCGCCACCTCCGGCTTTGCCTGGCAGCGACTCGACGCTCAGACGATTGCCATTCGCGCAACGGCGGAAAAGGGTCAAGTGATCCAGTTACAGGATCTGGACATCCGCAGTCAGGGCCGGGAAGGCTATCAACCCGAGCCGACGGTCCAGATCAGCCATACCGCTACCCCGTGGATCGAACAGCCCCAGGCCATCAGCCGGGTGCCCAACGCCGTGTTGCAGGACCAGAAACCGCGCAATCTGGACGACGCCCTGCGCAATATCAGCGGCGTGACCCAAGGCAATACCCTCGGCAGCACCCAGGACACGCTGATGAAGCGCGGCTTCGGTGATAACCGCGACGGCTCGATCCTGCGCGATGGCATGACCAGTATCCAGGGCCGCAATTTCAACGCCACCACCGATCACATTGAGGTGCTCAAAGGCCCGAGCGCCCTGCTCTACGGGATTCAGGATCCCGGCGGAATGATCAATGTGGTGTCCAAGACTCCTGAGCTGCGGGCGCAGAACGAGTTGCAGAGCAAAATTTCCGCGTTCGCCCAGGGTCGCGACGGTTCCACCGTGACCCTGGACAGCACCGGCCCCCTGGGTCAGTCAGGCTTCGCTTATCGATTGATCCTCGACCATCAGGACGAAACCTATTGGCGCAACTACGGTGTGCACCGCGAGGACCTGGTCGCGCCGTCCCTGGCCTGGTACGGCGAACAGAGCGAGGTTCGCCTCGCCCTCGAAAGCCGCGAGTACGTGACCCCATTCGACCGGGGCACGGCGATCAATCCGGTCACCGGGCATGTACTCGATATTCCTTACGATCGGCGCCTGGACGAACATTTCAACGACATGCGCGGACGTTCGCAACTGGCCAAGCTGGACTATGAATATCGGCTCAATGACGCGTGGCAACTGCGCATGTCCGCCAGCTACAACCAGGAAAGCTATGACGCCTATCAGGTGCGTATTACCGGCGTGAATGCGGCCACGGGCACTCTCACCCGCAGCCTCGACGGCACACTGGACTCCGACAGCAATGATCGGCAGATCTATACCGAGTTATCCGGCGAACACGATTTTCTCGCTATGAAACATGACCTGTTGTTCGGCGTCGTCGACGAACACCGCCTGTACTTTCGCAGCGACCTGATCCGCCAACCCAGTACCACTGCGTTCAGCTACCTGAACCCGTTGTACGGCCAGGATGCTGCGCCGACCAGGGTTTCAGCCAGCGACAGTGACCAGAGCGACCGCCTGCGTACGCAGGCGCTCTATGCCAGGGACTCCATCCACCTCAACGAACAATGGATCGCCATCGTTGGCGGGCGCTTGCTGACCTACGACCAATATGCCGGCCGGGGTCGGTCCTTCCATGCCAATACCGATATCAACGGCAGTGCGTTCATACCCAGCGCAGGGCTGGTCTACCATTGGGCGCCGCAGTGGTCGACCTATGTCAGCTACAGCGAATCGCTCAAGCCCAACTCGAGCATCGCACCGCTCAATGCCTCTTCCGTGCAGATCATCGACTCGGCGATAGAACCCGAGCGAGCCAGGGCCTGGGAAAGCGGTATCAAGTACGAAGAGCAAAATGGCCTGTCGGCAAGCATCGCGATCTACGACATCCGCAAGCGCAACATTCTCGTCAGTGAGACCGTCAACGATCTGCCGGTCAGCCGTAATGCCGGTGCAGCGCATTCCCGGGGCGTCGAGTTCGAACTCGGCGGGCGCCTGAGCGATACCTGGGAAGTCATGGCTGCCTACGCCTTCACCGATGCTCTGGTCACCAAGGACCCAAGCCTGAAGGGCAATCGCCTGCAAAACGTACCCCGGCAAAGCGCTTCGCTCTATCTGAGCCACGATCTCGGGCAATGGCTGGGGGACGACCGATTGCGTGTCGGCGGCGGCCCCCGCTATGTCAGTGAGCGCCCCGGCGACCCGGCCAATACTTTCGACCTGCCCGCCTACACGGTAATGGATGCCTTTGTCCGTTATGACCTGCGTGTAGCCAGCCATCCGCTGCAACTGCAATTGAACGTCAACAACCTGTTCGACACCCGCTACTACCCGTCCAGCGTGAACAGCAACATGGTCTCCGTAGGCGATCCCCGGCAACTGATGCTGTCCACCACCCTGCGTTTTTAGCTCCGGCATCGAAAATAATGCAAGACCAGGCACTGGTCCGCCAGCAGACGGCGTCGGCTGAAGGATATGTGCCTTTGAGTGCAGTGGATCTTGCCGTTGAGAAAGAGAAATTGAAGGGGCTCTGACATTTAAGAACACCCTGACTTGCACGACCGTTTATCGTTTTTTCTCGGTGATGGCAAGTTGCCAATACTCTTGCATCAATAACCATTGCAAGGGTGGCAGAAGCGAACTTATTCGCGAGGAGGCGGGGCATTCAGATGCTTGTGTTGATATTTGAAATACCGTCTGGCGAACAAGTTCGCTCCTGACCGTGCGCGCATTAGTGTGTTGAACTCCACACTTCTGTGTCTCGCTAGTTTGACAGTCCCCGGCAAAGCATTAGAAGATTTGTAACATAATTAAACATGCCTGGGGGCTATTCCATTGACGACATGGACGGTTGTGTCTGGCTGCGCAAGTAGCTGGAAAAGTCGCATGCTGCGCGCAGCGTTGTTCACTTCGGTTTCGACACTCTGCGGGCTATCCCTGCCCTCCCAGGCGGCCACTACACCGTCCGCCAATCCTTACGCCGTCAATCCGTATGCCCCCGCCGCTGCCAGTGCCTATGCCAATGAAGGCAGCGACCGCATCGAAGACCTGCTGAATCTCGATGAGCGCAAGCTGATCCAGGAAAGCCTGGTCTGGTTCGGCGTCTATAACGGCTGGATTGATGGCAGCTTCGGCAAAGGCACTCGTGACGCGATTGCCGTTATTCAGCGCAAGTTCAACCAACCCGCCACCGGCCAACTGGATGCCGACCTCGCCGTTCATCTGGGCGGCTCGGCGCTCAATACCCGGGAAAAGGCCGGCTGGAAGACCATTCGCGACCCCAAGACCGGCATTACCCTGGGTTATCCGTCGAAGGTGCTGACCGTCATCACCAGCCCCAAGGACACCAATATGGTGGACCTCGATTCGGCAGACAAAAGAATATCCCTGGAGCTGGTCGTGGTTCCGGGTGCCGAACCGCGGCGGATCGATACCCTCTACGAGGACCTGAACAACGACAGCCAGTCCCATGTCACGTACAAGTTCCGCAAGGGTGATTTGTTCATCACTGCCGGCGACCGTGGCAACAACAAGTACTACAGCCGTTACGAACAGCGTGGCGATCAGATCCGCGGTTTTGACCTGGTCTGGAACAACGACCTGGACTCGGACATGCAGCCGATGGCGGTGCTGATCTCCAACAGTTTCGAACCTTTCGATATTCCTCGCCCCAACCTGGAACCGAACTACTCAACCCTGTCGGCCCTGGCCCAGGCGGCCAAACGTCAATCCGAAGGCACGGCAGCTCAAGGCAATGGCGGCGGACAAAACGGGCAACGGCCTGCGCCCGCGCAACAGACCGCACAACAGCCGACGCAAATGCCGACCCGCCAGGCCCAGCGCGACGCTCAGGACGCCAACGACCCTTCCGAAGGCAAGGGCACGCGCTTCTCCTACACCTATCAGGCCCCGCGCAGCGCCAAGCTTGAAGATGCCTATCGCTTTACCCGCGACGCCGATCTGCTGGTCGGCAACCTTGAAATCGATGCGATGGACGGCCTGTTCGTGATGCCACGCACCCTGCATTACGTGGGCACCGAGTGCGGCGCAGTGAACGCGTTCTACAGCCCGAAGGACTCGGCTATTTACCTGTGCTACGAACTGGTCGACTACCTGCTGCATCAGGCCGACAAGCTCAACACCAACCATGACCCGATGTTTCTCGCCGAGTACGTGAAGTACAACCTGCGCTTTATCCTGCTGCATGAAACCGGGCATGCCTTTATCGACCTGCTGGATCTGCCTGCAACGGGACGCGAGGAAGACGCTGTCGATCAGATGGCGGCGAGCATGATCCTGCTGCATTTCAGCGACAGCGAAACCGCCGAACAACTCACCCGCGTGCTGTCGATGACTGCCCTGTGGTTCAAGACCAACGCCTCACTGGAAAACGGCACGCCGGATAACAGCGCGTTCTCGGACGAGCATTCGTTGAACGAACAGCGCTATTACAACCTGCTGTGCATGATCTACGGTCGTGACCCGCAGTATTACTCGTCCATCGTCGAAAATGGCCTGCTGCCCAAGAACCGCGCCGCGCGTTGCCCTCAGGAAGCCAGCAAGATCATCACCTCATGGTCGCGCCTGCTGCTCCCGCACTTCGCCCCGCGTTATCAAAAAGTGCGTGACGAAACCATCCAGCGTCTCAACGAGCGTGATGCCGCCGCCCGCGCCCAGCAAGGAGGTGCGTGATGAGGCTGTCTGCCCTGCCGACTGCGGTTGCCCTGCTGACACTCTCCGGGTGCTTTCGGCAGATCCCGCCCCCGGACATCAAGGAAAACCCGGCGCGGCATGAGCATTACCAGCTGACCATGACCCTGCAGGATGTGCCGGGGCCGTACGACAGTATCGACGCGACCGTCGATTACTCCGTGACCAACAGCCATTGCGTGCCCCTGACACCCATCAGCGGCGCGGCGCTGGCGCCCTACAAGCGCTTGCCGTTAACACTCACCCAGGTCGGGCCGAATACCTGGAAAGCTGACTTCTACGCCGACATGTATCTGGATGAGGACTACTACCACGAGGGTGTGTGCAACTGGTCAATGGTGGCGGTGAGTTTTGGTCCGACGGTCAAGGGCAATATCTTCAGCGGCGCGATTTGGCATAAGGACATGATCGAAGGCAAGCTTTCCGACGTGAGCTATTTTGCCAACCAGCTCTACCTCAAGCCATTCCCTACCCCGACCGGGATTACCGGCGAGGCAAACCGCGAGCAATTCAAGGAGCCCGACAAGACCTTCTCGATCACCATGACAGCGGTGAAGATCCCTTGAAGCCTTTACGCTGCAAGCTCTTGTGCCTGCTCGTCGGTGCACTGTCCCTCGGCGAAGCCCAGGCCAGCGCGCATATCTGGCCCGTGGATATGCCGCCACAGAAATTCGCCAGCTTCAGTGCCTGCCTGGCGGTACTGCAGCAGCAGGATCGCGATGATCGCCAAAACCTGGCCAGCAGCCCCCAACGCCTGGATAGCGGCGCCATCGTCGAAACCAATCTGCAGGGCCCGGGTCTGCGCCGCACCGGCAAACACAGCGCCGAGTACCAGGCCACCATAGGCTGGCGCACACGGATGAAAGTCGGCGATCACATGGAAGCCAACTACACCTACGAGACTCGCGATTTGCGCTGCATCAAATCGACTCTGCACAGCAGGCCGTCCGGCGGCGCCGAACCGGGGATGCCGGAATAACCTCAAACCCGCGATTATTTCGCGGTAGCCCTGGCCGGATAATTCGGCTCGGTCAGGCAGCTTTGCAGCCATTGGGTGTCATCGTCCTCAACCACTTCGGCGTCCAGCTTGCTGAGCGTCATTGCGCCCTGCTGCGCGTAAGTGCGTTGCGTGTCGGCATCCAGACTGCCCGGCTCAACGCTCCAGTCCTGGGGCGCACATTCGGTTTCGCCGGGCTTGCAGGTGGCGACCGGTTTCATCTTGCCGCCGACGACATCAGCCACGGCGCGGGTCTCATAGACACTGCCGCTGGCCCAGTCCTGAGTGACGCTGCAAACACGGTTGTGGTGCTGATAGAAATGGGTGCCGAAGCAGGCGTAGTCATACTCGCCCGAGTGCGGCAGGAAATCACAGGAGGCCGAGAATCCGGCAAACGGGCCGCCGCTGAAACGACCGGCAAAGGCACGCTGTTGCAGTGCAGTCTCGATCAGCCTGGGCTGCCCGCTCTTGGCCAGCTCGCCCAATTGTCTGGTGCGCCCTTGCATCGCCTTGAGCACGATATTGCGCTGATCCTCCTTGCTGAAGCCTTCGCCGGTCTGGCCATCGGTACTGTTGTCCAGATCACCGAAACTGCTGTCCCGTGCCGCCACCCAACGGCGCTGACTGGCGACCAGCATGGCGCGGATTTCCGTGTCGTTGGTGGCCTTGAGCAGCGTTGTATAGGCCTTGCCCATGGCCGCGTCGGCGGTCACCAGACGTGGATCGGCGCAAATAAGCTGTTCAATGTTGCTCGTGGCTTTTTTGCAATCCATGGCCTGGGCTAAAGCAGGCAACAGGGCAATGCCCGCCAATAACGCTGCAAGAACCTGATGTCTCATCGAATACGTCCTTTAGATATCAAATAGCCAGTAAGCAATGGATCTATTAGTTGGAAATTCGCAAAGCTGTTCACACTCTCGCCTTTAGCCAGATTTGCCAGTTGCCGACAAAGATAGAGGATTTGTAACATAACTAAAACAGCCTCCCGCAGGCTCGCTCAGCGCGATCTGGTCAATGCCACTGCGTGCTATCGCGCCATTGACTTGCAGGCACACCCGACTCACGAATGGACTCTCAATGACTGCCCATACCTCCTTCTTCTCACGCACGCTTCTCGGCGCAGCCTCAGGCGCCCTCTTGCTTGCCGTCACGACAATAACGCCGCTGGCCCACGCCGAAGGCGGCATTCCCGGATTTGGTTTTGCCCAACGCTGCGATGAACAGCCTGCCAAGCTGAGCAAACTGGAAACCATCGCCTGTGCCAGCGACGATCTCAAAACCCAGGAACAGAGCATGCTCGACCTGGTGCAGTCGGTCAGGGATGAAACCACTGGCACCGATGGCGATACCGGTGAACGCATCGATCCCATGGGCAAGGAACAGTACCAGTGGCGTACGGCCCTGGCAGGCAAGTGCAGCGACGCGGCCTGCCTGTCCAAGGCCTACAAGGCCCGTACCGCGCAGATCCAGAAGAAATGGGCAGAAGCCTTGCAATGAAGACGCCCGGAACAGTATTCGCCCAGATACTCCTCAGCGCGTTGATCGCCCTGCCCCTGACGCCGGCAAGCGCCGCGCAGGTGGCTTGCCCTGCCCAAGACTTCGACAGTTTCTTCAAGCACTTCGCCAATGACGTCGCGGTGCAGAAGGCCTTTGTCAGCGTCCCGCTGCAGAGCGATTCCATCGATCCCGAGGCCGAGCCGGAACCGGCTCCGGTCTCACGGCAACTGGACAAGGCGCAGATCACGTTCCCGTTGCTGCCCAATGAACAGCAACAACGCAAGCAGGGTCTGAGCCTGAGCAAAACAGTAAGTGCCACGGATCAGGTCAGCATCAAGCTGAGCAAGGCCGATACCGATTACCAACTGACGTTGTTCTTCCGTCATGAGGATTGCTGGATGTTGTACCGTATCAAAGATGATTCGTTGTAATGGCCGGAGTAAGACAGTGAAAATCAGCTCATCCCCAGGCGTCTTGTTGATGGCTGCATTAGCGGCGTTGTGTGCCCCCGTAAGCGCAGCAACGGCTGGCGATACAGACAGTGTCATTCGGGAAATCATGGCCGACCAGTACCACGGCGCCTACGACGCCACGCACAAGTGCTGGGCGCACTCGTACCGGAACGAGAACGCCGAGTTGACGCAATACTGCATGCGCCCGCTCAAGTCCCAGGTCGTGGAAGAAAAAGGCGTCAGCACGTTGTACGTGCTCGCCGTCAATGCTACCGACATCAACGATAACCCGGACTACGGCTACAGCCAGGCCGACTCGGGGCTGATGGGCGTGTTCAAGGTCAGCCTAGGCGGTACCCAGGGTTGGATCTACAAGGCTTTGGACCGCGAGATGGCTGTGGGTTTTGCCGGGCAATGCGGTTGCAGCGATATCCAGCTGGTGCAGCTCAACAATGCCGGGGAGCACGCATGGCTGTTCACCTCCGGCGGCACCTGGCAAGGGGTGACCAACGCCAGCTTCAGCCTGCTGATGCCGGTCAAAAGCGATTTCAAGAACCTGAGCCGCATCCCCCAGACCCAGGGCGAAGAGAACCCTGGCGTGAGCTACCAGATCAGCGTCAAGGCCGACGACACCGCCAAAGGCCTGTTCCCGCTGCATGTGATCAAGCTCAATGGCGAGCAGAAAGTCGACGAGTTCGATGTGCCTTTTGATTCCGCCAAGGCGGTTTATGCGTTGCCCGAACAGCAGTAACGGTCTCACGCTCATATCAAACAACAAAAACCTGCTAAATCACCGAAACCCTGTGGGAGCGAATTCATTCGCGAAGAGGGCGGTACAGCCAAGGCATTTTCATCCTCGGATCTACCGCATTCGCGAATGAATTCGCTCCCACAAATTCGCACCCGGCAGATTTATCCCGCCTCTTGCCAAGTCTTTGCTACCCAACAGCGCAGCTACGAAGACGAGGGCGGGATCCCTACAGAGCGCTCATTCCAATTTACAAAAACACCTCAAATAACCCCGCCGCCCCCATGCCGCCCCCCACGCACATGGTCACCACCACATACTTGACGCCACGCCGTTTGCCCTCCAGCAAGGCATGACCCACCATGCGCGCGCCGCTCATGCCATAGGGGTGGCCAATGGCAATGGCGCCGCCGTTAACGTTCAGGCGCTCGTTGTCGATGCCCAGTTTGTCGCGGCAGTACAGCACCTGACAGGCAAAGGCCTCGTTAAGCTCCCACAGGCCGATATCGTTCACGGTCAGGCCGTGCTGCTTCAATAGCTTGGGAATCGCCAGCACCGGGCCGATACCCATTTCTTCCGGCGCAAGCCCGGCAACGGCGATGCCGCGATACAGGCCCAATGGCACAAGATTGCGCTGTTCGGCCAGACGGGCATCCATCAGCACACAGGCACTGGCACCGTCAGACAACTGGCTGGCGTTGCCTGCAGTGATCACCCCGCCTTCAACCACGGGTTTGAGTTTGCTCAAGTCATCCAGAGTGGTTTGCGGGCGATTGCCTTCGTCCTGAGTCAGGGTCACCTGCTCAAAACTGACGGCACCCGTGGCTTTATCCACCACCTGTTTATCGGCGGTCACCGGGACGATTTCGTTGGCGAACAGGTCGGCCTGCTGTGCGGCGGCGATGCGCAGTTGCGATTGCAGGGAGTACGCGTCCTGGGCTTCGCGACTGATGCCGTAGCGGGCGGCGACATTTTCGGCCGTCTGCAGCATCGGCATATAGGCGTGTTGCGCGTGGCGTTCGACCTGAGGGTCGCGCTCACTGAACGCCCACTCCATGCTGCGATTCTGCACCAGGCTGATCTGTTCTTGCCCTGCGCCGATCACCACGTCCATGCCATCGCAGATGATTTGTTTGGCCGCCGTGGCAATGGCCATCAGGCCCGAAGCACATTGGCGATCGATGGTCTGGCCACTGACGCTGTGGGGCAAACCCGCCGCCAATGCGGCCATGCGCCCCAGATTCCAGCCGGCCGTGCCGCCGGGTAAGGCCGTGCCCATGATCAGGTCTTCGATTTGCCCAGGCTCGACACCGGCACGCTCGACCGCTGCGTTAATAGCGATGCTGGCCATGCTCGGTGATTTCAGATGGTTGAACGCGCCGCGAAAGGCCTTGGCAATCGGCGTACGCGCGGTGGAAAGGATGACGGCTTCTCTCATGGCGATTCCTTGTTGTTGGTTTTAGTGGGTCAGAAGGCAAAATCGGCTTCGTCCATTGCCATCAGGCATTGAGCGCCGCCCAGCAGCGCCTCGCGGTGACCGCTGGCCCGCGGCAGGACCCGGCGCCAATAGAAGTCGGCGGCCTGCAGCTTGGCCTGATAAAACGCCGGTTCATTGCTGCCCGCCGCCAGGGCTGCACTGGCCCGTACGGCAGCCTGCAACCACAGGCAACCGAGCACGACGTAGGCGGAGTAAGCGAGGAAATCCACCGAGACGGCGCCGATTTCCTGGGGATCGCGCTGGCAACTTTCCACTACATTGACGCCCAGCCCGTGCCATTCCCCGAGTCGTTGCCGCGCCGCCGCCTGCATTCCCGCCAGGGCCGGATAGGCAGCGGCTGTTTCCACCTCACCGGCCAATTCGCCGATCAATGCGCGCAACTCGGCCGCGTTATCGGCCAAAACCTTGCGCCGGATAAAATCCAGCGCCTGAATGCCATTGGTGCCCTCGTACAGCTGGGTGATGCGACTGTCGCGCATCAACTGCTCCATACCCCACTCGCGGATATAACCGTGCCCGCCATAAATCTGCACCCCCAGGCTGGCTGCCTCCTGGCCCGCATCGGTGAAGAACGCCTTGACCATTGGAATCAGCAACGCGGCGCGCTTGCCGGCCTTTTCCCGCACCTGCTCATCACTATCGGCACGCTCCAGATCCAGTTGCCGGGCGGTGTACGCCGCAAGCAGACGGCAGCCCTCGCTCAAGGTCTTTTGCGTCAGCAACATGCGCCGCACATCGGGATGAACGATGATCGGGTCAGCCGGTTTTTCCGGCGCCACTGGCCCGCTGAGCGCACGGGACTGCAAGCGTTCACGGGCATAAGCCAGACCGCCCTGAAACGCAGCTTCGGCAATACCCAGGCCCTGCAGGCCAACCTGGAAACGCGCGTCGTTCATCATGGTGAACATGCACGCAAGGCCCTGATTGGCTTCGCCGATCAGCCAACCTCGGGCATCGTCGAAGTTCATCACGCAGGTGGCAGCGCCCTTGATGCCCATTTTGTGTTCCAGCGCGCCGCAACTCAGGCTGTTGCGCGTGCCCGGCTGCCCGTCGTCGGTGGGGATGAATTTCGGCACCAGAAACAGGCTGATGCCTTTGACGCCAGCCGGGGCATCAGGCAAACGGGCCAGGACCAGATGCACGATATTGGGCGTCAGGTCCTGATCGCCGCCGCTGATGAAAATCTTGCTGCCGCTGATCCGGTAGCTGCCGTCGACCTCAGGCGTGGCGCGGGTGCGCAACAGGGCCAGGTCGGTGCCCGCCTGGGCTTCTGTCAGGCACATGGTGCCAGTCCATTCGCCGCTGACAATCTTCTGCAGATAGGTCTGCTTGAGAAACTCGCTGCCATGCCGGTGTACCGCCAGCACTGCGCTTTCGGTCAGGCCAGAGTAGATGCGAAAGGACAGCGATGCCGCCATCAGCATCTCGTGAAAACTCGCCGACATCAGCTGCGGGAAGCCTTGGCCGCCGTATTCCGCAGGGCCGGTCATGCTCGCCCAGCCGTTGGCGACGAACTGCCCATAGGCTTCACGAAAGCCATCCGGTGTGCTGACCTGCCCGTCACTAAGTCGGCAACCCTGCTCGTCGCCGTTGCGGTTAAGCGGCGCAATGACCTCAGCGGTAAAACGCGCGGCCTCTTCGAGCACACCGTCGATAGTTTCGCGATCCAGGCCATTACCCAGACGCTCGCAGTGACCCACGATGTCGAACAGTTCGTGCAGCACGAAACGCATATCCCGCAGCGGTGCCTGATAGTTCAATTGCGTGCCTCCTTGAAATCGGCAAAGCCAAGACCGTCCCTGGCCAGACGGCGAATAAGCGCAGCGGGCCGCCAGTGCTCGCCGAACAGGGTGTGCAGGCTGTCCAGACGCTCGCCTATCTGCGCCAGGCCCTGGCTATCAGCCCACCGCATGGGACCACCGACCGCCTCGGGAAAGCCGTAGCCGTTGAGGTAGACCAGGTCGATGTCGTGGCTGCTGTCGGCAATCTGTTCTTCGAGAATCTTCGCACCCTCATTGACCAGCGCCAGCAGGCAGCGCTCGAGGATTTCCCCGTTGTCGATCTCGCGACGACGGAAACCCAGGCCCCGTGATACTTCCAGCACCAGCGCATCGACTTCAGCATCGGGCTCGGCCTGACGGCTGCCCTCAGCATAGCGGTAGTAACCTTTTTGCGACTTCTGGCCATAGCGCCCCAGCTCACACAGGGCGTTGTCGACCTGAACCAGGGGATCGTCCATGCCTGCACCGGCCAGATGCCGCGCCCGCCATTCGAGGTCGATACCCACCACGTCGTACATGCGAAACGGGCCCATAGCGAAACCGTATTGTTGCAAGGCGTCATCCACCTGCTTGGGCAAAGCGCCCTCAAGCAGCATCTTGCGCGCCTCGGCCACGTAGGTCGCCAGCATGCGGTTGCCGATAAAGCCCTGACAGTTGCCAGCCACCACCGTCACCTTGCCGATGCGCCGCCCCAGTGCCAGTACCGTTTCCAGGACCGCCGCCGCTGTCAGCCGACCACGCACCACCTCCAGCAACTTCATGATGTGCGCAGGGCTGAAAAAATGCAGGCCCAGCACTTGCTCTGGCCGTTGCGTGACGGCGGCGATGGCATCGATATCCAGGGCCGAGGTATTACTGGCCAGAATGGCCTGGGGCTTGAGGGTTTTATCGAGGGTGCGAAAGATGTCCTGCTTGAGCTCAAGGTTTTCGTACACCGCCTCGATCACCAGATCGACCTCGGCCAGGGCCGGGTAATCATCCACCGCCGTTATCTGTGCCCGGAAACTTTCTGCCTCGGCCTGACTGATACGCCCCTTGAACACCTGCTGCGCCCAGGTTTCCTCGGCCATCTTCAGACCCGCCTCTACAGAGCGCGGATTGTTGTCCAGCCATAGCACCGGGATGCCTTTGCCCGCCAGGCTGATGACGATGCCTCGGCCCATGGTCCCGGCGCCAATCACGGCAACCTGCTGCACATTGAACTGCTCACTCATCGCCGGCTCCTGCGTCAGGGAAGAAAGAATTGCCGCCACCCTAAGCAGAGGCCTACTATTTTTGAAATTTCATTTTCATATGCCTGGTATTTGTCATTTGAATTTAAAGAACTTCGACCTCAACCTGCTGCGGGTGCTGGACATGCTGCTGCGCGAGCAGAACGTGTCCCGGGCCGCTGAACGCCTGGCCCTGAGCCAACCCACCGTGAGCAATTCACTGGCGCGTTTGCGTTTGCTGTTCGACGACCCATTACTGGTGCGAATAGGCCGGCATATGCAACCCACGCCCCGGGCCCTGGCGCTGGAAGGACCGATACGCGCAGCCCTGCAGCAGATCGAACAAACCCTCAGCGCGGGCGAGGCCTTCGAACCGCACCTGAGCCAGCAACAAATCCGCATCGCCGTCACCGACTTCGTCGAGCAACTATGCATGCCGCCGCTACTGGTTCGTCTGCAGGATCGGGCACCGAACCTGCGCATCGATATCGCCCATCTGGCCCCGACCCTGCCCGCCGACGCCCTGGACCGTGGCGAACTGGACATGGTTTTGGGCCGCTTCGAAGACGTGCCGGCGCGTTTCACTCGCCGCTCCTGGCACAGTGAAACCCTGCGCATCGCCCTGCGCACGGGCCATCCCCTGGCCGAAGCCGGCCTGGACCTCAACACCTTCCTGCGCTTGCGACATATCTGGGTACACGGCGGTCAGACCCGAGGCATGGTCGACCAGTGGCTGGGCAAACAAGGGCTGACCCGACAGATCGTCTACACCACGCCCAACTACCTGCAAGCCGCCCACCTGGCCGCCTGCTCGGATTTATGCGTGGTTCTGCCGACCCAACTGGCCAATCAATTTGCCCGGCTGTTGCCGCTGCAATTGTTCGACCTGCCGTTCAATGTCGGCTCATTTCATCTGGAACTGGTGTACGTGGCGCAACGGCAGAGGGATCCTGCGCTGGCGTGGATGGTGGAACAGATTCTTGCGGTGCGACCGGATTCACCGCAGGGCTGATCGACGCAGCCTGCAGCTTATCCATGGGCGCGAAGATCAACCGCCCTTTTTCAGCAGGTTCTTCAGCTGATTTTCTGAATAATGCGCACGCTGTGGCAAAAACATAACGCGCAATCAGGCAGACTCGCAGGTGGGTGCAAGTGTGCCGTGCGCCCATCTGTCTGGCATTGCAAGGAATGCGTTATGGATATCGTGGTTCACAGCTATTGCCTCAAAGGCGCACGCCAGGAACCTCTGCTGCCCCCTGTCAGCGTGACACCGACTTCATCGACCCTCACGGTCGCCGAACTCATTCGCTTGACCGTTGCCGAACAGATCGCCGCGCTGTCAGTCCGGCACTGGCTGGAACAACGGTCTGTACGCGAAGTGCTCGACCGCCAGTACCTCAGCGAGCGGGACATTCTCCAGCAGGCCAGTGCAGGCGCGATAGTCATGCCTCAGGCCACCACCTCTGCAGCCCCGGATGTCAGCGCTGAGGTCGAGCGAGCCTTGCAGGGCTTTGAAACCCGTGCGTTTCGCGTTCTGCACAACGGCGTCATGCTGCACAACCTTGATGAATCCATTGAATTGAACGCCACGTCACAACTCGCGTTTATCCGCCTGATGCCACTGATTGGCGGTTAACCCTCATCGTCCACGCCCTCGGAAACCATCATGCAATCACGCCGTCCTGTGCCCGAACAAGCCACACGTCTCGCTGCGCTGCGGGCATTTTGTGACAAGGTGCTGGATACCTATCCCGAATTCCACCGATATGACCAGTTCGCGCCCGACTTCTGGGACGGCATCGACCTGCTGCGCATAGCCGATGACTGGGTCAGGCAGCATCCACTAGAAGGCGCCAAGGCGCTGGCTGATGGCCTGGTATTCCCCATCGTCTGGGACGACCTGGAGGACCTTCGCGATCAGCAGCGCTACGGCCTGCTGTATCGCCTCTGCGATGCGTGGATCAGCGCTCACCCGGATGAGTATGCACTGGAGCAGATCTGCGCAAGGCTTCAACACATGCTGCTATTTGCGTTCGAGGACAGTGATTACCCACTGCCCACTGACGATGACGGCCCTGGCTACTACCGCAGAAGCCCGGAGCATGCCTGGGCCTTCCCCGATGTTCAGGCGTGCATCAACCGCCTGAGCAACTATCCGCCCACCCCGGCTTGGCAGACCTTCGCCGAATGGTTGCTGGACGGCAGCTGGAACCGTGTGCAACCGCCTTCCCCGCCTGATGAAGGGCAAAGGAAAGTGGCTGATGCGTATATCTATGTGCACATGGAAATCCGCCGCATCGCCCTGGGCCTGCTGGAAGCGGGTCGGCTCGATTACCCTCGCTTTAGCCGGGCAGCCAATACCTGGGGCCGCGCCATGCTGTTTTATGCCGATGACGCCGGGCTGGACAGCGATGATGTGGACCTGAGGCGCTACGCCAATGAAGAATTCGCCGGGGACGATTCAAACGACGAGGATCCAGAGGCTGAGGACCTCGATCTTGACGGTGAGCTATCCGGCAGCGAGGTTCTCGTGACGGAGGACGCCGCAGCAGTGCATCCCGAACTGGCGAGCTTCACTCTTCGTTATGTCGAGGAGGCCCTGGCCGGGCTGCCCGATAACGCCGAAAAACTGGCTGACACCTTCCGTTCGGTAGAGGTGTATCAGACCCGCTGGTTGCTGCAGGCCCTGGCAGTCATCGAACGACTGGGCATGACACCCGATACCTTTTTCGACAATTTCGCCGACACGGCCACGGTGCTCGAGCGCTTCCTGCTGCTTCAGGCATCGCCCAAGGATCAATCGGCAGAACTGCTCGCGGCGCTGAGTGGCTTTTCGAGAAACACCTTGCTGACGGCCCTGCCCTATGCCGGGCAAGCCAGCCGAGTGATCCTCGACGCGCTCGGCTGGAGTGATCTGCAGGCCTTCCAGCGTGAGTACCTGAACATTGCGCTCGCGCCCCGGTCCGGCTGGGGCAGCGATTTGCCCAATACACTCGACGAAACCGTGGGTGTGGTGGACCGCTACCTGCTGGACAAGGCGCTGACCGAAGCCGACCCGCAACACCTGCGTGAATACCTGGCTGCACTGGAACCGTCGCACTGGGCGTTTCCCGCCACCCGCGTGCTGCTCGACGCCTACCAGGGCATCGGCCGGGCCGCCCTGGAAAAGAAATTGACCCGCCATGCACAGGCGGCAATGCGCACCTACGGCGTATTGCCGGTCACGGATTCGGACGATGTGCGCCAGCGCTATCTGACCCTCAAGAAACTGCACAAGGAGGTGCGCAAGTACGGCGCTGAACGACAGGCCAATTCCCAGGCGGCGGTGCAGGCAGGCCTGGAAAACCTGGCGCGTGTCGCCGGCTATCCTTCGGCGATACGCCTGGAATGGGCCATGGAATCGGAGATCGCCGAATCAGCCCTGACGGCCTGCACCATTGATGGCTATGACGTCACGCTGGTGATCGACGGTCTGTCGCCGGAGTTACACATCTGCAAAGCCGGGAAGACGCTCAAGACTGCGCCACCCGCGATTCGCAAGAGTGCTGAATTCGTCGCGCTGAAAACCCGGCAGACCCAGCTCAAGGAGCAGATCGCACGCTTCTGCCGCGCCCTGGAAGCGATGATTAGCAGCGGTGAAACCCTGGCCCTGGACGAACTGAGGCCATTGTTGAAAATGCCTGCGGTGCGCCTGTTGCTTACTCAACTGATCATGCAGGCCGACGACATTGCGCTGGGCTGGCTCGATACCGCAACGTTGACGGTCACCGATCATGAAGGTCGCCGACACGTTGCCGAAAAGCACCTGCGCATCGCCCACCCCTTTCACCTGTTCGCAGCCGGACAACTGTCGGCCTGGCAGCGGGAAATTGTCAGCCATCAACGTGTGCAGCCGTTCAAGCAGGCCTTTCGCGAGCTGTATCTGCTGACCCCTGCGGAGCGGGAAACCGGCCTGTGGTCTAATCGGTTTGCTGGTCATCGCCTGAAAGGCAAAGTTGCCGCGCGGTTGCTGCAGGTACGCAACTGGTCGACCTCAAGCGTCGAAGACATCTATTACGAGAGCAAAGAGCACGGCATCTACGCCATGTTCAACTTCCTGGATACCGGCCATTACCTGTCGGAAACCGAACACTTTACCTTCGACACGATTGCCTTTTACCGCGACCGTAAAGCCATCCCCCTTGAGCAAGTGCCGCCGCTGCTGTTTTCAGAAGTCATGCGTGATGCCGACCTGCTGGTCTCCGTGGCCCACGTAGCTGATGGCTACAGCACCAGCAACGAAACCCTGCAACGACGCGCCGAACTGGTCGGCGAGTTGATTCAAGGGTTGGGACTGCAGAACGTTAAATGTGAAGGGCATTTCCTGTACATCACCGGCCAGCGTGCGAACTACCGCATTCACCTGGGCAGCGCCGCCATCCATATCGAGCCCGGCAACTACCTGTGCATCGTGCCCGCAGGCGCCAGCCCGACAGAGTTCTACCTGCCATTCGCCGACACCGACAGGAAAATGGCCGAAGTACTGAGCAAGATGTTTCTGCTGCAGGACGACATGAACATCACCGACAGCCAGATACTTGAGCAGATACAGTCGGGGCGTTGATGTAGACGGCTAACATCGAAGCGGTTGGCCACTCACCCCGTCCTGCCCTCAGGTAGACTTCGCCCTCTGCAACGAGGAAGGCGGCACGCTCGTCATGATGCACAGAATGCTGCCCGGCCTGGCGCTGTTGATCGCCCTGTTTGGCGCCACATTGTCGGGCTGCTCGCCGCCAGCAGCACCATTGCCCAACGATGCCTATATCTGGCAGCGCCAGTGGACGCCCGCGCTGGTGTCTGCGGTGCAGTCCAACGCCGATATTGTCAATCAATGGCGGGTGCTGGCGGCGCAGGCCGATGCCCATGGCCAGTGGCTGAGCACGGCACCTGATTGGTCCACCCTCGCAACCAGCGCTCGCCCGGTGATTGCGGTGTTGCGCATTGACGGGCAGATGGCCGATATGGACGAGCCGACGTTGTTTGCCAAAATCAGCACGACCCTTGAGGTGTGGCGCCAAAGCGGTGTTGCTCTGGCCGGTATCGAAATAGACCACGATTGCGCCACCGCCAGACTCCCGGCCTATGCCCTCTGGCTGAAGCGTGTACGAGGTTTGCTGAAAAACCACGAGCGCCTGTCGATCACGGCATTGCCAACCTGGCTGCAAAGCGGCGCAGTGGAAGCGGTCATGGAGCAGGTCGATGAGGCCGTGTTGCAAGTCCATGCCGTGCAGGATCCGCGGGTCGGCTTGTTCGATCCACTGTTGGCCCAGACCTGGCTGGAGCAATTTTCCAGGCGCATGCACAAGCCCTGGCAAGTGGCGTTGCCGGCTTACGGCAGCCGCGTGGCCTGGGGCCGGGACGGGCAAGTGGTGAGCATCGAAAGTGAGCGGGCGACCCTGGTGAACGGCATGGAGTCCCACGAGCTCATGGCTGATCCGCAGGCTCTGCAGGATTTTGCCCGGCGCTTGAGCCGCAATCCGCCTGCCGGGCTGGCCGGCATCGTCTGGTTTCGCTTGCCCACCGCACAGGACGCCCGCGCGTGGAGCCCCGAGACCTGGCGTGCGGTCTTGACCCAGGCGCCTCTTAGCGTGCAGATCAGCGCACAACTGCGCAACACGGCGGACCCGCAGTTGTTCGATCTGGTATTGAGCAATACCGGGGTTGGCGATGGCTCCCCGCCGAGTGCCATCCGGATCATCGGCAACTGCGCGGCGGCGGACGGCATCAATGGCTATTTCATGCAGCGCGACAGCGCGGGTTTGTCGTTCCAGATCCGCCAGCCCGGGCTTCTCAAATCCGGTCGGCAACGCACTATTGGCTGGCTTCGTTGTGAACAAGGAAAGGAATCGCTGCATGTGGAATCGTAAAAAGGTTGCGCGGGTACTGGCTGTGACGTTGTCGACCGGAGCGGTCGCGGTCATGGCCTGCGGGCCGTTCTTTCCCTTGCAACTGCTGGATGATCGCGCAGCGACACTGGCGGCGACCCCGAGCAATTCCTTTGCCTACGAAGCCATGCATCTGCTGGCCGCGAGCGATACGCTCAAGGCCGTCGAGCGCCGGAGCAATGGCTACGATGAGGCACCGGCAGTCAACCCCGATGAGCCTGACAAGGCCTCGCTGCCCGCTGCGCAATGGCAGGCGTTGCAAGCCATGCGTCAGGCGCCATACGACGAACAGGCCTATGCCTTGGGCGCCGGACTGCCGCCAGCGTTGCGGCTATATACCACCGGTGCCGTAGACCTCAAGGCCGCACAAGCCTGTACGGCTGTCGATCAGGCCTGTGAGCGCAGCCCCGAGGCGCTGCAGGCACTGGCCATCGAGCGTTTTCAGGCGGTGTTGGCGCTACCTGCCGATCAAGGCGCACCCCGCGCGGTGTGGGCTGCCTATGCATTGGGCCGTCTGTATACCGAGCGCAGTGCCTCAGCCGATGCCGATCCGCAGGCCCAAGCGGCACGGGCCAGCGCGGTTACGGCTTTCAAGCAGGCGCGCAGCCTGGCGCTGACCGGAGCACCCGATCCATGGGCAATGGCGGTCGGCAGCTATGGCGAGCAGGCCCGCCTGTACCTGACAACGCCCGGACAAGCCTGCGATTATTCCGACTTCATGAACGCCACCGCTTGCGCCAGCGCCATCGCACCGGCCGATCTCAAGCAGGCGCTGGCGCTTTATGCCGAGCAGGCCGCGCGAGGTTCCGACAGCGCGGTGCAATCGCTGCGGATCATTGCGCAATGGCTACTGAGTAATACGGATCAAGCCGCCAGCGTTATCGATGATCCACTCAGCCAACGTTTGCTGGTGGCTTACAGCCTTGCCATGATGGGCGATATCGTCAACGACGATCCCTCCAGCGCCAACGATGTTTTCGCCAACTCCGAGAATACCGGGCGCCTGGGCTATGCCGATGCGGCGCAGAACTATAAGGGCGTGAGCGCCAATCCAGTGCTGCAACGACTGGTCGAGGCGATCAACCAGCATGGCGTGCAACCGGTAGCCGGCACCGATCGCCTGGCCGCATTGGCGTACCGGCTGGGTAATTACCCACTGGCGCAAAGCCTGGTCGACCGACAATCCGGCGCGCTGGCGGGCTGGGTGCGAGCGAAACTGGCGCTGCGCCGCGGCGACAACAACGCCGCTGCCCAGGCCTACGCCGAAGCGGCACGAGGGTTTCCGACGCTCGATGGCAGCGTCGAACACGATGGCGTGCAACGCTTGAGGGCTGAACAGGCCGTGCTGTCGCTGTCTCGCGGCGAATACACGCAGGCCTTGCAGCAGTTCTACGTGTCCGGGTATGCCGAGGACATGTATTACGTGGCCGAGCGAGTCCTGACGGTGGAGGAACTCAAGGCCTACATTGATGAGCACGTCCCGGCCTCCGCGATGCCGCCCAGGCCCGTCGATTTCGCCAGTTTCAATGCCGAGCAACTTCTGGCATGGCGCTCGCGGCAAGCGGAGTCGAGCTTCACCGAGGCCGATCGTCTGCGTTCGCTGCTGGCACGACGCATGATGCGTCAGGGCCAGTTCGAACAAGCGCTGGCGTATTTTCCGGATGACCAGGATCCACGCAATACCGATGTCGACTATGTCTACTCAGCCCAACAGACGTTGACAGTCAGCACACCACGGGCCTGGGCCAAACGTTATGGCGATGCGCGACACGATGCCGCGAACGCCTGGTTCGCGACCAATCGTGCCGAAGCCTGGTTCAGCGCTGCAAGGCTGGCGCGCCAGCATGGCATGGAGATCATGGGATACCAGCAAGGCCCGGACTTCGCCGAGATCGGCGGCATGTATACCTACGGGACCGGGCGAGGGTCATGGCGCTACACTCGGGAAGACAGCCCTGCCCTGCCCCGCGACACGCCGGAACAACGCGCAGCAGCCGATCTGCCCGGGCCACTGGTGACCGCAGACGAACGCCGCCGCTATGCGACCAGCGAAGCCAGCCCTGGGCAAACCTTCCATTACCGCTACGTGGCCGTCGCCCATGCCGAAAAGGCCGCCGACGAACTGCCCCCGCGCTCCCAGGCCTTCGCGGCAGTGTTGTGTCAGGCGACCGGCTTCGTGCAAAACGATCAACCGCGTGCCAGTCAGCTTTACCAGCGCTACGTCAAAGAGGGCGCGGCAGTACCTTTCGCCGAAGACTTCGGCCGCCAGTGCGCGGAACCGGATTTTGCCGCCGCCAAACGGTTCCCGTTCATACAGGCCTGGCGGACCAGCCGCTATTGGCTGCACCAGCACCTATACGTGCCGGTGATTGTTCTGTTGATTGCGGGTGGGCTGATCGTCGCTGTGCGGGTACGTAGCCGGCGGGTTGGATCTTGAATTACGCAAGGCTACGGAAGATTGGCCGGGCTGTTGGGGTACAGCGGACAGCAGGTAATGCAGACGGTTAGCGGCGCTTGGGATAGATTGTGAAACCGACCCGATGAAACATTTTTCACGCATAGTGGCGGAAACGATACATAAGATGCGGAAACGACCCTGATTTCTCGGGGTCTGATTCCTGAATCCCAGATACGACAAAGCCCTGAAAAATCAGGGCTTTGCGCTGTAGAAGATGGCGGAGACATAGAGATTCGAACTCTAGGACCTGTTACAGTCGGCAGTTTTCAAGACTGCTGCCTTAAACCACTCGGCCATATCTCCACTTTTGCTGCGGGCGCCATAATACCCGAATGAAACAAGCTGTCAAACTCTGCCGCTGGCGACTGGCGGCACCTCTGTTATGATCTTTGCAACTCAACATTTCAACCACCAGGAGTTTCGCCATGCGCGAACAGGATTACGCAGTTAATAACGGCGTGCAGGCCGATCAGCTAGAGGTTAGCCGCGTCCTGCGCAACACGTACAGCCTGCTGGCGCTGACCTTAGCGTTCAGCGGCGTCATGGCCTATGTTGCCCAGCAGATGCATGTGGGCTACCCGAACATTTTCGTGGTGCTGATCGGCTTCTACGGTCTGTTCTTCCTCACCAACAAATTGCGCGACTCGGGCTGGGGCCTGGTGTCGGCCTTTGCTCTGACCGGCTTCATGGGTTACCTGCTGGGCCCTATCCTCAATCGTTACCTGGGTATGCAGGGCGGTGCAGAGGTGGTCAGCTCGGCCTTCGCCATGACGGCGCTGGTATTCGGCGGTCTGTCGGCTTATGTGCTTATCAGCCGCAAGGACATGAGCTTCCTCAGCGGTTTCATCACCGTTGGTTTCTTCGTCCTGCTTGGCGCTACCCTGGCCAGCATGTTCTTCAACATCAGCGGCCTGCAACTGGCGATCAGCGCCGGCTTCGTGCTGTTCTCGTCAGCTGCGATCCTGTTCCAGACCAGCGCCATCATCCATGGCGGCGAGCGCAACTACATCATGGCGACCATCAGCCTGTATGTATCGATCTACAACCTGTTCATCAGCCTGTTGCAGATCTTCGGCATCATGAGCCGCGACGACTAAGCCCCGGCTTGGCGTCAACAAAAAGCCCGCATCGCGGGCTTTTTGCTGTCTCAAGGGCGTTAATTCTTTATCATAAGGCACGTTTCACACACAGAGTTGCCCATGAAGTTCGCCATCGCCCTTTTCTCTGCGGCCCATGCACCCTCTTCCCGCCGCGCCCTGCTATTCGCCCAGGCGGCGCTGGCGCAGGGTCACGAGATTGTCCGCCTGTTTTTTTATCAGGACGGCGTCCATAGCGCTTCGGCCAATGTTGTAACCCCGCAGGACGAACAAGATCTGTCTTTGCAGTGGCGTGAGTTCGTCGCGACCCATCACCTGGACGGCGTAGTCTGTATCGCGGCAGCGTTGCGCCGGGGTGTGTTGAATGACGAAGAGGCCCAGCGCTATCAGCGCCCCGCTGCCAATCTGTCGGCGCCCTGGGAGTTATCGGGCCTGGGCCAATTGCATGACGCGGTGCAAAGCGCTGACCGATTGATCTGCTTCGGAGGGCCTTGAGCAATGGCCAAGTCTTTGTTGATTATCAGCCGCCAGTCGCCCTGGTCCGGGCCGAGTGCCCGCGAAGTGCTGGATATCGTTCTGGCTGGCGGCGCCTTCGATTTGCCGATTGGCTTGCTGTTTCTGGACGACGGGGTTTTTCAGCTGTCGCCGGAGCAAAAATCCGCCGCCGTTCAGCAGAAGGATCTGACCGCCAATCTGCAGGCCCTGACAATGTTCGGGGTCGAAGAACTCTACGCCTGCGAGCAGAGCCTGAAAGAGCGCGCAATCGCGACGACCAACCTGGACGGGGAAGGCCTTCAGCGGCAGTCGTCCGGCGAGATTGCTGCGCTCATTGACCGTTACGACCAGGTGATCACAATCTGATGTCGACCTTACATGTTCTCTCCCACTCCCCTTTTAGCGACAGCCGCCTGAACAGTTGCCTGCGCCTGGTCGGGGAACACGACGCCATCCTGCTGTGCGGCGACGCGACTTACTCCCTGACACCTGCCAGCGCCCCCCTGCAAGCCCTGGAAGATCGACTCGGAGGCCTGAAGCTGTTTGCCCTCGAGGAAGATATGCAGGCCCGCAATATTCAGGCGCCCGCCTGGGCCAGCCAGGTTGATTACGCCGGCTTCGTCGATTTGACGATTCGCTTCGACAAGGTCAACAGTTGGCTATGAATGTCCTGACGCTTGATACCCGGCAGATTGCCCTGGACAAGGATGGCTTTCTGCAGGACCTGAACGACTGGTCCATGGACGTGGCGCAGGCCCTGGCCGTCAGGGAAGGTATCGACCTGAGCCCGGCACACATCGAAATACTGGAACTGTTGCGCGGGTTTTACGCCGAGTTCCAGCTATCCCCGGCGACCCGCCCGCTGATCAAGTACGCCGCCTTGAAACTGGGCGTCGAGAAAGGCAACAGCATGCACCTCAATCGCCTGTTCAACGGCACTCCCGCCAAACTCGCCGCCAAGCTGGCGGGCCTGCCCAAGCCGACCAATTGCATATGACCGAATACGCCCCGCTCGTTACCCAAACGCCCGCCGAACATCCTTTTGCGCAGTTCGTACGCATTCTCGGCAAGGGCAAGCAAGGCGCCCGTAATCTCACCCGCGAGGAAGCGCGTGAAGCCATGGGCATGTTGATCGAAGAAAAAGTCGAGGACACCCAACTCGGTGCCTTCCTGATGCTGCTGCGACACAAGGAAGAAAGCGCTGAAGAACTGGCGGGCTTTACCGAAGCCATCCGCGCGCGCCTGCATACCCCAGCCCTTGCAGTTGATATCGACTGGCCGACCTATGCAGGCAAAAAGCGCCATTTGCCCTGGTACTTGCTGGCGGCAAAATGCCTGGCCCAGAACGGTGTGAAGATTTTCATGCACGGCGGCGGCGCTCATACCGCCGGGCGCCTTTACAGCGAGCAACTGCTCGGTCTGCTCGGCATTCCTTTGTGCCGCAACTGGCAATCCGTCGAGTCGTCACTGGCGCAGCATAATCTGGCGTTCATGCCTTTGGGCGACTGGGCGCCGCAACTGCAACGGATGATCGACCTTCGTAACACTCTGGGTCTGCGTTCGCCGATTCACTCTCTGGCGCGCATCATCAATCCGCTGGGCGCACGCTGCGGCCTGCAGAGCATCTTTCACCCCGGCTATCAGGGCGTGCACCGCGATGCCAGCAGCCTGCTGGGCGATAACGCCATCGTGATCAAGGGTGACGGTGGCGAAATCGAGGTCAACCCTGACACCATCAGCCACCTCTATGGAACCAGCGCAGGACAGCCTTGGGATGAGGAGTGGCCTGCACTGTCGGAGCGTCGCCACGTCAAACCCGCCACCCTGGATCCGCAGCAACTGACTGCCCTATGGCGCGGTGACATCGAAGACAGCTACCCGCAACTGGCACTGATTTCGACTATCGCGCTGGCCTTGCGTGGCCTCGGTATGCCCCGTGATCAGGCCTTCGCACAGGCGCAGATTTATTGGGATAAACGCAACCTATCTATTTAATCGATCTTAACGCCGGACAATTTGCGCTATTCGTTCGAACCATTCTAATTAAACTGCTCTCCAATCCTTTATCCCTTATAGATTGGAGTCAGACATGGGCCTTCTCGTCGAAGGACGCTGGCATGACCAGTGGTACGAAAGCAGCAAAGATGGCGCATTCCAGCGGGAAAACGCCCAGCGTCGCAACTGGGTGACCGCTGACGGCAAACCCGGCCCAAGCGGCGAAGGTGGCTTTGTTGCCGAAGCCGGACGCTACCATCTGTATGTCTCGCTGGCGTGCCCATGGGCCCACCGCACCTTGATCATGCGCAAGCTCAAGGGTCTGGAAAGCCTGATCGACGTTTCAGTAGTCAGCTGGCTGATGCTGGAGAACGGCTGGACCTTCGATCAGGACAAAGGCTCGACCGGTGACAAACTCGACGGCCTGGAATTTCTCCACCAGCGCTACACCGCCGATGACGTCCACTACACCGGCCGCGTGACCGTGCCCGTGCTGTGGGACAAGAAGCTCAAGCGCATCGTCAGCAACGAGTCATCGGAAATCATCCGCATGTTCAACTCGGCCTTCAACGCACTGACGGGCAATCACCTGGACTTCTATCCTGCTGCTTTGCGGGTAGAGATCGACGAGTTGAACGATCGCATCTACCCGGCCGTGAATAACGGCGTATATCGCGCAGGCTTTGCTACCGCACAGGGCGCTTATGAGCAGGCCTACGATGGCTTGTTTGCCGAACTGGATGTACTGGAAGAACGCTTGAGCAAGAAACGCTACCTGACGGGCGAACACCTGACTGAAGCCGATATCCGCCTGTTCACCACGATCGTGCGCTTCGACGCGGTGTATTACGGCCACTTCAAGTGCAACCTGCGCCGGATCAGCGACTACCCGAACCTGCAAAGCTGGCTGCGCGAGCTGTACCAGTGGCCGGGCGTTGCGCAGACCGTGGACCTGGAACACATCAAGGGCCATTACTACGCCAGCCATCGCACCATTAACCCGACCGGTATCGTGCCCAAGGGCCCGGCCCTGAGTTTCGATGCGGATCATGATCGTGCGCGCCTGAACGGCAGTGGTGTCTGGGCCTGAAGATGATGTGGCTTTTGTGGGAACGGCTTTAGCCGGGAAGGCGCCCGCAGGGTCGATACCTGTATAGCGCCTGCCCTGCCATCCCCCGGCTAAAGCCGGTACTACATTTGCCGAGTTACATGCTGCCTTGCGCACCTTCGAACCAGGCCAGCTTCTCACGAAGCTGAACCACTTCACCGACAATGACCAAGGTCGGTGCATGCACCTCGTGATCGGCCACCAGTTGCGGCAGATTGGCCAAAGTCCCGGTAAATACCCGCTGATTCTGCGTAGTACCCTGCTGGATCAACGCCGCCGGCGTATCGGCTGCTCGACCATGCTTGATCAGGCCTTCGCAGATCAGCGGCAGGCCGACCAGGCCCATGTAGAACACCAAGGTCTGGGCCGGAGCCACCAGGTCTGCCCAAGGCAAGTCAGTGCTACCGTCCTTGAGATGGCCGGTGACAAAGCGTACCGACTGGGCATAGTCGCGATGGGTCAGGGGAATCCCGGCATAGGCCGCGCAACCGCTGGCTGCGGTGATACCCGGCACCACCTGGAACGGGATGCCATGGGCCGCCAGCTCTTCGATTTCCTCACCGCCACGGCCAAAGATAAACGGATCGCCGCCCTTAAGCCGCACCACCCGCTTGCCTTGCTTGGCCAGTGCCACCAGTTGCTGATTGATCTGCTCCTGAGGCAAGGCATGATCTGCGCGGCGCTTGCCGACATAGATACGCTCGGCATCCCGGCGGCACAGTTCGAGGATGGCGGGAGCCACCAGACGGTCATACAGCACCACATCAGCCTGTTGCATCAGGCGCAGGGCACGGAAGGTCAGCAGATCCGGATCACCGGGCCCCGCACCCACCAAATAGACTTCGCCGTTGCCTGGAGGCGCTTTGCCAGCAATTTTCGCCAGCAATAAACGCTCAGCTTCGGCGCCCTGCCCGGCCAGTTGCCGATCGGCGATCGGGCCCTGGAATACGTCTTCCCAGAATGCGCGGCGCTGCTGCACATCGGGAAACAGCCCCTTGACCTGATTACGAAAGCGCGCAGCCAGACCGGCCAGTTGGCCGTAAGTCGAAGGAATCCAGGTTTCCAGCTTGGCCCGGATCAACCGAGCCAGCACCGGTGCATCACCGCCACTGGAGACGGCAATCACCAACGGCGAGCGGTCGACAATGGCAGGGAAAATCACGCTGCAAAGAGCCGGGGCATCGACCACATTGACCGGCACGCAACGCTGACGGGCATCCTTGGATACCTGAGCGTTGAGCGGTTCGTCGTCAGTGGCGGCGATGACCAGCACGCAACCATCCAGATCACTTTCCAGATAGCCACGCGCCAGCACCTGGCCGCCACCGGTCGTGACCAGTTCAGCCAGTTGTGTTTCAACCTGGGGTGCAACCACCCGCAACAACGCGCCGGCATCGGCCAACAGGCGAGATTTGCGCAAGGCAATCTCGCCGCCGCCGACCACCAACACCCAGCTGCCACGCAGATTGTGGAACAGCGGCAGAAATTCCATTTAGCCGATGACCTCAAGGCCACCCATGTACGGCTTGAGCACTTCAGGGACGCGGATCGAGCCGTCAGCCTGCTGATAGTTTTCCAGTACCGCGACCAGCGTGCGACCAACGGCCAGACCGGAGCCGTTCAAGGTGTGCACCAGCTCTGGCTTGCCGGTTTCCGGGTTGCGCCAGCGGGCCTGCATGCGGCGGGCCTGGAAGTCGCCGCAGTTGGAGCACGACGAAATCTCGCGGTATTTGTCCTGGCTCGGGATCCACACTTCCAGGTCGTAGGTTTTTACGGCGCTGAAACCCATGTCGCCGGTGCACAGGGCCAGTACGCGATAAGGCAGTTCCAGCAGTTGCAGGACGCGCTCGGCGTTGGCGGTCAGGCCTTCGAGGGCTTCCATGGACTTTTCCGGCTCGACGATCTGGACCATCTCGACCTTGTCGAACTGGTGCTGGCGAATCATGCCGCGGGTATCGCGACCCGATGCGCCGGCTTCGCTACGAAAGCACGGCGTGTGGGCAACGAACTTCAATGGCATCTGCTTGGCGTCGACGATTTCACCAGCGACGATATTGGTCAGCGACACTTCGGCGGTCGGGATCAGGTACAGGTCCGCCTCGCCTTCGCGGGAGATCTTGAACAGATCTTCTTCGAATTTCGGCAACTGACCGGTGCCCTGCAGGGCCGGGGCCTGGACCAGATAAGGCGTGTAGGCCTCTTCATAGCCGTGCTCGGTGACGTGCAGGTTGATCATGAACTGCCCCAGGGCGCGATGCATACGGGCAATCGGGCCGCGCAACAGGGCGAAACGCGCGCCGGACAGCTTGGCAGCGGTTTCGAAGTCCAGCCAGCCGAACTTCTCGCCCAGGGCAACGTGGTCCTGTACAGCGAAATCGAAAGCGGCCGGGGTGCCCCAGCGGCGCACTTCGACGTTATCGTCTTCATCGGCACCGACCGGCACGGATTCATGGGGCAGGTTCGGCATGCTCAACAGCATGGCGTCCAGCTCGGCCTGGATAGCGTCCAGTTCGACCTTGCCACTGCTCAATTCGCTGCCCATGCGTTCGACATCCGCCATCAGCGGGGCGATGTCTTCACCGCGCTGCTTGGCCTGGCCGATGGATTTGGAACGGGCATTGCGCTCAGCCTGCAACTGCTCGGTGCGGGTCTGAACGGTTTTGCGCTGGTTTTCCAGCGCTTCAATGCGGGCCACATCCAGGGTGAAACCACGGGAAGTCAGGCGATCCGCTACGTCCTGAAGTTGAGTACGTAACAGTTTGGAATCGAGCATGGTGTTCTCTCGTCTATCAAAGTCTGGTCAAGGTCAGGCCGAGCCAGGTGGCCAGCAGCCCGCCGAATACACTGATGCCCGCATAGCCCAGGGCCAGTGGCACTTGCCCGCTTTCGAGCAGACGCAACGTATCCAGTGAAAAGGATGAAAAGGTCGTCAGACCGCCTACAAAGCCGACAATCAGGCCGGCCCGAATCTCAATGGGCACTTCCGGGCGCAGCAGGAACAAGCCGTACAGCACGCCGATGATCAGGCAACCGACCAGGTTGACCGCCAACGTCGCCCCGTAAAAATGCTTCGGCCAATTCGCCGTCACCCAAGTGCCAGCAGCAAAGCGCAATAATGTACCAGCGATACCGGCCAGGGACACCGCAAGAATGGTCTGAAACACCTACTTTCTCCGCTGACGAGGGCTGGCCCGGTCCAGGGCAGCCAAATGCTTGAGTTTTTCGCCTATTTTCAATTCAAGGCCACGGGGTACCGGCTGATAGTACTGGCGCGGCTCCAACTCTTCGGGGAAGTAGTCCTCACCCGCCGCATAGGCATCGGGCTCGTCGTGGGCATAACGGTATTCTTCGCCATAGCCCAATTGTTTCATCAGCTTGGTCGGGGCATTGCGCAGGTGCAGCGGCACTTCCAGCGAGCCATGCTCCGTGGCTTCGCGCATGGCGGCCTTGAAGCCCATGTAAACGGCATTGCTCTTCGGCGCGCAGGCAAGGTAGACGATGGCCTGAGCCACTGCCAGCTCGCCTTCCGGGCTGCCCAGGCGTTCCTGCACGTCCCAGGCCGACATGCACAGTGGCAGTGCCCGTGGGTCGGCATTGCCGATATCTTCACTGGCCATGCGCACCACGCGGCGCGCCAGATACAGCGGATCGCAGCCGCCATCGATCATCCGGGCGAACCAGTACAGCGCCGCATCGGGATTAGAGCCACGAATGGATTTGTGCAGCGCCGAGATCTGGTCGTAAAACGCCTCCCCGCCTTTATCGAAGCGACGCCGACCATCACCGAGCAGGCCCTGGAGCATCTCGGCGCCAATCACGCTGCCGTCATCGGCCAGGTCGGCGGCGTTTTCCAGCAGATTGAGCATACGACGGCCATCGCCATCAGCGGCGGACATCAACATGGCAAAGCCTTCGTCGTCGAGACTGAGGTTCTGCTTGCCCAGCCCGCGCTCTTCGGTCAATGCGCGCTGCACCAGCTTGCGCAGCGCCGTCTCGTCGAGGCTCTTGAGCACATAGACTCGTGCCCGGGAGAGCAGCGCGTTGTTCAATTCGAAAGAAGGGTTTTCTGTGGTCGCACCGATGAAGATGAGCGTGCCGTCTTCGACATAGGGTAGGAAAGCATCCTGCTGCGACTTGTTGAAACGGTGCACTTCATCAACAAACAGGATGGTCCGGCGCCCGTACTGCCCGGCCTGTTGTTTGGCGACCTCGACGGCCTGGCGGATTTCCTTGACCCCGGCCAGTACCGCCGAGACCGTTTCGAAATGCGCATCGGAGACCTTGGCCAGCAGCCGTGCCAGAGTGGTCTTGCCCACGCCCGGCGGGCCCCAGAAGATCATCGAGTGCAGCGCGCCCTGCTCCAAGGCCTCGCGCAACGGCTTGCCATGGGCGAGCAAGTGCTCCTGACCGACGTACTCGTCCAGATTAGTGGCACGCAGGCGCGCGGCCAGGGGCTGAGCTATCGGGTCGCTACGAAACAAGTCCATGGGCCGCGCTTGAAACCTCTTATTCCTGAATGACGTCAGCGCCCTTCGGGACCTGGAACTGGAATTTGTTCGCCGCTACGGTCTCGTTGGCCTTGACCCCGGTGAACAGGATATTGGTGCGCTGGCCGACACTATCGATCAACTGCATGTCGTTGATCAGGCCATTGCGAAAAGATAGGCGCAGGCTGTCGAACAGGGAGTCCTTGGTCTTGGGCTTGAGCACGAAATCGATTACGCCGCCGGCTTCCTTGGCGGTGATATCAAAACTCTGACCGATCTTCGACACATCACCGGACAGCAGCAGCGCCGGAGTCTGGGTCAAACGCTGATCGAGGTTCTTGATGGTGACCTGTTGCAAGTCCGGGTCCCACAGGGAAACCTTCTTGCCATCGGAGACCATCAGTTGCTCCTGCGGCGCATCGGTGTGCCAGTAGAACTGGCCAGGGCGCTGCAGGATCATGTCACCTGCGGTTTCCTGCAACTGCGTGCCGGAACCGTCCAGGCTCAGTTGCGAGAAACGGGCGCTCAGGGTCTTGGAATTTTCCAGCAACTGAGTCAGACGTGCCACGTCCTTGCTGTCGGCATGGGCCGGGACAACGGAAAAGGTCAGAGCAGTAGCCAGTAACAGGCGGATCAGACGCATGGGAGTCCTCTTGAATGCAGTAGGCTTGCGGCAGCGCGTCGGTACGCGTGCCGGGCAAATGGCGCAGCTGACGGGTCAGTCGCGCATCGGGCCCGGCGCAATCACTTCGCGCGAGCCGTTGGTGTTCATGGACGTCACGACGCCCGCCATTTCCATCGCTTCGATCATCCGCGCCGCACGGTTGTAACCGATCTTGAGCTTGCGCTGCACGGCAGAGATCGAAGCACGGCGGCTTTCCAGGACGAATTTGACGGCCTCGTCATACAGCGCATCACTCTCGCTGTCCTCGGCGCCTTCACCGCTGCCACCGTCGAAACCGCTACCCGGCTCCTCGACGCCAGCGAGAATGTCTTCGTTGTAGTCCGGCACACCCCGCAACTTCCAGGCCTCCACCACGCGATGGACCTCATCGTCGGAAACGAAGGCGCCATGCACACGGATCGGCAGGCTGGTGCCCGGTGGCATGTACAGCATGTCACCATGACCCAGCAGTTGCTCGGCACCGCCCTGATCGATGATGGTCCGGGAATCGATCTTGCTCGATACCTGGAACGCCATGCGCGTCGGGATGTTGGCCTTGATCAGACCCGTGATCACGTCCACGGACGGACGCTGGGTCGCCAGGATCAGGTGGATACCGGCGGCACGGGCCTTCTGGGCGATACGGGCGATCAGCTCTTCGACCTTCTTGCCGACGATCATCATCATGTCGGCGAATTCGTCGACCACTACCACAATGGTCGGCAGGGTCTTGAGCAGTGGCGCTTCGTCATGAATGCTTTCGCGGCGATAGGTCGGGTCGGAGATGGGCGCGCCCTCTTCCTCGGCGTCCTTGACCTTGCGGTTGAAGCCCGCGAGGTTGCGCACGCCCATGGCCGCCATCAGCTTGTAGCGGCGCTCCATCTCGGCGACGCTCCAGCGCAGGGCATTGGCCGCGTCTTTCATATCGGTCACTACCGGGCAGAGCAGATGCGGAATGCCTTCGTAGATCGACAATTCAAGCATTTTCGGGTCGATCATGATCAGGCGGGCGTCTTCCGGGCCCGACTTGAACAGGATCGACAGGATCATGGCGTTGACCCCCACCGACTTACCGGAACCGGTCGTACCGGCTACCAGCAGGTGAGGCATTTTCGCCAGGTCAACGATAATCGGCTTGCCGCCAATATCATGGCCCAGGGCCATGGTGACCGGTGACTTGGCGTCATCGTATTCCGGCGACGACAGCACTTCGGAAAAACGCACGATCTGCCGGTCCTCGTTGGGGATCTCGATACCCACGGTGGTCTTGCCCGGAATCACCTCAACCACCCGCACGCTGGTCACGGCCAGGGAACGTGCCAGGTCCTTGGCGAGGTTGGCGATACGGCTGACTTTCACGCCCGCGGCCGGCTGGATTTCGTAACGGGTAATGACCGGCCCCGGATGAATCGAGTCCACGGTCACTTCGACGCCGAATTCCTTGAGCTTGATTTCCAGCAGATGACCAACGGCCGCAAGGGATTCGGGGGAGTAATTGAGCTTTTTCTTCTCGGCCGGATCGAGGATCGAGATCGGTGGCAGCGTGCCTTCCACGGCGCTGTCGACGAACAACGACACCTGTTTTTCCTTCTGCACACGCTTGCTCGGCTCCGGCGGACGGACCGGTGCCGGGGCGATAACAGGCGGAACGTGCTTCTCGCGCTCAGTCATATGGGTGCTGAGGGACTGTTCACGCTCGATCAGGCGCTCCTTGGCCTTGACCTGCTCACGACGATCCGACGCAACCGGCGCCACCACGTCCTTGACCCGCACATCGACTTCGCGCAGTTGCGCCACCATCTGCTTGCGTTCGGTGCGAGCCATCCACCAGCGATTGGCGGCGCCCTGGAACAGCTCAAGCAGGTCGAGGGTGATCTTGCCGGTCAGATCCATGACCTTGAACCAGGACAAGTCAGTGAATACGGTGAGGCCGAACAGGAACAGGGCGATGAACAGCAAGGTGCTGCCCTGAATATTCAGCGCTTTCTGCGCCAGATCGCCAAGGACTTCGCCCAACACACCGCCAGCCGAACCAGGGAAGCCAGCCGAATAGTGGAAATGGATATGGGCCAGGGCGGCACCTGCCAGTATCAGGAACACCAGGCCGATCAGGCGCCAGGAGAACAACCAGCCGCTCCACTGCCAGGGTTCGTGACGCTGGCGAAACACCTGCCAGGCCTTGACCGCCAGCAACAACGGGAAGATGTAGGCGAAATAGCCCAGCACCATGAACAGAATATCGGCGCTGAAGGCCCCCGCGCGGCCAGCGGCGTTCTGCACTTGCACGGCACTGCTGGTGTGACTCCAGCCCGGATCGTTCGGGTCGTAGCTCAACAAAGCCATCATCAGATAGAGGCACAGCGCCCCGAAGGCAATCAGCGCACCTTCCTTGAGTCGGTAGTGCAACTGTTGCCGCCAGAGTGGAACAGGGCTGGGTGCTAAGGTGGACTTCTTCAAAACGCTTGTTTTCCTGCGCCGGGCGCGAACATCTGTAGTTGAACATTGATTTTGCAAATAGCTAGTCTGGCGTGCGCCGCGTATATCTTCAAGGGCCAGCCATAACGCTCAATTGGACCACGCATTGCCTTGCGTGACAAAGGCTTATGTCGTATTCCTGACCATCGACCCGAGCCAAGAACAGCCCGCAGTACAAAAGTGTAAACGGAGACTTCAAAATGGCGACGAACTGTGACCACACTTGGGCCCTGGAGTTGCACCCTGGGTGCCGCCCTCCCCTCCCCTGCCAAGCCCTGAATCTATGCTGACCTGGTTACAACGCAACACGTTCGACTTCCCGCCCCTGGCCAAGGCCTTGCGCGATCCCGATGGCCTGCTCGCCGCCGGCGGCGATTTATCGCCAGACCGCCTGGTCAGCGCCTATCGCCATGGCTGTTTTCCGTGGTTCATGGAGGGCCAGCCGATCCTCTGGTGGTCACCGGATCCGCGCACGGTGCTGTTTCCTGAAGAAATACACATTTCCCGCAGCCTGGCCAAGGTCATGCGCCAGGGCCGCTTCGAAGTCACATTCGATCGGGATTTCGCGGCTGTAATCCAGGGCTGCGCCGCCCCCAGGGATTACGTTGATGGCACCTGGATCACCGGAGCCATGCAAACGGCTTACCTTGAGCTGCATCGACGCGGTCACGCCCACAGCGTCGAAGTCTGGGAACAGGGTCAATTGGTCGGCGGACTCTACGGCCTGGCAATGGGCCAGTTGTTTTTCGGCGAGTCCATGTTCAGCCGCACCGACAACGCCTCCAAAGTCGGCTTCGCCACGCTGGTAGAGCGCCTGCGTGCCTGGGGCTTCGTGTTGATCGACTGCCAGATGCCCACCGAGCACCTGCATAGCTTCGGCGCCCGCGCGATTCCACGCAGAGACTTTGCCGACTTTTTGCACAAGCATCTGGATCAGGCAAATAACGCCGACTGGCTGCCTAGGCGAGTTGGGTAGGCTGGCTTACACTCTTAATCAGGGTTTTTTCTCAGGGGGCTGATATGACAGAGCTGGCGCGGCTGAAGTTTTATGCCACTCAACCCCATTCCTGCAGCTACCTGCCGGAAGAACAGGCGACCACGCTGTTCCTCGACCCCAGTCAGCCGATGGACGTGCAGGTGTATGCCGATCTTTCCGACATGGGCTTTCGCCGCAGCGGCGATCATCTGTACCGCCCCCATTGCCAGAACTGCAGCGCCTGCGTACCCGCGCGCATTCCGGTGGACATCTTCGTCCCGGACCGCCAGCAAAAACGCATCGTCAAGCGCAATGCCGATATCCAGGTGCACAGCACCAAGCCGCGCTTTACCGAAGAATATTTCGACCTCTACCAACGCTACATCGAACAGCGCCACGCCGACGGCGACATGTTTCCGCCCAGCCGCGATCAGTTTTCCACCTTTCTGGTGCGGGACCTGCCGTTTTCCCGCTTCTACGAGTTCCGCGCCGGCGAGCGCCTGCTAGCTGTAGCCGTCACCGACCTACTGCCCAACGGCCTTTCGGCGGTTTATACCTTCTACGAGCCGGATGAAGAAAAACGCAGCCTGGGCCGCTTCGCGATCCTCTGGCAGATCGCCGAAGCGACCCGCCTGCAGCTGCATGCGGTGTACCTGGGCTACTGGATAAAGAACTGCAAGAAGATGAACTACAAGACCCAATATCGACCAATTGAGCTGCTGACGAATCAGAGGTGGGTGACTCTTTATTGAAGCCCTTGGCTAAAAGCGCATTTTTCGGGCACAATGCACGCCGCTTTTGCCTGGCGCCACTTGCACCGGGCCACTCATCAGATTCCGAGGGCTTTACTGCATGTCGAAAGAAGACAGCTTCGAAATGGAAGGCACTGTCGTCGACACCCTGCCCAACACCATGTTTCGTGTGGAGTTGGAAAACGGGCACGTCGTAACCGCGCACATCTCCGGCAAGATGCGCAAGAACTACATCCGTATTTTGACCGGTGACAAGGTGCGTGTTGAACTGACGCCCTACGACTTGAGCAAAGGGCGCATCACTTACCGCGCACGCTAACTCAAGCTCGAATGAAAACGCCTGGCACCTGCCGGGCGTTTTTGTGTGCCTGAAATTTCGCAGGAACTGCCGAAGGCTGCGAAAGTGGCGCATCAGATGAACCCGTTCGCAGCCTTCGGCAGCCCGGCAGGTGCATATTTCTCCAACAAAAAGCCCCGCACCTCTTGCGAGATGCGGGGCTTTTATCGGCTTGAGACTCAGGCCATTTCAGCAGTGGTTTCGAACTCGAAGGTGATTTCGCCGTCCTTGATGTCGACGTGAACCACGCCGCCATGCTCGGACAGCTCGCCAAAGAGAATTTCCTCGGCCAGCGGACGCTTGATCTTGTCCTGGATCAGGCGAGCCATCGGCCGCGCACCCATCGCTGCATCGTAGCCACCCTGCGCCAGCCAGCTTCTGGCCGCGTCGGAAACTTCCAGCAGGACACGCTTGTCTTCCAGTTGCGCCTGCAGCTCGGTAAGGAACTTGTCCACCACACTCTTGATAACCTCATGGCTGAGGCGACCGAATTGGATGATGGTGTCCAGGCGGTTACGGAATTCCGGCGTGAAACTCTTCTTGATGACTTCCATGGCATCGGACGAGTGGTCCTGATGCGTGAAGCCAATCGAAGCCCGCGCAGCGGTTTCGGCACCGGCGTTGGTGGTCATGATCACGATCACGTTGCGGAAGTCCGCCTTGCGCCCGTTGTTATCGGTCAGGGTACCGTGGTCCATGACCTGCAACAGCAGGTTGAAGACTTCCGGGTGGGCCTTCTCGATTTCATCGAGCAGCAACACGCAATGCGGCTGCTTGGTGATCGCTTCGGTCAACAGACCGCCCTGGTCGAAACCAACGTAACCCGGTGGAGCACCGATCAGGCGCGAGACGGTATGCCGCTCCATGTACTCGGACATGTCAAAGCGCACCAGCTCGATCCCCAGGGCCTTGGCCAACTGGCGAGCAGCTTCGGTCTTGCCGACACCGGTAGGACCGGCGAACAGGAAGGAACCGACCGGTTTGTCAGGCGATTTCAGACCAGCGCGGGACAGTTTGATGGCCGTCGACAGCGAGTCGATGGCCGCATCCTGGCCGAATACCGTGAGCTTGAGATCGCGCTCCAGGTTACGCAGCAGCTCCTTGTCGGAACTGTTGACGTGTTTTGGCGGAATTCGCGCGATTTTGGCGACGATATCCTCGACCTGCGGCACTTCAATGCGTTTGACACGCTTGTCGGCCGGTTGCAGACGCTGATAGGCACCCGCCTCGTCGATGACGTCGATGGCCTTGTCGGGCATATGACGGTCGTTGATGTAGCGCGAAGCCAGTTCAGCAGCGGCACGCAGGGCCTCATCACTGTATTCGATACCGTGATGCTGCTCGAAGCGCCCTTTCAGGCCGCGCAGGATGCCAATGGTGTCATCCACCGAAGGCTCCGACACATCGACTTTCTGGAAACGCCGCGCCAGAGCCCGGTCCTTCTCGAAAATCCCGCGGAATTCCTGGAAGGTGGTCGAACCGATGCAACGGATATCCCCGGACGACAGCAATGGCTTGAGCAGGTTGGAGGCATCCATGACGCCGCCGGACGCTGCACCGGCACCAATGATGGTGTGGATTTCGTCGATGAACAGGATGGCATGGGGACGTTTTTTCAGTTCATTGAGCAGCGCCTTGAAGCGCTTCTCGAAATCACCGCGATACTTGGTCCCGGCCAGCAAGGCACCCAGGTCCAGCGAGTAGACGACGCTGCTGGCGAGCAGATCAGGCACCTGATTGTCGACGATGCGCTTGGCCAGGCCTTCGGCGATGGCGGTTTTACCCACGCCGGCCTCACCCACCAGCAACGGGTTGTTCTTGCGCCGACGCGCCAGGATCTGGGCGACACGCTCGACTTCAACCTCACGGCCGACCAACGGGTCGATACGACCCTGGCGCGCCAATTCGTTCAGGTTGCTGGCATAGGCATCCAGAGGATTGCCTGAGGAAGAAGACTCACCGCCCTCGTCGTCCTGCATATCTTGCTCACCTTCAGAATGATCGCCGTGCCCTGGAACCTTGGAGATGCCATGGGCGATATAGTTGACGACATCGATGCGGGCAACGCTCTGCTGCTTGAGCAGGAACACTGCCTGGCTTTCCTGCTCGCTGAAAATCGCGACCAGCACGTTGGCGCCGGTGACTTCACGCTTGCCGGAGCTTTGAACATGGAAAACCGCGCGCTGCAATACGCGCTGGAAGCCAAGGGTAGGTTGGGTTTCGCGATCCTCGTCATGCACGGGGATCAGGGGGGTGGTGGAGTCGATGAACTCTTGCAGATCATGTTTGAGTTTATCGAGGTTTGCGCCGCAGGCACGCAGAACAGTGGCGGCAGCCTCATTATCCAATAGAGCCAGCAGGAGATGTTCGACGGTCATGAACTCATGACGCTTCGAACGTGCCTCCTTGAAGGCCAGATTGAGGGTGACTTCGAGCTCACGGTTTAACATAGCTTCACCTCATACCCAAGTGGTCGGCGTTTAACCGTCCTTCTCGATCTCACAGAGTAGCGGATGCTGGCTTTCCCTGGCGTATTGGTTGACCTGCGTTGCCTTGGTCTCGGCGATGTCGCGGGTAAACAATCCGCAGACTGCCCGTCCCTCTGTATGGACGGCCAGCATGACCTTGGTCGCCAGCTCACGATTCAGGTTAAAAAACACCTCGAGCACTTCGACGACGAAATCCATCGGGGTGTAATCATCGTTAAATAAAACCACCTTGTACATTGGTGGCGCCTGCAATGCCGGCTTGGCGTCCTGTACCGCGATCCCGGCCGCGTCGTCCTCGTGGGGCTGCTGACCATCCTGATTGAATGTTAGTCGAATCTTGCTGATTGCATGCATGGAAAGAAAGGTTCGTAGGGGGGCGAATTGAATAATTAGTCGCAGTCTGACCGGTTTTCAAATGGACCGCCGCATGACCTTGACTATCGGCTAAACGGTGTTACAAACAATAGAACCCACATTGGGTAAAAAGGGTCCGCGTAGTCAACCAAAATTTTTTCGGTCAGGCGGAGTGAGGTGGATGATACTCCAGACGGAGTCCTTTGCAGAGGGATATGACTATGCTCAGTGGTAAGGTCAAGTGGTTCAATAATGCTAAAGGCTATGGCTTCATCGTCGAGGACGGCAAGGATGACGACCTGTTCGTCCATTACTCCGCCATCCAGATGGAAGGTTACAAAACCCTCAAGGCAGGCCAGCCGGTCAGCTTCGAGATCATTCAGGGGCCCAAGGGCTTGCACGCTGTGGATATAAGGGGCAAGGCTGCCGAAACCTCCGCTACGCCGCATGCAGGACTCTCAGCCACCGCTCAAAAACCCGAGCACGCCACAGCCGATTAGGACAACGGTCCTTAGCAGGATTGCTCAGAAACCGGTCCGTCATGCAGTTGGAACAGGCCGGTTGCGCAGTCTCGCCCTCGTTTCGCCCACTCCCCCTCCCCCCCAACCTTGCCCCAGGGCATCGTCGTGCCTGCGTTGTCGCGCCGCTCGTCTTGCCGACCTCGACCAACGGCGAATATCTCTCATTCGATAGTACGCATAGCATTAATGCTAGAGCGCAATCGTTTGATATACTCCGCGCCGTGACTTATGAGTCATAGGGGCTTAACAGTCTGGAACGAGACTTTCAGCCTTTAAGGTACGTAGCGCCAGACCCGGCGCACGCGCTCGCTCGACTGATGCACCCACCATCACCGCGAATAAAGCTCGACTTTCGGCTCAAAAGGGACTTGTGAGCACGCGCGCATACCCTGCGCAGATCGAGATTTTGTGCATGCTCAGCAAAACAGAGAGTTCATACCAAATGTCTAACCGCTCGAAGATCATCTATACCTTCACCGACGAAGCCCCTGCCCTCGCCACCTATTCGTTGCTGCCTATCATCGAGGCCTACACCGCTTCTTCCGATATCGCCGTCGAAACTCGCGATATCTCCCTGGCAGGCCGTGTTCTCGCAAGCTTCCCAGAGTCGCTTGGTGCCGATCAACAAGTGGCTGACCATCTGGCCGAGCTCGGCGAACTGGCCAACACGCCTGAAGCCAACATCATCAAGCTGCCGAACATCAGCGCCTCCGTTCCACAGCTGGTTGCCACCATCAAAGAACTGCAAGACAAGGGCTTCAAGATCCCGGATTACCCGGAAGCCCCGACCACCGACGCCGAGAAAGACACTCGCGCCCGCTACGACAAGGTCAAAGGCAGTGCCGTGAACCCGGTTCTGCGTGAAGGCAACTCCGATCGTCGCGCTCCGTTGTCGGTCAAGAACTACGCACGCAAGCACCCGCACAAGATGGGCGCCTGGGCCGCCGACTCGAAATCCCACGTTGCCTTCATGAGCAACGGCGACTTCTACGGCAGCGAAAAAGCCGCTCTGATCCCGGCCGCTGACAGCGTCAAGATCGAACTGGTCGCCCAGGACGGCACCACTTCCGTCCTGAAAGAAAAAACCGCCGTCAAGGCTGGCGAAATCATCGACAGCTCGGTGATGAGCGCCAAGGCACTGCGCAGCTTCGTGGCTGGCGAGATCGCCGACGCCAAGGCCAAGGGCGTACTGTTCTCGGTGCACTTGAAAGCCACCATGATGAAGATCTCCGATCCGATCATGTTCGGCCTGATCGTTGCCGAGTTCTACAACGACGCACTGACCAAGCACGCCGACATCCTGAAAGAAATCGGCTTCAACCTGAACAACGGTATCGGCGACCTGTACGACCGCATTGGTGCACTGCCAGCGGACAAGCAAGCCGAAATCAAGGCTGACATCGAAGCGGTCTACGCCGTGCGCCCTTCCCTGGCCATGGTCAACTCCGACAAGGGCATCACCAACCTGCACGTACCGAGCGACGTTATCGTCGACGCCTCGATGCCTGCGATGATCCGTGACTCCGGCAAAATGTGGGGCACCGACGGTCAACTGCACGATGCCAAGGCCGTGATCCCGGATCGCTGCTACGCCACCATCTACCAGGCCGTCATCGAAGACTGCAAGAAACACGGCGCCTTCGATCCAGTGACCATGGGCAGCGTACCGAACGTCGGCCTGATGGCCCAGAAAGCCGAAGAATACGGCTCCCACGACAAGACCTTCCAGATCAAGGCGCCAGGTGTGGTCCGCGTGACCGACGGCCAGGGCAAAGTCCTGATGGAACAGAACGTCGAAGCCGGTGATATCTGGCGCATGTGCCAGGTCAAGGACGCGCCGATCCAGGACTGGGTCAAGCTCGCCGTCAACCGCGCCCGCGCCAGCAACACCCCGGCCGTATTCTGGCTGGACCCGGCACGGGCCCATGACAGCGCCATGATCGCCAAAGTGCAGAAGTACCTGGCCGACCACGACACGTCGGGCCTGGACATCCAGATCATGTCCCCGGTCGACGCGATGAAGTTCACCCTGGACCGCACCCGTGCCGGCAAGGACACCATCTCGGTGACCGGTAACGTTCTGCGTGACTACCTGACCGACCTGTTCCCGATCATGGAACTGGGCACCAGCGCCAAGATGCTGTCCATCGTGCCGCTGATGAACGGCGGTGGCCTGTTCGAAACCGGCGCCGGCGGTTCGGCTCCGAAACACGTGCAGCAGTTCGTTGAAGAGAACTTCCTGCGCTGGGACTCCCTGGGCGAGTTCCTCGCACTGGCAGCCTCCCTGGAGCACCTGGGCAACGCCTACAACAATCCGAAAGCGCTGGTTCTGTCCAAGACCCTCGACCAGGCCACTGGCGAGTTCCTGGACCGCAACAAGTCGCCTTCGCGTAAAGTCGGCAACATCGACAACCGCGGCAGCCACTTCTACCTGGCCCTGTACTGGGCACAGGCACTGGCCGCACAGACTGACGATGCGGCCCTGCAAGCGCAATTCGCACCTCTGGCCAAGACCCTGACCGACAACGAAGCAACCATCGTTGCCGAGCTCAACGCCGTTCAAGGCAAGCCAGTGAATATCGGTGGCTACTACCACCCGAATGCCGAGCAGACCAGCAAGGCCATGCGTCCTAGCCCTACCCTCAACGCTGCAATCGCCGCGCTGAACTAAGCTAGCCCTGCATTTCAACAGCCCCGGCCTTGTGCCGGGGTTGTTGTTTCTGGCGTTATCAAAACCCCTCAATTCATGATCTGGAATGAGGTTTTAATGTAGGAGCTGCCGAAGGCTGCGAAGGCGCTATACCGCACAACGCCATTCGCAGCCTTCGGCAGCTCCTACAGACATCGCGATATATCTGAAAACCCACGGAGCATCCTCTATATGCAATGGCTTGCCCACGTCACCGTCGCCACCATCGTCGAAGATCAGGGCCGCTTCCTCTTCGTCGAAGAACTCAAGGGTGGCCGCGCCGTACTCAACCAGCCCGCCGGGCACCTGGAAGCCAACGAAACCCTGCAACAGGCCGCCATCCGCGAAACCCTGGAAGAAACCGGCTGGGACGTCGAACTGACCAGCCTGGTCGGCATATACCTCTACACCGCCCCCAGTAATGGCGTGACTTACCAGCGCATCTGCTTCGCTGCCAAACCACTGCGCCATCATCCCGAGCTGGCGCTGGACGAAGGCATCATCGGCCCGCTATGGCTGCGCCGCGATGAACTGGCTGGCGAACAACAGCGCTGGCGCAGCGAGCTGGTGATGCGCTGTGTCGAGGACTACCTGGGAGGCGAACGCTTCAGCCTTGCCCTGTTGCGCGACACGGCATGAGACTCAGGGACGCGAGCCTGCTAGAATCGCGTCTTTTTTGAAGCTGCCCGTTGAACTCCTATGTCTGATCCAGCCCTTTCCTCCCCAGAAAAGACGCGCGTCATCGTCGGCATGTCCGGCGGCGTAGACTCTTCCGTATCCGCCGTCCTGCTCATGGAGCAGGGTTATCAGGTGGAAGGCCTGTTCATGAAGAACTGGGAAGAAGACGATGGAACGGAATACTGCACCGCCCGCGAAGACCTCGCCGATGCCCAGGCAGTCTGCGACCGCATCGGCATCAAGCTGCACACCGCAAACTTCGCGGCAGAATACTGGGACAACGTCTTCGAGCACTTCCTCGAAGAGTACAAGGCCGGGCGCACGCCCAACCCGGACATCCTGTGTAACCGCGAAATCAAGTTCAAGGCGTTCCTCGACTACGCCATGAGCCTGGGTGCCGACCTGATCGCCACCGGCCACTACGTGCGCCGCCGTGACATTGACGGCCGCACCGAGCTGCTCAAGGGCCTGGACCCGAACAAGGATCAGAGCTACTTCCTGCATGCCGTCGGCGGCGAACAGATCGCCAAAACCCTGTTCCCGGTCGGTGAGTTGGAAAAGCCGGAAGTACGCGCCATCGCCGAGAAACACGGCCTGGCCACGGCGAAGAAGAAGGATTCCACCGGCATCTGCTTTATCGGCGAGCGCCGCTTCACCGACTTCCTGCGTCAGTACCTGCCGGCCCAGCCGGGCGAGATCAAGACCACCGAAGGCGAAGTCATCGGTCGTCACGCAGGCCTCATGTACCACACCATCGGCCAACGCCAGGGCCTCGGTATCGGCGGTCTCAAGGACGCCGGTGACGAGCCTTGGTACGTGCTGGTCAAGGACCTGGAACACAACGAACTGATCGTCGGCCAGGGCAATGACCATCCGTGGCTGTTCTCCCAGGCCCTGATCGCCTCGCAGATCTACTGGGTCAACCCGGTAGACCTGAGCAGCCCGCGCCGCCTGACCGCCAAGGTCCGCTATCGTCAGGGCGATCAGGCCTGCACGCTCGAACAGACCGCCGACGGCGGCTATCGCGCCGTGTTCGATGAGCCACAGCGCGCCGTGACCCCCGGGCAGTCCGTGGTGTTTTACGACGGTGAGATCTGCCTGGGCGGCGGCGTCATCGAAATTGCAGAGCCCTGGTACAGCAAGGACAAACGTTGATGACCCCGATTCAGGAGCAACTCACCGCCCTGGGGGCCGTGTTTCAAGCCGCCGTGCTGGTCGATCGCATCGCCAAGACAGGCCAGGTCAGCGAAGCTGCGCTCAACTGCATGCTCGGCACCCTGCTGGTCATGGACCCCAAGGACACCCTGGAAGTCTTCGGCGGTGATGACCTGAATCTGCGCGAGGGCTACCGCGCCCTGGCCAGCGCCCTGGAACGCGATCCGCAGACCCTGCAACGCGAGCCGCTGCGCTATGCCCTGTCGATGCTTGGTCTTGAACGTCAGCTGGCCAAGCGCGATGACATGCTGGACACCATCGGCAAGCGCCTGCCGCAGATCAAATCCCAGGTCGAGCACTTCGGTCCGACCCACGAAAATGTGATTGCCGCGACCGGCGCGCTGTACCAGGACACCCTGAGTACCCTGCGCCAGCGCATTCAGGTGCATGGCGACATGCGCAACCTGCAACAACCCAACAACGCCTCGAAGATCCGCGCCCTGCTCCTGGCCGGTATCCGCTGCGCCCGCCTCTGGCGACAAGTTGGCGGTCACCGCTGGCAACTGGTGGTCAGCCGACGCAAGTTGTTGAAAGAACTGTACCCGTTGATGCACGGCTGACTCCGTCTGCCATCGACACACTTGCTCCACTCGCTGGGCGATCTACGTTGGTCAGCCGGAACCGGTAAGACCCGAGATTTCATGTATGATACGCGCCCAATTTCGTTGACCGACTGTCCGAGAACACCCCATGCAGCTCTCTTCGCTCACTGCGGTTTCCCCTGTTGACGGCCGCTACGCCGGCAAAACCCAGGCCCTGCGCCCTATTTTCAGCGAATACGGTCTGATCCGTTTCCGCGTCATGGTTGAAGTGCGCTGGCTCCAGCGCCTGGCCGCACACCCGGCAATCACCGAAGTGCCGGCGTTCTCCGCCGAAGCCAATGCCATTCTCAACACCTTGGCCGAGGACTTTTCCCTGGTCCACGCCGAGCGCGTCAAAGAGATCGAACGCACCACCAACCACGACGTAAAAGCCGTGGAGTACCTGCTCAAGGAACAGGCTGCCAAGCTGCCTGAACTGAACAAGGTCAGTGAGTTCATCCACTTCGCCTGCACCAGCGAGGACATCAACAACCTGTCCCACGCCCTGATGCTGCGCGAAGGCCGTGACAACGTGCTGCTGCCACTGATGCGCGAAATCGCCGGCTCCATCCGCGAACTGGCCATCCGTTTCGCCAACGTGCCGATGCTGTCGCGCACCCACGGTCAGCCGGCATCGCCGACTACCCTGGGCAAGGAACTGGCCAACGTGGTCTATCGTCTTGAGCGCCAGATCGCTCAATTCGCTGCCGTGCCGCTGCTGGGCAAGATCAACGGCGCCGTGGGCAACTACAACGCTCACCTGTCGGCCTACCCGGATGTCAACTGGGAAGAGAACGCACGCGCCTTCATCGAAGACGAGCTGGGCCTGGGCTTCAACCCCTACACCACCCAGATCGAGCCGCATGACTACATCGCCGAGCTGTTCGATGCCATCGCCCGCTTCAACACCATCCTGATCGACTTCGATCGCGATATCTGGGGCTATATCTCCCTGGGCTATTTCAAACAGCGCACCATCGCGGGCGAAATCGGTTCCTCGACCATGCCGCACAAGGTCAACCCGATCGACTTCGAAAATTCCGAAGGCAACCTGGGTATCGCCAACGCGCTGCTCCAGCACCTGGCGAGCAAACTGCCGATCTCCCGCTGGCAGCGCGACCTGACCGACTCCACCGTACTGCGCAACCTGGGCGTGGGCTTTGCCCATAGCGTCATTGCCTACGAAGCCAGCCTCAAGGGCATCGGCAAGCTGGAACTGAACGAGCAGAAAATCGCCGCCGACCTGGACGCCTGCTGGGAAGTCCTGGCCGAGCCGATCCAGACGGTCATGCGCCGCTACAACATCGAGAACCCGTACGAGAAGCTCAAGGAATTGACCCGTGGCAAGGGCATCAGCCCCGAAGCGCTGCAGACTTTCATCGACGGTCTGGACATGCCTGCCGAGGCCCGCGCCGAGCTGAAAAAGCTCACGCCAGCCAACTACATCGGCAATGCCGTGGCCCAGGCCACGCGTATCTGACCGGCAACAAAACGCTCTAAGCGCCCGGCTGAGCCGGGCGTTTTTATTCCAGTCGTAAAAATTCGCTTTTTCAATAGGTTACACATGAATCCTGATATTCCTCTTCAGCTGCTTGGCGGCATCTCGGCGCGCGTCTTCCTGCGTGACTACTGGCAGAAAAAGCCCTTGCTGATCCGTCAGGCGATCCCGGATTTTCAGAGCCCGATCGACCCGGACGAGCTGGCCGGCCTGGCGCTGGAAGAAGAAGTCGAATCGCGTCTGGTGCTCGAGCACGGCGAACGCCCATGGGAAATGCGTCGCGGCCCGTTCGCTGAAGACGCTTTCAGCGAGCTGCCGGAGCGTGACTGGACCCTGCTGGTGCAATCCGTCGACCAGTTCGTCCCGGAAGTCGCCGAGTTGCTGGAAAACTTCCGCTTTCTGCCGAGCTGGCGCATTGATGACATCATGATCAGCTACGCCGCGCCGGGTGGCAGCGTCGGTCCGCACTTCGACAACTACGACGTGTTCCTGCTGCAGGGCCACGGCAAGCGTCACTGGAAGGTCGGCCAGATGTGCGACTCCCAGAGCCAACTGATCGAACACGCGGACCTGCGCATCCTCGCCGAATTCCAGGACAGTGAAGAGTGGACCCTGGAGCCCGGCGACATGCTCTACCTGCCGCCGCGCCTGGCGCACTGGGGCGTTGCCGTGGACGAATGCGTGACCTATTCGGTGGGCTTCCGCGCACCAAGCGCCGCAGAAGTGCTGACCCACTTCACCGACTTCCTCAGCCAGTTCCTGCCAGACGAAGACCGCTACAGCGATGCCGACGCACAGCCCGTCAGCGATCCGCACCAGATCCAGCACGATGCCCTGGACCGCCTCAAGGGCCTGCTGGCCGAGCACATGAGCGACGAGCGTCTGCTGCTGACCTGGTTCGGCCAGTTCATGACCGAGCCACGCTACCCGGAACTGGTCGCAGGTGCAGAGGATCTTCAGGAAGAAGACCTGCTCGGCAGCCTGGAACAGGGCGCAATCCTCATTCGTAACCCAAGCGCGCGCCTGGCCTGGTCTGAAGTGGATGACGATTTGCTACTATTCGCCAGCGGCCAGAGCCGTCTGCTGCCGGGTCACCTGCGTGAACTGCTCAAACTCATCTGCGCCGCCGATGCACTGCACAGTGAAAACCTCGAGCAGTGGCTGATCGACGAAGAAGGACGCAACCTGCTCTGCGAGCTGGTCAAACAAGGAAGCCTGGGATTTGCCGATGAATAGACTCCACGTAAGTGTTGCTGACTGGCACAAGGACAATGCGCCGATCCGCCGCATCCGCGAAGCAGTGTTCATCGCCGAGCAGTCGGTGCCGCCAGAACTGGAATGGGATGCCGAAGACGCCGACGCCATTCACTTCCTCGCCTTCGAGGGTGACTACCCGATCGGCACCGCTCGCCTGCTGCCGGACGGCGAGATCGGTCGGCTGTCGGTGCTCAAGGACTGGCGCGGCCTGAAAGTCGGCGAAGCGCTGCTGCAAGCGGTCATCAGCGAAGCCGAACGCCGCGGCCTGCAACAGCAGAAGCTCAGCGCCCAGGTTCAGGCCACCGGTTTCTACCAGCGCTTTGGCTTTACTGTGGTCAGCGACGAGTTCCTCGAAGCCGGCCTGCCCCATGTCGATATGGTGCGCAGCGGCAACTGATACACCCGCGTGACGCAATCTGAACGCCCTGTCATCTCACTTCAGCCTGACTATGCTGAAGTGCAGATGCCGGGGCGTTTTGCCATGCCCGATTCAATTTGCCTCCCTGCAGGCCGACAAACTGGCAAACTGGCAACAATCAGGCTCTAACGCGCCGTTTGCGGAGAAAAAGCACATGTCTTTACGCACCCTGTTCACCACCCTGCTGCTCACATGTAGCGTCTGCGCCATGGCCGCTACCGAAGTGTTGCCACTGAGCTATCGCACCAGTGATGACCTGCTGCCGGTGGCCAAATCCTTCATCGGCAAGGACGGCACCGTCAGCGCCTACGGCAACCAGCTGATCGTCAATGCCGAGCCCGGCAAGATCGACGAGCTGCGCGGCCTGCTCAAGCAATTGGACACCGCGCCCAAGCGCCTGCTAATCACTGTCGACACCAGTGATACCGCCAACCAGAACATCTCCGGCAACAATCAGGGCCGGGTGATCAGCTACGGCACCGCCAGCCGCGAAGGCGGCAGCCAGCAGGTCCAGGCCAGCGAAGGTACGCCTGCGCTGATCCAGGTCGGCCAGAGCGTGCCCCTGACCACCAGCCAGACCGATAGCTACGGCTACTCGCGCACCGATACTCAGTACCGCAACGTCACTCAGGGCTTCTACGTCACTGCCAGCATCACCGGCGACATCGTACACCTGAACATCAGCACCAACCGCGACCGCATGAGTCAGGAACAGGCTGATGCGATCAAGGTGCAAAGCACTGACAGCCAGGTCAGCGGCCGCCTGGGCGAATGGATCACGCTGGCGGGGGTCAGCAATCAATCCACTGCCGATCAGCAGGGCGTCGCCAAACGCTACGCCACCCAGGGTCGCGACGACATGACTCTACGCGTGAAGGTGGAAACTCTGGATTGAGCCAATGCCCGCCGGAGCGCCCCGGAAAATCGATACTTATCAGCCCTGAACTGACTGATTAGTCGCATTAGACCAAAGATGTAGTGCCTCTAAAAAAACACTACAAAATGTTTGACGGGTGAAAAATGCCGTTGCATGATGACCCCGCTCCCGCTAATCAGAGGCTCTGCAAAGCCTCCGGATCGCCACTCGAAGCACCCCACCGAGTCGATTCGTGTTAGTACGCCCACAAGGCAGTTTGACGAGGTTGCGACTGGAACGAAGTTGTCCCGAGGGACGGAAGCGCAGTACGCAGCCCGGCAAATCCGCAGTGTCAGCAACACGGCATCCACGAGCCAACTTGCCCACTACGGCCACCCCATGTCGCCCGGCCTTCTACCCCTCAGTGTCAACATTCGTAACCGTCGTCTTCCTCGCCCGAACAACGGCCTTGCAGCCAGCGTCTGGTCAGCGAGCATCCATTCCTGCGCCTTGAAGGTGCGGTTTGGCGGAGCAGGGACTTTCAACCAAGATATGCGACGAGGTTTATCTCCATGGCACTGACACGCGAACAACAAATAGCGGCTATCGAAAAAGACTGGGCCGAAAATCCGCGCTGGAAAAACGTGACCCGTACTTATTCCGCTGCTGACGTCGTCCGCCTGCGTGGCTCGGTTCAACCTGAACACACGTTTGCCAAGCTGGGCGCCGAAAAGCTCTGGAACCTGGTCACCCAAGGTGCCAAGCCGTCGTTTCGTCCCGACAAGGACTTCGTCAACTGCATGGGCGCCCTTACCGGTGGCCAGGCGGTACAACAGGTCAAGGCCGGTATCCAGGCCATCTACCTGTCCGGCTGGCAGGTTGCCGCCGACAACAACTCGGCCGAGTCGATGTACCCGGACCAGTCGCTGTACCCGGTGGATTCGGTTCCAACCGTAGTCAAGCGCATCAACAACTCGTTCCGTCGCGCCGACCAGATCCAGTGGAAAGCCGGCAAGAACCCGGGCGATGAAGGCTATATCGACTACTTCGCACCGATCGTGGCTGACGCCGAAGCCGGTTTCGGCGGCGTACTCAACGCCTACGAGCTGATGAAGAACATGATCGAAGCGGGCGCCGCCGGCGTGCACTTCGAAGACCAACTGGCCTCGGTGAAGAAATGCGGCCACATGGGCGGCAAGGTTCTGGTGCCGACCCAGGAAGCCGTACAGAAACTGGTGGCTGCGCGCCTGGCGGCTGACGTTGCCGGTGTACCGACCATTATTCTGGCCCGTACCGACGCCAACGCCGCCGACCTGTTGACCTCCGACTGCGACCCGTACGACCAACCGTTCGTAACCGGCACCCGCACCCCGGAAGGCTTCTACAAGGTACGCGCCGGTCTGGACCAGGCCATCTCCCGCGGCCTGGCCTACGCGCCGTACGCCGATCTGATCTGGTGCGAAACGGCTAAGCCGGACCTGGACGAAGCCCGTCGCTTCGCCGAAGCGATCAAAAAGGAATACCCGGACCAATTGCTGTCCTACAACTGCTCGCCTTCCTTCAACTGGAAAAAGAACCTGGACGACGCGACCATCGCCAAGTTCCAGCGCGAGCTGTCGGCCATGGGCTACAAGCATCAGTTCATCACGCTGGCAGGCATTCACAACATGTGGCACAGCATGTTCAACCTGGCGCACGACTACGCCCGCAACGACATGACCGCCTACGTGAAGCTGCAGGAGCAGGAATTCGCTGACGCCAACAAGGGTTACACCTTCGTGGCGCACCAGCAGGAAGTGGGCACCGGCTACTTCGACGACATGACCACCGTGATCCAGGGTGGCGCGTCTTCGGTGACCGCGCTGACCGGCTCCACCGAGGAAGAACAGTTCCACTGATCCCTCCCTCGCCGTACGCAAACAGGCCGCCCTCGAGGCGGTCTGTTTGTTTGCGCGACAGAAAGAATCGCGTTTTGCGGCGGCCTTCTCACTTCATTGTTAAAACTGTGCGACGGCTAATAAAGCGCGGTAGTCGGACAATATCGCGACTACACTATGGGAAGAACCTCTAAATGATATTAATTATCATTTAGAGTAGCGGTTAAATTTCGTTGCACCCGGCAAGAAACATAATTAACAAAATGCCACGTAATGCCCGCCCCACCTGCCCTGCAGCCCGGACCACCCAACCCTGACGATTAATTCATTCAATAATTTTGATGTAGTAAATTTACTTGCCAACTGTTTAGCCATAAAATCAATGGATTGATTACCTGCGACATATCGTCACTCAGCTATTCTCTTCACCAAGCCCAGAGACCTTTGCTCTCTGTTAAGGACTGCCAGTATGCAAGATTCAACAGGATTGATTGCCCACAACTGGGGCTTCGCCATTTTCCTCTTGGGTGTTGTCGGCCTTTGCGCCTTCATGCTCGGTCTCTCCAGCATCCTGGGCAGCAAAGCCTGGGGTCGCAGCAAAAACGAACCGTTCGAGTCCGGCATGCTGCCAACCGGCAGTGCGCGTCTGCGCCTTTCGGCAAAATTCTATCTGGTCGCGATGCTCTTCGTGATCTTCGACATCGAAGCCCTCTTTCTCTTTGCCTGGTCTGTGTCCGTCCGCGAAAGCGGCTGGACCGGATTCGTCGAAGCACTCGTTTTCATAGCAATTCTGTTGGCAGGTCTTGTCTACCTATGGCGCGTCGGGGCCCTTGACTGGGCTCCCGAAGGTCGTCGTACCCGGCAGGCGAAGCTAAAACAATGAGGCTTTGGCGATGCAATACAATCTCACCAGGATCGACCCGGATGCTCCTAACGATCAGTACCCGATCGGCCAACGGGAAACCGTTTCCGATCCGTTAGAAGATCAAGTCCACAAAAACATCTACATGGGCAAGCTCGAAGACGTGCTGAGTGGTGCTGTCAACTGGGGTCGCAAGAACTCCCTTTGGCCGTACAACTTCGGCCTTTCGTGCTGCTATGTGGAAATGACCACGGCCTTCACGGCGCCCCACGACATCGCCCGCTTCGGCGCGGAAGTCATCCGGGCATCACCGCGTCAGGCCGACTTCATGGTCATTGCAGGTACCTGCTTCATCAAGATGGCGCCGATCATCCAGCGTCTCTACGAGCAAATGCTCGAACCTAAATGGGTCATTTCCATGGGTTCGTGTGCCAACTCCGGTGGCATGTACGACATCTATTCCGTAGTCCAGGGCGTGGACAAGTTCCTCCCCGTGGATGTCTACGTGCCTGGCTGCCCGCCCCGCCCCGAAGCGTTTCTGCAAGGCTTGATGCTGCTGCAGGAATCCATCGGCCAGGAGCGTCGCCCTCTGTCCTGGGTCGTCGGTGAACAAGGCGTATATCGCGCCGAGATGCCGTCGCAAAAGGAACAGCGCCGCGAACAGCGTATTCAGGTCACCAACCTGCGCAGCCCCGACGAAGTCTGATCCAGCTCTCTCTTTTTATAAAAAAGACAAGAAACCGGGTTCATTCTGTACGTTGACCGATAGTGATCGAGACCTATGACTACAGGCACCGCTCTGTATATCCCGCCTTACAAGGCTGACGACCAAGACGTCGTCGTTGAACTGAACAATCGCTTTGGCGCCGAGGCGTTCACCGCCCAGGCCACCCGTACCGGCATGCCGGTGCTGTGGGTCGAGCGTGCCCGACTGTTCGAAGTGCTGTCGTTCCTGCGCCAGCTGCCCAAGCCCTACTCCATGCTTTACGACCTGCATGGTGTCGACGAGCGCCTGCGCACTAACCGTCGCGGCCTGCCTGGAGCCGATTTCACGGTGTTCTACCACCTGCTGTCGGTAGAGCGTAATAGTGACGTAATGATCAAGGTGGCCTTGTCCGAAGGCGACCTCAGCGTGCCTACCGTGACCAGCATCTGGCCCAACGCCAACTGGTACGAGCGCGAAGTGTGGGACATGTTCGGGATCGATTTCCCGGGCCACCCTCACCTGACCCGCATCATGATGCCGCCGACCTGGGAAGGTCACCCGCTGCGCAAGGACTTCCCGGCCCGCGCCACCGAGTTCGACCCGTACAGCCTGACCCTGGCCAAGCAGCAGCTTGAAGAAGAGGCCGCGCGCTTCCGTCCGGAAGACTGGGGCATGAAGCGTTCCGGCACCAACGAGGACTACATGTTCCTCAACCTGGGCCCGAACCACCCTTCGGCTCACGGTGCGTTCCGCATCATCCTGCAACTGGACGGTGAAGAAATCGTCGACTGCGTCCCGGACATCGGTTACCACCACCGTGGTGCCGAGAAAATGGCCGAGCGTCAGTCCTGGCACAGTTTCATCCCCTACACCGACCGTATCGACTACCTCGGCGGGGTGATGAACAACCTGCCGTACGTGCTTTCGGTCGAGAAGCTGGCCGGCATCAAGGTACCGGAGAAGGTCGACACCATCCGCATCATGATGGCCGAGTTCTTCCGTATCACCAGCCACCTGCTGTTCCTGGGTACCTATATCCAGGACGTCGGCGCCATGACCCCGGTGTTCTTCACCTTTACCGACCGTCAGCGCGCCTACACCGTGATCGAAGCCATTACCGGCTTCCGTCTGCACCCGGCCTGGTATCGCATCGGCGGCGTCGCCCACGACCTGCCGCGCGGCTGGGAAAAGCTGGTCAAGGACTTCATCGAGTGGATGCCCAAGCGTCTGGACGAATACCAGAAAGCCGCTTTGGACAACAGCATCCTCAAGGGCCGGACCATCGGTGTCGCCGCCTATAACACCAAGGAAGCGCTGGAATGGGGCGTCACCGGCGCCGGTCTGCGTTCCACCGGCTGCGACTTCGACCTGCGCAAGGCCCGTCCTTACTCGGGTTACGAGAATTTCGAATTCGAAGTACCGCTGGCTGCCAATGGCGACGCCTATGACCGCTGCATCGTCCGCGTGGAAGAGATGCGCCAGAGTCTCAAGATCATCGAGCAGTGCATGCGCAACATGCCGGCCGGTGCGTACAAGGCGGATCACCCGCTGACTACGCCGCCGCCCAAAGAGCGCACCCTGCAACACATCGAGACCCTGATCACGCACTTCCTGCAGGTTTCGTGGGGCCCGGTCATGCCGGCCAACGAATCCTTCCAGATGATTGAAGCGACCAAGGGCATCAACAGTTACTACCTGACGAGCGACGGCGGCACCATGAGCTACCGTACCCGGATCCGCACCCCAAGTTACCCGCACCTGCAACAGATCCCTTCGGTGATCAGAGGCAGTATGGTCGCGGACTTGATCGCGTACCTGGGTAGTATCGACTTCGTTATGGCTGACGTGGACCGCTAAGCATGAACAGCACGCTTATCCAGACAGACCGTTTCGCATTGAGCGAAACCGAGCGCTCGGCCATCGAGCACGAGATGCATCACTACGAAGACCCGCGCGCGGCGTCTATCGAAGCCCTGAAGATCGTTCAGGGTGAGCGCGGGTGGGTGCCGGACGGCGCCATCTACGCCATCAGCGAAGTCCTCGGCATCCCTGCCAGCGACGTGGAAGGGGTGGCGACGTTCTACAGCCAGATCTTCCGTCAGCCGGTGGGTCGCCACATCATTCGCGTCTGCAACAGCATGGTCTGCTACATCGCCGGCCACGAGAACGTGGTCACTGAAATCCAGCGCTCGCTGGGTATCGGCCTGGGCCAGACGACTGCCGACAACCGCTTCACCTTGCTGCCGGTGTGCTGCCTGGGCAACTGCGACAAGGCCCCGGCCGTGATGGTCGATGACGACACCTTCGGCGATGTACAGCCAGGTGGCGTCGCCAAGATGCTGGAGGCTTACCCATGACCATCACTTCTTTCGGTCCGGCCAACACCATCGCCCGTGCTGCGGAGACCCATCCGCTGACCTGGCGCCTGCGTGACGACGGCGAACCACTCTGGCTCGACGAATACCAGCAGAAGAACGGCTATGCCGCTGCGCGCAAGGCCTTCGCCGACATGTCGGCCGACGATATCGTCCAGGCCGTCAAGGACTCCGGGCTCAAGGGTCGTGGCGGTGCGGGCTTCCCCACCGGCGTCAAATGGGGCCTGATGCCCAAAGACGAATCCATGAACATCCGCTACCTGCTGTGCAACGCGGATGAGATGGAGCCCAACACCTGGAAAGACCGCATGCTGATGGAGCAACAGCCCCATCTGCTGATCGAAGGCATGCTGATCAGTGCTCGCGCATTGAAAGCCTACCGCGGCTATATCTTCCTGCGTGGTGAATACACCACCGCTGCGAAGAACCTGCGTCGTGCGGTGAAAGAAGCCGAAGCGGCCGGTCTGCTGGGCAAGAACATCCTGGGCAGCGGCTTCGATTTCGAACTGTTCGTCCACACCGGTGCCGGGCGCTACATCTGCGGTGAAGAAACCGCACTGATCAACTCCCTGGAAGGCCGTCGCGCCAACCCGCGCTCCAAGCCGCCCTTCCCTGCCGCCGTTGGCGTGTGGGGCAAGCCGACTTGCGTGAACAACGTCGAGACCCTGTGCAACGTGCCGGCCATCGTCGCCAACGGCAACGACTGGTACAAGTCCCTGGCCCGTCCGGGCAGCGAAGATATGGGCACCAAGCTCATGGGCTTCTCCGGCAAGGTCAAGAACCCCGGCCTGTGGGAGCTGCCTTTCGGTCTGCCGGCCCGCGAGCTGTTCGAGGACTATGCCGGCGGCATGCGTGACGGCTTCAAGCTCAAGTGCTGGCAGCCAGGCGGTGCCGGCACTGGCTTCCTGCTGCCTGAGCACCTGGATTGCCAGTTCTACGCCGGTGGCGTGGCCAAGGTCGGCACCCGGATGGGTACGGGCCTGGCCATGGCCGTCGACGACAGCGTCAACATGGTTTCCCTGCTGCGCAACATGGAAGAGTTCTTCGCCCAGGAGTCGTGCGGTTTCTGCACACCTTGCCGCGACGGCCTGCCATGGAGCGTGAAGATCCTGCGCGCCCTGGAAAAAGGCCAGGGCCAGCCGGGCGACATCGAGACCCTGCAAGGGCTGGTCGGTTTCCTCGGCCCGGGCCGCACCTTCTGTGCCCACGCACCGGGCGCAGTGGAGCCGCTGGGCGCCGCGATCAAGTACTTCAGGTCGGAGTTCGAAGCCGGTATCGCCCCCGTGAGCGACACCAGCCCGGCGGCCTTCCAACGTCCGATTGTGGTTGGCGCATAACAAGACAGAAAGGATCGGCAGCCAGCAGGCTGCCGATCTCGTACCCGATGACGCCTCACGGCTGTTTGATACGGGTAGCACCGAGATTCCATTAGCCACGCCCGCTGACACCGGGCCAACGAAGAACTTTGAACCATGGCTACTATCCACGTAGACGGCAAAGCGCTCGAAGTCGATGGTGCAGACAACCTGTTACAGGCCTGTCTGTCCCTCGGACTCGACATCCCTTATTTCTGCTGGCACCCCGCTCTTGGTAGCGTCGGCGCCTGTCGCCAGTGCGCGGTCAAGCAGTACAACGACGAGAACGACACCCGTGGTCGTATCGTCATGTCCTGCATGACCCCGGCCACTGACAACACCTGGATCTCCATCGATGACGATGAATCCAAGGCCTTCCGCGCCAGTGTTGTCGAATGGCTGATGACCAACCACCCGCACGACTGCCCGGTGTGCGAGGAAGGCGGCCACTGCCACCTGCAAGACATGACCGTGATGACCGGCCACAACGAGCGCCGTTATCGCTTCACCAAGCGTACTCACCAGAACCAGGAACTTGGCCCGTTCATCGCCCACGAGATGAACCGCTGCATCGCCTGCTATCGCTGCGTACGCTTCTATAAAGACTACGCCGGTGGCACTGACCTGGGCGTGTTCGGCGCTCACGACAACGTGTACTTCGGTCGCGTCGAAAGCGGCACCCTGGAGAGTGAGTTCTCCGGCAACCTCACCGAGGTCTGCCCGACCGGTGTGTTTACCGACAAGACTCACTCCGAGCGCTACAACCGTAAATGGGACATGCAGTTCTCGCCGAGCATCTGCCACGGCTGCTCCAGCGGCTGCAACATCAGCCCCGGTGAGCGCTACGGTGAAATCCGTCGCATCGAGAACCGTTTCAATGGTTCGGTCAACCAGTACTTCCTGTGCGACCGTGGCCGTTTCGGCTATGGCTACGTCAACCGCGAAGACCGCCCGCGCCAGCCGCTGCTGGCCAATGGCGAGAAGCTCAGCCTTGACGGTGCGCTGGACAAGGCCGCCGATCTGCTGCGCGGTCGCAACATCGTCGGTATCGGCTCGCCCCGTGCCAGCCTGGAAAGCAACTACGCCTTGCGTGAGCTGGTCGGTGCCGAGCACTTCTACTCGGGTATCGAAGCCGGTGAGCTGGAGCGTCTGCGCCTGATCCTCAAGGTGTTGAACGACAGCCCGCTGCCGGTCCCGACCCTGCGCGACATCGAAGATCACGACGCCGTTTTCGTCCTCGGCGAAGACCTGACCCAGACTGCCGCGCGCATGGCCCTGGGCCTGCGTCAGTTGGTGAAGAACAAGGCCGAAGACATGGCCGCTGCGATGAAAGTCCAGCCGTGGCTCGACGCTGCAGTGAAGAACATCGGTCAGCACGAGCTGAACCCGCTGTTCATCGCCAGCCTGGCTGAAACCCGTCTCGACGACATCGCCGAAGAGTGCGTACACGCAGCTCCCGACGACCTGGCGCGCATCGGTTTCGCCGTGGCTCACGCCATCGACGCCAGCGCACCGGCTGTCGAAGGCCTGGACAGCGAAGCCCTCGAACTGGCCCAGCGCATTGCCGCTGCCTTGCTCGCGGCCAAGCGTCCGTTGATCATCTCCGGCAGCTCACTGGGTTCGAACGCATTGATCGAAGCTGCGGCCAACATTGCCAAGGCGCTGAAACTGCGCGACAAGCAAGGCTCGCTGAGCCTGATCGTGCCGGAAGCCAACAGCATGGGTCTGGCGATGTTCGGCGGTGAGTCGGTAGACGCCGCCCTGCAAGCCGTGATCTCGGGCAAGGCCGACGCCATCGTCGTGCTGGAAAACGATCTGTACCGTCGTGTTGACGCCGCCACTGTCGATGCCGCCTTCGCCGCCGCGAAAGTGGTGATCGTTGCCGACCATCAGAAGACTCCAACCAGCGATAAGGCGCATCTGGTTCTGCCAGCGGCCAGCTTCGCCGAAGGCGACGGTACTCTGGTCAGCCAGGAAGGCCGCGCCCAGCGCTTCTTCCAGGTGTTCGACCCAACCTACCTGGACGCCAGCATCCTGGTTCACGAAGGCTGGCGCTGGCTGCATGCCCTGCGCGCTACCCTGCTGAACAAACCGGTGGACTGGACCCAGCTCGACCACGTCACCGCCGCCTGCGCCAGCAGCACCGCGCAACTGGCCGGGATCATCGATGCCGCGCCTTCCGCTGCGTTCCGCATCAAGGGTATGAAACTGGCGCGCGAACCGCTGCGTTACAGTGGCCGTACCGCCATGCGCGCCAATATCAGCGTGCATGAGCCGCGCACTTCGCAGGACAAGGACACCGCGTTCGCCTTCTCCATGGAAGGTTATTCGGGCTCCGCCGAACCGCGTCAGCAAGTGCCATTCGCCTGGTCGCCGGGCTGGAACTCGCCGCAAGCGTGGAACAAGTTCCAGGACGAAGTCGGTGGTCACCTGCGTGCCGGTGATCCGGGTACTCGCCTGATCGAAACCAAGGGTGACAATCTGTCCTGGTTCGCCAGCGTACCGGGCGCTTTCGCTCCGGCCCGTGGCACCTGGCAGGTCGTGCCGTTCTATCACCTGTTCGGCAGCGACGAGACTTCGTCCAAGGCCGCACCGGTGCAGGAACGCATTCCAGAAGCCTACGTGGCCCTGGCCAAGTCCGAAGCCGATCGCCTGGGTGTCAACGATGGCGCCCTGCTCAGCCTGAACGTTGCCGGCCAGACCCTGCGTCTGCCACTGCGCATCAACGAAGAGCTGGGTGCGGGCCTTGTGGCTCTGCCGGCCGGTCTGGCCGGTATCCCGCCTGCCGTATTCGGTAAAACCGTCGATGGCTTGCAGGAGGCAGCGCAATGACCTGGTTTACTCCTGTCGTAATCGATTCGATCATTGCGGTACTCAAGGCCATCGTCATCCTGCTCGCCGTGGTGATCTGCGGCGCGCTGCTCAGCTGGGTCGAGCGTCGCCTGCTCGCCCTCTGGCAGGACCGTTACGGCCCTAACCGGGTCGGTCCGTTCGGTGCGTTCCAGATCGCCGCCGACATGCTGAAGATGTTCTTCAAGGAAGACTGGACCCCACCGTTCGCCGACAAGGTGATTTTCACCCTGGCCCCGGTGGTCGCCATGAGCGCCCTGCTGATCGCCTTCAGTATCATCCCGGTCACCGAGACCTGGCTGGTGGCGGACCTAAACATCGGCCTGCTGTTCTTCTTCGCCATGGCCGGTCTGTCGGTTTACGCAGTGCTGTTCGCCGGTTGGTCGAGTAACAACAAGTTCGCCCTGCTCGGCAGCCTGCGGGCTTCGGCCCAGACCGTGTCGTACGAAGTGTTCATGGGCCTGTCGCTGATGGGCGTGGTGGTTCAGGTCGGTTCGTTCAACATGAGCGATATCGTCAAGTACCAGGCTGAACACCTGTGGTTCATCATTCCGCAGATCTTCGGTTTCCTGACCTTCTTCATCGCTGGCGTGGCCGTGACTCACCGTCACCCCTTCGACCAACCGGAAGCGGAACAGGAACTGGCTGACGGCTACCACATCGAATACGCCGGTATGAAATGGGGCATGTTCTTCGTCGGTGAATACATCGGCATCGTGTTGATCTCGGCCCTGCTGGTGACCCTGTTCTTCGGCGGCTGGCATGGCCCGTTCAATATCCTGCCGCAGCTGGCCTTCGTCTGGTTCGCCCTGAAGACCGCGTTCTTCATCATGCTGTTCATCCTGCTGCGCGCTTCCATCCCGCGCCCACGGTATGACCAGGTGATGGATTTCAGCTGGAAATTCTGCCTGCCGCTGACCCTGATCAATCTGCTGGTGACCGCCGCGATCGTGTTGTTGAACACGCCCGCCGGCGTTGCTCAGTGAGGACATAACCATGCTCAAGTACATATTCAATATCGTGCATGGCACCTACACCCAGTTTCGCAGCCTGGTGATGGTGTTCTCGCATGCCTTCCGCAAGCGCGACACCCTGCAGTATCCGGAAGAGCAGGTGTATCTGCCGCCGCGCTACCGTGGTCGTATCGTCCTGACCCGCGATCCTGACGGCGAAGAGCGTTGCGTTGCCTGCAACCTGTGCGCCGTGGCCTGCCCGGTCGGCTGTATCTCGCTGCAGAAAGCCGAGACCGACGACGGTCGCTGGTACCCAGAGTTCTTCCGCATCAACTTCTCGCGCTGCATCTTCTGCGGCCTCTGCGAAGAAGCCTGCCCGACCACCGCGATCCAGCTGACACCGGATTTCGAAATGGCCGAGTTCAAGCGTCAGGATCTGGTCTACGAGAAGGAAGATCTGTTGATCTCCGGCCCCGGCAAGAACCCCGACTACAACTTCTATCGCGTCGCCGGTATGGCCATCGCCGGTAAGCCTAAAGGCTCCGCGCAGAATGAAGCCGAACCGATCAACGTCAAGAGCTTGCTGCCTTAAGGAAGAAAGATGGAATTCGCTTTCTATTTCGCATCCGGTATCGCTGTTGTGTCCACCCTGCGGGTGATCACCAACAAGAACCCGGTGCACGCCCTGCTCTACCTGATCATCTCGCTGATTGCCGTGGCCATGACCTTTTTCAGCCTCGGCGCACCGTTTGCCGGTGTTCTGGAAGTGATCGCTTACGCTGGCGCCATCATGGTGCTGTTCGTGTTCGTGGTGATGATGCTCAACCTGGGTCCGGCTTCGGTCGAACAGGAACGCACCTGGCTCAAGCCGGGGATCTGGCTTGGCCCGATCCTGCTCTGCGGCCTGCTGCTGGCCGAGCTGATCTACGTGCTGTTCACCTACTCGAACGGTGCCGCCATCGGCCACACCACGGTTGACGCCAAGGCTGTCGGTATCAGTCTGTTCGGTCCTTACCTGCTGGTGGTGGAACTGGCCTCGATGCTGCTGCTGGCAGCCGTCGTGACCGCTTTCCACCTCGGCCGCAACGAGGCGAAGGAGTAACTCATGAATGCTATCCCTCTCGAACATGGCCTGGCGGTTGCCGGGATCCTGTTCTGCCTCGGCCTGGCGGGCCTGCTTGCGCGCCGTAACATTCTCTTCGTATTGATGAGCCTGGAAATCATGATGAACTCCGCCGCACTGGCGTTCATCGTGGCGGGCAGCCGTTGGGCGCAGCCGGATGGGCAGATCATGTTCATCCTGGTGATCAGCCTGGCAGCCGCAGAGGCCAGTATCGGCCTGGCGATCCTGCTGCAGTTGTATCGCCGCTTCCACACTCTCGATATCGATGCTGCCAGCGAGATGCGCGGATGAACCTTATCTTTCTGACTTTCGTATTCCCTCTGATCGGTTTCCTGCTGCTGTCGTTCTCGCGCGGGAAAATCTCCGAAAACCTCGCGGCCCTGATCGGCGTCGGCTCCATCGGCCTGTCGGCCATTGTTGCGGCCTGGGTGATCTGGCAGTTCAACGTTGCACCGCCCGAGGGTGGTCACTACACCCTGGTGCTGTGGCGCTGGATTTCGGTCGATGGCTTTGAACCGAACTTCGCCCTGTATCTGGATGGCCTGTCGATCACCATGCTGGGCGTGGTCGTTGGCGTCGGCTTCCTGATCCACCTGTTCGCGTCCTGGTACATGCGCGGTGAAGACGGCTACTCGCGTTTCTTCGCCTACACCAACCTGTTTATCGCCAGCATGCTGTTCCTGGTACTGGGCGATAACCTGTTGTTCCTGTACTTCGGTTGGGAAGGCGTGGGCCTGTGCTCGTACCTGTTGATCGGTTTCTACTTCAGCAACCGCGCCAACGGCAACGCTGCACTCAAGGCTTTCATCGTTACCCGCATCGGTGACGTGTTCATGGCCATCGGCCTGTTCATCCTGTTCCAGCAACTGGGCACGCTGAACGTCCAGGAACTGCTGGTCCGTGCGCCGCAGCACTTCCAGGTCGGTGACCCATGGATCGTGCTGGCGACTCTGATGCTGCTGGGCGGCGCTGTCGGTAAATCCGCGCAACTGCCACTGCAAACCTGGCTGGCGGATGCGATGGCCGGTCCTACCCCGGTTTCGGCACTGATCCACGCAGCAACCATGGTAACCGCCGGTGTCTACCTGATCGCCCGGACCCACGGCCTGTTCACCCTGGCCCCGGACATCCTGCACCTGGTGGGTATCGTCGGTGGCGTGACCCTGGTACTGGCCGGTTTCGCCGCGTTGGTGCAGACCGACATCAAGCGTATCCTTGCCTACTCGACCATGAGCCAGATCGGCTACATGTTCCTGGCCCTGGGCGTGGGTGCATGGGAAGGCGCGATCTTCCACCTGATGACCCACGCCTTCTTCAAGGCCCTGCTGTTCCTTGCTTCCGGTGCGGTGATCGTTGCCTGCCACCACGAGCAGAACATCTTCAAGATGGGCGGCCTGTGGAAGAAACTGCCACTGGCCTACGCCAGCTTCATCGTCGGTGGCGCTGCACTGGCCGCCCTGCCCCTGGTTACGGCCGGCTTCTATTCGAAGGACGAGATCCTCTGGGAAGCCTTCGCCAGCGGTCACAACGGTCTGCTGTATGCCGGTCTGGTCGGTGCGTTCATGACGTCGCTGTACACCTTCCGCCTGATCTTCATCACTTTCCACGGTGAAGCGAAGACCGAAGCCCACGCCGGCCACGGGATTTCCCATTGGTTGCCGCTGAGCGTGCTGATCGTGCTGTCGACTTTCATTGGCGCCCTGATTCACCCGCCACTGGCCGGGGTCCTGCCGGAAAGCGCCGGTCATGCCGGTGGCGAAGCCAAGCACAGTCTGGAAATCGCCTCGGGCGCCATCGCCCTGGCCGGTATCCTGCTGGCAGCCGTGTTGTTCCTGGGCAAGCGCCGCTTCGTCAGCGCCATTGCCAACAGCGGTCCGGGCCGTTTCCTCTCGGCCTGGTGGTTCGCGGCCTGGGGCTTCGATTGGATTTACGACAAGTTGTTCGTGAAGCCTTATCTGGCCATCAGCCACGTACTGCGCAGTGACCCGCTCGACCGCACCATTGGTTTGATCCCGCGTCTGGTCAAGGGTGGCAACTCCCTGATGGCCCGTAGCGAGACTGGCCAGCTGCGTTGGTATGCCGCCTCGATCGCCGCCGGTGCCGTTCTGGTACTGGGTGCCGTCGTTCTGGTTGCGGTCTGACATGAACCTTGCGAATTTGCGAAAGGAATTGAGCCCGTCATGATTCTGCCTTGGCTAATCCTGATCCCTTTTATCGGTGGCCTGCTGTGCTGGCAGGGTGAGCGCTTCGGCCACACCCTGCCGCGCTGGATCGCGCTGCTGACCATGTCCCTCGAACTGGCCCTGGGCCTGTGGCTGTGGGGTACCGGCAACTTCAGCTATGCGCCGACTCCTGGCGCGGATCCGACCTGGGTCGTTGAATTCCAGCATCAGTGGATTCAGCGCTTCGGTATCAGCGTGCACTTGGCGCTGGACGGCCTGTCGCTGCTGATGATCCTGCTGACCGGCCTGCTCGGCGTGCTGTCGGTGCTGTGTTCGTGGAAGGAGATCCAGCGTAACGTTGGTTTCTTCCACCTCAACCTGATGTGGATCCTGGGCGGCGTGGTCGGGGTATTCCTGGCCATCGACCTGTTCATGTTCTTCTTCTTCTGGGAAATGATGCTGGTGCCGATGTATTTCCTCATCGCGCTCTGGGGTCACAGCTCGGCAGACGGCAAGAAGACCCGGATCTACGCAGCAACCAAGTTCTTCATCTTCACCCAGGCCAGCGGCCTGATCATGTTGGTGGCGATCCTTGGCCTGGTGCTGGTCAACTTCAACCAGACCGGCACAATCTCCTTCGATTATGCCCACCTGCTGAAGACCAAGCTGTCCCACGGCACCGAATACATCCTGATGCTGGGCTTCTTCATTGCCTTCGCGGTCAAGCTGCCGGTAGTGCCGTTTCACTCCTGGCTGCCGGACGCTCACGCTCAGGCACCCACAGCGGGGTCGGTCGACCTGGCCGGTATCCTGCTGAAAACCGCTGCCTATGGTCTGTTGCGCTTCGCCCTGCCGATGTTCCCCAACGCATCGGCCGAGTTCGCGCCGATTGCCATGGTGCTCGGCCTGATCGGGATCTTCTACGGTGCCTTCCTGGCGTTCGCCCAGACTGACATCAAGCGCCTGATCGCGTTCTCCAGCGTCTCACACATGGGTTTCGTACTGATCGGCATCTACTCCGGCAGCCAGCAAGCGCTGCAAGGTGTGGTCGGGCAGATGATTGCCCACGGTCTGTCAGCTGCGGCGCTGTTTATCCTCAGCGGCCAGTTGTACGAGCGTCTGCATACCCGTGACATGCGTGAAATGGGTGGCCTGTGGTCGCGCATCGCTTACCTGCCGGCGATCAGCCTGTTCTTTGCAGCCGCCTCTCTGGGTCTGCCGGGCACCGGCAACTTCGTCGGTGAGTTCCTGATCCTGCTCGGCACCTTCGTCAGCTCGCCATGGATCACCTCCATTGCGACTTCCGGTCTGGTGTTCGGCTCCGTCTACTCGTTGATCATGATCCACCGCGCCTACTTCGGCCCGTCCAAGTCGGACGCGGTCCTCAAGGGCATGGATGGTCGTGAATTGATCATGGTGCTCGGCCTTGCCGTGTTGCTGGTCCTGCTCGGGGTTTACCCGCAGCCGGTCCTCGATACCTCGGCGGCTACCATGCATGGCGTGCAGCAATGGCTCGGCACTGCCTTCACTCAACTCGCTTCGGCCCGGTAAGAGCGCTATGGACCTGACGACTCAACACTTTATTGCGCTTGCGCCACTGCTGATTGTCAGCGCCACGATTGTCGTGGTGATGCTGGCAATCGCCTGGCGCCGCAATCACTCGCAAACGTTCCTGCTGACCGTAGCCGGGCTTAATCTGGCCCTGCTATCGGTCTACCCGGCGCTGAAAGTCGCCCCATTGGTAGTCACTCCACTGCTGCACATCGATAACTTCGCCTGCCTGTACATGGCGTTGATCCTGGCTTCGACCCTGGCCTGTGTGACCATGGCCCACGCCTACCTCGGCGACGGCAAGGTCGGCTACCCTGGCAACCGCGAAGAACTGTACCTGTTGATCCTGCTGGCAGCAGCGGGCGCCATGGTACTGGTCAGCGCGCAACACCTGGCAGGCCTGTTCATTGGTCTGGAGCTGTTGTCGGTGCCGGTCTACGGCCTGGTGGCCTACGCCTTCTTCAACAAGCGCTCCCTGGAAGGCGGCATCAAGTACATGGTGCTGTCGGCCGCAGGCTCGGCGTTCCTGTTGTTCGGTATGGCCCTGCTCTACGCCGAAGCCGGCAGCCTGAGCTTCGACGGTATCGGCAAGGCTCTGGCGGCCACTGGCCTGCCCGGCCCGATCTCCCAGGTCGGCCTGGCCATGATGGTCGTCGGCCTGGCGTTCAAACTGTCGTTGGTACCCTTCCACCTTTGGACTCCTGACGTCTACGAAGGCGCTCCGGCTCCAGTTGCAGCGTTCCTGGCGACTGCCAGCAAGGTGGCGGTATTCGCCGTGCTGGTGCGTCTGTTCCAGATCTCCCCGGTGGCCAACAGCGGCGTAATGCATAACGTGCTGGCGGTGATTGCGGTTGCTTCGATTCTGGTCGGTAACCTGCTGGCTCTGGTGCAGACTAACCTCAAGCGTCTGCTGGGTTACTCATCCATCGCCCACTTCGGCTACCTGATGATCGCCCTGGTTGCCAGCAATGGCATGGCCGTGGAAGCGATTGGCGTGTACCTGGTGACCTACGTACTGACCACTCTGGGCAGCTTCGGTGTCGTTACCATGATGTCGTCGCCGTACAGCGGTCGCGACGCTGACGCCATGTTCGAGTACCGCGGCCTGTTCTGGCGCCGTCCGTACCTGACTGCAGTCATGACCCTGATGATGCTGTCCCTGGCGGGTATCCCGCTGACGGCCGGCTTTATCGGCAAGTTCTACATGATCGCCACGGGCGTCGAGTCGCAGCTGTGGTGGCTGATCGGTTCGCTGATCATCGGTAGTGCCATCGGCGTGTTCTACTACCTGCGCGTGATGGTCACCATGTACCTGGTGGACAACAAGCTGCCGCGCCACGATGCCGCTTTCAACTGGGCACAGCGTACCGGTGGCGTGATGCTGCTGGCGATCGCGATCCTGACCTTCGTCATCGGTGTGTACCCACAACCGTTGCTGAATCTGGTCATGCACGCCGGCCTGTAAAGGTCAGCTGGCAAAGAAAAGCCCTGCACAAGCAGGGCTTTTTTTCGTCTGGGGGAAAGTCAGCCCGGCAAGCGCACCGTCTTCTTCGCGCTGCTGAACAGGCCCCAGGTGGACATGAACAACGCTGCCACCATCGGCCCGATGACAAAACCATTGAGACCGAACACAGCCATGCCGCCCAAAGTGGAGATGAGGATCAGGTAATCCGGCATCTGCGTGTCCTTGCCCACCAGAATGGGCCGCAGCACGTTATCCACCAGACCGATCACAAAGATCCCGAACAACGACAGCACCACGCCCTGCCAGATCATCCCGCTGAGCAGGAAGTACAAGGCCACCGGCGCCCAGACGATCCCCGCCCCTACCGCTGGCAACAGCGACAGAAAGCCCATGACCACCGCCCAGAGCAAGGCGCTGGGGATATTCAGGGCCCAGAAGATAAAACCGCCCAGCGCACCCTGAGTCATGGCGACTACGACATTGCCCTTGATGGTGGCGCGTACCACGCGGTTGAACTTGAGTTGCAGGCGGCGCTTCTGCGGCTCGGCCAGGGGGACGGCCAGACGAATCTTGCGCACTAGTTCCTGGCCATCGCGCAGACAGAAGAACAGCAGGTACAACATGATGAAGAAGCTCACCACAAAGTCGAAGGTGACCTGACCGACGCTGAACGCCTGAGTCGCCAGCACCTGGCTGGCCTGCATGGCCCACTTGGCGATCTTGTCGCGCAGGCCGTTGAGATCGCCCATGCCCAGGCGATCAAGCCAGTGCTGCGTATAAGGCGGCAGCAGGCGTTTGAACTCGGCCAGGTAGGCGCCGATATCCAGTTGGCCGCTTTCGACGTTTTTGTACAGAGTGGCGCCTTCCTGGACCAGCAAGGCGCTGATCACAATGACCGGCAGGATCGCCACCACCAGACAGATCATCAGCGTGCACAGCGCCGCCAGGTTGCGTCTCCCGCTAAAGCGCAGCAGCAGGCGGCGTTGCAGGGGAATGAAGACGATACCGAGCATCACCGCCCAGAACATCGCGCCGTAAAACGGCAGCAGAATCCAGATGAAGGCGAGCGTGACCAGTACCAACAGGATCAGAAAGGTTTTGTAGTGCAGCGGATTGTCGTTCATGGCCAGTCCTTGAGCAGGCGTGCCGGGCGCACGACCTATTGCTTAGTCCACAGCGGATTGAACGAGTGCCACACAAATCAGAACGAAGGGTGAACCTGTGGGGAGCAATGATGTGGGAGCGAATTCATTCGCGAAGAGGCCGGTAGATTCATTACATCTTCAGCGCCTTCAATACCGTCTTCGCGAATGAATTCGCTCCCACAACACTCAGAGCCATGACCTATCAGATCAAACCCGGAACTGCCTCACCAGCGCCCCAAGGCGTTGCCCAAGGTCTGACAGGCTGCGTGAGGTCTGGGCGCTGTGGCGGGTCTCCTCGGCCACGCTTTCCACCGCCACGGCGATCTGGTGCACGCTGCGGTTGATTTCCTCGGCCACGGCGGTCTGTTCTTCGGCGGCGCTGGCAATCTGCGCGTTCATCGAGTTGATGGTGCCGATCAACTGGCCGATGGTGTCCAGTGAGCTACCCGCTTCATTGGCGCTCTTGGACGTACCCTCACCCGCTTCACTGGAACGGCGCATGGCCTCCACCGCACTCTGGGTGCCCTTTTGCAGGCGGTCGATCATGCCCTGGATTTCCTGGGTGCTTTGCTGGGTGCGGCTGGCCAGTGCCCGAACTTCATCCGCAACGACGGCAAAGCCACGACCGGCCTCCCCTGCCCGCGCCGCCTCGATGGCGGCATTGAGGGCCAGCAGGTTGGTCTGCTCGGCAATGGAACGGATCACGCCCAGGACGCTGACGATGGAAGAAACGTCCTGCTGCAGACTGTCCAGGGACGTACCGCTGTTGCGGATATCGTCCACCAATGCGTGGATCTGGCGAATACTGCCGTCGACGACGCGCTTGGCCGCCAGACCTTCCTGATCGGTTTGCTGCGCAGCGACCGAAGCGCCCTGGGCACTGTGAGCGACTTCCTGAGCGGCTGCCGACATCTCGTTAATCGCAGTCGCCACTTGATCGGTCTCGGTACGCTGACGCTCCATGGCCTGCTCGGAGCGTTGCGCCTGGCTGGAGACCTCACCGACCAGGGTGGTCAGTTGCGTGGTCATCTCGGCAATCTGCCGCACCAGGCCATGAATCTTGTCGACAAAACGGTTGAAGGAGCCAGCCAGATCGCCCAACTCATCGTTACTGGTGATCGCCAGACGCTTGGTCAGGTCGCCCTCACCGGCGGCAATGTCATCCAGGTTGTCTTTCATCAGGCGCAAAGGCCGCAGCAGGGTGGAGGCCAGAATGACACCGGCAATGGCGATAAGGATCAGTACCACGACGGCAATCCCGATGATGCTCAGCAGCATGTCGCGCAGGCGCTCGTCCACGGCCTGCTGCACGATCGCAACCTGACCTTCGATACCGTCCAGATTGACCGAGGAGCCAACGATCAGATCCCATTTCGGCAAGTACTCGGTGTAACCCAGTTTGGGCAGCAGTTCAGTCTTGCCCGGCATGGTCGATGTGTACTGCGAATAGTGGGTGCCGGCCTTGGCCGAATTAATCAACTCACGGATGTAGTAGACACCGTTGGGATCCTTGGCATCCATGACGTTTTTGCCTACCCCGTCAGGGCTGCTGCCCTTGAACAGGCGCACGCCCTGGGAGTCATAGCCGAAGAAGTAGCCCTCCTTGCCATAGCTCCCGGCGGAGAGCAGCTTGATCACTTTGTCCCTGGCGGACATATCGCCCTGCTCAGAGGCGTCATAAAGCGGTTTCAGCGTGCTCAGGCCGATGGATACATAGCTTTGCAGCGTCGTCTTGGCGTCATTGAGCAGGCGTACTCGCGCTTCATCGACCTCTTGCTGCGCCTGTTTATGCAATATCACAACGGTCACGACACTGATGACCACCGCGAAAATCAGCACCGGCAGCATAGCCAGTGACAGTACCTTGGCTTTCAGGCTCAGACGCATGGGACTTCCTTAAGGAAACGTAGTTATTGTTGTTAAGTCATGATGCTTGAACTGTTAACGGCCACGGCCACTGAAAGTTGAGAAGCCCTTGGCATTTTGCTCAGCCGCGAGCGGCGGGGTCGGGTAAGTCGATGCGTACGCGCAGGCCTCCCAGCGGGCTTACCAGCAGCTGCATCTGACCGCCCCAGGCTTCGACTATATCGCGCACGATGCCAAGCCCCAGGCCATGGCCGGCAACCTGCTCATCGAGACGGGTGCCACGACTGACCACCTCATCATGGCGATTCTCCGGGATACCGGGACCGTCGTCGTCGATCAGCAAAACGAAGTCCCGCTCATCTCTGTAGATGCCCAGACACACCTCACTGTCCGCCCATTTGCAGGCGTTATCCAGCACATTGCCCAGCAGCTCCAGAATGTCCTCGCGATCCCAGGGCAGCGCCAGATCGACAGGGACTTCAGTGCGCAGTGCCAGATGTTCGCCATGAATCAGGCGCAGGGTCGAGAGCAGGCCGGGCAGCTCTGTCGCGCAATCGAACAGCACGCCGGGCAAGGCGTCCCCGGACAGGCGCGCACGATTGAGCTCCCGGCTCAGACGCTGCTGGATCTGTTCGAGTTGTTCGTTAAAGATGCGGCGCACATCCGGATGTGCATCAAGGCGACTGTCAGCGGTCAGACTGATCAGCACGGCAAGGGGCGTTTTCAGGGCGTGACCAAGGTTGCCCAACGCATTGCGCGAGCGCTTGAGGCTGTCTTCGGTATGCGCCAGCAGGTGATTGATCTGCGCGACCAGGGGTTCAAGCTCTTGGGGGACGGCGTCATCCAATTGTGACCGCTGCCCCTGTTGCAGCTGGGAAATCTGCTCGCGCACCCGCTCCAGCGGGCGAAAGGCACGCCTGACCGTCATGCGCTGCAGGATCAGGATCAATAGCAACGCCACGCCGCCCAGGGCCAAGCCAATTTGCTGCACGCGCTGAAAGCTGGCTCTGACCGGCGTGTAGTCCTGAGCCACGGAAATGGAGATCTTCTGGCCGAACTTGCGGTAATCCGCATTCAATACCAACAGCGACTGGCCGGTCTTGCCCAACTCGGAATGGGCATGCAGGCCGGGACCGTCCTGAGCCGGCAGTTCAAGGTCCCAGAGTGAGCGCGAACGCCAATGCCCCTGGGCAAAATCGATACGGAAATAGTGGCCGGAATAAGGCCGCTGATAGGCGGGAGAGACATGCTGCTCGTTCAATTGCAGGCCGTCAGGGCCGCGCACCAAAGCCGTCAGCAGGCCCTCGCTCTCGTTACGCAGGCCGGACTCCAGGTAGCGCTGCAAGCCGACCTCGAACAACCACAGGCTGATCTGGGCCAGTACGACGACCACCACCAGGACAATACTGACCAGCCCCAGACTGAGGCGGCCTTGAATGGACTTCATCCGCCAGTTCCACCGAACAGGTAGCCCTGGCCCCGGCGGGTCTCGATCACACTGCGACCCAGCTTGCGACGCAGATGATTGACGTGCACTTCGATGACATTCGAGTCGCGCTCGGTCTCCCCGTCATACAAATGCTCGGCCAGATGGCCCTTGGACAGGATTTGCCCCGGGTGCAGCATGAAATAGCGCAGCAAGCGAAATTCGGCTGAGGTCAGCTGGATATCATCGCCATCCTGCATGACGCATTGGCGGCCCTCATCCAGATGCAGGCCGGCCGCTTCCAGTCGAGGTTGATTGGCCACGCCATGGGCACGACGCAACAGCGCCTGGATGCGCAGTTGCAGCTCCTCGGGGTGGAACGGTTTGGTCAGGTAGTCGTCGGCCCCGGCCTTAAGGCCTTCGATGCGCTCGGCCCAGGAGTCACGAGCGGTGAGAATCAGTACCGGCGTCGACAGGCCGTCCGCCCGCCATCGCGCCAGAACATCCAGCCCCGGCATGCCGGGAAGGCCAAGATCCAGCACGATCAGATCGTAGGGTTCTACAGCGCCTTGCAACAGGGCATCACGGCCGTCAGCCAGCCAGTCGACTGCATAGCCTTGTCGACCAAGCCCCGCCAGCAACTCGTCGGCCAGCGGGACATGATCCTCAACCAGTAGCAATCGCATCAGTCATCTTCCTTGTCTTGTATCAAACGGCTGTCACGCGCATCGAACTTCAACTCACGAACGACGCCTTCGCGAGTGAGCAATTCAATTTCATACACATAGAGGCCGTGCTTGAGCTCAAGTTCGGCCTCCAGCAGCCTGGATGCGGGATACAGCTTGAGCGCAACATCGATGCATTGGTCCAGTGGTTGTATAACGCCACTCTGGCGCAGCTTGAGCGCCTCGTCCTGATCAAGATCCCGGGCACTGGCCGTCGTGCAGACCAGCGCCAGGATCAAACCGCAGAATAAATAGAGACGCCTGGGCTTTTGCATCAACTGTCCTGATGATTCTTGAGAACCTGTCCGGTGACGGCGTCCATTTCTACATCCCACTCAATGCCCTTGGCATCGCGCAGTTCGACCTGATAGACGTACTTGCCGTATTCCTGTTCAAGCTCGGTATCGGTGATGGTTGCCTGCGGGTGCTGACCCAGGGCGACGGTATTGAGTTTCTCGAAAGACTGGATAGTACCTGCATCACGCAGGCGCAGGGCTTCGTCGGGGCCGATATCGCGGGCCTGGGCAATACCGGCAGTGAGTGTAATGGCGGTGGCAGCGAACAAGGCAGTCAGGGTTTTCATAAGTCATCTCCGTTGGGATAAGCAGGCTTTACGATGCTTAAGATAACCACCCGAACTTAATTCAAGCTTAATAGTTGCGGCCAATCGCCATCAACACAGCTGGCTCTCGTCAGGCGATACAGATGCCTGTGCAGGTATGATAAACAACCCGCCCAACGGAGACGTCCATGAGTGCCATCCATATCAAATCCAGCAACCTGACCCTCAGGGCCGGCAGCCGGGCCATGTCCAGGCTCCGCGAGCAGGGTTTGCGACCACAGGACGTCGGCATCGTGCCGGGTGCCGCCGGCGGGCCCAAGGCGTTGGGGATACAGGGGCTGGATCTGGCACTGTTCGGCGAGTGGCTGCCACGGGCACCACGGGAACGCTCCCTGATCGGTGCCTCGATTGGCTCCTGGCGCTTCGCCAGTGCCTGCCTGCCCAATCCGGCCGACAGCATCCGTCGCCTCGGGCGGCTGTATAACGAACAGAGCTTTGCCAAGGGCGTGACCATGGCCGAGGTCAGCCAGAGTTGCGTACGCATGCTCGACAGCCTGCTGCAAGACCAGGACGCGCAGGTCCTGGATAACCCCCATTACCGTCTCAACATCATGATCGTCAAAAGCCATGGCCGACTGGCCCATGATCAGCGCCGCAGCCTGGGCCTTGGCCTGTCTTCGGTGATTGCCGACAACCTGCTCGGGCGCTCACGCCTGTCACGTCACTTCGAACGCCTGATCATGCATGACCAGCGACTCGCACCGCCACTGCATGCGCTGACTGACTTCCCGTCACGCAGCCTGCACCTGAACACCTCGAACCTGCGCCAGGCGTTGCTCGCCTCCGGGTCGATCCCGATGGTCATGGAAGGCGTGCTGGATATCCCCGGCGCCGGACCGGGAACCTTTCGTGACGGCGGCCTGCTCGACTATCACCTGGACCTGCCCTACTCCGGTGATGATATTGTGCTGTACCCGCATTTCATTGATCGCATCATCCCCGGCTGGTTCGACAAGACACTGCCCTGGCGCAAGGGTGATCCGGGCCGCCTGCAAGACGTGCTGCTGCTTGCACCGTCGAAGGAATATCTGGCACGCCTGCCTTACGGCAAACTGCCAGACAGAAACGACTTCAAGCGCTTCATGGGTGATGACCAGACCCGACAGGCCTATTGGCGCAAGGCCATGGAAGAAAGCCAGCGCATGGGCGACGAGTTTCTTGAACTGGTCGACAGCAATCGCCTGGCAGAGCATCTACAGCCGCTTAGCTAGGCGGCGGCCATGTTTTGCGCATCGGGCAAATCATTACTGTTAAACTTGCTGCCTGCTTTTATCGCTTCGGCGAACGCCACTTACAGAGTTCAAGACGCCTTGGAAATCTTCAAAGAATTTACCTTCGAATCTGCCCACCGCCTGCCTCACGTCCCCGAGGGCCACAAGTGCGGCCGTCTGCACGGGCATTCGTTTCGCGTAGCCATCTACCTGGAAGGCGACGTCGATCCCCATACTGGCTGGATCCGCGACTTCTCCGAGATCAAGGCGATCTTCAAGCCGCTCTATGAGCGTCTTGACCATAACTATCTGAACGATATCCCGGGCCTTGAGAATCCAACCAGCGAGAACATGGCCAAGTGGATCTGGAATGAACTCAAGCCCCTGCTTCCTGAACTGTCGGCCATCCGTATCCATGAGACCTGCACCAGTGGTTGTGTGTATCGCGGGGACTGAATACCTGTTGTTGTAACGAAGAAGGCCGCATGCAGATGCGGCCTTTTTTATTGACGTCAGGTATGGATAGGCAGGGCCAGGCCGAAAAGTACGAAAAATCCACCGCAGACTTTATTGAATCGGCGCCCGGTTCGAGCCAGCCATGGCCTGACCCGGTGTGCAGCGCTGGCCACCGTATATTCAACAATAAACTCCACCACTGCGTAGGTCAGGGCGATAGCGGCCGTCTGCGCAACGATACTGCGCTGCGGATCGAGAAAGGGCGGAATAAAAGCGGTAAAGAGCAGCAGCGCCTTGGGGTTGGAAATGGCCGATACCAGCCCCTGGCGGAACAGCGACCAGCTTCCCGCCCTCGTAGGAATGCCAGTATCAAGGCCGACGGGAGCAGCCCGCCACAGCCCGAAGCCCAGCCAGATCAGATAGAGCCCGCCAACAATCTTCAATACCGTGAACCAGGTAGCCGAGGCCTGGATAAGCGCGCCCAGTCCCAACGCGCAAAACGCCAGCACGATGGCAAAACCAAGCACGCCTCCCGTAATGGTGAACAGGGTTTTCCGGTTGCCGTGAATGGCGCCATGGGTAAGCACCAACAGCGCATTGGGCCCTGGCACTACCGCGATACCGCAGCAGGTCAACAGATAGAGCAACCAGGTATCGAATGGCATGAACATATCCAGTAGGTGTTGATTAGTGTTGGTATCTTGCGCACGAACAATCTCCATGAAAAGCGCATAATTCACACCATAGCCATTCGATTACCGAATAGAGGTGACCTCAATGCCTGCCAGTGATTTGCAGATCGATTGGCTTAAATGCTTCGTGGCCGTGGTGGATGCGGGTTCGCTGTCTGGTGCGGCCCATGAAGTAAACAGATCGCAGTCTGCAGTCAGCATGCAGATGAAGAAACTGGAAACGGCCCTTGGACGGCAGCTGTTGAATCGGGGGCCGAGGCATCTGCAACTCACCGATGATGGCCAGACATTGCTGAGCTATGCCCGGCGCATGCTGGCACTGCATGCTGAGACCCAGGCGGCGTTCCATGGCGAAGAGCTCACCGGACGAATCCGCCTGGGCGTCGCGGAGGACTACGCCGCCAGGTATCTCACACCGGTTCTGAAGCGCTTTTCGCCACGCTATGCAGCCGTGGAAATCGAACTGAACTGTGAACAGTCGACCACACTTATTCCGCGTGTGCGCAGTGGCGATCTTGATCTTGCCCTGGTGTCCAGAGACTCGCCTCAAGGCGGGACCTTTCTCTTTAAAGAACCCATGGTCTGGGTTGGCTCACCCCAGTTCGAGCTCTGGCGGCGAGACCCGATACCTATCGCCGTCTACGAAAGCGCAAGCCTGGCCCGGCATAACGCGGTGAGTTCACTGACCCAGCAGGGACGCCAATTCAAGGTGGTCTATAACAGCTCCAGCCTGGCCGGACAGGTGGCAGCAGTTGAGGGTGGGCTCGCCATTGCCGCGATCACGCAGTGCAGCGTACAGCCATCGTTTCAGGTCTTGAGCGGCGAGCACGGTCTGGGGAACATTGAGCCCATGGAAGTTTCCATACTGCGTAGCCGGGCTTCGCGCGGGTCAAAGGCGGTTAATAGTCTTCACGCGTTTATCATCAGTGCGTTGAGAGCATAAAGGGAGGGTCCTACACCGGTCCTACCGATGATCGCGAGGCCGGCGGCTTTTCTCGGCGCAAAAACAAAACCCCATCTGCTTTCGCAAATGGGGTTTTGGAATTTAATCTTGACGATGACCTACTCTCACATGGGGAAACCCCACACTACCATCGGCGATGCATCGTTTCACTACTGAGTTCGGGATGGGATC
>NZ_JANUFD010000011.1 GCF_024807945.1 Pseudomonas sp. JUb42 | reverse complement strand
TCGAGGCGCGGGAGCAATCCCAGACGCCGGATAGATTGCAGCAAGCCATTACACGCATCAAAAACAGTATTGCAGAAAAAGGGGGAACCATAGATTGTGGGAGCGAATTCATTCGCGAAGAGGCCGGTACATCCGACGCATCTTCATCGCTTGGAGCACCGCTTTCGCGAATGAATTCGCTCCCACAGAGTTTCTGTGATTCAGTAAGTTGCGCGTTGTTTGGTGAGAGCGAGGTTGATCCTTTCGGTTGTATCCAATCCACCTGAACCTTGTATTCCCCGGCGTTCTCCAACAGGATGCTTGCCCGCCATTCAGTGCAATGACATTTCCAGATACAGAGCGTCCCATGACTATTCAGGCCCCCAAGAGCCCGTTGTCCGAAGAAACTTTACTGCCCCGTGATATCGAGCCATTGATCGACTGCGAAGCCGATGATGAACAGGTTCAACAAAGCGCCCCGGTGCTCAAGCGCCCGTGGCTGTTGCTGTTGGGCCTGGTGTTGGTGGCGCTGAACCTGCGTCCGGCGTTGTCGAGCATGTCGCCGTTGCTTGGCGCGGTGTCCGAGAGCCTGGGCCTGTCGGGTTCGACGGCGGGCTTGCTGACCACGCTGCCGGTATTGTGCCTGGGGTTGTTCGCGCCGCTGGCGCCGATCCTGGCGCGGCGCTTTGGCAGTGAGCGGGTGGTGTTGGGAATTCTGCTGACACTCGCGGCGGGGCTGGTCGTACGCAGCTCGTTGGGGACGGCCGGATTGTTCCTCGGCAGTATTATTGCCGGGGCCAGTATCGGCATCATTGGTGTGTTGCTGCCGGGGATCGTCAAGCGGGATTTCCCCAGGCAAGCGGGCACCATGACCGGTGTCTACACTATGGCTTTGTGCCTTGGTGCGGCCATCGCGGCCGGGTCCACGGTGCCGTTGAGTCACTCCTTCGATAACAGCTGGGCCATCGGTCTGGGCTTCTGGATCGTGCCGGCGCTGATCGCTGCAATGGTGTGGCTGCCCCAGGCGAAGCAAAGCCATGGCGCCCATCATGTGGCTTACCGGGTGCGTGGGCTGCTGCGCGATCCTCTGGCCTGGCAGGTCACCCTTTATATGGGGCTGCAGTCGTCCCTGGCCTATATCGTCTTCGGCTGGCTGCCCTCGGTGCTGATTGGCCGTGGTCTGACGCCGACCCAGGCCGGCCTGCTGCTGTCCGGCTCGATCATGGTCCAGTTGATCAGCGCTCTGAGCTCGCCCTGGCTGGCGACCCGGGGCAAGGATCAGCGCTTGGGTATCCTGATCGTCATGGCCCTGACCCTGGGCGGCCTGTTTGGCTGCCTCTATGGACCACTGGACGGCCTGTGGGGTTGGGCGATCGTGCTCGGCCTGGGGCAGGGTGGTACGTTCAGCCTGGGCCTGAGCCTGATCGTGCTGCGCTCCCGTGATTCCCACGTCGCCGCCAATTTGTCGAGCATGGCCCAGGGCATTGGCTACACCCTGGCCTCGTTGGGGCCATTCGCCGTCGGCGTCGTGCATGACATGACCGGTGACTGGGACGCCATTGGCTGGATTTTCGGGGTAATCGGCGTAGCCGCTATCGTGGCCGGGCTGGGTGCCGGGCGGGCGCGGTATGTGCAGGTCAGCAGCGAGAAAGTGTGATCGAGACATTTGCGTGATGGATGTACATGGCAAAGCGGCACCGTGCCGCTTATCGTACGAACTTTGCCACTGGATGAGCGCCCATGAGCGACGAAGAAAAACGCCTGATTAACAATGCCTTGATCACCCGCTTCTACGAGGCCTTCAACCGCCTCGATGCCGAGGGAATGGCCGCCTGTTATGCCGAGGACGTGATTTTCAGCGACCCGGTATTCGGCGAGCTGCATGGCCGCCAGGTCGGGGATATGTGGCGCATGCTCACGTCCCGGGCCAAGGAGTTCTCGGTGACCTTCGATCAGGTCCGCGCCGACGAGCACAGCGGCGCCGCGCACTGGGTCGCCACTTACCTGTTCAGCCAGACTGGCCGTACGGTGGTCAACGATATCCAGGCGCGTTTCGTGTTCCGTCACGGCAAGATCATCGAGCACCACGACTATTTCGACCTGTGGCGTTGGTCGCGTCAGGCACTGGGCACCAAAGGCCTGCTGCTGGGCTGGACACCACTGGTCAAGAACGCCGTGCGCGCTCAGGCGCAGAAAGGCCTCAAGGCGTTTCAGGCGGGGCGTTGAGGCTCTGTTAGAATCGCGCCTCTGACGCTGATCGACCGTTGCCATGCCTGATGCTGCCCTTGCTGTTACTTCGACTGCCGAACCATTGGCCATCAAGCCGTGGTTCGTCTATCTGGTGCGCGCGGCCAACGGCTCGCTGTATTGCGGGATCAGTGATAACCCGGTGCGCCGTTTTGCCAGCCATCAGAGCGGCAAGGGCGCGCGCTTCTTCAGTTCCAGCCCGGCAGTGGCGCTGGTTTATGTCGAATCCTGGCCGAGCAAGGGCGAGGCGCTGCGCCATGAACGCCTGATCAAACGCTTGAAGAAGAGTGCCAAGGAGCATCTGGTGGCGAGCTTCGATCCCCTGACCATCCAGCCCGTTGATAAGGCGCCATTAGCCTGAGCGGGTAGGCCGCCTGCACCGGGGGCGCTAAGCTGTGGGCTTTCCCACCGCAGGACGGACCCCATGTCAGAGCTGATCCTCCATCATTACCCCACCTCGCTGTTCGCCGAGAAGGCGCGCCTTATGCTGGGGTTCAAGGGGCTGTCCTGGCGCTCGGTAACCATTCCACCGATCATGCCCAAGCCGGATCTGATCGCCCTTACCGGCGGCTATCGCAAGACCCCGGTGTTGCAAGTGGGTGCCGATATCTACTGTGACACCGCGCTGATTGCCCGTCGCCTGGAGCAGGAAAAAGCCTCGCCAACCTTTTACCCCGCAGGCCAGGAGTTCACCGTGGCCGCGTTTGCCGAATGGGCCGACGCAGTCATGTTCAAACATGCGGTCAGCCTGGTGTTCCAGCCGGCTTCCCTGGCCGTGCGCTTTGCCAAGGTTCCACCCGAGGCGTTCAAGGCGTTTGTTGCCGACCGCGCGACGCTGTTCGACGGCGGCAGCGCATCCCGTGTGCCGCTGCAGCAGGCACTGCATCAATGGCCGACGTTTATGGCGCGGCTTGAGCTGCAGTTGTCGCGTAGCGGCGATTACCTGTTTGGTGAACCGTCGATTGCCGACTTCTCCGTGGCCCATACGCTGTGGTTTCTCAAGCAGACTCCGGTGACGGCTCCTCTGGTCGATGAGTATCCGCAAGTCGCCACCTGGTTGGCCCGGGTGCAGGGGTTCGGCCATGGCGCCCCGAGCGAGCTGAGTTCTGCCCGGGCGCTGGAAATCGCTGCCAGCGCGACCCCGGCGGCGCTGCCAGATGAAGTCCTCGTCGACCCCAACGGCTTCCAGCCCGGTGATCAGGTAGTGATTGCCGCCACCGACTACGGCGTCGATCCGGTGGCGGGGGCATTGGTGTTCAGCGGGCGTGAGGAACTGATCCTGCGCCGTGAGGACGAGCGTGCCGGTGTCGTGCACGTACATTTCCCACGTCTGGGCTTTCGCATCGAGAAATGCTGAGGTCGAGCCTGGCGCGCCCGTCGTTGCCTGGCGCGCCAGAGCGCCTGTTCAGGGGAGCGGGTTGCAGCCACTGGCTTTTGCGACCGCCTCGGTTACGTTGGGCCGCATGGGCTCCAGATTCCACACGGGTTTATCGCCGTAGTTCTCCAACAGGCAGCTGAATTGACGGCGCATACCGCCGCCGTTTCTTTCAAGCCATTCGGGATCCTTGTTGTGGGCGTTGGCCAATTCGGAAAAGGCGACACTGATTTCATTGTCTTTAATGGCCCTGGCGCAAGGAGTAGGGGTGACGGCTAACGTCCAGATATCCTGTTTGATATCGACGTCATAACGCTGGCTCCAGGTTGCACTCTCTATATATTTGTCGCAGGTGCCCTGATCATGGCCGTTATAAGTAAAGCGGGTGCCGGTAAAGTCCGGTGCCAGGTTCATGCGTAATACCGGAACCAGATAGCCGGCTTGTTTGAGCTTGTACTGAAAGATCATCGCCAGGGTCAGAGGAGCCTGGTTATCGTCATTGAGTTCACTGCTTCTGTTGACGTCGTAGACGAACGCGTCGATATAAGGGATCAACTTGCTGCCGTCGTTAGTCGTCGAACTGTTTTTCAATAACATTTCCGTCCACACAGTCGCTGCCCAAGCACCTTTGAATTTGTGAATGCCGATCAGGGTTAGCCAGTCGGAATTGCTCTCTACATTCCATGAGCACTGATTGCGTTGCATGGCCACGCCACCGGCGCCATAGAGCCGGATCCAGGCGTCGGCCGGATTGGCTGCCGACGACACGCCGACCTCAGCACAGGAGCCGTAAGCGTTGTCCTGATTGACGTTGGGCTGCATCTGCTTCTGGTTGCTCTTGTCTTCCTGGAAGTCGCCTTCGAAGTCACAGCCATTCCATCCCCTGGGCTGTCCGGATTTTCCGCTAGTGTCCCGCAGCGCACGAGTGGTGTCGGCGTCGAAGCTGTAAATGCACAGCCAGCCCACGTCCAGCGGTGGCAATTGGTTGGCGGCGGCATCTTCGGGTGTGCGGATGATGAAGCCAGCAGGGTGATAGAGCTTGTTGCTCGGGCTGTCCTGCCTGATCCAGCTGTAGGACGTGGAGCCCAGTTCTATGGCGAGCGGGCTGTAATCCCATGGGTTGTATCTGCCGGTGTTGAGGGTGCGCACTATCACGCCGGTGCAGTAATAAAGGCCGCGCTGTGCACCGGTTGTATCCTTGCAGCTTCGCAGTTGTTCGTTGTAGTTCTTATTGATCATGGCTGCGGTTGTTTGCGGCGCAATCTTGAGCTCGAGTGCCAGGCATTGCGTAGTCAGCAAGATAAGCAGAGGCATTGAGGCGAGATGATTCATCTTCGTCACTCCATGGATTCTGTGCAGGCAAATACGCCGTCCAGTACCTGGATTTTTTATTCGCGGACGAATCAACTGTGTGACGAGAGGGCGGGGCTGTCTACTGTCATAACTACTAGGTCAAGCCTGCCGTTAGTTGCTAACGACAGGCTTTTTATCGCGACCGGCTTTATGCGCGGGCTCAGTTCAGCGCGGCGAGAATGTCCTGCTCGCTGAAGCCGCGAATGATCGTACCGTTGACGTCGATCAGCGGAATCCCGCGTCCGCCAAGTGCCTCATAGGCCTTGCGGCCCTCGACGGACTTCTCGATATCGAATTCCTTGTAAGCAATGCCCTTGCTGTCGAGGAAGCGCCGGGTCTGCTTGCAGTAGCCGCACCAGTCGGTGGCATACAGCACCACATGCTGTTGCTTCTGCGTAGCGCTGGCGGTAACCGGGTCAGGGTTGAAGACATGCTCGATCTTGCCCCAGTTCTGATAGACCGCGACGAACAGCAGGATCAACGCAAATTTTTTTAGAACACCTGAAAACATTGGGTGTTTCCTTTCTGAATCAATATTGAGCGAACTCGTTCTGGTGCGTCGTTTTACCGCGCTGTCGAGGTAATGGCAAGTGACACCCGGATGTGCGGGGTATTTTAATTTAGAAATAAGTAGTTGTGGGTAATCGCTAATGGGTCTTGGTGATCCCGGTTTACTGGCTGGAATAGCTTGATTGGTTGTGCTTAGATTTTATCAGTCGTAAGTGTTGTATCGTTCGTTGGATGACTTTGTGTTGCGAAATTTATCTGCGTTACGGTTTTTTTTGGGCGCTTCGAAAGTATCTGGGATTTGTTGCCGGAACAGGCTCGGAGTTGTCCTGTTTTTTTGTTGGAGTTGCCTTGATGAAAGCCCGATTGATAGTGCCATTTCTGTTGTTTTTGAGCCTGCTTCTAAGTTGTTCTACAGTATCGCAGAACACGCCTTCGATCCCAGCGACAACTCCGCCTCAACTACGACAGTTACCGGAGCGACCGGAGGATACGGTCGCCGCAATCAATCGTCGCTATAACCTGGTGGATAATCAGTGTCGGGAAATCGGCACCAATGAGCCGAGAGGTCATTACTATTGCAGTGGTGTATTGACGCGCGGTGTTGAGGATGGTCCGTTTTTGCCTTGGACTCATAGCCCTTCGGTTATTGCCAGCGGGTCCAGTTCTTACTCATGGATTCGCCGCGATATGCCCTTGGCGAGACTGATGTTTAAACCTGCTGGATTTATTCTACGTAACCCGGTTGAAGGCGCGGCAAGTGGTTTGCCGGCACTGGACCGCGGATTGATATGTATCTATCCGTTCGATGCCAGCACGGGGACGAATCTCCGGCACAAGGGTTGTGCTCTCAGGTATGAAAGCACGGTTTTGTACCCTCAACCGGAAGCGCACCATCGCAACCAGGCTTATGCCTGGGGGCAATGCGAAGCTATGGGTATCCGGACGACGCAGGCGTGGATGGCTTTCTGGGAAAGTGACCCAACACCTAACCTGGGTATGCGCCATCAGTGTTCATGGAATGCTGATTCACCAGAGGGTTGGAATTCAGCAATATACATATTTAATGACCAGCGTTACCAACACGGTGACGCGATGTTTACATGGAATGAACTCCTGCTCGACACCATGAAGGATGATGGCAATATGCTCATGCCTTACATTGCTGCCTTTTACTATGTTCTAGATCTATCGCCAACAGTTTTGGGTGGTCTGGAAGAGGCCCGGACTTTCCAAACGAAGTTATACAAGAACGGTTACTGGGTGCCCATACTGCAATTGAACGCCGGCGCCCCTTCATTGCGGCGGTATACCTATCACCCGGAAGACCAAGCCATACCTGTTCCAGGGTCTTTACACCGTGCTGTCGCACAGCAAACACGGGGTCAATAACAATGTAGGGCCAGCTTTGGCTGGGAAGGCAGCGTTTCAGACGCAACATATATGTTGGCTGCCCTGATGAAGTGCGCCCCAAAAGTTGGACGGGTAGCATTCAGGCTACAGCGGACCGGGTTCTGTACGCTACAGGGCTCAGTCCGCCTAGCTTCATCTTGATTCGCTCATGGTTGTAATAACGGATGTAGTCATCCAGCCCGGCTTGCAACTCGGCCACGCTGTCGAAGCTTTCCCGGTAATAAAATTCTGACTTCAGCGTGCCGAAGAAGCTCTCCATCGTCGCATTATCCAGGCAGTTGGCCCTTCGCGACATGCTTTGCTTCAAGCCCGCTTTTTTCAACTGCTCCCGGTATTCGGGGTATCGATAGTGCCAGCCCTGATCCGAGTGAAGCATCGGCTTGGCACCGTCGGGCAAGCGCTCAAGTGCCTGCTTTAGCATGTCGCCGACCAAGGCGTATCGAGGGCGGGAAGCGGTCTGGTAGGCCACTATTTCGCCGTTGTACAAGTCAAGTACGGGTGACAGGTATAGCTTTTCGCCCGCCACTTTAAATTCGGTGACGTCCGTGACCCATTTCTGATTTGGCTGTTCGGCCTCAAATTGGCGAGCAAGGATGTTGCGCGAAGTTTTCCCCATCGGTCCTCGATATGACCTGTATTTCTTGGGCCGCACCGTGCACTTGAGACTCAACTCACCCATCAATCGCCGCACTGTTTTGCTGTTGATCAACTGCCCGTCGTTACGCAACGCTGCGGTCATCCGACGATAACCATAGCGGCCCTTATGTACGTCATAAAGGCTCTGGATAGAGGCTTTCAGCGGCGCAAAACGATCCTCGGCGCCCACCACCCGTAGTTGGTAGTAATAGGTGCTGCGTGCCAGACCAACCAGCTTGAGCAGTTGGCTCAAGGGGAAATCCTGCTTTAGCTCGGTGACTATTTGAGCTTTTTCTTCGCTTCTTTCTCCCGCCTCATCACCGCCTCGCCTAACTCTCCCAACTTTTTTAGGTAGGCGTTCTCCATGCGCAAAAACTGGAGTTCATCAAGCAAGGCCTTATGTGCACGCTCCTCTTCGGTGAGTGGCGCGGCAGATTTACGGAGCTTGGCAGGAGGTTTGGGCATAGCGGTAGTCGATCCTTTTTTCCGAGAGGCCAGGGCTTCAATGCCGCCACTGTAATACTGCTTCCGCCAGATGCCCACCTGGCTTGGGTTGCTCAGGTTGAAGAGGGCCGCAGCACGGCGCAGGGACAAGGACTCGCGCCACATACGCTGGAGAACAGACAATTTGAACTCAAGGCTACGGTGCTTGCCGTCGCGCTGCAGACTGGCTTCACCGTGCAACCGATAGGCATCCACCCAGCGACGAAGCAAAGTGGGGTCCATCTGAAACTGCGCGGCGATATGCCGATAGCCTCGGCCTCGATCGAGGAAAGCGGTGATGGCGGACAGCTTGAATTGTGTTGTGTACTTGCTCATGAAAAACACCCCAGGGTTGGATAGGTGTCCAACTTCTGGGGCGCACTTCACTGACGCTTTCCCGGCTGAAGCCGGTCCCACAGCCGCTGTGCTACCGCCGCTTGAGCTGATCAGTCAGTTGCGTCGGCAAGCCTTTGATGATCAGGGTGCCCGCTTCTTCGTCATATTCGATCTTGTCGCCCAGCAGATGCGCTTCGAAGCTGATCGACAGGCCCTCTGCACGGCCGGTGAAGCGGCGGAACTGGTTGAGGGTGCGTTTGTCCGCCGGGATCTCCGGGGAAAGGCCGTAGTCCTTGTTGCGGATGTGATCGTAGAAGGCGCGCGGGCGGTCTTCGTCGATCAGGCCCGACAGTTCCTCAAGCTCCATGGGCTCGCCCATCTTGCTCTGGCTGCTGGCGTAGTCGACCAGGGCCTTGGTTTTCTCTCGCGCGGCATCCTCGGGCAGGTCTTCACTTTCGACGAAGTCACTGAAGGCCTTGAGCAGGGTGCGGGTTTCGCCGGGGCCGTCGACCCCTTCCTGGCAGCCGATGAAGTCGCGGAAATACTCGGAAACCTTTTTCCCGTTCTTGCCTTTGATAAAGGAAATGTACTGCTTGGACTGCTTGTTGTTCTGCCATTCCGAGCAGTTGATGCGCGCGGCCAGGTGCAGTTGGCCCAAATCCAGGTGGCGCGAAGGCGTGACATCGAGCACTTCGTTGACCGCCACACCTTCGCTGTGGTGCAAGAGGGCGATGGCCAGGTAGTCGGTCATGCCCTGTTGGTAGTGGGCAAACAGCACATGGCCGCCCACCGACAGGTTGGATTCTTCCATCAGCTTCTGCAGATGTTCCACCGCCACGCGGCTGAAGGTAGTGAAGTCCTTGCCGCCATCGAGGTATTCCTTGAGCCAGCCGCTGAACGGATGCGCTCCGGATTCGGCATGGAAAAAGCCCCAGGCTTTGCCCTGCTTCGCGTTATAGCTTTCGTTGAGGTCGGCCAGCATGTTCTCGATCGCCTGGGATTCGGCGAGTTCGGAGTCGCGTGCATGGAGGATTGCGGGCGTACCGTCGGGTTTTTTGTCGATCAGGTGGACGATGCAGTGACGGATCGGCATGGGGCTTCTCGCTGAGGTAGTGTGAGCGGCCAACAGGACGGCGGGGCGGCTCGATTCAAAGGCGCCAAGTGTAACGCACCCGTGTCGATCTGCGCGGCCCGAGCCAGGTTTTGAGCGTTCACTCTGCTTTTTTACAACTTTGTCGCCGCAAACCTGACCAAAAGGGTAGGTAGGTGGGGATATTTGCTCTCTGCTGTGCTAGTTTTGCGCCGTCTTGCGCACTGAAGCGCGCTAAGCACGCAGTTTTGCACGTTGTGGCCGAACCAAACCCCGGTTTGAGTATCTACATTTCGCGATTAATCGTGGCTCTAGGGGGGCCAGGTTTGTTGCCTGGCCGCAGGCCGACTTGCACTCTGCAATCCAAATGAATTTGATAGGGAAGGAACACCACCATGGCTCTGACTAAAGACCAATTGATCGCCGATATCGCAGAAGCTATCGACGCGCCAAAAACCACCGCGCGTAACGCTCTTGAGCAATTGGGCCAGATCGTTGCCGATCAACTGGAAAACGGCGTTGAAATCACTCTGCCAGGCATTGGCAAACTGAAAGTGACCGAACGTCCAGCTCGCACTGGCCGCAACCCTTCGACTGGCGCTGCCATCGAAATCGCTGCCAAGAAAGTCATCAAGTTCGTTCCAGCCAAAGTGCTGACCGACTCGATCAACAAGTAAGCTTCGGCTGATTTGTTAAAAAAGCCGTGCTCCGGTTTACCGGGCACGGCTTTTTTGTGTTCACAGTACAGAACCGTTGGAGCGAGGCTTGCCCGCGAAGAGGATGTTCATTCGGTACATATTTTGTGCCTGAATATTGCCTTGGCGGGCAAGCCTCGCTCCAACGCACGAATGCGCGATGCTTTTATTTCCAGCGCTCTTGCCGCCACGCCTCTTGCTGCACCTGATCCTGAAAGGTCCAGGCCACAAAGCGGCTCTGCTTCTGCCCTTGACCCATCTCCACCACCTGGCTGTGCAGCGCACCGGCCTTTTTCAGGGCGCTCTGGATCAGTGGCAGGTTGGAGGCCTTGGACACCAAGGTGCTGAACCACAAGACTTGTTGCGGCACCTGGGCGCTTTCATTGATCAGTTGCGTCACGAAGCCGATTTCGCCGCCTTCGCACCACAGTTCCTGGGATTGCCCACCAAAGTTCAGCACTGGCAGCTTGCGCTTGGGATCAGCCTTGCCCAGTGCCCGCCACTTGCGCTGGCTGCCGCGCAGGGCTTCGTCCGGGGATGCGTGGAAGGGCGGGTTGCACAGGCTGATATCGAAGCGTTCGCCTTCGGCCAGTAGTCCGAGCAGGATCTGCTTGCGATTGGCCTGCTGACGCACACTGATCGCCTTACCCAGGCCATTGGCCTTGACGATGGTCGTGGCGGCAGCGACAGCCGTGGTATCGATCTCCGAGCCGACGAATTGCCAGCCGTAGTCGCTATGCCCCAGCAGCGGATAGATGCAGTTGGCGCCGGTGCCGATATCCAGGGCCCTGATCGTTGCGCCCTTGGGGATGACACCGTCGTTGTGCGCGGCCAGCAGGTCCGCCAGGAAGTGCACATAGTCGGCACGCCCCGGAATGGGCGGGCACAGGTAGTCCGCCGGGATATCCCAGTGGGCGATGCCGTAGAACGCCTTGAGCAGCGCGCGGTTGAATACGCGCACGGCGGCCGGGTCGGCGAAATCGATACTTTCCTTGCCATAGGGATTGATGATCACGAATTTAGCCAGCTCGGGGCTGCTCTTGATCAGCTTGGGAAAGTCGTAGCGACCCTGGTGGCGGTTGCGCGGATGAAAGGTGGCTTTCTCTTTGACAGGCGCAGATTTGCCCGTTGAAGGTTTTGCAGCCTTTTTAACGGGCGCGACGGATTTCGGTGGAGTTGTCATGTACAGATTTAGTCGGGAGAAAGACAAACATTGTCACACAGTCTTGCGTGTAACGCTGCGCAGCGCCGTCCGCGATGAACCGCACATACGGAACAGTCCTTGCTTGTAAAACCCCGGGTAAGTTAACCGCCGCCCTGCGGTTTTCATGAGGTATCGAGCAATGCGCCATCTAGATACAGATGCTTTGGCTGCGTTCGTGGCGGTCATCGACAACAACGGCTTCACGGCCGCTGGCGATCGAATCGGTAAGACCCAGGCAGCGGTGAGTCTGATGCTTGCCCGGCTTGAGGCGCGAATCGGTCGCAAGCTGGTCGAGCGGCATCGACGTGGCGTTACCCTGACCGAACATGGCGAGTTGTTGATTGGTTACGCCCGGCGCATTCAGATGCTGGAAGACGAGGCGTTGCTGGCGTTGCAATGTGAAGGTGAAGCCTCGCGAATCCGCATCGGTATGCCAGACGATTATCTCGAATCCATCGGTTGTGTGTTGGTCCAGCAGTTCTCGGTTCTGCACCCGCATTTGCAGGTTGAGATCATTTGCGATTTCTCTTCGAAGCTCGAAGTGATGCTGCACCACGACAGTATCGACCTGGCCATCATTACGCGCAGTGAAGACAGCGGCAGCGGCGAGCTCCTGCGTGTCGAGGAACAACTCTGGTGCGCAATGTCGGGATATTTCCCCGAGGCCAGCGCAGTATTGCCGCTATCACTGTTCGCTGATTCGTGTCGCGCGCGTCCGAAGATTCTTCAGGCGCTGGACAGTGCTCTGGTGCCGTGGCGCGTGGTCAGTTCCTCCTCGCATCTGCCAGGGGTCATGCATCCGGTGCGCAACGGGTCCGCTGTTACGGTATTACCTGCGTCAGTGATCCCCAATGGATGGCGCATTCTGGGCAAAGAACAGAACCTGCCGGCCCTGCCCGCGCTGGAACTGGCGTTGATGGTCCCGGAAAATGCTCGCTTGAGCACCCGCCGTCTGGCGCATTTCGTGCGCGAGCATTTCCAGGTTGCTGGCTCTGCTGTCGCCATAGGTGCCTGAAGTCAGGTCGCCGTGGCGGCCAGTTTACCGGCAGCGGCCTTATAGCCTTTGAGCAAAGCCTGCATCGCGGCTTCGTCATGGGCGAAGGTCAGGTAGATGCGCCCAAAGGCGAAAGGCATGGTCATCACGTGCTGCTCACGTAACGCCACATGCAGATCGAGGCTCCAGCGGGCATTGGCAATGGCAGCTGCCTGGGCATAGTCTGCAGGCGCCTTGTCGCTCGGCCACAGGGTAAATACGGAGCCATATCCGCTGCTGCTCAGGGGCAGTCCCTCATCGGCGAATGCGCGGATGATGTCCGAGCGCAGTTGATTACCGCTTCTGAGCAGCGGCAAATAGTCATGCTGGCGCAGTTGCTCAAGGGTTGCCACCACCGCCGCACAAGCGGGCGGGTTGCCGCTGTAGGTCCCGGCGCGAACGATGCGCTTGTCTTCAAAGAGCTGCATGATCTCGGGCTTGCCCAGCAGCGCTGCGACCGGCACGCCACTGCCGATGGCTTTGCCGACTGTCGCCAGATCGGCATCGACGCCCAGTAAATGCCCGGTCAGGCCTGCGTGCAGACGAAAACCCATGAGTACTTCGTCCAGTATGACCAGTGCACCCTGCTCATGTGCCTTATCGCTCAAATGCTTGAGATAGCCCGTCATGGGCTCGATGCAGCCAGCGTTGGCCAATACCGGCTCGATGATCACGGCGGCAATGTCCGGGTATTCGTGGAACAAGCGGTCGACATCCGTGAAGTCGTTGTAACGCAGCAAGAGCATGCCATCGCGTTCGGGACGTGTTGCCGAAGCGGGCATTTGTGCTTCGCTGGAACCTGCATTGCCGAACGCTACTTCATCGAACCAGCCGTCATAGCTGGCGGCGAACCGGACAATGCGTGAGCGCCCGGTGGCAGTCCGCGCAGTCCGACAGGCCAGGTGCACGGCTTCGCTGCCGGTATTGAGGAAGATGACCTGACTCAGCGGGCCCGTGTGGCTGACCAGAGAGCAGGCAGCCTCTGTTTCAAGATCATGGGCGAATGACGGCATGGGGCCACGCTGCAGGGCCTGGATGACTGGCGCTAGAACCCTGGGGGCGGCATGGCCGAGCATCGTTGCGCCAAAACCCATGGCGGTGTCGACATATTGCTTGCCGTCGTTACCCCACAGCCAGGCTCCCTGTGAGCGCTGGACGATGAACGGCTGGCCGTCGATTTCAGGCAAAGCACGGCCGCCGCTGGAAATACCACCGATTAGATGATTCATGGATGTACCCGGGAAATTTAAAGGAATCAGTAGCCCGTGATGCGTGGCAGCCATTGGGTCAGGCTTGGGAAGGCAATCAACAGAGCGATGGCGATGGCGGTGGCGAACCAGAACGGAATCAACTGACGCGATACTGCGCCGATGTCGACACGCCCAACGTTACACACCACAAAGATGTTGGTGCCGATAGGTGGGGTGAACAGCCCCCAGCCCAGGGTCATGGTGAAGATCAGGCCTATCTGATACGGATCGAACCCGGCGGTCTTGGCGATAGGCACCAGAATGGGCGCGAGGATGATCATCGCCGGACCCAGATCGAGCCAGAAGCCAACAACCTTGAGTACCAGCACCACCAGCAAAATTGTCGCAATAGGCCCGGTATGCAGGTTGACGATCCATGAAGCCACGGTGTGCGGGACAAGTTCGAAGGTCAGAATCCAGCCGAAAGGCATAGCCACAGCCATGATGATCATCACCGAACCGGTGATGGTCACAGCCTCGGTAATGGCCGGGAACAGATCTTTCCACGCCAGTTGCCGATAGATCACCGTGCCGACGAAGATCGCATACAGTACTGACAGCGATGCGGCTTCAGTTGCAGTGGCAAAGCCGCTGACGATGGAGCCCAGCACCATGACGGGCATCAATAACGCGGGCGACGCGCTCCACAGATCGCGCAGCAGGGCGAGCGCATCGAAGCGTTCGTCGCTTTTCGGAAAGTTCTGGCGCACACCAATGATGTAGGCGGTGATCATGAACGTTGCGGCAAGCATGACGCCCGGAAACACTCCGGCCATGAACAGGCCGCCAATGGAGGTGTTGGTCAACACGCCATAGAGGATCAGGATCACGCTGGGTGGCACGATAATGCCCAGTGTTCCCGATGCGGCCGTGACTGCCGCCGCGAATGCCCTTGGATAACCCCTGGCCTCCATGACCGGAATCATGACTTTGGCAACGGTGCCGGTGTCTGCTGTCGCCGATCCGGTCAGACCGCCATAGACAAAAGCCGTGGCCACGTTGACCGGCCCGAGCCCGCCGCGCATGCGCCCGAAGCAATGTTCGGCGATGCGCATGATGCGCACGGTCAGTCCACCCCGATTCATTAACTCGCCGGCCAGTAGAAACAGCGGAATCGAGGCGAGGGTGGATGAATCGGCACCGCGCACAGCCTGCTGCGCCAGCCATGACCAAGGCATGTGCAGATCGCCCAGGGCCAGGGCGGCAATGCTGCCTCCCGCCATGGCCCAGACCACCGGTACGCCGGCCATCAGCAGGCAGAAGAACGCCAGAAAAAGAATCAGAACGGTCACAGGGCTTTCTCCCGGCGGTTGAACATGACCCATAACCGCACCAGAGCAATGATCGCCAGCATGGCTGAGGCACTGATCAGGGCCAGCATGGTCAGCCCGGATGGCCAGCGCAGCACGGGTGTGGGTAACGTCCAGCCGCGGCTGATCGCGGCACTGCCGCTGATCAGCAGCCAGATACTGATGATTAATAGCGTCAGACAGCCGAGCGCTTCGAGCCCACGCTGCATTTTGCCTGGCAACAGCGACACCAGGCCCTGGAAGCTGACGTTCTCGTGGCGCAGTTCGGCAATCACGGCGCCGATAAACGTGACCCAGACAAAGCTCATCGTGGCTATTTCGAACGACCATTCGAAGCCGTGAAGGCCGAAATAGCGGGCGAAGACACCCGCCAACGTCGAGATGAACGTTACGATGAACATCGCGACGCCGATCACCGACAGTACGCGCTCGGGCCAGTAGTGGGGCGTTTGCTCAGAGGGCAGGGCGGTCGACATGATCAGTCACTCGCCCTGGGCATCGTGGCGAAGTTTCTCGACGAAGTCAGGACCCCAGACGGCCCCGAAATGCTCATAGACAGGCTTGCTCAGGCTACGGAATGCAGTGGTGTCGACCTGGTTGAACTTGACCCCCTTGGCTTCCATTTCCTTCTGGATTTTGGCGTAGACGTCATCCAGTTGAGCGCGATACCAGGATGTCGTGTCGGCGACCGCATGATTGAGTGCGGTACGGTCAGCGGCGCTAAGACTGTCGTATTTGTCCTTGTTGATGAACCAGAAGTTGGCTGACCAGATGTAGTTGGACACCGAGACGTTTTTCGCCACTTCGTACCATTTCTGATCGTAGAAATCCCGAAGCTCCGGTTCCACCCCGTCCACTACCCCGGCTTGCAGCGAGGTGTAGACCTCACCGAATGGAATTGACTGCCCCAAAGCACCCAGTTGCTTGATGGTGGTCAGGATCACAGGGTTGGGCGGGGTGCGAATCTTCAGGCCAGCGAGATCGGCGGGATTAATGATGGGGTGCTTGCTATTGGCAAATTGACGAAACCCCGAGTCCAGCGCGGTAAGCATCATAAAGCCGTTGTCGTGGCCCATCGTAAGAAACTGCTTGCCCGCCGGGCTGTCGAGGTAAGCGTGGACGCTTTTTTCATCCTTGAACAGGAACGGCAAGGACAGAGCGTTGAGCTTGGGATCGATGCCATCCACCGATCCCCCCAGGCCGATGTCGATCGCACCGGCACCCACCGAGTCGACAATCGGAGCTTCATCACCCAACTGGCCGTCCGGGTAAATCTGGATTTTCAGGTCACCCTTGGTTTCGGCGCTGACCTGCGCGGCGAACTTGATCATCGCCTGATTGATCAGGCTGTCGCTGCTCGAGGCATGAGCCAGGCGCAAGGTTTGCTCAGCCATGGCCGTGCTCATGCACGAAAGCAGAGCCAGGCCCAGGACCGTACGCTTGAAACCGGATAACCGGGAATTGCCTTGGAATGCTGCAAACATTTCGAATACTCCGCCGATTGCTGTCTGCAAGAGTTATCCGATGCGTGGGATTTCAAGTCAATAAATGCTGGCCTTTTGCTCATTAAGATCATAAATACCACCATACGATTATTAATATAATTCAATAAGTTATTGATTTTCATGGATTTTAATTTTAATTGTTTGACGGGTTGGTTATTTTCAAAGCAAAAAAAAGAGGCCCGTGAAGGGCCTCTCTCTTGTCAGCGCAACGACCACCGTACAGGCTTACAAACTGGCAATCCGCGCATGCTGCTCGGCCAATTTGCCCAGGGCCTGTTCGGCCTCGGTCAGCTTGGCGCGTTCCTTGGCGATCACCTCTGGCGGCGCCTTGTCGACGAAGGCCGCGTTGGACAGCTTGCCGCCCACGCGTTGCACTTCGCCTTGCAGGCGCTGGATTTCCTTGTCCAGGCGCGCAAGTTCCGCGCCCTTGTCGATCAGGCCGGCCATGGGCACCAGCACTTCCATTTCGCCGACCAGGGCGGTCGCGGACAGCGGTGCTTCGGCGCCTGCGGCCAAGACAGTGATGGACTCGAGCTTGGCCAGCTTTTTCAGCAGGTAGTCGTTTTCGCTGAGGCGACGCTGGTCTTCGGCGCTGACGTTCTTGAGGAACAGTTGCAGCGGCTTGCCCGGGCCGATGTTCATTTCCCCGCGAATGTTACGCACGCCGAGCATCAGGCCCTTGAGCCATTCGATGTCGTTCTCGGCGGCTTCGTCGATGCGTGCTTCGTTGGCCACCGGCCAGGGTTGCAGCATGATGGTCTTGCCGCTCGCGCCCGCCAGCGGCGCCAGGCGCTGCCAGATTTCTTCGGTGATGAAGGGCATGAACGGGTGTGCCAGACGCAGGGCCACTTCGAGTACGCGTACCAGAGTACGGCGGGTGCCGCGCTGACGTTCGATCGGTGCGGTTTCGTCCCACAGCACAGGCTTGGACAATTCCAGGTACCAGTCGCAGTACTGGTTCCAGATGAACTCGTACAGGGCCTGGGCGGCCAGGTCGAAACGGAACTGATCCAGTTGGCGGGTCACTTCGGCTTCGGTGCGTTGCAGCTGCGAGATGATCCAGCGATCAGCCAGCGACAGTTCAACTTCTTCGCCGTTCTGGCCGCAGTCCTCGCCCTTGTCCAGCACGTAGCGGGCGGCGTTCCAGATCTTGTTGCAGAAGTTGCGATAGCCTTCGACGCGGCCCATGTCGAACTTGATGTCGCGACCGGTGGACGCCAGGGAGCAGAAGGTGAAGCGCAGGGCGTCGGTGCCGTAGCTGGCGATGCCGTCGGCGAACTCCTGGCGGGTCTGCTTCTCGATCTTCTTGGCCAGTTGCGGCTGCATCATGCCGCTGGTGCGTTTCTGGACCAGCGTTTCCAGGTCGATACCGTCGACGATATCCAGCGGGTCAAGGACATTGCCCTTGGACTTGGACATCTTCTGGCCCTGGCCATCGCGGACCAAACCGTGGACGTAGACCGTCTTGAACGGAACCTGCGGGGTGCCGTCTTCGTTCTTCACCAGGTGCATGGTGAGCATGATCATCCGGGCGACCCAGAAGAAAATGATGTCGAAGCCGGTGACCAATACGTCGGTGGAGTGGAAGGTTTCCAGCGCCTTGGTCTTTTCCGGCCAGCCGAGGGTGGAGAACGTCCACAGGCCCGAGCTGAACCAGGTGTCGAGTACGTCGTTGTCCTGCTGCAGGGCAATGTCCGGGCCGAGGTTGTGTTTGGCGCGCACTTCGGCTTCGTCGCGGCCGACATAAACCTTGCCGGACTCGTCGTACCAGGCCGGGATACGGTGGCCCCACCACAGCTGGCGGCTGATGCACCAGTCCTGGATATCGCGCATCCAGGAGAAGTACATGTTCTCGTATTGTTTGGGCACGAAGGCGATGCGGCCATCTTCCACGGCGGCGATGGCCGGTTCAGCCAACGGCTTGGTGGAGACATACCACTGGTCGGTCAGCCATGGCTCGATGATGGTGCCGGAGCGGTCGCCCTTCGGTACTTTCAGGCCATGGTCGTCAACGCTGACCAGCAGGCCGGCGGCGTCGAACGCGGCGACGATCTGCTTGCGTGCCTCGAAACGATCCAGACCGGCGTATTGCGCAGGCAGAGCGCCGTCGATGCTCTCGTTGAGGGTGCCGTCGAGGTTGAATACCTGGGCGGCCGGGAGTACGGCGGCGTTCTTGTCGAAGATGTTCAGCAACGGCAGGTTATGGCGCTTGCCGACTTCATAGTCGTTGAAATCGTGGGCCGGGGTGATTTTCACGCAGCCGGTGCCGAATTCAGGATCGCAGTAGTCGTCGGCGATGATCGGGATACGACGGCCGACCAGGGGCAGTTCGACGAACTTGCCGATCAGCGCCTTGTAGCGCTCGTCCGAAGGGTTTACCGCGACGGCGGCGTCGCCGAGCATGGTTTCCGGGCGGGTGGTGGCAACGATCAGGTAATCCAGGCCTTCAGCGGTTTTCGCGCCGTCAGCCAGGGGGTAGCGCAGGTTCCACAGGAAGCCTTTCTCGTCGTGGTTTTCCACTTCCAGATCGGAAATCGCCGTGTGCAGCTTGGTGTCCCAGTTGACCAGGCGCTTGCCGCGGTAGATCAGGCCGTCTTCATGCAGGCGCACGAAGGCTTCCTTGACCGCGTCGGACAGGCCGTCGTCCATGGTGAAACGCTCGCGGCTCCAGTCTACGGACGAGCCCAGACGGCGAATCTGGCGGCTGATGTTGCCACCGGACTGGTCTTTCCATTCCCAGATTTTTTCCAGGAATTTCTCGCGACCCAGTTCGTGGCGGTTCTGGCCTTGGGCTTCGAGTTGGCGCTCTACCAGCATTTGCGTGGCGATACCGGCGTGGTCGGTGCCCGGCTGCCACAGGGTGTTGCGACCCTGCATGCGGCGGAAACGGATCAGGGCGTCCATGATCGCGTTGTTGAAACCGTGGCCCATGTGCAGGCTGCCGGTCACGTTCGGCGGCGGGATCATGATGGTGTACGAGTCACCCGCGCCCTGCGGAGCGAAGTAATTCTCGGACTCCCAGGTCTGATACCAGGAAGTTTCGATGGCGTGCGGCTGGTAGGTCTTGTCCATGCGCGGCGGGAACCTGATTGGCATTAATTCGGGAAAGCCGACAAGTATAGCGAGGATGAGCGTCGGGGCGTAGAGCGGGGCGATGATGAGCGGTAAAAAGTCGCTTTGTGAGGGTAAACCGTTGGAGCGAGGCTTGCCCGCGAAGAGGACGGGGCAGCCAAGACATTTGCTGAGCGTCATAAGCAGTCTTCGCGGGCAAGCCTCGCTCCCACAAGGTCCCGATCAACCGCAGCTATGGGTCAATCCTGATACTGGCTCAGAAGTCGCTCCAACCTTACATCCAGTCGCCGCTTGATCTCGGTCTCGATATGCGGGGCGAAGTCGTCGATCACGTCTTGCATGATCAGTTGCGCGGCGTCGCGCAGTTCGCGATCCAGATGCAGCAGGGCGTCGGCCTTGCTGACGGCCGGTTTTTTCGGCGCTGGTACCGGAGTGGGCGCGGGTGTCGGGGTCAGGGTGGGGATGCGGCTGTCGTCGCTGTCGAAGTCCAGTTCGGGCGTCAGGTTGGGCTGGGCGCCGACCACATCGAACAGCAGGGGAATCTGGGTTTCGCCCGAAGAGGCGGGGGCTGGCTGGGATTCATCGCCGAGCAATTGGCGGATCGATTCAAGATCGTCCAGCAGGTGTGCGGCTTCTTTCTGAGGTTTTGAAGTGTCCATCGGTTACTCAAAGACGCTGTAGACGGTGATCCTGCAGAGGATAGCCCTGTTCGCGGTAGAAGCGGAAACTCTCTCGCGCGGCCAGACGAATTGCCGGGTCTTCGACGACAATCTCGGCTACACGGGCAAAGTTCTTGAAGAACGCCGGGATGCGCAGGTCGAGATTGACCAGCAGGTCCTGATGCGCACCGGCATCGTCGCCCAGGCCCAGCACTACCGCTGCGTCATGGTCGTCTTCGGCACTGCCGTGGGGCACGAAGGCTTCGCCCTTGAAGCGCCACAGGCGGGCATCCAGTTCTTCGCGCTGCGCGGCATCGCTGCAGTGCAGATAGACCTTGTGCCCCAGGCGCCAGGCTTTGTCGGTCAGCTTGCAGGCAAAATCCAGGCGCGCGACGGGATCGGCGCTGGGCAGGATGTAGAAATCGACTTGGGTCATGGCATGTCCAGAAGGCCTGCCGGGCTCTTATAGATAGCCCGGCAGGGTTGCGAGGCTTTAAGCGCCGACGCGGTCCAGCAGGTACTGAGTCAGCAACGGAACCGGACGGCCAGTGGCGCCCTTGTCCTTGCCGCCGCTCAGCCATGCGGTGCCGGCGATGTCCAGGTGCGCCCAGTCGAAGGACTTGGCGAAGCGCGACAGGAAGCACGCAGCGGTGATGGTGCCGCCTTTCGGCCCGCCGATGTTGGCGATGTCGGCGAACGGGCTGTCCAGTTGCTCCTGGTATTCGTCGAACAGCGGCAGTTGCCAGGCACGGTCGTCAGCCAGCTTGCCCGCATCGAGCAACTGGTTGATCAGGGTGTCGTTGTTGCCCAGCAGCCCGGATGTGTGACCGCCCAGCGCGACGACGCAAGCGCCGGTCAGGGTCGCGATGTCGATTACCGCCTGTGGCTTGAAGCGTTCGGCGTAGGTCAGGGCATCGCACAGCACCAGACGGCCTTCGGCGTCGGTGTTGAGGATTTCCACGGTCTGGCCGCTCATGGTAGTGACGATATCGCCCGGGCGAGTTGCGGTGCCGCTCGGCATGTTCTCGGCTGCGGCGATGATGCACACCAGGTTGATCGGCAGTTGCAGTTCCAGCACGGCACGCAGGGTGCCGAATACGCTGGCGGCGCCGCACATGTCGAATTTCATTTCATCCATTGCAGCGGCTGGCTTGATGCTGATGCCGCCGGTATCGAAGGTGATGCCTTTGCCGACCAGCACGAACGGCTTCTCGCTTTTCTTGCCGCCCTGGTAGTTCATCACGATCAGGCGCGGCGGCTGGGCGCTGCCTTGGGCCACGGCGAGGAACGAACCCATGCCCAACTCGGCGAGTTTTTTCTCGTCGTGCACTTCGACTTTCAGGTTCTTGTGGGCTTTGCCCAGGGCCTTGGCCTGCTCACCGAGGTAAGTCGGGTGGCAGATGTTCGGCGGCATGTTGCCAAGGGTACGGGTGAATGCCATGCCGGCAGCGATTGCCTGGGCGTGGGTCGCGGCGCGTTCGACGTCCGTAGCGCTGGCCTTGGCGGTCAGCAGGGTGATTTTCTTCAGGGCGCGCGGTTCGGCTTTCTGGCTCTTGAACTGGTCGAAGACGTATTCGCCATCGGCCAGGGTTTCCACCAGCAGGCGGGCCTTGCCGTAGGCTTCGCGATTCTTGACGGTCAGATGATCCAGCGCCAGGGCTGCGTCAGTGCCGCCCAGGCCTTTAAGAGTCGACAGCACGCCACTGACGATTTTTTTGAATTGGCGGTCAGACAATGCTTCATCTTTACCGCTGCCAACCAGCAGCACGCGCTCGGCCTTGAGGTTGGGCAGGCTGTGCAGCAGCAGGCTCTGGCCGACCTTGCCTTGCAGGTCGCCGCGCTTGAGCACGGCACTGATGGCGCCGCCGCTGAGGGTGTCTACGCTTTTCGCTACGTCACCAAGGGTGCGGCCTTCGCCTACTGCAATGACCAGAGTGGCGGTCTTCAATGTTTCTGGGCTGACGCTTTTAACAACCAATTCCATGTCGGGGTCCCCGAAAGGGCGATGTGCTATCGCCGATTAAATAAGGTGCGCGGTACGTCTATCACATGCGTACCAACGGCTGGCCCGCAGTTTGACCCTGCGGCACGACCGCTGACAAGCCCGTAGCCCACTTGGCAGGCGGGGATGTAGGACGACCTTGTACGAAGTATCCGGCGTGCGCAGTGACAGACACCCTCATTCACTGGATAATGCCGCATATTTTTTCACGGTTCATGCCTGTCTTGCTCATACCATTCGTGTTCCGTTCGATCATTTTTCCCTTGTTCGGCTGCCTGAGCCTGACAACTCTGGAGTGTCCGGTTTGATTGTTTTTCGTTATCTGTCCCGGGAAGTGCTGGTTACCATGGGTGCGGTCAGCGCCGTGCTGCTGGTCATCATCATGAGCGGGCGCTTCATCAAATATCTGGCCCAGGCCGCCTCGGGGCAACTGGACCCCAGCGCGCTGTTCCTGATCATGGGCTATCGCCTGCCGGGCTTCATGCAGTTGATCCTGCCCCTGGGGCTGTTCCTCGGGATCCTGCTGTCCTACGGGCGCCTGTACCTGGAAAGTGAAATGACTGTGCTCGCCGCCACCGGCATGAGCCAGCAACGTCTGCTGCGCATCACCATGGCCCCGGCCCTGGTGGTGGGCCTGCTGGTGGCCTGGCTGAGCTTCAGCCTGGCGCCACTGGGGGCGACGCAGTTCGCCATGTTGATCAACAAGCAGGACGCCCTGACCGAGTTCGACACCCTGGTGCCGGGCCGCTTCCAGACCCTGCGCGACGGCAGCCGCGTGACCTACACCGAAGAGCTCTCCGATGACCGGATCAAGCTGGGCGGTGTGTTCATTACGGAAAAACGCATTGCCGGCGAGAAATCCAAGGACCACGGCATCACGGTGCTGGTCGCGGAAAAGGGCCACCAGGAAATCAAGCCTGACGGCAGCCGCTTCCTGATCCTGGAAAATGGCTACCGCTATGACGGCAACCCCGGTGAAGCCGATTATCGGGCGATCAAGTACGACACTTACGGCGCGCTGCTGCCCAAGCCCGATATCAGCGATGAAATCACCGACCGTGACGCCATCGCCACCAGCGAGCTGATCGGCAACCCGACGCCGCGCTACAAGGCCGAGCTGCAATGGCGCATTTCCCTGCCGATCCTGGTCTTTATCGTGACCCTCATGGCCGTGCCGCTGGCCCGGGTCAACCCGCGTCAGGGGCGTTTCCTGAAGCTGCTGCCGGCGATCCTTCTTTATATGGCTTACCTGACGATCCTTATCGCTGCCCGTGGCGCGCTTGAGCGCGGCAAGCTGCCGATGAGCCTGGGCCTGTGGTGGGTGCATGGGATATTCCTGGCGATCGGACTGGTGCTGCTGTACTGGGAACCTCTGCGCCTGAAGATGGCCAGCCGCCGCGCTGCAGCGGAGGTGACCCGTGGTTAAGATTGATCGCTATATCGGCAAGAGCGTCTTCGTCGCCATCATCGGTGTGCTGGGCGTGATTCTTGGCCTGGCTTCGCTGTTTGCCTTTATCGATGAGATGGCCGACGTCAGCGACACCTATACCCTCATGGATGTCCTCAGTTTCGTCACGCTGACCGCGCCGCGCCGCATGTACGACATGTTGCCGATGGCGGCGCTGATCGGCTGCCTGATCGGTTTGGGCAGCCTGGCGAGCAGCAGCGAACTGACCATCATGCGCGCGGCCGGGGTTTCCATCGGCCGTATCGTCTGGGCGGTGATGAAGCCCATGCTGGTGCTGATGGTCGCGGGGCTGTTGATCGGTGAGTACGTTGCGCCGGTTACCGAGAACATTGCCCAGTCAAACCGCTCCCTGGCCCAGGGCACCGGTGATGCGCAGAGTTCCAGGCATGGCCTGTGGCACCGCCAGGGGCAGGAGTTCATCCATATCAACACCGTGCAACCCAACGGCCTGTTGTATGGCGTGACCCGCTACAGCTTCGACGGCGAGCGGCACATGCTGACCTCGAGCTTTGCCAAGCAGGCCAATTACAAGCACAACGCCTGGGAATTGACCGACGTTACAACGACCTATTTCCGCAAGGACAAGACCGAAGTCATCAACGTGCCTTCTGAGCATTGGGAAATCGCCCTCAGCCCGCAGCTGTTGAGCACCGTGGTATTGCCGCCGGAGTCCCTGTCGATCAGCGGCTTGTGGGGCTATTCCCACTATCTCGCTGATCAGGGGCTGGCCAATGGTAAATATTGGCTGGCGTTCTGGACCAAAGTGCTGCAGCCGCTGGTGACGGTGGCGCTGGTGTTGATGGCGATCTCGTTCATCTTCGGCCCGCTGCGTTCGGTGACCCTTGGCCAGCGAGTATTTACCGGTGTGCTGGTGGGCTTCACCTTCCGCATCTTCCAGGACCTGCTGGGGCCGTCGAGCCTGGTATTCGGCTTCTCGCCGCTGTTCGCGGTGCTGGTGCCTGCCGGGGTCTGCGCCTTGGCGGGGATCTGGTTATTGCGTAGGGCGGGCTAGCACCCAAGAACGACCTGGTGGGGAGTGAATTCTGTGGGAGCGAATTCATTCGCGAAGAAGCCGGTACACGCGACGGATTTTCATCGGTTGATTCACCGTTTTCGCGAATGAATTCGCTCCCACACTTCGCATCCCACGGAGTTCGCTGGCAAGCCTCGCTTCAACAAGCCGACCCTGGTCGGCTTTTTTATTTCTTCTGCTTCGGCACCCTCACCAACTGGCTGTTGGAATACCGGTCATGCCAGCTGCGGTTCTGCTTGTCGAACAACGCCCAGATAAAACCCAGCCCCAGGCATAGCCACGAGGCGATGGCGATCATGAAGCGCAGCAGGGCCTGGGTCAGGCTGATCCCGGTGCCATCGGCGTTCTGCACGCGAATCCCCCAGACCTGCATGCCCAGGGTCTGCCCCGAGTGGGTCCAGAACTTGGCGAAGAAGGCGAACAGCACGAAAAACAGAATGGTCGACAACAACGGATCGCCGTCCAGCGAACCGGACTCTGACATCGCCTTGAGCTTCGCTTCGCCGACAAAACCCATCAGCACCAGTTTGTAGGCCAGTGCGGTGACCATCAGCAGTGCCAGGCACAGAAAGGCGTCGTAGAAGATAGCGGCCAGGCGTCGGCCCAGGCTTGCGGCAGGAAAGCTGCCTTGAGGGCGCAGCAGGTGTTTCGACATGAGCTATGTCTCGGTCACGAAAAACCGGATTCTACGAAATTGCACGCAAAAAAAAGCCCCTGATGTCAGCATCAAGGGCTTTTTCATCACTGAGGCTTACGCTTCAGCTTGAACCTCATCAGCTTGCATGCCTTTCTGGCCCTGCACAGCGATGAAGGTCACTTTTTGGCCTTCTTTCAGGCTCTTGAAACCGTTGCCCTGAATAGCGCGGAAGTGCACGAACAGATCCGGACCGCTTTCTGGAGTGATAAAACCAAAACCCTTCTCGTCGTTAAACCACTTGACGGTACCGCTCTGACGTGTAGACATTTTCTTATTTCCTTGGAACTTAGAATTGATGACAGTCCCTTTCACACGAAAGAGTACTGGGCTGGTTGCAGGAAGTAAGACACGTAGAACGGGATGTAGCAAAGCTTAGAGCTACTGCCCAGGTCACGATCCAAGCGACCTTTGCAAACACAGTCAGGAAACTCTACGCTAACTCTTGTTACAAAAACAAGCCCCCGTATCAGCCCCGGTTTCAGGCGGTTTCGTCGACTTTTTAAAAACTTTTACTGAAGGTGCCGGATCGATAGTTTTTAACTCTTTGACGCACTTTGCTAGTGCGTGCACTGCTCATAAACAGTGCTCTTTGGGTATGCCGAGTGAGTAATGATGTAACAGTATTGGGGCAATACTGTTACACCCCTTTCTTTGCCGTCAGCTCTTAGCCGCGGAAATAACGCTGCGGTACAAACGGCATTTTGCTGACCAACATCGCAACTTTTTTGCCGCGCACAATGGCCCAGACCGGTGTTTCCAGTGCGTTGAAGGCACTGTCGACATAACCCATGGCCAACGGCCCACCCAGCGTCGGACCGAAGCCGCCGCTGCAGACGCTGCCGATCACGGTGCCGTCGGCGTCGACGATTTCCGCGCCTTCACGCACCGGAGTGCGCTCCTGCGGCAACAGGCCGATGCGCTTGCGCGCCACGCCGCCTTTCTGTTGGGCAAAGATCATTTCGGCGCCGGGGAAGCCGCCGGCACGGGCGCCATCGGCACGACGCACCTTGGAGATGGCCCACAGCAGGCTGGCTTCGATGGGCGTGGTTTCGGTGTTCATGTCGTGGCCGTACAGGCACAGGCCGGCTTCCAGGCGCAGGGAGTCACGCGCGCCGAGGCCGATCGGCGCGACTTCCGGCTCGGCCAGCAGGGCGCGGGCCAGGGTTTCGGCCTGATCAGCCGGAACCGAAATTTCGTAGCCGTCTTCGCCGGTGTAGCCGGAGCGGCTGACGTAGCAGTCGATGCCCAGCAGTTGCACGCTGGCGAACTGCATGAAGGTCATGCTTGCCACCGGCGGTGCCAGGCGCGCCAGCACGGTGACCGCAGCCGGGCCTTGCAGAGCCAGCAGGGCGCGGGCTTCGAACAGCGGTTCGATGGTGCAGTGGTCGGCCAGATGCTTACGCAGATGCGCCAGGTCTTCATTTTTGCAGGCGGCATTGACCACCAGCATCAGTTGATCGTTGCCGAGGTTGGCGACCATCAGGTCGTCGAGGATGCCGCCTGTTTCGTTGGTGAACATTGCGTAGCGCTGCATGCCTGCCGGCAGGTCGATGATGTCCACTGGCACCAGGGTTTCCAAGGCCTTGGCGGCATCAGCGCCAGTGAGGCGAATCTGGCCCATGTGGGAGACGTCGAACAGGCCTGCCTGCTCACGGGTGTGCAAGTGTTCCTTCATGACCCCGGCCGGGTACTGCACGGGCATGTCGTAACCGGCGAAGGGCACCATTTTGGCGCCGAGTTCGCGATGCAGGGCGTGGAGCGGGGTGATCAACAGTTGTTCGGTGGACATGCATGACTCCTTGGTGCCAGCGGCCGACAGGGCCGCACAGCGCGATTGAATGAGGCCGGTCTCAGCACTCGATAATGTTCACGGCCAGCCCGCCACGGGCGGTCTCTTTGTATTTGCTTTTCATGTCGGCGCCGGTCTGGCGCATGGTGCGGATCACTTTGTCCAGAGAGACAAAGTGCTGGCCGTCACCGCGCAGGGCCATGCGCACAGCGTTGATGGCTTTCACCGAGCCCATGGCGTTGCGCTCGATGCAGGGCACCTGCACCAGGCCGCCAATCGGGTCGCAGGTCAGGCCCAGGTTGTGTTCCATGCCGATTTCTGCGGCGTTCTCCACCTGCTGGACATTGCCGCCCATGACCTCACACAAGGCCCCGGCGGCCATGGAACAGGCCACGCCGACTTCGCCCTGGCAGCCGACCTCGGCGCCGGAAATCGAAGCGTTTTCCTTGTACAGAATGCCAATGGCCGCCGCCGTGAGCAGGAAGCGCACCACCGCGTCTTCGTTGGCGCCGCTGTTGAAGCGCATGTAGTAATGCAGCACCGCCGGGATAATCCCCGCTGCGCCGTTGGTAGGCGCGGTGACTACCCGGCCGCCATTGGCGTTTTCTTCGTTGACGGCCAGGGCGTACAGATTCACCCAGTCCAGTACCGACAACGCGTCACGCAGCGCGGCTTCCGGGTTCTTGCACAGCTGACGGTGCAGCGCCGCAGCCCGACGCTTGACCTTCAGCCCGCCCGGCAGGATGCCCTCGTTGCGGCAACCCGCTTCCACGCAGTCCTGCATGACCTGCCAGATATGCAGCAGGCGCTGGCGGGTTTCGGCTTCCGGGCGCCACGCCGCTTCGTTGGCCAGCATGACCTGACTGATGGACAGGCCATGGGTGGTGCAATGGCCGAGCAACTCCTTGCCGGTCTTGAACGGGTAGGTCAGCGGCGTGGTGTCTTCGACGATACGGTCGGCACCGGCGGCGTCTTCATCGACGACGAAGCCGCCACCGACCGAGTAATACTCGCGGCTGCGAATCTGCAAACCGGCTTGGTCAAAGGCACGAAAGATCATGCCGTTGGGGTGATAGGCCAAGGGTTTGCGGATCATTGCCAGATGTTGTTTTTCAATGAACGCAATGCTGTGTTCACCCAGCAGATTGATGCGCTCGCTGCTGCGGATGCGCGCCAGTTGCTCGGCGACGTGTTCGGTATCCACGCTATCCGGGTATTCGCCTTCCAGGCCCAGCAGAACCGCCTTGTCGCTGCCATGGCCCTTGCCGGTGGCGCCAAGCGAGCCATACAGCTCGACCTTGACGCTGGCAGTGCTCAGCAGCAGATCGTCACGGCGCAGCCCTTCGACAAAGCGAACGGCAGCAAGCATGGGACCGACGGTGTGGGAACTGGATGGGCCGATGCCAATCTTGAACAGGTCGAAAACACTCAGGGACATGATCAGGCTCCGGTTTTTATTGTTTAGGGTTCATGCCTGTAGGTGACTTTGTGGGAGCGAATTCATTCGCGAAGAGGCCGGCGCATCCGATGAGTTTCTATCGTCTGGAATCAAGCCTTCGCGGATGAATCCGCTCCCACATAGAGCATTCCCACAGTTGGATCTGTGGTGTTACGCCTCTTGATAGCTCTCGATCGATGGGCACGCGCAGACCAGGTTACGGTCGCCGAACACGTTGTCGACCCGGCCAACCGGCGGCCAGTACTTGCCGTCGATCAGCGATTCGACCGGGTAAACAGCCTGTTCGCGGCTGTAGCTGTGGGTCCATTCGCCGACGATTTCCGCCGCAGTGTGCGGGGCGTTCTTCAGCGGGTTGTCGTCCTTGTCCAGCGTGCCGTTTTCCACCGCGCGGATTTCGTCGCGGATCTTGATCATGGCGTCACAGAAGCGGTCCAGTTCTTCCCTGGATTCGCTTTCGGTCGGTTCGATCATCAGGGTGCCGGCGACCGGGAACGACATGGTCGGCGCGTGGAAGCCGAAGTCGATCAGGCGCTTGGCGACGTCATCGACGCTGATGCCGCTGGTTTCTTTCAGCGGACGCAGGTCGAGGATGCACTCGTGAGCCACCAGGCCGTTGCTGCCGCTGTAGAGCACTGGGTAATGCTCTTCCAGGCGACGGGCGATGTAGTTGGCGTTGAGGATCGCCAGCTGCGAGGCGCGCTTGAGGCCTTCGCCGCCCATCATGCGGATGTACATCCAGGTGATTGGCAGGATGCTGGCGCTGCCGAACGGCGCCGCGCTGACTGCGCCTTCCTTGCGTGCCATATGGCCGTGGCCGGGCAGGAACGGGGTCAGGTGCGACTTGACGCCGATCGGGCCGACGCCCGGGCCGCCACCGCCGTGAGGGATGCAGAAGGTCTTGTGCAGGTTCAGGTGGGACACGTCGCCGCCGAACTTGCCTGGGGCGCAGAGGCCGACCATGGCGTTCATGTTGGCGCCGTCGATGTACACCTGGCCGCCGTTGTCATGAATGACCGAGCAGATTTCGCGGATGCCTTCCTCGAACACGCCGTGGGTCGACGGGTAGGTGATCATCAGCGCCGCCAGTTGCTCGCGGTGTTCTACGGCTTTGGCGCGCAGGTCTTCGATATCGACGTTGCCACGGGCATCGCAGGCGGTGACGACAACGCGCATGCCGGCCATGTTGGCGGTGGCCGGGTTGGTGCCATGGGCCGACGACGGAATCAGGCAGATATCACGACGACCTTCGCCGCGGCTCTGGTGGTAAGCGCGGATGGCCAGCAGGCCTGCGTATTCACCCTGGGAGCCGGCGTTGGGTTGCAGGGAGATCGAGTCGTAGCCGGTAGCGGCGCAGAGCATCGCCTCCAGCTCAAAGGTCAGTTGCTGATAACCGGCGCTCTGCTCGACGGGGGCGAACGGGTGCAGGTTGCCGAACTCGGCCCAGGTGATCGGGATCATTTCGCTGGCGGCGTTGAGCTTCATGGTGCACGAGCCCAGCGGGATCATGGTGCGATCCAGGGCCAGGTCCTTGTCGGCCAGCTTGCGCAGGTAGCGCATCAGCTCGGTTTCCGAGTGATAGCGGTTGAATACCGGATGGGTGAGGATCGCCGACTGACGCAGCAGCGGCGCAGGCAGGTGGGCCTTGACGCTGGCAGCCAGGGTTGCGAAGTCCGGCAGGCTCTGGCCGTGCTTGGCGAAGATCGCCCACAGGGTCTCGATTGACGACTGCGAGGTGGTTTCGTCGATGGACAGACCCAGACGCTCGGTGTCGATTTCCCGCAGGTTGATCTGCTGGGCGCGCGCCTTGGCATGCAGCTCAGCGGTCAGGGCGCCGGTGCGCACGCTGACGGTGTCGAAGAAGAACGACTGCTCGATCTCCAGACCCAGTTGACCCAGGCCCTTGGCGAAGATCGCGGTCAGTTGATGTACGCGCTTGGCGATGCGGGTCAGACCCTGCGGGCCGTGGTAGACGGCGTACATGCTGGCGATGTTGGCCAGCAGCACCTGGGCGGTGCAGATGTTGCTGGTGGCCTTCTCACGACGGATATGTTGTTCGCGGGTCTGCATGGCCAGGCGCAGGGCTTGCTTGCCATGGCGGTCAACCGAAACGCCGACCAGACGGCCCGGCATATCGCGCTTGAACGCATCGCGGGTGGAGAAGTAGGCCGCGTGCGGGCCACCGAAGCCCAGCGGTACACCGAAACGCTGGGCGCTGCCGATGGCCACGTCGGCGCCGAACTCGCCCGGCGGGGTGAGCAGCGTCAGGGCCAGCAGGTCGGCGGCTACGGCAACCAGGGCGCCGGCGGCGTGGAAACGCTCGGCCAGTTCGCGGTAGTCGAACAGATCGCCATTGCTGGCCGGGTATTGCAGCAGGGCGCCGAAGAACGCGCTGACATCGTCCAGGCCGCGCTCGTCGGCGACGACCACAGTGATGCCCAGAGGCTCGGCACGGGTGCGCAGGACGTCGAGGGTCTGCGGATGGCAATGGCTGGAGGCGAAGAACTGGGTGCTGCTTTTGTTCTTGCTCAGGCGCTTGCAGAAGGTCATGGCCTCGGCGGCGGCAGTGGCTTCATCGAGCAACGAGGCGTTGGCGATGGGCAGGCCGGTGAGGTCGCTGATCAGGGTCTGGAAGTTCAGCAGCGATTCCAGACGGCCCTGGGAAATCTCTGGCTGATACGGGGTGTAGGCGGTGTACCAGGCCGGATTTTCCAGCAGGTTGCGCAGGATCGGGGCCGGGGTGTGGGTGTTGTAGTAACCCTGGCCGATGTAGGTCTTGAACAGCTGGTTCTTGCCGGCAATGGCCTTGATCGAGGCCAGGGCGTCGGCTTCGCTCTGCCCGGCAGGCAGGTCGAGGACGCTGGTGCCCTTGATGCTGTCCGGGATGACGCTGGCGCTCAGGGCTTGCAGCGAGTCGAAGCCCAGGGTCGCGAGCATGGCGCTTTCATCAGCGGCACGCGGGCCGATATGGCGGGCGATGAATTCGTTGGCGGTGCTCAATTCGATACGGTCAGTCATGTCGGGTCCTCAGGCTTCAGCGTTGGCTTTGATCAGGCGGTCGTAGGCTTGCTGATCCATCAGGCCATCGATGGCACTGGCATCTTGTGGGATGAAGCGGAAGAACCAGCCGGCGCCCAGGGCGTCTTCGTTGACCAGTTCAGGGGTGCTGTCCAGCGCCGAATTGACTTCGACCACTTCGCCATCGAGGGGCATGTTGATGCTGCTGGCAGCTTTTACCGATTCCACTACCGATACTTCGGCGTCTTGAGTGTAGGACTGTAATTCCGGGAGTTGCACATAGACCACGTCACCAAGGGATTCCTGGGCGTAAGGCGTGATGCCGACCGTGACACTGCCATCGGCTTCGGCGCGCAGCCATTCGTGTTCAACGGTAAAACGCAACTCGCTCATAAAAACTCCTCAAGGTGAAGGGCTCGTGACAGGCACGAGCGTTATGGCGAAATACTTAGCAAAAATGTGGCCAATATTAAAATATCGTTATAAATCAATGATTTGATCGTTTTAGGTAGTTGTATTTTTAATGTGGCTGTAGCGAAATCGATACAGTTGATGACGGCTAGAAAATACTTAGGGGATCAAGGCCTTGGCGGGCGTGGATATGCTGAGGTCGTAATGAATTCGTTACGGTGTATTGAAATCGATACGAGTCCACCCAGAACCTTGGGGTGAATTTTTGTGGGAGCGAATTCATTCGCGAAGGCGGTATATAAGGCGCAAATGATGCATCGGCTGTACCGGCCTCTTCGCGAATGAATTCGCTTCTACAGAATCAGCTCCCCACAGCTTGCCACCGGGTGAGACTCCCTCTGTCACGATTTCCCTGGAATCCCGTACTTGCGCAGCCGATGGGCAATGGCGGTATGTGAGGTCTGTAGCCGCGCGGCCAACTGGCGGGTTGAAGGGTAGTCGCTGTAGAGCTTTTCCAGCAGGGCTTTTTCAAAGCTTTCCACGGCCTGTTCCAGACTGCCGACTTCGCTCTCGCTGGTCAGGGCCATGGCGGTGCCGGCGATGTCCAGGTCGCCGATGTCCACCAGATTGCCGTCGCAGATGGCGGCGGCGCGGAAGATCACGTTCTGCAGCTGCCGCACGTTACCCGGCCAGCGATTGCCCAGCAGCGCCGGATAGGTGCCGGTGGCCAGGCGGCAGACCGGGCGCTGGATCTGCGCGCAGGCCTGTTCCATGAACGAGCGCGCCAGCAGCAGGATGTCCTGGCCGCGTTCGCGCAGGGGCGGCACTTCCAGGTTGAGCACGTTAAGGCGGTAAAACAGGTCTTCGCGGAAAGTCCCCTCGCTGACCATCTTTTCCAGATTGCGGTGAGTGGCGCTGAGAATGCGCACGTTGACCTTCACTTCACGGTCGCCGCCGACCCGGCGGAAGCTGCCGTCATTGAGAAAACGCAGCAATTTGGCCTGCAAGTACGGTGACATTTCGCCGATCTCGTCGAGAAATACCGTGCCCTGGTTGGCCAGCTCCATCAGTCCCGGCTTGCCGCCTCGCTGGGCGCCGGTAAAGGCGCCGGGGGCGTAGCCGAACAGTTCGCTTTCGGCGAGGTTTTCCGGCAGGGCCGCACAGTTCAGCGCCAGAAAAGGCGCCGCCTGGCGCGCACTGGTGGCGTGGCAGGCGCGGGCGACCAGCTCCTTGCCGGTGCCCGTCTCGCCCTGAATCAGCAGCGGTGCGTCGAGGGCCGCGACCCGTTGCGCCCGTGCCTTGAGGGTACGGATGGCCGGGGATTCGCCGAGCAGTGCGTCAAATCCTTCGGCGTGATCATGGTGCAGCGCCGCCAGACGCTCGCCGATGCGGCTCGGTTGATACAGCGTCAGCAGGGCCCCAGCGTCGGTGATGGGGGTGGCATCGAGCAGCAACGCTTCGCCATTAAGGGTGACTTCGCGCAGCGGCAGGCGGAAACCGTTTTCCAGCAGGGCGCTGTGCAGCCCGGCGTCGGCAAACAACTCGCCCACAGCTTCACCGGTGGGGTCGCGGCCAATCAAGGCGATCAGCGCCGGGTTGCCCAGCAGCACATGCCCGGCGCTGTCCAGGGCCAGTACCGGATCGGTCATGGCCGCGAGCAGGGCATCGAGTTGCAGGTGACGACGCTGACCGGGAAGGATATCCACCACCGTGATCGCCTCGACGCCACGCACGCGGAACAGCGCGTCCTTGAGTTCTTCGAGCACTTGATGGCTGAGGGTCGGCGCGTCGATATAGACGTTGGGCGGGACCATCTCCACCGCATCCAGATTCAGATTGCGCCCACCGAGGATCGCCAGGACTTCCTGGGTAATACCGACTCGGTCGATGAAACTGACGTGGATACGCATGGGGGATCAAGGGTTCCGGGCGAGGAAAGGCGCCAGTATGCCTTGATGGGTGGGGGTTCTCTACATTGTGGGACCGGCTTTAGCCGGGAAGGCGTCGGTATGATCGACACAATTTTAGTGTCTATTGCATCGCCTTCCCGGCTAAAGCCGGTCCCACCAAAGCTAAATCAGGTCAGATGCTCAGGCTTCACCGGCTCGCCCGACTGGGCATGCAACTTGGCCCGCACATCCTCGAACATGGCGTCGTAATCCTTGTGCATGGCCAGGGGCAGGCCGGGGTTGTGCGGCAGGCCGTTTTTCAGGGCGATGCGGTTGGCGTCGTGGGCGAAGTTGAAGGCCATGTCCCGGGGCAGCAGAAACTGGTCTTCGAAGGCATTGCCGTTGACCTGGCCCTGCATGCGAAACAGCATGCAGGTGCCTTCCGTGGCGTCCTGGCTGACCTCGTAGTGAATATGAATGTCGTAGCCGAAATCCGACGGTTGCAGTGGCACGCGGGTGATGTGCAAGTGTCCTGGCTCAAACATGACGTGATTCCCCGGAGATAGGTGGTGTGAAAAATAGAGACCTTGAGCCCGCGACAGGGGTTCAGGGCGTGCGCTCAACGGTACGCTATGCCATGACTCGCCGTGCTGATGCGTGTTCCGGCGCGGCCTGCAACGATCTCTTCGATATCCGCCAGTGCGCCGATCACTGCTACCTTGCCGGTATTGCGGGCGAACTCGCAAGCAGCTTGCACCTTGGGGCCCATGGAGCCGGCGGCAAAGCCGAGTTTTTCCAGCGCATCGGGGTGGGCGTGGGCGATGGATTTCTGCGTCGGCTTGCCCCAGTCGATACAGGCCGCCGCGACGTCCGTGGCGATGACCAATAAATCGCTGCTCAGTTGCTCGGCCAGCAGTGCCGAGCACAGATCTTTATCGATCACCGCCTCGATACCGCGCAGGCTGCCGTCCGCTGCGTACATCGTCGGAATGCCGCCGCCGCCGGCACAGATCACGATGACGTCTTTTTCCAGCAGCCACTGGATCGGGCGTATCTCGAAAATGCGCCGGGGCCGGGGGCTGGCGACTACGCGGCGGAAATACTCGCCGTCCGGCGCGATGGCCCAGCCTTTTTCTTTGGCCAGACGCTCGGCTTCTTCGCGGCTGTAGACCGGGCCGATGGGTTTGCTCGGATGTTCGAAGGCCGGGTCGTTGGCATCGACTTCGACCTGGGTCAGCAGAGTGGCGAAGGGTTTCTCCACCGGCAGCAGGTTGCCCAGTTCCTGCTCGATCATATAACCGATCATGCCCTCGGTTTCGGCGCCCAGCACATCCAGCGGATAGGGCGAAACCGGCGTGTAGGCCGCTGCCTGCAAGGACAGCAGGCCGACTTGCGGGCCGTTGCCGTGGGCGATGACCAGTTGATTACCGTCGACGATGCGGGCGATCTGTTCGGTGGCGACGCGGATATTGGCGCGCTGGTTGTCGGCGGTCATGGGCTCGCCACGGCGAAGCAGGGCATTGCCGCCCAAGGCTACGACGAATCGCATATCAGCTCCTTGATGATTGAAATTCAGACGCCGTTGGAGCGAGGCTTGCCCGCGAAGGAATCACTGCGGTTTACCTGCTATTGCGCGTAGTCCGGTTCGCGGGCAAGCCTCGCTCCTACAGATGTCGGGCTCAGATATCGGCCAACGCCGCCACCAGAATCGCCTTGATGGTATGCATGCGGTTTTCCGCCTGTTCAAAGGCAATGTTGGCCGGCGATTCGAAGACTTCTTCGGTCACTTCCACGCCATTGGCCAGATGCGGATAGCGGCTGGCGATGTCTTTGCCGACCTTGGTTTCGCTATTATGAAAGGCGGGCAGGCAGTGCATGAATTTGACTCGCGGATTTTCTGCGGCCTTCATCATCTGTGCGTTGACCTGGTACGGCAGCAACTGCTCGATGCGCTCGTCCCAGGCCTCCACCGGTTCGCCCATGGAGACCCAGACGTCGGTGTGGATAAAGTCCACACCCTTGACGGCAACTTTCGGGTCTTCGGTCAGGGTGATGCGTGCGCCGCTCTCTTGGGCAAAGCCACGGCACTGGGCGATGAATTCTTCGCTCGGCCACAGGGCCTTGGGCGCGCCGATACGTACGTCCATGCCCAGCTTGGCACCGATCATCAGCAGCGAGTTGCCCATGTTGTAGCGGGCGTCGCCCAGGTAGGCGTAGCTGATGTCGTGCAGCGGCTTGTCGCTGTGCTCGCGCATGGTCATGGTGTCGGCGATCATTTGGGTCGGGTGGAATTCGGCGGTCAGGCCGTTGAATACTGGCACTCCGGCGAATTTCGCCAGTTCTTCGACGATTTCCTGCTCGAAGCCACGGTATTCGATGGCGTCGAACATGCGCCCCAGCACCCGGGCGGTGTCCTTCATGCTTTCCTTGTGGCCGATCTGCGACGACACCGGGTCGATGTAGGTGACGTGGGCACCCTGATCATGGGCGGCAACTTCGAAGGCGCAGCGGGTGCGGGTCGAGGTCTTTTCGAAGATCAGCGCGATGTTCTTGCCCTTGAGGTGCTGCTGTTCGGTGCCGGTGTACTTGGCGCGCTTGAGGTCCCGGGACAGGTCGAGCAGGTAATGCAGTTCGCGGTTGCTGTGGTGCATCAAGCTCAGCAGGCTGCGGTTGCGCATATTGAAAGCCATGATCGTATTCCTCTTAGTAGTCGACGGCGTCGCGGGTGATCGGGCAGGTCATGCAATGACCGCCGCCGCGTCCGCGTCCCAGTTCGCTGGCGCTGATGGTGATGACTTCCACCCCGGCCTTGCGCAGCAGGGTGTTGGTGTAGGTATTGCGGTCGTAACCGATGACCACGCCGGGCTCCAGAGCCACCACGTTATTGCCGTCGTCCCATTGCTCGCGCTCGGCGGCGAAGCTGTTGCCGCCGGTCTCGACGATGCGCAGGGTCTTGAGGTTGAGGGCCTTGGCCACGGTTTCCAGGAAGCTGCCTTCTTCGCGGCGGATATCGATGCCGCTGGGCTGGCTGTCGTCCGGGCGCAGGCTGAAGGCGACGATCTGGCTGACCACTTCCGGGAAGACGGTCACCAGGTCGCGGTCGCAGAAGCTGAATACGGTGTCCAGGTGCATGGCGGAGCGGGACTTGGGCAGACCGGCGACGATCACTCGCTCTACGGCGTTGTGCTTGAACAGGTTGCGCGCCAGTTGGCCGATGGCCTGATGGGAGGTGCGCTCGCCCATGCCGATCAGCACGATGCCGTTGCCCAGGGGCATGACGTCGCCGCCTTCCAGGGTTGCGCTGCCGTGATCCTGATCCGGGTCGCCGTACCAGACCTGGAAATCGGCCTGGGCGAACTGCGGATGGAATTTATAGATGGCGCTGGCCAGCAGGGTTTCCTGGCGCCGAGCGGGCCAGTACATCGGGTTGAGCGTGACGCCGCCGTAGATCCAGCAGGTGGTGTCGCGGGTGAATTGGGTGTTGGGCAGCGGCGGCAGAATGAAGCTGGAATGACCGAGGAAGTCACGGAAGATTTCGATAGTCTTGCCGCCGAAACTGCTCGGCAGATCGTCCGCCGATACACCGCCGATCAGGTACTCCGCGCACTTGCGTGGTTCCAGGCTGCGCAGCCAACTGGCGACTTCATGGATCAGGCCGACGCCGATTTGATTGGCGGTGATCTTGCGCTCGATGATCCACTCCAGGGCTTCGGGAATGGCGACGATATCGGTCAGCAGGTTGTGCATTTCCAGCACTTCGATATTGCGTTCGCGCATCTTGGTAACGAAGTCGAAGTGATCGCGTTTGGCCTGGTTGACCCACAGCACATCGTCGAACAGCAGTTCGTCGCAGTTGTTCGGGGTCAGGCGCTGATGGGCCAGGCCGGGGGAGCAGACCATGACCTTGCGCAGTTTGCCCACTTCCGAGTGGACGCCCAATTTGACGTTATCCGAAGACATATCCGTTTCCTTCAATGACAAGAATCAGAGGCTCAGAAAGCCCGAGTACAGGCTGTAGGCAGCGATCAGCGCGCCGATGACCACGGCCACGAAAATCAGTTTTTCCACGGCGGTGAAGACCGGTTTGCCGGTTTCAAAGCGGGCCTTGGCGAACAGGATTGCTCCCGGTGCGTAGAGCAGGGCCGAGAGCAGCAGGTACTTGAGGCCACCGGCATAGAGCAGCCAGATCGCATAGGTGAGGGAGATGCCAGCGATGATCAGGTCTTTCCTGCGCTCGCCCAGGGCGTTTTCGTAGGTCTCGCCACGCACCGCCAGCAGCAGGGCGTAGGCCGCCGACCACAGGTAAGGCACCAGAATCATCGAGGTCGCCAGGTAGATCAGCGACAGGTAAGTGCTTGCCGAGAACAGGGTAATGATCAGGAACAGCTGGACCATGGCATTGGTCAGCCACAGGGCGTTGGCCGGGACGTGATTGGCGTTTTCCTTGCGCAGGAAGGCCGGCATGGTGTGATCGCGGGCGGCGGCAAAGAGGATTTCCGCACACAGCAGCACCCACGACAGCAGCGCTCCGAGCAGGGAGACGATCAGGCCGATGCTGATCAGCACCGCGCCCCAGTGGCCGACCACATGTTCCAGCACGGCGGCCATGGACGGGTTAGGCAGTTTTGCCAGTTCCGGCTGGGTCATGATGCCCAGGGACAGCACGTTGACCAGGACCAGCAGCAACAGCACGGTGACGAAGCCGAGGATGGTGGCCTTGCCGACATCCGAGCGTTTTTCTGCGCGGGCCGAGAAGATGCTCGCGCCTTCAATGCCGATGAATACCCAAACGGTGACCAGCATCATGTTGCGCATCTGGTTCATCACGCTGCCCAGATTGGCGTTGCCGCTGCCCCAGATATCCGCGCTGAATATGTCCAGCTTGAAGGCGAACAGGGCAATCAGCACGAACAGCAGCAGGGGCACGATCTTGGCGACGGTGGTCACCAGATTGATGAACGCCGCCTCACGGATACCGCGCAGCACCAGGAAGTGCACGGCCCACAGCAATACCGACGAGCCGATGATGGCGGCGACGGTATTGCCCTCGCCGAATACCGGGAAGAAATAACCCAGGGTGCTGAACAGCAGCACGAAGTAACCGACGTTGCCCAGCCAGGCGCTGATCCAGTAGCCCCAGGCCGACGAGAAGCCCATGTAGTCGCCGAAACCGGCCTTGGCGTAGACATAGACGCCGCCATCCAGATCAGGTTTGCGATTGGCCAGGGTCTGGAAGACGAAGGCCAGGGTCAGCATGCCGACGGCGGTGATGGCCCAACCGATGAGAATGGCGCCGACACCGGCACTGGCCGCCATGTTCTGCGGCAGAGAGAAAATCCCGCCACCGATCATTGAACCGACGACCAGTGCGACCAGCGCACCGAGTTTGAGTTTGCCGGGGGTAGCGGACATGGCACTGCTCCATCCTGGGAAGATGGAGACAGGCTAGGGTGGGGGGTATCTGATTCTGCTGATGCAGATCAGTACTATGGGCGATTTAATGGTGCGGGGAACAGATGTGACAGGAAATGTCGCATCCTGACCTGCTGGCTCTCACGGTCTGTGGGAGCGAGGCTTGCCCGCGAAAGGGCCGGTGCATCCGACCCATTTGAGAAATTGAAAAATCGCCTTCGCGGGCAAGCCTCGCTCCCACAATGTTCATTCCAATCTAATTGTGCGTCAGACCTGCGGCGCAGGCTCCGGCCTTGACCATATCCACAGATTGCCCATGCCCATCCCCGTCAGCGCCAGGTACATCGGCCAGGCATGTTTGAGCAGGCTGAGCATCAGCACGGCGCAGATCAGCATGCTGATGGTGGCGCTGATCTTGGCGCGGCGGGCGATGAGTTTGCCGTTGCGCCAGTTGTACAGGATTGGCCCGAACAGGCGGTGGCTTTCCAGCCAGGCGCTCAGACGCGGCGAGCTGCGGGTCGCGGCCCAGGCAGCCAGCAGGATGAATTCGGTGGTCGGCAGACCGGGCACGACAATGGCCACCAGCCCGATCCCCAGGCTGACATAAGCGAGGATTGCGAACAGAAAGCGCGACAGTGGGGTTCCGGGCGGTTTGCAGGTCATGGTCGTTTGCGGTGCAAATCAATCAGTGAGTTGGGGGCCTGGCTAGCTTAACAGCTCAGGCTGATTCAGCCGCGTAGGCAATATCCAACAGCTCGTTGAAACGCTCAAAGGCCTGCAGGGCGCCGAGGTCGGCGTCGGCCTCTTCTTCGGCGCTGAACTGCAGTGCGTCGAGGGTGCGGGTAAAGGACTTCCAGCCCTCGGCACGGCCGCCGGCCGGTTCGCCCAGATGGCGGGCGCCGAAGCTGTCACTGAGGTTCAGGGCCACGGCGCGCTTGATCAGGAACGCCGCACCGAGTTTCGAGCCTTCGGAGACGAACAGCCAGCCCATGGCCTGGGCCTTGCTCGGGTTGTGCAGGGCGCCGGGGGCGGGTGGTGGCACCTCGGTGTCGAGGTCGGCGAGATCGGCCAGGGCCTGTTCGGCGCGGCAACGCTGGGCCAGATCAGGGAATACCTCGATCAGCGCCGGATCGGTGTACAGCGCCTTGAGTTCGTTCTGAAACAGGTACTGGGCAACGACAAAGCGCGTGTAGCTGGCCAGGGTTTCGAACGGGGCGTTGGCCTTGACGGCACGGTCGAGCTTTTCGTGGGGCACCTGGGTGATCTGGTTCAGGCGTTGCGAGCGCAGGGTGGGACGGTTGGAGGGGGTGTTCATGATGTCTTCCTGATCGAATTAAAACGTCGCCGCCCGTCTACGCAGAAACGGGCGGCGCAGATATTGGGTCAGATATCCCAGACCACATTGATGGCAAAGTTGCGACCCGGCTGGGTCAGGCGGTCTAGGTTGGCCGGGGCGGTTACGCCTGCCTCGCCGACGCCGTCGTAGCCGCGGATGTCGTCCCAGCGCCAGTATTTCTTGTCGGTGAGGTTGTACAGGCCAGCGTTGACCGTGACGTCGTTGGTGACCTTGTAGAAGCCGCTCAGGTCGAGCACGCCATAGCCCGGCGTTTTGAACTGGCTGGAGGTGGAAACACCGTCCGGGGTATGGAAGTTGGTGTCGTCGACACGGTCCTTGCGCTTGACCAGGGTCCAGCTCAGCAGGCCGCCGTAGTTGTCCTGCTCGTAGCCCAGGCCGAGCACGCCGGTCAGCGGGTTGACGCTGTTGATCGGCTCGCCGCTGTCATCGTTGCGGCCGTAGGCATAGGCCAGAGAACCCAGGCTGTAGAGACCCTGGGGTGCGCCGAAGACGTCGAGGTTCAGGCGGCCCTTGACCTCGGCGCCCTTGATGGTGGCGTGCTTGATGTTGTTGGACTGGAACACTGTCTGGGTGTAGCCGGGGGTGATGGCGTCTTCGTTGATGAAATCGCGGTATTTGTTATAGAACAACGCGACATCAAAGGAGCCCGAGTCGAAACGCCCACGCAGGCCGGTCTCGTAGCTCTTGCTCTTCTCCGGTTCCAGGTTCGAGTTGGGTTCGACCACGTAGCCCGAACCGAGGTTTTCGAAGCGCCCGTAGAGGGCCTTGGCTGAAGGGGTACGGAAGCCCTCGGCGTACTGACCGTACCAGGTGTACTGGTCGGTGATCGCGTAAGTCAGGCCGAACTTGGGCGACAGGCGATGCCAGGTCTTGTCCTTGCCATCGACCTGGCTGGAATTGCTCAGGGCTACGGTATTGAGGAATTCCTGGGTGATCTCCGGATTCAGGCGGGTGTAGTCGTAGCGCAGCGCAGGCAGGAAGGTCCAGTCGTTCCAGCGGATTTCATCCTGAGCGAACAGGGCGTAGCTGGTGGTGATCGGGTCCGGGAAGTCGCTGGAGCGAACAAGACGGTCGCTGGGGCTGTCGGCGCCGACGGCGCGGCAACTGCCGAAGATCCTTGCGCAGACGCCGCTGCCCTGGCGCAGGCCGGTGGTTTCCTGGCGTTTGAGGGTGGTGCCGTAAGTCAGCAGGTGATCGGTGTCGGCGATCTGGAAGGCCTTGTCCAGTTGCACATCCAGGATCCATTGTTTTTCCTGGTAGGAGGCTTCGCGGTTACGCCACACATCCCGGGAGAACGGGAAATAACGCTCGAGGGTTTCCTGCTCGGTCTTGGCGGTCTGGTAGTTGAGGCTCCACTTGACGTTGTCCACCAGCAGGCTGTCGAGGGCAAACTTGTTTTCCACGCCAAAGCGTTCGCGGGTGATCACGTCGTTGCCGGTGCGCGAGGTGTACATGCCCAGGGGGCTGCCGTTGTTGTACGGGCCGCCGATGGCGCTTTTCTGGTTGGTGGAGCGGTCGTCCTTGTACTTCTCGTAGGTCAGGCCCAGGCGCGCGTCGTCGGCGTAGTCCCAGCCCAGTTTGGCCAGCACGTTGGTGGTGCGTACGTCCTCCGGGTTGGCTTCGGTGCGTTGCAGGCCGGTGCCGTTGTTGCTGCCGTAGGATTCGGTCTCGTGACCGTTGCGCTGGCTCAGGTGCAGCAGGCCATCGAACTGGCCGGTGCGTCCGGCGACGGTGGCCGAGGTCAGCCAGCTTTCGTCGGCGGAGCTGTAGCCGGTCTTGAGGCGCGCGCCGACATCCTTGCCGGGCTTGATGATGTCATCGGGATCAAGGGTGTAATAGCTGACCGCGCCGCCGATGGCGCTGCTGCCATACAACGCCGACGCCGGGCCGCGGAGGATTTCCACGCGCTTGACGATTTCCGGGTCGACGTAGTTGCGGTGGGTGTTGGCGTAGGGGCCGGTGAAGAAACTGTCGGGCACTTCGACGCCATCGACCTGGGTCAGAATGCGATCGCCGTCGATGCCGCGAATGTTGTAGCCGGTGGTGCCGGCACGCTGGCCGGCGCCGCCGACCGAGATGCCCGGTTCGTAGCGCACCAGATCGCGAATGTTATTGACGTTCAGGCGGTCCAGCTCGGCGCTGTCATGCACGCTGACGCTGCTGGGCACGGTCGCCACTTCCTGAGCCTGACGAGTGGCACTGACAGTGATCTGCTCAAGGGCCAGGGCGCCGCTGCTGCGCTTTTCCAGCACGACATTGTTGTTGCCCAGGTTGCGATAGCCCAGGTGACTGCCAGCCAGCAGTTTATCCAGGGCCTTGTCGGCAGGCAGGGTGCCAATGGCGCCGGGGGAGACCACGTCCTTGGCCAGATCAGCGGAAACGCCCACCTGCCAACCGGTGATGCGGCTGAATTCGTTCAGGGCTGAGACCAGGGGCTGCTGGGCGATGGCGAAGGGATAAGTACCGACGCTGCGTGGGGCGCTTTCACCGGGGGTAGCGGCCAGGGCACCGCTGGTATACAGCGTCGCACCAAGCATGGCCACGGTCAGCACTGACAGGGCAAAGGCATGCAGATCGGTATGGAGGGTTTTGCGGATGGCGGGTGTCGCAGATGGCATGGGTACAGCTCCCCTGTCGTGCTGGTCTTTATGATAGTGACAAACGCTTAATAATGAGAATTAATTGCATTTGGTGACTAGACGAACGACGGGTGGTAATCGCGTAAAAGTTTTTCAGGGAGTTCGATTTCGAATCGATGGGCAGGTTTCGGTGGGACCGGCTGAAGCCGGTCCCACAAAGGTCATGAGTCTCTAATTGAGGATCACGACTCTGGGCAACTCATGCAGGCTCGCCGAGGTGATCTGCGCCAGGGAGCGCATCACGTCCAGCGGGTTGTCGAGGCGGTAGTTGCCGGTGACTGCGACGTCGTCGAGGGCTGAGTTGGCGTTGATGATCCAGCCGGGGTAGTAGCGGCGCAGTTCGGTAAGGACCTGGCCGAGGGGGCGGTTGTCGAAGATCAGGCGGCCCTGGACCCAGGCCAGGTCGTTGTGGCTCATGGGTTCCGGCTGGCCGATGCCCGAAGGCCCGACCCGCAGGCTGTTGCCGGCGCTGAGGCTGATGCGGGTGTTGCCCTGGGTATTGCGTACATCCACGGCGCCGCGCTGGACCTGAATACGCGCCTCGCCATCCAGATAGCGCACGGCAAAGTCGGTACTGCTGGCGCTCATGTGCAAGGGGCCGGCCTCGACTTCCAGCGGGCGGTTGCGATTGTCCGGCACATTGAAGAAGGCTTCGCCCTGATACAACCGGACGCTGCGATGCTGTTCGTCGAGCTGGCTGGAAAAGGCCGAATCGGTGTTGAGCAGCACCGAGGAGCCGTCCTGCAATTGCAGGCGCTGGCGTTCGCCGACCTGAGTCAGGTGATCGGCCTCGAGGCGCAGGGGCAGGTTGGTGAAATTGAACACCGCCAGCAGCAGGACGGCAGCACTGGCCATGGGTTTCCACAGGCGGCGCAGGGGCCGCGAACGGGCAGGGCGTGCCTGCTGCTCGAGGCCGGCGGCCACCTGTTGCAGCGGCACCGAGTTCCACATCGCCTGGGCCTGGGCAAATGCTTCGACGTGGGCCTGATCGGCGTCGAGCCATTGCTCAAAGCGCTGGCGCTGCTGCGCGTCGCAGTGCTCCAGCTGAATCAGCCAGTCGAGGGCCTGATCCATGGCGCTGTTGTCCATGGGCGTCGGTTCGGGGGTGTTCACACGGGATCTCTGGCGATGGGACATGCAATGGCCCGCAGCCTGCGGCAGCACTCAGTCATGGTCAAGTCTCGCGGCGACGTCGAGACAGATGGCCATGATCAATTTCAATTCTTTTTGCACCGTACTGGCCGACACATTCAGCTGTTCGGCGATTTCAAGGTAGCTGCAACCCTGTAACCGGCTGAGGGTGAAGATGCGCTGCTGGCGTTCGCTCAGGCGCCCCAGACTGGCGCTGAGGCCCTTGATCAGGCGTTCGGCATGGGCGGCATCTTCCGGCAGGCTTGACGTTGCGGCGACGCTGTAAAGTTGATCAGCAGGCGCATCTTCGACCATGGTCCGGGCGTGCAGCTTGTGTGCGCGCAAATGATCCAGCGCCAGATTGCGCGCGGTCTGGTAGACGAAGGGTTCCAGATGGTCGATGGGGCGTTCGCCCAGGGCGCGGGTCACTCGCAGCCAGGTTTCCTGGAGCAGGTCTTCGGCGATGCTGGGGTTACGGACGATCCGTTGCAGGGTACGCAGCAGCACGGTGCGCTGACTGAGAAATACGGCATTAAGGTGCGACTGAGTCACGGGGAGGCCCGACCGGAAAAACAAGCGGATGATAATGCTTATCATCCGCTTGTTTGGTCAAGGGCAGAACGCAAAAGACCTTGTAGGATTTATCCTGTCTTACTCGGCGTTATGCAGCGCCAGGCAGTTATCCAGCATGCGGTTGGAGAACGCCCACTCGTTGTCGTACCAGGCCAGGACCTTGAGCAGCTTGCCGCTGGCCTTGGTGTGGTTGGCGTCAAAGATCGACGACAGCGGGTTGTGATTGAAGTCATGGGAAACCAGCGGCAGGGTGTTGTAGCCCAGGACCTTGGAATGCTGGCTGGCTTCTTTCATCAGTGCGTTGACTTCCTCTGCCGTGGCTTCGCGCTTGAGCTGCACGGTCAGGTCGACCAGGGACACGTTGATCACCGGCACGCGCACGGCCATGCCGGTCAGCTTGCCAGCCAGTTCCGGCAGGACCAGGCCCACGGCCTCGGCGGCACCGGTCTTGCTTGGGATCATCGACTGGGTCGCGGAGCGGGCGCGGTACGGGTCGGTATGGTAGACGTCGATCAGGTTCTGGTCGTTGGTGTAGGCATGAATGGTGGTCATCAGGCCGCTTTCGATACCCAGCTCGCGATGCAGCACCTGGGCCACCGGGGCCAGGCAGTTGGTAGTGCAGGAGGCATTGGAGATGATCTGGTGCGACTGGCGCAGAACGTCATGGTTGACGCCGTAGACCACGGTGGCATCGGCGCCCTTGGCCGGGGCCGAAATGATCACTTTGCGCGCACCGGCAGTCAGGTGCGCCGCTGCCTTAACACGGTCGGTGAACAGACCGGTGCATTCGAAGACGACGTCGATGTTCTCGGATTTCCACGGCAGCTCGGCGGGGTTGCGGATCGCGCTGACTGCGATACGGTCACCGTTGACGGTCAGGCTTTCCTTGTCGAATTCCACGGTGCCGCCGAACGGGCCGTGCACGGTGTCGAAACGCAGGAGGTGGGCATTGATCTCGCTATCGCCCAAATCATTAATGGCGACGACTTGCAGGTCCTGTCGGTAGCCTTGGGTATAGAGTGCACGCAGGACGTTGCGGCCGATACGGCCAAAGCCATTGATTGCGATGCGAAGCGTCATAACAAGCATCCTCTCTGAATTTGTTGTTGGAATTACAAGATTATTCGCATAGAAATAGAAAACAAGCCTTTTTAATGGCAATATTTTGTTTTATCTACAACGACAAAGCTCGTAAGGCCAGTACATCCGTTCGAAATCAAGCGCTTGCCAATGCCAGCGTGGATCGATCGCCGACACTGCCTACACGGGTGACCATAGACGTTAGCCTGGAGTTCATCACATGCATCCCCGCGTTCTTGAGGTAACCGAACGGCTGATAGCCCGTAGTCGCGAGACACGTCAGCGCTATCTCGAACTGATTCGAGGGGCCGCAAGCGATGGCCCGATGCGCGCCAAGCTGCAATGCGCCAACTTCGCCCACGGCGTGGCTGGCTGCGGCACCGAGGACAAACACAGCCTGCGCATGATGAATGCGGCCAATGTGGCCATCGTGTCTTCCTACAACGAAATGCTCTCGGCGCATCAGCCGTACGAGCATTACCCGGACCAGATCAAAAAGGCCCTGCGCGAAATCGGCTCGGTGGGCCAGTTCGCTGGCGGTGTGCCGGCCATGTGCGACGGCGTCACCCAGGGTGAGCCGGGCATGGAGCTGGGCATTGCCAGCCGTGAAGTCATCGCCATGTCGACGGCGATTGCCTTGTCCCACAACATGTTCGATGCCGCCCTGATGCTGGGTATCTGCGACAAGATCGTGCCGGGCCTGATGATGGGCGCGCTGCGCTTCGGTCACCTGCCGATGATCTTCGTGCCCGGCGGGCCGATGGTTTCGGGCATTTCCAACAAGGAAAAGGCCGACGTGCGTCAGCGCTACGCCGAAGGCAAGGCTACCCGTGAGGAACTGCTGGACTCGGAAATGAAGTCCTACCACAGCCCTGGCACCTGCACCTTCTACGGCACCGCCAACACCAACCAGTTGGTGATGGAAGTCATGGGCCTGCACTTGCCCGGCTCGTCCTTCGTCAACCCTTACACGCCGTTGCGTGACGCCCTGACCACCGAGGCCTCGCATCAGGTCACGCGCATGACCAAGCAGAGCGGCAACTTTATGCCGATCGGCGAGATCGTCGACGAGCGCTCCCTGGTCAACTCCATCGTTGCCCTGCATGCCACGGGCGGTTCGACCAACCATACCCTGCACATGCCGGCGATTGCCCAGGCCGCTGGCATCCAGCTGACCTGGCAGGACATGGCCGACCTCTCCGAAGTCGTGCCGACCCTCAGCCACGTCTATCCAAACGGTAAGGCTGACATCAACCACTTCCAGGCGGCGGGCGGCATGTCGTTCCTGATTCGTGAGCTGCTGGGCGCCGGTCTGCTCCATGAAAACGTCAACACCGTGGCCGGTTACGGCCTGAGCCGCTACACCCGCGAGCCGTTCCTCGAAGACGGCAAATTGATCTGGCGCGAAGGTCCGCTGCAGAGCCTGGACGAAAATATCCTGCGCCCGGCATCGCGTCCGTTTTCGCCGGAAGGCGGCCTGCGCGTGATGGAAGGCAACCTGGGTCGTGGCGTGATGAAAGTCTCGGCCGTGGCGCCGGAACACCAGATCGTCGAAGCACCGGCCAAGGTCTTCGAAGATCAGCAGGACCTGGCCGATGCGTTCAAGGCTGGCGAGCTGGAATGTGATTTCGTTGCGGTGATGCGCTTCCAGGGCCCGCGTTCCAATGGCATGCCTGAACTGCACAAAATGACACCGTTCCTCGGCGTGTTGCAGGACCGTGGCTTCAAGGTGGCGTTGGTCACTGACGGGCGCATGTCCGGTGCCTCCGGCAAGATTCCTGCGGCGATCCACGTCTGCCCGGAAGCCTTTGATGGTGGCCCTTTGGCACTTGTACGCGATGGCGATGTCATTCGTGTAGACGGCGTAAAAGGGACGTTGCAAGTTTTGCTTGAACCTGCAGAATTGGCCGCCCGGACGCCGGCGATCGGCACCCTCGGCAACGCTGTGGGCTGCGGTCGTGAGCTGTTCGGTTTCATGCGCATGGCCTTCAGCTCCGCCGAGCAGGGCGCCAGCGCCTTTACCTCGCAATTGGAGACGCTGAAGTGACATTGGCCATGGTGGGTGATATTGGCGGTACCAATGCACGTTTTGCCATTTGGGAAGACGATCAACTGCATTCGATCCGGGTATTCCCGACCATCGACTACGTAAGCCCGGAAAAGGCCCTGTCGGTCTATCTGCAGGACCTTGAACTGCACAAGGGTGATGTCGGCTCGATCTGCCTGGCGGTTGCCGGGCCGGTCACCGGCGACGACTTTCATTTCACCAACAGCCACTGGACGATCAATCGCCAGAAGTTCTGCGAAGAAATGAAGATCGACAACCTGATCATGGTCAACGACTTCACCGCCCAGGCCCTGGGCATGACCCGGCTCAAGGACGATGAGTATTTGACCGTGGTCCACGGTATCGGCGATCCGGCCTGCGCTCGCGTAGTGATCGGTCCGGGCACCGGCCTCGGTGTCGGTACGTTGCTCAAGACCGGTGATGCGCACTGGACGGCAGTACCGGGGGAGGGCGGCCATGTCGACCTGCCCATCGGCAGCGCCCGGGAAGCCTTGCTGTGGATGCGCCTGATGGCCGACCACGAGCATGTCAGCGCCGAGACAATCCTCAGCGGTGCCGGGCTGTTGCTGCTGTACCAGGTCAGCTGCGCGCTGGACGATATCGAGCCGGAACTCAAGTCACCGGCGGCCATCACCTCGGCCGCGCTGGCCGGTGATCACGTAGCGGCGGCGGTGTTGGAGCAGTTCTGCGTGTTCCTTGGCCGTGTCGCGGGCAATAACGTACTGACAGTCGGCGGGCGCGGCGGGGTGTATATTACCGGCGGCGTGATTCCGCGCTTTACCGACTTTTTCCTGAGCAGTGGCTTCAAGCGCTCGTTCAGCGAGAAGGGTCATATGAGCGACTACTTCAAGGGCGTGCCGGTGTGGCTGGTGACAGCCGAGTATCCGGGGTTGATGGGCGCGGGGGTGGCGCTGGATCAGGCATTGGCGCATAGCAGGCTACCCGAGGCTATTTGAGTTGGAATGAGATATGTGGGAGCCGGCTTGCTGGCGATGGCGTAGTGTCAATCACTGAGGCTGTTGCGAGTGCTTCGCACTCGATCGCCACCAAGGCGGCTCCCACCTGTGTAAGCTCCTGTGTTGTCTAATTTCCTGCCTATAAAATAACAAGGACGATCCATCGTGAGTTCAGCCAGTAAATCCATTCTGTTGGTCGACGACGATCAGGAGATCCGGGAGTTGCTGCACACCTACCTGACCCGTGCGGGCTTCCAGGTGCGGACCGTGGGCGATGGTGCCGGATTTCGCCAAGCGCTCAATGATGAGCCCAGCGATCTGGTGATCCTTGATGTGATGCTGCCCGACGAAGACGGCTTCAGCCTCTGCCGCTGGGTGCGCCAGCATCCGCGTCAGGCTCAGGTGCCGATCATCATGCTCACCGCCAGTTCCGACGAGGCCGACCGCGTGATTGGTCTGGAACTGGGTGCGGACGATTACCTCGGTAAACCCTTCAGTCCCCGTGAATTGCAGGCGCGGATCAAGGCTCTGTTGCGTCGGGCACAGTTTGGTCAGCAGGAGCGGGTGGGTGGCGAAGTGCTGGTGTTCGATGAGTGGCGTCTGGATATGGTCAGCCACCGTCTGTTTCACAAGGACGGCGAAGAAGTGATTCTCTCCGGCGCCGACTTTGCCCTGCTCAAGTTGTTTCTCGACAACCCTCAACAGATCCTCGACCGCGACACCATCGGCAACGCCACCCGTGGCCGCGAGCTGATGCCCCTTGAGCGCATTGTCGATATGGCGGTCAGCCGTCTGCGTCAACGCCTGCGTGATACCGGCAAGTCGCCACGCCTGATCCGCACCGTGCGCGGCAGCGGCTACCTGCTGGCGGCCAACGTGCAATCGCAACTCAGCAATGGTTACTGACGCTTGATCAGTCTCGATACGAAGCGCCGGTTCCCGTTGCCGCGTTCGTTGCTGGGGCGCATGTTGCTCCTGACTCTGCTGGCGGTGTTGTTGGCCCAGACCCTGTCCAGCGTGATCTGGCTGGCGCAGTTGCGTGCCACCCAGATGGAGGGGCTGATCACCGCAGCACGCAGCCTGGCCAACTCCATGGCGGCCAGTGCCAGTTATTTCCGCTCGTTGCCAGTGGCCTATCGACCGCTGGTGCTGGATCAGCTGCGCAATATGGGCGGCACGCGCTTCGTCGTGACGCTCAACGATCGCCCGCTGGACATGACCACGCTGGAACTGACCCCGCGCAAGCAGGCGGTACTGGATATGGTCGGCCAGGTGTTGCGGGAGCACTTGGGCAACGGGCCGGATATCTCGGTGCGTTTCGTCCGTCCCGAAGACTTGCGGATCTTCAACAGCGGTCTCAAGCTCGACGAATTGCCGCGTTCCTGGGCGCATTACGCCTTGAGCCTGGAGCCGGTCAATCCGCCGGTACTGGTCACCCAGATCCAGATGGCGCCGGGGGAATGGCTGTACATCGCCTCGCTGTTGCCAGAGCCCTACACCACCCTGGAGGAGCAGGAGTTACCGGTCTCCCAGGTCTGGTTCATCGTCCTGACCAGCGTGTTCCTGCTGCTGTTCATCGGCCTGCTGGTGCATTGGCAAAGTCGTCCGCTCAAGCGTTTGGCCCGCACCGCCCGGGACATGTCCCTGGGTGCCGACGTCGAGCCGGTGGTCGAAGGCGGTGGCAGCGAGGTGGTGGAAGTGAGCCGGGCGTTCAATGCCATGCGCACCCGCATCAGCCGCTATCTGACCGAGCGCGGCCAGTTGTTCAGCGCCATTTCCCACGACTTGCGCACGCCCATCACGCGCCTGCGGCTGCGGGTCGAGCTGCTGGAAGACGAAACCCTGCAAACCAAGTTCGGCCGCGATCTCGACGAGCTGGAGCTGTTGGTCAAGGGTGCATTGCAATGCGTGAAAGACACGGACATCCACGAGAACATCGTCGACGTCGACCTCAATCACGTTCTCGACGTGCTGATCGAGCCGTACCTGCTGCCCCAGGGCAATGGCTGCGTCACCCAGCAGGGCCAGGCCGAGGCCAGCTATCCGGGCAAGCCCCTGGCGCTCAAGCGCTGCATCGGCAACCTGATCGACAACGCCATCAAGTATGGGCAAAAGGCCCACCTGAAGATCGAAGACAACCCCAAGGCGTTCGTTCTGCATGTCGATGACGAGGGGCCGGGCGTTCCCGAGCAGCGTCTGGAGCAGGTATTCGAGCCGCATTTCCGCCTCGCGGGCAGCCAGCAACAGGGCTACGGCCTGGGGCTGGGCATCGCGCGCAATATCGCCCACAGCCATGGGGGCGAAGTGAGCCTGCAGAACCTGCGCGGGGGTGGGTTGCGGGTGACCCTGTATCTGCCTCGCACAGCTGAGTAGGAGCGGCTTTCGCCGGGATGGCGCCCTCGCGGCTGAAGTCGCTTCTAGGGGTGGTGCCGTCTTGGGCTTTTGTTGGATTAATCCTACAAAACTTTAGGAAAATTCAGTCAAAACGAATTTTTCCGACAGTCTGGACATCCCTTTTCCGACGGTAGATCCTCTGTAACCCTCATTCCAGAGCGGTTTTTCCTGAATGTTCGAAATGTCACTATCTTGTGACACTTGCACATCCCTTCGTTACTGTTCTTTCAAAACCCTTGGTTAGACTTCTATGCAGCGCAAGCACCTGACGACTTGCTCATGCATAACAACAAGAAAGGTTAAATCGATGAATTCAATCTCCCGCCTCGCTGCTGTCATTTCTCTCGCCTCGTTGTTTCCGCTGAGCGCTCACGCTGCCGACTCCAAGGGTACGGTCGAAGTCGTACACTGGTGGACGTCCGGTGGCGAAAAAGCCGCTGTCGATGTACTCAAGGCGCAAGTTGAAAAAGACGGCTTTACCTGGAAAGACGGCGCTGTAGCCGGTGGTGGCGGTTCCACCGCCATGACCGTACTGAAAAGCCGCGCCGTTGCCGGTAACCCACCGGGCGTTGCCCAGATCAAAGGCCCCGACATTCAGGAGTGGGCGTCTACCGGTCTGCTCGACACCGATGTGCTCAAGGATGTCTCCAAGGAAGAGAAGTGGGACTCCCTGCTCGACAAGAAAGTCTCCGATACCGTGAAGTACGACGGTGATTACGTCGCTGTGCCGGTGAACATCCACCGCGTCAACTGGCTGTGGATCAACCCGGAAGTCTTCAAGAAAGCCGGTATCACCAAGAACCCGACCACCCTCGAAGAGTTCTACGCTGCCGCCGAGAAACTCAAGGCCGCAGGCTTCATCCCCTTGGCCCACGGCGGTCAGCCTTGGCAGGACAGCACTGTATTCGAAGCCGTCGTTCTCTCGGTCATGGGCGCTGATGGCTACAAAAAGGCCCTGGTAGACCTGGACAACGGCGCGCTGACCGGTCCGGAAATGGTCAAGGCCCTGACTGAGCTGAAGAAAGTCGCCACCTACATGGACAAGGACGGCAAAGGCCAGGACTGGAACCTGGAAGCCGCCAAAGTCATCAATGGCAAGGCCGGCATGCAGATCATGGGCGACTGGGCCAAGAGCGAGTGGACTGCGGCCAAGAAAGTCGCGGGCAAAGACTATGAGTGCGTAGCCTTCCCGGGCACCGACAAAGCCTTTACCTACAACATCGACTCCCTGGCGGTGTTCAAGCAGAAAGACAAAGGCACCACGGCTGCCCAGCAGGACGTCGCCAAGGTCACCCTGAGCGAGAACTTCCAGAAAGTCTTCAGCATCAACAAGGGTTCGATCCCGGTTCGTACCGACATGTTGAGCGATATGGGCAAGTACGGCTTCGACTCCTGCGCCCAGACAGCGGCCAAGGACTTCCTGGCTGACGCCAAGACCGGCGGTCTGCAACCGAGCATGGCGCATAACATGGCAACTACCCTTGCCGTACAGGGTGCGTTTTTCGATGTCGTGACCAACTACATCAACGACCCGAAAGCCGACCCGGCAGATGCCGCCAAGAAGTTGGGCGCAGCGATCAAGTCCGCCAAGTAATTCGTAGTACCTGAACCCCCCAGCCGCAGTTCGTGCTGTTGAAACCGCAACCTGGTTTCACGCACGCCTGCGGGCTGGATTCGATGTATCAGACCTGGATTTTCCGATGAGCTCTGTCGCTGTCTTCAGCAAAGCCAAAGCCTCGCCGTTCGATGCGCTCCAGCGCTGGCTGCCCAAGTTGGTGCTGGCGCCGAGTATGTTCATCGTTCTGGTCGGCTTCTATGGCTATATCCTCTGGACGTTTGTGCTGTCTTTCACGTCCTCCACATTCCTGCCGTCCTACAAGTGGGCCGGGCTGGCGCAATACGAGCGCCTGTTCGACAACGACCGCTGGTGGGTGGCGAGCAAGAATCTGATGGTGTTCGGTGGCATGTTCATCGGCATCAGTCTCGTTGTCGGCGTAATCCTGGCGATTTTCCTCGACCAGCGCATCCGTCGCGAAGGCTTTATCCGCACCATTTATCTGTACCCGATGGCGTTGTCGATGATTGTTACCGGCACCGCCTGGAAGTGGCTGCTCAACCCTGGCATGGGCCTGGACAAGCTGCTGCGTGACTGGGGCTGGGAAGGCTTTCGCCTGGACTGGCTGATCGATTCCGATCGCGTGGTCTACTGCCTGGTTATCGCCGCTGTCTGGCAAGCCTCGGGTTTCATTATGGCGATGTTCCTCGCCGGTCTGCGTGGCGTTGACCAGTCCATCGTCCGCGCTGCGCAGATCGACGGCGCCAGCCTGCCGACGATCTACTGGAAAGTGATCCTGCCGAGCCTGCGCCCGGTGTTCTTCAGCTCGGTGATGATCCTCGCCCACATTGCAATCAAGAGCTTCGACCTGGTCGCAGCCATGACGGCCGGCGGCCCTGGCTACTCCTCGGACCTGCCAGCGATGTTCATGTATTCCTTCACCTTCAGCCGCGGGCAAATGGGCATGGGCTCGGCCAGTGCGATCCTGATGCTGGGGGCGATCCTGGCCATTCTGGTGCCTTACCTGTATTCCGAGCTGAGGACCAAGCGCAATGACTAGTCTCGTTGGAAAATCGCCGATCAGCCTGAGCCGCATCGCCATCCATGTGGTGCTGATTGCTGCCTGCCTGCTGTATCTGGTGCCCCTGGTAGTGATGCTGCTGACCAGCTTCAAATCCCCTGAGGACATCAGTACCGGCAACCTGCTGAGCTGGCCGACCGTGATTACTGCCATTGGCTGGGTCAAGGCCTGGGCTACGGTAGATGGTTACTTCTGGAACTCGATCAAGATCACCATCCCGGCGGTGCTGATCTCCACGGCCATCGGTGCGTTGAACGGCTACGTGCTGTCGATGTGGCGCTTTCGCGGTTCGCAGCTGTTCTTCGGCCTGCTGCTGTTCGGCTGCTTCCTGCCGTTCCAGACCGTGCTGCTGCCGGCGTCCTTTACCCTCGGCAAGATGGGCCTGGCCAGCACCACCACCGGCCTGGTGTTCGTTCACGTGGTCTATGGCCTGGCCTTCACCACGCTGTTCTTCCGCAACTACTACGTGAGCATTCCCGATGCGCTGGTCAAGGCGGCACGCCTGGATGGCGCGGGTTTCTTCACCATTTTCGGCAAGATCATCCTGCCGATGTCGACCCCTATCGTGATGGTCTGCCTGATCTGGCAGTTCACTCAGATCTGGAACGACTTCCTGTTCGGTGTGGTCTTTTCCAGCGGTGATTCGCAGCCGATTACCGTGGCGCTGAACAACCTGGTCAACACCAGTACCGGGGTCAAGGAATACAACGTTGATATGGCGGCGGCGATGATTGCCGGTCTGCCGACACTGCTGGTCTACATCGTCGCCGGCAAGTATTTCGTGCGCGGGCTCACAGCCGGCGCAGTCAAGGGGTAATCATGGCAACGCTCGAACTACGCAACGTCAACAAGACCTACGGTGCCGGTCTGCCCGACACGCTGAAGAACATTGAACTGCAGATCAAGGACGGCGAGTTCCTGATCCTGGTCGGCCCATCGGGCTGCGGCAAGTCGACCCTGATGAACTGCATCGCGGGCCTGGAAAACATTACCGGCGGCGCGATTCTCATCGACGGCTCCGATGTCAGCGGCATGAGCCCCAAAGACCGTGACATCGCCATGGTGTTCCAGTCCTACGCGCTGTACCCGACCATGAGCGTGCGCGAGAACATCGAGTTCGGCCTGAAGATTCGCAAGATGCCGCAGGCGGCCATCGACGAAGAAGTCTCCCGGGTCGCCAAGCTGCTGCAGATCGAACACCTGCTCAATCGCAAGCCCGGCCAGTTGTCCGGTGGTCAGCAGCAGCGTGTGGCCATGGGCCGTGCCCTGGCGCGGCGGCCGAAGATCTACCTGTTCGACGAACCGCTGTCCAACCTCGACGCCAAGCTGCGGGTCGAGATGCGCACCGAAATGAAACTGATGCACCAGCGTCTCAAGACCACCACCGTCTACGTCACCCACGATCAGATCGAGGCGATGACCCTGGGCGACAAGGTTGCGGTCATGAAGGACGGCATCGTCCAGCAGTTCGGTACGCCGAAAGAGATCTACAACAACCCGGCCAACCTGTTCGTCGCCAGCTTCATCGGTTCACCGCCGATGAACTTCATTCCATTGCGCCTGCAACGCAAGGACGGCCGCCTGATTGCCTTGCTCGACAGCGGCCAGGCCCGTTGCGAGCTGCCGATGAACATGAACGACGCCGGGCTTGAAGATCGTGAAGTGATTCTTGGCCTGCGTCCTGAGCAGATTCTCCTGGCTTCGGCCGAGACGTCCGGGCTGCCGACCATTCGCGCCGAAGTCCAGGTGACCGAGCCTACGGGCCCGGACACCCTGGTGTTCGTTGACCTGAACCAGAGCAAGGTCTGCTGCCGCCTGGCGCCGGACGTCGCGCCTCAGGTCGGGGAAAGCCTGAACCTGCAATTCGATCCATCCAAGGTGCTGCTGTTCGATGCCAAGACCGGCGAGCGCCTGGGCGTGCTGGGTAATGGCGAGGGAAAGCCTCAGCCCGCTGAGCGTGTGGGCAACGTCACCCAATTCAACCGTAGCTGAACATGTTGTAACGCAACCGAGCACAGCAGGTCGGCCATCTCTGCCTTACCGGGTGGCCAGCCTGTCAACACGAAGCAGTGAATACACAAAGCAGTAATCAATAAAAATAAAATTACGAGGATTTAAGGGATGAAGAAGATCAAAGCCAAATCGATTTCCCGTCTCCAGCTGGTCAGTCAGCTCTCTGTATTGGGCGCGCTGGCACTGACGGGTAATGCCCAGGCCGATGATGCATTCGCTGCGAACTCCAAGTACATGACCGGCGATTGGGGCGGTCTGCGTAGCGAGCTTGAGAGCAAGGGTTACACCATCTCGGCAGAGTACGTCGGTGAGGTGGGCAGCAACGTCAAGGGTGGCTACAACAACGACAAGACTGCACGTTATGCCGACCAGTTTGCCTTCGGTCTGGACATGGACCTGCAAAAAATCCTCGGCTGGCACGATGCTGAATTCAAGCTGGCAGTCACCGAGCGTAGTGGCCGCAACATCTCCAACGACCGTATTGGCGATCCTCGCGTCGGCACCATCAGCTCCTCGCAGGAAGTCTGGGGCCGTGGTCAGACCTGGCGCCTGACGCAAATGTGGTACAAGCAGAAATTCTTCGACGGCGCCCTGGACATCAAACTCGGCCGCTTCGGCGAAGGCGAAGACTTCAACAGCTTCCCTTGCGACTTCCAGAACCTGACCCTGTGCGGTTCTCAGGTCGGCAACTATGTAAACACCTGGTACAACTGGCCAATAAGCCAGTGGGCTGCGCGCGTGAAATACAACATCACGCCTGAGTTGTACGCCCAGGTCGGTATCTACATGCAGGACGCCGACAACCTCGACAAACACAACGGCTTCACCCTCGCCACCAGCGGCTCACAAGGCAACGTGGTACCGGTCGAGCTGGTGTGGTCGCCGATGGTCAACAAGCTGCCGGGCGAATACCGCATCGGTTACTACCGCAGCACGCCCAATGCCAACGATCTCTATGAAGCCCAGAACGGCCAGCCACAAGCTGTGGTCGGTGGCAATTTCAAAGAGCATGACGACAAGCATGGCTGGTGGGTCGTTGCCCAGCAACAGCTGACGTCGGTTGGCGGTGATACTTCCCGTGGCCTGAGCATTTTCGGCAACCTGACCGTGCATGATAAAGCGACCAACTTCGTCGACAACTATCAGCAGATCGGTCTGGTCTTCAAAGGTCCGTTCGATGCCCGTCCAAAAGACGATATCGGTGTCGGTGTTGCGCGTATCCACGTGAACGACGATGCAACGGATAACGCCCGCCTGCGCAACCAGCTCAGCGGCATCAGCGACTACGACAATCCAGGTTTCGTGCCGGTCCAGAAGACCGAATACAACTCCGAGATCTACTACGGTGTGCATGTCACCGACTGGCTGACCGTGCGTCCTAACCTGCAGTTCGTCAAACACCCAGGCGGTGTTGACCAGGTCGACGACGCCATTGTTGCCGGTATCAAGATTCAGTCGAAGTTCTAAGGGCAGTTACAAGCTATAAGCTGCAAGCGACAAGTTAGAAGCTACTGGCTTGCAGCTTGAGGCTAAAGATCGTGTGTGCTTTGCGGGCAGCAGTTCTGCCCGCCTTTTTTAAGCTCGAACAATTTGCTTCCGTGCTCCCGGAGGCATTTTTTTTCTGTGCGGTAAACCGGGATAACCATGGCGATCAAGGAAGCGGGGATGCTGGAGCATCCATTGCAGCGTTTTTTCAGGTCGCGCCGGGCTCGCCCGACGTTCGAATGGGAACGCTATCAGCTACGCGATGTGCTGGTGATCGATCACCCGCAGTGCCAGGCCGTGTTCAGTCGGCAGGGCGGGCAGTTGCTGCATTTCCAGCCGGTGGGGCAAAAGCCCTGGCTGTGGTGCGCCGCCCAGTGGCCTCAAGTCGGTCCGATCCGCGGTGGCGTGCCGGTGTGCTGGCCCTGGTACGGCCGCCATCCCAGTGAAGGCGTCTGGCCGGCCCACGGCTGGGCGCGGCTACTGGACTGGAAGCTCATCGACAGCAGCGAAAGCGCAACAGGTGTCAGCCTGCACTGGCGCCTCAAGCTGTGGGACTGGCAGGCCGATCTGTACGCCGAACTGGGGCAGGGCATGGAGTTGCGCCTCAATACCTGCCACGAGGACAGCGCGCCCTGTCAGTTCAGTCATGCCTTGCACGCCTACTGGCGTATCAGCGATGTTGCCGACGTGGCACTACAGGGCCTGGACGGCGTGCAGGGTTACGACCATCTGGTGCGTCGGGCCTGTCAGCAGGAGGGCGAGTTGCGTGTCGCCGGTGGTTGTCAGCGCGAATTCGACCATAGCGGCCCGCTGCATTTGCAAGACCCGGCGTGGGATCGGCGCCTGGGCATCGATACCGGCGACAGCACCAGCACCGTGGTCTGGCATCCGGGGCGCAGACCGCTGATGGGGGTGGCGGGCAGCGAGGCCTCGGAGTTCGTCTGTGTGGAAGCGGCAGCGGGGGGCGGCGATAGCCTGAGTCTGGCGCCGGGGGAGCATGCCGAGTTGAGTTTGCAGGCGTATCTGGTGCATTGATATTGCCTGCCTGATGCGGTCGCGAACTGTGGGAGCCGTCCCGCCGCCAAGGCGCCGCGCTGTCGCGCAGCAAACATTAGCCGGGGGGCAGGGGCAAATCTGTGGGAGCGAATTCATTCGCGAAGGGGCCGGTATATCCGACGCATCTTCATCGCCTGGAACACCGCTTTCGCGAATAAATTCGCTCCCACAGTTAGGCTTTAGCCCTGATCCTCTATCGGATAGCGGCTGTCATTCAGACTTTCCTTGATCTTGCGCAAATGCGGCTGGAAGTCCACGCCACGGCGCAGGGTCATGCCCGTGGCCAGCACATCCAGCACGGTCAGCTGGATGATCCGCGAGGTCATCGGCATATAGATGTCTGTGTCTTCCGGCAGTGGAATGTTCAGGCTGACCGAGCTGGCCTTGGCCAGTGGCGAGCCGGCTGCGGTCAGGCCCAGCACCGAGGCGCCGTTGGCCCGGGCGATGCGTGCCACTTCCACCAGTTCGCGGGTGCGGCCGGTGTAGGAAATTATCACGAACAGCTCGCCGGTATGGGCCACCGAGGCAATCATGCGCTGCATCAGCACGTCCGCATGGGCGGTGACGGCCAGGTTGAAGCGGAAGAACTTGTGCTGCGCATCCAGGGCTACTGGCGCCGAGGCGCCGAGGCCAAAGAAGTGGATCTGCCGGGCCTGGATCAACATATCCACGGCCTTGCTGATCAGGGACGGGTCCAGTTGCTGGCAGGCGCTGTCCAAAGAAGCGATGGCGCTGCCGAAGATTTTTTGCGTGTAGGCCTCGGGATTGTCGTCGGCCTCGACTGCGCGACTGACATAGGCCGCGCCGCTGGCCAGGCTTTGGGCCAGTTGCAGCTTCAATTCGGGGTAGCCGCTGACCGCGAACGAACGGCAGAAACGGTTGACCGTCGGTTCGCTGACCTTGGCCGCCTGGGCCAGTGCGGCAATGCTGAAACGGGTCGCTTGCTGTGGGTTGAGCAGGATCACTTCGGCGACCTTGCGTTCAGCCTTGTTCAGCTCTTCGAGTCGGCCCTGGATCTGCTCCAGGAGGTTGCGTATGCGGTCCATTCGGGTCCCTTCATCGTGTTGCAACAGGCTGATCTTCAACGAGGATCGACGAACCTCTTTAGCCTGTCGCAAAGGTGGCCTATCGTACTCAGGGCCTGTGTTGATCACCACTGGAATATCGATTCTGAACAAATGTTGTGGTTATTACTACATATGGCCTTGAGTAACGCCTTTAAAAAAGGTATTTGTAGTCTAACTTGATAAAAGAACCAACATTATGCCTTCGATTACGGTTGAACCGTGCACTTTTGCCTTGTTTGGCGCCTTGGGCGACCTGGCGGTGCGCAAGCTGTTCCCGGCTCTATACCAGTTGGACCGTGCCGGTTTGCTGCATGCCGACACCCGTATTCTCGCGCTCGCGCGCGAACCGGGCGACGAGCATCAGCACCTGGCGTACATCGATAAATCCCTGCGCCGCTTCGTGCCTGATGCCGAACTCGAGCCAGAACACGTCGCGCGCTTCCAGGCGCGACTGAGCTACCTGCACGTCGACTTCCTCAAGGCTGAGGACTACGTGGCCCTGGCCGAGCGGGTCGGCGATGCCGAGACCTTGATTGCCTACTTCGCCACACCCGCGTCGGTGTATGGCGCGATCTGCGAGAACCTGGCGTCGGTCAATCTCACCGAGCGCACCCGCGCCGTGCTGGAAAAACCCATCGGTCACGACCTGATCTCGTCGCAGACGGTCAACGACGCCGTAGCGCAGTTCCTCCCTGAAACCCGCGTCTACCGCATCGACCATTATCTGGGCAAAGACACGGTGCAGAACCTGATTGCCCTGCGCTTCGCCAACAGCCTGTTCGAGACCCAGTGGAACCAGAACCACATCTCCCACGTAGAAATCACCGTGGCCGAGCAAGTGGGTATCGAGGGCCGCTGGGGTTATTTCGATCAGGCCGGGCAACTGCGCGACATGATCCAGAACCACCTGCTGCAATTGCTCTGCCTGATCGCCATGGACCCGCCCAGCGATCTGTCCGCCGACAGTATTCGTGACGAGAAGGTCAAGGTGCTCAAGGCTCTGGCGCCGTTCACCCCGGAGCGCCTGGCGACCCAGGTGGTCCGTGGCCAATACATCGCCGGCTACAGCGAAGGCAAGCCGGTGCCCGGTTATCTGGAGGAAGAAAACTCCAATACTCAGAGCGACACCGAAACCTTCGTCGCCATTCGCGCCGATATCCGCAACTGGCGCTGGTCCGGCGTGCCGTTCTACCTGCGTACCGGCAAGCGCATGCCGCAGAAACTGTCGCAGATCGTCATCCACTTCAAGGAACCGCCGCACTACATCTTCGCGCCGGAGCAGCGCATGCAGATCAGCAACCGCCTGATCATTCGCCTGCAGCCCGACGAAGGTATTTCCCTGCAAGTGATGACCAAGGACCAGGGCCTGGACAAGGGCATGCAACTGCGCAGTGGTCCGTTGAAATTGAGTTTTTCCGACACCTACCGCAGCGCCCGGGTCCCGGACGCCTACGAGCGGTTGTTGCTGGAAGTGATGCGCGGCAATCAGAACCTGTTTGTCCGTAAAGATGAGATCGAGTACGCCTGGCGCTGGTGTGACCAGCTGATTTCCGGCTGGCGCAAGGCGGGCGACGCGCCCAAGCCTTATGCGGCGGGGTCGTGGGGGCCGATGAGCTCCATCGCTTTGATTACTCGAGATGGGAGATCCTGGTATGGCGATATGTGAACTTGAATTGCCCGCTGGCCTGGTGGCCCGGGAATTCGATAATCCCGGCCTGCTGGCCGAAGGGCTGGCCGCTAACGTAGCCGACCGACTGAACAGCGCGATCAACGAGCGTGGCATTGCCACGCTGGTGGTCTCCGGTGGGCGCAGCCCTGTGGCGTTTTTCCAGAGCCTGGCCGAACAGGCCGTGGACTGGTCCAAGGTGGTGATCAGCCTGGCCGACGAGCGCTGGGTGCCGGTGGAACACACCGACAGCAATGCCGGCCTGTTGCAGCGTTACCTGCTGCAAGGCCCGGTGGCCAAGGCGCGTTTTGTCGGCCTGTATCAGGTTGCCGACAGCCTGGAGGCTGCGGCCCTGTTGGCAGACAAGGCCTTGGCCGAACTGCCGACCATCGACGTGCTGGTGCTGGGCATGGGCGATGACGGTCACACCGCTTCACTGTTTCCCAACAGCCCGAACCTGACCGAGGCCCTGAGCCTGGACGGCGAGCGTCGTTGCCTGCCGATGCTGGCACCGACCGTGCCGCACCAGCGCCTGACCCTGACCCGTCGCCTTTTGAATTCGGCCCGTCAGCCCATCCTGTCTATTTCCGGGCAGGCCAAACTCGACACCCTGCGCACAGCACTGGCGGGCGATGACCTCGCCCAAATGCCGGTACGTGCGTTTCTCACCCCGTCCCTCGAGATTTACTGGTGCCCATAAGCAAAGGAACCGCCGCCATGAACACTCCTGAAACCCGACAGCCGCTCAACAGCATGGCGAACAAGGTTATCCAGATCGACGAACTCTGCGCCAAGGCGAAGATTCTGCCGGTCATCACCATCGCCCGCGAACAGGATGTCCTGCCGCTGGCCGATGCGCTGGCGGCAGGTGGCATGACGGCGCTGGAAATCACCCTGCGTTCGGCCTTTGGCCTGAGCGCGATCCGCATTCTGCGCGAGCAGCGCCCTGAACTGTGCGTGGGCGCCGGGACTATCCTGGACCGCCATCAACTGGCCGCTGCCGAAGCTGCCGGCTCGCAGTTCATCGTCACGCCGGGCAGCACGCAAGACCTGCTGCAAGCCGCTGTCGACAGCCCGCTGCCGTTGCTGCCGGGTGTCAGCAGCGCCTCGGAAATCATGATCGGCTACGCCATGGGCTATCGCCGTTTCAAACTGTTCCCGGCGGAAATCAGCGGCGGCGTCGCGGCCATCAAGGCTCTGGGCGGCCCGTTCAACGAGGTGCGCTTCTGCCCGACTGGCGGCGTGAACGCCGACAACCTGAAGAAGTACATGGCCCTGCCTAACGTGATGTGCGTTGGCGGTACCTGGATGATCGACAACGAGTGGGTCAAGAACGGTGACTGGAACCGCATCACCGAAGCCACGGCCGAGGCCATGGCACTGTTTGACTGAAGGATTTTGCCGGGGCCGTCACTGACGGCCCGGGCAGCAATGAAGATGTGTGTGTAGTTGGCTTTTTTGGCGCACCCTGGTCCGGTGCGCCATTTTTTTTCAGGCCAATTCAGTCAGTGCCCGGACCAGCAACTGTAGATCCGCCACTGAGGTACTGAAGCCCGGCGTTACCCGGATACACGGCCCGCAACCGGCGCCCGTACGGCCGACCGTGAACAGGTTGTAGTCCTGCAACAGTTTTTCCACCAGTGGTTGCTGATCCTCATGCCGGGTGAAGCGAAACGCCGTGATCCCGCAATACAGCCGTTGATCGTCCGGTGTCAGCACCTCGATCCCTTCCAGACCCCGTACCCCCTCGACCCAGATATCCCGCAGATAATTCAGGCGTGCCTGTTTGACTGCGGCGCCACCCATTGCGTAATGCTCTTCAAAAACCGTCGGCAAGGTCATCCACGCCGGGATATTCGGCGTGCCGTAGGGCGCGCGGGAGCGGATATCGTCGTCGGCATAGCGGGTGTCACCCATATCGGCATCGATGCTGCCCAGGCGCTCCCGGGCGATATAGACAAAACCCAGGCTCAGAGGCGCGCCAATCCACTTCTGCAGGTTGTAACCGGCAAAGGCCACGCCCAGCTCATCGAGCTTGAAATCCAGCTGGGCGAGGGCGTGGGCGCCGTCGAGGATCACATCGATGCCGTGGGCTTTGGCCCGTTCGGCAATGGCCTGCACCGGCATCACCAGACCGGTGCGGTGGGTGACGTGGGTCAGGGCCATCAGCTTGAGCCGTGGATACTGCTTGAACGCCGCTTCGTAGCTGTCCAGCAGGCTGTCGTAGCTGGCCGGGTGGGCATGGGTGATTTCGATCACTTCCACGCCGCGGCTCTTGGCCAGCCAGCGCATGGCACTTTGCACGCTGATGTAGTCGAGGTCGCAGATCAGCACCTGATCACCCGGCTGCAGGCCGTTGTAGTTGCGGATCAGCACTTGCAGGGATTCCGAGGCGCAGCGGGTGATCGCCACCTCCTCGGTCGCCACCTGTACCAGCTCGGCCAGTTGTTGGCGTATCTGCTCGCTGTCATGGCTGTCGAACTGCTGGCGCACGTAGACCGAGTTGCTGCGGTTGACGTAGTCGATATGGCTTTTATAGGCCGCCAGGACCTTGTCGGTCATGCGCCCGAAGTAGCCGTTCTCCAGGTTGATCGGGCCGGGTTCGACGGTATAGGACTCGGCAATGCGTTGCCAAAAGTCTTCATCTCGGGCCAGTTCAAGCGCAGTGGCGTTGTCGCGGGCAGCAGGCATGGCGGTCTCACTTATCGTTGAAGTGTCGGCGGGGGCGGGTGCGCAGAGGGTCGAGCAGCTCGGACAGGCCGTTATGGTCTATCTCCTGCATCAGGGCCAGCAGGGCACCCAGCTCGCCCTTGGGGAAACCTTCGCGGGCGAACCAGTTCAGGTAAGGCCCCGGTAGATCCGCCAGCAGGCGGCCTTTGTACTTGCCGAAGGGCATTTCCTGGGTCACCAGCAGCTTGAGTTTTTCCGGATTCATCAGTCGTGCTCGTGGTTCGCTGGGCCGTACGGCCATATGGGAAAAGATACGTGCATTCTGCATGCAGGCCAATTGACAGTTCATGCAGAAACCCCGGTGGATCTGTCTCTTGATATTTATAACGTATTGAAATTAAAGGGTAAAAACTGTTTTCAATTCCTGGCACGGGCGCTGCAACTACCTTGGCAGCAACGCAAAACTTGATCAACCCGCCAATAAGGAATTTGAAAATGACAGATATCAATAAAGAATCGATCTCGCTGCTCAATGACCTGATCGAAACCAGTAAAGATGGTCAGAAAGGGTTTGAAGAAAGCGCCAAGGACTTGAAAAACCCTCAGCTTAAAGCGTTCTTCGCCGAGCATGCGGTAGCCTGCGCTACTGCCGTTCGTGAGCTGCAGACCGAAGTTCGTGCCTTGGGCGGCGATCCTGAAACCAGCGGTAGCGTTTCCGGCTCCGTACATCGTGCCTGGGTCAACCTGAAGTCGTCGGTGACTGGCAAAAGCGATGAGGCTGTGCTCAATGAAGTTGAGCGTGGTGAAGACCATGCGCTGAAGGCTTATCGTGAAGCGGCCGAGAAAGCCCGTAAGGAAAACCTGCCAGTGAATGTGGTCAGCCTGATCGAGCGTCAGCTTGCAGGCACCCAGAAAAATCACGATCAGGTCAAACTCCTGCGTGATCAGGTACGTCGCGCCAGCTAAGTTCTTTTAGCCCGTCGAAAAAACGCCAGCCCGTCTGGCGTTTTTTTATGGGCGCTGCATGACTTCATTTTGTAGGAGCGAGGCTTGCCCGCGAATGGTCGATACGGCTGGCACATTATCTGGGCCAGATATATTGCTTTCGCGGGCAAGCCTCGCTCCTACATGTGGTAATCGCACAAAGGATGGCCAAAATTAACTGACATCCTCCGGGCAAGGCACAAAAGCGGCCTGTTCCACCCGATTGCGCCCCTTGCGCTTGGCTTCGTACAGCGCCTTGTCGGCTACCCCGAACAGCGCCGCCAGTTTGTCTGCAGGGCCGGCGGTCTGGGCGGCGATGCCAATGCTCACGGTGATGGGTTGTGGATCATTGGCAAAGCGCGGCATGGCCTGAACGGCGAGGCGGATCTTCTCGGCCATCAGCCTGGCGCCGGCCAGGTCGGTCTCGGGCAGGATGATCAGAAACTCCTCACCGCCATAACGGGCCGCCAGGTCACCCGGTCGGCGGATGGTTTCGGTAAAGGTCTGGGCAACCCGGCGCAATGCTTCATCTCCACCGTTGTGGCCGTGGCGGTCGTTGAAGGCCTTGAAGTGGTCGACATCGATCATCAGCAGCGCCATGGGCTGGCCAGAGCGTTGCGCCCGCGCCCATTCCTGTCTCATCACCTGATCCAGCTGCCGACGGTTGGGCAGGCCGGTGAGTGAGTCGGTGGCGGCCATCTGTGCCAACTCCGTCTCGGCCTGATGACGCAGACGCAATTCCCGGCATAGCAGCAGGGTCAACCACATAATGCCGATGCACAGCAGGCCGGTGGCACCGGCCACCAACAGCATGTTGCGACGCCAGACGGTATAGACCTCATCCAGGGACTGGCCCACCACCACAATCAGCGGCAAGTCGCCGACACGAGAAAAGGTGTACAGGCGCTCGAGATTATCCAGGCCGGAGATGCCGCTGAAACTGCCGTTTTCCTCCCTGAGCATGCGCTGGAAATTGGGCTGCTTGCTGAAGTCAGTACCGACCAGATCCTTGCCCAGGAAATCCGGTTGGCGGGTTATCAGGATGCCTTGGGAGTTGATCAAGGCCACGCTGCTGTTCTGACCGACATTGAGGTTCTTGAATAGGTTCTTGAAATACACCACGCGCATGGCACTGGTTGCCACGCCCATGAACTCGCCGTCGGGCCCGGACATGCGCCGACTGAAGGTCAGGCACCAGTCATTGAAGTTGGAGTAGCTGCGGAACGGGCCGCCGACCTGTAGCGTTGAGTCGCTGTGTTGACGGTGCCAGTCGAAATTGGGCCGGTCGGCGAAATTGTCCCGACGCGGCACCACCGAGGTGGAGTCGGCGAGAATGTCGCCCTTTTGATCCAGCAGAAGCAGGTCGCCTTTGTACGGCGCGGCGGTGGAGCGGTCGAACAGCACCATCTGTCGCAGTTCCGGGGAAATACTCATCAGGTCCGAACGCTGCCAAGCCAGGATGATGCCGGACAGCGAGGTGTCGTAAAGCTCGGCGTTACGCAGCACATCGGCATCGATCAACTGGACGATATTGGTGGCCGCCCGGGCCGCGGCGGTCTTGGCGTCGGCATGTTCGCGTATCAGCAAGGACGAAACGATGCCCACAATGGCCAGCACCGCAGCCAGGCCGCCGGAAATCAACAGGATTTGCGAGCGCGACCATTCCCTGCGCAAAGGAGGCTCAGCTGCGGTGGCAATCATGGCAAGCTTTGCGCCATTGAGCGGGTGGAAGTATTCAATTCAGTTCAATACGCCTGTATTGCCGTGATTTAGCGTCGTTTGTAACTGAATAGTCAGTCTGCCGATACAAAAAAGATCGAGGTGCAATGTCGTTAAACGCTGTGATCTAAAAGCGACGTCGCTTTTAGGCGTGCCCTCTGTAAAAGACCGTTTTTAATCGGTTAACAGGGCAAATTGATGCCAAAGGTGTTGATTCCACCTTCGCTGCGCACAAACACGCTGCCGCCGTGCATGAGGGCGATGGCTTTGACAATCGCCAGGCCCAGGCCGTGGTTGGCGCCGCTGTTGCTGCGCGAGGCGTCCACCCGATAGAAGCGCTCGAACAGTTTGGGCAGATGTTCATCGGCAATGGCGCCGCCGGGGTTGGCGACGCCGACGCTGGCCTGTTGCTCGTCACCGTGGATATCGACGCGGATCACCTGACCTGGCCCTGTGTGTTGCACGGCGTTGTGCAGCAGGTTGATCAGGGCACGGCGCAAGTGGGCCTTTTCAATCGGCGCACTGGCATCGCCATGGACTTCGACTTGCACCTGGGCGTCTTCGAGAATGAAGTCCAGATAGTCGAGGGTCGTCGCCACTTCCTCGGCCAGGGATGCGCAGGTCAGCTCCGTGGCCTTGCTGCCCTGATCGGCGCTGGCCAGGAACAGCATGTCGTTGATGATCGAACGCAGGCGCTCCAACTCTTCCAGGTTCGATTGCAGGACCTCGAAATAATGCTCGGCCGAGCGCCCACGGGTCAGGGCGACCTGGGTCTGGCCGATGAGGTTGGTCAGCGGCGAGCGCAGTTCGTGGGCCACATCGGCATTGAAGGATTCCAGGCGCGAATAGGCTTGTTCGACCCGTTCCAGCGTGCTGTTGAACGAAGTGACGAACTGGTCCAGCTCTGGCGGCAACGACGACAGTTGCAGGCGCCCGGACAAGCGCGGCGGCGCCAGCTTCTGCGCTTCCAGGGACAGGCTGACCAAAGGCTTGAGGCCGATGCGCGCGACCCAGTAGCCCAGCGCCGAGGCCAGCAGGATGCCCACGGCCGCCAGACTGATCAGGGCTATCAACAGCCGGTGCTGGGTGTCCCAGAAGGTTTGCATGTCGATGGCGATCAGAAAGCGCAGAGGCGGGCGCTGGTCCTTGGCCGGGAACTGGCTGATCAGCACTTTCAGGGGGAATTCACGATCCGGCAGTTGCAGGTCGCGCATGCCTGGGCGGCCCATGGCGAACTGGCGGATGTTGGCGTCCGGGTTGCCGAACTCGTACTGCGGGTTGTCGCTGACCACCCAAAAGTGAATGCGCTTGTCTTCCTCGCTGAGCAGCTTCAACTTGGCGTTGATCTTGGCCCAGTGCTCCGGGTTGCCGTAGCGGGTCACCGCCGACTCCAGCACGCTGTAGCGCGCATCCAGCTCGGCGGCGGGCAGGCGGCCCAGGCCCTTGTCGACCTGCAGGTACAAGACCCAGCCGATGAGCAGGAATACCAACAGCGCCACCAGGGCAAACAGGCCGCTCAGGCGCAGGGCAATGGAATTACTCGCCATCGCGGCTTTCCAGCACATAGCCCATGCCCCGTATGGTGTGCAGCAGCTTCTTCTCGAACGGCCCGTCGAGCTTGGCGCGCAGACGCTTGATCGCGACTTCGACGACATTGGCATCGCTGTCGAAATTGATGTCCCAGACCATCTCGGCAATCGAGGTTTTCGAAAGGATTTCGCCCTGGCGCCGAGCCAGTACGCTGAGCAGGGAGAACTCCTTGGCGGTCAGGTCAAGTCGTGTACCGGCACGGGTGGCCTTGCGGCTGATCAGGTCGATCCACAGGTCGGCGATGCTCACCTGCACCGGTTCATGGCCGCCGCTGCGCCGGGTCAGGGCTTGCAGGCGGGCGACCAGTTCAAGGAACGAGAAGGGCTTGCCCAGGTAGTCATCGGCGCCTTCGCGCAGGCCGCGGATGCGGTCGTCGACGTTCTCCCGGGCGGTGAGCATGATCACCGGGGTCTGCTTGCGGGCCCGCAGCGCGCGCAGCACCCCGTAGCCGTCAAGGCCCGGGAGCATGACGTCGAGAATGATCACCGCGTAGTCGTTTTCCAGACCCAGGTGCAGGCCCTCGATGCCTTCGCGCGCCAGGTCCACGGTATAGCCCTGCTCGGTCAGCCCGCGATGCAGGTAGTCTGCGGTTTTCTCTTCATCTTCGATGATCAGCACGCGCATGCAGCGACACTCACTTATTAATGGCCAGGGCCGCGACCGGTTCGGCCGAAGGCTCTGGATTACGGCGATGGAACAACCGCTCAAGCTGAAGGTAGACCACTGGGGTGGTAAACAGGGTCAATGCCTGGCTGACCAGCAAGCCGCCAACCACCGCGATACCCAATGGCTGACGCAATTCGGCGCCGACACCGTAGCCGAGCATCAGCGGCAGGGCACCCAACAATGCCGCCAGGGTGGTCATGATAATGGGCCGAAAGCGCGTCAGGCAGGCTTCAAAGATCGCATCCTGCGGGCTCAGCCCGCGTGAGCGTTGGGCATCCAGAGCGAAATCGACCAGGAGGATGCCGTTCTTCTTGACGATGCCGATCAGCAACACGACACCGATCAGCGCCATGATCGAGAAATCCTGGCCCATCAGCCACAGCAACAGCAGTGCGCCGATACCCGCTGAAGGCAGGGTCGAGATGATGGTCAGCGGATGCACGAAGCTCTCGTAGAGCACGCCGAGGATGATGTACACCGCTACCAATGCGGCGAGGATCAGCCATGGCTGGTTGGCCAATGAACTCTGGAACGCCTGGGCCGCGCCCTGGAAGTTGCCGATGATGGCCGTCGGCATGGCGATCTCGTTCTTGGCCTGGTTGAGCATCTGCACAGCATCGCCGAGGGCGACGCCGGGGGCCAGGTTGAACGACAGGTTGGCGGCCGGGAACATGCCGTCGTGGGCAATCGACAGCGGTCCCATTTTCGGCGCACTGACTTTGGCCAGTGCCGACAGCGGCACCATCTCGCCGGTCAGGGGCGAGCGCAGGTAGAAGTAGTTCAGGCTCTCGGCCTTGCCGCGCTGATGGGCGTCGAGTTCGAGGATGACTTTGTACTGGTTGGTGTCGGTCTGGTACTCGTTGATCTGGCGCTGACCGAAGGCGTCGTAGAGGGTCTGATCGACATCGGTGGCGGTCAGGCCGAAACGCGCGGCGGCACTGCGGTCGATATCGATATGGGTAACGCTGCCGCCCAGTTGCAGATCGTTGGACAGGTCGCGAAACGCCGGGTTGGTGCGCAGCTTCTCGGTCAGGTGCTGGGTCCAGGTGTTGAGCAGCGCGCCGTCATTGCTCTTGAGTACGTACTGGTACTGGGCGCGGCTGGGGCCGGAACTGAGGTTGATGTCCTGGCCTGCGCGCAGGTACAGCATGATGCCGGGGACTTTCGCCAGTTTCGGCCGGATCCGGTCGATGAACTGGCTGACCGAGACATCCCGCTCGCCGCGCGGCTTCAAGGCAATCCAGAAGCGCCCGCTGGCGATGGTCTGGTTACTGCCGCTGACCCCCACCGAATGAGAGAACGCCTGCACCGCCGGGTCGGCGCCGACGATGGCGGCCAGGGCCTGATGTTTGGCGACCATGTCCGGATAGGAAATGTCAGCGGCGGCATCGGTGGTGCCGAGGATGAACGCCGTGTCCTGGACCGGGAAGAAGCCTTTGGGAATCAACACATAGCCCGCACCGGCCAGGCCCAGGGTGAGGAAGAAGATTGTCATCATCAGGCGCTGATGGGCCAGGGCCTTGCGCAGAATGCGTTCGTAGCCCGCCAGCAGACGCTCGCCGAAGCCGGGTTTGGCGTGCGCATCGTGATGGGGGCGACGCATGAACAGCGCCGCCAGGGTCGGTGCCAGGGTCAGGGACACCACCACGGAAATCAGGATGGTCGCGGTGGCGGTCAGAGCGAACTCCTTGAACAGTCGGCCGACCACGCCGCCCATGAACAGCAGCGGAATGAACGCGGCGATCAGTGAGAAGCTGATCGAGACCACGGTAAAGCCGATTTCTCCTGCACCCTTGATCGCCGCTTCGCGCATGCCGTCACCGGCTTCGAGGTGGCGGTGGATATTCTCCACGACGACGATGGCGTCATCGACCACGAAGCCCACGGCCACCACAATCGCCACCAGGGTCAGGTTATTCAGGCTGAAGCCCATGACATACATCATGGCAAAGCAGTTCACCAGGGACACCAGCAGCACGGCAGTGACGATCAGGGTTGCCGACAGCTGGCGCAGGAACAGGGCCATGACCGCGACCACCAGAAGGATGGCGATCAGCAGGGTCATTTCCACTTCATGCAGCGAGGCGCGGATGGTCTTGGTGCGGTCCACCAGTACCGAGACGTCCACCGAGGCCGGGAGCATTTCCTGAAGGCGCGGCAGTTCGCGCTGGATACGGTCCACGGTCTCGACGATGTTGGCGCCGGGCTGGCGGAAAATCACGATATTGACGCCCTGGCTGGTGCCATCCTGATTGCCCGACCAGGCCTTGACGTAGGCGTTCTCCGCGCCGTCGATGACCCGCGCCACGTCCTTGATCTGCACCGGGGCGCCGTTCTTGTAGGCGACGATCAGGCTTTCGTAGTCTTTGGCCTTGAACAACTGGTCGTTGGCGGCCAGGGTCGAGAGATTGTCCTTGCCGTACAGCGCGCCCTTGGCCAGGTTGAGGCTGGTCTGTTGCAGCGCGCCGCGTACATCGGCCAGGGTCAGGCCCAGGGCGGCGAGTTTTTCCGGGGCGGCCTGGACGCGAATGGCCGGACGTTGCTGGCCGGTAATGGCGACCTGGCCGACGCCGTCGATCTGGCTCAACTGGCGGGCCAGCAGCGATTCGGTGACATCGCTCAGCTCAGTGCCAGGCATCAGTTTCGAGCTGACGCTGAGGATCAGCACCGGGCTGTCTGCGGGGTTGACCTTGCGCCAGGTGGGCAAAGTCGGCAGGTCCTTGGGCAGGCGGCCGGCGGCGGTGTTGATCGCCGCCTGGACCTCCTGGGCTGCGGTGTCGATGCTCTTGTTCAGGGTGAATTGCAGGGTCAGGTTGGTCGAGCCCAATGCACTGCTCGACGTCATCTGGGTCACGCCGGGCACTGCGCTAAACTGCACCTCAAGGGGCGTTGCCACAGACGAGGCCATGGTTTCCGGGCTCGCGCCCGGCAGCTGTGCCGAGACCTGGATGGTCGGGAATTCCGCCTCCGGCAACGGCGCGATGGGCAGGCGCGGATAGGCAATCAGCCCCAGCAGGACCATGGCGAAGGTCAGCAGCAGGGTTGCTACCGGATGATCGATGCACCACGCCGATATTGAGCCCTGGCCTTTCATCGTGCGGTCTCCAGCTGGCCGTTTTCGCCGGTGGCGTCACGTACCACATCGACCCGGGAACCGGCCTTGAGCCGCGACTGGCCGTCGCTGACCAGCTCATCGCCGGCATGGGGGCCACTGATCAGGGTCTGCTCGCTGTCCTGATACACCACCTTGACCGGCACCACCTCGACCTTGTTGTCCTTAACCCGGTAGGCAAAGTGCTGATCGATGCCGCGCTGCACCACTTGCGGCGGCACTTTCAAGGCGTTGCGTTCAAGCCCGGTCTGGATCTTGATCGTCACCAACTGGCCCGGCCAGAGCTGATCCTTGGGGTTGTCGAATTCGGCCTTGGCGCGAATGGTCCCGGTGGTCGCCGCGACCTGGTTGTCGATCAGGCTCAGGTGGCCCTGGCCGAGCAGATTGCCCGTGTCACCGTCGCCGAGGAATGCGCGGACGGGCGCCGGTGGGCTGGCCGCGATAAGACCCTGCAGGGTCGGCAGCATTTGTTGCGGCAGGGAGAACTCCACCGCGATCGGGTCGATCTGGGTCACGGTAAACAGGCCGATGCTGTCACTGACGCGCAGGAAGTTGCCTTCATCGACATTGCGAATACCGACCCGGCCCGTCACGGGCGAGCGGATCTGGGTGTAGGACAGTTGCACCTGCGCGGCATTGATGGATGCCTGATTGCCCTGCACGGTGGCGCTGAGCTGATGAACCAGGGCCTGTTGCTGATCGAAGGTCTGCTTGGAAATGCTGTTATCGGTGGTCAGCAGGCGATAGCGTTTGAGATCGACCTGGGCCACATCCAGCTGCGCCTGGCTCTGGGCCAGTTGTGCCTTGGCCTGCTCCAGACTGGCGCGAATGGCGCGGTCATCAATGGTCGCCAGCAGGTCGCCCGCTTTCACCACCTGGCCTTCCTTGACCTGAATCCGGGTAAGGATGCCGTCCACCTGTGGACGCACCACCACACTGTGCAGCGACAGCACCGAGCCCAGGCCGCTGACGAACAGCGGTACATCCTGTTCCAGCACCTTGATCGTGCGCACCGGTATGGCCGCTGGCGCCGAGACTTTGGCCGTGGCGGGCCGGGTCAGGCTCCAACTGGTGGCGGCGACAATGGCCACGACAGCGATGGCGATAAAAACGGTGCGGGTGTGTTTAGGCATGCGAAGAGGCGCCGGAGGGTCATTGGATCAGACGGACGTTTCAGGTCTGCCCTTTATAGACTGCCAACCCGGTCAGGAGAATGACCGCTACCTGTCAGGATTGTCAGCAAGACAAATAAGTTGTTGACCGAACCATCAAGAAAATCAGTCGGTGGGCGATATGATGATTAACGGTAGTTAAGTAAGACGGTCATAGTGTTTGTCTTTCGATGGAAATTTCCTACGTGAATTTTAGCGTGTCTGGCAATTCATGATTCCGTCAGCTTAACTCATAGCTGTATCTACCAGGCTGGAGAACTGCGATGAAGACGAAAGTTTCACGTTGGCAGCGGTTTCATCATTGGATAGTAAACAAAAATAAACCAACTGCGGTGGCGGTGTTTATTCTGGGTGCGTTAAGTGTTGATTTGGCCGGTGCGGCGCCTGGCGGACTTATAAAGTTTCGCGGCCATATCACGCAGGCCAGTTGCGAAGTGCGAACGGCTTCACTGACCAACAATAACGAGCGGGTGCTCAGGGTTTCGCCGGGCATCAATATCCTGGTCAACACAGTCGATAACGCGTGCAGCCACTCGGAGGCGCCTTTCACCCTGGCCTACAAGCCGTTGCCCGTTTCCGCTGGCAATGCTGCTGCACAGATGAAGTCCGGCGTGGTGACGATGACTTACGAATGAGCGGTTTGACTACAGAGCCCCAGACACGGCCGCCCGATAAATCGGAGCGGCCTTTTTTATGGCGCCGCAGCAGGTTTTGATTGGCAAATGGCAAGTGGCAAAAAAAACATTTGGTTGATCTTTTTACTCAGGTATTTTCTGAAAGTCTTTAATTACGCGGGGTCCGGCCATATGTAGAATTTTCCTACAGAATGGGATGGCCTATGTAATAGTTAAAACGTTCACCTCAAAGTAACTTTCCTGACAGCGGTAGAAGTTCTTCGCGCCTATAGTTCTCGCCGTCCGATTGTGGGCACACACGAAATAACACAAGGAATGTTGTTAGCATGAACATGAAGAAGCTTTCTCTTACAGCGGCAGTAGTGGGCGCGATGGTTCTGGGTACGATGGGGACAGCTTCAGCCGCGAATAATGGCAAGCTGATCTTTAACGGCACATTGACCAATATTTCCTGCGACGTAGGCGCGGGTGCCGGCACCAGCCCAGGCAGCAATCCGGGCGATATCAATGTCGATCTGGGTAACGTTTCGTTCTCTGACATCGGCGCGTTCAGCGAGAGCAAATTGCAAACGGCGATGCCGATTCAGTTGCTGATCAATTGCAGCGCCGGGGCTGACCAGTACAACCAGGTGAAGATGCGCTTCAACGCCAGCAACGGTTCCGGCCAGGATCAGAATGACCTGAAGCTGTTGCGTACCACCGGTTCGGCGCAAGGTGTGGGTATCGGTCTGATCAATGCGTCCAACGCGTTGATGGATCTGGGCGGCACCGAAACCATCGACAAACCGCTGGTCCAGGACGGCAACGGCGGCGCCACTGCCGAGCTGAACTTCGGTGCGGTGTACGTCCTCAACGGCACCACGACCCGTGCCGGTAACGCCGATGGCTTCATGCCGTTCGTGCTGGATTACGAGTAATACCGTAGGCGGAGCGGGCGCTGCCTGCTCCGTCTCTCTGGTTTCAATTTCCGAACCCGTTTTTTGAATACGGGTTCTGAATTCAAGGCGAATGCCCCCATGTTTTTCAGTATTTTTCGCTCGGCGTGCCTGCTTGTGTCGGGCTTGTCGCTGGCGGTCAGTGTCCAGGCGGGCGTGGTACTCAACACCACGCGGGTCATTTACCCGGCCAAGGACAAGGAAGTCAGCCTGGCGGCCCATAACAGTGGCCGCGCCGAAATCCTTTTGCAGTCGTGGCTGGAGTCCGGCATCGCCGATGCAGATCCGTCCAGCCTGCCGTTCGTGATAACCCCGGGGCTGGCCCGGATGCCCGCAGATGCGCGGCAACTGCTGCGCATTATCTATGCCGGAAGCGGCATGCCCGAGGACCGCGAGTCGGTGTTCTGGCTCAATGTGCAGGAAATTCCCCAGGAGGCCAGCGAGAACACGTTGCAGATTGCTATCCGTCAGCGCATCAAGGTGTTCTTCCGGCCGCGTGGCCTTTCAGGCGATCCGTTCAAGGCGGCCGATGGTCTGAAGTGGCGTGTGTTCAGGGATGAATTGCAGGTCGAAAACCCAAGTCCTTATCACGTCTCGATGATCGGTATCGGTGTGCGTCAGGGCAGTCGTGAGCTGATGAAGAAAGACAGCCAAATGTTGGCGCCCCGCCAGAGCCTGCGGCTGCCGCTCAAGTCCGGCCCGTCAAGCGAGACGTTGCAGCTGGAGTTTGCCAGCATCGACGACTTCGGTGCCCATGTGCGCTACCGCACCAATCTGAACGGCGATCAGCTCGCTCACGCAGACAGGGTCGAGCCGCAACCCTGATCGATCTTTTTTCAAATGTGCTTGTTGGAGCCCGCTTCGTGCGTTGGCTCTTTTTCGCGCGCACGCGGAAAAACTCTGTGATGCGTGGCGTTGGAACTTCGGAGTTTAGTGAAGGTTGCTATGGAATGGCTTGATAAGAACAACAGAGGCCTGGTAATGGCCTGTGCCGGCTTCAGCCTGGCAATGGGTGTCGAAGCCGCAGAAACGCCGACGGTGAAATTCAACACCGCTTTTATCCAAGGCAGCGATCAGCCGGCTGACCTCAGTGAGTTTATCCGGGGCAACAGTGTGGTCCCCGGTGTGTATCGGGTGGATGTCTACGTCAATCGGGCGCTGAGCGGCCGCCGTGACATCACCTTCAAACAGAAAGCCGGCTCCGCTCTGGTCGAGCCGTGTTTGGGTCTGGAAATGCTGCAAGATTTCGGTCTGGACCTGGGGCGCGTGCAGGAGAAGGGCGGTGCCATCAGTGATCAGGGCTGCTTCGATCTGGTCGGGCAGGTGCAGTTTGCTCATATCGAATACCAGCCCACGACCCTGCGCCTGAATATCAGCGTGCCCCAGGCCTATATGGCGCGCAGTGCCAGGGGCTATGTAGCGCCGGAACTCTGGGACGTCGGCGAGACCACCGGTTTCATCAATTACAACTTCAACGGCACGCAGCGGCGCAATTCGCAGCTCGATACCGATCAGTATTATCTGGGGCTGCGCAATGGCCTGAACCTGGGCGCCTGGCGTCTGCGCAATGAGGCCTCGCTGACCTACGGCAATCATCAGCCCTATCGCTATCGCAGCAATCGGACCTATGCCCAGCGCGACCTGACCGACTGGCGCAGTCAACTGACCCTCGGCGAGACCTACACCGACTCGCAAATCTTCGACAGTGTGCGTTTCAAAGGGGCGGCCATTGCTTCCGACGACGGCATGCTGCCTGACAGCGAACGGGTGTTTGCCCCGGTCATTCGCGGCATCGCCGAGACCAATGCCCTAGTGGAAGTCCGGCAGAACGGTTTTCTGCTGTACAGCGGCAATGTCTCGCCGGGGCCGTTTGAGATCAGCGATATCTACCCCAGTGGTTCCAATGGCGATCTGGAGGTCACGGTGATCGAGGCGGACGGTCGGCGTCGCTCGTTTACTCAGGCTTACGCGTCGTTGCCGATCATGCTGCCTGCGGGCGCGCTGCGTTATGGCGTAGCGGCGGGGCAGGTCGATAATTACGGCACCGATCAGGCGTCGCCGAATTTTCTCAGCGCCACGCTGGTGTACGGCCTGAGCGAGCGTCTGACCGGTTATGGCGGGGTACAGGTGGCTGAGGATTATCAGGCGGGCAACGTTGGCATGGGGGTCAATACCGGTCTGGGTGCGGTCTCGGCCGACCTGACCCAGTCGATCAGTAAAGTCCGTGGACAGGATCGCGTCGGTGAAAGCCTGCGCCTGCGTTACGCCAATACCCTGGACCTCACCAACACCACGTTGGCGGTCGCCGGTTATCGTTATTCCACCGAGCATTACCGGACCCTGAATGATCATGTCGAGGAAGCTGCTCGCGCAGGCGGACGCCTGCTCACTGGGCTGGCCAAGGATCGCCTGGAAATGAGTGTTTCCCAGGCCCTGCCCGAGCAACTGGGCTTTGTCAGCCTGACCGCCTCGGAGCAGCGTTACTGGAATCTGTCGGGCAAGACCCGGCAGTTCTACGTCTCGTACAACGCCGCCTGGCGTTCGTTGAGCTACAGCGTCTCGCTGGAGCGCAATCAACAGTCCGCAGGTAATGGCGACCTGCAAACCGACAATCAACTGGCCGTGACCCTGAGCATGCCGCTGGGCAGCAATCCGGGCTCATCGCGGGCCTGGTTCAATGGCGTGCGCGACAGCCGGGGCGACTACACCACTCAGGCCGGGCTCAGCGGTCAGGTGCTGGAGGACCGCGATACCTTCTATAGCGTGCAGGCCGGGCACGACAGCTACTCCGGCAGTTCGGGCGCGGGCAAGCTCGATACCACCACGGCATTCGGTCGCTTCAATGCCGGTTACAGCCAGGGCCGTGACTTCCACGCGGTCAGTGTTGGCGCGGCTGGCTCGTTGGTCGCTCACCGTGGCGGCCTCAATGCCGGGCAGCCGTTGGGTGAAACCTTCGCCTTGGTCGAAGTACCGGATGTCGCCGGAGCTCGCCTGGGCAATTTCAATAATGTGCAGACCTCCGGCAATGGCTATGCGGTGATGCCTTATGCGCAGCCCTATCGCGCCAACTGGGTCAGCCTCGACACCCGCAGCCTGGGTGCCGACGTCGATCTGGATACTGCCATCACTCAGGTGGTGCCGCGCCGTGGCGCTGTACCAGTCGTGCACTTCAAGGCTGCGCTTGGTCGTCGCGTGCAGTTCGAACTGGTCAGGGCCGACGGCAGCAGGCTGCCCATGGGCGCCAGTGTCGAAGACGCCAATGGCAAGTTGCTGGCGGTGGTCGATCCTGCCAGTCGCGCCCTGGTGCTCAGTGAGCAGGAGCAGGGTGAATTGTCGGTGCGTTGGTCCGATCAACGCTGCCGGGCACCCTTTAGCCTGCCGCCGCGAGATTCGGCGCGGGCCTACGAGCGCCTGCGCGTGGTGTGCCAATGATCCGCGTACGGCGAAGTGCGGCGGTTATCGCGCTCTGGATCTGGCTGACGGCAGCCCAGGGCGCGGTATCGCTGTCCGGGACGCGGCTGGTGTTCGACGGACGTTTCGTTGAGGCCAGCCTCGAGGCGCGCAATCGAGATGATCGCGAGGTGCTGCTGCAGGTCTGGCTTACGGATGGCCGCCAGGGCGATGACTCCCCTGATGCCGCCTTGCCCTTTGTCGTCACGCCGCATCTGCTGCGCCTGCCCGCCCGCGGGCGTGAACAGTTGCGCCTGTTGTATCAGGGGCAGGGCATGCCCACGGAGCGGGAATCCCTGCTGCACCTATACGCCCTGGAAATTCCCCGGCGTGCCGAGGGTGCACAGCAGCTGAATATCGCTCTGCGCCAGCGCATCAATGTGTTCTACCGGCCAAAGGATTTGCCCGGCGACCCGGCCCTGGCGCCCCAGGCGCTGCAATGGCAGCAGGACACCGATGGCGTGCTGCAACTGCGTAATCCCACGCCCTTCCACGCCACTTTGCAGGATATCCGTATCGACGGCGTGCAACTGCGCGACTACCTGCTGCTGGCACCCGGCGCCGCGCATGACTGGCCGTTGCCCGATGCTCAGGTCGCCGCAACGCTGTCGTTTCAGGCGCTGAACGATTACGGCGGCCAGCTTGGCTATTGCGTTCGCCTGGCCCGGTCGGCGGTCGTCACGGCACAACCGATGCCACAGGACAGTTTTCAAACCCTTCAGCACAACAAGGAGCAATGCTGATCATGACCCCGGTTTTTCCCCTTCGATGGATGCGCTTTCTTTTTCTGGTCTTATTGTCTAGTCCGGCCACCTGTTTCGCGCTGATCTGCAAGACCCAGAGTGGCGAAACCCTGTTGCGCAGCGAGTTGAGCAGCACCGTGGCCATTCCGGCGACGGTGCCCCAGGGTGATGTGGTCTGGCGTTCCGAGCGCTTCAATGTTCAGGTCGAATGCGCCAAGGACGGCCAGCAGGGCCTGCGTGAAGAAATCTTTATCTACCTGAATCCGGATAATCTGCCCATCGGCCAGGGTATCCGGGCCGGGCTGGCGTTCAATGGCATCGATTACGTGCAGAGCGCCGGGCGGATCAGTACCGGGCAATTTCTGCCGGTCTGTCATGAGGGAGATGCGAATATCGGCGCCTGCCCAAAAGTCAGATTTTCCCTGCCGTTTTCGGTCTTTATCCAGAAGTTCGGCGCGACACCACCGTCTGGCGTGGCCAGTGATCTGTTGGATTACCGCTTGTTTCAGCTCGACGGCCAGAACTTGAACTCACTGCCGGGGCAGAGCCTCAGCTATCAGATCGCCAGCCTGCGCGGCCTGCGCTTCGTCGCCTGCGATGCCGAGTTGCAAGTGCTGCCGGAAACCGTCGAGTTCGGCAATATAGGCATCCAGAACGTAGTGGTGGGTAATGTGATCGACAGTCGGGCATTTTCTCTGGTGGCCAGCCGCAGCTGCGATTCTCCGTTCAGCCTCAATGCGCGCTTCAAGCCCGTAACTGGCCTTGTTCGCAATGATCTGCTGATCCCTTCGGCCAATAATGGTTTGGGCATTCGCCTGGTGGATACGCGCAGGGGCACGCCGTTGCGCTACAACGAACCTTTCCATCTGGCCGATCTGTTGGGTGAGACGCAGCAGAGCAGCATCGACTTCACTGCCGAACTGGTCTGGCAAAACCCACGGCCCAACGCCGGGCCGTTCGAGGCGCAGGTGATGGTGGATTTGTTTTACAAGTAGGGCATTTGTTCGATTCCTGACGTCTGGCACAGGACCTGTGGGAGCGAGGCTTGCCCGCGAAAAGGCCGGTACATTCAGCACCTTTTCCAGCTGAAAAATCGCCTTCGCGGGCAAGCCTCGCTCCTACGGGGTAATAGATTCAGGTATGCTGCGCGGCTGTTTCTTCCCATCGACCGAATACGCGCAACCCGGAGCTTTTCATGACCACCCCCGAACACACCCAGGCTCCAGAAACTGCTGCCGACACGGTCGATGCATCCACCACCAAGGATGCCAAGGCTGCTGTCCCGGCCTTTGCCTTCCCGTTCAAGCCGGCTGACTTTGCTCAGTCCAAGGACAAGCAGCCCTGGTATCAGAAGTCCAACAAGTCCAACCACGACAGCCGGCCCGGTGCCGCTCCGTCGGGGACTCGTCGGTCCATGGGCAAGCGCTAACCCTGCTGAAAGCGCTCTCGGTACTGAGTGGGCGTCACGCCTAAACGCTGGCTGAAAATCACCCGCATGCGGCTGGCACTGCCGAATCCGCAATGCCAGGCCACGGCCTTGATCGCCATTTCACTGCCTTCCAGCAGGCTGCGTGCCGCATCGATGCGGGCGCGCAGGACGAATTCCGCCGGTGTCACCCCAGCCTCCCGGGCAAAGACGCGGGCAAAGGTGCGCGGGCTCATGGCCACGACCTCGGCCAGACGCTCGACGGAAAACGCCTCGCCAATATGCTCCAGCACATAGCGCTGAATTTTTGCTACCGGTGAAGTGTCGTCGCTGGGGGCGTTGAGGTAGGGGCTGAATTGCGACTGGCCACCCTGGCGCTGGGCCACCACCAACAGACGCTTGGCCACCTTCAGCGCAATCGCCGCGCCGTGATCCTCCGTCACCAGCGCCAGGGCCATATCGATCCCGGCCGTGACACCTGCTGATGTCATCAGCGATCCATCGCGCACGTAGATCCGGTCCGGCTCGACCAGCGCCTTGGGAAACTGCTCGGCCAGTTCCCCGGCATGACTCCAATGGGTCGTGGCCTGCCTGCCATCGAGCAGCCCGGCATGGCCGAGGATGAATGCGCCGGTGCAGATCGAGCCATAGCGCCCGGCCAGTGCCGTCGCTTTGTGCAGCCACACGGTAAGATTTGGGTCGGGCGGGCTGTAGGGCAGTTCCGGGCCGCCGGGCACCAGTACGATATCGAATTGCGCCGCAGCGCTATCGAGATCGAAATGCGCGCCAAGGGGCATGCCGTTGGAGGCATTGACGGGGTAGGGCGCGCTGCTGAGGGTGACGATATGGTAGCCGCTGCCTTCGGCAATAAAGCGATTAGCCTCGGCGAACACATCCAGCGGCCCGGCGACGTCCAGGGCCTGGACGCCGGGGAAAATAACGATGGCGACACTCTTCAAGTGCGCGGCTCAACCGGCTTGCAGGGGAATGAACAGGTAGCGGGTTGGCGCTTCCCAGGCAAGGCTCGCGCCGGCGTGCTGCAGGGTCTGCTGGACGCTGTCGCCGGCGACATGGAAGGTCCAGTCGGCAGTGATGCTACTGGCCTGACGGTCATCGACCACCTGGGCAAGCGCGGAGGCAAAGGCGGCCATGTCCGGCAGATAAGCGACAAAACCGTTGCCTTTGAGGGCGGTGGTGTTGATCCCCAGCAACTGGCAGATCGACTCCTTGGCGGCGATATCATCGCGGTCGGCCTGGCGCGACTGTTCGATCAGTTCCATGAGCTGCATGTCCACCAGCTTGTCGCCGACGATCAGGTCCGGGCCCTGGTCCCAGGACTCAGGCGGGCAGCCTTTGTTTTCCGGGCGCAGGGGGATATGCGGATTGATTTCCATCGGGTAAATACGGCACACCAACGGGCGGCGTTCGTAGATGCGACAGAGCTTTTCTTCGTCAAGATTCCGGCAAGGACCGACGTTATAGGCGGCAAAGGTAATGGCCACATGAGCGTGGGTCTGGCCGCTGCTGACCTTGATCGAGCGCCGCGTGGCGTGGGTCGTCTGTTCGACGGGCAGGCCGTAGCCATTGTCGAGGAAGGCTTCGGTGAGGACGATCACATTGCCACCGTCCTCGGCCCATTGCCGGGCTTCGCCCAGAGTCAGGGGGACATGGTGGTCGGTGCAGCAGCTGCCGCAGCCTACGCAGGAAAATCGAGTGTTCATGAATGCGCCAATACCCTGACTAAGGCGAGTGTTCAAGCAAGTTATGCGCCATTGGCCCGTTGGAGCGAGGCTTGCCCGCGAATCGAGCAGCGCGGTAAGTCAGGCGAAACGCGTCGAAGCTTTCGCGGGCAAGCCTCGCTCCAACTGGCCGGATCCATCAAGCTAACAGGCGAGCACAAGATTATTTCTTCGGTACGGTCATGACCTTATCCCACTCCGTCACAGTCGCTTTCTTGCTCTGGCGCTGATACAGGCACAGCTCGGTGCCAGCCAGGTTTTTCATGTGCGGTTGCGGGTAGCGGCCCTTGAGCAGCAGCGCACTGTAGCCGACGCTGTCGTCGAACATCGCGGGGCTGCCTGCGGGTTTGGTATTTTTCAGTTGGCTGGCCTTGAGACAGCTGTCGATCATGGCCTTGTCCATCGCATTCCAGGCTTCGCTGGTAGAGGCATTGGCGTGGGTGGTGATGGCGGCCAGGGCGATCAGCAGCACGGTGGATGCTTTCATGGGCGTTCTCCGGTGACATGAAGTCGGCCGGTGATTATGCCAGATCAGTTGCGGACCAGCGCCGAGCGGCTGATGTAACGCATGCCTGCCTGCTCATAGAGATGGCGGGCGGGCAGGTTGTTTTCCATTACCTTGAGGTCGAGCCAGCCTTCGCCGCGGCGGGCGAAAGTGGCCAGAGCCTGTTGCAGCAGCAGGCGGCCGATGCCTTGGCGCCGGGCTCGGGGATGGACGCCCAGGTGACGGATGAAAGCACTGGTCCAGCACTGCGCCACGCCGACGATGCCGTCAGAATCGGCGACGATGACGCACAGATTGACGTCATATTCCGGGTCGCATTCGAGCGCCTGCTGCCAGCTGGCGAAATCGCCGTCGCCTGGGTCGGTCAATGTCAGCAGTTCATAGACGTTGGCTGCAATTTCATGATTGAAGTCGACCAGTTTCAGGTGTTTTGGCCAGGCGGGAGCAACGGTAGGCATGCACTCGCCACGCATCAGCCAATAGTGCTCGGCCGACGTGTCGCGAGGGCTTAAATGCCCCTCGCGCTCACGTCTCTGGCAGCTGCGATCAAGCATTTGGTCAGTTCAGGCGAGGAGAATTTGGTCAGCACTGCGTTGGCCCCCGCAGCCTGGGCTTTTTCGCTGTTCATGGCGCTGTCCAGAGAGGTGTGCAGCAGGATGTACAGCTCCTGGAAATCCGGGGTTTCGCGCAAGGTGCGGGTCAGGGCGTAGCCGTCCATTTCCGACATCTCGATATCGGAGACGATTACGTTGATTTGCCGCGCTGTGCCCTGCAATTCCAGCAGTACATCGATGGCTTCCTTGGCACTGCGCGCGGTATGGGCTTCGATGCCCAGGGCGCGCAAGGTGTGCAGGGATTGCTGCAGGGCAACCTGGCTGTCATCGACCACGAGGATCCGCGCGGCGCCCAGCAGGTCGGCTTCCTCCATGGTCAGTTCTTCTTCCAGGACTTCAACGTTTGGCGGCGCAATGAAGTGGATGACCTTTTCGATATCCAGGACCTGTACCAGCGTGCCATCAACCTGGGTTACCCCCGTGATGTAGGACTTGTTACCCCCGGCACCAAAGGGCGGCGGACGAATATCGGTGGTCAGGCAATGCACGATCTTGCTCACCGCCTGCACGTGCAGGCCCTGTTTCGAGCGGCTGACGTCAGTGACGATCAGGCAGCCGCCGTCCGGGTCGGCCAATGGTCGCTCGCCAATCGCCCGGCTCAGGTCAATAACCGACAGCGACGCGCCGCGCAGGGTGGCGACACCTTTGACGTGGGGGTGGGATTCGGGCAAGTGGGTCAAGGGCGGGCAGGGAATGATCTCGCTGACCTTGAGCAGGTTGATGGCCATCAGCTTGCCGCTGCGCAATGTGAACAGCAGCAGCGAGAGTGAATCTGCTCGAGCGTTCTTGGAGGACATAGAAACCTTCTGGCAGGAGGTGCTGCATTGCATCAGGCAAGTGCAAACAGCTTTCGATAACGGGTTATCGACTCAGTGGGGGCAGGCTTTAGATTTTTCATCTGACGAACGGAAAAACAACTGCATACAGAATTTTCTGCTTGCTAGTCAAAAAGACTCATTGTAGTCGAAATAACACCTTGTATAGCTGTGTCATTTCGACTCTATTATTTTAACTATATGATTTTAAACAAAAAAATAACTGGCATGGTTCCTGATACATACAGGTTAATTGTAAATAACCTGATGCAGGAGATGCCCCATGCTCACCGCCGCCGACCGTGCCATCGTCAAAGCCACCGTACCCCTGCTGGAAAGCGGTGGCGAGGCGCTGACCACTCATTTCTACCAGAAAATGCTCAGCGAGTATCCGCAAGTGCGGCCGCTGTTCAACCCTGCGCACCAGTCCAGCGGTGCCCAGCCTCGAGCCCTGGCCAACGGCCTGTTGATGTACGCCCGGCACATCGATGAGCTGGAGCAACTGGGCGACCTGCTGGCCAAGATCATCAACAAACACGTCGCCCTGCAGATTCTTCCCGAGCATTACCCGATTGTCGGCACCTGCCTGTTGCAGGCGATTGTCGAGGTGCTGGGCGCGGACATTGCCACGCCTGAAGTGATCGCTGCCTGGGGCAATGCCTATCAGCAACTGGCCGATATCCTGATTGGCGCCGAGGCTGAGGTTTACACCGCCAAGGCCGAGGCTCTGGGTGGCTGGCGCGGCGTGCGTGAATTCAAGCTGGTCAACAAGGTGCAGGAAAGCGCCGAGATCGTCTCGTTCTACCTGGCCCCGGCCGACGGCGGCGCGATTCTGGATTTCGCCCCGGGGCAGTACATCGGGTTGCAATTGATGATCGACGGCGTCGAGATGCGTCGCAACTATTCGCTGTCGGCGGCGGCGAACGGCTGCCAGTACCGCATCAGCGTCAAGCGCGAGCCATCGGGCAAGGCGTCGAACTACCTGCATGACCGGGTTCAGGTCGGCGAAAGCCTGCAACTGTTCCCGCCGTCGGGGGAGTTCACCCTGAGCCATAGCGACAAGCCGCTGGTGCTGATCAGCGGCGGCGTGGGCATCACGCCGACCCTGGCGATGCTGAGCCACGCCCTGCAGTCGCAGCGTCCGGTGCATTTCATCCATTGTGCGCGTAACGGCCAAGTGCATGCATTCCGCGACTGGATCGATGCCCTGGCCGCCGAGCATCCCCGGCTCAAGCGTTTTTATCTGTATGGCGAAGAGGACGGGGTCAGCCGGGCCGCCGATGCCATCGGCCTGCTTGATCAGGCGCAACTGGAGCAGTGGTTGCCTGAAGATCGCGACCTGGATGCGTACTTCCTCGGGCCGAAAGGTTTCATGGCAGCAGTCAAGCGTCAACTCAAGGCGGCCGGCGTGCCCGAGGCGCAAAGCCGTTACGAGTTCTTCGGTCCGGCATCCGCGCTGGAATGATCCGCTGCGACAAATGGCCGCATCCCTTCTATATATAGAAGAGGTGTGTGCGACAAATGGCCGCATCCTTCTATATATATAGAAGGGTGTGGTTTTCGGCTGCCCGGCGATTGGCAGGCGCAGGCGAACTGAGACGGTGTTTGTGCCGGGACAGTTCCCCTCGCGGCGGGCGGCATGCCATCGAGCGACCAAATGTATCCGTATGGCGGTTTCGTCCTTGAGTTGTCGGCAGGTGCGCCTGATCATGACCGGCTGTCGGGCGCCGGGTGCGTCTGCCGTCACCCTCAACGGGAAACCTTCGGAAGGTATGGGAATGAGCAACAACACGTTGTACCTAAAACGCGAGAAACGCTTTCTGGTCCTGCTGGGGCTGATCTGCCTGGCCCTGATCGGCGGCGCGTTGTACATGCAGGTGGTGCTGGCTGAAGCGCCGTGCCCGCTGTGCATCCTGCAGCGCTACGCCTTGCTGCTCATCGCCATCTTCGCGTTCATCGGCGCCGCCATGCCGGGCAGCCGCAGCGTCACGCTGTTTGAAACTTTGGTCGTACTCAGTGCCCTGGGCGGTATCGCGGCGGCTGGCAACCACGCCTGGATTCTTGCCCATCCAAGCGAAAGCTGCGGCATCGATGTGCTGCAACCGATCGTCGATGGTCTGCCGCTGGCCAACCTGTTGCCGATGGTATTTCAGGTGAGTGGTTTCTGCACGACTCCCTATCCGCCGATTCTCGGTCTATCCTTGGCGCAGTGGGCGCTGGTCGCATTCGTTCTGACCGCTGTGCTGGTTCCGCTGGGGGTTATTCGCAATCGTCGAAAGCCGCGCGGTTTGCAAGGTCTTTAAGCGTGAAAAAACCCGCTTCAGGTCAAAAAAAGCGGGTTTTTTTCAAGGGCTGAATGCAGATTATTTTCGTATTGTTGCCAATCCTGTAAATTACTGTTGCAAAATAAGGCATAGTCAACAAAATCTTACGTATCTACAATCGCCAGCACTTATCGGCCAGCCTGGCTTGGCGATCAGCAATTTTCGAGGTTTCAGGCGTTTCTGCATACGCCCGAAACCCCCGGTAGACAGCGGCTTCAGCGGATATTTTCGATGTCTGCGCCAAATGGAATTGGCCCCTCAGACAGGCTCGTTGCCCACCAATCGAATAAGAAATCATCGCAATAACCGGATTTGTCGTAACGCCCGAGTGTGTGTCGGCAGGCCCCTGTTCAATTCAAAAAAACATGCCAACACCGGCAGGGTGAAGTGTTGGCGGTCGAAACCCAACTGCACTGCGCGAGCTGCTTTAGAGGTTGTGAGATGAGTAAAAAAAGGTACCCCAGATTGTTTGGCTTCTTGGCCCTTTTCAGCATGCTTTTGCTTAGTGGTTGCGGGATGACCCTGCTTGAACCGAAAGGGCAGGTCGGTATGGCCGAAAAGGATCTGATCATCACGGCAACTCTGCTGATGCTGGTCGTGGTCGTTCCGGTCATCCTGATGACTATCGCGTTCGCGTGGAAATATCGCGCATCCAACACCAAGGCCACTTACCTGCCTGACTGGTCGCACTCCACCAAGATCGAAGTTGCGGTCTGGGGCGTGCCACTGATCCTGCTGATCTTCCTGGGCATCATCACCTACAAGTCGACCCACGCACTGGACCCTTATCGTCCGCTTGAGTCCGACGTCAAGCCGGTTACCATCCAGGTTGTCTCGCTGGACTGGAAATGGCTGTTCATCTACCCGGAACAAGGGATCGCCACGGTCAACAAGATCGTCTTCCCGGCCAACACTCCGGTCAACTTCCAGATCACTTCCGACTCGGTGATGAACTCGTTCTTCATCCCGGCGCTGGGCGGCCAGATCTACGCGATGGCGGGCATGCAGACCAAACTGCACCTGATCGCCAACGAGAAGGGTGAATTCGACGGTATCTCCGCCAACTACAGCGGCGAAGGTTTCACCGGCATGAAGTTCACGGCCACCGCCACTTCCCAGGCTGATTTCGACGCCTGGGTTGCTGATGTCAAGAAATCACCAAAACGGCTTGAAACGGCTGAATACGCCGCACTGGCCAAACCAAGCGAACGCAATCCTGTCGAGCTCTATTCTTCGTACACGCCAGACCTGTTCAAGATCATCGTCGACAAGTACGAAGGCATGAAACGGGGCACGCCGCACCACGAAGGCAAAGAAGTAGCCGGGATGGAAGGGATGGACATGGGTAAGCATTCAGCTGCTGGGGCAGAGGAGTAAACGATGTTTGGTAAATTAACGCTCGACGCGGTACCGTTTCACGTACCGATCGTCATGATCACGCTATCGGTGGTCGCGCTTCTCGGCATATCGCTGGTTGCTGTCATCACCTATTTCAAGAAGTGGAACTACCTCTGGTCCGAGTGGCTGACGTCCGTCGACCACAAGAAAATCGGCGTGATGTACATCGTCGTTGCCATGATCATGCTGCTGCGCGGTTTTGCCGACGCCATCATGATGCGCGCCCAGCTCGCCGTGGCTACCAACGGTAACGAAGGCTACTTGCCGCCTGAACACTATGACCAGATCTTCACCGCTCACGGTGTGATCATGATCATCTTCATGGCGATGCCTTTCTTCACCGGCCTGATGAACATCGTTCTGCCGCTGCAGATCGGTGCCCGTGACGTGGCATTCCCGTTCCTCAACTCGTTGAGCTTCTGGCTGCTGGTTTCCGGCGTCGTGCTGATCAACCTGTCCCTGGGCGTCGGCGAATTCGCCCGTACCGGCTGGGTTGCCTATCCGCCGCTGTCGGGTCTGGCCTATAGCCCTGGCGTGGGTGTCGACTACTACATCTGGGCTCTACAGATATCCGGTATCGGGACAACGCTGACGGGGGTCAACTTCCTGGCCACCGTGCTGAAAATGCGTACCCCCGGCATGAAAATGATGGACATGCCGATCTTCACCTGGACCTGCACCTGGGCAAACGTCCTGATCGTGGCTTCGTTCCCGATCCTGGCTGCAACCATGGTTCTGCTGACCCTTGACCGTTATCTGGGCTTCCACATCTTCACGAACGAATTGGGCGGTAACCCAATGATGTACGTGAACCTGTTCTGGGCCTGGGGTCACCCTGAGGTTTACATCCTGGTACTGCCTGCGTTCGGTGTCTTCTCCGAAGTCATCTCGACGTTCACCGGCAAGCGCCTGTTCGGTCATACCTCCATGGTCGTGGCCAGTGGTGTCATCACTGTCCTGGGCTTCATGGTCTGGCTGCACCACTTCTTCACCATGGGTTCGGGTGCCAACGTCAACGCCTTCTTCGGTCTGGCGACGATGCTGATTGCGATCCCGACGGGTGTGAAGCTGTTCAACTGGCTGTTCACCATCTACCACGGTCGCCTGCGCTTCACCGCGCCAGTGTTCTGGACCCTGGGCTTCATGATCACCTTCTCCATCGGTGGTATGACCGGCGTACTGCTGGCTATCCCGGGTGCTGACTTCGTTCTGCACAACAGCCTGTTCGTAATCGCTCACTTCCACAACGTCATCATCGGCGGTGCGGTCTTCGGTTACATCGCTGGCTTCGCGTTCTGGTTCCCGAAAGCGTTCGGCTTCAAGCTGCACGAAGGCTGGGGCAAGGCTGCGTTCGGTTTCTGGTTCGTCGGCTTCTTCGTCGCGTTCATGCCGCTCTACGCTCTGGGCTTCATGGGCATGACCCGTCGCCTGAACATGACTGACAACCCACTGTGGACCCCATACCTGCACGTTGCCTTCTTCGGTGCGTTGCTGATCGCCTGTGGTATTGCCTGCCAGCTGATCCAGCTGTACGTCAGTATCCGTGACCGCGAGCAGAACCGTGACCTGACCGGTGACCCATGGAATGGCCACACCCTGGAATGGTCCACTTCGTCGCCACCGCCGTTCTACAACTTCGCTGAATTGCCGAAAGCTACCGATATCGACGCTTTCACCGCAATCAAGCGTGCTGGCGAGGCGTACAAGGTTCCAGCCCAGTACAAGCCGATCCACATGCCGCACAACACCGCCACTGGCCTGGTGATGGGCGCGCTGATCACCGTCTTCGGTTTTGCCATGATCTGGCACATCTGGTGGCTGGCTGGCGTAAGCCTGGTCGGTACCCTTGTCTACTTCGTAATTCATGCTGCACGTGATGACCAGGGCTACATGGTTCCTGCTTCCGAAGTGGCGCGTATTGAAGGTGAGCAACAGAAAGTGCTGGCGTCGGTTGGCGCAATCACTCCTGTCAAATCCTCGCTGGGGCAGGTGTAAAACATGTCGAACTTAGTAATGAATGCTGACGCCCACGGTCACGATCATGACCATGATCACGATGAGCACCACGACAGTGGGCCAATGACCGTATTCGGTTTCTGGCTCTACCTGATGACCGACTGCGTGTTGTTCGCGTCGATCTTCGCAACCTACGCGGTGCTGGCGAATAACTTCGCCGGCGGCCCGTCGGGTCATGACATCTTCGAACTGCCGTATGTACTGGGCGAAACAGCGTTCCTGCTGTTGAGTAGTATCACCTACGGCTTCGCCATGCTGGCGTTGTTCAAAGGCAAGAAGAGCCAGGTTCTGGGTTGGTTGTTCATCACCTTCCTGTTCGGCCTGGGCTTCATCGTCATGGAGGTCAACGAGTTCCACAAGCTGATCTCCGAAGGCTTTGGTCCTCAGCGCAGCGGCTTCCTGTCGGGCTTCTTCACCCTGATCGGTACCCACGGTCTGCACGTGACCAGCGGTCTGATCTGGATGGCAGTCATGATGTATCAGGTCTGGAAAAACGGCCTGACTCCAACCAACACCACGCGTCTGAGCTGCCTGAGCCTGTTCTGGCACTTCCTGGACGTGGTCTGGATCTGTGTATTCACCGTTGTTTATCTGATGGGGACCTTGTAAATGGCGAACCATGACGCTCATCACGACGACGCCAGCCACGGCAGCGTCAAGTCGTACGTAATCGGCTTCGTACTGTCGATTATCCTGACCGCCATTCCTTTCGGCCTGGTGATGTACCCGTCGCTGTCGAAGGCCGCGACCCTGTGGATCGTGCTGATCTTCGCAGTGGTTCAGGTTGTGGTCCACCTGGTGTACTTCCTGCACCTGGACCGCTCGGCAGCTCAGCGTAACAACGTCACGGCGCTGGCTTTTGCCGCGCTGGTGATTGTCCTGCTGGTCGGTCTGTCGCTGTGGATCATGTTCAGCATCCACACCGAAATGATGGCGCACTGAGGAAAACCGCATGTCCCTGAAGCACTTTATCCAAATCACCAAACCGGGGATCATTTTCGGTAACGTGCTTTCGGTGGCGGGTGGCTTTTTTCTGGCTTCCAAAGGGCATATCGACTTTGTCGTGTTCCTGGCGGCAGTCATAGGCACTTCTCTGGTTGTGGCGTCCGGTTGTGTTTTCAACAACTGCATCGACCGCGACATCGACGTGAAGATGGAGCGCACGCGTAATCGTGTTCTGGTTCAGGGCCTGGTTTCAGTGAAACTGGCCCTGCTCTATGCCACGGTGCTTGGCCTTGGCGGCGTAGGTCTGCTGTACACATACGCAACGCCCCTGGCGGCGTTGTTTGCAGTGATCGGTTTTGTCATCTACGTGGGCTTGTACAGCCTGTGGCTGAAACGCAAATCCGTACACGGCACCCTCGTCGGCAGCTTGTCGGGGGCGATGCCTCCGGTGATCGGCTATGTCGCGGTGAGCAATCACTTCGACCTCGCGGCGCTGACCCTGCTGGTGATGTTCAGTCTGTGGCAGATGCCGCATTCCTACGCCATCGCGATCTTCCGCTTCAATGACTACCTGGCTGCCAAGATTCCGGTTCTTCCGGTTGAGCGCGGCATCCCGGTGGCCAAGCGTCATATCCTGATCTACATCCTGGCGTTCCTCATTGCCACACTGATGTTGACCTTCGGCGGCTATGCTGGCCTTAACTACCTGGCCGTTGCGGCAGGCATGGGCATGTACTGGTTGTACATGGCCTGGAAAGGCTACAAGGCTGTCGATGACACCGTCTGGGCGCGCAAGCTGTTCGTGTTTTCCATCTTCACCATCACTGCCCTGAGCGTGATGATGTCGGTGGACTTTCAGGTAACCAAAGAGTTGTTGCTGACGTACGCACCGTAACCTGAAGCAGAAATACCCAGGCCCCGTTCCTCGTTGAGGAGCGGGGCTTTTTTGTGGGTGTCGTTTTACGGGGTGATCGCTGAATCGGTGTATTCGAAATGAAAGCGTGCCAGCGGGACCTCCCGCTCATACGCCTGCATCACGCTCTTGAGTCTACCCGCCGAGGCCCGATCGGTGGCATAGAACGCCACGGTGTCACCTGCGGCCGCGATCTTCGGTGTGGTCATCTTCAGCTCGCCGACCTTGATCCAGTTGGCCGGTCGCTGCGGGAACCACTCTTCGTAGACCATCGCGTAGTGCACGCCCTTGCGAGTCATCAGCGCCTCGATCCAACCCGGACCCTGCTCCGTTTTACGCAGCTTCAACGCTTCCAGGCTGCCCAGGCCCCACAGATCGAGCACGTAATGGCGGTTGTTCAGTGCTACCAGGCCAAGGTCGTTGACCGCGACCGGGGCGTCCAGCCGGTGCGCGACCTGGGCCATCGGGTATTGCTGGTTGTAGATCGCCGCCGCCGCCAGAGGCGTAGCCAGGGTGGTGTAGACCAACTGGGCGAAGGCCACAGGCAGCAGGCCGAAGATCAGGGCGACGCCGCGCACCGATAGATGGCGCCGGCCCAAGTGGAGGAAGAACACCCCGAGAAAGCTCAGCCAATAGATCTCGTAGCGGCCGAACCAGCCGAACTTGCCGAACAGCAGGTGCAGGCCGGTGACTGTCAGCAGCAGTACGGCCAAAGGCTTGCGCCGTGAGAGCAGACCGCAGGTGACCAGCAGAATGAGGATCACCCAGCCGTATTTGTCGAACTGGCTGATCAGGTTACGCAGGATTGAGGCGACTCCGGTGGTGTCCGACTTGGCAATGACCGAGGAGGGCAGGTAACCCAGACCCAAATGCGCCAGAAACAACGAGAACGCTCCCACAAGCCCGATCAGCAGTGCGCTACAGCACAGCGAGCGCACATATTCACCGCGATAGAACAGGTACAGCAGCACTGGCAGTGAAACGGCCATGCCTTCGTAGCGCACCAGAGGCAGGAGTAGCAGCGCCGCATACAGGCCGAGGCTACTGACTTCGAGTTGTTCGTATTCCTTGCCCAGCACGCCACAGGCAATCACTACGACCAGATAGACCTGCAGGCAGTGTTCCATGCCATTGAAGATCAGGCCGTAGAAGTTGGTAGCCAGCAGCCAGCCGCCAAGGATAATCAGCCGATGGACGAAGCCCAGTTCCTGCAGGCGTTGGCTGAGCAACGAGAATGTCAGCCAGGAGAACAGCAGGTTAAGGATCAACGGCACCCAGAGCTGCACGTTGCCCAGTGGCGTGAAGGGCGCCAATAGCAAGGGCCACAGCACACTGGATGATGGCGCGGAGAACTCGTCCGGGTTAATTCCGTAATGGCCACTGAAGATCTGCCGGGCGAGGTCGATATGAATGTAGGGATCGTCCAGCGTATAGATCAGTTGGCCATGATTGATGACCAGTGCTGCCAACAACAGCAGGCCGAGCGGCAGAATGAACAGCAGTACGGTCAGCCGTCGGTCGATAACGGTGGCAACGAGGGAGGATGAACTGGGAATGCCTGCTTCCATGGCGTACTGACTCATCTACGATGAAGTAACAGTGAGTGCCGTCAGGGACGAGCACATGAGTCTTCACCTTAATAGAGCGATCTCTTTAGTCAAATTAATGACTTTAATGACGGTTTGTTAGAGTGACTTATTCGCCTCTGTCAATTAAATATCGTTCATCCTTTACCATTACTCCAGCCCGCATGGGCTACGGTGTCCAGACATCCGATTGAATGTCGAATGTAGATTTTTTTAGCTTTTGCATGGGATACAAACCATGACAAGAGATAGGTGCTTGCCTCATCATGTGTCGGGTTTGTAGGCAAATGGTAAGCAGATTCTGCCTTGGCCGGCCCCTTGGAAGGTTTTGATAACACTGAACTATGACTGAAGAACTCACTTCTATAAGAACGCGGGCCGATATACCGCCCCTGGTCTCGATCATTGCCCCTTGTTACAACGCCGAGAAATTTCTTGAGGGGGCGATTGCCAGCATCTTTGCGCAGAACTACGAAAACTTCGAAGTGATCATCGTCGATGATGGTTCCACCGATAACAGTTTCGCGATGCTCGAAGACCTGCAAAAACACTATGCCTTCCAGCTCTACCGCCAGGAAAACCAGGGTGTCAGCGCGACCCTCAATCATGGCCTGCGCTACGCCAAGGGCGCGTATGTCGCCACGCCTGACCTTGATGACCTGATGCTGCCGGATTCGGTGCGGGTACGTGCCGAATATCTGAATACTCATCCGGACGTTGGTTGCGTAGGCGCGCTGATCATCTACATGGACAGCGAAGGCAACACCACCAAGCATCAGAAACTCGACCAGATCAAGCATCTGCACTTCGACGAAATCCTCAGCGACGCGGTGGTGGTCGGTGCGCCGGTGTCGCTGTATCGCATGGATGCCCTTAAGGCCGCCGGGTTCTATGACCCGAATATCAAGGTCCAGGACTTCCAGATCACTCTGAAGATTGCCCATCAGGGCTATGGCATCGACGTGCTGCCGGTCAGTGTCACGCGCTATCGGCGCCACCCCAACAACCTTTCACGTAAATACAAGGTTCTGCTCGACGCCGACCTGCAGACCATCGCCCCATACAGCAGCCATCCGTCGTATCAGAGCGGACGCACGGCGATCCTCAACAAGGCGCTCAAGTACGCTGTGGTGGTGGACAAAAAGCATGCCTGGAGCCTGTTGCGTTCCATTCCCATGCGCCAGTTCAACATGACCACTTTCCGCCGCTTCAAGCGCTTTCTGCTGCACCGCCAGGAAGGCTGACGCCTGCGGCGACTGATACGGGCATCCCATGAAATTCCTCGAAATGCTGAAAAACCGTGCCACCCGCAAACGTCTGCGGCGCATGGACAAACTGGAGCGGGCACCGGAAAAGATCCGCCTGCAATACCCGCGCTACACCGTGGGCGTGGGCACGTATGGCATTCCGGAGGTGTTCGAATTCGGTGATGACACTGTGCTGCGTATCGGCTCCTACACCTCGATCGCCGCGGGTGTACGCATCCTGCTGGGCGGCGAGCACCGTACCGACTGGCTCACGACCTATCCGTTCCCGGCCATGATGAAAGGCCTGGAAGACATCAAGGACTACGCGCCGAGCAAGGGCGATGTGGTCATCGGCAGCGATTGCTGGATCTGCGCCGGGGCCATGATTCTCTCCGGCGTGACCATCGGCCATGGCTCGATTGTCGCGGCCGGCGCGGTAGTCACGCGGGACGTTGCGCCGTTCTCGGTGGTCGGCGGCAATCCCTGCAAGTTCATTCGCTTTCGCTTCGATGAACACATACGCCAGCAACTGCTCGACGCCGCCTGGTGGGATTGGCCCATGGACGAGGTCAAGTCTATCGCCCGCACTCTGAGCAGCAACGACCTGCCTGCGCTGCTGGAATATATCCAGGTGCGTCAGGGGGCCAGGGCGACTGCGGCGGTCTGACGTACATCACCTTGAGGCCTGACGCACCTCGTCGCGGGACCGGCTTTAGCCGGGAGAGCAATCTCGCGGCTAAAGCCGTCCCTCCAGGTAGCCCCCCTGCATAGCCTCGTTAAGATCATGTAGGCAAATCGACACAATTCATATATATGTTTCCGACGGAAAGATGGCCTAAGGACATCATGTTTCTTTAAGATGAAACGATAAAGGCGTATATTTTTGTGAACTAAAAGCAAGAATAGGTCGCTTCTCATGAATCTGAGATCCTTGAACATCGCTCCACGTGCATTAGTATGTTTCGGATTCTTTGCGTTACTGGTCATTGCTCAAGGGGTGTTCTCGCTGCTGCAATCGACCGAACTCAAGCAGGGCCAGGAACAGGTAGAAAACATTGTGCTGCCGTCCGTTTCGGCGATCGATGACATGCGCGCCGACCTGCTCACCATGCGCCTCTACAACAGCTCTTTGCGCCTCTCCAGGACGGCGGATGCCGAAAGCGTCGCCCGGCAGAAAATCAACCAGGCTCGGGCAGACCTGCAAAGCCACGCCAATGTCATGAAAGCGCTGATTATTTCTGACCAGGGCAAGGCGGTATTTGCCGATCTGCAGACGGCCATCACTGCTTATCTGGCTGTTCATAGCCGTTTTATCGACGCAGTCGGGCAGAAGAATGACGATCTGATCAGCAGCCTCAGCGCCCCCAATGGCGAGCAGACCCAGGCGGCTGACCGCTTGAACAAAGCCATTGCCCAGATTAGCGATATGACCGATGCCAAGGCCAAGGCGACGACCGAAGCCTCGACGGCCACTTTCAACCAGGCCCGCACCGTTACCATCATCGCCATCATTGCCTCGCTGATCGCCACTCTGCTGCTGGCGGCCATGTTTACCCGCAGTCTCACCGCGCCCATCGCCAAGGCCCTGGCCGTGGCCGAGGGGATCGCCGCCAACGACTTCAGCCGCCCGGTGGTGTCGGATGGCAAGGATGAGCCAGGGCGTCTGCTGACAGCCCTGAGCGTGATGCAGGAAAACCTGCGCACGACCATCTCCCACCTCGGCCATTCTTCTAATCAACTGGCTTCGACCTCCGAGGAAATGACCGCAGTTACCGAAGACTCTCTGCGCGGCATTCAACGTCAGAACGACGAAATCAATCAGGCCGCCACCGCCATTAATCAGATGAGCGCGGCCGTTGAAGAAGTGGCGCGCAATGCCGCCGAAGCCTCCACGGCTGCCAAGGAATCCAGCCAGTCGGCCGAAAAGGGCCGTTTGCGGGTGGCCGAGACGGTCACGGTGATCAACGAACTGCACCGCGCGGTCGGTGTGACGGCAACGGAAATCGACGGCCTGGCGGTACAGGTGCAAGGCATCAGCGGCGTGCTCGATGTGATTCGCGGCATTGCCGAACAGACCAACCTGTTGGCTCTGAACGCAGCCATCGAAGCGGCGCGTGCAGGCGAGGCCGGGCGCGGTTTTGCCGTGGTCGCCGATGAAGTGCGCGCACTGGCCCATCGCACCCAGCAGTCCACAGCGGAAATCGAGCAGATGATCACCTCGATCCAGGCTGGCACCGGCAAGGCCGTCAACGCCATGAGCAGCAGCAGCGAACGGGCCAAGGCCAGCCTGCAAGTCGCCGAGGCTGCCGGCCAGGCCCTGGTGGAAATCAACGCGGCCATCGTGCTGATCAACGAACGCAACCTGGGCATCGCCTCGGCCACTGAAGAGCAGGCCCAGGTCGCCCGTGAAGTGGATCGCAACCTGACCAGCATCCGTGATCTGTCGATGCAAAGCTCGGCAGCCGCCAACCAGACCTCCGCCGCCAGCAGCGAACTGTCGCAACTGGCGGTGGGGCTCAATCAGGTAGTGTTGAAGTTCAGGGTGTGATCCGGGGTTATTGCGTAGGAGCGGCTTTAGCCGCGAGGGCGTCCTCCCGGCTAAAGCCGGTCCTACGGTAGATTCGCAGATTCTGTGTTCTTTTCCCGACCTTTGAGTCGTCTGTGTGCAGCGATTTTTTTCGTTACAGGTTATCTTGCTTGCTTGCGACTACGCCGATGTCGGGTCGATCTGGCAGAATCGGTTCCTGGCCTGACTCAAGCAGGCGATGGCTAAATCAACGAGGGTGTTATGGGTCACGAAAGCATCAACTGGGACACTTTGGGTTTCGATTACATCAAGACGGACAAGCGTTACCTGTCGCACTGGCGTGATGGCGCCTGGCAGGAAGGCACCCTGACCGAAGACAACGTCCTGCACATCAGTGAAGGATCTACCGCGTTGCACTACGGCCAGCAATGCTTCGAGGGCCTCAAGGCCTACCGCTGCAAGGATGGTTCGATCAACCTGTTCCGTCCCGACCAGAACGCCCAGCGCATGCAGCGCAGCTGTTCACGCCTGTTGATGCCCCATGTGCCTACCGAGCAGTTCATCGAAGCCTGCAAGCAGGTGGTCAAGGCCAACGAACATTTCATCCCGCCATACGGTTCGGGGGGCGCGCTGTACCTGCGTCCGTTCGTGATTGGCGTGGGTGACAATATCGGCGTGCGCACTGCGCCCGAGTTCATCTTCTCGATCTTCTGCATCCCGGTCGGCGCCTACTTCAAGGGCGGCCTGAAGCCGAACAATTTCGTGATCTCCAGCTACGACCGCGCCGCGCCCAACGGCACGGGTGCCGCCAAGGTCGGTGGCAACTACGCGGCCAGCCTGATGCCAGGTTCCGAAGCCAAGAAAAACAGCTTCGCCGATTGCATCTACCTGGATCCGCAGACCCACTCGAAAATCGAGGAAGTCGGTTCGGCCAACTTCTTTGCGATCACGGCTGATGGCAAGTTCGTTACACCGAAGTCGCCATCCGTGCTGCCAGGCATCACTCGCCTGTCGCTGATCGAACTGGCACAAAGCCGCTTGGGTCTTGAAGTGGTCGAAGGCGATGTGTTCATCGACAAGATCGACGAATTCAAGGAAGCCGGTGCCTGCGGTACTGCTGCTGTGATCACCCCGATTGGCGGCATTTCCTACAAGGACAAGCTGCACGTCTTCTACAGCCAGACAGAAGTCGGCCCGGTCACTCAGCGCTTGTACAAAGAGCTGACCGGCGTGCAGTCCGGTGACGTGGAAGCGCCAGCGGGCTGGATCGTCAAGGTCTAAGTCCGGGATAGGCTAGAAACTGTGGGAGCGGATTCATCCGCGAAGAGGTCAGTACATTCGATAGATATCTATCGTTTGCAACACCGTCTTCGCGGATGAATCCGCTCCCACAATGTTTTCATCTGCAGATCAATTGCGATAATCGCTCCCCATCCGCTCCAGCTTGCGCAACAGCGCCGGCCATACGAATTCCCCGCCCTGACCTTCGGTCTGCACCTTCATGACGTGGGCCACGCCCTCGACAATCGCGTCATGCACATGAGTCAGCTCGCCACCGGCCTGAGCCGACAGCTGAATCTGACAGGTGCTCTCAAACAGATACATGGCCAGAAACGCCTCGGCAATCGAACGCCCGACCGTCAACAGACCGTGGTTGCGCAGCATCAGGAAATTCGCCGTGCCCAGATCGGCTTGCAGGCTGACGCGCTCTTCGTCGCGAATCGCCACGCCTTCGTAATCGTGATAACCCAAAGACGCCAGGACAAAGGTGGACTGCTGGGAAATCGGCAGCACGCCGCACTTCTGCGCGCTCACGGCAATCCCGGCGCGGGTGTGGGTGTGCAGCACGCACTGGGCATCTTCCCGGGCCGCGTGAATGGCGCTGTGAATGACGAAACCGGCGCGATTGACGTTGAACGGCGAGTCATTGAGCTTATTGCCTTGTTGATCGACCACAATCAGTGACGAGGCAGTGACCTCTTCGAAGAGCATGCCGTAGGGGTTGATCAGAAAGCGATGGTCATCACCGGGCAGGCGCGCGCTGATATGGGTGAAGATCAGATCGGTCCAGCCGTGCAGCGCAACCAGCCGATAACAGGCGGCCAGATCGCAACGGATTTTCCACTCTTCGGGGCTGACCTGGTCTTTGAGCGAGGGGATATTCATCAGGGGGGCCTTTTTATTGTTATAGAGAACGCGGTCTTGTGTGGGAGCGAATTCATTCGCGAAAGCGGTGTGTCAGTCGACTGTATTGTTGAAAGTACCGACGCCTTCGCGGATGAATCCGCTCCCACAGGTTCAAGTGTGTCGCACGTTTGAAGCCTAGCCTTTTGTATACCCCCACACTGCAAGGTATCTTGCATTTCCCGGTCAGAAGACAGCGTGAGCATGGATATCCAGCAACAGATGAACCGCCATCCCTGGTTCGCCGGATTGGGCGCCAATCTTCAGGCCGAGCTATTGGCCAATAGCCGCGTGCAACGCCTGGGCGTCGGCGAGTTCCTGTCGCGTCAGGGTGATGTATCGGGCTGTTTCTATGGCCTGGTCCAAGGCACGCTGAAAGTGTCGACTCTGCGCGAGGACGGGCGCGAGGCGATCCTGACCCTCTTCGAAGCCGGTAATTGGTTTGGCGAAACGTCGCTGCTCGATGGCCTGCCGCGTATCCACGACGTCAGTGCGATCACTGCGGCCGAGGTGTTGTGCGTCGATCCGCCGGTGTTTGACCGGTTGATGCTCGACGCCGGTTTTGCCCGCGCCGTGGCCTTGTTGCAGGCCATTCATACCCGGCTGGTCTACACCATGCTTGAAGACGCCATGCTGCGCTCGACCCGCGTACGCATTGCCCGGCGTCTAGAGCACCTGGCCAGGGGCGATGCGACCCTGGCGGCCAGCGAGCGTCAGATTCTCAACGTCACTCAGGACGAGCTGGCCATGATGCTTGGCATCACCCGCCAGACACTCGCGCTTGAGCTCAAGGCCATGGCCGCTGAAGGCGCGGTGGTGCTCAAGTACGGCAAGGTGGAAATCGCTTCGTTGAGTGCACTCAAGGCGATGGAGTCGTCTCGCTAGTATCGCCTGACGTCTTTTGCGGCCCCAACACGATCGCCAAATGACGCAGGTCTTCGACTTCCACGCTGACGCTCTTGCCCGATGGGCTCTGCACCAGTGTGCCCAAGGCATACAGGGTGAAGAACTTCACCTCGTCAGCATGGCTGAGCAGTTCGCCGAGGTAGCGGCTGGAACGGTAGGCCTGCATCTGCGCCGGTGACACATAGAGCGTCACCTGCTTGCCGTTCAGGCGGTCGAAGAACTTGAACTTGAAGCCCGCCCCATAACGCTCGACCAAGCCGCCGCCGTAGACGATCCGCCCGCTGTCGCCCACCTGCGCGTACTTGATATGGCGAAAGTACGAGCGCAGGGTCATCTCGCCCTGACCGGGTACCCGTAGCTTCAGCAGATTGAAATCTTGCGCCTCAAGCTGCGCCTTGGCCTGGCGGTAGGCATCCACCAGACGCTCGAGATTGCTGGTGCGGGTTTCACTGCGCACCGGCGTTGCGCTTGGCACTTTTTCTTCAGCTGCCCGTTCGGGGCCGGAGTTGGCTTCGACGATTGCTTGCCTGGCGGTGACTGTTTCCTTGTCCTTGGCAGGCGTGCGAATGGTCGGGTCGAACACGTCGATATAGTCATCAAGCTTGCGCCGGGCCTTGCGCAATCGCGCTTCGCCTTCGGTCTCGTTGGCAGGGGCGGGGGCTTGTTCTTCGGCATCGACATCGACCCACTCGCAAGTGGGATCGTGTTCATAGTGCGGGTTGGCGCGAAAATGCGCGGCGACGAAGGTCGGGTTGTCCTGGGGTTTGACGTCGTAGCGCACCCCGGTGATCTTCGCGCCCACTGCCCGGCAGGCTTCGCTGGAACAGAGAAACTCAAAGCGCTGGCGCGGCGGCTCCAGGGAAAAGTACTCGCGCCGCGCGGCGGTGATAGACAACTCTCGTTGCAGCTCGACGCAGAAGGCGCGGGTGATGGTTTTGCTGGTTTTCACAATGGGCTCCGTTCCCTGGCGGGTGTAGGAAGAACCTTATCACCGGCTAGAGAGTCAGTGCACGACGCGTATGAATGATCCGCAGCACCTGTAGGCGACCTTGGCGTACGCGGTAGGGAATAAGATAAGGCCGGTCGATCACCGTCCACTCCCGGGTGCCGACGATGCGGCCTTCACGGCCTTGCTCGGGCAAGCGCGCCAGTTGCTCGACCCGGTACTTGATGGCCGCAATGAACTCCGCCGCCGCCCGGGGATTGTCCCGGGCCAGGTAGGTGGCTTCTTCGTGGAGATTGTTCAGCGCGGTTTGCAGCCATTCAACGCGCATTGTCCAGCCACTTTTCCATGACCGCATTGACCTCGGCCTCACTGGCGAAGTCCCCGGCATCGGCTTCCTTGAGGGCCTTCTCGATCTGCGCCACCTGCCAGGCTTCCCTGGCCAGGTATTCGCGCAGCGCCTCTACGGCATGGAACGACTTGCTGCGGCCGGTGGCCTTGGCCAGGGCCGTCAGCAGCTCGGACAGATCATCCGGCAGGCGTAGAGAGAGCATTGTCATACCTCATCCTCCAGTGTAATCAGATGTAATACACCGTAGTACAAGGTCATACAATGTGCGACACGCCGGGGTTTATTCCCCCGGCACCGCCAGCCATTCACCGACCACTTTCTGGTAGGCGCCGTTGGCTTTGCTCAGGTGCAGCCATTGATCGACATAGCTTTTCCAGGCCATGTCGTCCCGTGGTAGCAGGTAAGCCTTTTCGCCGTACTGCATGTATTTGCTCGGATTTACCGCGCACAGGCCGGGCAGGCGCTTTTGCTGATAGAGCGCTTCGGAAGCGTCGGTGATCATCACGTCGGCCTTCTTGTCGAGCAACTGCTGAAAGATGGTCACGTTGTCATGCAGGGCCAATTGCGCCTTGGGTGCATAAGCGTGAACGAAAGCTTCGTTGGTGCCGCCCGCCGGCTCGACCAGACGCACTTCGGGGCGATTGATCTGATCCAGGGTCTGGTACTGCGCCTGTTCTTCACAGCGCACCAAGGGGATCTTGCCGTCGATATCCAGAATATTGCTGAAGAAGGCCTTCTTCTGCCGCTCCAGGCTCACCGAAATACCGCCCACGGCGATATCACACTTGCCCGCGAGGAAGTCCGGCATCAGGGTTTTCCAGCTAGTGGGCACCCACTGCACCTTCACGCCCAGGCTCTTGGCCAGGTTGCGTGCCATCTCGATATCGATGCCCTCGTATTCGCCGTCCGGGCGCAGGAACGAGTAGGGCTTGTAATCGCCCGTGGTGCACACGGCCAGTTGGCCCTGTTGCTGGACGCTGTCCAGATGGGAGGTGGACTCCTGAGCATGGGCGATGGTGCCACTAGCCAGTAAAGCGAGGGTAAGGGTCAAGCGCTGCATGGGTTTCAGCTCTCTCTTTTCCAGTTACGACGACTGATTTCGATACTGCCGTCCGTGGATTGGCGGTAGATGGTGTAGGGCAGGGATACGGTGTCCAGGACACCGGAGGCTGCGGCATCAATGAATAGGATCGGAAACGCGGAGCTACCAGACGCGGTGCTTCTGCTGTTGCTCGCAGGCTCGCCATAGAGCATGCAGAAGTCGAATATCACGCCGCTGTAGACTCGCGGCACGGCACCACAGGAGGAACCCTGATCCAGCAGAAAGTTACTGGTCTTTGCGTCTCCCATGTACACCGTGACGATGTTGCCGCAGCCACTCAGGGCGAGTGCCAGGGCCAATAAAACGATATGTTTCATAATCAGCGTCCTTGCGCGAAAGCAGGCAGCATAAGGCCTGCATCGGTGCGTGGCTAGCACACGGCCTGCACGAATTGTGGGAGCGGATTTATCCGCGAAAGGCCGTTACAGCCGATATGGCTGTGGTCTTGATGCCGCTTTCGCGAATGAATTCGCTCCCACATTCGCTCTCACGACTCTGCGCTGTAGATTTCAAACTTCCCAGTCCGCCTTGGCAATGTGCAACCCGTGCAGGCCTTTATAAGCCGCACGTTCAGGCTGCTGCCAACCCTGCAACAACGCGTCATCCAGTTGATAAATCTCTACCCCCAGCGGGCGGCAGACCGTCAGCGGATCCTGGGCATCCGGCCCCCACATCGGCAGTGACAGATCACCGCCGGGGCAGGTGGAGAGGGCGCAGAGCAGGTCGATTTCGGCGAAGAACTCCAGGTAGTCGCCCTGTTTGGCCGGGCAGGCTTTCATGAAGTACATGTCGTCATGATTCAGGCCGGTGCACTGGAAGATATTCAGCACGTCATGCACATCGAACTCGGTCAGGCCGTGGGGCAGTACGGCGCGGGTCAGGTTGGAGTGGCAGTGATGGTGGAAGTCTTCGCCGGTGAGCATGCGGTTCACGTACGGATCGCAGCGGGTGCCGAGCAGGTCATGCAGGCGCCCACCGTGCTCGTCGATGCCGTAGCTGGCCAGGCTGTCGTCGGTGATGGTAACCAGTGGGCGCAGGAACGGCAGGTTCGACCACAGGCGGTCATAGGTGCTGACATGGGCGCCCTGCAACTGCCGGGTACGGGCGGCCCACATGCGTTCGCGCGGGTCGTTGGCGTTCCACACGTTGAAGTCGCCGACCTGAGGGCCGACCGGCGTGGTCACACGAAACACATGGCCGGCCGGGACTTTCCAGGCCCGGCCGGTGCGGATCGGCACTTCGAACTGTTCGATCAGCGTGCGCAGGCCCTTGCCTTCGCGCACCCGGTCATAGAACGCTTGATCGACCTGCAGGGCGCTGCCCTTGCTGACCTGATAAGCGGCGGGATAGTCCTTGTACATAGTGAATCCTCGTTCAGGGTTTGGCGGCGCGGCTGAACACGTCCAACAGCTCGCGTTCGGAATCTTTGAGGTAGAGGCGCAGGGCCTCGTGGGCGTCCTGGCGACGGCCTTCGCCGAGCAGTTCATGGATTTGCCGGTCGCGTTCCAGCCAAGGTTTCTGGAAGTGCTCTTCGCTGCCGGCACTGGAAAATACCAAGCGCAACTGGGCGGCGACTTGGGTGAAAAACTCGTCGAACAACGGGCTGCACAACAGCCCGACGATATGTTGGTGAAAGCGCAGACTATGAGTGCCGAAGGCCTGCCAGTCCTCGCGCTCCTGAGCCAATTCGGCGGCTTCAATCGCATCGCCCATCAGCGCCAGGCGGGATTCGTGCAGCGCCTGACTGCCGGCCAGTGCAGGCAGTTCCAGGGTGCGCCGCACCTGAAAAATATCCCGCACATCCGCAACACCCATGCGCCGTACCATCACGCCCTTGTTGCGCACATAGCGCGCCAACCCTTCGCGGCCAAGATGATGCAGCGCCTCACGTACGGTATTGCGCGACGCGCTGTAGGACTTGACCAGCTCGCTCTCGACCAACGCCATGCCAGGCAATAGCCGCCCACCGATAATGTCGGCGCGCAACTCCATGGCCACGTGGTCGGCCAGGGACAGATCATTTTCCGGGGCAGGGGTCATAACGGGGGTTCCCACAGATTGTTCAACAACTCAGTGGGTAAACAATAGCGGGAAGCGTGCCAGTTTTAGTCGGGCAGCAGATACAGGCTTCAGTCACGCAAAACTGCTGAATCACAGGGGGGATGTGGGAGCGAATTTATTCGCGAAGAGGGCGGTACAGTCGATAACGCTTCATCGCTTGGAATATCGCTTTCGCGAATGAATTCGCTCCCACAGTGGTGCGTCTACACGTGCCAGGGTTGGGTGAGCGAGTTAAGAAAATCTGCGGCTGGTTCACAGGAATAAAGAATTGGCAGACCCAGTCATGGACCGGGCCTGATGAGCCGGCTTATAGCTGGCTCGCTGCCTGAATCCGCGCCATCTGCGTCACCTTGACCTGAATCACTTCAAGCAGGTGTACCACCGATAGCGAATGATCCCGCTGGCTGCCCTTGAGGTTGTCGGCGCTTTCATAGGCGGTGGCTTTGACACAGCGCAGCAGCTCATCGGTTTCATCGATCAGTTGGGCGAGGGTGGGGGTTTGGCTGTTGTTGCTCATGGTCTTGCTCCTAGATTGATGGAGCTGCCTCAGGCCTTCCTACGGGCTTTGGGTGGCAGCTGTGCACGGGGTAGGAATACCGGATCTAGGAAACCGGCCACGCCGAAGCGTGCCCGCACACAGCCGCCATAACGATCTGTATATACAGTCGAATTGGTTGAAGCGTACGTCCTAGAATCTGGGTTCCTACACCCAGGCCGCTGATTTGGCAGCGACGGGCGCAAGGGTAGCGAGGTAAGGGTGGGGTCGCAAGGGGTAGCAGTCAGGTGTCTCGGTTGGCGCTTTTGCATGCGTATGAAAAAGCCCGGCATTTCGCCGGGCTCTTGTAACAGCCTATGAAATCAGGCGGCCATGCCATGATTCATGGTCTTTTTATACTCAGCCTTCATCGCTTCCATTTGCAGGCCCAGTTCCTCGAGCTTGGCCTTGCCCAGCAGTTTGCGAGCCTGGGGAAACATCTCGGTTTCTTCTTCTTCGATATGGTGTTCCAGCAGCTCTTTGACGACCTTCACGCGGCCGGAAAACTCGGGCGTCGATGGGTCGGTTTGCTTGAGGTCGGGGAGCACCAGGGAGTCGACAGTGCGGTGCTCTTCCTTGGCTTCGTAATACATCACATCCTGCTCCTTGGCCCCGGCCGCCTTGAAGGCCGGATAGAGGATCTCTTCCTCGATCTGGGTGTGAATGGTGATTTCCATTTCCAGCTTGGCCAGCAGCTCAGTGCGCTTCTTGATCCCACGCTCTGTAGACTCGCTCAGCTGCGTCAGGATGGCTTTAACGCGTTCGTGGTCGGCTTCCAAAAGGTCGATGGCGTTCATTTTATAGTTCCTCTGGTTTCACGGTTTTCGAGCCAGACCTCAGGCTGATCCGGCTGGTGTGTAGAGGAAGTTGCAGAGGCTGTGCCAGTTTCTGGTCGTGAATTTATCTGAATAAAATCATTGGGTTGGATGAACGGTAGGGGATTTTATTCGTGCAGCTTGCATGAATGTTGTCGAATGAGGGTTGCAGGAAGCGCGAGACGCAACATGCCAATCAGGCAGCAAGCGAAGACTTCCTCACGGCTAAAGCCGGTCCTGCAATTGGCCGAAACCAGCCGAAGACAATACATTACTCGCTCAACATGCAATTCCCATTGTCTGGCGCAGTGCACGCGCTGATATCAGCGGACGTTCCAGCAAAGCAGCCTGAGCAACCACGCGTTTGATCAGCGCTGTATTGTCAGCAGGGCGGGTGCGTTGCTGATCGAACCACAGATTGTCTTCCAGACCCACGCGGACCCCATCAGCCGCCAGCAGGCCGAGGCCGTTGGCGGCCAGTTGAAAGCGCCCGAGCCCGGCCACGCCGACGATGCAGTCGTCAGGCAACGCCGCGAGGATCGCCGCCAGTTGCAGCAGATCAGCCTGGGCCCCGGCCATATTGCCCAGCAGCACGTTGACGTACAACGGCGCTTCGAGCAGCCCCTCCTTGAGCAGCACCCTGGCGAAATTGGCCATGCCCGTATCGAACACTTCCAGCTCCGGCTTGATGCGTCGGGCGCGCATACGCTCTGCCAGGCGGCGGATGGTATCCGGCGAATTGATACTGGCTGACTGGGCGAAATTCATGGAGCTGAGGGTGAGGCTGGCCATGTCCGGACGGGCGTCGCCGTCCAGGTCCAATACCCTTGAGCGGGCCGCGAAGCTGGCATCCTGGCGGCCGCTGGTGGTGACGCAGACGATCAGCTCGCGTCCGCCCGGCAAGGCGCGTATCGCCTCGATCAGTCGGCCATAGGGTTGTGGGTCGGCGGTCTGGATGCCATCGCCGTCACGGGCATGCAGATGCACCATCTGCACGCCAAGGGCGAGGGCCTGGGCGACGTCGGCGACGATCTCATCGTGGCTCAGCGGTACATGGGCGTTCATCGCCTTGGTCGGGATTACGCCGGTGCAGGCCAGATTGATGAAGAAAGGTTTACCGATTTGCATCTGGTGTCCCTTGTTGGCCTCGCGTACCGGGCTGTATGGCTTCGTTGTTATGGGGCCGTTCGGCCATGGCGGAGCAGCGCAGCCATTGGGCCTCAGCCGATTTCAGCGAGTCCAGTGCCAACACCCGGCTCATCGCGGGTCGAGGGTATTTATCACGCAGTGTACAAGTCTGTCCGCACTTTACCTCAAGAGGCCTGATCGCTCCTGGCGTTTTCGTTACTGCGGCAGCGCTTTGAGGATAGGCGCCAGGTACTGTTGCACGATCCACCAACCGCCGCCCAGGATGGGTATAAGACTGAGCAGGGCGTAGGAGGCGAGCTGCGCTTTGGTCACCATATGCTTGTCGACGTGAGTCATCTGGATTTTCAAGGTCACAAGATCAGACGAAATCGCTTTCACATCCGATTTCAGCTCCGAGATGTCACGGCGCATATATTCAAAGTGACTCTCCAGCTTCGCCACTCGTGTTTCCATTTCTGAACCTCTATGCCATCGTTGTGAGTCAAGTGTGGCCATAGATGTTAAAGGGCGTTCGCAGAGATTGATGTCAGACGATTCTCTTTTTTGTAGGCGCTTTCTCTGCGAGAACTCCGGCAGGAGCGAACGTGTTGACGAGGCGTGGCGCCTGACGCAGCACCTCGCCACTAAGCTGGCTCTTGCCTGTCGCCGCAGGTGTCAGAGCCCGGCCTGAACCAGCGTGCTGCCATCAATCTGCTCGATGGACGTCACGCCGGTCAGCGTCATCGCCACACGCATTTCCTTGGCGAAAATATCCAGCAGGTTCTCAACTCCGCGTTGCCCGTCCGCCGCCAGGGCATAGGCCATCGAGCGGCCGAGCAGCACGCCTTTGGCGCCGAGGGCGAGCATGCGCACGACGTCGAGGCCTGAGCGAATGCCGGAGTCCACCAGTACAGTCAGATCACTGCCCACCGCCTGAGCAATCGGTGGCAGCGCCTTGGCCGTGGACAGCACGCCGTCGAGCTGACGGCCGCCATGGTTGGAGACCACGATGCCATCGGCGCCGAAGCTCACCGCGTCCTTGGCGTCCTCGGGGTCGAGAATGCCTTTGATGATCATCGGGCCTTTCCAGAACTCGCGAATCCACTCCAGATCCTTCCAGCTGATGGACGGATCGAAGTTGGCGCCCAGCCAGCCCACGTAGTCTTCCAGGGTGGTGGGCTTGCCCAGGTATTTGGAAATATTGCCCAGGTCATGGGGCCGACCGAGCAGGCCGACATCCAGCGCCCATTGCGGCTTGGTCATGGCCTGCAGCATGCGCCGCTGCGCCCCGTAAGGCCCGGACATGCCCGAGTGAGCATCACGATAACGCGCGCCAGGCGTCGGCATATCCACCGTGAACATCAGGGTCGTGACCCCGGCCGCCTGGGCACGCTCCAGGGCGTTCTTCATGAACCCGCGATCCTTGAGCACATAGAGCTGAAACCAGATCGCCCGCGAGCATTGCGACGCCACTTCCTCGATGGAGCATACCGACACCGTCGACAGGCACAGCGGAATGCCCTTGTTTGCCGCCGCATTGGCCGCCTGCACTTCTCCGCGCCGCGCATACATGCCGGTCAGACCCACGGGGCTGAGGATTATCGGCATGGCCATTTGTTCGCCGAACAGCGTGGTGTTCAGGTTGAGGCTGTCGACATTCTTCAGGATGCGCTGGCGCAGGCTGATGCTGGACAGATCGGAAACGTTGGCCCGCAGGGTGTGCTCGGCATAGGCGCCGCCATCGATATAGTCGAACAGAAAGCGCGGCAGCTTGCGTTTGGCCACTGCGCGGTAGTCAGAGGCCGACGAGATGATCATGGCAGGTGTCCTTGGGTAGACGGATTTTTATGTGCATGCAGAGTAAAGAGGTATAGCGCATGGTAAAAACAACTTTTATAAATAGATTCCAGTCGGAAAGTGAATAGCGATGAACCTTCGCACATTACGCACCTTCGTCGAAGTGGTGCGCCAGGGCGGCTTCTCTCAAGCCGCCGAGGTCGTGTCTCTGACCCAATCCACGGTGAGCAAAGCGGTCAAGACCCTGGAAGACGAACTGGGCACGCCGCTGCTCAACCGCATGGGCCATAAAAGCGAACTCACTGCCGCCGGCGCCATTGTCTACCGCCGCGCCCTGGTACTGCTGGCCGAGCGTAGTGACCTGATCGCTGAAATCAACGACCTGCGCGGCCTCAAGGGCGGCGTTCTGCGCATCGGCCTGCCGCCGGTGGGCAGCGGCGCACTGTTCGCCGCGATGTTCGCCGAGTACCGCGCGCGCTACCCCGATATCGAAATCGAACTGATCGAATACGGCGCCAAGAAACTTCTCGAATGTCTGGAGTGCGGCGAACTGGACGTCGCCGCGTTGTTGAAGCAGAAGCCCTATAACGAGGCCTTCGACTATCAGGACGTGCGCATCGAGCCCCTGGTCGTGGTCATGCCCGAACACCATCCATTGAGCGCCCGCAAAAGCGTCGACTTCGCTGACCTGGCCGACGCGCCTTTCATCCTCTTCGAGGCCGGCTTTGCCCTGAACGCCGTGATCCAGGCCGCCTGCGATAAAAAGGGCGTCACCCCCAAAGTCACCGCCCGTAGCGGCCAGATCGACTTTATTGTTGATCTGGTCTCAGCAGGCTTGGGCGTGGCCTTTCTGCCGAGGATGCTGGCGCAGAAACATCAGCATGACGGGATTCGGTTGGTGGCGCTGGATGAGGTAGATACGGACTGGCATATAGCCCTGGCGTGGCGCAAGAACGCGCATTTGTCGCCGGCGGCGGGGGCCTGGTTGGAAGTAGCGCGGGGGAGGTAGGTGAAGGTTGAAATATGTACCTTTTTAGGTACACTTCTCCAATGAGCAATTTTCTACCAGTTCTCGGCGTTAGGTTTTCTGTACAGAAGCGGGCAACGAGCCGGTGCGTGAATGGTTAACCGATTTGCCTCGTGAGCAGCGACGTTTGGTTGGCATCGAGATCAAAACTGTACAAATGGGATGGCCTATCGGCATGCCGGTAGTACGAAAGCTTGATATCGGGCTTTGGGAGGTCCGTGTTGACCTCGGTGACACCATCGCAAGAGTTTTATTTACGGTCGTAGGCTCGAATATGATTCTGCTTCATGGCTTCATCAAGAAAAGCCAGAAAACCCCCATGTCCGACTTGGCTACCGCCAAACAACGCAAAGCAAGACTATGAGGTACGCCGCGTGAGCAAACATATCGGATCTGATTTTGACGATTTTCTGATCGAGCAGGGGCTCGCAGAAGAAGTCTCTGCTGCCGCGCTCAAACGCGTAATTTCATGGCAGCTTGCCGAAGCCATGAAGGCTCAGGGAATTACTAAAACAGCGTTGGCTTTGCTGATGCACACCAGTCGCACTGTAGTTGATCGAGTCCTCGATCAAAATGATGCAGGTATGACCTTGGCAACTCTCGCCAGCGCAGCCAAAGCGCTTGGTCAGCGGGTTGAGGTTCGCTTGATACCCGATGGGGAAAAGGCAAGTGCATAACTAGCGCGGCCGCACGTCAATCAGGGCGTGCAAAAAATGTACTGCGCTCGATACTGTCCTTGGACATGTTCAAACTGATCAGCCGAAACCAGCTACCAACCCAGCCCCGGCTTTACCGCTTTTAGCGATCTATCTCATTCCTGCCGAACCAAAGCCAGATCTTCAACAATCGCCTGGGCCATTTCGTTCAGGTAAACCGCCGCCCAAGGCACATGTTGCCCGCCATCGCCCATGGCCGAATCGGCCATCAGTTGGCTGGCAATGTGTTGCAGGTTGGCGCTGTGTTCGAGGGCGTGCCTGACGTCGATACCGGGATTGACGCGCAGCAGCGGGGTGGCGTCAGGGCCGCATTGCGCGAAGGTGGTGATGCCGAGGGTTTTATGTTGATTTGTTGGATTGTCCATTTTGAGTAGTCCGCTCTGTGGAATAGACCATCACCGCCTGCCGCCAAGCAGGTTAGGGTGACGGATTGCACAAGGTTGGCGGACCGGCAGAACGAACCCGGCACTTGCGAACAAGTCCCTGCGCAACCCGCCATAAATCGACAACTCAGGCACGAAAAAGCTGCCTGCGATGAGGAAAACAACGAATTGCGCGTTCTGATCGGGCCGCCAAGCCCGTCTCCGCATCCATTACGAATGCAGATAGGGCGGCAGGGTAGCGGGACTTTGGTGGGCAGGCAAATGTAACGCGGTCTCCCGGCAAACACTGGAGCAATGTGGGACCGGCTTCAGCCGGGAAGGCGGTGTCTCAATCAAGAAGATGTAGCGGATGTACCGGCCTCTTCCCGGCTAAAGCCGGTCCCACAGATCTCATTGCACTTCAGATTTGCGAAGGCTCAATACTTCCACGTCACAGAAGCCATCACATTGCGTGGCGCGCCATAGTTGGTCGACCCCGCCGCCTGATACAGCGACAGCAGGTATTTCTGGTCGGTGACGTTGTTCATGTTCAGCGACGTGCTCCAGTGTTCGTCGAAGTCGTAGCTGGCCATCAGGTCGACCAGGGCATAGGCGTCCTGGCGGATACGGCTGTTGCTGTCGACTTCGGTCTCGCTTTGCCATTGCACACGGGTGCCGATCTTGGCCTGGGGCAGGGCGGGCAGGCGGTAGGTCAGGCTGCCGCGTACGGTATGGGTGGGGATGTACTGGCGCGCCTTGTCGCCGTGGTTATCGTTGATATCGACAAAGGTGTAGCCGCCGGCCACTTCAAGGCCCGGCAAGGCTTCGCCGGAGGCTTCCAGTTCGATGCCCTGGCTCTTGTAGTCCACGCCCTGATAAACGTACTGGCCATTGACGATCTGGCCGGTGAGTTCGGCGACGTTCTCCTGTTTGGTCTTGAACACTGCGGCGGTGACGTTCAGGCGCTTGTCGAGCAGGCTGCCTTTTACCCCGGCTTCCATGCTGGTGCCTTCCAGCGGCAGGATCAGGCCGCCGCCGACGCTGCGCAGGTATTGCGGCTTGAAGATTTCGGTCCAGCTGGCGTACAGGCTCCACTCCGGTGTCAGGTCATAGACCACGCCTGTGTAGGGCGTGACCTTGCCATGCACCCGGGTGTAGTGGGACGAGCCATAGCCCGCGCCTTCGCCGTCGGCGCTGAGCATGCGCGCACCGGCGATCCAGTGCAGGTCGTCGAGCAGGCTGAAACGCGCACCGGCGAACAGGCTCTTCTGGCGGTCGGTGAACAGTTGGGTGTTGAGCTCGTCGGTGTAGTTCATCGCCGGTTCAACGACCCGCCCGGCCAGCACGTCGGCGAGGCTGACGATCTGGTTGCCGGAGGCATCCTTGTAATGCCCGCGTTCGTCGTGGTGGGTGCGGCCGTAGTTGGCGCCCACAGTCAGTTCGTGTTCGCGACCGAGCAGGCTGAAGGGCCCGGACAATTGCGCCTCGCCGGTCAATGAATGCTCAGTGCTGGTGGTGCGGTTGATATAGGCGTAGGCGGTGTCGGCCGTCGCGGGGATGGCGTAGAGCATTTTGGTATCAGAATGCTGGTTGGTCCCGGTCAGGGTGATCTTGCTTGCCCAGCCATTGTCGAAGGCGTGGGTCAGCTCGGCGAAAGCGCGCTGGGTATGGATATTCCAATAGGTCCAGGGCTGGCCGACGCTGGAGCTGCGGCTGCTGTAGTGAATGCGGTTGCCCGCGTAGTCGGCGATGGGCAGGGCACCCCAGGTGCTGCCGTTGGAATAGCTGTCCTGCTGGGAGTAGCCCACGGTCAGAGTGTCGGCGTCGGACAGGTCGAAGGCCAGCAGCCCTGCGACTACGTTGACTTCGTGGCTGTACTGATCAAGGTAGGAATTGCCCTTGTCGTGGGAGGTGATGAAGCGCCCGCGTATGTTGCCGCTGTCGGTCAGCGGGCCGGAGACGTCCAGTGCCAGACGGCGGCTATCCCAGGAACCGATGCTGCTATCGACCCGTGCCTGGAAGGTATCGGTAGGCCGTTTGCGCACCAGGTTGACCGTCGCCGAGGGATCACCGGCGCCGCTCATCAAACCGTTGGCGCCGTGCAGCACGTCGATCTGCTCGAACTCGGTCATGTCCTGATCGCCCATCAACACGCCGCCGGAAAAGGGCATGCCCATGCCATCGAACTCGACGTTCTCGACCTTGAAACCACGGGACGTGAAGGCGGTGCGGTCGCTTTCGAACTGCTCGACCGTGACTGATGGCGCGTTGCGCAGGGCGTCTTTGACGCTATTGAGCTTGAAGTCGTCGATCTGCTCGCGGGTGATGGTGGTGATGGCTTGCGGGGTGTCTTTGTTGCTCAGGCCCATGCGCGTGGTGCTTGAGGCTGGCTTGCCCTTGTAGCCACGCACCTCGCCGCTGTCGTCCGACACCGCTTCATTGTTGCGGGCGGTGACCTGGGTTTCTTCAAGCTGCACGGAACCGTTCGCGGTCTTCAACGGCACCAGATAGACGGTGACGGCGTCGGTGCGGGCGAAGCTGTAGCCGCTGCCTTGCAGCAGCATCGCCAGGGCGTCCTGTGCCGAATACAGCCCGACCACGGCATGGCTGCGCAGACCCGCATCGAGGTTGCCGTCGAGCAGCACGTTCTGCCCGGATTGCTGACTGAATTGCAGCAGGGCCTGACGCAACTGCTGCGCCGGAATATTCAGCGACAGCTTTTCGACGGCTACACCACTGGCCTGGTCCGGCGCGCCATAAGCCTGAACGGCCCCCGTCAGCAAGGTGCAGGCGAGGGCTGCGCTAAGGGCGCTGCGCCGCCATTGAGTGTCGAGTGTGCGCCCGGGTTTGGTGTGCTTGGCCATTCAGGTGGTTCCCTATGAGACTGCTTAAAGCATGCGAATAGATATCAGTCACGTTAAGACGCATGAGTGATCGGGATACCTGATGGCGATTTGAAATATTTGGCGGGCGTATGACTGATTGGAGCGAAAAATCTCACAGCTGACTGAAATGGTGCGTATATGAGCGCCAATGTGTGGGAGCGAATTCATTCGCGAAAGCAGTGTTTCAGACCAAAAAATGTGTCGGATGTACCGGCCTGTTCGCGAATGAATTCGCTCCCACAGAATTTGCTCACACCTCGTCTGGTTGAAGATCAGGCGGGATAAATCAAGGTCACGAGCTCGGTGTACTTCGTCGTACGCACCGACAAGGCTTTGGCCAGCACATCGAGCATCTGATCCGGCCGGTTCAGGTTGAGGATCAAACTGACCCGCCGCGCCGCCAGTTGCTTGTCCGGGATAAATATTTTCCCTTCGCGCCAGCGTTGCAGTTCATTGACAACCGTCAGCAGCGGTTTGTCGAAGAACACCAGCCGGCCGTTGCGCCAGGCCAGCACCTGATCCAGATCGGCATGCTGAATGGCTTCGCTCTGTGCGGCGCCGAAACGCAGGGACAGGCCTTCTTCGACGTCCGTCTGCTGATTGGGGGTGATCACTCGTACGGTCTTGCGGCTTACTGCCAGCATCGCCGTCGCACCTTCGCAGGATAGGCAGAACTCACCCTCGCGAGTCGCCACCTTGCCCGCTTCGGTACTGACTGTCAGTTCATTGTCAGCCCCCGGCGCGACGCTGAAAAACACCTCGCCCTGCAGCAGTTGCAAGGCGCGCTTGTTCGACGAGAAGTCCATATTCAGCGCGGTATTGCCCGCCAGTTCGACGCTTGAGCCGTCCGGCAGACGCACCGTACGCCGCTCGCCCACGGCGGTGCGCACGTCGGCAAAGGGTGAGCCGATGCCCTTGAACCACAAGGTCGTCGCCCCTGCCGTCACCGCCGCTGCACTGGCGGCAATCCCCAGACCGACAAAGCGTCTGCGCGACAGTTGCACGCGAACCACCGGCGCACGCGGGCGCAGCAGCGTGGCCGAAGCCGACCAGAGATTTTCCAGCTCGGCATAGGCCTGGGCGTGGCGAGGGTCGGCAGCGATCCACGCCGCTAATTGCTCGCGCTCGGCCTGAGTTGGCTCGCCGCCATTGACCAGGGCAAACCAGGCACTGGCCTGATGGCTGATATCGTCGGGCGAGGAGGAGGGATTCATAGGCTGATCAGTTCAACGTCGTACAGGAAGCGGGCGTTCATTTGGACATACCCTGCTTCAATAAATCCAGCGCCCTGACCATGCGGCTGTAGGCGGTCTTCGGCGAAATCCCCAGACGCTCGCCAATGTCCGCGTAAGTCAGACCCTCGACCCGCACCAGCAGAAACACCTCGCGGCAACTCTCGGGCATGTTCTGGATTACCTCGTTCAGCGCCGCCAACTGCTGATTGGCAATGGCCGCCTGCTCCAGGGTGGGGGTCTGCTGCTCGAGATTGCTCACTTCTTCCTGATCCAGGGACTCGCCTTTGCGATGCCCTTGGCGGCGGGTGTGATCGATAAACAGATTGCGCGCGGCGGAGAACAGATAGGCGCGAAAATTTTCTATGCGCGTACGACCCATCTGCTCGGACAGGCGAATGAAGGTGTCCTGCGTCAGGTCGGCAGCCGTCTCTTTGCAGCGCAAACGACGGTCCAGGTAATCCTGAATTTCCGCGCGATGGGCGAGATAGAGCGCCTTGAGGTCTGAACCGGACATACAGCCACCTTAGCTGGCCTGGGAGCGAGGGCGGCAAAATAGCATAAATGAGAATTGTTTGTATCTTTGGTGGGGCGGTTTTCAGCTATCAACTTTGTTCGTATAGGCCTCGAAGAACCAATCCGGAATGTCTTCCGTCCGATAGTCGAGCTGAGTGCCGCTTGTTATCTCAGCGAGCAGAACAGAGCTGTCACCCGAGTTATCAAAAATATAGGCTCGGTCGCTGGCGGCAATCGCCTCAGGCAATAAACCCAATGATTTTACGTACCGCTCTCGTACTTTCTGGGGGGCTACAGGATGTCCTCCTCCCTGAACGCGGATGTTCACACGGTCCAGGTTGATGTCAGGATCCTCCGTTGAAACAAAGTACAGGTAGGTACGGTATCCTGCGGCGCGTGCGTCACGCATGAATTCGACTTTGCTTGGGTGAGACATTACCGTTTCAAAGGTAAAGCTTGCTCCGCCATTAAGCAGATATTGGCGGATGAAGTCGGCGATGACTGACGCAAAATACGAGTTTACTTTGACTGCCCGATAGTCAACTTTTCCGTCGACCAGGTCGAGGTGTGTGACCTGTTCGATCAAGCCTTTTTTGATCAATAGATAGTGTTCGGCGTGAAAAGCCAGGAGTTCTGGTAATGCGGGATTGAGGCCAAAAGCAGATAAGTCGACGAACCCGGTAATTTTCGCTTCTTTTTCGAGTTCGTCAGCGTTTACATAAGTCTTGATCAGCGCGGGTGACAAGGTTTCTTTAATGGTGCTCTTGCCTGATCCGTTGGGGCCGGCGAAAACCCGCAGTCTAGGCACCTGCCTGTCCCGCCTCGACTCGACGGACGGTGATCACTTCTCCGACCTTGACCCTGTGACGTGGCTTGGCTTTGGCTACGACGGTTTTGTTGCCGTCTTGAGAGATACGAACCAGATTGCCAGCGTCGATGCACAGAACCCCTTGCGGGTTTGCTGCCAGCGCCCTGACGTGGGCGACATGGGTTGCTGTCGAGGCCAGGCCGGGTACCTGACTTTCCAGAATGTCCAGCTCACTGTCGGAAACTGTGTTTGGTTGTACATTCATTGAGACTCTCCGGGCGTAGATGCGGTGCTGCGCTTGCAGGTGAGATAATAACGCCGATGAGAGGCTTACAAAAGCTACATGGTTACCGCACGCACGTTGCCGGACTTGCTGCAGATGCTGGCACCCTGCGTGCTGAAAGTGGAGCGAGGACGCTACTGCTCATCAACAGTTGAGTCCAGCGTTGACGCGGGATCGCCTGCATTTCCCTTTGTTGTAGATTTATCCAACCCTGACTCCGACGCCAGCGGCTCATTACTCCCCGGTAGCGACTCAGTGTCTCCGCCTTTCTTATGCCCCAGATCCCCCTGGGCATCGGGGTAAAGCCCATCTTCGGTGTCGCCGGTTCTGGCTGCCGGGCCCTGATAAGCGCTTTGCGGTTCGTTGTCTTGCTTGGCCATGACGGCTCTCCCGTTGCTGGCGCGGCACATCCGCACATGGCATTGAGAGATAGTCGGCACCGAGGAGTGCCAGCCAGCGGACGAACGGCGACCCGCAAGTGCACCAATAACAGCTGTATTTCACGCAGGCGCCGCCAAACAGGGGCATTAATTTCTTCAGGTTCGTAAGCTTGAACGATTCAGTAACACTTCAGGTGATGGCATTGTGCTTGCAAGTCTCCTCACAACCATCAGGAGAGACATGAATGTTGCTAATGCGCGCACGGAAACGCCGGCTTCAAGACGATGACGCTCTGAATCTGCTTTGTGACGACCTTGATCTGACAGTGCAGCTGTCCGGGCAACAGCCGTTCAATAACCGCCTGAACGGGTTTACCAAGACTCTGCATGAACGATTGGCCGAAAGCCTTGCAGCGTCCGTGTCCATTGCCTCTCACGCGCCGGAACTGGCGCGCATCGCCACGGAAACCGAAGCCAGCGGCCAAACCCTGGCCCAAGCGTCGGAGCTGATCGCCAGTGCCAGTGAACAGGTCAGCACTTCTCTGGATTCTGAACTGGTGCCCGGTGCCGTGCAGGTTGCCAAACTGGCCACCGAGGTCAGCGCCACGCTACGGCAATGCCAGCAGACCGGCAGCGAGGTACTGAGCCAGGTAGAGGCCATCGGCGCCAGCGAACTGAAACTTGAAGAGGTCATCGGCCAGTTATTCGGCCAACTGGAAGAGGTCAGCCAGGTCCTCGGTGTGATCGCCAGTATTTCTCAACAGACCAATTTGCTCGCCCTCAACGCTGCCATCGAAGCCGCGCGGGCAGGGGAGCATGGTCGCGGCTTCGCCGTGGTCGCCGACGAAGTCCGCCGCTTGGCCGGGCACACTACTGAATCGACTTCACGGGTCAGTCAGATCATCGAGCGCTTCCGCTCCGACATGGACCAACTCGGTGCCGCCGGGCAGAAAATGCACCTGGCCGTTGCCGATGGGCGCGAAGGCATGACCCGAATGGGCCAGGACCTCAACAGCACGCAAGTGGCCATGGAAGAACTGGACAAGCGCGTCGGCGGCATCGCCTCCGGCACTGAACACATCGGCATTGCCGTGCACGCGATCAATCGCGACGTGCAGAATATCGCCAGCGTCTCCGCCGATCTCTTGGGCAAGGCCGGACAAGTCCTGACCCACAGCGCCGCCGTGCGCGCCAGTGGCGATCACCTGTTGGCAGGTCTTGGCGGGTTCCGTCTGCAGGTCCATAAAGACGTACAAGCCAGCGTCGAACGTCTGGCCATGGAAGCCGCCCTGCATGGCGACATCGCCAATGCCGAACGCTTCATGCGCGAAACTCTACAACGGGATAACCGTTTTGAACTGTTGTACCTGGTGGGCAGCGATGGCGTGCAGATCAGCGAAAACGTCTTCGCTGAAGCCGACCACGCCGGTGAAAGCTGCCGCGGGCGCAACTGGTCGCAACGGCCGTGGTTCAGGACGGTGGCGGAGCAGTTGAGCAGCTACATCACCCCGGTTTATCGCTCTTCGGCGACGGATCACTTCTGTTTGACGATTTCGGTGCCGGTGTTTGCCGCCAACGGGCAGTTGCAGCGGGTGCTGGCGGCGGATGTGCGGTTGTCGGTGTTGATTCAGGGGGATTCATAAAGCCTGCATCGGCGCTAACCCCAGGCCATTGTCCAGGTCTTGAACTCATGCGCCTGCCCAGGAGTGTTCAGGGTAGTGATCCAGGCTATTTCATCTTCTGGGCTCTGATAGTCAGAGACTGAGAACACAAAGATTGCGCCCTCGAACACTGAAGAGGCGATGGCCTTCAAGGCCTCGACACATTGCTCGAAGACCTGGTTGCGATGCTGGACGAAGTCTTCGTCGCCGACCGAGTCGGCCAGGCGCCACAACAGGCGCGACAGGTCATTGAAGTGCTCGCCACCGAAAGCTTCGTGGCTCCATTCGGCAGGCGACCACTTGAAGTATTGCCAATCCTCAGGGTTTTCCGCTTGCGTGCGCTTCAAGTGGTCTGCGGTATTGAAGGCCGGTACCAATGTTCGTGCATCGCCGTCCGAGTAAAGGGCAAAGCCACAGACCTCGGCATCGGGATAGTCGTTGCGAAATTGCGCAATGGCTTTGCCGCAGGCTGCTTGAATATCTCTTTGGACGTGTTCGCTGATCAGGAGCGACATGGCGCATCCCCCGAATAGGCATTCAATTCGCTGACGACAGCCGCGACCAGCGCCTCTAGCGACGCAAAGACCTCGACATCATCGATACTGGGGCAGCCTGCGTCCAGCAAGTAGAAGTGCATCATCGATGCTCGATCAAGCAGTATCAGCCGTCCTCCGGAGTCATCGCCAATTAACAGGTGATCCGGAAAGTAATCAGCGATTTCATAAGTTTGCTGACGCTCGACTAACTCGTCGGTCGAATAAATCCTGATCAGATCTTCGATCATTGCGCCGTCGCTGACTTTCCAGAAGTTGCCGAGCCAGGAGGTTGGATGTATAGCCGACAGCCTGGCAATGGCATTGATCTGCTCAATGCTGGCAGGCGGGTTCTTCTCGGTCAGGTTCATATTCGTCCCGGTGAATCGCAGAGGCTCTATGCCTGCACGCGACTATCAAAAGGTTCGAAATCCCGCTCGGTAAACGCTTCGGTCAGGATATTGGAGCTGCACAGCCATTCGATGGCTTGCGCCAAACCGTTTCCAGCCACGAGCGCCGCCTCACTGTGGCGCGGCAACACGTAAATTCGCTCCGGGTCATCAGGGTGGATGATGAGCTCGTCGCCATCATAGGTGTCGCCAATGATGACGCATTGCAAAGCCTTTTCCTTGGGCATCAGTTCCTTGTCGTCATCCCAGAACCAGTACTGGTTGATACGAGCCAGCCACTGAGCCTGACTGTTTTCGCCGTGCATGATCTGATGAGGCGGATAGATCCGCACGTACACACCGCCGAGAATCCCCTCGCCAAACTGGGTGACGTATTCGCGGTAACCGCTCGGAAACCGAGTGCCCAAAGCCACTTGCGCCTGATCGACCTCTGCCGCTGTCGACAGCACGAGCGGGCCGCCTTTGACTGTGATGTTTTCAAACATTGCGCAGGTCCTTTATGCCGAAGCATTTCAGAGCGCTTTTCAACACGATGGTTCATTGCTGGCGAAGGGGGCGGCGGCCAATGAGGCGTGCGCCTTCGACGTTGATTTATCGGGACGCCAGTGGGGAGACGGCTATACATGGCTTCACGAATCATGTCGGTTGAAGATGATTCATGCAGGCACAAAAAAACCGCCGGAAGTGGCGGTTTTATTGGGTTTCCGGTACATGCTGGTGCATGTGGAAACATTTGAGTGGTGCCCCGAGGGAGAATCGAACTCCCACTTCTTTCGAAAACGGATTTTGAATCCGCCGCGTCTACCAATTCCGCCATCAGGGCTCAATGGCGGCGAAGTATAGAGAGGGTCCGACCGTCGGTCAACCTTGATTCGTGAGGGTTTTTTACTAATTCCGTCAAACCGGCTAAACTCCCCGGCCCTGCGAGACGAACCCCATCATGCGCGTTGCTGACTTTACCTTCGATCTTCCCGATGCCCTGATCGCCCGCCATCCCCTGGCTGAGCGTCGTGGCAGCCGCCTGTTGACCCTGGATGGGCCGACGGGGGCGCTGGCTCACCGTCAATTCACTGATTTGCTGGAGCATGTGCGCCCCGGCGATTTGATGGTGTTCAACAATACCCGGGTGATTCCGGCGCGGTTGTTCGGGCAAAAGGCGTCCGGCGGCAAGCTGGAGATCCTTGTCGAGCGGGTGCTGGACACCCATCGCGTGCTGGCCCATGTGCGCTCGAGCAAGTCGCCCAAGCCGGGCTCGTCGATTCTGATCGACGGCGGTGGCGAGGCCGAGATGGTCGCGCGCCATGACACCCTGTTCGAGCTGCGTTTTGCCGAGCCGGTGTTGCCGCTGCTTGAACGGGTCGGGCATATGCCGTTGCCTCCTTATATAGACCGGCCCGACGAGAGCGCCGATCGCGAGCGTTATCAGACCGTGTACGCCCAGCGTGCCGGTGCGGTGGCGGCGCCGACGGCGGGGCTGCATTTCGATCAGGCGCTGTTGGATGCGATTGCCGCCAAGGGCGTCGAGAGCGCTTTTGTCACCTTGCATGTCGGCGCGGGCACGTTCCAGCCGGTGCGGGTCGAGCGTCTGGAAGATCACCATATGCACAGTGAGTGGCTGGAGGTCGGCCAGGACGTGGTCGACGCCGTGGCCGCGTGCCGTGCCCGGGGTGGGCGAGTGATTGCCGTGGGCACCACCAGTGTGCGTTCCCTGGAGAGTGCGGCCCGTGATGGCACCTTGAAGCCGTTCAGTGGCGACACCGATATCTTTATTTTCCCTGGGCGGCCGTTCCATGTGGTCGATGCCCTGGTGACCAATTTCCATCTGCCTGAATCCACATTGCTGATGCTGGTTTCGGCGTTCGCCGGTTATCCCGAGACCATGGCTGCCTATGCGGCGGCGGTCGAACACGGTTACCGCTTCTTCAGTTACGGTGATGCGATGTTCATCACCCGCAATCCTGCGCCGACCGCTCCGAAGTCGTCGGACCCAGAGGATCTCGCATGAGTCGTATGTCTTTCGAGTTGTTGGCCACTGACGGCAAGGCCCGTCGCGGCCGCCTGACCTTTCCCCGTGGCGTGGTCGAGACCCCGGCGTTCATGCCGGTGGGCACCTATGGCACGGTCAAGGGCATGCTGCCGCGGGATATCGAGGCCATTGGCGCGCAGATCATACTTGGTAACACTTTTCACCTGTGGTTGCGTCCCGGCACTGAAGTGATCAAGGCCCACGGCGACCTGCACGATTTCATGAAGTGGCAGGGGCCGATTCTGACCGACTCCGGCGGTTTCCAGGTGTTCAGCCTGGGTGCCATGCGCAAGATCAAGGAAGAGGGCGTGACCTTCGCCTCACCGGTGGACGGCTCCAAGGTGTTCATGGGCCCGGAAGAGTCGATGCAGGTGCAGCGTGACCTGGGTTCGGACATCGTCATGATCTTCGACGAATGCACGCCGTACCCGGCCGATGAAGACGTGGCGCGGGTGTCCATGGAGCTGTCGCTGCGTTGGGCCAAGCGCTCGAAGATCGCCCATGGCGACAATACCGCGGCGCTGTTCGGCATCGTTCAGGGCGGTATGCACGAGAGTCTGCGCATGCGTTCGCTGGAAGGCCTGGACCAGATCGGCTTCGACGGCCTGGCCATCGGCGGCCTGTCGGTGGGTGAGCCCAAGCACGAGATGATCAAGGTGCTGGACTACCTGCCTGGGCAGATGCCAGCCGACAAGCCGCGCTACCTGATGGGCGTGGGCAAGCCGGAAGACCTGGTCGAGGGTGTGCGCCGTGGCGTCGATATGTTCGACTGCGTGATGCCGACCCGCAACGCGCGCAACGGTCACTTGTTCATCGAGACCGGCGTGCTGAAAATCCGTAACGCGTTCCATCGCCATGATGATTCGCCGCTGGACCCGACCTGCGATTGCTACACCTGCCAGAACTTCTCCCGCGCTTATCTGCATCATTTGGACAAGTGCGGCGAAATGCTGGGGAGTATGCTCAATACGATCCACAATTTGCGGCATTACCAGGTGCTTATGGCTGGTTTGCGCGAGGCTATTCAACAGGGTACATTGGCCGCCTTTGTTGATGCCTTCTATGCCAAGCGCGGGCTTCCCGTGCCACCAATGGCTTGATACAACACGGTATTTCGCTTCTTATTTAATATGTGCAATTGGAGTGCTACATGAGCTTTTTCATCTCTTCCGCTTTTGCGGATGCTGCTGCACCGGCTGCCGGTCCTGCGGCTTCGGGCTTTGAGTGGATCTTCCTGGTCGGCTTCCTGGTTATCTTCTACCTGATGATCTGGCGTCCACAGGCCAAGCGCGCCAAGGAGCAGAAGAACCTGCTCGGCAACCTGCAGAAAGGCGACGAAGTGGTCACCACCGGCGGTATCGCGGGCAAGATCACCAAAGTGACCGACGATTTCGTGGTCATTGAAGTGTCTGACACCGTTGAACTGAAAATCCAGAAGGGCGCCATTGCTGCCACCCTGCCAAAGGGCACCCTGAAAGCGATCTGATTTGCAGTTTTTTTACCAATCGACGGGGCGCGCAAGGCGCCCCGCGTTATAAGCGGGCGGCGTGATGCTGAACAAATATCCTCTGTGGAAATACGTCCTGATCCTGGCGGTGCTGGTGGTCGGCTTCATTTATTCCGCACCCAACCTCTATCCTGATGATCCGGCGATCCAGATCAGCGGTGCGAGCACGGCGTTGCACGTCACTCAGGCTGATGTGGACCGTGCCAGCAAGGCGCTGACCGATGCGGGCATTACCGTCAAGGGTGCGACCCTGGCCGATACCGGCAAGGGCGGCCTGTTGCGTCTGAACAAGCAGGCAGATCAACTGCCGGCCAAGGACGTCGTGCGCAAGGCCCTGGGCGACGACTATGTCGTGGCGCTCAACCTGGCCCAGACCACGCCGAACTGGTTGCGTCACCTGGGTGCAAGCCCGATGAAACTGGGTCTGGACTTGTCCGGCGGTGTGCACTTCCTGCTGGAAGTCGACATGGACAAAGCCATCGACGCCCGCCTGAAAGTCTATGAAGGCGAAGTCAAAAGCCTGCTGCGCAAGGAAAAAGTGCGCTATCGCAGCCTGCCGCCGATTGCCAACGGCATTCAGCTGGGCTTCAACGATGACACCGAACGTGAACAGGCCCGTGGCCTGATCCGTAAGAATTCCACCGATTTCGATGTAGTCCCGGCCGACCTGAACGGTATCCCGGTACTGCGCCTGGCCATGACCCAGGCCAAGATCGCCGAAATTCGCGAATATTCGATCAAGCAGAACCTGACTACCGTACGTAACCGGGTCAACGAACTGGGTGTTGCCGAGCCGCTGGTACAGCGTCAGGGCGCCAATCGTATCGTCGTCGAGTTGCCGGGCGTGCAGGACACGGCCGAAGCCAAGCGTATTCTCGGCAAGACGGCCAACCTCGAGTTCCGTCTGGGCGCAGCGCCTGATGATTCGAAAGCCACTACTGAGATGTTCGAGTTCCGCGAAGGCGGTCGCCCAGCGGCGCCGGTCGAGCGTGGCCTGATCATCACGGGTGACCAGGTTACCGACGCCAAGGCTGGTTTCGACGAGCACGGCAACCCACAGGTGAATATCAAGCTTGATAATCACGGTGGCGATCTGATGAGCCGCGCAACCCGCAGCAACGTCGGGCGCAGCATGGCGGTGATCTTCATCGAGCAGAAGCCGGTCACCACCTACGTCAAACAGACGGTTGACGGCGTCGAGAAAGACGTACCGGTACAGACCTTCAAGGAAGAGAAGAAAATTATCAGCCTGGCGACCATCCAGTCGCCACTGGGCAGCCAGTTCCGGATTACCGGCCTGAACGGCCAGGGTGAGTCTTCGGAACTGGCACTGTTGCTGCGTGCCGGTGGTCTGGCCGCGCCGATGTACTTCGCTGAAGAGCGCACCATTGGTCCGAGCCTGGGTGCCGACAACATCACCAAGGGTATCGACGCTTCTCTGTGGGGCATGCTGTTCGTGTCGCTGTTCATCATCGCCATCTACCGCTTCTTCGGTGTGATCGCGACGGTGGCACTGGCCATCAACATGGTCCTGCTGCTGGCATTGATGTCTCTGCTGGGTGCGACACTGACCCTGCCGGGTATCGCCGGTATCGTCCTGACCATGGGTATGGCGGTGGACGCCAACGTGCTGATCTTCTCGCGGATACGTGAAGAGATCGCCAATGGCATGACCATCCAGCGTGCCATTAACGAAGGTTTCGGTCGTGCCTTTACGGCGATCCTCGATGCCAACCTGACGACGTTGCTGGTCGGCGGTATTCTCTTTGCGATGGGCACCGGCCCCGTCAAGGGTTTTGCCGTGACCATGTCGCTCGGGATCTTTACCTCGATGTTCACAGCCATCATGGTGACCCGCGCAATGGTCAACCTGATTTATGGCGGTCGTGACCTCAAGAAGTTGTGGATTTAAGGGGCTGCCATGAAAACTACCATCAACTTCATGGGCATTCGCAACCTTGCGTTTGCCTTCACCATGCTCCTCACGGCGATTGCCCTGTTCAGCTGCTTCCACAAAGGCCTCAACTACGGCCTGGACTTCACCGGCGGTACGCTCATCGAGCTGACCTACGAGCGTCCGGCAGACCTTGCCAAGGTTCGTGAAGAGCTGTTCGGTGCCGGTTACAAGGAAGCTGTGGTTCAGAGCTTCGGCGCTACCACTGACCTGCTGGTTCGTATGCCGGGCGATGACCCGCAATTGGGTGCCCAGGTGGCCGATGCCCTGCGTAAAGCGCAGGCGGACAACCCGGTAACCGTCAAGCGCGTCGAATTCGTCGGTCCACAGGTCGGTGAAGAGCTGCGCGACCAGGGCGGTATCGGCATGCTGCTGGCGCTGGGCGGCGTACTGGTTTACCTGGCGTTCCGCTTCCAGTGGAAGTTCGCGGTCGGTGCCATTGTTTCGCTGATCCACGACGTGATCGTGACCGTGGGCATCCTGTCGTTTTTCCAGATCACCTTCGACCTGACGGTGCTCGCGGCGGTACTGGCAATCATTGGTTACTCGCTCAACGACACAATCGTAGTATTCGACCGGGTTCGCGAGAACTTCCGTCTGCTGCGCAAGGCGTCGCTGATCGAGAACATCAACATCTCCACCACCCAGACCCTGCTGCGTACCATGGCCACGTCTATCTCGACGCTGCTGGCCATTGTTGCCCTGTGGATCTTCGGCGGCGACAGCCTGCACGGTTTCTCCGTCGCGCTGTTCATTGGTGTATTGGCGGGTACCTACTCGTCGATCTACATCGCCAACGTGGTGCTGATCTGGCTGAACCTGACCACTGAGGATCTGATTCCGCCAGTGGTAGCCGACAAGGTGGACGACCGTCCTTAACACTTGACGGTTATCTGTCTGTTAAAAAAGCGCGAGTGTGAACTCGCGCTTTTTTTTGTGCTCCAAGGCTAGGTAATGCGCAGAAATTTGCGCCTGAGATGGTCTGGAGGTTCACGTGAACAAGTCGTTGCTAGTTGGTGCTGTATTGGGTGCTGTCGGTGTCACCGCCGGTGGTGCTATTGCCGCCTATAGCCTCGTGAAAAGCGGCCCTGAATATGCGGATGTCGTCGCAGTGGAGCCCATCAAGGAACAAGTCAAAACCCCTCGCGAAGTGTGCAAGGACGTGGCGGTGACCCGTCGTGCACCGGTCAAGGACGAGCATCAGATTGTCGGCAGCGTGATCGGCGCGGTGGCCGGCGGCCTGCTGGGTAATCAGGTCGGCGGCGGTAACGGCAAGAAAATCGCCACAGTGGCCGGTGCGGTCGGTGGTGGTTATGCCGGTAATAAGGTGCAGGAAGGTATGCAGAATCGCGACACCTACACCACCACGCAAACCCGCTGCAACACGGTCAATGACATCAGCGACAAGGTCGTGGGTTATGACGTGAAGTACAAGTTGAATGACAAGTTCGGCCAGGTGCGCATGGATCGTGATCCGGGGAATCAGATTCCGGTGAACAAGGAAGGGCAGTTGATTCTGGGGCAGGCGGGTCAGCCTGCGCAGTAATGCCGGGTCTCTTGGTTGCATGGCATGGGAGTGAATGATGTGGGAGCGAATTCATTCGCGAAAGCTTCGGTACAGGCGAGACATTTTCATCGAGTGAATTGCCGTATTCGCGAATGAATTCGCTCCCACAATCGTTGTAAATCTGTGATTCAAGGCTCCAATTTACAGGCACAAAAAAACCGGCCTTGGCCGGTTTTTTTGTGGGCGCTATAAAATCAGCGCTTCAGCGATGCTGGCAGGTGCGGTGCGATGGCTGTCAGGACAGCCTTGAAGCACTTGGTGTTGCCCGCAACGATATGGCCTTTCTCGAGGAATTCGTGACCGCCGGTGAAGTCGCTGACCAGGCCGCCTGCTTCCTGAATCAGCAGGGCGCCTGCTGCCATGTCCCACTCGGACAGGCCCGACTCCCAGAATGCATCGAAACGACCGGCTGCCACGTAGGCCAGGTCCAGGCTCGCGGCGCCTGCGCGGCGGATGCCGGCGGTCTGGCCAACGAGGCTGCGGAACATGCCCAGGTAGTTTTCCAGGTTGTCCATCTGGTTGTCGCGGAACGGGAAGCCGGTACCCAGCAGGGCGCCTTCCAGGCTCTTGCGCGGGCTGACGCGCAGGCGGCGGCCGTTCAGTGCGGCGCCACGGCCACGGCTGGCGGTGAATTCTTCCTGGCGAACCGGGTCCAGGACCACGGCGTGTTCCAGGCGACCGCGGTATTTGCAGGCGATGCTGACCGCGAAGTGCGGGATACCACGGACGAAGTTGGTGGTGCCGTCCAGCGGGTCGATGATCCACAGGTAATCCGCGCCTTCGCCGCTGCCCGCGTGCAGGCCGCTTTCTTCGCCGAGGATGCCATGGGTAGGGTAAGCCTTGCGCAGAGCGGTGATGATGCTCTGTTCAGCTGCGCGATCGACTTCGGTTACATAGTCTTTAGCGTCTTTTTCGTCGACCTTGATGGTATCCAGGCGCTCGATGGAGCGGAAGATCAATTCGCTGGCGCTGCGGGCGGCGCGCAGCGCGATATTCAGCATGGGCTGCATGGACGTTTCACCTGAGGTTGTTAAAGAGAGCCGGGCATTCTATTGATTGCGGCAGAATATTTCCAGCGTTGCGTTGTCGTTACAGCCTATGAGCGTCGTGTGAAATGACCGACGGCCATGCAGGCGTTCATGGCGTTACGCAGGGTGGTTCTGTAAGATTTGCCCCCCATGATCCACATATAGAGCGCCTTGCCTTGTTGCAGAACATTCGTGTTGTCCTGGTCGGAACCAGTCACCCCGGCAATATCGGTGGGGCTGCGCGCGCCATGAAAAACATGGGGCTGTCGCGCCTGGTGCTGGTCGACCCCAAGGTATTCCCGTCGCCGGAAGCGTCAGCGCGGGCCTCGGGTGCCGACGATATTCTTCAGCACACGCAAGTGGTCGCCACCCTCGAAGAGGCACTGACCGGTTGCACGCTGGTGCTGGGCACCAGTGCCCGTGACCGCAGCCTGCCATGGCCTTTGCTCGATCCCCGTGAGTCCGGTGTATTGGTCGCCGAGCAGGCGGGGCAGGGTGCCGAAGTGGCCCTGGTGTTTGGCCGTGAGCACGCCGGTCTGACCAATGACGAGCTGCAGCGATGTCATTATCACGTGCATATCCCGTCCGATCCGGCGTTCAGCTCCCTCAACCTGGCGGCTGCCGTGCAAGTCCTCAGTTATGAGGTGCGCATGTCCTGGCTGGCCGCCCAGGCCGAGGTGACCCCGGATCAAAGCAATGCAGTGACGCCAGTGCGTAACGCCGATCTGGCGACGATGGATGAAATGGAAGGGTTTTATGGGCACCTGGAGTCGACTCTGGTCGCCATCGGTTTCCTCGATCCTGAAAAGCCTCGTCACCTGATGGCGCGCCTGCGTCGACTCTACGGTCGCAGCGAAGTGGAAAAGTCGGAGCTGAGCATTCTGCGCGGCGTCCTGACCGAGACCCAGAAAGCTGCGCGTGGTGAACCTTACAAGCGCAAGGATCAATAATGTTCGAACGTCTGCGAGAAGATATCCAAAGTGTGTTTCACCGTGACCCTGCCGCGCGCAACGCCTTTGAAGTGCTGACCTGCTATCCGGGCATGCACGCCATCTGGCTGCATCGCCTCGGTCATATTCTGTGGCGCAACAACTGGAAGTGGCTGGCGCGGGTGGTGTCGAACTTCGGCCGCTGGCTGACGGGTATCGAGATCCATCCGGGAGCCAAGGTCGGTCGCCGCTTCTTCATCGACCACGGCATGGGCATTGTCATCGGTGAAACCGCCGAGATCGGCAATGATGTGACCCTCTATCAGGGTGTGACCCTGGGCGGCACCAGCTGGAACAAGGGCAAGCGCCATCCGACGCTGGAAGACGGTGTGGTAGTGGGCGCGGGCGCCAAGGTGCTGGGCCCGTTCACTGTAGGTGCCGGGGCCAAGATCGGCTCCAATGCGGTGGTCACCAAGGCAGTACCGGCGGGTGCCACGGCGGTGGGCATTCCGGGGCGGATCATCGTCAAGTCCGACGACGCCGTTGAAGCCAAGCGCAAGGCTATCGCTGAAAAGCTGGGCTTCGATGCCTACGGTGTCAGCGAAGACATGCCCGATCCGGTGGCGCGGGCCATTGGCCAGTTGCTTGATCACCTGCAGGCCGTCGATGGTCGGTTGGAGGGTATGTGCGGAGCCCTGACCAAGCTGGGCAGTGACTATTGCGCGGGGGAATTGCCCGAGTTGCGCGATGAAGTCTTCGATTGTGTAAAGGATGACACTGAAGCCAAAGGCGTCGAGGCCAAGGTCGGTTAGAGCAATGGCCGCAGCGCATGGGGCATGTCAATGTGCCCCATCGTTTGCTATGATACCGCCGCTCTTTTGCGCGCAATCCCGACTATTTTGCTTGGTCTTATAGTTGACTTAAATACTCGGGAATAGCATACTCGCTCCCATCCCGAACCCCCGTGGTACACGCCATGCGACTGACTACAAAAGGCCGATACGCTGTGACCGCCATGCTCGATCTGGCGTTGCACGCGCAGCACGGGCCAGTGTCCCTGGCCGATATTTCCGAGCGACAGGGGATTTCCTTGTCCTACCTCGAGCAACTGTTCGCCAAGCTGCGTCGCAGTAATCTGGTTTCCAGTGTCCGTGGTCCGGGTGGCGGCTACCAGCTGTCCCGCGACATGCGTGGCATCCAGGTGGCGCAGGTGGTCGATGCGGTCAATGAATCGGTCGATGCGACCCGTTGCCAGGGCCTTGGCGATTGCCATGCCGGCGACACCTGCCTGACCCACCACTTGTGGTGCGACCTCAGTGCACAGATTCACGAGTTTCTGAGCGGTATCAGTCTGGCCGACCTTGTCACTCGCCGTGAGGTACAAGAAGTCGCCCAGCGCCAGGACCAGCGCCGTTGCTCAAGCAAGGTGCCGCAACTGGATAAGATTGAAACGTCCGCCGTCGAATGAACGTAGATGAATGAGCGGTGCGCCTGCCTGATAGGAGAGATTCAATGAGATTGCCGATTTACCTCGATTACTCCGCGACGACTCCGGTTGATCCGCGTGTCGCCCAGAAGATGAGCGAATGCCTGCTGGTGGACGGAAACTTCGGTAACCCGGCCTCGCGCTCCCACGTTTTCGGCTGGAAAGCCGAAGAGTCAGTCGAGAACGCCCGCCGTCAGGTGGCTGATCTGGTCAACGCCGACCCTCGCGAAATCGTCTGGACCTCTGGTGCCACCGAGTCCGACAACCTGGCGATCAAGGGCGCAGCGCACTTCTACGCCAGTAAAGGCAAACACCTGATCACCTCCAAGATCGAGCACAAGGCTGTCCTGGACACCATGCGCCAACTGGAGCGTGAAGGCTTCGAAGTGACCTACCTGGATCCGGGCGAAGACGGCCTGATCACTCCATCCATGGTCGAAGCAGCCCTGCGTGAAGACACCATCCTGGTGTCGATCATGCACGTGAACAACGAAATCGGCACCGTCAACGACATCGCCGCCCTCGGTGAGCTGACTCGCTCCCGTGGCGTGCTGTTCCACGTCGACGCGGCCCAGTCCACCGGCAAAGTCGAGATTGACCTGAGCAAGCTCAAGGTCGACATGATGTCCTTCTCGGCCCACAAGACTTACGGCCCTAAAGGTATTGGCGCGCTGTACGTCAGCCGCAAGCCGCGTGTGCGCATCGAAGCGACCATGCACGGCGGCGGTCACGAGCGCGGCATGCGTTCCGGCACCCTGGCGACCCACCAGATCGTCGGCATGGGTGAAGCCTTCCGTATTGCCAAGGAAGAAATGGCCGCTGAAAACGTGCGCCTGAAAGCCTTGAGCGATCGCTTCTACAAGCAGGTCGAAAACCTGGAAGAGCTGTACATCAATGGCAGCATGACCGCCCGTGTACCGCACAACCTGAACCTGAGCTTCAACTACGTCGAAGGCGAGTCGCTGATCATGGCGCTCAAGGACCTGGCGGTGTCGTCCGGTTCGGCCTGCACCTCGGCGTCTCTTGAGCCTTCCTACGTCTTGCGCGCCCTTGGTCGTAATGACGAACTGGCCCATAGCTCGATACGCTTCACCTTCGGCCGCTTTACTACCGAAGAAGAGATCGATTATGCCGCGCAGAAAGTCTGCGAGGCCGTTACCAAGCTGCGCGCTCTGTCGCCGCTGTGGGATATGTACAAAGACGGTGTCGACATCTCCAAGATCGAGTGGGCGGCGCACTAATTCAAGCCGCCTACCGGACGGGTCATGACGGTCTTGCCAGATTGAACATGACCCGCAGAGCGGCACCCTGATGTGAGAGGAAACGAATCATGGCTTACAGCGAAAAGGTCATCGACCACTACGAGAACCCGCGCAACGTCGGCAAGATGGACGCGGAAGATCCAGACGTAGGCACCGGCATGGTCGGCGCTCCGGCGTGCGGCGACGTTATGCGCCTGCAGATCAAGGTCAACGAACAAGGCATCATCGAAGATGCCAAGTTCAAGACCTACGGCTGCGGTTCGGCTATCGCCTCCAGCTCCCTGGCGACCGAGTGGATGAAAGGCAAGACTCTGGATGAAGCAGAGACCATCAAGAACACTCAGCTGGCCGAAGAACTGGCTCTGCCGCCGGTGAAGATCCACTGCTCGGTACTCGCCGAAGACGCCATCAAGGCCGCCGTTCGCGACTACAAGCAGAAGAAAGGCCTGCTGTAAGCAGCCGCTTTTCCCCACGCTTGCGCTAAGTAAGGAGTTTCCATGTCTATCAGCATGACAGAAGCTGCCGCCAACCACGTACGTCGCTCCCTCGATGGGCGCGGCAAGGGTGACGGTATTCGTCTGGGTGTTCGCACCACGGGCTGTTCGGGTCTGGCCTATGTGCTCGAGTTCGTCGATGAGGCGGGCGGTGAAGACACCGTGTTCGAGATGTTCGGCGTCAAGATCATTATCGATCCGAAAAGCCTGGTCTACCTCGATGGCACCGAACTGGATTTCGTCAAGGAAGGGTTGAACGAAGGCTTCAAGTTCAACAACCCCAACTCGCGCGGTGAATGTGGCTGCGGCGAAAGCTTCAACGTCTGAGGCTGAACGTGGGTACTCCTTGTCATTTCGCCCTGTTCGAGCTCCAGCCCGGTTTCCGCCTGGACCTTGATCAGTTGGCCACCCGCTACCGCGAATTGGCGCGTAGCGTGCACCCCGACCGCTTTGCCGACGCTTCCGAGCGTGAGCAGCGTGTTGCGCTGGAGCGTTCCGCCAGCCTCAATGAAGCCTACCAGACCCTCAAGAGTGCGCCGAAACGGGCGCGTTACTTGTTGGCGATAGGGGGTAATGAGGTGCCGCTGGAAGTCACCGTGCAAGATCCCGAATTCCTCATGCAGCAGATGCAATGGCGTGAGGAGCTTGAGGAACTGCAGGATGATGCGGACCTGGCCGGCGTTGCCGTGTTCAAGCGGCGGTTGAAAGTGGCTCAGGAACAGTTGGGCGAAAGTTTTGCCGCCTGTTGGGATGATGCAGCACAACGCGACCAGGCCGAACGCCTGATGCGGCGCATGCAGTTCCTCGACAAGCTCTCTTACGAAGTGCGCCAGCTGGAAGAGCGCCTCGACGACTAACCCCGTGTCGCCCTTGGGCGGCGCGCCTGTGATGTTCAGACAAGCATGGCTCTACTGCAGATCGCCGAACCCGGCCAAAGTCCTCAACCCCACCAGCGCCGTTTGGCTGTCGGGATCGACCTGGGCACCACCAATTCGCTGGTCGCTGCGTTGCGCAGTGGTCTTTCCGAGCCACTGGCTGACGCTGAAGGCCAGGTCATCCTGCCGTCTGCCGTACGCTATCACGCCGATCGCGTCGAAGTCGGGCAGTCGGCCAAGGCTGCGGCGTCCATCGACCCGTTCAATACCGTGCTCTCGGTCAAGCGCCTGATGGGCCGCGGCCTGGCCGACGTCAAGCAATTGGGTGAGCAACTGCCTTACCGCTTTGTCGGCGGCGAGTCGCATATGCCCTTTATCGAGACCATCCAGGGGCCGAAAAGCCCGGTGGAAGTCTCGGCGGACATCCTCAAGGTCCTGCGTCAACGCGCTGAACAGACCCTGGGCGGCGAGCTGGTTGGCGCGGTGATCACCGTGCCTGCGTATTTCGACGACGCCCAGCGCCAGGCCACCAAGGACGCCGCGCGTCTGGCTGGCCTGAACGTGCTGCGCCTGCTCAACGAGCCGACTGCGGCTGCCGTGGCCTATGGCCTGGATCAGCATGCCCAGGGCGTCGTGGCTATCTATGACCTGGGCGGCGGTACTTTCGATATCTCGATCCTGCGCCTGACCGGCGGTGTGTTCGAAGTGCTGGCCACCGGTGGCGACAGTGCCTTGGGCGGCGACGATTTCGACCATGCCATCGCCAGCTGGATCGTCAGCTCGGCGGGTCTGTCCGCCGACATCGACCCTTCTGCCCAGCGCAGCCTGCTGCAGGTTGCCTGTGCGGCGAAAGAAGCCCTGACTGATGCAACGTCGGTTGAGGTTGCATACGGTGACTGGAAGGGCGAGCTGAGCCGTGAAGCGTTCAATGCGCTGATCGAATCGATGCTGGCTCGCAGCCTGAAAGCCTGCCGCCGTGCGGTGCGCGATGCCGGTATCGAAATCGAAGAAGTTGAAGCCGTGGTCATGGTGGGCGGTTCGACTCGTGTGCCGCGCGTGCGTGAAGCCGTGGGCGAATTGTTCGGTCGCAAGCCGTTGACCGAAATCGATCCGGATCAAGTGGTGGCCATCGGGGCTGCGATCCAGGCCGATACCCTCGCGGGCAACAAGCGCGATGGCGAAGAATTGTTGTTGCTGGACGTGATTCCGTTGTCCCTGGGGCTGGAAACCATGGGCGGCCTGATGGAGAAGGTGATTCCGCGCAATACCACCATCCCCGTCGCACGCGGCCAGGACTTTACGACCTACAAAGATGGCCAGACGGCCATGATGATCCATGTCCTGCAGGGTGAGCGCGAGCTGATCAGCGATTGCCGCTCCCTGGCGCGCTTCGAGCTGCGTGGCATTCCGGCGATGGTGGCCGGTGCCGCGAAGATCCGTGTGACCTTCCAGGTCGATGCCGATGGATTGCTCAACGTCTCGGCCCGTGAATTGGGTTCGGGTGTCGAATCGAGCATCCAGGTCAAGCCGTCCTACGGCCTGACCGACGGCGAAATCGCCCGCATGCTCAAGGATTCGTTCCAGTACGCCAGCGATGACAAGGTCGCCCGTGTCCTGCGCGAGCAGCAGGTGGACGCCGAGCGTCTGCTGGAAGCCGTGCAGGGTGCCCTTGAGGCCGACGGCGAGCGTCTGCTCGATGCCGAAGAGCGCATGGTCATCGAACTGCAGATGGATGAACTCCGTGAATTGATGCAAGGCACCGATGGCCCGGCCATCGAGCAACAGACCAAGCGTCTGTCGCAAGTGACCGACGCATTTGCAGCCCGCCGCCTGGATTCGACGGTCAAGGCCGCACTGGCAGGGCGCAATCTGAATGAAATCGAGGAATAACTGATGCCGCAGGTCATTTTTCTGCCACACGCCGAGCACTGCCCGGACGGTATGGTTGTCGAGGCCGAGGAAGGCAAGTCCATCCTCGAAGTGGCCCATGACAACCATATCGAGATCGAGAGCGCCTGCGGCGGTGTGTGCGCCTGCACCACTTGTCACTGCATCATCCGCGAGGGTTTTGACTCGCTGGAAGAGGCCGACGAGCTGGAAGAGGACTATCTTGATCGTGCGTGGGGTCTGGAAGCGCAGTCGCGCCTGGCGTGCCAGGCCAAGGTCGGCAGTGAAGACCTGACCGTCGAGATCCCGAAATATTCGCTCAACCATGCGGCCGAAGCGCCGCACTGATCGAGATGCTGAAATGAGCTACGGTTGGAATGATGTACAACGCATTGCCGAAGAGCTGGCTGAAGCCAAACCGGGTGTCGACCCGTTTTCAGTCAATTTCGTGGTTTTGCAGCAATGGATCAAGGAATTGCCCGATTTTGACAATGAATCCGGGCGCGTTGGTGAGAAGGTCCTGGAAGCTGTCCAGACCCTCTGGGCCGAAGAAATCGACTGATCCTCTTTGCAGGTTAGGCAATACCAAGGAACCCGCGTATAATTCGCGGGTTTAATTTTTCGCTTTAATCACAGTTTCTGGAGTTTCACATGGCTGTTCAACGTACTTTCTCGATCATCAAGCCTGACGCCGTTGCTAAAAACGTAATCGGCGAGATCACCACTCGTTTCGAAAAAGCCGGCCTGCGCGTCGTAGCTTCGAAACTGAAGCAACTGTCCAAGGCTGAAGCTCAAGGTTTCTACGCTGAGCACAGCGCTCGCGGTTTCTTCGGCGACCTGGTTGCTTTCATGATCTCCGGTCCGGTTGTTGTTCAGGTTCTGGAAGGCGAAAACGCTATCGCTCTGAACCGCGAGCTGATGGGTGCTACCAACCCTAAAGAAGCTGCTGCCGGCACCATCCGCGCTGACTTCGCTGACTCCATCGACGCCAACGCTGTACACGGTTCCGACTCGGAAGCCGCTGCTGCCCGCGAAATCTCGTACTTCTTCGCTGCTACCGAAGTAACCGCTCGATAAGACTGCGGTCTACGAGCGAAGGTGAATTCATGACTGAATCGATTGGCAAGACAAACCTGTTGGGGCTGACTCAGCTGGAAATGGAAAAGTTCTTCGACTCGATAGGGGAGAAGCGCTTCCGTGCCGGTCAGGTAATGAAGTGGATTCACCACTATGGCGTCGATGATTTCGACGCCATGAGCAATGTCGGCAAGGCCCTGCGCGAAAAGCTCAAGGCCTGTGCCGAGATTCGCGGTCCGGAAGTGGTCAGCGAGGACATTTCCAGCGACGGCACCCGTAAATGGGTAGTGCGCGTTGAGTCCGGCAGCTGCGTTGAGACCGTGTACATTCCCCAGGGAAAACGCGGCACCTTGTGCGTTTCGTCCCAGGCAGGCTGTGCCCTGGACTGCAGTTTCTGCTCCACCGGCAAGCAAGGCTTCAATAGCAACCTCACCGCCGCCGAAGTCATCGGCCAAGTGTGGATTGCCAACAAATCCTTTGGCAGCGTCCCGGCGACCGTCGACCGTGCCATCACCAACGTGGTGATGATGGGCATGGGTGAGCCGCTGCTGAACTTCGACAACGTCATTGCCGCCATGCATCTGATGATGGATGACATGGGCTATGGCATTTCCAAGCGCCGGGTGACCCTGTCCACCTCCGGCGTGGTACCGATGATCGACGAGCTGGCCAAGCACATCGACGTCTCCCTGGCCCTGTCGCTGCACGCGCCCAACGACGCGCTGCGCAACCAGTTGGTACCGATCAACAAGAAGTACCCGCTCAAGATGCTGCTTGAGTCCTGCCGCAACTACATGTCGGCATTGGGCGAAAAGCGTGTCCTGACCATCGAGTACACCTTGCTCAAGGATATCAACGATAAGGTCGAGCACGCGGTCGAGATGATCGAGCTGCTCAAGGACACGCCTTGCAAGATTAACCTGATCCCGTTCAACCCTTTCCCGCACTCCGGATACGAGCGTCCGAGCAACAATGCAATACGCCGTTTCCAGGATCAGTTGCATCAGGCCGGTTTCAACGTCACTGTGCGCACCACGCGCGGCGAAGATATCGATGCAGCCTGTGGCCAACTGGTTGGCCAGGTCATGGACCGGACTCGTCGCAGTGAACGTTACATTGCTGTACGTGAGCTGAGTGCCGAGGCCGATGTGGTGCAAAGCGCCGCGCCGCGAAACTGACCGAGAGGGTACCCATGTCTGTGCGTGCTGCGCTGTTGCTGTTGTTCCTGACCTCGCTGGTTGGTTGCGTTTCATCGGGTAATATCGACCCCATGAGCACCAGCAAGGGACGCGACGAGGCACGCGCGGCCTACGTCCAACTGGGCGTGGGCTACTTGCAGCAGGGGCAGACCGAGCGGGCCAAGGTGCCGCTCAAGAAAGCCCTGGAAATGAACAGCTCCGACCCGGACGCCAACGCCACCCTGGCCCTGGTGTTCCAGGCCGAGATGGAGCCGGACCTGGCCGAGCAGTACTTTCGCAAGGCCCTGTCCAACAGCCATAACGACGCCCGTATCCTCAACAACTACGGGAGCTTCCTGTACGAGCAGAAGAAGTACAAGGAAGCCTATGAGCGTTTCCAGCAGGCTGCCGAAGACAACCTCTACCCCGGCCGCTCACGGGTTTTCGAGAACCTGGGGCTGACCGCCATCCAACTGGGTCAGCGCGACACTGCACGTGAACATTTCACCAAAGCCCTGCACCTGGATCGTCAATTGTCCCGCTCATTGCTGGAAATGGCTGAGTTGTCTTACGAAGACGGGCAATATGTGCCGGCGCGCGAATACTACGATCGTTTCAGCAAGGTCAGCGAGCAGAACGCGCGCAGCCTGTTGCTCGGTACGCGACTGGGCAAGATCTATGACGATCGCAACAAAGTGGCCAGTTACGGGCTGCTACTAAAAAGACTCTATCCCGGTACGCCGGAATATCAGCAATACCTGTCGGAGCAATGATGAAAGCGGCGCATCCCGAAGTTGTGGCAACCACTCGCATGAATCCTGGAGAAACCCTGCGCCAGGCCCGCGAGAGCAGGAACTGGTCGCTGCCCGATGTGGCCACGAGGCTGAACCTCACCGTGACTTCCCTGAGCCACGTCGAGGCCGGTGAGTTCGACAAGTTGCCCGGCAATACTTTCGCCCGGGGTTATATCCGCGCCTACGCCAAGCTGCTGGATCTGGATCAGGCCGCGCTGGTCAACCAGTTCGACCAGACCACCGGCACCGACGGCAAGGGCAGTGCGGTACATGCGCTGGGCCGTATCGAGGAGCCTGTGCGCCTGTCCCACAATATCCTGCGCATCGTCAGCCTGCTGTTGCTGGTAGTGCTGGTGGGTGGCGGCTTTGTCTGGTGGCAGGATCAGACTTCGTCCCGTGGCAAGGATCAGGGCGGCCTGGCCCTTGAGCATGTGGAAGTGGAAAGCGCCGACGGCACCACGCAGATTCATCCGCTGGACGAGCCGGAAGAAGCGCCGAAGCCTGTCCAGCAAGCGCCACTGCCACTGAATACCGCACCGGCTGCTGAAACCGCGACTGCTCCGGCTGCTACGCTAGCGCCGACAGGACCTGCGGCTCCGGCCCATGGGGCTGCAACGCCGCCGGCTGCGCCTGTTCATGCACCGCAGCCTGTTGCGCCGACGGTTGCCACCGCGCCGACTGCTGCACCGACTACCAGCGAAGCAGCGCCGGTGGTTGAAGTCCCGGCAGGTAATGGCCAATTGAAGCTGCAATTCGTTGCCGATTGCTGGACCCAGGTCACCGACGGCGGCGGCAAAGTGCTGCTTAGCGGCCTGAAACGCAAGGGCGATACCGTTGACGTCAATGGCAAACCGCCGCTGACCGTCCGCCTTGGCTTTGCTCGCGGCGCCCAGGTGACCTACAACGGTCAGGCAGTCGACGTCGCTCCATTCACCAGTGGCGAGACTGCTCGCCTGAAGCTGGGGCAATAAATCATGCACGGCGAATCTCCGATCAAGCGTCGCGAATCCCGCAAAATCTGGGTCGGCTCGGTCCCTGTCGGCGGTGATGCGCCGATTGCCGTACAGAGCATGACCAACAGCGACACCAACGATGTGGCTGCCACGGTCGCCCAGATCAACCGTCTGGAAGCCGCCGGTGTCGATATCGTGCGTATTTCCGTGCCGGACATGGACGCCGCCGAAGCCTTTGGCCGCATCAAGCAACTGGTCAAGGTGCCTCTGGTCGCCGACATCCACTTCGACTACAAGATCGCCCTGCGCGTAGCCGAATTGGGCGTCGATTGCCTGCGGATCAACCCCGGCAACATTGGTCGCGAAGACCGTGTGCGCGCGGTGGTGGATGCCGCCCGTGACCGTGGTATCCCGATTCGCATCGGGGTCAACGCCGGCTCACTGGAAAAAGACCTGCAGAAGAAGTATGGCGAACCGACCCCGGCTGCGCTGGTGGAGTCTGCCCTGCGCCACGTCGATCACCTGGATCGCCTGGATTTCCAGGACTTCAAGGTCAGCGTCAAGGCCTCCGACGTGTTCATGGCCGTTGAGGCCTACCGTCTGCTGGCTAAGCAAATCATTCAGCCTTTGCACTTGGGTATCACCGAAGCCGGTGGCCTGCGTTCAGGCACAGTGAAATCTGCCGTCGGCCTCGGTATGCTGCTGGCCGAAGGAATTGGCGATACTATCCGCATCTCCCTGGCCGCTGATCCGGTCGAAGAGGTGAAAGTCGGTTACGACATCCTCAAGTCGCTGCACCTGCGTTCCCGTGGGATCAACTTCATCGCCTGCCCGAGCTGCTCGCGGCAGAACTTCGATGTGGTCAAGACCATGAACGACCTGGAAGGGCGCCTCGAAGATCTGTTGGTGCCGCTGGACGTGGCGGTGATCGGTTGTGTGGTCAATGGTCCTGGTGAAGCCAAGGAGGCGCATATCGGCCTCACCGGTGGTACGCCGAACCTGATCTACATCGACGGCAAGCCGGCGCAGAAACTGACCAATGACAATCTGGTGGATGAGCTTGAACGCTTGATCCGGCAGAAAGCGGCCGAAAAAGTCGCAGCTGAAGCGGCGCTCATCGCCCGCGGCTGAGTGTGGCCAATAGAAGATTTCGCTAAGGATTTTTTGTGAGCAAGTCCCTGCAAGCCATTCGTGGCATGAACGACATCCTGCCGGAACAGACGCCGCTGTGGCGCTACTTCGAAGGCACCGTTTCGCGTCTGCTGGATAACTACGGTTATCGCCAGATCCGCATGCCGATTGTCGAATTCACCGAGCTGTTCAAGCGCTCCATTGGTGAAGTCACCGATATCGTCGAAAAAGAGATGTACACCTTCGAGGATCGCAACGGCGATTCCCTGACCCTGCGCCCTGAGGGCACGGCGGCCTGCGTGCGAGCGGTGCTTGAGCACGGCATCACTGGCGGTGGCCAGGTGCAGAAACTCTGGTACATCGGCCCGATGTTCCGCCACGAGCGCCCGCAGAAAGGCCGTTATCGCCAGTTCCATCAGATTGGCGTCGAAGTGTTCAACCTCGACGGTCCGGACATCGACGCCGAACTGATCGTGCTCACCTGGCGCCTGTGGGGCCTGCTGGGCATCCGCAATGCGGTCAAGCTCGAGCTGAACAGCCTGGGCACCAGCGAAGCCCGTGGTCGGTATCGTGACGCTTTGGTCGAATTCCTCTCCAGCCGCCTGAGCGAACTGGACGAAGACAGCCAACGTCGGCTGAAGACCAACCCACTGCGCGTGCTCGATACCAAGAACCCGGAAACCCAGGCCGTACTGGTGGATGCGCCCAAACTGGCGGATTACCTGGACGAAGAATCCCGCGTGCATTTCGGAGGTCTGAAAGCGCGCCTGGATGCGGCCGGCATTCCTTATGTGATCAATCCCAAGCTGGTGCGTGGGCTGGATTACTACAGCAAGACCGTTTTCGAGTGGGTCACCGACCAGCTCGGCGCCCAGGGCACCGTGTGTGCCGGTGGCCGTTACGACGGTCTGGTGGAGCAGATGGGCGGCAAGCCGACCTCGGGTGTTGGTTTCGCCATGGGTATCGAGCGCCTGGTACTGCTGCTGGAAACCCTGGAGCAGATCCCGCAAGAGATCTCCCGTCAGGTCGACGTCTACCTCTGCGCCTTCGGCGAAGCGGCCGAACTGGCTGCCCTGGCCCTGACCGAGCGTGTGCGCGACCAGTTGCCGGACCTGCGCCTGCAAGTCAACGCCGGTGCCGGCAGCTTCAAGAGCCAATTCAAGAAAGCCGACAAGAGCGGTGCGCTGTTTGCCCTGATTCTTGGCGAAGAAGAGCTGGCCCAGCAGATCATCGGGGTCAAACCCCTGCGTGGTCAGGGCGAACAACAAAATATTGCCTGGGATGCTCTGTCCGAGCACCTGGCCGCCTGCGTCGTGCAGGGTTGAGAGCTGATTAACAGCCGATTTAGCGAATAGGAGTATTGGGGTGTCGCGTACCGAAGATGAAGAGCTGGCGGTAATGAAGGACTGGTGGCAGCGCAACGGCAAACCCCTGGTAACTGGCGGTCTGCTGGCGTTGATCGTGTTCTTTGGCTGGCAGGCCTGGCAGAAATACCAGGGCAACCAGACCCAGGGCGCTTCGGCGCTCTATCAGCAACTGCTCGAAACCGCGCTGACGCCAAGCGGCCAGGCTGATATCGGCCGTGTCGCCGACGTCGCCGGCAAGCTGAAAAGCGAATACGCTGGCACCGCATACGCCCAATACGGCAGTCTGTTCGTCGCCAAGGTTGCCGTCGATGCCGGCAAGCTCGATGATGCTGCGGCTGAGCTGAAGACTGTACTCGACAAGCCGGTCAACCCGACCCTGGGCGAAATCGCCCGTGAGCGTCTGGCCCGGATCCTGGCGGCACAGAACAAGGCCGAAGATGCGCTGAAACTGCTCGCTGGCGATGCCGACAAGGCATTCCTGGCCAGCCGTGAAGAACTCAAGGGCGACCTGCTGGTGCAACTGGGTCGTGCTGATGAAGCTCACGCTGCATACCAGAAAGCTAAATCCGCGCTGTCCGAAGAGGCTGCTGTGGGTGACCTGCAAATGAAACTCGACGACCTGGCCAAAGGGGATGCGTGACGTGATCCGTTGGAAACATGCAGCATTGCTGGCCCTGGCCGTTATGGCCGTGGGTTGCAGCAGCAACAGCAAAAAGGAATTGCCGCCCGCCGAACTGACTTCTTTCAAGGAAGAAGTGGTCCTGCAGAAGCAATGGAGCCGTTCGATCGGTGATGGTCAGGGTAAAACCTACAACATGCTGGTGCCGGCCATTGATGGCCAGAACATCTACGCCGCCGACGTCAACGGCGAAGTCGTGGCGATGAACCGCATGAACGGCGACGTGATCTGGAAGAAAGATCTCAAGGTTCCGGTCTCCGGCGCCGTCGGCGTGGCCTACGGCATGCTGACCATCGGTACGCTCAAGGGCGAAGTCATCGCCATGGACGTGACCAACGGCGAAGAAAAATGGCGCGCCCACGTCACCAGCGAAGTACTGGCTCCACCGGTCAACAACGGTGATGTGGTTGTAGTCCAGACCCAGGACGACCGTGTGGTTGGCTTTGATGCCTCCACCGGCAACCGTCGCTGGATCTACGAAAGCACCCCGGCGGTACTGACCCTGCGCGGCACAAGTGCACCGCTGGTCACCAACCATCTGGCCATTGCCGGTCTTTCGACTGGCAAGGTCGTGGCACTGGATACCAGCAACGGCGTACCGGTCTGGGAGCAGCGTGTGGCGATCCCTCAAGGTCGCTCCGAACTCGATCGTGTAGTGGATATCGACGGCGGCCTGCTGCTGTCGGGCAATACCATCTACGTCGCCAGCTATCAGGGCCGCGTTGCCGGTCTGGATCTGGAAAGCGGTCGTATTCTCTGGCAGCGTGATGCCTCCAGCTACTCGGGCGTTGCCCAGGGCTTTGGCAGCGTTTACCTGAGCCTGGCCAACGGTTCGGTTGAGGGCGTCGATGAGCGCACCACTACCGGTCTGTGGACCAACGACCAACTGGCTCGTCGCCAGCTGGGTTCGCCAGAGGTTTACTCCAGCTATGTCGCTGTGGGTGACTTCGAAGGCTATCTGCACCTGCTCAGCCAGGTTGACGGTCGCTTCGTCGGTCGCGAGCGTATCGACAGCGACGGCGTGCGTGCCCGGCCGCTGGTGGATGGCAACATGATCTATGTCTATGGCAACAGCGGCAAACTGGAAGCCCTGACGATCAAGTAATGGCTGTCTATGCTCGATGTGAGCCTCCTGCCTGACGGTGGAGGCAAGCGTCGAGCGGCCTTGCCCAGACAAGGCCTGCGACACTCGGTGTGTCGCGCCAAGCTCCGGCCGCTGCTGTGCAGCGGCTTTTGTATTTTCTGAAATAACGAAGTGGAGAGCCGCATGGTTCCCGTAATCGCCCTGGTGGGCCGACCGAACGTCGGCAAGTCCACCATGTTCAACCGCCTGACCAGGACTCGTGACGCCATCGTCGGCGATCTGTCCGGTCTGACCCGTGATCGCCAATACGGTGAGGCTAAGTGGCAGGGGCGCTCCTACATCCTGATCGACACCGGTGGTATCTCCGGCGATGAGCACGGCATGGACGAAAAGATGGCCGAGCAGTCGCTGCTGGCCATCGAAGAAGCCGATGTCGTGCTGTTCCTGGTCGATGCCCGCGCCGGTTACACCGCTGCGGACCAGATGATTGGCGAGCACCTGCGCAAGCGCAACAAGCGTTCCTATGTGGTCGCCAACAAGATCGACAACATCGATCCTGAGCTGGCCCGTGCCGAATTCAGCCCGATGGGCCTGGGTGATGCGATTCCGGTCGCCGGCGCCCACGGTCGTGGCATCAGCCAGATGCTGGAAATCGCCCTGCGTGATTTCCCCCGTGACGAGGAAGAGCCCGAAGAAGGCGAAGCCGAGCACGTCGCCGAAGGTGAGGAAGCCAAGCGCATTCCGGGCCCGAGCGAAAAAGACGGCATCAAGATCGCCATTATCGGTCGCCCGAACGTTGGCAAGTCGACCCTGGTCAACCGCATGCTCGGTGAAGACCGGGTTATCGTCTACGACGAGCCTGGCACCACGCGCGACAGTATCTACATCCCGTTCGAGCGCAACGACGAGAAGTACACGCTGATCGACACCGCGGGTGTGCGCAAGCGCGGCAAGATCCACGAGGAAGTTGAAAAATTCTCGGTGGTCAAGACACTGCAGGCGATCAAAGACGCCAACGTCGTCATCTTCGTCATGGATGCCCGTGAAGGCGTGGTCGACCACGACCTCAACCTGCTGGGCTTTGCCCTGGAAGCCGGCCGTGCCCTGGTCATCGCACTGAACAAGTGGGATGGCATGGTGCCGAGCGAACGTGATTACGTGAAGACCGAGCTGGAACGCCGGTTGTTCTTCGTTGACTTCGCCGATATCCACTTCATCTCCGCGCTGCATGGCACGGGCGTGGGTAACCTGTATCAGTCGGTGCAGAACTCGTTCAAGTCGGCGGTCACTCGCTGGCCGACCAGCCGCCTGACCCAGATCCTCGAAGACGCCGTCAGCGAGCATGCTCCGCCAATGGTTGGCAGCCGCCGCATCAAGCTGCGCTATGCCCACCTGGGTGGTGCCAACCCGCCGTTGATCGTGATCCACGGCAACCAGGTCGAGAAAGTACCGAAGTCGTATGTGCGGTATCTGGAAAACACCTATCGCCGTGTCCTGAAGCTGGTCGGTACGCCGATCCGCATCGAATTCAAGGGCGGCGAGAACCCGTACGAAGGCAACAAGAACACGCTGACTGACCGCCAGGTCAACAAGAAGCGTCGAATGATGTCGCACCACAAGAAAGCCGACAAGAAGCGCCGCGATAAGCGTTGATTCTGTAAAAGGCTTTCTCGGAAAAGGCGCCAATGGCGCCTTTTTTTATGCTTGCGCTATGGGCTATCCTGCCTGACCCGTGCCGCTGTGGAGCCGGGTGTACCGCAGGGAAAAGGCTCGATGATCAGCAGCAAATTGCCCAACGTGGGCACCACCATTTTTACCGTGATGTCCCAGCTCGCCGCCGAGACCGGGGCGATCAACCTGTCTCAGGGCTTCCCGGATTTCGACGGCCCGCAAGCCTTGCGCGACGCGCTCAGCCGTCACGTAGCCGAGGGCCATAACCAGTATTCGCCAATGACCGGCCTGCCTGCCTTGCGCCAGCAGATCGCGGCCAAGATCGCCCGCAGCTACGGCCGCCAGGTTGATCCGGACAGCGAAGTGACGGTCACCCCCGGTGCGACCCAGGCGATTTTCTGCGCCATCCAGACGGTGATCCGCCCCGGCGATGAAGTGATTGTCTTCGATCCTTGCTATGACAGCTATGAGCCTTCAGTCGAACTTGCGGGCGGTCGTTGCGTGCATGTGCAGTTGGGCCTCGATGATTTCTCCATCGACTGGCAAAAGCTCAGTGATGCCCTGAGCCCGCGTACGCGGATGATCATCATCAACAGCCCGCACAACCCCAGCGGTGCCCTGATTACCCGTGCCGAACTCGATCAACTGGCGGCTTTGATCGCCAATCGCGATATTTATCTGGTCAGCGACGAAGTCTATGAGCACCTGGTGTTCGACGGCGTCCAGCATGCCAGTGTGCTGGCCCATGAAGAGCTGTATCAGCGTGCCTTCGTGGTCAGCTCCTTCGGCAAGACCTATCACGTCACCGGCTGGAAAACCGGCTACGTGGTCGCGCCTCCTGCTCTGACCGCCGAGTTGCGCAAGATTCACCAGTTCGTCAGTTTCTGTGGCGTGACTCCGCTGCAATGGGCCTTGGCTGACTTCATGGCGGCCCATCCGGAGCACGTCGAAGAGTTACCGGCGTTCTATCAGGCCAAGCGGGATTTCTTCTGCGATCAGTTGGCGTCGTCGCGCTTTACCTTCAATCGGGTCGGCGGCACGTATTTCCAATTGGTTGACTATTCGCAGATCCGTCCGGACCTCAATGATGTAGACATGTCTCTGTGGATGACCCGTGAACACGGTGTTGCCAGTATTCCCGTGTCGGTTTTCTACCAGAACCCACCCGAAGGGCAGCGGATCATCCGCCTGTGCTTCGCCAAGCGCGAGGAGACGCTGCGCCAAGCAGCAGAGAAACTATGCGTGATCTAAGCGAGTTACCCGATCTCAAGGTGGTGCTGGTCCAGACCACCCTGGCCTGGCACGACCGTCAGGCCAACCATGAGCACTTCGACGCCTTGCTTGATCAGGCCGAAGGCGCTGACCTGGTGATTTTGCCGGAGATGTTCACCACCGGCTTCAGCATGGAATCGCAGCTGCTGGCTGAGCCGGAGAACGGTCCGACGGCGGCCTGGATGCTGGCTCAGGCCAAACGCTTGAACGCCGTGGTCACGGGTAGCGTGATTGTCCGCGCCGCCGACGGCAGTCATCGCAACCGCCTGCTGTGGGCGCGTCCTGATGGCGAGTTACAGCACTACGACAAACGCCACCTGTTCCGCATGGCCGGTGAGCACAAGCACTACAGTCCTGGTGAGCGCCAGGTGCTGTTCGAGCTCAAGGGTTGGCGCGTGCGCCCGCTGATCTGCTACGACCTGCGTTTCCCGGTCTGGAGCCGTTCGGCCCAGGACACCGACCTGCTGATTTATACGGCCAACTGGCCCGGCGCCCGTCGCCTGCACTGGAACCGTTTGTTGCCAGCCCGGGCCATTGAAAACCTCTGCTATGTCGCGGCGGTCAATCGTATCGGCACTGATGGCAAAGGCTTCGCCTATACCGGTGACAGCCAGGTGCTGGACTTCCAGGGTGAAAGCCTGTTTGGCGCAGGGGAGGCCGACGGCGTATTCCAAGTGACCCTGAGCGCCACGGAACTCGCGGCCTACCGCTCGAGGTTTCCGGCATATCTCGACGCTGATACATTCGAGATACACTAATTAGCTACAGTTATGGGGCGCGGGGGTCGATATTAGCCATATCAATCAGGAGGCTCCCCAAGTGACCAGCATCAGCACCTCATCCCTCAGCTTGTACTCGTCTTCGTTCACTGTTTCGGTGAAGAGCAATACGACCGACGACACCACTGCGACTGATTCCAGCAGCACCTCTTCGACCACGGCCACTGCCGATGTGAGCGGCGCCAAGGCGTCGTCCGGTGGTGGTGCGGCCGGTGGCGGTGGTGGTGGTTCGTCGTCGAGCACCGCGACCCAGGACAGCATCGCGAAGCTGGAAGCCCAGATCAAGGAAACCCAGAAGCAGTTGCAGGAACAACAGCAGCAACTCGCTGCCGCGCAGGCGGCCAAGGGCTCCGACGAAGAGAAACAGGTGAAAGTCATGGCTGCTCAAAGCCAGATTGCCAGCACCACGGCAACCCTGTCGACCCAGCAGGCAGCCCTGATGCAACTGGAAAGCAGCGGCGGTATCGACACTACCGCCTGATTCGTTTTCAAGCGTTACCCGGTGTGACACAAGATGCTCGCAACCTCAGGTTGCGGGCTCTTTGTCTTGTCGCTGATTCAAGTTTTGCCGGTATTGGTCGATAGCCGCTCTACATAACAGGAGTTCGCCATGACCACCATCAATACGAGTTCGCTGAACCTCTACAGCAGCGCGTTCACGCTTGCATCTAAAGCTGATCAGGATAAAGCCAACCCTGATGCCACTACAGTGGGTGTGAACCTGAAAGCCTCGGTGTCCAAACCGGCCCAGAACACCAATGGCTCGGGTGCCAAGAGTTCCGGCGGTTCGCCTGCCGAGCAGGCCATCGAGCAGTTGAAAGAGCGGATCAAGGAAACCCAGAAGCGCCTGCAGGAACAGATGAAGCAACTGGCGGCCGCGCAGCAATCCAAGGCTCCCGAAGAGATCAAGGCGCAGCAGGTGATGGCGATCCAGCAGCAGATATCCGGAACTACCGCCGAATTGGGTGCCGAGCAGGGGGCATTGATGCAGATGATGCAGGCCCAGGCCAAGGGTAGTGTCGACACCACTGCGTGACCGAGTATTGCGGTAACTACAGCCGCTGAATTGGAATGGTTTTTTGTAGGAGCTGCCGCAGGCTGCGAAAGCGGTATGTCGTGTAAACCGGTTCGCAGCCTGCGGCAGCTCCTACATGTACATCAACCCAGGTCGGCATATCCGGACACACGCAATAAAAAAGGCCCTGAAAAGGGCCTTTTTTTATCACCGCAGCGTTTACGCCGCCTTGGCCTGAGCCTGGCTAAGCGCACGATTCAGGGCGCTGAACAGTGCCTTGAAGCTGGCCGTGGTGATGTTTTCATCGATACCCACGCCGTGCACCGCACGCTCGCCGTTGACCCGCAGTTCGATGTAGGCAGCAGCCTTGGCCGTAGTGCCTGCGCCGATGGCGTGTTCGTTGTAATCCATGATCTCCACGGGCACTGGCAGACCGGCCACCAGCGCTTCCAGAGCACCGTTGCCCTTGCCGCGCCAGACCAGGTTGGTTTCGCCCTGGCCGATGCTGGACACTTCGACTTCAACGCTGCTATGGCCGTTTTCTTCCTGCAGGCGATGGCTGACCAGCGCGTACGGGGTATTGGCCTGCAGGTACTCGCTGTGCAGCAGGGCGTAGAGCTGCTGCGCAGTCATTTCCAGGCCCAGACGGTCGGTTTCACCCTGTACTACCTGGCTGAACTCGATCTGCATGCGACGCGGCAGGGCAATGCCGTATTCCTGTTCCAGCAGATAGGTAATGCCGCCTTTGCCGGACTGGCTGTTGACGCGAATCACCGCCTCGTAGCTGCGACCGATATCGGCCGGGTCGATCGGCAAGTAAGGCACTTCCCAGACGCCGTCTTCCTTCTGCTGGGCGAAACCCTTGCGGATGGCGTCCTGGTGCGAGCCGGAGAACGCGGTGTGAACCAGATCGCCGACGTACGGGTGGCGCGGGTGCACCGGAATCTGGTTGCACTCTTCAACGACCTTGCGCACGCCGTCGATGTCGGAAAAGTCCAACTGCGGGTTGAGGCCCTGGGTGTACATGTTCAGTGCCACGGTCACCAGGTCAACGTTGCCGGTACGCTCGCCGTTGCCGAACAGGCAGCCTTCGACGCGATCGGCACCGGCCATCAGGCCCAGCTCGGTGGCGGCAACGCCGGTACCACGGTCGTTGTGGGTGTGCAGGCTGATCAGCACGCTGTCACGGCGGGTGATATTGCGGCAGAACCATTCGATCTGGTCGGCATAGATATTCGGCGTTGCCACTTCAACGGTGGCTGGCAGGTTGAGGATGACCTTGTTCTGCGGCGTCGCGTTCCAGACTTCGATGACCGCGTCGCAGACTTCCTTGGCGAACTCAAGCTCGGTCGCGCTGAAGGTCTCAGGGGAGTACTCGAACTGCCATTGGGTTTCCGGCTGCTGGGCGGCGTATTTGACGAACAGCTTGGCGGCGTTGACGGCGATCTCTTTGACACCGGCTTTGTCCTGATTGAAGACAATGCGGCGGAAGGACGGCGACGTGGCGTTGTACAAGTGCACGATGGCCTTTTTCGCGCCGCGCAGGGATTCGAAAGTGCGGGCGATCAGGTCTTCACGAGCCTGGGTCAGCACCTGAATGGTGGTGTCGTCCGGGATATGGCCGTCTTCGATCAGGGTGCGGACGAAGTCAAAGTCAGTCTGGGACGCTGCCGGGAACGACGCTTCGATTTCCTTGACGCCCACCTGGACCAGGGTTTTCCAGAAGCGCAGCTTTTTCACTGCATCCATCGGCTCGATCAGCGACTGGTTGCCGTCGCGCAGGTCGGAGCTGCACCAGATCGGCACTTCGGTGATGGTCTTGGATGGCCAGGTGCGATCAGGCAAGTCGATGACAGGGAACGCACGGTACTTGGTCGAAGGGTCTTTGAGCATGGTCATGGAAGCTAATCCTTGGGTACTGAAGAGGCCGAGAAGAGGCGGCCACCGTATTAAACGAGACAGGGCGAGGCACAGCGATCTAGCTTGGCAGTCGGGCACTGACCAGGCTGAGACAGCAATGCTGGCGCAACAGAATGAGGGTTTGAGCAGTTTTCATAAGGCCAACCGTACCCATTGGGGTGAAAGTTGGCAAGCTGTTGCGGAAAATTGATAGGAATCTTTGTCTTGTACTGAGATGACAGGATTAATCTCTGAAATTCAGCGCTATTTGAATTTTTATTGCGTGGTATTTCGTCGCTGCGCAGGCTGGTTGTTGCGCCATTGGTTAAAATCTGTATTTCTTCCTGATCAGGAGTATCTCGATGAAAGAGTCTGATTGGAAATTGTTCAGCAAGCTACGAGACCTGGCTGTGGAGCGCTTATATGACCGCATCTTGGTCGAAGCGCAAAAAGCTATTACCAGCGAGGGCAAAACCAGCCGGGAGTTGGTCCATGAAACCCGTGACGCTTTGAATGCCGGGATCAAGGAAGTAAGAGACGTGTTCGATAGCGTCGGTTTTTCCCGTACCCATGCTCGACTCTATTTGATGGGTATATGCGTGAGGCAGTTGCTGACCGAGGAAGAGGTCAGCGGATTCAGCGAAGAGCTTCGTGCAGAAGCTCTGCGCTGGCTGGATCCGGAACGCGATGACTTTCAAGGCTGAAAAGCGCCAATAAAGATCGCCGGATCAACCCGCGCATCATTGAGGCTGACATTCCAGTGCATATGCGGCCCGGTCGCGCGGCCGGTGGAGCCGACGCGTCCTACGACGCCGCCACGAGGCACGGCATCGCCGACCTTCACGTCGATTTTCGACATATGACAGAACATGCTGATAAAGCCTTGGCCGTGGTCGACGAATACCGTGTTGCCGTTAAAGAAGTAGTCGCCAATCAGAATCACCTTGCCAGCAGCCGGCGACTTGATCGGTGTACCGGCCGGCACAGCGAAGTCCAGGCCCGAGTGCGGGTTGCGCTCTTCGCCGTTGAAGAAGCGGCGCACGCCGAACTTGCTCGACAGCGGGCCATCCACCGGCTTGTCGAGGATCAGGTTGCTCGGGGTTACGGGGCTGAAGCTGCGATAGGCGGCGAACTGCAAGGCTTGCTCTTTCTCGATGCGCTTGAGGTCCTGGGGTTCAGGGTTGACCTGGCGCTTGTTCTGTAAAGTGATGTGCTGCTCCGGGTATTTCTTGCTGCCGACCACGAAGCTCAGCTGGCGATTGCCGCTGCTGACTTGCTGATTGCCGGGCTTGAGGGTCAGGGGCAGGCCGACGATGGCCAGCCAGTGGTTGTCCTGTTCCTTGACCACCAATACCTGTTTGCCCTGGAACGTGGCCTTGGGTGCCTGGGCGGCAGCGCCAAGGTCGACCACTGCGACGCCGCCGGGCACCGGCTTGTTCAGTGCGCGGCTTATATAGCTGTCGGCGTAGGCGGGCAGGGCCAGGCATAGGGCGAACAGAGGGGCAATAACACGCAGCATGGTTTGGCTCAATCCAGTAAAGAGAGGGTGACGGGCGTCAGGTGGTTGTCTTCGACCCGCACTTGCAGCTCGCCTTCGCCCAGGCGCGCGGTCAGGCGCTGGCCAGGTTTTGTCTGTTCGGCGCGGCGGATGGCATGGCCGCGCTCGTCGAGCAGGATGCTGTAGCCCCGGCCCAGGGTGGCCAGCGGGCTGACCACATGCAGGGTCTGCACCTGACTCTGCAATTGCAGGCGGCGGGTCTTGAGATTCTCGCGGATCGCTCGGGGCAGGCGCTCGGCCAGTACTTCCAGGCGTTGACGCAGGAAGGCCAGAGTGCGGCCCGGATGCTGAGCAGCGAGGCGGCTTTGCAGGTGGGCCAGACGCACCTGACGCTTATGGCCCAGCTGCTCGAAGGCGCGACGCAGGCGCAGGTCCAGCTCATCGAGGCGCTGAGCCTGTTGACGCAGACGCTCGCCGGGATGACGCAAGCGTCGCGACACCCCTTCCAGACGCAGACGGTCACGCATCAGGCGATCCTGCATGCGGCTGATCAGGCGGCGTTGCAGGTTTTCCACGCGGCGATGCAGGTCGCTGGTATCCGGGGCCAGCAGTTCGGCGGCGGCCGAGGGCGTCGGTGCGCGGACGTCGGCGACGAAATCGCTGATCGATACATCTGTTTCATGGCCCACCGCACTGACAATCGGCGTGACACAGGCATCGATGGCCCGGGCCACGGCTTCTTCGTTGAAGCACCACAGGTCTTCCAGAGAGCCACCGCCCCGGGCCAGGATCAGCGCATCGAAGCCCCGGCCATCGGCCAACTTGAGGGCGCGGACGATCTGGTTGATGGCTTCGCGGCCCTGAACGGCCGTAGGAATCAGAGTCAGTTCGACCTGAGGCGCGCGGCGACGGAATACGCTGATGATGTCGCGAATCACCGCGCCGGTAGGCGAGCTGACAATGCCGATGCGTTGCGGATGCAGGGGCAGCGGCACCTTGCGCTCGGCACTGAACAGGCCTTCGGCGTTGAGCTTGTCCTTGAGCGCCTCGAAGGCCAGGCGCAGGGCGCCATCACCGGCCGGTTCGACGGTATCGAGGATCAACTGGTAATCGCCACGACCTTCGAACAGCGAGACCTTGCCGCGTACCTTGACCTGCAAACCGTCCTTCAGTGCCTGCCGCACCCGCGCCGCGCTCTGGCGGAACAGCGCGCAACGCACCTGGGCGCCGGAGTCCTTGAGGGTGAAATAGACATGGCCCGAGGCTGGGCGCGACAGGTTGGAGATCTCGCCCTCGACCCAGATATTGCTGAACACATCTTCCAGCAACACCCGTGCACGGCCATTGAGCTGGCTGACGGTAAGGACTTCCCGGTCGAGGCCGAGTCTTGCGAAGGGGTCTTTAATCATGTGCGGCATCATAAAGGCATTGCCGGGGAATGGGTATAATCCGCGGCCAGTCGTCTGTGGGAGCGAATTCATTCGCGAAGAGGCCGGTACATTCGATATGGCTTCAGTGTCTGGGATACCGCTTCGCGGATGAATCCGCTCCCACAAAACGCACCTTCATATATAGAAGCGCACACGGCACAGGTTTTTAAATGAACACCCAAAGCATTATCGTCCCGCAGATATCCTCCTTCCCCGGCCACGAAGCCCGGGCGCGGTTGATCCTGCGCTGGCTGGTGAAACTCGATGTGGTCGAGGAACAGCTCAGTACCTGCGGGCGGACCTACAACAAGATGGCCTACGCCATCGCCCCCGGCGCCCGCCGTGTGGTGGAACACCCCGACGCGCTGCCGTTCGGCCAGGCGGTCAACGGCCTGGAGATTGTCACCAAGCGTTGCATCTATACCCCGCTCAAGGATTTTGCCGAGGAAGCCGGCTGCCCGGAGTGCCGGCGCGAGATCGGCGAGGCGCTGTTCGACAGCCTGGAAGACTGGATGCCCGGCCATACCGATAACTTCACCTGCCCCGAATGCCGTCACGAAGATGACATCAATGGCTTTCTGTTTCTTGAGCCCTGCGGCTTTTCCAACCTCGGTTTTATCTTTAATGACTGGCTGCAAGCCTCGTTCAAACAAAGCTTTCTTGATGAGTTTGCCGAGCGCCTGGACCGTCCGGTTTCCTGGGTAAAAGTATATTTATAAGGTAATCGTGAATTAGCCTGAGGTTTACATTGAGTGACGGGGGGTGTCTGGGTATAATGGCGCGCTTCCAATTTCCCGCCTGGGAGCCCCCGCGATGCTGCGTATCAGCCAAGAAGCCCTTACTTTCGACGACATTCTCCTTGTGCCCGGTTATTCCGAGGTACTGCCTAATGAAGTCAGTCTGAAAACCCGTTTGACCCGTGGCATCGAACTGAATATCCCCTTGGTCTCCGCTGCGATGGACACCGTGACTGAAGCCCGTCTGGCCATTGCCATGGCTCAGGAAGGCGGTATCGGTATCATCCACAAGAACATGACCATCGAGCAGCAGGCTGCCGAAGTTCGCAAGGTCAAGAAGTTCGAAGCCGGTGTGGTCAAGGACCCGATCACCATCGAGGCCGACGCCACAGTTCGCGACTTGTTCGAACTGACCCGTCAGAACAACATTTCCGGTGTTCCGGTGCTGCACAATGGCGACCTGGTCGGCATCGTGACGTCCCGCGACATCCGCTTCGAAACCCGTCTGGATATCCCCGTGCGCGAAGTGATGACGCCTAAAGAGCGTCTGGTCACCGTGCGCGAAGGCGCCGACAAGTACGAAGTGCGCGAGTTGCTGCACAAGCACCGCCTGGAAAAAGTCCTGATCGTTGACGGCAACTTCGCCCTCAAGGGCATGATGACCGTCAAGGACATCGAAAAATCCAAGGCCTACCCGCTGGCCAGCAAGGACGACCAGGGTCGTCTGCGCGTCGGTGCCGCTGTCGGTACTGGCAAGGACACCGGTGAGCGCGTTTCCGCACTGGTTGCCGCCGGTGTTGACGTGGTGGTGGTCGACACTGCCCACGGTCACTCCAAAGGCGTAATTGACCGCGTTCGCTGGGTCAAAGAGAACTTCCCTGAAGTCCAGGTCATCGGTGGCAACATCGCCACTGGCGCCGCTGCCAAGGCACTGGTTGCCGCTGGCGCCGATGCGGTCAAGGTCGGTATCGGCCCTGGCTCGATCTGCACCACGCGCATCGTCGCCGGTGTCGGCGTGCCACAGATCAGCGCCATCGCCAACGTTGCCGAAGCCCTTGAAGGCACGGGTATTCCCCTGATCGCCGACGGCGGTATCCGCTACTCCGGCGACCTGTCCAAGGCCATCGTTGCCGGCGCAAGCTGCGTGATGATGGGTTCGATGTTCGCCGGTACTGAAGAAGCACCGGGCGAGATCGAACTGTTCCAGGGCCGCTCCTACAAGGCTTACCGCGGCATGGGCTCGCTGGGCGCCATGTCCCAGGCCCAGGGCTCTTCGGACCGCTACTTCCAGGATTCGTCCGAAGGCGCCGAGAAGCTGGTGCCGGAAGGTATCGAAGGCCGTGTTGCCTACAAAGGCTCGCTGTCGGCCATCATCCATCAGCTGATGGGTGGGCTGCGTTCCTCCATGGGCTACACCGGCAGTGCCGACATCGAAGAGATGCGCACCAAGCCTGAGTTCGTCCGCATCACCGGTGCCGGCATGGCCGAATCCCACGTGCATGACGTACAGATCACCAAAGAAGCGCCTAATTACAGGGTCGGCTAAAGCCGACCAGCTATAAGCTCCAAGCTTTTAGCTGCAAGCGATGGCTGTGGTGACGCAGCCATCGCGTACATCCCGATTAGCTTACAGCTTGCGGCTTGAAGCTCGCAGCTGCTCTTCAGAGCCTTTCCCATGTCCCTCGACATTCACGCTCACCGTATCCTGATCCTCGACTTCGGTTCTCAGTACACCCAACTGATCGCTCGCCGCGTGCGCGAGATCGGCGTGTACTGCGAACTGCACCCGTTCGACATGGACGATGAAGCCATTCGCGAGTTCGCGCCCAAAGGCGTGATCCTCGCCGGCGGTCCCGAGTCCGTGCACGAAGCCAACAGCCCGCGCTGCCCACAGGCGGTGTTTGACCTGGGCGTGCCGGTCTTCGGTATCTGCTACGGCATGCAGACCATGGCCGAGCAACTGGGCGGCAAGGTAGAAGGCTCCGACCTGCGTGAGTTCGGTTACGCCCGTGTCGACGTGGTCGGCAAGAGCCGCCTGCTCGACGGCATCGAAGACCATATTGACGCCGACGGCCTGTTCGGCCTCGACGTATGGATGAGCCACGGTGACAAGGTCACCAAGATGCCGGAAGAATTCCACATCCTGGCCAGCACCCCGAGCTGCCCGATCGCCGGCATGGCCGACGACACCCGTGGCTACTACGGCGTGCAGTTCCACCCGGAAGTGACCCACACCAAGCAGGGCGGCCGCATTCTGTCGCGCTTCATCCTCGATATCTGCGGCTGCGAAGCACTGTGGACACCGTCGAAGATCGCGGAAGACGCCATCGCCACCATCCGTGCCCAGGTCGGCACCGACAACGTCCTGCTGGGCCTGTCCGGCGGCGTTGACTCCTCCGTGGTTGCAGCACTGCTGCACAAGGCCATCGGCGAGCAACTGACCTGCGTCTTCGTCGACAACGGCCTGCTGCGCCTGCACGAAGGTGAGCAGGTGATGGCCATGTTCGCCGAGAACATGGGCGTCAAGGTGATCCGCGCCAACGCCGAGGAGCAGTTCCTGGGCAACCTGGCGGGCGAGAGCGATCCAGAGAAGAAGCGCAAGATCATCGGCCGTACCTTCATCGACGTGTTCGATGCCGAATCCTGCAAGCTGGACAACATCAAGTACCTGGCCCAGGGCACCATCTACCCGGACGTGATCGAGTCGGCTGGCGCGAAAAGCGGCAAGGCCCACGTGATCAAGTCGCACCACAACGTGGGCGGCCTGCCGGAAGAAATGAACCTGAAACTGGTCGAGCCCCTGCGCGAACTGTTCAAGGACGAAGTCCGTCGTCTGGGCCTGGAGCTGGGTCTGCCGTACGACATGGTCTACCGCCACCCATTCCCGGGCCCGGGCCTGGGCGTGCGTATCCTCGGTGAAGTGAAAAAGGAATACGCCGACCTGCTGCGTCGCGCCGACCATATCTTCATCGAAGAACTGCGCAAGGCCGACTGGTACCACAAAGTCAGCCAGGCTTTCGTCGTATTCCAGCCGGTGAAATCCGTTGGCGTTGTAGGCGATGGCCGTCGCTATGCGTGGGTTGTAGCACTGCGCGCTGTAGAGACCATCGACTTCATGACCGCACGTTGGGCGCACCTGCCTTACGAACTGCTGGAAACCGTCAGTGGCCGTATCATCAACGAGATCGAAGGCATCTCCCGCGTGACTTATGACGTGTCGAGCAAGCCGCCTGCGACGATTGAGTGGGAGTGATGCGCATCCGGCACTGACCGGCAGCCATTAGCAAAAAACACCCTGAAGCCCGCTTAATTGCGGGCTTTTGGCTTTTTGGGTCTGGCATAAGCACCCCGGCTAAGCCAAAGCATCCTGCTCAGCAAAGATACTTGCCATCTGCACCGCATTCTCCGTGCCCCAGGTGCACAGTGGAATGATCGCTTCGGCCAGGCTGCGGCCGAGTGGGGTGAGGGCGTAGTCGACGCGTGGGGGCACTTCCTTGTAGTCGGTTCGCGATAGCACGCGATCGGCTTGCAGATCTTTCAGGGACTGGATCAGCACCTTGTCACTGACGCCGGGGATCAGGCGTTTGAGCTCACCGTAGCGTACCGGGCCGTTGCGCAGGAAAAACAGGACCAACGGTTTCCACTTGCCCGAGATGATGCGCAGCGTGGCGTTGAGCCCGCAGCCGGTGTCGCAGATTTCCGCAGAATTTGTCATTTTTTCCATACTTACCAAAATGTGCATACTGGTCGATAGGTTATCAGCTCTGCATACTCGTCCTCAAGCAAACAGGCCCTGTTTGCGTAGAACTCCTACGAGGATGCATGACATGACCCGATTGAATGGCAAGACCGCGGTGATCACTGGTGGCGCGACCGGCATCGGCTTGGCGGCGGCAAAGCGCTTTATTGAAGAGGGCGCTTTTGTCTTTATCTTCGGCCGTCGTCAGGAAGCTCTCAACGCTGCGGTGGCCGAACTCGGGCCCAATGCCCGTGCGGTGAAGGGCTCGGTCGCCGATCCGGATGATCTCGACCGACTCTATGCGGCTGTGAAAGCCGAGCGCGGGAGCCTCGATATTGTTTTCGCCAATGCCGGGGCGGGCAGTCCGCTGGCGCTGGGCAATATCACTGGCGAACACATTGACGAGATCTTCGATACCAATGTGAAAGGCTCGATCTTCACGGTGCAGAAGGCGCTGCCGCTGATGGGCGAGGGTGGTTCGATCATCCTCACCGGCTCCAGCGCCGGCACCACGGGCGCCCCGGCATTCAGTGCCTACAGCGCGAGCAAGGCGGCCGTGCGCAACCTGGCAAAATCCTGGGCGCAGGACCTGAAGGGCACTGGTATTCGGGTCAACGTGCTGTCGCCTGGGCCGACCGCGACTGACCTGGCCAAGGCCGCATTGGGCGAGGAGGGCATGAAGGTCTTCGCTGCGATGAATCCGCTGCAGCGTATGGCTGAGCCTTCGGAACTCGGCGCGGCGGCGGCGTTTCTTGCGTCCCGTGACAGCAGTTTCATGACTGCCAGTGAACTGGCTGTTGATGGTGGGTTAGCGCAGATCTAACGCCAAGCCAACCTGAGGAGGCTTTATGAGTTACGCAATTATCGGCTTCGGCAATATCGGCCAGGCCCTTGCCAAGGCATTTGCCCGAAGCGGCATTGAGGTATCCGTTGCAACCACGCGCGAGCCGCAAAGCTTTGCATCCGCAGCGGCTGTGATCGGTCCTGGGATCATCCCCAAAACACTGGAGCAAGCCATTGAGGCGGACATCATCTTTTTGGCTGTCCGTTACGAGTCGCACCAGGAGGTCGCGAAGGCGCTGCCGAGCTGGAAGGACAAGATCATCGTCGATGTGACCAATGCCTATGGCGTGCCCCCTGAGGCGTTGGGAGATCAGCCGTCTTCCAGGGTCGTTGCGCAGGCCTTCACCGGTGCAAGACTGGTCAGAGGTTTCAACCATCTGGTCGCTGCCGTTCTTGAGCAGGATCCGGCCGTACAGGGCGGCCGGCGAGTCGTGTTCCTGGCGAGCGACGATGACGGCGCTGCAGTGGAGATTGCTGCTCTTGCAGAAACTCTCGGCTTCTCACCAATCAAACTGGGCGGGCTATCGGAAGGTGGACTGCTCGTGCAGGCACGGGGAAATAGCTGGGGGCAACTGATCTTCAAGGACCTGATCAAGTTCGACTGATGAGTCGCGAGCGCAGATTTCCTTGCGATCCTGCCCCATCTTCGATGTAGCGCTGTCCAGCAGCAAACACTTGGCAGATGTGGTAACAAATCCTGTGGCAGCGGATTCATTGGCTCTGTCTGCGTTAAGTGTTGCGTACGGTATCGGCAACTATGTGGGAGATTCTATGTTCGGGGGGAATCTCCAAATATGGAATTTCCCACGGAGCTCGGTTGATTCAGTAGGGTTTGTGGCGATCATCACTATCAACGGCGTGCCCACGGCGGTAGGCAGGCTCGGCGCTTTATTAATGCGCAGTTTCATTGATCCATGTCATCTTTCCGGGCTGAAATACATGTAACACTGCGCGCGGTCCATCCAGAGCCGCTTGTGCTCGCGCTTTCCATTCATTGCCGCCACGCGCAATTCCCTCCTCTCAAAGCCATGTCCCCTAAGGCTTGAGCTTCCTTACCGTCCTATCGCTTTTCTCCTGACGCAGCCTGATCCGCCTTTGGCGCAATCAACGTCTACGCCATTTCCCTCATTCAAGAGCAGGATTTCATGGCACTTCACCAGACCGCAGAGACTCAAGACCAAGCCATCGAAGATGTCTATTCGAGTGGTTCTTCCCAGCACACGTTGCCCAAATACCGTCTTCCGGACCATTCGACGACGCCGTCGTCCGCCTACAACCTGGTACGGGACGAGCTGCTGCTCGATGGCAATTCCCGGCAAAACCTGGCGACGTTCTGCACCACTTGGGTCGAGCCTGAGGTGAAGCAGTTGATGGCTGATGCCCTCGACAAAAACATGATCGACAAGGATGAGTATCCGCAGACGGCCGAAATCGAAAACCGTTGCGTGCATATCATTGCCGACCTGTGGCATGCGCCGAAGTCCTGGCAGGCCGTGGGCTGCTCGACCACGGGTTCCAGCGAGGCAGCGATGCTCGGTGGCCTGGCGCTCAAGTGGAGTTGGAAAAAAACGCCGGGAAGCCGCTGGCCTACCGACTGACAAACCGAACTTCGTGTGTGGTCCGGTACAGATCTGCTGGAAGAAATTCGCTCGCTATTTTGATGTGGAAATTCGCGAAGTGCCGTTGCGCGGTGACGCTCTGGGGCTGCGACCGGCGGATCTGCGTGAGTACTGCGATGAGAACACTATCGGCGTCGTCGCGACTCTGGGTGTGACCTTCACCGGTATCTACGAGCCGGTCGCCGCACTGGCCGGCGAACTGGACGCGATGCAGCGCGACCTGGGCCTGGATATTCCGATTCATGTTGATGCGGCGAGCGGTGGTTTTATTGCGCCGTTCATTCAACGAGAGTTGCAGTGGGACTTCGTCATCGAGCGGGTCAAATCGATCAATGCCTCGGGCCACAAATACGGCCTGGCGCCATTGGGCGTGGGCTGGGTGATCTGGCGTTCCATTGAGGATCTGCCGGAAGAACTGATCTTCTACGTCGATTACCTGGGCGGCAATATGGCCACCTTTGCCCTGAATTTCAGCCGGCCAGGCGGCGAAATCATTGCCCAGTACTACAACTTCCTGCGGCTCGGGCGCGACGGCTACACGCGTATCCAGCAGGCCTGTTCCGATACGGCGCAGTGGCTGGCGGCGGAGATCGTCAAGTTCGCGCCCCTGGAGTTGGTGTACGACGGCAAGGATGGGCTGCCGGCGGTCTGCTACAAGCTCAAGGACGGCGTCGACCACGGCTTCAGCCTCTATGACCTGTCGGAGCGTGTCCGTATGCGCGGCTGGCAGATTGCTTCCTACCCGTTGCCGTCGGATCGTCAGAATATTGTGGTGCAGCGCATTCTCATACGCCATGGCGTGAGTCGTGACCTGGTCGCGCTGTTGCTCGACGACCTGCGCAAGGCCATCGATTTCCTGCAGAAAAATCCGCTGGTGCACTCCGACGCCGGGCCCAGCTTCAGCCATGGAGCCATCGCCGCACCGGTGATCCCGGCCGACACCCCTAACCTCGCCTGAACGCATTGCCCACACACCGGGCCTTGAGGTCCGGTGCCTTCAGCGTTTCATTGCGGGGTACGAATCATCGTGACAGCCTTTTTTACTTTTCTGCATGACAACCCCTACATTCTCCTATTTCTTGTGGTCGGCCTGTCCGTCTGGGTCGGGCGCGGCACCATCAAGGGGTATGGCCTGGGCGCGGTGGCGGGAGCTATCGTTATCGGTTGTGCCATTGCGACCTGGGCGTCGTATTACGGCGTGCATTTCGCGCTCGATAACTTCACCAAGAGCCTGTTCTATTACCTGTTCATGTACGGCGTCGGGCTGCGTGTCGGGCCTTCATTTATTAACAGTCTCAAGGGCGACGGCCTGAAGTTCACCTTCCTGGCGATTCTGTCGTCCTTCCTCGGACTTGGCATCGTGGTTCTGGGTGTGCGCCTGTTATCGCTGCCGGTGGGCGCGGCGGGCGGCATTCTTGCCGGTTCGCAAACCATGTCGGCGGCCATCGGTTCAGCCGAACAGGCCATTACCTCCGGCGTAGTGCCGTTGCCACCGGGCACCACCGCTGCGGCGGCGACGGCGATGATCGCGCTGTCCTATGGCATTACCTATATCTGGGGCACGGTCGGCATCATCCTGATCTGCAAATATCTGCCGCGCTGGTGGGGCGTCGATGCGCGCAAGGCGGCCAAGGAGTATGAGGTCGAACATGGGGTGCCGAACGTCGACGATGCCGGGCTCAGCGGTTATCGGCCCTTTGATCTGCGGGCGTATCGACTGATGAATGCAGAGCTGGTCGGGCAGAGCATCGTGCAATTTCGCGTGCGGTTTGCGCAGTACCAGATCGAGAATGTCGAGCGGGGCGATAAGTTGCTTGGTGCCGACCCGGCCCTGGTGTTGCAACAGGGAGATGTGATTGCCTTGGGCGGCAGCCTGGACGCGCTGACTGATCACATGGGCCTGATCGGGCCGGAAGTGCCGGATGCCCGGGCGCTGAATATACCGCTGGATGAGGCGGTGATTCTGGTCACTCATCACGACGCCATCGGCAAGGCGCTCAAGGAATTCAGCCAGTCGCCGATTGCCGGGCAAGTGCAGTTGGTCGGTATCGAGCGCGGTGGTGCGCCTATCCCTGTTGGCCTGGAAACGTGCCTGCAACGTCTGGATGTCATGCATCTGGTCGGCCTGCGCAGCGCCATCGACAAGGCCACGGCATTGCTCGGCAAAGTGGCGCGGCCGAGCACTGCGACCGATCTGCTCACGTTATCACTGGGCATGGTGCTGGGGCTGTTGATCGGTCTGATTCAAGTCCCGGCATTTGGCGCGGCAGTAGGGCTGGGCAATGCCGGTGGCTTGCTGGTGTCGGGGATTATCGTCTCGTCGCTGGTCTCGCGGGTACGCTTCTTCGGCAATACACCGAATGCGGCACGCAACATTCTCGAAGACATGGGGCTGATTTTCTTTGTCGCGATTGTCGGAGTGAATGCGGGGGCGAATCTGGTTTCACAGATCAGCGCGATCATTGCGCTGAAGATCTTTGTCCTTGGCTTTGTCGCCTGTACGATTCCGCCGTTTATCGTCTGGGCGGTGGGCTTTCATGTGTTCAAGATCAACCCGGCGATTCTCATGGGGGGTGTGGCGGGGGCACGAAGCCATTCTGGCCCGGCGCGTGAGGCGGCCAAGGAAATCGACAGCACCGTGCCCTGGATCGGCTTTCCGGTGGCCTATGCGGTCTCCGGGATTCTGCTGACGGTGTTCGGTTACTTCGCGATGATTCTTGCGCGCTGAAGGCGTGATAACGGGGGGCGTGGCTTTTCCACGGAGCTGCGACCTTGCGTTCCCTTAATTTTTCACAAGCGCACCTGTATCCTATTCGCCCCTCGCATCGACTCTCAGGTGCGTCTCTTTCTCGTTTTACAGGTGCGCGCGTTTATGTCCTTTACCCGTCGACAAATTCTCGGAGGTATGGCCGGGCTTGCCGTGGTGGGGCTCGGCGCCGATGGTTTGTCGCGCTATTGGCTGGGGCGCAGCGGCCCTGGGAAAGGCCATGACTTCGAGTTGATCGCAGCACCGCTGGATGTCGAGCTGGTCACCGGCCATCAGACTCCGGCCTGGGCCTTTGGCGGTTCGGCGCCGGGCACCGAGCTGCGGGTGCGCCAGGGTGAGTGGCTGCGCGTGCGCTTTATCAATCAGCTGCCGGTGGAGACCACCATTCACTGGCATGGCATCCGTTTGCCGCTGGAGATGGACGGCGTGCCTTATGTCTCGCAGTTGCCGGTCAAGCCGGGCGAGTATTTTGATTACAAGTTCCTGGTGCCCGACGCCGGCAGTTATTGGTATCACCCCCACGTCAGCAGCAGCGAAGAGCTGGGGCGTGGCCTGGTCGGGCCGTTGATTGTCGAGGAACGCGAGCCCACGGGCTTCCGCCATGAGCGCTCGGTGAGTTTGAAGAGCTGGCATGTCGATGAGGTTGGCGCCTTTACCGAGTTCAGCGTGACCCGCGAAGCGGCGCGCGAGGGCACGGCGGGGCGGCTGTCGACCCTCAATGGTGTGCCTCAGGCGGTGATCGACCTGCCTGAGGGGCAGATTACCCGGGTGCGTATTCTCAACCTCGACAACACCGTGACTTATCGCCTGAACTTGCCGGGTGCCGAGGCGCAGATCTACGCGCTGGATGGCAATCCGGTGGCGCCGCGTCCGCTGGGTGAGGATTACTGGCTGGGGCCGGGCATGCGTATTTGCCTGGCGATCAAGGCGCCGCCTGCGGGTGAGGAGTTGTCGCTGCGTAATGGCCCGGTGCGCCTGGGCACCTTCCGTTCGGTGGCCAATAGCGATGCGCCGGGTGAGTGGCCCCCCGCGTTGCCCGCTAATCCGATTGCCGAGCCGGATCTGGAGAACGCCGAGAAGCTCAACTTCAATATCGAGTGGGCGGGGGCGGTGTCGGTCAATGTGGAGAACGGTAAGCCGCCGAGCCTGTGGCAGATCAATGGCCAGGCTTGGGACATCACCGACAAGACTTGCGCCGACCGACCCATCGCCAAACTGGTCAAGGGCAAGAGCTACATCTTCGAGCTGAAGAACATGACCCAGTATCAGCACCCGATCCATTTGCATGGCATGAGCTTCAAGGTGCTGGCGTCGAATCGGCGGCCGATCATTCCGTATTTCACCGATACCTTTCTATTGGGGCGCAACGAGCGTGCCCGCGTGGCCCTGGTAGCGGATAATCCCGGCGTGTGGATGTTCCACTGCCATGTGATCGATCATATGGAAACCGGGCTTATGGCCGCTATCGAGGTGTCATGATGAGGCAGCCACCGATCATTGATCGCAGCAACGACCAGTATTTCATGCGTGAGGCATTGGCCCTGGCCGCCGAGGGCGCGCTATTGGGCGAGGTGCCCGTGGGCGCCGTGGTGGTGCAGGATGGCGTCATTGTTGGCCGCGGCTTCAACCGGCCGATCAGTGGCAATGACCCGAGCGCCCATGCCGAGATGGTCGCCATCCGCGATGCCGCCCAGGCCGTCAGCAACTATCGCCTGCCGGGCACCACTCTTTATGTGACCCTGGAGCCGTGCAGCATGTGCGCCGGCTTGATCGTGCATTCGCGGATCATGCGCGTGGTGTATGGCGCCCTGGAACCCAAGGCCGGGATTGTGCAGAGCCAGGGGCAGTTCTTTGCCCAGGGTTTTCTCAATCATCGGGTGCTGTATGAGGGCGGGGTACTGGGGGAGGAGTGCGGGGCGATGTTGAGTGAGTTTTTCAGGATGCGTCGGGCGAAGGTTTAAGGTCGGCTGGCATCAGTTTAAAGCCTCGCTCCAACGAATCAGCTGACTTACAACTTCGGCGCCTGCTCAGGCGGCTTCTTGTCCACCCCCGGTACATGCAGATTGCCATCGGCGACCTGGCTGCCTTCCAGTTGCGGCTGGGTTACCCAGGTGAGGATGTCGTAATAGCGGCGGATGTTGGCCACGAAGCTTACCGGTTCGCCACCCCGGGCGTAGCCGTAGCGGGTCTTGCGGTACCACTGTTTCTGCGACAGGCGGGGCAGCATTTTTTTAACGTCGAGCCATTTATTTGGATTCAGGCCCTCGTTTTCCGCCAATTTGCGCGCATCGTCGAGGTGACCGCTACCGATGTTGTAGGAAGCGAGAGCGAGCCACGTACGATCCGGCTCTTCTATCTTGTCGTCCAGCTGTTCCTTTATGTAGGCAAAGTACTTGGCCCCACCCTGAATGCTTTGTTTGGCATCCAGCCGGTTGGCCACGCCCATGGCCTGGGCGGTATTTTGGGTCAGCATCATCAGGCCGCGTACGCCGGTTTTTGACGTCACGTCGGGCTGCCACAGGGATTCCTGATAGCCGATGGCCGCAAGCAATCGCCAGTCCACCTGGGACTGTTTCGCCGAGGCCTGGAAGTTCTTCTGGTATTTGGGCAGGCGTTCCTGCAAGTGCTGGGCGAAGGTGTAGGCGCCGACATAGCCCAGAACATCGACATGGCCGTAATAACGGTCCTTGAGCTGTTGCAGCATGCCGTTCTTCTGCACTTTGTCGAGGTAGGCGTTGATCTCGTTGAGCAGGCTATTGTCTTCACCCAGGGCCACGGCCCAGCGCTGGTTGCGCGCTTCACCCAGGTCGAAGGCGACGCGCACGTTGGGGAAGTACACCTGGTTCATCGCCAGTTCGTTGGAGTCGACCAGGGTCAGGTCGATCTGCCCTTCGTCGACCATGCGCAACAGGTCGACCACTTCCACGGCGTCGGATTCTTCGTATTCGATGGCCGGGTTCTTGGCTTTCAGCGCCGCCAGCTGTTCGGCGTGGCTGCTGCCTTTGAGCACCACGATGCGCTTGCCCACCAGATCGCCAGCGTCAGTCGGGCGGGACTGGCCGTTGCGATAGATGACCTGGGGGGTGACTTCCAGATAAGGATGGGAGAAACGCACCTGCTGTTTGCGTTTCTCCGTGTCGATCAGGCCGGCCGCCGCGAGGACAGGGCCGCCGGGCTTGTGCATCTGGTCGAAGAGGTCGTCGAGGTTGTCAGCGGTTTCGATCTTCAGTTCCACGCCGAGATTTTCGGCGAAACGCTTGACCAGTTCGTACTCGAAACCGGTTTCACCATTGCGATCTTCGAAATAGGTGGCCGGGCTGTTACGGGTGATCACGCGCAGTACACCGTCCTCCTTTACTCGCTCCAGTGTGTTGGGTTTATCCACACAGGCGCTGAGCATCAGGAAGAGTCCGGTGGCGATGAGCCATTTGGCGCAACGAGGGCGGAAATCTGATCGGGAAAACATCGGTGCAGTATACGCAAAGGACACCCGTCGCCATATCTCGACAGCGAGGCTCGCGTCTGCTAGAGAATTGCCGTTCAGATGCCGGACAGGTACGAGCGATAACCGCCTGGCTCGGATTCAGCCGTTTCGGGTGCCGAAAGGGTCCGTTTAGGCTAGAATGCACGGCCTCAAAGCACACCCCCTTCCCGAGGCTGTCCCGAAGATGTTGATCCTGCGCGGTGCTCCTGCCCTTTCCGCCTTCCGCCACAGCAAATTACTGGAACAACTGAAACAAAAAGTTTCGGCTGTCAGTGGCTTGTACGCTGAATTCGCCCACTTCGCTGAAGTCTCCGGCGTCCTGACCGGCGAAGACCAGCAGGTGCTTGCTCGCCTCCTGAAATACGGCCCGAGTGTGCCGGTTCAAGAGCCGCGTGGTCGCCTGTTCTTGGTACTGCCGCGTTTCGGCACGATTTCGCCGTGGTCGAGCAAGGCCAGCGATATCGCCCGTAACTGCGGCCTGAGCAAGATTCAGCGCCTGGAACGCGGCATTGCCTTTTATGTAGAGGGTCAATTCAGCGAAGCCGAGGCCCAGCTGATTGCCGACGGTCTGCACGACCGCATGACCCAGCTGGTGCTGGCGTCCCTGGATCAGGCCGAAGGGCTGTTCAGCCATGCCGAACCCAAGCCGCTGACGGCGGTGGACATCCTTGGTGGCGGTCGCGCCGCGCTGGAAAAAGCCAACGTCGAGCTGGGCCTGGCCCTGGCCGAAGACGAAATCGATTACCTGGTCACCAGTTTCAATGGCTTGGGGCGCAACCCCCACGACATCGAACTGATGATGTTCGCCCAGGCCAACTCCGAACATTGCCGCCACAAGATCTTCAACGCCAGTTGGGATATCGACGGCGAGAGTCAGGAAAAAAGCCTGTTCGGCATGATCAAGAACACCTACGTCATGCACAGCGAAGGCGTGTTGTCGGCTTACAAGGACAACGCTTCAGTGATCGTCGGCAGTGTTGCCGGACGTTTCTTCCCGAATCCTGAGACCCGCCAGTACGGCGCGGTGCAGGAGCCGGTGCATATCCTGATGAAGGTCGAGACGCACAACCACCCGACCGCAATTGCTCCGTTCCCGGGCGCCTCCACCGGTTCCGGCGGCGAGATCCGCGACGAAGGTGCAACCGGTCGTGGCGCCAAGCCCAAAGCCGGCCTGACCGGTTTCACCGTTTCCAACCTGAACATCCCCGGTTTCGAGCAGCCTTGGGAAGTGCCGTACGGCAAGCCCGAGCGCATCGTCACGCCGCTGGACATCATGATCGAAGGCCCGCTGGGCGGCGCCGCGTTCAACAACGAATTCGGTCGTCCGGCCCTGACCGGCTATTTCCGTACCTTCGAGCAGTCCATCAGCACCCCTCACGGTGATGAAGTGCGCGGCTATCACAAGCCGATCATGCTCGCTGGCGGTATGGGCAACATCCGCGAAGAGCACGTGCAGAAGGGCGAGATCCTGGTCGGCTCCAAGCTGATCGTCCTGGGCGGCCCGGCCATGCTCATCGGCTTGGGGGGCGGCGCAGCTTCCTCCATGGCCACCGGCACCAGTTCGGCGGACCTGGACTTCGCTTCCGTGCAGCGGGAAAACCCCGAGATGGAACGCCGTTGCCAGGAAGTCATCGACCGTTGCTGGCAGCTGGGTGACAAGAACCCGATCAGCTTCATCCATGACGTCGGCGCAGGCGGCCTGTCCAATGCCTTCCCTGAGCTGGTCAACGACGGCGGCCGTGGTGGTCGCTTCGAACTGCGTAACGTGCCTAATGACGAGCCGGGCATGGCACCGCTGGAAATCTGGAGCAACGAATCCCAGGAGCGTTATGTCCTGGCGGTCGGCGCGGCAGACTTCGAGCGCTTCAAAGCCATCTGTGAGCGCGAGCGCTGCCCTTTCGCGGTAGTGGGCGAGGCTACGGCCGAGCCGCAACTGACCGTGACCGACAGCCACTTCGGCAACAGCCCGGTGGACATGCCGCTGGAAGTGCTGCTGGGCAAGGCGCCGCGCATGCACCGTTCGGCGGTCCGCGAGCAAGAGCTGGGCGATGACTTCGACCCAAGCGCCCACGCGCTGGAAGATTCCGTGCAGCGCGTGCTGCATCACCCGGCCGTGGCCAGCAAGAGCTTCCTGATCACCATCGGCGACCGTACCATCACCGGCCTCGTAGCCCGTGACCAGATGGTCGGCCCGTGGCAGGTTCCGGTGGCTGACTGCGCCGTGACCGCCACCAGTTTCGACGTCTACACCGGCGAAGCCATGGCCATGGGTGAGCGCACGCCGCTGGCCCTGCTCGACGCTCCGGCGTCCGGGCGTATGGCGATCGGCGAGACCCTGACCAATATCGCGGCTTCGCGCATTGGCAAGATTTCCGATATCAAACTGTCCGCCAACTGGATGTCCGCGGCCGGTCACCCGGGTGAAGACGCACGCCTGTACGACACCGTGAAAGCCGTCGGCATGGAGCTGTGCCCGGAGCTGGGCATCACCATTCCGGTGGGCAAGGACTCCATGTCCATGAAGACCCGCTGGAGCGACGAGGGCGCCGAGAAGAGCGTGACCTCGCCGCTGTCGCTGATCGTCACCGGTTTCGCGCCAGTCACTGATATCCGCAAGACCCTGACCCCGCAGCTGCGCATGGACAAGGGCGAGACCGATCTGATCCTGATCGATCTGGGCCGTGGCCAGAACCGCATGGGCGCTTCGATTCTTGCCCAGACCCACGGCAAGCTCGGCCGCATTGCGCCGGACGTCGATGATGCTGAAGACCTGAAGGCGTTCTTCGCCGTGATCCAGGGCCTTAACGCCGATGGTCACCTGCTGGCCTACCACGACCGTTCCGACGGCGGCCTGATGGTCTCCGTGCTGGAAATGGCCTTTGCCGGTCACTGCGGTCTGAACCTGCACCTCGACGGCCTGGCAGAAACCTCTGCCGAGCTGTCGGCGATCCTGTTCAACGAAGAGCTGGGTGCGGTGATTCAGGTTCGTCAGGACGCCACCGCCGAAGTGCTGGCTCAGTTCAGTGCTGCCGGTCTGGAAGATTGCGTCGCGGTCATCGGTCAGCCGGTGAACAACGACGAAGTCGCGATCAGCTTCAACGGCGAGGCGGTCTTCACCGGCCAGCGCCGTCTGCTGCAACGCCAGTGGGCAGAAACCAGCTACCAGATCCAGCGCCTGCGCGATAACGCCGAGTGTGCGGATCAGGAATTCGACACGTTGCTGGAAGAAGACAACCCTGGCCTGAGCGCCAAGCTCGGTTTCGACGTCAACGACGATATCGCTGCGCCATACATCCGCAAGGGCGTGCGTCCGCAAGTGGCGGTGCTGCGTGAGCAGGGCGTCAACGGTCAGGTGGAAATGGCTGCGGCCTTCGACCGCGCCGGTTTCAACGCCATCGATGTGCACATGAGCGATATCCTCGCCGGTCGCGTTGACCTGAACGAGTTCAAGGGCCTGGTTGCCTGCGGCGGCTTCTCCTACGGTGACGTGCTCGGCGCCGGTGAAGGCTGGGCCAAGTCGGCCCTGTTCAACGCCCGTGCCCGTGACGCCTTCCAGGGCTTCTTCGAGCGTACCGACAGCTTCACCCTGGGCGTGTGCAACGGTTGCCAGATGTTGTCCAACCTGCACGAGCTGATCCCGGGTACCGAGCTGTGGCCGCACTTCGTGCGTAACCGCTCCGAGCAGTTCGAAGCCCGTGTCGCCATGGTTCAGGTTCAGGAGTCGCCATCGATCTTCCTGCAAGGCATGGCCGGTTCGCGTATGCCGATCGCCATCGCCCACGGTGAAGGCCATGCCGAGTTCGCCAATGACGAGTCCCTGCTGCAGGCCGACGTGTCCGGCACCATTGCCGTACGTTTCGTCGACAACCACGGCAAGGTCACCGAAGCCTACCCGGCCAACCCGAACGGTTCGCCGCGTGGCATTGCCGGTCTGACCAGCCGCGACGGTCGCGTCACCATCATGATGCCGCACCCTGAGCGGGTGTTCCGTGCCGTGCAGAACTCCTGGCGTCCGGATGAGTGGAGCGAAGATGCGGCGTGGATGCGCATGTTCCGTAACGCTCGCGTGTGGGTGAACTAAGCAGCCGATGTACAAGCTCGCCTTCTTCGTGCCACCGAGCCATGTGGAGCAGGTCAAGGACGCCGTATTCGCCGCTGGAGCAGGGCGGATCGGCGACTATGACCGCTGCGCCTGGCAGGTGCTCGGCCAGGGCCAGTTTCGCCCGCTGGACGGTGCAACGCCGTTTATCGGGCAGGCTGGCGAGGTTGAGCGGGTGGACGAATGGAAGGTCGAGCTGGTCGTGGCTGACGAGCTGATTCAGTCGGTGGTGATGGCGCTCAAGCAGAGCCATCCCTACGAAACCCCGGCTTACGAGGTCTGGCGGCTGGAAGATTTCTGATCTGTCATGAATTATGGGCGTTCTGTAGGAGCGAACTCATTCGCGAAGAAGCCGGTACATTCAGCGCATATATGTCGCCTGCAACACCGCTTTCGCGAATGAATTCGCTCCCACCAAATGCGCTCCCACATTATTTGCGTCGAACCTCATCCAATCCCTAAGGCCTGATCTCAATCATCGTGCCGTCCTTCACCAGATCCCAGACTTCGCGCATATCGGTGTTTTTCATCGCGATGCAGCCGTTGGTCCAGTCCAGAGTATGGAAATACCACTCCGGATATTCCTCATCGATCGGCGTGCCGTGAATCATGATCATGCTGCCCGGCTTGACGCCTTCGCGGCGGGCACGGGCCGAGTCGCTGACGTTGGGGTAGGAAATGTGCATCGACAGGTTGAAGTTATTGCTGGGCTTGCGCCAGTCGAGCCAGTAGAAACCTTCCGGCGTGCGCTGATCGCCTTCCTGCAGCTTGGCGCCCTTGGGCTGTTTGCCCAGGGAAATACGATAGGTTTTCAGGGCTTCGCCGCCGCTGATCAATTGCAGCTGATGGGCGGACTTGAGGATCAGCACTTTCTCGATCTTGCGGTCGGCAATGTTCTCGGTGTTGATCACCTTGTTGCCGATGAATGCCTGCTCGCTGCCCTTGGGCACGATTGTCTGGGTGAAGGCGGCCTGAGACAGCGAAATAAATGAAAAGCAGAAGAGGGCGAGCAACCAGCGCATCGAAACGGTATCCCCAAAAAACAGCTGTAAAATCGATATATCGGCGCGTTGCCCGGTAAGTTAAATGGGCCGTGAAGGTGGCAGCGCGTCAGTGCGCACAGGATATACCTCAAGCTTGCGGTCAGCGAAGAAGCATTCCAGGGTTTTGTGCACTGTCATGAACGCCAGCTCGGACCAGGGAATGTCGGCTTCGTCGAACAGCCGTACTTCCAGGCTCTCGGGACCGGCGGCGAAATCCAGGCTGGCCAGTTCGGCGCGGTAGAACACATGAACCTGGCTGATGTGCGGGACGTCCACCAGCATATAAAGCTGCAGGTCTTTCAGGTTGGCGCAGGCTTCTTCTACTGTTTCCCGGCGTGCGGCCTGTTCCATGGTCTCGCCGTTCTCCATGAAACCGGCGGGCAGGGTCCAGTAGCCCAGGCGCGGTTCGATGGCACGGCGACACAGCAGCACTTGACGGCCCCAGGTCGGCAGGCTGCCGGCGACGATATTCGGGTTCTGGTAGTGAATGGTCTGACACTGTTCACAGACATAGCGCAAGCGGCTATCGCCCTCGGGAATGCGCTGTATGACGGTATGGCCGCACTGGCTGCAAAATTTCATGGTGGCTTTCTTGTCCTTGGTCAGCTGCTATCTTGGCGTGTCCTGTCACGACTCGGCAAGTTGTCCTACAAGGACTTGGGCGCTGGCTCGCTTTGGTGCATGATGCGGGGTAGGCAACAAATCGAGATTTCCCATGCTGGACGAGCTACTTCGACGAGTAAGCAGTCATACGCCGAGTACTCTGGAGACGGATCGACGTTTTCCCGAGGCTGCGGTGTTGGTGCCCATTACCCGCAGTGACGACCCCGAGCTGATCCTGACCCTGCGCGCCAGCGGTCTGTCGACCCATGGCGGCGAAGTGGCGTTTCCCGGTGGCCGCCGCGACCCCGAAGACCCTGACCTGGTCTTCACCGCACTGCGCGAAGCGGAAGAAGAGATTGGCCTGCCGCCAGGGCTGGTCGAAATCATCGGCCCGCTGAGCCCGCTGATCTCCAAGCATGGGATCAAGGTCACGCCTTATGTCGGGGTGATTCCGGATTTTGTCGAATACCGACCCAACGACGGCGAAATCGCTGCGGTGTTCAGTGTGCCGCTGTCATTCTTTCGCCAGGACGTGCGCGAACATACCCATCGCATCGATTACCAGGGCCGTAGCTGGTATGTGCCCAGTTATCGCTTTGGCGAGTACAAGATCTGGGGCCTGACCGCGATCATGATCGTCGAGCTGATCAATGTGCTCTATGACAGCAAGATCAGCCTGCATCAGCCGCCCGCACACTCGATTACCTTATAAAAAGCGCCAGCCGTTCGAGCATGGCCTGCCTGAGGACAACCGTATGAAATACCGACTGGGTGATGCCCGCGTCGAAACCGACCCGCAAAGCTGGGTGGCCCCAAACGCCACGCTGATCGGCAAGGTCAAGCTGGAAGCTGGCGCCAGTGTCTGGTTCAACGCGGTATTGCGCGGCGACAACGAGCTGATCCATATCGGCGAGAACAGCAATGTGCAGGATGGCACCGTGATGCACACGGACATGGGCTCGCCTCTGGACATCGGCAAGGGCGTAACCATTGGCCATAACGCCATGCTGCACGGTTGCAGCGTCGACGATTACAGCCTGATCGGCATCAACGCGGTGATTCTCAACGGCGCAAAGATCGGCAAGTACTGCATCATCGGCGCCAACTCGCTGATCGGCGAGGGCAAGGTGATTCCCGACGGTTCCCTGGTCATGGGCTCGCCCGGCAAGGTTGTGCGCGAGCTGACCGACATCCAGAAGAAAATGCTTGAGGCCAGCGCCGCCCACTATGTCCACAATGCCCAGCGCTATGCGCGGGACCTGGCGCCCCAGGACGAATGATGACGACGGAAAAACCGGTTCGCTCCCCCTGCGTGAGCATTTGTGCCCTGGATAACGACGATATCTGCATCGGCTGCCAGCGCAGCGTCGCGGAAATTACCGGCTGGGGACGCATGAGCAACGACGAGCGGCGTGCAGTGCTCGTGCTGTGCCATGAGCGGGCCAAGGCCAGTGGCGTGCTCTGGACGGTGGCGCCTTCGGTTTGACGCCTCGCCCTCATCAAACAACGCGCAACGTACTGAATGACGAAGACTCTGTGGGAGCGAATTCATTCGCGAAAGCGGGGGGGCAGGCGATGAAGATGCGCCGAATGTACCGGCCTCATCGCGAATGAATTCACTCCCTTAAGATTTGCGCCCCGCCCCGGTTAATGTTTGCTGCGTGACAGCGCGGGATCTCCCACAGATTCTGTGCGTAGCTCATCGGCCCCAAGGTCCAAATCGTGGGGGCTTCGTGGTAAATTGCGCGCCTTTCTCCACAGCGGTCGCTCGCACAATGGCGAGCTGCCCTCGATATCTGCTCCACGAGGACCTGAGATGACTCAAATCGGAACTCCACTGTCGCCTACCGCGACCCGTGTTTTGCTCTGCGGCTGCGGCGAGCTGGGCAAGGAAGTGGTGATCGAACTGCAACGCCTGGGCGTGGAAGTGATCGCTGTCGACCGTTATGCCAATGCGCCAGCCATGCAGGTTGCCCATCGCAGCCATGTGATCAACATGCTCGACGGCGACGCCCTGCGTGCCGTGATCGAAGCCGAGAAGCCGCACTTCATCGTGCCGGAAATCGAAGCCATCGCCACCGCGACCCTGGTCGAGCTGGAGTCCGAAGGCTTCACCGTGATTCCGACCGCCCGTGCCGCGCAGTTGACCATGAACCGTGAAGGCATCCGTCGCCTGGCCGCTGAAGAGCTGGACCTGCCGACCTCGCCTTACCATTTCGCCGATACCTTCGAAGACTATCGCAAGGCCGTGGAAGACCTGGGCTTCCCGTGCGTGGTCAAGCCAGTGATGAGTTCCTCGGGCAAGGGCCAGAGCCTGCTGAAAAGCACCGCTGATATCCAGACTGCCTGGGATTACGCGCAGGAAGGCGGTCGTGCCGGCAAGGGCCGGGTGATCATCGAGGGCTTTATCGATTTCGACTACGAAATCACCCTGCTGACCGTGCGTCATGTCGGCGGTACTACTTTCTGCGCGCCGGTCGGCCATCGTCAGGAGAAGGGCGACTATCAGGAGTCGTGGCAGCCACAAGCCATGAGCCCGGTAGCCCTGGCTGAGTCCGAGCGCGTTGCCAAGGCAGTCACCGAGGCCTTGGGTGGTCGCGGCCTGTTCGGTGTCGAGCTGTTCATCAAGGGCGATCAAGTGTGGTTCAGCGAGGTCTCGCCGCGCCCTCACGATACCGGCCTGGTGACCCTGATTTCCCAGGACCTGTCACAGTTCGCCCTGCACGCCCGCGCCATCCTCGGCCTGCCGATTCCATTGATCCGCCAGTTCGGCCCATCGGCTTCGGCAGTGATACTGGTTGAAGGCAAATCGACCCAGACCGCGTTCGCCAATCTCGAGCAGGCCCTGAGCGAGCCGGACACCGCCCTGCGCCTGTTCGGCAAGCCGGAAGTCAACGGCCAGCGCCGCATGGGTGTGGCATTGGCTCGTGACGAGTCGGTGGAAACCGCGCGTGCCAAAGCCACTCGCGCTTCACGGTCGGTGAAGGTGCAACTGTAAGGAAAACCTCTCAACCAACCCGCCATCGTCCTGGTGCAATGGCGGGCTGCACACCTTGGTCATCGTGATCTCAGAAGTGCAGGCTTTCATGGCCGCCAGACCTCAGGCCCATGCCCTGCGCAGGGTCTGAGTTCGATCAGCAGGCAAGCCGGGTCTGCTCGCGAATGTAGGTGGTTACCTCGCCCGGCTCGTTCCACATCAGTACATCGAGTATCGAAAGATTCTCGATGAACGGGAAAGTGCCGGTGGAGTAAATGAAGCTCGACAGGTCAAGAAAACGCAACTCAATCCCGCGCTCCTGCCATTCGCTGGCGACAAAAATCTCCCTGCCACCTGGCGCGTTTATATAACGCCTCGCTCCCATTTGGCTGCTGATTTCCAATGCCCACTGGCCGGGGTGCTCAATGGGCGGCAGTTGCAGATTCATGGTTGAGTGAGGGGCCCAGTTGAACTTCAGGTTCAGATAATCACAGGCAACTTTCAGCGACTGAGTATTCAGATTGCTGATGCTGTTATTCACGACCGCACCAAATACGCTTTTGACCAGTTCAATAACCTGCTTATAGAACGGCGCCTTGCCCCGGTAGAGTTCCAATTGGGCGAGGATGCGCTGCAATGCGGCACTGGAGTCGATCACGGTTGTTGCTTGAATCGAACTCCCCAGCGTTGTGCTAACCGGTACATTGATATATTGCCAGGCGCCCTTGCCATCAAGGATCCGGTTACGGCTCATCCAGCTTTTGCGCCCGTACTGCGCGGTGTCGAAGATCACTCCTCGCTCTACTGATGCAATAAGCTGGAAATAGCCCAGATAGGGAAAGAAGTAGGGTTGCATGATGCCCAGTGTGTTGATCATGTGGTATTCGTCGGCTGCTGTTCGGTTGATATCGATTGGATCAGCGCACAGATACTACGGACATGGTCATGGGTAATGGCTTGACCGGTGGGGAGTTGCAACAACACCTGGCACAGCTCATCCGTCACGCTGAGTCTAGCCGCCATATCACTGGCGAAAGGCTCTGTCCGATGGACGCCCGGGTGGAAGTAACGACGGGCCAGTACATTTCTGGCTTGCAGCCACTCCAGTAGCTCATCCCGGCTCATGCCCAGGATCTCTGGCTCGATGCGCACCACCGCAAATTGATAATTGCTTTGTTCGCCCGCAGCGTAATCAACGAATTCCAGGCCGTTGATACCCTTGAGCCCTTGGCGATAAAGCTCATAGCGCTCACGGTTCTCCTCGATGAAGCGCGGCAGATGGCGCAACCCCAGCAAGATCATGGCCGCTTGTGCTTCCGACAGCCCGGCGTTCATGCGCAATATCCCGGCGGCGTGCTCGTCACTGGCTTGAAAGCTGCGCAAGGTGCGCAGGCGACTGGCCAGGGCGTCGTCGTTGGTGGTGATACAGCCACCCTCGGCGCCGCTGAGGATTTTGGTGGCGTGGAACGAGAAAATTTCCGCCCGCCCGAAACCGCCGATACGTTGGCCCTCGAAGGTGCAGGAGGTGGCATGGGCGGCGTCGAACAGCAATTGCAGGCTGCGATCCTTGGCGAGCCTGGCCAGCCCGTGGGGATCGCAGCCACGACCCCATATATGCACGCCGAGAATGGCCGAAGTGTCAGCAGTGATCAGCGCTTCGACCCGTTTCGCATCGAGCATCTGCGTGGCGGGGTCGACGTCGCAGAATACCGGCCTGAGTCCGGCCCAGACCAATGACTGTACGGTGGCCGGGAAGGTGAAAGAGGGCACGATCACCTCGCCGCGCAGCTCCATGGCGCGCAACAGCAGCGTCAACGCGAGGGTGCCATTGACCACGGCAATGGCATGGCGCACGGCGAAATGTCCGGCGAGGGCTTCGTCTACGGCCAGCTCCAAGGGGCCATGGTGGGTGTAGCGGCGCCGGGCAAAAATGCCCTCGAACATCTCGCGAAACTCGCCAGGGTCCGGCATGTTCAACTGGCCGACCGGCAACGGCGCAGTGAATGCTGGCTTGTCGCTCATTGCGGTCCTCTGCCCAGGCGCTCGCCGATTGCTGCAGCGTCCTGCTCCAGTCTTTTGAATAGCTGTGCCAGGCGCCGGATGTCCATTTCGTCGACCGGATCGCCGGCTGGCATCTGAATGAAGTGACGGCTGATACTGTCAGTGATGGGCAACGCTCGCGTCCCCGGCTCCTGATGATGCAGCGGCGGTGAGTAGTACGGCTGTACCAGAGCGTTTTCCGCACGCAGGATACGGATCAGCTCATCGCGACTGTAGGGCGCATCGGCCTCGACTTTCAGCAGGATCTGGCTGAACGTGCCGGGAGACTGGCTGTAGTCAGCGAAAGAAACCCAGGCCAGGTCCTGGAAATATTGCTGGTAACTGGCAAAGCGCCTTTGGTTGTCCGCGATAATGGCGTGCAGATGTTCAAGATTTGACAGTGCCATGGCGGCGTGCAGGTCATTGAGCTTGGCATTCAGGCCCAGCTCGACGGAGACAGCGTCTTGGCCAAAGCCAAAGTTGCGCTGGCGACGCATTTTCGCTGCCAGTTGGTCGTCGTTGGTGGTCAGGTAGCCGCCTTCGAAGCCGTTTATCAAGGTGCTGGCGTTCAGGCTGAACACCGAAGCGCTGCCGCGCGACCCCACGTTGTCATCGCCGCCGGTGGTGTAGCGGCCTGCGATGCCGTACACGGCATCCAGCAACAAGGGAATGCCGGCATCCAGCGTCAGGCGTTCCAGTGCATCGATGTCACACAGACCGTTGACGTTATCCACAGCGAGCACCGCGGCGGTATTGCTATCGATCAACTGTGCCAGACAGGTTGGTGACAATGTATGGGTCAGGGGATCGATATCGCAGAACTGCGGCTCCAGCCCGGCCCAGCGAATCAAATGGGGCAGGCCGCGAAAGGTCAGCGAAGGCAATATCACCCTGCTTGCGCCGGGACGTGCCAGTTCGCGTAATGCCAGGATGATCGCAAAACAGGCATTGGCGAAGGCGATGCAATGACGGGTGCCATGCAGGTCGCACAGGCGCTGCTCCAGTTCGTCGACCACAGGACCCTGGTTGGTCAGACGACGGCGCTTGAAGGAATCCTCCGCCAGGGCGAAGAAACGCTCGGGATCGCGATTGGCCAGTTGCTCATTAGCGATTGGCTGCGCGAACAACGGTTGACCTCCAAATAATGCGAGGGAGGTGGTTGTGCTCATCCGGATGGAGTCCCTTTCGTTACATTAGGTCATTTGACTGGGGTGCAGGCGCTTCATACATCCCTGCCTGCCGGGCGTGTGAGCATGAGGGCTGGACAGATGCGTGTCGGGTTGAAGCATAGGGCCAGTATGTCGGCGCTGCGCTCGTTCGATCAAATGAAGTGACAAAGTTTCGAGGTGGCGTTGCGGGCGAGGCCCGCTTTGGCCGGGGATGGCGTTGCTCATGCGGGACCGTTGATGCCGGTCCCGCATATTCAGGATACGGTCAGGCAATCGTATCCAGATCGGTATGGCGGGTTTCTTTCAGACACAACACGGCGATCAGGCTGATCAGCGCGGCCACCGAGACGTAGCCGCCGACCCAGCTTAAACCACCCATTTCCACCAGTTGCTGGGCGAAGAACGGTGCCACCGAGGCGCCGACGATGCCGCCGATGTTGTAGGCCGCCGAGGCGCCGGTGTAGCGCACGCGGGTCGGGAACAATTCAGGCAGCAGGGCGCCCATCGGGGCGAAGGTCACGCCCATCAGGAACAGCTCGATGCTCAGGAACAGCGTCACCGCCCAAGTGGTGCCGTGGGTCAGCAGCGGCTCCATGAGGAAGCCGGAGAGAATCGCCAGCACACCACCGATGATCAGCACCGGTTTGCGCCCGAAGCGGTCGCTGGCCCAGGCCGACAACGGCGTGGCGGCGGCCATGAACAGGACGGCGAAGCAGAGCATGGCGAGGAAGGTCTCGCGGCTGTAGCCCAGGCTCTTGACCCCGTAGCTCAGGGAAAACACCGTCGAGATGTAGAACAGTGCGTAGCACACCACCATCGATGCCGCGCCCAGCAACATCGGCGCCCAGTATTGCGAGAACAGTTCGGCAATGGGCATTTTCAGGCGTTCGTGACGGGCGATGGCCTTGGCGAAAATCGGCGTTTCTTCCAGCTTCAGGCGAACATACAGGCCGATCACTACCAGTACGGCGCTGAGCAGGAACGGAATGCGCCAGCCCCAGCTGCGGAACTGCTCGTCCGTCAGGGTCATTGCCAGGGTCAGGAACAGACCGTTGGCCGCCAGGAAGCCGATGGACGGGCCCAGTTGCGGGAACATGCCGAACCAGGCGCGCTTGCCCTTGGGCGCGTTTTCCGTCGCCAGCAGTGCGGCACCGCCCCATTCACCGCCCAGCCCCAGGCCCTGGCCGAAGCGCAGCACACAGAGCAGGATCGGTGCCCATGAGCCAATCACCGCATAACCCGGCAACACGCCGATCAGTGTGGTGCAGATACCCATCAGCAGCAGCGAAGCCACCAGGGTCGATTTGCGGCCGATGCGGTCACCGAAGTGGCCGAACAGCGCCGAACCCAGCGGGCGAGCGAGGAAGGCGATACCGAAGGTAAGAAAAGCCGACAGCATCTGTGCGGTGCTGGAGGTCTGCGGGAAGAACACCGGCCCGATCACCAGCGCGGCGGCGGTGGCGTAGACGTAGAAATCGTAGAACTCGATGGCGGTGCCGATGAAACTGGCGGTGGCGACGCGAGCGGCGGAGTTGGCTGGAGCGGCCTGCTCGCTGTGCTCACCCAAGGCGGAGGTGGTGGTCATTCGGATATCCCTGACAGTCGTCTTGCCTGTCAGCGCTCGTCGAGAGACGGGTCACTGCGGCAATGGTTAATTATTCTGGTTACAGCGCGATCAGGTTGGCCCGGATGAGGGCCGAGGGCGTTGGTTCGCGCTCAGGGTGTGAGCGGACGCCAGGAAACGATTGGCTGGTGACTGGCCGGATCACGCTCAGTGCGGGTAGCACGCGGATCGGCGGGGCTGGGTAAGCTGTCGGCGATTATAGGAAGGGCGCAACGCTCAGAACAAGTGCCCAATGCCCGTCAATTGACGGGACGGACCATGGATTTCTGCCACATCATCACCCGCGTCACCCGATTGTCTTCGGTTTGCAGGATTTCCAGGCGATACGGGCCGATCTTCAGGCACACCGAACTGTCCGGGATGGTTTCCAGGGCTTCGGTAATCAGGCCGTTGAGGGTCTTGGGACCATCGGACGGCAGGTGCCAGCCCAGGCTCTTGTTCAACTCGCGGATCGACGCGGCGCCATCCACCACCAGGCGGCCATCGGCCTGCGGATGGATGTGCGGGTTGTCCAGGGAGTGCTCGCTCTCGAATTCGCCGACGATCTCTTCGAGGATGTCTTCCAGGCTGACTATGCCCTGCACTTCACCGTATTCATCCACCACCACGCCCAGGCGGCGCTGCTGTTTGTGGAAATTCAGCAGCTGCAATTGCAGCGGCGTGCTTTCCGGGACGAAATAGGGTTCGTAGCAGGCGGCCAGCAAGGTTTCCTTGGTCAGTTCGCGCTTGGGTAGCAGATGGCTGATCTGCCGGGTATTGAGCACGCCCTGCACCTGGTTGATGTCGTTGTGATAGACCGGCAGGCGCGTATGGCGGGAGATCATCAGGCGGTCGATGATCTGCTCGATGCTGTCGTCCAGGTTGATCCCGTCGACGTCGTTGCGCGGCACCAGGATGTCATTGACGGTGAAGCTGTCCAGGGCATGGATGCCGGACAGGACGTGGGCACGACCGGGGTGGTGGTCCATGACGCCATCGTGGTGGGACTTGGGTGTCGGCTCGTCTTCATCCTGCGGCGTGCCCGGAGCGGCCTCGCGCGGCAGGAACGGGCGCAACAGGCTGCGGGCGATGCAGTTGAACAGCCAGGTCAGCGGCCACAGCAGCTTCATTGGCAGACGCAATACGCCATTGCCGAGCAGGACGACGCCTGCCGGGTAGCGCGCAGCCAGACGACGCGGAATCAGTTCGACGAAGATCAGCAGCAAGGCGGTCGTACCGAGCCAGGCCACGGTGGCGCCGTGGTAGAACCACTGATTGAGCGCCAACAGCGTGAAGATCACGGTGATCAGCACTTTGATCAGGGTGTTGCCCAGGATCAGGCTGTTCAGCTCGAACGCCGGTTGTGGCAGTGCAGCTGCTGCGGGGCGGCTGGGGTTCTGCCGAAATTTGAGCCGATAGTGGGCGATCTCGACGGCAGTCAGCAGCCCCGACCAGAGTGTCAGCAGGGCCAGCACTCCCAGCAGTGGACCAATGGGCAGGTTATCCATAATCAACGCCCGTCAGATGTGCAGGATGAATTCGCGTACCAGCTTGCTGCCGAAATAGGCCAGCATCAGCAGGAGAAAGCCGCCCAGGGTCCAGCGAATGGCCTTGTGTCCGCGCCAGCCCAGGCGGGTACGGCCCCACAGAAGCACGCTGAACACGATCCAGGCCAGGCAGGCCAGCAGGGTTTTGTGCACCAGATGCTGGGCAAACAGGTTCTCGACGAACAACCAGCCGGAAATCAGCGACAGCGACAGCAGGATCCACCCTGCCCAGAGAAAGCCGAACAGCAGGCTTTCCATGGTCTGCAGTGGCGGGAAATTCTTGATCAGGCCGGCCGGGTGCTTGTGCTTGAGGCGATGATCCTGCACAAGCAACAGCAGGGCCTGGAACACCGCGATGGTGAACATGCCGTAGGCGAGGATCGACAGCAGGATATGGCTAAGGATGCCGGGCTCTTCGACGATGGTCTGTACGGTGCCGGTCGGCGCGAACTGGGAGAACAATACGGTGACGAAACCCAGGGGAAACAGCAGCACCAGCAGGTTTTCCACCGGGATGCGCAGGCAGGCGATCAGGGTCACCGCAATCACCGCCAGGGCGATCAGGCTCGAAGCGCTGAAAAAATCCAGACCCATACCGATCGGGCGCACCAGTTGGGTGAACAGGCCGATGGCGTGGGCAATGACCGCGAGCGTGCCGAGCAGGCCCAGCAGGCGTTTGTCGACCTTGATGGCCTGACGCAGGCGCATGCCCTGGTAAATAGTCGCAGCGGCATAAAGGATAGCGGCGGCGATGCTGGGGAGCAGACTGGGTGGTAGAGGGAACATAGATCCTGATGGACGGGCCCGAAAGGCGCTGAGTTTGGCATAGAACCGACGCTGCACGAAAGACCGATGGTGTCCGCCGCGCAGAGTCTTCGCTATAATCCGCGACCTGCTCAAACCGCAGGCTCGCCGAGCGCCATTTTTCACGGGCCGGGCCGCATCAACCGGGGTTCTTCGAGAACCTGAAAGGATCGCGCATGTTTGAAAATCTAACTGACCGTCTCTCGCAGACGCTGCGCCATGTCACCGGCAAGGCCAAGCTGACCGAAGACAACATCAAAGACACCCTGCGTGAAGTGCGGATGGCGCTGCTGGAGGCCGACGTCGCCTTGCCGGTGGTCAAGGACTTCGTCAACAAGGTCAAGGACCGGGCGGTGGGCACCGAGGTGTCGCGCAGCCTGACGCCGGGCCAGGCGTTCGTGAAGATCGTCCAGGCCGAGCTGGAAGAAATGATGGGGGTGGCCAACGAAGAGCTGACCCTCAACGTGACTCCGCCTGCCGTGATCCTGATGGCCGGTCTGCAGGGCGCGGGTAAAACCACGACTGCCGGCAAGCTGGCGCGCTTCCTTAAAGAGCGCAAGAAGAAAACCGTCATGGTGGTCTCGGCCGACGTTTACCGTCCGGCGGCGATCAAGCAACTGGAAACCCTGGCCAGCGACATCGGCGTGACCTTCTTCCCGTCCGATATCAGCCAGAAGCCGGTGGATATCGCCAACGCGGCTATTAAAGAAGCCAGACTCAAATTCATCGACGTGGTGATCCTCGACACCGCCGGTCGTCTGCACATCGACGCCGAGATGATGGGCGAGATCCAGGCCCTGCACGCCGCAGTCAAGCCGGCCGAGACGCTGTTCGTGGTCGACGCCATGACCGGCCAGGACGCCGCCAACACGGCCAAGGCCTTCGGTGACGCGCTGCCCCTGACCGGTGTGATCCTGACCAAGGTCGACGGTGACGCCCGTGGTGGTGCGGCGCTGTCGGTGCGAGCGATTACCGGCAAGCCGATCAAGTTCATCGGTATGGGCGAGAAGAGCGACGCTCTCGAGCCTTTCCACCCGGATCGTATCGCCTCGCGCATCCTTGGCATGGGCGACGTGCTCAGCCTTATTGAACAGGCCGAACAAGGCCTCGATAAAGAGAAAGCCGACAAGCTGGCGAAGAAGCTGAAGAAAGGCAAAGGCTTCGATCTCGAAGACTTCCGCGACCAGTTGCAACAAATGAAGAACATGGGCGGCCTCGGCGGCCTGATGGACAAGCTGCCGAACATGGGCGGTGTGAACCTGGCGCAGATGGGCAATGCCCAGGGCGCGGCCGAGAAGCAGTTCAAGCAGATGGAAGCCATCATCAACTCGATGACCCCGGCCGAGCGTCGTGACCCGGACCTGATCAGCGGTTCGCGCAAGCGTCGTATCGCCATGGGTTCCGGCACCCAGGTGCAGGACATCGGGCGTCTGATCAAGCAGCACAAGCAGATGCAGAAGATGATGAAGAAGTTCTCCGCCAAGGGCGGAATGGCCAAAATGATGCGCGGCCTGGGCGGAATGATGCCTGGCGGCGGCATGCCAAAAATGTAATTGAGCGGTGCGCAGACCCGTCTGCGTACCGTTCATCCGGGGAGCAATCCCCGGCAGGCCCGCTCTTGCGGGCTTTTATCTGCCGTTTTAATCGACGGCTCCATAGCAGATCTGGATGGCATGCCGATAGGCGCCGGAAAAAGTCATTTGCAAAAGTCTGGATATTCCTTAGAATATGCGGCCTTTCGGGCACCCATGCCCGCTGTGCATCTTAGATTTGCAGCACCGACTACAGGAACGATGTTCAATGCTAACTATTCGTCTTGCCCTGGGCGGCTCTAAAAAGCGCCCGTTCTACCACCTGACCGTAACCGACAGCCGCAATGCGCGTGACGGTTCGCACAAAGAGCAAATCGGTTTCTTCAACCCGGTTGCCCGTGGTCAGGAAATCCGTCTGTCCGTGAACCAAGAGCGTCTCAACTACTGGCTGAGCGTTGGTGCACAAACTTCCGAGCGCGTTGCACAGCTGCTCAAGGAAAACGCTAAGGCTGCGGCCTGAGCAATATGAACGCGACGCCAGCCTCTGCCGACGATTTGATCGTTATCGGCAAAATCTTCTCAATACATGGCGTTCGCGGCGAAGTGAAGGTGTATTCCTTTACCGATCCAATTGGAAACCTGTTGGACTACACGAACTGGACGCTTCGGCGCGAAGGGAGCGTAAAACAGGCAGAGCTGGTCAGCGGACGCTTGCAAGGCAAGTTCCTGGTCACAAAGCTCAAGGGTCTCGATGATCGTGAGGAAGCTCGTCTTCTGTCCGGTTATGAGATCTGCGTGCCGCGTAACCTGTTCCCTGATCTGACCGACGGCGAGTACTACTGGTACCAGCTCGTAGGTCTGAAGGTCATCGACCAACTCGGGCAACTGCTCGGGAAAATCGATCATCTTCTTGAAACCGGCTCGAATGATGTAATGGTGGTAAAGCCCTGCGCGGGCAGTCTGGATGATCGTGAACGCCTGTTGCCCTATACCGAGCAATGCGTGTTGGCCGTTGACCTGGGTGCTGGCGAGATGAAGGTGGAATGGGACGCGGACTTCTAGGCCATGGCTAGCCTGCGCATAGAAGTGATCAGTCTGTTTCCCGAGATGTTTTCTGCCATCAGTGAGTATGGGATTACCAGTCGTGCGGTGAAACAAGGGCTGTTGCAGCTGACTTGTTGGAACCCGCGGGACTACACAGCGGATCGACATCACACTGTGGACGATCGCCCGTTTGGCGGTGGTCCGGGCATGGTGATGAAGATCAAGCCCCTGGAGGATGCTCTGGTTCAGGCCAGGCAGGCGGCGGGGGAAGCGGCGAAGGTGATTTACCTGTCGCCACAAGGCCGCAAGCTGGATCAGTCTGCGGTACGCGAACTGGCGAAGGAAGAAGCACTTATCCTGATCGCAGGTCGCTATGAAGGCATTGACGAGCGTTTTATTGATGCTCATGTCGATGAAGAGTGGTCGATTGGTGACTACGTACTGTCTGGTGGCGAGCTGCCGGCAATGGTACTGATCGATGCGGTTACGCGACTGCTGCCTGGAGCTTTAGGGCATGTGGACTCCGCGGAGGAAGATTCCTTCACGGACGGTCTGCTGGATTGCCCGCATTACACCCGACCGGAGGTGTATGCGGATCAGCGTGTTCCCGACGTGTTGCTGAGTGGCAACCACGCACACATCCGGCGTTGGCGTTTACAGCAGTCCCTTGGAAGGACCTTTGAACGACGCGCCGATCTTCTGGAAAGCCGCTCGCTTTCTGGAGAAGAGAAGAAGCTGCTGGCGGAATACATCCGCGAGCGGGACGATAGTTAACGTATCGATGGTTGATCCAGACGGATTACCTTAGGAGCACAGCATGACTAACAAAATCATTCTTGCACTCGAAGCAGAGCAGATGACCAAAGAGATCCCTACCTTTGCCCCGGGCGACACTATTGTCGTTCAGGTGAAAGTGAAGGAAGGCGACCGCGCACGTCTGCAGGCGTTCGAAGGCGTAGTAATTGCCAAGCGTAACCGTGGCGTGAACAGTGCTTTCACTGTTCGTAAAATCTCCAACGGTGTTGGCGTAGAGCGTACTTTCCAGACCTACAGCCCGCAAATCGACAGCCTGGCTGTGAAACGTCGCGGTGACGTTCGCAAGGCCAAACTGTACTACCTGCGTGACCTGTCCGGTAAAGCAGCTCGCATCAAGGAAAAACTGGCTTAAGTCCAGCTTCCGATGCAAAAAAAGGCAGCCTGCGGGCTGCCTTTTTTGTTGTCCGCGAGAAGCTCGAAAACCTACCCGCCGGGGCGGACGGTGGGAGCGAATTCATTCGCGAAGAGGCCGATACAATCGATACATCTCTATCGCCTGGAGCCGAGCTTTCGCGAATGAATTCGCTCCCACATTTACTCCCCCTTCGATCATTCCTGTGCTTGCTGTTTTTATGACTGAATGCGGTATCCTCCCCGCTTTCCCTGCAAGCCCTCGAACCAACCATGCCCGCCATCGATCACCCTCTGATAGACCAATTCCTCGACGCGCTCTGGCTGGAAAAAGGCCTTTCGGACAACACTCGCGATTCCTATCGCAGCGACCTGGCGCTTTTCAATGGCTGGTTGCAGGAGCGGGGCATCGAGCTGGTCGGTGTCAGTCGCGATGCCATTCTCGATCATCTTGGCTGGCGTCTGGACAATGCCTACAAACCGCGCTCGACAGCGCGCTTTCTCTCTGGCGTACGTGGCTTTTATCGCTATCTGCTGCGGGAAAAACTGATCGCCATTGACCCAACCTTACAGGTCGACATGCCGCAACTGGGTCGGCCACTGCCCAAATCGCTGTCGGAAGCTGACGTGGAGGCCCTGTTGGCGGCGCCTGACCTGAGTGAAGCCATCGGCCAGCGCGACCGCGCCATGCTTGAGGTGCTGTATGCCTGCGGCCTGCGGGTCACTGAGTTGATCAGCCTGACCCTGGACCAGGTCAATCTGCGTCAGGGCGTGCTACGGGTCATGGGCAAGGGCAGCAAGGAGCGGCTGGTGCCCATGGGCGAGGAGGCGATTGTCTGGGTTGAGCGCTATCTGCGAGACGGTCGCGGCGAACTGCTCAACGGCCGCCCCAGCGATGTGCTGTTCCCCAGCCAGCGCGGCGAGCAGATGACCCGGCAGACCTTCTGGCACCGCATCAAACATCAGGCGAAAGTGGCGGGCATCAGTGCTGCCTTGTCACCCCACACCTTGCGTCATGCCTTTGCCACCCATCTGCTCAACCATGGCGCCGATTTGCGGGTGGTGCAGATGCTGCTGGGCCACAGCGATCTGTCGACCACGCAGATCTACACCCATGTGGCTCGGGCCAGATTGCAAGAGATGCATGCCAAACATCACCCGCGAGGGTAAACAGGCGTGCGCGCTGTCGGCCTCGCTTACCTTATGTGATAGGCTTTGCCGGTTTCGCAGATTGAGGCTGGCCATCCCTGTTTTCAGAGCCACCCCGCTGCCCACCGCTCGAGGATTTTTCATGCGCGTGACCCGGATTATCGCTGCCGCTGCCGTAGTGCTGACCAACAGCTTCAGTATGTTCGCCCAGGCGGATGCCGCCGCTGAGCAAGCCATCCGCAAGACCCTGGCGTCTCTTGAGTTGGAACTGCCCGTGGACAGCATCGCCAGCAGCCCGCTCAACGGCCTGTATGAGGTCAAGTTGCAAGGGGGGCGCGTACTCTATGCCAGCGCCGACGGCCAGTTCGTGATGCAGGGCAACCTCTATCAGATCCAGGGTGGCAAGCCGGTCAACCTGACCGAGAAGACCGAACGCCTGGCCATTTCGAAAACCATCAATGGCATCCCGACTGCCGAAATGGTGGTCTATCCGGCGATTGGCGAGACCAAATCCCATATCACTGTGTTTACTGATACGACCTGTCCGTACTGCCACAAGCTGCACGCCGAAGTGCCCGCGCTGAACAAGCTGGGTATCGAAGTGCGTTATGTGGCGTTCCCGCGCCAGGGCCTCGGCTCGCCGGGTGACGAGCAATTGCAGGCGGTCTGGTGCTCCAAGGATCGCAAGGACGCCATGAACCGCATGGTCGACGGCAAGAATATCGAAGCGCCCAAGTGCGCCAATCCAGTGACCAAGCAATTCGCCATGGGCCAGTCGATCGGCGTCAATGGCACGCCTGCCATTGTCCTGGCTGACGGTCAGCTGATTCCGGGTTATCAACCGGCACCGCAAGTCGCCAAGCTGGCCCTGGCCGCTAAATAAACCATTCAGAGAGCCGCATGTTTTTTGCGGCTGTTTTCCACGGTCGGTCCCAAGCCGGTCGTTTTACGGGGAGTTCATAGTGAAACCGGTCAAAGTAGGCATCTGTGGGCTGGGTACTGTCGGTGGCGGTACCTTCAACGTTCTTCAGCGCAACGCCGAGGAGATTGCCCGCCGTGCCGGGCGTGGAATCGAAGTGGCGCAAATTGCCGTTCGCACACCCAACCCCAATTGCCAGATTACCGGTACACCGACCACGACCGACGTGTTCGCGGTCGCCAGCAACCCCGAAATTGATATCGTCATCGAACTGATTGGCGGCTACACCGTGGCTCGCGAGCTGGTGCTCAAGGCCATTGAAAACGGCAAGCACGTGGTCACTGCCAACAAGGCGCTGATCGCCGTGCACGGCAACGAGATCTTCGCCAAGGCCCGCGAGAAGGGTGTGATCGTTGCGTTCGAAGCCGCAGTTGCCGGTGGTATCCCGGTGATCAAGGCCATCCGTGAAGGCCTGTCGGCCAACCGCATCAACTGGGTTGCCGGGATCATCAACGGCACCGGTAACTTCATCCTCACCGAGATGCGTGAGAAGGGTCGCACCTTCCCTGACGTGCTCGCTGAAGCCCAGGCTCTCGGTTACGCCGAAGCCGATCCGACTTTTGACGTCGAAGGCATCGATGCCGCGCACAAGCTGACCATCCTGGCATCGATCGCGTTCGGTATCCCGCTGCAATTCGACAAGGCCTACACCGAAGGCATCACCAAGTTGACCACTGCTGACGTCAACTATGCCGAAGCGCTGGGCTATCGCATCAAGCACCTGGGCGTGGCCCGTAGCACTGCTTCGGGTATCGAACTGCGGGTCCATCCGACCCTGATCCCGGCCGACCGCCTGATCGCCAACGTCAATGGCGTGATGAACGCCGTGATGGTCAACGGCGACGCCGCCGGTTCGACGCTGTTCTACGGTGCCGGTGCCGGCATGGAGCCAACGGCTTCCTCGGTTATCGCCGACCTGGTGGACGTGGTTCGTGCCATGACTTCCGACCCGGAGAATCGCGTGCCGCACCTGGCGTTCCAGCCGGACAGCCTGTCGGCCCATCCGATCCTGCCGATCGAAGCCTGCGAGAGCGCCTATTACTTGCGTATCCAGGGCAAGGATCATCCGGGCGTATTGGCCCAGGTGGCGAGCATCCTGTCGGAGCGCGGGATCAATATCGAATCGATCATGCAGAAAGAAGTCGAAGAACACGACGGCCTCGTACCCATGATCCTGCTGACGCATCGCGTGCTGGAACAGCATATGAACGAAGCCATCAAGGCGCTGGAAGCCTTGCAGGACGTCGTCGGGCCGGTGGTTCGTATTCGCGTCGAACATCTCAACTAACAGCAGCGGCAAGCTGTCAGCCTCAAGCTGCAAGCCAGGAGCGATCACGATTCGCTTTTAACTTGCAGCTTGAAACTTGAAGCTTGCAGCTAAACCAAAGGTTTTATCCCCATGCGCTACATCAGTACTCGCGGCCAGGCGCCAGCCCTGAATTTCGAAGACGTGTTGCTTGCTGGCCTGGCCAGTGACGGCGGTCTGTATGTTCCGGAGAACCTGCCACGTTTCACCCAGGAAGAAATTGCTTCCTGGGCCGGCCTGCCGTATCACGAGCTGGCTTTCCGGGTCATGCGCCCCTTCGTGACCGGTAGCATTCCCGATTCCGATTTCAAGAAGATTCTCGAAGAAACCTACGGCGTGTTCGCCCACAGCGCTGTTGCGCCGCTGCGTCAGCTCAATGGCAATGAATGGGTGCTGGAGCTGTTCCACGGCCCGACCCTGGCGTTCAAGGACTTCGCCCTGCAACTGCTGGGTCGCCTGCTGGATTACGTGCTGGCCAAGCGTGGCGAGCGCGTGGTGATCATTGGCGCCACGTCCGGTGATACCGGCTCGGCAGCCATTGAAGGTTGCCGCCGTTGCGACAACGTCGACATCTTCATCCTGCACCCGAACAACCGTGTTTCGGAAGTTCAGCGTCGGCAGATGACGACTATCTTCGGCGAAAACATCCATAACATTGCGGTAGAAGGCAACTTCGACGACTGCCAGGAAATGGTCAAGAACAGCTTCGCCGACCAGGGTTTCCTCAAGGGCACCCGTCTGGTCGCCGTCAACTCGATCAACTGGGCGCGGATCATGGCCCAGATCGTCTACTACTTCCACGCAGCCCTGCAGCTGGGCGGCCCGGCTCGCTCGGTGGCGTTTTCGGTGCCGACCGGCAACTTCGGCGATATCTTCGCCGGTTACCTGGCACGCAACATGGGCCTGCCGATCAGCCAGCTGATCGTTGCAACCAATCGCAACGACATCCTGCACCGCTTCATGAGCGGCAATCAGTACGTCAAGGAAACCCTGCACGCCACGCTGTCGCCGTCCATGGACATCATGGTCTCGTCGAACTTCGAGCGCCTTCTGTTCGACATGCATGGGCGCAACGGTGCGGCCATTGCTGGTCTGATGGACACCTTCAAGCAGGGTGGCGGTTTCAGCGTCGAAGACGACCGCTGGAACGAGACCCGCAAGCTGTTCGACTCCCTGGCTGTCAGCGACGAGCAGACCTGCGAAACCATCGCCGAAGTCTTTGCCGCTACCGGTGAAGTGCTTGATCCGCACACCGCCATCGGCGTCAAGGCCGCGCGCGCCTGCCGCCGCAGCCTGGACACTCCGATGGTGGTGTTGGGGACGGCGCATCCGGTCAAATTCCCCGAGGCAGTGGAGAAGGCGGGTGTAGGAAAAGCGCTTGAGCTGCCTGCACATTTGTCTGATTTGTTCGAGCGCGAAGAACGTTGCACCGTTCTGCCAAATGACCTGAAAGCCATACAGGCCTTCGTCAGTCAGCATGGTAATCGTGGCAAGCCGCTCTAACGGTATCGTTGTGTAACAACTTAGGGCCCGCCACTTGGCGGGCCTTCTGCTTTCTGCGTGCCACACTTTGCGGGTTCAAGAACTCATACGGATTGTCTGTGGCTGTGAAACAAACCTACCAGCGAGCCTCCTTCAGGCTTGTGTATGGCGCCTTTACTCCTGTCTTGTTTTTATGTTTGCTGCTGATAGCCGGACAATCGGCAATGGCCGCCGAGAGTCTGCCGTTCGGCCTGCCGCCGCCGTTTGTCACGGTCGCGCCATTGGTCCTCGATGATGCCGACCGGCAGTGGCTTGCCCGGCGCGAGAAACTGCGGGTCGGCATCGCCATTGCCGATTACGAGCCTATCGATATCACCAGTGATCAGAATCGCTATCAAGGCATCAGCGCCGACTACCTGAGCCTGATCAGTAGCCGGTTGGGCATCCCTGTCACGGTCGTCGGTTTCGCCCAGCGTGATGACGCCATCGGTGATTTGCACGATGGCCGCATCGATATTCTTACCAGCGCCAACGGCTTCGAGCGCGGCGTAGACAAGCTGGGCTTTTCGGCGGAGTACATGCCCGACCGGTCTGTGGTGGTCGGACGTGGCAGCGACACCCGGATAATGCCTGGGCTGCAGGGCAACCGAGTGGTGGTGCTCGACGGTTATGCCGATGCCAGGGCACTGCGCAAGGCTTACCCGGACAGTGAAATCGTCCTGGCGCCGAATTTGTTCAGTGCGCTGGAGGCAGTTGGCCAGGGCGAGGTCGATGCCTTCGTTGGCAATGAAGTCATCGCGCGCGCATACCTGGCCTTGCGGCCCTATCTGGATCTGCAGATCAAATTCGAAAGTGCGCTGCCGGCCGTGGGATTCGCCTTCGCTACGCGCCAGAATGATCAACGCCTGCTACGTCTTATCGACACCGCTCTGGGAAGTATCGAGCCTTCTGTGAGCCGGGAAATCCTCGGCCGCTGGACCCTCGGCCTGGGTTCTGACGTAACCAGCCAGCGCATCACCTTCAGCCGCGCCGAGCAACACTGGATTACCCGGCACCCGGTAGTCAGCGTTGTTGCCGCTCAGCATCCGCCTTACATCTATCGGGACAAGAACGGTCAGTGGATCGGCTTGAATATCGAGGTGTTGGCGCGGGTTTCGCGTCTGACCGGTCTGCAATTCGTGTTCAAGGAAAGCCCTTCGACCCAGGCCACGCTCAAGATGTTGCGGGCCGGCGAGGCCGACATGAATACCACCCTTGCGGAAAACGTCGAGCGCAAACGTTTTCTTAATTTCACCTATTCGTTCGGTGGCAACAGTTGGGTGTTTGTCGTCAGGGACGATGCACCGTCGCCCGACACCCTGCGTGAGCTCAATGGTCACGTCCTCGCGTTGCCCGCCCGGCATGCCCTGGAGGAGTTGATCCAGCGCGAATATCCGGGTATCCGCCTGTTGTCCGTCGCCACCTACGACGATGCCCGCCGGATGGTCAGCGAAGGCAAGGCGCAGGTGACGATCCAGAATGAGGCCGGTGCCCACCTGTTTCCGCCAGGCAAACTCAGGGTTGGCCGCCAGGTCGAGGGGCTGTGGTCGCCGGATCGCTTCTCCGTGGTGAAATCCCAGCCAGAGCTGCTCAGCATCCTCAACAAGGCGCTGGAAGAGTTTCCCGTGGCCGAGATGCGGGCGATTCGCGTGAAGTGGCTCAGCGGTGCGCTGATTCCCGCACCGTCGTTATGGCAGCGAGTCCCCCAGTGGGTTCACTGGACAGTCGTGCTGGCACTGCTGCTGGGTCTGGTGTCGCTGCTCTGGAGCAGTCGCCTGAAGGTACAGATTCGGCAGCGGCGCAAGGCGCAAGAGCAGCTCAATGATCAACTGGCGTTCAAGCACGCGCTGCTCGACGGCATTCCTATCCCCATCTACGTCCGTGACCTGCAGGGGCGTCTGCTGTCGTGCAATCGCAGTTATGAGGAGAGCTTTGGCCTGAGCTTCGAGCAAATGAGTGGTCGACGCCTGATCGATATCAATCTTATCCCCCGCGAGAGCGCCGAGCTGCTGCATACAGATCACATGACCCTGTTGCGCACTCAGCCACCGGCTCCGGTGTTTGCTGATCGCCGCCTCAGGCTGTCGGATCGGCAGGTTGATGTCTGGCAATGGACGGTGCCGTTCTTCCGCGCCGATGGGCAGTTACAGGGCCTGCTGGGCGGCTGGATCGACATCACCGAACGCAAACGCCTGCAGGCGCAACTCGAGGAAGCGCGCGCCCGGGCGGATCAGGCCAGCGAGGCCAAGAGCGCTTTCCTGGCGAGCATGAGTCACGAGATTCGCACGCCGATGAACGCCATCATCGGTCTGCTGGAGCTGGAGAGTGAGCAGGCGCTGCAACGAGGTGAAACCCTCGGCGAAGGTCTGGACGTGGCTTATCGCTCGGCGAGGGAACTGATTGAGCTGATCGGCGACAGCCTCGACCTGGCCAAGATCGAATCAGGCAGCATGCAACTGGCGCCCGTCGTCACGTCCTTGCGGCCGTTGCTGGACAACATTCGCCAGTTGTTCGACGGTCGCGCCCGGCAGGCGGGGCTCGACTTGCAACTGCTGTTCGCTGCCGAGGCCGAAGGCGATTACTGGCTGGACCCGTTGCGCCTGCGCCAGGTTCTGCACAATCTGCTTGGCAATGCCTTGAAATTCACTGTTCGGGGTTCGGTGACGATTCGCGTCGAGGCCCTTGAGTCCGGCCCTGACGAGGCCCTTCTGCGGATCACTGTCGAGGACACAGGAGCAGGTATTGCGACGCAGCAACTCCCGAATCTGTTCAAGCCGTTCATTCAGGGCAGCGGCAAGACGGCGGCGGACTTTGGGGGCAGCGGTCTGGGCCTGAGCATCTGTAAGCAACTGGTCGAGCTGATGAAAGGGCAGATTACCCTGAGCAGTGTCGAAGGTCGGGGTACTCGGGTCAGTCTCGAATTGCCATTGGCGCGCAGTATGACGCCGCCCATTTGTGCTGAGCCTGTGCAAGCGCCGATAACCACTGCCGAGCGGCGTTTGCGCCTTTTGGTGGTGGACGATCTGTCGGCCAGTCGTCTGGTCCTGGCCCGGCAACTGGAGTTTCTCGGCCACGACGTTGTGTGCGCCGAACACGGCGATGCGGCTTTGCAGCATTGGTGCGACGGCAGCTTCGACGGGGTTATTACCGATTGCAATATGCCGGGCATGAGCGGCTATGTTCTGGCCGAAGCCCTGCGTCGCCTGGAACGTCAGGAGCAACGCCGCCCAGGCGTGATCATTGGTTGTACCGCCAATGCGACCCTTGAGGAAAAGCCGCGCTGCGTCCAGGCGGGTATGGACGATCTGCTGGTCAAACCGGTGTCGCTGACGCAGTTGTCGAGCTTGCTGGCTCAGCGATTCAAGGAGTCGAGCTTCGATCCAGGGACACTGCGGCGCATGACTCAGGCCAATGAAGAGCAGATGCAGCGTCTGTTGAATGAGCTGGACAAAAACCTGCTCGAAGAACGGGACGTCATACGCGCGGCGGTGGAACGGCAGGACCTGCGCATGCTGGAGGCTTCGCTGCACCGTCTCAACGGCGCGGCCTGTCTGATCAATGCGGCACCCCTGGCCAGAGCCTGTGCGCAGTTGAATGGCCGGCTCCGCTCGCAGGGGCCGCATGATCTCGGGGCTCACTGGCCGGAGCTGGAGCTGTCGATTGATCGGCTGCGGGCCGATATCGCACAGCAGTTGGCCGTTTGCGCACTTTAAGACTCGTCCTATGTGGCGGGCCCGACGGTACCGCTAGAGTGCAGGTTTGCTGATGTTGGGAGCCCAGTGATGCACGCGCTCAAGGTTTTGATTCTCGAAGACAACCCTTTCCAGCTGATGGCCCTGCATCAGATGCTCAATGCCAACCAGATTTTCGATGTGCGGGTGGCGTCCAGCGTCGCCGATGCCTGCCGGGCTCTGGAGAGGGGGGGCGGGGTTGATATCGCAATATGCGATTTACAGATGGAAGGCCCCGATGGCATCGCGTTCATCGCCTATCTGGCGCAAAGCCAGGCAGCTCGCGCGCTGATTCTGGTCAGCGGTGTTGAGCGCGGTGTGTTGGACGCCGTTGCGCACCTGGCGCGCAAGCAGGGCATCGAGGTGCTGGGCTGCGTGCCCAAGCCTGCATCGGCCATGGTCCTGGCTGGACTGCTGCAACGCTTTGACGAACGGCCACCTTCTTGCTCCGTAACCCGGCTGCCGTCGCTGCGCCGATCCTTCAGTTACGCGAGCCTGTGCGGTGACATGGACCCGCAGGCCATCGCCGGGCAATGGATTGCCCACTTTCAACCCAAGGTCAGCCTCAAGGGCCAACTGCTCGGCGTCGAGGCCCTGGCACGCTGGCAGCACCCGCGCCATGGGTTGTTGACCCCGGGCACTTTCATGGCGGCCATTGAGCAAGCGGGCCAACTGGAGGCACTGACCTGGCGGATCATGGAGCATGCTCTGCGCCTGTCCTCCGAGCATTTGCGGGTACAAGGTGAGCCGCTGCCAGTGGCGGTCAATATCGCTCCGGTATTACTCGAGAGGGCTGATTTCGCCAGTCGGGTCTCAGGCCTGCTCAGACGTTTTGCCTTGCCCGCGCAGGTGCTGACCCTGGAGATCGTCGAGTGGGGCGGCGATGAGCCGGTCGCCTGGCAACTCGAAGGGCTGCTGCGTCTGCGCATGAAGGGCTGCAAGTTGTCCATCGATGACTTCGGCACTGGTGCTTCGAACATCCAGCGTCTGCTGCAACTGCCTTTTTCCGAGCTGAAGATTCCCGCCGAATTCGTTCGTGGCATGGCTGACGACGAGCGCAAGTGCGCTGCGGTGAGCGGCGCCATGCTCATCGCCCGGCGCATGGCCCTGGATGTGGTGGTGGAGGGGGTGGAGACTCTCGATGACTTTCACTCCCTGCTGTGCCTGGGAGATTCGGCAGTGCAGGGTTACTTCATCGCCCGCCCGATGGGCACGACGGACCTTTTCGTCTGGATCGCGGATCGAGCTCAACGCAGCATGACGCCCCTTCAGGACAGCCCGTTTTCCTGCAAGTAGAGAAACAGCGCGGCATCGTTGACCAACCCCAGTTTGCGCATGGCGCTGATCTTCTGTGCGCTGACGGTCTGCTTGCTGCGGTTCAGGCGGGTAGCGATGCCAATGACGGAATTGCCGCTGGCCAGCATGCGCATCACTTCCAGCTCGCGGGGCGATAACTTGTGTACCGGCGTGCTCTCGTCCGTCCCGTAATCCCCGGCCTCAAGTAACGTACGACGAACGGAGTCAGCCATGTAAGTGGACTGCCGTCGTACCTTGCTGATGGCCTCCGGCAGTTCACTGGCTACGCTGGCTTTGCTGAGCAGGCCCTGAATGCCCAGTGCCAGTATGGTGCGAAACAGCGCGGCGTTGTTCAGGGTCGTGACCACCACAATGGGCAGTTCGGGAAAGTCCCGGCGAATACGTTGCAGCAGGCGCAGGCCGTCATTCTGCTGCTCGGTCGGCATCATGAAGTCGGTGACCAGCACGTCGCAGGTCTGACGCTGCAGCAGTTGCAGCAGTTCGTCGGGGCTGCCGGCCTGGCCTACCACCTGGGCGAGATGGTCCTGTTCCAGCACGACCCGCAGCCCGATCAGGAAAATCGGATGATCGTCCGCCAGGATGATGCGCAAGGTTCGATCAATAAGAGCACTCACGGTATGGCTCCATGGCAAGGTGGTCGAGGACGTCCCTGACCGGATTGATGGCTGCTATTGCACATGAACCCGCGACCTGTGATTGCCTGCATGTGATGGACGAGCTGTAAGGCATGGAGATAATTATTCGCGATTTTTCCTACAGTTTCGCGTTGGCCCGTTTATCTGGCCCATTGCCCTATACACACTGGCAAGGCCCGCCCGCCGTGGACCGGCAGTCAGTTTTCTCTCTGTCACAATCCGCTGGCATGCTCGAAGCTTCGGGTAGCCGCAACTCACCCGCACATGGTGCCGACGAACTTTCTGCATTGGCCGAAGGTCATTGATAAGCACCTTTGCATTCAAACTGTTGAGTGGTGATCCAGATGGAAAATATCAGCTTGTTGCTAAGCGAAGCGCTGACCCCGTACCACGCCAGCCTGGGCGCTGCCGGTTCTCGGGGCGAGTGTCTGGTTACCCTGAAAGATGCCGCCGGCACGGTTGTGCTCGAGCGCGTCGTCTCGGCCGAGCAGTTGCGTGACAAGCGTCTGCTGACGGATGTCGTGGACGGGTTTCACCGGGACCTGCTGATCGCCGAAGGACGTCTTGAGCCAAGCATGATTGCTGCCCTGCGCCACGTCGCATCAAGCCGTGCGTTCACTGCTTCGGCAGGTTTTGTTTAACTCGCGGGAACCTTATGTTTGTGCGGTACTCCTATGAAGTACGGCAGGTTCAAACATTGTGCTCCGGTGATTGTGGCCTGTCGTTCGGGTCCGAATGGACCGCGGTTTACCCCGAGTAGTCTCCCCGCTGCTCGGGGTTTCTTTTGTCCGGAATCTCGTTCGGATACACAGGGTTGTGTCTCCCTCTACAAGCGCCGCGATCCCTCACTGCTTGTCATAGAAATGCCGGGCATCTTCCAGATAATCCTTGCGCGTCTTGCCATCGAGCCATTGCGAGTACAACTCCACCAGCCGGGTCTGGCGCAGCGAGCGCATTTCCCGATTGATGATTTCGATTGCCTGGCGGCCCTCTGGCGTATTCGAGCAGCCGAAATGGGTGAACTGGTACTTGGGAGCGTCCTTTATCGGCAGGAAATGCAACTCTTCGGGGTCAATGCCTTGCTGTTGTGCCAGGTAGCGGGCTTCCGGCCAAAAGCTGATCAGCGCCTGCAGCCGGCCCATACGTTCCATTTGCAGCAGACTACCGATGGCATTGTTACCGTAATGGACGTTGATTTCGCTGGGTGCGACGCCCTTCAAAATCTGATCGATGACCGCGCCATAGCTGCGCTCGGCGACAACCCCCAGTTTTACTGTCTTGCTGGCGAGAAGGGCGCTGAGATCGACATGGCCTTCCTGGATGAACGGTTTGAATATGGCCACGTCATCGTTACGCACGATCAGGCCATTGCTGAGCACGGCATAAGTCGGGATTGAAAAGGCAATGGTCTTCGCCCGTTCGGCGGTCCAGATCAGGGTCGGGTCGCAGGTCAGGGACGTCTCTTGCAGCATTTGCATGCCACGGGCGCGATTGACCCGCATCGTCACATGGTCATATTCGGGCATTTGTGCGATCAGCAACGGCATCAATTGATCAATGACCCCCTTGCCCTCAAGAGGCCCGGCGAAGATCGTCGACGGTGGCAGGTCACGCAGCAGCCAGGTCAGGGTGTCCTTGGCCTGGCTCGGGCCGGCGATGCTGGACAGGGCCAGTCCCAATAGCAATGAACTCATGCATGAGCGCGCAATTCTTGAGGCGTGTCCGACCATTCGCTGATGTCATCCCCGAAAAATGTTGCATGCAGGAAGGGCAAGCGCCCGGCAAAAAGCCCCCGTTACTACCCGGATAGTCCGGATAGAGAGTCTAGGGGGTAAAAACGGATGAGTCTTTTGAGACTTTGGTCGGTAATTAAAGGGCATGCGGCCATCTTCGCGCCAGTGGATTTTTTACCGAAAGCCCTTAAGGGCGGGCGATTGCCGCCATCAAGGGGGTATATGCCAGCAGTCAACCCTGTGCTTTTATCGTTCGCCGCCTCGGCATCGGTTAGACTTGCCGCCTTTCTCCGCTTCCAGAAGTCCGTTCATGGCCCAGCCGTCCACGACCTACAAATTCGAATTGAACCTCACCGACCTCGACCGCGGGGTTTACGAGAGCGTCAAGCAGACCATCGCCCGCCACCCCTCGGAAACCGAAGAGCGCATGACCGTGCGCCTGCTGGCTTACGCCTTCTGGTACAACGAGCAGTTGTCCTTTGGCCGTGGCCTGTCGGAAGTCGACGAGCCGGCGCTGTGGGAAAAAAGCCTGGATGATCGCGTTCTGCACTGGATCGAAGTCGGCCAGCCGGACGCCGATCGCCTGACCTGGTGCTCGCGTCGTACCGAACGTACCAGCCTGCTGGCCTACGGTAGCCTGCGTGTCTGGGAAGGCAAGGTGATTCCTGCGATCAAGACCCTGAAAAACGTCAATATTGCCGCCGTGCCCCAGGAAATCCTGGAAACCCTGGCCAAGGACATGCCTCGGGTCATCAAGTGGGATGTGATGATCAGTGAAGGCACCATTTTCGTCACCGACGATCGCGGCCAGCACGAAGTGCAGTTGCAATGGCTTGCGGGCGAGCGCGGCTGATCAATGCGTATCGAACCCCGTGTGCTGCCTGCGACCCTGCCATTTCTGGGCGATCTGCCGCCGCTGCTGACCCGTTTGTATGCAGCCCGTGGCGTCGCCAGTGAAGCCGAACTGGATAAAAGCCTGGCGCGGCTGATCCCGTTCCAGCAACTCAAGGGCATCGATGCTGCCGTTGATCTGTTGGTTACGGCACTGGAGCAGCGTCAACGCATCCTCATCGTGGGCGACTTCGACGCCGATGGCGCTACCGCCAGTACCGTCGGTGTGCTGGGCTTGCGCCTGCTGGGTGCGGCCCATGTCGATTATCTGGTGCCGAGCCGCTTCAAATTCGGCTACGGCCTGACCCCGGAAATCGTTGCCGTCGCCCTGGAGCGCAAGCCGCAGTTGCTGGTGACGGTGGATAACGGTATTTCCAGCATCGAAGGCGTGGCGGCGGCCAAGGCTGCGGGCCTGCAAGTGCTGGTCACCGACCACCACTTGCCCGGTGCCGAGCTGCCGCTGGCCGATGCCATCGTCAACCCCAACCAGCCTGGCTGCCCGTTCCCGAGCAAGGCCCTGGCCGGGGTTGGCGTGATGTTCTACGTGCTTATGGCACTGCGTGCGCGCTTGCGCGAAATGGGCTGGTACGCCAGCACGCCGCAGCCGAATATCGGTGAATTGCTCGACCTGGTGGCCTTGGGTAGCGTTGCCGACGTGGTGCCGCTGGACGCCAACAACCGCATCCTGGTCCATCAGGGCCTTGAGCGGATCCGCGCCGGTCGCGCCCGGCCGGGCATCAAGGCGATTCTGGAAGTGGCCAAGCGCGAGGCTTCGCGCATCACGTCCACTGACCTCGGTTTTATCATCGGCCCGCGGCTCAATGCCGCCGGGCGCCTGGATGACATGAGCCTGGGCATCGAGTGCCTTCTCAGCAGCGATCCGGCCAGTGCCCGGGAAATGGCCCAGGAACTGGATGGCATGAACCAGGACCGCAAGAGTATCGAGCAGGGCATGCAGCACGAAGCCCTGGCGCAGCTCAAGGACCTGCCGCTGGAGTCGATGCCGTTCGGCCTGTGCCTGTTCGATGCCGACTGGCATCAGGGCGTGATCGGGATTCTCGCTTCGCGCCTCAAAGAGCGTTATCACCGCCCGACCATCGCCTTTGCCGATGCCGGGGAGGGCTTGCTCAAAGGTTCGGCCCGCTCGGTACCGGGCTTCCATATTCGGGATGCGCTGGAGGCAGTCAATGCCCGCCATCCAGCCTTGATGAGCAAGTTCGGCGGCCACGCCATGGCGGCCGGCCTGACCCTGAGCGAAGCCAACTTCCCGCTGTTTGCCCAGGCCTTCGACGAGGAAGTACGTCGCCATCTCGCCGAGGACGACCTGACCGGTCGTTTGCTGTCGGACGGCACCCTGGCCGTGGAAGAGTTTCACCTGGAGCTGGCCCGCGCCCTGCGCAATGCCGGCCCTTGGGGGCAGCATTTCCCCGAGCCGTTGTTCCATGGCGTGTTCCAGCTGGTCGAACAACGGGTGGTGGGCGAACGTCACCTGAAGATGGTGCTCAAGAGCGAATGCGGCAGCCTTAAGGTCGACGGCATTGCCTTTGGTGTGGACCGCGATATCTGGCCCAATCCGAATATTCGCTGGGTCGAGCTGGCCTACAAGCTGGACGTCAACGAATTCCGTGGCAATGAGACGGTGCAGTTGATGGTGGTGCATATCGCCCCGCGCTGACCCGGAGCATCTCAGGAACCCCAGTGGCGATCGGATTGTCGACTAGTCTCTAAAGATTGTCAGAACAGTCCGATTTCCTTGTCTGAGAGGTCCCCATGAGCCTGTTGCTTGAACCCTGCACCTTTCGCCAGTTGACCCTGCGCAACCGCATCGCAGTATCGCCCATGTGTCAGTACTCCAGCGTCGATGGCTTGGCCAATGACTGGCATCTGGTCCATCTCGGTAGTCGTGCGGTTGGCGGCGCGGGCCTGATCATGACCGAAGCCACGGCCGTGACCCGTGACGGCCGCATCACCCCGGAAGACCTGGGGCTGTGGAACGACGAACAGATCGAGCCGCTGCAACGCATCACGCGCTTTATCACCGCTCAAGGCGCCGTAGCTGGCATCCAGTTGGCCCACGCCGGGCGCAAGGCCAGCACCTGGCGGCCGTGGCTGGGCAAGCATGGCAGCGTGCCGGAGAGCGAAGGCGGCTGGATTCCCTGGGCGCCGTCGCCCATCGCCTTTGACCCGACCTACACCAAGCCGGTGCAACTGAGCGAAAGCCAGATTCAGGAGGTGGTCGAGGCATTCGTCACCGCAGCCAAGCGGGCGCTGACGGCGGGTTTCAAGGTGGTCGAAGTCCACGCTGCCCATGGTTATCTGCTGCACCAATTTCTCTCGCCCCTGAGCAATCAGCGCCAGGACCAGTACGGCGGCTCGTTCGAGAATCGCATCCGCCTGACCCTGCAAGTGACCCAGGCCATTCGTGACATTTGGCCCGAAGAGTTGCCACTGTTTGTCCGCGTCTCGGCCACCGACTGGGTCGAAGACGGTTGGAACCCGGATGAAACCGTGGAACTGGCGCGACGCCTGAAAGACCTGGGTGTGGACCTGATCGACGTGTCGTCAGGCGGCACTTCGGCCAATGCGGAAATCCCGGTCGGCCCCGGCTACCAGACGCGCTTCGCCGAACGGGTACGCAAGGAAGCCGGTATCGCCACCGGTACTGTCGGGATGATCACCGAGCCTGCCCAGGCTGAACATATCCTGCGCACCGGGCAGTCCGACATTATCCTGCTGGCTCGTGAGCTGCTGCGCGACCCGTACTGGCCGCTGCATGCCGATGACGACCTGGGCGGACGCCTGGCGACCTGGCCTGCGCAGTATCAGCGCGCGACCCATCGCGACCAGCCGATTCATGAGTCGGATTTGCGTGATTGAGTCGTCAAACTCGATGCCGTTTATGTTGTGAAATGAGAGCCCTTATCAAACAACGTGCAAACTGCTGAATCACCAATACTCTGTGGGAGCGAATTCATTCGCGAAAGCGCTATTTCAGACGATACATGCGTCGGGTGTACCGGCCTATTCGCGAATGAATTCGCTCCCACAGAATTTGTTTCTTGCCCTGCTCAAATGTTTGCTGCGCGATGTTGCAGGATCTCCTACAGACCAAGGGCATCAATTTTCCTGCGCATTCCCTTCCAGTAACCTGCCGATCCACCCGGTCAGCGCCGGAATGGAAAACGGCTTGGTCAGCACATGCATGCCCGGCTCAAGGGCGCCTTCGCCGAGGACGGCATTCTCCGCATAACCGGTCACGAACAGCACGTTCAGGGCCGGGCGCAGGCTGCGGGCGGCGTCGGCGACCTGGCGGCCATTGATGGCGCCGGGCAGGCCGACATCGCTTATCAGCAGGTCGATCACGGCTTTGGATTGCAGGATGGTCAGCGCCTCTGCGCCGTCGTGGGCCAGTAACACGTCATAGCCGAGTTCTTCGAGCACTTCGGTAATCAGCAGGCGCACCGCCGGTTCGTCGTCGACCACCAGCACTGTGCCCCCATCGTTGCTGCTGACTGCGTGTTGCTCGGGTCCCGGGCTGCTCTCGACCGGGCTGTTCTGACCTTGCTGCATCGGCAGGAACAGGTGGAATTTCGAGCCTGTGCCGGGCGTCGAATCAATCCGTGCGTCACCACCGGACTGGCGGGCAAACCCATAGATCATCGACAGGCCCAGGCCGGTCCCCATGCCGATGGGCTTGGTGGTGAAAAATGGATCGAATGCGCGCGCTACTACGTCCGCCGTCATGCCGGTGCCGGTATCGCTGACACATAACTCGATATAGCTCCCCGAGGCCAGTTCGCCCTGGGTAGCGCAACCTTTGTCGAACACGCGGTTATGGGTCTCGATCAGCAACTGGCCGCCGTCGGGCATGGCATCCCGGGCATTGATGCACAGGTTGAGCAGGGCGTTTTCCAGCTGGTGTGGGTCGACAATGGTCGGCCACAACTCCTCGGCACCCTGGATCTGCATGACAATGGACGGTCCGATGGTCGTGCTGATCAAGTCCGCCATGCCCTCGACCAGCTGATTGATATGGGTGGTCTTGGGGGCCAGGGTCTGGCGCCTGGAGAAGGCCAGCAGGCGATGAGTCAGGGCAGCCGCCCGGCGCGAAGCCTCAAGGGCGGCGGTGATATAACGCCCCAATTCGCTGGTGCGTCCCTGAACAACGCGGTTTTGCAGCAATTCGATATTGCCGGTGACGCCCATCAGCAGGTTGTTCAGGTCATGGGCCAGACCACCGGTCAACTGGCCGACGGCTTCCATCTTCTGCGACTGGTGCAGAGCTTCCTCGATCACATGCAGGGCCTGTGCCTGCTCTGCCTCGGCGATCAGCTCCATGCGCCTGGCCTCGCTGATACGCAGGGCCTGCTCGTTGAGCACGCGTTTGGTGGTTTCCCGGGTAGTGCAGAACATGCCGACAATGTTGCCGTGTTCATCGAACAGGGGAGAGAAAGAGAACGACCACCAGGTTTGTTCGGCGACGCCGAAACGGGCCATGGTCAGGGGCAGGTCCTGGCACTGATACGCCTGGCCGCTCAGGGCCTGCTCGATCATCGCTGACACTTGGTCCCATACATCGCCCCACAGCTCCTGCATCACCGCGCCGAGGGCGTTGGCCTTGCGCGGGCCGAGGATCGGCGCATAAGCATCGTTATGGAAAAACAGCAGTTGCGGCCCCCAGAGCACGTACATCGACTCCGGGGAGTTGAGGATCAGGTTCAACGCGGTTTTCAGTGCCGCAGGCCACTGCTGCGGGGGGCCGAGGGCGGACTCATGCCAGTCGATAGCCCTGATTGCCCGCGCGGTCTCGCTGTGGCCTGCGGGGAAGTCCAGGGAGGTAATCACAGTGGCAGGCTCCTGAGGCGGCAAGTCATGAAGGCCGAATTGCGCATGAACGGTCGTCCCTGTTGATCAAGCGGGTGGGCCCGGCTTGATCCGGATAACGACCATTCTCCATGTTTTTTGAGGCACTGTGGGGTTGACCGTATAAATGAGTGGGTGTTGCTAATAAAATCACTCAAATGGATTTATTTTGTCAGGGAGATTCACGAGGAAAAAAAGCCGTAGGACCGGCTTTAGCCGGGAGGGCGCTCTCCCGGCTAAAGCCGGTCCTACGGTCAGATCCGATCAGTGCTTGAACATCACATGCCGCACGGTGGTGTAGTCCTCCAGCCCATACATGGACATATCCTTGCCATAGCCGGACAGTTTCTGACCGCCGTGGGGCATTTCGCTGATCAGCATGAAGTGGGTGTTGACCCAAGTGCAGCCGTACTGCAAGCGCGCGGCCAGGCGATGGGCGCGGCCGACGTCCTGGGTCCAGACCGACGATGCCAGGCCGTAGTCCGAATCGTTGGCCCAACCGAGCACCTGGGCTTCGTCCTGGAAACGGGTGACCGAGACCACCGGGCCAAACACTTCGCGGCGCACGATCTCGTCATCCTGCTGGGCATCGGCGATGACCGTCGGCTCGAAGAAATAGCCGTTGCCGTCGATGGCCTTGCCGCCGGTGATCAGGCGCATATGGGACTGCGCCAGGGCGCGCTCGACGAAGCCGGTGACGCGGTCGCGGTGCTGGGCGGTGATCAGCGGGCCGAGTTCGGTGTCCGGGTCGTCCTGCAGGCCGACCTTGATCGTGCTGACTGCCTCGCCGAGCTTGCTGACGAACTTCTCGTAGATGCCATCCTGAGCGTAGATGCGGCAAGCGGCGGTGCAGTCTTGACCCGCATTGTAGAAACCGAAGGTGCGGATGCCTGCGACGGCGGCGTCGATATCGGCATCATCGAAAATGATTACCGGAGCCTTGCCGCCCAGTTCCATGTGCATGCGTTTAACGCTGTCGCTGGTACTGGAAATGATGTGCGAGCCGGTGGCGATGGAGCCGGTCAGGGACACCATGCGTACCTTGGCGTGGGTGACCAATGGATTGCCGACGGTCTGGCCACGGCCGAACACCAGGTTGAGCACACCGGCGGGGAAGATTTCCTGGCACAACTCGACCAGGCGCAGGGCGGTTAGCGGGGTCTGTTCGGATGGCTTTAGCACCACGGTATTACCGGCGGCCAGGGCCGGGGCGATTTTCCAGGCGACCATCATCAGCGGGTAGTTCCAGGGCGCAATGGAAGCAATGACGCCCACCGGATCACGACGGATCATCGAGGTATGCCCCGGCAGGTATTCGCCCGCGGCCGAACCACTGAGCACGCGGCTGGCCCCTGCGAAGAAGCGGAATACATCGGCAATGGCCGGGATTTCGTCGTTGAGGGCGGCGCTGTAGGGCTTGCCGCAGTTGTCTGATTCCAGTTTTGCCAGCTCTTGACCGTGGGCCTCGATGGCATCGGCGAGCTTGAGCAACAACAGCGAACGGTCTTTTGGCGCGGTTTGCGACCAACTGTCGAAGGCCGCGTCGGCAGCGCGCACGGCCGCATCGACCTGGGCTTCACTGGCTTCGTTGATCTCCACCAGCACACGCCCGGTTGCCGGGTTGAACACCGCCTGGGCCGGACCTTCACCGGCGACCAGATGACCGTTGATCAGCAGTTTGGTTTGCATGGTTGTCTCCTTTTCAAGCCGTTATGAGGGCCTTGAGGGGGTGAGTTTGGTAAGAGCAAATTGTGGGAGCGAGTCCTGTGGGAGCGAATTCATTCGCGAATAGGCCGGTACATCCGACGTATCCGTATCGTCTGAAATATCGCTTTCGCGAATGAATTCGCTCCCACAATTCGCTCGCACAGAGTGCCTCCCATAGTTGCTCCTACCGGGATTGTGTTCGTTTATTTGCCACCACTCCCCGCCACGCTTTCGCCACCCCGGGTCAGGTAATAGGCGCCGAGGATCGGCAGCATGGTCACCAGCATCACCAGCATGGCCACCACGTTGGTCACCGGCACATCCCGCGGTCGGCTGAGCTGGTTGAGCAGCCAGATCGGCAGGGTGCGTTCATGCCCGGCGGTAAAAGTGGTGACGATGATTTCGTCGAACGACAGGGCAAAGGCCAGCATGCCCCCCGCCAACAGCGCCGAGCCCAGGTTGGGCAGGATGATGTAGCGAAAGGTCTGCCAGCCATCTGCACCCAAGTCCATCGACGCCTCGATCAGGCTGTGGGAAGTGCGGCGCAGGCGGGCGATGACGTTGTTGTAGACGATCACCACGCAGAAGGTGGCGTGGCCGACGATGATGGTGAACATCCCAGGCTCGATGCCCAAGGCCTTGAATGCCGCCAGCAGGGCCAGGCCGGTGATGATGCCGGGCAGGGCGATGGGCAGGATCAGCATCAGCGAGATGCCGTCCTTGCCAAAGAAATCCCGCCGGTACAGCGCCGCCGAAGCCAGGGTGCCGAGGAGCAGGGCAATCAGAGTGGCGACGCAGGCGATTTGCAGGGACAGCTTGATTGACTCCAGCACATCCGCACGGGAAAACGCCACGCTGAACCACTTCAGGGTAAAGCTCTGGGGCGGAAAGCTGAACGCGGCGTCCTGAGTATTGAAGGCATAGACGAAGATGATCAGGATCGGGAAGTGCAGAAACACCAGCCCGCCCCAGGCGGCGATCTTCAGGCCCACAGAAGCTTTTTCAGAGTGCATCGAAGGCCCCCAGGCGTTTGACGATGGACAGGTACACGGCGATGAGCACGATGGGTACCAAAGTGAAAGCCGCCGCCATGGGCATGTTGCCGATGGCGCCTTGTTGGGCGTAGACCATGCTGCCAATGAAGTAGCCGGGCGGGCCTACCAGTTGCGGCACGATGAAGTCGCCCAGAGTCAGGGAAAAAGTGAAGATCGATCCTGCAGCGATGCCGGGTATCGACAGCGGCAGGATCACTTGCATGAAGGTCTGCCGTGGCTTGGCGCCGAGGTCGGCCGAGGCTTGCAGCAGCGACGGCGGCAAGCGTTCCAGTGAGGCCTGGATCGGCAGAATCATGAACGGCAGCCAGATATAGACGAACACCAGAAAGCGTCCCAGGGCCGAGGTCGACAGGGTACTGCCACCAATTCCCGGCACGCCCAACAGCCATTGCAGCACAGGTTCAAGCCCCATGTGCTGGACGAACCATTGCGCCACGCCGCCCTTGGCCAGCAGCAGGGTCCAAGCATAGGCCTTGACGATATAACTGGCCCACATCGGCATCATCACTGCGATATAGAAAAACGCCTTGGTCTTGCCCGTGGTATAGCGCGCCATGTAATAGGCGATGGGGAAGGCGATGATGGCGCTGGCAATGGACACGCTAATGGCCATCAGCAGGGTGCGCTGGATGACGTCGAAGTTCGCCGGGTTGAACAGGGCCGCGAAGTTGGCGACGGTCAGGTCCGGGGTGACCGTCATGCTGAAGTCGTCGAAGGTGTAGAAGCCTTGCCACAACAGGCCCAGCAACGAGCCCAGGTAGATCGCGCCGAACCACAGCAGCGGCGCAATCAGCAGCAACGACAGATACAGGTTCGGCCGTCGATACAACAGGTTGGCGAAGCGCCGCAGCGGCGACTGCGCAGGCGTTGTCTGCGCCGGATGGGGGAGGGTCTGGATCATGCCTACAGGCCCTCGCCGGGGGTGATGGCGTCCTGCAGCAGGGTCATGGCCTGACGTGGCCAACTGACTTGCAGGCGTTGGCCGACCTGGCGCTGGCCGCTGTTGTCCTGCCATTGGTTGTTGGCCTGGCTGACGCTGAGGGTCTGGCCGTTGTCCAGTTTCAGCTCGTAGCGGGTGGCGCTGCCCTGGTACTGGATATCGTGAAGTACGCCACTGACCTGAAGCTCGCCCGTGGCCAAAGGGCCGCTGCTGAAGCGGATATGTTCCGGGCGAATGGAAAAGGGTCGCGACGTGCCGTTGAGATACTGCGCCAGTTGCCCGTCGACAACGTTGGAGGTGCCGACGAATTCGGCGACAAAGCGCGTGGCCGGGTTCATGTACAGGTTGCGCGGCGTGTCGACCTGCTCGATGCGGCCCTTGTTGAACACGGCGACCCGGTCGGACATCGACAGGGCTTCGGTCTGGTCGTGGGTGACGAAGATAAAGGTGATGCCCAACTGGCGTTGCAGCTTCTTCAGCTCGCTCTGCATCTGCTCGCGCAGCTTCAGGTCGAGGGCGCCGAGGGGTTCATCAAGCAGCAGGACTCGCGGACGATTGACCAGGGCACGAGCCAGAGCCACGCGCTGGCGCTGGCCGCCGGACAGTTGCACCGGCTTGCGCGCGCCGTAGCCATCGAGAGCGACCATGGCCAGGGCTTCGTTGGCCCGGGCCAGACGCTCACTCTTGCCGACGCCCTTGACCTTCAAGCCATAGGCGACGTTGTCCTGCACGTTCATGTGGGGAAACAGGGCGTAGTCCTGGAATACGGTATTGACGTCACGCTGATAGGGCGGCAATCCCGCCGCTTCTACGCTATGAATGCGAATGGAACCGTTACTCGGCTGTTCGAAACCGGCAATCAGCCGCAGGCAGGTGGTCTTGCCCGAACCTGACGGGCCGAGCATGGAAAAGAACTCACCGTCCTGGATATCGATGGAGACCCGGTCAACGGCCTTCACCTCGCCGAACTGGCGGGAAACCTGGGTGAACTGGACTGCAAGGGTCATGGTGAAACCTCAAGATGGAAGCGAGCGACTGCCTTGGGCTCGCCGGCAGAGCAAATTCTCATGAATGCGCGGAGCAAATCTTGTGGGAGCGAATTCATTCGCGAGGAGGCAGGTACATTCGACGCATCTTCATCGCCTGTAACACCGCCTTCGCGAATGAATTCGCTCCCACAGAGCCAGGATGGCGCCCTATCGCCCGCCCATGATCGCAATGTAGTCCTGGGTCCAGCGGCTGTAAGGCACATACTTGCCGCCCTCGGCCTGGGGTGTTTTCCAGAAGGCGATCTTGTCGAACAGATCGAAGCCGTTGGTGGTGCAGCCTTGCTCACCGAGCAGTTCATTGCCTTTGCAGGCGGCAGGTACGGCGGGCAGCGAGCCGAACCAGGCAGCGACGTCACCCTGGACTTTCGGCTTCATCGACCAGTCCATCCACTTGTAGGCGCAGTTGGGGTGCTTGGCTTCGGCGTGGAGCATGGTGGTATCGGCCCAGCCAGTCGCACCTTCCTGCGGAATGGTCGAGGCTACGGGCTGTTTGTCGGCCTGCAGGCCATTGACCATGTAACCCCACGAACTGCTGGCCGCTACGCCTTCGTTCTTCACGTCGCTCATTTGTACGGTTGCGTCATGCCAGTAGCGATGCACCAGCGGATGTTGCTTGCGCAGCAGATCGAGCACGGCCTTGTACTGGGTTTCGGTCAACTGATAGGGGTCGACGATGCCCAGTTCCGGCTTGGCTGACTTGAGGTACAGCGCGGCATCGGCGATGTAGATCGGGCCGTCATAGGCCTGGACCCGGCCTTTGTTCGGCTTGCCGTCGGGCAGATCCTGCGGCTCGAACACCACGCTCCAGCTCACCGGTGGCGTCTTGAACACGTTGGTGTTGTACATCAGCACGTTCGGGCCCCACTGATAGGGCGTGCCGTAGGTCTGCTTGTTGACCACGTACCAGGGGCCGTCCTTCAGGCGCGGGTCGAGGTTCTTCCAGTTGGGGATCAGGCTGGTATCGATGGGCTGCACACGCTTGCCGGCGATCAGGCGCAACGAGGCGTCGCCCGACGCGGTAACCAGGTCATAGCCGCCCTTGGTCATCAGGCTGACCATCTCGTCGGAGGTGGCGGCGGTCTTGACGTTGACCTTGCAACCGGTCTCCTGCTCGAAGCCCGTCACCCAGTCATAGGCCTTGTCGCTCTCACCCCGCTCGATGTAACCCGGCCAGGCGACGATATCGAGCTGGCCTTCACCGGCGCCGACACTCTTGAGTGCTTCGGTGGCCTGCAAACTGACACTGGCGAACAGCGTCGTAACCACGGCGCCGAGCAGTGCGATCTTGGGTGCTGACATGATGATTTTCCCTCTTCTTTAATTGTCGGTCGGGGCAGTTGTGAGTTGCGAGCTTCGAGCTTCGAGCCGCGAGCTACAAGTCAGTGGGTGCGCTTGCTGTCGCATTCAATCTGAAGTCGCGGGTGTAACTGTTCTTATGGATGTCTCATTGCGCTTTTGTTTTTGTTTGTAGCTCGAAGCTCAGAGCTGCTTCATAGCTGCCCGGCATGCCGGGCCATAATATGTCGCACCACGCTGTAGTCCTGCAGTGAGTCGCTCGACAGATCCTTGCCATACCCCGAACGCTTGAGGCCGCCGTGGGGCATTTCGCTGACCAGCATGAAATGGCTGTTGATCCAGGTGCAGCCGTATTGCAGACGCGCGGCCACTTGCAGGGCCTTGTCCAGGTTGCCGGTCCAGATTGATGAGGCCAGGCCGTATTCCGAATCGTTGGCCCAGTCCACCGCCTGTTCCAGTTGTTCGAAGCGGGTCACGGTGACGACCGGGCCGAACACTTCGCGCTGGACGATTTCATCGCTCTGCTTGCAACCGGCCAGCAGGGTTGGTTGATAGAAAAAGCCTGCGCCGGAATGCACGGCGGCGCCGGTGATGCGTTCGATATGGGGTTGGCTCAGGGCGCGTTCGACGAAGCTGGCCACGCGGTCGCGCTGGCGGGTGCTGATCAGCGGGCCAATCTCGTTGTCGGCGTCGCGCTTGCCTGCGAAGCGCAAGCTGCTCACGGCGGCACCGAGTTCGGCCACCAGACGATCATGAATACCGGCCTGGGCGTAGATGCGGCAGGCGGCGGTGCAGTCCTGCCCGGCGTTGTAGTAGCCGTACGTGCGGATGCCTTCGACCACGGCTTGCAGGTCGGCGTCGTCGCAGACGATCACTGGCGCCTTGCCGCCGAGTTCCAGGTGGGTGCGCTTGAGTGTCTTGGATGCGGCCTGAAGGATCTTCTGACCGGTGACGATATCGCCGGTCAGGGACACCATGCGCACTTTCGGGTGGCTGACCAGATGGCTGCCGACCCCCTCGCCACCGCCGCAGACAATATTGATCACCCCTCGCGGTAACAGCTCGGCGAGGACCGGCGCCAGAGCCAGGATCGACAGCGGCGTATGTTCCGACGGTTTGAACACCAGGGTGTTGCCCGCCGCCAGGGCCGGGGCGATTTTCCAGGCCGCCATCATGATCGGGTAGTTCCACGGCGCAATGGAGGCGACCACGCCAATCGGGTCGCGCCGCACCATGCTGGTGTAGCCGGGCAGGTATTCGCCGGACAACTGACCGGTCTGGCAGCGCACGGCACCGGCAAAGAAACGGAAGACATCGACGGTGGCGCTCAAATCGTCCTGACGGGCCAGGTGCAACGGCTTGCCGCAGTTCAGGGCTTCGAGGCCAGCGAGCAGATCGGCGCGCTGTTCGATGGCGTCAGCGATGGCCAACAGGGTGTTGGAGCGTTGCTGTGGCGTGGTTCTGGACCAGCCGCAGAGGGCGCGGTGGGCGGCGAGAATCGCACTCTCGACCTGTTCGGTGCTGGCTTCGGCGATGGCGACCAACACCTCCCCGGTGGCCGGGTTGAGGATCGGCTCGACAAAGCCCTGGCCTTTGACCAGTTCGCCGTCGATCAGTAGCGCGGTGCAGAAGTCCGTCATGGTCCGGGAAGCCTTTTATCCGTACGCGGCCTGTTCTTATTGTGGGACCGGCGCAGGACCGGCTCTAGCCGGGCGCGTGGCCCCACGACTCTCGCGGCTAAAGCCGCTCCTGCAGGTATTGCAGGACCTTGAGACTAGTGCCCGCCCCGGTAGACAACAAATACCAAATACTGAAAGCAGCGTTCGATTAAATCGATAGCCTGCGCTGGGTATGGTGGTGTTCCCGCGCAATCGTCAGGAACGGGTCGACCAGCGACGGTCGTGCGGTGCCGCGGCGCCAAGCCAGGCCGACGTCCAGGGTGCGGGTCAGGTCGACCAGCGGGCGGGCTTCGATGATGTCGCCTTCAAGGGACCACGGCCGGTAGGTCATGTCCGCTTGAATCGACAGCCCCAGGCCTGCCGCCACCAGGCTGCGCACGGCTTCGGTGGAGGCAGTGCGCAAGGTCACGCGCGGCTGCAGGCCGGCACCGGACCAGATGCGCTGGGCATTGAGGTCCATTTCATCGACGTTGAGCTGGATCAGCGGCTCACCGGCCACATCGGCCAGGCTGATGCTGTCGTGTTCCAGCAGCGGGTGTTGGGCGGGCAGCCACAGGCGGTGAGGGGAATGAGTCAGCACCTCGGTCTGCAGGGCGTGGCGGTCTTCGAGATTGGACAAGATCAGTACGCCGACATCGATTTCGCCACTGACCAGCAGGTGCTCGATATAAGGCCGTTCGTCTTCCATGACGCGGATGTCGACATTGGGGCAGGCGCGCTGGAAGCGGGTGAGCAGGTCGGCCAGGTAGTAGCCTGCGACCAGGCTGGTCACACCGATGATCAACTGCCCGGCGACCTGGTCAGTGCTCTGTTGCAGGCTGCGCTTGGCGTTGTCCACGGTCGCCAGAATCAGGTGCGCCTGACGTAAAAACTGATGCCCCTGATGAGTCAGGGTCATGCCCTTGGCGTGGCGGTTAAACAGCGTGACGCCGATTTCCTGCTCCAGTTGCTGGATCGCCAGGGTCAGGGTCGACTGGGAAATGAATACGGCCTGAGCGGCAGCGGAAATCGAACCGGTCTCGGCGACGGCGATGAAGTGGCGAATCTGACGCAGCGTCATCATGGCGGGCACGGCTCAGGTGAGTTTTATCGAATGGTACGAATGTATATCGTTTTTAGCGATGAGCCGTCTATCAGCTCTTTGGATCCCGGCAACATCCGGAAAAACACCCGGCCCCTGAACGCAGGTAACAAGATTTAACCTGCTGCGCATCTGTCATGAGCCAATGGCTCCAGGAGGTTTTCCATGATTACGCGCGGTTTGCTCGATCAGTTGCTCAAGTCCGGCCAGGATCTGTTGCAGAACAAGGCGGGTGGTCAATCCTCAACCAAGGGCCAGTTGGGCAGCCTGCTGTCCGGCGCGGGCGGTGGCGCCTTGGCGGCGGGGGCCATGGGCTTGCTGATGGGTAATAAAAAGGTGCGCAAGCTGGGTGGCAAGGCCCTGACTTACGGCGGCCTGGCTGCCCTCGGCGTACTGGCCTACAAGGCCTATGGCAACTGGCAGGCCAATCAGGGCACGGCGCCGCAACGCGAGCCGCAGACCATCGACCGTCTGGCAGCGCCCGAGGTCGAGGCTCATAGCCAGGCAATCCTGCAGGCGCTGGTCGCAGCCGCCAAGGCCGATGGTCATGTCGATGAACGTGAGCGAGAGTTGATCGAGGGGGAGTTCGCCCGGTTAAGTGACGATGCGTCCCTGCGCGACTGGCTGCACACGCAACTGAACAAGCCGCTGGACCCGGTCGAAGTGGCCCGCGCCGCGCGTACCCCGGAAATGGCCGCGGAAATGTACCTGGCCAGTGTCATGATGGTGGACGATGAACACTTCATGGAACGTGCTTACCTTGACGAGTTGGCGCGGCAATTGAAACTCGAACCTGCTTTCAAGAGTGAGCTGGAGGCTCAGGCTAGACAGGCTGCCTGAGCACTCGGCCCTTTGCTGCAATGGCTAAGGGCCATATTTTTTGACCGTTCACTCTCTGACGCTTCTGCGCTATGTATCCTCTTTGTATCGGGCAGTGTCATTGCATTGACATCGCTGCACGCTATTGAACCATCGGCTGGGCTATACTTCGCCAGCCTGGACCGTTCGTCGGTCCGCTTCTCGAACACGGCTCGACGCCTGTGTTGACTTCCTGAGGGCTGACTGTGAAGAACTGGACTCTGCGCCAACGGATCCTGGCGAGTTTCGCCGTGATCATCGCCATCATGTTGTTGATGGTTGTCGTATCGTATTCGCGCCTGTTGTCGATTGAGTCCAACGCCGACGAAGTGCGTCGAGACGCCTTGCCCGGTGTTTACTACAGCACCATCGTGCGCAGCACTTGGGGTGAAAGTTATATCCGCACCCTGGAACTGATGAGTGAAGGCAAGGGCCGCGAATTGACGCGCCCGGAGCTGGACCAGTTCACGGACACCGAAAGTCGTCTGCAAGACCAAATGGATAACTATAAGAAAACCATCTTCGATAACGCCGACGGTGACCGTTTTGCGGTATTCGAGAAGCAGCGTGATGCCTTTGTAAAATTGTTGAAGGACACTCTGACCGCTTACCAGCACAATGATTTTGCCCTTGCTCATTCGACTTTCTACGATCAGGTCGGGCCGGTCTGGCAGGCCGGGCGCAAACAGCTCAATGAGTTGATTACCGCCAACAAACTGGTAGCTGATACCGCAGCCGATCACATTGGGTCATCGGTACAGTCGGCCAAAATCAGCATGGGGCTTTCGCTGCTTATCGCGGTTATCGCAGCCGGTGGCTGTGGCCTGCTGTTGATGCGCTCGATCCTGGCACCGATGAACCGTATTGTCAGCATCCTCGAAGTGATGCGTACCGGTGATCTGAGCAAGCGTCTGGATCTGGAGCGGCGCGACGAGTTCAATGCGGTGGAAACCGGTTTCAACGACATGATGACCGAGCTGACCGCCCTGGTTTCCCAGGCCCAGCGCTCGTCGGTGCAGGTGACCACGTCGGTTACCGAGATTGCCGCCACCTCCAAGCAGCAACAGGCTACGGCCACCGAGACCGCTGCGACCACCACGGAAATTGGCGCGACTTCCCGTGAAATTGCGGCCACTTCCCGCGATCTGGTACGCACCATGATTGAGGTGACTTCCGCTGCCGACCAGGCTTCGGTACTCGCAGGCTCCGGCCAGCAAGGTCTGGCGCGCATGGAAGAAACCATGCATCAGGTCATGGGTGCTGCTGATCTGGTGAATAACAAGCTGGCGATCCTCAATGAGAAGGCCAGCAACATCAATCAAGTGGTGGTGACCATCGTCAAGGTTGCCGATCAGACCAACCTGCTGTCCCTCAACGCCGCCATCGAAGCGGAAAAAGCGGGTGAGTACGGCCGCGGCTTCTCGGTCGTGGCGACCGAAGTGCGGCGTCTTGCGGACCAGACCGCCGTGGCGACCTATGACATCGAACAGATGGTCCGGGAAATCCAGTCGGCGGTGTCGGCCGGCGTCATGGGCATGGACAAGTTCTCCGAGGAAGTACGCCGGGGCATGTACGAAGTGACCCAGGTCGGCGAGCAGTTGACCCAGATCATTCATCAGGTCCAGGCCCTTGCACCGCGAGTGCTGATGGTCAACGAAGGCATGCAGGCTCAGGCCACTGGCGCTGAACAGATCAACCAGGCACTGGTGCAGTTGGGCGATGCCAGCAGCCAGACCGTGGAGTCGTTGCGCCAGGCCAGTTTTGCCATCGACGAGCTGAGCCAGGTCGCTGTCGGCCTGCGCAGCGGCGTCTCGCGCTTCAAGGTTTGAGACCTGCCTATGAGCGAACGTACGGCTGAGCGCGGTGCTGCCAAGGCAGCGTCGAACACCCTGTTCCTGCTGTTTCGCATAGGCGAAGAACGCTACGCCCTGGAAGCGGTGGAAGTCGCTGAAGTGCTGCCGCGTCTGCCCCTGCGTGCCATTGCCCATGCGCCGCACTGGGTGGCGGGTGTCTTGCCTCACCGCGGCCAGGTGGTGCCGGTCATCGATGTCAGTGCGCTGACGTTCGGTCGCCCGGCCAACACCCGTACCAGCACGCGACTGGTGATGGTCCACTATCGTGCTGATGCCGAGTGCCCGGAACAGCTGCTGGGTCTGATTCTGGAACAGGCCACCGACACCCTGCGCTGCCCGCGCAGCGAGTTCAAGGCCTATGGTCTGGACAATCGCCAGGCGCCTTATCTGGGGCCGGTGCGTGAAAGTGAGACTGGATTATTGCAGTGGATCCGCGTGCAGGAGCTGCTCAGCGATCCGGTGCGTGAGTTGCTCTATCCGCAGGAGCCCTGGGACCTTGCCTCGCTTGAGGAAGCGCCATGAGCGACGACGTGCGCTTTTTCAGGTTTCTCAAAGAGCGCATCGGCCTGGATGTGACCTCCGTGGGCGAGTCAATCATCGAGCGGGCTTTGCGTCAGCGCTTTATCGCGTCTGGGGCCATCGACAGCGATGCCTACTGGCTGTTGCTGCAGGGGTCGAGTGCCGAGCAGCAGGCGCTGATCGAAGCGGTAATCGTGCCGGAGACCTGGTTTTTTCGTTATACCGAATCCTTTGTTGCCCTGGGCAAACTGGCCTTTGAACGGCTGCAGACGCTTAATGGCGTGCGCCCGCTGCGTATTCTCAGTGTGCCGTGTTCGACGGGCGAAGAGCCTTACTCCATTGCCATGGCGCTGTTCGATGCCGGCTTCACGGCGCAGCAGTTCAAGGTCAATGCCATCGATATCAGTCCGCTGTCGATCCAGCGCGCCAAGCGTGGCATCTATGGCAAGAATTCTTTTCGCGGCGATCGCATCGAGTTTCGCGAGCGCTACTTCACCGCGATCAACGACGGTTACCAGATCGATCAGCGGGTCAGTGATCAGGTCGACTTCCAGCCCGGCAACATCCTCGATCCGATGCTGCCCGCCAAGAAGCTGGATTACGATTTTGTCTTCTGCCGCAATCTGCTGATCTATTTCGACCAGGCCACGCAAAAACACGTTTTCGAAGCCCTCAAGCGCCTGACCCATGCCGACGGCGTGCTGTTCATCGGTCCGGCCGAAGGTTCGCTGCTCAGCCGCATGGGCATGCGCTCGACGGGGATTGCCCAGTCGTTCGCTTTTCGTCATGCCGGTGCGGATGCCGAGGCTGCTCAACCGCTATTGCCGTCGGTGCTGTCACCCATTGCCCGCACCAGCCCGCGCAAGGTCGTCGATCTGCCGCTGCCGACCCCGGCTGCTTCGTCGCGCCCCTTTGGCGCCAGCGCCACGGCATTTGCCAGCCGCAGTCTGCGGCCGACGCTGGCCCCCTCGGGTGGCGATGATGTGGCGACCCTGCTCGCCACTATCGCCAGCCTGGCCAATCAAGGCAAAAGCAGCGAGGCCAAGGCGGCCTGTGAGCGTTATCTGCAACAGCATGAGCCGGTGGCCCAGGTGTTCTACTGGCTGGGGCTGCTCAGCGAAGTGGCCGGCAGCACCCATGAAGCCCAGGGTTTTTACCGCAAGGCGTTGTACCTGCAACCGCAGCACCCCGAAGCCCTGGCGCAACTGGCCGCCTTGCTGGCCGCCCAGGGTGACGCTGCCGGTGCCCGGCGTCTTCAGGATCGCGCGGCGCGCAGCAACAATAATAAAGAAGGAAGCCGTCGATGACTGATTCTTATAGCCATGTGAGCGTGATTGACCAGGGTGCCCAGGCTATCGACGACTGCTGGAACCGTATCGGCATCCATGGCGACCGTTCCTGTCCGTTACTGGCAGAGCATATTCATTGCCGTAACTGTGCGGTGTATTCGTCGGCGGCCACGCGCCTGCTGGATCGCTATTCGTTGTCCCAGGAAGCCCATGACGACCGTTCTGCCCAGTATGTGCAGGGCGAGATCAAGACCCGTTCGATCGTGGTGTTCCGTCTCGGCGAAGAATGGCTTGGCCTGCCGACCCGTTGCCTGTCGGAAATCGCCCCGGTCCAGGCCGTGCATTCGTTGCCGCACCAGCGCTCCCGGGCGTTGATGGGGGTAGCCAATGTTCGTGGCGTACTGGTGCCGTGCCTGTCGATGGTCGAACTGCTCGGTCTGGACCCTGCCGTGGTCACTGATCCGACCGGGCGAATTACCCCACGCATGTTGATCGTTGCAGCCCAGGGCGGCCCGGTGGTGGTGCCGGTGGATGAAGTTGACGGCATTCATGCCATGGACGAGCGCGAGCTGGAATCCGCCTCTGCGTCCGGGAACCAGGCCAATGCCCGCTTTACCCTGGGCGTGCTGCAATGGAAATCCCGCAGCCTGCGTCTGCTCGATCAGGAACAACTGCTGTCCGCAATCACTCGGAGCCTGACATGACCCCCGATCAAATGCGCGACGCTTCACTGTTCGAGCTGTTCACCCTGGAGGCCGAGGCGCAGACCCAGGTGTTGAGCCTTGGCCTGCTGGCCCTGGAGCGCGATCCGACCCAGGCCGATCAGCTCGAGGCCTGCATGCGTGCCGCTCATTCGCTCAAGGGCGCGGCGCGGATTGTTGGTGTGGACTTCGGCGTCAGTGTTTCCCATGTGATGGAAGACTGTCTGGTCAGCGCCCAGGAAGGGCGTATCTACCTGCAACCTGAGCATATCGACGCCTTGTTGTTCGGCACCGATTTGCTGATGCGCATTGCCACACCGGGAGACAGCAGTCTCGGACAGGGCGATATTGATGCGTTCGTCGAACGGATGAATGCCCTGTCCAGTCAGGGCAAGGGCACTCGTGCTGGGGTCAGCGTGCCGGTGGCGCCGCCTATGGGTGCGGATGAAATGTTGCTGGCCAATGCCTTGTTGCTGGGCAGTGCCATGCCGGCGGGTGTCAATCCGTTACTGGCCGACGATATTTCCAGTCTGACCATGGCCCAGGCTGATGCACAGGCCGATGTCGAGGCACCTGCCGAGCCGGAGCCGGTCGCCAGTGCACCCGCCGATGCCGACGCTCAGGCACGCAATCGACGGGTCACCGACACAGGCGAACGGATTCTGCGGGTCAGCGCGGACCGTCTGAACAACCTGCTTGATCTGGCCAGCAAATCCCTGGTGGAAACCCAGCGGGTCAAGCCGATTCTCAGCAATATGCAGCGCCTCAAGCGCATGCAGAGCGGCAGTGATCGGGCCCTGGCAACGCTGGAAACCACCCTTGGCGGCGCCGACATGCCGCAGGACGTGCGCCAGGCCCTGGCCGATGCCCGGCGCCTGAACAGCGAAGCCCAGCAGATGCTGATTCAGCAGACTGCCGAGCTGGACGAGTTTGGCTGGCAGTCGAATCAGCGCGCCCAGTTGCTCTATGACACGGCTCTGGTCTGCCGCATGCGTCCGTTTGCCGATGTGCTCAAGGGCCTGGCACGAATGGTCCGGGACTTGGGTCGGGAATTGGGCAAACAGGTGCGTCTGGATATCGAAGGGCAGAAAACCCAGGTCGACCGCGACGTGCTGGAAAAACTCGAAGCGCCGCTGACTCACTTGCTGCGCAACGCCGTCGACCATGGCATCGAGATGCCGGATGTGCGCGCCGCCGCTGGCAAGTCGGCCGAGGGCGTCATCCGGCTCAAGGCCACGCATCAGGCCGGCATGCTGGTGGTTGAGCTGAGCGATGACGGCAATGGCGTCGATCTCGACCGCCTGCGTAATCGTATCGTCCAGCGTCAACTGTCACCGGCGCAAACCGCCGCGCAGATGAGCGAGGAAGAGCTGCTCAGCTTTCTGTTCCTGCCGGGGTTCAGCATGCGCGACAAGGTCACGGAAATTTCCGGGCGCGGCGTCGGCCTGGATGCCGTGCAACACATGATTCGCCAGCTGCGCGGTGGCGTTGAGCTGCATCAGGCCGCAGGCCAGGGCAGTCGCTTCCAGCTCGAAGTGCCCCTGACCCTGTCGGTGGTGCGCAGCCTGGTAGTGGAAGTGGGTGGCGAGGCGTATGCCTTCCCCCTGGCGCATATCGAATGCATGCGCGACCTGGCCACCGAAGACATTGTCCAGCTGGAAGGGCGTCAGCATTTCTGGCACGAAGAGCGGCATATCGGCCTGGTTGCCGCCACTCAACTGTTGCAGCGCCCGCACAATCCGGACCCGCAGGAAGTACTCAAGGTCGTGGTCATCCGTGAGCGCGACAGCGCTTATGGCGTGGCGGTGGAGCGTTTTGTCGGCGAGCGCACCCTGGTGGTCTTGCCGTTGGATGCGCGTCTGGGCAAGATTCAGGATATTTCCGCCGGAGCCTTGCTCGACGACGGTTCGGCGGTGTTGATCGTTGATGTCGAAGACATGTTGCGTTCGGTGGAGAAACTGCTCAATACCGGGCGCCTGGAGCGTATCGACCGGCGCAGTCGCCAGGTCGACAGCGTTGCGCGCAAACGCGTGCTGGTGGTAGACGATTCATTGACAGTGCGCGAGCTGGAGCGCAAGTTGCTGCTCAGCCGCGGTTATGAAGTCGCCGTGGCCGTGGACGGCATGGACGGCTGGAACGCCTTGCGCAGCGAGGATTTCGATCTGTTGATTACCGATATCGACATGCCGCGTATGGACGGTATCGAGCTGGTCACGCTGTTGCGTCGCGACAGCCGCCTGCAATCGCTGCCGGTGATGGTGGTGTCCTATAAGGACCGCGAAGAGGATCGGCGCCGTGGGCTGGATGCCGGTGCCGACTATTATCTGGCCAAGGCCAGCTTCCACGATGACGCCTTGCTCGATGTGGTCGCGGAGCTGATAGGAGACGCACAAGGATGAAGATTGCCATCGTCAACGATATGCCCATGGCAATTGAAGCCCTGCGCCGGGCCATCGCTTTCGAGCCGCAGCATGAAGTGATCTGGGTCGCGGCCAACGGTGCCGACGCGGTGGCCCGTTGTGCCGAGCACACGCCGGACCTGATCCTGATGGATCTGATCATGCCGGTCATGGACGGTGTCGAGGCAACTCGTCGGATCATGGCGGCAACGCCTTGCGCGATCGTGGTAGTGACCGTTGATCGCCAGCAGAATGCCCATCGTGTGTTCGAAGCCATGGGCCATGGCGCGCTGGATGTGGTCGACACGCCGGCCATTGGCGGCGCCAACCCCAAGGATGCCGCTGCGCCATTGCTGCGCAAGATTCTCAACATCGGCTGGCTGATCGGCAAGCGCCATACCCGCGAGCCCATGGTTGCCGCGCCGATACGCTCGGCGGTCAAGCGCCGGGGGCTGGTGGCAATCGGTTCTTCGGCTGGCGGCCCGGCGGCACTGGAATTGCTTCTCAAGGCACTACCCGTCAGTTTTCCGGCGGCTATCGTATTGGTACAACATGTGGATCAGGTGTTCGCCGCCGGCATGGCCGAGTGGCTGAGCAGCGCTTCCGGACTGCCCGTGCGCCTGGCCCGTGAGGGTGAGCCGCCGCAGCCGGGAACGGTATTGCTGGCGGGGACCAATCACCATATTCGGCTGTTGCAGAACGGCAATCTGGCCTACACCGCAGAGCCGGTAAACGAAATCTACCGCCCTTCAATCGACGTGTTTTTCGAAAGTGTGGCACGCTATTGGAGTGGTGATGCCGTGGGTGTCCTGTTGACCGGGATGGGGCGAGATGGTGCTGAAGGCCTCAAGTTGATGCGTCAGCAAGGTTTCCTGACCATCGCTCAGGATCAACACAGTAGTGCGGTCTATGGCATGCCCAAGGCCGCTGCCGCCATTGACGCGGCGGTCGAAATTCGCCCGCTTTCCACAATCGCACCTCGTTTGACCGAGGTATTTGCGCAATGATTTTCCAGGTGAATTCACTGCCAGCCAGTGACCAGGAGCACCCACATGCATGACTTGCAAATGGACGAACTGAAGGCCACGGATGAAAACGCCGCCATGGTGCTGCTGGTCGACGACCAGGCCATGATCGGAGAAGCCGTGCGCCGCGGGCTGGCCAACGAAGAGAATATCGACTTTCACTTCTGCGCCGATCCGCATCAGGCCATTGCCCAGGCCATCGAGATCAAGCCCACGGTGATTCTTCAGGATCTGGTGATGCCGGGTCTGGACGGCCTGACCCTGGTGCGCGAATACCGCAACAACCCGATCACCCGGGATATCCCGATCATCGTGTTGTCGACCAAGGAAGATCCGCTGATCAAGAGTGCGGCCTTTGCTGCAGGCGCCAACGATTACCTGGTCAAGCTGCCGGACAATATCGAGCTGGTCGCGCGTATCCGCTATCACTCGCGCTCCTACATGACCCTGCTGCAACGTGACGAAGCGTACCGCGCGCTGCGGGTCAGCCAGCAACAGTTGCTCGACACCAATCTGGTGCTGCAACGCCTGATGAACTCCGACGGCCTGACCGGCCTGTCCAACCGTCGCCACTTCGATGAGTACCTGGAGCTGGAATGGCGCCGGGCCACCCGTGAGCAGAGCGAACTGTCGCTGCTGATGATCGACGTGGACTTCTTCAAGGCCTACAACGACAGCTTCGGCCATCTCGAAGGCGATGAAGCACTGCGCCAGGTGGCCAAGGCCATCCGTGCCAGCTGCGCCCGTCCGTCGGACCTGCCAGCGCGTTATGGTGGCGAAGAGTTCGCCCTGGTGCTGCCCAGTACCACCCCTGGCGGCGCTCGCCTGCTGGCGGAAAAGCTGCGCCAGACTGTGGCCGCCATGAACATCCCGCACATCGCACCGGCACCGGGCTCGCACCTGACCGTGAGCATCGGCGTGGCCACCGTGACCCCGGGCGTGGGCAGCAACAGCCGCCAGTTGATCCAGGAAGCCGACAAGGGCCTGTATCAAGCCAAGCACAACGGGCGTAACCGGGTGTCGGTGGGCCAATAATCGGGGCCGGCTTCTGGTCCCGACGGGCTGCCATGCATCAGCCCGGTAGGGTATACTCGTCGGCTTTGTAATTTTCGCCTGCGAGTGCTGCCCACCATGGAAATCAACCCGATCCTAAACAGCATCAAGGACCTGTCCGAGCGCTCCGAAACCATTCGGGGGTATCTTTGACTACGATCACAAACATGATCGTCTGACCGAAGTAAACCGCGAGCTCGAAGATCCAAGCGTCTGGAACAACCCCGAATACGCACAGAACCTGGGCCGCGAGCGTGCCTTGCTGGCGCAGATCGTCGAGACCCTGGACGAAATGTCCACCGGCCTGGTCGATGCCAAGGACCTGCTGCTGATGTCCGCCGAAGAAGAAGACCAGGCTGCCGTCGATGACGTCGCGGCTGAAGTCGAGCGTCTGCGCGAGGCACTGGAAAAGCTGGAGTTCCGCCGCATGTTCAGTGGCGACATGGACCCCAACAACGCTTACCTGGATATCCAGGCAGGTTCCGGCGGCACCGAAGCCCAGGACTGGGCCAACATCCTGCTGCGCATGTACCTGCGCTGGGCCGACAAGCGCGGCTTCGATGCGACCATCATGGAACTGTCCGCCGGTGAAGTCGCCGGGATCAAGGGCGCCACCGTGCATATCAAGGGTGAGTACGCCTTTGGCTGGCTACGCACTGAAATCGGCGTGCACCGTCTGGTACGCAAGAGCCCGTTCGACTCCGGCAATCGTCGCCACACCTCGTTCTCGGCCGTGTTCGTTTCGCCGGAAATCGATGACAACATCGAAATCGACATCAATCCGTCGGACCTGCGCATCGATACCTACCGCTCCTCCGGTGCCGGTGGTCAGCACGTAAACACCACTGACTCGGCGGTACGTATCACCCACGTTCCGACCAACACCGTGGTCAGCTGCCAGAACGAACGTTCCCAGCACGCTAACAAAGACACCGCGATGAAGATGTTGCGCGCGCGTCTGTATGAGCAGGAAGTGCAGAAGCGCAACGCCGCTTCCCAGGCACTGGAAGACACCAAGTCCGATATTGGCTGGGGTCATCAGATCCGCTCCTACGTGCTTGATGCCTCGCGCATCAAGGACCTGCGTACCAACATCGAACGCAGTGACTGCGACAAGGTGCTCGACGGCGACCTCGACGAATACCTGATCGCCAGCCTCAAGCAAGGGCTTTAAATACTGCATGGCGGGCCGTTCGCAAGACGAGCCCGCGATCCCCTGCCGACTGCCGGGGGCAACGAACCTGTGATGGAAAATCTAAAGACATGAGCGACCAACAACTCGACCCGCAAGCCCTGCAACAGGAAGAAAATACCCTGATCGCCCTGCGCAAGGAGAAGCTTGCTGCCGAGCGCACCAAGGGTCAGGCCTTCCCCAACGACTTCCGCCGCGACAGCTACTGCAATGACCTGCAGAAGCAGTACGTGGACAAGACCAAGGAAGAACTGGCTGAGGCAGCGATCCCGGTCAAGGTTGCAGGTCGCATCATGCTCAACCGTGGCTCGTTCATGGTGATTCAGGACATGACCGGTCGCATCCAGGTCTACGTCAATCGCAAAACCCTGTCCGAAGAAACCCTGGCTGCGGTCAAGACCTGGGACCTGGGCGACATCATTGCCGCCGAAGGCACCCTGGCCCGTTCCGGCAAGGGCGACCTGTACGTCGAAATGACCAGCGTGCGCCTGCTGACCAAGTCGCTGCGCCCGCTGCCGGACAAGCACCACGGCCTGACCGACACCGAACAGCGCTATCGCCAGCGCTACGTCGACCTGATCGTCAACGAAGAAGTGCGCGAGACCTTCCGCGTGCGTTCGCAAGTCATCGCCCATATCCGCAGCTTCCTGATGAAGCGTGACTTCCTGGAAGTGGAAACGCCGATGTTGCAGACCATTCCTGGCGGCGCTGCGGCCAAGCCGTTCGAGACTCACCACAATGCCCTGGACATGGAAATGTTCCTGCGCATCGCGCCTGAGCTGTACCTCAAGCGCTTGGTGGTCGGCGGTTTCGAGAAGGTCTTCGAGATCAACCGCAACTTCCGAAACGAAGGTGTTTCGACTCGCCACAACCCCGAGTTCACCATGCTTGAGTTCTATCAGGCGTACGCGGACTACGAAGACAACATGGACCTGACCGAGGAACTGTTCCGCGAGCTGGCCCAGCTGGTACTTGGCAGCACCGACGTCCCGTACGGCGACAAGGTGTTCCATTTCGGCGAGCCGTTCGTGCGCCTGTCGGTGTTCGACTCGATCCTCAAGTACAACCCGGACCTGACTGCCGACGACCTCAACGACATCGACAAGGCCCGTGCCATCGCCAAGAAAGCCGGCGCCAAGGTGCTGGGCTTCGAAGGCCTGGGCAAATTGCAGGTAATGATTTTCGAAGAGCTGGTCGAGCACAAGCTGGAACAGCCGCACTTCATTACCCAGTACCCGTTCGAAGTCTCGCCGCTGGCCCGTCGCAACGATGACAACCCGAATGTCACCGACCGTTTCGAGCTGTTCATCGGCGGCCGTGAAATCGCCAACGCCTACTCCGAGCTGAACGACGCGGAAGACCAGGCCGAGCGCTTCATGGCCCAGGTGGCCGACAAGGACGCCGGTGATGACGAAGCCATGCACTACGACGCCGACTTCGTTCGCGCCCTGGAATACGGCATGCCGCCAACGGCGGGCGAGGGCATCGGTATCGACCGCCTGGTCATGCTGCTGACCAACTCGCCATCGATTCGTGACGTCATCCTGTTCCCGCACATGCGGCCACAGGCGTAAGACAAGAAAGCCGCCCGCGCAGGGCGGCTTTTTTTTGTCTGCAGGAATGAATCCTATAACGCCGCGTCATCCGTAGGTGGCCTCATTCCAATTCAGATAGCTGTGTTTGATTTAAAAAAAGGAACCCCCGTCGTGACCCCCACGATCGCTCAGAATGGCGCCGCCGGTATCGCTACCGCTGTCGCCAACAGCGTCCGTTACCAGGGCCGCAAGGCCAGTCGGCAAGGCAGCGAGCAACGTCGCCAGGACATTCTCGACGCCACGATGCGCATCGTCATTCGTGACGGCGTGCGTGCCGTGCGTCACCGGGCCGTCGCTGCCGAGGCCAATGTACCGTTGTCCGCGACCACTTATTACTTCAAGGACATCGACGCGCTGCTCACCGACGCCTTCTCCCGTTACGTCGAGCGCAGCGCGGCCTATATGGCCCGGCTGTGGAGCAATACCGAAGTCATCCTGCGCGAAATGGTCGCCCGCAGCGATGGCAGCGCCGGTGCCCGTGCCGTTCTGGCCGATCAAATTGCCGTGATGGCCCACGACTATATTCGCCATCAGTCATTGATTCGTCGTGATCAGTTGATCGCCGAGCATGCCTTCCATCACGAAGCGCTGATCAACCCCAAACTGGCCGAACTGGTCGCGTCCCATCAGCAGATTCTGTTGCAGGGTACCTGCCAGTTTCTGCAGGTGATTGGCTCTGCCCAACCATCGCAGGACGCGCAAGTGTTGACGGCGATTATCCGGCGGATGGAGTATCAAGGCCTGTTGCATGGCCCGCAGCCGGAAGCGGATGCTGAAATACTCGCTATTCTCACTCGCCAGATGCGTCTGGTTTTGGGGACTGCCGCCTAGGAGATTGCGCTGTGTCGCTGACACTGCACCATCACACAGCACACACTGTGGGACCGGCTTTAGCCGGGAATGCGCCTTCCCGGCTAAAGCCGGTGCCACTGATGCCATTGATTGATATGGCTACGGGGTGTCTCAAGAATCTATGGCGCGTAGCGGTGGTCCTGATACTTCTGACATTGAGCGGCTGCCTCGTCACCTTCACCGGCACCATCCCCGCCCATGACATCGCCCCTTCAGCGTTGCTCGGCACCTGGGCCAGCAAAAATGCCTGGGGTGAGCCTCTGGAACTGGAGATCAGCCGCGTGGGTGAAGGGCGTTACAGGGCCGTCAGCTACCGCAAGGGCGACCGCAAGAACCGTGACGAATACAGCATGACCGTGGCCGAGCATCACGGGCGCTGGTATCTGTCGACCGAGCTGCCGGACAAGTACGGTGGACATTTCATCATGGGTGGTTTCGAACTGATCGAAAATGACCAATTGGTGGTCTACAGCCTCGATCCGCAGCGCTTCAAACAATGGGTCGAGCAGAAGGCTCTCAGCGGCCAGAAGCTGGAAACCGACAAGGGTGAGGTATTGTTGATCGACAGCCCCCTGGAGCAGGTTTTCGGCTACCTCGACGACCCGGCCAATTCCGATGTTTTCCTCGATGCCGCGCATTACCAGCGCGTGCCCAAGTAGGGCGATACAGCTGACCAACCAAGGAGTAGCGGGTGGACGATTACCAACAGACTATTCGAGCCTTGTCAGACCGCATCGTGCAGGCGCAGACCCCGATCCGGGTACTGGATGCGGTGAAGTGGGATGACAGCATCCGCAAGGACTTCCTTGCCGCCAAGGGCAAGGCCATGCCCAAGGTGGACCGGGCCTATTACGAAGGCCGGCCGCTGGCCTTCGATTCGACGGCGGTGAAGCTGGAGTTCCAGAATATCGAGCGCGATATCACCCGGCGCCTTGGCCAGTTCAGCCCGGTGGGGCAGATCATGCGGCGCATGTGCAAGGAATACCGCATGGTGATCCGCATGCTCGAAGCCCGTGGCACGGCGGATTTCGGCCTGATTTCCCAGGAGCTGTACGGCGCGGCATCCGATGCCTTCCACGCCGGTGATCCGACCCTGGCCGACCTAGGCATGATGCTCTCCGACTATCTGAACAATATTGCCGGGCGCGGCGATCTCAAGGACGAACCCAAGACCCTCACCGCCAAGGATGCCGTGGCGATGCTGCAAAGCCGCCTGAACAAGGTGTTCGGCGAGGCCGAGGAAACCATTCGGGTGTTCGAGTCCGACGGTATCGTCGCCGATGCGGCGGCGGGTGCGGACTACATCAAGATTCGTTCCGATGCGATGTTCAACGAGCGCGACGTACGCGCGTTGGAAGTCCATGAAGGTCTGGTCCATGTGGGCACTACGCTCAACGGTCAGAACCAGCCGATCTGCACCTTCCTTGCCAAGGGCCCGCCTTCGTCGACGGTGACCCAGGAAGGGCTGGCGATTCTCATGGAAGTCATCGGCTTTGCCTCCTACCCCAGCCGCCTGCGCAAGCTGACCAACCGCACCCGCGCCATTCATATGGCCGAGGAGGGCGCGGACTTTCTGCAAGTCTTCGAGTTCTACCGCGAGCAGGGTTTCGGCATGCCGGAAAGTTACGGTAATGCCAGTCGGGTTTTCCGTGGGTCGGTGCCGGACGGTCTGCCATTCACCAAAGACTTGTCCTACCTCAAGGGTTTCATCATGGTTTACAACTATATTCAGCTCGCCGTGCGCAAAGGCAAGCTGGAGCAGGTGCCGCTGCTGTTCTGCGGCAAGACCACCCTGGAAGACATGCGGACCCTGCGCCAACTGGTGGACGAAGGCTTGGTGGTGCCGCCCAAATACCTGCCGGACCAGTTCCGCGACATGAATGCCCTGTCGGCCTGGATGTGTTTCTCCAACTTCCTCAACCACCTGAGCCTGGATCGGATCGAAGCGGATTATTCCAATATTCTCTAGGCAGGCGTTTTGTCTGTCGTGTTGGGGGAGGCGAACTCTGTGGGAGCGAATTCATTCGCGAATAGGCCATTACATCTGACCCATTTGCATGGCCTGAAATACCGCTTTCGCGAATGAATTCGCTCCCACGGAGTACCTGCAAATAGCTCCCCCCCGGTTTAACGAGGAAAAGCGCGTTTGAAACCAATCATCCTGCTGATACTGCTGGCCCTGAGTGGTTGCAGTTCGATGCTGTTCTACCCCGAGCCGGGCTTGCCGTTCACCCCGGAAAAGGCCCATCTGCAATACCGTGATATCACCCTGACCGCCGCCGATGGCACGCATCTGCATGCCTGGTGGCTGCCCGCCAAGGAAGGTGTGGCGGTCAAGGGCACGGTGCTGCATCTGCACGGCAATGGCGGCAACCTGGCCTGGCATCTGGGCGGCAGTTGGTGGTTACCGGAGCAGGGTTATCAGGTTCTGCTGCTGGACTATCGCGGCTATGGTCTGTCCGAAGGCGAGCCAAGCCTGCCGGCGATCTATCAGGATATCGATGCCGCCTTCAGCTGGATCGACAAGGCCCCCGAAACCCAAGGCAAACCCCTGGTGGTGTTGGGGCAAAGCATCGGCGGCGCCCTGGCGGTGCACTATCTGGCCGAGCACTCGCAGCAGCGTCAACGACTCAAGGCACTCGTGCTCGACGGCACTCCGGCAAGTTATCGCGACGTCGCCCGTTACACACTGGGTACGTCCTGGCTGACCTGGACCTTGCAGACCCCGCTGTCCTGGCTGATTCCCGACGGTGACAGCGCAATCAACGGCATGGCGCAGTTGCAGGGTACGCCGCTGCTGTTGTTCCAGAGCATGGACGACACTCAGGTGCCAATGGGCAATGGCATTGCCCTGTATAAAGCGGCGCCCCTGCCGCGGGTCCTGCAGCTGACCCGGGGCGCACATGTGCAGACCTTCGCCGACCCTACCTGGCGCCAGGTGATGCTGCGTTATCTCGATGACCCGCAGCATTTCAACGGCCTGCGCCGCCTGGGCGAGATTCCCAATTACCCCGATCCGATTTCGCAATCGAACAAGCCTGAGACCCCGCAATGACTGAAGAACGTAACGCCATCCCGATGGTTATCACGGGTATCTGCACCATCATCGGCACCGTAGGTGCCCTGTGGTACTACGGCTACCTGCACTTCGCCAAGCCGGAGGATGCGCTGCTGCTCAACCAGTTCACCATGCTCATGGCCGCACCGGGGGAGGAATACAAGATCGCCATTGAGCCTGCCGTGGAAGTGGCCCAGTGCATTGATGGCGTGCTGGTGCTGTTCAATACCGAGAAGAAAGGCTTGTCAGGTGTGCTGATCAACGACAAGAAGCAGGCTGTGCGCTGCGCGGGGGAGGAGACGCCGAAGAAGGTGTTGCCGTAGGGGAGGGGAGGATTCTGTAGGAGCCAATTCCTGTGGGAGCGAATTGTGGGAGCGAATTCGCTCCCACAAAATTATCCATGCAGCGCGCCTCCAGTTGTGCCGGGGGCGCAGCATTTTTTAATGCAGCGAAGACCGCGGCGCCACCGGTTGGTTATCGTTGGAAATGGTCACTTCCACCCGACGATTCTGCGCACGCCCCGAGTTGCTGGTGTTGTCGGCAACCGGGTATTCCTTGCCATAACCCTGAGCGACGATACGGGCCGGGTCGACGCCCATGCGCACCAGTGCCATGCGTACGGAGTCAGCACGACGTTCGGACAGCGACTGGTTATAGCTGGCTGAACCGGTGCTATCGGTATAACCCTCGACGATCACCTTGCGGTCCGGGTTCTGCTGAAGGAACTGGGCCAGGGAATTGACGTTGGTCAGGCCGTTGGGCTTGAGCTCGGCGCGGTTGTAGTCGAACAGCACGTCACCGAAAGTCACCAGGGTGCCGCGTTCGGTCTGCTTGGCGTTGAGGCTGTTCTTCAGCGCGGCGATTTGCGCGTCACGGGCATCCAGACGGGCCTGGGCGCGTTGGGCGGCGGCGTTTTTCAGGTCTTCTTCAGCCGAGCGCAGGGTAATGGTCTGCTTGGCCAGCTCTACGCGCTGGTTGGTCAGGTAGGCCATCTGATTGATCTTGGCTTCATTCTCATGATTGCGGTAGGCGGCGTCGGTCTTGTCCAGCCAGTCGCTGGCGTCCTTGGTTTCCAGGGCGGCGACCTTGGTTGCCTGAGGATTGCTTTGCAGCGCGGTGTAGTTGGCGCGGGCCTGTTCCAGATTCTGGTTGGGCGGCGTCGCACAAGCAGCCAGACCAACACTCAGGGCCAGCAGGGCAGGGATCATCAATTGCTTACGCATAATATTCGTCCTTCAAATCGATAGTGAATGCATGAAAGCGGCAAGGAACACGGCGGCTTATTGCGCCGGTTGCACCTGACGCATGCTTTCTTCACGCAGTTCATTGACGCCCTGGCGCGCGTCGTCCAACGCTTTCTGCGCCTTGGCTGCCTGGGACTTGCGCTCGGCTACCCGGGCATCCCATTCGGCTTGTTCGGACAGGCGACGGGCCTCGTCATATTTCTGATCGTGCATGGCCACTTCAGCCTGCTTGAATTTGTCCTGGGCCGATTTCATTTCCACGGCGGCGTATTCCGGGCCACCGGCGCTGACCGCGCTGTTCACGGCAGATTGGGTCACGGCGTACTGCTCGGTCGGCGGATTGCCTGCGCAACCGGCGAGAACGAAACTGGCGCCCACCGCCAACGCGGCCAGCTTGAGCCCGCGAAGGCGTGAGTACGTGGATTTGGCTGTGCTGGTAGTCATGGTGGTCAACTCCATTGTGTTGCTCCCGAAAACTCGATTTTCCATGACCGGGGTAAGAAGGTTCCCTGTCATGGTTATTGGCTGGGACCTGCCACGTTTTTGAATAGTTCAGAGTTATTTCCCACTAACCAGTCAGCTTTTTATTCCGTTTCATACTTTTGACGTTGGTCTTTTGACGCGCTTTTCGCCGACCTTGATTACCGTTGCGCACTTGTATCTGCCCGGCGCTCTGGTCATTCTGGAAGGCGATTTGCTGATCTGTTCGTCCATCGACAACAAGGAAAAAGGGACCATGGCCGATATCGATGTGCGCTTGCGTGAAGACGTCCACCTGCTCGGCGAACTGCTGGGCAACACCATCCGCGAGCAACGCGGCGCGGATTTTCTGGAGACCATCGAGCGCATCCGCAAGGGCGCCAAGGCCGGTCGGCGCGGTTCGGCGGCGGGCACCGAGCAACTGAGCGCCAGCCTCGACGGCTTGAGCGAGGATGAGCTGCTGCCGGTGGCGCGGGCGTTCAACCAGTTCCTCAACCTGGCCAATATCGCCGAGCAATATCAGTTGATTCGCCGTCGCGAAGAGTCTCAGGAACAGCCATTCGAATCGGTGATCCTGCCGCAGTTACTGGACCGTCTGAAAGCCGCAGGCCAGGCGCCGGAAGCCCTGGCCCGGCAGTTGGGCAAACTGGAAATCGAACTGGTGCTGACCGCGCATCCCACCGAAGTGGCGCGCCGCACCCTGATCCAGAAATACGACGCCATTGCCGCGCAACTGGCCGCCCTCGACCACCGTGACCTGAGCAGCGCCGAGCGCGAACAGATCACCCAGCGCCTGCAACGGCTGATCGCCGAAGCCTGGCACACCGAAGAAATTCGCCGCACTCGGCCCACGCCGGTGGACGAAGCCAAGTGGGGCTTTGCGGTGATCGAGCATTCCCTGTGGCAGGCCGTGCCCAATTATCTGCGCAAGGCCGACCTGGCCCTGCATGCCGCCACCGGCTTGCATCTGCCCCTGGAAGCCGCACCCATCCGCTTTGCTTCGTGGATGGGCGGTGACCGTGATGGCAACCCCAACGTCACCGCTGCCGTGACCCGTGAAGTCCTGTTACTGGCGCGCTGGATGGCCGCCGACCTGTACCTGCGCGATGTCGATCAACTGGCCGCCGAGCTGTCCATGCAACAGGCCAGCGCTGAATTGCAGGCTGCAGTCGGCGAAAGCGCCGAGCCTTACCGCGCCGTACTCAAGCAGCTGCGCGAGCGCCTGCGCGCCACCCGTAACTGGGCACACAGCTCGTTGAGCAGCACGCAACCGGCGCCGGAAGCCGTGTTGCACAGCAATCGCGAACTGCTGGAACCGTTGCAGCTGTGTTATCGCTCCCTGCATGAATGTGGCATGGGTGTGATTGCCGACGGGCCGCTGCTCGACTGCCTGCGTCGGGCGGTGACCTTCGGCCTGTTCCTCGTGCGCCTGGATGTGCGCCAGGACTCCACCCGCCATCGTTCGGCCCTGACCGAGATCACCGACTACCTCGGCCTGGGTCGTTACGAAGACTGGGACGAGCAGGCGCGGATCGATTTTCTCCTGCGCGAACTGAATAACCGGCGGCCATTGCTGCCCAGCCATTTCAAACCGGCGGCGGATACCGCTGAAGTACTGGCGACCTGCCGTGAAGTGGCCATGGCGCCGCAAGCGTCTCTCGGCTCCTACGTGATCTCCATGGCCGGTGCCGCCTCGGATGTACTGGCCGTGCAATTGCTGCTCAAGGAAGCCGGGCTGCTGCGGCCGATGCGCGTGGTGCCGCTGTTCGAGACCCTGGCCGACCTGGATAACGCCGGGCCGGTGATCGAGCAACTGCTGAGCCTGCCGGGTTATCGCGCGCGCCTGCATGGCCCGCAGGAAGTGATGATCGGCTATTCCGACTCGGCCAAGGATGCCGGCACGACGGCGGCGGCCTGGGCGCAGTACCGGGCCCAGGAAAAGCTGGTGGATATCTGCCGCGCGCAACAGGTCGAATTGCTGTTGTTCCATGGTCGCGGCGGCACCGTGGGCCGTGGCGGCGGCCCGGCTCATGCGGCGATTCTGTCGCAGCCGCCGGGTTCGGTGGCCGGGCGTTTCCGCACCACCGAGCAGGGCGAGATGATCCGCTTCAAGTTCGGCCTGCCGGATATCGCCGAGCAGAACCTCAACCTGTATCTGGCTGCGGTTTTGGAGGCGACTCTGCAACCGCCGCCACTGCCCGAGCCTGCCTGGCGCGCAATGATGGATCAGCTGGCGGCCGATGGCGTCAGTGCCTACCGCGCGGTGGTGCGGGAGAACCCCGAGTTCGTCGAGTATTTCCGCCAGGCCACTCCGGAACAGGAACTGGGCCGTCTGCCGTTGGGCAGTCGTCCGGCCAAGCGACGTGAGGGCGGGGTGGAAAGCCTGCGGGCGATTCCGTGGATCTTCGCCTGGACCCAGACCCGCCTGATGCTGCCTGCCTGGCTCGGCTGGGAGTCGGCCCTTAGCCGCGCGCTGGAGCGGGGCGAGGGCGATTTGCTGGGGCAGATGCGTGAACAGTGGCCGTTTTTTCGCACCCGTATCGACATGTTGGAGATGGTCCTGGCCAAGGCTGACAGCGATATTGCGCAGATGTACGACGAACGTCTGGTGGAGCCTGGGCTGCGTCATCTGGGCGCGCATTTGCGCGACCTATTGTCGCAGGCGTGCCAAGTGGTACTGGGCCTGACAGGGCAGAAGCAGCTGTTGGCCCACAGCCGGGCTACCCTGGATTTCATCAGCCTGCGCAATATCTACCTGGATCCGCTGCATTTGCTTCAGGCCGAACTGCTGGCCCGTTCACGAACTCGCGAGGCGCGTCTGGACAGCCCGTTGGAACAGGCTTTACTGGTGTCTGTTGCGGGGATCGCTGCCGGATTGCGCAACACCGGTTGAGTCGATTTTCCGACTATTGTCGGGCAAGGTGCGCCAAGGCCTTGTCCGGCAAGGGTTGGCTAATCGCCAAAAATCTGGCGGGGCAGGGCGTCGCAGGTTAATCCACTACCTTATAGCTGCTATTACACCTTCGGTTAGTGCGACCTTAGGCGGCTTGTGCCACCTGTGTCTGCTGTGTATCTTGATCAGCCTTTGGCCGTTTGGCCGAGACCTGTTTTTAGCGATTGGCCCCAAGAGGCGAATCCTGCGTTTTTATATAAAAATTGAGGAGCACATCGATGCGCGTAATCCTGTTGGGAGCTCCGGGGGCCGGTAAAGGTACTCAGGCAAAGTTCATCACCGAGAAGTTCGACATTCCGCAAATCTCTACTGGCGACATGCTGCGCGCAGCGGTCAAGGCCGGCACCGAGCTGGGCCTGAAAGCCAAGAGCGTGATGGACGCCGGTGGCCTGGTATCCGATGACCTGATCATCGGCCTGATCAAGGACCGCCTGGAGCAGCCTGACTGCGCCAACGGTTGCCTGTTCGACGGCTTCCCGCGCACCATTCCTCAGGCTGAAGCCCTGAAAGCCGCTGGCCTGGCCATCGATTTCGTGGTCGAGATCAAGGTCGATGACGAAGAAATCGTCCGGCGTATTTCCGGTCGTCGCGTCCACGAAGGCTCCGGCCGCGTGTACCACGTCGTGTTCAACCCGCCGAAAGTCGAAGGCGTGGACGATGTGACCGGCGAGCGGCTGGTACAGCGCAAGGACGACGTCGAAGAAACCGTTCGTCATCGCCTGTCGGTCTATCACTCGCAGACCAAGCCACTGGTCGACTTCTACGAGAAGCTCGAAGCCCAGGACGGTACGCCCAAGTGCAGCCACATCGAAGGCGTCGGTTCGGTTGAGTCGATCACGGCCAAGGTTCTCGAAGCCCTCAGCTAAGAGAAACCGTACGCAGTGAACAACGGCCCGCTTGCGGGCTGTTTTGCGTTTACAATGGCGCACTTTTTTTCCCGACCATGGATACCCCCTGATGAGCACCCTGCTGGCCCTGGATACCGCCACTGAAGCCTGTTCGGTTGCCTTGCTGCACGACGGCAAGGTGCTGAGCCACTATGAGGTGATTCCACGCCTGCACGCTCAGCGCCTGCTGCCGATGATCAAGACCCTGCTGGCCGAAGCCGGGATCGGCCTCAATGCCCTGGACGCGATTGCCTTTGGTCGTGGGCCGGGTGCCTTTACCGGTGTGCGTATCGCCATCGGTGTGGTTCAGGGCCTGGCCTTCGGTCTCGAGCGTCCGGTATTGCCGGTGTCCAACCTGGCGGTGCTGGCCCAGCGCGCCTATCGCGAGCACGGCGTTCGCCAGGTGGCCGCAGCCATCGATGCGCGCATGGATGAGGTGTATTGGGGCTGCTATCACGAAGTCGGCGGCGAAATGCGTCTGCTGGGCAACGAAGCTGTTCTGCCGCCGGAACGTGCGTCCCTGCCAGCGGACGCCAGCGGCGAATGGTACGGTTCCGGCACGGGCTGGGGCTATGCCGAACGCATCGCCGTCAAACCCGTTGCCATGGACGCCAGCCTGCTGCCCCACGCCGAGGACCTGCTGACTCTGGCGACCTTTGCCTGGCAACGTGGTGAAGCGATCGTCGCCGATCAGGCTCAGCCGGTTTACCTTCGTGATCAGGTCGCGACGCCTAAAGCGCGGTGATGTCAGGCCGATACCAAGGCAATAGCGATGTAATGGCACTTATCGAACTAACTTCGTCGATAAGCGACCTTTCATCGCCAAACCCGCGATTCAGAGCCCTGTTCTGAACTCTTTTTCAAGATGTGTGGTCTAGTTATCGTTCGGAGAATTGCCAGGGGGCTCTCCGTGACGTTAAATTGCCACTATCTAATAAAGTAGAGAACGCCGTTATGCGTATAGACGGACCCTCAGCACGCTCCTACCCGATAAAGCGCAAGCCACGCAAAGGCTCTGCGACGGTCGAAGGCACCTTCGAAGAAGTAGTAGACAGTGAAATCGAGGTTCCTGCGCAACCGGCCAATACTGCTCGTCGGCAAAGTGCCGGCGGCGCCCAGTCGGCGCCTACTCCCAACGTTCCTGCACGTCAGCAAGACATTATCTTCCCTCGCTCCATGAGTCGCCGTGTCGCGACCGCACTGGCCAGTTACCTGAATACTGCCAGTTTCGTCGATTGGGATCTGGAAGTGTCCGGGCTCGATCTGCACGTTTGAACAGCCTGCCTTACTACATCGGTTGTCCGTCCTGGGGTGATAATGCCTGGCGCGGCTCGTTGTATCCGCCGCAAACCCGCAACAACGAAATGCCCGACCTGTACGCCCAGGTCTTCAATGCCGTCGAAGGCAATACCACTTTTTATGCACGTCCCGCCGCCTCTACGGTGCAACGCTGGGCGCAAGTGTGGCCGGAGCATTTTCGTTTCACCGCCAAATTCCACGGCGATATCAGCCACGGTGGTGATCTGCGAGATCGGCTACAGGCCGCCGAAGAGTTCAAGCAACTGCTCGCACCCCTGGGCGCCAGGGTCAGTCCGTTCTGGCTGCAGCTGTCCCGCAGTTTCACGCCCAATCGCCTGGGTGAACTGGCCGCCTTTATCGATGCCCTGGAGTGCCCTCTGGCGGTAGAAGTGCGCAACATGGCCTTCTTCGAAAAGGGTGAAGAGGAGCGCATGCTCAACCGCCTGTTGCTTGATCGCGGTGTCGAACGTATCTGCCTGGATTCGCGGCCGCTGTTCAGCTGTGTTTCCAGCGACCCTGCGGTGCTCCATGCGCAATCGAAAAAGCCTAAGGTGCCACTGCGCCCGGCGGCCATGACGCAGTTTCCGCAGGTGCGCTTTATCGGCCATCCTTTACTGGAAGCCAATGATCCGTTTCTCGCCCCTTGGGTCAGCAAAGTCGCCGAGTGGATCGAAGAAGGCCGCACGCCGTATGTGTTTCTGCATACCCCGGACAATATCCAGGCACCGGACCTGGCCCGCCGCTTCCATCAGCAATTGATGGCACGCTTGCCGGGCCTTGCGCCCCTGCCGGAGCTCAAGCCCGAGGTCGAACAGCTGGGTTTACTCTGACAAACCCTGTACATGTGGCTACCCTGTGTAGGACACAGCCTTGGGAGTAAGCACATGGATTCGCTGCAACGGCTTCGTGCCCACACGTTCAAAGCGCTACATGAGCGCAAAAGCGCTTTTATCGTCGCCAATCCCTGGGATGCCGGTTCCGCCAAACTGCTGGCCGCGATGGGGTTTGAAGCACTGGCGACCAGCAGTGCGGGCCTGGCCTTCAGCCTGGGGCGTACCGATGGTGACGGCGGTATCAGCCGTGACGAGACCCTGGAAAACATCCGGCAGATCATCGCCGCCACCGCCTTGCCCATCACCGCTGACCTGGAAAACGGTTTTGCCCATAGCCCCGAAGGCTGTGCAGAGAACCTGCGCCAGGCCATTGCCTGCGGCATTGTCGGCGCGTCCATCGAAGATGCCAGCGGCAAGGCAGAAGCCCCCATTTATGAATTCGAGCATGCCGTGGAGCGGGTCAAAGCTGCTGTGGCCGTGGCGCGCAGCCTGCCATTCCCCTTCATGCTGACGGCCCGCGCGGAGAATCTGCTGCATGGCCGCACGGATTTCGCCGATACCCTGAGACGCCTTGAAGCCTATGCCGAGGCAGGCGCGGATGTGCTGTACGCGCCGGGTTTGCAGACGCGCGATCAGATTGCGGCGGTGGTCAAGGCGGTGTCGCCCAAGCCAGTCAATGTGCTGATGGGCCTGGACGGCGTGGCGTTGTCGGTACGCGATCTGAGCGAGCTGGGGGTCAAGCGCATCAGCGTCGGTTCATCTCTTGCGCGGGCGGCGTTTGGCGGCCTGCTACGGGCGGCCGAGGAGATGCGCGACCATGGCACCTTTACCTATGCCGAACAGGCGATGCCGTTTGCCAGGTTGAATGGGTTATTTAAAGATTAAGCTGTTGGAGCGAGGCTTGCTCGCGAATCGTTCGCTGCGGTGTGACTGAAAGACCGGGTCGTCATCTTCGCGGGCAAGCCTCGCTCCAACGGGTGTAGACCTTAGGCAGCCATCCGTAGATTCTGCAGAATGATCGGACGGGCCCAGCCGCTATCAAAGTTGAGTGCGCGCTGTTGTTCGGTCATTTCGTGTTCGCTGAACGGCTCGGCAGGCGGTGGCAGCAGATCCCATTCGAATTCGGCAATCGGCAGGTGCAGAGGTTTTGGCTGCGGGCCTGGGCCAGGGTTGACGGTGTCGTCGTACGGGTTGAGCACATTTGGGCGGACCCAGTTGTTCTCGACGTCCAGGTGGCGCTGCTGGGCGATCATGTCGCTGATGCTGAACGGCTCAGGCGCCGGTGGCAGCAGGTTCATTTCGAATTCGGCAATCGGCAGAAACAGCGGCTCAGGCGGCTTGCGCTCGGCATCCACCACCGGGCAGCCGCGCTGCTCGACGATCTTGCCCAATACTTGCGCACCGGCAACCGGTTCGCCGGTACTGCTGTCGACACTGACGCTGAAGGTCGGTGCAGCAGGCTCGTTGGCGTTATCGTCGACACCCTGAGCCATCGCCCGGCTGAACGCATCCTGCCACAGCTGCGTAACGCCGCCGAGCACACGGGTATTGGGTACGCTGTAATCGCCAGCGTAGGCCAAGTAACCGATTGAGGATGAGGTCTGAATGTCTGACATAGCGCTCAGTACATACCGTGGGTTCTGGCAAAATGCCGGATACTTTGTTTATCGGCAGTTTTTGCCAATCATTAATACTTTTTTGAGCGTGCGGACACACAATGAGTGAGCAACAAGCGGGCAGTCGAATCCGGGTCGAAGCCCTGGCCGGTCAGAGCCAGGAGCAGGCCGCCAAGTGGGCGGGGCGCCTGGGTCTGCCGCTGGAGGATGACAGCGCCGATTTCGCCCTGCAGGTCAGCAGCGACGGCTTGCAGCTGCAGCAATTGGGCGACGATGTGCCTGGCCCGGTGCGGGTGGATTTCGCCGAGGGTGCGGTCGCCCACAGGCGGTTGTTCGGTGGCGGCAGCGGGCAGATGATCGCCAAGGCCGTGGGCATTCAGCCCGGCGTGCGACCCAGCGTGCTCGATGCCACGGCGGGGTTGGGCAAAGACGCGTTCGTCCTCGCCAGCCTGGGTTGCGAGATGAGCCTGATCGAGCGCCAGCCGATCATTGCCGCGCTGCTGGAAGACGGTCTTGCACGGGGTGCCAACGATGCCGACGCGGGCCCGATCACCCGTCGCATGCGCCTGTTGACCGGTAACTCCATCGAGTTGATCCGCGCCTGGGAAGGCACGCCACCGCAAGTGATTTACCTTGATCCGATGTTTCCCCATCGGGAAAAAACCGCGCTGGTGAAGAAAGAAATGCGCCTGTTTCGCCCGTTGGTGGGTGATGACATGGACGCCCCGGCGCTGCTCGAAGCCGCCCTGGCCCTGGCCAGTCACCGGGTGGTGGTCAAACGCCCGCGCAAGGCACCGTGCATCGACGGGCCTAAGCCTGGGTATGCGCTGGATGGCAAATCCAGTCGTTATGATGTGTATCCGAAGAAGGCCCTGAAGACCTGATTGTCGCAGCTTTTAAAAAGTCATCGCTAACCGAAATCCATGATTCTTTGTGGGAGCGAATTTATTCGCGAAAGCGGTGCGTCGAGCGATACAACCGATTCGAATGTACCGTCCTCTTCGCGAATGAATTCGCTCCCACAGAAATCAATCGCTACTGCGATAGGAGCTTACGGCTTCGAACCGAAGTCTCAAGCTTGATACGCCCGCATAAACAACCCCACCACATCCTGCACATGCTGCTCTTCGACGGCCGGGTCCAGCTCGTCGCACAGACCGATCATCAGGCGGAAATTGCACGCGCCCTTGAGCAGGCTGAAAAAGTGCTCGGCTGCGGTTTTCGCAGAAGGGAAGTGCAGGGCGCCGCACGCCTGGATCTGTACCAACACCCGCTCCATTTCCATCAGCAAACGCTGTGGCCCGGCTTCGAAGAAGATCTTCGACAGCTTCGGGTCCTGACTGCCCAGGGTCACCATCAGGCGGTGCAGTTCGATGGATTCGGCGCTGTTGGCCAGGGTATTGAAGCCGCGGCCGATGCTCAGCAGCACCGTCTCTACCGACTGGCCGCTGTTGAGATTGAAAAACAGTTCCGGGATCTGCTCCTCACAACGCGCCACCACGGCGGCGGAGAAGAGCGTCTCCTTGTCGGTGAAGTGGTTGTACACCGTGAGTTTCGAGACCCCGGCTTCGGTCGCCACGGCATCCATGCTGGTATTGGCATAGCCATTACGCACGAACAGATTTTTCGCGGCTTCGAGGATGGCCTGGCGTTTGGCCAGGTCCTTGGGACGGCCGGGGCCGGATGCGCCTGTAGAATTGTCGGACATAAACGTTTTAATAGTGGACTCTTGAGTTCGGTAATTCTTAATATACTGGCGAGTACAATTATTCCAAGCTCTGACTGCAAAGGTCTTCACTATGTTCCGCGATGCCTTGTCTCTTGTCCTGCCATTAAGCCTGGTGTCGTTACTGGCCGCCTGTGGTCAGGAAGTCGCACCTCCTGCCAGTGTTCGTCCTGCCATGGTAGTGCAGCCGCTGCCATCCTCACAGTCGGCAGACAGTTATCCCGGTGAAGTCCGCGCCCGCTTCGAGCCGGACCTGGCTTTCCGCATCGGCGGCAAGGTCAGCAAGCGCCTGGTCGAGGAAGGCCAGCGGGTCAAGGCTAATCAACCGCTGGCTGAGCTGGATGCCCAGGATGTGCGCCTGCAACTGGACGCCACCCGCGCCCAGGTCGCCGCCGCCGAGGCCAACCTGCAGACGGTCCGCTCCGAGCGTGATCGCTACAGGGCGTTGGTGGACAAGCAGATGGTCAGTCATTCGCAGTTCGATAATGCCGAAAACCTTTATCGCGCCGGTGAAGCCCGCCTCAAGCAGCTCAAGGCCGAGCTGACCGTCGCCGACAATCAGACCAGCTACACCGTATTGCGTGCCCAACAGGATGGTGTAGTCACCAAACGCCTGGTGGAAGTCGGCCAGGTGGTGGCTGCCGGGCAAACCGTATTTACCCTGGCCGCCGATGGCGAGCGCGAAGTGCTGATCGGCCTGCCGGAGCAGAGCTTCAACCGCTTCAAGGTCGGCCAGGCCGTGTCGGTGGAACTGTGGAATCAGCGCGACCAGCGTTTCCAGGGGCGCATCCGTGAGTTGTCGCCGGCCGCTGATCCGCGTTCACGCACCTTCGCCGCACGCATTGCCTTCAGCAGCGGCAAGATTCCCGCCGAACTGGGCCAGAGCGCACAGGTGTTTATCCAGTCCGAACAGGCGGTGCCTTTGGCGGTGCCGTTGTCGGCCCTGACGGCGGAAAACGGCAATACCTACGTCTGGCAGTTGCAGGCCGACGACACCCTCAAGCGCATTCCGGTACAGATTGGCCCCTACGGTCAGGAAACCGTGCCGGTGCTCAAGGGCCTGGCCGCCAGCGACTGGGTTGTCGCAGCGGGGGTGCATGTATTGCACGAAGGGGAGAAGGTCCGTCCGGTGGATCGCAATAACCGCACGATCAAGCTGGCGGCGAAGGAGTAGGCACGGATGCGTTTCAATCTTTCCGAATGGGCGCTGAGTAACCGCCAGATCGTGCTGTACCTGATGATTGTCCTGGCTCTTGTTGGAGCAATGTCTTACACCAAGCTGGGGCAGAGCGAAGACCCGCCGTTCACCTTCAAGGCCATGGTCGTACGCACTCTGTGGCCCGGCGCCAGCGCCGAAGAAGTGGCGCGTCAGGTCACCGACCGCATTGAAAAGAAGCTGATGGAAACCGGCGAGTACGAGCGTATCAGTTCGTTCTCCCGGCCCGGTGAGTCGCAGATCATTTTCGCCGCCCGTGACTCGATGCTGTCCTCGGCGCTGCCGGATCTGTTCTATCAACTGCGCAAGAAAACCGGCGATATCCGCCAGACCCTGCCGCAAGGCATTCAAGGCCCTTTCTTCAACGATGAATTCGGCACCACCTTTGGCAATATCTACGCCCTGACCGGTGACGGCTTCGACTACGCGGTGCTCAAGGACTACGCCGACCGCATCCAGATTCAGCTGCAGCGGGTCAAGGACGTCGGCAAGATCGAACTGATCGGTCTGCAGGACGAGAAGGTCTGGATCGAGCTGTCGAACGTCAAGCTGGCCACCCTCGGCCTGTCCCTGCAAGCGGTACAGCAGGCCCTGGAAGCGCAGAACGCGGTGCAGGCCACCAGCTTCTTTGAAACCCCCACCGAGCGCGTGCAGTTGCGGGTGACGGGGCGTTTCCTCTCGGTGGACGAGATCCGCAACTTCCCCCTGCGCGTGGGTGACCGCACTCTGCGCATCAGCGATCTGGCCGAGGTGCATCGCGGCTTCACCGATCCACCGTCGCCACGCATGCGCTTCATGGGCGATGACGCCATCGGTCTGGCCGTGTCGATGAAGGATGGTGGCGACATTCTGCAGTTGGGTCACGCGCTGGAGGGCGAGTTCGAGAAGATCCAGCGCAACCTGCCGGTGGGCATGCAACTGCGCAAGGTGTCCGATCAGCCGGCGGCGGTGAAAACCGGGGTTGGCGAGTTCGTGCATGTACTGGCCGAAGCCTTGGGCATCGTCCTGCTGGTGAGTTTTTTCTCCTTGGGCATGCGTACCGGGCTGGTGGTTGCACTGGTCATCCCGTTGGTACTGGCCATGACCTTTGCCAGTATGTCGTTCTTCGGCATCGGCCTGCACAAGATCTCTCTGGGGGCGCTGGTACTGGCCCTGGGCTTGCTGGTGGACGACGCGATCATCGCTGTGGAGATGATGGCGATCAAAATGGAACAGGGCTTCGACCGGCTCAAGGCGGCCAGTTATGCCTGGACCAGCACGGCGTTCCCCATGCTCACCGGGACCCTGATCACCGCCGCAGGCTTTCTGCCCATTGCCACCGCCCAGTCCAGTACCGGCGAATACACCCGCTCGATCTTCCAGGTGGTGACCATTGCCCTGCTGGCGTCGTGGGTAGCGGCGGTGGTATTCGTGCCTTATCTGGGGGATCGGCTGCTGCCGGACCTGGCGAAGATCCACGCGGCCAAACATGGCAGCGGCCCTCACGATCCTTACGACACCCGGTTCTATCGTCGGGTGCGCGGGGTCATCGAGTGGTGCGTACGCTGGCGCAAGACGGTGATCGTGCTCACCGTCGGCCTGTTTGTGCTGTCGATCCTCATGTTCAAGTTTGTGCCGCAACAGTTCTTCCCGGCCTCGGGGCGACTGGAGTTGATGGTCGACCTGAAACTGGCCGAAGGCGCCTCGTTGAATAACACCGCCGATCAGGTCAAGCGCCTGGAAGCGATGCTCAAGGACAAGGTCGGCATCGATAACTACGTGGCCTATATCGGCACCGGTTCGCCGCGCTTCTACCTGCCGCTGGATCAGCAATTGCCCGCAGTGAGCTTTGCCCAGTTCGTGGTGCTGGCCAAGACCATCGAGGACCGCGAGGCCCTGCGTACCTGGCTGATCGGCGCCCTCAATGAGCAGTTCCCGACCCTGCGTTCACGGGTCACGCGCCTGGAAAACGGCCCGCCTGTGGGTTATCCGGTGCAGTTCCGCGTCTCCGGCGAGCATATCGAGGAAGTACGCGCCCTGGCGCGCAAGGTCGCGCTCAAGGTGCAGCAGAATCCCCATGTGGCCAACGTCCATCTGGATTGGGAAGAGCCGAGCAAAGTGGTGTACCTCAACGTCGATCAGGACCGCGCCCGGGCCCTCGGCGTGACCACGGCGGATTTGTCGCGCTTCCTGCAAAGCTCCCTGACCGGTTCCAGCGTAAGCCAGTACCGTGAAGACGACGAACTGATCGAAATCCTCCTGCGCGGCACGCCGGAAGAACGTCAGCAACTGGGCTCACTGGCCAGCCTGGCGATTCCTACGGCCAATGGCGCCAGTGTCTCACTGTCCCAGGTGGCGACGCTGGAGTACGGCTTCGAGGAAGGTGTCATCTGGCACCGCAATCGCTTGCCGACGGTGACCGTTCGCGGTGATATCTACGGCAAGGAACAGCCGGTCACCCTGGTCAAACAGATCCTGCCGACTCTGGACGATGTGCGCGCTGAACTTCCGGACGGTTATTTGTTGGAAGTGGGCGGCACGGTGGAGGATTCCGAGCGCGGGCAGAAGTCGGTGAATGCCGGGGTGCCGCTGTTTATTGTGGTCGTGCTGACGCTGCTGATGGTGCAACTGCGCAGCTTCTCGCGGATGTTCATGGTCTTCCTTACCGCGCCCTTGGGGCTGATCGGCGTGACCCTGTTCCTGCTGGTCTTTCACCAACCGTTCGGCTTCGTCGCCATGCTGGGCACCATCGCCCTGTCGGGGATGATCATGCGCAACTCGGTGATTCTGGTGGACCAGATCGAGCAGGACATCACGGCGGGCCTGACGCCGTGGAACGCTACGGTGGAAGCCACGGTACGCCGCTTCCGCCCCATCGTGCTGACCGCCCTGGCGGCGGTGCTGGCGATGATCCCGCTGTCACGCAGCGTGTTCTATGGGCCGATGGCGGTTGCGATCATGGGCGGGCTGATTGTCGCGACGGCGTTGACGCTGCTGTTTCTGCCGGCGCTGTATGCGGCGTGGTTCAGGGTGAAAAAATAAAGTGTGAGCCGGCTTGCTGGCGATGGCGTCGGTGCGGTCACTGACGCCCTTGCGAGCGCTTCGCACTCGATCGCCACCAAGGCGGCTCCCACGGTTTTGCGCTAACTCTCTTGATGCTCGCTGATCAGGTTCAGCAACTCATCGGCCAGGGCCTTGGCCATATCGATCAAATACAGCCCGGCAAACGCCAGATTGCGGTCGGAACCTGTGTGTTGATCGCCTGCTTCATAGATCACCGCCGCCGCGCATCGCAGCAGGTCGAACAGGCGAGTCAGGAGTTCTTCGAAGGTGTGGGGTGGGTCGGGGACGAGCTTTTTAATCATGGTGTAGCCTCGTAAGTTTTGGAGCCTTCTCATTGCCGTTTCCACACGGCGAAGAGGTGGCAGCTATGAACGGGGTGGAAAACCGAGTCACGAGCACCCCGGCCAGACCGAAGTCTGCCCGAACATAGCTGCCATAAAGCCTTACCCGAAGGTAAATAACCTGAGGCACTGATGCGTTCGTAAAAGACAGGTTTCCACACCCGGCCACTGATTTCAGCGGCGGGACGCAGGCTAATTCCTGAATCTGACGAGCACAAGCGGGGGAGGATTGTTTAGGAAATTTCACTCAAAGGATAGAGAGCGATCCTTCGGAATCGTCTCATTTGGTGTGCTCAAAACCGCAGCGGGTAGTACATAACTATCTGAATCAACGACATCCTGTGGGACCGGCCGGGCGGCGCTCGGCTTTAGCCGGGAGAGCGTCATCAGTTTCAAAGGCGCCCTCCGGCTAAAGCCGGTCCTACGGATCATTGCATTCCAATCCGACGTTACAGCGCGCCAAATACCTTCTTCGCCAGGCTGGTAGCGGCAGCGGCCGGGTTGGCGCGGATGCTTTCTTCCTGCTTGGCGATCATTTCAAACAGGCCGTTCAGCGCCTGTTCGGTCACGTAGTTTTCGACGTTGGCCGACTTGCTGTCGATCACACCGAAGGACGCAGCCTGGCTGGCGAAGGCGTTGTATTTCTGGGCCACGCCAACCTTGTCGGTGGCTTGCTTGACGATGGGCAGGAACTTGGCGCGAATCTGTTCGCGGCTGCTCTTGTCCAGGTATTGGGTGGCTGAGTCCTTGCCGCCCGCCAGAATGCCCTTGGCGTCGGACACGCTCATTTTCTTCACGGCATCGACCAGCAAAGCCTGAGCCTGAGGCACTGCCGCTTCGGCAGCCTGGTTCATGCTGTTCTCCAGCTGATCGACCTGATCACCCATGCCGAACTGCTTCATTTTCTTGGCGGCCTTGCCCAGGTTGCCCGGCAACTCGATGCGCACGTCCTTGTTGTTGCTGAAACCACCGGGCACGCCCAGTTGTTTGACCGCAATCTGCGCACCCTGGCTGAGGGCGTCTTTCAGGCCGCCGGTGGCGTCGGACTGCGACAGATCGCCCAGCGACAGGGCAAAGGCGTTGGCCGACAGCAGCAGGCCGCTGCACAGGGCGGCGAAACCGAGGGAAGAGCGGAACATAGGGGCATCCTTTTCTAATAAAGCTTTCTTGAAAACTGCTGGCAGCACCATTGCACGATGGCGCAGCCCTGGTCGGGAAGATCCCAGGCGTCAGCGCGCCGGATTCAGGCGAATGCGCAACGGCTGTGGATCCTTGCCGTCCAACTGTACGCCATGCCGTTCGGTGGTGACGAATAGAAGTTGTCCATCCGATTCGATTCGCGCACTGATTGCGTACTGATGGCCGGGCTGGATCTGCGTCGGATCGTAATGCAGATGGAAGGGCAGCGGCACCTGGCCTTTGACTGGGCCGTTTTGCTGGGCGAGGACCAACGCCGGGGCGTCGGCGAGGGAAACGTCCTGCAGGCTGACGCTCAGGGTGGCGGTCGGCGGCAAGGCCATGCGTTGCAGGTAGAAGACTTCGCCATCGAGGCTGGCGTGAGTGGATGGTTGCAGGTTGCTGCAGGCGCCGAGCAGGGCGGCCATCAGCAATAGGGTAAGTTTTTTCATGGGCCTATCCGTATTTCGGTTGCGCTGACAAAGAGCTTGCGCGAGGGGCCGGAATTTATAGGATTTGCCCGCGCAGATCAGCAGCTGAGATGTCCTGTAACACAGTCTAGACGGGTTGCGGGAAGAAGGGAGGGCGCGCCACATCAAGGCGATGTGCCGCGCTGGATCGATCAGCCGTTGACTTGAACGACCTGAATTCTCAGGCCGGTCTGATCAGTGTCGGTCGGTTGTACGCGTTGCATTGTGTCGTTGATCCACAGCAGGCGGCCTTGCAGCTCGATGCGCGCCTCCAGTTCATAATCACGGCCTTGCGGCAACAGCCTGGCGTTATAGCCGAGTTCGAAGGGTAGCGGCACTTGTCGGGTAACGTCGGTTTGGCTGACCGCAATAGTGATTGCCGGAGCGTCATATGCGGTGATGTCATTCAGCGTGACCGTCAGGGTGCAGCCCTCAGGCAATGCAATGCGTGGCAGGTAATAAACTTCGCCTTGCAGGCGGGTAACGCGTTCACTGGTCATTTCAATTTCCTTATTGAAAGAAGTGCCGAAAGTGGCACGGACGAAAAGTTAGCAGTGAACGAAATGTTCGTAGCGCTAAATAAAGCTTCGTCCGCCAATCGACACTCTCCCTCAGAAAATCCCTACAAATTCCCGCGAATTACTCCTGTTTTTCCGCAACTTCACTCGCTTGCTCGTTGCGATGCAGCGCCACCTGACGAATCGACAAGCGAATCTCCGCTGGCAGTACGCGCTTGGCCGCGCCTTCGGCGAGCTCGCCGAGCAGTTCGTGATAGCCCAGTTTGCCATTACTGTCCCGGCGCAAGACGTCGAGGTCGAGCAGGGTCTGGATAAAGTGGCGGAACAGGCTCTTGTCGAAGAATTCCGGCGCATTGAGGCCATGCAGAATCGACAGGCGCTGGGCCATGATCGTACACAGGTCTTCCAGTTCTTCGGCGCTGAGGGTGTTCTGGCCGCTGTTGAGCAGCAGAGCGATGGCCATGTAGAAGCGTTGCAGGGTCTGGGCGATGGCCCGGGACAGCAAGGTCAGCAACACGAACTCTCGGGAGCTGGGCGCCGGGCGCAGATAAACATCGTTTTCAAAGCGCAGCAGGCCTTGTTCGACAAAGGCCTCGAGCCACTGATCGACCACCCCGTCCAGCTCCGCCATCGACCAGCGAATAAACAGCTCCGATTGCAGGTACGGATACAGCGCATGGATGTAGCGCAGCAGCTGTTCACGGCTCATGCGCGACGAGCTTTGGAAGAAGCTCGCGAGCAGCGCGGGCAGGGCGAAGATGTGCAACACGTTGTTGCGGTAGTAGGTCATGAGCACGGCGTTCTGTTCGTCGAGATACAGAATCCGGCCCAGGGCGTCCTTCTGCTCGGACACCAGGTCCATGGCCTTGACGTGCTCGATCAGCGCCCGGCCATCGCCTTCGGGCAAGGTGGTGTGGGGCGAGTAGGGCACGCGACGCAGCAGGGTCAGGTACAGCTCGAGCACCCGTTCCATGGCCTGATCGTCCAGGGCCATACGCTGGGTCGAGAGCAGGGCCAGGGCCACCAGGTTGACCGGGTTGATCGCCGCCGCTTCGTTCAGGTGCCGGGCGACACGCTCACCCAGGCGATTGGTGGTTTCGTTGAGCCAGGCCGGTTTGAATTGCGGGCCCAGTTCCTGTTCGCGCCAGTCCGGTTGCTCGTGATCGAGAAACTCAGCCAGTTTGATCGGTGCACCGAAGTTCACCGATACCTGGCCGAAGCGCTGCTTGAGGGCGCCGATGACTTTGAAGATGTCGAAGATCGACTCTTTCTTCTTTGCCGCGCCGCGCAGTTCGCCGAGGTAGGTGCGACCTTCCAGGACCCGTTCGTAACCGATATACACCGGCACGAAAACGATGGGCGTGCGCGAGTTGCGCAGGAAGCTGCGCAGCGTGATGGCGAGCATGCCGGTCTTGGGTTGCAGCATGCGTCCGGTGCGCGAGCGGCCGCCTTCGACGAAGTACTCCACCGGGAAACCCTTGGTGAACAGGGTGTGCAGGTATTCGTTGAACACCGCAGTGTAGAGTGGGTTGCCCTTGAAGGTGCGGCGCATGAAGAACGCACCGCCACGGCGCAGCAGGCCGCCGATGACCGGCATATTGAGGTTGATGCCTGCGGCGATATGCGGTGGCGTCAGGCCATTGCGGAACAGCAGGTAGGACAGCAGCAGGTAGTCGATATGGCTACGGTGGCAGGGCACGTAGATGATCTCGTGGCCCGGCGCGACATCCTTCACGCCATCGATATGGCTGACCTTGATGCCGTCATAGATCTTGTTCCAGAACCAACTGAGCACGACTTCGAGAAAGCGGATCGCCGAGTAGGTGTAGTCCGAGGCGATTTCATTGCCGTAGCGCAGGGCCTGTTCCCGGGCCTTGGCTTCGGGGATTTTCTCCCGTTCGGCTTCTTCGAGGATGGCCTGCTTGACCAGCGGCTCGTCCACCAGGCCCTTGACCAGGTTGCGCCGGTGCGACAGGTCGGGGCCGATCACGGCGCTCTTGAGGTTGCGAAAGTGTACCCGCAACAGGCGCTGGCTCATGCGCAGGGTCAGTTCGTAACCCTTGTTTTCATTGACCAGCTCGCGCAAGTGGATAGGTGCGGAGAACTGTACCCGGGTCTTGCGGCCGAGGATCAGGATGCTGACCAGTTTGCGCAGGCGCCCGGTGACCGCCCAACTGTCGGCGAACAGCAGTTTCCATGGGCTCGATTCACGGTCCGGGGACTGGCCCCAGAACACGCTGACGGGAATGATTTGCGCGTCTTCGCCGGGGTTCTGGCTGACCGCGCCGACCAGTCGTTCGAGTACCGGCGGGGCGCCGCGCTTGTCCTGACGGCCGAGCCAGTCCGGCTCCGGGGTCAGGTAGAAGAACGCCGCCGGCTCCATCATGCCGCCTACCGCCACCGGCAGGATCGGCCGAGGCAGACCGGCCTTGCGGCATTCCGTATCGATCACCGCCAGGTCGCTCAGGGACGGCGACTGCAAGGCGTAGAACACCGGCCGGCTGCGATCCAGATTGAGGGTGAAGGACGACTGATTGATGGTTTCCGAGCGCACCCACAGATACAGCAGGCGGCGCAGGGTGCCGAACACGAGACGGCGAAACGGGGATCGGGTCATACGGCTTCTGCTGTATTGGAAGGGGCGGGCAAGGGTTTGGCCGGATTTTTGGTGGATAGTTCGGCTTGCACAGGTCGAACATCTGTAAGGATTGAATGTGGGAGCGAATTCATTCGCGAAGGGGCCAGTACCACCGACGCATTTGTTTCGTGTTCATAACTGCTTTCGCGAATGAATTCGCTTCCACAGAATTCGCTCCTGCTTTGAAAAGCGCTGTTACGAGGTATGCCAGGTAATTTCTTCTTCACCGTCGGCACTGATGCGGATCCAGCGATCAGCGGCTTCGTCGCTTTCGTCCTCGATCCAGGTGCCCGGTGCGCAACGCACTTCGACGTTCAGCGCAGCGAAGGCGGCGCGAGCGCAGGCGATGTCGTCTTCCCATGGGGTCTTGTCGCTGTCCAGGCACAGGCTGTTCCATTTGCCTACAGCCTTGGGGATCCACACCACCGGAATGCCGTTAGCGGTGCATTTCCAGGTCTGGCCTTTCTGCGACCAGTCGCTGCACGGACCAATGGCGTCGGTTAGCCAAGTGGTAATGGCCTTGTGATCAACGTCGGCGTCTTTCAGGTAAATCTCGATATCGGGCTGGCGCATAAGGGCCTCAATTGAATGCTATTGCAGTACGAAATAATCGTAACGCATGGATACGGTGACCTTGAACGGTCCTGGCTGGTCGATGACCTGGGCGCGACGCTCGGCGCTGGCCCGCCAGCCGTGTGGCGTCATGGCCAGCAGATCGGCGCGGGACTGGCCGTCGATCAGCTTGAGGCTGTAGCGCAGGGTTTCGCTGTGTTGCAGCTGCATACCCGCGGGCACCAGGGCCAGGTGTTTGTCATCAGCGTAGTCGCGGACTTCGTCGTACAGGCGCTGGCGCAGTTCCATCAGGTGATCGTTGGTCGGGCCGACACGCATCAGGCCGCCACCCGGGCTGAGCAGGCGCTTGGCCTCGTTCCAGTCCAGGGGGCTGAACACGCTGGCGAGGAACTGGCAGCTGGCATCGGGCAACGGCACCCGCGCCATGCTGGCAATCAACCAGGTCAGCTGCGGGTTGCGCTTGCAGGCACGCTTGACTGCTTCCCTGGAAATGTCCAGAGCATAGCCGTCGGCATGGGGCAGGGCCTCGGCGATCTGCGCGGTGTAGTAACCCTCGCCACAGCCGATGTCGAGCCAGCGTGCCGGATTGCGCTCGGCCGCCAGTTCGGCCAGGCGCCGCGCCACCGGGGCATAGTGCCCGGCATTGAGAAAGTCGCGGCGGGCTTCGACCATGGCCTGGTTGTCGCCAGGGTCGCGGCTGTTCTTGTGCTGCACTGGCAGCAGGTTCAGGTAGCCCTGGCGGGCGCGGTCGAAACGGTGGTTGGCCGGGCAGACCACACCGTTATCGACGTTGGCCAGGGGCGCTGAGCAGATCGGGCAAGTCAGCATCAGGCGAGCAACTTGACCAGGGTCTGGTAGTAGATCTCGGTCAGCACGTCGAGGTCGCTGGCCAGGATGCGCTCGTTGACCTGGTGAATGGTGGCGTTGACCGGGCCCAGTTCCACGACCTGGGTGCCCAGGGTGGCGATGAAGCGGCCATCGGAGGTGCCGCCGCTGGTGGAGGCCTTGGTGTCGCGGCCAGTGACCGCCTTGATGCTGGCCGACACGGCGTCGAGCAAGTCACCCGGCTCGGTGAGGAACGGCAGTCCGGACAAGGCCCAGTCCACATGCCAGTCGAGGCCGTGCTTGTCGAGGATGGTGGCGACGCGCTGTTGCAGGCCTTCGACGGTGGATTCGGTGGAGAAGCGGAAGTTGAACACCGCCGTCAGTTCACCGGGGATGACGTTGGTCGCGCCGGTGCCGGAGTTGAGGTTGGAAATCTGGAAGCTGGTCGGCGGGAAGAAATCGTTGCCGTTGTCCCAGTGCTCGGCGGCCAGTTCGGCCAGGGCCGGAGCGACCAGATGGATCGGGTTCTTCGCCAGATGCGGATAGGCCACATGGCCCTGTACGCCGCGTACGGTAAGGGTCGCGCCCAGGGAGCCGCGCCGGCCGTTCTTGACCACGTCACCGACCAGGGTGGTGCTCGACGGCTCGCCGACGATGCACCAGTCCAGGCGCTCCTTGCGTGCCGCCAGACGCTCGACCACGGCCTTGGTGCCATGATGGGCCGGGCCTTCTTCGTCGCTGGTGATCAGATAGGCGACCTTGCCCCGATGATTCGGGTATTCGGCGACGAAACGTTCAGTTGCAATAACCATCGACGCCAGGCTGCCTTTCATATCGGCGGCGCCGCGGCCGCAAAGCATGCCGTGCTCGTCGATCAGGGCATTGAACGGGTCGTTCTGCCAGGCCTGGACCGGGCCGGTCGGGACCACATCGGTATGACCGGCAAAGCACAGCACCGGGCCATCGCCTTCGCCGTGGGTCGCCCAGAAGTTGTCCACATCTTCGATGCGCATCGGCTCAAGCTTGAAGCCGACAGCGCCCAGGCGCTTCATCATCACGGCCTGACAGTCAGCGTCCAGTGGAGTGACCGACGGACGGCGAATCAGGTCGCAGGCGAGCTGCAGGGTAGGCGAGAGATCGGCTGGGGCCGTCATGAACAGGACTCCGGTGGCAGGATTCAAAGCATGAAAAGGCGGCTATCTTAAAGCAAAACCATGTGTAACGGCGCCATAAGGCGCTCTATACTGCGCGCCGGTTTTTTGAGGTAAGGCCCATGAGCACTGAAGATCCGCGTTTTGCCGGTATCGCCCGTTTGTACGGCATCGAAGGCCTGGAGCGTTTGCGCGCTGCCCACGTCGCTGTGGTCGGTATTGGCGGCGTCGGCTCGTGGGCGGCGGAAGCCATGGCCCGCACGGGCGTGGGCGAAATTTCCCTGTTCGATATGGACGATGTCTGTGTCAGCAACAGCAATCGCCAGTTGCACGCCCTTGAGGGCACGGTAGGGCGGCCCAAGGTCGAAGTCATGGCCGAACGGCTGCGAGCGATCAACCCGGATGTGGTGGTTCACGCGGTAGCTGACTTCGTCACCCGCGAGACCATGGCCGACTACATCACGCCAGAGATCGACTGCGTGCTCGACTGCATCGACAGCGTCAACGCCAAGGCCGCGCTGATTGCCTGGTGCAAGCGGCGCAAGATCCAGATCATCACCACCGGCGGCGCGGGCGGGCAGATCGATCCGACCCAGATCCAGGTCTGTGATCTCAACCGCACCTATAACGACCCGCTGGCCTCGAAAGTGCGTTCGACCCTGCGCCGCGACTACAACTTCTCGCGCACACCCAACCGCCACTACAGCGTGCCCTGCGTGTTCTCCACCGAACAGCTGCGCTATCCCAAGCCGGACGGCAGCATCTGCCTGCAGAAAAGTTTCGTTGGGGACGGCGTCAAGCTCGACTGCGCCGGTGGGTTCGGTGCGGTGATGATGGTCACCGCGACCTTTGGCATGGTGGCGGCGACCAAGGCGGTGGACAAGATTGTGGCGGGTGCGCGTCGGCCTTCGGAGCGGGTGAAGGATTAATCCCTGACGCGGCGCTGCCCTGTAGGAGCTGCCGAAGGCTGCGAATGGGTCTCCCTGATGCACCGCTGTTCCTACAAAAGCGCCATCTCGCGCATGCGTTGCAGCACGGCATTCAAGCCGTTGCTGCGTGAGGGCGAGAGCTGACGGCTCAACCCTAGTTGTTCGAACCAGCCGGGCAGGTCGACTTGCTGCAGCTGCGCCGCAGACAAACCGTTTACCCGTGCCAGCAGCAACGCCACCAGCCCGCGAATCAACCGCGCATCGCTGGCCGCGCGAAATTGCCAGTGACCGTCCTCGACACTGCCCAGCAGCCAGACCTTGCTTTCGCAGCCATGCACCCGGTAGTCGTCGATCTTCTCTTCGTCGCTGAGGGCAGGCAAACGCTCGCCCCATTGCATCAGCAGACGTGCGCGCTGCTCCCAGCCTTGCGGTTGGCCGAAGATATCCAGGGCTTCCTGGGCTTGTGTCGGCAGGCTCATCGCAGCAAATCCAGGGCCTGATCCAGGCCGTTGAAGAAGTGCTGGATATCTTCCGAATCGTTATACAGGCCCAAAGACACGCGCAACGCGCCGGGCAGGTCGAGGCTTTGCAGCAGCGGCATGGCGCAATGATGCCCGGCACGCACGGCGATGCCTTGCTCCGTCAGCAGGTGGGCGAGGTCGGCATTGTGTACGCCATCGACGACAAAGCTGGCCAGGGCCAGTTGCGGCGCGCCGAGCAGATGCACCCCGTCACGCTGGCGCAGGCCGTCGCGCAGCAGTTGATGCAGGGCCGCTTCGTGTTCGAACACGGCCTCCTGATCCAGGCTGCCCAGATAGTCGAGGGTGGCGCCGAGGCCGATCACCCCGGCAATCGGCGGCGTGCCGGCTTCGAAGCCCAGGGGCGCGGGGCGGAAGCTGGCCTGATGGAAATCGGTGGTCAGGACCATTTCGCCACCAAACTGCCAGTGATGCAGACGTGCCAACGCGTCATGGCGGCCATAGAGCACGCCGACGCCGTCAGGGCCGTAGAGCTTGTGGCTGGAAAATACATAGAAGTCGCAGCCCAGTGCCTGCACGTCATGGCGACCGTGGACCACACCCTGGGCGCCATCGACCACGGTCAGGGCGTTATGGGTTTGCGCCAGTTTGAGCAGGGCAGGCAGCGGCTGCCAGGTGCCGAGCACGTTGGACAGCTGGCTGACGGCGAGCAGGCGGGTCTTGGGACCGATCAGCTGGCTGGCAGCGGCCAGGTCGATCAGGCCATTGGCGTCCAGCGGCAGCACTATCAGCTTGAGGCCGCGACGCTGGGCCAGTTGCTGCCAGGGCAACAGGTTGGCGTGGTGCTCCAGGGCGCTGACAACGATCTCGTCATCGGCGACGAACTCATGCTCCAGGCCATAGGCCAGCAGATTGAAGGCCGAGGTGGCGCCATGGGTGAAAATAATCTGTCCGGATTCACCGGCATTGAGCCATTGACCGACATGGTTACGGCTGTCTTCGAAGGCCTGTGTCGCGAGCATGCCCGGCATATGCTGGGCACGATGGACGTTGGCCGCACCATTGACGTAATAGCGCGTCAGGGCGTCGATCAGGGCCTGGGGTTTTTGTGCAGTCGCGGCGCTGTCCAGATAGGTCTGGCCTTGCCGTTGCAGTTCGGCGATGGCTGGAAAGTCAGCACGCCAGGGGGAGGGCAGGAACATGGTCATCGATATAACCCGGTGAAGCGGGTCCGGGCCGCGAAGGCCCGAACCCGGAGGCAGCATCGATCAGTTGTGAGCGTGCAGCGCTTCGTTCAGCTCGACCGCGGACTTGCGGGTCTTACACTCTACCGCGCCGGTCTGCGAGTTGCGCACGAACAACAGGTCAGGCTGGTTGGCCAGTTCGCGTGCCTTGACCACTTTGACCAGCTTGCCCTGGTCGTCCAGCAGGGCGACTTTGGTCCCAGCCGTGACGTACAGGCCGGATTCCACTGTGTTGCGATCGCCCAGCGGGAAACCGATACCGGCGTTTGCGCCGATCAGGCAGCCTTCACCGACCTTGATCACGATATTGCCGCCACCGGACAGGGTGCCCATGGTCGAGCAACCGCCGCCCAGGTCCGAACCCTTGCCGACGAAGACGCCCGCAGATACTCGGCCTTCGATCATGCCAGGGCCTTCGGTGCCGCCGTTGAAGTTGACGAAGCCTTCGTGCATTACGGTGGTGCCTTCGCCGATGTAGGCACCCAGGCGCACGCGGGCGCTGTCAGCAATACGCACGCCACTCGGCACCACGTAGTCGGTCATTTTCGGGAACTTGTCGACGGAGAACACTTCCAGCAACTCACCCTTGAGACGCGCCTCCAGTTGACGCTCGGCCAGTTCGCCCAGGTCTACGGCGCCCTGGCTGGTCCAGGCAACGTTCGGCAGCAGCGGGAAGATCCCGGCCAGGCTCAGGCCGTGCGGCTTGGCCAGGCGATGGGACAGCAGGTGCAGTTTGAGGTAGGCCTCAGGCGTGGAGGTCAGCGCGGCATCTTCGGCCAGCAGCGTGGCGACCAGCGGCTTGTGGCTCTCGGCCAGACGGGTCAGCAGGGCAGCCTGGGCGGCATCGACGGACTTGACCGCGTCGGCCAGTTTCGATGCCACATCAGTGGTGAAGGTGATCGCCTGGTTGCCGCCGGTGTAGCCCAGGATCGGTGCGATGGCAGCGACCAGTTCGGCAGACGGGTTGAGCAGGGGCTGGGCGTAGAAAACTTCCAGCCAGGTGCCTTGACGGTTTTGAGTGCCAACGCCGAAGGCCAGGCTGAACAGGGAAGTGGACATGTAAATACCTCTAGATTAAAAGGCCATCTCAATCAGGCGATGGCCGCTGCGTACAGTTCAGGTTTAAAGCCAATCAGGGTTTTGTCGCCGAGATCCAGCACCGGGCGCTTGATCATCGAAGGCTGCGCAAGCATCAATTCGATAGCCTTGGCCTGATCGAGATCGGCCTTCTGCGCATCGTCGAGCTTGCGAAAGGTCGTACCGGCGCGGTTGAGCACCACTTGCCAACCGTGTTCGTTGCACCACTGCGTCAGGTGCTCACGATCGATACCGACCGCCTTGTAATCGTGGAACTGGTAGTCCACACCCTTTTCATCGAGCCAGGTGCGAGCCTTTTTCATGGTGTCGCATGCTTTGATGCCGTACAGGCTGATAGCGCCGTGGTCACTGGTGGAATTGCCCATCGCCAGAACGTCCCCATGGAATCAAAAAAAACAGCCGGGGATTATGCCATGCCATTGCATCCGGCGCCCGGTCTGTCTCGATATCGCGGCGGTGTGTGACTGGCTGCAAGCTCTATACACCATGGGGGATGACAGGATGCTGTATGGCAGGTGTTTTATTTGCGTTTTTTATGCGTCGGTGGGAGCGGCGTTGGCCGGGATATGCCTTCGCTGCTAAAGCCGGTCCCACAGAGGGGGAATCATTCGGGCTGCTGCGTTTTGCCAGCTTTGGTTTGCGAGCAGTCCTGAATTTTGTCACGGGTGGCGTCCAGTGATCGCATCCTGGCCTTGGAGCGATATACCGCAAACAGGATTAAAGCTGCGATAGCGGCTGACCACATTGACATTAACAGTAGGACCATCAATTCAACTCCTGCATGGCAATCAAATAAGACACCACCACAACAATTACACTGCATACGAGCATGGTAGCGCTGTAAAGAATCGTGTCGGCTCTGCCGTGATCACCAAGGGTAAGAACGCTTGCTGCCGTCACCATGAAACCTGTACCTACACACAGTAAAAGGTTCGTAATCCATCGAACAGTTCTGTTGTCCATTAATTTCCTTGCAAAACAATACAACGGCCTGGATTTATTCGGCGTGATCGAGTCGGGGAAAAGGATGAATAAAACCTCGACGATTATTTGATCTCGGCAAGGTAGTGCACCTTAGCATCGGCTCTGTAATGGCGTTCTAGGTGCAGCTATGTAGGTAATTTCGGTTTTTTTCGCAGGCAAAAAACGCCCCCTTCATACCTAGGTGTAAGGCACAGCACATGCCTGAGCGGCTAGGATGGGGCTCAGTCATCTGGAGCGTTCAGCGCCTGTCAGGAATATCTGCATGCAAACTGCCTACACCGTCCTTATCCTGCTGACCCTGGTTGCAGTGTCCAGGCCCCTCGGGCGGTTGCTCCCCATTCCGTTGCCGTTGGTGCAGATCGCTGCCGGGGCCTTGCTGGCCTGGCCGACCCTGGGGTTGCATGTGGCCCTGGACCCGGAGCTGTTTCTGTTTTTGTTTTTACCGCCCTTGCTGTTTTCCGACGGCTGGCGCATGCCCAAGCGTGAATTGTGGCGCTATCGCGGGCCGATCCTGACACTGGCGGTGGGCCTGGTGTTGTTTACCGTGGTCAGCGCAGGCTATTTCATTCACTGGTTGTTGCCAGATATCTCGTTGCCCCTGGCCTTTGCCCTGGCGGCGGTGCTGTCACCTACGGATGCCGTGGCGGTGTCGGCGATTGCCCGTGACCGTATGCCGGGCCCGCTGATGTATATGTTGCAGGGCGAGGCCCTGATGAATGACGCCTCGGGCCTGGTGACCTTCAAGTTTGCCCTCGCAGCGGCGCTGACCGGGTTATTTTCCCTGGCCGATGCCAGCCTGACCTTCGTTCTTGTGGCCTGTGGCGGCCTGGCCATTGGTGTGGCATTGAGCTGGCTGGTCGGGCGCATGCGCGGCTGGATGATCGATCGCGGCTGGGATGACCCTGCAGCCCATGTGGTGTTCATGCTGCTATTGCCGTTTGCCGCTTATGTGCTGGCCGAGCGCCTGGGCGCATCGGGCATTCTTTCTGCCGTGGCGGCCGGGATGATGCAGAGCTGGGTCGATTTGCTGCCGCGCCAGACCAGTACCCGCCTGCTCAATCGCAGTGTCTGGGCGTTGTTGGAGTTCGCCTTCAATGGCCTGATCTTCCTGCTGCTGGGGCTGCAACTGCCGGACATCATCAGTGCCGTGGTACATGACCAGCCGACGCTGTGGCCGGTATTGTTCTGGCGTTGCCTGGAGCTGCTGGCGATTTTCCTGGCGCTGCTGGCCCTTCGTTTTGTCTGGGTGCAAGTGTTCTGGCGGCTGCGGGTGCTGATCGATAACAGGCTCGGCCGGGATAGCGCCACCGGCGTATTGACGGCCCGGGCCTGTTGGTTGCTGACGGTTGGCGGCGTGCGCGGCACGGTGACCCTGGCAGGCGTCCTGTCGGTGCCGATGTTGATGGGCGCCGGTGTAGCCTTTCCGGTGCGCGACATGATGGTATTCATCGCCGCCGGGGTGATTCTGTTGTCGCTGATTTCGGCCTGCGTGGCCTTGCCGCTGTTGCTGCGTGGTATCGCCCTGGCGCCAGATCAGGCGACGAAGCAGGAGGTGCAGCAGGCCTGGAAAAGCACGGCCGAAGCCGCCATTCGCGCACTCGAGGCCGATGCGCCAGCGCCAGGTGATGGCCCGGTGGATGCTGCGCAAGCGGCCATGGCCACCGAGGTCAAGGCGCGGATCATGTCGGAGTATCGCCATCAACTGGAGGTGTTCAATGATACCTCGGAGGCGCAGGCGCTGGCCTGGCGCATGGATCAGCTGGAGCGCCGCCTGCGGATCAGCGCCTTGCGTGCACAACGCCTGGAGTTGTATGCGCTGCGGCGCCAGCACAAGATCGGCGATGACGCCTTGCGCCAGGTGCTGAGCGAACTGGACCTGATTGAGGCGCGGTTTTCGGCGCGGTAATTGTCTGTGTTGGAGTGAGACTCTGTGGAAGTCGGCTTCTATCAAACAACGTAAAACTGACTGAATCACAAGGCTCTGTGGGAGCGAATTCATTCGCGAAAGCGGTATTTCAAACGCTACAAATGCGTCGGATGTCCCGACCAAATCGCGAATGAGTTCGCACACAAGATTTGCCTCCTGCCCCGGTTAGTGTTCGCCGCGCGACGGTGCGGGATCTCCTATAGGACGCGGGGCCAGCCATTTTTCTGCCCCCCTGAAACAATTTCGTCAAAATCCATTGTTACGGTCGCGTATCCATTTTGATACAGAGCCCGGACATCATGGCCACTACCACTGAATCGATCACCTCCTATTACAAGAATATTCTCGGTCGTGAGCCCGATGCTGCAGGTCTGTCCTACTGGACTGCGCAGGTAGAGTCCGGCGGCGCAAAACTTTCGGATGTGGTGACCAGTTTCACCACCTCGACCGAGTCGGTGACCACGGTACAGCCGATCATTGCGTTGTATCAGGCCGCTTTCGGCCGTACTCCCGACACCGCAGGTCTGCAGTACTGGACGCAGCAGGTACGCAGCGGCGCCTCGCTGGATGACGTGACCCATTCGTTCGCCGGGTCTACCGAGTTCGCCAACGTAGCGGGTGGATCTGTCTCTCAGCTGGTTTCCACGCTCTATCAAAACACCTTGGGCCGTGCCCCGGATGCGGCGGGCCTGGCGTACTGGAGCGCGCAGTTGAGTAATGGCGGCAGTGTTTCGGGCCTGCTGTCTTCTATCACTGCCTCCCCTGAAGGGCAGAGTGCCACCGCTGACAAGGCTCAGGTCGTCCTGACCTACCAAGCAATCGTCGGTCGTTCACCCAGCAACACCGAGCTCAACACCGCGTTACAGTCCAAGGGCGCCCAGAGCACCGCAGACCTGGTCAACAAACTGGCGACTAACCTGATCACCAACGGCGACCCGGCCACAGCACCCACGGCGCCGGCCACACCCACCGCGCCGGTCAACCCGGTGACGCCGGTCGATCCGCCAGCCCCGCAGCCCACCGAGTTCACGTTCAAACCCAAGGTCGGCAGCACCTTCGGTTCTTCCGACGCATCGGGCGTAGTGGCGTGGGGTAACTACATCATCGTCGGTGATGACGAAGCCAACGTGGTGCGGGTGTACGACAAAAACGGTGGCCCGGCCATCAGCGAATTCGACTACGGCACCGCGCTGGGGCTCACCGGTGAGATGGACTTCGAAGCCATGACCCTGGTGGGCAGCAATCTGTATTTGACCGGCTCCCACAGCAACGACAAGAAAGGTGTGGAGGCCCCGGGTCGTGAGGTGATTACCAGCCTGAAAATCACCGCCGTCGACGGCAAGCCGACTTTCTCGGTGACCACCGACAAATACACCGGTTTGGTGGCCGCGCTGACCGCCTGGGATGCCTCGGGCGCGAACGGCAAGGCAGCGGGTTATTACGGTTTTGCCACGTCAGCCGGTGCGGGCATTGCTCCGGAGAACACCAATGGCTTTTCCATCGAAGGCATGACCACCTCGAGTAACGACAGCGCCCTGTGGCTGGGCTTTCGCGCCCCGCAGATGGACAACGTCGCACGCGATAAAGCCTTGATCATCGCGGTGACCAACTACAAGGACGTGCTGGCCGACAGCACCAAGGCGCCGAACTTTGAAGCCATCGAACTGAACCTGGGCGGTCGCGGTATCCGCTCCATCGACAAGGCCAGCGACGGCAGCGGCTACCTGATCATTGCCGGTCCCTCGGGGAGCGCCAGCGCAGATGTGCCGAACGATTTCCGCCTGTTCACCTGGGATGGTGACAAGACCCACCAGCCGGTCGAGCGGGATAACAACCTCGATGCCTTGCTCAAGACCACTGGCGGCAGCTTTGAATCCATTGCCTCGCCTACCAGCATCACCGCCGGCACTCAAATCTTGCTGCTGCAGGACAATGGCGACACCGTATGGGCTGGCCAGACCCAGGCATCCAAGGACCTCAACGCCGCCAATCAGCAGTTCAAAGGCAATCTGGTGACCGTCGGCAACGCGGTGACCGATACCACCGCGCCCAAGCTGGTCGGTAGCACGCCAGCCAATGCGGCGACCGGGGTATCGAAGAACACCAGCAGCATTACCCTGACGTTCGACGAAGGCGTGGCGCTGGGCAGCGGCAAGATCGTGCTCAAGGACGGCAACGGCAACGTGGTGCAGACCTTTGATAGCGCCAGCACGGGCGTGAAGGTGGACTACAACAAAGTCATTCTGACCCCGACCGCCAAGCTCGCCGCCAATACCCAGTACAGCGTCGAGCTGCAGTCCAACGCGGTGGCCGATCACTACAACAACGCCATCGCCAGCCAGAACCTCAGCTTCAAGACCGGCGAAGTGCCGCACTACAACCTGCTGATCAGCGAGGTGGCATCCAACTCAACGGGTGGTGACTTCGTCGAGCTGTATAACTACGGCACCACCACCATTGACCTGTCCAACTGGAAGTTCACCGACTCCGACGGCAAGACCTTCGTCTCGGGTGTTTCCCTGGGCAGCAACCTGCAGATCGCCGCTGGCAAGACCCTGGTCATTGCTTCGGTGAAAGACTCAGCTGCGGGGGCATTCAAAACGGCCTGGAACCTGACGGGTGCCAGCAACGTCATCAACGTTGACGGCCCGGGCCTTGGCAAAGGCGATGGTGTGGTGATCTACGACCAGAACGGTAACGTAGCGACGTCCTTCAACTACGGTGCTGCGGCGTTTGATGCGGACGGCACGTCCATCGCAACCTCCGCCATTACCAGCGGCACATTCAAGGCCGGCAGCCATACCGGCACGGCGTTTGGCGGCTCGAAGGACAGCTATACGGCGGTATGGGACCAGACGTCCACCAGCGATCCGCATTACACCTATGCCAAGGCGGGCGCTCTGGGCGCCTATGCCCAGGTGGGTGATGCCAACTCCATTGGCTCGCCGGGCGTGGACATTACCCTGACAGGGCAGCCGCTGGCTGCCTGATCCAGCGCTCTAGACACATCCCCGTAGGAGCGGCTTTAGCCGCGAGAGCATCCTCGCGGCTAAAGCCGCTTGTGTCTGCAAGGAGAGTTAAAGTCATAGGTGAGAGGGGTGAATGGCAAGCTGATAAGCCGACGTGCCTTAGAGCACGGGTAGGAGC
>NZ_JANUFD010000010.1 GCF_024807945.1 Pseudomonas sp. JUb42 | reverse complement strand
AGGATGTCGTTTTTGCTCAGACCGAAGCGCAGGTGCCAGGGCGTGCCGTGTTGCGCGCGGTAGTCCAGGCGCGCGACTTCGTGGGCCAGGTTATGGAGGGCCAGGATTTGCTCGTGTGGGGTTTGCGCCTGTTGCAGGGCGATCAGCGTGTTTTGCTCTTGGAGGATAAGCGCACGGTTGCCGTTGAAGGACAGGAGCAGGCCGATGGACGAGACCAGAGCCGACGCCATAAACAAGGCGTAGAGCATCCGGGTCGCGGGCCAGCCCAGGCGACGGCCTTTGCCGCCGCGCTCGCTGAGCACGCCCTGCCAGGTCGCGTCCGCGCACCAATGGTTACTTTGCAGATCCTGCGCTTGAGCGGCGGGCAACGGCAGGCTGAACCACAAACCGCGCAGAGGCAGGCCATACGCGAACTCACCGAGCAGCGGCGTCAGGGCCTTGCGCCAGCGAGCGATACCCTCGACATGCAGATCACGGGACAAGCGCGTCAAAAAGTCATGGGTGATCTTGACCTTCATCTGCTTCCAGCCAAGCTGACGCAGCGGCTCCACCAGTTGCGTGAGGCTGTCTTCCAGATGCTGCGCGGTAAAGCGTGCCGCCAGGCTTACGCCCACCGGCTGGGTGTCACGCCCGGTCTGCGGCGACAGACTGGCACAGACCTGCCACAGGTGGATCGGCAACTGCCAGTGCAGCGAGCGCGCCAGATCCTGCAGACGGCGCACGCCCTGACTCATCGCCGCCGTACCGCTGCTGCGGTCCTTGTCCAGCGCCCAGATCACCCCGTCCAGCGCCCGCCAGCGACTCAGGCCCTGCCATTGCTCGGCAAAGGTGACCTTCAATTCATCCTGCGGTCGGCCGCCCCACAGCAACACGGCGTGCTGGCCTTCCAGCCAGTGCTTGTCGGTCAGGCCGGGGGCGATGGCCTCGACGTGATCGGGTTCGCCGACCACCAGCAGCAGCCGTACCTTGTAGCGCCAGAGAGGGCCGTAGTGTTCGCGGAGATACGCACGCGCCTTCGCTCCTTGGTTCGGTTCAATGGCTGCGGGCTTGGGCAGCGAAGGCAGCGGCTGACGCCCCACCCGCATCAGTTTGCCAATGCTGTCCTGCAGTAACTGCCACACCACCAGCGCGACGACAAACAACACCATCCAGCACAGCAGCGCCTTGAACTGCAGATCACGCACCCTGGCTTGATCAATGGGCGGCGCGCCTTCCCAGCCCCACCAGATCACGCCACCTCCGGCGACCAGGAGCGCCGTGATCAGGGCCAGCAGCAGCGTGGTTTGCCAGAGCGGTGTTTTTTCAGTTTCAAGTTCTTGAGTCATCAGGTTTCACGACTCCCAGGGTCAAGGTGTGATGAGGGTCATTGCCCAGCCAGGCGCAAGGCACGCCATGGGTCTGGGCATAAGCGGCGGCCAGGGTCTGCACGACCATGGCCTCCAGGCTGCCCAGGGCACCGAAGTTGGCGTCCTGCACGAACGGACGAATGTTCCAGTTGAGCGCCGCGAGCTCGGCGATAGTGGGTTGGGCGAACGACACGCAGGCGGGCGCGGGTTTATCCAGCTCGCTCTGTTGCAACACCCGCTCGGCCACCGTCGCCAGGTCTTCGGACTCGGCGGCGAACCATTCGCCACGGCAAAAGCGCACACCGCCCTGCGTGCCGAGCAGCCACAGCACCGCCGCTTCCCCGGCCGGCAGGCGGCTATTGGCTTGAGGTGGCAAGGACGCACAGCCGGCACAGAGAATCCGCGCATCGGCGGCCGCGCCCTGCAACTGATCGATGATCACGTCCAGGCTGGCCAGGCCTTGCCAGGGTTCGGGGTGCTCCGGCAGTTTTACCTGCGGGCAGGAGCTGGCCATTTGTTCAACGAAGGCTGCCCAGGCGCTGGCGGTGCCTTGCCAGTAGCAGCGCAGGGGGTGCAAGGCGATGGAGGTTTCATGTTGTCCTTTCCACTGCATCGCAAGCAGCATCGCCAGCTTTCGTTCGCGCTCGGCGATACCGTTACCCTTGAGCTGACGCAGACGCATCGCCAGGCCGCCATCGACTTTTTCCGCAACGGGCGGCTGGTGATCCGGGGTAAACAGTTTCATGCGCGATTCAACGGAGTTACAAACCGGCCCGACCAGCACCGCCTCGACCAGCGCAACCTGCTGCCGATGGCGGGTCCACCAGGCACGCTGAATCTGCCGCGCCGTCTCGGTGTAAGTGTGAGCAAAGTGCTGATTGAAATGGACGTACAGCACCCGCAGCAGAAACACCGTCAGCCACAACAAAAGCACGCCGACCATGCCGACAATCATCACCCTTGGCTCGTACAGATCGGCCAGGAATAACTTGCCGCCCACGATCAAAACGCTTAGCAATGCAGCGCCACTGAGCCACCAGCGTGAGTAGACCGGAGAGCGCGCTCGTGGGTACGGCGCGAAATAGGGGGCCTCGTTCATGGGGTCACCGGTGCAGTAGATTTTGCTGATCGGGTTGAGGCGTTGGGCTTCACGATACCCAGAACCGGAGGGCGTTGAGGATCGCGCCCCCTCCACGAAGTGGGCTTTTTTTGGCGAACAACACCCAAGGCGGCTTGGGTCATCGAAATCATGTCAGACAGATCATCCAACGTCCTGACAGTTGGATCGTCCTTCTCGCTTCTTTTATCGCAGCGGATATCAAGTGTGCGTGGCACGTATGGCTGGGCAAACGACACGCAGATTTGATCAGGCAATGTGTATCCACACAGGTACGGCTTCCCCTGAACCATCGGAGCAAACCTCGGTGCGACGGGAGTGGGCCATTCACCTCGGGAAAAAAACAGCCTGCCCTCCGCGCCGAATACCCAAAGCAACGCAGTCGCATTCTCAGGCTGAGAGCTTTGCGCCAACGTCGATAAGCCTTGGCAACCGCCGCAGAAAATAAAGGCATCGTCAGGCACGTCCTGTAACCGATCGATGATGGCGTACAGGCTGTCAATGCCCTGCCAGGACTCCGGATGTGCGGGTAATCGAACCTCTGGGCAAACATGTGCCATCTGTTCGATAAAGGCCTCCCAGCTATCTTGGGAGCCCAGCCAATAACAACGTAAAGGCTGTAATACGACAGGCTTCGATTGCTGTACAGACCACTGCACTGCAAGCAATTTCGCCACTTGGCACTCGCGCTCAGTAGTATCTACACCGGACACAGTGCCGTGATGGATCGTTATCCAATCAAGGGGTTCTGTTAAATCGGTGGGTTGACGATCTGGATCGAACAAAGCCTGGGTGGCCTCAGGTCTTCTGCAAGTAACCTCTACCAGTACCGCCTCGACCAGTGCGGCTTTGTGCCGATTGCGAGCCTGCCAGTCGAGCTTGAGCTGTTCTACCGTGTTGGCAAAGCGCAGAGCGTCGCGCTCGCGAGAGAAATAAATCAGGTGGACGCAAATAAACCCTACTAGCCAAAGTCCGAGGATGAATCCCGATAGGGGAGGCATAAATATCACGAGGTACCCCCATGGGAGAGTGCTACCAAGCAACACCAGTAACACCAATAGACTCGTGAACCACCACTTATAACGCGGCGGTCGTACTTCAGGACAAAAATCAAATTCAGGCATCTTGCTCATGACACCACCGTCCCTTCATCCATGGAGCTGACCAACGTGCAGCCACAGGCACAACGATGCCCCGCCAGCGCCAGCGCCACCGCACAGCCGTCGACTTCGTACAGATCACTGCCTTCGGCGATAGCGTTCAGGCCATGCAAGTTGCAGAGCACCGCATCGCCCTGGCAGGCAATGGGCTTGCCGTAATAGGGGTAATGCCCCTCCAGCACCTCGCCACCAAACTCACGCAAGGCGTCGCCTTGTCGAATCACGAACTTCATGGCATCACCTCGCGCACTCGGGCGCTCTCGGGTTGTGGGCAGGACTGCGGCTCCGGCAGGCGCAGCGGCGTCTTGATCGGGTAGTCGGGGCTGCCATAGGCGTGGCAGGAGGTCGTGACCTCAAGCTCGTCGCAGGGCAGGAAATGCACGGTGATGCCGCAGACCTTCTGGTGGGTGTAGTCGGGGACGGGGATGACTTTGCTGTGTTTGCGTTTTTGGGCACGGACCTTATCTCGCCAGATCACGTACTTTGCTTCGTCAGCAAAACCCGGGAATTCATAGGAGAGTGGACTCACGGCACTGGCTCCCGTCACCCAATCGACGCGCACTGTCATACCTGGCTGCCAACGCTGAGGCGCGATATAGCAACAGCCTCCCCCACCTCCTTGGTAGGCGCCGATTATGTCTATACCCGACTGGCCATCGACGCTAAAGCGGTTGATGGCCCAGTGAGTGTGGTTGATGGCTTCGATGGTGCTGGCTTGGGCGTTCAGGCTAATCACCGTGGCGGCCATCCCGCACAGAACAGCAAACAACGAGCGCAGCGGGGCAAAGTAATAGTGAGTAGCATCAGGCTGGCGCATCGTTCACCTCGCTGGCCTGCGCGTGATAAGCATCCCAACGGGCGGCGATGGATCTTTGTGCCTCGGCCTTGCGCTCGGCGTCCATGGGCGCTGGCTGCGCGGGCAGAGCCTGCTCAATACATTGCAGGCGTGGATCACCCGGCAGTAGCGCCTGACCGTTTCTGTCATAGGGCGCCAACTTTCTGGAGTTGGTCTTGCCGAAGAACACCATGCGCTCGCGCAGGTAGCTGCCGAGGGGTTCACGGGACCAGATCGGCAAACTTAAGAACATGTAATAGAGAAACCAGGCGCGGGAGTCGTGGACCTGATTGTCGAACAGATCGCGCAACAAGCGCTCGGGCTGACAGGCCTCGCGAACGTCATCCTGGTAAGTGCGCCAGCGCTCACTTGCAAGGCTTTTCGCGGGTGGGAACATCCGGCCGACCAGGGCCTGAGATTGCGATGTCATCCACTCGCCCCCGGTCATGGCGGCTTCGAACTGCCGGGCGGCCTCAGGCGTTGTGGGCTTATCCCGGCCCAACCGGATGGCCAAGGCGTCAGGGCCTCTATCGCGGTAATGCTCAGCAAACTCCTCGGCTGCTTCGCGCAACTGGGTTCGCGCCATATCCGGATCGAAGTCCTTGAAGCCGGGTTTCATCGGCTTTTTGACCTTGCCACCGCCGCGCTCGTTGGCATATTGCTGCTTGCGGTCCGCGACGACCAGCGCATGTTTACGGTCGCGCAGGGCTTCGGCTTCGGCGCGGATGGCAGGGTCGGCATGATCATCTGTTGCCGCCTGGTAGAACGCGGTCTGCTTGAGGCTGCCACCGGCATAACGATCAATACGCCAGGCAGTGATCCAGGCCATCTGTGTGAGCAGGGCTTCTTCCAGGGTAACGCTGGCGGACACTGGCTCATAGCGTATGGCCTGTTCGTCTGTGATGGGTTGCTCGGCAGGAGGCAGACCGAGGGTGACTTGACGCCAGGCGTTGAAGCGGTTTATGAGTTCTTGCGCGACATCAAACTCCCTCACTGCTTCAGTATCCATCACCCGCCATGGCTCATTGTTTCTCGATACAGGCAAGGCGGTTTTTGGCACTTTCAACGGGGCGCCGTGGGCAAACGCATCGGCATACAGATCGCCCAGCGCTATCTGCGACAGCAACAGGCCGTCACCTACCCTGGGATCGTCGCTTATGGCCTTGCCCTGATCCCCCGGCGGATATCCCCCACCCTGATCGGAGTGCATGCCGGGATGCAGCACCTCCACGCTATTGGTCGGGTAACGGCCATCCTCGCGCCGGATCGAGTCCAGCGGAAAGCACAGCCGCTGCTCATGGCTGGCGACGATATGCAGGCAACGCTTGACCAGTTCACCGTCGGGCAATTGCTGATTACCATCGGCCCAGCCCTGATGGCCTTCGGCCCAGGGAATGATATCGGCCGCGCCCACCGAAGCCACGGTATCCAGCAGGCCGATGTATTCGACCGTAATGGGCAACGTCACTGTATTGTTCATTTTCAGGGCGGGCGGATTCTCGTAAGCCGTTTTGCCGAAGGGGATCAGCAACTCGTGCAGCCAACTGACAAAAGCCCGCGCCGCCGCCGCGCCCCGGGAAAAACCATAGACATACAGCTTGACCCCCAGCAGTTGGCACTGACCGGCATTGGGCCGCATGGCAATTTCCAGGGGTTTGACCAGGGGCCAGAATTGCGTGATGAACTGGCGCTTGCGATTCTGGCTACCACTCAAGGCCTCCATGCCGTGAGTGGTGCCCATGGCGTTGACAGCCGCGCGCAGGCTGTCGTTGTCCTGCCGGGGCAACTTCAGGGCACGGCGCAGGGCATCGATGATCATCAGCAGGCCCCAGTTGATCCGTTCTTCGCCATAACCGGCGACAGCCAGGCCATAGGTGCCGTAGTCAAAGTCGCCCACTTCCGGAAAGGGCGTGCCAACGCCGGGCATGTAGTACTTGTAGTACTGGCCATTGCCCGTGCCGGGTTCATCGGTCAGGCGCTGGGCCTGATCGTTATGTGCAGTGCCTGCGGCATAGCCATCACCAATACTGGCGCGAAATAGCCGGGCGATATTGGTCGGGTGCGGTGCATTGCCGGACTCATACAAATCGTTATTGAGGTTATTGCCCGTGCCATCGAAAAACAGGCTGATATGCAGGGTCTTGCAGCACGGTGGCTCAACCGGGTGCCCGGCCGCCACGCTCAGGGCATCCTGGTAATCGTCTTCGAGTTGCTGCTGACGCTGGATATTCTGCTGGACCTGCTCTGGGCGGCTGGGCAAACGGCCCTGCATGGGAAATTGCGGCGGGTACCAAAGAGAGGCAGGTTTCATTGCGGACATGATTGTGGCTCCGGCAATTGCAACGGGGTCTTGATCGGGTAGTCGGGGCTGCCATAGGCATGGCAGGAGGTGCTGACCTGCAATTCATCGCAGGGCAGGAAATGCACGGTGATGCCGCAGACTTTTTGGTTGGTGTAATCGGGGACGGCCACGACTTTGCTGTGTTTGCGTTTTTGTGCCTCAAGCTTGTCAACCCAGGCGTAATACTTGGCTCTATCGGCAAATCCCGGAAACTCATAGGCAAGGGGGCTTACCCCACTGGCTCCCGTTTCCCAATCCACCCGCACCTTCATCCCCGGCTGCCACCGCTTAGGGGCGATATAGCAACAACCTCCGCCACCCCGTTGGTAGGCGCCGATAATGTCGATACCCGACTGGCCATCAACGCTGAAACGGTTGATGGCCCAGTGGGTGTGGTTGATAGCTTCAATGGTGCTGGCCTGGGCATTCGGTGTGAATAGAGTGATGGCTAGGCAGCAGGCACTGCTGAGCACGGTGAATTTCATTGCGGACATGATTGTGGCTCCGGCAATTGCAACGGGGTCTTGATCGGGTAGTCGGGGCTGCCATAGGCATGGCAGGAGGTGCTGACCTGCAATTCATCACAGGGCAGGAAATGCACGGTGATGCCGCAGACTTTTTGGTCGGTGTAATCGGGGACGGCAACGACTTTGCTGTGTTTGTGTTTTTGAGCGTCGATTTTGTCAAGCCATGCATAGTATTTGGCTCGATCAACGAAACCAGGGAACTCACCCGCGAGATCGCTCATCCCGCTGACGCCCGTTTCCCAATCCACCCGCACCGTCATACCCGGCTGCCAACGCTTAGGGGCGATATAGCAACAACCTCCGCCACCCCGTTGGTAGGCGCCGATAATGTCGATACCCGACTGGCCATCAACGCTGAAGCGGTTGATGGCCCAGTGGGTATGGTTGATGGCTTCAATGGTGCTGGCCTGGGCAGTTGAGGCGAGCAAGCTGATGGCCAGGCCGCAAAGCGTGGCTGCCAGCGCCTGGGACAATGAGGTTTTAAGCATCGGGTTTTTCCTGCCCATGCAGTCGTGCGAGGGCGAAAGCTGCGCGTTCGGGCTTAAGCAACAATCCCGCCTGACTGGCCTCAAGCAGAGCAGCGAAACAGGTTTGAAATCGCTGTTCGGCGTTCGAGGTACGAGGCAGGTTGTCTACCAATTGACTAGCCTCACCGGCACATCTGAGGGCAGCCATCTGCAGGTCATCGAGCACGATGGGGCCTGGGGCCTCCGGGTGGGCAGGTGCTGTATCCTCGCCTGGCAGGTACTGAGGCGCACCATCGCGATCAAGCCAACTCCAGAACACCACAGGGCGCAGCAATAGCTGTTGCTGCTCAGGATCCAGGACATGACTGAGCAGTTGCGGGAGCAGGCGTGCGCTATAGAAGCGAAACAGCCCCAAGTCGTTGCCATGGCGCGCCTCTGCGCAGGCACCGAAGTGTTCGGCCAAGGTCTCAAAGGGCCAGCGCGAGGCCAGCAACAAAAGCGGCAGATTGTTTTGGTAGTGCTCGATCAGATTGATCAGCCAGAACCGCTGCAGTGGTTGCGCCAGATCGACCCGCACCAGCAGTGGCACCAGATCGTCGTCGCCTTCTTCCGCCAACCCGCTGAACAGCGGGTGCCAGAGCAGTGGCGGCTCGACGCTTAGTACGCTGCGCAGCAGAAAATCAGCGTTGCGGGCCTGATCGATGATGAGGTCAATGCTGCTGATGGCCGCATCGACGCAGCTGTCTTCGAGCAATTTGAACCAGGTATCGATATGAGTAGCGGTCATACTTTTCTCTCCTTGCGTACGAACCCTGTTTCTTGTGCGGCTGCTTTTATCTGGCATTCCCGGCACACCGACCCCGGCAACTCCGGCAGCGCAAACGCCTGCCCCTGCGGCCCCTCGACCCGATGCCGGCCCTTGATACTCACCAGCCCCGGCCCGTGGATCTGGATCTCGCCACTGGGGGTGATGCGGATGTAGCCGCCGCCACTGGCCAGGGTGATGCCGTTCTTGGCGGTCAGTTGCAGGTGGCCTTGCACCGATTGCATGGTGATGTCCTGCTGGGCGATGAGGTTGAGCAGGTCGCCGTGGGACTCGATCTCTAGCGGGCCTTTGCCCGAGACCAGGCGCATGCCTTCCTGCTGGGCCAGCAGGGAGATGGCCTGGTTGGACTGGGCAGACAGGCGCTGGGCGGCGGCGATGTGGATGTCATCCTTGCTTTGCAGGTACAGGGCCTTGCCGCTGTTGAGCAGCAGGCTGGCCGGGGTGACAGCAGCGATGCCGCTTGGGGCGCTGAGGAGGATGGCCGGGGCGTGCAGGTCCTTGGCGTCGGTCTGCAACTGGCGCAAACCGTCAAGGGCGGGCTCGTGGCTGTGGTGGGCCTGGGCGACGGTTTGCCAGCCGGCCATTTGTGTATTCGCGCCCTCGATCAGGTGGGTCGCCGGGGTCATGTCCAGCGCTTGGCCCTGGGCCTTGGCCTGCTTATCCGCACTGATAAACACACCCTTGCCGCCACGTATCGCGCCCCAGCCATCGGTGCGCAGTTCAAACCCCTCACCACGTTTCTTCTTCTCGGCATCGACCAGATGCCCGAGATTGAGCTGGCTCTTGCCGCTGTACTCGGTACTGAGCTTGACGTGCTCTTCACCGCGCCGATCTTCCATGCGCAGTTTGTTGTTGGCTGGCGTGCGCAGGACGTTGCGGGTGTAGTCGCGTTTGCCCAGGGTGACGTGGTCGGGGTGTTTGTTGTCATGCAGGGCGTGGGCGATGTAGGGCCGGTCGATATCGCCTTGTTCGAAGGCCACCGCCACTTCTGTGCCGCAGATCAGCGGCAGGTGCAGGCCGTGGGTGTCACCGGCGTAGGGCCGGGCCAGGCGCAGCCACATACTTTCCCAGCCGGGTTTCCAGGTGTCGCGGTCGAACAGGAAGTTGACCTTGTAGCGGCCTTCCATATCGATATGCCCGTAGGGGTCATTGGCGCGGGTGCTGGCGACTCGCGCGGGGACGGTGCCGGCGATTTGGGGTTTGGGCAGCAGCGGTGGGCGAAAGCAGATGTCTTCCGCGTAGGGCATGGCCTGGAATGTCACTTCCAGGCTGCGGTTACGGGCCGCAGTGAGTGTTACCTGGGTAATCACTGCGCCGGGCTTGAAGGCGACGGGGGCATTGTCGGTGATCTTGAGGATCTGCGCCGGGGCCAGGGTCGCCAGGCTGCTGATACCGCTGAGGCGGGTCTGGTCGTTGAGGTAGCGTTCGTGACGCAGGCGCGCATAGAAGAAGCCGCTTTCACTTTGCAGGTCTTCGTCCTTGGCCAGTTTGTCGCCGAGTACGCTGTAAGGCTCACCGTAGTGGTAGGCCTCACCGTAGGTGGTGGGGTCGCCTCGGGTCTGGTCCACCTCGCCATCAAGCCAGGCGCGGGCATCACGGTGATGGTAGGCGCGGAAGTTGATGGCTTTTTCGACAACCTGATGCTGGGTCTGCAGAGCCCAAACGCTGTCCTGATCGCTGTCGCTGAGGCCCGAAGGCGGCAGGTTGGGCAACTCGATACGCGGCCTGATGTAGTGACGCTGGTCGTCGTGGAACTCCACCACGTCGATCTTCAGGCGCTCGTCACGGGTCAGGCGATACCAGATGCCGACCTCGGCCAGCAGCCGGGAAATAAACGCCAGGTCGCTTTCGTTGTACTGCATGACCTGTTCACGCTGGGGGTAGTCGCGCACCAGACTGAAGAGAAAGTCCTGCCCCTCGAAGTCGTGACGACTGCGCAGGACACTTTCAACGATCTGCGGCACGGACTGCTGTTGGTAGATGCGAAACTGTTTGCCCTTGCCGAGCAGGGCCAGGCGTGGCTGCACGGTGACTTCATAGCGCGCTTCGTCGCGGGAACTGGACAGGCGTTTGAAGTCAGTGATCATGCCGTGCAGGGTGCGCAGGGGCGCTTCGGGCAAATCGTTGAGCGAGCTATAACTTCTTTTTGCAAGCGTTACAGGCATCCGGTGCAGAGTGAAATCAGCGCGTTTGCCGAGGATGCGGTCCACGGCGATGTCCTGCTCGGGGCAGGTGAATTCCACGATGTATTTGTAGGGTTCGCTCAGTTGCTCCGTGCCGGTGAAGGCGAGGATGTCGAGGGTGGCGTCGAGGCCTTTGACGCGGAGTTTGTGGCGGGTGTGGTCGAAGAAGATGCGTGAAGGCGTGGACATGGTCAGTCATCCAGGTGCAAGAGCATGCTGATTTAGGCAAGGAAGGCTTTTATCAAGCGGCTAACAGTGTTTTTTCACAGGTGGCCCAACTAAAATTATTAGTAGTTAGTGAGAGTCAGCCCTTGTTTGACGCGCTCAATAGACGGCCTGTCGCGAAGGCTTTAACGATTATTGAAATGGTTCGAGTGTGGTAATTAACTGCGCGTTGCGAGGGCGACATTGATTTATCGCTGAGTGGAAATCTATAGGTATTGCTGAATTAGAGATGATCCTTACATTGATTTCGGAAAACTCCTACGTATATGGCTTTTTAACGTAATTAAATAAACTGTTACTTCATTCTAATGTTTTGTTACTCAAGTCGAATAAGCCGAGGTACTCAAGAGTGCAGATGGTGATGCGTCTCAATCGTAACGACGTACTGACGTTCCCTCATTCCCGGTTTGCCGCTGGGTCGGGCTTTCGCCCATAATCGATTTCTTTAGCCTCATCGAATATCCGCAGGAGCCCCATGGAGCAATTTCGCAATATCGGCATTATCGGCCGCCTGGGCAGTGTCCAGGTGCTCGATACGGTTCGCCGACTCAAGAGGTTCCTGCTCGAACGGCACCTGCATGTGATCCTCGAGGAGACCATCGCCGAAGTGCTGCCCGGTCACGGCCTGCAGGTCTCTTCGCGCAAGATGCTCGGTGAAGTCTGCGACCTGGTCATCGTCGTCGGCGGCGATGGCAGTCTGCTGGGCGCGGCGCGGGCCCTGGCCAAGCACAATGTGCCGGTGTTGGGGATCAACCGTGGCAGCCTGGGTTTCCTCACCGACATTCGTCCCGATGAGCTCGAGCTCAAGTGCGGCGAGGTGCTGGACGGCCACTATCTGGTGGAGAACCGCTTCCTGCTCCAGGCCGAAGTACGGCGGCACGGCGAGGCCATTGGTCAGGGCGATGCCCTCAATGACGTGGTGCTGCACCCCGGCAAGTCGACGCGGATGATCGAGTTCGAGATCTATATCGACGGCCAGTTCGTCTGCAGCCAGAAGGCCGACGGCCTGATCGTTGCCACGCCTACCGGTTCGACCGCCTACGCGCTGTCCGCAGGCGGGCCGATCATGCATCCCAAGCTCGATGCCATTGTGATTGTGCCGATGTACCCCCATACCTTGTCCGGGCGGCCGATTGTGGTCGACGGCAACAGTGAGCTGAAGATTGTGGTGTCCAAGGATATGACGATTTATCCACAGGTGTCCTGTGACGGCCAGAACCACTTTACCTGCGCACCGGGCGATACGGTCACGGTGAGCAAGAAGCCGCAGAAACTGCGGTTGATCCATCCTCTCGATCACAACTATTACGAAGTCTGTCGCACCAAGCTTGGCTGGGGCAGCCGACTTGGTGGTGGAGGCGACTGATGCTTGATCCGGCGCGAAGCTACGACTTGATTGGTGACGTGCATGGTTGTGCCCATACCCTTGAGCAGTTGCTCGCGGACATGGGCTATCGGCTCCAGAACGGAGTCTGGCGGCATGCTTCGCGCATGGCGGTGTTCGTCGGTGACATCATCGACCGCGGCCCGCGCATCCGTGAAGCGCTGCATATCGTTCGCAATATGGTCGAGGCCGGCCAGGCGTATTGCATCATGGGCAACCATGAATTCAACGCCCTGGGCTGGATGACCCCGGCGCTCCCCGAGACCGGCAAACAGTTCGTGCGTGAGCATACGCCGCGTCACGCCCGCCTGTTGGGCGAGACCCTGGCGCAGTTCGAGCCTTACCCTGACGAGTGGCTGGACTTCATCAACTGGTTCTACGAGCTGCCGTTGTATATCGACGCCGAGCGCTTCCGCGTGGTCCACGCCTGCTGGGACGCCAACCTGATCGAACCGTTGCGCGGGTTGCATGGCAACGGCTGCATCGACAAGCATTTCGTCCAGGCCTCGGCCGAGGCGGGCAGTTTTGCCAGTGCGGTGTTCGACCGCCTGCTGCGCGGCACCGACATGCGCCTGCCCCACGGCATGACCCTGACCGGTGGCGACGGCCTGACCCGCGCCTTCTTCCGCACCAAATTCTGGGAAGATGACCCGCAGACCTACGGCGACGTGGTGTTCCAGCCGGACGCTTTGCCCGAAGGCGTGGCCAAGACGCCGCTGTCCAGCACCGAGAAAAACGCCTTGCTGCGCTATGGCATGGACGAGCCGCTGTTGTTCGTCGGCCATTACTGGCGCAGCGGCATCCCCGCACCGATCCGGCCCAACCTGGCCTGCCTGGATTACAGTGCCGTGCTCTACGGCAAACTGGTCGCCTACCGGCTGGATCAGGAAACTTCTATCGACCCGAGCAAGTTTGTCTGGGTCGATGTGCAACGTCCCGAGGCGGTTTGATGAACCCTGTTGCTGTCTTTCGCCTGCCATTGACCACTGATCTGAGTGGCTTTGTCAGTCTGTTGCACCGTTTGAATGTGCCCCATCGCGTCAGCGAAGAGGGTGGCGAGCAAGTGCTCTGGGTGCCCGACGCGCCTTCGCTGGTAGACGACGTACGCACCCTATATGAACGGTATCCCCAGGGCGATCCCCAGGCCGAGCTGCCTCAAGGCAGCAAGGCCCCGCTGTTGACCCGGCACGCAGGCGTCATTCAGCAGATACGCAATAGCCCGATGACCTCCTTCGTGTTGCTGCTGTGCCTGATCGTCGGCGGCGTGACCCTGCTCGGTGACAACCTGCAGGCGATACGCTGGCTGACCTTCATGGACTTCCACGTCATGGGCGACCAGGCCTATTTCGTGCCTCTGGCCGACAGCCTGGCGGCAGGGCAGTGGTGGCGTATCGTCACGCCGATGCTGATCCATTTCGGCATCCTCCATCTGGCGATGAATGCCCTGTGGTTCTGGGAGCTGGGGCGGCGCATCGAGCTGCGCCAGGGCGCCTGGCACCTGTTGGGCCTGACCCTGATATTCAGCGCTGTGTCCAACTACGTGCAATACGCCTGGAGCGGTCCCAACCTGTTTGGCGGCCTGTCCGGCGTGCTCTACGCGTTGCTCGGACATTGCTGGATCTACCAGATGCTGGCGCCCAATCCGGTCTATCGCATGCCCCGTGGCGTGTTGGTGATGATGCTGGTGTGGCTGGGCCTGTGCATGTCGGGGCTGGTCAGTGCCATAGGGTTCGGCGAAATCGCCAACGGCGCCCATGTCGGCGGCCTGATCATCGGTTGTGTTACGGGTCTGCTCGGCGGGGTAATTGCCCGCTTTAAGCGCTAAACTGCCGCCCATATTTTTTGGAGAGCCTTATGTCCTCTTTTATCGAAATGATTGAAAACATCACCCCGGACATCTACGAGAGCCTCAAGCTGGCGATCGAGATCGGTAAATGGTCCGATGGCCGCAAGCTGAGCCAGGAACAGCGCGAGCTGTCCATGCAGGCCATGATCGCCTGGGAAATGCACAACCTGCCGGAAGACCAGCGTACCGGCTACATGGGCGCCCAGGAATGTGCATCCAAGTCGATTACCGTGCCCAATATCCTGTTCAAGTCGGATGCCATCCATTGATCGAGATTGGCCGCGGTGCAGTCAACAAAATGTCAGCGCGTCTTGATACGCCGCTGGTGCAGTACGGTTTTCGCCTGGGTGACAGCGAGTTTGCGGTCAACCCGTTGATCGGCCAGCAGGTCCGCCTGGAATACCTCGGCGCCATCCATTGCAGCCATTGCGGGCGCAAGACCAAATCCAGCTATAGCCAGGGCTATTGCTTCCCGTGCATGCAGAAACTGGCTCAGTGCGACATCTGCATCATGAGCCCGGAAAAGTGCCATCACGCTGCGGGCACCTGCCGCGACCCGGCGTGGGGCGAGCAATTCTGCATGACCGATCACATCGTCTACCTGGCCAACTCGTCCGGCGTAAAAGTCGGTATCACCCGTTCGACCCAGTTGCCGACCCGCTGGCTCGACCAGGGCGCCAGCCAGGCGTTGCCGATCCTGCGCGTGGCTACCCGCCAGCAGTCCGGCTTCGTCGAAGACCTGCTGCGCACCCAGGTGGCGGATCGCACCAACTGGCGCGCGCTGCTCAAGGGCGACGCCGAGCCGGTGGATCTAGTCGCCATCCGTGAGCAACTGTTCGACAGCTGTGCAGACGGTCTGGCCGGTCTGCAAGAACGATTCGGTCTGCAAGCCATCCAATTGCTGCATGACGCCGAGCCGGTGGAGATTCGTTACCCGGTCGAGGCCTATCCGACCAAGATCGTCAGCTTCAACCTGGACAAGAACCCAATCGCCGAAGGCACGTTGCTGGGCATCAAGGGCCAGTACCTGATCTTCGATACCGGGGTCATCAATATTCGTAAGTACACGGCCTATCAACTGGCCGTGCATCAGTAGAAGGAACGCCTCATGCGCACCGAACAGCCGAAAATGATCTACCTGAAGGATTATCAGGCGCCCGAGTACCTCATCGATGAGACGCACCTGACTTTCGAGTTGTTCGACGACCACTCGCTGGTGCACACGCAACTGATCATGCGCCGTAACCCTGCCCGTGGTGGTGGCCTGCCGCCGCTGGTGCTGGACGGTCAGCAACTTGAGCTGCTGTGCGTGCGCCTGGACGATGTCGAGCTGACGTCGGCTGACTACCAGTTGACCCCCGATCACCTGACCCTCCAGCCCAAGACCGTGCGTTTCGTCATCGACAGCACGGTGCGCATCCATCCGGAAACCAACACCGCCCTGGAAGGCCTGTACAAGTCCAGCGGCATGTTCTGCACCCAGTGTGAGGCCGAGGGTTTCCGCAAGATCACCTATTACCTCGACCGCCCGGACGTGATGAGCAAGTTCACCACCACGGTCAGTGCCGACAAGCACAACTTCCCGGTGCTGCTGTCCAACGGCAACCCGATTGCCAGCGGCCCCGGCGACGAAGGCCGGCACTGGGCAACCTGGCAGGACCCGTTCATGAAACCGGCCTACCTGTTCGCCCTGGTGGCCGGTGATCTGTGGTGCGTGGAAGACACGTTCACCACCATGAGCCAGCGCAACGTCACCCTGCGTATCTACGTCGAGCCGGAAAACATCGACAAGTGCCAGCACGCGATGGACAGCCTGAAGAAGTCCATGCGCTGGGACGAAGAAACCTACGGCCGTGAATACGACCTGGATATCTTCATGATCGTGGCCGTCAACGACTTCAACATGGGCGCCATGGAGAACAAGGGCCTCAATATCTTCAACTCCAGCGCTGTACTGGCCCGGGCCGAGACCGCCACCGACGCCGCGCACCAGCGGGTTGAGGCCATCGTCGCCCACGAATACTTCCACAACTGGTCGGGCAACCGCGTGACCTGCCGCGACTGGTTCCAGCTGTCGCTCAAGGAAGGCTTCACCGTGTATCGCGATGCCGGTTTCTCGGCGGACATGAACTCGGCCACGGTCAAGCGCATCCAGGATGTCGCCTACCTGCGTACCCATCAGTTCGCCGAAGACGCCGGCCCCATGGCCCACGCCGTGCGCCCGGACAGCTTTATCGAGATCTCCAACTTCTACACCCTGACCGTGTACGAAAAGGGCTCGGAAGTCGTCGGCATGATCCGTACCCTGTTGGGCGCCGAAGGCTTCCGCAAGGGCAGCGACCTGTATTTCGAACGCCACGACGGCCAGGCCGTGACCTGTGACGATTTCATCAAGGCCATGGAAGACGCCAACGGCGTCGACCTGACCCAATTCAAGCGCTGGTACAGCCAGGCCGGCACGCCACGCCTGACGGTGAGCGAGTCCTACGACGCTGCAGCCAAGACCTACAGCCTGACCTTCCGCCAGGGCTACCCGACCACGCCGGGTCAGCCTGCCGAAAGCAAGAAGCCCTTTGTCGTGCCGGTCGAACTGGGCCTGCTCGACCCGCAAGGCCAGGAGATCCCTCTGCGCCTGCAAGGTGAAGCCGCGGCGTCCGGCACCAGCCGTGTGCTGTCTGTTACCGAGGGCGAGCAGACTTTCACCTTCGTCGATATCCCGGCCAGGCCGCTGCCATCGCTGCTGCGCGGTTTCTCGGCACCGGTGAAGCTGAGCTTCCCCTATGATCGCGACCAACTGATGTTCCTCATGCAGCACGACAGCGACGGCTTCAACCGTTGGGATGCCGGCCAGCAACTGTCGGTGCAGGTCCTTCAGGAACTGATCGGCCAGTACCAGCAAGGCCAGGCCCTGCAAATGGATCAACGTCTGGTCACGGCCCTGGCCACGGTGCTGGGCGACCATTCCCTGGATCAGGCCATGGTCGCGGAAATGCTTTCCCTGCCGGGCGAGGCTTATCTGACCGAAATCAGCGAAGTGGCCGACGTCGATGCTATCCACGCCGCCCGCGAGTTCGCCCGCAAGCAACTGGCCGATACCCTGTTCGACACTCTGTGGACCCGCTACCAGGCCAACCGCGAGCTGTCGCGCAGCACCGCGTATGTCGCTGAGGCCGAGCACTTCGCCCGTCGCGCCCTGCAGAACATCGCCCTGTCGTACCTGATGCTTACCGAGAAGCAGGAAGTGCTGACGGCCTGTATCGACCAGTTCGACACTGCCGATAACATGACCGAGCGCCTGACCGCCCTGGCGGTATTGGTCAACTCGCCGTTTGCCGAAGAAAAGGCCAAGGCCCTGGCGGTGTTTGCCGAGAACTTCAAGACCAACGCCCTGGTCATGGACCAGTGGTTCAGCGTCCAGGCCGGCAGCCCGTTGCCGGGTGGCCTGGAGCGGGTCAAGGCGCTGATGCAGCACCCGGCCTTCACCCTGAAGAACCCGAACAAGGTCCGCGCGTTGATCGGCGCCTTCGCCGGGCAGAACCTGATCAACTTCCATGCGGCGGACGGCTCCGGCTACCGCTTCCTGGCCGATCTGGTCATCGAACTGAATGGCTTCAACCCGCAGATCGCTTCGCGTCAACTGGCGCCGCTGACTCGCTGGCGCAAATACGACAGCGCCCGTCAGGCGTTGATGAAGGCTGAGCTGGAGCGCATCCGTAACTCCGGCAACCTCTCCAGCGACGTGTTCGAAGTGGTGAGCAAAAGCCTGGCGTGATGCTCGTCTGTGGCTGAAAACAGGGCTGCCCATGCAAATGGGTGGCCCTTTTTATGCGTCCTACTAACGCATCAGAAGTTTCCGAGGATTCTCCAGATCCCTCATACACAACGATTAGATACGCCCCGCAGAGACATTTCGTAACCCCGTTCATCCTGTCCTGGCGCGCTGGAACGGCCTGTTTGCCGTTCTGCGCGTCATCCAATAAACGGTATGGACGTATTGATGAACGGACCGAAAACACTGCTATTACTGGGGCTGGTCGCGGTTGCGCCACAGATTTGGGCGGATGCACAGGTGAGTCGTGAGCAGCTGTTTCAAGTGGGCGATCTTGAGCTGAGTGTGGGCATGGGGCTGTTGAGTGGCAAGGCTGAGGAAAAAGCCTATGACACCGAAGATGGCAAGAAAATCAGCCAGTTGGATTGGGATATCAAGCAGGCCACTACACTGCATTTTGGCTTGGCCTATCACCCACTGGATTGGTTGTCCCTGAATTTAGGTGGCTGGACCCGTGTGGCGGGGGGCAGCAGTCATATGAAGGACTATGACTGGCTCGACGACGAGCAGGATGACTGGAGTCATTACTCGACCCACCCCGATACTCGTCTCACCAAGGCTTGGCAGGCTGAAGTCTCCGCCACTGCCTGGGCTATCAAGCGTGACAATCTTGCCCTTGGTGTCATGGCAGGCTATCAACGCAATCAGCTGGGCTGGGAAAGCAACGGTGGCCGTTACACGTACTCCTCGGAAGGGGATTATCGCGACCGGCAAGGAAGGTTTCTGGATGACGTCAAAGTCATCAGCTATCGGCAAACCTACGATACTCCGTAAGTTGGCCTGGTCGGCGTGTACACCTGGCAGAATTGGACCCTGGACAGCCGCTTCAAGTACAGCCAGTGGGTCAAGGGCAAGTCCTTCGATAACCACTACCTGCGCGACCTGTCCTTCAGCGGCGACTACGGCAACTCGGGTCGCATGCAAAGCCTCGCCCTGGGGTTGACCTGGCGCGTCGACCCGCAGATGTCGCTAAGGGCCGGCGTTGACTATCAGGTATATGCCGAAGCCAAGGGCAGCGTCCTGGCACGACATGTACCGAGCGGTGAAACTCATCTGTACGACGGCAAGGCCGGCTCCCAGGCCAGCCGTACGTTGTTGTCCAGTGTGGCATTGACCTATCAGTTCTAACCTGAGAGAAGCACGTGGGAGCCAGCTTGCTGGTTCCCGCACCTAAATCATTTGAACTGAAATGCGATTTTGTAGGAGCCGCCGAAGGCTGCCAAAGCGATGTATCAGGCACACCCCTTCGCAGCCTTCGGCAGCTCCTGCAGATCCTGTTGTGTCAGGGCCTGCCGGAATCTCTTGCTAGCTGTGTTTGTAGTTTATATGTGATTTGGCATCCCATCCCGCCAGCTACAGTTCTCAATCAATCCCAGTGATAACGCTTCAATCATCGCCTCGCGCTTAACAAAAGATAACGTCATGTCGATTGTCATGGCTTTCCAAAGCTGGATAGGATGGAGCCGCTCCGAAAGCTGTTCTAGAGCGTTTGCACTGCTTCTGACGCTTCGCGGCACCCTGATAAAAATAAACAAAGGGGACCTTCATGAGTGAGCCTGTCAATTGGCACACCCGTACCAGTGTTATTGCGATCAATCGTTATCCATTGGCATTGCAGATCAAAACAGCCCTGACGCTGTTGCTTGCCCTGACCCTGACTGATGCGGTTCAGGCAGCTGATGCACCGGCTACCGATGCGGCTGCGCTCTATTCCATCGAGTCGACCAAGTCTTCCCGCGACCTTCTGCTGGATGTCGTCCATGCTGGCGCGCGCCTGGTGGTGGTCGGCAATCGTGGCCACATCCTTTACTCCGACGATCAGGGCAAGACCTGGGTCCAGGCCAAGGTGCCGACCCGGCAGTTGCTGACCTCGGTGTATTTCATCAACGACAAGCAGGGCTGGGCGGTCGGTCATGACGCGCAGATCCTCGCCAGTACCGATGGTGGCGCGACCTGGACCAAGCAGTTCGAAGATATCAAGCGTGAAGCGCCGTTGCTGGATGTCTGGTTCAAGGACGCCCAGACCGGTTTTGCCGTCGGCGCCTATGGCAGCCTGATGACGACGACTGACGGTGGCCAGCATTGGCAAGACGTCAGCGACCGCCTCGACAACGAGGATCAGTACCATCTCAACGGCATTGCCCAGGTCAAGGATGCCGGGCTGTTCATCGTCGGCGAGGCGGGCGCGATGTTCCGTTCCGCCGACGACGGCCAGACCTGGGAAAAGCTCGAAGGGCCTTATCAGGGCTCGCTGTTCGGTGCGATCGGCACCGCCCAGGCCGACACGCTGCTGGTCTACGGCTTGCGTGGCAACCTGTTTCGCTCCACTGATTTCGGCAGCACCTGGGAGCCTGTGCCATTGCAGGGCGAACGCGGCTCGCTGGAATTCGGCCTGTCCAATGCTGCGCTGCTGGCCGACGGCTCGCTGGTGGTGGTGGGCAATGGCGGCACGGTATTGCGCAGCACTGACGACGGCCTGACGTTCCAGGTGTTCAACCGCCCGGACCGGATCTCCCTGTCCGGTGTCACGGCGGCCGCTTCGGGCAACCTGGTTCTGGTAGGGCAGGGCGGCGTTCGCGTCACCTCGCCAACGGGCGCCGAGACGACCCAACAATAAGACCGAACAAAGGCGGGGCAATACAGGCATGAGCAATCTTCAACACACCCAGCACCAGCATGATGAGAAGGCCACCTTTCTAGAGCGGTTGATCTTCAACAATCGCCCGGCGGTGATCCTGATCTGTCTGGTCGTGAGTATCTTTCTGTTCTGGCAGGCCACTCTGGTAAGGCCATCGACCAGCTTCGAGAAAATGATCCCCCTCGCTCATCCGTTCATCCAGAACATGATGGAGCACCGCAACGATCTGGCGAACCTGGGTAATACGGTGCGTATCTCGGTGGAGGCCACCGACGGCGATATTTTTTCCAAGTCGTACATGGAGACCCTGCGGCAGATCAACGACGAAGTGTTCTACATCGCCGGGGTCGACCGCTCCGGGCTCAAGTCCTTGTGGAGCCCGAGTGTGCGCTGGACCGAGGTGACGGAGGAGGGCTTTGCCGGTGGCGAGGTGATTCCCCAGAGCTATGACGGCTCCGATGCCAGTCTCGACAAATTGCGCAACAACGTCCTCAAGTCAGGCCAGATCGGTCGTTTGGTAGCCAACGATTTCAAATCCAGCATCGTCGATATCCCGTTGCTGGAGTCCTATCCGGATCCGGAAGACCAGGGCAAGTTGATGGCCCTGGACTACCAGAAATTCTCCCATCAACTGGAAGAAAAGATTCGCGACAAGTTCGAAGCGCAGAACCCCAATATCAAGGTGCATATCGTCGGTTTCGCCAAGAAGGTAGGTGACCTGATCGATGGTCTGGTGATGGTGGTGATGTTCTTCGGGGTGGCCTTTATCATCACCCTGGTCCTGCTGGTCTGGTTCACCCGCTGCATGCGCAGCACCATTGCGGTGCTCAGTACCACCCTGATTGCGGTGATCTGGCAACTGGGCCTGATGCATGTGGTGGGGTTCGGCCTGGACCCGTACTCGATGCTGGTCCCGTTCCTGATTTTCGCCATCGGCATTTCCCATGGCGTGCAGAAGATCAACGGTATTGCCCTGCAATCCAGTGATGCCGATAACGCCCTGACGGCGGCCCGGCGTACCTTCCGCCAGCTGTTCCTGCCGGGCATGATCGCCATTCTGGCCGATGCGGTGGGCTTCATTACCCTGCTGATCATTGATATCGGGGTGATTCGCGAGCTGGCGATTGGCGCGTCCATCGGTGTTGCCGTCATTGTGTTCACCAACTTGATCCTCCTGCCTGTAGCGATTTCCTACGCCGGTATCAGCGGTCGGGCCATTCGCCGCAGCAAGAAAGATTCGGTCAGCGAGCATCCGTTCTGGCGTCTGCTGTCGAACTTTGCCAACCCGAAGGTCGCCCGTGTCTCGGTGATCCTGTCTTTGATCGCCCTGGGTGGTGGCCTCTGGTACGGACATAACCTGAAAATCGGCGACCTCGATCAGGGCGCGCCGGAACTGCGACCCGATTCGCGCTACAACAAGGACAACAGTTTCATCATCAATAACTACTCGACCAGTTCCGATGTACTGGTGGTCATGGTCAAGACGCCTCGCGAGGGCTGCTCAGCCTATCCGACCATGTCGGCGATCAACGAGCTGGCCTGGAAAATGGAAAACACGCCGGGGGTGCAATCGGCGATTTCCCTGGTCACTGTGTCCAAGCAGATGATCAAGGGCATGAACGAAGGCAACCTGAAATGGGAGTCGCTGTCGCGCAACAAAGACGTGCTCAACAGCTCCATTTCCCGCGCCGATGGCCTGTACAACAACGATTGCTCTCTGGCGCCACTGCTGGTGTTCCTCAACGATCACAAGGCCGAGACTCTGGATCGTGCGGTGCATGCGGTGCAGGACTTCGCCAAGGACAACAACCGCGACGGCCTGCAATTCCTCCTCGCGGCGGGTAACGCCGGGATCGAAGCGGCGACCAACGAAGTGATCAAGCAGGCTGAGTTGACCATTCTGATCCTGGTCTACCTCTGCGTGGCGGGCATGTGCATGATCACCTTCCGCTCCTGGGCGGCGACCCTGTGCATCGTTCTGCCGCTGGTGCTGACTTCGGTGCTGGGTAACGCGCTGATGGCGTTCATGGGCATCGGCGTCAAGGTGGCGACCCTGCCGGTAGTGGCGCTGGGCGTGGGTATCGGTGTGGACTACGGCATCTATATCTACAGCCGCCTGGAAACTTTCCTGCGCGCCGGTCTGCCACTGCAAGAAGCTTATTACGAAACCCTCAAGTCCACCGGCAAGGCCGTGCTGTTCACCGGGCTGTGCCTGGCCATCGGTGTCTGCACCTGGATCTTCTCGGCTATCAAGTTCCAGGCCGACATGGGCCTGATGCTGACCTTCATGCTGCTATGGAACATGTTCGGCGCGTTGTGGCTGCTGCCAGCGTTGGCGCGTTTCCTGATCAAGCCGGAGAAGATGGCGGGCAAGGTGGGGAATTCGTTGTTTTCCCATTGATACAAAGGCGCCGCTTTATTTGTGGGAGCAGGCTTGCCTGCGAAGGCTATGTGTGGCCCCTCGCAGGCAAGCCTGCTCCCACAGGGACGTCTCAGACCTTGCGGGTCTTCTGCCGCAAAATATAGATGCTGACCAGCACCGCGCTGGTCAGCATGAACCCTTGGGCCCACGGACGGCGCACCAGGTAGCAGGAAAAGCCGATACTCAGCCACATCAGGCCAATGGCGTAGACCTTGCCCTTGAGCGGGATACCGTTGCCTTCCAGATAGTCACGAATCCATGGCCCGAGATACCGGTGATTGACCAGCCAGGCATAGAAGCGCGGAGAGCTGCGGGCGAAGCAGGCGGCGGCGAGGAGGAGGAAGGGCGTCGTGGGCAGCACCGGGAGAAATATCCCGATGACACCCAGTGCGACGCTCAGCCAGCCAATGCCGGCGAGGAGGAGGCGTAGCATCTGATCAGCGCAGGCGCCTGATCAGTGGTGGCGTGGCTTGAGGATCGCCGGTTTTTCGTCCGGCGCGTGCAGCAGCAGATACAGCGCGGTCAGGGCTTCCGGGATCTGCACAATCATGTCATCCATCAGATTGGCATCGGCGGCGATGTCGGCGAACTCGGGTTGCTCGTCGAACAGGCCGGAACCGACCATGATCGGCAGCAGCATTTCGCTGACTTCTTCTTCGTCATTCTCGAACCAGACCGACTCACGCAGGAACACGCCTTCCATGAAGCCGATGCACCAGCCACGCAGCTCGGAATCATCCGGGTCATCGCCTAGATCCAGGTCGCACGGCAGTTCGAATTCATCGTCCGAGGCCAACTGGCGGGCGATATGGGCCTGTAACTGGATCAGGGTGGCTTCGATCTCTTCGCGCTGAGCATCACTGCTGTAGTGCGGCGGCTCGGCGAACAGGGCGTCGATCCATTCACGTTCAGGGACCGATTCGGAGCAGATCGACAACGCGGTCAGGTAGCCATGAGCGGCCACGTAGTCCAGCGCTTCATCGTGCAGCTCATCGGCATCGAGGAAGACTTGCAGGCGGGTGAGTTGCTCAGCAAAGGACATTGAGGGGTTACCTGAGGTAATAAACGATGCTGAATTCTAGGCCCTGAGCGCCACAGATGCCAGCGCCAAGGCCTGTGGCAGTTAATTTCGACCGCTCATGTCCGCACCGCCCAATGGCCGCAGGTGGTCGGGTATACTGCCGCGCTTCAAGTCGCGGTATGCGGTTGGCAGGACAATCTGGGGTTTTTATGCTCGAACAGGCTCAACGCGTCCTCAAGGACATCTTTGGTTACGACAGCTTCCGGGGTCGCCAGGGTGCGATCATCGAGCGCGTAGCCAGCGGTGGTGATGCGTTGGTACTGATGCCTACAGGCGGCGGCAAGTCGCTGTGCTTCCAGGTGCCAGGCCTGTTGCGCGAAGGCTTGTGCGTAGTGGTCTCGCCGCTGATCGCGCTGATGGACGACCAGGTCGCGACCCTTGATGAACTGGGTGTGGCAGCGGCAGCGCTGAACTCCACCCTCAGCGCCGAGCAACAGCGCGACCTGGCCAACCGGATTCGTCTCGGCGAGGTCAAGATGCTCTACCTGGCCCCCGAGCGCCTGGTCCAGCCGCGCATGCTGGCCTTCCTGCAGAACCTGCAAATCGCCCTGTTCGCCATCGACGAAGCCCACTGCGTTTCTCAGTGGGGCCATGATTTCCGCCCGGAATATCTGCAACTGGGCCAGTTGGCCGAGCTGTTCCCCAACGTTCCGCGCATTGCCCTGACCGCCACCGCCGACAAGCGTACCCGGGAAGAAATCGTTACGCGCCTGCATCTGCAGAATGCCGAGCGCTTTCTGTCCAGCTTTGACCGGCCGAACATTTTTTACCGCATCGTGCCCAAGGAGCAGCCGCGCAAACAGCTGCTGGCGTTCCTCTCCGAGCGGCGCAGCGATGCCGGGATCGTCTACTGCCTGTCGCGCAAGAAAGTCGACGAAGTCGCCGTGTTTCTCAGTGAAAACGGCTACCCGGCGTTGCCTTATCACGCTGGCCTGCCTGCCGAAACCCGTGCCCACAATCAGAGGCGCTTCCTTAATGAGGAAGGCCTGATCATGGTCGCCACCATCGCCTTCGGCATGGGCATCGACAAGCCCAACGTGCGTTTTGTCGCGCACCTGGACCTGCCCAAGTCCCTGGAAGCCTACTATCAGGAAACCGGTCGTGCCGGTCGTGACGGCCTGCCCGCCGATGCCTGGATGGCTTACGGCCTTCAAGATGTGGTCATGCTCAAGCAGATGCTGCAGAACTCTGAAGGCGACGAGCGTCACAAGCGTCTGGAGCAACACAAGCTCGACGCGATGCTCGCCCTGTGCGAAGAAACCCGCTGCCGTCGCCAGACCCTGCTGGCCTATTTCGACGAAGACATGCCCGAGCCGTGCGGCCACTGCGACAACTGCGTCGATGGCGTGCAGACCTGGGACGCCACCGAACCTGCGCGTCAGGCGCTTTCGGCTATTTACCGCACTGGCCAGCGCTACGGCGTCGGCCATCTGGTGGACGTGCTGTTGGGCAAGGAAAACGACAAGGTGCGCAGTTTCGGCCATCAGCATCTGTCGGTGTTCGGCGTCGGCAAGGCTCGTGCAGAGAGCGAATGGCGCTCGCTGTTCCGCCAACTGGTGGCGCGGGGTCTGGCCGATATCGACCTGGAAGGCTACGGCGGCCTGCGTCTGAGCGACACTTGTCGCCCCCTGCTGCGCGGCGAAGTCACGTTGGAGTTGCGCCGCGACCTCAAGCCGCAGACCGTAGCCAAGAGCAGCTCCGGCAGCCCGGCCAGCCAACTGGTGCGTGGCGACGAGCGCGAAGAGTGGGAAGCCCTGCGTGCCCTGCGGCGCAAGCTGGCCGAAGAGCATGGCGTGCCGCCTTACGTCATCTTCCCCGACTCAACCCTGCTGGAAATGTTGCGCAGCAAGCCCGGCAACATGGCCGAAATGGGCCGGGTCAGCGGTGTCGGTGCACGCAAGTTGGAACGCTATGGCGAGGCCTTCCTGGAAGTGCTCGGCGGCACGGCCCCGGCGCCGAAAGTCGTGGCCGATATCCGCCATGAGCTGATCAGTCTGGCCCGTGCAGGCATGACCCCGGCGCAGATTGCCGGTCAACTGCAGTGCACCGAGAAGAACGTCTATACCTTGCTGGCCGAGGCCATTGGCAAGCAGCAACTGTCGGTGGAGCAGGCCCTGGATCTGCCCGAAGATCTGCTCGGCGAGATTCAGGACGCCTTCCTGGACGGCGAGGGCGAGTTGCCTCCGGTCGCCGCTATTGCCGAGCAATTCACCGGCCGAGTGCCCGAAGGCGTGCTCTATTGTGTGCGCGCCGCTTTGCAGTCCGAATTCGAGGTCTGAATAGAGCTTGCCTCACCTCAGGCTCCATGATTAGCTGACTAATAATTAGTTTCGATCATGAGTTGGTTATGCCCTTGAACAATGAACACCGCTTCGGAATGCAGCTGGCCCATATGTCCCGTGGCTGGCGCGCCGAGCTGGATCGCCGTCTGGCTGACTTGGGGCTGTCCCAGGCCCGCTGGCTGGTGCTGCTGCATCTGGCCCGGTTCACCTCGCCGCCGACCCAGCGCGAGCTGGCGCAGAGCGTCGGTGTCGAAGGGCCGACCCTGGCACGCTTGCTGGACAGCCTTGAAGCGCAGGGCCTGGTCCTGCGTCAGGCGGTGCTCGAGGACCGTCGGGCGAAGAAGATTGTCCTTTGCGACACCGCCCGGCCGCTGATCGAGAAAATCGAGACCATTGCCACCGCCCTGCGAGTGGAGTTGTTCGAAGGCATCAGCGAAGAAGATCTGCGGCTGTGCATGAGCGTGCACACCCGTATCCTGGCCAATCTGGAAAAATCATAGCGCGAGCATATTGCCGGATCTGCCATCATACTTGTCAGGCCCTGTACGGAACGTGGCGGCCGCTCGCCGACTTTTTGTACAGGCCCTGGTCCGGGACCGAGAGAAGCGGTCCGAAAAATTGAATATGCCGAGAAGTCTGCTTTGGTTTCCATAAGGGTTCGTATGCTGAAGAGTTCTGAGGCCGTCGTGCCGGGTGCGCTGCGGCGCACGATGCCCGGTGTACGTGGCGGGTTGATGGCATTGCTCATCGCTTCGGCTTCCATGCTGTATCCGGCGATGGCGTCTGCCCTGGGACTGGGTGATATCACCCTGCATTCCGCGCTGAACCAGCCGCTGGACGCGGATATCGATCTGGTCGAGACCGGTGGCCTGAACGAAGAAGATGTCATCGCTAAGCTGGCAACGCCGGAAGCCTTCACCCGCGCGGGTGTCGAGCGAGTGTTCTTCCTCAATGACTTGCGCTTCACGCCGATCATTCATGGCAACCACGGCGTCATTCATGTGGTGTCGAGCAAGCCGGTTACCGAACCTTTCCTGAATTTCCTTGTGCAGTTGTCACGCCCTAATGGCGATTTGCTGCATGAGTACACCTTGCTGCTCGATCCGGCGACTACCCCGGCAGGCCGTGCGGCGCTTCAGGGGCGTAATCGCGAGTCGATCACCCAGACCGGCGGCTCGCGCATGCCCGTAGCGCCACCGCCAGCGGTGCAGAGCAAGCATTACGTCGTGGTGGCAGGTGACAACCTGGGTTCGATTGCCCGGCGCCTGCATGGCACGGATTCGAAGATGTCCGCCGATGAGTTGGCTACCGGCATCAAGGCTCTCAACCCCCAGGCGTTCCCCGCTGGCAACACCAAAGAGCTGAAGGTCGGCCAGAACCTGTTGCTGCCAGATGCGGCGGTCCTGCCGAGCGTTGCCCCGGTTACTCCAACCGCTGCGGCTTCTGTAGCGAGCGGCGCGACTGCCCCCGCCAACGCTGCTTCGCCAACGACTCCTGCCGCAGCGCCGACCAGCGCACAACAGCTGGCCGGTGCGACGGTGGAAAATCAGCAGCTGAACCATGAGGTCGACGATCTCAAGGGGCAATTGAGCGGCAAGGACAAGGAAATCGTCACCCTGGAAACCCAGCTGGCCGAGCTCAAAAGTGCACCTGCTCAGCCGGTGGCAGTAGCACCGGTGACACCTGTCGCGCCGACTCCGGTTGCAACGCCTGTTCCCGCGCCAGTGGCAACCCCTGCTCCGGTAGTCGTGCCTGCGCCAGCCCCCGTTGTCGATGATTCCTTTATCAGCCAGCCGATCCTGCTGGGCGCCTTGCTGATCCTGCTGTTGCTGTTGGGCCTGGTCTACTCCATGCGCCGTAAGCGGCAGAAGGAGCTGGACGATGACGATTACGACGAGCCAATGCCGGACGATATCGGTCCGACCCCGGTTATTCTCGACGTGCCAGGTGTCTCCGCCCCACGTACCGTCGCCCCCGTGGTTGCGCCGGTTGTTGCCCCGATCCGGCCGCAGGCACCCCCTGCGCCACGCCCGGCCAGTGCGCCGCCGGATGCCCTTGACGGGGTCAATATCTATATCGCTTACGGCCGCTTTACCGAGGCCCTGGGCATTCTGCGCGATGCTCTGGATAAGCAGCCGGAGCGCATGGATATTCGCGCCAAGATTCTTGAGCTGCTCGCCGAACAGGGTGATGCCAGCGGTTTTGCGGCCCAAGAGCAGAATTTCATCGAGCAGGGCCTGGATCCTGAGAAGGTCGCGGAGATTCGCGGGCGTTATCCACTGCTGAAAAAGGCCGAGCCCCCGGCTCCTGCCGCCCCTGTGGTGCCGGTTGTTGCGGCAGTCGCAGCGGCTGCGGTAACGGCGGCGGTGGTCAAGCCGACCCTGGCCAAGGCTCCACCGGCGCCTGCCGAGGACGAGTTCCAGCTGAACCTGGATGATCTGTCCATGGATGCCGACTGGGATCTGGTCGATCCATTTGATACCCCGCGTTCGCGTAAGCAGGAGACGGTTCAGCCAGAGGAAGAGGATCCAGGCTTCGCCTCGAACCTGACGCAGCTGCCGGAAGTGTTCGAGATGCAGGAAGAGCAGTTCCTCAGCGACTTCTCCGAACCCGAGGACGACTTTTCCGAGCCTGAAGTGATACCTGAGCCGATCGTCCAGGCCGATAGCGATGCTCTGGACGATGATTTCCTCGATGGCTTTATGGATGACACGACTGATTTCGATCTACTGGATCTCGATGAGGCTCCACTGAGCAAGCTCAATGAAGCTCAGGTGCTGATCGATGACGGCGATATCGAAAGCGCTCGCCTGATTCTTCAGGAGTTGATCGAGAACGGCGACGATGCCCACCAGCAGGCCGCCTTCGAGATGCTCAAGGGGCTTGATTGATATGTCCGCAGCGCGCCCCGAAGTCGTCATTACCTACTGCACCCAGTGCCAGTGGCTGCTGCGAGCGGCCTGGCTGGCGCAGGAACTGCTGAGCACCTTCGCCGATGACCTCGGCAAGGTATCCCTGGAGCCGGCTACCGGCGGCGTCTTCCGCATCACCTGCGACGGCACCCAGATCTGGGAACGGAAGGCTGACGGCGGCTTCCCCGAAGCCAAGGTGCTCAAGCAGCGCGTACGCGATCTGATCGACCCGCAGCGGGACCTGGGGCATAACGAACCCAAGCCATAGCAAATGTTTTTGGTGGGACCGGCTTTAGCCGGGAAGGCAATGGAGCAGGCGATAGAAATGTATCGGCCTTGCCAATGCATTCCCGGCTGAAGCCGGTCCCACAGAGTCTTGTGTTTGCTGTGAGACGGCGCCGGGCCCGGCGCCATCCCCGCTAATACGCGCTGCTTCAGACACTCAGCGAGTGATCCACCATCGCGGAAATCATCTCTATCTGGTGGAGAATGCAGAGCATTTTCTGCCGCGCAGGACCATCCAGGCTTTCACCAAATTCATCGGCGGCGACCTGGACACAGCGCAGCATGTCCGAGGCGTGGTTCATGGCGTGGGCCTTGCTGAGCGATGGATGGGCGATGATCAAGGGTGGGTCGGGGGTAATGATTTTCATTGGATAAAACTCCGATAGAACTCATGGAGCCGCCATCCGATCGCTACCAACGACAGGGAGGCGGCCGTACGCAGGTTGGTAGAACCGGCTATCGGCACCCGGCTCGCCCGAAGGCGACATGCGCACGGCCACCAAAACAGAGACCATCGAAAACGGTCTGTTTAACGTGGCGCCTTGCGCCGATAGAACCTCAGATCTACCAAATCTGATCGCTGATTTTGCAGCGACCGCGCAAGAGTAGAGAGCTGAATTCCGTGGCACAAGGGGTCTGGATTTTCTCGGAAATTTCATTCAAAAGAAAGAGATACGTCTGGCTATGGGGGGGGGGAGTCGGGAAGTTTTACCCCGATCTCCGGGCTCACCAGAGTTTTCCCAGCAGCGCCAGGCTGATCATTGCAGTCCCCATGCTCACGCAAAACACGTGCATGGGAATGCAGATCCATCGTCGATGGCTCAATGAGACGCTATTGACCTCATCCATATCCACCAGGCCTTTTTTGCTCAAACTTTTTGCCGAGGTGAGCGCAAAGTTGACCATGGCGTATCGATAGCTTTTGCCAGCCAGGCTGCTGGTTCCCCAGAACGCTACGGCATCAGTCACGATTTTGCAGTTTTTCAGCTGGGCTTCAACCTTGGGCAGGATGTAGAGCTTGACGTAAAGGGTTGCGAAAAAATCAAGGATTATGACGATGGTCGAGATCACAATCAGCCACCCCAGAATCCCGTCATTCATTGCCGGTCAACTCGTAACACGGCGTTCCCACGTCAAACTCGATGACCAGCTCGTTCACCAGAGTTTCCCCAACAGCGCCAGGCAGATCATGGCAGTCCCCATGCTCACGCAAAACACATGCATGGGAATGCAGATCCATCGTCGATGGCTCAATGACACGCTATTGACCTCATCGATATCCACCATGCCTTTTTCGCTCAAGCTTTTTGTCGAAGTGAGAGCGAAGTTGACCATGGCGTACCGATAGCCTCTGCCAGCCAAACCGGTGGTTCCCCAGAACGCTATGGCATCAGTCACGATTTTGCAGTTCCTCAACTGGGCTTCAACCTTCGGCAGGATGTAGTGCTCGGCGTAAAGGATTGCGAAAAAAACAAGGATTATCACGATGGTCGAGATCACAATCAGCCATCCCAGAATCCCGTCAGTCATTGCCTTTCAGCTCGTAAAGCAGCGTGCTTACATACTCGCCAGCAGCCGAACCTCCCTTGCCTGCCGCCCATGCCCCAATAGCACCTCCTGCAATACCGCAGGCCAACAGACTTCCCCCTCTTGACGGCCCCACCAGTTTGAAACACAGACTCGCACTGGCTTTCAAACCAACCCTCCCCCCAACCATGGCTGAAGGGATCCCTGCCACCATCTTTCCCACTTCCACAAACTTGGCTTTGGTGCATTGCTCCTCGCGCCCGGTCGAGCATGCTTCTTCAATTTCCAGTGCCCCCGCGCCGATATCCAGTGTGACACCCACAAAGGTTCCATTACTCAGCGCGCGCGCCATTGAGCCAATACGTTTCACCTGCTGTGCATAAGCCCGCAGCTCGCCGGTATGCAGAAAACGCTTGCTGGAATAGCCGAACATTTTCTTGATGGTCGAGTTCTTTTTAAGGCCCGTGCCCCAGCGGCCGATGCCGCGCAGTTGGTCGTCCAGCGCTGCAAAAAGCGCCTGACGTCGGGCAATGAACTGGTCTTTGTTGAGCGCACCCGAGCGCCAACTCTGATAGGCGCTATTGATCTCATTGAGGGTGGTTTCAACCTGCTTGAGGTGGTTCTTCCAGGCACCGGTAACGCTGCCAACCCCGATGGAGCCGTACGTCAGGATATCTTGAAGGACATCGAAGTTCTCCATCAACCCGCGCTGGACGGTAAAGCTGCTTCCGATAAAAGCGCTGCGAACGTCCCGAGCCTGCCAGCTCATCTGGTCTTCCTCATAAGTGCATTGGCTGGATGAATCATCGCCGTAGATCAGCACCTGTCCGGGGAAAACAGGATCGTTATGGTGATAGCCATGATTAAGACGGTCGAACTTGTTCCGGGCGGCCGGGCTGGTTAGTTGGTCCCGGTACCAGGAGTAGATCTGTACCTGATCGGTGATAAACGCATAGGCGCGAGTCATGAATGCAACGTCCTTGGTCCTCAAAACATGAGGGCGGACGATAAATAGTTGTTGTAGGCAGAGTCATTAGACAGAACGTTGAAAACGGCTTGACCACAGAACTTTCGGAAATGACCTACTTCAGTGTTCATCAGAACTTACAACCAGCCCCTGGCCTCATGCCTGAAATCAAATCCTTGCCAGTCAGTTAATGGGACCGGTAGGAGCGAACTTGTTCGCGAGGCGGCGTGCCTGATTCACTGTGTTGTCTGCCTCGCCAACGAGTTGGCTCCTACCGCTGCGCACGGGGCAGGGCCTGCCTGTCACAACATTGCCACGCCATCGTCATTTTCAATTAACCGGCAGCACGCACTATCGTCAAAACCCAGTCGGAGGTTGACGACCATGACCAGTGCCCAGCTCGCCAAACCCAGCCGCAAGCAACATGTGCGGACCTTATGGATTTCCGATGTTCACCTGGGCACTCGCGATTGCCAGGCCGAGCATCTTTCGACCTTTCTCAAGGGCTATCAGGCAGACAAGGTCTATCTGGTCGGAGACATCATCGACGGCTGGAAACTGCGCAGCGGCATGTACTGGCCCCAGGCCCATACCAACGTGATTCGCCGCCTGCTGACCATGAGCAAGCGCGGCACCGAGGTGATCTACGTCACCGGTAACCACGATGAATTCCTGCGTCGCTACTCCAAGCTGATCCTGGGCAATATCCAGCTGGTGGACGAAGCCATTCACCAGACTGCCGATGGCCGCAAGCTGCTGGTCATCCACGGCGATCAGTTCGATGTGATCACCCGCTATCACCGCTGGCTGGCCTTCCTCGGCGATTCGGCCTACGAGTTCACCCTGACCCTCAACCGCTGGCTCAACCACTGGCGTGCCAAGTACGGCTATGGCTACTGGTCGCTGTCGGCGTACCTCAAGCATAAGGTCAAGACGGCGGTCAGTTTCATCAGCGACTTCGAAGAAGCCATCGCCCATGAGTGCGTGAAGCGCGGTCTGGATGGCGTGGTCTGTGGGCATATCCACCATGCCGAGATTCGTCAGGTGGGCGGGGTGGAATACCTTAACTGCGGCGACTGGGTCGAGTCCTGCACCGCGCTGATCGAGCATCTGGACGGCAGCATCGAGCTGTTCCGTCTGGCCGACGCCCATCAGCGCGAAAAGGCCCGCGTGCAGGAAGAGCAGGCCGAAGTGGCTGAGCCGGTCAACTGACTCCGGTCAGAGACTGACTTTGCCCAGCAGAATATCGCGGTACATCACGAAATCGCCCAGCAGGCTGTAGAACGGATGCTGAAAGGTGGCCGGGCGATTCTTCTCGAAGAAGAAATGGCCGGCCCAGGCAAATCCGTAACCTGCCAGAGGCACCAGCCACAGCAGGCTCCAGCGGCCGCTGCCGATACCGAACGCCAACAGGAAAATCACCAGGCTGGTGCCGATAAAATGCAGGCGCTTGCAGGTGCTGTTGTTGTGTTCGGCCAGGTAGTACGGGTAGAAGTCGGCAAAACGGCTGAACTGTCTGACGTTGTCCATGGTGACTCCCGCAAAGAGTGACGAGGCTTTCAGTCTATTGCCGTCGGGCCCCCTGCCGCCATGGGTTTTATCGGCTATTCATGCTGTCAATGACGCCAGAATGCCGGTACGCATAGCACCAGCACCGTAATGATCTCCAGGCGCCCCAGCAGCATGCCGCCGGACAGTATCCATTTGGCCGCGTCCGGCAGCGTTGAGAAGTTGCCCGCCGGGCCGATCGTCTCGCCCAGGCCGGGGCCGACGCCGGACACGGTGCTGGCTGCGCCGGTCAGGGCGGTCATCCAGTCCAGACCCAGCAACGCCAAAGCCAAAGCGATACCGCAGATGGTGATGGTGAAGAAGAACGAAAAGGTCAGGATCGAACGGACGATTTCATCATCCAGACGGTGGCCGTTGTAGTTCTGGCGGATCACCGCGCGGGGGTGAATCAGCTGATTGAGGTTGGCCTTGAGCAGGATATAGGCCACCTGGAAGCGAAACACCTTCACTCCGCCAGCCGTCGAGCCGGAGCAGCCGCCGATAAAGCCCAGGTAGAAGAAGAACATCAAGGCGAAATTGCCCCACAGGCTGTAGTCGCCCAGAGCGAAGCCGGTGGTGGTCACAACCGAGGTAACGTTCAGCGCGACATGACGCAAGGCGTCGTACCAGGGCAGGTCGGTGGTGCTCCAGTACCACAGGGTCATTACCAGCCAGGTCGCCAGCAGCAGGCCGATCAGGCCGCGCACTTGTTCATCGCGAATCAATGCCTTGCGATTGCCCCGCAGCGTGGCGACGTACAGGGTGAACGGCAGGCTGCCGAGGATCATCACCACGATCGCCACCCAATGCACCGCCGGTTGCGGCCATTTGGCCAGGGACTGATCCGATGTGGAGAAACCGCCAGTGGCAATGGCCGACATGGCGTGGTTGATCGCGTCGAACAGGCTCATACCCGCCGCCCAGAACGCCAGGCTGCCCAGTGCCGTGAGACCGACATAAGTCAACACAATGAACTTGGCGACCATGTGCGAGCGCGGCATGACCTTCTCCGAGCGGTCGGAAGATTCAGTCTGGAACAGGCGCATGCCACCGATACGCAGCAGTGGCAGAATCGCCACCGCCATGCCGATAAAGCCGATGCCGCCCAGCCAGTGCAACAGCGAGCGCCAGATCAGGATGCCCGGCGAGATGCTGTCCAGGCCGCTGATCACCGTAGAACCGGTGGCCGTGATGCCCGACATGCTTTCGAAAAACGAGTCGGTGAAGCTCATGTGCTGGGTCAGCAGGAACGGCAGGGCGGCGAACACGCAGACCACGATCCAACTGGACACCGTCAACATGTACATGTCCCGCGGGCGCAGATGCACATGCTCCGGGCGGCCAGGGATGATCAGCGCCATGCCGGCGAGGAAGGTCAGTACGCTGGACCAGAGAAACGAGCGCAGGTCGTCCAGATGATCGAAGATCACCAGGGTGGCGATCGGCACGACCATGGCGATGGCCAGGGTGATCAGGAAGATGCCGATGATGAAACCGATGATGCGAAGGGTCGGCAACGCCATGAAGTCGCTCTGACTGGAGTGAGGAAAGGGCGCCATTCTACCTGCGCCTATTAGAGTGTAAACCGACGGCGATTAGCCAGCCGGCCTCGGACTAAAAGTGGCTGCAGGCTGGGCGCCTTCGGCGCTACGCGCACCATGCTGCGTTAAAAACAGGCTCGGACGACTGAAAGGAGAACGTCCGAAGGACGGCCCGAAGGGGGCGCGTAGCGGATAATGCTCATTTAGGGGCCTAAACTCCGCTTCCTCGCCTGTTTTTGCCTTGCCTGACCATCGCTCGCCGACTTTTCGTCCAGACCCCTAGATAACTAATTCCCTTGCCCAGACGTTATTGCTTTTAGAATGTTGAATCATTTTCCAAGGAGAAAGCCGATGCAGGCTGTCGACGTTTTGCTCAATCGTGTTTCGGTGCCCCGTCTGGTCGAGCCGGCCCCGGATGCTGCGCAGCGCGAAGTGTTGTTTGGTGCGGCATTGCGTGCGCCGGATCATGGCATGTTGCGTCCGTATCGTTTTCTGACGGTGGAAGGTCTGGCCCGTGAGCGTATGGGCGAATTGCTTGCCCAAGCCCTGCAGCAGGGAGGTGGCGAAGTGACCGAGCAGATGCTCGACAAGGCGCGCCTGGGTCCGCTGCGGGCACCGTTGGTTGTCGTAGTTATCGCGTCCTTGCAGGAGCACTTCAAAGTGCCGAAGAAGGAGCAGCTGCTAACGGCCGCCTGTGCCGCCCACGGCGTACTGCTGGCGGCTTATGCCTTGGGTGTCGGTGCGGTCTGGCGGACTGGAGAGCTAGCCTACGCGGGCCACGTGGCCAAAGGGCTGGGACTGAAAGAAGACGAAGAAGTGGTGGCGTTTCTTTATCTGGGGACGCCGCAGAATCCACCTCGGGAAGCGCCCAAGGTGGATGTGGCAACCGTCGTCAGCGCCTGGCAGGGCTGATATCAATTCACCGTTGGCATCACTGGTTCCAACGGCAGATCCAGGCATGCGAGGAAACCGCCTTCGGGATGGTTTTGCAGCGTCAGATGACCGCCATGGCGTTCAGCCGCGCGTTTGGCGATGGCCAGGCCGAGGCCATGGCCCGGCGCGGTCTGGTCCGGGGCGCGATAGAACGGCTCACCCAGTTGCGCCAGATGTTCCGGCGCCACACCGGGGCCGTGGTCGCGCACGCTGAGTTGCGCCCGGTCGCCGACGCGACAGGCCTGCATTTCGATGCGAGCACCCGGCGGGTTGAAGCGCAGAGCGTTGCGCAGCAGGTTGTCCATGGCGCGTTCGAGCATGTCCGGCCAGCCGTGCAATACCAGGTTGTCCTCGATATAGACGTGGATATCCTGCCCCTCATCGTTGAACTGCGCTTCGCCCTGCAAATGCTCAAGCATGCCGCGCACATCCACCGGCTCGGGATTACCCACCGTGGCATCGAGACGGGCCAGGGCGAGGATCTCGCTGATCAGTGCTTCCAGACGATCACAATCCCGGGCCAGGCGTGGCCATAGCTTCTCGCGTTCTGCCGGTTCCGCCCGCTCGGCCAGAGCGAGGGCGATCCGTAGTCGCGCCAGCGGCGAGCGCAGTTCATGGGATACATCACGCAATAGTTGGCGCTGACTGCCGATCAGGCTTTGCAGGCGCGCGCCCATGCGGTTGAAATCGGTGGCCAGGACGCCAAATTCGTCGCGACGGTTGGCCAGTTGCGCCAGGCTGTTCTGTTGATAAACCGTCAGCCCGAGATCATGTACTGCGCCCCGCAAGCGACTGAGGGGGCGGGTAATGGACAGGGTCACCAACAGGCTGAACAGGGTCAGTACCACCAGGGCGATGCCCAGGGCGCTGAATGGCCAGAGCAGGCTTTGCCGGTGCCAGGCGTCGAGTTCGGGGTGAGGGATTCGATAGATCAGCAGATAGGTTTCGCCGGTTTTCGGGCTGGTGTACTCGGTGGTCAGACGCCGCCAGGGCAACTGGCGTGGATCATCGTGCTGGCGAGCTTCGAAGGCGGCGGCGCGAGCCGGGAAAGTCCCACTGACCACCGCTTCACCGGCGTCGTTAAGTACCTGCACATCGATGTGATAACGCCGCTTGAGGCCTTGCAGGTAATCCTGGGATGCCGCTTCGCCCTGGTTTTCGTAAAGCTCGGACCAGGTTTGCGGCAGATTGTTGAGGCCCGGGTGGCGGCTGAGAATCCAGGCGTCCTGGTTGAGCATATGCCCCAGCAGAATGGATAGACCTGCCACCAGGGCAATGGCCAGCCAGAAACTGGCCAGGATTCGCCAGAACAATGAACGCACGGTTTGACCTCAGCTGAAATAGAGACACCCGACCAGCTTGGGGCAGGTCGGGTGTGGGTAAGCGGATATTACTGGGCTTTCTGGGCCTTTTGCGCTTTCCAGGCTTCGAATTCAGCACGATCGGCGCGGCGTTGTTCCTGTTTCTTCAGGATTTCGTCGAACTGTTTCTGCTGGTCCGGCTTGAGTACGGCGCGGATGTCAGCCTGAGTCTTGTCATGCTTGGCCTTGATCTCATCCTGCATGGCTTTCTGATCGGCGGCTGGCAGCTTTTTCAGGTAGCGCTCGGTGAGTTCGTGACGGCCGCGCATTTGGTCGCCCATCAGCTTGGCGATCTGCTGATGCTGTTCCGGCGTCAGGTTCAACTCGCGGAACGGGCCGCCGTCACGTGGACCGTGCTGGCCGTGCATGCCACCACCCTGCCAGCCGTTGTCCGGACCATCTTGTGGCGGCATGGCCATGGCGAGGGTTGGCAGGGCAGTGGCGAACATCAAAGCGATCAGGGTCTTGCGCATCATGGTGTCTCTCCTTTGTCTCGAATCCGGTTCTTGTCCGGTTGAGCTCAGTTTAAGGAGATGAAGGTCAAGGGCAGTCAGGCGACGGTAAAGCTTGCGTAAAGAGCCGCGTCGAGCGAGCTGACACAAGGCCAGCCCGATCAGGCGCTGTAGTAGTAGCCGCGGCTGCGCAGGGCGACGATGCGTGGACGGCCATCGGCATGGGGGCCGATCTTCTTGCGCAGGTTGCTGACGTGCATGTCCAGGCTGCGGTCGTACAGCGTCAGCTTGCGGCCCAGGGCCAGTTGCGCCAGTTCCTGCTTGTCCAGGGGCTCGCCGGGCTGGCGCAGCAGGGCTTCGAGCAGACGGCTCTCGGAAACGGTCAAGGTCAGTTCCTGCTCACCGATGGTGACTACGCCACGCATCGGGCTGAAGCTCAGGTCGCCCAGTTCCAGCTGGCTGGCCACGGCGGTCGGGTGACTGCGGCGCAGCACGGCCTTCAGGCGTGCGGTCAGCTCCCGGGGGTCGCAGGGCTTGGCCAGGTAGTCGTCGGCGCCCAGTTCCAGGCCGAGGATACGGTCCAGCGGCTCGCCACGGGCCGACAGCATGACCACGGGCATCTCGGGGTGATCACTGCGCAGTTGCTTGAGCAGTTCCAGGCCGCTGCCGTCGGGCAGCATGACATCCAGAACCACGGCGGCCGGCACCGATTGGGCGAGGGCGCGACGGGCGCTGACGCCATCGTGGCAGGCCTGTACCTGAAAGCCTTCCTGACTCAGCCAACTGCTCAGCAGTTCGCAGAGTTCCTGATCATCATCAATTAATAACAGCTCGCTCATGACTCACTCAATTCAGCCACTGCCGACGCTCTCTACGTCCGCCAGTGGCAAAGATACCGCACAGTAGGGCGATCAGTGCAACGCCGCCTCCGGTGACGAACCATTGTTGCTGTTCGGTGAGAAAACGCAGGGGCAGGCTGGTTTGTGCTTCTTTGAGTTGTGTCCGGAGTTTTTGGTTCTCCAGGCGCAGCTCTTTGAGCGGAGCGCTTTCACGGCTGGCGTCTGCACTCTGCAACTGCTTTTGCAGTTCTTCGCGCTGGCGCTCGCTGTCTTTCAGACGCTGTTGCAGGTCAATGACCTGAGCGGCCGCAGTAGGCAGCGGCAAGGTGATGCCCGAGCCATTTGTTTCTTCGGCTTGGGCATCGGTGCCCACCGCCAGCACAGCCAACAACACACATAACGGACCTGGACGCATCTGAACTCCCTTCTATTGCCGGCAGAATCGATTTTCAGTTTGTCGGCAGGAAGAACGGAATGATGAGCGGTCGTCTGTGCAGTGTGGCATCTGCGCGCTGTTGCTTACACGGATGCCACGATTTACCTGGATTCAGGGCAGTACTTGCTTGAACGGCTTGACCACGACACTGGCGTAGACGCCCGCAGCGATATACGGATCGGCATCGGCCCAGGTCTTGGCGGCAGCGAGGGATTCGAACTCGGCGACGATCAGGCTTCCAGTGAAACCCGCAGCGCCCGGGTCGTTGCTTTCAACCGCCGGATGCGGGCCGGCCAGGACCAGGCGGCCGGCATCCTTGAGCACGACCAGGCGCTCGAGGTGGGCAGGGCGTACGCTCAGGCGTTTTTCCAGAGAATCAGCGACATCGGTGGAGATAATTGCAAAGAGCATGTCAGTCCTCGGTCTTGGAGGTGGGATTCGACGCGGCAGGGTCCGGGTCGTGCATATGCTTGGCGAGGAACAGGCCCTGACCGACCAGGAACAGCACGGTCATGCCCAGGCTGCCGAAGACTTTGAAGTCGACCCAGAAATCCTGGTAGGTGAAGGCCACGTACAGGTTGGCCGCGCCGCAAAAGATGAAAAAGATGATCCAGGCCACGTTCAGCTTGCGCCAGATCGGCTGCGGCAGGCTCAGGGCATGGCCCATGATGCGCTGGATCAGCGGGCGCTCACCGATGAACTGGCTGCCGAGGAAGGCCAGGGCGAACAGCCAGTTGACCACCGGGGCTTTCCATTTGAGGAAAGTCTCGCTGTGGAAGGCCAGGGTCAGGCTGCCGAAGACCAGGCAGGCGAGGAGGGTCAGCCACTGGCTTTTCTCCAGTTTGCCCTGCTTGAAATAGAGGAAGCCGTAGACCACCAGCGAACTGATGATCAGCATGGCGGTCGCACTGAAAATACCGCCGATGACGACGCTGTGACCCAGCAGTTCATGGGTTTGCGGTTCGATTTTGTAGACGACGAAAAACAGCAGCAGCGGGATGAAGTCGATGAATTGTTTCACAATGGCAGCCAGAAGCAGGATGTAGCGGCATAATAACAAACATCAATGACTGCGAAAGCGCCCCTATGAATGTTGATCTGCACTGCCACAGCACCGCTTCCGATGGCTCGCTCGCGCCTGCCGTACTGGTTGCCCGTGCCTTCGAGAATGGCGTGCGCGTACTTTCCCTGACCGACCATGACACCACCGAAGGCCTCGCAGAGGCCCGCACGGCGGCGCTTGGGCTGGGTATGCAACTGGTCAATGGGGTAGAGTTGTCTTGCACCTGGGGCGGTGCAACCATCCATATTCTGGGCTACGGTTTCGAGGTCGACGCCCCGGCGCTGGTCGAAGCCATCGGCCGTTTGCATGAGGGGCGCTGGCTGCGTGCCGAAGAAATAAGTCGTAAATTGGCGATGAAAGGTATGCCGGGAGCGCTGGAAGGCGCCCGGGCGATCCAGATGGAGCTGGGCGACAGTGGCAATGCCCCGGCCCGACCGCATTTCGCCGAGTTCCTGGTGCGTGGCGGTTTCGTCAAGGATCGCGCCGAGGCATTCCGCAAATGGCTGGGTGCCGGCAAGCTGGGTGACGTCAAGCAGCACTGGCCGACCCTGGAAGATACCGTCGCCACCCTGCGCGACTCCAAGGCCTGGGTCAGCCTGGCCCACCCCTCGCATTACGATTTCACCCGTAGTAAACGTCGCAAGCTGGTCGCCGACTTTATCCAGGCCGGCGGCCATGCCATCGAAGTCGTCAATGGCCTGCAACCTGCCGATCAGGTCGGGTCGCTGGCCATTCTGGCTCGTGAGTTCGGTCTGCTGGTGTCTGCCGGCAGTGACTTTCATGCTCCTGGCGCATGGTCCGAGATCGGGGTTTACCGCCCGTTACCGGAGGACTTGCCGCCACTTTGGTGCCGATTCAAAAATGACCAGCCTACTGCCGTCGTCTGAACAGGGAGTTACCGTGAGTCAATTTTTCCAGGTCCACCCGGAGAACCCGCAACCGCGCCTGATCAAACAGGCCGTGGAAATCATCAAGGCGGGCGGTTTGGTGGTCTATCCCACAGATTCGTCCTACGCGCTGGGTTGCCAGATCGGTGACAAGAGCGCCATCGAGCGCATTCGCCGTCTGCGCCAGCTGGACGACAAGCACAATTTCACCCTGATGTGCTGCGACCTGTCGCAACTGGGCCTGTTCGCCAAGGTCGATACTGGCGCCTTTCGCGCTCTCAAGAGCCATACGCCGGGGCCGTATACCTTCATTCTCAATGCGACACGTGAAGTGCCACGGCTGATTCTGCATCCCAAGCGCCGCACCATCGGCCTGCGTGTGCCGCAGCATCCGATTGCCCAAGCGCTGCTTGAACAATTGGGCGAGCCGCTGATGAGCGTCAGCCTGATCATGCCCGGCGAGAGCCTGCCCATGAGCGACCCCTATGAGATGCGCGAGGTCCTTGAGCATCAGGTCGACCTGATCATCGACGGCGGCATCGGCGGGGTTTCGGCGTCCACCGTCATCAACCTGGCCGATGGCGAGCCGCAGATCATCCGTATCGGCTGCGGCGACCCGACGCCCTTTGGTGGCGAGGCCTGATGACCGCCGTGGAAACCGTGGACCCCCAGGCTGACGCCCAGCAGGAGCTGCCGTTCGCCCTGGTCTATGGCCAGGCGGTTACCCAGATGCCCCTGGACCTGTATATCCCGCCGGATGCCCTGGAGGTTTTTCTCGAGGCTTTCGAAGGGCCGCTGGACCTGTTGCTGTACCTGATCCGCAAACAGAACATCGATATCCTCGACATCCCGGTGGCTGAAATCACCCGGCAGTACATGGGTTACGTCGAGTTGATGAAGAACGTGCGCCTGGAGCTGGCGGCGGAATACCTGGTAATGGCGGCGATGTTGGCCGAGATCAAATCGCGCATGCTGCTGCCGCGCTCGGCCGAGATCGAGGAAGAGGAAGACGACCCCCGCGCCGAACTGATTCGCCGTCTGCAGGAGTACGAACGCTTCAAGGCCGCCGCCGAGGGTATCGATGGCCTGACCCGGGTCGGCCGCGATGTCAGCGTGCCCAAGCTCGATGCCCCCGAGGCCCGGGCGCGCAAGTTGTTGCCGGATGTCAGCCTCGAAGAGCTGCTGATGTCCATGGCCGAGGTGCTGCGCCAGGGCGATATGTTCGAAAGCCACCAGGTCAGCCGCGAAGCCCTGTCCACCCGCGAGCGCATGAGCGATGTGCTGGAACGGCTCAAGGGCGGTGGTTTCGTGCCCTTTGCCGAGCTGTTTACCGCCGAGGAAGGGCGTCTGGGGGTGGTCGTGACCTTTATGGCGATCCTTGAACTGGTCAAGGAATCCCTGGTCGAGTTGGTGCAGAACGAGCCGTTTGCAGTGATTCATGTGCGGGCGCGGGCGGAGTAAAACCAGACACCGAGCTGTCGCGTAGCAAACCCTGATCGGGGTGGGAGCGAATTTATTCGCGAAGAGGCCGGAGCACTCTATGCATCTTCATCATTCGAATTACCGCTTTCGCGAATGAATTCGCTCCCACAGAGATTTTGCTTCAAGCCATAAGAGTGCGTTGTTTTTGATGGAAGCTGATCGATGAACCTCAACGAACCCCGCGAGCTGGCGCAATTGCTCGAAGCTTTCCTGCTGGCCTCCGGAAAACCGCAATCGCTGGAGCGCCTGTTCGAGCTTTTTGAGGAAGGTGAACGGCCGGAGCCTGCAGTCTTCAAGAAAGCCCTGGAAGTGCTGCGCAAATCCTGCGAGGGGCGGGCGTTCGAGCTTAAGGAAGTGGCGTCGGGGTATCGCCTGCAGATTCGTGAGCGTTTTTCGCCCTGGGTCGGGCGTCTTTGGGAGGAACGGCCGCAGCGTTATTCCCGGGCGATGCTGGAAACCCTGGCGCTGGTCGCCTATCGCCAGCCGATCACCCGCGGCGAGATCGAAGACGTACGCGGTGTGGCGGTGAACAGCAATATCGTCAAGACCCTGCTGGAGCGGGAGTGGATTCGCGTGGTCGGCTACCGCGATGTGCCGGGCAAACCGGCGATGTTCGCCACCACCAAGGGCTTTCTCGACCACTTCAACCTGAAAAATCTCGACGACCTGCCGCCCCTGGCCGACCTGCGGGAAATGGAGCCGGACCCGATCCTCGATTTCGACGACGCCCCGGTCCCCGCCCATTTGCAAGCCCTGGCCGACGCCAGCCTTGATCCGGACGCCGAAGCCGAAGAACCCGACCCGCCTCGTGACGAAACCAGCTTCCGCAGCCTGCTGGCAGAACTGGACACCATGGAACAGGGTCTCAAGACCGACTTCGATGATTTATTGGTTGAAGAGAAGCCGGAAGACGATCAGGACCTGACTCATTGATGGGTGTGAATTCTGAATTTTGTGGGCGCCGAGTCCTATGGGAGCGAACTTTGTGGGAGCGAATTCATTCGCGAATAGGCCAGTACAGGCAATACATCTCTATCGCCTGAAACACTGCCCTTCGCGGATGAATCCGCACACAACTCCATTCCACAACGGATCCGTATGCTTATGAATGATGGAGAGAGGTTATGAGCACCCCCAAAGACCCCTGCATCAGCGTCTGTAAATTCGACGACGATATCTGTCGCGGCTGCGGGCGCAGCAAGCGTGAGATCAAGGGCTGGAAGAAGATGGACAAGGACGAGAAGCGCGCCGTACTGGTCGAATCGGCCAAGCGCCTGATCCAGCTCAAGGCCACCGGTCGGCGGAAAAAGAAGTAGCCGCGAAATTTTCAACTAGCCTGTGATGCGCAACCGGCGCCATGAGCGTATGATTCGCGACCTTTTGGCGTTTCATACGCGCCTCAGGCTTTCAGAATTTTGCCTCGCCGCTCCATGCGCGGCGCCAGGCTACGGTCACGTCGGTCCTCGACGGGCCATGAATCGACACACCGGGAGGTGTCCAGATGAGCGAAAAAGACAAGCAAGACAGCCAGGAAATCGGACCAGCAGGCGAAAAACTGCAAAAGGTTCTGGCCCGTATCGGCGTGGGTTCGCGCCGGGACGTGGAAACCTGGATCAGCCAGGGCCGGATCAAGGTCAATGGCAAGGATGCGACCCTCGGTCAGCGCGTCGATCTGCACGATGCCATCACCGTTGACGGGCGTGTCATCAAGCGCGAAGAAGCGGCCGAGACGGTCCGTCGCGTGATCATGTACAACAAGCCGGACGGCGAAATCTGCACCCGTGACGACCCGGAAGGTCGTCCGACCGTGTTCGATCGCCTGCCGCGTCCGAAAGAAGGCCGCTGGATCAATATTGGCCGTCTGGACATCAACACCACCGGTTTGCTGATGTTCACCACCGACGGTGAGCTGGCCAACCGCCTGATGCACCCCTCGTTCGAGATGGACCGCGAATACGCCGTGCGCGTACGTGGCGAAGTCGATGACGACATGCTCCTGCGTCTGAAGAACGGCGTGATCCTCGAAGACGGTCCTGCGCGTTTCACCGATATCCAGCAGGCGCCGGGTGGTGAAGGCTTCAACCGTTGGTATCACTGCGTGGTGATGGAAGGTCGCAACCGCGAGGTCCGTCGCCTGTGGGAATCCCAGGGTCTGGTGGTCAGCCGTCTGAAGCGCGTGCGTTACGGGCCGGTGTTCCTCAACTCCGACCTGCCCATGGGCCGCTGGCGCGAAATGAGCCAGCAGGAAGTCGACATTCTCAGTATCGAAGTCGGCCTGACTCCTGTGGCCCAGCCGCAGATGAACGCCAAGACCAAGGACAAGCTCGAGCGCCTGCAACGGCAATCGTCGCGTCCACTGGGCAAGGGCGAGCGTGTACGCACCCTGCGTCCGGCCAAGGACGGCGCTGCACCGGCCGGTCCACGTCCGGCTCGCGAGCCGCGCGTGACCGACACCGAGCGTTCGCGTCCGGCCAGCGTCAAGGGCGAGCGCCCGGCCCGCAAGCCGCGTGAGGATGCGGCCTCGCGTCCGGTGAAAGGTCGCGGTACGCCGGTTGCCGAGCGTCCAAACGAAACCAAGCGTCCGGCCAAGCCGGCAGCGAAGCGTCCAGGCATCTCCCTGGTCGACGACGCGCCGTCGGGCAAACGCCGCGGCCCGCCAGCCGCATCGGGCCAACGCCCGGGCTTCGGTCGCCGCAAGCCGCAATAAGGCTGCAGGCTGAAAAATAAACGCCGGTGTAAAACACCGGCGTTTTTTTTCGCCTGGAATAAAACAACATCTGACTTGAGTCTCGGCTCCCGCACTGCAAACCCAAGCCAGGCAGGCAAGGCCTGGGGCGGCTAATGTGGGAGCGAATTCATTCGCGAAGAGGCCAGTACATCCGATGTATTTTCATCGATTGGAGCACCGCTTTCGCGAATGAATTCGCTCCCACAAAAGCTTGTCACCCTGACACAAGGCAATCCTGACCATCTGTATGGTTTTTCCTACATCCCTGGCGTGTACAATGCGCCGCCTTTTCTCTGGGATTTAAACGCGCAAGCGCATCCCCCAACAACCAGGGCCTACCCGGCCTTGCGGCACTCCGTTGCGTCACGAGCGCAACGGGTTCGATTCCGTCACAGAGAAGAACAATCAGGTGACTATCCATGAGTGAACACATTTCCTCTTCCGGTGAGCTGAAGCGGGGCCTGAAAAACCGCCATATCCAGCTGATCGCCCTCGGCGGCGCCATCGGCACCGGCCTGTTCCTCGGTTCGGCCGGGGTGCTCAAGTCGGCTGGCCCGTCGATGATTCTGGGTTACGCCATTTGCGGCTTCATTGCCTTCATGATCATGCGCCAGCTGGGCGAAATGATCGTTGAAGAGCCCGTGGCCGGCTCCTTCAGCCACTTTGCCCATCAATACTGGGGCGGCTTTGCCGGCTTCCTGTCGGGCTGGAACTGCTGGGTGCTGTATATCCTGGTGGGCATGTCCGAGCTGACGGCCGTGGGTAAATATGTGCACTACTGGTGGCCAGAGATTCCGACCTGGGTCTCGGCGGCAGTGTTCTTCGTGATGATCAACGCCATCAACCTGGCCAACGTCAAAGTCTTTGGCGAGGCCGAGTTCTGGTTTGCCATTATCAAGGTGGTGGCCATCGTCGGCATGATCGCCCTGGGCAGCTACCTGCTGGTCAGCGGCCACGGCGGCCCCCAGGCGGCGGTGAGCAACCTGTGGGAACACGGCGGTTTCTTCCCCAACGGCGTGTCCGGCCTGGTCATGGCCCTGGCGTTTATCATGTTTTCCTTCGGCGGCCTGGAAATGCTCGGCTTTACCGCTGCCGAAGCCGATCAGCCGAAGACGGTGATCCCCAAGGCGATCAATCAGGTGATCTACCGCATCCTGATTTTCTATATCGGCGCCCTGGTCGTTCTGCTGTCGCTGACCCCGTGGGATTCGCTGCTGGCCAGCCTCAATGCCTCCGGCGACGCCTATAGCAGCAGCCCGTTCGTGCAGGTGTTCTCCATGCTGGGCAGCAACACGGCGGCGCATATCCTTAACTTCGTGGTGCTGACCGCTGCCCTGTCTGTGTATAACAGCGGCACCTATTGCAATGCGCGCATGCTGTTCGGCATGGCCGAGCAGGGTGATGCGCCCCAGGCCCTGGCCAAGGTCGACAAGCGCGGAGTGCCGGTGCGGGCGATTCTGGTCTCGGCACTGGTGACCCTGATTGCCGTAGTGCTCAACTACCTGATCCCGCAGCATGCCCTTGAGCTGCTGATGTCTCTGGTGGTGGCCACCCTGGTGATCAACTGGGCGATGATCAGCTACTCGCACCTGAAATTCCGCCAGCACATGCTGCGCATCGGTCAGGTGCCATTGTTCAAGGCGCTGTGGTATCCCTATGGCAACTACCTGTGCCTGGCGTTCGTGGTGTTGATCCTCGGGATCATGCTGATGATCCCCGGCATTCAGGTGTCGGTGTATGCGATTCCGGTCTGGCTGCTGGTCATGTGGGCCTGCTACGGGATCAAGAACAAGCGCAGCGCATCCGCCCTGACGCAGCTTTAGAGAACCACCCATGCTGGTGATTTCCAACAATGTGCATCTGCCCGATGCCGAGATCGAGTTGACCGCCATCCGTGCCCAGGGCGCGGGTGGGCAGAATGTCAATAAGGTCTCGAGTGCGGTGCACCTGCGTTTCGATATCAACGCCTCGTCCTTGCCGCCGTTCTACAAGGAACGGCTGCTGGCCTTGCGTGACAGTCGGATCACCAGCGATGGGGTGATCGTGCTCAAGGCCCAGCAGTACCGGACCCAGGAGCAGAACCGCGCCGATGCCCTGGAGCGCTTGAGCGAGCTGATCGTCAACGCCGCCAAGGTGGAAAAGAAACGTCGCCCGACCAAACCGACCCTGGGTTCCAAGACCCGGCGCCTGGAATCCAAGACCAAGCGCGGCAATATCAAAGCCGGACGGGGCAAGATCGACTTTTAGACTTCTTTGTTCTCGCGCATCACCTGCGCCTGTTTATACAAATAGATGCTCAAGCCCAGCCCGCTCAGGGCCGCCAGGGCCGCGAACAGAAAGATCGAAGCGAAGCCAAAGCCCGCCGCAATGGCCCCGGCCACTGGCCCGGTGATACCCAGGGACAGGTCGATAAACAGCGAATAAGCCCCCACTGCCGCACCGCGACTGGCCGCCGGCACCAGATTCACCGCCTCCACGCCCAAGGCCGGGAAGACCAGGGAGAAGCCAAAGCCGGTCAGCGCCGCACCCGCCAGGGCCAGGCCGGGTGTCGGTGCCAGCCAGAGCAACAGCAGGCCCAGGCTTTCCACCGACAGGCAGGCAATCGCCACGCGAAACCCGCCAAGCCGGTTGATGAAGTTGCCGAACAGCAGCCGCGCACCGATAAAACTGGCGCCGAACAGGCTCAGGCACAGCACCGCATTGGGCCAGCTGTGACTGGCGTAATACAGAGTGATAAAGGTGGCGATGGTGCCGAAACCGATGGAGCCCAATGCCAGGCCCATGCCGTGGGGCAATACCCGGCCCAGCACATGCAGGAATGGCAGACGCTCACCGTGGACGATGGGCGCGGCGGGTTTCTTCAGGGTCAGGAACATGCCCAGAGCGGCCAGCAGGATGATACTGGCACCCATGCTCCACAGCCCCAGGGCGTCGACCAGCAATACCCCCAGCGGCGCGCCGATGGCCAATGCGCCGTAGCTGGCAATACCGTTCCAGGAAATCACTTTGGCAGTATTGGCCGCGCCGACCCGGCCAATGCCCCAGCCAATCGAGCCGGAGCCGACCAGGCTTTCCGCGCTGCCCAATACCAGTCGTCCGAGGAAAATCGCCAGCAGGCTGAGCATCGGCCAGCTCTGAGTCAGTGCCGCCAGCAACATCAATACACCGCTCAAACCGCAGCCGGCGAGGCCGTATTGCACGGCCTTCTTGCTGCCCAGGTTGTCGATGATGCGCCCGGCATAGGGGCGGCTGAGCAGGGTCGCCAGGTATTGCACGCTGATCACCAGCCCGGCGGTAACGGCACCGAAACCCAGGTCGGTGTGCACATAGCCGGGCAGCACCGCCAGGGGGATGCCTATATTCAGGTAGCCAATAAAAGTGAACAGAACAATGGAAACGACCTGCAACGTCACGTCGAGAGGACGTTGCGTGGCGGCGGACTGCGGTTCAGACATGGGTAAATCCAGGAAAGTAAGCCGATCATTAGCAAGCTTGCTAAGTGGCTATGATAGCGGCGCTTTGGACATTGCTGGGTTTGAATTGGAAAAAAAGGTCGAATGCCCCTCTGGTGGGAGCGGATTTATCCGCGAAAGCGGTATGTCTGTGAGGAAAAATGGTGAATGTACCGACGCCTTCGCGGATAAATCCGCTCCCACCGAATGTGTGGGGCAGCAGAGTCAGTCTTCGCTGACAGGTGCAACCAACTGGGTGGTCACCAATGCCGCAAGGGCATTTTCCTGGGTGCCGAAACGGGCGAGCAGGGCGCTCTGTTTTTCCGGGCTCAGGCGGCTCCAGACATTGATCATTTTTTCGGCGGCGTGGATCAGGGCGCTGGCTTGTTTTTCGTCGAATTCGGTCATGGCATTCTTTGGCATTTCAGGCGTATGGAAGCAAAACGAATCCAGCTTCAATACGCCTGAACCATCAGCTTTCAGTTCTTACTGGAAGCTTTTTGGCTCTCTTGAGCCTTTGGTGCTGCTTTCATTGCATTGAGTTGGCCGGATTCGCGTCGGGCCAGGGCAGTTTGCTGCTGTTCATGCAGGCTTGGGAAGGGGAAGTTCGGGATTTCATGCATTGTCATCGCTCCTCACAAGATCTGAAGTTGCAGGATCACGTCGGTTAAGCCGACTTGGTTAGACACTGTGTTCAGAAAGCTCAGGGAGGATAGCGCACTGGAAATGACAATCAGATGTTTAATTTCAGCCGCTGGTCTTCTTTAGTCTCAAGGCGCCATTGCGGCGCCCTGAAATTCGCAGCTCGCTACGATCAGCAAACGGCGGCGATGGCCGCTGCCAATGCGTGCAGACGGGTTGCGTCGATCCCTGCGACGTTGGCGCGACCGGCGTTGACCATGTACACGCTGTGTTCATGGCGCAGACGGGCGACTTGATCGTCGTTGAGACCGGTGTAGGAAAACATCCCGCGTTGCTGCGCGATATGCGCAAAGCGCTGACCCAGACCCAACGGCGTCAGGGCTTGCACCAGGCCGCTGCGCAGTTGCGCGATACGCTGGCGCATCTCTTCCACTTCCTCGGCCCACAGTTGTTTCAGCTCGGCATCTCCGAGAATCTCGGCGACTACCGCCGCGCCATGGTCCGGCGGGTTGGACCACAAGTTGCGGGCGATCGACGACAGTTGGCTGCGCACGTCGAGGGACTTCTCGGCATCGGCGCAGCAGACGATCAGCGCGCCGGTGCGTTCGCGGTACAGGCCGAAATTCTTCGAGCAGGAGCTGGTGATGAGCAATTCCGGCAGCTCGGCGGCAAACAGGCGCGCTGCCCAGGCATCTTCTTCCAGGCCGTCACCGAAGCCCTGATAGGCGAAGTCGATCAATGGCAGCAGGTTGCGTCGACGGACTACTTCGAGAACACGCTTCCAGTCCTCATGCCCCAGATCGAAGCCGGTGGGGTTGTGACAGCAGGCGTGCAGCAGCACCACGTCACCGCTGGGAATGGTCTCGAAGGCGGCGAGCATGGCGTCGACGGTCAGACGGTTTTCCCGGTCGACATACGGGTAGTGGCTGACCTTGAGGCCGGCCTTGGCGAAAATGGTCTCGTGGATCGGCCAGGTCGGATCACTGAGCCAGATGCCACGGCCGGGCAGGCACTCTGCAATGAAGTCGCCGCTCAGACGCAGGGCGCCGGTGCCACCTGGGGTTTGCGTGGCGCTGACGCGTCTGGCAGCGAGCAATGGCGAATTGTCGCCCAGTACCAACTGGCTGATCAGGGTGCCGAAGCGCGGCTCGCCATGGCCGCCGATATAGGTCTTGGTCAACTGCTTGTCGACCAGACGCTGTTCGGCCAGTTTCACCGCGCGGGGAATGGTGGTCAGGCCCTGGGCGTCTTTATAGACACCCACGCCCAGGTCGAATTTGTTCGGGTTGGTATCGTTGGCGTAGGCCTCGATCAATCCCAGAATCGGATCACCCGGCACTCGCTGGATATCGGAGAAATGCATTTACTTGCGGCCCTCGGCATCTTTGGCCACCTCGTCAGTGCGGGCGGCCATGATGAAGTCGTTGCGGTGCAGCCCTTTGATCGAATGGCTCCACCAGGTCACGGTCACCTTGCCCCATTCGGTCAAAAGACCCGGGTGGTGACCTTCGGCTTCGGCAATTTCGCCGACCGCGTTGGTAAACGCCAGCGCAAATTTGAAATTCTTGAATAGAAAGATCTTCTCCAACTGCATCACGCCGTCGCGTACTTCGATATTCCAGTCCGGAATCTGCTTGATCAGCGCGGGCAGTTCCGCCTCGCTGACTTGCGGGGCATCGGCGCGGCAGGCTTCGCAATGGGCTTGGTTGAGAGTCGTCATGGGTCGGGTCCTGTCAGGCGGCGTGAGTTTTGGAGGGTTGAATTTTAGGTGGAAAGGTTGGCGCATGCAGGCCCAACTGCATACCGGTCTGGACCATGGCCATGATGTCCTCATGGGCCAGCTCGAACAAACGCTTGAGATCGGGCAGGACAAAGTACAGCGGTTGCAGGATGTCGATGCGATAGGGCGTGCGCATGGCTTCCAGCGGGTCGAACGGATGATGCGCGGGCTCGGCGGACAGGCTGTAGACCGCCTCTTTCGGTGAGGACAGGATGCCGCCGCCGTAGATGCGCCGGCCTTTTGGCGTGTCCACCAGGCCGAATTCGATGGTCATCCAGTACAGCCGCGCCAGGTAGACCCGCTGTTCCTTGCTCGCACTCAGGCCGAGCTTGCCGTACATGTGGGTGAATTCGCCGAACCAGGGGTTGGTCAGCAGCGGGCAGTGGCCGAATATCTCGTGAAAGATGTCGGGTTCCTGCAGGTAATCCAGTTCTTCCTCGGTGCGAATAAAGGTCGCTACCGGAAAGCGCTTGCTCGCCAGCAGTTCAAAGAAGGTCTGGAAGGGAATCAGTGCCGGAACCCTTTCTACCTGCCAGCCAGTGGTTGCTGCCAGCACGCGGTTGATCTCGTCCAACTGCGGGATGCGCTCGTGGGGCAGGCCCAACAGCTCGATACCGTCCAGGTACTCCTGGCAGGCGCGATCCTTGATGATGTCCAGCTGGCGCGTGATCAGGATGTTCCACACCCGGTGTTCGGCGGGGCTGTAGTGGATGAAACCCTGGGCGTCAGGCTCGCGAGCAACGTAGTGGGTCATGCTGTTCTCCTGCTGCAATGCGCGAAGGATTTGTTGTTCTGATGCAGCAAGAGATAGCGCAAAGACGCGTAGGTTTCAGCCCTGATAGCGGGAGGTCGAGAGTCCGGAGCGGCGTTTTTCGTAACGAAAAGTTTACGTGCGTTGCTAATACCCGCTCGTCGCGAGAATTTTTAACTGTATGTGTCACGAATTCTTGACGGTTAATATGAACCCATTAGAAAAAGTTGCCGTCACAGGGTCGGATCATGCGTATCAAAGTTCATTGTCAAAATCGCATCGGGATTCTGCGTGACATCCTCGATCTGCTGGTGGACTACGGCGTCAACGTTGCTCGTGGCGAGGTCGGCGGTGAACATGGCGACGCCATTTATCTGCACTGTCCGAACCTGATCAACCTGCAATTCCAGGCCCTGCGCCCGCGCTTCGAGGCCATTGCCGGAGTGTTTGGTGTCAAGCGCGTTGGTTTGATGCCCAGCGAGCGGCGGCATATGGAGCTCAATGCCCTGCTCGGCGCTCTGGAGTTTCCGGTGCTGTCCATTGATATGGCCGGGGCCATAGTCGCCGCCAACCGCGCGGCGGCGCAGTTGCTTGGGGTGCGGGTCGATGAGGTGCCGGGGATTGCCCTGTCGAAATATGCCGAGGACTTTGACCTGCCCGAGCTGATTCGCGCCAGTAAATCGCGGATCAACGGTTTGCGGGTCAAGGTGCGTGGTGATGTATTTCTCGCGGATATCGCGCCTTTGCAGTCCGAGCACGACGACAGCGAAGCCCTCGCCGGGGCGGTGCTGACCCTGCACCGCGCCGACCGTGTCGGTGAGCGCATCTACCATGTGCGCAAGCAGGAACTGCGCGGCTTCGACAGCATCTTCCAGAGCTCGAAAGTCATGGCCGCGGTGGTCCGTGAAGCCCGGCGCATGGCGCCATTGGACGCACCTTTATTGATTGAAGGAGAGACCGGCACCGGCAAGGAGCTGCTGGCCCGTGCCTGTCACCTGGCCAGCCCGCGCGGGCAGGCACCGATGATGTCGCTCAACTGCGCCGGGTTGTCGGAATCCATGGCCGAGACCGAGTTGTTCGGCTACGGCCCCGGAGCCTTTGATGGCGCCCGTGCGGAAGGCCGTCTCGGCCTGCTGGAACTCACCGCAGGCGGCACCCTGTTCCTCGACGGTGTGACGGAAATGAGCCCGCGCTTGCAGGCCAAACTGTTGCGCTTTCTGCAAGAAGGCTGCTTTCGCCGGGTCGGCAGCGATGAAGAGGTGTATCTGGATGTGCGGGTCATCTGCGCCACTCAGGTCGATCTGTCCGAACTGTGTGCTCGCGGCGAGTTTCGTCAGGACCTGTATCACCGGCTCAACGTGCTGTCTTTGCATATTCCACCGCTGCGCGAATGCCTCGACGGCCTGGAGCCGCTGGTTCAGCACTTTCTCGATCAAGCCAGCCGCCAGATCGGCTGCCCTCTGCCGAAAATCGCTGATCAGGCGCTGGCGCGGCTGCATCAATACCATTGGCCGGGGAATGTGCGGCAATTGGAGAATGTGTTGTTTCAGGCGGTCTCACTGTGCGAGGGCGGGAGGGTGAAGGCCGAACATATTCGTTTGCCGGATTATGGCGTGGCACAACCCATGGGTAATTTTTCCCTTGAGGGAACATTGGAGGAAGTTGTCGGGCGCTTCGAGCGTTCAGTGTTGGAGCAACTTTATCGCCTGCATCCGAGCAGTCGCCAGTTGGGAAAACGCCTGGGTGTTTCCCATACAACCATTGCCAACAAGTTACGCGATTATGATATTGGTCGAGTCACTTCGGCAAAGGAAGACTCGGCAGATAGTTAAGCGATCAGTTTAAAGTTGATGACGCAAAAAGAAGCACGCCCCGTCGGATCACTCCGCGAGGCGTTTGCACATCCAGACGGTGGATCAGCCGTTGTTGCAACCGCTACCCATGACCTGGTAGGCCATGATGTGCTGCTGACCCTGGGAATCCAGGTAGGTCATGCGCGCCGGTACGACCGAGCAGACATTTGGAACTTCGCTGACGGAAACAACCTTGGCAATATCCGGGTGGCTGGAGTAAGTATATTGCTCGACACGGGCTTGCTGTTGATTAACCTTGGCGCCGGATTCTTCAGCCATTGCAAAAGTGCTGAAGCCACACAGAGCCAATACCAACATTGAAACTTTCATTTTAAATAACCTTCTTTGGTTCGAAAGGGGACACATAACCCTTGTGGGGTTATGTGTGACGCGCTTTGTTTGTTGCTGGATCAACAAGCCATTGTGGGGGCTGTAAGTTGTCAATCATTTGCCGATTTGGCGAGATTGATTCTATGCCTGTGACGAAGAGACATATAGAAACAGTTTTGATAAAGACTATTGAGCATTCCTGCAACAATCCGTTGCGGTGCTTTGGTCGTGGGTCGTTGGGAGGGGTAAATGCAGCCCTGTAGGACTGGCTTTAGGCGCGAGGACGCGCTCCCGGCTAAAGCCGGTCCTACCCTCCGTCTATAGCGAGCACACCCGGTTCCACCTTGCGATAGGGACGAGTATGGTAGTAGCTCTCTGGATTGGTAAGACCATCGTCGAATGGCCCTGAGTGAGCCATCTCGATAAAAAGGTGTCATAAAACAACAACTACCCACCGAGGTAAGAAAGATGAGTGCGGCTTCCCTGTACCCCGTCCGCCCTGAGGTTGCAGCCAACACGCTGACCGACGAGGCGACCTACAAGGCCATGTACCAGCAGTCGGTGGTCAACCCCGATGGTTTCTGGCGCGAGCAGGCCAAGCGCCTGGACTGGATCAAGCCCTTCACCACCGTGAAGCAGACCTCCTTCGACGACCACCGCGTCGATATCAAATGGTTCGCCGACGGCACCTTGAACGTCGCGTACAACTGCCTTGACCGCCATCTGGCCGAGCGTGGCGACCAGATCGCCATTATCTGGGAAGGCGACGATCCTTCCGAGCACCGCAACATCACCTACCGCGAACTGCATGAAGAAGTCTGCAAGTTCGCCAACGCCCTGCGTGGTCAGGACGTGCATCGCGGTGACGTGGTAACCCTTTACATGCCGATGATCCCCGAGGCCGTGGTCGCCATGCTGGCCTGTGCCCGTATCGGCGCGATCCACTCGGTAGTGTTCGGTGGCTTCTCTCCTGAAGCCCTGGCCGGTCGCATCATCGACTGCAAATCGAAAGTGGTCATCACCGCTGACGAAGGCCTGCGGGGCGGCAAGAAGACCCCGCTCAAGGGTAACGTCGACCGCGCCCTGACCAACCCGGAAACCAGCAGCGTGCAGAAAGTCATCGTGTGCAAGCGCACCGGTGGCGATATCGAATGGAACCGCCATCGCGACATCTGGTACCACTCGTTGCTGGAAGTGGCGTCGAGCACCTGCGCGCCGAAAGAAATGGGCGCTGAAGAGTCGCTGTTCATCCTTTACACCTCCGGTTCTACCGGCAAGCCCAAGGGCGTGCTGCACACCACCGCCGGTTACCTGTTATACGCAGCCCTGACCCACGAACGTGTATTCGACTACCGTCCGGGCGAAGTCTACTGGTGCACCGCCGACGTCGGCTGGGTCACCGGCCACAGCTATATCGTCTACGGCCCGCTGGCCAATGGCGCGACCACGCTGCTGTTCGAAGGCATTCCGAACTATCCGGATATCACCCGCGTGTCGAAGGTCATCGACAAGCACAAGGTCAATATCCTCTACACCGCGCCAACCGCCATCCGCGCGATGATGGCCGAAGGCACCAAGGCTGTTGAAGGCGCTGACGGTTCGAGCCTGCGCCTGCTGGGTTCGGTCGGCGAGCCGATCAACCCGGAAGCCTGGAACTGGTACTACAACACCGTTGGCAAGCAACGCTGCCCGATCGTCGATACCTGGTGGCAAACCGAAACCGGTGGCGTGCTGATCAGCCCGCTGCCTGGTGCGACGGCCCTCAAGCCGGGCTCGGCGACCCGTCCATTCTTCGGCGTGATTCCGGCGCTGGTGGACAACCTGGGCAACCTGATCGAAGGTGCGGCCGAAGGCAACCTGGTGATTCTCGACTCCTGGCCGGGTCAGGCGCGTTCGCTGTTTGGCGACCACGACCGTTTCGTCGACACCTACTTCAAGACCTTCCGTGGCATGTACTTCACCGGTGACGGCGCCCGTCGTGATGAAGACGGTTACTACTGGATCACCGGTCGTGTGGACGACGTGCTTAACGTCTCCGGGCACCGCATGGGTACGGCGGAAATCGAAAGCGCCATGGTCGCCCACCCGAAAGTCGCCGAAGCGGCAGTGGTTGGCGTGCCTCACGACCTGAAAGGGCAGGGCATCTATGTCTACGTCACCCTCAACGGTGGCGAAGTGCCGGACGAAGCCCTGCGTGTAGAGCTGCGTAACTGGGTGCGCAAGGAAATCGGTCCGATTGCCTCGCCCGACGTCATTCAGTGGGCACCGGGCCTGCCGAAAACCCGTTCGGGCAAGATCATGCGCCGCATCCTGCGCAAGATTGCCACCGGCGAGTACGATTCCCTGGGCGATATCTCGACCCTGGCCGATCCAGGCGTCGTGCAGCACCTGATCGATACCCACAAGAGCATGAAAGTCGCCTGACGTTCAGCTTTGAAAACGCCCCGCCCGGTGTGAGCCTGGCGGGGCATTTTTATTTGCAGAGCATCCAGGACACACACAAATCTTGTGGGAGCGAGGCTTGTCGGACCGCCGCACCGCCGCGAAGAGGCCAGTACATTCAATACATCTCCTGCGTCTGTCCCATCGCCTTCGCGGGCAAGCCTCGCTCCCACGGGGTTCCGAGTCGTTTGCGGATAACCGCGATTTCGTTGGAGCCGGGCTTGCCCGCGAAGAGGCCGGTTGGCCGTGTGCCTATCCCGATAATTACCGAACTGTTACTGCTGTAACATTGTGTGTAACCGCCTGCACTGATGTGAGGCAAAGCCTCCCAGTTTTGTCGGATTGGTCCCTGTTTTTGGTCTGCGTTTAAACATGGCGATACGCTGCACTTGCCGTATTTCAAGGTGTTGCCAATAATGGGCGCGATTTTTGCTGTTATGATCGGTTGCCTTTCTTTCGCCATGCATAAAATTATGCAGGCTGTCAATCATGCAGGTGCCCGATTCCGGTGCTTCTGTAACTAGTTGTCGCATTGAAGAAATATCGACTTCGACGCTATCGCTAAAATGCCGATCACTCGCCGAGCTGTACCGGACTCCGGTTGCGGTTCTCAGGCGTCGCCAACAAAAGTCATTCCTTCGCATCGCAGGCCTTTTGCCTGTACTGCCATTTGTTTCGCTGTACCGATGGAGTTCTGCAAATGAAAAAGCTCATGCTTCTTGGCGCATTGGCGCTGTCCGTGCTGGCGCAGCCGGTATTCGCCGATGAAAAGCCGCTGAAGATCGGTATCGAAGCCGCTTACCCTCCATTCGCATCCAAGGCGCCGGACGGCAGCATCGTCGGTTTCGACTACGACATCGGCAACGCCCTGTGCGAAGAGATGAAGGTCAAGTGCACTTGGGTCGAGCAGGAGTTCGATGGCCTGATCCCGGCCCTCAAAGTGCGCAAGATCGACGCCATCCTGTCGTCGATGTCGATTACCGAAGAGCGCAAGCAGTCTGTTGATTTCACCAACAAGTACTACAACAGCCCGGCCCGTCTGGTCATGAAGGAAGGCACCGCTGTCAGCGACGGCCTGACCGAACTCAAGGGCAAGAATATCGGCGTGCAGCGCGGCTCGATCCACGAGCGCTTCGCCAAGGAAGTCCTCGCGCCACTGGGTGCCGAGATCAAGCCGTACGGCTCGCAGAATGAAATCTACCTGGACATCGGCGCCGGTCGCCTTGATGGCACTCTGGCCGACGCCACCCTGCTGCAGGACGGTTTCCTCAAGACTGATTCGGGCAAGGGTTATGCCTTCGTAGGTCCGGCCTTCACCGACGCCAAGTACTTCGGCGACGGTATCGGTATTGCGGTACGCAAGGGCGACAGCGCCAACCTCAAGCGCATTAACGACGCCATCGCCGCGATCCGTGCCAATGGCAAGTACAAGGCGATCCAGGACAAGTACTTCGACTTCGATATCTACGGCAAGTAAATCCCGTCGTCATTGATTGTCCGCAATGGCGCAAGCCGCACGCTGGTTGGGCTTGCGCCATTTTCTTTTCCCTCGCTTGAGGACTGCACATCATGTTGAAAGGCTACGGGGCCGTCATCCTCGACGGCGCATGGCTGACGTTGCAGCTGGCCCTGTCTTCCATGGCACTGGCCATTGTCCTCGGCTTGATCGGTGTGGCCCTGCGCCTGTCGCCGGTGCGCTGGCTGGCCTGGCTGGGCGATCTGTATTCGACGGTGATCCGCGGCATTCCCGACCTGGTGCTGATCCTGCTGATCTTCTACGGCGGCCAGGACCTGCTCAATCGCGTCGCGCCGCTGCTCGGTTATGACGACTACATCGATTTGAATCCGCTGCTGGCCGGCATTGGCACCCTGGGCTTTATCTTTGGTGCTTATCTGTCCGAGACCTTCCGCGGTGCGTTCATGGCCATTCCCAAGGGGCAGGCTGAAGCGGGCATGGCCTATGGCATGAGCCCGTTCAACGTGTTTTTCCGCATTCTCGTACCGCAGATGGTCCGCCTGGCGATCCCCGGCTTCACCAATAACTGGCTGGTACTGACCAAGGCCACCGCGTTGATTTCCGTGGTCGGCCTGCAAGACATGATGTTCAAGGCCAAGCAGGCGGCCGACGCCACCCGCGAACCCTTTACCTTTTTCCTCGCAGTGGCCGCGATGTACCTGGTCATCACCAGTGTTTCGCTGTTGGTCCTGCGCCAATTGGAACGACGCTACTCGGTAGGCGTAAGGGCGGCTGACCTATGATGTTCGACTACAACGTGGTCTGGAACAGCCTGCCGCTGTACTTCGGCGGCTTGCTCATCACCCTCAAGCTGCTGGCGATCTCCCTGCTGTTCGGCCTGCTCGCCGCCGTGCCCCTGGGCCTGATGCGCGTCTCCAAAAAACCACTGGTGAACATGAGCGCCTGGCTCTACACCTATGTGATTCGCGGCACGCCGATGCTGGTGCAACTGTTCCTGATCTATTACGGCCTGGCCCAGTTCCAGGCAGTGCGCGACAGTATCTTCTGGCCTTGGCTGTCCAGCGCGACCTTCTGCGCCTGCCTGGCCTTCGCCATCAACACCAGCGCCTATACCGCCGAAATCATCGCTGGCAGCCTCAAGGCCACGCCCGCCGGGGAGATCGAAGCGGCCCGGGCGATGGGCATGTCCAAGGCCAAAATGTACCGCCGGATCCTGCTGCCTTCGGCCCTGCGCCGGGCGCTGCCGCAGTACAGCAACGAAGTGATCATGATGCTGCAGACCACCAGTCTGGCTTCCATCGTCACGTTGATGGACATCACCGGCGCGGCCCGTGAGGTCAATGCCAAGTATTACCTGCCGTTCGAGGCCTATATCACGGCAGGCGTGTTCTATCTGTGCCTGACATTCATCCTGGTGCGGTTGTTCAAGCGGGCGGAACGTCGCTGGCTGGGCTACCTCGCTCCGCGAAAGGGCTGACCCATGCAAAGAATCGATCATGTATTGCCCTGGAGCACCCTGGGCAGCGAACGTCGCCTGAGTGTGTTCCGCTTCGGCCACGGTGAGCGCAAGGCCTATATCCAGGCCAGCCTGCACGCCGACGAACTGCCCGGCATGCGCACCGCCTGGGAATTGAAGAAACGCCTGACCGAGCTTGAAGCACAAGGCTTGCTCAAGGGCGTGATCGAATTGGTTCCCGTGGCCAACCCCATGGGCCTGGGCCAGTTGCTGCAAGGCTCGCATCAGGGGCGTTTCGAGTTTGGCAGCGGACGCAATTTCAATCGTGATTTCTGCGAGCTGAGCGGGCCGGTGGCTGAGCGTCTGAACGGTCAACTGGGCGATGATCCCCACGCCAATATTCAGCTGATTCGTCAGGCCATGGCTGATGTCCTGGCCGATCTGCCGCCTGCCCAGAGCCAGTTGCAGGGCATGCAGCGGGTTCTGCTCAGTCATGCCTGTACCGCTGATGTGGTACTGGATCTGCATTGTGATGCCGAGGCTGCGCTGCATATGTATGCGTTGCCACAGCACTGGCCGCAGTGGCGCTCCCTGGCCGCCCACCTGGGCATGAGCGTCGGCCTGCTGGCGGAAGATTCCGGCGGCAGCTCCTTTGACGAAGCCTGTTCGTTGCCGTGGCTGCGCCTGTCGCGCACCTTTCCCGAGGCGGCGATCCCCCTGGCCTGCCTGGCCACGACCCTGGAACTGGGTGGCCAGGCCGATACCGGCAAGGACGACGCCGAGGCCCATGCCGCAGGCATCCTCGCCTTCCTCGCCGAACAGGGGCTGATCGGCGGTGACTGGCCGCAGCCTGAGCGCGAAGCGTGCGAAGGCATGCCGTTCGAAGGCACCGAACTGCTGTATGCGCCGCATCCGGGCGTCGTCACCTTCCTGCGCCCGGCCGGTGCCTGGGTCGAGGTCGGCGAGCCGTTGTTCGAAGTCATCGACCCGCTGTCCGATCAGGTCAGCATCGTCTGCACTCAAACTGCCGGGGTGGTCTATGCCATCGAGCGGCTTCGTTATGCCCAACCGGGTTTCTGGCTGGCGAAAGTGGCGGGGCGCACGGCGCTGCGTCATGGCCGTCTGCTCAGCGACTGATTTGCGAGAGCCAAGCATGTACAAACTCGAAGTCCAGGACCTGCACAAGCGCTACGGCAGTCACGAAGTGCTCAAGGGTATTTCCATGACCGCCAAGGCCGGCGATGTGATCAGCATCATCGGCTCCAGCGGTTCGGGCAAAAGCACGTTTTTGCGCTGCATCAACCTGCTGGAGCAGCCCCATGCGGGCAAGATCCTGCTCAACAATGAAGAGTTGAAACTGGTGCCCAGCAAGGATGGCGGCCTGCGGGCGGCGGATCCTAAACAGTTGCAGCGTATGCGTTCGCGCCTGTCCATGGTGTTCCAGCACTTCAACCTGTGGTCGCACATGACGGCCCTGGAAAACATTATCGAAGCGCCGATCCATGTACTCGGCGTGCCGAAAAAGGAAGCCCTGGAAAAGGCCGAGCATTACCTGGCCAAGGTCGGCGTGGCTCATCGCAAGGATGCCTACCCTGGGCATATGTCCGGTGGTGAGCAGCAGCGCGTGGCGATTGCCCGGGCTTTGGCGATGGAGCCGGAAGTCATGCTGTTCGATGAACCGACCTCGGCGCTGGACCCGGAACTGGTGGGCGATGTGCTCAAGGTTATGCAGGCCCTGGCTCAGGAAGGCCGCACCATGGTGGTGGTGACCCACGAAATGGGCTTTGCCCGCGAGGTCTCCAATCAGTTGGTGTTCCTGCATAAAGGTCTGGTCGAAGAGCGCGGCAACCCGCGGGAAGTGTTGGTCAATCCGCAGTCGGAGCGTTTGCAGCAGTTTCTTTCCGGCAGCCTAAAGTGATACCCGGCGTCGTTTGACGATGCCTTTTGTAAAAGAACCGGTCATGCTGCGCTTCATTTGAAGAACCGGGTTACTCCTGATCGGGCGCCGAGTCGCCTGAACCACTTGTGCAACACGTTTCGGACTTCACTCAATGACTGCTCATCGAATAGGTTTTCTGATCTGGCCCAGCACCAAAGCCCTGACTCTGGCGCTGGCTGAAGAAGCCCTGCGCGTGGCCCAGCGGGTGCATCCGGACGTGACCTACGAACTGTCATTTCTGCAGGCCGAATCGCCGACGGAAGGCGGTGCATGGCAATTGCCGGGCGAGCCATGGGCAGGGCGCCTGGAAGGCTGTCAGAAGTTGTTCCTGCTGGCTGATGAACCGCCCGCGCCCATGAGCTCGTTGCTGAGCAGCGCCCTCAAGCAACTGGTGCGCAGCGGTTGCCAGATCGGCGGCTTGTCGGCGGGGATCTATCCGTTGGCGCAACTGGGCCTGCTCGATGGCTATCGTGCTGCCGTGCACTGGCGCTGGCAGGATGATTTCAGCGAGCGTTTCCCCAAGGTCATCGCCACCAGCCATCTGTTCGACTGGGACCGTGATCGCCTCACGGCTTGCGGCGGCATGGCGGTGCTTGACCTGCTGCTGGCGGTACTGGCCCGTGACCACGGCGCCGAACTGGCCGGTGCGGTGTCGGAAGAACTGGTGGTGGAGCGTATTCGCGAAGGCGGCGAGCGCCAGCGTATTCCGTTGCAGAACCGCCTGGGCTCCAGCCATCCAAAGCTGACTCAGGCCGTGCTGTTGATGGAAGCCAATATCGAAGAGCCCCTGACCACCGACGAAATCGCCCAGCATGTCTGCGTGTCGCGCCGTCAACTGGAGCGGATCTTCAAGCAATACCTCAATCGCGTGCCAAGCCAGTACTACCTGGAACTGCGCCTGAACAAGGCCCGACAGATGCTGATGCAGACCAGCAAATCGATAATCCAGATCGGCCTGTCCTGCGGCTTCTCCTCCGGCCCGCACTTCTCCAGCGCCTACCGCAATTTCTTCGGCGCCACCCCCCGCGAAGACCGCAATCAACGCCGCAGCAGCAGCCCGTTTGAACTGTCGTCGGTGCCCGCCGAGCGCGGCTGATTCCGCAAAAACAACACAATCCCGGTGGGAGCAGGCTTGCCTGCAAATACGCGCAAACGACATAGAACTTGTGAGAACTGTCCCGCCGCTAATGTGCCGCTATGTCGCGCAGCAAACACTAACCGGGGCAGGGGCAAATCTTGTGGGAGCGAATTCATTCGCGAGGAGGCCGGTGAATTCGCAGCATCTTCATCGCCTGGAACACCGCTTTCGCGAATGAATTCGCTCCCACAGAGTCTTTGTCATTCAGTACGTTGCGCGTTGTTTGATGAGAGCGAGGCCTGTGCCTGTTATTCGACGATCACCACGAATACTTGACGCTGGTCAGCACGATCCGTCGCAGCCCCGGGTAGCACTCGTACAGGTCGTCGCAGGTGGCGGTGTAGGTCTTGTTGAACAGGTTCTGCGCGTTCACTGCCAGGGTCACGTTCTTGTTCAACGGGTAGCTGGCGCCCGCGTCGAACAGGGTGTAGCTGTCGACGTGGAACGTGTTGTCGTTATCGCCGTACAGCTCGCCGGTATAGCGCGCGCCGCCGCCCAGGCTCAGGCCGTTGAGCAGACTGTCGTGGAAGGTGTAGTTCAACCAGGCGGAGGCCATGTTTTTCGGCACGTTGGCCGGGCGGTTGCCCTGGTCGCCGCGGGTGCTCTTGGTGATTTCGGCGTCGGTGTAGGTATAGGAAGCAATCAGGTCCCAATTCTGGTCGATGCGCGCCTTGATCTCGGCTTCGATGCCCCGTGATTTCTGTTCACCCGAGGCGACGCTGAAACCGGTGATCACGCCATTGACCACTTCGTTGGTCAGCACGTTGGTCTTGGTCAGGTCGTAGGCGGCCACGGTCATCAGGATGGCGTCGGTAGGCTGGTACTTCACGCCGACTTCCCACTGATGCGCCATGCTCGGGTCGAAGGCGCTGGCGCGGCTGTCGGTGCCGGTGTTAGGGGTGAAGGATTCGGCGTAGCTGACATAGGGCGCCAGGCCGAAATCGGTAACGTAGGTCAGGCCCAGGCGACCGGTGAAAGCGTTGTCTTTCTGGGTGGACGAGGCGCCGACGTGGTTATCCATGGCATTGCGCACGTAGTCGTAACGCCCGCCCGCCGTCAGAATCCAGTGATCGTCGAATTTGATCTGATCCTGCACATAACCGCCTACCTGCTCGATATTCTGGTCGTAGTCGATGGTGCTCAGGCTGTTGGCGGCGCTGGGCCGGGTGACGTCCTTGCCGTACTGCGGGTTGTAGATATTCAGGCTCGGCCCGAGGTTGCGCCAGCGGGCGATATCAGCGTCTTGCCAGGTGTAGTCGACGCCCATCAATAGCTTGTGGATCAGCGGGCCAGTGTTGAAATCGGCCTGCAACTGGTTGTCCAGATTGAACGCATCCATGTGCTGATCGAAGCGGTCGGCGGCGCGGGTCACGTTGCCGGTGCTGGGATTGATGCTGCCGGGCAGCAGGTTCTGGAAGATCACGTCGACCTGACCGTAGCGGGCATTCTGGCGAAACTCCCAGGTCTCGTTGAGGCGGTGACGCAATTCATAGCCCAGGCTGTATTGCTCCTGGTTCAGGTGATTGAAGCTGTGATCGCCCAGCAACGTGCTGGTGGTATGGCCGTCCAGTGTGCTGTAGGCAAACACCGAACCCCCGTTTTTGTCCCGCGCAAAGTTGGTCAGCAGGGTGAGGCTGGTGTCTTCGTCCGGCGCCCAGGTAAAGGACGGCGCTATATAAAGGTGATCGTCTTTGAGTTCGTGACCGTCGCTGTAATCCACTTGCGTGTTGGCGTCCCGCGCCAGGCCAACCACGCGGTAAAGCAGGTGCTGGTCATCACTCAGGCTGCCGCCGATATCGAACTGGCCTTGCCGACGATCGTTGTTACCGGCAGTGAGCTCGACTTCGTTGACGTGATTGGCTTCTGGTTTCTTGCTGACCCGGTTGATGATGCCGCCAGCATCGCCCTGGCCAAACAGGCTTGAGGCCGGGCCGCGCACGACGTCGATGCGGTCATAGGCGTAGGGTTCGCTGCGGAAAAACGCATAGCTGTTGTTCTGCTGGCGCAGACCGTCCAGGTAGTCGCTGCTGGCCTGGCCGTTGAAGCCGCGAATGTACAGCCAGTCGAAACCCTTGGGGTCCAGGCCGTAGGCTTCAACCTTGACGCCGGGCACGTAGCGCAGGGCGTTGGTCACCGTCTGCGCACCCTGAGCCTGCATTTGCTGGCGGGTGATCACCGATACTGATTGTGGGATTTCGATGATAGGCGTGTCGGTCTTGCTCCCCGATGCAGTGCGCAGAGCGACGTAGCTATCGACAGGGCCGCCTGCCGATTCGCCCGCGCGCCCGGAAATACTGGTCGGCTCCAGTTGCACGGTATCGCCCTCGGCTTTGGCGATCAGGGAGTAGCTGCCATTGGCCAGGGGCACAGCCTGCAATTTGCTGCCCGCCAGAAGTTGGCGCAGCCCGGCGTCTACCGTATAGCGACCCTGCAAGCCCTGGGATTTCTGCCCCTGGGCGACGCTCGGTGCAAAGGAAATATTCACCCCGGCTGCTGTAGCGAATTGCGCCAGGGCAGTATTCATGGCGCCAGCGGGAATATCGAATTCGCTTTCCACGCGGCTCTCGGCCAGGGCAGCGGGTGCGGCGGCGAGCATAGCCAGCGGTGCGCCCAGCAGCATGCCCAGGGCGACCCGTTGAATGGCACGGGTCAGGGCAGACGGCGCGGGAGCAAAACGGCTGGAAGTATTACGATCGGTGAGCTGATAAGCGGACATGCAGTTTCCTTTCGCCTTTGGCAGGGTGGCGGCGTCTGTAGCGCCTCTATCTACCAAGTCGAACGAGAATCAGAATCGACAACACCTTGTGCGTTTTTTTTAAACTGCTTCGACACTGGCCCAGAAACGGCTGAATCGACGAATGCGCACGGGCAGGGTGGAGGTGAGGTTTTCCAGGATGACGTCGGTATCGATCAGATGAAACGCCCCGGAAATACGCAGCTGCGCCACGGCCGGATCGCAGCCCAGATGGCCGGGGCGGTAGCGTTGCAACTCGCCGATAAAGTCGTCCAGGCGCCAGTTGTCCACCACCAGCATGTCCCGGACCCAGGCGTCGGCCTGGGGTGTAGCGGCTTGCACGCTGCCCATTTTGTCTTCGCCGAAACTCAATTGCTGACCGGCCTCGACCCGCACGGCGGTGCTCGGGCTGGCATTGCGTACTTCGACGGCATGTTCCAGCACGCAGACCCGGGTCTGTCCGACTTCTCTGCGCACGATGAAGCGCGTGCCCAGGGCGCGAATACTGCCTTCGGCGGTGTGTACGACAAAGGGCCGGGACAGATTATCGCGGGCGGTTTCGATAAGGATCTCGCCCCTGAGCAGACGCAGTTCCCGCAGGCTTGGGCTATAGCGTATGTCCAATGCCGTGGCGGTGTTGAGTTGCACATGGCCGCCATCCTCGAGGCGTATCCGTCGACGTTCGCCAACGTCGGTGCGCTGGTCGGCCATCAGCGTCGGTAGCGGCGTGGTCCGCCAGGCCAGGGCACCACTTGCGCCAGCGGCCAGCAGGATCGACAGCACTTTCAATACTTCCCGGCGCTTGGCCCGGGCGTTGGTCAGGGTCGGCCGGGCGATGCCGGGGCTGACTCGGTCGAAGCGTTCCTGCAAACGGCCCAGGCGTTCCCAGGCCAGGCGATGGCGCGGGTCATGTTCAAGCCAGCGGCGATGGGCTTCGTGGGTGGCTTCGGTGGATTCCTCACAACGCAGGTCGATGTACCAGCGGGCGGCGGCTTCGAGGGTGGCGTGGTCCAGTGCTGGAGCGGCAGCCATGCTTATTCCTCCACGGCCAGCAGGCAATGGGTCAGGGCGCGCACGGCATGTTTCTTCACCGTATTGACCGACACATTCAACTGACGGCCGATCTCCACGTAGCTCAAGCCGTCGAGTTGGGCCATGAGAAAAATCTCCCGGGTGCGTCCGCCCAGGCCGTCGAGCAATTGGTCAATCTCCACCAGAGTCTCGAGAATCAGCAGCCGGGTCTCCGGGGAAATATCCACCGCCTCGGGGCGGGCGGCGAGGGTTTCCAGGTAAGCCTGCTCCAGCGCCCGGCGGCGAAAGGTATCGATCATCAGGCTGCGGGCAATGGTGCTCAGATAAGCACGCGGTTCACGCAGCTCCTGAGCCTTACGCTGAGTCAGCACGCGAATGAAGGTGTCCTGAGCCAGGTCCGCCGCATGGTCGACACAGCCAAGCTTTTTGCGCAGCCACCCGCAGAGCCAGTGATGGTGCTCTTGGTAAAGAGACTGCACGGCCTGGTGTTGGGAAAGGTCAACGGAGAACATGGCGTGAACCTGAGATTGCTTATGATAATGAATCTCATTTTCGTGATTGGCGAAACATTTGGCAAGGGTTGCCGTCGTCAATGACCGTACGGCCTGGCGTAGGACCGGCTTTAGCCGGGAGAGCGTCATCAGTTGCAAAGACCCCCTCCCGGCTAAAGCCGGTCCTACGGATAAGGGGGCAGATCTGTAGGAGCGAGGCTTGCCCGCGAAGAGGCCGGTCCTGTCGATACATTTATGGAGTCTCACACACCGCCTTCGCGGGCAAGCCTCGTTGCCACGACTGCATGCGCTCTGGCCTTATTGATGTATCCCGCCAAATCAAATCATCTGTATCTGCAACAACCCGCCACCAACGTTTAAACTGCGCCTTTGTGACGGTATATGTCGCATTGCCGAAAGCCTTGAAAAAACCGGGTTTTGCGCTGTAACAAGTTGTCGCTTGGCGGCAAGGCCGAACATGAATCTGTCCTTACAATCCTTCCATCGCTCGCCAGTTCCAGGTGGGCGTTCCTCTTCAGGAGACTCCGATGTCCGTTGAGCAAGCACCAGTGCACCGCGCCGATTTCGACCAGGTAATGGTCCCTAACTATGCACCGGCCGCTTTTATCCCCGTGCGTGGTCTCGGTTCCCGTGTGTGGGACCAGGCGGGTCGTGAGCTGGTGGACTTCTCCGGCGGTATTGCCGTGAACGTGCTGGGCCATTGCCATCCGGCGCTGGTCGGGGCATTGACCGTGCAGGGCAATCAGCTGTGGCATGTCTCCAACGTCTTCACCAATGAGCCGGCCCTGCGCCTGGCCAAGAAACTGGTGGACGCAACCTTCGCCGAGCGCGTGTTCTTCTGTAACTCCGGCGCCGAAGCCAACGAGGCCGCTTTCAAGCTGGCCCGTCGCGTGGCGTTTGAGCTGTACGGCGAAGAGAAGTACGAAATCGTTGCTGCCCTCAACAGCTTCCACGGTCGTACCCTGTTCACCGTGACCGTGGGCGGCCAGTCCAAGTATTCCGACGGTTTCGGGCCGAAGATTACTGGCATCAAGCATGTGCCGTTCAACGATCTGGACGCCCTGAAAGCTGCAGTGTCCGACAAGACCTGCGCCGTGGTGCTGGAGCCGATCCAGGGTGAAGGTGGCGTACTGCCGGCTGACCTGGCTTACCTGCAAGGCGCCCGCGCGCTGTGCGACCAGTTCAACGCGCTGCTGGTGTTCGACGAAGTGCAGAGCGGCATGGGCCGCAGCGGCGAGTTGTTCGCCTACATGCACTATGGCGTGACCCCGGACATTCTCTCCAGTGCCAAGAGCATCGGCGGCGGTTTCCCGATGGCGGCCATGATGACCACCGAGAAACTGGCCAAGCACCTGGGCGTCGGCGTCCACGGCACGACCTATGGCGGCAACCCCCTGGCTTGCGCCGTAGGCAACGCGGTCATGGACGTGGTCAACACCCCTGAAGTGTTGGCCGGCGTGAAAGCCAAGCATCAGCTGTTCCGCACCCGCCTCGAGAAAATCGGCGAGCAGTACGGTGTGTTCAGCGAAGTGCGCGGCATGGGCCTGTTGATCGGCTGCGTGCTGACCGATGCCTGGAAAGGCAAGGCCAAGGACATTTTCAATGCGGCAGAGCAGCAGGACCTGATGATTCTGCAAGCCGGTCCTGACGTAGTTCGCTTCGCCCCAAGCCTGGTCATCGAAAACGCGGATATCGAAGAAGGTTTGAACCGCTTCGAACGCGCCATCATCAAGCTGACCCAGGCCTGATACACCCGTTATACCCGCCGATGCCCCGCGACGGGCATCGGCCTTTTTCCCTCGTGCCAGGCGGCCATTGCCGCGTGGCGCTTTTTTGTCCGGCCGGTCGTAATCGGTCTGTTTTTCCGCAAGGTTAAGGAGTGACACCATGCTGGTGATGCGCCCCGCGCAAATGGCTGATCTGGCCGAGGTTCAACGCCTCGCTGCCGACAGCCCGATTGGTGTCACATCCCTGCCGGATGATGCTGGCCGTTTGGGCGACAAGATTTCTGCCTCGGAAGCCTCGTTTGCCGCCGAAGTCAGTTTCAATGGCGAGGAAAGCTATTTCTTCGTCCTCGAAGACAGTGACAGTGGGCGACTGGTGGGCTGTTCCGGGATTGTGGCTTCGGCGGGTTATTCCGAGCCGTTCTACAGCTTCCGCAACGAAACCTTCGTCCATGCTTCCCGCGAGCTGAAGATTCACAACAAGATTCACGTGCTCTCCCAGTGCCATGATCTGACCGGCAACAGCCTGCTCACCAGTTTCTATGTGGTCCCGGAGCTGGTCGGTACGCCCTGGTCGGAACTCAATTCCCGTGGCCGCCTGATGTTCGTCGCGTCCCACCCCGAGCGTTTCGCTGATTCGGTGGTGACCGAGATCGTCGGCTACAGCGATGAAAATGGCGATTCGCCATTTTGGGATGCCATTGGCCGCAACTTCTTCGACCTCAATTACGCGGAAGCCGAGCGCCTGTGCGGCCTGAAAAGCCGGACGTTCCTCGCTGAGCTGATGCCGCACTATCCGATCTATGTGCCGCTGCTGCCGGACGCCGCTCAGGAATCCATGGGCCAGGTGCATCCACGGGCGCAGATCACCTTCGACATCCTGATGCGCGAAGGCTTCGAGACCGATCACTACATCGACATCTTCGACGGCGGGCCGACCCTGCATGCGCGGGTCTCGGGGATTCGTTCGATTGCCCAGAGCCGCGTCGTGCCGGTCAAGGTGGGCGAGCCGGGTAAAGGCGGGCGCCTGTATCTGGTGGCCAACGGCCAATTGCAGGACTACCGCGCCGTGCTGCTGGAGCTGGACTGGGCACCGGGTAAACCGGTGTTGCTGCCCGCGGAAGCGGCTGAGGCGTTAGGAGTGGGCGAGGCTGCCAGCGTGCGGATTGTTGCGGTTTGAAAACTACTGCGCTCGACAATACTGCGTTAAAAACAGGCTCGGAATGCTCATTTAGGTTCCCTAAACTCCGCTTCCTCGCCTGTTTTTGCCTTGTCTTGTCTTCGCTCGTGACGTTTTCAAAAGGTTTGTTTTGGCTGCTGAATATTGAGTTTGCGAGTTTCGCGGGTCGCCCCGAAGGCGCCCGTGTCGAGGAGATAGCATGATCGTTCGTCCCGTACGCAACAGTGACCTGCCGGCGCTGATCGAGCTGGCGCGCAACACCGGCGCCGGTTTGACCACCTTGCCTGCCAATGAAAAGCGCCTGGCGCACCGGGTCGGCTGGGCCGAGAAAACCTTTCGGGGCGAAGCCGAGCGCGGCGACGCGGACTATCTGTTCGTACTCGAGGACGATCAGGAGCGGGTCGTCGGCATTTCCGCCATTGCCGGTGCGGTCGGCCTGCGGGAGCCCTGGTACAACTACCGGGTCGGCCTGACGGTCAGCGCCTCCCAAGAGCTGAATATCTACCGCGAGATTCCAACGCTGTTTCTGGCCAACGACCTGACCGGCAACTCCGAGCTGTGCTCGCTGTTCCTGCACAGCGACTTCCGTACCGGTCTTAACGGTCGCCTGCTGGCCAAGTCGCGAATGTTGTTCATCGCCGAGTTCCCGCAGTTGTTCGGCCCCAAAATCATCGCCGAGATGCGTGGCATGTCCGACGAGAACGGCCGTTCGCCGTTCTGGGAAAGCCTGGGCCGGCACTTCTTCAAGATGGAGTTCAGCCAGGCCGACTACCTGACCGGTGTCGGTAATAAGGCGTTCATTGCCGAGCTGATGCCCAAGTTCCCGCTGTACAGCTGCTTCCTGTCCGAAACTGCGCGTGAAGTCATTGGTCGCGTGCATGCCGATACCGAGCCAGCCCTGACCATGCTCAAAAGCGAGGGCTTCAGCTACCAGGGCTATGTCGATATCTTCGACGCCGGCCCGGCAGTGGAATGCGAGACCCGCAAGATTCGCGCGGTCCACGACAGTCAGGCGCTAGTCCTGGCCATCGGCACCCCGGGCGACGACGCCACGCCTTTCCTGATTCATAACCGCAAGCGCGAAGAGTGTCGCATTACCGTCGGCCCTGGCCGTTTCGCCGCTGGCACTTTGGTGGTGGACCCGCTGACCGCGCGCCGCCTGCGTCTGAATGCCGGTGATCAGGTGCGTGCCGTGCCTCTGTCGGCGAACAAGGAGTCGGTCTGATGAGCACCTTGTATATCGCCGGGGCCTGGCAGGCCGGGCAGGGTGATGCGTTTGAATCCTTGAATCCTGTGACTCAGCGAGTGGTCTGGAGTGGGCAGGGTGCCACCGAGGCTCAGGTTGATGCCGCAGTCAAAGCGGCGCGCCAGGCTTTTCCGGCCTGGGCGACGCGTTCTCTTGATGAGCGCATTGCCGTGCTGGAAGCCTTTGCCGCCAGCCTGAAAAGCCATGCTGATGAACTGGCCCATTGCATCGGTGAGGAAACCGGCAAGCCGCTGTGGGAATCGGCGACGGAAGTCACCAGCATGATCAACAAGGTGGCGATCTCGGTGCAGAGCTACCGTGAGCGCACCGGCGAGAAAAGCGGCCCGCTGGGCGATGCTTCGGCGGTGCTGCGGCACAAGCCCCACGGCGTGGTCGCGGTATTTGGCCCTTACAATTTTCCCGGCCACCTACCCAACGGCCATATCGTCCCGGCGTTGCTGGCCGGTAACGCGGTGCTGTTCAAGCCGAGCGAGCTGACGCCGAAAGTCGCCGAGCTGACGGTCAAGTGCTGGATCGAAGCCGGCTTGCCTGCCGGTGTCCTGAACCTGTTGCAGGGCGCCCGGGAAACCGGCATCGCCCTGGCCGCGAACAACGGCATCGACGGCCTGTTCTTCACCGGTTCCAGCCGTACCGGCAACGCCCTGCACCAACAGTTCGCCGGGCGCCCGGACAAGATCCTGGCCCTGGAAATGGGCGGCAACAACCCGCTGGTGGTGGATCAGGTACAGGACGTCGATGCGGCGGTGTACACGGTGATTCAGTCGGCGTTCATTTCCGCCGGGCAGCGTTGCACCTGTGCGCGCCGCCTGCTGGTGCCGCAAGGGGTGTGGGGCGATGCCTTCCTGGAACGACTGGTGGCTGTGACTGAAACCATCCAGGTCGGTGCTTTCGACCAACAGCCTGCGCCGTTCATGGGCTCGGTGATATCCCTGCATGCGGCGCAAGCCCTGCTCGCCGCTCAGGAGCAACTGCTGGCCAATGGTGCCGTCAGTCTGCTGCCAATGACCCAACCGCTGGCCACTGCCGCCTTGCTGACACCGGGAATTGTCGATGTCAGCGAGGTCAGCGATCGTCTTGACGAGGAGCTGTTTGGGCCGTTGCTGCAAGTGGTGCGCTATAGCGATTTCGACGGGGCGATTGCCGAAGCCAATGACACCCAGTACGGCCTGGCGGCCGGTCTGCTGTCCGATTCCGAGGCGCGCTACCAGCAGTTCTGGCTGCAAAGCCGGGCCGGTATCGTCAACTGGAACAAGCAGCTGACCGGTGCCGCCAGTACTGCGCCTTTCGGTGGCGTCGGAGCTTCGGGCAATCACCGCGCCAGCGCCTACTACGCGGCGGACTACTGCGCGTACCCGGTGGCGTCGCTTGAGGCTGCCGCCCTGACCTTGCCTGCCACCCTGACGCCGGGCATCAGCTTGTCCTGATTCGCGACCGCCTTGTGATGTGCCGTAGCTGTATAAAAATAGATCCATGGAGCCAAGCCGATGAAATCCTGTGAAGTCAACTTTGACGGTTTAGTGGGGCCCACCCACAACTACGGCGGGCTGTCCTACGGCAACGTCGCGTCCCAGAGCAACAGCCAGCAGACCTCCAACCCCCGTGAGGCGGCATTGCAGGGCCTGGCCAAGATGAAAGCGCTGATGGATATGGGCTTCACCCAGGGCGTGCTGGCACCCCAGGAACGCCCGGATATTGCCGGCCTGCGCAAGCTGGGCTTCAGCGGCACTGACGCCGAAGTGATCGCCAAGGTGGCGAAACAGGATATGCCGCTGCTGGTGGCCAGTTGCTCGGCGTCGAGCATGTGGGTGGCCAACGCCGCCACCGTCAGCCCCAGCGCCGATACCGCTGACGGCCGCGTGCATTTCACCGCCGCCAACCTCAACTGCAAATACCACCGCAGCATCGAGCACCCGACCACCAGCCGTGTATTGCAGGCGATGTTTGCCGATCAGCAGCATTTTGCCCATCACGCCGCCTTGCCTGCCGTTGCCCAGTTCGGCGACGAGGGCGCGGCCAACCATACGCGTTTCTGCCGTGACTATGGCGATGCCGGGGTGGAGTTCTTTGTGTTCGGTCGCAGTGCCTTCGATACCCGTTACCCGGCGCCGCAGAAATACCCGGCACGGCAGACTCTGGAAGCGTCCCAGGCCGTGGCCCGGCTGCATGGCCTGAGTGCCGAGGGCGTGGTCTACGGCCAGCAGAACCCGGCAGTGATCGATCAGGGGGTGTTCCATAACGACGTAATTGCAGTCGGCAATGGCGAAGTTCTGTTCTATCACGAGGACGCCTTCCTCAATACCGAGGCCCTGGTGGCCGAACTGCACGACAAGCTCAGCCGTCGCGGTGGGCGTCTGCAAGCCATTTGCGTACCCCGCGCTGAAGTGGCGGTGGAGGACGCGGTGCGTTCCTACCTCTTCAACAGCCAGTTGCTGGCGCGTGGCGATGGCTCGATGCTGCTGATCGTGCCGGAAGAGTGCCGGGCCAACGAACGGGTCTGGAACTACCTGCAACGCTTGATCGCCGACGAGAGCCCGATCGCCGAGGTCAAGGTCTTCGATCTCAAGCAGAGCATGCAGAACGGCGGCGGCCCGGCGTGTCTACGCCTGCGCGTGGCGCTCAAGGACACTGAGCTGGCAGCGGTCAACCCCGGCGTGATCATGACCGCGCCGCTGTACGACAGCCTGACCCAGTGGGTCGACCGTCATTACCGCGACCGCATGGGCGAAAACGACCTGACTGATCCACAATTGCTCCTTGAATGCCGTACGGCACTGGATGAACTGACGCAAATCCTTAAACTGGGCGCCGTTTATCCGTTTCAGCTGGGCTGAAACCCTTTTTCATCTTTACGAGAAGTCAGACCATGAGCGATTCCCTGCAGTTGATCCTTGAAGACACCGATGGCACCCAGCTGGAAACTTCCTGCACCCGCGTTGCCGTTATCTGGCAGGGCAAGGAGCTGTGGATTCAGCAGGACGGCCGTGGCCAGTTGCTGATCGGCGTCGATGTCGAGGAAGGTGATGCCGAATACGCCAACCTGCTGCTGCGTCCACTGGCCACCAATCTGGTCAGCCTGCAACTGGAAATGGAACCGGCGGACATGGGTGACAACGAAGACCACGTCCACGGCCCCGACTGCAATCACGATCACTGATAAGGAGTAGCGGATGCTCGCCCTCGGCAAACTGCTTGAACTGACCCTGGCCGGGCGCGAGCCTGCGGAAAAGACTCAACTGACCGCCGACGGCACGCGTCTGCGCTGGCTCGGTGAGGGTGCGCTGGAAGTGCGCCCGCCCGATGCCCGGGATAACGCCACGGACCTGTTGCTGTCCGCTGGCATCCACGGCAATGAAACCGCCCCGATCGAGCTGTTGGATGAGCTGATCCAGGGCATCGCCCGTGGCCAGTTGAAGCCACGGGCACGCATTCTGTTCCTGTTTGGTAACCCCGAGGCCATGCGCTGCGGCGAGCGTTACATCGAGCAGGACGTCAACCGGCTGTTCAACGGTCGGCATGAATTCGCCATCGGCAGTGAGGCCATGCGCGCTGCGGAACTGGAACGCCTGGCTGCCAGCTTCTTCAGTCTCGAAGGTCGCCAGCGCGTGCATTACGACCTGCATACGGCGATTCGTGGCTCGAAGATTGAACAGTTCGCCCTCTACCCCTGGAAGGATGGGCGCAGGCATTCGCGCCGTGAGCTGGCCCGCCTGCGCGCTGCGGGCATGACCGCGGTGCTGCTGCAAAACAAGGCGTCGATTGTCTTCAGTGCCTACACCTACGACCAGTTGGGCGCCGAAGCCTTCACTCTGGAACTGGGCAAGGCGCGGCCATTCGGGCAGAACCAGGACGTCAACCTGACGCTGCTGCGCCAACGTCTGCAATTGATGATCGAGGGCAATGAGCCCGAAGCCGAGGAATCCCTGGACGGCTTGCAGCTGTTCAGCGTCGCCCGGGAAATCATCAAGCGCAGCGATGCCTTCACTCTCAACCTGACGGCGGATGTGGAGAATTTTTCGCTGTTGGAAAAAGGCTACCTGTTGGCTCAGGACCCTGGGCACCCATCGTGGGTGATCGAGGAAGAGGGCGCTCGCATCATCTTTCCCAACCCCAACGTCAAGAATGGCCTGCGGGCGGGGATTCTGATTGTGCCGGCGGGTGAAGACGCCCTGATCTGAAGCAGCCCTGTAGGACCGGCCTCAGCCGGGAGAGCGACCTCGCGGCTGAAGCCGCTCCTACGGATTATGTTTCAATCAAACTGCGCGCTTGTGCAACTCATGGTTACGAATCGCGCGCAGCTTGCTCAGGGTGTCGGCGCAGGTTTTTGCGGCTTCCTGGCCCTTGTGCACGAAGTGCTGGAAGAAATAGTTGTGGTGCTCTTCGCCGCCATGGAAGTGGTGCGGGGTCAGGACCACGGAGAATACCGGCACTTCGGTTTCCAGCTGGACCTGCATCAGCCCGCTGATCACGGATTGGGCAACGAATTCGTGGCGATAAATGCCGCCGTCCACGACCAGACCCGCAGCCACGATGCCGGCATAACGGCCGGAGTTGGCCAGCAGTTTGGCGTGCAGCGGAATTTCAAAGGCGCCGCCGACTTCGAAGAAGTCGATGTCCTGTTCGGTATAGCCGTGGGCAGCCATTTCGGTGACGAAGCCTTTACGGCTCTGATCGACGATATCTTTGTGCCAGCAAGCCTGAATGAACGCGATACGTTCGTTCGAATGGTTTTTGCTTTTGCTGTCGATTGCGGTGGGTTGCATCTGTTCTGACTCCTGTTTATGAAAAAAACAGGGCATTTTGGATCGAATGGGATTTCCGGCAGCCGCCAGCCTTGCGCGCACGTCGTCGTGCGCAGAAAGTAGCAGCCCTGTTGCCAATCCCGTTCTCTCTTCATCCGGACTATGACCGTCGGCCCCGGAATCACACCGGGTCTGCTAGACCTTGGCCGTTGCCGAAGCAAGTGGACAAGCGCTCGCGGGCTAGACGCTTTGCACGTCATTACCGCCGGTGGGGAATTACGCCCCGCCCTGAGAACGTTGCTGACACAATCGGTGTCGGCGCGCAGTTTTTAACATAGATTTTCGAGAAGTGCATCGACACTTTCGTGCAGTAGACCTGCGCTTTTCTTATATAAAGGCTCTTTATTAGCGATTGCAGGCCTTGATTATCCGGCCTTTGAGCCTCAGTAATGCCTTGTTTACGCCTCATGAATACGTTCAGTATTGAGGTTCGATTTTTTTCAGGGAGCTTTGACCGTGACCGCTATCGATTTGCGCAGTGACACCGTGACCCAGCCCACCGCCGGCATGCGCGAAGCCATGGCCCAGGCGCCTCTGGGCGATGATGTCTATGGTGAGGACCCGACGGTCAACCGTCTCGAGGCATTCCTGGCCGAACGCCTGGGTTTTGCTGCGGCGTTGTTCGTACCCACGGGCACCATGAGCAACCTGTTGGGCCTGATGGCCCATTGCGAGCGCGGCGACGAGTACATCGTCGGTCAGCAGGCTCATACCTACAAATACGAAGGCGGTGGCGCGGCAGTGCTGGGTTCGATCCAGCCGCAGCCGCTGGAAGTGCAGGCCGACGGTTCGCTTGATCTTGATCAGGTAGTCGGCGCAATCAAGGCAGATGATTTCCACTTTGCCCGTACCCGCCTGCTGGCGCTGGAGAACACCATGCAGGGCAAGGTCCTGCCGCTGGAGTATCTCGCTGCGGCGCGCAAAGTCACCACCGAGCAAGGCCTGGCCCTGCATCTGGATGGCGCGCGCCTGTATAACGCAGCGGTCAAGCTGGGCGTTGATGCCCGGGAGATTACCCGGCATTTCGATTCGGTCTCGGTGTGTCTGTCCAAGGGCCTCGGCGCGCCGGTCGGCTCGGTCCTGTGTGGCTCCGAAGCATTGATCGGCAAAGCCCGGCGCCTGCGCAAAATGGTCGGCGGCGGGATGCGCCAAGCCGGTCTGCTGGCGGCCGCGGGCCTGTATGCCCTGGAACACCAGGTCGAACGCCTGGCCGATGACCACGCCAATGCCGCTCTCCTGGCCAAAGGGCTGAGCGAGCTGGGCTATGAGGTCGAGCCGGTGCAGACCAATATGGTCTATGTGCAGATTGGCGATCAGGCCCAGGCGCTGAAAAACTTCTGTGCCGAACAGGGCATCGTGCTCAGTGCCGCGCCGCGCTTGCGCATGGTCACCCACCTGGATGTGTCCCGTGCCGGGATTGAGCAGGTGGTCGCCGCATTCGCCCGGTTTAGAGCGCAATAATCGACCGATAATCCAGTTGCTTGTTTCTATCGTACAAACAGACTGTACCGACAGCGCAACGCCTATATAATGCGGCCCTTTGCAAGTCGTACTTGCCTTTGCCCGCAATCGCCGTGGAAGAACCTAATGAAAAGCGCAGAAATCCGTGAAGCCTTCCTGAGCTTCTTCGAAGAGCAAGGCCACACCCGTGTCGCCTCCAGCTCGCTGATCCCGGGCAACGACCCCACCCTGCTGTTCACCAACGCGGGCATGAACCAGTTCAAGGATTGCTTCCTGGGCCAGGAAAAGCGCGCCTACACCCGCGCGGTCAGCAGCCAGAAGTGCGTGCGCGCAGGCGGCAAGCACAATGACCTGGAAAACGTCGGTTACACCGCACGTCACCATACCTTCTTCGAAATGCTCGGCAACTTCAGCTTCGGTGATTACTTCAAGCGCGATGCGATCACCTACGCCTGGACCTTCCTGACCTCGGACAAGTGGCTGAACCTGCCCAAGGAAAAGCTCTGGGTCACGGTCTACGCCAGCGATGACGAAGCCTACGACATCTGGACCAAGGAAATCGGTGTGCCGGCCGAGCGCATGGTCCGTATCGGTGACAACAAGGGCGCGCCGTACGCTTCCGACAACTTCTGGACCATGGGCGATACCGGCCCGTGCGGTCCTTGCACCGAGATCTTCTACGACCACGGCGCCGACATCTGGGGCGGCCCACCGGGCTCGCCGGAAGAAGACGGCGACCGTTACATCGAGATCTGGAACAACGTCTTCATGCAGTTCAACCGCACCGCCGATGGCGTGCTGCACCCGCTGCCTGCGCCGTCGGTGGACACCGGCATGGGCCTGGAGCGGATCAGCGCCGTACTGCAGCACGTGCATTCGAACTACGAGATCGACCTGTTCCAGAGCCTGCTGAGCGCGTCGGCTGCAGCCATCGGTTGCAGCAATGACAACCAACCGTCGCTGAAAGTCGTGGCCGACCACATCCGTTCTTGCGGTTTCCTGATCGCTGATGGCGTGCTGCCGTCCAACGAAGGCCGCGGCTATGTGTTGCGCCGCATCATTCGTCGCGCCTGCCGTCACGGCAACAAACTGGGCGCCAAGGGCAGCTTCTTCTATCAGATCGTTGCCGCGCTGGTCACCGAGATGGGTATTGCCTTCCCGGAACTGAATTCCCAACAGGCGCACATCGAGCGCGTTCTGAAAGCCGAAGAAGAGCAGTTCGCCAAGACCCTGGAGCAGGGCCTGAAGATCCTCGAGCAGGATCTGTCCGACCTCAAAGGCACGGTGATTCCGGGCGACGTGGTGTTCAAACTGTATGACACCTACGGTTTCCCGATGGACCTGACCGGCGACATCGCCCGTGAGCGCAACCTGACCCTCGATGAGGAAGGTTTCGAGCGCGAGATGGAAGCCCAGCGCGTGCGTGCCCGTTCGGCCAGCTCGTTCGGCATGGACTACAACAGCCTGGTCAAGGTTGACGTGGCCACCGAGTTCACCGGCTACAAGGCGACTCGTGGCAGCGCCAAAATCGTTGCCCTCTATAAAGAAGGCCAGTCGGTCGAGCAATTGAACGAAGGCGACGAGGGCGTTGTGATCCTCGATACCACGCCGTTCTATGCTGAATCCGGCGGCCAGATCGGTGATTGCGGCTTCCTCCAGGCCGGTGCCGTACGTTTCGACGTGCGCGATACCACCAAGACTGGCGGCGCTTTCCTGCACCACGGTGTAGTCGCGAGCGGCAGCCTCAAGGTTGGCGCCCAGGTAGAAGCAGAGGCCGAGGCTGACGTCCGTCAGGCCACATCCCTGAACCACTCGGCCACTCACTTGCTGCACGCAGCCCTGCGCCAGGTGCTGGGTGATCACGTTCAGCAGAAAGGTTCGTTGGTCGACAGCCAACGCCTGCGTTTCGACTTCAGCCACTTCGAAGCGATCAAGCCGGAGCAGATCAAGGCCCTGGAAGAAATCGTCAACGCCGAAGTGCGCAAGAACACCCCGGTCGAGACCGAAGAAACCGATATCGAGACCGCCAAGAAGAAGGGCGCCATGGCGCTGTTCGGTGAGAAGTACGGCGACAGCGTGCGTGTGCTGAGCATGGGCGGTGATTTCTCCGTCGAACTTTGCGGCGGTATCCACGCCAACCGTACCGGCGACATCGCGCTGTTCAAGATCACCAGCGAAGGCGGTGTGGCGGCAGGCGTGCGTCGTATCGAAGCAGTGACCGGCGCAGCAGCCCTGGCCTACCTCAACGGTGCCGAAGAACAACTCAAGGAAGCCGCGACCCTGGTCAAGGGCAATCGCGACAACCTGTTGGACAAGCTGAGCGCGGTGCTCGAACGCAACCGCCAGCTGGAAAAACAACTGGAACAACTGCAAGCCAAGGCCGCCAGCGCTGCGGGCGACGACCTGTCGTCCTCGGCCGTGGACGTCAAGGGCGTCAAGGTGCTCGCTGCACGCCTGGACGGTCAGGATGGCAAGGCGCTGCTGGCGCTGGTCGACCAGTTGAAGAACAAGCTCGGCCGCGCAGTGATCCTGCTCGGCGGGGTCCATGAGGACAAGGTTGTCTTGGTCGCCGGTGTGACCAAGGACCTGACTGGCCAACTCAAAGCCGGTGATTTGATGAAGCAAGCGGCGGCCGCCGTGGGTGGTAAAGGCGGCGGTCGTCCTGACATGGCGCAAGGTGGCGGTGTCGATGCAGCGGCTCTGGACGCGGCGCTGGCACTGACGGTTCCTTTCGTCGAGCAGGGTATTTAAGTCGACCTCCCGGCCCGCTGTTCGCGGCGGGCCGTGTTGTTGGGTTCGAACGTTTTAATGGCGCCCTTCGTGGGCTCTGAGGCGGCTTTGAGATGGCTTTGATCGTACAGAAATTTGGAGGCACCTCCGTGGGCTCTGTCGAGCGCATCGAGCAGGTAGCCGACAAAGTCAAAAAATTCCGCGAGTCGGGCGACGACCTGGTGGTCGTGCTGTCCGCCATGAGCGGTGAAACCAACCGTCTGATCGATCTGGCCAAACAGATCAGCGATCAGCCGGTTCCGCGCGAGCTGGATGTGATTGTGTCCACCGGCGAGCAGGTGACGATTGCCCTGCTGGCCATGGCGCTGATCAAGCGCGGCGTGCCAGCGGTGTCGTACACCGGTAATCAGGTGCGCATTCTTACCGACAGCGCGCACAACAAGGCGCGTATCCTGCAGATCGACGACCAGAAAATCCGCTCCGACCTCAAGGCCGGTCGCGTGGTAGTGGTAGCCGGTTTCCAGGGTGTCGACGAGAACGGCAATATCACCACCCTGGGTCGTGGCGGTTCGGATACCACGGGCGTGGCACTGGCTGCCGCCCTGAAGGCTGATGAGTGCCAGATCTACACCGATGTCGATGGTGTCTACACCACGGATCCACGTGTGGTGTCCCAGGCCCAGCGCCTGGACAAGATCACCTTCGAAGAGATGCTGGAAATGGCCAGCCTCGGTTCCAAGGTCCTGCAAATCCGTGCGGTGGAATTCGCCGGCAAGTACAACGTCCCGCTGCGCGTTCTGCACAGCTTCAAGGAGGGGCCGGGCACCCTCATTACTATTGATGAAGAGGAATCCATGGAACAGCCGATCATTTCCGGCATCGCCTTCAACCGCGATGAAGCCAAGCTGACCATCCGTGGCGTGCCAGACACCCCGGGCGTGGCCTTCAAGATCCTCGGCCCGATCAGCGCCGCCAATATCGAAGTCGACATGATCGTGCAGAACGTTGCGCACGATAACACCACCGACTTCACCTTCACCGTGCACCGCAACGACTACCTCGCGGCGCTGCAGGTGCTGGAAAACACCGCTCGCGAAATCGGTGCCCGTGAAGTCAAGGGTGATACCAAGATCGCCAAGGTTTCCATCGTCGGTGTCGGCATGCGTTCCCACGCAGGTGTTGCCAGCCGCATGTTCGAAGCCCTGGCCAAGGAGAGCATCAATATCCAGATGATCTCTACGTCGGAAATCAAGGTTTCCGTGGTCATCGAAGAGAAGTACCTGGAGCTGGCTGTGCGTGCACTGCACACCGCTTTCGAGCTCGACGCTCCCCGCCAGGGCGAGTAATGCTGGATCCAGAGGCGCGGTCTTCCGTCAGGCAGGCCGCGCCTTTGCGCTTTTACCGGTTCTGCACATAAAGTCTGCTGTTTTGCCCGCACTGGTCAATACTCAGGCTTGGCACACCACATGTTTGCGCGTGGGGCTGTGCCTGGGGGTTGTGCAGACAGTAGTCCCTGAATGTATTGAGTGAGGAGAAAGGTATGCTGATTCTGACTCGTCGGTGCGCGGAAAGCCTGATCATCGGTGACGGTGAAATCACGGTTACAGTGCTTGGCGTCAAGGGCAATCAGGTGCGTATTGGTGTCAATGCGCCCAAGGAAGTGGCTGTTCACCGCGAAGAGATTTACCTGCGAATCAAGAAAGAGAAGGACGAGGAACCAAGCCATTAATTTTTATTGAATTTTTGGTTTGCAAACGGGGAAAAGGGTGGTTATTATACGCCCCGTGTTGCGGAGAGCTGGCCGAGTGGCCGAAGGCGCTCCCCTGCTAAGGGAGTACACCTCAAAAGGGTGTCGGGGGTTCGAATCCCCCGTTCTCCGCCATTATTTACTTAGTGCGTTGAATCTGGCTTGAGCTGTAAGTGATTGAATTTACTAGCAAAAAGCGCTTTACAAAGAGATTTAACGACCTATAATGCGCGGCAACAAATGCACTCGTAGCTCAGCTGGATAGAGTACTCGGCTACGAACCGAGCGGTCACAGGTTCGAATCCTGTCGAGTGCACCATTTACAAGGTTGTTTACAGTAATGTAGATAACTGGCTTTAACCAGGGGTAATCTGGTTTATCAAGTACCACATGCACTCGTAGCTCAGCTGGATAGAGTACTCGGCTACGAACCGAGCGGTCACAGGTTCGAATCCTGTCGAGTGCACCATACACCAAAAAGCCCATATCGAAAGATATGGGCTTTTTGCTTTTCAGCGTCTTTTATCTGGAATGAGATCGCGTAGGAGCTGCCGTAGGCTGCGAATGGGTCTATCTGATGCGCCGCCTTCGCCGCCTTAGGCAGCTCCTACAGTTCGCTGTGTGCTGTTGGAGCTACTTCTTACCTTTCACACACCCATCCAGATCAAATATCACGCTATTGCTGCGACCTTCCTCGTTTTTATAGGTGAAGTGCTGCTCGCCATTGCGGCTGGTGATGCGATCAGGCCTGCCCAGCATATTTTCCACATCCCGACGGGTCATACCGGGCGGTGTCTGATGATTCATGATTGCCTTGCGGCGTTGTTCGGGGCTCAGGCGATTGCCGCAGCCGTCCTGCCATTCCCCTACAACCAGAATCTCCTCTTCCTTTATCGGCTTGCCGGCGCTCCTGCGGTTGTATTGCTGGCGTGATTCTGCCGGTGGCAGCACGGCAAATCCGCCTCCGGGTGGCGGGTTATATGCGTGTTGTACAGTGCGTTCGTGGTTCATCGGGCAGGAGAGGGTGGTGAAGGTGATATTGCCCTCTGCGTCCTCGCAACGATTGACCAGGGTGGCCGAAGACATGGCGGGCAGGCAGATCAGGGTGGCAAGCAATATTCCTGGGCGGTAGGCTGGCATTCGACGTCCTCCTTGACGGCAGAACGATAGCCTAGCCAAGCGCTTTTTTTCCGGCGAGCGTGTTTTCTTGGCTGAATGTAACGTCGCACTATTAAATGTTTCCTCGTTGACTCAAGTGTGTGTTGCAAGCATTTGTTTCAGGTTGAATTTTGTCGCCTCCGGCATGCCCAAGCGGTGTATCATTGCGCCCGTCAGCCCCGCCGGGGCTTGTGGAAAACCTCCATGGACTTACCCAGTAGTTACTTGACCGTACGATTCAACAATCATGCACTAACTGATTGATCCCCCGGCGTGCTCCTCCGCTGGGGGTGGAGTTCGCCTATGACCGAAATCGAAGTAAAAAAGACGCAGGAAAGCTTGCAGGATCGACTGGCTCAGGTCGTCGAGCTGCTGCAGCGCCAGCGTGTTGTCGAAGACCTGACTCACCGCCAGGAAGGTCAGAACCAGGATCGTGTGGAAAACCTGGTGCATCGGCAAAATCTCGTCGAGCTGCAACGCAAGCTCGATGATCTGCACTCCGCTGACGTTGCCTATATCCTCGAAGCATTGCCCCTCGAAGAGCGTCTGACGGTCTGGCAGCTCGTCAAGGCCGAGCGCGACGGCGACATCCTCCTCGAAGTATCCGATTCTGTTCGTGAAACCCTGATCGCCGACATGGACGATCACGAGTTGTTGGCGGCGGCCAAGGAAATGGACGCCGACGAACTGGCTGACCTTGCCCCCGAACTGCCCCGTGATGTCGTTCATGAGCTGATGGAAGCTCTGGATGTGCAGCAGCGCGAGCGTGTACGTTCGGCGCTGTCCTACGAAGAGGATCAGATCGGTGCGCTGATGGACTTCGAGATGGTCACCATCCGCGAAGACGTCAGCCTGGAAGTGGTCCTGCGTTACCTGCGCCGCCTCAAAGAGCTGCCGAGCCATACCGACAAGCTGTTTGTTGTTGACTACGACGGCATTCTCAAGGGCGTGCTGCCGATCAAGCGTCTGCTGGTCAACGATCCCGACAAGCAGGTTGGAGAAGTCATGGCCAACGATCCGGTGAGTTTCCATCCGGATGAAGACGCCTACGACGCGGCCCAGGCCTTCGAGCGTTACGACCTGATCTCGTCCCCGGTGGTCGATAAGAACGGCAAGCTGATCGGCCGTCTGACCATCGATGAGATGGTTGACCTGATCCGTGAGGAGAGCGAGAGCGAAGTCCTGAGCATGGCCGGTCTGCGCGAAGAAGAAGATATCTTCGCCTCGGTCTGGCGCTCTCTGCGTAACCGTTGGGCCTGGCTGGCCGTCAACCTGATCACTGCGTTTATCGCTTCGCGGGTCATTGGCTTGTTCGAAGGCTCCATCGAGAAGTTGGTCGCACTGGCGGCGTTGATGCCCATCGTGGCGGGTATCGGCGGTAACTCTGGCAACCAGACCATCACCATGATCGTGCGCGCCATGGCGTTGGACCAGGTCAGCACCGGCAATACCAGTCGCCTGCTCCGCAAGGAGCTGGCGGTTTCTCTGATCAACGGCGTGATCTGGGGCGGCGTGATCGGTATCGTTTCCTACCTGCTCTATAACAGCTGGTCACTGGGCGTGGTAATGACCGCAGCGATGACCCTGAACCTGCTGTTGGCGGCACTCATGGGCGTTACCATCCCCATGGGTCTGGCGCGTCTGGGGCGCGATCCGGCCATGGGGTCGAGCGTGATGATCACTGCGGTGACCGACAGTGGCGGCTTCTTCATCTTCCTCGGCCTGGCGACCATCTTCCTGATGTAACCCAAGCCTGCTCTGCGCTCAAAAAAATGCCCCGCATCCACCAATGCGGGGCATTTTTGTTGGCGCTGTCGTCAGCTTGCGGCAGGCACAAAAAAGCCGGCAAGGGCTGCCGGCTTTTTGTTGTAGCTCTGCATATCAAGCTTCAGCTTCTGCTGCGGCCATTTCGGTGTCGTGAGCGATAAGGGCAAGCAAAGCGTTCTGTTGGCGGTGGGCCAGTTGCCGAAAACGTTGCAGCAACTCGCGTTCGTGCAAGGACAACTCAGGGCTGTCAAGGCGCATGCTTGGCTCTTGGCCAAAAGCACCTTCCTGAACCAGGCTCTGTTCGAGTCGAGCGATGATTTCGGAGTTCATGCTGCGGTGGTGGTTTTTCGCCACTTCAGCTATGTGTTCACGCATGCCGTCTGGCAGACGTACAACGAACTTGTCAGCCGTGCGGCTGGAATAAACAGCCTGTTTTATTGGGCGCATATAGTTAACCGGTAAGTTCAGAGGAGCGGTTCTCGCAATTGGCCGCAAGGTGTCATGTTCTGACAGCCACATTGGCAAAATGTTCAACCTGGATTGTCAATTGAGGTCAGCATCATGCCCCAAACTGCCAGATCCTTGGCGTCAATTCTGTGACCAAATATTGACTCAGGTAACGGCGATTTGCCAGCACCAATTATCAGAATTGCGAGCGGTTTTGCAAAGCACTATGCAGCAACGCTCATCTGATAGCCGTTTTCAAATCGCCTTACATTTTGACCGATGATGGCTATCTGTCTTCAGCGTAGAAGGTTGCGGGGCAATTGCGCGGATTTGCCGACAAACGCGGCAGGATGACGGGGAGAACTGCGCCGATCAGCGCAGGACTGGATCAAACTTGAAACGGCGTCCGACGATCAGCGCGGCAATAAACAACGTGAAGAAAACGCCGGCAGTGATTCTGGCTAGAGTGGTGAAGGCGGGTGCCTGATCGGGTATCAGGTAGCTGACAACCACGGCCATCAGAGTCAGTATCGCGAACGACAGGGCGGATTTCGACATGACGCAGGCTCCTTCGTGGACGGCAGACGCTAGAAAACCCAGCGCGGGGTGGTGTCAGGTGTGGTCACTTCACTGTCGTTGGCCAGTACGGTGCTTGCCGGCGTGGTGCGCAGCGCCAGGCGAGTCGCCGGTTGCATCAAGTGCGGTTGCGATTGAACGATGACCTGCTCACTCCGCTCGTCAGCGCCCGAGAAATGCAGTGTTGCCAGGGTAGCCAGGGCTGCGACGTTGAGTGCGCAAAGGAACATGTTCATTTCGAGTACCTCCACTTGAGACTATTTTTTGGGGGTGTCCACGAGGATGAATAATGCAGCCTGCATGCCAATAGTTTATCGAATAAAAACCCTTTTAAATCAATATGTTAATAGTGTATGACAAGCCTGTTGCATTGCGTTTTGCAATGATGGCTTTTCGCTGTGTTGCAATTTGCACGATGGCCGTTGTCGGGGGGGCGTCCTTCAGACGCGTACTACAGGTTTGAGGGCCAATGACAACATGACAAAACCGGCCCTTATCGCTAAGATGCACGCCGTTCTCACCGACGCCATTCGCGCGTCAGTCCGGCGCCCAGTGTCTCAGTAGCTCAATTGGATAGAGCATCCCCCTCCTAAGGGGAAGGTTGGCAGTTCGAACCTGCCCTGGGACACCATATAACCAGTGGGTCAGAATTTGCCCCTCATGCGGTTGGTGTACCTACCTTTGCTGTATTGAGTACGTGGCAGTGACCTGATGAGTCGCTGAAGCGGATTTAATGGCTCGTGCCTCCATATTTCGAAACCCTCGCTTTGTTGGCTAAGCCATCCCCGCGCTACCCATGTCCCTTGCTGGTCGCCAGCATTACAAAATGTTTCATGCTCCTCTCTATGGTTGTACGATAACGTACGAGATCAACTGCACACCCACAAATCCAATAACACTTGGGGAGAGCGAGCTATGGTCATTCATAGTATTGAAATCATCCGTATCAGCATGCCGTTCACTACAGGCACAGAACATCGGCAGAATCTTGGCCAGGCCAAGGACGACGATGCGTTCAACGCCGCTTCGCCGACTCACCGCAAAATGGAAAGCCTGATGCTCAAGGTCACCACCGAAGGCGGAATGGTGGGCTGGGGCGAAGCGTTCGGCCACGGTTCCAATCCGGTGACATTCAAAGCCTTGTCCGATGTCGTCGGGCCGATGTTTATCGGTACGCGGCTTGTTGATCGTGAGCAGACCATGGAAAAAGCCAAGCGTGCTCTGCACGGCTTCGGTTCAACGGGGGCGATGGTCTATGCGCTTTCGGGCATCGACATTGCGCTATGGGACCTCGCCGCTCAGCAGGCCGGGGTGCCGCTCTATCAACTACTGGGGGGAACGGCGCGCACGCTGGAGTTGTATGCCAGCCTGGTCAGTTACGGCAATGACCCGGCCGAAGTGCATCGTCAGGTCAGCCGCGCTCGGGAGTTGGGCTTTCGCAAGATCAAACTCCATGAAAACCAGGTCGAAGCGATTGCTGCGGCGCGCTCGGCGCTGCCGGTGGCTGCGGGTGAATTGATGGTCGATGTCAATTGTCCGTGGTCGGTGAGCGAGGCCAGTGATATCGCGCGGCAACTGCAACCGCTGGAATTAACCTGGCTGGAAGAGCCGGTCTGGCCGCCTGATGACGTGGCTGGCCTGGCCCAGGTACGCCGGGAAGGCGTGCGGTTATCTGCGGGCGAAAACGCCGCCGGTGTGCAAGGCATCAAGGCCTTGCTCGAGCAGCAGGCCGTCGACGTCCTGCAGCCTAGCGTGGCGAAGATTGGTGGCATCGGTGCGATGCTCCAGGTCTTCGCCCTGGCCAGGGAGCACGGCGTGAAGGTGGTGCCGCACTGTTTCTATTTTGGCCCCGGTCTGCTGGCCGTAGCGCACTTGTGCACCTTGCTGCCTGAAGAGGTGGCCGTGGAAGTGCCGTTCATTGAGTTCGAGCGCTTGCTCTATCCGGCCTTGGCCTTTACGCCACGCATGGATCTGCCTGCGGCCGCCGGTCTGGGTTTTGCCCCGGATGTCCAGGTGATCGAAGACTACTGCATCGGGCGCGTTGTGATCGATTAAGTCCACGCTGCTGTTTCACTCTACAAAAAAGGCCATAGAAAAATGAAAGGCAACTATCGCTGGTACATCGCCGCCCTGTTGTTCTTTGCAGGCATGCTCAATTATCTGGATCGTGCAGCGCTCTCAGTGGTCGCACCACTGCTCAAGAGCGAATTGCACATTGATGATGCGCAGATGGGGTTTATCTTCAGCGCCTTCTTCATCGGCTATTGCGCACTGTGCTTTATCGGTGGCTGGGCGGCCGACAAGTATGGCCCAAAAAAAGTGTTCGCCTGGGCGGCGGGTGGTTGGTCGGTGTTCTGTGGGTTGACCGCAGTGATTACCGGCTACGTACAGTTGTTGATTTTTCGGGTGCTGTTCGGCATGGGCGAGGGGCCCATGGGCACTACCACCAATAAAGCCATTACCAACTGGTTTCCCCGGGAAGAAGCAGGTCTGGCCCTGGGGCTGACCAACTGCGGGCAACCCTTGGGCGCGGCGGTGGCGGGACCGGTGGTAGGGCTGGTTGCCTACAACTATGGCTGGCGCGTGTCCTTTGTTGTGATCGCAGTGCTGGGGGCTTTGTGGTTGTTTACCTGGCTGACGATTTTCAAGGACTCGCCCGAGCAACATCCCAAAGTGTCCCCGGCTGAGCGCGAGTTGATCAGAGTCAGCCGCGAAGAAGTGCTGGTGGAAAGTGTCGAGGAGGGCCGCAGCCTATTTAGCTATATCTTTTCCGTTCCAGTGCTGGCGGTGGCGACTGCATTCTTCTGCTTCAACTACGTCCTGTACTTTTTCCTGACCTGGTTACCCAGCTATTTCATGGACTATCAGCATCTGGATATCAAAAGCATGAGCATCATCGGCGTGATTCCCTGGCTGGGCGCGGCGGTGGGTTTTCTCGGCGGCGGCTTTGTCACCGATCTATTGGGCCGCAAGCTCGGCAATGTGATTCGCGCCCGTAAAATCATGCTCACTATAGGTCTGGGTGTTGCCGCAGCCTGTGTGCTGATTACCACGCAAGTAGCGTCGCTGGGGATGGCGGTTGCCTGCATCACGGTGTCCAGTATTTTCCTGTTCGTGACTCCGCAGATCTGCTGGGGACTGATCCAGGATATTGTGCCCAAGAATCGTGTTGGCGGCACAGGCGGCTTCGTTCACCTGCTTGCCAACCTGGCCGGGATCATTGCGCCGACCTTGACTGGACTGGTGGTGCAATACGGTGGCGGTTACAACGTGGCGTTCGTTATCTCGGCCGCAGTGTGCGGCGTCGGGATGGCGGTGGTGGTGCTGGCGGTGAAGGGGGTAAACCACCGGACAGCGGTTGCGCTAACCCGCCAGGCTCCTGTGCCTGACTGATACCCCTTGGTACGCGACGGTTAGAAGCTCCTGTTCTCCAACGACTCAAAAAGCCGTCGCGCCAAAGCATTATTGCCGATTGAACCCAGATAAAGCTTGAAACTGACATCCGGCAATCGCGGCAGGGCCATGTCATCGCCCAATACCCGTAGATCATTCCCCAGCATTTCTACCGAGCGCGCCGTTACACCCAGCCCGGCGCGTACGGCTGCGCGCACGCCGACCAGGGTCGGCGAGGTGTAGGTCACTCGCCAGGCAATTGCGCCGCGATCCAGTGCCTCGGTGGCGATGCGTCGGAAATAGCTGCCTTCTTCGGCGACGATCAAAGGCAACGGCTGGCTCGGATCGTAGTGAAACGAGCCCGCACACATCCAGACGATGGGTGATGTGCGCAGGGTAATGAAGCGCAGGCCGGGTGCCTCGATCCCGGCCACGGTCATATCGATTTCCCCTTGTCGCAGCGCTTGAAGCAGTTGTGGGCTGCGACCGATATGAATCGATATTTTCAACTCGGGAAAGTTGGCCGAAAAATGCGCCAGCAGATTGGGCAGCAGGCTGTCGGTGATGTCGTGGGGCGCGCCCAGACGGACTTCGCCGCTCAACGCCGTGCCGCCCAGGGCGATGCAGGCTTCGTCGTTGAGGGCCAACAGACGCCGGGCATAGTCCAGCACCTTGAGGCCGTCGCCGGTCAGTTGCTTGCCCCGGCCGACGCGGCTGAACAAGGTCTTGCCGAGTTGTGCCTCCAGGCGCTGCATCTGTTGCGTCACCGCCGATTGGGTGCGTGACACCGCTTCTGCGCCTGCAGCAAAGGACCCGCCTTCGATGATCGCGACGAAGGTGCGCAGCAGTTCGATATCGAGGTTCTGCATGGTCAGTTCAGTTTTTCTAATGAATTTTGCTGGGGAATTGGCTTATTTGGCTGGCGGGGCATGTTTATAGTTGATGAAAGATAAGCGTTGAGCAAGCGCTACGACTGACTAGTAAGCCTGCTGAATAAACGCGGTGTTCCCGTAGGAGCGGCTTTAGCCGCGAGCAGGCCCTCCCGGCTAAAGCCGGTCCTACGCAATCTCACTTCATCAAGAGGTCCCCTCATGACTGCTGCCGATAACCCCGAAGCCCCAACCATCCGCATCGCCCCGGACCGCCTGGTGGAGTTTGCCGCCGATGTCTACCAACGCATGGGTGTGCCCCGTGAGGACGCCTTGTTCACGGCAGACTCCCTGGTCCAGGCCGACCTGTGGGGCCATCAGTCCCATGGCCTGTTGCGCCTGGGCTGGTATATGGCGCGCCTGCAGTCCGGGGCCATGAAACCAGAGACTCTATGTCGGCTGGAAGTGGATAGCGGCGCGATTGCGGTGCTCGATGGGGGTGATGGCCTGGGCCAGGTCGTCGCCAAACGAGCCACCGAGGAGGCGGTGCAACGCGCCAAAAAGCACGGGGTGGGCGTGGTATCGGTGCGTAACTCCAACCATTTCGGCACCTGCATGTATTTCACCCGGATGGGCGCGCAGCAGAATTGCATCACCCTGCTGATGAGTAACGGCGGGCCGAACATGGCGCCCTGGGGCGGGCTGAAGAAAAAGATCGGCACTAACCCCTGGTCCATTGCTGCGCCAGCAGGGCGCTATGCGCCCATGGTCATGGACATGGCCAACTCCGGGGTCGCCCGGGGCAAGATTTATCTGGCCAACAATCGCCGCGAACCCATACCTGCGGACTGGGCGATTGATGCCCAGGGCCATCCCACCACTGATCCCAAGGCCGCGCTTGAGGGCTTTATCCTGCCCATGGCCGGGCACAAGGGCTATGTGATGGGTGTCATGGTCGATGTTTTGTCCGGTGTGTTGTCGCGCAGTGGCTTTCTGGAGGGCGTACATGGGCCTTACGATCCGGTCAATCGCAGCCGCGCTGGCCATCTCGTACTGGCCTTGAACGTCGAGGCGTTTCAGCCTGTCGCCGACTTTCATGCCTGCATGGAGAGCTATATCGAATCCCTTAAAGACGTGCCCCTGGCTGCCGGACATAAACAGGTCTTTTATCCGGGGGAAATGGAGCAGCAGGCTGACGAGGCCAATCGCGCTCAGGGCGGGGTCATGCTGGCCATCGATACCCTTAACGATCTGCGGCGGATCGAGCAGGAATTGGGGCTTTCGTATCCAGACCTCTTCGAGCGGGTGGGCTGACAGGCACGCACACGTTAAATAGTGAACGTAAATGACGTATTTCAGGCGTCAACAAAGCGCATTGATGTGATTATAATTTTCGGACTGATACCTCAGGCATCCAACCAATAACAAGCGAGGCCCGAAATGATCTCCAGCCTGGAGTTACGTCACATCATTGAAGCGGCGTTTCTACCGACAAAATGTGCCTGCACCATCAGTTCAGACGGCACCATGACGATTCAACTGAGCAGCCCGGACAACGCCGAAGAGCAACTGACCGTGACCGGCATCGATGCCACATCCATGGCCAGCAGTCGCGCCATTGCTGCTCTGGTGGCTGAACTCAAGGAAGAATTGCGGCTCGGGCGGCTGACCATTCAGGAACGGCTGAAGGCTTGATCACCTTCAAACCCGCTGATCCATGGCCGCGAGCTTTGCTTGCGGCCATGCCATTACCGCCGTCGCCATTCCGTGGTCAATGCAGGTTCGACGGCTTTTGCGTAGGTGCCGATTGTTCCGGCCTCTCCTTGTAGCCGGGCAGGGATGCCGCGAAGGCCAGGGCCTCTTCTCGCGAACCAAAGGCACCCAGTCGATCGGACTTGGTGCACACTCGCCAATCGCCACTGTTGGCGCTTATTACGTCATAGCCATTCATATGTATCTTTGTGAATGTTGGAGCAGTCATGGTCACCTCCGGTGCCCGCCATATCGGGCGTGATTGTTGGAGGCACGACGCTTTTGCTCGTTCTGCCTGAGTTGCCGAGCGGTCGTACCCTTCGTCGGCTGTCGATGCAGATAACCTCCTAACCCTGCGCGGTCCTGGCCGCAAAAACTTCCTTGAGCACCGGCACCGCCGACATCGCCTTCGGCCAACCGACGTAAAACGCCAGATGGGTTACCACCTCGCTGGCCTGGATCTGGGTCAGACCATTATCCAGGCCCAGCTTCCCGGCTAAAGCCGGTCCCACAAAAGCCATCTCCATGGTCGTCAGAAAAACTACACCACCGCCGCCTTGGCAATCTGCGCCGCGCTGTCGAGCTTCTCCACCGACCAGCAGGTGTCGATCAGTTTGCGCACCTGGGCGTCGGGCAGGATGCCTTTGGCCAGGTCGGTGAACTTGGCTTCCAGTTGCTGATCGGTCATGGGCACTTCCAGGCTGCCGATCGCGTGCTCGATGTATTTATGCAGGGTGCGGCCATCTTTCAGGGTGATGGTCATGTCGACCTGCTCCGGTTTGATGGCCGGATCGATGGTCGCCACGACCCGTTCGCGCAGCGCGATGACCTTGGGGTCGTTGACCGCGCGGTCGCTGTACTGGCGTTCCCCGGCGGCGCCTTCGATGATGGCCACGGCCACCGAGTGATAGATGCTGAACTTGCCTTCGAGGCCGATCTTCGGGGTTTTCTTGCCGGTCAGTTCGATCACCAGCGGGTGCACCTTGAGGTCGATGCGGGCGATCTGGTCTTCGCTCAGTTTGTACTCGTTGCGCAGTTGAATCGCCGCGTCCAGTGCCGGGTGAATGACGATGCCGCAAGCGAACGGCTTGTAGGTATTGAGCGCCGCTTCATAGCGTTGGCCCAGGCCTTCGGTGATTTCCCGATAGTCCTGCTTGGTGCTGATGGTATTGGCCCAGCCGCGCTTGGCTTCGATCATGCCATCGGAACTGGTGTAGTCCTGCGCCGCCAGCAGTGCCGCGAACAGGCCGTTGCTGGCGGCCCGACCGGGGTTGAAGCTCTTGTTCATCGAGCCGAAGGATTCGCGCAGGCCCACAGGCTGCGATGCTGCCAGGCCCAGTGCCCAGACCATCTGTTGCTCGCTCAGGCCGAGAATCTTACCGGCCGCCGCCGCGGCGCCGAATACCCCGGCGGTCCCGGTAATGTGCCAGCCGACGTCGTAGTGGTTCGGATACACCGAGTTGCCGATGCGGCATTCGGTTTCCACGCCCAGTATCAGCGCATTGAGAAAGTCTTTGCCGGACACCGGATGGTATTCGGACAGCGCCAGGATCGCCGACACCACAGGGCCGGCCGGGTGGATGATGGTCTTCAGGTGGGTGTCGTCGAAGTCGAAGATATGGCTGGCTACGCCATTGAGGAACGCGGTGTTCATGATGTCCAGACGTTCCGTGCGACCCAGCAGGCTGGCCTGGGCCGGGCCGGAGAAGGGCTTGAGCGCCGACAATGCGCGCTCGACGGTCTCGTGATGGGAGCCGCCTACGGCCACGCCGACCCAGTTGAGCAGGGTGCGAGTGCCTTCCTTGCGCACATTGGCCGGCAGGTCTTCGTAACGGGCGTTGACCAGGTAATGCGCGAGGATGCGGGTCACCGGTTCAGGCGTGGCGGGTGCTTCGGCGGGTTTCTTGATGGTCTCTCCTTGCGCCAGGGCGGACAGGGAAATGCCCGAGGTGCTTGCGGCAATCGAGGCAAACGCGCCCGCTTTCAACAGGCCGCGGCGATTGATCGTGCTCATGGGGATGTGTGCTCCATTAGTTATGATTGTCTGGTTGCACGTGCTTGCAGGGCAGCACGGGCCAATCATGGCGTCACGGTGCTAGCATGTGAATTGCAATAATCTTATGGATCTATGCATGCCGAACATGAATCTGGAAATGAGCGACTTGCGCGCCTTTGTCGCCGTCGCCGAACTGGGCACCTTCAGCGCCGCCGCTCATGATTTGCATCTGTCGCAACCGGCCCTGTCACGACGCATTTCCAAGCTGGAAGCCAAACTCGGCGTGCGCCTGCTCGAACGCACCACGCGGCGGGTCGACCTGACGGCGTTTGGTCGGGATTTCGCGCGCAAGGCTCGGGATATCCTCAATAGCCTGGACGAGTCACTGCTGGGCCTGGGCGAGGTAGCGGGGCGCATGAATGGCGAAGTCACGGTGGCCTGCGTGCCGTCGGTGGTGCGCTATTTCCTGCCCCAGGTGCTGCGGGCATTCCATGAGAAATACCCGCGCATCCTCATCCGGGTGATGGATGAGGGCGCCAGCGAGGTGCTGTCCAGTGTGGTGCGCAGCGAGGCTGATTTCGGCCTGAACTACATTGGCGTGCAGGAGGCCAATATCGAGTTTCAGCCGGTGCTGAAAGAGGCGTTCGTGGTGGCCTGTCGCCGTGATCATGCACTGGCGGGCCGTGCGCACGTCAGCTGGAGCGAGTTGGGGCAGTACGATTACATGAGCGTGGCCAAGGCCAGCGGCAACCGTTTCCTGCTGGACCTGGCCCTGGCCGACAGCCCGGATTTGCCGCGAGCGTTTTGCGAAGTTCGACATGTCATGAGCGTGGTCAGCCTGGTCGAGGCCGGAGTGGGCATTGCCGCGGTTCCGCGCCTGGCCATGCCGGACGATGATCATCCCCTGTTGGTCAGCGTGCCCCTGGTGGATCCGGTGGTCAGCCGCACGGTGGGGTTGATTCGGCGGCGGGGGCGGGTGTTGTCAGCGGCGGCGCAGCAGCTTTATGACCTGATCAGTGAAAAGAGCGCTTCATAAGGGGGTTGCGCACCGCGCTGGCGCGCAGCAACACAGCACCGTAGGACCGGCTTTAGCCGGGAGGGCGCGCTCGCGGCTAAAGCCGCTCTTACGGCAAATCCTCTGTTCAGTGCGCCCTAGCAAGACCTTCCAGATGTTCGATCAACGCCCCGATAAACACCTGCAACGACCCCGGTAGCGAGCGCTTGGGCATCACCAGTACCTGAATGGCGCGATCGGCGAATTGCGGGTTGGATAACGCAACGGAGACCAGGCCATCTTCGCCCTTGGCCCGCTGGCTGATGGCGCCGCCGAAGGCGATCGTATCGGAGTGGCGGACAAACTCGTGGATGGCGCCGGAGTAGTTGCAGGTCATGACGTGATTGAAGCTCAGCGCTTCCATCTGGCAGACCAGATCAAACAACTGCCGCTGGGTCGTGCCCTTGGGCGTCAGGGCCAGGGGAAAGGGCAACAGCGAGCGCAGCGATAAGTGTTTCTGCTGTGCCAGGGGATGGGTCGCGCGCATGACGGCGCGGATAGCGGAGCGGCCCGAGTGAAGCACCTCGACGCCCTCGCTGGGTTCGGTACTGAAGGTCAGACCGACGTCGGCATCGCCACGCCTGATTTTTTCGGCGCATTCGTGGGGTGACATGACTTCGAGAGCGTACTGGAAGCCGGGATGCTGCAGGGAGTGCTGAATCAACACCGAGGGCAGAAAATAGCGCGACAACCCTTCGGTCGACACAAGTCGAATGACTTTGGCCCCTGGATAATCCCCTTCACGCAGATCCGCCAGCAGGTTCTGTTCTTCCAGCGAAGCGCGCCGGGCATGGTCGGCCAGGGTATTTCCGGCGGCAGTGGGCTCCATGCCCCGTGGTCGTCGCTCGAACAAGGGCACGCCGATACTTTCTTCCAGCAAGGTAATCTGCCGGCTCACGGCGCTGGGCGCGATATGCAGGCGTTCGCCCGCGCCAGCCAGGGAACCGGCATCGATCACGGCGAGAAAGTAACGATAATCCACGGCGGAGTTCCTGATTTTTTGGCTTCTAATAATTAGAAGTCATCCGTCAAAAAACAGCAATATACAGTTCGATGACCTTGCTTTTATATTGGCCTGAACTTCCTCCACCCGGAACTGCAATGTCCAAGCAACTTGCACTCGCCAATGTTCGCCAGTATCTGTCCGACGGCCATTTTGAAGATGATCTGCGGCGTCGTGTCGCCATTCGCAGCGAAAGCCAGGACCCGGATCAGGCACCCGAATTGGCGCGTTATCTCCACGAAGAAATTGAGCCAGTGCTGATACGGATGGGCTTTGCGTGCCGGGCGCTGGAAAACCCGAATGGGGCGGGGCCTTTGCTGTTTGCTTCACGGCACGAAGGTGATGATTTGCCCACGCTGCTGACTTACGGGCATGGCGATGTGGTACTTGGCTATGACGAGCAGTGGCAACAAGGGCTCAGCCCCTGGACCCTGACCCGGGAAGGGGAGCGTTGGTACGGGCGCGGCACCGCCGATAACAAAGGCCAGCACAGTATCAATCTGGCGGCCCTGGAACAGGTGATCAAGGCTCGGGAAGGGCGTCTGGGCTTCAACGTCAAGGTGCTCTTCGAAACCGGTGAAGAGCGTGGTTCGCCCGGATTGCGCGAGGTCTGCACCGAGCACCGGGAGTTGCTGGCCGCCGATGTATTCATTGCCTCCGATGGCCCGCGCCTGAACGACAGTCGGCCGACGATATTTCTCGGCTCCCGGGGTTCAGCGTTGTTCTCCCTTGAGGTGCGGGCGCGGGACAAGGGGCTGCATTCGGGCAACTGGGGCGGCGTCATGGTCAATCCCGCCGTGGTTCTGAGCAACGCCCTGGCCAGCCTGGTTGATCAGCACGGTCGTATCCGTTGCCGTGGGCTGGTTCCCTCATCCATTCCCGGGCCGGTGCGCGAAGCAGTCAAGGATCTGGGGATCGACCGGCATTCATTGGGGCGAAGCCTTGACGAGCACTGGGGCGAACCCGGCCTCACCCTTGGCGAGCGCTTGTTTGCCTGGAACACCGTTGAAATCCTGACCTTTACCGCAGGCAACCCGGCCAAACCGGTGAACGCCATTCCGCCGTCAGCGCTCGCTCATTGCCAACTGCGCTTTGTGGTGGGCACCGACTGGCAGCATCTCGAAAGCATCCTGCGCCAGCACCTGGATGCCGAAGGTTTTCAACAGGTGGAGATCAAGATTGATCGCTGCACTCCGGCCACCCGACTGGACCCCGATAACCCTTGGGTACGTTTCGCCAAAGACTCCATCGGCCGGACCACGCCGCGCAAGATTGCCATCTTGCCCAACCTGGCCGGCACCTTGCCCAACGACATTTTTGCCGATGTGCTGGGGCTGCCCACCCTGTGGATTCCGCATTCCTATCCCGGTTGCTCGCAACATGCGCCGGACGAACACATGCTCGAACCCGTCATCCTCGAGGGTCTGGAAATCATGACAGCGCTGTTCTGGGACCTGGGCAGCGTCGACTGCCGCAAAAACAATAATAAGTAAGGGTCTGCACAGACCTATTTGTATCTGCCGCTCACACACTTACAACATCAGGAGCGCCTGGCATGTCAGCATTATCTTCAACCGCTACCCCCGCAGCCGAACAAGGCAAGTCCATCTGGAAAGCGGTTTTTGCCGCCCTGATCGGCAACACCCTTGAGTGGTTTGACCTGTCGGTCTACGCGTACTTTGCGCTGACCATCAGCAAGGTGTTCTTTCCTGCTTCGGACCCCGCCGTATCGCTGTTCATGGCGTTCGCCACGTTCGGCATTTCCTTTCTGATTCGCCCGCTGGGGGCTGCGGTGCTGGGCTCCTATGCGGACCGCCAGGGCCGCAAGAAAGCGCTGACGCTGTCGATCATGTTGATGCTGGCCGGGACTGCGATGATCGCGATCATGCCGGGCTACGCCGCCATCGGTATTGTCGCGCCCATCGGCATCTTGCTGGCGCGTCTGCTGCAGGGCTTCTCGGCCGGGGGGGAGTTCGGCAGTTCGACGGCCTTCATGATGGAGCATGCACCGCAAAAGACCCGCAATTTTGTCGCCAGTCTGCAGTTCGCCAGCCAGGGTTTTGGCGTGGTCATCGCGTCATTGTTCGGCTATTTCCTCACCACAGGCCTCAACGACCAGCAGATGCTCGATTGGGGCTGGCGCGTACCGTTCTTCTTCGGCCTGATTCTCGGGCCGGTCGGGCTGTATATCCGTAACACCGTGGACGAATCGCCGGCCTTCAAGGAAAGCGAGCCCGGCTCTCGGCCGTTGCGCGAAGTGCTGGTTTCGCAGAAAACCCTGCTGCTGGTGGCCATGGGTGTATTGATCGTGTCGACGGCGTCGAACTTCATGATCAAGTACATGCCGTCCTACGCTTCGACCACCCTGAATATTCCTCAGTCCTCGGGCTTTCTGGCGACTTTGACTGGCGGCCTGATCCTGACTCTGGTCACGCCGGTGGTGGGCTATATCACCGGTTATGTCAGCCGCATCAAGATCATGCTCTGGGCGTCGATCATCTACATCCTGGCGATCTTTCCGGCGTTCTTCTGGCTCAATAAAGTGCCCAGCGCCACCTCGTTGCTGTTGGTGGTGTCGATGATGGCGCTGATCAAGGCGGTCTACTTCGCACCCTTGGCTGCGTTGATGGCGGATGTCTTTCCGATCCAGACCCGGGTCACTGGCATGTCCCTGAGCTACAACCTGTCGGTCACCATTTTCGGCGGTTTTGCCCCGGTCATCGCTACAGGTCTGATCGCGCTGACCGGCTCGCAACTGGCGCCCAGCTTTTACCTGATCGGCGCCGCCGCCCTGAGTATTACCGCTCTGCTGGTGGCCAGCCGCAAACTCAAGCTGGTCTGATCAACCGCTACCTCGCTTAGCCACGCTTTCTCTATCTAACGAGCACACGACCATGTTTCTTCGAAATGTGTCCATCGCCCGCCGCGCGGGTGTTGGCTTTGCCTTGATTTCCCTGTTGGTCGCGTTGCTGGGTTGGTTCGCCTTGCTGCAGATGTCGGCCATCCGGCAGAGCGAGGTGACGGTTGAAAGCCGTTGGATGCCGAGCATGCGCCTGGTCAACGATATCCGCGACTCGCTGCTGCGTACCCGGACAATCTCGCTGCGCATGGCGCTCGACCTGGACCCGGCGCAGATGAGCGAGTATCACCGGCAGATGGATGTGCGTAATCAGGATTTGGCGAAAAGACTGGAAACCTTCGCCGGCTTTCCCAATACCCCGCAAGAGCGGCAGTTGACGGATCAGTTCAGGGCCTCCCTGGCCAATTATCAGCAGTTGATCGTGCAGGCGTTCGACCTGGCGCAGCGAGGCGACTCGAAGGCCCTGGCCCGGCTGTTGCTGGTCGACATGAAACAGGTCGTTGATGAGTCCGGCAAACAGATCAATGAACTGTGTGATTTTTACGCCCGGAAAATCGACGAAGAAGGCGTGCAGGCTCAGGCGCAATACAGCCGCTCACACAGCGTTGTGTTGATCGTGGTAATAGCGGCGGCGCTGAGCACGATTATCATGGCCTGGCTGCTCACCCGCAGCATTACCGGGCCGTTGAGAGAGGCAGTGATTGCCGCTGAGTTTGTGGCCGCAGGGGATTTGACCCAGACCATCGGCATTGTCGGCAAAGACGAGGTGACCCGCTTGTTCCAGGCCCTGGAGCAGATGCAGAACAACCTGCGCGGCACCCTGCGGCAGATCGGCAGTTCGGCCACGCAACTGGCCTCGGCGGCCACTGAGCTGAATTCGGTCACCCAGAACAGCAACCGCGATCTGCATCAACAAAATGCCGAGATCGAACAGGCGGCGACTGCCGTCAACGAGATGACTTCGGCGGTCGAAGAAGTGGCGCGCAATGCGGTATCGACGGCCGAAGCTTCCACTCAGTCCAACGATTCGGCGCGAATTGGCCAGGCGAAGGTCATGGACACGGTGCAGGCCATCGAGCGCTTGAGCGGCACGGTGACCAGGACGGCGACACAGGTGCAGAACCTCGCCGATCGCTCCCAGGATATCGGCAAGGTGCTTAACGTCATTCGTTCGATCGCCGAGCAGACCAACCTGCTGGCGCTGAATGCTGCGATCGAGGCCGCCCGGGCGGGTGAGTCCGGACGCGGCTTCGCCGTGGTGGCCGATGAAGTCCGTGCCTTGGCTCACCGAACCCAGCAATCGACTCTGGAGATCGACAGCATGGTCAATGCCATGCGTGACGGCTCGACGCAGGCCCTGGAGTCGATGCTGGTCAGCCGCGAACACGCCGATTCAACCCTGCAATTGGCCAAGGGGGCAGGGGCGTCGCTGAGCGATATCACCCATTCGATCAATCAGATTTCCGAGCGCAATCTGGTCATCGCCAGTGCCGCCGAGCAGCAGGCGCAGGTAGCCCGGGAGGTGGATCGCAATATCGTCAATATCCGTGATCTGTCCATGCAGTCGTCCTCGGGGGCCCAGCAGATCAGCGTTTCCAGCGAAGAGCTGTCGCGCCTGGCTGTGGAGTTGAATGAGGTGGTGACCCGTTTCAGGGTTTGATGGGCAATGCTTGTGGAGAAACAAAGCCCCGCTCAGGCATGACCTGGCGGGGCTTTTTTGTGCGGCGGGTGAATCAGAAATCGATAGTCCCGGAGAACTTGACCAGACGCGGATCGCCCTGAGTCAGGTAGCCGCCGTTGGCTGATTCCCAGTAGTTCTTGTTGGCGATGTTTTCGACGTTGGCGCGCAGGGTCACGTCCTTCTGCTCGACCTTGAAGGTGTAGCGCGCGCCGGCATCGAAGCGGTTCCAGGTCGGCAGGCTCAGGTTGTTGGCCTGATCCGCGTACTGCCCGCCGGTGCGCAGCATCCGCGCGTTCAGCGCCACACCTTGCAAGCCTGGTACATCCCAATCGACGCTGGCGTTCATCAGGAAGGTTGGTACGCCAACGGCATGGTTGCCGTCGTTGAGGCCGCCTTGAGTGTTCTTCAGCTCCGAGGTCATGCGCGTACCGCCTGCCATCAGGCGCAAGCCTTGTACCGGTTCGCCGAACACGCTCAACTCCACGCCACGGTTGACCTGCTCACCATCGCGCAGAAACAGCTGGGTGTTGGCGTCCAGGTAGCCATCAGTCGGCTTCTCGATGCGGAATACCGCGAGATTGGCGCCGAATGAGCTCATGTCCAGCTTGATACCCGCTTCCAGCTGCTTGGTGCGGCCTGGCGGGAAGGACTGGCCTGCGTTGAGCGCGGTACCAGAGGCGGTCGCCCCCTGGGCCAGACCTTCAATGCGGTTGGCATACAGGGAAACGTACTGCACTGGCTTGTAGACGATGCCATACACCGGCGTGGTGATGGCTTCGTCATACAGTGCACTGCGGCTGCCGTCGTTGCTGCCGTAGGCCTTGCCGCCGGAGGTAGTGCCTTCGTAAGTGTAGTTTTCCACGCGCAGTTGCTGGCGGCGCAGGCCGTAGGTCAGCAGCAGGCTGTCGTCGAACAGGCCGACGGTGTCGGAGATGGCCAGGCTGCGGTTGCGGGTCTTGCCGGTCACGCCCGGATCACCCAAATCACCGCCGGTCAAGGTCACGGTGGTGGGTTTGGCCAGGCTCGGTGTGTTGTAGATATTGGTCGCTCTGGTACTGAAGAAGGTGTAGGCGTTCTCCTGCTGGGTCCAGATGCTCGCCGCCCCGATATTGATCTGATGGCTGACCGGGCCGGTCTGCAGCTTGCCGTTGAGGCCGGCCATGACCGTGGTGTTGTCTTCGTTGTGCGGAATCATCGAGCCACCGATGGTGGCGGCGCCGGTGGCGGCGTTGGTCAGGGTCGGGGTGCCGTAGACGCCGGTTTCCCGGGTGTGCTTGGCGCCGCCGGCCAGGTAGGCGGTCCAGCTGTCGTTGAGGTCCCATTCGCCGCGGGCCATACCGAAGGTGTCTTCGGTTTCGGCATGGGTCCAGTCCTGACCATAGTTATGATCGGCATCCGGAGCATGAGGAATGCTGGTCAGGCCGCTGCCGATCTGCACGCTGTTACGTAGATGATTGATGCGCTGCTTCTGGTAGCCGAAGTCGGTGGACAGGCGGAAATTGTCGCCGCGGTAGTCGAGCCCTGCAACGAACAGCTTGGTGCGCTGGTCTTCATCGTTGATCGCAGTTTCACCTTCGCGCTGGCTCAGGTTGACACGCGCGCCGAAGCGGTTGTCCTCACCGAAGCGCTGGCCCAGATCCAAGTGTTCGCCGATACGGCCATCGGTGCTGATGTCCTGGGTGTAGCGGCGGATCGGTGTGTCGGTGGCGCGCTTGGGTTGCAGGTTGACGTTGCCGCCCAGGCCGGTGCCGGTGGGGCTGGCACCGTTGATAAAGGCGTTGGGGCCCTTGAATACTTCGACGCGCTCGACAGCGTCGGTGGACATGATCTGCCGCGGCAGTACGCCATACAGGCCGTTGAAGGAAATATCATCGCCGCTCAGAGGCAGACCGCGGATGACGAAGACCTGGGACTGGTTACCGAAGCCCATGGACTGGCGCACGGACGGGTCGTTGAGCAGCACGTCACCGATATTTTCTGCCTGCTGGTCCTCGATCAGTTTCGAGGTGTAGCTGGTCATGGTGAACGGCACATCCATATTGTCCTGATTGCCCAGAACCCCCATTTGCCCGCCGCGAGCGACCTGGCCACCGGCATAGGCCTCAGGCAGTTCGTTGCTGGACTGCTTGAGCGCATCGGCATTGATCGGCGTGGCGCCCAGTTCAATGGCCTGATCGGCAGCATAGGCGGTGAAACTTACTGAGCAGCACAGTGCCAGCAGCGTTGGGTGGGAAGGGAAGCGGAGGATCATGTACGCGATACCTATCGGGACTGTAGGAATTTGCCTCCATGGCAGTGAGATTGATTCTCAAGGCGCGAATGCTATCAGGAAGTAATTGGGAATTGTTATCGATAAATTACAAAATTTTCACATTCTTCGCCGCGCATGAGGAGAAGTGGGTGGTGATCCTGTGGGAAGCGCTCCGACGGGACCGCGTTCGAAAATGACGCTCATCGGAAGAATGTCGCAGGAGGTGCACAGAGGGCGTTTTTATGCTGTTATTAGGTTTACCGGTCAGTATAGCTCTGCCCAGAGGTGAAGCCGAATGAACAGCAAATCTGCCGATAACAACCAACGCCTGGTCAATGCCGCTGCCGAGCTGTTTCTGCGCGACGGTATTCATGCCACCGGCATTGCCGCCGTCGCCGAGCACGCCGGGGTGTCGAAAATGACGCTCTATGCGCACTTCGCTTCCAAGGACGAGCTGATCGTCGTCTATCTCGATCAACGCAACGAAGCCTGGAACGCGGCGGTGGATGTCAGCCTCGATAACATTGCCGGGCCTGCGGAAAAACTGCTGGGCCTGTTCGATCTGTACCGCGAGTGGCTCCTCAAGGGCAATGCCCGGGGCTGTGCCTATGTCAATTGCGCCGCCGAGTTTCCCGAGCGCGATCATCCGGTGCGCCAGGCCGTGGCCCGCCACAAACAGAGTGTCAGGGCGCATTTGTTGAACCTGGCTACGGCGGCAGGGCTGAACGATCCCCAACTCGTTGCTCAGCGCCTGTTCCTGCTGCTCGAAGGCGCCTTTCTGACCGGCGCACTGGAAAACGATGACGGCGTTTTCGACGTGGCCCGGCAGTTGGCCAGTGAGCTGATCCACAGCGCTTCCCGCTAAAGACAAATACCTGCAAAGTAGGCTGTGATGCGCATGAATGCTGCAATCGTGGTGTTGTTGACGGGGCTGGTCGGTGCCACCTTTGGTTTTGGTATCTACCTGTTTGCCCAACTGGTCCCGGACATGCGCGCCAGCCTGGGCTTTGACCTGTCCTGGGTCGGTGCGATTACGGCGTCGGGGCAGTGCGGCTATCTGGCCGCGGCGTTGCTGGCGGCATGGCTGACGCCGCGAATTGGCGGCGGTCGAGTGATCTTTGTCTCGGGAGTGGTCTGCGCCGTTGCGCTGATGTTGATTCCACTGACTGACAATATCCTGCTGATCGGGGCACTGCTGACTTTGTTGGCGGCCAGCGCGGCGACCATCTTCGTGCCCATGGTCGATGTGGTCTCGAAGGTGGTGAGCTGGCGCTATCGAGGCATGGCCATGGGCCTGGTTTCCAGCGGCACCAGTTATGGCGTGTTCGTCAACAGCCTGCTGGTGCCTGTTTATGCACCCCAGGGCGAATGGCGGATGGTCTGGTGGTGGGTCGGTCTGCTGACGGTGATCATGAGCATCATGGTGCTGTGGACGTTCAAACGCAGCGGGTTGTTCAGCAAGGCGGTGACTGAGCCTGCACCTGCGGCCGTTGCCCCGGCATCCCTCAAGCGCTCCGGTTCACTGGCGTGGATCAAGCCCTGGGTGCTGATTGTCTGGGCCATGAATTTTCTTATGGGTTTTTCCACCTTTGCGTTTCAGAACTACCTGTCGTCCTACCTGCGCAGCGAGCTGGGCTTCGACGTGTCCTACACCGCTCAAATCTGGGCGGCCATAGGCTTTGTCGGCATGTTCTCCGGGCTGGCGGTGGGCATGCTTTCGGATCGCATCGGCCTGCGTACGACCATGGTGCTGGTCTTCCTCAGTGTGCTGCTGGCGGCGCTGATCTTCGTGTTCCAGCCAACGGGTTACTGGCCATTGGTGGCGGGGGTGTTGTTCTCGCTGGCGTTCTATCCGATCTTCGGCCTGATTCCGGCTTATGTGTCCAAGCTGGCCAGTTCAGCTTCCATGGCTGTGGCCATTTTCGCCATCGCCAATGTGATGCAGGGCACGGGCGGCATGCTCGGCAACTATGGCGCTGGCCTGCTGGCCAGCCACAGTGGCAGCTTTGCCGGGGTCTATGGGGTGATTGGTGTGGTGGCGGTGATGCTTGTCGCGCTGACGCTGACGTTGCCCGGTGAAGCACGGCACGTCGAAACTGCGGGCGTGCCGTCTTCCAGTTAGTGTCCGTGTCGATCAGTGTTTGTGCTCGGCACCGACGAAGGTCAGGGAGGTGAACAGCCCGCGTTCGCTGATATCCGGGTTGCCGCTGACCGGCAGCACGGTCTGGGCGGCGATGACGTTCAAGCCTTCGTTGCCGACGATGATTTCGGCGCGACCTTCGGCGTTGGTCTGGGCGCTGACATGGTCCGGATTGGCGCGGAAGTCGCCGTACAGCTTGATGTCCGCAGCCGGTTTGCCATCCACCAGCACCTTGACCGGCAGGGCCTTGCCGACGCCGACGCGCAGAGGATCGGCCAGGGGTACGATGACCATTTTCAGGCCATCCAGTGCGGGTAATCTGGCGCCGGGCTCATAGAGGGCCAGGCTGTATTTGTAGGTCTGGATCGCGGTCACGGCGCCGGGCACTTTGCTGCGGCCAAGATTGGTCCATTTCTTGTCGGCGGTCTGGGACCACATGCCGTTGTCCAGCGCTACAGCCATCAACGCAGGCGGCGAGAGCGGCACCAGACGGGCGTGATCAGTCAGGCGCTCGACGGTGACCGGGATCATTTCCCCGGCCATGTCATAGGCCCAGGCGCGGCTGACTTTCTCCGGCCTGTAGGCATCGTCGGCGGCACCTTCGCCATAGATCACTTCGACATTGCCACGGCGTTGTTCAGTCCACAGGCCGTGGGCGCTGGCGCTGCTTATCGTCAGACTGAGCAGGCTGGTGGCGAGCAGGGTGGCGGTAAGGTTTTTCATGGTGGTCCTTGGTTGATTCGCAGAGAGAACAGGTACGTCATATGAGTCGCCTCGGCGGCGATCCTTTGGCGCGAGGCTTGCCCGGGAATCAGGCGACGCGGGATGTCAGGCACACCGCGTCCGGCCTTCGCGGGCAAGCCTCGCTCCTACAGGGGCTCGTTCCAATTCAGAGGCTAAGGGTCAGGCTGACGGTGAAATTGCGTGGATCACCGGGTGTTACCCAGTAATTGCTGTAGGAGCGCTCGTAATATTTCGCGTCTAACAGGTTGTTCAGGTTCAGCCCTACGGTGACGCTTTCGCTGGCCTTGTAGTGGGCCAGCAGATCCACCGTGTGATAGGCCGGTAGCTCGAAGCTGCCGCCAGCCTCGCCGGAGCGGTCGCCGACATAAGTCAGGGCAGCGCCCAGGTCCGAACCGCGCAGGCTGCCGTTCTGGAACTGATAGACGCTCAACAGGCTGCCGCTATGTCTGGCGACGCCGAGGATGGGGCTGCCGGCCGGGATGGTTGCATCGCCCTTGGTCACCTCTGCATCGATATAGGCGTAGGCGCCGATCAGCCGCACGGCGTCGCTGAGCTGCCCGCTTATCTGCATGTCCAGGCCCTGGCTGCGGGCCTTGCCCATGGCGCGGTTGCTGTCGGTGGCGGGGTCCAGGGCCAGGACGTTTTTCTTCTCGATATGGAACGCCGCCACCGTGGCACTCAGACGATGCTCCAGCAGCTCGGCCTTGATGCCGCTTTCGTAGCCCAGGCCTTCTTCCGGGTCGAAGGTCTTGCCGCTGGCATCCAGGCCGGTATTGGGCTTGAACGAGGTGGAAACGTTGGCGAACACCCCCAGTTCCGGCGTCAGTTGGTAGAGCAGCCCGGCGCGCTGGGTCACGGCGTCCTGGCGCTGGCGGCTGCGCTTGTCGGTGGTGAAGTCTTCGACCTGCTGATCGAAATGCTCGTAACGCATGCCGATAACTCCGCGCAGACGCTCGCTGAAGACAATCTGGTCCTGCAGGTTGAGAGCCTGGCTTTCGATATGCTCGAAGAAGTCGGTGCCCGAGCGCTTGCCGTTGGGCTTGGCCTGGCCGTAGATCGGGTCGTACAGGTCGATGGCGTAGGTGCTGCCAGCGATGGTGGTGACGCGCTCGTTCTTGCGGTAGTTCTCGTATTCACTGCCAACCAGCAATTCATGCTGCAAGCCGCCGAGGTCAAAATGCCCGCGCAGCTCCAGTTGGGTAATGCTGTCGTGCCAATTGTTGTCCCGTTCACGGTAGCGGCGGGGGACGGTATGGCCATCGGCGGCCAGCGGGCGGCTTTCGGAGGCAAAGCCGGACAGCTTGCCATCGGTGTAGTGGCTGGCCAGGCGCAGTGACCAGTTGTCATCGAGGGCGTGTTCGAGGGCGACCTGGAGCAGGTTGTTGTCGTTGTCGATATTGCCGTCGTTGGGCTCGCCGAGGAAGGTCGAGCGCGAAACCCCGCTCCAGTGATTGTTTGGCGCAACGATGCCGCGGTCGAAGGTCGAGCTGTGACGCATGACTTCGGCTTCCACCGACAGGCGCGTATCGGGGTTGAGCTGCCAGCTGAAGGACGGCGCTACGAAGAGGCGCTGCGCATCGACGTGGTCGCGGAAGCTGTGATTATCCTCGACCGCGACATTGAGTCGGGACAGCAGGCGCTTATCGTCATCCAGCGGCGCGTTCACATCCAGCGCGGTGCGATAACGGTCCCAGCTGCCCGCACTGGTCTGTAGCGTGGCGAAGGCCTGCTCTTGGGGTTTCTTGCTGACGATATTCACCGTGCCGCCAGGGTCGCCACGGCCATACAGGCTGGCCGCAGGGCCCTTGAGCACTTCAATGCGTTCGATATTGGCCACGTCCGGTGTGCTCGGGTAGCCACGGTTGGCGCTAAAACCGTCCTTGTAGAACTCTGACGTGGTGAAGCCGCGGATGCTGTATTCGTAGAGGGTCAGGCCACCGAAATTGTTCTGCCGGGAAACGCCACCGGCATATTCCAGCGCGCGCTCGACGCTGGTACTGCCCAGATCCTTGAGCACGCTCTGCGGGATGACGCTGATGGACTGCGGGATATCGCTGATGGCGCTGTCGGTCTTGGTTGCACTGGCCGATCGTGTGGCCCGGTAGCCTTTGACCGGGCCGTTGGCGGATTCGGAATCGTAGTCGGAGGTGACGTTGATGGTTTCCAGTTCCACCGGGTCATTGGCCATCGCAGGCTGCGCGAGAATACCCAGGGTGATGGCGGCCAGACGGCCAAATTGCAGAGATGACATCGAGAGAGCTACCGATAATTGTATTGTTATAATGTAACAATATCGGTTTGTTAAGAATCGTTTCTACTTGTAACAAGTTGTAACTTTTGCCGTTGTGCGAGGAGGGCTGCTATAAGAACCATTGAACTGTGCGAGGGTGGCTCACTTGTGGCGTTTCATATAGCCCAGGCTGCCTGAATGTTCATGCTGAGAACGCCCTCGGTGATTGTTTCGCCGAGGGCGCGTGTTCCCATTCAACAGGCTCTTTGCCGTCAGAAACTGTAATCCGCCGTCACGAAAAACGACCGTGGTTGCCCCATCAACCATTGATCGCCGTTGTTCTGCTGGGTGACCACGTAGCGGCGGTCGAGCAGGTTGTTCAGTTGCAGGCCCAGGCGCAGGTCGTCGATGGCCTGCCAGCCGAGGTTGGCGTCGAGCACGGTGTAGCCGGGCACTTGAGTGGTGTTGGCGGTGTTGGCGTAGCGGGCGTCGACGTAGCGCAGACCCATGCCAGCTTCGACCTTTTCGGTAATGGCATTGCTCAGCCACAGGTTGGCGGTGCGCCGTGGCACATCCGTCGGGCGATTGCCTTTGCGCGAGACCGTTTGGCCATTGACGCTTTCGTTGAAACTGTCGTACTCGGCGCGCACCACCGAGGCGTTGGCGGACAGTTGCCAGTCATGGGCGAGGGCCAGTTCCAGCGACGCTTCCAGACCGTCGGAAGATTGCTGGCCGACCTGCTCTGCCAGGCGCGTGACCGGGTCGGTGGTCAGCAGCTTTTTCTTGACGATGTGATAGGCCGCCAGGGTCCATTCGCCACGGCCATCCCAGAATTGCTGCTTGAGGCCGAACTCGGTCTGTTTCGATTCGGTCAGGTCCATCTGCTGCTGGGTCGGATTGAGGGTGATCAGGTTGCTGACGCCATCTTCACTGGTGCTGTACTGGCCGTACAACGACAGCTGCCCGGTCACGGCAAACACCAGGCCGACGCGCCAATTGCCGCCATCCAGACTTTGATCAGAGCGGGTATTGGCGCGCAGATCATCGCGCTCGATATGGTTATGGTCGCGGCGCACGCCGGTGACCAGGGACCAGCGCTCGGACAGTTGCAGACGGTTCTCCGCGAACAGGGCGAAGGTGCGGGTCGTGCTGTCGCTCAGGCCGCGATAGGCCGACTGACTGTCGAAGTAGCCGGGAGTCGGGTTCCACGGGTCAATGTAGTCGCCGCCGATATCGTTGTATGGCGAGTTGTTATTGAGGTGGAAGCGGATCCTGTTGTACTCGGCGCCGACCACGGTGCGGCTGTCGAGGCCCAATACCTGGTGATTGAAGGTGAAGGTCTGACGGTCGCCGATCTGCTCTTCGTTGTGCTTGATCGCCAGGTAGTCGCTGCGCAGCAGTTGTTGCTGGCTGTTGCTCCAGCTGTAGGTCTCGGCGTTGCGCCAGTAGCGGCGGGCCTTGATGTAGTAGAGCTGGTTGCTGGCGCTGACCGAATCGCTGATGTTCCAGTCGGTATTGAGCCGGGTCCATTGGTCGTCGTAGCGCTGCACGGCGTTGTGGAGGTTGTAGTTCTTGTCGTGCAGGCTGTCGCGGTAGTGGCCGTCAATCAGGGGGGTGCCGTAGTAGCTGGTCGGCTGGCTTTGGCCCTGATCGTGGGAGAAGGTGAAGCTCAGATCGTCATTGGCCTGCCAGCGCACGGCGGCGCTGAGGCCGAGGTCTTTCGACTCGCCGCGATCAACCCAGCCATTGCTCTGCTGCTGGTTGAGGCTCAGGCGATAGCTCAGGGTGTCGGTCAGCGAGCCGCCGCTGTCCAGGCCCAGTTGCTGGCGGTCGTCGGAGCCGTAACCCAGGCGCAGGTGGTTGCGGATCTCACCTTCGAAAGGTTTCTTCGGCACCACATTGATCACCGCACCGGTCGCGCCTTCGCCATACAGTACCGAGGCCGGGCCGCGAATTACGTCGATGCGCTCGACCATCCACGGATCGGTGGGGAAGGTCTGCGTGCCCATGCCGGTATACAGGCGCGACCCGTCGAACAGGGTCATCACCGAGGTGTGCCCGGTGAAGCCCCGGGCGGACAGCGCGGTGTTGCCGTTGCCGGGCGCAGCGATGCTGGTAATGCCGGGGGAGCGGGTGACCGCATCCTGCACCGTCAGGTTGTTGCGCCCGAGGATTTCCTCGCTGCTGATGCTGCTGACACTGGAGGGATTTTCCAGGGCCGTGAGGTTCAGTCGCGAGCCGGCCGGGCGTGGGCTGTCCAGATGCGTCGCATCACTGGCGATGACCTCGCTGATGGCCGTGGCGGGCAGGGTCATGTCGGCGGCCAGAGTTGAGGCACTGAGGGTCAGGCAGGGGATCAGCGAGAGTTGCACAAGAGAATTGCGGGACATGCTATTCCAACTACGTCAGAGGAAAGATGAATCCCGGGGGAATAACGCACGAGCAGAGGAAACGCAGGCGCAAACGCCCGCGAAAACCGGCCTGCGCCCGCCCACCGCGGGGTTGCCAAACGAGTTTGCAGGCCGGTCTCCGGGCTCGCGAGGGTCATGAAGCATTCGCCTTCCCATGCCTTGGCACAGTGACGTAATTGAATGCTTCGCTCGCTTACCGTTGCGGGGGCAGCGCCGGACTTGTCACGCAAGTGACTCACCGGCTTCCCGTTTAATCCCATGCTCGGCGGCAGGGGACACCTGAAACTGGCGCGCATCTGACCATCGTTGGCAGATGGCGTCAATCGATGCCGCTTACAGACTGAAGCGCGAAACCATGCCGTTGAGGTCAACCGCCAGGCGCGTCAGCTCGCTGCTGGCAGCGCTGGTCTGGGACGCGCCGTCGGACGATTGCACGGACAGATCGCGGATGTTGACCAGGTTGCGATCCACTTCGCGGGCGACTTGCGCCTGCTCTTCGGCGGCGCTGGCGATGACCAGGTTGCGTTCATTGATTTCGACGATAGCGGTGTTGATGGTGTCCAGCGCCAGGCCTGCACCCTTGGCGATGCTCAGGGTCGACTCGGCGCGTTCGGTGCTGTTGCGCATCGAGTTGACGGCCTGCTCGGTGCCGCCCTGGATGCTGCCGATCATGCGTTCGATTTCGCTGGTGGACTGCTGGGTACGATGGGCCAGGGCCCGCACTTCATCAGCCACAACGGCGAAACCGCGACCGGCTTCACCGGCGCGTGCCGCTTCGATGGCCGCGTTGAGCGCGAGCAGGTTGGTCTGATCGGCCAGGCCGCGAATCACATCCAGCACCTTGCCGATATCCCGCGATTCGTCCGCCAGATTGCCGACCAGGTTGGCCGTGCTCTGCACATCCGCGCTCATGCGTTCGATGGCGGTGACGGTTTCCTGAACCAGATCACGGCCGTCGCCTGCCGAGGTGGTGGCGTGCTTCGAGGCTTCGGAGGTGCTTACGGCATTGCGCGCCACTTCTTCCACGGCACTGGTCATTTCGTTGACGGCGGTGGCCGCCTGTTCGATTTCGTCGTTCTGTCGAGCCATGCCGCGTGCACCCTCTTCGGTGACCGCATTGAGCTCTTCGGCTGCCGACGCCAGCTGCGTCGCCGAGCCGGAAATGCGCATCAAGGTATCGCGCAGTTTCTCCTGCATCTTCTCCATCGCCAGCAACAGGCGACCGGCTTCATCACGGCCATCGACCTTGATCGGACGGGTCAGGTTGCCCTCGGCAATGGTCTCGGCCGCTTCGAGGGCCGAGGCAATCGGCCGGGTGATGCTGTTGGTCAGCAGCCAGGCGAACAGCATGGTCAGCACCGTGGCAATGATCAGCAAACCCACCACCAGGTTGAATGCCGAAGAATACTGGTCGGCGGCATTGTCATTGGTGGTCTTTAACTGTTTGCCGTTGATCTCGTTCAGCCTGGCCAGCACCGTATTCATCTGGTCAGAGTTGCTTGCCGACTCGCCATTGAGCAGCTTGGTCATTTCATCAACATTCCCAGCACGGCTCAGGCTGATCAGGCGCGCCTCGATCTGCCGGTATTCACCCAACAGCCGCACATAGTCGGCGTAGGCTGCCTGTTCTTCAGGCGAGGCGATGAGTTTTTCATACACCGCCTGGGCGTCACTGATCTGCTTGTTACGGGTGGCGAACAGGCCGATGGTGTTGTCCTGCACCGCCGCATCACGGTTGGTCAGCAGGCGATAGGACAGTACGCGCAAGCGGATGCCGGTCACGGTGAGTGCGTCCAGGTTCTGGATGCTTGGCACGCTGTTTTTCGCGACCTGATCACCGGCGTCGCGGATTTTGCTCATCTGCGACAGGGCGAAGATACCGAGGATCAGCATGAGTGCGCCGATCAGGGAGAAGCCCAGGAATGCGCGGGGGGCGATGTTCATGGATCTGAGGGACATAGGTTTTCCAGAGGGTGAGGCGCATTCCATGCGAGCGGGAGAACAAAGATGAAGAAAATTTTAATAAGTATCGGTCGTATGACGGCAGTCTTGAGATGCAAGGACTGGTTGTGCCGCAACTAAAGATGAAGGGTAAGCCTGGACGCAGGCAGCGATGAAGCAAGGACCGACGCCGCGACTTGCCCGGTTGTTGCCTGAAAAAACGTAACTATATGAATCTAATTGTTTTTTACTTTTTTGCAGGTGAGTGCTTGTATCGCTGCGCCAGCACGGGCGTCGCCAGGCAGTGGCAAACGGGCTGGATCAGCTGCGCGATTATGTCGCACCCTGGCGCGCAGCTCGGCCTGGCAAGGGGTTGGTCTGGACTCGATGGATTATTCACCGGCCCTGCAACTATTTCGCAGTGTCTCGCCGGACGCGACAGTGCTAAATTCCCGTGCCATGAATTTCGCCCGAACCCATCGATCCCTCATTGCCTGGATGCTGTGCAGCTTCATCCTGTTCAGCGGGCTCGCGTGCAGTCTGGGGCACGGGCAGATGCTCAAGGCGTTTTCTGCCGCCGACCCGGCCATGGATTGCGGCGATCAGCATGGCGGCGATCAGCATGATGCCGACGACATGGACATGTCCGCCATGGATAGGTCGACGATGGCCATGCCTGAAATGAACATGCCGGGCATGGACATGGCGAAAATGGGCGAGCATGCCCTGATCATGAAAATGTCCATGACCGACTGCGCCTTTGCCGGCACCCTGGCCCTTTCGCTGCTGTTCTTTATCGGCCTGGGCTGGCTGATTCGCCGCACGCGGCCACGCTTGCCTGCCGTCTACCGGTTCTGCCGGATTCCTTCGCGTCACACCTTCCCCGGACTCGTCCCCCAGGCTCCCTGAGCGGTCGTCTGCACCTGCAATTTCTGTTGAGCGTGGCTGCCCCCGAGTCGACGTCGCATTGTGCGCGTCATTTTCGGTCGGTGAATGCCTGCGCTCGGACACCTGACTTGCTCCGGAATACCTGCCATGAACTCGACCAATAACGAGCCGCTGTTCACCCTTGCCCGGCCGCATCTGCGCTGGCGCCAGGCTTTTTGTCTACTGTTGACCCTACCCGCGTTGGCCCAGGCCGATGACGTCGATCCCCCGCAACCCTTGGGTCTGTCACCCTTGGTGATCACCGCGGTGCAGCAAAGCTCGCCGCTGACCATCGTCACCAACCCTAAGGAAGCCCGGCAGCCAGTACCCGCCAGTGACGGCACCGACTACCTCAAAACCATCCCCGGCTTTTCGGCGATTCGCAGCGGTGGCTCCAACGGCGACCCGGTGCTGCGTGGCATGTTCGGTTCGCGCCTGAACCTGCGCACCAACGGCGGCCTGATGCTCGGCGCCTGTCCGTATCGGATGGATGCGCCCAGTTCCTATATCGCCCCAGAAACCTTCGACAAACTCACTGTGATCAAAGGCCCGCAAACCGTGCAGTGGGGGCCGGGCGCCTCGGCGGGTACGGTGCTGTTCGAACGCGGACCGGAGCATTTCGGTGAATTGGGCAGCCGCCTCAACGGCAGCGTACTGGTGGGCTCCAACGGGCGTTTCGACAAGGTTCTCGATGGCGCCGTCGGCGGTCCGCAAGGTTATCTGCGGGCGGTGGGCAATCAGTCCGAGGCCGACGACTATAAGGACGGTCACGGCCATAGCGTGCCGTCGCGCTGGGACAAGTGGAACGGCGATGTGGCCCTGGGCTGGACGCCGGACGCGGACACCCTGGTCGAGCTGACAGCAGGCAAGGGCAACGGCGAGGCGCGCCTGGGCGGGCGCGGTATGGACAGCTCGCAACTGGAGCGCGAAAGCCTCGGCCTGAAGTTCGAGAAGCGCAACCTCGGCGGCGTGCTGGACAAGCTCGAAGCCCAGGTCTACTACAACTACGCCGACCACATCATGGACAACTTCCGCCTGCGCACGCCGGATCCAACCAGCTCCATGGCCATGCCCATGGCCTCCCAGGTCGACCGGCGGACCATGGGCGGGCGTCTGGCCGCAACCTGGAAATGGGCGGACGTCGAGCTGGTCACCGGCGTCGATGCCCTGCGCAGCGAGCACCGCACGCGCAACTCCAGCTACAACATGATGACCAACGTCTACACCGACACCAATGCGATTGCCTGGAACAAGGACGCCGTCGAGCACAACTACGGCGCCTTCGCCGAGATGACCTGGTACGCCGCCGAGCGCAACCGCGTGGTCAGCGGCGCACGTCTGGATCGGGCCTCGGCCAAGGATTATCGGCAATCGATCAGCGGCATGAGCATGAGCATGAGCCGCGCCAACCCCACTGCGGACGACACCCGCGCCGACACGCTGCCCAGCGGTTTTGCCCGCTACGAATACGATCTGGCCGACTCGCCGACCACCCTCTACGCCGGTATCGGCCATGTGCAGCGCTTCCCTGATTACTGGGAGCTGTTCTCTGCTGGCAGCGGGCCGAGCGGTTCGCGCAATGCCTTCGACGGGGTGAAACCGGAGAAAACCACCCAGCTGGATTTCGGCGCGCAATACAACGGCGACGACTTGCAGGCCTGGGCCTCGGGTTATGTCGGGCAGGTGCGTGACTTCATCCTGTTCGACTACAGCAGCGACATGATGGGCATGAGCAGCACCCGTACGCAGAACGTCGACGCGCGGATCATGGGCGGTGAACTGGGGGTTGCCTATCGCCTGACGGCGAACTGGAAAACCGACGCCACCCTGGCCTACGCCTGGGGCAAGAACACCTCCGATGGCCAGGCCCTGCCGCAAATGCCGCCGCTGGAAAGCAAGCTCGGCCTGACCTACGAGCAGGACGTCTGGAGCGCCGGAGTGCTATGGCGCGTGGTGGCGGCACAGGATCGCGTGGCCGTGGGCAAAGGCAACGTGGTCGGCCAGGATTTTGGCAACAGCGCCGGTTTCGGCGTGTTCTCCCTCAATGGCAGCTACAAGCTTAGCAAGCAGCTCAAGGTCAGTACCGGGGTCGATAACCTGTTCGGCCAGAACTACGCCGAGCACCTGAACCTGGCAGGGGATGCGGGCTTCGGCTTCCCCGGCGACAAGGCCCTCAACGAGCCGGGCCGGACCTTGTGGACCAAGGTGGATTTCAGTTTTTAGTGCGCCCTTAAAAACCTATAACCCCATGAATTAATTTGTTTTTTTGTGGGAGCGAATCATTCGCGAAGAAGTCGGTACATCCGATGGATAGTGGCTGTATGGAATGCCGCTTTCGCGAATGAATTCGCTCCCACAATTGCCCAAAGATTGCCTTCGCGCACGCTATAGAGGAAACAGCGAATGAATACGCTTCTAACCAGGCGCCAGCTTATCGGTGGCCTGAGTGTACTGAGCCTGGGCCTGCTGGCTGGCTGTGATGATTCGAACAAACTGGCGTTCAAGTACGGCAAGGACATGAGCGACAAGATCACCGGACGCAGCTTTCGGCTCAAGGATCCCCAGGGGCGCATCCGTACCCTGTCGAGCTTCGGCGGCATGATGCCCATGGTGTTTTTCGGCTTTACCCAATGCCCGGCCGTGTGCCCGACGACATTGGCGCGTGCGGCAAAGATCAAGAAACTCATGGGCCGCGACGGTGACAAGCTGCAGGTGATCTTCATCACCGTCGACCCGGAGCGGGACAAGCCCGAGATGCTCAACGCCTACGTCAAGGCCTTCGATCCGTCCTTTGTCGGCCTCTACGGCACCCTCGAAGAAACCGCCGCCACCGCCAAGGAGTTCGGCGTGTTCTATGAAAAAGTCCCCAACGGTTCGACCTACACCATGTCCCACACGGCGACCAGTTTCATCTTCGACACCCAGGGCGTGATGCGCCTGAGCCTGTCGCCGTCCCTCACCGCCCAAGAATGCACCGAAGACTTGCTTACCCTGATGGAGGTCTGCTGATGAACCTGCTGAAAAACCTGTTGCTTGGCCTGTCCCTGATTACCCTGGCTGGCCATGCTGCTGCACAAACAATGGTCGAAAATGCCTGGGTCCGCGCCACCGTGCCGGGGCAGGCGTCCAGCGGTGCCTTCATGACCGTCACCGCCAGCGCCGACAGCAAGCTGCTCAACGTGCAATCGCCGGTGGCGAAGATCGTGCAGATCCATCAGTCGAGCATGAAAAACGACGTGATGATCATGCAGGAAGTCGAATCGGTGGCGCTGCCCGCAGGCAAACCGGTAGTGTTCGACACCAATAGCTATCACGTCATGCTGATCGACCTGACGGCGCAGGTGAAGGAGGGCGATCATGTGCCCCTGACCCTGATCGTCGAAGACGCCCAGGGCGTGAAAACTTCCATGAAAGTCGATGCCACTGCCCGCGCCCTGACCACCGACGATCACGGCGACATGCACGACCACAGCACAATGAAAATGAACTGAGCAACGCCATGACCCAGCAGCGCACCACGTCCCGTCTTATCCTGCGACCACCCCGGCTCGACGATCTGGCCAGCCTGTTCGCCATCTACGGCGACCCGGCCACCAACCAGTTCAACCCGTCCGGACCACTTGCCGATATCCACAAGGCCGAGGCGCTGCTGGACACCTGGCTCAAGCACTGGCGCGACAAGGGCTACGGTCAATGGACCATCGCCACTGTCGCCAACCCCGACGAAATCATTGGCTTCGGCGGCCTCGACGCACGCCTGTACCTGGACACCGAACGCCTCAACCTCGGCTACCGCTTCGCCGCCTCGGCCTGGGGCCAGGGCTACGCCACGGAACTGAGCCGCGCGGCACTGGAATACGGCTTCGCTGAACTGGCCGTGCCAGAAGTCTTCGCCGTGGTCAGGCCTGCCCATATGGCCTCGATCAAGGTGCTGGAGAAGATCGGCATGCAGCTGGTGGAGACTTTGGATGATGTGCCGGGGCAGGCGCAGAGTTTGGTGTATCGGGTGGGGCGGTAGCGCCATCCTTTGGGAGGCGTCCTGACACAGCGCTGTCACTCGGCAAATACAGAACTCGTGGGAGCCGGCTTGTCGGATCGCCGCACCGTGGCGATCAAGTGCGAAGCGCTCGTAAAGATGTTAGCGGCTGGTCCGGCGCAATCAGCAGGAGTGAAGCGTCGGCCGCCCCCTCGTACCATTTCGAATCAATAATGGTCATCTTTGCGAAGTGCGAGCGACCAGCGTTCAGACCCTACCCGCGAAGCACGATGATGTGGATTACCGGGCAGATGCGGTGATGTATGTAGTTAGTAATAACAGTTGTAGGATATTTCTATTTTTGTTGAGTGATATTTCCGAGACGGTTTAATCCGCTTGTCTAGAGGTGCATTCAGATACTAATGTGCGTTGGCGGCCAAAAATATGCCCGGTTTAAGGTGTAGGGTGATTCAGGGTATCGCATAAAGGATGCTGCTGGTTGCCTCGTGGTAATAATATAAAGCCGGTATCCAGAGTTTCATAATTAATTTAGAGAGTCTCTGCATGCTAAATATTATTTTAGGCGCCATGGCATTGGGCGTGATATTCAGTCTGTACCCTGGCGCTCAGATTATTCAGACTTTACGCCTAGGATTACAGCAAGGTTTCATATCGGCGCTTTGCGTGCAGATCGGGTGGTTGCTCGGCTTGGTGATCTGGGCTGTGATTAATCCAGCCGGGACGGACTGGGTGTTTGAGCAACCGGACGTAAAGCTATTATCGCTGAGCTGGATATTATGTCTGACTTGGTTGGGCGTGGGGAGCCTGCGCGACGCCTGGCGTCCGCCGGTGACTCATAACCAGGTTGGAAGAAATGCGCGTAGTGGATTGATCGTGGGGGTGGTGCTGTCCTTAAGTCATCCTATGCATATCGTTGAATGGGACACAGTTGTAAGTCTGATTCCGAAAGGCGCGGGTTATACGACGAGCCTTTCCGATAAACTGATCTTCTTTGGTGTCGGGGTATTGAGCGCAGTGATCTGCTGCTTTGCTATAGCCGGGCTGGTGCACCTGCTGCAAAAGAAAATATCCAGCCGCTGGGAAAGAATAAGCTACGGAATTTGCGGTGTGACACTGATCTCTTTGGCGGGAGTGACGTTGATGGATGTGGTAAGTGTTATGCGATAGATGGCTTTTAGGGGGAGGTAACGTTTATCGTAAATGTCGTGTTTGGGCGAATGCCCTCTATATTCCACGATTCGTGGTTGATATGGTTGGTGGTATTTTAATTTTCTGACGACAGGATACGCCTGCAATTTTGGTTGGCTTCACGCTGTCTAATTTTTTCGTAATGACTTACGAAAAGCACTTTGGGAGTTAAAAAAGTGACGATAATTAATTTATTATTCTGCCTGATTCGAGGCTTTCTGAATTTGAAATAGTGAGGGTTAGCTAAGATAATAGAAATGTTGGTGTTTTGTGCGATAATTAATCTAATGAAATAGGTGGGTTTTAGCCGTTGGAGCGAGGCTTGCCCGCGAAGAACGCAACGCGGGCGCTGTGATAACTTGGTAAACCTCCTTTGTGGGCAGGTTTGAACACCACCTGCTAGCTTTAACGGTTGTTCGAGAATTATTCGGGCTCCACATCCCAAGACTCGTGGTTGATATAAGTAATAGGCTTCTTTTTGAATGTGGCGTAATAACCCCGTTTGCAGGTATCCATTTCTTCCTGGGTTTTCATTTCGATTACGATGCCTAGATGATATTTACAGTAGTCGATCGCATACCGGCGATCTTCTTTATTTACCTTGAAAAGCAGAGCCCTGTCTTCCGATTCCGTAGCGAAAATGTTGACGAATCTAAATTGTAGGGTAGGTTTTTTTTTGATAAAGAAAACAATCCTGTCGTCCTCTTTCTCTCCCCAGCGCGTCTCGTAATATCCAGTGAATAGCACTATAGGAAGCGAGAGTATAAATGCTGCGATAAGGGTGCTGGGTTTTTTCATGACGTGGAAATGTTCTTAAGTGGTTATGCCACGAGTGGCTGGCTAGCGTTTTTGTAAGGCTTGGTGTTTTGGTGATTATAGGGGTGATGGATCTTCATAGTCTTTGCGTGGAGCAGGAGGTGGTAGTAGTTGAGTTTTAATTCGGATTTTTTTTTACTAGCTTCATACCTACATTGCCAGGGCATATTTTTCCCTCGCCTTCCAATGGCCCAGGATATTCCTTGTGACCCCCAAAGTGCCGAATGATAAAAATACTTCGCAGGGCTGCTATCAGATTGAGTGCTGCATCTATCTGCGGTGCAGGTATTTGATTTGTGGTGTCTGCACCTAACGATTTCTTAATTCTGCGTATAATACTCACCTCATCATTGCCCTCCTCTGGCGTGGTCAGATTATTCAGCAGAACTATTCCAATAACTCCTGTGTTGAAGTGTAGAACGCTTGCCCCTTTGAAGCGTATATCGCGCCCTTCGTAAATAGCCCCAAGGCAGTCAATTGCAAAATGGTAGCTGATATCATCAAATTTTTTTTGGTGAAAATTCTGAGTGTCCAGCATTTGTTTATTGCCATTACCACATGAGTAGCTTCTTCCGGCGTGATGTAACGCGATCATGCTGTAGTCCCAATCATATTCCAGCGGATTCTTTGGAGGGCGTGCTTTCCATTCTGAGCGCTCTACAAACTCATGCCCAAGCGATCGTACTTGGCGAATAATCGCCTCACGTGTGGCTGCCCGATCATTGACGGTGATCTCAATGGGCCCGAAGGGGCGGTCCGATTGCAGCTCTTGCGCCTGGGTTTGGGTTTTGAAGTTATTGCCCACCATCGGTTGGATCGTCAGCTCATTCAGTACCCGTGCCGGAGACTGGAACGGGACATGTATCGAAATAGCTGAGCCCTCTGCAGGTGCCATTACATGAGCCACACCGTAGGCATCTGTCATGCCGACCTTTTGCCGCCCCTCTACCGTTTCGATAAATATTCGATTGGAAAAAGGAAGACGAGTTTCGCTGTCGATAATGGAAAAGGTTCGACCGTAAACGGGTTGGGGCCTGGTTGCCGTCTGTGCGACGGGCGAAGGTGTCTCGAGTTGGCTGCTCTGGGCTGACTGCGAGGGTTGAGCGTGTGTCGATGCGGTGCCATTCGGTTGTGCCGTTGGCCCTGACGAGGTCCTGCTTTCAGGCGCTCGTTCACACGGGGCAATCAGCCGGTTGCTGCCGGGTGGGCAGCCGCAGCGGATGATTGCGCCATCCAGCGCGGTGGGTATTCCCTCCCACTTCATGGCCGGATAGCTTTCGACGATTTTGCCGGGTCTTGAGCACTTGGGGCAGGTTGTAGTCACGTCCCCGAGCCTTAGTACTCCAGTTTGTTCAAAAGATGCGTGTGGCAGGCTGCTGATGCACACCGCGCCGGTAGTGGTCAGGTCACCATGGGTTCCTATTCCCAGTCCGTTGGCACTGCGTCGTCCCATGGTTCAGTCCTCGGTTAGTGCTTGAAAGTGTTTGGTGACAGATGCGGTTTTTCTTAACGGGCGCTCAGGTGATATGTGTAAAGGCGTATTCATGATCATTATCCTGATTGGCATTTTTGCGGCATGACCAGGAAGCGATTGCCGCAATATGAAGGAAGCTAAATGAAAATTAGGATTAGTTATGTAGGAAAGGTCCCAAAAACCTTTAGGTAATTTCTCGAAAGAATTTGTTGCGATATATACCACCCGATAAGCCGACGGTTCGGGTAGCAATATTGCGTCGCAGTAGGATCTGCCTCTTTCTTTTGAACGAAATTTCCTAGATGATTTCAGCTACTTGCATCTGAGTATTTCGGCTACTAATGTGCGCCGGTCGCTGCAAAAGCAGTGGCTGGGTTTAGTAGCCTTGTCTCAGTACGCACAGTGTTTTTCCTTAACTCAGGCGTTTTAACGCGTCCGTTTTATGGCTGCTGTGCGTAGGGCATCTTCGGGTGCGCCGGTTGCTGAGATCCGGTCTACTAACCTACGCACAGCTGCCACCCGTTTAGTAGCGGTAAATGGCAGTCACTTTAATATCTCAGAGTGTTTCCTATGCCTAATCCACCTGTACCTCCTGCCAACCTCGAACAATCCCTCAACACTATCTCTCATATCCTGCAATGCGCCGCCGCTACAGCCTATGAAACCGGCGATCAGCTCAAAGGCTCGGACCGCGATCTGGCGTTCTCGGTCATGCATCTGGTCGAGCTGGCCAAGACGCGGATGGATGAGGTTTTGAGAGGGCTGTCGACGGAGGCGGTCATTCACTAAACGAGATAAATCTCCTTAGAAGCCGGCTTGCTAGCATCGGGCGTCAGGTTGGTCAGCGACGCTATTACGAGCGCTTCGCACTCGATTGCCAGCAAGCCGGCTCCTAGCCATTCCAATCCGGAAAGCCTCGTTGTTTTTACTGGTTACAAAAACAGCGCCAGGCGCTAGCCTGTTTCGCCACCACCCAGCCAATGACATCCGCCATGACTGACACCCTGCGTCAAGCCCGGCTCGGGCCCTATGAACTGTGCAGTGCCTCAAGCGTAGGCATGCAGTTTGCGCGGCACAGTCATGACGAGTGTGTGATTGGCGTCAATCTCAGTGGTGAGGAGCATGTCTGGCTGGATCGGCGCACCTTTCACGCGAGCCGTGGCGATATCACCTTCTATAACCCCGGGCAGATTCAGGGCGGCGGGGCGAAGGTGGGGCAGGCGTGGAGTTATGTCGGGTTGTATGTCCGTCAGGAACAACTGGCAGCGGATCTGGGGTTGCCGGGCGTGGAGTTCGAGCGGGCGCTTTGTCATTCGCCAAAGGTGGCTGGGGCATTGGCCGGGGCGATTCAGGGGGCGTTCTCTGCGGATGCTTTTTTGCGAGAGCGGGCCGAAGAGCAATTGCTGATGGCGTTGGCGGATGCGTTGGCATTCAACCGGACGCGCATGCCGGTTGCCGTACCGGTTGATCAGGGGCTGGTGACGTCGGTGCAGGAGTGGCTGGCCGAGTGCTTGCAGGACACGCCTGATCTGGAGCCGCTGAGCGCAGCCTTCGGCGTATCGAAATTCCAGTTATTGCGCGCCTTTCAAAAAGAAACCGGCCTTACGCCCCGACAGTGGGCGATGCAGCTGCGCACCCGACGGGCCCGGGGCCTGTTGCGGGCCGGATTGCCCGCCGTGGCCATTGCCCATGAGTTGGGTTTTGCCGATCAGAGCCATTTTCACCGGCATTTCCGTGCCGCTTACGGGATGGCGCCGGGGGCGTTTCAGCGGGCGGTGAGGGGCTGAGGCTGCAATCTGGTTCAAGACAGGCAGAGCCCGCGGGAGCGAGGCTTGCCCGCGAAGGCCTTGACGCGGCCATCCTGATACAGCGCATCGCCCATTTCGCGGGCAAGCCCGGCTCCAACGGGCTGTCGTCTTGATTTCTGTTCGGTGAATGTTGCCCATGCTAACGATTTTCCTCAGCGCCTTTGTCTTCGGCGTGGTGTTCTGCCTGTCCCCCGGCGCGATCCTGGCCGAGACCTTGCGCCGTGGCTTGCAGCATGGCTTTGCCCCGGCGCTCTGCGTGCAGGTCGGCTCATTGCTGGGGGATGCGTTGTGGGCGCTGATTGGCCTGACCGGGCTGGCGCTGTTGTTTGAATACCCCGCGTTCAAGTTGCCCTTGGGGCTGGCCTGTGCGCTGTACCTGGCCTGGCTTGGGATTGGCAGTCTGCGCGATGCCTGGCATTTGCCGGTGGCGGATAGCGAGGCAGTGGGCGGCGAGCGCAGTGCCCTCGCGGTGGGGGCGGCGTTGTCGTTGACCAATCCGAAGAACATTGTCTATTGGGGCGCGCTGGGTACGGCACTGGCGGGGATCGTTGGAGATACCCCGAGCCATGCCCAGACCCTGACCTTCTTTGGCGGCTTTATGCTGGCTTCGGTGCTGTGTTGTTTCGTGACGGCGGGGTTGGTGGAACTGCTGCGCACGTCGGCATCGGATCGTTGGCAGCGGGTCAGTTACGGGTTGTGCGGGGTGGCGTTGTTGTATTTGGCGGGGTTGGCGTTGCGCGGGGTTTTGTAGCGCCAAGACGGGTTCGGATAATCTGTGGGAGCGGATTCATCCGCGAAGACGGCATTGAATACGATAGAAATCCATCGAATGTACCGACCTCTTCACGGATAAATCCGCTCCCACAAAGTCTTGCATGGCGTTCGGGGTCAGTTGCTCTCGAACGGTCCCGACGCCACAAACGCGCCACCCTGATAAACCATGGCCGGATCATCCGCTGCCGGCATCGGCTGGGCTTCGACCTTGGCGCGGAATTGTTCCGAGCTGTCCTTGGGCTGGTAATTCAGGTGTGCGGCGAAGCGGTTGTCCCACCAAGTGACTTTGTTCGCCGAAGCGCCATAAACGATGGTGTGGCCAACATTCGGGGTGAACAGCGAGCGTTCGATCAGTTGCGTCAGATCATCAAAGCTCAGCCAGGTGCAGAGCATGCGGCGGTTCTGTGCTTCGGGGAAGGACGAGCCGATGCGGATGCTCACGGTCTCGATGCCGTAGCGGTCGAAATAGAAGCTGGCCATGTCTTCGCCATAAGCCTTGGACAGGCCGTAGTAACTGTCCGGGCGCTTGGCGCTATGGGCGTCGAGGACTTCGTCCTGCTTGTGAAAGCCGATCACATGGTTGGAGCTGGCGAAGATCACGCGCTTGACGCCGTGGCGCCGTGCCGCTTCGTAAATGTGGAAAATCCCGCTGATATTGGCGCCGAGCACTTCTTCGAACGGCCGCTCCACGGAGACCCCGCCGAAATGCGCGATGGCATCGACACCGGCCACCAGCTTGTCAACGGCCTGTTTATCCGACAGATCGCAGACCTGGACTTCTTCGCTGGCATCCGCCGCCGGGGCCATTTCGGCGATATCGGACAGGCGCAGGACTTCGCAGAAAGGCTTGAGGCGCTGACGCAATTCCTTGCCAAGGCCACCGGCGGCGCCGGTCAGCAGCAGGCGGGGGAGTGGAGTGTGGGATGAAGAAGTGGTCATGGCCGGTGAATCCTCGGGTTTTTATTTTTTGGTTGTCGTACGACTCAATTAAATCGACTGTTGATTGGCCTTGTCAATCACTCAGATTCGGCCAACACACTGGGCTTATGAGTGCTGGTTTGTCACCGGATGGTGACAAATTGTTCTTTAGAGCACGCTGGCCTTGAGGTTAGTCCTGGCCCTATTCTGCGAGCTGCGGGGAAATGTAAGAAAATGTTTCGCGAGCTTCGTTTTATCTCATACGATGACGTATAACTTGCGCTTCGACCAACCTGGTCACCGCGCACCCATCACCTCTCAAAAAAAATAATCGGGTGAAACATGAAAGTGAAAGGAATGCGTTGGTGGATCGTCTGCCTGCTGTCCGGCGGCCTGGTGATCAATTACCTGGCGCGCAACACGCTCTCGGTGGCCGCGCCCACCATGATGACCCAGCTTGATATCTCGACCGAGCAATACTCCCATATCGTGATTGCCTGGCAGATGGCCTATGCCTTCATGCAGCCGGTGGCCGGTTACGTGATCGATGCTATCGGCACCAAGATGGGCCTGGCGATTTTTGCCCTGGCCTGGTCGGCGATGTGTGCGGCGGCGGCACTGGCGACCGGCTGGCAGAGCCTGGCGTTTCTGCGCGGCCTGCTCGGTTTTACCGAGGCGGCGGGCTATCCGGCCGGGGTCAAGGTGGTCACCGAGTGGTTCCCGGCCAAGGAGCGTTCCGTGGCCATCGGCTGGTTCAATATTGGTTCGTCCCTCGGTGCATTGCTGGCGCCGCCGCTAGTGGTCTGGTCGATCCTCAACAGCGGCTGGCAGCTGGCATTTATCGTTGTCGGCGTGCTGGGCGGGCTGTGGACGCTGCTGTGGATCTGGCTGTACAAGCGTCCGCATCAAAGCTCCATCAGCGACGCCGAGCGGGCCTATATCCTCGAAGGCCAGGAAGCTCATTTCAGCGATGCGGTCGCCGAGAAAGCCAACTGGAAAAAGACCATCACCAAGCGCAATTTCTTTGCCGTCGGTCTGGCGCGAGTGCTCTCGGAGCCGGCCTGGCAGACGTTCAACGCCTGGATTCCGCTGTTCTTGATGACCGAACGGCACATGAATATCAAGGAAATTGCCATGTTCGCCTGGCTGCCGTTCCTCGCGGCGGACCTGGGCTCGGTACTGGGCGGTTACCTCAGCCCGATTTTCCACCGTTATCTGAAGGTGTCGCTGTTCACCTCGCGCAAACTGGTGATGCTCACCGGCTCGCTGTGCATGATCGGCCCGGCCTGTGTCGGCCTGGTCAGCAGCCCGTATGCGGCGATCGCCTTACTTTGTGCCGGTGGTTTCGCGCACCAGATGTTGTCCGGGGCGTTGTACTCGATCACCTCTGACTCCTTCGGCAAGAACGAAGTGGCCACCGCCACGGGCCTGGCCGGGATGTTCGGCTTCCTTGGCGCGGCGCTGTTCACCTTGGTGTTCGGCATTATGGTGACCAGGATCGGCTACAGTCCGCTGTTCGTGGTACTGGCGATTTTCGATATCGTCGCGGCCTGCGTGATCCTCACGGTTGCCCGCGAAGCGACGCGCCCGGCTGCGTCGACCATCGAGCCAAAGGGCACTTCACCTGAGGCTGCGGTCTGACACTATTCTCGCTGACCGTCTTCGCCATGAGGACGGTCATTGGTTTTTTCCCACAATAAGAAGGATCTACCATGAAACAGCCCCTGGTTCTCGCGGCAGTCATGGCCTGCACCCTGGCCGTCAACGTTCACGCGGCCACCTTTGCCTATATCTCCAGCCCCGGCGACGGCCTGGTTACTCAGTATCAACTCGATGAAAACACCGGTGCCCTGACGCTGGTCGAGCAGACGCTGGTGGGAGATCAGGTCAATCCACTGGCCATCAGCCCGGACGGCAAGGTGTTGTTTGCCGCCCAGCGGGTCAAGCCGTTTCAGGTTCAGGGCTTCAGCATCGATCAGAAAAACGGACACTTGCAGGCCATCAGCAAGGCGCCGCTGGCCGATAGCCTGGCCTACCTGTCTGTCGATCGTTCCGGACATTTCCTGCTCGGTGCGTCCTATGGGGCTGACTTGCTCAGCGTCCAGGCCATCGACGGCGGAACGCGCCCCAGCGAGCAGATCCAGACGATCAAGACCGGCCCCCACGCTCACTCGATCCGCACGGACCTGAGCAACCGCTTCGTCTACGCCGGTAACCTGGGCGCCGATCATGTCCTGCAATACCGTCTCGATGCCAAGACCGGCAGCCTGAGCCCCATCGGTACAGGGTTCGTCAGCGTCCCCGCCAAGACCGGCCCCCGCCACCTGGCCTTCGCGCCCAATGGCAAGTACCTGTATGTGGTCGGTGAGATGAGTGGCACGGTGACCAGTTTTGCCATCGACCCGGACAGCGGCGCCCTGACCCAGGTCGCGGTGGCCGACGGTATTCCGGCGAGCCTGAAACTGGCCCACGGTGAAGTGCGCGACGCCAGCAACAATGATTTGAAAGATGATCCGACGCCACGCATCTGGGCGGCGGACCTGCGCATTTCCGCCGACGGCACGCTGCTGTACATGACCGAACGCACCAGCAGCAGCGTTTCGGCCTTTCATCTCGAGCCGGCCAGCGGCCAGTTGAGCTTTCTCGGCAACTACCCGGTCGAGGAAAAACAGCCGCGCAATATCGCGCTTTCAGCCAACGGTCGCTGGTTGTTGGTGACCGGGGAGAAGAGCGCCACAGTGGGCAGCTATGCCATCGGTGACAAGGGCGCGCTGAAGCGAGTCAGCGAAGCACCGTCGGGCAAGGGCGCGTTGTGGATCGAGATGTTGCATATGCCGGGGGTATAAAAGTACGAGGTGTGGAAGCGGATTCTGTGTGAGGGATGAAGACTCTGTGGGAGCGAATTTATTCGCGAAGAGGCCAGTACAGACGATAAATGTGTGTCGTCCGGAATGCCTTTTTCGCGGATGAATCCGCTCCCACATGTTCAATTTCCCTGAGGTTCGCTCGTTAGAGCTTGAACCGCGCCACCAGAACATCAAACGAGCTGGCCAGTTTCGACAGTTCCTGACTGGCGGCATTGCTCGAGCGGGCGCCTTCGGCGGTGTTGTTGGACAGGTCCTGGATATTGATCAGGTTGCGGTCCACTTCCCGCGCGACCTGAGCCTGTTCTTCCGAAGCGCTGGCGATGATCAGGTTGCGATCGTTGATACCCGCGACACTGGCGGCGATGCGTTCCAGGGATTCCCCGGTGGCCCTGGCCAGTTCCTGAGTATTGGCGGCCAGCGTCCGGCTGCTGCCCATGGCGGCGACGGCCTGGTCGGCGCTGCTGTGTACGGCGCTGATCATGCTCTCGATTTCGGTGGTCGAAGCCTGAGTGCGGGCGGCGAGGGCGCGGACTTCGTCGGCGACCACGGCAAAGCCGCGACCCTGTTCCCCGGCCCGTGCCGCTTCGATGGCGGCGTTGAGGGCCAGCAGGTTGGTCTGCTCGGCAATCGAGCGAATCACCTCCAGCACCTTGCCGATATCGCGAACCTGCCCGGCCAGGGTTTCCACCAGGCCTGTGGACTTGTTGATTTCGGCGTTGACGTTGGTGATTGCAGTGACCGCGTCGCGGGCTTGATCGCGGCCGGTGGCGGATTCAGAACTGGCGGCGGAGGACGCTTCCGAGGTCGAGATGGCATTGCGCGCAACCTCTTCCACCGCCGTGGTCATTTCCGTCACTGCGGTTGCAGCCTGCTGGATTTCGGCGTTCTGTTGGTTGAGGCTGTGGCTGCTGTCCTGAGTGATGGTGCTCAGTTCGGTCGCCGCCGACGCCAGTTGCGTCGACGCTGCGGCGATCTGCGCCAGGGTGCCCTTGAGGCTGCCTTGCATGGCGTTCAGCGCATTGAGCAACTGCCCGGTTTCATCGGTGTTGGCGGATTTGATCTGCTGGGTCAGGTCGCCAGCGGCAATACGCTGGGCAAAACCGACGGCCTGGGTAATCGGCGGGCTGATCAAGCGCGTGATCAATAGGCCCAGGCCGATGGCAGCGAGAAAGGCAACGGCAACGCCCGAGTACAGCACCCAGTTGGCCGAGGTGGCGATATGCCTGGCTTGCATGGCGCTTTCGTCGATCTGCCGGTTATTGGAGTCGACGATGGTGTTCAACTGGCCAAGAATGCTCTGGAACAGTTTCTCCACATCGGCGCTGAGCAGCAGCCGTGAGCCACCCAGGTCATCCTGTTTGAGTTTGTCCAGAAACCCATCGATCTGCCGTTGATAAACCGGCCAGTCTTTTTCCAGCTGATCACCGGCCGCACGTTCGTCGTCAGCCAGATCGGTGGTGCGGTATTCCTTGAAGGCTTTCTCGCTCAGGGCCTGGTTCTCCTTGAGCGTCTTGATGATGGCGTCAATTTCGGCCGGAGGACGATCTTCTGCCGCCGCCGAGAGTGCGCGGTACAGGTCGCGGTTCTGGGAGATGGCCCGGGACTTGGCTTCGGAGCTTTTGGTCACCGAATAAACATTGTTGGCGAAGACTTCGTCCATGTTGTCGGAAATCCGCGCGATACCGCGGCTGCCCAACGCTCCAACAACTAAAGTGATGACTGCACACAAGACGAATGCGATCAGCAGTTTTGTCGCGATTTTTGCCTGATTTAACCAATTCATCGAATAAATCCCTGAATGCCTGGCGCTTGCTCCGGCCCTGTCGAAGGGGTCCACGTTTTGCCAGTGAAGACGTGTTCCAGTAAATGTCGTCCAATTTGTCGGGGAATTGAGAAATTGTTGGCAAACCCGACGAGATGTTTCCCATCGGCGGCACTAACACCTTGGCTTTACCCTTTGATGACAAGGGTCGGCAAGGCTTGCGGGGCAGGGGAGGGATCTGAGAACCCGTACCTTGCACATGGGGTAAAGCCCCTATAATTTCGTTTTTACTTCCTCGGGAAAACCCTTGCAGCCGACCTAAGGTACTCGACAGGCAGAAGGGTATCGAGTTCGTGTAAAATCGGCCGATATCAAATGGCCAATAGCCGAAATCTGCGCGCTCACTGGCGCAGGGAAGCTGAACCCGTTATGCCTTTGCCCTAGGGCTCACCTTCCATACTTATCTGCAGAACAGGAATCTCGATGCTGGCGTACAACGAAAAAAAGTTTCTGATCGTCGATGATTTTTCTGATTTCCGCAGTTCGGTCCGTTCCATGCTGCGCGAACTGGGGGTCAAGGAAGTCGATACGGCTGACACCGGTGAGCAGGCGCTGAAAATGTGCTCGCAGAAGCGCTACGATTTTGTCCTGCACGACTTCAACCTCGGCGACGGCAAGAAAAATGGCCAGCAGGTACTCGAAGACCTGATGACCGATCGCCTGCTCAGCTATGAAAGCGTGTTCATCATGGTCACGGCCGAGAACAGCCAGGCCATGGTCATGAGTGCCCTGGAATGGGAGCCAGACGCCTATCTGACCAAGCCGTTCAACCGCGCCGGCCTTGCCCAGCGTTTGGAAAAACTGGTCCAGCGCAAGACCCTGCTCAAGCCGATCCTGCAGGCCCTGGATCGCGGCAAGCCTGCAGAGGTACTGGCGGCCTGCACCGCGCTGTCACAGAAAGACCCGCGTTTCGCGCCCCTGTGCCTGCGTTTTCGCGCCGACGCCCTGCGTGACCTGAATCAGCACGAGACCCTGGAAAACTTCCTCAAGAAAATCCTCGCCGACCGTCCGCAGCCCTGGGCCTACGCGGCACTGGGCAAGGTGTTGCTCAAGCGTGGCAAGCACACTGAGGCGCAGGCGGTTTTCGAGCAGGCGGTCAAGGCATTCCCGATGATGCCGGTGCTGTTCGACGGTCTGGCCGATGCGCTGGTTGCCCGTGGCGATCTCAAGCGTGCGCAGAAGGTCCTTGAGGATGCCGTGCGCCTGTCACCCTTGGCCGTGCGCCGTCAGCGCATGCTGGGCAAGCTGGCGCTGGATAACGAAGATTTTGAGAGCGCCTCCAAGGCCTATCGCCAGGCGGTCTCCCAAGGCCAGTTCTCGCGCTTCAAGGATCCGGAAACCAATCTGGGCCTGGCCCAGGCGCTGATCAGCAAGGGCGGTGACCAGGGCCTGGATGCGCGCTCCCGGGTGGAGATCAATCAGGCCCTTGGCGAAGTGGCCAAGGAGAACGCCGACGATCCAGGCCTGCAGGTCCGTGCGCGCCTGATGAAGGCCACCAGCCTGCAGCGCAGCGACCCGGAAATGGCTGCCAAGCTGACGGCTTCGGCTATGGAGCACTTGTCGGGCATGGAGCAGTTTCTCAGTGCCGATGCCGCCCTGGCCGTGGCCGCGCAGTTGAAGAACCTGGGGGAGGAGGATGCCAGTTCCGGGTTGCTCAAGAACTGTGCAGAAATCTACGGCGATGACCCGACCGTGATGCAGAGCATCGCCCGTCAAACCGATGACCCGGAAATTCTCGGCGCCAACAAGACCGCCATCGACCTCAATCTGCAGGGCGTGCGCAGCTACAAGGCCGGTGAATTGGCCGAGGCTCAGGGGTTGTTCCGCAAGGCCCTGGCGCTGCAACCGAAGAACATCAGTATTGCCCTGAATATGGCGCAGTCCTTGCTGCACCTGAAGGTCGAGAACCTCAATCCACAGCAACTGGCCGAGTGCCAGGCGTGTCTGAAGATGGTCGGCAAGATGCCCGACACCGATGCTCGTTTCGAGCGTTTCCAGAAGTTGCAGAGCAAGGCGTTTGCTACATGAGTGAGCAGGATTCGGGGCTGGATTTTTCCATGGTGATCGCCTCCACCGTGCATGACATGAAGAACTCCCTGGCGACCCTGATGCACGCCCACAGCGATTGGCTTGGACAGTTGTCGCCGGAGCAGCGCAAGACCCCTGAAGGCGCGGTGATCGATTACGAGTTCGCTCACCTCAACGGCATGCTTGTGCAGTTGCTGGGGTTGTACAAACTCGGCGTCAATCAATTGCCGTTGCGCCCCGACTATCACGAGCTGGATGACTTCATCGAGGCGCAACTGGCCCATCACCGCGAGGTGCTGGACAGCCGTGGCATCACGGCCAGCTACGAGGTCGAAGGTATCAGTACGCTCGGGTTCTTCGACCGCGAGCTGATCGGCTCGGTCGTGGCCAATATCATCATCAACGCCATCCGTTTTGCCCGCAGCGCGATCCTGATCAGCGCTCGGGAAGAGGACGAGCAACTGGTGATCAGCATCAACGACGACGGCCCAGGCTACCCCGACTACATGATCGGCACTCAGGCCGAGTACGTGCAGGGTATCAATCAGCGCAGCGGCAGCACTGGCCTGGGTCTGTACTTCTCCACCCACATCGCCCAGCGCCACGAGCGCAACGGTGTGCATGGGCGCATCGAGATCAGTAACGGCGGCGCCCTGGGTGGCGGGCTGTTCAGTATCTATCTGCCCTGACTTCAGTTTTCCCCCGGGCCGCCGACTATTATCCGAGGACGGCCTTAAGGAGCAAAACCGTGAATCTGTACATCAACCAACTCAACAAGAAGGCTGATTTCAAGGAGCGCGTCTACGCCGGGGATATTTTCCTCGATACAGCCCTTCAGGCTCCGGCCGAGCTGTGCGCTTTCGCCCGTCAGAGCATTACTGCCGCGTTCGATGGCGAGACCGATCACAAGGCCTTGCACACCAAGATGCCGGTCACCGAGTTCATCCGCCTGGTGACCCGCCTCAAGGGGCAGTTCACCAATTGCCTGGACGTCAAAGAGATGATCCGGCGCTTTGCCCTGGAAATCGGTATCGACCCCAATGAGTACCTGTTCGATGTACCGCGCCTGCGCGTAGTGCCCAACTACGAATACCTGCACGCGGGCGTCAGCTACGCCTACAAGCCGCACCGGGATACCTGGTACGGCAGCTCCCAGGCGCAGATCAATACCTGGATGCCGGTCTACACCATCGAGCCCGGCCAGACCATGATGATCAACGCCGGTTACTTCGCCGAGCCGGTGAAGAACTCGTCGGTGGACTGGAGCCTGAACGAGTGGATCAACGTGCAGCGCCCGCTGGCTGGCAGCAATGTCACTGAAGAAGTCCGGGTTCATCCACTGCCACTGGAAGAGATTTCCACGGCTTCGGAGCTGCGCATTGCCGGTAATGCCGGTGAGATGCTGACGTTCTCCGGAGCGCATCTGCACGGCACCGTCGCCAATCACACCAACGAGACCCGCTTCAGTGTCGATTTCCGTTTGCTGCACATCGCCGATCTGTTGAGCGGACGCGGTGCGGTCAACGTCGACAGCGGCGTCAAGGATTCCGAGGCCGGTTACAAGGACCTCTTTCACCTCAACGATTTTTCGTCATTCCAGGGAGTCAACCAATGACCAAGCGCCGCCTGACCGGGCCTGAGGCCGAGTACAACGAAAAACGTGCCAATGTGCTCAAGCGCGTGGATTCCCAATACGTGGCCGACGCGCCGTTCGTATTTGCCAACCGCATTGCGGTCACGGCTGCGCTGTCGCGTATCGAGCTGTTCAAGATGGTCCAGGACATTCCTGGCGCGATCATTGAGTGCGGTGTGTACAAAGGCAACTCGCTGATGCTGTACATGCAGCTGTCGATGATCCTCGAGCCTTATGCGATCAACCGCTCGATCATCGGTTTCGACACGTTCTCAGGCTTTGCCAGCATCGACTCGGAAGAAGACCCGGCCGATATCAACGAAACCATGTTCTCTGACACCGACGAGTCGCTGATCCAGGACATGATTGATGCCAACGACCTGGTGCGTCCGGTCAACCGTATCCCGCGTTGCGAGATCATCAAGGGCGACATCATGGAGACCGTCCCGGCGTTCCCGAAAACCCGTCCGGACCTGGTCGTGGCGATGCTGATCCTCGACACCGACCTGTATTCGTCGACCAAGGTCGCCTTGGAAACCTTCCTGCCGTACATGCCAAAAGGCGCCATCGTGGTGCTGGACGAAGTGGCTTACCGCAACTTCCCCGGCGAAACCAGCGCCCTGCGCGAAGTGCTGGACCTGAACAAGGTCGAGCTCAAGCGCCTGCCGTTTGATTCGTGCGTGGGTTATTTCCGCATCTGATGGTGTGGGAGCGAATTCATTCGCGAAAGCTGTCGTTCCAACGCCGAAAATGCGTTGAGTGTACTGGCTTATTCGCGAATAAATTCGCTTCCACATTTCACTTCATTACTCGCCCTGCAATACCTCTACCGCACCAACCACGCCTCGCCCCACGCCAGCAGATGAGCCTGTTGCCAGGTCCAGTCTCTGAGCACCTGCCTGCGCAGTTGCTGTCCCAGATTGACTGCACCCTGCGGATCATTGATATGGGCGGCAATGGCTGACAGCCATTCATCGCTGCCATTCCTTACTCGAGTCACCGGCAAGTCGCCGTCGTGGCAGCGGGCCTCGCTGCAGACCACGGGAATACCCGCTGCGCCGAAGTGCAGCAGGGCCAGGTTGCTCTTGCAGTCGCTGTACAGGTTCTGCACGGCCGGCGCCAGGCCCAGGTCGAGATTGAGGCTGGCAAGCAGGCCCGGCAGGCTGTGGGACTCATTGTCGTCGTGGACTTCACACAACAGCTCGCGCAGTGCCGGCGGGTAGTTGCCGATCATGATCCAGTCCACCTCATCGGCCAGCGCCTGCAGGGTCGGCAGCAGTTCCTGCAGGTCTTCCAACTGACAGGATCTGCCCAGCAGGCCGATACGCGGCCTGGCATTGGCCGTGCGCGCGGCAATGACCGGGAAGTTATTGCTGTCCAGGCGGTGTTCGATGACGCGTACATCGTTGTGCAGGCCCCTGGCGATCTGCGCCAGGGCCTGGCTAGGTACGACGACCCGGTCGACCTGTCGCACGATGGCGTGGAGCAGCTCGAAGGCGGCTTCGTAGCGATTGTCCGGGTCGTGGCCGACCGCTGCGAGTTCGATCGGCAGCTCGCCCAGCTCCAGGATGATCAGAGCTCCGCAGTAGCGGCGGGCCTGTTCCATGGCGTCGAGCAGGGCCTGATCAAGACGGCACTGGAACACCAGCACATCCGGCTTGTAGCGCTCCATATCGATGACCGACAGTGTGCGTGTGCTGATCGAACCATCGATCAGGCCAGCATCACGCAGTTTCAGGAAGGGGGCAATCAGGCCGTAGCTGGCGATTTCCTCGGAACCACCTGGATGCACCAGCGTGACCGGCAGCGGGCGCCACGGCATGGGCTGCCAGGTCTGGCTCAGGCTTTCCAGTTCGATGGACGTGACGTGAGTGGCCATGTTGCGATTGATGGCCGGGTCGTTGGCCAGCACGGGTAGCCACTTGCGGTACATGGCTGCCTGTTCTGCCTCGAAGCGCCTGCGTTTCTCCCTGCCTTTATCGGTGTCCATGTACACCTGGCTGATGCTGCCTTCGTGGATCAGCACCGAATGCGGCGTCCATACGTGCAGATAACCGAGGGCGCCGACATTCATGCACAGGTCGACATCGTTGTAGGAAACCGTGAAGTCCTGTTCGTTGAGACCGCCGACTTCTTCGTAGATCGAGCGGCGAATCATCATGCAGGCCGCCGTGACCGCGCTGTAGTTGTTATCGACCTGGACGCGCTGCATATAGCCAGCGGTATACATGCTGTCGCCAACAAAAATATGCGTGGCCGGGCCGCTGTAACCCAGCAGCACACCGGCGTGTTGCAGGCGACCACTGGTAAACAGCAATTTGGCGCCGACCGTGCCGACTTCCGGGCGCAGGGCGTGGTTGAGCAACTCGTCCAGCCAGTTTCCGTGGACCACTGCCGTGTCGTTGTTGAGCAGAACCAGGTATTCGCCCCGGGCCTGGCGCGCGGCCATGTTATTGATCGCCGAATAGTTGAAGGGCAGGGGGTAGCGCAGGATGCGTACCTTGTCGTCGTTCAGCGCGTCGATCCCGGCGAACCACTCCAGCGCCTCAGGGGTTTCGCTGTTGTTATCGACGATCAACAGCTCATAGTCGGTGTACAGGGTCTTTTCCAGCAGGCTGTCAACACAGCGCCGCAGCATCGGCAACTGGTCCTTGGTCGGCACGATGATCGACACCAGCGGCCGGGCTTTATGGCCGTACTGCACGTGATAGCGGCGCGGCACGCTGTGCAGCACTTGAGCGTCGGGGTAGCCGCGCACCTGCAGATGGCGTTGCAGTGCGCGCATTTCATCGGGGTTGTCGTCCGGCACGGGAATGTCCCGCACCAGCAGGGGTTCGCTGACGTGCTCGATGTCTTTCAGGCCGTCGCGCTCGATCAGGCGCAGGATCACGTCGAACTCCGCAGCCCCGGCATAAGCCGGGTCGAAGCCGTCGAGTTGCAACAGCTCATCCCGACGGAAGAACCAGTGACCGGCCATGATCAGCGGAAAGCTGAGCAGGTAGTCCAGGTTTAGGTCCGGACGCATGGCGGAACTCATCTGGCCCAGTTGATCGCGGTACATTTCGTCGGCGAACAGGGCGCGGCAGTGCAGCGAGGTCGCCAGTCGGATGGCCACGGCGGCGAGGCCGAACGCGGTGAAGCGGGTCCCTGCCTCGGTAAACATGACCCAGTCAAAGGTAAAGCGATCGATCACTTGGTTCATCAGCGACGCGCGGTCGGCGCCGTTGTGTGGATGCAGGGTCAGGCTGCCGCTGAACGATGTCCCTGGCAGCGCATGGCGAGGCGAGACCACCACGACTTCCAGGGCCGGCAATTGGGGACTCAGACCTTCCAGGCTTTGCAGCGTGTGATCCAGTGCCTGATCGCTGCCGGAGTCGTCGAATACGACGATCAGCAGGGACTGATGATTCTGCGGAGCCGCCAGGTAGTCTTCGATCAGCGGTAGCTGGGTCGCATTGGGTTGACGCCCGTTCTGCCAGTTTTCCACCTGTTCAGCGCTGAGAATCAACTCAGGCTGCCATGAACTCACCAGCAGGTTGTAGTGCCGCACGATCTGCGGGGCGCTGAGAGCCACGCCCTTGGCCAGATGGTTGATCAGCAGCGGTGCGCTCAGCCCCGCTTCACGCATCAGGCGCTGAAACTGGATGTGCTCCTCGGTGTGCCGCCCCGGCACGATGGGCAAAGGCGCATCGGCATGAGGTGGAACCAGGCGACTGGTCACCATGGGCTCGCTGAGCATGATCAGGTGGCCCTTGCGCAGCAGGTTGGCGAACAGCAGCAGTTCGCTGATGGCTGGCAGGGATTGGCCTTTGAGGCTGAATGCCGCGTTGCCCAGTGCGAGAAAGGCGCTGCGGCGAAACAGTACGCTGCCCAGTTCACCGATGAAGTTGCAGGCATGCCCGGCCAGGAAGGCCAGGGTGTCGCTGCTGTCGAGCATGGCGTCTTCGACGAACAGCGGGTTCTCCACGGTCAGGGTGTCGACGGGCTGGCCCTGGGCGTCGATCCACTGGCGCCGCGAAGTGACCAGGCTGGCGCTGTCATGCCGCTGCAGGGCGCCCAGCATGCGCTCGACGCATTCGGGGGCAAGCACGGCGCCGTCCTGCAACACCTTGATATACAGCCCCTGCGCCTGCTCGATGGCACGGCTGAGGCTTGCCGTCTCACCGGCTGGCACAACGTTGCGCAGATAGCGGATGGGGTGCGTGGTGGACGGACGCAGGGTCTCGACGATGTTCTCGATAGCACCGTCGGTACTGTCATCGCAGATCACGATTTCGCAGGCAGCGTGGCTCTGCGCCAGGGCACTGGCCAGGGTCTGTTCAAGGAAGTCGGCGCGCAAGGCAGGAATGACAATACTGACCAGTCGGGAGGAGTCCATGCATACATCCAGAAAATTCAAGAAAAACAGTAATGAACCGTCACTAAACCGGCGGTTCATCTGCGGGCTTTGCTGAAGCAATAACCCGGCCAGATGAACGGTTATCGGCTGCAACTGCAATGGTCTGTAATACCTTTTCTCCGGCCGCCGACCGGGTAGAGAATATCCCTTAGTCGTGCTTGAAATTTCGAACGGCTGCTGCGTATTTTGTACACCTTGCCGCCGAGCGGCCTGTCTAACTCTCAAGGATCTGCGTCATGACCAGCGATGGCCACAATTCACTTGCTCAACGCCTGGCCGGCGTTGCTGAAATTGAATGCGTTACCCCGGATTTGAATGGCGTGCCACGGGGCAAGGTCATGACTGCCGAAGGATTTCTCGAGGGGCGACGATTGCAGCTGGCGCGCGGGGTTCTGTTGCAGTGCATCATGGGCGGTTATCCACCGTCGCGGTTCTACGGCAGCGATGACGGGGATGTAGCGATGGTCGCCGACCCCCGGCAGATCCACCGCCTGCCCTGGAGCGAGCAGCCCCGGGCCCTGGCCATCTGCGATACCGAGGAACTCAGTGGTGGCGGTTCGCCGCTGTCGACTCGCGTCCTGTTGAAAAACATCATTGCCCGTTATGCCGAGTGTGGCCTGTCGCCAGTGGTCGCGACGGAGCTAGAGTTCTTTGTCTTTGCGCCCAATCCCGACCCGCGTCAGCCATTCCAGCCGCCCGTGGGCCTGGATGGGCGTCGCGAGGACGGCCAATCGGCATTCAGTATCAGCTCGAACAACGGGCTGCGTCCGTTCTTCCAGGAGGTCTATGCCTGCATGGCGGCGCTTGAGCTGCCCCGTGACACCTTCATGCACGAGATGGGCGTCAGCCAGTTCGAGATCAATCTGCTGCATGGCGACCCTTTGTTGCTGGCCGACCAGACTTTCCTGTTCAAGCACCTGCTCAAGGAGGTAGCGCTCAAGCATGGCCTGACCGTGGTGTGCATGGCCAAACCCTTGGCGCACACGCCGGGCAGCTCGATGCATATCCATCAGAGCGTGGTCGATTCGACCAGTGGGCGCAATGTGTTCAGCGCCGCAGACGGTTCGCCCACGGCGCTGTTTCATCAATTCATTGCCGGTCAGCAGGCGTGCATGGCGCAGTTCACGGCGTTGTTTGCGCCGAACGTCAATTCTTATCAGCGCCTGTGTCATCCCTTTGCGTCGCCGAACAATGCCTGCTGGTCGTACGATAACCGCTCGGCGGGCCTAAGGATCCCGGCCAGTGCGCCGATAGCCCGGCGTGTCGAGAATCGCCTGCCCGGCGCTGACGCCAACCCTTACCTGGCCATCGCTGCCAGCCTGGCGGCGGGGCTGTATGGCATCGAGCAGGAGCTTGCACCGACGCCGCCGATTCAGGGCGATTTCACCGTGCCCGATGAATTGTCGCTGCCATGTACCTTGCACGACGCTCTGGAGCGTCTGAAGCGCAGTCAATTGGCCCGAGAATTGTTCGGCGCCGAGTTTGTCGAAGGCTACATTGCTTCTAAAGTCATGGAACTGACCAGTTTCTTTGACGAAATTACCCCCTGGGAACGCCGCGTACTGGCTGCTCAGGCTTAAAAACCCGCTGTTTGGAGGCCGTCTCAAGAGGGCCTCTTATATTGGAAAGTCCATGCGTCAAATCTGGAAGTCCTTTCGTGCGCTGTATTTCGCCTCGCTGATGATGTTGATCGGCTCAGGCCTGTTGAGTACCTACCTGGCCCTGCGCCTGGCGGCCGATCATGTCGATGGGCTGTGGGTCGGTGGCTTGATGGCGGCCAACTATTTCGGCCTGGTGCTGGGCGGCAAGATCGGCCACCGCCTGATCGGTCGGGTCGGGCATATTCGTGCCTACGCCACCTGTGCCGGTATCGTCAGTGCCGCCGTGCTGGGTCACGGTCTGATCGATTGGCTGCCGGCCTGGCTGTTCCTGCGTCTGATCGTCGGCCTGGGCATGATGTGCCAGTACATGGTGATCGAGAGCTGGCTCAATGAGCAGGCCGATGCCAAGCAGCGCGGTACGGTGTTCAGCGGCTATATGATCGCCTCGTACCTGGGGTTGGTGCTGGGCCAACTGATTCTGGTGGTCCATCCACATCTGGGCCTGGAATTGCTGATGCTGGTTGCCCTGTGTTTCGCCCTGTGTCTGGTGCCAGTGGCCATGACCCGCAGCATTCACCCGGCGCCCATGCATCCGGCACCGCTGGAACCGCGCTTCTTCATGAAGCGGGTGCCGCAATCCCTGACCACCGTGCTGTGCGCCGGCTCCATGCTCGGTTCGTTCTACGGCCTGGCGCCGCTGTATGCGCAGCAGCAGGGCCTGTCCACCGAAGAAATTGGCTGGTTCATGGGGTGCTGCATTCTGGCCGGGCTGCTGGTGCAGGGGCCGCTGGGGCGGTTGTCGGACCGTTACGACCGGGCCAAGTTGATCCGTGGCTTTGCCGGTGTGCTGTTCGTCGCGGTGTTGCCACTGGCGGTCTTTCCGCATTTGCCGCTTGAGGTGATGTTTGTTCTGGGCTTTACGGCGTCGTTGCTGTTGTTCGGCCTGTATCCATTGGCTGTGGCATTCTCCAACGACCATATCGAAGGCGAGCGCCGGGTCTCCCTGACGGCCATGCTGCTGATGACTTATGGCATCGGCGCCAGCATTGGTCCGCTGCTTACCGGCGTCATGATGAAGTCGTTCGGCAGCAATATGCTGTATGCCTTCGACGCGTTCGTGGCGCTGATGCTGGTCTGGCGGATCCGCCCGAAAGCGGTCACCAACCTGCATCAGGTCGAGGATGCGCCGCTGCATCACGTCGCCATGCCGGACAGCATGTGCGCCTCGCCACTGGTGGTGGCACTTGATCCGCGGGTCGATGAGAAGGTGGTGCAGGATCAGATGCAGAATACGGTCGAGCCGGTTGCCGAGCCGGAAGTGGCGGAGCCTGTGGCCGAGACCGAGAAAGTGGTCTGACGCTGTTTCGCATACCTGCAGGAGCGGCTTCAGCCGCGAGGGCGCCCTCCCGGCTGAAGCCGCTCCTGCAGGGGGCGAGCGCATAAAAAAGGGCTGCCCTATGGCAGCCCTTTTTTGTTGGCGCGTGGATCAGAAGTCGTCGTCTTTATCGAAGCGACGCGCTTCACGCTGCAACTGGTACACGAAACGTTCAACCTGACGCTGCACCAGCCCGCTCATGTTGTGGAAGCGCACACCGGCGAAGGTGGTGTTGAAGCGCTCTTCGAAGTGCAGGTAACGCAGTTCGACCGGTGCGGTCATGTTGCCGAATGGCAGCTTGGCGAGGAAGCGCTCGTAAACCTGGCCCAATTGCATGCTTTCCGACAGGTCACCATCGAAACGCAGCTTGGCGCCGGTTGCCGAGATATCCAGGAGCTTGCCGGGCAGCGGCTTCTTGAGCTTGTCGCCATCCATCTGGATGCTGACCAGTTGCGCCAGCTTCAACGCCGCACGGAAGGCATTGCGACGCTGGTGGTAGACGATTTCTTCAGGCAGCGTGCCGCGATAGAAGCGCTGGCTGTCGCTGTCGACGATTTCCATCTGTTCGCTGCATTCCCAGGCGATGCGCACGCCGTCGTGGAAGCCTTCGACCTTGAAGGGTTCGCCAGCGGCCAGGTAGCGCTCGCCGTCACGGGGGATCATTTCATCGAGCGCAAGCACATTGGTGTCGCGGTCGACCTCAATGACATAGCTTTGAAAGCGCTGGGAACGCTCATGAAAAGTAATGATCAGCGGATCATGACTTTCGAGTAGCTGCCGCAGGTTAGCGGCAATTTCCAAAGGAGTGGTGAGAACCTTTGGGGGCTGCGGAGCATCTTCCGCGCTTGAGCCATTCACTTTTTTCCATCTCCAGGCAAAATACGACAGCAACGCAATAGCAGGCATTTTGCCAGTATGCACGGCGCCTTGATACAGGAAGTTACGCCTGGCTTAACGGGCGTGGTTTCGATCTGCCAGCAGTCGACCCACGGCTGTCATACAGCGTGGGCGTTTCGCCGGTCAGAATCCTGAGTTGGTGGGCAGTGCTGATTTGTTGCAGCTGGATCAGATTGCCATTGTTCTCATTGGCTGCCTGGCATTGAGCGAGCAGATCGCTCAACTCGTCGCCTGCGGCAATCAATTGCTCACCGATAGATGACTGGGCGGCGAGTGCGACCAGGCCATTACGGTTCTGGGGCAGGCCCATGCTGGCCAGCAACTGGCTGCGCTTGCGGCCATGCTGGTCGAGGACAATCACCAGCGCCTGCTTCTGCGCCAGGATATTTTCCATTTCGAACATATCGCGGCCGTGCAGGACCAGTGTTTCAGCCTGGAGCAGGCCCAGCAGTTGCTGTGCCGGGACGATATCGTCAGTGATCAGTTGAAGCAAAGTAGTGTCTTGCATCGCATGCTCTGGTTTTTAAGCGTCCATAATTCCAGCGCAAGCTTTTCGGGCTATTGCTGAGCTTCGAAATTGAGCAGCTTGCTGGCGACGCGGTTGCTGTCGACTTTATAGCTGCCGTCGGCGATAGCCTGTTTCAACTCAGCCACACGGCTGCTGTTGACGGTAGGCAGATCGCGCAGGGTGTCGGTAACCTTCTGCAATTTTTGGGCCTCGCTGCTGAAGTGAACGGATTCACCGCTGCCGCTGACCTGTTCACTCGATGCGCTGCCTGTTGCCTGCGTATCGGTCTTGCCGGTTTCTTTGCCGCTGCTGGTGCGTGTGGTGCCTCCAACGGATGGAGCATTATTCAAACGACTGAAGTCGATGACCATGATGAAAACCTCTGGGTAATTGGACGCTTGCCATGTTTTCGACCAACCCAGAAAAAACTTTAGGCTAGATGCGAAATCCGTTTCAAATGGACTGCGCATGACCGGATCAGGTTCCCAGTCTAGGAAAAACGTGGGTTGTACGCCAGTCTCCTAGTGATTTACATGGCGACTTCCACCTGGCCGGGGCCAGTTACGTTGGCTTTTATCACCCTTTGCGAGTTGAGGTTCTTTACCCGTATCTGTTCGTTGAAACCGCCGTCGGACAAGGCTTCCCCCGGCATGCGCACGGACAGGCTGCCGCTGCGCGCGGTAATGACCACCTGATCGCCCTTGCGCACCATCTCCGGTTGCTCGACGAAGTTGGGCGCCAATACCTGATCGACGACCGTTGGTCGGAGTAATTTCTGCCCGACCGCCTGGTCCAGTGATGGCAGGAAACCCTGACCCAGTTGACCGATATCCCGCTCGCGGATGGCAACATCTTCTTCGCTGATGATCGCCAGGCGCTTGAGCGGTCGCACAGTGACGACGACGTTGCGAAATAGATGAACCTGGGCGGGCACAAAGACTGTCCAGGGGCCTGCGCCTTCGCAGCGTACCCTGACCGTGACCCGGCCCACGGGTTTCGGGCTTTCCAGGGTGGCTGTCAAATCCTTGTCGCATCCGGGCATGCGTAGACGTGGATCGAGGTTGTTGACTTCGATCTGATAGCGTCCATCAATTTGATTGGTCGCCAAATAGTCTTCCACAGTGAATTCAAGAAACCCCTGCGTGACGCCGATAAGCTGTTCAGGCAAGGTGGCGGTGTCTGTCTGGCCATGGCTGTCGAGGCTGAACAGGCACAAGGCCACGATGACGCAAAATAAGCGGCATTTTTCAAAAGTGCTGTGTCGGGAAATTGTCGTTTTCGCGTTCATGACGTATAAAAAGCAAGGCCCGTGCCGCTTGGCCGGTTTGGCGCAACGGTGGTTGGTCGCTTTGGATGAAGGAGTGCGGAATGGCGGGTGTATTGGATTCGGTGAACCAGCGCACTCAGCTGGTGGGGCAGAATCGCCTTGAGCTGCTGCTTTTCCGTCTGGACGGCAAGCAGTTGTATGGGATTAACGTGTTCAAGGTAAAAGAGGTGCTGCAATGCCCCAAACTTACCATCATGCCTAAATCCAATCGGGTGGTACGGGGCGTTGCGAACATTCGCGGCGGCACGATTCCGATCCTCGACCTGGCAATGGCGACCGGCTTGCCGGGGCAGACGCAGCTCGACAACGCGTTTGTAATCATTACCGAGTACAACACCAAGGTTCAGGGTTTTCTGGTGCATTCAGTAGAACGCATCGTCAACATGAACTGGGAAGAGATTCATCCACCACCCAAGGGCACCGGCCGCGATCACTACCTTACGGCAGTGACCCGGGTCGATAACCAGTTGGTGGAAATCATCGATGTCGAGAAGATTCTGGCTGAAGTGGCGCCCATGTCGGAGTCCATTTCCGTCGGTGTGATCGACGCCGAAACGCAACACAAGGCCGTTTCCCTGCGGGTCCTGACGGTCGATGACTCGTCGGTGGCGCGCAAGCAGGTCAGCCGTTGCCTGGAAACCGTCGGTGTCGAAGTTACGGCGCTGAATGACGGGCGCCAGGCCCTGGATTACCTGAAACAGATGGTGGCTGAGGGGAAAAAACCGGAAGAAGAATTCCTGATGATGATCTCCGACATTGAAATGCCGGAGATGGATGGCTATACCCTCACTGCGGAGATTCGAAATGATCCCCGTATGCAAAAGCTACATATCATCCTGCATACTTCTTTGTCTGGCGTTTTCAACCAGGCGATGGTCAAGAAGGTCGGTGCTGATGACTTTCTGGCCAAGTTCCGGCCCGACGACCTTGCGGCCAGGGTCATCGACCGGATCAAGGCGGCAGATATCAGCTAGGGGCGTCGCTCCTGGTGGTTCACATGATTTGAGAGGCGGCATCTTTGTCTACGGCTAATTTGGATTTCGAACAGTTCCGGGGTTTCCTGGAAAAAGCCTGTGGCATCTTGCTCGGTGAAAACAAGCAGTACCTGGTCTCCAGCCGTCTCAACAAGCTGATGGAGCAGCAGGGTATCAAGTCCCTGGGCGAGTTGGTCCAGCGTATCCAGACCCAGCCACGCAGTGGTTTGCGCGAGCAGGTGGTGGATGCGATGACAACCAACGAAACCCTGTGGTTTCGTGATACCTATCCGTTTGAGGTGCTCAAGAACAAGGTGCTTCCCGAGATGATCAAGGCAAGCCCCGGCCAGCGGTTGCGCATCTGGTCGGCTGCATGTTCCTCGGGGCAGGAGCCGTACTCGTTGTCGATGTCGATCGATGAGTTCGAGCGCAGCAATCCCAGTGCGCTCAGGTCGGGCGCGCAGATTGTTGCCACGGACTTGTCTGGCACCATGCTCACCAACTGCAAGGCAGGTGAGTACGACAGCCTGGCGATTGCCCGCGGCCTGTCGCCGGAGCGATTGCAGCGCTACTTCGACGTCAAGTCGCCGGGGCGTTGGGCGATCAAGGCGCCGATCAAAAGTCGCGTCGAGTTTCGCTCGTTCAATCTGCTGGACAGCTACGCGAGCCTGGGCAAGTTCGATATCGTCTTCTGTCGCAACGTGCTGATCTATTTTTCGGCCGAAGTGAAGAAAGACATCCTTATGCGTATCCACAGCACCCTGAAACCGGGCGGTTATCTGTTTCTCGGGGCATCGGAAGCCCTGAACGGTTTGCCGACTCATTATCAGATGGTGCAATGCAGCCCCGGTATCATCTATCAGGCCAAGTGATACGGGTGGATGTACAAGGAAGAGACCTCAGGGTCTCTTTTTTTGTGGGCAAACTTTAGTGGCGTTAGGTGGGACCGGCTTTAGCCGGGAAGGCAATACGTCAGGCGCTATGGCGGTATCAAACCATCGCCTTCCCGGCTAAAGCCGGTCCTACGCTCATCCTGCTACTGGAATCTCCGGCAAGGCCCCTGGCAGAAAAACGACGCCACCCTTGCCGCTTTGCCGTTATCAGGCGGAAATCACTTGCCGCTTTTCTGGCATTGCCGCCCGCCGACGCAGGAAAAATCCTTTGAATACAGGCCTAAGGGGATTTGGCACGCCGATTGCTATATCTCTGGTACGTCAATCAGGTCAGCCGGCAAAGGTTTCCCGACATGAGCATCAACTTCGATAAAGCACTGGGTATCCACGAGAAGGCATTGAGCTTCCGTGCGCAGCGTGCCGAGGTGTTGGCCAACAACATCACCAACGCTGACACGCCGAACTACAAGGCCCGCGATCTGGATTTCTCCTCGGTGCTGGCCGCCCAGAGCGAAAAGAGCCAGAACGGCACTTTCTCCCTGGCTACCACCAATAGTCGCCATATCGAAGCGGAAAACGTCGATAGCGAAGGCGATGGCACTCTTCTATATCGCACGCCGTCGCAGCCGTCCCTGGACCAGAACACCGTTGACGCTCAGGTCGAGCAGGCCAACTACGCACAGAACTCTGTCGGGTTCCAGGCCAGCTTCACCTTGCTCAACAGCAAATTCAAGGGGCTGGTAGCAGCCCTGCGCGGGGAGTAATTCATGTCTCTAGCCAATGTTTTCAATATCGCCGGCAGCGGCATGAGTGCCCAGACCACCCGTCTGAACACCACCGCCAGTAACATCGCCAACGCCGAAACCGTGTCCTCGAGCATGGACACCACCTACCGTGCCCGGCACCCGGTGTTCGCCACCGTGTTCCAGCAGAGCCAGAGTGCCGGTGGCACCTCGCTGTTCCAGGACCAGGGTGAAGCGGGGCAGGGCGTATCGGTTTCCGGCATCGTCGAAGATCCATCGAACCTGGAAGCACGTTACGAGCCCAACCATCCGGCAGCGGACAAGAACGGCTACGTCTACTACCCGAACGTCAACGTGGTTCAGGAAATGGCCGACATGATTTCCGCCAGCCGTTCGTTCCAGACCAACGCGGACATTATGAATACCGCCAAGACAATGATGCAGAAAGTACTGACTCTGGGTCAGTAACAAGGGGCGCAATAAATGACTACCACTAGCGATGTAACCAGCAATGCGTTCATCACCGCACTGCAGAACCCGACGCCGACCGTTCCTAACTCAAGCAGCTCCACCTTGGGCAAAGACGCGTTCCTGCAGTTGCTCACGACCCAGTTGCGTAACCAGGACCCCTTGAGCCCTCAGGACAACACCGCGTTCGTGTCCCAGTTGGCACAGTTCAGCAGCCTGGAAAGCATGCAGAACCTGACGTCTTCCGTGGACTCGATCTCTACCAGCTATCAGTCGTCCCAGGCTCTGCAGGCTTCTTCCCTGGTTGGCCGTTCGGTGATCGTCAACGCCGGCGCCACTTACGTGGATCCCGCCACCAAAGAGATGGCCGGTTCGGTGGTTATCCCCGATACCACCACCGCGACCACCATCAAGGTCAGCGATTCGACGGGCACGCTGGTCGACACCATCGACCTGGGTCCGCAGAAAGCCGGTACCACCTCGTTTACCTGGGATGGCAAAGACAGCGCCGGCAACACCCTGGCAGCGGGCAACTACAGCTTCGTGGCCAACGGCACGATCAATGGTGCGGGCACGGGTCTGGTGACCTACCTGCCAGCCACCGTCAACAGTGTTACCACCGCGACCAACGGCGGCAGCATGACTCTCAACCTGGCGGGCGGCACCAGCATTGCCCTGTCTCAAGTCCAAACCATCGGAATCTAGAGCCGGCTCGACGGCAGAGGAGTGATACATGTCTTACAATATCGGTCTTAGCGGGCTCTTCGCAGCAAACAAGGCTCTGGACGTAACCGGCAACAACATTGCCAACGTCGCGACCACCGGCTTCAAGGCCTCCCGTGTCGAGTTCGCCGACCAGTACGCGCAATCCATTCGCGGTACTTCCGGCAACACCAACGTTGGTAGCGGCGTAACAGTTGCCGCCGTGGCCCAGCAGTTCACTCAGGGTTCCCTGACCACCGGCACCGCCAACAGCCTCGACCTGGCTATCCAGGGCAACGGTTTCTTCATGCTGAGCAACAACGGCGAGAAGCTGTACACCCGTTCCGGTGCCTTCCACACTGACAAGGACGGCTATGTCGTCAACAGTGCTGGCGATAACCTGCAAGGCTACAACGTTGACGCCAACGGCAACGTCGTAGTGGGCGCCCTGAGCAACCTGCGTGTCGACTCGTCGAACCAGGCGCCACAGACCACTACCCAGATCACCAACAAGTCCAACCTGAACTCGACTGAAGACCTGCCGGTCATCACCACGTTCGATCCGACGGTGACGACCAGCTACAACACCAAGTACAGCACGCCGATCTATGACACCCAGGGTAATGCTCACACTCTGGACCAATACTTCGTGAAAACCGGTACCAACACCTGGGACATGTACTCCCTGGTCGATGGTCGCAGCATCGATGACCCGACTGCCACTCCGCCGGTCGCTGATAAAAACACCCTGACATTTGACTCCTCGGGCAACCTGATCACTTCGGGTACCGGCGCTCCGACCGATTCGACCAACCTCAAGCTCAACACCGACGGTACTTTCCAGTTGACTGGCTGGAAACCAGGTGTGCAGACCGGTACCGGTACCACGGCGACCTGGGTTGAGAACGGTGCTGACGGCAACGGTACTACCGGCATCAAGCTGGACATGATCGCTACTACCCAGACCGCGTCGAAAACCGGTCTGATCAGCCAGAGCCAGAACGGCTACGCCACCGGCCAGATCAGCAACATGAGTGTTGACCAGACCGGTAACCTGTTCGCCACCTACACCAACGGCCAGTCCAAGGTGATCGGCCAGGTGTCCCTGACCAACTTCGCCAACGTCCAGGGCCTGTCCCCGGCCGGTGGTACCAACTGGCGTGAAACCTACGCGTCGGGCGTACCGGTCAGCGGCGCACCGACCAGCGGTACTCTGGGTTATGTTCAGGGTCAGGCGCTGGAAGATTCCAACGTCGACCTGACCAGCGAGCTGGTCAACCTGATCAAGGCGCAAAGTAACTACCAGGCGAATGCGAAAACCATTTCGACTGAAAGCACTGTCATGCAGACCACTATCCAGATGGTTGGTTAAGTGTAAGCGTCGAGCTGCTGAAAAAGCCCCTTTTCGAAGGGGCTTTTTTTTGCCCTGGATTTGATGGAATTGAAGTGTTTGATAAGTAGTTTATAGATTGAAAATTTATAGATGCATCCCACTCTATATATAGAAAATTCCTACTTTCAATGCTGCGAGAATAAAAGTCGCCTTCTCTTTATTGGTTCTGAATGGATGTTTCCAATTCGGTCTGTCGAGAGGGGTAATCAAATGATCGCATCAATGGAAGTGCCGTTTAACACGGCTCAGGAGTGTTCATGTCATTCAATATTCCCTTGGGTGGATTACAGGCTGCGCAAAAGCGTCTGGAAGTAGCCGGTAATAACATTGCCAACGTCGGTACAATTGGTTACAAGTCGTCCAGGGCCGAGTTTGCGGCGGTCTATGCCTCGTCCCATCTGGGTGGCGGCCAGGCCACAGGCGACGGCGTGCGGCTGGCCAATGTCTCCCAGGACTTTTCCTCGGGAGCGGCTATCTCCACGGCCGGGCGGCCACTGGATATGCGCATCCAGGGCAACGGTTTTTTTGTGCTGAGCGACAATGGCGTTATCAACTACAGCCGGGCGGGCGCTTTTGTCCGGGATAATCAGGGTTATGTGGTCGACGGTGATGGGCATCGTCTGCAAGGTAATACCGTCAATGCCCAGGGCGATGTCATTCGCGGTATACGCAGCGACTTATATATTGATACGGGTGATATGGCGCCGAAGGCAACTTCCATGATCAAGGAAACGATCAATCTTAATGCGGCTCAGTCGGCACGATCTTCCGTGCCCCTGTTTAATCCCGCTGATACTTCTACCTATACCAAAGTCATTGCCCGAAAAATCATGGACAATGGCGTAGCCGCCGTGCCGGAAGTTACCCGCCCTGGCGCCAATGGTGTGCCGCAATTGGTAGCGGCAGCCAAGCCGGCGATTGCCCCGGTGGAACATGAGCTCAAGCAGTACTTCGTCAAGACCGACGATAATCGCTGGCTGATGCATACCCTGATTGACGGGCGCAATCCGGCAGATCCTCAGCGGATCACGCCGTTGACCGCGACCATTACCCGCAACGCTGACGGCAGTGTTTCCCTGCTTGGCGATGGCAAGCGCATGGGCACCCGTTTCAAGCCGGAGTTGACTCTGGAAGGCTGGCAGCCGGCGGCCCAGGTCAATGGCAGTTGGGTGGCTGCCGCGACACCGGCAGTGCGCAGCCTGGCGATGCCGTTGGTTGAGGGTGACAAGAACGCGATGGAGCCGAGTGACGAAATCCATAGCGGCAGTCCGGCCTTCGATCCGGCCAATCCGGCTTCATACAGCCGTCTGCTCAGCAGCAAGGTCGTCGATGGCGAAGGTGTCGAGCACGAACTGCAAAACTACTTTACCCACGTCGGGTCCGGGCAGTGGGCACTGCGTACCCTGATCGATGGACGCAATCCCGTCGACCCTGCTTCCAGTGAGCCGCTGACGGTCACTGTCAGTCATCACCCCGGCAATCAGATGTTGCTGGCCGGAGATATCGCCCACGTCAAGAAAACCACGGCCCGCGAATTCACGGTGGATGGCTGGAAGCCGGCAATGGAAGTCAATCACACCTGGGTCGCCGGTCCGGCGGCGGGGGCCGCGGTAATTCCCCTGGAGCTGAATGATGGCGCCATTCTGGGCGTTGATGATGGGGATCCGGTGATTTCCCGGATGGTCCGTACCTTCAACCCGGCCCACACCGACTCCTATAACGAAACCTTTTCCAGTGACATCTACGACGGCCAGGGCAACAGGCATCAGCTGAGTCACTATTTCGTCAAGGACGGCGTCAACAGTTGGAACCTGCATATGTTGGTCAACGGGCGTAATCCCCTTGATCCGGAACGTACCGACCCGATGACCGCGAGCATGCTGTTTGATAGCGACGGTTCCCTGCGCACGCTCCTCGCCAGCGACGGCATGCTGGTTGAGGACAAGAAGCTGACGCTCCATGGCTGGATACCGGCCAAGGTAGACAATCCCGGTTCCCAGAATCAGAAGTGGGTGGCCAACGGCGCCCAGGCCAGTGCGGACGGCCTGACCATCGATCTGACCCGCCTGACCCAGTACAACAACAAGAACAATCGTGCATCGCCGCAGGTCGACGGCTATGCGGCGGGGAGTCTCAACGGCCTGAAAGTCGACGATGACGGCATGCTGCGCGCGGCCTTCAGCAATGGCTTGTATCGCAATGTCGGGCAAGTGCTGCTCGCCAACTTTGCCAATGTCCAGGGCTTGCAGCCACTGGACGGCACGCGTTGGCGCGAGACCTATGCCTCGGGCGCTGCCACCACTGATACGCCCAAGTCGGGGATGCTGGGAGGTGTGGTAGCGGGGTCGCTGGAGGGCTCCAATGTCGACCTGCCGGGGCAACTGATCGAGCTGATCCAGGCGCAGATGGCGTTCCAGGCCAACTCCAAGGCGGTGTCGACCGAGGCGACGGTGATACAGACCTTGCTTCAGTCGGTCTAGGTTTGAGGTTTCTGTAAGGGGGGGGCGTTTGACAGGGGGGCAAACAGGGTGGGAGTGACTTTGTGGGAGCGAATTCATTCGCGAAAGCGGCAGACCAGGCAACGAGTATCCAGCGGGTGTGCCGGCCTCTTCGCGAATGAATTCGCTCCCACATAGTTTTGCTGATTCAGCAAGTTGGGTGTTGTTTCATCGGTGCCGACTTGCTGGCGCAGCCTAAATCGAACAGTCCGACTTGACGAACGCCCCGTGCAAGCGGGTCCAACCCGGTCCGGGGCTGGTCTGGGCGCAGACAATCCGGCTGTCGCCCTGCCAGCGGTAGTAATAGGCCGGTGCGGCAATGGCGGTGCCCAGGGCAAGGCTCAGGCTGAGAAGGGCAATAAGGCGAGACATTGACGTTCCTGAAAGCGGTTATCTGCCATGAGTCCCTGCAAGTATCGGTCCGGCATCGTCATGCAGTTTTTTTGGCGCTCCTGCGAGCGGGGGTTGTGCGCGGTTTTTTCAGGCGGCGGCGCGAGCCCGTCAATGCTGGGGATTGAGGCTTTTGTATCAAGCTCGACAAGTTGGTTCAAATATTGCTTTGCCCTGTATAGAACAGCTACAGGCGGCAAGCGTCTGTCGGAGGAGGACTACTGTGGACAAGTTGATTTACGTGGCGATGAGCGGGGCGTCTGAAAACGCCGTTGCGCAAAAGGCCCATGCCAACAACCTGGCAAACGTCTCGACCAATGGCTTCATGCGCGACCTGGAACAGGCTCGCTCGATGCCGGTTTTCGGCGAGGTCAATCCTTCGCGCGCCTATGCCATGAGTGAACGTCCCGGTACCGACTTCTCCGGCGGTGCCATGGTCCAGACCGGTCGGGAACTTGACGTTGCCGTCAAGGGCGATGGCTGGATTGCCGTGCAGACACCTGACGGCAAAGAAGCCTATACCCGCTCCGCCGGTATGAACATCGACGGCCTTGGCGTGTTGCGGGCTGGCAATGGTTTGCCGGTCTTGGGCAATGGCGGGCCGATTGCCGTGCCGCCCCAGCAGCAGATCGAGATCGGTGCCGACGGTACGATCAGTGTCCGCTCCCTGGGTGAGAGCCCGCAGGTCATGGCTCAGATCGACCGCCTCAAGCTGGTCAATCCCGATGTCAAGAACATGGAAAAGGGCCCCGATGGCCTGATGCACACCAAGGATGGCTCGGCGCCTGCCGTCGATGCCAACGTTCAGGTCGAGTCCGGCTTCCTTCAGGCGAGCAACGTTAACGCCGTTGAAGAGATGACCGCCGTGATGACCCTGTCCAAGAATTTCGAATTGTCCGTCAAGATGATGAAAACCGCCGAAGATAACGATCAATCTATGGCGCGCGTCTTGCAGAGCTAAACCATTGACAGTCGGCGTCGATAATCAGGCGCCTGAGGAGAGACAGAATGCTTCCAGCACTTTACGTTGCCAAAACCGGTCTGGCCGCTCAGGACACCAACCTGACGACCATCTCCAACAACCTGGCAAACGTGTCCACCACCGGTTTCAAAAGCGATCGTGCCGAGTTCCAGGACTTGCTGTATCAGATCAAACGTCAGCCAGGCGCCCAGTCGACCCAGGACAGCGAACTGCCGTCCGGTCTGCAACTGGGTACCGGTGTGCGCATTGTCGGCACGCAGAAGAACTTCACCGCCGGCAGCCTGCAAACCACCAATAACCCGTTGGACCTGGCCGTCAATGGCCGTGGTTTCTTCCAGGTTCGTCAACCGGACGGCACCATTGCCTACAGCCGTGACGGTACTTTCCACCTGGACAGCAACGGCCAGATCGTGACCGCCAACGGTTATGCCCTTGAGCCTGCGATCGTCGTACCGCAGAACTCCCAGACCTTTACCGTAGGTCAGGACGGCACCGTGTCGATCACCACCGCTGCCAACCCGGCAACGCCACAGATCATCGGTAACATCCAGACCGCCGACTTCATCAACCCGGCCGGCCTGCAGGCCAATGGTGGCAACCTGTTCCTGGAAACCGCTTCCAGCGGCGCCCCGCAGGTCGGTACTCCGGGTCTGAACGGTCTTGGCACCACGCTGCAGAACACCCTGGAAAACTCCAACGTCAGCACCGTTGAAGAGCTGGTCAACATGATCACCACTCAGCGTGCCTACGAGATGAACTCCAAGGTGATCTCCACCGCGGACCAGATGCTGCAAAACATTACGCAAAACCTGTAACGACCTGACAGTCAGGCGCCTGGTCAAGGCGCTGCGGCTGTCGCTACAACTGATCACACACGGCGCCCGTCGGGCGTCTGCTACACCGCGAGGTTCGAGTGTCATGAAACGGCGTCCTGTTGTACGGCTTTCCCTGTTGGTGGCTCCTCTCTGTGGAATCGCTCTGCTCGCAGGATGCGTTGCGCCTACTCCCAAGCCCAATGACCCTTACTACTCGCCGGTGTTGCCGCGTACGCCGCTGCCCGCTGCGGCGAACAACGGTTCGATCTATCAGGCCGGTTTCGAGCAGAACCTCTACGGTGACCGCAAGGCTTATCGGGTGGGTGACATCATCACCATCACCCTGTCCGAGAACACCGCTGCCAGCAAGGCTGCCAGTAACGGCATCACCAAGAACAGCAGCAACAGCATCGGTCTGACTTCGCTGTTCGGCGCGGGCGCCAGCACCAACAACCCGCTGGGTGGCGGTGACCTGAGCCTCAACGTGGGCTACAACGGTGCCCGCACCACCAAGGGTGACGGCAAGGCGGCCCAGAGCAACAGCCTGACCGGCTCGGTCACTGTGACCGTGGCCGATGTAATGCCCAACGGCATTCTGGCGGTACGCGGCGAGAAGTGGATGACCCTTAATACCGGGGATGAGCTGGTGCGTATTGCCGGCCTGATCCGTGCCGATGACATCGCTACCGATAACACCGTCTCGTCGACTCGCGTCGCCGATGCGCGCATTACGTATTCAGGTACTGGGTCGTTCGCCGATTCCAGCCAGCCGGGGTGGTTCGATCGGTTCTTCCTCAGCCCGTTGTTCCCTTTCTGATAGCGGGATAAACATGATCAAGCTCAAGCAACTGATAGCGGCCGCCTTGCTGTTGTCCACAGCCTTCGGTGTTCACGCCGAACGGCTGAAGGATATCGCCAGCATTTCCGGCGTGCGCACCAACCAGCTGATTGGCTACGGTCTGGTGGTGGGCCTCAATGGTACCGGTGACCAGACGACCCAGACGCCATTCACTCTGCAGACCTTCAACAACATGCTGGCGCAGTTCGGCATCAAGGTGCCGGCCGGTTCCGGCACCGTGCAGTTGAAGAACGTTGCGGCCGTGGCGGTCTATGCCGACCTGCCGCCATTCGCCAAGCCTGGTCAGATGGTCGACATTACTGTGTCGTCCATTGGTAACTCGAAAAGCCTGCGCGGCGGCAGCCTCTTGATGACGCCGATGAAAGGTGTTGACGGCAACGTCTACGCCATCGCCCAGGGCAACCTGGTGGTGGGCGGCTTCGATGCCGAGGGTCGTGACGGTTCCAAGATCACCGTCAACGTACCGTCGTCGGGCCGCATTCCCGGCGGTGCTTCGGTTGAGCGTGCTGTACCGAGCGGTTTCAATCAGGGCAACAGTCTGACCCTTAACCTTAATCGCTTCGACTTCACCACGGCCAAGCGCATCGTCGACAAGGTCAACGACATGCTCGGCCCTGGCGTTGCCCAGGCGCTGGACGGCGGTTCGGTGCGCGTCACTGCGCCGCTGGATCCGGGGCAGCGCGTCGACTACCTGTCGATCCTGGAAAACCTGGAGATCGATCCGGGCCAGACGGCGGCCAAGGTCATCATCAACTCCCGTACCGGCACTATTGTGATCGGCCAGAACGTCAAGGTTTCGCCGGCCGCCGTCACCCACGGCAGCCTGACCGTGACCATCACCGAAGATCCGATTGTCAGCCAGCCGGGCGCCTTGTCCGGTGGTCAGACCGCTGTTGTGCCGCGCTCGAAGATCAACGCCCAACAGGAACTGCACCCAATGTTCAAGTTCGGTCCTGGCACTACCCTGGATGAGATCGTCCGTGCGGTAAACCAGGTGGGCGCAGCGCCCGGCGACCTGATGGCGATCCTCGAAGCCCTCAAGCAGGCCGGCGCATTGCAAGCCGACCTGATCGTGATCTGAGGACGCGTCCATGGATATGCCTAAAAACAGCGTGACTTCCCCGGTCGATTCGGGGGCGTACACCGACCTCAATCGCCTGGCGGCGCTGAAGAACGGCGATCGGGACAGCGAAGGCAACCTGAAGAAGGTTGCCCAGGAATTCGAGTCACTGTTCGTCAGCCAGATGCTCAAGGCCATGCGTTCAGCCAACGAAGTGCTGGCCAAGGACAATCCGCTGAATACCTCGGAGTCGCGCCAGTATCAGGAAATGTACGACCAGCAACTGGCGGTGACCCTGTCGACGCGGGGTAACGGTATCGGCCTGCAAGACGTGCTGATGCGCCAGTTGTCCAAGACCAAGGGTGTCCAGACCGCGCCCGCAGCGCCAAGCGATGCCGCAGGCGAAACCCAGACCACGGCACCGAAGACGGGCCTGGCTACCGGTATTTATCAACGTCCGCTGTGGGCGACCCGCTCTTCGGCGGCGGATCAGGCTGCGGCGGCGTCCGGCGTGCCACGCAACGACATGGCAGCGCTCAACGCCCGCCGTCTGTCGCTGCCAAGCTCGCTGACCGATCGCCTGTTGGCCGGAATCGTGCCGAGCACGGGCGAGATCGTCGATCAGGCGGCGCGTGCCAACGTCCAGGCAAACCGCATCAATATGCCTGCGCGCAGAAATGGCGACTGGACTTCGGACCCGACCCTGGCCGGCACCGACAAACGTTACGAGCGCACCATTGCCCAGCCGCCTTTGGCGCCGGCCAAGCGTGCGTTCAGCAATCACGACGAATTCGTGGCAACCATGCTGCCCCTGGCCAAGGACGCGGCTGCGCGGATTGGCGTCGACCCGACGGTACTGGTCGCCCAGGCGGCGCTGGAAACCGGTTGGGGCAAATCGATCATGCGCGCCCAGGATGGCAGCAGCAGCCACAACCTGTTCGGCATCAAGGCCCAGGGCAGTTGGCAAGGCCCCGAGGCGCGCGCCATTACCAGCGAATTCCGCGACGGCAAGATGGTCAAAGAAACAGCGGACTTCCGCTCGTACACCACCTATGCCGACAGCTTCCATGACCTGGTCAGCCTGTTGCAAAACAACAATCGCTATCAAGGTGTGGTGAAAGCGGCCGATAACCCAGAACAGTTTGTAAAAGAGTTGCAGAAGGCTGGCTACGCGACCGATCCGGACTACGCCAGCAAGATTTCGCAAATTGCCAAGCAGATGAAGAGTTACCAGAACTACGCAGCAGCACCGGGCTCTTCCACGACTTTATAAGGCTTGAATCATGTCACTGATTTCAATTGGGCTCTCAGGGCTGACTGCCAGTAGTGCGGCGATCAACACCATCGGTAACAACACGGCGAACGTGGATACCGCAGGTTACTCGCGTCAGCAGGTGATGACGACTGCCTCTGCGCAGCAGAACATCGGCATCGGTATCGGCTACATCGGTACCGGCACCACGTTGTCTGATGTGCGACGCATCTACAACAGCTACCTTGACAGCCAATTGCAATCGACCACGGCATTGGGTGCTGATGCCACGGCGTATTCCGCCCAGGCCAGCAAGACCGACAGCCTGTTGTCCGATACCAGTACCGGTATCGCCAATACGCTGGCGACCTTCTTCAGCCAGATGCAGGCGGTCGGGACGTCGGCCACCGATAGCAACGCCCGTTCGCAGTTCCTGACCACGTCTCAGGCCCTGACCGCGCGTTTGAATTCGATGTCTTCGCAATTGAGCGATCAGAATTCGACCATCAACACTCAGTTGACCGACCAGGTCAACCAGATCAACTCCATCGCCGCGTCCATTGCCAGCCTGAACAAGCAGATCACTGCATCGTCGGCCGGCGGCACCAACCCCAACAGCCTGCTCGATGCGCGTAACGAAGCGGTACGTTCGCTCAACGAACTGGTTGGCGCCAAGGTGGTGGAAAACAACGGTAACTACGACGTTTATGTCGGCAACGGCCAGTCTCTGGTCAGTGGTACTACATCCTTCCAGATGAGCACCGGCCCGAGCACTGACGATCCGACCCAGTTCGCCGTGAAGATCAGCTACGGCGCCGGTAACACCACGGATGTCAGTTCGGTGGTCAGCGGCGGCAGCATGGGCGGCCTGTTGCGTTATCGCAGCGACGTACTGACGCCTGCGGTCAACCAGCTGGGCCAGGTGGCCCTGGCGCTGTCCGATACAGTCAACAGCCAGTTGCAGCAGGGTATCGATGCCAACGGTGACTTCGGCACCGCCCTGTTCAAGAGCATCAACGATCCGAGCATGACCAGCCAGCGCAGTATCGGCAAGGTCGGCAACACGGCGGGCTCCAGCAACCTGGATGTGAAGATCAGCGACACCAGCAAACTGACCGCCAGTGACTACTCGGTGGTGTTCTCCGACTCCGACAACTACACCGTGCGCTCGCTGCCCAATGGTGCGCTGGTCGGTACCGGCAAGATCAGCGATAACCCGCCGAAATCCTTCGACGGCTTCCAGCTCGCCCTGCAGACGCCATCGGCGACTCCGTTGCAGGCGGGCGATACCTTCAAGGTGACACCGACCCGCAATGCGGCGGCCGGTATCACCACGGTCATGACCGATCCCAAGGACATCGCGGCTGCGGCGCCATTGACCGGTTCGACCAGCGGTGCCAACCAGGGTAATTCAGGGTTTACCCAGCCGGTGGTCAACACCCAGGCCAATATCTACAACCCTACCGCCACCACCGACCTGCAGAACGCTCTCAAGGGCGCAACGCCGATGCGTGTGGTGTTCGGTGCGGTCGCCGCCGACGGTACCCAGCCCTACAGTCTGCTGGATGCCAAGGGCAACGCGGTCATGAACAACGCCACGCCTGCGGTCGCCATTACCGGCACCATCGTTCCGGGTCAGAGCAACACCCTGACCTTCGACCTGGGCTACACCGACTCGGCCAGTGCCAAGCAGACCCTGTCCATCAGCACCACGGTGACCGGCTCGCCGACTGCCAACGACACCTTTACCATCGGCCTGACCGCCGCCGGCTCGGCCGACAACCGTAACTCCAGCGCTGTGCTGGCGCTGCAAACCAAATCCACGGTCAATATCGGCGCGGCCGGCACGGGCAACAGCATGTCCGGCGCCTATGGTGCGCTGGTATCCAGTACCGGTTCCAAGGCTGCCCAGGGCAAGAGCGATGTCACGGCGACCACCGCCGTGGTTGCCAGCGCCAAGGCAGCACGTGACGGCGTGTCGGGCGTGTCCCTCGATGAAGAAGCGGCCAACCTGGTCAAGTACCAGCAGTACTACACCGCTTCGTCGCAGATCATCAAGGCCGCACAAACCATTTTCAGCACGCTGATCAACAGTCTTTAAGGAGTCGTAGACATGCGTATTTCAACTGCACAGTTTTACGAAGTCAGCGCTGCCAACTATCAGCGCAACTACGCCAACGTCATCGCCACCAACCAGGAAGTGTCGAGCCAGGTCAAGCTCAACACAGCGGCGGATGATCCGGTCGGCGCGGCCCGCTCCCTGCAACTGACTCAGCAGAATGCCCTGTTGAGCCAGTACAAGACCAATATCAATACCATCAACCAGAACGCCACCCAGGCGGAAACGGCGATGACTGGTATTCAGAATTCCCTGCAGCGTGCGCAGGAACTGATTATCGACGCCAGCACCGGTGCCAAGACCGACGCCGACCGCAAAGCCAATGCCGATGAGCTGGCGCAGATCCAGGCGACCGTACTGGGCCTGATGAACAGCCAGGACGCCAACGGCGACTACATTTTCTCCGGCTCCAAGGCCAAGACGCCACCTTACGTCATGGGCGCGGATGGCACCTACAGCTATCAGGGCGACCAGACCCAGATCAAGCTGTCGGTGGGTGATGGTATTTCCCTGGCCAGCAACTCCACCGGTTGGGATGCCTTTGAGCAGGCGGTCAACACTACCCGTACGGCCACTACCTGGACCGGCACCGGCGCCGACGACGGCAAGGCCGTGCTGTCCGGCGGTATCGTGACCAACGCCTCGGCGTACCAGGCTTCGTTTGCCCAGGGCCAGCCCTACGCAATCACCTTTACCAGCGGCAGCCAGCTGAAGATCGTCGACTCCGCTGGCAATGACGTGACCACAGAGGCCAGTCAGGGCGGTGCCTTCAACCCGGCCAACGCCAGCAACCAGACCATTACCTTCCGTGGCCTGGAACTGAACCTGAACATCAACCTGACCGATGCCGAAAAAGCCAGCCCGGCGGCCGAGAGTCTGGCCCTGGCCGGTGACCCGAGCGCTGTGCCGCCGGTCGCGCCGCACTCCTTCAGCCTGAGCCTGACGCCCAGCAGCGTGTCGACCACCCGAAGCGCCGGTAACCCGAGCACCACTGTGGTTTCCCAGGTTGCCGTGAGTAACCAGACCGCCTACAACAACGCCTTCCCGGCCGGTGGTGGCGCGGTCCTGCGTTTCGATTCGCCTGCGCCTCCGGCCCTGGCGACTGACCCGAGCACCACCTTCAGCCTGTATGCCGCGCCTTATGTGGCCGGCGCCACGCCAGTGGGCACCGGGACCATCACAGGTACGCCGCCTACCGCCACCGCGGCAGGCGTGACCTTTACCCTGGCCGGCACCCCGCGGGGCACCGATCAGTTCTCGGTACAGGCCAACACCACCCAGACCCAGAACGTGCTCAACACCCTGGGCGCGGCGGTCAAGGCGCTGTCGACTCCGGCTGACGGTAACGTGACGGCTACCCAGGCGCTGCGTGCCGCCATGGACTCGGCTCTGGGTAACGTCAAGAGCGCTATGGAGCAGCTCGGTTCGACCATTTCAGCAGGTGGTGCACGGCAGAACGCCGCCACCGACCAGGGGACGACCAACGATTCGCTGTCGAGCAACAACTCCCTGGAGCAGGCGGATATCGTCAACGCCGACCCTGTGGAGTCGATTGCCCGCCTGACCCTGCAGCAAACCATGCTGACCGCCTCGCAACTGGTGTTCACCCGCATGTCCTCGCTGAACCTGTTCAGCAAGCTGTAACAGGCGTTGCCTGGTTTGACCGAGCATCGACCGTTTTCTTTTTCAGCGGTTAAGGGGTGCTCACTCGTTTGAGTGAGTGCCCGCCGCTCGTGAGTCCCCCGCCGTGAATTCAGTGCCTCTCGTCAGCATCGTCATCCCCGCCTATCACGCCCGCTTTTTCCAGAAAGCGCTGCACAGCGCCATTGTGCAGAGCTACCCCAATATTGAAGTGGTTATCTGTGATGACAGCCGCGGTGATGAGATCCAGGACATCGTCGAGCGCCTGACGGTTGGCTGCGAAGTGCCCTTGCGTTACGTGCGCAACCCGCAGCGCCTGGGGTTTACCGGCAACTTGCTGGCGTGTCTGAACGAGGCGTCGGGCGAGTACATCAAGTTTCTCTGCGATGACGACCTGTTGTTTCCGGCCTGCGTCAAAATGCAGGCTGAGCTGCTGATCGAGCATCCCGATGTCACCATGGCGTTTGCCCAGCGTTTTATCTGGGACGCTGAAGATATCCAGTTGCCTCAGCGCCTGGAAAACACGCCACTGTTGTACACCGCCGGGATTTTCAAGGGCGATGACCTGCTGTCGCTGTTCGAGGGCTTTCCGTTCAACGTCCTGGGCGGCCTGAGCAGCGGGCTGTTGCGTCGGGCCGATGTGCAGGACTTCTTGCCGGCGCTGATCGAGTCCACGCCCGGCTTCACCGCAATGATCGACCTTGCGCTGTATGTCTGCCTGCTGCGCCGGGGCAACGTGGCGATGCTCAATACCATCCTCAGCGCCGAGCGGGTTCATGCCGAGCGCCTCAGCCACCTTCAGGAAGCGCGTGTACTGGTGCCTGACGAGCTCGACCTGTTGGTCGAAATGCTCAAGGCACGCAGTGGCGAGGACGCACCGGCCAAGGGCTGGGCGCGTTTTGTCACCCTCGATAACGCCGGGGGCGGCGCACGCGAGTGGCAAGAGCTGGCGCTGAACCGCAACCTGGGTAATCGTCAGGCGCTCATCCCGATGCGGGTGGGCACGTCCAGCGATAGTTTCGCCGAGGTCTACGCCCAGTGGCTGGCGTGTCGCTGCATGAGCGCGGTGCAGCTCAAGCTGCTGCCGGACACCCTGGCCAGTTGGCCAAGCCAGCCGAAAATCGTGCCGATCATCATCAATGACGGCAACGCCAATGCGGCCTTGAACATCACCCTGGACAGCCTGGCGGCGCAACACTATCCGCCGGAACTGATTTTGGTGCTCTCGGCCACTTGTACTGAAGGCGGTCTCGACGGGCACATTTTCAGCCTGCCCCTGCAGGACGATGGCCTGGCCCAGATCAATGGCATCCTGCCGCAGCTCGACGGTGCGGACTGGTTCTACCTGCTGCGCGCTGGCGACCGCCTGATCGACACGGCGCTGCTGGTGTTGGCCGACCGCATCGTCAACAACCCGCAGCTGCAGTGCTTGTACAGCGACGAAGATGCCTTGCTTGATGGCGAGTCGTCGCAGCCGGTATTCAAGCCGGACTTCAACCTCGACTTCCTGCGCAGTTACCCCTATATCGGTCGGCTCATGGCGCTGCGCCGTGAACCGTTCCTGGCGGCCGGCGGTTTTGCCGTGGAACATACGATTCTGGCGGCTCATGACGCGTTGTGGCGGATGATCGAGCGGGCCGATGCCGATGTGGTCGAGCGGGTCGCGGAAGTCCTGGTGTCATCGCAATTCAGCTTCCTGCAATGGCTGGCGCAGCCTGAACTGCCAGCGCTCAATGCCGACATCGTCGGCAATCACTTGCAGCGCTGCGGTATCGAATTCCACATGCAGCGCGGCACGTTGCCGTTGATCAACCGTATCGACTATCAGCACGCGGCGCGGCCGCTGGTGTCGATCCTGATCCAGCACAAGGACCAGCTTGCGGCCCTGCAGCGCTGTGTCGAGCTGCTGCTGGAGAAAACCGCCTACAGCCATTACGAAATTCTCATTATCGACAACGGCAGCACCTCGGCCGATGCCTGCGCCTGGCTTGAAAGCATGGCCCAGGTGGGTGGCGACAAGGTGCGGGTTATCTACACCCCCGCGTCCGACAACGCCGCACAGCTCTACAACCTGGGCGCGCAGCAGGCTCGCGGTGAGTACCTGCTGATGCTCACGCCGTATGCCGTGATCACCCAGCCCCAGTGGCTGGACGCCTTGCTCAACCATGCTCAGCGTGCCGAGGTCGGCGCGGTTTCAGGCAAATGGTTCAACCCCGATGGCGTGGTCATTCACGCCGGCATGACCCTTGGGCTGCAGGGGCCGGCCGGGCTGCACTTTTTCGGCGAGTCGGCGCGGGCCGATGGATACATGCAGCGCTTGCAGATCGACCATGACCTGAGCGCCGTGGGCACTGACTGCCTGATCGTGCACAAGCCGCTGTTCGAGCAATTGGGTGGGATGGACGAGGGGTTCAGCGAAGTGCTGTGGGGCGTGGACCTGTGTCTGCGCATCCGCCGCAGTGGTCATCTGGTGGTCTGGACCCCTTACGCGCAGATGGTCATCGGTGCCCGTCCGACGCCCGAGGATGATCTGGCTCGTTATCAGCGCCAGGTCGAGGAGCAGAAAGCCGTTTATGAACGCTGGATGCCGATCATCGCCCGCGACCCGGCCTACAACACCAACCTCAAGCTCACCGGCAGCAGTTTCAACCTGGAGCCGGGCCTGCGCAGCGGCTGGAGCCCGTTCACCCGGCATTCGTTGCCCTTTGTCCTGGCCCTGCCTATCAATACCTCGGCTATCGGCCACTATCGCGTGGTGCAGCCTTTTATCGAGCTGGAAGCGGTAGGCCGCATCGTTGGCCGGATTACCTACGAGTTGCCGCCGTTGCATGAGATCGAGCGTCATTCTCCTGACGTTGTCGTGTTCCAGGGCCGCTATGGCGATGGCTCGGTAGGCGAGGTCGAATCCCTCAAGCGTTATTCCAATGCCCGGCGCATCTATGAGCTGGACGACTATGTGATCGACGTGCCGAAGAAGAATGCCCACGCCCGTGGCATGCCTCCTGAAACCGGCAAATACATGCGTGAAGCCATCGCCCTGTGTGATCGCGTGGTCGTGTCGACGCCGGCGCTGGGCGATGCGCTGTCATCGATGCACCACGACATCCGTGTGGTTCCCAATATGCTCGCGCCGAAAATGTGGGAGCACCTGCGCGGCAAGCGGCGTATGGCGAAAAAGCCTCGGGTCGGTTGGGGCGGCGGCACCAGCCACACCGGCGATCTGGAGATCATTGCTGACGTAGTGCGCGAGCTGGCCGACGAAGTCGAGTGGGTGTTCTTCGGCATGTGTCCAGACAAGCTGCGGCCGTATGTCCATGAGTTTCATGGCTCGATTCCCCTGGCCAGCTACCCGGCGAAACTGGCCAGCCTGAACCTCGATCTGGCCGTGGCCCCGCTGGAATTCCACCTGTTCAATGACTGCAAGAGCAACCTGCGCCTGCTGGAATACGGTGCCTGCGGCTTTCCGGTGGTGTGCACCAACACCCGGGCTTATCAGGACTTCCTGCCTTGCACGCGGGTCATGACTAACAGTACCGAGGAATGGATTCAGGCCATTCGCATGCACCTGGCCGATCCCGAGGCCAGCTATCGCATGGGTGACCAACTGCGTGAGGCTGTGCATCGCGACTTCATGCTGCGGGGCGACAATCTGCACCACTGGGTGCATGGGTGGCTGGAAGACTGATCAGGGCTGCGGATTAATCATCTCTGTCCCGCAGAAACATCTGATGGGGGCGAACTGTGGGAGCCAATTCATTCGCGAATGAATCCGCTCCCACAATTCATTTGCGCCTGTCGTGCATATTGATCTCAAGGTTCGGGCAATCCGAGCTGGCGCGTTTCCTGCAAGTTCCCCAAAGATCGCCATAAATCGTGCATTTCCGTCGCGCACTGGCGAGTGCCGTGCCGTTTTTCCGGCGTGTGCTGCTCGACATGGAGTTGGCTGGGTGCTGTGGAACAAGAAGGGAACCAGATGAAGGTAGTCATTCTCGCGGGTGGTCTCGGTACTCGCATCAGCGAAGAGTCGCATCTCAAACCCAAGCCCATGATCGAAATTGGCGGCAAGCCAATTCTCTGGCACATCATGAAGCAGTACTCGGCTCACGGTATCCATGATTTCGTGATCTGCCTGGGCTACAAGGGTTATGCCATCAAGGACTTCTTCGCCAACTATTTCCTGCACACCTCCGACGTGACGTTCGACATGCGCAACAACCGCATGGACGTACACCAGAACTACAGCGAACCCTGGCGCGTCACCCTGATCGACACCGGTGAAGAAACCATGACCGGCGGCCGCCTGCTGCGTGCGCGGCGCTATCTGGAAAACGAAGAAGCCTTCTGCTTTACCTACGGCGACGGCGTCTCTGACTTGAATATCAGTGCCCTGGTCAATTTCCATCTGCAGCACGGCAAACATGCCACCGTCACGGCGGTACAGCCGCCGGGACGCTACGGCGCGCTGGATCGTGACGGCGACCGGGTGCTGGGCTTCACCGAAAAACCCCGTGGCGACGGCGGCTGGATCAACGGCGGCTTCTTTGTTCTGTCGCCCGAAGTGCTGCCATTGATCGACGACGACAGCACCACCTGGGAAGCCAGTCCGCTGATCAAACTCGCCGAGCAGGATCAGCTGCGCGCCTTCCAGCACGAGGGTTTCTGGCACCCCATGGACACCCTGCGTGACAAGAATTACCTCGAAGACCTCTGGCAGAAAGGGGAGGCCCCATGGAAACAATGGGACTGACCGCCGCGTTCTGGCAGGGCAAGCGCGTCCTGCTGACCGGCCATACCGGCTTCAAGGGCAGTTGGTTGACGCTCTGGCTGCAAAGCCTGGGTGCTCAGGTGACGGGCTTTGCCCTGGCACCGAATACCGAGCCGAATCTGTATGAACTGGCCCGGGTCGAGGAGGGCATCGACGATCAACGCGGTGACCTGCGCGACCTCGGCGCCTTGCTCGAGCTGATCGCCGAAGCGCAGCCGGAAATCGTCCTGCATCTGGCGGCCCAGCCATTGGTGCGTGAAGGTTATCGCGATCCGCTGGGCACCTATTCCAGTAACGTCATGGGTACCCTCAACCTGCTCGAAGCGATTCGTCAGGTCGGCGGCGTGCGTGCCTGCGTACTGGTGACCACCGACAAGGTCTACGCCAATCAGGAATGGTTGTGGCCGTACCGTGAAAACGAACCTCTCGGCGGTCACGACCCTTACAGCAGCAGCAAAGCCTGCTGCGAGCTGTTGGCACAATCTTATGCGGCGTCATTCTTCCCGGCTGACAAGTACGCCGAGCACGGCCTGGCCCTGGCCACGGCGCGAGCGGGCAATGTGCTGGGCGGTGGGGACTTCGCCCCGGAGCGCTTGATTCCCGACGTGCTCAAGGCCTGGTCCGCAGGAGAGCCGGTGACCTTGCGTTACCCACAGGCCGTACGCCCCTGGCAGCATGCGCTGGAGCCTTTGGCTGGTTATCTGCAACTGGCTGCGGCGCTCTATGAGCACGGTCCGGACTATGCCGGCGCCTGGAACTTCGGCCCCGGTGACAACGACATGTGCAGCGTCGGCCAGGTGGTCTCGACACTCGCCGAGCGCTGGCCGGACGCGCCGGGCCTCAAGGTCGAAAGCAGTGATCTGCACGAAGCCGGGCTGTTACGCCTGGATAGCAGCCGCGCCCGTCAGCGTCTTGACTGGAAGCCGCGCTGGTCGCTGCAGGACTGCCTGCGTCACACCCTGGACTGGCACCTGGCCTGGCAGGCCGGGCAAGACATGCGCGCTTTCACCCTGGAGCAACTGGACCTGTACCGGGAGCATTCATGAGTGACCTGCACTTGCAGGCTTTGCCGTTACCCGGCTTGTTCAGCCTGCAGCACAAGCGCCACGCCGACGCGCGCGGGCAGTTCTCGCGGTTGTTCTGCGAGGGCAGCCTGAGCGCGTTCGGCCGCGATTTTCATATCCGCCAGATCAATCATTCGGTGACCCGTGAGCAGGGCAGTGTGCGCGGGCTGCATTACCAGACCGCTGCCCAGCCAGAAGCCAAGCTGATCACCTGCCTGCGCGGCGCGGTATGGGATGTGGCGGTGGATCTGAACCCGGATTCGCCGACCTTCCTGCGCTGGCACGCTGAACGCCTGGAAGCCGGGGACGGTCGGAGTCTGTTATTGCCCGCCGGTTTTGCCCATGGTTTCCAGACCCTGACCGACGATGCCGAGTTGCTCTACCTGCACAGCGCCGACTATGCGCCGGAGCATGAGGGCGGTCTGTCGCCCCTGGACCCACGGCTGGCCATTGAGTGGCCGCTGGACGTCAAGAATTTGTCGGCGCGCGATGCCGGTCATCCGCTGCTGGACGCGAATTTTGCTGGAGTGCGTGTATGAATTGCCGAGGTTGTGGCGCCCATCTGACGTTGCCTTTGATCGACCTGGGCACTTCGCCGCCTTCCAATGCCTATCTGCGTGCCGAGCAACTGAGCCAGGCCGAGCAGTGGGTGCCGCTGAAAGTCGGGGTTTGCGAGCAGTGCTGGCTGGTGCAGACCGAGGACTACACCAGCGCGGAAAGTCTGTTCGACGCCGATTATGCGTATTTCAGTTCCTATTCCAGCTCTTGGCTGGCCCATGCCGAGCGTTATGTCGACGAAATGGTTGAGCGCTTCGGCCTCGGCGCCGACAGCCGTGTCGTGGAAATCGCCGCCAACGACGGCTACCTGCTGCAATACGTGGCCGCGCGCAATATTCCATGCCTGGGCATCGAGCCGACCCGCAGCACCGCAGCGGCGGCGCGGGACAAGGGCCTGGAGATTCGCGAAGTGTTTTTCGGCCGTGAAGCGGCCGAAAGCCTGGTCAGTGACGGTTGGTCCGCCGACCTGATGGCGGCCAACAACGTGCTCGCCCATGTCCCGGATATCAACGATTTCCTGCGGGGCTTCGCGACGTTGCTCAAGCCCACGGGCGTTGCGACCTTCGAATTTCCGCACCTGTTGTCGCTGATGGCCGATCATCAGTTCGATACCCTGTACCACGAGCACTATTCCTACCTGTCGTTGACCGCAGTGAAGACCTTGTGCGAGCGCAATGGCCTGGAAGTCTTCGACGTCAGTCTCCTGTCGACCCATGGCGGATCGCTGCGGGTGTTTGTCCAGCGCGTCGAGCCGTTGCGTCTTGACGGCCTGGGGCTGCATGACCAGAGCCGTCCGGTACAAGCCGCTGTGCAGGCGCTGCTCGATGAAGAGCGTGAGGCCGGGGTCATGACGACGGCGTTCTACGCCACCCTGGCGCCTGCTGCCGAGCGCATCAAGCACCAACTGTTGAACTTCCTGCTGCAGGCCAAGGCCGAAGGCAAGCGCGTCGCCGGTTACGGCGCGGCGGCCAAGGGCAATACCCTGCTCAACTATGCCGGGGTCAAGCCGGACCTGCTGGCCTGGGTCGCCGACGCCAACCCGCACAAGCAGGGCAAGTTCCTGCCGGGCAGCCGGATTCCCGTGGTTTCGCCCGAGCGCATCGCCGAAGAAAAACCGGATTACCTGCTGGTCCTGCCGTGGAACTTGCTGCATGAAGTCAGTGAGCAACAGGCGCAGTTACGCAGATGGGGCGGGCGTTTTGTGATTGCTGTGCCTGAGTTGACGCTGTTATGACGGCACACTCCTTTGTTGTGGGAGCGTGGCTTGCCCGCGAATCGGTTTGTGTGGCCAGCCAGGTATACCGCGTTACCGTTCTTCGCGGGCAAGCCACGCTCCCACAACTTGTGCTGCGAGGCGCTCAATGAACGTGCTCGTCACCGGCGCCACCGGCTTCGTCGGCCGCCATCTGGTCGCGGCCTTGCTCAAGCAGGGCTGCAAGGTACGTGCGGTCGCGCGCAATGTCGAAACAGCCCGGCACATGCCGTGGTTCGATGATGTGGAATTTATCGCCGCCGATATCCACAAGGCCGGACTGGATATCAGCGCCTTGGTCGACGCGATCGATGTGCTCGCTCACCTGGCCTGGCCCGGTCTGCCGAACTATCAGGGGCTGTTCCATTTCGAGCACAACCTGCCGGCCGACTATGCCTTTATCAAGGCGGCGGTCGAGGCGGGTGTCGGCCAGGTATTGGTCACCGGTACCTGTTTCGAGTACGGCATGCAGGATGGTTGCCTGAGCGAGTCCATGGCGGTCTTGCCGGGTAATCCCTACGGGTTGGCGAAGAACACTCTGCGTCTGTTTCTCCAGGCCCTGCAGAAGCAGACGCCGTTCACCCTGCAATGGGCGCGGCTGTTTTACCTGCATGGCCAGGGACAGAATCCCAACAGCCTGCTGGCAGCTCTCGACCGGGCCATCGATGCCGCAGACGCATCGTTCAACATGTCGGCGGGTGAGCAGCTGCGTGACTACCTTGCCATTGAAGACGCCGCTGCGCGTCTGGCCGGGCTGATTCGGCAGCCGGCGTTCGACGGCGTGATCAACTGTTGCAGCGGTCGGCCGGTATCGGTACGCGCACTGGTCGAAGGGCACATCCGCCAGCGCGGCGGCGCCATTGATCTCAATCTCGGCCACTATCCTTATTCCGTGCATGAACCCCTGGCGTTCTGGGGCGATGCGACGCTACTCAATCAGTTGCTGGGAGCCGACCATGGCTTATGAGCTGTACCGCGCCGCGGGCCTGCCGGTCTTGCAGAACCGTACATTCGCCGACGCTGCGACAGCCAGGGCTTCGGCCAGTGGCGATATGCTGCTGGTTCAGGACGAGCACAGCGGTCTGGTGCATAACCAGGCCTTCGATCCGGACTTGCTCAGTTATGACAGCGACTATCAGAACGAACAGGCGCTTTCCCCGGCTTTCAAGGCGCATCTGGAAGCCGTCGAAGGTGTGGTGGCCAAACATTTCAGTGGCCGTAGCCTGATCGAAGTCGGCTGCGGCAAAGGCTATTTCCTCGAGCAACTGCGCGGCCACGGCTACGACATTGTCGGCATCGACCCGGCCTACGAGGGCGACAGCCCTGACGTGATCAAGGCGCCGTTCACCCGCGACTCGGGGCTGACCGCCGATGCCGTGATCATGCGTCATGTGCTGGAGCACATCCGCGATCCGCTATCGTTCCTCGCCGAGATTGCCGCAGCCAATCAGGGCGGGCTGATCTATATCGAAGTGCCATGCCTGGACTGGATTCTGGAAAACCGCGTGTGGTTCGACGTGTTCTACGAGCATGTGAATTACTTTCGAATCGAAGATTTCCGCCGCCTGTTCGGCACCGTGCTGGAAGCCGGGCACCTGTTCGGCGGCCAGTACCTGTACGTGGTCGCTGACCTCGCCAGCCTGCGTCAGGCGCCGCTCGAGCCCGGCCCTCGGGTGCTGATGCCGACGGATTTCCTGCACAGCATCGAGCACGCCGTGCAGATCATTCAGGCGGCGCCGGAGCGTGGCTCGGCCATCTGGGGCGCGGCGTCCAAGGGCGTGATCTATTCGTTATTCCTCCAGCGCGCCGGTGTCGCGGTGGATCAGGTGATCGATATCAACCCGGCCAAGCAGGGGCGTTACCTGCCCCTGAGCGGCCTGCGCGTGTCCTCGCCCGAAGAGGCGCGGCTGACGCTGCCCGAAGGTGCCAACCTGTTTGTGATGAACTCCCGTTACCTGGAAGAGATCAAGCGCATGTCGGACGGCCGTTACAGCTATCACGCTGTGGACACCCATTCTTTCTAATTTCGTCGAGGCAGAAAAATGAACAAGACAGTAGCCCAGCAGTTCGAGGCTGAATGCAAGGCAGAGATCGCAGCCCAAGGTGCCGATCAGAAGCTGCAAGGCCTGGCCCGGGATTTCTATAACGAGTCGGCCCGGCACAAGTACACCTACCACTATTCCTGGATGGGCCGCCCGATCATCCAGCTGCCCCAGGACATGCTGGCCATGCAGGAACTGATCTGGCGCCTCAAGCCGGATCTGGTGATCGAGTGCGGTATCGCCCATGGCGGCTCAATCATCTACTACGCCTCGTTGCTGGAGTTACAAGGCCACGGCGAAGTGCTGGGCATCGATCGCGATATTCGCCCGCACAACCGCGAGGCCATCGAGTCGCACCCGATGAGCAAGCGTATCCGCATGATTGAAGGCTCCAGTATCGATCTGGCGACTGTCGAGCAGGTGCGTGAAATTGCCGCCGGCAAGAAAGTCATCGTCGTGCTGGACTCCAACCACACCCACGATCACGTTCTCGAAGAACTGCGCCTGTACTCGCCGCTGGTGTCCGCAGACAGCTACTGCGTGGTCATGGACACCATCGTCGAAGACATGCCGGCCGACGCTTTCCCGGATCGCCCGTGGGGCCATGGCGACAATCCGAAGACTGCGGTCTGGCAGTTCCTCAAGGAAGACGACAGCTTTGAAATCGACTACGAGATGCAGAACAAACTGCTGATCACGGTCGCCCCGGATGGCTACCTGCGCCGGGTCAAATAAGCAGTCGGTTTAGTCAAAAGACAGGTCTGGCCGGATAAGGGCCGATTCGAACGGTTGTGGGGAAAGTTATGCAAGGCAATTACGATTCTGAACATGCGACATATCTGCGCGAGCGCCTGACCATTGTGCTGTTGAGCCACAATCGGTCGGCCTTCCTGCGTCGGGCCATCCATTACTACAGCGCTTACCCTTGCACGTTGATGGTGCTGGATTCTTCGCCGACGCCGGTGGAAAACATTGACCTGTACCCCGAGGTCGATTATCGCCATGTGCCGCAGTTCACCTACTCGGCAGTTCAGGACAAGATCACCTACGGCCTGAGCCAGATCACTACGCCGTACATGGTGTTCGCCGCCGACGATGACTTCCTGCAATTCGATGCCCTGACCGAATCGGTGGACTTCCTTGGCCGCAACCCGGACTACAGCATCTGCCACGGCTACTGCCTGATGTACGTGGCTCACGGCAATCGAGTGGGTTACTACCGGCGTGACAAACAGGTTCAGGAAGATTACTCCTCGCCTGTGCCCCAGGAGCGCGTACTGGATTTCATGAGTCAGTACGTCCCGCCGTTCTATGCGGTAACCAAGACCTCCCTGCAATTGCAGTGGTTCTCCTCGCTGCCCCCCGCCACCCGTTTCGAGTGGAACGAAATCGGCCACGCCTACTTCATGCTGGCCAATGGCAAGGCGCGGATCCTGCCGATTCCGTATGTATTGCGTGAGCTGAATATCGGCGGTTCGGAGCACAACACTGACGTTATGACTGTGCTGGGCCATACCGATAATGCTTCAGTGGTCGAACGCGAGCGATTTGCCGAGTGGCTGGCCGAGCAGCCGACCGCGATCAAGGGCCTGGACGCTGAGCAGGCCAAGGCCTTTGCCATGGAAAGCTTCGCGGTCATGCTGGAGTCCCTGCAGAACCGCGTCGGCCTGACCGTGGAATACCTCTGGGATTCGACCTGGACCAATCCGCTTAACGGCCCGACCCGCAAGTTCGGCCCTCGGCAATATGTCGAGATGCCGTTTTACAACCAGACCTTTTTCGATCAACTGACGGCCATGGAATTCCTCGTGCATGCGATGCCGGCCGGCCGCCTGCAGCTCGAAGAACTCGAAGGCGTCTGGGTTCGCCAGGTCGAGCTGTTGCGTCTGCATGACAACGACACCGATGAAACCATCGTCAGTCGCCTGTGGCAGGCCTTTGACCAGAACCCGTTCGATCAACAGGTGGTCGACAGCCTGGCCAAGCGCCTGGAAACATTCGATGAAAGCGGGCTGGCCGACGAACTGGGCAGTTGGTCCGAGCAACTGCAGGAAATCCCTAAGGCGCTTGAAGGCGAGGGTTTCCCGGCGACGACTTCGGGCCATCTGTTGAGCTGGCTGGAAACCCGCGTTCCCGAGCCGGATCAATCGCAAGCCATCAGCCTTGCCCTGGCCGAGCGCGAGGACAAACTGCAATTCGGCATCATGATCCTGGATATGGACCACGATATCGACAAATTGCAGGCCACCCTGGACAGTCTTGTCGAAGGCCACTGCAAGTCGTTCAAGATCGTTGTGTTCACCACTGGCGAGCCGCTGGCCCTGACCACGGCGCAGAACACCCTGCACTTTATCCGGGTCACCCCGGCCAACTACATCGACAAGCTCAATCAGGTCGTGCGCCAGTCCACCAGCGACTGGATGCTGCTGGTCGAGGCCGGTGATCAGTTCACCCAGGCCGGTCTGTTGCGTGCCAGTCTGGAACTGCTGGGCGCGCCGGAGTGCCGTGCGGTGGCGGCGGACGAGATCCAGCGTCAGGAAAACGGCGCGTTGCGTGACGTGTTGCGCCCTGGCTTCAACCTTGATCTGCTGCAAAGTGCGCCGGGCTTGATGGCCCGCCATTGGTTGATTCGTCGTGACGTGTTGCTCGATGCCGGTGGTTACTCCGCCGAATTCAAGCAGGCGATGGAATTCGAACTGCTGCTGCGCATCATCGAGAAGGGCGGCCTGTCGTGGCTGGCCCACATGGACGAGCCGCTGCTGATCTGTCAGGCCCAGAGCCTGGAAGAAGAAAACGCCGACGAACGCCAGGCCCTGCTGCGTCATCTGACCGGCCGAGGCTATCGCGCCCAGGTCAGCGCCGGTGCGCCGGGCACCTGGCATGTGGATTATCGCCACACCGAACGCCCGCTGGTGTCGATCATTCTGCATCTCGATGACGACCTGGAATTACTGCAACGCTGTCTGACCGGCGTGCAACTGCGCACCCGTTATTCGCGTCATGAGGTACTGATCGCGGCCAATCCCGAGCAGTCTGCCGAGGCCAGCCAATGGCTGGAAGCGCTGGAGCGCCAGGGCGGCCGCGTGCGGGTGATCCGCAGTGCACAGGCCCTCAGCGGCGTTGCCCTGCAGAACCTGGCCTGTGCCCATGCTCAGGGCGAATACCTGGTGCTGCTGGAGAACGAAGGCGAAGTGGTCAATGCCAACTGGCTCGAACTGCTGCTTAACCAGGCCCAGCGTCCGGAAGTCGGCGTGGTCGGTGGCAAGCTGATCGATGGCTACGGTGTCGCGACCCAGGCCGGCCTGATCCTCGGCATGCGCGAGGGTGTCGGCTCGGCGTTCGTTGGCGCGGCAAGGGACGCGGCGGGTTACATGAACCGCTTGTTGGTTGAACAGAATTACTCGGCGGTTTCCGGCGTTTGCCTGATGGTGCGCAAGTCGCTGTTTGACGCGGTTGAAGGCCTGGACGAAGGCTTTGTCGGCGGCTACAGCGATGTTGATCTGTGCCTTAAAGTCGGCCAGCTTGGCTTCCTGACGGTGTGGACGCCCAAGGTTCAGGTCATTCATCCGGGTCATCTGCCCGAGGCCCCGCAGGCATTGGCAGCGCTGCGCGAGAAGTGGGCTGGGGCGTTCGATCATGACCTGGCCTACAACAAGAACCTGGCCCTGACCGGCAAGGGCTTCACTCTGGATCGCGACAACCGTCTCGACTGGGCACAGTTGCTCGCTTAAGGCCGTTCTCGGTCAAAGGATTCAAGGGATGTTCAACGGCAAATCGATTTTCATTTCAGGCGGCACCGGTTCGTTCGGGCGCAAATTCATCCGTATCCTGCTTGAGCGCTACCAGCCCAAGCGGGTCGTGGTGTTTTCCCGGGACGAGCTTAAACAGTACGAGATGCAGCAGGAATTCAATGAACCCTGCATGCGTTTCTTCCTGGGCGACGTGCGCGATGCCGAGCGTCTGCATCAGGGTATGCGCGGCATCGACTACGTGGTCCATGCCGCGGCGCTCAAGCATGTGCCGGCGGCGGAGTACAACCCCACGGAGTTCATCCGCACCAACGTCAATGGCGCGGAGAACATCATTGCCGCCGCCATCGCCAATGGCGTCAAGGGCGTGATTGCCTTGTCCACCGACAAGGCCGCCAGCCCGATCAATTTGTATGGCGCGACCAAGCTGCTGTCCGACAAGCTGTTTGTCGCCGCCAACAATATTGCCGGTGATCAGGCCACCCGTTTTGCTGTGGTGCGCTACGGCAACGTCGCGGGCTCGCGGGGCTCCATCGTGCCGTTTTTCAACAAGCTGATTGCTCAAGGCGCCAGCGAGCTGCCGATTACCGATGTGCGCATGACCCGCTTCTGGATCACCCTGGAACACGGCGTGGACTTTGTCATGAAGAGCTTTGCGCGGATGCAGGGCGGTGAAGTGTTCGTGCCCAAGATCCCGTCCATTCGTATCGTCGACCTGGCCCAGGCCATGGCCGCCGACCTGCCGCACAAGCTGGTCGGCATCCGTCCCGGCGAGAAGCTGCATGAGCTGATGGTGCCGCTGGACGATGCACGGATGACCCTGGAGTTCGCCGATCACTACACCATCGTGCCGTCGATCCGCTTCAATAACGTCGACGCTGATTTCAGCCTCGACGGGCTGGGCGAGCAGGGCAGGGCGGTGGCGGACGAGTTCGAGTACCGTTCCGACACCAATCCGCATTTCCTCACGGTCGAGCAGATCGCCGCCCTGCACGCTGATATCAAGCCATGATTCCGTATGGTCGGCAGAGCCTGGATCAGGCGGATATCGACGCCGTTGTGCAGGTGCTCGAATCGGACTGGCTGACCCAGGGGCCGACCCTCGAACGTTTTGAAGCAGCGGTGGCCGGGTATTGCGAAGCGGCTTATGGCGTGGCGGTATGCAATGCCACGGCGGCGCTGCACATCGCTTGTCTGGCGGCCGATCTGGGGCCGGGTGACTGGCTGTGGACCAGCCCTAATACCTTTCTTGCGTCGGCCAACTGCGCGCGCTTTTGCGGGGCCAGTGTCGATTTCGTCGATATTGATCCGCTGACCTGGAACCTTGATGTCCAGGCTCTGGCGCGCAAGCTCGAACAGGCCGAGCAGCAGGGGCGTCTGCCCAAGGTACTGATCCCGGTGGCCTTCAGCGGCCAGAGCTGCGACATGCGCGCCATCGCCGCCCTGGCCGAGCGCTACGGGTTTATCGTCATCGAAGACGCTTCCCACGCCGTGGGTGCCCGCTATGCCGGGCGTCCGGTGGGCAGTGGCGAGTATGCGGCGATGACGGTATTCAGTTTTCACCCGGTGAAGATCATCACCACCGGCGAAGGCGGCATGGTCCTGACCAATCGTCCCGAACTGGCCGAGCGCCTGCGGCGCCTGCGCAGCCACGGCATGACCCGCGACCCGGCGCAGATGGACGAAGCCAGTCATGGGCCGTGGTACTACCAACAGGTCGAGTTGGGTTTCAATTACCGCATGACCGACATGCAGGCCGCGCTGGGGCTGTCCCAGCTCGGCAAGCTTGACGCTTTTGTCGAGCGTCGTCGCGAACTGGCGGCACGTTATCACCGCCTGCTCGCCGGGCTGCCCCTGCAATTGCCTGCGGCCCAGACGGACGCCGAGTCGGCCTGGCACTTGTACGTGGTGCGTTTGCAGACCGAACGCATCGGCAAAAGCCATCGCGAAGTGTTCGAAGCACTGCGAGAAACTGGCATTGGGGTAAACCTGCATTACATTCCTGTGCATCTGCAGCCGTATTATCGCGCCCTGGGTTTTGCTCCCGGCGACTTTCCCGAGGCCGAGCGCTATTACGGGCAAGCGCTGACCCTGCCGCTTTATCCGGCAATGAGCGAAGCCGAACAAGACACCGTCGTCAGGCAGTTGCAACAGTCAGTGAGGTAACCATGAGCGCCGTCGCGATCATTCCTGCCCGTGGGGGCAGCCAGCGCATACCGCGCAAGAATCTCAAAAGCTTCAACGGCGCGCCGATGATCGTCTGGTCGATCCGCGCGGCTCTGGACAGCGGCGTATTTGAGCGGATTGTGGTCAGTACCGATGATCCGGAGATAGCCGAAGTCGCTCTGGCCCATGGCGCCGATGTGCCGTTCATCCGTCCCGCCGAGCTATCCGACCACCATACCGGCACCAGCCCGGTGATTCGCCATGCCGTACAGGCGTTGGCCGAGCAAGGCATGACCTTCGACTTCGCCTGTTGTCTCTACGCTACGGCGCCGCTGTTGCGCCCGCGCTATCTGCGCCAGGGTTTGCAAGCGATCGAGGGCGCCCTCGACAAGTCCTTTGCCTTCTCGGTGTGCACCTTTGCCTTCCCGGTGCAGCGGGCGTTGGTGCTGGAACCTTCCGGTGGCGTCGAGCCGATGTATCCCGAGTTCAGTGCCGTACGCTCCCAGGACCTGCCGCAGGCCTATCAGGATGCCGGGCAGTTCTACTGGGGGCGCAGCGCTGCGTGGCTGCGTGGCGACCCGGTGTTTTCGCCCCTGGGCGTGCCGATCATCCTGCCCCGGCATCTGGTGCAGGACATCGACACTGAGGAAGACTGGCTGCGCGCCGAATACATGTACGCGGCCCTGTTGGCCAGCGGCGAGTTGCACGGATGAGAGCACTGGTCCGGGCGGACGCCTCACTGGCGATCGGCAGCGGCCATATCACCCGCTGCCTGACCCTGGCCAATACCTTGCGCAGCCAGGGCGCCGAGGTGGTGTTCGCCTGTCGGGAACTGCCGGGGCATCTGCTTGAGCGGCTGCGGGAACAGGGTTTTAGCGCTTATGGCCTGCCGGGGCATTATCCCGATGAAGCACTCGAGGCCGATATCGAGAGCTTGCTGCCATGGCAGGCCGATATCGACGCCATGGCGACGGCACTGGCTGCCGAAGCGGCCTTCGACTGGCTGATCGTCGATCACTATGCCCTGGATGCCCATTGGCAAACCCTGGCCCGGCGTTTTGCACCCAGGTTGATGGCCATTGATGACCTGGCGAACCGCCGTCATGCCGTGGATCTGCTGCTGGACCAGAATTTTTCCGGCACCGCCCAGGCCTATGCGCCCTGGATCGACAAGCGCTGCCGTACCTTGCTCGGCCCGCACTACGCGCTGATGCGCGAGGCTTTCCAGTGCGAGCCGGTGGCAATCAAGCCCAGCGTACGAAGGGTTATTGTTAATTTCGGCGGCTTCGATGCCGTCGGCCAGACCTACGAAGCCATGAAGGCGATGACAAATTTTCCGCGCCTGGAGGTGGATTTCATCGCCGGGCTCGGCAACCCGGCCTGGGCCACCATGCAGGCGTTGGCCGAAGGTCGCTCCAACTGGCGCCTGCAAACCCACGTCAGCGATTTTGCCCCGCTGATGGCCGAGGCCGACCTGTTTATCGGTGCTGGTGGTGGCACTACCTGGGAGCGCGCCGCCTTCGGCCTGCCGACCATCTGTGTCGCCGTGGCCGCCAATCAGCAGCGTAATGCCGAGCTTTTGGCCGAGGCGGGCATGCACTTGTATTTGGGCACCAGCCAGCAGGTCAGTGTCGAACGCTTCCAGCAAGCCATCGGCCTGTTGGTGGATAATCCCTGGTTGCGCCACAGCTTTGCCCGCCAGTCCCGGCAACTGGTCGATGGCCGTGGCGCCCAACGCGTCGCCGAAGCCCTGCTGGCGCGCCCCTGAATCTTCAACGAGTACAGCGCAATGAGCAGTTTCAAGATAGGTTCACGTTTGATCGGTCCTGACGCGCCGCCTTTCGTCATCGCGGAAATGAGCGGCAATCACAACCAGTCTCTGGATCAGGCGCTGCGCATCGTCGAAGCGGCTGCCAAGGCCGGCGCCCACGCCTTGAAGCTGCAGACCTACACCGCCGACACCATGACCCTGGATATCGACGAGGGCGAGTTCTTCATCAAGGACCCGAACAACCTGTGGGCCGGTTCGTCGCTCTATGCGCTGTATGAAAAGGCCCATACGCCGTGGGAATGGCATGCACCGATCTTTGCCCGGGCGAAGGAGCTGGGGATGCTGGCGTTCTCCACGCCTTTCGATGAAAGCGCCGTCGACTTTCTCGAGAGCCTCGATGTGCCCGCCTACAAGATCGCCAGTTTTGAAAACACCGACCTGCCCTTGATCCGGCGCGTGGCCGCCACCGGCAAGCCGATGATCATCTCCACCGGCATGGCCAGCATCGCCGAACTCGACGAAAGCGTGCGTGCGGCGCGGGCGGCGGGCTGTACCGATCTGGTGTTGCTCAAATGCACCAGCACCTACCCGGCGACGCCACAGAACAGTCATATCCGCACCATTCCCCATTTGCGCGAACTGTTTGGCTGCGAGGTCGGGCTGTCGGATCACACCATGGGCGTGGGCGTCTCGGTGGCAGCGGTGGCCATGGGCGCCACGGTCATTGAAAAGCACTTCACCCTTGATCGTGCCGATGGCGGCGTCGATGCCAGCTTCTCTCTGGAACCTGCGGAAATGGCCAGTCTGGTCATGGAAACCGAGCGCGCCTGGCAGGGCCTGGGGCATGTGCAATACGGCGCCACGCAAGCCGAGCGCAACTCCCTGCAATACCGGCGCTCTCTCTATGTGGTGCGGGATATGGCCGAGGGCGAGGTGTTCAGCAAGGATAATGTCCGCGCCATTCGCCCTGGCCTGGGGCTGGCGCCCAAGCATATCGATGCGGTTATCGGACGTGCGGCACGGCAGGCCATCAAGCGGGGGACGGCGTTGGGTTGGGATGTCGTCGAGTAGAAAATTTGCAATCGCGACGTTTTTTTTCCAGGCGTCTGTGGGAGCGAATTCATTCGCGAAGGATCTTGAAAGCGCTACATCTCCATCGACTGTACTGGCCTGTTCGCGAATGAATTCGCTCCCACAGTTGCTCACAGCCCTTAGAGTGTTTGTGTAGCCAGTGAAGGTCATCCATCACCTTTGCGTAGGATCTGGCCTCCTACCATTGTCAGCCGATTCGTGAAAAGCGTATAAAACTTAGTGACCTATGAGTCACGAAGGGCATCTTCACTGTATCGTGCTCGCGGGCGAGGTCGACGCTTGGCTGAATTCATGACGTTTTGAAGTCATTCCGGCAGTCCCGCAGCCATCTGATTCGCAATGCCTCTCAATCTCAGAGCGGTGATATTCAAGATTTTTTATATTGGGAAGCCATGATGATTGGCATAAAAAGCATAGCGAGTTATGTGCCCACGGCCGGCATTGACAACTACGCGCAGGGCGCCAAATTCGGCAAGGATGATGAATTCATTCTTGGCAAGATCGGCTCAGCTTTTCTGCCGCGCAAGGATCAAGCCCAGGAAACTTCCGATTTGTGCGTCGAGGCGGTTAACGCCTTGTTCGCCGCCAATCCGCAACTCAAGCGCGAATCCATCGATGCACTGATCGTCATCACCCAGAACGGTGACGAAGACGGACTGCCGCATACCTCGGCCATCGTCCAGGACAAACTGGGCCTGCCGACTCACGTTGCGGCGTTCGATATTTCTCTGGGTTGCTCCGGTTACGTCTACGGGCTGTATGCGATCAAGGGCTTCATGGAAGCGGCAGGGTTGAAAAATGGCCTGCTGGTCACGGCTGACCCGTATTCGAAAATCGTCGACCCGGAAGACCGCAACACCACTATGCTTTTCGGTGATGCAGCCACCGCCACCTGGATGGGCGAAGACGCCGTCTGGCAACTGGGCAAGGCCAAGTTCGGCACCGACGGTTCCGGTGCGCCGCACCTGAAGGTCAATGACGGCGTGTTCTTCATGAACGGCCGCCAGGTGTTCAACTTCGCCCTGATCAAGGTCCCGGCGCATCTGCACGAACTGCTCGACGACTCGGGGCTGCAAAGCGCCGATATCGATGCGTTCTGCATCCACCAGGGCAGTGCGGCGATTGTCGATGCCGTGGCACGGCGCTTCGAGGGTGAGCCGGAGAAGTTCGTCAAGGACATGCTCGAGACCGGCAATACCGTCTCGTCGAGCATTCCACTGCTACTGGAAAAGCACCTGGACAACGGCAGCTGGAAGCGCGTTGCCCTCAGTGGCTTCGGTGTTGGATTGTCTTGGGGGTCGGCAATCATTTATCGTCAGTGATCCTGAACGATCTGAAACGGCGACATTGATGTCGCCGTTTTGCTTTGAGTGTGTCTATGAGTGAGATTTTTCAGCGCAATATCGCCGTACTGGGACAACGCTGGCCAGACCTGTTGCAGCGTCTGCTGGCCGAAGACCCGGACGTGCTGGACGCGCAATTGGTCAACGGCCAAGGCTCGACCCTGAGCATTAATGGCATCCAGCTGACCAGCCGCCATGACCGCATCAAGGAAGCGCAGTTGCAGGCCGACAGCCTGCCGCCCGACAGCCCGCTGCTGCACCTGTACGGCTGCGGCCTGGGTGATCTGCAACGCATAGCCCTGTCTTCAGCCACGCTGCAGCGCTTGCATGTCTATGTGCTCAATGGCGCGGTTTTCACCCTCGTGCTGCAATTGCTTGAGCAAGACGACTGGCTGAGCGACCCCCGGGTCGAGTTGTCTTACGCGGGTGACCACCGGGAAATCAGCCTGCCTTTCTTCGCCCTGCCTGCCGAACTGGTCCTGGCCGACGATTTCAATGCGCGGATTCGTGATCGACTGATCAGCGAGATTCACCTGACGTTTACCAATCGCGATTTCTCTGGCGAAGATCCGCAGATCCTTGAGCAATTGGCCCAGGGTATGGATTTGCTGCGCCAGGATGCCGATGTCGCCGACCTGTTTGGCAGTCAGCCGGGCAGGGAGGTCTTCGTGATCGCCACGGGGCCGAGTCTGGCCCAGCATCTGCCACGTCTGCTCGAGACCCGTGGATTGGCTGAGCGACCGCTGTTCATCTGCGTCGATACGGCCTATGTGCCCTTGCTAAACAGCGGCATCGCACCGGATATCGTCGTCAGCATCGATCACCGGATCACCCACTGGCATCTTCCCGTATATGATTCGCAGCATGTCTCACTGGTGTATATGCCGCGGATCGACGCGACGCTGCTGGGCGCCTGGAAAGGCCCCCGGTATGCCGGTTATTCATACAGCCCGCTGTACCAAAGTGTTCGTGAGCAAGTGCCCAAGGGCCAGCTCTACGTGGGTGGCAGCGTGATCCATCCGGCCATCGATCTGGCGGTGCGCATGGGCGCGGGGCGCGTCACCCTGTTCGGCGCGGATTTCGCTTTCCCCAACGACAAGACTCATACCGGCTGGGGCGACGGCACCCTGGGGCCCAAGTTGCACGAGTCCCGTCACTGGCTGCTGGACGGAAGCGGAAAGCGTGTACGCACCCAGTTGAATTTCCGCAGCTACCTGATCGAACTCGAGCGCTATATCGCCCTGCACCCGGAAGTGGAATTCTTCAACACCAGCCGCGACGGCGCGCTGATCGCAGGCACTGGCTTCGACCCTGAATGGACCCCGGTATGACTGACCTGCCTTCCCTCATTACCGCTGCTCAGCAATGCGCCCAGCTATTTCGCCTGGGCCGGGATATCGAAGCGGCGCTGGAAATGGTCGAGCTTTTTGAGCGTGCCATGCCAATGTTGGCTGAGCGCCCGGCTGCCGAACGGGAGTACGGGACGCAACTGCTGGAGCGGATGCTGGAGTGTCAGCAGCGGCAGGACTGGCTGGCGTTGGCGGATTATATGGAATATGAATGGGTGGAGTGTTTGCGGGGATAAATAGAGCGTTTTCCGTATTTACTTTTGGAAAACTCCTACAAAGTGGCTGTAGGAAAGTTAAATAAGTGGTCGGGAATTAATTTTTCCGGCCATTTTTTTTGAAAAAAATACAGTGTTGAAAAAGCCTTTTTAAATCAAAAGGAGAAGGTGTTTTTATACCCTGCACTTGTCGTGGTGGCGATTGTGTAATGTGCGGATTATGTGAATTTTTTCCGTTAAGTCATTGAAAAGAAAGTCGATAAATGGACTGTAGGCTTTCGGGTGAAATGGACTTCGCCCTGTTTTGAAAGCCAGCCGTTTCCATAACGAGGGACTTTCCAATGGCTATGACTGTTAATACCAATATTGCTTCTTTGACGGTACAAAAGAACTTGAATCGCGCCAGCGATGCGCTGTCGACTTCCATGGCTCGCTTATCTTCCGGATTACGCATCAATAGCGCGAAGGATGATGCGGCGGGAATGCAGATTGCCACGCGGATGGATAGTCAGGTGCGTGGGCAAAGTATCGCAATCAGAAACGCCAATAACGCTATATCGATGGCGAACACAGCAGAAGGCGCGCTCAGGCAGGTCAGCGAAATTGTCCAGCACATGCGTGGTCTGGCTCTGCAGGCCCGCAACGACGATAACGGGGAGGAGCAACGCCTTTCACTTAATCAGGATTTCGCGCAGAAGAGCGATGAGCTGACCCGAATCGCCGGTTATACCAATCTCGGGGGCAAGAATCTGCTGGATGGCTCGGCCGGGATCATGGAGTTTCAGGTGGGCGCCAACGTCGGGGAAGTCAATCGCGTCTCCTTGACCCTGGACAAGCAATTCGATGCAACTAGCTTGGGTATTGCCAGCACCCTCGCTTCGCTTAGTGGCGCGACCAACGCTGATGCTCACGCCAACATCGATAATGCTCTCACCGCTCTTGATGCGGCGATCACGCAGATCAACGCGAGCCGGGCCGAACTGGGAGCCGTTACTAACCGCCTCTCCAGCACCATTTCGAACCTGCAGAACATGAACGAAAATGCCGGAGCGGCTCTGGGACGTATTCAGGATGTCGACTTCGCTGCCGAAACAGCAGAACTGACCAAGCAGCAAACCCTGCAACAAGCGTCGACGGCGGTGCTGGCCCAGGCCAATCAGTTGCCGGCGGCGGTGTTGAAGCTGCTGCAATAGATAGAAGGCGCGACCGAGGCTTTTATATAGGAACACTAGCCTCGGTCTGCGCTTTCGATGATTTACTGTAGGAGCTGCCGAAGGCTGCGATGGCGGTTTACCCCGCAACCTTCGTTCGCAGCCTTCGGCGGCTCCTACAAAACCTCATTGGCATTCAACCGGCACAGGCTGCCAACTGGTTGAAAAGTAAAGGAGAACGGGCGATGGCGACGCCGACAAATGTCGGGATGTCGCGGTGATGGCAAAATTTTTGAAAAAAGCCCTCAAGGTCCCCGCACTCCCGACGATAACTATTACGAAGGTTCTCTAGGCCAACCCGGCGGTTGCCAGGGCCGGATAGCCGCAGCACCCAACCAATGAGGAATTCATCATGTCTTTAGGCGTAAACACTAACGTTGCTTCCCTGGCCGTTCAGAAAAACCTGGGCAAAGCATCCGACGCACTGTCGACCTCCATGACCCGTCTGTCTTCCGGTCTGAAAATCAACAGCGCAAAAGACGACGCAGCCGGCCTGCAGATCGCTACTCGTGAAACCGCTCAGATCCGCGGCCAGACAGTAGCCATCAAAAACGCCAACGACGGTATCTCGATGGCTCAGACCGCTGAAGGCGCTCTGCAAGAATCGACCAACATTCTGCAACGTATGCGTGAACTGGCAGTTCAGTCGCGAAACGACACTAACGGCACTGCAGACCGTACCGCTCTGAACGCTGAATTCGGTCAAATGTCTGACGAATTGACTCGTATCTCGGCTTCGACCAACCTCAACGGCAAAAACCTGCTGGACGGTTCGGCCGGTACCATGACTCTGCAAGTTGGTTCGAACACCGGTTCGGCTAACCACATTGACCTGGTTCTGAGCAGCAAATTCGACGCCGCCAGCCTGTCGGTTGCTTCGAGCTCCGTTTCGATCACCGGTACCAGCGCCACTGCAAGCACCAACATCGACAACGCGATCACCGCAATTGACGCCGCTCTGGCAGCGATCAACGCCACTCGCGCAAACCTGGGTGCTTCGCAAAACCGTCTGACCAGCACCATTTCCAACCTGCAAAACGTCAACGAGAACGCCACTGCTGCACTGGGCCGTATCCAAGACACCGACTTCGCAGCGGAAACTGCTAACCTGACCAAACAGCAAACTCTGCAACAGGCTTCGACTTCCGTCCTGGCCCAAGCTAACCAACTGCCTTCCGCTGTACTGAAACTGCTTCAGTAATTTCGGAATGAGTTTTAGCGGGGGAGTGTGCTTGCATGCTCTCCTGCTTTTTTACTTTGCGAGGTAGTGGATATGGACATGAGTACCAATCTGAACTTGTCTTACCCAGTCGTAAAACCGGTTCCAGCAACAACAGAACAGCCGGTCGCGACACCTCAAGTCGCATCCGCTGCGGTATCGGCTCCGGCACCTGTTGCCAAGTCGTCTTCGGATTCGTCGGCAAGTAATGACTCCAAGAAAGAAGCGCAGCAAAGCGCAGAAAAATTGAAGGCCGCGGTGCAGGAAATCGACAAGTTCGTCAAATCGATCCAGCGCAATCTCGAGTTTTCGATTGATGAGGACTCCGGAAAGGTAGTCGTCAAGGTCATTGCCAGCGACACCGGTGAGGTGGTTCGACAGCTTCCATCGGCTGAAGCACTGAAAATCGCAGACAGTCTGCAAAATGCGCACAGTCTGTTATTTGAAGCCAAGGCCTGAAACTGGCGTGAAAGATGCACCTGGTATCTTTTGATCATTGCTGTTGTCAAAAGATCGACGAAAACTGAAAGGAGATCCACATGGCAAGCCCAATTACGTCTACTACCGGTTTAGGTTCAGGTCTTGATATCGGCAGCATCGTCAAGGTGTTGGTGACTGCTCAGACCCAGGCCAAGACCGATCAGATCAGCAAAACCACCACGGACATCAGCACCAAGATTTCTGCGGCTGCGACGCTGAAAAGCGCGCTGACCACTTTCCAGACGTCATTGACCAATCTGGGTGATGTCACCAAGGGTGCGTTCAACGCCTATGCGGCGACGTCGAGCAATACCAGTACGCTGACTGCGACTGCCAGCAACACTGCAGTTGCCGGTACGTTCAAGATCCACGTTAACTCGCTGGCCACCGCTTCCAAAGTCGGCACTGCTGCTTTCTCCGGCGGGGCGACGAGTGCTATTCCGAGTGGCAATCTCACTGTCACTCAAAATGGCACTTCCACCAGCTTTACCATTGGCGCGGACGCGACCCTGCAGTCGGTGCGCGACCAGATCAACGCCAAGTCCAACACCAGTGGCATCAGTGCCAACGTGGTGACCGATTCCAACGGTTCTCGCCTGGTATTCAGTGGCGTTGACGTTAAGACCGGCAACCCGATTACGGGCGCTGGCTCGGATATCACTACTTCCAGTGATATCGCCGGTTTCACGATTGCGGCGGGGAGCACGCTTGATCCGACCTCTCCCACCAGCGCCGGCATTATTGGTGCGGCTGCGACCGATGCCTCGCTGACCGTCGATGGCCTGCCCATCACCAGCAAAAGCAACACCATCGATAAAGCGATTGGTGGCTTGTCGTTCAATTTGTTGTCAGCGGGAACGCAGACTACTGATAAGGATACTGGCGTCAGCACTTTTAGCGGCGCTGATTCGACGATTACCGTTGCCAGCAACACCAGCGGCCTGCAAACTTCATTGCAGTCGTTTGTCGACTCCTACAACGCGCTGGTCAAGACCATCAACAGTCTGACCACGGCGACGACTGATCCGACCACTGGTCAGCTGACCGTTGCCGCGGCTTATACCGGCGATTCGATGCCTCGCAACCTGTTGTCCGATCTGCGTCAGCAGTTGGTCAGCCCGGGTCCTGGCAGCGCGCTTTCGGTATTGTCGCAACTGGGCGTCAACACGGCCCAGGGTGATGGCACCTTGAGCATTGATGCTACCAAGTTCACAGCAGCGATGAGCAAGAACCTGGGTGGTCAGATCCAGCAGTTGTTCAGTGACACTACCGCGGGTCTGTCCAAGCGTATGACGGCGGTTCTCACGCCGTATACCCAGACCGGCGGTATCCTCGATACACGTACCACCCAGCTGAACAAGCAGCAGGATGATGTGGACAAGCAGAAGCTCTCTCTGGACCTGCTGACCACTAACCTGACTGCCAGTCTGACGGCCAAGTACAACGCGATGGACCTGGTAGTGGGGCAGTTGAAAGCCACCAACACCAGCATCACCTCGTTCTTCTCGTCGTTGAACGCACAGCAGAGCGCAAGCTAAGCTTTCTCTGTCTGGCGGCAAACAAAAACCCGGCAGCGCCCATCGCGTGCCGGGTTTTTGGCTTTATGAGACGGGCTAAAGTTTTCTTGTGTTGCGTCGATACACTGGTTATGCGACACAGTGGTTACATGAATTTTTGCAGTTTAATGAGGTAGAACATGAACCCGATGTTAGCCCTTCGGCAATACCAGAAAGTTAACAATCATGCCCAGACCTCGGAAGCCAGTCCGCACCGTCTGGTGCAGATGCTGATGGAGGCGGGTCTTGACCGTATCGCCCAGGCCAAGGGCGCCATCCAGCGCAAGGACATTCCTACCAAGGGCGTCCTGATCGGCAAGGCCATTGGCATTGTCGGTGGCCTGCGTGAAGGTCTGGACATGGAAAACCAGGCAGCGACCCTGGCCCGTGTCGATAACCTGTACGTTTACATGATGCAGCGCCTGGCTGAAGCCAATATCAAAAGCGACCCGCGCATCCTTGATGAAGTCAGCAGCCTGTTGACCACCGTCAAGGAAGGCTGGGATGCCATTGCGGACCAGGCGCCGCCAGCGGTCTGAGGAGAGAGTCATGAGTGCTGCGCTCAAGCGTATCGAAGAAACCCGTGAGGCGCTGGTAGATGCACTGGCCGAGCGCGACTGGGAGGCGATCGTCAAACTTGATCTGGCCTGTCGTGCCTGTGTTGATGATGTGATCAGCGAGGGCGCCCAGAACGAGCCGGAACTTCGCAGCAATCTGGAGGAGTTACTGGGGGTTTATCGTCAATTGATCGACGTTGCCACCGGTGAGCGTCAAGCGGTTGCCGATGAAATGGCTCAAGTGCGCAACGCGCAGAATGCAGCCAAGGTTTACCATCTGTTCGGTTAATAATAAAGATAATCGAAAAGATCTGCGCCATAAATTTGACTGTGCGTGGTTTTATAACTTAACTAGTGGTGTTACTATTTTCTGGCGTCCCAGAGCCATTTTGGCCGGATTGCCAAGCTTGCCCATCTCAATGGGCATTGAGTTGACTAGGGAAGTTGCTATTGCATGTGGCGTGAAATCAAGATTCTGCTGATCGATGACGATAGCCAGCGCCGCCGCGATCTGGCGGTCATTCTGAATTTTCTTGGCGAAGAAAATTTGTCCTGTTCCAGTCAAGACTGGCAGCAGGTTGTCGGTTCCTTGGCGTCTACCCGCGAAGTCCTTTGCGTACTGGTCGGCAGCGTTAATGCGCCGGGCAGCCTTCAAGGACTGCTTAAGACCATCGCTGCATGGGATGAGTTCCTTCCTGTTTTGCTGATGGGCGAAAATTCTTCCGTCGACCTTCCCGAAGACCTGCGCCGTCGCGTCCTGGCCACCCTGGAAATGCCGCCGAGCTATAGCAAATTGCTGGATGCCCTGCACCGTGCCCAGGTCTATCGCGAAATGTACGATCAGGCCCGCGAGCGTGGCCGCCATCGTGAACCGAACCTGTTCCGCAGTCTGGTCGGCACCAGCCGGGCGATTCAGCACGTCCGGCAAATGATGCAGCAGGTTGCCGACACCGACGCCAGTGTATTGATCCTCGGCGAATCCGGGACCGGCAAGGAGGTGGTAGCGCGCAACCTGCACTATCACTCCAAGCGTCGCGACGCGCCTTTCGTTCCGGTTAACTGCGGCGCCATCCCGGCCGAGCTGCTCGAAAGCGAGCTGTTCGGTCACGAGAAGGGTGCGTTCACCGGTGCCATCACCAGCCGTGCCGGCCGCTTCGAGCTGGCCAATGGCGGCACGCTGTTCCTCGACGAAATCGGCGACATGCCGCTGCCGATGCAGGTCAAGTTGCTGCGCGTGTTGCAGGAGCGCACCTTCGAGCGCGTGGGCAGCAACAAGACCCAGAGCGTCGACGTGCGCATCATCGCCGCGACCCACAAGAATCTCGAGGTCATGATCGAAACGGGCAGTTTCCGTGAAGATCTGTATTACCGCCTCAATGTGTTCCCGATCGAAATGGCGCCGTTGCGTGAGCGCGTGGAAGATATCCCGCTGCTGATGAACGAGCTGATTTCGCGCATGGAGCACGAAAAGCGCGGCTCGATCCGTTTCAATTCGGCAGCGATCATGTCCTTGTGCCGTCACGGCTGGCCGGGCAACGTCCGTGAGCTGGCCAACCTGGTGGAGCGCATGGCGATCATGCATCCCTATGGTGTGATTGGCGTGGCTGAGCTGCCGAAGAAATTCCGCTATGTCGATGATGAAGACGAGCAGATGGTCGACAGCCTGCGTAGCGATCTGGAAGAACGCGTGGCAATCAACGGCCATACGCCTAACTTCGCCACCGGGGCGATGCTGCCGCCCGAAGGTCTGGACCTCAAAGACTACCTGGGTGGCCTTGAGCAAGGGCTGATTCAGCAGGCGCTGGACGATGCCAATGGCATTGTGGCCCGCGCCGCCGAACGCCTGCGCATCCGTCGTACCACCCTGGTGGAGAAGATGCGCAAGTACGGCATGAGCCGACGTGAAGGTGACGAACAGGCGGATGATTGACGCCTGGGCTCGCGGTAAAAAATCAAACCTCTGAATTTTCAGGGGTTTTTTTTCGGCACGGGGATTGCTAAGTCTCTACCTGAACATACCGTTTAATGACGGTTCGCCACGCGAGAGATTATTTATGTCCCAGGCCGCCCAGTCGTCGTCCGATCTTACCGGTGAAGCCCAGCAGTCCCCTGAGCTGGAAAGCCGACAAGGGCTTGAGCAGGCCTTCCTGCTGTTTAACCAGATGTCTGCGCAACTGACTGATTCCTACAGCCTGCTGGAAGCCCGGGTCACCGAGCTCAAGGGGGAGCTGGCGGTGGTCAGTGCGCAGCGCATGGCAGAGTTGGCGGAAAAAGAGCGCCTGGCTTATCAACTGCAGAACCTGCTCGATCTGTTGCCGGGCGGGGTGATCGTGATCGACGGCTCAGGCATGGTCCGCGAGGCCAATCCGGCGGCAATCGATCTGCTCGGGCAGCCACTGATCGGTGAGCTGTGGCGCCATGTCATCAGCCGCTGCTTTGCGCCTCGCGAGGATGACGGTCATGAAGTTTCTCTCAAGGACGGTCGTCGTCTGTCCATCGCCACCCGTTCCCTGGATGCCGAGCCTGGCCAGTTGGTGTTGCTCAACGACCTGACGGAAACCCGCCATTTGCAGGATCAGCTCGCGCGTCATGAGCGTCTGTCGTCCCTGGGGCGCATGGTTGCGTCCCTGGCGCATCAGATTCGCACGCCACTGTCGGCCGCGTTGATCTACGCGAGTCACCTGCTGGAGCAGGAGCTGCCTGCAGCGACGCAACAGCGTTTTGCCGGGCGCCTCAAGGAGCGCCTGCACGAGCTGGAGCATCAGGTGCGCGATATGCTGGTGTTCGCCCGTGGCGAGCTGCCGCTGACTGATCGCCTGCCACCTGACGCGCTGTTTCAGGCATTGCAGACCGCCGCTCAGACCCATGTGCAGGATGTCCAGGTGCGTTGGCAATGCGACACCCGCGACGGCGAAGTGCTGTGCAATCGTGACACGCTGGTCGGCGCGTTGCTCAATCTGATCGAAAACGCCATTCAGGCCAGCAGTGCGCCTGCGCGCCTGAAGGTTCACGCTTATAGCCGCGGCAACACACTGCGGCTGTGCGTCAGTGATAACGGCAGTGGCATTGATGCTGCTGCCCTGGCGCGCATTGGTGAGCCGTTCTTTACCACCAAGACCACCGGCACCGGCCTGGGGCTGGCGGTGGTGATGGCAGTGACCCGTGCTCATCAGGGCATCGTTCAGTACCGCTCGCGTCTGGGGCGCGGTACGTGTGCCATTGTGACCTTGCCACTGATCCCGGCCAGCGCGGCGGACACACACTGATGATCAAGGTATTGCTGGTCGAGGACGATCGGGCGTTGCGCGAGGCGCTGGGGGAAACCCTGGAGCTGGCCGGTCATGACTATCACGCAGTAGGTTCGGCGGAAGAAGCCTTGAGTGCGGCTGCCGACGAGTCTTTCAGCCTGGTGCTCAGCGACGTCAACATGCCGGGTATGGATGGCCATCAGCTGCTGAGCGCTTTGCGCAGCCGCCATCCGCAATTGCCGGTGCTGCTGATGACCGCTCATGGCGCTGTGGATCGTGCCGTGGATGCCATGCGCCAGGGCGCTGCCGATTATCTGGTCAAACCGTTCGAACCCAAGGCGCTTGTGGCCCTGGTGGCGCGGCATGCCCTTGGGTTTCTCGGGCCTGTGGATAAAAGTGAAGGGCCGATTGCGGTCGAGCCTGCCAGTGCGCAGTTGCTCAATCTGGCCAGTCGGGTCGCGAAAAGCGATTCGACGGTGCTGATTTCCGGCGAGTCGGGCACTGGCAAGGAAGTACTGGCGCGTTTCATTCATCAGAACTCGCCCCGTGCCAGCAAACCTTTCATTGCCATCAATTGCGCGGCGATCCCCGACAACATGCTCGAAGCGACGCTGTTCGGTCATGAGAAGGGTTCGTTCACCGGCGCCATTGCTGCCCAGGCGGGCAAATTCGAACAGGCTGACGGCGGGACCATCCTGCTCGACGAGATTTCCGAAATGCCCATGGGCCTGCAAGCCAAGCTACTGCGGGTGCTGCAGGAGCGGGAAGTGGAGCGGGTGGGCGCGCGCAAACCGATCAACCTGGATATCCGCGTACTGGCCACGACCAACCGTGATCTGGCCGGTGAAGTGGCGGCAGGGCGTTTCCGTGAGGATCTGTACTATCGCCTTTCCGTGTTTCCGCTGGCCTGGCAGCCTCTGCGTCAACGAACTGCCGACATCCTGCCACTGGCCGAGCGATTGTTGACCAAGCACGTCAATAAAATGAAACATGCGCCAGTACGACTATCGGCCGATGCTCAGGCGTGTCTGGTGGGTTACGCTTGGCCGGGCAATGTGCGGGAATTGGACAATGCTGTGCAGCGAGCGCTGATTTTGCAGCAGGGCGGGGTTATTCAGGCTGAAGACTTCTGTCTGGTAGGGCCGGTGACCTGCGCGCCGCTGGCAAAAGCTGCGATTGCGCCTCAGCCTGTGGCCGTGGCGGCCGATAGCCTGCCAGTGGAGATGGGCGCCGGTGAGTCGGCGGGCGGCCTGGGTGACGATCTGCGTCGGCGCGAATTCCAGATGATTATCGATACCCTGCGCGCTGAGCGCGGTCGCCGTAAGGAAGCCGCCGAGCGCCTGGGGATCAGCCCCCGTACGCTGCGCTACAAGCTGGCACAGATGCGCGACGCGGGCATGGATGTAGAAGCTTATTTATTCGCGACGTAATGTGCATCCGATAGAGTTTGCCCTGCGTACATCGCAAGGAAGGGCTACAGAAAATTTTGCCTGCGCTGCAGGTCCCGGATTTACGGGGGTGTGGCGCAATGCATCGAGATGCTCGGGTTGTCGTGCGGTCAGTCATACCGCGACAACGGTTTTAAGTTCAAAGATGGCCTTTTGCCTTTATTTAGCTGGCACTCTTGTTGCTATGACTTTAGTGACCGCTTGATCGGTGTCAAAAAATTGCGGCCTTAACGAGAGATACGTCCATGAGCCAAGGTGTTGAATTTAATCGCTTGATGTTGGATATGCGCTCCATGCAAATGGAAGCGATGTCTGCACCCAAGACTACCGAAGCGCAAAACGTGGGCGGCAGCAGCTTTGCCGACATGCTTGGTCAGGCCGTGAACAAGGTCAACGACACGCAACAGGCGTCCAGCCAATTGGCCAACGCCTTCGAAATCGGCAAGACCGGTGTCGACCTGACCGACGTGATGATCTCGTCGCAGAAAGCCGCCGTTTCCTTTCAGGCCTTGACCCAGGTGCGTAACAAGCTGGTTCAGGCTTACCAAGACATCATGCAGATGCCGGTTTAAGGACGTATTGAGTCATGGCAGATGCAATCGCCGATAGCGTACCGGCCAAGTCCGGCGCCCCATCCAGCAAGCCGCCGTTGTTCGGCATGGCGTTTCTGGAAAATCTCTCCGAGATGACCATGTTGCGTCAGGTCGGCCTTATGGTCGGTCTGGCAGCGAGCGTGGCGATTGGCTTTGCCGTGGTCCTCTGGTCGCAGCAGCCTGATTACAAGCCGCTTTATGGCAGCATGACCGGGATGGATGCCAAGCAGGTCATTGACACCCTGACCCAGGCGGATATTCCCTACACGGTCGAACCCAATTCCGGCGCTTTGCTGGTCAAGTCCGAGGACCTCGGCCGTGCGCGCATCAAGCTTGCCGGTGCCGGTATTTCCCAGAACGACGGCAACGTCGGCTTTGAAATCCTCGACAAGGACCAGGGCCTGGGCACCAGCCAGTTCATGGAAGCCACCCGCTATCGTCGCGGCCTCGAAGGTGAACTGGCTCGGACTATTTCCAGCCTGAACAACATCAAGGCTGCACGGGTGCACCTGGCCATTCCGAAAAGCTCGGTATTCGTGCGTGACGAACGCAAGCCAAGCGCTTCGATTCTGGTTGAACTCTATGCAGGCCGCTCTCTGGAGCCGAGCCAGGTCATGGCCATCGTCAACCTGGTCGCCACCAGTGTGCCTGAGCTGAGCAAATCGCAGATCACCGTGGTCGATCAGAAGGGCACCTTGCTCTCCGACCTGGGCGAAAACAACGAATTGACCATGGCTGGCAAGCAATTCGACTACACCCGCCGCATGGAAGGCATGCTCACTCAGCGTGTGCAGAACATCCTGCAACCGGTGCTGGGCAATGACCGCTACAAGGCTGAAGTGTCGGCCGATGTGGATTTCAGTGCCGTCGAATCGACCGCCGAAAGCTTCAATCCCGATCAGCCTGCCCTGCGCAGCGAGCAGTCGGTCAATGAGCAGCGCTCGGCCAGTTCCGGCCCGCAAGGTGTGCCGGGCGCCCTGAGCAACCAGCCTCCAGGTCCGGCCACCGCACCGCAGACTACCGGTGGTGCAGCAGGTGGTGCAGCGCCGGCCATTGCTCCGGGTCAGCCACTGGTTGATGCCAACGGTCAGCAGATCATGGATCCGGCCACCGGCCAGCCCGCTCTGGCGCCATACCCGGCTGACAAGCGTGTGCAGTCGACCAAGAACTTCGAGCTGGACCGTTCCATCAGCCACACCAAGCAGCAGCAGGGTCGTCTGACGCGTCTGTCGGTTGCAGTAGTGGTGGATGACCAGGTCAAGATCAACGCGGCCAACGGTGAAACCACCCGCTCGCCATGGACTGCCGATCAATTGGCGCGCTTCACTCGCCTGGTGCAGGACGCCGTCGGTTTCGACGCCAGCCGCGGCGACAGCGTCAGCGTAGTCAACGTGCCGTTCTCCACCGAACGTGGCGAAGTGATCCCGGATATTCCGTTCTACTCGCAACCCTGGTTCTGGGACATCGTCAAGCAGGCCATGGGCGTCATCTTCATCCTGATTCTGGTCTTCGGCGTACTGCGTCCGGTGCTGAACAACATCACCAATCCGAAGAGCAAGAACCTCGATGGTTTCGGCGATTCCGAGCTGGGCGGTGGCATGGGCGGCATCGGTCACGACGGCGAACTGTCCAACGACCGCGTCAGCCTGGGTGGTCCGCAAAGTATTCTGTTGCCTAGCCCGAGCGAGGGTTATGACGCACAGCTGAACGCAATCAAGAGTCTGGTGGCCGAAGATCCGGGTCGTGTGGCCCAGGTCGTGAAAGAGTGGATTAACGCAGATGAATGATCGTGCGCTCGTAACCAAGCTGACCAAAGTCGACAAGGCCGCCGTGCTGCTGCTGTCGCTGGGTGAAACCGATGCGGCCCAGGTGCTGCGTCACATGGGACCCAAGGAGGTCCAGAAGGTCGGCGTGGCCATGGCCCAGATGCGCAACGTGCATCGTGAGCAGGTCGAAGAGGTGATGAGCGAGTTCGTCGACATCGTCGGCGATCAGACCAGCCTGGGCGTCGGTTCCGACGGCTATATCCGCAAAATGCTCACCCAGGCCCTGGGCGAAGACAAGGCCAACGGCCTGATCGACCGCATCCTGCTCGGTGGCAACACCAGCGGCCTGGACAGTCTAAAATGGATGGAGCCACGCGCGGTCGCCGACGTTATCCGCTACGAGCACCCGCAGATTCAGGCCATCGTTGTGGCTTATCTGGACCCGGACCAGGCCGGTGAAGTCCTTGGCCATTTCGATCACAAGGTGCGCCTGGATATCATCCTGCGCGTATCATCGCTCAATACCGTGCAACCTGCGGCACTCAAAGAGCTGAACCAGATTCTCGAGAAGCAATTCTCCGGCAACGCCAATACGTCCCGTACCACGCTGGGCGGTATCAAGCGGGCTGCCGATATCATGAACTTCCTCGACAGCTCCGTCGAAGGCACCCTTATGGACTCGATCCGCGAGATCGACGAGGACCTGTCGGTACAGATCGAAGACCTCATGTTCGTGTTCAACAACCTGGCCGATGTCGACGACCGCGGTATCCAGGCACTGTTGCGCGAAGTGTCCTCGGACGTGCTGGTCCTTGCCCTCAAGGGTTCGGACGAAGCGATCAAGGAAAAAATCTTCAAGAACATGTCCAAGCGTGCCGCCGAGCTGCTGCGCGACGACCTGGAGGCAAAAGGTCCGGTGCGAGTCAGCGACGTGGAAACCGCACAGAAAGAAATCCTCACCATTGCTCGCCGTATGGCCGAGGCCGGGGAGATCGTTCTCGGCGGCAAAGGCGGCGAGGAAATGATCTAAGGATCCAGCATGTCCAAGAAAGAACCGGCCAGCGAGCTGATCCGGGCCAAGGACCTTATTGGTCTGGACGTATGGTCCTTGCCCAGTTTCGACCCGCATGTCCCGGAGCCTGAGCCCGAGCCCGAACCGGTTGTTGAAGAACCGATCGAAAGCGAGGAAGTGCCGCTGGAGGAAGTCCAGCCGCTGACCCTCGAAGAGTTGGAGAGCATTCGCCAGGACGCCTGGAATGAAGGCTTTGCCACGGGTGAGAAAGAAGGCTTCCACAGCACCCAGCTTAAGGTTCGCCAGGAGGCCGAGGTGGCCCTGGCGGCCAAGATCGCCAGCCTGGAAGAGCTGATGACGCATTTGCTCGAGCCCATTGCCGGGCAAGATGCGCAGATCGAAAAGCACATCATCGGCCTGGTCGAGCATATTGCCCGGCAAGTGATTCAGCGTGAGTTGCAGACCGACTCGCAGCAGATCGCTCACGTCTTGCGTGATGCCCTGAAATTGCTGCCCATGGGCGCCAATAACATCCGCATCTTCGTCAATCCTCAGGACTTCCTGCTGGCCAAGGCCTTGCGCGAGCGGCATGAGGAAAACTGGCGGATTCTCGAAGACGATACCTTGCTGCCGGGCGGCTGCCGGATCGAAACCGAACACAGTCGTATCGATGCCAGCATCGAGACGCGCATCAGCCAGGCTTTCGCCCGTCTGCACGATCAGCAACACGAACAGGCCATGCACCCGGCGGCGGCCGACCTGCATGTCGATCTCGAAGCGCCCGTTGCCAAGGCCAGCCCGCAAGTGGCCACCGAGGCCAACGATGCGCCTTGATCGCACCAGTTTCGGCAAACGTTTCGGCGCTTATGCCGAAGCCATTTCCCTGCCGACCCAGCCCGTGGTAGAAGGGCGCCTGCTGCGCATGGTCGGCCTGACCCTGGAAGCCGAAGGCTTGCGGGCCGCCATGGGCAGCCGTTGTGTGGTCATCAACGACGACAGTCATCATCCGGTGGAAGTCGAAGCCGAAGTCATGGGCTTTTCCGGCGGCAAGGTGTTCCTGATGCCGGTGGGCAGCGTCGCCGGTATCGCGCCCGGTGCGCGAGTCGTGCCGCTGGCCGATACCGGGCGCCTGCCCATGGGCATGTCGATGCTCGGCCGCGTTCTTGATGGCGCCGGTCGTCCCCTGGATGGGCGCGGCCAGTTCAAGGCCGAAGACTGGGTGCCGATGGATGGCCCGCAGATCAACCCGCTCAAGCGCAACCCCATCAGCCAGCCGCTGGATGTAGGGATTCGCTGCATCAACGGATTATTGACGGTGGGCCGCGGTCAGCGTCTGGGCCTGTTCGCCGGTACTGGCGTGGGTAAGAGTGTGCTGCTGGGGATGATGACCCGCTTTACCGAAGCCGACATTATTGTCGTCGGCCTGATCGGCGAGCGGGGCCGCGAGGTGAAGGAGTTCATCGAGCATATTCTTGGCGAGGAAGGTCTCAAGCGCTCGGTGGTGGTGGCGTCCCCTGCGGATGATGCGCCATTGATGCGTCTGCGCGCCGCGATGTACTGCACGCGCATTGCCGAATATTTCCGCGACAAGGGCAAGAACGTCCTGTTATTGATGGATTCCCTGACCCGTTTCGCCCAGGCCCAGCGGGAAATCGCCCTGGCTATTGGTGAGCCGCCAGCAACCAAGGGTTATCCGCCATCGGTGTTCGCCCGTCTGCCCAAGCTGGTGGAGCGCGCCGGTAATGCCGAGGCCGGGGGTGGGTCGATCACCGCTTTCTATACCGTGCTTTCCGAAGGCGACGATCAGCAGGATCCGATTGCCGACTCGGCGCGCGGCGTGCTCGACGGCCACATCGTGCTGTCGCGGCGCCTGGCCGAAGAGGGGCATTACCCGGCTATTGATATCGAAGCGTCCATCAGTCGGGTCATGCCTGCGGTGGTCGACGCCGACCATATGGCCCGGGCGCAGTATTTCAAACAGTTGTGGTCGCGTTATCAGCAGGCTCGCGACCTGATCAGTGTCGGTGCCTATGTCGCCGGTGGCGACCGCGAAACCGATACGGCGATTTCCCTGCACCCGGCGCTGGTTCGTTATCAGCGTCAGGGCCTCAATGACAACGAAAGCCTGGAAACCAGTCGTACTCAGTTGGCTGCCGTATTCGGCCCCGCACCAGGCGGTTGATAAATCATGGCTCAGAGTCGCGCAACACGCTTGGCGCCAGTAGTCGAAATGGCGGAGTCCGCCGAGCGCACCGCTGCCCAGCGCCTGGGCCATTTTCAGGGCCAGGTGCGTGTTGCCGAAGGAAAACTGGGCGAGCTTGAGCGCTTTCGCTATGACTACCAGTTGCAGTGGATCAGCAAGGGCTCGGAAGGTGTATCCGGGGAATGGCTGATGAATTACCAGCGCTTTCTCAATCAGCTCGAAACCGCCGTTGGCCAGCAGAAACAGAGCCTGGCCTGGCACCAGGCCAACCTGGACAAGGCCCGAGATGCCTGGCAGCAGTGTTATGCCCGGGTCGAGGGGCTGCGCAAACTGGTGCAGCGCTACATAGATGAAGCCCGTGCCCTGGAAGACAAGCGTGAGCAGAAGCTGCTGGACGAACTGTCCCAGCGTTTGCCGCGGCATTCGCCGTTCTGACAGGTGCGCAATGTGCGAGGCCGAAGTCTGTGGGGTGAATTCTGTAGGAGTGAAATCTGTGGGAGCGAATTCATTCGCGAAAGCGTTATCCCAGACGCCACAAATGCGTCGGATGTACCGACCTCTTCGCGAATGAATTCGCTCCCACCATTTGCCTCCCGCAATTCGCTCCTGTCAGCCATCAGGTCCATTGAGGAATCTGGAGGGCCGACGTTTATTTGCTGGCGCCTGAGGACAGTGCTACACCTTCCTCAGGCGACGGTCATTCATTTCAGGAATACTTTCGATGCCGGTTACTTCCCTGCTGTCTTCTGATGCTCAGGAGCTGACGATCTTTATCGAGGGATCTTTCGACTTCAAGGCTCATCACGATTTTCGCAATGCCTACGAATCACTGGGGCGTGAGCAGCGCTATATCGTTGACTTGGGGGCCGTGAACTTTCTCGACAGCTCGGCCCTGGGCATGCTGTTGCTGTTGCGCGATCACGCCGGTGGTGAGCATGCACGAATCCGCCTGGTCAATTGCAGCAGCGATGTGCGCAAGATCCTGACCATCTCCAATTTCTCGAAACTCTTTCATATAGGTTGATCCATGCAGAGTTCGACGGGGGCTCTGTGCATTCTCATTGCTGACGATAACGCCAGCGACCGCCTGCTATTGTCGACCATCGTGCATCGCCAGGGGCATCGCGTGCTCAGCGCAGGCAACGGTGCCGAAGCGGTGGCGATGTTCGAGTCCGAGCGCCCGCACATGGTACTGATGGATGCGCTGATGCCGGTGATGGATGGCTTCGAAGCGGCCCGGCGTATCAAGCACAAGGCTGGCGAGTCGCTGGTGCCGATCATCTTCCTGACCTCGCTGACCTCAAGTGAGGCCCTGGCCCGTTGCCTGGATGCCGGTGGTGACGACTTTATCGCCAAGCCCTATAGCCCGGTGGTGCTGGCGGCGAAGATCAACGCGATGAACCGTCTGCGCCTGTTGCAGGAAACCGTGCTGCAGCAGCGTGACCTGATCTCCCGCCACCACGAGTATCTGCTCAACGAGCAGCGCGTAGCCAAGGCGGTGTTTGATCAGGTCGCCCATGCCGGCTGCCTGGATGCCGCGAATATTCGCTACCTGCAATCGCCCTATGCGCTGTTCAACGGCGATCTGTTGCTGGCCGCCTATACGCCTGCGGGCGACATGCATGTGTTGCTGGGGGATTTCACCGGCCATGGGCTGCCGGCGGCCGTTGGCGCAATGCCCCTGGCCGAGGTGTTCTATGGCATGACCGGCAAGGGCTACGGGTTGGCGGAAACCCTGCGCGAGATGAACGCCAAGCTCAAGCGCATCCTGCCGGTGGACATGTTCTGCTGCGCCACATTGGTGTCCGTGGATTTTCGTCTGGGCCAGGTTGAGGTATGGAACGGCGGCCTTCCTGACGGTTATCTGCTGCCGGTGGCCGGAGGAGGGCGGATACCGCTGGTTTCCCGGCATCTACCCCTCGGCGTTCTTGGCGTCGAAGCGTTCGATGCGGCGACCGAGGTCCATCCGTTCCGGGTCGGAGACCGGCTGTTTCTGTTGTCTGATGGCGTGCTCGAGACCCGCGATCAGCACGAGCGACTGTTTGGCGAGCAGCGTCTGCATGAGGTGTTCGACGCCAATCGCGAGCCACATCTGCTGATTGATGAAATTCAACAGGCGCTCAACGCGTTTGGCGGTCAGGCGCGCGATGATGTCAGCATGGTGGAAATCGGCTCATTGACCCTGCCTCCTGCGCAAGGGCATCGCCACGCTCTGCATGATGATGGTCAGTTCAGCCCGCTGGACTGGGCGTTGACCTTCGAGTTTCGCGGTTCGACCCTGCGTCGGTTCAATCCCTTGCCCAGGCTGCTTCAGCTATTGTTGGAAGTGCGCGGCCTGCGTGCGCGCAGCAGCGAGTTATTCAGTGTGCTGAGCGAGTTGTATAGCAATGCTCTGGAGCATGGCGTGCTGGGACTCGATTCTGCGTGGAAGCGCGATTGCGCCGGTTTCGCTCGCTATTATCAGGAGCGCGACAGTCGTTTGGCGCAATTGGACAGTGGGTTTATTCGCCTGCACCTTGATGTGTCTGCCCTTGGCGAGGGCGGTTGCCTGCGGATCCGGGTCGAGGACAGCGGTGCAGGGTTCGATGCTGGACACCTGCTGGCGCGGGCACCGGTTGTCGATGAGTTGCACGGGCGCGGTCTGCGCCTGGTTCGCGAGCTGAGTGATTGCTCGCACTGGTCCATGGACGGGCGTACTGCCTGTGTGGAGTTTGTCTGGGGGGCGGTGGCATAATCCCCGGATTCTTGATCAAGGAGTGAACAAGTGTCGATCATTCATCTGGATTACAACGTGCTCAGCACCTTGCAGGAAGTCATGGAGGGGGAGTACGTCACGTTGCTCGATGTATTTGTCCGTGACGCCGAGCAGCGTATTTCGCTGCTGCGCCAATCTGCCAGCGGTCCAGACATGGATCTGCAGGAGTTGAGCATGACCGCCCACAGCTTAAAGGGCAGCAGCAGTAACATGGGGGCCTTGCGCCTGTCCGAGTTGTGCCACCAGTTGGAAGAGCGGGCTCGCCGACACGAGGTGGTCGGCCTCGATGAGCTGATCGGCAGTATCGCCACCGAATACGCGACGGTGAAGCGGCTGTTCGATGCCGAGCGACAACTGCTGACTGCGCAGTCCTGAGTGTTTATTCGGCGTTTAATTCTCTGATATCTGAAACTGGCCCGGACTTTGCTATTAGTTCTGGTAACCAGCTGCTCATGCGGAGACCGACATGCCACTTGCCCCCAATGCTCTTCTTCAGACCAATGCTACTGCCACGACCAAGGCGGCCTCGGCCATCCAGTCGAGCAAGGCTGTAGAAACCAGCAAGGACAATGCTTCCAGCTTCTCCGACGTCTATTCCAAGCAGGCTAAGGTCAAGTCGACAGACGAGCGTGACACGCCGAGCAAGACCGTGCGTGACAAGGCACCGGCCGAGAAGAGCAAGGCTGTGGCCGACAAGGACAAGCCTGCCAGTGACGACAAGACGACGTCCACGCAGTCAACGGTTGCCGATAGCGGCAATACCTTGCCTGTCACACCGGTGGCAAGTTCCGATCAGAAAAGCGACGACAGCAGCCCCGCGCCCGTTGATCCTTCTTTGTTAACCGATGCGGCACCCGACCCGACGTTGCCGGTGGTCGATCCGACCCAGGATCCGGCCTTGCTGGCACTGGCTGCCCAGGCTGCCGCCCAGCCACCGGTAGAGCCGGTGGTGGATGTAACACCCAAGCCGGTGGTTGATCCCTCGGCCGCCTCGGCCGCAGCTGCAGCGGCAACCACTGTGTCGCAGGCGACTACGCCGACACCGGTTGCCCAGGTCACGCCGCCTGCTGGCGAAAAACCGTTCGATCCGTATGCCGATCCGCTGGAAGGGCTGTCGGCCGTACAACTGGCATTGGAGAACGCCAATGCCAAGGCCCAGTCCACAACCCAGACTGCGCAGTTGACCAACACGACGGCCAAGACCGGCAAGACCCCGGCTGATACTGGCAATGTCGATCCTTCGCAGAACGTCGCCAATAACCTGACGGCTCTGGCTGACCAGTTGCCGGTGCAGAAGAGCAGTACGGAGAGCAGCGACAAATCCTTCGGCAGTGTCATTGATGGCGGCCTCAAGGATGGTCAGGCTGCGGCGACCGACACGCGCGTGGATAACTTCGCTGATCGCCTGGCGGCCATGAGCCAGGCGGCGCAACAGGCCAAGGTGCCAGCTGCCGCCTCTGCTGCACCGCTGATCAACCAGCCGCTGGCCATGCACCAGAGCGGCTGGAGCGAAGGTGTTGTGGATCGGGTCATGTATCTGTCGAGTCAGAACCTCAAGTCGGCGCAGATTCAACTGGAGCCTGCTGAGTTGGGTCGCCTGGATATCCGCGTCAACATGGCTCAGGACCAGCAGACTCAAGTGACCTTCATGAGTGCTCATGTGGGTGTTCGTGAAGCGCTGGAAAGCCAGATGGGCAAATTGCGTGAGTCGTTCAACCAGCAAGGCCTGGGTCAGGTCGACGTCAGCGTCGCCGACCAGTCGCGCCAACAGTCCCAGCAACAGCAGGCTCAGGAAGAGCAGGCTGCCAACGCCCAGCGTTCCGGTTCGGGCAGTCGTAACGGTGGCTCGGGTTCAGGCGACGGTACCTCCGATGACAGTGCCATTGCCGATGCGGCGATTCCTTTGAGTCAGCCGGCGACGCGGGTCATTGGCACCAGTGAAGTGGATTATTACGCCTGATCAATTGCGCGCAATTGGGATCTCACCCTGTCGCGATATAAGCAGGCGACAGGGTGGAATCGAATCATGCGGTAGCCAATTGTGGGAGCGAATTCATTCGCGAAAAGGTCGGCACGGTCGACACATCTTCTGTTGATCACATTACCGCTATCGCGAATGAATTCGCTCCCACAATCATCATTCGTAGCGTGCTGTTCTTCCTCTGAATTGCCCTCTGCATCTTTAATTGCTTAAAAAATGTATTACTCTGGCATAACACTTGCTGCCCCTCTGTCACGCATCAGCGAACCCCTCGAATAGTGACGGATTATTGGCATGGCGAAGAGCGAAGCAGCAGTTAAAGACCCCGCATCCAAAGGCAAACTCAAGCTCATCATCGTCGCCGTAGTCGCCTTGCTGCTGGCCATAGGCTTGTCGGTAGGTGCGACCTGGTACTTTGTGCACAAGGCTGACAGCAAGCCAGACCCTGCCGCCGTTGCCGCCGCCGAGGCTAACGCCAAGCACCCGGCGGTGTTCGAGGCGCTGACACCGGCCTTCGTGGTGAACTTCAGTTCAGGTGGGCGCACCCGCTACATGCAGGTGAGCATCACCATGCTGGCCCGTAATGCCGCAGACCTTGAAGCGCTGAAAGTGCATATGCCGGTCATTCGCAATAACCTGGTCATGCTGTTCGCGGGGCTGCCGTTCGAGCAGCTGTCGACCCCGATCGGCCAGGAAATGCTGCGTCAGAAAGCCACCGCCAGCGTGCAGGAAGTGGCCCAGAAAGAACTCGGCAAGACTGTCATCGAGCAGTTGCTGTTCACTAACTTCGTATTGCAGTAGGACCACGACATGGCCGTGCAAGACCTGCTGTCCCAGGATGAAATCGACGCCCTTTTACACGGTGTCGATGACGGGCTGGTCCAGACCGAGAGCGCTGCCGAGCCTGGCAGCATCAAAAGTTACGACCTGACCAGCCAGGACCGGATTGTCCGGGGGCGCATGCCGACCCTGGAAATGATCAACGAGCGTTTCGCCCGCTACACCCGCATCAGCATGTTCAACCTGCTGCGCCGTTCGGCGGACGTGGCGGTGGGCGGCGTACAGGTCATGAAGTTCGGCGAGTACATTCACTCGCTGTACGTGCCGACCAGTCTCAACCTGGTCAAGCTCAAGCCGCTGCGCGGTACGGCTCTGTTCATCCTTGACGCCAAGCTGGTGTTCAAGCTGGTGGACAACTTCTTCGGCGGTGACGGTCGTCACGCCAAGATCGAGGGGCGTGAATTCACCCCGACCGAGCTGCGCGTCGTACGCATGGTGCTGGATCAGGCGTTCATCGACCTCAAGGAGGCCTGGCAGGCGATCATGGAAGTGCACTTCGAGTACATCAACTCGGAAGTGAACCCGGCCATGGCCAACATCGTCGGCCCGAGCGAGGCGGTGGTGGTCTCGACCTTCCACATTGAGCTCGACGGTGGTGGCGGTGATCTGCATGTGACCATGCCGTATTCTATGATCGAGCCGGTGCGCGAGATGCTCGACGCCGGTTTCCAGTCGGACCTGGACGACCAGGACGAGCGCTGGGTCAAGGCGCTCAAGGAAGACGTGCTGGACGTTGCTGTCCCGCTCAGCGCTGTGGTCGCTCGTCGGCAATTGTTGCTGCGCGATATTCTGCACATGCAGCCTGGCGATGTGATTCCCGTGGAGCTGCCTGAACACCTGGTGATGCGCGCCAATGGCGTGCCGTCATTCAAGGTCAAGCTGGGCTCGCACAAAGGCAACCTGGCCTTGCAGGTAATAGAACCGATAGAGCGGCGCTGAGCCTTCGGGCCTGTACCGTTATTTTGCTATGACCATGAATTAATGCTTGTCGAGGACAACCGATGGCTGATGAAAACGAAATCACGTCTGCAGAAGATCAGGCGTTGGCTGATGAATGGGCAGCTGCACTGGGTGAATCCGGTGAAGGTGGCCAGGCAGATATCGACGCACTGCTGGCAGCTGATGAAGGCCACTCTTCCTCCAGTCGCATGGCGATGGAAGAGTTTGGCGGTGTGCCGAAAAACAACAACCCGGTTACCCTGGATGGTCCCAACCTGGATGTGATTCTCGACATTCCGGTGTCGATCTCCATGGAAGTGGGCAGCACCGACATCAACATCCGTAACCTGTTGCAGCTCAACCAGGGCTCGGTCATCGAACTCGACCGCCTGGCGGGCGAGCCGCTGGACGTACTGGTCAACGGCACCCTGATCGCCCATGGCGAGGTGGTGGTGGTCAACGAGAAGTTCGGCATTCGCCTGACGGACGTGATCAGCCCGAGTGAACGTATCAAGAAGTTGCGCTGAGTGAAGCGTTTCCAGGGTGTGCTTCTGTCTCTGTGCCTGAGTTTGCCATTGCTGGCCGGTGCGGCGGAACCTGTGGCGGCGACACCGGCTGTGGTCGCTGCGTCGTCTGCTGCGGCGCCTGCGGCATCAGCGGTGGCGCCAGCGGCTAACGCTATGGGCACGGGGCTGGGCGGGCAGTTGACGCAGATGGTCCTCGGCCTGTTGCTGGTAATCGGCCTGATTTTCCTGCTGGCCTGGGCGATGCGTCGGGTCCAGCGGGTCGGCCCAGCCAATGGGCAGCTTATCGAGCTGCTCAGTTCCCGGGCCATTGGTCCGCGCGATCGTCTGGTGTTGGTCCAGGTCGGTAGCGAGCAGATTCTGCTGGGCATCACCCCGGGTCGGATCACGCCGCTGCATGTGCTCAAGGAGTCGGTGACGGCGCCGGTGAGGCAGCCTGCGACGCAGGAATTCGCCCAGCGCCTGATGGAGCTGCTGGGCAAGGATCAAAAGGACGACAAGAAGTGATGTCGCGCATTCTATTGCTGCTGTTGCTGGTTCTGGCGGCGCCTGCGGCCTTTGCGGCCGGGCCCGACTTATTGTCGATCCCGGCGATTACCCTGGCCACCGGCGCCAATGGCCAGCAGGAATACTCGGTCAGCCTGCAAATTCTGCTGATCATGACTGCGCTGAGCTTTATTCCGGCGTTCGTCATGCTGATGACCAGTTTTACCCGGATCATCATCGTCTTCTCGATTCTGCGTCAGGCCCTGGGCCTGCAACAGACGCCGTCCAACCAGATCATGACCGGCATGGCCTTGTTTCTGACCCTGTTCATCATGGGGCCGGTGTTCGATCGGGTTAATCAGGATGCCTTGCAGCCGTATCTGGCCGAGAAAATGACCGCCCAGGACGCCTTTGTAAAAGCCCAGGTGCCGATCAAGGACTTCATGCTGGCGCAGACCCGCACCAGCGACCTCGAGCTGTTCATGCGCCTGTCCAAGCGCACCGATATCGCCACGCCGGATCAGGCGCCGCTGAATATCCTGGTGCCGGCCTTTGTGATTTCCGAACTCAAGACCGCGTTCCAGATCGGTTTCATGATCTTCATTCCGTTTCTGGTCATCGACCTGGTGGTCGCCAGTGTGCTGATGGCCATGGGTATGATGATGCTGTCGCCACTGATCATTTCCCTGCCGTTCAAGATCATGCTGTTCGTGCTGATCGATGGCTGGGCGCTGATCATCGGCACCCTGGCCAGTAGTTTTGGTGGTGTGTCGCCATGAAGCGGGGTCAGCCAGGAGCGAAGTGTGGGAGCGAATTCATTCGCGAAGGGGCCAGTACATCCGGCGCATGTGTGTTGCCCGTAAACTCGCTTTCGCGAATGAATTCGCTCCCACACAGAGCAGTTATTTCAACCTGTTATGCGTTGGTTGATGAGAGGGTGGCCCCATGACTCCGGAAGTTGCCGTCGATATTTTCCGTCAGGCCCTGTGGCTGACCACCATGCTGGTTGCGATTCTGGTGGTGCCGAGCCTGCTGGTCGGGCTGTTGGTGGCGATCTTTCAGGCCGCGACCCAGATCAACGAACAGACCCTGAGCTTTCTGCCGCGCCTGTTGGTGATGCTGATCACCCTGATCGTCATTGGCCCGTGGCTGCTGAAAATGTTCATGGAATACATCCTGTCGTTGTACGGCAGCATTCCGAACGTGATCGGCTGATCATCCATGCCCTCCGTCCTGGCGTTGACCGATACCCAGATCAGTACCTGGGTCGCCGCCTTCCTGTTGCCGCTGTTTCGTATCATTGCCCTGCTCAGCACCATGCCGATTTTCGGTACAACCCTGGTACCGCGCCGGGTGCGTATGTACGCCGCGCTGGCGATCACCGTTGCCATCGCTCCCAGCCTGCCGCCCATGCCACCGGTTCAGGCGCTTGACCTGAGTGCGCTGCTGCTGGTCGGTGAGCAGATCATCATCGGCGCGGCCATGGGGCTGTCTCTGCAACTGTTCTTTCAGGCTTTTGTGATCGCCGGGCAGGTGGTGGCGATTCAGATGGGTATGGGCTTCGCTTCCATGGTCGACCCCACCAACGGCGTTTCGGTGGCGGTGATCGGGCAGTTTTTCACCATGATGGTGACGCTGGTGTTCCTCGGCATGAACGGCCATCTGGTGGTATTCGAAGTGCTGGTGGAAAGCTTCACCACGCTGCCGGTGGGCCAGGCCTTCGATGCCGGCAACATCTGGGAGTTGGTCATGCGCCTGAGTTGGGTGTTGGGCGCCAGCCTGATGCTGGTGTTGCCGGCCATCACCGCGCTGCTGATCGTCAACATCGCCTTCGGGGTGATGACCAAGGCCGCGCCGCAGTTGAATATCTTCTCCATCGGCTTCCCGCTGATCCTGGTCCTCGGCATGCTGATCCTGTGGCTCAGCATGGCGGAAATTCTCAATCAATACCGGCCGCTGGCCGTCGATGCCTTGCAGTACCTGCGAAGCATGGTCGGAGCCCGCTGATATGGCCGAGAACGAGAATGGCCAGGACAAGACAGAGGACCCCACGGACAAACGGGTCAGGGACTCCCGGGAAAAAGGTGAAATCGTTCGCTCCAAGGAGCTGAGCAATCTGGTGTTGATGATCGCCGGGACCTGGGGCCTGCTGGTGTTTGGCGCGGGCATTGCGCAGATGTTCATGACGGTGATGCGCACCAGTTTCACCATCAGTCGCGAAATGATCATGGATCACACCTACATGACCCGCTTCCTCCTGGCGGCGGTCAAGGAAGCGCTGATAGCCATGCAGCCGTTCATGCTGACCATGGTGCTGGCGGCCCTGATCGGCCCGATCCTGTTGGGCGGCTGGATGTTTACTACATCGGCCCTGGCGCCCAACTTTGCCCGCATGAACCCCTTGCCGGGGCTCAAACGCATGGTCTCGGTCAATGCCTTGATCGAGTTGCTCAAGTCCACGGCCAAGTTCTGCATCATTCTTGCGGTTGCGGTGGTGGTCCTGCGCAAGGATCAGAAAGACTTGATGGCCATCGGGTACGAACCGCTTGAGCAGGCCATCATTCACTGCCTGCAAGTGGTGGGTTGGAGCGCCCTGTGGATGGCCTGCGGCTTGATCATCATTGCTGCGGTGGATGTGCCGTTCCAGATCTATGAGGGGCACAAGAAGCTGTTGATGACCAAGCAGGAAATTCGCGATGAGCACAAGGACAGCGACGGTCGGCCCGAGGTCAAGCAACGTATTCGCCAGTTGCAGCAAGAGCTGTCCCAGCGCCGCATGCTCTCGTCGATTCCCGATGCCGACGTGATCATTACCAACCCGACCCACTTTGCCGTGGCGCTCAAATACGACCCGGAGAAGGGTGGGGCGCCGATGCTGCTGGCCAAGGGTACGGACTTCATCGCCCTGAAAATTCGTGAGATCGGGGCCCAGCATCAAGTCCTGATTCTCGAGTCGCCAGCCTTAGCGCGTTCGATTTATTACAGTACCGAGCTGGATCAGGAAATTCCGGCAGGCTTGTATCTGGCCGTGGCGCAGGTGCTGGCCTATGTCTATCAGATCCGTCAATTCCACGCCGGTCGCGGCAAGCGCCCAACGCCGCTGGGCGATATCAGCATCCCGCCGGATCTGCAGCGCGACGCCTGACGCGTCCAGATGTTTTTGCGACGGCGGTTTGTGTCGCGAATCCTGTGGGGGCGAATTTATTCGCGAAGAGGCCATTACATTCGACGCATTTTCATAGTCTGTAGTACCGCCTTCGCGAATAAATTCGCTCCCACTCTCGGCCCGCGCTTGCTCCGGCCGGTTCGGTGTGTTGCAAGTGGATATTTCCTACAGCCTTCTCCTGCATAGTTGGACAGCTTCTTGCAATAACTTGATCAGGTCGCTTCTAGCGTCAAGTTTTTGATTTAGCACGCAGGTACGAATCGGTGGATCGCTCTCAATTAATCAGTAGCGCACGCAGCAATCTGGCAGGCCTGGGCAAGGGTCAGCTTGGCGTACCGTTGTTGCTGTTGGTCATGCTGGCAATGATGATGTTGCCGATACCGCCGTTTTTGCTCGACGTGTTCTTCACCTTCAACATCGCCCTTTCCATCGTTGTCCTGCTGGTCTGCGTATACGCATTGCGGCCACTGGATTTCTCGGTATTCCCCACCATCCTGCTGGTTGCGACCCTGTTGCGCCTGGCGCTGAACGTGGCGTCCACCCGGGTGGTCATGCTTCACGGTCAGGATGGTCACGCCGCAGCCGGTAAGGTGATCCAGGCGTTTGGTGAAGTGGTGATCGGCGGCAACTACGTGGTCGGTGCCGTAGTCTTCGCCATTCTTATGATCATCAACTTCGTCGTGGTTACCAAGGGTGCCGGGCGGATCTCCGAGGTAAGCGCGCGCTTTACCCTTGACGCGATGCCGGGCAAGCAGATGGCGATCGACGCCGACCTCAATGCCGGCCTGATCGATCAGGCTCAGGCCAAGGCACGCCGCCTTGAAGTCGGGCAGGAGGCCGAGTTCTACGGTTCCATGGACGGTGCCAGCAAGTTCGTGCGCGGTGACGCCATCGCCGGTCTGCTGATTCTGTTCATCAACCTGATCGGCGGCATGCTGGTCGGTATCTTCCAGCACGGCATGAGCTTCGCCGATGCGGCCAGGGTCTACGCGTTGTTGACCATCGGTGACGGTTTGGTGGCGCAATTGCCATCACTGCTGTTGTCCACCGCTGCGGCGATCATGGTGACCCGAGCTTCCGGTTCGGAAGAAATGGGCAAGCTGATCGGTCGCCAGATGTTCTCCACGCCCAAGGCGTTGGTGGTGGCTGCTGGCCTGATCATCGTTATGGGTCTGGTGCCCGGCATGCCGCACTTCTCTTTCCTCGGCATGGGTATGTTGGCGCTGGGTGGTGCCTACCTGCTGTGGCGTCGTCAGAATATGGTCAAGGTTCAGGCGCTGGCCGAGGTTCAGCGTCAACAGGAACTGCTGCCATCGCCGACCCGGGTCCAGGACTCCAAGGAGCTGGGCTGGGATGACGTGACGCCGATTGACATGATCGGTCTGGAAGTGGGCTACCGCCTGATTCCTTTGGTGGATCGCAATCAGGGCGGACAATTGCTGGCGCGGATCAAGGGCGTGCGCAAGAAGCTGTCCCAGGAGCTGGGCTTCCTCATGCCTACCGTGCACATCCGCGACAACCTCGATCTGGCGCCCAGCGCCTATCGCCTGACGCTAATGGGTGTGACCCTGGCCGAAGCCGAGATCTACCCGGAACGCGAACTGGCGATCAACCCGGGTCAGGTGTTCGGCACGCTCAACGGCATCACTGCCAAGGATCCGGCATTCGGTCTGGAAGCGGTGTGGATCGAAATCAGCCAGCGGCCTCAAGCGCAGTCCCTCGGCTACACGGTGGTGGACGCCAGTACCGTGGTCGCCACGCACTTGAACCAAATTCTCTACAAGCATTCTCATGAGCTGATCGGCCATGAGGAAGTGCAGCAACTGATGCAATTGCTGTCCAAGAGCTCGCCGAAGCTGGCTGAAGAGCTGGTGCCGGGGATCCTCTCGCTGTCGGCGCTGCTCAAGGTGTTGCAGGCGCTGCTGTCCGAGCAGGTGCCGGTGCGGGACATCCGCAGCATCGCCGAGGCCATCGCCAACAATGCGGCGCGGAGTCAAGATACCGCCGCTTTGGTGGCGGCAGTGCGGGTCGGTCTGAGCCGCGCAATCGTGCAAAGCATCGTGGGGACTGAGCCGGAGCTGCCTGTCATCACGCTGGAGCCAAGGTTGGAACAAATATTGCTCAATAGTTTGCAGAAGGCTGGTCAGGGTCAGGAAGAAGGCGTTCTTCTCGAGCCGAGCATGGCTGAAAAGCTCCAGCGTTCACTGATCGAAGCTGCCCAGCGCCAGGAAATGCAGGGTCAGCCGGTGATTCTGCTGGTCGCAGGTCCCGTCCGTGCAATGCTCTCGCGTTTTGGCCGACTGGCCGTACCGAACATGCACGTTCTGGCGTACCAGGAAATTCCGGACAACAAGCAAGTCACCATCGTAGCGACTGTCGGGCCCAACGGCTGAGGTAGTGAGTCATGCAAGTTAAGCGATTTTTCGCCGCCGATATGCGTCAGGCCATGAAACTGGTTCGTGATGAGCTGGGCGCTGAAGCGGCCATCATCGGCAACCGGCGTATTGCCGGAGGTGTCGAGCTGACTGCCGCGCTGGATTACAAACTCTCGGCGCTGGCGCCGCGTGTACCGAACATGGAACTCGAAGACGAGCTGCGCAAGACTCAGTCGCGCATCGTCACCGCCCAGGCCGAGCTGAACAACCGTGGTGAAGTTGGCGCGACCAACCGCCAGTTGTTCGCCGGGCTGCCGCTGGACGCCACTGATACCCATATCGAGCCGACCCTCGAAGAGCCGCCTCGTCCGCTTACCTATTCCAGCGCGCCTGCTGCTGCGCAACCAGCGGGTGGTCAGCGCGCCTACGAATCCATGCGTTCCGAACTCAATGGTCTGCGTGAGCTGTTGGAAGTCCAGCTCGGCTCTCTGGCCTGGACCCAGTTGCAGGGCAGCCGCCCGCAGCAGGCCAACCTGTGGCGCCGCCTGCAACGTATCGGCCTGTCCGGCCCGTTGTCGCGCGACCTGCTGGCCATGATTCCGGATGTCGATGAGCCGCGTCAGGCCTGGCGCCTGCTGCTGGCGCATCTGGCGCGGATGATCGTGGTGCCGGAAATCGAACCGCTGGAAGAGGCGGGCGTGATTGCCATGGTCGGTCCTGCCGGCATGGGCAAGACCACTACGCTGGCCAAGCTGGCGGCGCGTTACGTGCTCAAGTACGGCGCGCAGAACATCGCCCTGGTGAGCATGGACAGTTTCCGTATCGGCGCCCAGGAGCAGCTCAAGACCCTGGGCCGCATTCTCAATGTGCCGGTGACCCACGTCGATCCGGGCCAGTCCCTGGCTCAGGCGCTGGAGCCGCTGCTGCGCAAGCGCGTGGTGCTGATCGATACCGCCGGCCTGCAGGCCAGCGACCCGGCCCTGCGTCTGCAACTGGAAAGCCTGGCCGGTCGCGGCATCAAGGCACGCAATTATCTGGTCCTGGCCACTACCAGCCAGAAGCAGGTGCTGACGGCCGCCTATCACAGCTACAAGCGCTGTGGCCTGGCCGGTTGCATCCTGACCAAACTCGACGAGACCGCAAGCCTTGGCGAAGTGCTGAGCCTTGCGATCAGTCACGAACTTCCCGTGGCCTATCTTACCGATGGGCCGCGTATACCAGACGATCTGCATCTGCCCCGTCGGCACCAGTTGGTGACCCGTGCGGTGAATGTGCAGATGCAGGAAGAGCCTAGCGAGGAAGCGATGGCTGACATGTTTGCCGATCTGTATCACAACCCCAGCAAGAGAGTGGGCTGAGTGAGGCAATACACAGGAATGTATCTGCATCGATGGTCTGCCAGGCACTGTTCTTCATTGAACGTGCAGCCCGCAACGTGGCTTCGGTCTAAGCAAGACAAGGTAAAGAGATAACATGGGCAGCATGCATCCCGTACAGGTGATCGCGGTGACCGGCGGCAAGGGTGGCGTCGGTAAGACTAACGTGTCAGTGAACCTTTCACTGGCCTTGGCTGAGCTCGGCCGGCGCGTGATGCTGCTGGATGCCGACCTTGGCCTGGCGAACGTCGATGTACTGCTGGGCCTGACGCCCAAACGTACGCTTGCCGATGTCATCGAAGGCCGCTGTGAGCTGCGCGACGTGCTCTTGCAGGGCCCTGGCGGCATTCGCATCGTGCCGGCCGCCTCCGGCACCCAGAGCATGGTTCACCTGTCGCCAGCGCAGCATGCCGGCCTGATCCAGGCGTTCAGCGATATCGGTGACAACCTGGACGTGCTGGTGATCGACACCGCCGCCGGGATCGGCGAGTCGGTGGTCAGCTTCGTGCGCGCAGCTCAGGAAGTACTGCTGGTGGTGTGTGACGAGCCCACGTCCATCACCGATGCTTACGCTCTGATCAAGCTGCTCAACCGCGACTACGGCATGAATCGTTTCAGGGTCCTGGCCAACATGGCCCAGAGCCCGCAGGAAGGGCGCAACCTGTTCGCCAAGCTGACCAAGGTTACTGACCGTTTTCTTGACGTAGCCCTGCAATATGTCGGTGCCGTGCCCTACGATGAATGTGTGCGCAAGGCTGTGCAGAAGCAGCGCGCCGTTTATGAGGCTTTCCCGCGCTCCAAATGTGCACTGGCGTTCAAGGCCATTGCCCAGAAGGTCGATACCTGGCCGTTGCCCGCCAACCCTCGTGGGCACCTGGAGTTCTTCGTCGAACGCCTTGTCCATCAGACCAGCGCGGGACCGGTTCAATGACAGCGAGTGGCTATCGTATGTACAGCAAGGCATCCAAGGATTCGCAGTATGAGCTGATCGAGCGCTATGCCCCTCTGGTCAAGCGTATTGCCTATCACTTGCTGGCCCGTCTGCCTGCCAGCGTTCAGGTCGAGGACCTGATCCAGGCCGGCATGATCGGCCTGCTGGAAGTGTCGACCAAGTACGACTCCACCAAGGGTGCCAGTTTCGAGACGTATGCGGGCATTCGCATACGGGGTGCGATGCTCGACGAAGTGCGCAAAGGAGACTGGGCGCCACGCTCGGTTCACCGAAATACACGCATGGTCAGTGACGCAATTCGCTCAATTGAAGCGAAAACCGGTCGTGACGCTAAAGATCACGAGGTTGCTGCCGAACTCCAATTGAGTCTCGATGATTATTACGGGATTTTGAATGATACCTTGGGCAGTCGCCTGTTCAGTTTCGACGACCTGTTACAGGACGGCGGTGAACATGAGGGGCTGCACGAGGACGGCGCAAGTGGATCACTTGAACCGTCGCGCGATCTGGAAGACGAGCGTTTCCAGGCCGCGTTGGCAGACGCGATTGCCAACTTGCCGGAGCGTGAGAGGCTGGTGTTGGCGCTGTACTATGACGAGGAGCTGAACCTCAAGGAAATCGGTGAGGTCCTGGGGGTCAGCGAATCGCGTGTCAGCCAGTTACACAGCCAGTGCGCAGCTCGTTTGCGAGGGCGTTTGGGGGAGTGGCGAGCGCGCTGACAGATCTCTGGCGAGGCCTTGGGTGTCGTCGAATCTGTGGGTCGGCTGTGCAAAGCGTTGCGTGGTAAGAAGATAGAAAGACAGGAGCGGGTCGCGGGGGACCTTCAAATGTAGTTGCCCTTGGGCTCGACACCTGTTATTTGCCAAGCCCGTCGTCGTTTAGTGCAGCCGGTGAGCTGTGCCGGTATTAGATTTAACAGCGCGTTCAGGTACTGAATGCGTTAAAGACTGCTTGGAGGTCGAATTGGACAAGAACATGAAAATCCTCATCGTTGATGACTTTTCAACGATGCGGCGGATCATTAAAAACCTGTTGCGTGATCTGGGGTTCACCAACACGTCTGAAGCAGACGATGGGGTAACAGCCCTGCCCATGCTGCAAAGTGGCGCCTTTGACTTTCTCGTGACCGATTGGAACATGCCTGGCATGTCCGGTATCGATCTGCTGCGCCAGGTGCGTGCCGATGAACGCCTGCGTCACTTGCCGGTGTTGATGGTGACTGCCGAAGCCAAGCGGGAACAGATTATCGAGGCCGCACAGGCCGGTGTGAACGGTTATGTGGTCAAGCCGTTTACTGCTCAGGTGCTGAAAGAAAAGATCGAAAAAATCTTTGAGCGCGTAAATAGCTGATGTAGGCCGCGAGGGCGCTATGGAGCACAAAGATTCGTCAATGGGCGACTTCGAGTCGACCCTGAAGAAACATGCTAAGGAGTTGGTGAGCAGCCTTGAAAAAGGCCGGTTCGGCGACGCCGTGCAACTTATCCATGAGCTTAACCAGACCCGAGACCGCGGCCTGTATCAGGAAGTCGGCAAACTGACCCGTGAGCTGCACAGTGCGATTGTCAATTTTCAGATTGACCCGCACATGCCGCAAGCCGAGGAAGTGTCTCAGATCACTGATGCCACCGAACGCCTGTCGTATGTTGTCCGGCTGACGGAAGGCGCCGCCAACCGTACGATGGATCTGGTGGAGCAAAGTACACCGCTGATGCATGGCCTCAGCGGTGATGCCAGGGAATTGAGCAAGGATTGGGGACGCTTCATGCGCCGGGAAATCGGCGCCGAAGAGTTTCGCGAGTTGGCACGCAAAGTGGACGGTTTTCTGTCGCGCAGCGAGAAGGAAACAACACTGGTCGCCGCTCATCTCAATGACATTCTGCTGGCCCAGGATTACCAGGACCTCACCGGTCAGGTGATCAAGCGGGTCACGCAGTTGGTCACGGAAGTTGAAAGCAACTTGCTCAAACTGGTGCTGATGGCCAGTCAGGTCGATCGTTTCGCGGGCATACAACACGACGAAGAAGCGATCCGCGCAGAAAATGATCCAGAAAAACATCTGTCCCAGGGTGAAGGTCCGCAGATTCATGCCGATAAGCGTGAAGACGTTGTATCGGGACAGGACGATGTAGACGATCTGCTATCGAGCCTGGGCTTCTAGGTCTGTTGACGGTTAATTTTAGGGAGCACCCCAATGAGCTTCGGCGCCGATGAAGAGATCCTTCAGGATTTTCTGGTAGAGGCCGGCGAGATTCTGGAGCAGTTGTCTGAACAATTGGTCGAGCTGGAAAGCCGACCGGATGACGCAGACCTGCTCAATGCAATTTTTCGCGGTTTTCACACTGTAAAAGGGGGCGCCGGCTTCCTCCAGCTCCATGAGCTGGTGGAGTGCTGCCACATCGCCGAGAACGTCTTCGACATCCTGCGCAAGGGTGAGCGTCGCGTTGACTCGGAATTGATGGACGTGGTCCTTGAGGCACTCGATGCGGTGAACGGCATGTTCAGTCAGGTGCGTGAGCGCACGGACGTCACGCCTGCCACCCCTGAGCTGCTGGCTGCCCTGGCTCGCCTGGCGGAACCGGCTTCGGCGGACGTTGCTGCAGAACCGGAACCGGTTGCGGCGGCGCCCGTGGTTGAAGAGGCTCCCGTCGAGGCTGCTTCCGACGAAATTACCGATCATGAATTCGAGCAACTGCTCGACTCTCTCGATGCGGCCAAGGCTGCAGCGGCAGCTCCTGCCGCGCCTGTAGCGGCGGCTCCGGCTGCGGCTGGCAGTGACGAGATCACCGACAGCGAATTCGAATCCCTGCTTGACCAGTTGCACGGCAAGGGCCAGTTTGCCCCGGATGCGGTGTCTGCTGCACCGGTTGCAGCCAAGCCTGCTGCTCCGGCTGCCGGTGCCACCGAGTCGGGTGATATTACCGACGAAGAATTCGAAGCCTTGCTTGATCAGTTGCACGGCAAGGGTTCCTTTGATGCCGCAGCGGCAGCACCACCCGTAGTCGCCGCCGCACCTGCTGCGACTGCCCCTGCTGCTGGCGGCAAGGCCAGTGATGAAATCACTGACCATGAATTCGAAAACCTGCTCGATGAGCTGCACGGCAAGGGCAAGTTCGAGCCTGCTGCGGTAGCCGCGCCAGCAGCGGTGGCCAAACCGGCCGCCGCTGCCGCCGCTCCTGCTGCCAAGCCGGCTCCGGCCGCCGCGCCAGCAGCCGCTGCCAAGGCAGAACCGGCCAAGGCTGCCGCACCTGCTGCAGCTCCGGCACCTGCCCGCGCGCCTGCCGCTGCTGCGGCTCCGCCACCGGAAAAACCGGCGTCGGAAGCCGAGACCACGGTACGGGTTGATACAGCCCGTCTCGACGAAATCATGAACATGGTCGGCGAGCTGGTACTGGTGCGTAACCGCCTGGTACGTCTGGGGCTCAACAGCGGCGACGAAGCCATGTCCAAGGCGGTGTCCAACCTTGACGTGGTAACGGCTGACCTGCAGACCGCGGTCATGAAGACGCGCATGCAGCCGATCAAGAAGGTTTTCGGGCGCTTCCCGCGACTGGTTCGTGATCTGGCGCGGCAACTGAAGAAAGAAATCAACCTGGAACTGGTTGGCGAAGAGACCGACCTGGACAAAAACCTCGTCGAGGCCCTGGCCGACCCGCTGGTCCACTTGGTGCGCAATGCGGTCGACCACGGTGTCGAAACCCCGGAAGAACGCGAAGCCTCGGGCAAGCCACGGGGCGGCAAGGTCGTACTGTCGGCGGAGCAGGAGGGTGACCATATCCTCCTGTCTATCTCCGATGACGGCAAGGGTATGGACCCGGCTGTATTGCGTGCCATTGCGGTCAAGCGCGGTGTGATGGACAAGGATGCAGCCGATCGCCTGAGCGACAGCGACTGCTACAACCTGATCTTCGCCCCGGGCTTCTCGACCAAGACCGAGATTTCCGACGTCTCCGGACGCGGCGTGGGCATGGACGTGGTGAAAACCAAAATCGCCCAGCTTAACGGCTCGATCAATATCTACTCGACCAAGGGCCAGGGCTCGAAGATCGTCATCAAGGTGCCGCTGACCCTGGCGATCATGCCGACGCTGATGGTCATGCTGGGCAACCAGGCGTTCGCCTTCCCACTGGTCAACGTCAACGAGATCTTCCATCTGGACCTGTCCACTACCAACGTCGTCGACGGTCAGGAAGTGGTCATCGTGCGCGACAAGGCGTTGCCACTGTTCTACCTCAAGCGCTGGCTGATCAGCTCGGCGGCGTACGAGGAACAGCACGAAGGCCATGTAGTGATCCTCTCGGTCGGCACCCAACGCATCGGCTTTGTCGTCGATCAGTTGGTCGGCCAGGAAGAAGTGGTAATCAAACCGCTGGGCAAGATGCTGCAAGGTACGCCGGGTATGTCGGGCGCCACCATTACCGGTGATGGCCGTATTGCCTTGATCCTCGATGTACCGAGCATGCTCAAGCGTTACGCCGCACGGCGTATTTGATTCTGGGAGCGCGGGCAGCCTGAGTGCTGCCCGTGGCGCCCTTTGGAGTGTTTATGGCAGTCAAGGTCCTGGTGGTGGATGATTCCGGTTTTTTCCGCCGCCGTGTTACGGAAATTCTCTCTTCGGACCCCAACATCCAGGTCGTCGGTACGGCGACCAATGGCAAGGAAGCGATTGAGCAAGCGCTGTCGCTAAAGCCGGATGTGATCACAATGGACTACGAAATGCCGATGATGGACGGCATTACCGCTGTCCGCCACATCATGCAACGCAGTCCCACCCCGGTGTTGATGTTCTCCTCGCTGACCCACGAAGGTGCCCGCGTCACGCTGGACGCCCTGGATGCCGGCGCGGTGGATTTCCTGCCGAAGAATTTCGAAGACATCTCGCGCAACCCCGAGAAGGTCAAGCAGCTGCTGTGCGAGAAGGTTCACAGCATCTCGCGCAGTAATCGTCGTTTCAGCGGCTTCAACGCTCCGGCTCCGGCTGCGGCACCTGCTGCGGCCGCGCCAGCAGCCAGGACGGCTGCGCCAGCCCCGGCGCGGACTATCCCGTCGCGCACCGCCGCCCCGGCACCGGCTGCCAGCAGCCACAGCCATGCTCATCATGCAGCGCCTGCCGCGCACCATGCGCCAACATCGCCTGCGCCCAAGCGCAAGGCCTACAAGCTGGTAGCGATTGGTACCTCCACCGGTGGCCCGGTGGCGCTGCAACGGGTTCTGACTCAACTGCCTGCCAGTTTCCCGGCGCCTATCGTACTGATCCAGCACATGCCTGCGGCCTTCACCAAGGCCTTTGCCGAGCGTCTGGACAAGCTGTGCAGCATAAGCGTCAAGGAAGCCGAGGATGGTGACGTCTTGCGTCCCGGCCTGGCGTTGCTGGCACCCGGCGGCAAGCAGATGATGGTCGATGCCCGCGGCACGATCAAAATCCTGCCCGGTGACGAGCGTCTGAACTACAAACCGTGCGTGGACATCACGTTTGGCTCGGCGGCCAAATCCTACGGCGACAAAGTGCTGGCGGTGGTTCTCACCGGCATGGGCGCTGACGGCCGTGAAGGCGCGCGTCTGCTCAAGCAGGGCGGCAGCCATATCTGGGCTCAGGATGAAGCCAGCTGCGTGATCTACGGCATGCCCATGGCCATCGTCAAAGCGGACCTTGCCGACGCGGTGTACAGCCTGGACGAAATCGGTAAGCACCTGGTCGAGGCCTGTATCTGATGGATGTACTCAGCCTGATTGGCCTCATCCTGGCGTTCGTGGCAATTGTCGGCGGCAACTTTCTGGAGGGTGGACATGTTGGCGCTCTGCTTAACGGTCCGGCTGCCCTGATCGTCCTCGGCGGGACCCTGGCGGCTTCGCTGTTGCAGACGCCACTGAGCTCGTTCAAGCGCGCCGTGCAGATCCTGCTGTGGATTCTGTTTCCGCCACGCATCGATCTGCCGGCCGGTATCGACCGGGTAATCAACTGGAGCATGACCGCGCGCAAGGAAGGTTTGCTGGGCCTGGAGTCGGTTGCCGACACCGAGCCTGACGACTATGCCCGCAAAGGCCTGCAACTGTTGGTCGACGGCGCCGAGCCCGAGGCGATCCGCAGCATCCTGGAAGTGGATTTCATCACCCAGGAAACCCGCGATATCCATGCGGCCAAAGTCTTCGAGAGCATGGGCGGCTATGCGCCGACCGTGGGCATCATCGGTGCGGTCATGGGTCTTATCCATGTGATGGGCAACCTGGCCGATCCGAGCCAGCTGGGTAGCGGCATCGCCGTGGCCTTCGTTGCCACCATCTACGGCGTGGCCTCGGCCAACCTGATCCTGTTGCCCATTGCCAACAAGCTCAAGTCCATCGCCATGCGCCAGTCGCGCTACCGCGAGATGCTTCTGGAAGGGTTGCTGTCCATTGCCGAAGGTGAAAACCCTCGCTCCATCGAACTCAAGCTGCAAGGCTTCATGGAGTAGGGCTCATGGCCAGACGTCGACCGCCCGAAGAACATGAGAATCACGAACGCTGGCTGGTGTCCTACGCGGACTTCATTACCCTGCTGTTTGCCTTTTTTGTGGTGATGTACTCGATTTCGTCCCTAAATGAAGGCAAATACAAGATTCTCTCCGAGGCGCTGGTCGGGGTTTTCAACGATGTCGAGAAAAGCACCAAGCCGATCCCTATCGGTGACAATCGCCCCCACACCGTCAAGCCCGCCGAACCCCTGGTCAAGGACAGTGAGCAGACTGACGCCGGGATCGGCCAGAAGTCGTCCGATCCGCTGCAATCTATCGCCAACGATGTGCGCGATGCCTTCGGCGACCTGATCAAGTCCAACCAGCTCACCGTGCGTGGCAACGAGCTGTGGATCGAGATCGAACTGAATTCGAGCCTGTTATTCGGCAGTGGCAATGCCATGCCCAGCGACAATGCATTCACCATCATCGAGAAAGTGGCGAAGATCGTTAAACCTTTCGACAACCCGATCCACGTCGAGGGTTTCACTGACGATCAACCGATCAATACTTCGCAGTACCCGACCAACTGGGAGCTGTCTTCGGCGCGCTCGGCCAGTATTGTCAGGATCCTCGCGATGGAAGGGATCAACCCCGCACGCATGGCTTCAGTGGGCTATGGCGAGTTCCAGCCGGTGGCCTCCAATGCCACTGCGGAAGGGCGTGGCCGCAACCGCCGGGTCGTACTGGTGATCTCGCGTAATCTTGAAGTTCGTCGTAGCTTGACCGGTACCGGAGCGGCCAATGCACAGCCGGATGCGGCGTTGAAGCGTGCTGGCACACAAACTGCACCGACGCCACTCAAGCCGACGATACCGAACAGGACCGTCAATTCTCCGTCACCCGCCCCATAGGTCGTTTCTCGTTTTGGCGATGGCCATGGCGGGAGGAAAAAGCACAATGAGAGTCTGGGCAGTAGCCAATCAAAAAGGCGGAGTGGGCAAGACCACATCCTCCATCGCGTTAGCGGGCCTGCTGGCAGAGGCGGGCAAGCGCGTGATCGTTGTCGATCTCGATCCGCATGGCTCCATGACCAGCTATTTCGGGCACAACCCCGATACTCTGGAACACAGTGCTTTCGACCTGTTTCTGCACAAGGGCATAGTGCCCCAGGACTTGCCGGGGCAATTGCTGTTGCCTACCAGTGACGAGCGTATTTCCCTGCTGCCATCGAGCACCGCTCTGGCGACCCTGGAGCGTCAGACGCCCGGGCAGGGTGGCCTCGGCCTGGTAATCGCCAAAAGCCTGGCGCAGCTATGGCAAGATTTCGATTACGCCATCATCGACAGCCCGCCGTTGCTGGGTGTCTTGATGGTCAACGCCCTGGCGGCGAGTCAACAATTGGTCATTCCGGTGCAGACCGAGTTCCTTGCCGTCAAAGGTTTGGAGCGTATGGTCAACACCCTGGCGATGATCAACCGTTCGCGTAAGCAACCGTTGCCCTACACCATCGTCCCGACCCTGTTCGATCGGCGCACGCAAGCGTCCATGGGTACCCTCAAGCTGCTGCGCGACAGTTTTCCCGAGCATGTCTGGAAAGCCTATATTCCTGTCGATACCCGTTTGCGCGATGCCAGCCGCAACGGCGTGACGCCGTCGCAGTTCGACAACAAGAGTCGCGGTGTCCTGGCTTACCGGGCCTTGCTCAAGCATTTGCTCTCTGAACAACTCGCCGCAGCGCAGGTGGCTTGAAGTGGACCTGAGAACTTTATTACCTGACGTTGCGTGCAGACATTCAAGTCAGGTGTCGATGCAGCCGATAACGTCAGCAAGTGGCTGCAATCTTTGGCGGGTACTGTCATGAATCAGCGCCCAACGGAACGTCCTGTCGATACGGCCACGCGCCCGCAATTGGCGCTGCAATCCTATCTGGATGCCCTGCTTCAGGACGCGACCGAAGATTTGGCCGTCGTCGAAACGCAACTGGTCGAGCCCGATGGCTTCGATGAGTTCGAGGCTGCGGTACGGGAAGAGATGGCCCACGACGCGCGCATGCTGGCGCCAGTGGTCAGCCCTGTCGCAGTTGCCGTAGCGGCACCTGCTCCGGTGGCTGTCGCGGTGCCGGTGGCGCCGCCGGTCGAGGTCAAGGTCAAGCCAGCGGTACGGCTCGATATGCCGCTGGCGGTGCCTGCGCCGGTGAAGGTTGCCGAGGCCGTGGTCACGCCGACGCCGACTGTGGCGCTGGTGGAGCCGGTAGTGGAAGTGCACCTGCCGACGCAGATGCAGCGTATACCGCCGCCGCCACCGGCGACGGGCAGTGAGCGCCCCGAGTGGGCGTCCGAGCCGTTCGAGTGCCTGTTGTTCGACGTCGCCGGGTTGACCCTGGCGGTGCCGCTGGTGTGCCTGGGGTCGATTTACTCCCTGGCAGGCCATGAATTGACGCCGTTGTTCGGCCAGCCGGACTGGTTCCTCGGGATTCTGCCGAGCCAGGCGGGCAACCTGAAGGTGCTGGATACGGCGCGCTGGATCATGCCGGATCGTTATCGCGACGATTTCCGCCAGGGCTTGCAGTATGTGATATCGGTCCAGGGTTACGAGTGGGGGCTGGCAGTACATCAGGTCAGTCGCTCGTTGCGCCTGGACCCGGAAGAAATTAAATGGCGCGCTCATCGTGGCCAAAGGCCATGGTTGGCCGGTACAGTGATCGAACATATGTGTGCGCTGCTGGATGTTGCCGAGTTGGCAGAGTTGATTGCCAGTGGCGCGGTCAAGCAGATGCACAAGATCAAATAATCATGGGACGGCGTTAACCGCGTCGCCCGCACAGCACGAACGTAAGGGGTAAGGGGTATGAAGAAGTCGTCTGCACAAGGTTCCGATGATCCCATTCTGCAGTGGGTGACCTTCCGCCTGGACAACGAGTCGTACGGCATCAATGTGATGCAGGTTCAGGAAGTGCTGCGCTATACCGAAATCGCGCCGGTTCCGGGTGCACCAAGCTACGTGCTGGGCATCATCAACCTGCGCGGTAACGTCGTTACCGTGATCGACACCCGTCAGCGCTTCGGCCTGCCGCCAGTGGAAGTCAGCGACAACACCCGTATCGTCATCATCGAGGCCGACAAGCAGGTCGTCGGTATCCTGGTCGACAGTGTTGCCGAAGTGGTTTACTTGCGTCAGTCGGAAGTCGAAACCGCGCCAAACGTGGGCAACGACGAATCGGCCAAGTTCATCCAGGGCGTCTGCAACAAGAACGGCGAGCTGCTGATTCTGGTCGAGCTGGACAAGATGATGTCCGAAGAAGAGTGGTCCGAGCTGGAGAACATCTGATTGATTCTCGAGGTAGTCGTCGCGGTCCTGGCTGTGCTCTGGATCGCGACGCTGGTGATGTTCCTGTCCCAGGGCAAGCGGCAGCGTAAGCTCGACAACGAGCGTGACGAACGCGACGCCCTGCGCGACCAGCGTTATCGTGAATTGGCCCGTCGTGTGGACAATTTCCAGAATGGCACGATACGCATGGGGCAGGATCTGCACGAGTTACGGGCGACGGTTGCACCCTTGCCCGACAAGCTGACTGCGCTTGAACAGCGCGACCCTTCTTCCTTGTCCTTCGCTCAGGCAGCGCGCCTGGTCGGCATGGGCGCCAGCGTCGACGAACTGACCCAGGCCTGTGGCCTGACTCAGGCCGAAGCCGAGCTGATGAGCAAGCTGCATCGGAATACGACGGAGTAGCTCGTTCTTTTAGAGCGAAATGTCAGAGTGCGTTGTGGGAGCGAATTCATTCGCGAAAGCGGTATTCCAGACGACAAAGATCAGTCGAATGTACTGCCCTCTTCGCGAATGAATTCGCTCCCACAATCCTCGCCCCGAGATTCTCATTGCGGTTAAGCCCCCGGCGTGATATCCCGCTCGATTGGCGGCGCATTCGGGTCGCGGCCTTCGGGGAACTTGCCCTTCAGGTGCCACGCAAAGGCGATGATCTCGGCGATGGTGCGATAGAGCGGCTCGGGAATGCTGTCGCCAAGCTCCATGCGCGCCAGCAGCTTGACCAGCTCCGCATTCTCATAGATCGGCACTTCAGCTTCCCGGGCAATGGCCAGGATGGCTTCGGCCAGTTGATCGTCGCCCTTGGCCGACAGCGTCGGGGCCTGGACGCCGTCATAGGTCAGGGCAATGGCCTGGCGCGGGGTAGTGTCGCTGCTGCTCATCAGGCGGTCTCGTCAATCCAGCGTTGTTCAAGTTTGGTACGCGGGCCCTGGGCCGGCTTGCCCTGGTTGCAGGCCAGTTCACCGACTGTCAGGCCCGAGGCTATCAGGCGTTCGCGCAGATAACCCAGCTCCCGGGAGATCAGATCCGCAGCGTCAGAGCGCTCGGCCCACATCTGGGTCGACAGGCTGCCGCGCAGCAATTGTGCCTGCACCTGCAATGGCCCGAGCGGGTCGAGGTCGAACGCCAGTTCAATCTTCCACAGCTTCTCACGGGTATCGCGGTTTTCATTACCTTCGCCGTCCGGCTTTTGTTCCTGCTCCGGCACGTCATCGCGCTGCATACGGACCTGCAACGGCACGACGTCCTGACCGTTACGCATGGGGATTTCCATCTGCCAGGTGCTGGTCTGGGTGCCGTCGGCGTGGGTACGGGTCTGTTCCAGCCCGCCCAGTTGATGACTCTGCAGGCGTGAAACGGCGGCTGCTGCGAGCTTGAGCAACATCTCCAGATCATCCTTTTCGCCCGCGATAACCGAGCGCGAAGGCAGGGGGAAGTTGATCATTTGCGGGCGTTCGGCCACCTGGCCCAGGGTGCCGAGGGCGCTGCGGATCACCGCAGGCATCATCCGCGCCAGCATGTTTGAGGCGGCGACGGCGTCGTAACTGGTGTTGTCCGGCAGGCCTGGCAGGATCTGTGCGATCAGCCGGCTCAGGTTGGCCTTCAAGTCCGGCGACTGCATCGGGTCGGTGCCGGCCAGCAGTTTGGCCTCCATGAAGGTGCCGCTGGCACTGATTGCCTGAGCGACGCCCTTGGCCGTGGTCATCTGCTGAATATCCGGCAGATCTGCCAGTAACTGGTCGATGCTGTCCTGCACCGCTGCGGGCAGTGCGGTCGGCGCGGCGCTGCCGGTGAGACTCGCCGGGACGCTGGCTGCTGCGTTGTTCTGCAGGGTCTGCAGAGCATTGATCAGTACGTCCAGTGAGCCCTGGCGCCCTTGCTGGGTGGCCAGTTGCTGGGTGGCGGCAAGCTGGTCCAGACCCGTGCTCAGGGGCACGAAATTCAGGCTCTGACTACCCTGGACCTGAGCGTTGAGCAGGCTGCCGATGGGCAACGGCCGCGGGCTTTCGATGCTCAGGGTGGTCCCGGCCTGGGCAGTATTGAGCAGAACCACGATTGAGCGATACAGGGCGGCGTTCTGCGCATTCTGCGCTGTAGAACCCGGCTGAGCCGCAGGCTGGCCACTGAGCTGGGCCAGAGTGTCGGTCACCACTTGGCTGGTCAGGACCTTGGCCTGGAGCAGGGTCCCGACCGGGAGTTTCTGCGTGTCCAGGCGCGTCAGCACGCTATTGAGCGCATTATTGATCTGCTGCAAGGACAGACTCAGCGTATTGGCCGATGCTTGGGTGACAGTCAGGCTGGTGCCGGGTGTCAGGGGCAGCGTGCTAGTCACCGGGACCATGCTCTGGGTGCCGTTACCCTGGATCAGTTTGAGCAGCAACTGGTAGGTCTGGTCCCCGGTCTGCTTGAGGTTGACCACTTCCGCGGTCACGGCTTCCCCCGGCGCAACCAGGTTTTTCATCGGTTGCAGGAGCTGGAATATCTGCCCTGCGGAAACACCGGCGCGCGCCAGGGCCATGGCCGCAGAAGCTTGGGAAAGACTGGGAATATCAGCTGGCATTAATTGCGACCCTGGAAATTGCCCTCTTGCGATGAGGAGAGACATGTATAATTCCGGCCCTCGAAGAAGCCGGCAGGCAATCAAGCTGCACCTCTATAACGGCCATTTCAAGGGGTACTTGAGTTCCTCTTGTGTGATGACGGATCCGCCAACGCCCAACGCGCCCCAAGTAGGAGCTGCCGAAGGCTGCGAATGGATCTGAAACCTTTCGCAGCCTTCGGCAGCTCCTACACATCAGATTTCTGGATCAGCTTATGAGCCGTCCTCTTCCCCTGCTGCAAGCAACCGCCCTGGCGTGCGAGCGTGACTGGCGCATGTTGTTCGAGAACCTCGAGCTGCAGATCGTTCCCGGCGACATGTTGCAGATCAGCGGCCCCAACGGCAGCGGCAAGACCAGCCTGCTGCGTCTGTTGTGCGGGCTGATGCAGCCCAGTGCCGGTGAAATCCTGCTCAATGGCCGGCCGTTGATCGAGCAACGTGCCGAGCTGGCCCGGCAACTGCTGTGGATCGGCCATGCTGCCGGGATCAAGGAGCTGCTGACCCCGACCGAGAACCTGACCTGGCTTTGTGCCTTGCACCGTCCGGCCGATGGCACTGCCATCGCCCAGGCGCTGGAAGCGGTGGGCCTGCGCGGCTTTGAGGATCTGCCATGCCACACCTTGTCGGCGGGGCAGCATCGTCGGGTGGCTCTGGCCCGGTTGTATCTGGACAGCCCGGCGCTGTGGATTCTCGATGAGCCCTTCACCGCCCTGGACAAGCAGGGCGTCGCGCAACTGGAAGCGCACCTGGCCGAACATTGTGAGCAGGGCGGCATGGTCGTACTGACCACACACCATACCCTTACCCGTATGCCGACAGGTTATCGGGACATTGACCTGGGACAGTGGGCCGTATGAGTCATGTCTTTACTCTGCTCGTCGCCCGCGAGGCACGTCTGCTGTTTCGTCGTCCGGCGGAGCTGGCCAACCCGTTGGTGTTCTTTGCGATTGTGATCGCGCTGTTCCCGCTGGCGGTAGGCCCCGAGACGCAATTGTTGCAAAGCCTGTCGCCGGGGTTGGTGTGGGTGGCGGCCTTACTGTCGGTGCTGCTCTCGCTGGATGGGCTGTTTCGCAGTGATTTCGAGGACGGCTCCCTGGAACAGTGGGTCCTTTCGCCGCACCCTCTGGCTCTTCTGGTATTGGCCAAGGTACTGGCACACTGGGTTTTTTCCGGCCTGGCCCTGGTGCTGCTGGCACCGCTGCTGGCCCTGATGCTGGGCCTGCCGGCGCAATGTCTGCCGGTATTGCTGGCCTCATTGTTGCTGGGTACACCGATTCTCAGCCTGCTCGGCGCCGTGGGCGCGGCACTGACTGTTGGTTTGAAGCGCGGTGGTCTGTTGCTCGCGTTGTTGATTTTGCCGCTGTATATCCCGGTGTTGATCCTGGGCAGCGGCGCGTTGCAGGCGGCCCTGATGGGCATGCCTGCCACCGGTTACCTGTTGTGGCTGGGCAGTCTGACCGCCCTGGCGGTGACCCTGGCACCCTTTGCGATAGCCGCCGGCCTGAAGATCAGTGTCGGTGAATAATTGAGGTTTTGAGGAGCGCGCCGCATAGTCGGGCCTCTTACCGAACCCTGCATCCGTGATGAAAGGCAATCTGATGAAAGGCAGTGTGAATAGCAGCGTCAAGCGCGGCATCAGTTGGGCCTGGTTCCACAAACTGGGCTCGCCGAAATGGTTCTATGGCATCAGCGGCCGGCTGCTGCCGTGGCTAAGTGTCGCCGCCTTGTTGCTGCTCAGTATCGGTATCGTCTGGGGCCTGGCCTTCGCGCCGCCGGATTACCAGCAGGGCAACAGCTTCCGCATCATCTATATCCATGTCCCGGCGGCCATGCTGGCGCAGTCCTGCTACGTGATGCTGGCGGTGTGCGGTGTGGTCGGGCTGGTCTGGAAGATGAAACTGGCCGACGTCGCCCTGCAATGCGCAGCCCCCATCGGCGCCTGGATGACCGCTGTGGCCCTGATCACCGGTGCCATATGGGGCAAGCCGACCTGGGGCGCCTGGTGGGTCTGGGACGCGCGCCTGACCTCGATGCTGATCCTGCTGTTTCTGTACTTCGGTCTGATCGCTCTGGGTAACGCCATTACCAACCGTGACAGCGCGGCCAAGGCCTGCGCAGTGCTGGCTATTGTCGGTGTGGTCAATATACCGATCATCAAGTATTCGGTTGAATGGTGGAACACCCTGCATCAGGGCGCCACGTTCAGCCTCACGGAAAAACCGGCGATGCCCGCCGAAATGTGGCTGCCGCTGCTGTTCACAGTGCTCGGGTTCTACTGTTTTTTTGGCGCGGTACTGCTGTTGCGCATGCGCCTGGAAGTGCTCAAGCGTGAGGCGCGGGCCAGTTGGGTCAAGGCTGAAGTGCGCAAAAGCCTCGGCCACCCGGCAGAGCAAGGGGAGCCATTGTGAGTTTTGTTTCATTCAGCGATTTTCTGGCGATGGGGCATCATGCTCTGTTTGTCTGGTCGGCCTATGGCATCTGTGTCGCCGTGCTGATCCTCAATGTGGCGTTGCCGTTGCTGGCCCGTCGGCGTTACCTGCAACAAGAAGCGCGACGTCTGCGCTGGGAGAACCGTAAGTGAATCCGTTGCGCAAGAAGCGCCTGTTGATCATCGTCGCGATCCTCGCCGGGGTCGGTATTGCCGTCACCCTGGCCCTTAGTGCGCTGAAGGAAAACATCAACCTGTTCTACACCCCGACCCAGATCGCCTCGGGCGAAGCGCCCCACGACACGCGCATCCGTGCCGGTGGCATGGTGGAGAAAGGCTCGCTGAAACGCTCCGCTGATTCCCTGGATGTTCGGTTTGTGGTCACGGATTTCAACAAGTCGGTGACCATCACCTATCGCGGCATCCTCCCGGATCTGTTCCGTGAAGGGCAGGGCATCGTCGCTCTGGGCAAGCTCAACAGTGATGGCGTTGTCGTTGCCGATGAAGTGCTGGCCAAGCATGACGAGAAGTACATGCCCCCCGAAGTGACCAAGGCCCTGAAGGAAAGCGGCCAGGCTGGCCCGGACTCCACCCCACCTGCGAAACAAGGGTAAAGAACGATGATTCCTGAACTCGGCCAACTGGCCATGATTCTGGCGCTGTGCTTTGCCATGGTGCAGGCCAGCTTGCCCCTGTGGGGCGCCTGGCGCGGTGACCGGCAATGGATGGGCCTGGCCCAGCCAGCGGCCTGGGGCCAATTTGCCTTTCTGGTATTTGCCTTCGGCTGCCTGACCTGGTCGTTCATGAACGATGACTTCTCCGTCGCCTATGTTGCAGAGAACTCCAACAGCCATTTGCCCTGGTACTTCAAGTTCAGCGCAGTGTGGGGCGCCCATGAAGGCTCTCTGTTGCTGTGGGCGCTGATTCTCGGCGGCTGGACCTTCGCCGTCTCGGTATTCTCCCGGCAACTGCCTCAGGTCATGCTGGCGCGGGTACTGGCGGTAATGGGCATGATCAGCGTTGGCTTCCTGCTGTTTCTGATCGTCACCTCCAACCCGTTCAGCCGCATCCTGCCGCAGATCCCGGCTGACGGTCGCGACCTTAACCCGCTATTGCAGGACATCGGCCTGATCGTCCATCCGCCGATGCTGTACATGGGTTATGTCGGTTTCTCCGTGGCCTTCGCCTTCGCCATTGCCGCCTTGCTCGGCGGTCGCCTCGACGCCGCTTGGGCGCGCTGGTCGCGGCCCTGGACCATCGTTGCCTGGTCGTTCCTCGGCGTGGGCATCACTCTGGGCTCCTGGTGGGCCTACTACGAACTTGGCTGGGGTGGCTGGTGGTTCTGGGACCCGGTGGAAAACGCCTCGTTCATGCCCTGGCTGGTGGGCACGGCGCTGATCCACTCCCTGGCCGTTACGGAAAAACGCGGCGTATTCAAGAGCTGGACGGTGTTGCTGGCCATTGCCGCGTTCTCCCTGAGCCTGCTCGGCACCTTCCTCGTGCGCTCCGGCGTGCTGACCTCGGTGCATGCCTTCGCGTCCGATCCGGCCCGCGGCGTGTTTATCCTGATCTTCCTGCTGTTCGTGGTCGGCGGCTCGCTGACCCTGTTCGCCCTGCGCGCCCCGGTGGTGAAGAGCCATGTCGGCTTTGGCCTGTGGTCGCGGGAAACCCTGCTGCTGGGCAATAACCTGATTCTGGTAGTCGCCGCATCGATGATCCTGCTCGGCACCCTCTACCCCATGGTGCTGGACGCCATGAGCGGGGCGAAGATGTCGGTCGGTCCACCGTACTTCAACGCTCTGTTCGTACCGTTGATGGCGCTGCTGATGCTGGTCATGGCAGTAGGCGTACTGGTGCGCTGGAAAGACACCCCGGTCAAATGGCTGGCAAGCATGCTCGCTCCGGTACTGGTGGGCACAGCCGTGCTCGCTGCCATCGCCGGTTTTGCCCTCGGCGATTTCCAGTGGGCGGTGCTGGCGACCTGTGCCCTGGCTGCCTGGGTGCTGCTGGCCGGCATTCGCGACCTGCTCGACAAGACCCGCCACAAGGGTCTATTCAAGGGCATGCGCAGCCTGACCCGCAGCTACTGGGGCATGCAACTGGCGCATATCGGTATCGCGGTTTGCGCTCTGGGTGTGGTCCTGTCCAGCCAGCACAGCGCCGAACGCGATTTGCGCCTGGCCCCCGGCGACTCCACCGAACTGGGCGGCTATAGGTTCGTCTTTGAAGGCGCCAAGCATTATCAAGGCCCCAACTTCACTTCGGATCGCGGCACCATTCGTGTGATGCGTGATGGTCAACTGGTCACCGTACTGCATCCGGAAAAGCGTTTGTACAGCGTCCAACAATCGATGATGACCGAGGCCGGTATCGACGGCGGTTTCACCCGCGACCTCTATGTGGCCATGGGTGAGCCTCTGGATAACGGCGCTTGGGCGGTGCGGGTGCACGTCAAGCCGTTCGTGCGCTGGATCTGGTTCGGTGGCCTGATCACCGCGCTGGGCGGGCTGCTCGCGGCTCTGGACCGGCGTTATCGGGTCAAGGTCAAGAGCAAGGTTCGTGAAGCTCTGGGCCTGGCGGAGGTTGCGGCATGAAGCGCTGGATCATGCTGTTGCCACTGGCGCTGTTTCTTGGCGTGGCGTTGTTTCTTTATCGCGGCCTGTATCTTGACCCCGCCGAGTTGCCTTCGGCGCTGATAGACAAGCCGTTCCCCGAGTTCTCCCTGCCCGCCGTGCAGAGCGACAAGCTCATGACCCGCGCCGACCTGCTGGGCAAACCGGCACTGGTCAATGTCTGGGGCACCTGGTGCGTGGCCTGTCGCGCCGAGCACCCGGTGCTCAACCGGCTGGCTCAGCAGGGGGTGGTGATCTACGGCGTCAACTACAAGGACGTCAACGCCGACGCCTTGAAGTGGCTCAAGGAGTTCCATGACCCGTATCTGCTCAACATCCGTGACGAAGACGGCAGCCTGGGCCTCAATCTGGGGGTCTACGGCGCACCGGAAACCTTCTTGATCGATAGCAAAGGCATCATCCGCTACAAGCATGTCGGCGTGATCGACGACACTGTCTGGCGTGAGCAACTGGCCAGTCGCTATCAAGCCCTGGTGGATGAAGCGAAATGATCAAGCGCCTGCTGACCGCTGCCGTACTGAGCCTCGGGCTTGTCACCTTGGCCCACGCTGCCATTGATGCCTACACCTTTCGTGATGAGGCCGAGCGTGCCCGTTACGCCGAGCTGACCAAGGAACTGCGCTGCCCCAAGTGCCAGAACCAGGACATCGCCGACTCCAATGCGCCGATTGCCGCTGACCTGCGCCGCGAGATCTACCGCATGCTCGGCGAAGGCCAGAGCAATCAGCAGATCATCGATTTCATGGTCGACCGCTATGGCGATTTCGTTCGCTATAAACCGGCCCTGAGCGCCCGTACCTGGCTGTTGTGGTTTGGACCGGCCGGGCTGCTGCTCGGCGGCGTGCTGGTGATTGCCATGATCGTCGCACGGCGTCGCAGCCAGGGCCGCAGGGATGTTGACGTTCTTTCTGACGAGGAGCGCGAGCGCCTCGCCCATCTGTTGGATAAAAACCGCGAATGACTGATTTCTGGCTGGCGGCCGGCCTGCTGTTGCTGGTGGCCCTGAGTTTCCTGTTGATCCCTGTGCTGCGTGGCCGTCGTGCCCAGCGTGAAGAAGATCGCACCGCCCTTAACGTTGCCCTGTATCAGGAGCGTATCGCCGAGCTGCAAGGCCAGCAGGCCGACGGCGTGCTGAGTGAGGCGCAGCTGGAAAGCGGCCGCGCCGAGGCCGCCCGTGAGCTGCTGACCGATACCGAAGGCGCCGATACCGCCCGCACTTCGCGCCTGGGCAAGCCGCTGCCGCTGCTGGCTGCCGTGTTGGTGCCAGTGCTGGGCTTTGGGCTGTACCTGCATTTCGGCGCCAGCGACAAGGTCGAGCTGACCCGTGAATTCGCCCAGCCGCCGGCGTCCATCGGCGAAATGACCCAGCGCCTGGAGCGGGCGGTCAAGGCGCAACCGGACTCTGCGGAAAGTGTTTACTTCCTCGCCCGCACCTATATGGCCCAGGATCGCCCGGCCGACGGCGCGGCGATGTTCGAGCGTGCCGTGGCTCTGGCCGGGCGTCAGCCTGAACTGCTCGGGCAGTGGGCACAGGCGCTGTATTTCGCTGCCGACAAGAAGTTCACGGCGCAAGTCCAGGCCCTCACCGATGAAGCGCTCAAGGCCGACCCACGGGAAGTCACCAGTCTCGGTCTGCTCGGTATCGCCGCCTTCGAGAGCGAGCGTTACCAACAGGCAGTGGATTACTGGACTCGCCTGCTCGCCGTACTGCCGGCCAATGATCCATCGCGCTCGGCGCTGCAGGGCGGTATCGACCGCGCCAGCGAACGGCTGACGGCCATTGGCGGCAAGGTTGCGGCGCCCGTTGCGGCCAAGACAGCCCTGATCAAGGTCCGCGTTGATCTGGCGCCGGAACTCAAGGCCAAGGTCGCGCCGGGAGACAGCGTGTTCATCTTTGCCCGCGCCGTGTCCGGCCCTCCAGCGCCGCTGGCCGTCAAGCGAGTCACTGTGGCCGACCTGCCAGTGGACGTCGAACTGGGCGATGCCGATGCAATGATGCCGCAGCTGAAACTGTCGAACTTCCCTGAAGTCCAACTTCTGGCGCGGGTATCCCGCGCGGGGCAACCGACCGCCGGTGAGTGGGTAGGGCGCAGCAAGCCGTTGGCCAGCAGCGTGACCGAACCCCAGACACTGACTATCGATAGCCCTGATCAATAATTGCCGGGGTTTTTGCAGGCAATCCTGCCCCGACCTGTGGGAGCGAATTTATTCGCGAAAGCAATCTTTCAGGCGCCGAAGATGTATTGAGTCTACCGGCCTCTTCGCGAATGAATTCGCTCCCACACGAGCCCGGTAATTCAGCCGGGCAGGCGTAGTTTGATTAGATCCCATTCAATTCGACAGCAGGGAGTTCACCATGTACCGCACCGCCCGTATCAGTTTGTTGGCCATGGTTATGGGATTAAGTGCCTGTGCGGTACAGCCCCAGGCGCCACGCAGCGAGCAGCCGATCCCGAGCCTGCCGTCCTCCCAGCCCAGCACTCCACGCGGCACCACGCCACAAACCCCCGCAGCCCCGCAGAAAACTTCCAGCCACTTCGCCCCCCCTCCTGGCGGCCATAGCCACTGGGACGAGCGCCTGGGCGTGCACGTACTGGATAACGCCAGCAACACCTTCTACCGCCAGCGTACCTACTACCGCTGGGACAACGGCTGGACCTGGGCCCTGAGCCCCGACGGCCCATGGCAAGCCACTGATGGACATGGTGTACCACCGGGATTGAGTCGTCAGTTCGGGAATTGAATCGGGTGGGAGAACCGCCTGGGTGGCGATCGAGTGCGAAGCGTTCGGTAAACCCCAGTGGGTTCCTGCAGGACATGCGATGTATCTGATACACCGCAGCCATCTCCAGTCAGGGATTATTTCCCCGGATAAATCTGATCAAACACCCCACCATCAACAAAGTGGGTCTTCTGCACCGTGCGCCAGTCGCCAAAGGTTTTCTCTACCGAGAGGAAGTCAACTTTCGGGAAGCGGTCGGTGTATTTCGCCAGTACAGCCGGGTCGCGTGGACGCAGGTAGTTCTTCGCAGCAATTTCCTGGCCTTCGGGGGACCAGAGGTACTTCAGGTAGTCTTCGGCCAGAGCACGGCTGCCTTTCTTGTCGACCACGGTATCGACCACAGAGACCGGCGGCTCGGCTTCGGCGGAAACGCTTGGGTAGACCACTTCGAACTGATCGCGGCCGAACTCGCGGGCGATCATTTCAGCTTCGTTTTCGAAGGTGATCAGCACGTCGCCGATATGGTTGGTCATGAAGGTAGTGGTTGCACCACGGCCGCCGGTATCCAGTACCGGGACGTGCTTGAACAGTTCGCCGACGAATTTCTTCGCCGCCGCTTCATCGCCGCCATTCTTCAGGGTGTAGCCCCAGGCGGAGAGGTAGGTATAGCGGCCGTTGCCCGAGGTTTTCGGGTTAGGCACTACCACTTCCACGCCGTCCTTGACCAGGTCGGACCAGTCTTTCAAGGCTTTCGGGTTGCCCTTGCGCACGATAAAGACCGTGGCCGAGGTGAACGGCGCGCTGTTGTTCGGCAGGCGGGTGACCCAGTTATCCGGCACCAGCTTGCCGTTGTCGGCCAAGGCGTTGATATCGGTGGCCATGTTCATGGTGATGACATCAGCCGGCAGACCGTCGATCACCGAACGCGCTTGCTTGCTCGAACCGCCAAACGACATCTGGACCGCAACGTTTTCCTTGTGCTCGGCTTCCCAGTGTTTCTGGAAGGCGGCGTTGTAGTCCTTGTAGAAGTCGCGCATCACGTCGTAGGAGACGTTAAGCAGGGTAGGGGCAGCCATGGCGGCGCTGCTCAGGGCTATGCCTGCGGCCAGTAGCGAGGCGGCGAAGAGTTTTTTCACTGCGCATTCCTTGTAATAGATGAAACCGGATGTGGTGCCCGCCGCAGGAGCGGCTTCAGCCGCGAGGGCGTGCTCGCGGCTGAAGCCGCTCCTGCGATGCGTTCTGTGTGGGTGATAGCGTAATGCCGCGACTATAGCCGGACTGCAATAGGCCTTTAAAGATTAAAAACGTATTTGCTTATGCTTTCTTTGCCGGCCCTGGGAACAGCGCATTCCCACAGCGCGAGCAGAATGCGGCGTCATGTTCATGGCTGTTTTTGGTACATACCGGGCAGTCGCGCTGCAACTGGTCGCCGCGCATGGCATTGGCCAGTTCGGCGGTGAAGATGCCGGTGGGTACGGCGATGATCGAGTAGCCGGTGATCATCACCAGAGACGAGAGCATTTGCCCCAGAGTGGTCTTGGGCACGATATCGCCGAAGCCCACGGTGGTCAGGGTGACGATGGCCCAGTAGATGCCCATGGGAATACTGGTAAAGCCGTGTTCAGGGCCTTCGATCACGTACATCAGGGTGCCGAACACCACCACCAGGGTCGAGACCGAGACCAGAAAGACGATGATCTTCTGCTTGCTGCCGCGCAACGCTGACAGCAGGTAATTGGCCTGTTTCAGGTAAGGCCCGAGCTTGAGCACCCGAAAGATCCGCAGCATGCGGATGATGCGCACGATCAGCAGGTATTGGGCGTCGGCGTAATAGATGGCCAGGATGCCCGGCACGATGGCCAGCAGGTCGACCAGGCCGTAGAAGCTGAAGGCGTATTGCAGAGGCCGGGGCGAGCAGTACAGGCGCAGGGCGTATTCGATGGCGAAGACGGCGGTGAAGCCCCATTCGATCCAGGCCAGTTGGTCGGCGTAGTTGCGATGGACCGACTCGATACTGTCGATAATGACGATAAACAGGCTGCACAGGATGATGACCAGCAACGCCTGGTCGAAGCGTCGTCCGGCAGGGGTGTCGGTCTGGAAAATGACGATGCGCAGTTGCTCGCGCCGACTGAGGTTGTTGTCCATGAAGTTATGTCCCCAGTGAAGAGGGCCAGAGCCTGAGGGATTGCGCTTGCCAACGCAACCCTGAGGCCCGGCCTGGGGGAAATGGACTCAGACCTTGAACTGGCGCAGCAGGCTGTTCAACTGCTCGCTGAGGTCCTTGAGGTGCAGGCTCGCGGTGCTGGACTGCTCGGCGGCCAGCGCGGTGCTTTGCGATAGCTGCGCGGCCTGGGTCACGTTCTGATTGATGTCCTCGACCACATGGGACTGCTCCAGGGTCGCACTGGCGATGGAGGTATTGAGGCTGTTGAGGTTGCGCAGTGCCTGAATGATCGAGCCCAGGCTTTGCCCGGCCAGGTTGGCCTGCTCAATGGTCAGTTGCGAGGAACGGCTGCTGTCGCCGATCACTTTTACCGCCGCGTTAGAGTGCGTCTGCAGGCGCTCGATCATGCCCTGGATTTCCGCCGTGGACTTCTGCGTACGCTGGGCCAGCAGGCGGACTTCGTCGGCGACCACGGCAAAGCCGCGGCCTTGCTCACCGGCCCGGGCCGCCTCGATGGCAGCGTTGAGGGCCAACAGGTTGGTCTGTTCGGCAATCGAACTGATCACCTCCAGTACACCGCCGATCTGCGTGCTTTCGCTGGACAGGGTGCGGATCACTTCCACTGCCTGCTCGATGGTCCCGGACAGGTGGTCGATCTGGCGCAGACTGCTGTCGATATTGACCTGGCCCTGATTAGCCTGGGCTTCGGCATCGCGCATTTCCTTGGCGGCATGCTCGGCGTTTTTCGCCACGTCCTGCACGCCATAGGTCACTTCGTTGACGGCGGTGGCCACCAGATCCATTTGCTGGGACTGCTGCTGACTGCGGCTCAGGGCCTGGGCGGAATCATTGCCCATGGCGCTGGAGGCCTGGCCGAGGCTGGTCGCTGATTGTTGCAACTGGTTGATGACCCCGCGCAGCTTGGCGGTGAAGTCGTTGAAGTGTCTGGCCAACTGGCTGACTTCGTCGCTGCCGTGGGTGTCCAGGGCACGGGTCAGATCGCTCTCGCCGCTGGCGATATTGGCCATGGCGCCCACAGTGACCTGCAACGGCTTGACGATGCTGCGCGCGATCATCACCACCAACAGGCCCATGAACAGCATGATCACCGCACTGACCAGCGCGGCATACATCATCTGCTGGCGGAACTCGGCGACCACGTCATCGACATACACGCCCGAACCGATGATCCAGCCCCAGGGTGCGAACAATTGTACGTAGGAAGTCTTCTGCACCGGCTCGCTGGCGCCGGGCTTGGGCCAGCGATAGTTGACCGGACCGGCGCCCTTGCTCTTGGCCACTGCGACGATTTCGTTGAACACCGCGAAGCCGTCCGGGTCGCGGATGGCGGAAAGATCCTGGCCTTCGAGCTTGGCGCTGACCGGGTGCATGATCATCACCGGGCGCAGATCGTTGATCCAGAAATAGTCGGTCTGGTTGTAACGCAGCCCGCGAACCGCGCTCAGGGCCTGTTGCTGGGCCTGTTCGCGCGTCAGGGTGCCGGCCTTTTCCAGGCCGTTGTAATAGTCGAGAACCCCACTGGCTGCCTGCACAAGGTGCATGGTTTTCTGCGCCTTGGCCTCATACAGGTCGGTATGCACCTGCTTGAGCATCACGGCGGCGAGGGTGAACAGCATCAGCAACGATACGATGAGAATCAGCCACAGACGGCGGCTGATGGAGAAGTTGCGCATGGTCATGATCGCGGCCTCGTAGTGTTTTTATTGGGGCTTTAAAGGCTTTCGGCTATCACACTACAAATCTGAGAGTGATGTGAGATTTTTCTTTCTAGAGCGTAGGCGTATATGGCTAAAGTCTTACACGACGAGAGGGTGTTTCGCGCTATTGCCATTTTTTCGGATAGCGGTAAGATTGGATCCAACAACCGCAGCCAAGGAAGCGCTGCGGGATCAAGGACGATCGACCATTGTCAGGACGGCAGCCGACAGGATGTTGGATGGTCACACCAAAACCCGCTTCGGCGGGTTTTTTTATGGCTTTGAAAATGGATCTGGAGCGAGTGCTGTGGGAGCGCAGCAAATACTTGGCAGGTGGAATAATCTGGTGGGAGCGAATTCATTCGCGAAAGCGGTATCCCAGACGAAGCAGATTTATTGGATATACAGGCCTATTCGCGAATGAATTCGCTCCCACAGGTTCTGCTTCCACATCTCTGCGCCAGCTGAACACAGGTCTACACCCGATCCAGCTCACACCCCTTGAGCACCAGCCGGATGATGGTCTGGGTCGCGGCTTCGTAATCGCTGTCGTCGAGCTTGTCCTTGCCGGTGACGCTGGAGATCTGCCAGTCGAAGTCGGCGTAGGTCTGGGTCGCGGCCCAGATGCTGAACATCAGGTGATGAGGGTCGATGGGGGCGATCTGGCCGCTGTCGATCCAGGCCTGGATGCAGTCGATATTGTGCTTGGCCTGGCCGTTGAGCTGCTGCACCTGTTCAGGCGTCAGGTGCGGTGCGCCGTGCATGATTTCGCTGGCGAAGACTTTGGAAGCAAAGGGCAGGTCGCGGGAAATGCGGATCTTGGAGCGGATGTAGGCGCTCAGGACATCGGCCGGGACGCCGTCGCGATTGAACGGTGTGGAGGCGCGCAGAATCGGTTCGATGATGCTTTCCAGCACCTCGCGATAAAGGTTTTCCTTGGACTTGAAGTAGTAATAGACGTTGGGCTTGGGCAGCCCGGCCTTGATCGCGATATCGCTGGTCTTGCTGGCAGCGAAGCCTTTGTCGGCAAATTCCTCGCTGGCTGCGCGCAGGATCAGCTCTTTGTTGCGCTCGCGAATACTGCTCATAAACCCGTTGATTCCTTGCCGGCCCGGCGGTTGCGAATGGTAGCACCGGCTTCGCGCGCCGCTCAAGGCAGGTGCACCCGCGCGGCGCTACTGGCATATTGATGTCGCTGGTGGACGAACGACGAGGACCCCCGCATATATGAACAGCCCTTTGTTTTCCAGCGTAGTGGCCTACGCCCAGCAATGTGAGCGGCAACTGGTGGAGATCCTCCATCTGCGCCCCGGCCTGGACCGGCACCAGGTGTCGACCTGGGTCGATGAGCAGAGCCACGCGCGCACTGATCGCGATCCCCTGGACCTGCTGCGCTCGATCAACGCTCAAGTCCGGGCGGGCAAGGCTTTGCCCTGGGAAGACCAGTAACTCTCGTCGTAACCCGATAAACCCCCTTGCGATTCGCGGGCGGACCCGGCATTATCCTATAAGATTACGATCATAATCCAATTGATCGCCAACCTATTCGCCACCCATTCCAGCAGGGGCAACATCATGCAAGTCAAAGACTCCATCGCTTTCGTCACCGGCGCCAACCGCGGTATCGGCCTGGCCTTCGCCCAGGAGCTGCTCGCCCGCGGGGCGAAAAAGGTCTATGCCGGGGTACGTAACCCCGAGGGCGTCAACATTCCGGGCGTGGTAGCGGTCAAGCTCGACGTGACCGACGACGCCTCGGTGGCCGCAGCCGTTGCCCAGTGCGGCGATGTCACGCTGCTGGTCAACAACGCCGGTATCGCCGGCGTACGGGAGAATTCCCTGGATGCGGCGGTGATCGAGGACTCGCGGCGCTTCTTCGAAACCAACTACTACGGCGTGATCCGCATGAGCCAGGGCTTTGTCCCGGTGCTTGAGGCCAATGGCGGCGGTGCCATCGTCAATGTGTTGTCCAACGCGACCTGGGTTTCGCTGCCGATCCTGACTGCCTATTGTGCGAGCAAGTCAGCCGCCTGGAGTTTTACCAACGCCCTGCGCATGGACATTCGCGAGAAAGCCATCCAGGTGCTGGGTCTCCATGTGGGCTTCGTCGACACCGACCTGACCCAAGGCCTCGATGCGCCGAAGGTTTCCCCGCAGTCCGTGGCCATTGAAACCCTCGACGCCCTGGAAGCGGGCAAGGAAGAAGTGTTCGCCGACGAAGGCACCAAACAGCTCCAGGCCGGCCTGGCGCACTCGCCGTATCTGTTCCTGCCTGAATCCGCTTAACGCTCTGCTGCCCTGGCGCCCCCTGCGGGCGCCAGGCGCTCACGCAGGGTGTCGTAGAGCCAGTTGAACATCAGGGTATATGGCAAGAACAGCAACAGCAGGCCGATATCCAGCAACAACGCATCCCACAGGCTGATCGACAGCCACCACGCCGCCAGCGGCACCACCACCAGCACCAATCCCCCCTCGAACGCCAAGGCATGCAGCACGCGCAGGCCCATGGACATGGCCAGTTGCAGCCGCGCCCGCAAGCGGTCGAACAGGCTGTTGAACAGCATATTCCAGAGCATGGCAGCAGTTGACACCATCACCGTCATGGCGCCCATGCGGCTCAATGAATGATCCATGAGCCAGGCGAGCAATGGCGCGAACAGCAGCACGCCGATGATCTCGAACAGCAGGGCATGGAAGGCGCGTTCTTTGAGGGATTTCCCCTTGGCAGGCATGACAGGTTTTCTCTTGATGCGAAACAGGCCTGCATTGTCATCGGTCCTTGCGTTACAGTGAAAATGGTCTCCATCGGAAAAACCGATATATGAATTACTCCCCCGAAGCGCTTGAGGCGTTTGCCCAGACCGTTGCCCTGGGTTCTTTCAGCGCGGCGGCGCGGCGTCTGGGCAAGAGCCAGTCCACCGTCAGCGAAGCCATTGCCCGCCTGGAAATCGATCTGGGCCTGGAGCTTTTCGATCGATCTGCCCGGCACCCGGTGCTGACCGAAGCAGGCAGGGCGATGCTCGGTCGTATCGAGGATGTGCTCGCTGCCTCGGACAAACTGCGCCGCGCCGCCGGGCGCCTGGCCGAGGGCATGGAGCCGCGCCTGACCCTGGTGCTGTCCGATGCCAACCCCTTTACCGACTTCGAAGCGCGCATGAGCGAACTGGACGAGCGCTTTCCCGAGCTTGAGCTGGAATGTGTGTTTGCCGAGCACGGCGATGCGATCAACCTGATCCAGTCGGGCCGCGCTTCACTGGGGTTACTGTCGGCGCAAGCGGCTTATCCGCCGGAAGTCGGCTACGCGACCATTGCCGAACGCGCCGATTTCGGTCTGTTCGTCGGTCATAAACATCCGCTAGCAGCAGAGACGGCGGTGGATTATCAGAAGCTGGCAGGCTATCGCGCCCTGCGCCTGAATACCCTGGTCGACCAGGGTGTGCCCACCGACGACCTGCCCACCAGCGGCCATCGCAGTTGGTCGGCGCCCAATTACTTGCTGCTGATGGATATGGCAGCGTTCGGCTTCGGCTGGTCGGCGTTGCCGCGCTGGCTGGTCTCGGGGTATGCGGGCGGGCGGCTGAAGGAACTCGACGTTCCCGGCTGGCCGCGCAGCTCGGCAGTGGACGTGATCTGGTCGCGCCAGCGCAGCCTGGGGCCGGCGGGAACCTGGCTGCTGGATACCTTTATCCGGCATCGGGGGGAGTGATGTTGGCGACTGTCTTGGCTTGAACGGGTTTTTTGTGGGACCGGCTTCAGCCGGGAAGGCAATGGCTCTGACACCGAAGATGTTTTGCCTGTACCGGCCTTTTCCCGGCTAAAGCCGGTCCCACTGGGGGAGCGTAAAGTGTGAGGTCCAAGTTTTAGATACGGAAGGTATTGACCAGTTGCTGCAACCGCTTCGACTGATCTTCCAGTTCGGTACACGCCTGCAACGTCGACTTCAGGTTACCGACCATGGCCTGGTTCAGGTCGGTGATATGGCTGATATCCCGGTCCAGGTTATCCACCACTGAGGTCTGTTCTTCCGTTGCGGCGGCCATGGAGACGTTGATCTCGTTCATCTCGCCGATCCCTGCCAGCACACTGTTCAGGCGTTCCCCGGCCAAGTGCGCGGTCTTGACGTTGTCATCGCTGTGGCGCTGGCTGGCGAGCATGGCGGTGACCGCACTGCTGGCACCGACCTGCAATTCCTCGATCATGCTCTGGATTTCATTGGCCGACTGTTGGGTGCGCTGGGCCAGGCTGCGTACTTCATCGGAGACCACGGCAAAGCCGCGTCCGGCGTCCCCGGCCCTTGCTGCTTCGATGGCGGCGTTGAGGGCCAGCAGATTGGTCTGGTCGGAAATCCCCTTGATCACATCGAGGATACGGCCGATGCGCAGGGTCTTGTCGTTGAGACTCTCGATGTCCTGGCGGGTGCTGATCACCTGGGATGACAGCTGCGACATCGCCAGCAGGCTGCGCTCGACCACTTGCCGACCATGCTCGGTCTGCTCCCGGGCATCGGCGGCGCGGTGGGAGGCATGGGCGGCGTTCTGGGCGATTTCCTGGGCGGCGGCGCCCAACTGATTGATTGCCGCGGCGACGTTATGGGTCAGGGCGGCCTGGGCGTCGGAGCTGTCCAGTGACGAGTGCGACGCCTGGCTGACCCGAGTGGCGAGGGCGGTCACCTGGCTGCTGGAAGTCAGCACCTGGCCGATGGACTGCTGGATGCGCTCGACAAAACGGTTGAAGGATTGGGCCAGTACGCCGAACTCATCTCTGGACTGGCTGTTCAGGCGTTGGGTCAGATCGCCTTCACCTTCGGCAATGGATTCCATGGCCTTACCCATGCTGTGCAGCGGGCGCAGCAGCGCCTGGATCAGCAGGCCGAGCAAGGCCAGGGTGACCAGCACGGCGACGATAGTTGCTATCAGCGCCGAGCGACGGAATTCATGCAGCGCGGCGTAAGCTTTATCTTTATCCACGGACAGACCGATCGACCACTTCACCGATGGCAGCCCACCGATCGGCGTGAAGGTGATGATGCGGGTGGCGCCGTTTTCCTCGACTTCGCTGAAGTCGCTACTGATTGTCGGAGCGCCATTGGGGAAGGCCTGGGCCAGGGTTTTGGTCACCAGGGCCTTGTCCGGGTGCACCAGAATCTTGCCGTCGGCACTGACCAGGAACGCATAGCCGATACCGTTGAGGTCTACGGCGTTGATGATCCTGGCCAGTTGCTCCAGGCTGAGGTTAGCGCCCAACACCCCGGCGACCTGGCCCTTGGCGTTGATCGGCACCGCCTGGGTCATCACCAGATAATCCGTGCCTGCGCCGATATAGGGTTCGGTCAACGCCGGCTTGAGGCTCTGGGCAGCATCCTTGTACCAGGGTCGCTGGCGGGCATCGAAGCCATCGGGCATGACCCGCTGCGGGCGAATGACGAAGCGCCCGTCAGCCAGGCCGACATAGCTGGCAACAAAAGTTGAGGTGACGATGTCCTGCTCCAGCAGGCGCGCAATGTTCTCCGGCGTTGGCTCAGCGGCCATGCTTTCGGCCACGCCTTGCAACAACAGAATCCGTCCCGATAGCCAGCTCTCGATATTGATGCCCAACACCTTGCCCATGCCCTGCAAGTTGCGTTGCAGCGCCTCGCGGGTACTGGTGCTCTGGCGATAGTCGTTGAACAGGGCAAAGGATAGAAACACCACGACTACGATCAGGCAGGCGCCGAACAGAATCTTGTGGCCGAACTTTAGTGACATGCGCATGACGCCTCCCGTGATCAATGCTGGCAAACCCGACTTGCAGGTTTAATGAGGCGAAGGGCTTTGTCGAACGAGAAAAAAGACGGGGCGGGCATTGGTTTTTTTTGTGGGCAGTGATGGGGCGCGCAAGTGCTTCTGCTATCTATAAGGTGCGCCAATCAGGTGCGCAAAGAGGTGGTGATAAGGCAAATTGTGGGAGCGAATTCATTCGCGAAAGCGGTGTTCCAGGCGATGAAGATGCGTCGAATCTACCGGCCTTTTCGCGAATGAATTCGCTCCCACAGAATTTTCTCTCACATCGTTTTGCGTGAGTGGCTGAAAGGGCTACAGAACATCCAACACATAAGGCACCGCCCCGCGCGGCGATTCGGCGTGAAATTCCTCGACCACTTCCCGGGTCAAGCTGACGATATCTTCCACCAACTCCATCCCCGCGCCACTGCGCCAGCTGGCGACGATGTCCATCACCGAGGGCAAGGCGATGTCGTTGAGCAGGGTCAATACGCCCTGGGCCAGTTCACCGCGCACCAGTTGTGCGGGCATGGCGCCGATGCCGAAGCCGTCCCGTACCAGGCGGGTGATGGCCGAGGCCGAGTTCACGCAGTTGATCCGCGGGTTGATGATATTGGCATTGTGCAGCAGGTTGAGGATGTCCTGATGGGGCCGCGAGTTACGCGAGAAAGTGACGATGCGCTCCTGGGACAGCTCTTCCAGTGACTCGTAAGTGCGGTCGTACGGCGAGCCGGTGGGCACCACCCAGTGCATCGGATAGCGGATCAGCACGGCATTGCGCACGCTGTCGAAACGCAGCATGTCGGTCTGGAAAATGATGTCCTGATAACCCTTTTCCAGTTGCGCACAGAGGTTGCTGGCGGTGTCGGCGGTCAGCTCGATCTCCAGTAGCGGGTAACACTTCATCAAGCGTGTTACCAGCGGGCTGAGCCAAGTGTGTATGACCGTATCCATTGCCCCGATGCGTATCCGCCCGCGCACCTGGCGCGGATCCTTGATCGCCGCCTTCATGCTTTGCATCGTATCCATCATGTGCTCGGCGTATTCCAGCACCCGCTGTCCTTCGGGTGTCAGGGACACACCCTTGGAGTCGCGCACGAACAGGCGCACGCCCATTTCGTCCTCCAGGGCGGCGATACGGCTGGAAATCGACGCCTGGGTGCTGAAGAGTTTTTCCGCCGTCAGCCGGAAGCTTTTCAGGCGCGCGACCCAGACGAATGTTTCCAGAAATTTAAGGTTCAACGGGGGATTCCTGCTTCAAAAGGCCAATGCATATCCATAGGAAATTGCAGGTTATATGCCAGACAGTGAAAAGAAATTCTTATGAGGCATAGCGGTTTTTTCCCGTTGGACGCAAAACGCCACCTTGCCGAAAGATTGACCCCGACGAGAGAGGTCACCCCCGCAGCGTAAAGCCAGCAGGGACAGGCCTTCGGGGTGACGGCTCCTTGTGCCGCGCCATTTCAATAACAAATGCGCTCTGCCAGCAGACGGCCCAACGCCGCTGTGCGCTCAAGGGGAGGCTGTAAATGTACGAGCATAAACTCAAGGTTTTCTGTGCGCTTGCACTGGGTACCAGCACATTGGGCTACGGCCTGCAGGCTCAGGCGGATTTTCTCGCCGACAGCAAGGGCGAACTGGAAGCGCGCAACTTCTACTTCAACCGTGACTTCCGCCAGAGCGGCGCCCGGGACAAGGCTGAAGAGTGGGCACAGGGCTTCCTGCTGCGTCTGCAATCGGGCTACACCGCCGGCACCGTCGGTTTCGGCCTGGACGCCCTGGGCATGGTCGGCCTCAAGCTCGACTCCGGTTCGGGTACGGCAGGTACCGGCCTGTTGCCAGCGGATCTGTCTTCCGGCGGTTCCCAGGATGACTACGCCAAACTGGGCCTGACCGCCAAGGCCAAGATCTCCAAGACTGAACTGAAAGTCGGCACGCTGTTCTTCCGCGATCCGGTGGTGTCCTCCAACGATACCCGCCTGTTGCCGCAGACCTTCCGCGGCGGCCTGGTCACTTCTCAGGACCTGACCAACTTCAAGTTTATCGGCGGTCACATTGACCGGATCAAGGCCAACAGTTCCACCGACTTTACCGAAATGACCGCCAACCGCATCGGCGGCCTGAGCAACGACTTCAACTTTGGCGGCGGCGACTACCAGATCACTCCGCAACTGTCCCTGAGTGCCCGTTACGCACAACTGGAAAATGTCTACGACCAGTATTACGGCGGCCTGGTGCATGTTCTGCCCCTGGGTGCCGGGCAGAGCCTGAAGACCGACCTGCGTTACTCGAAAAGCTCGGAAGACGGCAATTTCCGCGATCTGGACAACCGTGCCATGGGCGGCATGGTCACCTACAAACTCAACGCTCACTCGTTCGGCGCCGGTTACCAGCGCATGAGCGGCAGCGACCCGTTCCCCTACATCACCGGCAGCGATCCGTATCTGGTCAACTTTATCCAGATCGGCGACTTCGCCAACATCCATGAACGTTCCTGGCAGGCCCGCTACGACTACGACTTCGCCTCCCTGGGCATCCCTGGCCTGACCTTCATGACCCGCTACGTATCCGGCGACAACGTACAGCGTGCCGCTGGCGGCGAAGGCAAGGAATGGGAACGCAACATGGACATCGGTTACGTGATCCAGAGTGGCGCCCTGAAGAACCTGGGGGTCAAATGGCGTAACGCTACCGTGCGCTCCAACTTCGGTAACGACCTCGACGAAAACCGCCTGATTGTCAGCTACACATTGCCGCTTTGGTAACAGCTTGTGCGAACACTGGATCCTTGGATCTCTGTGGGAGCGTGGCTTGCCCGCGAAGAACGCTGACTCGGTATTTCTGACACACCGCTGTGACCGTTTCGCGGGCAAGCCTCGCTTCCACAAGCATTGCAATCCGGATGTTTGCCGTGTTTGACCAGAGTGGCCCAATCCCTGCTGTGACAACTGTCAGCCGGGATGACACCCGATGTGTTTTCCGCCGTTTTTCCAGCCCGCAAGGCTGACAACGAAGAGACGTTACCTATGCAAACCGCTATCAATCTCTGGCCGCTGCTGGGCGTGCTGGTTATCGTTCTGGGTTTTGTCCTGCGCTTCAACCCGATGCTGGTGGTCGCCCTGGCGGCAGTCGCTACCGGGTTCGCCGCGAGCATGCCGTTGGACACCATCCTCAGCACCATCGGCGCCGGGTTCATCAAGACCCGCACCTTGCCCCTGATCATCCTCCTGCCCCTGGCCGTGATCGGCCTGCTGGAGCGCCACGGCCTGCGTCTGCATGCGCAGAACTGGATCGCGCGTTTCACCGGTGCCACCGCCGGGCGGTTGTTGATCGCTTACCTGTTCGTCCGCGAGACCACCGCAGCACTGGGCTTGACCAGCCTTGGTGGGCATCCGCAGATGGTCCGTCCTTTGCTGGCGCCCATGGCCGAAGGCGCGGCGGAATCGCGTTTCGGCAAGCTGCCGGAAGCCATCCGCATCAAGCTGTTGGCCCTGTGTGCGGCCACCGACAATATCGGCCTGTTTTTCGGTGAAGACATCTTTGTCGCCTTCGGTGCCATTGCCTTGATGCACACCTTCCTGCTCGGCGCCGGCATCGATGTCGAACCGATGCATATCGCGGTCTGGGGCATCCCTACGGCGATCAGCGTGTTCATCATCCATTCCATCCGCCTGTATCGCTTCGACCAGCGCCTGAGCCGCGAACTCAAGGCCCTGCCGCAAGCCGCCACGCCGATCGCCACCGCCCAGGAGAGCACCCAATGATTATCTCGATCCAATACCTGTACTGGTTGGCCGGGATCGTCCTGGCCATCACGTCGGTCATGACCCTGCTCGACGCCAGTAACCCCAAGCGCTGGAGCGCCGGGTTGTTCTGGGGATTGTTCGCCGTGGCCTTCCTGATCGGTGAGCGCCTGCCTGCCGATGTGGTGGGTGCCGGTGTGCTGGTGATGGCGGTCATCGCCGGATTTGGCGGTGTCGGCTTCGGCAAGCACGACGACCTGCCGGATGCGGCCCGTCGTGCCAGTGCCGGACGCCTGAAGAACAAGCTGTTTATCCCGGCGTTGGCGATTCCGTTGGTCACCGTGTTTGGCGCGGTGTTCCTGAGCAAGGTCAAGTTCGGCGACGTCGCCTTGCTCGACCCGGCCAACAGCACCTTCGTGTCCCTGGGTATCGGCAGTCTGATCGCCCTGGCCCTGGCCTGCTGGTTGACCCGCGACACGCCGGTACAGGCCATGCGCGAATCCCGGCGCCTGACCGAAGCCCTGGGCTGGGCCCTGGTATTGCCGCAGATGCTCGCCATGCTTGGTCTGATGTTCAATGACGCCGGCGTCGGCAAGGCCGTGGCGCACCTGGCGACCCACTACATCAATATGGACTGGCGCCTGGTAGCGGTCGCCGTCTACGTGCTCGGCATGGCCTTGTTCACCATCGTCATGGGCAACGGCTTCGCCGCTTTCCCGGTGATGACCGGCGGCATCGGCGTACCGGTACTGGTCGGCGTATTCGGCGCCAACCCGGCGGTGATGGCGGCCATCGGTATGTTCTCCGGCTACTGCGGCACGCTGATGACGCCCATGGCGGCCAACTACAACATCGTCCCGGCAGCATTGCTGGAATTGCCCGACAAATATGCGGTGATCAAGGCCCAGGTGCCGACGGCGCTGGCGATGCTGGTGGTCAATATCGTGTTGTTGTATTGCCTGATGTAGAGCCCGTTTCGCTGTGGGACCGGCTTTAGCCGGGAAGGCATATTCCCGGCTAAAGCCGGTCCCACAATGAAAACCTCATTCCAAATCAGGTGATGACGCTGTCAGCCCTGTCTGAAACCTGCTTCTCCATCGCCGCCATCACCTCACACCCGTCATCCAGTAGCAGCCGCGCAGCATGGGTCAGGTGGGGTTTGTCGCAGGCGTCGGCACCTTCCAGACATTCCAGAAGATTGCGGGCCAGGCGAATGCGCTGGTCGGCGTTGGCGAAGAGGGTGTGTAGTGGGGCAGGGGGATTGGGTGTTGCTTTGAACATAGTTGGCAATCTCTGAGCGTTTGATAAAGCGGCCACCTATCACTTCCACATGAATGGGTGGCAACCGTGCGCAGGTGTGGAAGACCGGTCTCAGAGGCCCGGCGCGCCTCAAGGCGCCCAACGCACAGCCGCCATAGCTCAAATTGACAACAACGAGGGTCGGCAAAAATCGAGAGACGTCTGCTTTCTGAGAGGTCTGGGCTTCCACACCCGGTCGCTGAATACAGCGACCGACGCAGCCTAGACACCTCAATAGGCAGGTGCAAGCGCTTGGGATTTTCTCGGAAATTTCACTCAGAAGAAAGAGAAATGCCCTGCGATTTTATTATTCATCAGTGGCCATGTGGGAGCGGATTTATCCGCGAAGGGGCCAGTACATCCGACACACGTGTATCGCTTGATAAGGCGCCTTCGCGGATAAATCCGCTCCCACCTGTCTTATTCCAACTCATGCAGCCGGATGACCACCCGGTTTTGCCTTTTTGGTATTTGCCATCATTGTGAGATGATTCCTGATCTTATGTAGGACGGCGTGGCGCCTGCTACCGCGTCGTCAATCTCTGTGGAATCTGCCAATGAATTTCCTCAAGCGAGCGCTGCTGGATCGCAAGCTGAAAAAAGCGCTCGCGCTGAATCAGTGCCGCCTGGACAGCGGGATCAAGGGCCTGCGCCGCGATACCGAGCTGACGCTGGAGTACGGGGTCAAGTTGCATCAGGTCAAGATCATGTCGCGCAAGCTGAGCATCGGCGCCTACACCGATATTGTCAGTGGCACCGAGTTGCATGACGTTGCCAGCATCGGCCGCTACTGCTCCATCGCCAAGGACGTAATCATCGGCCAGGACCGCAAGTCCCACCCGTTGAGTTGGCTGACGTCTCACAGCGGCCTGGTCAGCCTGCGGCAGAAACTGGGCGGGATTGCCCCGCATCATGATGGCGTCCAGCAGACGGTGATCGGCCATGATGTGTGGATCGGCATGGATGTGTTGATTCTCGAAGGCGTGACCATCGGCACCGGCGCGGTGATCGGCGCGCAGTCCCTGGTCAACAAGGACATCCCGCCCTATGCCATCGCCGTTGGCTCACCCGCCAAAGTCGTGCGTTATCGCTTCGACCCAGAGGTGATCGACGGATTATTGGCCAGCCAATGGTGGAACCTGCCCGCGCAACGCCTGGCGCAGTTGCCCATCGAAGAGCCCCAGGCAATGTTGGCGCAGCTGAATAAACAAGTGGTCGCCGACAGCCATCCGGGCAAGGTAGTGATTAACAGTCGCCCCTTCGCCGCCCGCCAGATCCCCGCCGAATAACCCTTAGCCCGCCGTCGCCTGATCTGCCGTCTGCTGGGTGGCGGTACGCGCCGGTGGGTCGAGCAGGGTACGAATGGCCTGGCTGTAAGCCTGACGGCCGAGGTTCATGCTGTTGTTATGGGTCGCGCCGGGTACCAGCAGCAGGCTTTTCGGCTCCCGCGCGGCTTCGTACAGGGCCTTGCTGAAACGCGACGGCACGTATTGATCGCCAGTACCGTGGACGATCAGCACCGGCATATGGATATCGGCGATCTTGTCGACGCTGTCGAACTTCTGCGACAGCAACCAGCGCACCGGCAGCGAGGTTTTCTTGCTGGCAACGGCGGTGGCGACTTCGGCTAACGTCGTGAAGGTCGATTCGATAATCAGCCCTCGTGCCTGCACCGGTTCGTGAGCCCGTTGGGCATCGCGGCCCAGTTCGGCGGCCAGGTCCACGGCCACTGCGCCGCCCAGGGAATGCCCGTATATCAGGCGCCGACGCGGGTCCGGTTGCAGGGTTTTCAGGCGCTCCCAGGCCACCCGGGCATCTTTGTAGACGCTGCTTTCCGACGGCAGCGGCCCCTTGCTCTGACCAAAGCCGCGATAGTCGATGGCCAATACCGAAAAGCCCAGGGCACGCAGTTGCTCGATGCGAAACAACTGGCCGGTGAGGTTCCAGCGCGCGCCATGCAGGTAGAGGATGGCCGGGGCGTCCTGGCGCGTCGACGGCCACCACCAGGCGTGAATGTTCTGCTGGGTGCCGAAGTCCGAGGCCTTGAGTTCGAACTCCTGCACGCCCTTGGGCAGGCCGCTGTACCAGCTGGCATCGCCGGGTTCGATGCCGAACACCAGTTTGCGTTCCTCATGCTGCAAGGCCACGCAGCCCACGGGCAGGCCGACGATGAGCAGGGCCAGGCAGGTCCAGCGCAGCCAGCGGGTTTTCAGGCGTGAGAAAAAGACAGTGGGCATGGGCGAGACTTCCGCGCAGCGGGACAGACAGATGCGGTGCAGTCTGCCAGATTTTCCAGCGGGCTTTGTAATCTCCGGATAAACGCCATTTGTGGGACAGGCCTCATTGCAATTCGGCTGGGCTGCTGTCCTGTGGCATCAACGTCGCAATCAACGCCCTGACCGTCCCCGGCAGCGCATCGAGTTCGCGCACGAGAATGCTGCGTTCGCGCACTGCCCAGCTTTCGTCGAGCTGGATGGTCACCAGTTCCATGGTGCGGCTGTGCCGGATCGCTGCCGATTCGGGAATGATGCCGATGCCCACGCCCGCTTCGACCATGCGGCAAATCGCCTCGAAACTGGAGACCTGAATGCGCAGGGACAGTTGCTCGCCGATGCGGTCGACATGGTCGCGCAGGAAGCTGAGCAGGGTGCTGCCTTCGTGCAGGCCGATATGCTGGTAGGCCAGGGTCTGCTTGAGGGTGACCTGCTCGAATTGCGCCAGTTCATGGCCGGTCGGCACGGTCAGCACCAGGCGGTCGGTGCTGAAGTGCATGACTTGCAAGCCAGCGGCCTCGACCGGCCCGGCGATGATGCCCATATCGGTGCTGCCATCCAGTACGCCACGGACGATATCCCGGGACAGGCGCTCCTGCAGGTCAACGGTCACGCCGGGGCGTTTGGCCAGGAAGCCCGCCAGCACTTCGGGGAGGAATTCGGTGACCGCCGTGGTGTTGGCGAAGATGCGGATATGCCCGGCCGAGTCGGTGCCGTAGTGGGTGAACTCGCTTTTCAGGTAATCGACCTGGCGCATGATCAGCCGCGCATGCTTGAGCAACTGCTGCCCGGCCGGGGTCAGTTCCACGCCGCGGCTGTCGCGGTACAACAGGCGGGTGTCGAGCTGGCCTTCCAGGGCCTTGATCCGCGCACTGGCGGCGGCGGGGGAAAGGAACGCACGGCGGGCGCCCTGGGTCAGGCTCGGCGATTCGCCAATGTGGATAAACAGGCGCAGGTCTGCCAGATCGAAATGCATGCCGGAGGTCTCATTGTTTTTGGAGTGTTGAGCGCTAGACGCGTTCAGCATACATGAACGCCGGATTACACAAATGTAAATTCTCAGAATGCCAAACCCCCAGCATGATGGCCTCATAACAAAACCGCCAAAGAGGTTATCTGCATGAGCGCTACAGCTTCGCCCACGGATTACAGTGCCTGGATTGGACGCACCGAAGAGGCCTGGGACCACCTGAGCCACAACCTGGTCAAGCGCATCGCCGCGACCTTCGGTGAGCCTGTCCCGGCTGATGGCGAGGCGCTGCCGCCGCTGTGGCAGTGGTGCTTCTTTCAGGAACCGGTGTTCGAATCCCTGCTCGGCACTGACGGCCATCCGGCCCGTGGCGGCTTCCTGCCTCCTGCCGACAATCGCAATCGCATGTGGGCCGGTGGCCGCGTCGAATTCATTGCGCCACTCAAGGCCGGCGCCGATGCTCACCGCCTGTCGACCATCCTGCATATCGAAGAAAAGCACGGCCGTACCGGTTCGCTGCTGTTCGTCACGGTGCGCCACGACTATTCGCAAAACGGCGAACTCTGCGTGCGTGAAGAGCAGGACATCGTCTACCGCGAACCCAACCCTCCCAAGCTCAACAGCGGTGATGCCCCGCCTGCCGGTGACTGGAGCGAAAGCGTCAAGCCGACGCCGACCCTGCTGTTCCGATACTCCGCCGTGACCTTCAACGGCCACCGCATTCATTACGACTACCCCTACGTGACTGAGGTCGAGGGCTACGCCGGGCTGGTGGTGCACGGGCCGATGATTGCCACCCTTAATCTGCGTGCCTTCATTCGCGCCAATCCGCAGGCCAAGGTCCGTCATTTCGCCTATCGCGGCGTGCGTCCGTTGACCGTGCCGACGCCCTTCGTGGTCGGCGGCCAGGTGCTGGAAGCGGGCAAGGCGCAGCTGTGGGCCGGTAATGAAGCGGGTGTGGCGCAGAGCGCAGAAGTTCAGTTCGACTGAGACCGAGAAGGCTCAAATTTTTTTATCTGGATGGGAATTTGTGGGGCCGGCTTTAGCCGGGAAAGCGTCAGTGGAACAAATGCCGCCTTCCCGGCTAAAGCCGGTCCCACAGTCCTGTGCAAAGCGACCTACACCGCCCCATGGCCCCAGTGATGGCAGGCCATGATGTATCTGAGGACACACGATGAACCCGTACGAAAACGAAGACCTGAATGCCATCCGCGAAGGCGTGCGTGCCCTCTGCGCTGAGTTCGACGCCGCCTACTGGCGCAAGATCGATGAAGAAAAAGGTTTCCCGGAAGCCTTCGTCAAGGCCATGACCGACGCCGGCTGGCTGTCGGCGATGATTCCGGAAGAGTACGGCGGCTCGGGCCTGGGCCTGACCGAAGCCTCGGTGATCCTCGAAGAAGTGAATGCCTGCGGCGGCAACTCCGGCACCGTGCACGGCCAGATGTACAACATGTTCACCCTGCTGCGTCACGGCAGCGAAGAGCAGAAGCGCTACTACCTGCCGAAACTGGCCAGCGGCGAACTGCGCCTGCAGTCCATGGGCGTGACCGAGCCGACCACCGGCACCGACACCACCAAGATCAAGACCACGGCGGTCAAGCAGGGCGACAAGTACATCATCAATGGGCAGAAGGTGTGGATCTCGCGCATCCAGCACTCGGACCTGATGATCCTGTTGGCCCGCACCACGCCGCTGGCCGAAGTGCAGAAGAAGTCCGAAGGCATGTCGATATTCCTCGTCGACCTGCGCGCGGCCATCGGCAACGGCCTGACCGTGCAGCCCATCGCCAATATGGTCAACCACGAGACCAACGAGCTGTTCTTCGACAACCTGGAGCTGCCCGCCGACAGCCTGATTGGCGAGGAAGGCAAAGGCTTCCGCTACATCCTCGACGGCCTGAATGCCGAACGTACCCTGATCGCCGCGGAGTGCATCGGTGACGGCCGCTGGTTTACCGAGAAGTCCGCCGCCTATGCCCGCGACCGCGTGGTCTTTGGCCGCCCGATCGGGCAGAACCAGGGCGTGCAGTTCCCGATTGCCGAGGCCCATATCGAAATCGAGGCCGCCGACCTGATGCGCTGGCGCGCCTGTGAGGAATACGACAACGGCAAGAACGCCGGTGCCAGCGCCAACATGGCCAAGTACTTGGCGGCCAAGGCGTCCTGGGAAGCGGCCAATGCCTGCCTGCAGACCCACGGCGGTTTTGGCTTCGCCTGTGAGTACGACGTCGAACGCAAATTCCGCGAGACCCGCCTGTACCAAGTGGCGCCGATCTCTACCAACCTGATTCTTTCCTACGTCGCCGAGCATCTGCTCGAACTGCCACGCAGCTTCTGAGGACACGCACATGAGCCATACCCAAGCGCTGGTCGCGTTCCTCGCTGACCTGACTTACGAGCAAATTCCCGGCCCCGTGCTGGATCGCACCGAAGACCTGTTCCTCGACTGGCTGGGCTCGGCCCTGGCCAGCCAGGGCGCCCACCCGATCCCGCTATTCGAGCGTTACGCCCGGCGCATGGGCCCGGCTGAAGGCGCGGCGAAGATCGTGGTCAATGGTCGTGGCACTTCTGCGTACTTTGCCGCCTTCGTCAACGGCGCCTCGTCGCACCTGGTCGAACAGGACGATCTGCACAACAGCTCCGTGCTGCACCCGGCCACCGTGGTGTTCTCGGCGGTGTTGGCGGCGGCTCAGGATCTGGGCAAGTCCGGCAAGGACCTGCTGCTGGCCTCGGTGGCCGGTTACGAAGCCGGGATTCGCATCGGCGAGTTCATGGGCCGTTCCCATTACCGGATCTTTCACACCACCGCCACCGTCGGCACCCTCGCTGCGGCTGTGGCCGTGGGCAAGCTGCTGGGCTTCAATCGCGAGCAGTTCACCAACCTGTTGGGCAACGCCGGGACCCAGGCCGCCGGCCTGTGGGAGTTCCTGCGTGATGCCGCCGACTCCAAGCAGCTGCACACCGCCAAGGCCGCCGCCGATGGCCTGCTCGCGGCCTATATGACCGAAGACGGCCTGACCGGTGCGCGCAATATTCTTGAAGGTGATCAGGGTATGGCAGCCGGCATGTCCACTGACGCCGACCCGGGCAAGCTGTCGGATCGTCTGGGCAGCCGCTGGGCATTGCCGGAAACCTCGTTCAAGTTCCACGCTTCGTGCCGCCACACCCACCCGGCCGCCGATGCGCTGCTGCACCTGATGCAGCGGGAAAGCCTGGGCCATGAGCAGATCGCCAAGGTCGTCACACGTGTGCATCAAGGTGCTATCGATGTGCTGGGCCGCGTTGTCGTGCCGACCACGGTGCACCAGGCCAAGTTCTCCATGGGCGCCGTGCTGGGCCTGATTGCCGTGCATGGCAGCGCGCAACTGATCGAATTCCGCGACCTGGCCCTGACCGATCCTCGGGTTGCCGCCTTCCGCGAGAAGGTCAGCATGGAGCTGGACGAGGAAGTCGACGGCGCCTATCCGGCGCGCTGGCTGGGTAGGGTGATCGTCACCACCACCGATGGCCGCGTACTCAGCGCTGCCATCGACGAGCCTAAAGGCGATCCGGGCAACACCCTGTCGCGGCCTGAACTGGAAGACAAATTCCAGCGTCTGCTGGCGTTTTCCGGCGCGCGTACGGCTGAGCAGGGGCGTGAGCTGATTGCCAGGGTCTGGTCGCTGCGCGATGCGCGCAGCCTGGCGGATTTGATCTAAAGAACAACGCACTCTGTGGGGCTGGGTTCTGTGGGAGCGAATTCATTCGCGAATGCGGTATTCCAGCTCCCACAAATGCATCTGATGTGTTGAATTTTTCGCGAATGAATTCGCTCCCACCGAATTCGCCTCCGCAGCGTGGCGGGAAGGCGATACGAGGTAAATAAACATGACTCAAACCAACCCCCGTCCCCTGGACGGCATCACCGTGGTCAGCCTTGAGCATGCCATCGCCGCGCCGTTCTGCACGCGGCAGCTGGCGGATATGGGCGCGCGGGTGATCAAGATCGAGCGCCCAGGCAGCGGCGATTTCGCCCGTGGCTACGACCAGCGCGTCGATGGTCTGGCTTCGCACTTTGTCTGGACCAACCGCTCCAAGGAAAGCCTGACCCTGGACCTGAAACAGGACGAGGCAGGTGGCATTCTCGAGTCCCTGCTCGGCCAGGCCGACGTCCTGGTGCAGAATCTCGCACCCGGCGCCGCCGCACGCATGGGCCTGTCGTTCGAGGCGCTGCATGAGCGTTTCCCTAAACTGATCGTCTGCGATATCTCCGGTTACGGTGAGGGTGGGCCTTATGAAAAGAAGAAAGCCTACGACCTGCTGATTCAAAGCGAAGGCGGCTTTCTGTCGGTGACCGGCGGCCCCGATGAAGACGAAATGGCCAAGGCCGGTTGCTCCATCGCCGATATCGCCGCGGGCATGTACGCCTATACCGGTGTGCTCTCGGCGCTGTTGCTGCGCGGCAAGACCGGGGTCGGTAGCCGCATCGACGTGAGCATGCTGGAAAGCCTGGCCGAGTGGATGGGTTACCCGATGTACTACGCCTACAACGGCGCGCCGCCTCCGCCACGGGCTGGCGCATCGCACTCGACCATCTACCCCTACGGGCCGTTCCCCACTGGCGGCGGCAACACGGTGATGCTCGGCTTGCAGAACGAACGTGAATGGGCGCTGTTCTGCGAGAAGGTCCTGCTCGACCCGGCCCTGGCTACGGACGAGCGTTTCAGCGCCAACTTCAAGCGCTCGGAAAACCGCGAAGTGCTGCGCCAGATCATCGTCGACGGCTTTGCCGCCCTGAGCGTGGACGAAGTGGTCGCGCGTCTTGAAGACGCGCAGATCGCCAATGCGCGGGTCAACGATATGCAGGGTGTGTGGAACCATCCGCAGCTCAAGGCCCGGGATGGCTGGCGCGAAGTGGACAGCCCGGCGGGCAAGTTGCCGTCGCTGCTGCCACCGGGACGCAACGCCGCCTTTACCCCGCGCATGGACGCCGTCCCGGCACTGGGGCAGCACACGGCGAGCATCCTGGCGGAGCTGGGTTTCTCCAGTGAAGACCAGGCGCGGTTGGCGACGACCGGGGTGGTTTGAGTTGCACCGGAATGAAAAGGGTGAAGGGATAGATTGTGGGAGCCAACGGTGGGAGCGAATTCATTCGCGAAAGCTGCATTCCAGGCGATGCATACCTATTGGATGTACCGGCCTATTCGCGAATGAATTCGCTCCCACAATGCTCTCCCATAGAGGTTGCTACCACAGAATTTACTCTTAAAGAAAACGCTCCTACCTGGGCGGTATTTCAACGATTAAACGAGGAAAACCAGCATGTCTCCATCCATCGTCCGCAGCGCGCTGTTTGTGCCGGGCAGTCGGCCCGAGCGGTTTGCCAAGGCGTTGGCGGCCGGTGCCGACGCGGTGATCGTCGATTTCGAAGATGCCGTCGAAGAGCCGCTCAAGCGCCAGGCCCGGGACAATCTTGCGGCCTTCCTGCAGGCCAATCCCGAAGCCTTGGTATGGGTGCGGGTCAATGCGCCTGACCACGCCGAACACGCTGCTGACCTGGCCTTCTGCAAGGCCCACCAGGGCGTGGTCGGGGTGCTGCTGCCCAAGGTGGAAAGTGCGGCCCATGTAGCCGCCGTCCACGCCACCGGCAGGCCGATCTGGCCGATTGTCGAAAGTGCCAGGGGCCTGCTCGCTCTGGCCGAAATTGCCCATGCGCCAGGCGTCGAACGTCTATCCTTCGGCGGCCTCGACCTGGCCCTGGACATGGACCTGAACAACGGCACCGCCGCGGCGCAGTTCGTCCTCGATCAGTCGCGCATGGCCGTGCAGTTGCATTCGCGCAGCGCCAATCTGCTGCCACCACTGGACGGCGTCTTTCCGGCCATTGGCGATCCGGATGGCCTGGCCGCTTCGGTGCGTCACGCCTACGACATGGGCTTTGGTGGCGCGCTGTGCATCCATCCCAAGCAGGTGTCTGTCATCCATGAGGCCCTGGCGCCAACGGCAGAGATGCTGTCCTGGGCGCAGCGGGTGGTCGACGCCAGCGCGGCTGCCAGCGGTGCCGGAGCCTTCCAGCTGGATGGGCAAATGGTTGATGCACCGGTTTTGTTGCGTGCACAACGCTTGTTGGCACTGGCTTGAGTGCTACATTCAGCGTGCAAACGGGAAAAATCTTACGGCGTTCAGCTCCGCCGAACGCTGGGTTACACAAAAGCTAATTCTACAAACGCTCCAGGTTGGGCATGTTAGAGCTAGCAAAAGGCTACACCCGCTTCTCAACAACGGCCCTCAGAGGCCGAATCGCTGACAACAATAACAAGGTGAAATCAATGTTGAAGCTGACCAAGGCGCTGTTCTGCGCAGCTGCATTTACAACGTTCGCCGGGATGGCCTACGCCGACCCGATCGTCATCAAGTTTGCCCACGTCGTTGCGGAGAACACTCCGAAAGGTCAGGGCGCGCTGCTGTTCCAGAAAATGGTCGCCGCGGACCCCGCGCTGAAAGACAAGGTCAAGGTCGAGGTATATCCGAACTCGTCGCTGTTCGGCGATGGCAAGGAAATGGAAGCGCTGCTGACCGGCAACGTACAGATGTTGGCGCCGTCCCTGGCCAAGTTCGAGCAATACACCAAGAAAACCCAGATCTTCGATCTGCCGTTCCTGTTTGACGACCTTGCAGCCGTAGACCGTTTCCAGAACGGCCCACAGGGTAAGGCCTTGCTCAGTTCCATGGACGAAAAGGGGATTCACGGCCTGGCCTACTGGCACAACGGTTTGAAGCAACTGTCGGCCAACAAAAAGATGGTCGAGCCTAAAGACGCCCGTGGCCTGAAGTTCCGTGTACAAGCGTCCAGCGTGCTGGAAGCGCAGTTCGTGGCCTTGCACGCCAACCCGCGCAAGATGAGCTTCGCCGAGGTTTACCAGGGCCTGCAGACCGGCACCGTCAACGGCACCGAGAACACCTGGTCGAACTATGAAAGCCAGAAGGTCAACGAGGTTCAGCCGTTCTTCACTGAATCCAACCACGGCCTGATCGACTACATGGTCATCACCAACTCCACCTTCTGGAACGGCCTGCCTGCGGATGTGCGTAGCGAGCTGCAGAAGATCATGGACCAGGTCACCGTGGAAGTGAACAAACAGGCTGAAGCCCTGAACCAGACCGCCAAGCAGAAAATCATCGACTCGAAGACCAGCGAAGTCGTGACCCTTACGCCTGAGCAACGGGCCAAGTGGCGCGAAGCGACCAAGTCGGTGGTGGATCAATTCTCTGCTGAAATCGGCCCTGACCTGATCAAGGCTGCACAAGATTCGAACAAGGCTCAGTAAGCCGCCTGATAACGCTGTAACAGGCCCTGATGCTGTGTGGCCGCCCGGTCCCGGGTGGCCACTGTCTCTACGTTCGGAGAACTTTCTATGCAATCGCTGAAGCGAGTCTGGGAGCATCTGGAGGAGGGCTTTATCGCCTTTCTGCTGGCTGCCATGACGCTGGTGACATTTGTCTATGTGGCGCTCAATAACATTTACACGCTGTTCTACACCCTGAGCGACAAGTGGGCGTTCAGCAGCGATTTCTTTGCTTACCTCGGCGACCACACCATGGGCTACGCCCAAGGCATGACCTGGAGCGTCGCCCTGACCAAGGCCATCTTCGGCTGGCTGATTTTCTTCGGTATTTCCTACGGCGTGCGCACCGCTGGCCACCTGGGCGTGGATGCCCTGGTCAAGCGCTTCAGCAAGCCGGTACAACGCTGGCTGGCGATCCTCGCCTGCTTGTGCTGCATGGCCTATGCCGGGCTGATTCTGATGGCCAGCTACAAGTGGGTCTCGGCGCTGTTCGTCGCCCATATCGGTGCCGAGGACCTGGATAAGTTCGGCATCCAGGTCGCCCATATCACGGTGATCGTGCCCCTGGGCTTTGCTCTGGTGTTCATTCGTTACCTGGAAATTCTCTATCGCATCTGGACCCACCGGCAGACCGGCCTGGGCCTGGCCGATGAGGCCGCCGAAGCCACGAAACTGGCCAACCCTGGTGAGGAGCATCACTGATGACGGTCATCTGTCTGTTCCTGTTGCTGTTCGTTTTCATGTTCCTGGGTGTGCCCATTGCGATCTCGCTGGGCCTGTCCGGGGCGATGTCGATCCTGCTGTTCAGCCAGGACTCCCTGAGTTCGCTGGCGATCAAGCTGTTCGAAACGTCTGATAGCTACACCTTCCTGGCGATTCCGTTCTTCCTGCTGTCCGGGGCCTTCATGACCACGGGCGGCGTGGCGCAACGGCTGATCGATTTTGCCAACGCCTGTGTCGGCCATATCCGTGGCGGCCTGGCGATTGCCGCAGTACTGGCGTGCATGCTGTTTGCGGCGTTGTCCGGCTCATCGCCAGCCACGGTGGCGGCGGTGGGTTCGATTGCCGTCGCAGGCATGGTGCGCTCCGGTTATCCGAAGGAGTTCGGCGCGGGCATCATCTGTAACGCCGGTACCCTGGGCATCCTCATTCCGCCGTCCATCGTGATGGTGGTGTATTCGGCCGCAACCGAAACCTCGGTGGGCAAGCTGTTCATTGCCGGTGTGGTGCCGGGCCTGCTGCTGGGCGTGATCCTGATGGTGGTGATCTACATCGTCGCCCGCATCAAGAAACTGCCGGCCCAGCCACGGGTGTCCTTCCGTCAGTGGCTGACCACGGCACGCCGCGCGTTCTGGGGCCTGTTGCTGCTGGTGATCATCCTCGGCGGTATCTACAGCGGCATGTTCACTCCGACGGAAGCGGCGGCGGTGGCGGCAGTGTACTCGGCCTTTGTCGCACTGTTCGTGTACAAGGACATGCGCCTCAGTGACTGCCCGAAAGTGCTGCTCGAGTCCGGGCGCCTGTCGATCATGCTGATGTTCATCATCGCCAACGCCATGCTCTTTGCCCATGTGCTGACCACCGAGCAGATCCCGCAACAGATCACCAGTTGGGTGATCAGCGGCGGCCTGACGCCAATCGGCTTCCTGATCATGGTCAACGTGGTGTTGCTGGTGGCAGGCAGTTTCATGGAGCCGTCGGCCATCGTGCTGATCCTGGCGCCGATCTTCTTCCCGATCGCCACCAAGCTGGGCATTGACCCGATCCACCTGGGCATCGTCATGGTAGTGAACATGGAGATCGGCCTGGTGCACCCACCGGTGGGCCTGAACCTGTTCGTGACCTCGGCGGTCACCGGCCTGACCCTGGGCCAGACCATCCGCGCGGCGATGCCGTGGCTGTGCATCCTGCTGGCGTTCCTGATCCTCGTCACCTACGTGCCGATGATTTCCCTGGCGCTGCCGAACTGGTTGGGGATGCCGTAGCCTTTAAGTTGTTCAGCAATTCCCTTGGCCCCTGTGGATATGCTCCCGGGGGCCTTTTTTATGGGTAATGAGCTTAAGGAAAACCTGTGGGAGCGGATTCATCCGCGAAGGCGGCATTCCAGTCGATAGAAATGCATTGGATGTATTGGCCTCTTCGCGAATGAATTCGCTCCCACAATTCGCTTCCAGAGATTTCAGCGGCAAGGGGATATCAGCTACGAAAATCCGGCTCGGTCCTGGCCAATATCCGCTTCACACTCTCCAGATGCAGTTGCGCGCTCTCGGCTTCGCCGTAACGCATCTGCCGCGCCGTGCGCTCGGCAATCTCCGGTGACACCGGCTTCAGCGGCTTGCCGCTGCTCATGGCCTTGAGCTGCACTTCGGCGGCACGCTCCAGGTAGTACAGGTCGTCCCAGGCCATGGCGATACTCGGCGCCGTCACCATCACACCGTGGTTCTGCAGAAACAGGATATCGGCCTGCCCCATGGCGGCGGCAATCCGGTCGCCTTCGGACTCGTCCAGGGCCAGGCCGTTGAAGTGCTCGTCCACGGCTATGCGCCCATAGAACTTCAGCGCGGTCTGGCCGGCCCAGAGCAGCGGTTCGCCACTGAGCATGGTCAGGGCCGTGGCGTTGGGCATATGGGTATGGAATGCCGCCATTGCCGTGGGCCGGTGCCGGTGCAGGCGGGCATGGATGTAGAAGGCCGTGGCTTCGGGCTTGCCGTCGCCACTGACCAGTTGCCCGTGGATATCGCAGATCAGCAGGCTGGAAGCGGTGACCTCTTCAAAGGCCAGGCCGTAGGGATTGACCAGGAACAGCTCGGGATGCCCCGGCACCACGGCGGAAAAGTGATTGCAGATACCCTCGCTCAAGCCCAGGCGCGCCGCCATGCGCAGGCTGGCGGCCAGGTCGACGCGGGCGGCCTGGATCGCCGCTGTATCGAGATCACCGGAGTAACGGCTGGTACTGCGCAGCAGCCCGCAATCATGCGCCATGGCGGTCGTGCTCCTCATCGATCCAGCCTTGGGCGCGCAGCAGGTCAGGCACTTTGCCCAGGTCGCTCAGCACTGCGTCCGGGGTGTAATCGAGCAGCGGCTGGCGCCGGGTGCCACGGTCGATCCACACGCAACGAAAACCCATGTCGCGGGCCACGGTCAGGTCAAGATGCGGGCTGGCGCAGATATGCACGGCCTGGTCCTGGCTGATGCCCAATTCACGGTGAGCGTGCTCGAACAGCCGGTGATCGGGTTTGTAGGCCCCGGCCTGTTGCGCGGTGATAACCCGGTCCACATAGCCGCCCAACTGCGCCACGTTACCGGCAATGATGTCGTCGTCGGTGTTGGAGACGATGCACAGCATGAAGCCCTGTGCCTTGAGCCAGGCGAGGGTGGCGAGCACTTCCGGGAAGGGCTGCATCTGGCTGATATACCCGGTCAGTTCGTCGGCATCGCGGGGTTCATAGGGCAGCTCGAGGCCTTCGAGGGTCAGTTGCATCGACAGCCGGGAAATCTCGGCGAAGGAGCGGTGCGGCGGCGTCTGCTCGAGGCGGTGCTCGTGTTCGTCATAGACCTGGATGAAGGCGTCGGGGTCCAGTTCGCTGCGCTGTTTGCGGGCAAGCAGGGCGCGGACCTGGGCGAGCAGGCCTTCGTCCCACTGGATCAGGGTGCCGTAGCAGTCGAAGGTCAGCCAGAGCGGGCGGGTGGAGGGGGTCATGTCGTTGTCCTGTGAATGGGTACAGGATCAATCTAGGCAGGATATGAATAATCGTAAAATTAAATTATGATCGATAAATAATTCGATTGGTGAATGTTATGTTCGATCTCGAGCTGTTGAAGACTTTTGTCAGCGTGGTCGACGCGGGCGGCTTTACCAAGGGTGGTGAGCGGGTCAACCGCACCCAGTCCACGGTCAGCCAGCAGATTCGCAAGCTGGAAGAACAGCTCGATCGCCCGCTGTTGCTGCGCCAGCGGGCCAGTAAACATATCCAGCTCACCGAAGATGGCGAACGCCTGATCGGTTACGCCCGGCGTTTGGTAGGCCTGGCCATGGAGGCCCATAACGTCATGCAGAGCGGGCAGGCCAGTGGCGTGGTCAAGCTGGGAGTGCCCGAGGATTTCGACGTCCAGCGGCTGATGGGCCTGCTGGCCGGCTTTGCCCGGCAGTACCCCCAGGTGCGCCTGGACACCCTCAATGGCCTGAGTGTCGACCTGCACGCGCAACTTGAGGCGCGGGATATCGATCTGGCCCTGGTCAAGCGCGACGTCAGGCCCGAAGCCGGGCAGGCGCCGTCTCTGGCCAGTTGGCCCGAGCAACTGAGCTGGGTCGCTGGGTCAGGCATGCAGACGATCGCCGACCCGGTGCCACTGGCGGTCTTTCCCCAGGGCTGCATCTACCGCAACCGCATCATCCACGCCCTGGAGGCGGCGGGGCGCACCTGGCGCGTGGCCTTTGCCAGCCAGAGCCTGGTGGGCATTCAGGCGGCGGTCTCGGCCAATCTGGGCATCGCCCTGCTGCCCACTTCGGCGGTGCTGCCGAGCCATCGACTGTTGCGTCCTGACGAAGGTTTTGCCGCAGTGCCGCCCAGCGAACTGGCGCTGATATCGGCCAGTCGCCTGTTATCGGAACCGGCACGCAAGTTGACGGAATATCTGCAGCAGACCCTGTCCACTCAATGACTTGCCGGGAGTCATGGGCACAACGAGATTATTTTGACAGTAGGCAATACGGGATCGGTGGCTTCGCATATAGTGTGTAGGCTTACTTACGAGGATCCTGCCCCATGTTCCTGCACCGTCCCCTGGAAGAAAAAGACATCCCCGCTGTATGTGCCTTGCCGCAGAACGCTGATGAGCTGTTTTATATGTTCCCCCGGGCGACGTGGCCGCTCACGGCAGTGCAATTGAATGATGCCCTGGAGGAGCGCTCCGACTCCACCGTGGTCGAGCTCAATGGCGAAGTAGTCGGTTATGCCAACTTTTCCCTGGCGCATTTTCGTGGCCGTTGTTCCCTGGGCAACGTGATCATCGCCCCGGAAGCGCGCGGCAAGGGCGTGGGCGGTTACCTGATCGGCTGCATGACTGACCTGGCGTTCGACAAGCACGAAGCTAAGGAACTGACCGCATCCTGCTACAACCACAATGTGCCAGGCCTGCTGTTTTATCCGCGTCTGGGCTTCAAGCCATTTGCCGTGGAAGAGAAGCGCGACAAGCGCGGTGCGCGGGTGGCGCTGATTCATTTGCGTCTCAAGCGTCCGGAAGCCGTCTAGACGCTGACCGTTCTGTCAGGAAAACAGCTCATACGCTGATCGCCGCACAGGGTGTGACGTCTGGTCGCAGGCCTGTGCGGCGAGTTGTTTTTCTGCCTGAAACTGCGAGTTTTTCCACTGTTATTGTGGATTAACCGCGCGATGAATCGATTCTGCCGGTTTTTTTGAACCCCGCTCTTTAGTTATGGGCGTTATTCTTTTTTTGCGGAAGTTGCGAGTTGTCAGGGCCTAGGGTATAAGTTTATTAGTTCGTTAACTGGCCGATTCTTCGGCGGTATTTATTTGACGAATAATTTATGCCCATTCGTCTTTGCTATAAAAAGGTTTAGTCACAGGCTGGCGAGTTGTGCATGGCAGCTACACAGGATTTCTGGAGAACATGGCAATGATTGCTTATCGACTTTCCCCGCTCGAACTGCGCAGTATCATCGAGCAGGCTTTTCTGCCTTTACGCTGTACCTGCAATATCGCTGCAGACAACTCGATGACCGTGCAAATCCTTGATCCGCAAGGCGATCAGGGTGAATTGCTGGTCACTGGCATTTCCCTCGACAGGCTCAATACCAGCCGGGATATCTCTGAACTGGTAGCGGAGCTGCGCTATGATCTGGCCCATACCCAACACAGCGCCTTGCGGGCCAACGCACGCCGTTGAGCCCTTGCTGACTACATAACCGCCGCTTCTCAAGTCGTTGACGAGAGAGGTCGCGGTTATTCGTTTTTGTTCGTGCGCGCTTCTAATTAAACATAACGATTAAACAACAGTTATCGGACAACTTGGCCGTCGCCCGAAACTATGTGTAATTGTTTCAAAACGATAATGGAACAACTCAATGCATTGAGCGTTTGCGTTCGTTTTTGAACAATATCCTGAACTCATGCGGCTCGGCGTCATTTAACGAATCCTGTCGTTCGATAGGCCCTGCTTCAATCTTCCCCTCCAGTGCAACGCGAATGACCATGGACTTGCCCAGGCCATCAGGCAGGTCGCCAACAATGGTCAACTCGCGTAACTCTTCGCCATCGCGCTCGACATTGACCAGCCTGACCCGGCAAGTGGCCTGCATGGGGATCGGCCCGAACAGGGTGTCGCGCGAATAATCGATTTCGGCGATGCCACTGCGGGCATCTTTTTCTACATTCATTTGGATTGCCTCGGTTTCCATTTACCGGTTTTTTCACGGGTTACGGAACATGGAGGCAATGGCTGTCGCTTTAGTTCGATCCATCGCTACGAACGGTCGGTTCCAGTGCGCCGGTCAGCCATTCGCGCAGCGCGCGGATTTTCGGCAACTGCGCCCGTTGCGGCGGGTAGACCAGGTAATACGCCATGCCTTGACTCAGTTCGATGTCGAACGGCGCCACCAGTACGCCGTCATTGAGGCTTTCGCGGATCAGGTTGATATCACCGAGGGCAACGCCCTGGCCGCGGGTCGCCGCAGACAGGGCCAGTTCCAGGGTATCGAAGCGTTGCCCGCGATGGGCGGCGATACCCTTGACCCCGGCGCTTTCCAGCCAGCGGCTCCAGCCGTGCAGGGGAATGCAGTGCAACAGCGCCAGGCTCCTGAGGTCTTCGGGGTGATGCAGGCGGCGGGCGATTTCCGGCGAGCACACCGGGGTCAGGCGCTCGGGCATCAGGGCGATGGCTTCGAGGTTTTTCCAGTCACCACGGCCTTGAATAATGGCGGCATCGACGTCGGTGTCTTCGAAGTGCGGCTCCCAGGAGTCATAGGTGGTTACCCGCACGTCGACATCCGGCATCACGCTGCGCCAGTCCGGCAGCAGCGGCAAAAACCAGCGGGTGGCGATGGTCGGTGGCATGCGCAGGGTCAGTACCTGGCCGGCACTGCGCAGGCTGTTGCAGGCCTGGACCACGCGGCCGAAGGCTTCATCTACCACCGGCAGCAAGGCTTCCGCTTCCGGGGTCAGGCGCAGCCCGGTCTTGTGGCGGATAAACAGGATCACGCCCAGATGTTCTTCCAGTTGCTGGATCTGCCGACTGACCGCGCTCTGGGTGACGAACAGCTCCTTGGCAGCACGGCTGAACGTGCCGCAGCGGGCGGCGCTGGCGAACACTTCCAGGGCCAACAGGGGCAGGCGCCGACGGGGGAAGTCGGGATTATCCAATGTATGCGTTTCGATCATGGATCGCATGAGAAATTACCGCGTTTACGCAAGTGTCGCCGCAGCTTAACGTAATCGCATCTGTCGACCTATGCTTCTGAGCGCATGGATCGGCGCACTTCACCTTCAGGAGTTCCGGCAATGAATCGCGTCATCCTCGAACACTCGCTTTCACGGGCCCAGGTCGTCAGTATTGCCAGCGCCCAGGCCGTGCTGGAATTGGCTCCGGCGGCCCGGGAGCGCATCGAGGCTGCCCATGCCATCGTCCGTTCGGTGGTGGAGAAAAATATCCGCGCCTATGGCGTCAATACCGGGGTCGGCGCCCTGGCCAATACCGTGGTGCCGCCCGCCCTGCAAAGCGCGTTGTCGCACAATATTCTGATGAGTCATGCGGTGGGCGTTGGTCAACCCCTGAGCGTGGCCCAGACCCGGGCGGTGATGGCGGCTGCGATCAACAATTTCGCCCATGGCTATTCCGGCCTGCGCCTGGTGGTGGTGGAGCGCCTGGTCACGCTGCTCAACAGCGGTTGCACGCCCGTGGTGCCGGGGCAGGGATCGGTGGGTTATCTGAGTCATATGGCTCATATCAGCCTGGCGCTGATTGGTCACGGTGAGTGCCTGCTCGACGGCGAGTGCCTGTCGGCGGCAGCGGCCCTGCAGCGACTGGGGCTGACGCCACTGGTGCTGGAGGCCAAGGAAGGGCTGTGTCTGGTCAATGGCACGCCTTGTGTTACCGGCATGGCCTGCCTGTTGCTGGATCAGGCCGAGCGGCTGATGGACTGGGCCGATGCGATCTCGGCCATGAGCTTCGAAACCCAGCGCTGCCAGTTGCGCGCCTTCGATCCGGTGCCCATGGCGTTGCGCCCCTCCAAGGGCTTGCTCAAGGTCGCCCATGACCTGACCGCCTGGCTCGACGGCTCGGCCATTCTCGCCGCCGCCAGTGGGCGGCAGACCCAGGATGCCTTGAGCCTGCGCAGCATTCCCCATGTCCACGGCGCGGTACGTGACAGTCATGAGCAGGTGGCGGCGGTGGTCGAGCGCGAGCTGACCTGCGTCACCGACAACCCGATGATCTGCGGTACTGCCGACGATCCGCAGATCTACTCCGAGGCCCACGCGGTCGGCGCGGCCATGGGCCTGGCGATGGATCAGCTAGGGATTGCCCTGGCCGAACTGGCGTCGATTTCTGAGCGCCGGCTTGATCGTATGGTCAATCCGCTGGTCAATAACCTGCCGGCCTTCCTGGCAGGGGCCAGTGGTGTGGAGTCGGGGTTCATGATCGCGCAGTACACGGCGGTTTCCCTGGTGGCGCAGAACCGTCGTCTGGCGGCGCCTGCCAGCCTCGATGGTGGCATTACCTCGGGCCTGCAGGAAGACACCCTGTGCCACGCCACCCCGGCCGTGCTCAAGGCCCAGACGATCGCCGAGAATCTGCAGATGATCCTCGCCATCGAACTGCTCGCGGCCTGCCAGAGCTATGACCTGCTGGACTCAGAACTCCCCGCAGCACCCCGCACTAGCGCCTTGTATCTGCGCCTGCGCGAGGAGATTGCGCGCTACGCCGATGACCGTCCATTGGGCCGGGATATGGCTGATGCGGCGCGGTTTATTCAACAGCAGACGCCACAGGCAATTGCTGATGCGGGGCAATTGCAGTTGGTGGCGTAGGCTTTGCGCACAATCTCCTGAATCAACGGTGCTCTGAGGGAGTGCATTGTGGGAGCGAATTCATTCGCGAAATCGGTATGCCAGGCGATGAAGATCCGTCGAATATAGCGGCCTCTTCGCGAATGAATTCGCTCCCACAAGATTTTCTCCCTGCCCCGGTTAATGTTTGCTGCGCGATAGCGCGGCGTGGATGACGGCGGGGATCTCCCACAAGATTGTTCGCACCTCTGGCAGATTCGATATAAAAAAATATAATTCCCGGGTCGATTGTTCTTCGTCTGGCGTCAAAATTATTTTTCTTTTTAAAACATGTATTTATTAAATCTGAATTAGATAATTAGGTGTCATGCATAAATTTGACACTTTCCCGACTTTTTGAAATTATCTGTTTTAGTTTTTTGCTTGACTACTTTCTGTCCGGCTTCCCGCAGCAGTGGGGGCGACGCCATCCGCGTCATCGGTGAGCCTGTATCTGCCCCAGCGTTTCATCACCTTCGTTTCACCTCCATAACTCCATGTTCACGCCGGGCGGTAGCGTTGCCGGTGGCTGGCCTTGCCTGCTTTTCATTGCACTTGTGCGTTTCCTGCTTGATGGACTTTCCAGATTGACGTCGGACGGTCTCCGTTTGTCGATCCAAAATTAGGGAGTTTCATCATGTTTACAGAATCCATGGGAATCGAGTGTGGCTGCGTGGTCGGCGGCGCAGGGCCAGCGGGTATGGGGTTGCTGTTCAATGCCCTGAAAAGCGGGACATTGGCGGCACTGGCGCGCGATGGCCTGATCATTGTTGACAGCAGCCCGACGCCTGGCGCGGGTTGCCTTGGGGATTACCGGATCACCGCCAACTCAGTGGGCGATGTCTTTCTCGACTGCCTGCGCCACCCGGCATTGCGAGAGATTTTCGAACCATTGGAGGGCGCGCTGGCTTACTGGCGCGTCCGCTATCAGGCACAAAGCGCATTGCCGCTACCCGATATTGGTCAGTTGCTGACTGAGGCTTCGAGCCTGTTTTTCGAACATATCGTCAATCACTACGGGGTCAAGCTGTGGCACAGCAGCACCATTACCCAAGTGGTGGCCGACAGCGAGGGTTACGAGGTCTGGGTCGAGCACGAGGGGCATCTTCACTGCATTCGCAGCCGTACTCTGGTGCTTAATCTCGGTGGCCGCCAGGACTCGCAATATTTGCTCGACGGTCTGGCCGATCAGGGCTTGTATGTTCCGCCCTCGGCAAGCATCCACAGTGCCGACCGGCTGTTACGGATGAATTCGGTGCAACTGCGCCAGCAGTTCGCCGACGCCCTGGCCAGTGACAAGGGCATTACGTTGGTCGGCGGCTCTCACAGTGCATTCTCGATGCTTGAGAACCTCGCTGATGCCCTGGAATTTGCCGGGCTCAAGACCCTCAATCTGGTGCATCGATCGCCCATCCGCCTGTTCTATGAAAGCGCCGAAGAGGCACGGCAGTCGGGCTACGTGTTCAACCCGCAGCAGGATGTCTGCCCGGTGACGGGGCGGATAAACCGCTCCGGCGGTCTGCGTTATCGCGCCCGGGATGTGGGGCGCGCGGCGGTGGAACGCGGGCGGGTCGGCAATACCGGGGTAAGCGTGCGCCTGCTGTCGACTCGCGAGGACCGGGAGGCGGTGCAACAGGCCTTGGCTGATTCCTGCATGGTGGTGCAATGCACCGGCTATCAACCGCGCCTGCCGGTCTTGATGCGCCGCGATGGATCCATGATCAGCCTGCGCGAGGCGAAGGGCGGGCTGGATTCTGATCCCGGTGGCTGCCCGATTGATGAGCACGGCCTGCGTCTGCACGGCCTTCATCTGTTCGGCCTGGGGGCCGGTCTGGGAGTGGATCCGTCGTTGGGTAGCGAAGCATCGTTCGATGGCCGTATCTACGGCGTCTGGCAGTTCCACCACGATGCCAGTCGTGCGGTGATCGAGGCGGTGCTTGAGCGCCTGCGTTACAAGTCCAGAGAGATCGATGTGGCCGCGCCCAATCTGGTCGAACGCCTGGAAAACGGCCTGCCGTTCCTGTTCCCCGGCTTCGCTGGCATCAAGGCCTGATTCCCCTCCAGGGCTTGCTTGCCTTTTCCCGGCAGCCTTTGGCTGTCCGGGATTTTTTTGTTCTCGACAGCGGGCGGTTTATTTTCAATGATGGCCGTCATTCTATTGGCGTGCCGGGCTTTGACTATGCTCGGCCTGAGTCTGCAACGTTATGGACTGACTGGAGGGCGATGCAATGCGAATTCTGATTGTGGGTGCGGGGGCCATTGGCGGCTATTTTGGTGGGCGGCTGCTGGAGGCGGGGCGTGATGTGACTTTTCTGGTGCGCGCCGGGCGTGCCGAAGAGCTCGACCGCGACGGGCTGGTCGTGCGCAGCCCACTGGGCAACATCCTCTACCCGTCACCGCCCCATGTGCTGACTGAAATGCTGGGCGGCGTCTATGACCTGATTGTGCTCAGCTGCAAATCTTATGATCTGGACGCGGCCATGGAGTCGTTCGCAGCGGCGGTCGGTCCCGAGACCCTGATTCTGCCATTGCTTAACGGCATGGGGCATATCGAACGCCTGAGCGAGCGCTTCGACCGCAGCAACGTGCTGGGTGGCCAGTGCCTGATTTCTCTTGATCGTGATGCGTCCGGGGCAATCCTGCACCTTAACGATACCAATCAGTTGTCCTTCGGCGAGCTGGATGGCGCCACGACTCCACGCATCCTGCGAGTGGCCGAGGCCCTGGCCGACGCTGGTTTCGATGCCAGCCTGAGCCTGCGTATCGTTCAGGAAATGTGGGAGAAGTGGTGTTTCATCGCCACCGGCGCGGGTATTACCGGATCCATGCGTGCCAGTATCGGCGATGTCCTGGCGGCGGGAGGCGAGGCTACGGTTATCCGCCTGCTCAACGAATGTGCCGGCATTGCCGATGCGGCCGGGCATGCCCTGCGACCTGAAGTGCGTCAGCGTTTTCTGACGATGCTGACGACACCCGGCTCGAAAATGACGGCGTCGATGCTGCGCGATATCGAACGCGGTGCGCCCATCGAGGTTGAGCATGTGCTGGGCGATCTGATCGCGCGTCGTGCTGCCCCGGGCCTGCCTGCAACGGCCTTGAGCGTACTGGATTTTGTCTGTTTGCAGCTGCGCTCCTACGAGGCCCGCCGCCTGCGCGAGGGGCATTGATCGCGGGCAGGTTTTGCGGCAGTTACAGCTGCTAGGCTTAGAGCGTTATCAACGTCCCTATGAGAGGTGCCCAGCTATGCCGGTCAAGCACGATTTATTCAAGGACTTGGGATTTACCCGGGAACAGGTTGCAGAGCGCAGCAAGGCTGACAAGAAACTCAATCAGCTGTTGGTCGACTACGACGAAATTGATGCCGGAGTCCTTAAAGCCGAGGCTGGAGCGGCAGGCAGTGTCAGCGACGAGCAGTTGAACAGGCTCAAGGAGAAGCGCCTGCGTATCAAGGACGGCATCATGCAGCACATGCAACAGACCTGACGTCGTTCGGCGGGCGAAAAAAAACGGCATCCACTGGATGCCGTCTGGCCGCGACCCGCCACGGGCAAGTGGCAGGTCGGCATCGAAAAGCCGTGTGACGCTATAAATTCATTGTGGGTCTTGCTGAGGGGCGAGTTCCGCCTGGATCCGCTTGTAGATTTCTTCCCGATGCACGGAAACATTTTTCGGGGCATTGATTCCCAGGCGTACCTGAAGACCTTGAACGCCAAGAATCGTGACGGTGATCTCGTCACCAATGTTTATGCTTTCGCCTACTTTGCGGGTGAGTATCAACATAATCTTTTCCTTGATGGCCTCTTGAAATGCCTCTACCAAGAGGCTGGCGTTTGCCTTTACGTGGTGATTGTTGCCGACTGCATCCAAATGCGTCCATCAGTATGACGTTGCTACGGTTAATTAAATTCCCTTGTCATTTCCCTGTCACCGAGATTTGCGTCATCGGCTTGACGGCGGTGCCAATTCTGCCTGTTTTGTAGCGCAAATGCCCGTATTTACTGGCGCATGTCCAAAGTCATCTGTTTCAGCGCTGAAAAAACGGCCTTTGACACGGGTTGACGTGGCAGCGGAGACGGACGCTGGCATGCGGACATCATCCATTGACTCTCAGCGTATGCGAGATTTCGTGGTTTTGCCTGAACCTTGCCATTCAATAGACAAAAAAAGCGAAAAAATGCGTAGGAAAAGCACCTTTTGATTGGTGAAATTTTCTTAATCTTGAAGGGGGATTTGCTACGAGGGCCTGTAGGAGATGCCCTATAAGGCGAGGGAGATGATGTCAGGCGGTCAACACGAGGAGGAGTTGGCGATGCCTGTAGGAGCAACTGTCTTCAGTGCCTTTGATCACGACTAATTATCTCAGGGCGTCGTAGGTCCTGCCCCGCCGAGCAAGTCGGTGTCTTTCTGGCC
>NZ_JANUFD010000009.1 GCF_024807945.1 Pseudomonas sp. JUb42 | reverse complement strand
CGCGGGTACTCGCGCAGCAAGTCGAAGCGGCACTCCCAGGGATCGAAGGGGTGGCGGCTGCACAGCACGCTCTTGACGATCTCCGGCACGGACTGTTGTTGGTAGATGCGGTATTGCTTACCCTTGCCGAGCAAGGCCAGTTGATGTTGCAGGATGACTTCGTAGCGGGCTTCGTCCCTTGAACTGGACAGGCGTCTGAAGTCGGTAATGATCCCGCGCACGGTACGCAACGGCGGCTCGGGCTCGGGCGTGCCCCAGGCCGGTTTGACAGGCGGGTTATGCAGGGTGAAATCGGCGAATTTGCTGAGGACCTGGGCGGCGGCGATGTCCTGCTCGGTGCAGGTGAATTCAATGATGTATTTGAACGGCTGGCTCAGTTGCTCTTCGCCCTCGAAGGCAAGGACGTCGAGGTGGGCGTCGAGGTCGTGGATATCGAGTTTATGGCGGGTGTGGTCGTAGAAGACCCGGGCTGGGGTGGACATGCTCAGGCCTCCCGGCATCGCAACGGGTTGGGCAGTTGGCCGGTAGCACTTTTAACGTGGCTGTTTAATTGCGTTGAATTATTAGTCTGGAAATAATCAATCAATGGTTGATGGCAATAAACACTGTTGTTTTTCACGGTCGCGACCTCCCGCCACCATGAATATCCATGGCAGCCCGGCTTTAGAAAATCAGATTCTCAAGGTGACAAGGACAGGCTCTGGCGAGGGTTTGTCTTGTCTCAGGCGCGAAACAGTGGAGGATCGGACAGCTCTAATCCAGACCTCGGGATGAGTTTCGGAAAAGTCCTGCGTAGTTAAGGAAGAGTCCTACAAATCATAATGGGGGGCGGACTCATTCAGCATTACTGGGCTGAGTGCAACGGTCGTGGTTATGGCGTGCCGGGGGCAGGGCGTGGTGCGACTTTGAGTGCGGATTATTCGTTCTGAGTCTGATGTGAGCAAATTCTTCAGGCGTGAATTGTGGGAGCGAATTCATTCGCGAAAACGGTATTTAAGACGATGAATATGTATCGGCTGTGCCCATTCGCGGATGAATCCGCTTCCACTCTGTAATCACGGCGTACAGGCCGCGTGTGGCGATGTTTACCAATTCCCCGAGGCGCCACCGCCGCCACTGGATCCGCCGCCACCGGAGGAGCTGGAACTCGAGCTGGAACTGGAGCGGCTCGAGCCTCCCGACGACGTGCCGACGCTAAACCCGCTGCCTTTGCCGATGCTGAACAGAATCAAACACAGAATCCAGAAGCCCGGCAGCAGCACCAGCCAGGTCTGCAGATGGTTCAAGCCATTGGCGGCCTGACCGCCGAGCAGGGTCACAGCCACGGCTATCAGCAGGCGAATCCAGAAGCTCAGCGGGCTTTTGCGCCAGGTCGCGCGCATCAGCAGGAACATGCCGAACCACAGGCCGACAAACAACAGCACTCCCGCCGGCCACGCCAGGCCATAGATCAGCACCGCCGAGCCGAGACTGCGGCTGACGACCACCATCACCACGATATAAGCGATCAGCCCGAGCACCACATAGAACGCCGTGCGCGCCATCCACAGCGCGCCAAACGTCGCGCCGCCCACCAACAGGCAAAGCGGCACGACCAACAGTTGCGCGGGCCATTCGCGACCACCGGTTGCAGCGACCAGAATGGCGGTGCTCAACAGCGCCAGGCCCAGGGTCCAGCGCCAGGTCAGTTTTCGGGCGAACGCCAGCACTCCCAGGATAGCGCCGAGGATAAAGGCGATCAGCACGCCATAGGCCTGTAGTGGCATTTGCCATGGCGACGATTCGGGCAGTGATTCGCCGTCTGCCAGCAGAATCAAAGCGTCCACTGCCTGTTCGATGCCTTGGTCGAAGTGGCCTTCGCGAAAGGCCGGGGTCATGCGCTCGCGGATGATCCGGCTGGCCACCAGGTCGGTGATAGCGCCTTCCAGACCATAGCCGACTTCGATACGCATCTTGTGATCATTCTTGGCCACGACCAGCAGCACGCCATCATTGGCATCCTTGCGGCCCAGCTTCCAGATACGGAATTGCTGGTTGGCGTAGTCTTCGATGCTCATGTCGCCGGTAGTGGGCAGCAGCAAGACCGCGATCTGCGCACCTTTGCGGGTTTCCAGGGCGGCGATTTTCGTCTCCAGGCGCTGGCGCGTTGCGGTGTCGAGGGTCTGGGTCAGGTCGTTGACCCGGCCATGCATCACCGGCAACAACGGGCTATCGGCGGCGTGGCTCAGGCTGACCAGGCACAGCCACAACAACAGGCTGACCAGGCTCCAGCGGGGCAGGCGCGACGAGGCATCGAACATGGGACTTCCTTGATTGGCGGGCGATGGGGCGGCGTGGCTCAGACCTGTGGCCAGTGTGCCAGTTCCCCCCGGCCGGGCGTGAGCACTGCATCACGAAAGCCAAGCGTTATCCCGTTGGAGCGAGGCTTGCCCGCGAATGCATCGACGCGGTGTGTCTGTTTCATCGCATCGCTCAGAATCTTTGTAGGACCGGCCGGGCGGCGTTCTACTTTATGCGGGAGGGCGGCTTTGAGGCTGATGACGCTCTCCCGGCTGAAGCCGGTCCTACGATCCGGTGTTCGTCAGGCGTCCAGGAGGCTCAGTAAGGACTGGCTGTCGGCCGTACGATCAGTTCGCTGACGTCGACATCCGCCGGTTGCTCCACCGCATAGGCAATCGCCCGGGCAATGGCCATGGCCGGGATGGAGATCCGGCGGAACTCGCGCATCAGGTTGCGGCCGCCTTCATCGGAAATGCTCTCGGCCAGCTCTGACTCGGTCACGCCGGGGGAAATCAGCGTGACGCGAATATCGCCGCCGACCTCCTGACGCAGGCCCTCGGAAATTGCCCGCACGGCAAACTTGGTCGCGCAATAGACGGCGGCGGTAGGGCTGACGGTGTAGGCGCCGATGGAGGCGATGTTAATGAACTGCCCCGAACGTTGCGCCTGCATCAGCGGCAGCCCGGCGGCGATGCCGTGTAATACACCGCGAATATTGACGTCGATCATGCGGTCCCACTCGTCGACTTTCAGGGCCTCGAGAGTCGAGAGGGGCATGACGCCGGCGTTGTTGATCAGCACATCGATTCGACCATGCTTGCTGACGGCGAAGTCGACAAAGGCCTGCACATCGGCACGATCAGTGACATCCAGGGCCTGATACAGGGAGTTGCCGCCTTCAGCGTTGATCTCGGCGCACAGGCTTTGCAGGCGGTCGGTGCGCCGCGCGCCAAGCACGACGCGAGCGCCCTGGGCGGCCAGGAGGCGAGCGGTGGCTTCGCCGATGCCGCTGCTGGCGCCGGTGATCAGGATGACTTTGTTTGAAGTGGACATGTGGGTGACTCCCTGGCTGGTAGGGGGACCAGAGTAGGGCGCGGCAATCCGGCGACGTTATCCGGATCCTTCGCGGTTTTTGCCTGATCCTGTATAGCCGCAGCGCCCGCGTTGACAACGGCTCAGGCGCCGTGGATGAATGAGGCATGATCGCCACGGACTTCACCGCCATGACCGCTGTTATCCCTTTTGGCTCGTCTTCACTGGACCCTGCCGCCGTACGCCGGGCCGAGCTGGTGGCGCGAATCAGGCGCTTGGCGCCACAGCCGGGCACTTATGAAACAGGCATCCCGAGCCTGAATTTCATTCGCGTCGACGAGCCCGGCGAAACCCTGCATGTCCTGCACAAACCGGCGCTGTGCGTCATTCTGCAAGGGCGCAAGCAGGTGCGTCTGTGGCATGAGCTCTACCACTACGATGCGCTGAATTACCTGGTGGTTTCGGTCACGCTACCGTTGTCCGGTGAGGTCATTCAGGCCAGTGCCGACGAGCCCTATCTGTGCGTGCGCCTGGATATCGATGGGGCGGAAATTGCCGGGTTGCTGGCTGATATCCCGAAAATCGAGGCGTCTGCAAGCACCGGTCGGGGGTTGTTTCTGGATGAGCTGGATACGCCTTTGCTCGACGCCCTGATGCGCCTGGTTGGATTACTGGAAACGCCGGAGGACATCGCGCTGTTGGCGCCCATGGCGTTGCGCGAGATTTTCTATCGGGTATTGCGCGGCAGGCAGGGCGCGCGCCTGCTGGAAATTGCCATTCCCGACAGCCAGACCCAGCGGGTCAGCCGTGCCATCGAATGGTTGAACAATCACTACGTCGAACCGTTGCGCATCGACGAGTTGGCGCAACGGGTTCATTTGAGCCCGTCGACCTTGCATCAGCGTTTCAAGGCGGTAACGGCCATGAGCCCGTTGCAGTACCAGAAGCAGTTACGCCTGCAGGAAGCCCGGCGCCTGTTGATCAGCGAAGACAGCGACGTGTCTTCGACCAGCTACCGCATGGGCTACGAAAGCCCGTCGCAGTTCTGCCGCGAGTACAGCCGCCTGTTCGGCGCTTCGCCGCTCAAGGATGTGGCGCGGTTGCGGGCGCAGGTCAGTTGAGCGGGCAGGTGAGTCGGTTGTGGGAGCAGGCTTGCCTGCGAAGGGGACGGTTCAGCCTGTACATCCTTCGCGGCTGACATTGCCTTCGCAGGCAAGCCTGCTCCCACTGTGGATCCCTGTGAGAGCCGGGCTTGCCCGCGAATCAGCGTGTTGTCAGGTCACCACCCGATAACACGGCACATACGCCGCGCCGCCCGGCAGTTTCATCCGGTGCTGTTCGACGAAGGCGTTGAGCAGCTTGTCCAGTGGCTGCATGATCGTCGTGTCACCGTGGATTTCGTACGGGCCATGTTCTTCGATCAGGCGGATACCCTTGTCCTTGACGTTGCCGGCGACGATGCCGGAGAACGCCCGACGCAGGTTGGCCGCCAGTTCGTGGGGCGGCAGGCTGTGATCCAGCTGCAGGTTGGCCATGTTGGCATGGGTTGGATCGAAGGGGCGCTGGAAGCTTTCTTCGATCTTCAACAGCCAGTTGAAGTGGAAGGCGTCGTTGCGCTCGCGGCGGAACTGTTTGACCTGTTTCAGGCCTTGGGTCATATGCCGCGCGACTTCGGCCGGATCGTCGATGATGATCTGGTAGTGCGCCTTGGCCGCATCGCCGAGGGTCGCAGCAACGAAGGCATCTAGCTGTTGCAGGTACGGCGCGGCGTGTTTCGGCCCGGTGAGAATGACCGGGAAGGGCACGTCACGGTTGTCCGGGTGCATGAGAATGCCGAGCAGGTAGAGGAACTCTTCGGCCGTACCGGCGCCGCCGGGGAAGATGATGATGCCGTGGCCCACACGAACGAAGGCTTCCAGACGCTTCTCGATATCCGGAAGAATCACCAGTTCGTTGACGATCGGGTTCGGTGCCTCGGCGGCGATGATGCCCGGCTCGGTCAAGCCCAGATAGCGGCCATGGGTAATGCGTTGCTTGGCATGGGCGATGGTGGCGCCTTTCATCGGCCCTTTCATCACGCCCGGACCGCAACCGGTGCAGATATCCAGGCTGCGCAGGCCCAGCTCGTGGCCGACCTTCTTGGTGTATTTGTATTCTTCGGTATTGATCGAGTGGCCGCCCCAGCACACCACCATCTTCGGCTCGACGCCGGGACGCAGGGTGCGGGCATTACGCAGCAGATGGAAAACGTAGTCGGTGATGCCCTGGGAACTGCTCAGGTCGATGCGCTGGCTGTCCAGTTCGCTTTCGGTGTAGACGATGTCGCGCAGGGCGCTGAACAGCATCTCGCGGGTGCTGGCGATCATCTCGCCATCGACGAAGGCGTCGGCCGGGGCATTGAGCAGCTCCAGGCGCACGCCACGGTCCTGTTGATGAATCAATACGTCGAAGCTCTCGTACGCTTCGAGAATGGTCTTGGCATTATCAACATGGGCGCCAGTGTTGAGGATGGCCAGGGCGCACTGGCGAAACAGTTTGTAGACACTGCCTGAACCGGCGGCGCTGAGTTGTTGCACTTCGCGCTGCGACAGGGTTTCCAGGCTGCCCTTGGGGCTGACCGAAGCATTGATGACGGGTCTTGAAACCATTCTGGGTTCTCGGCAGAGACACCACCGACCGAGCGCGGTCCGTGGCATCGGGAATAATCTGAGGCGCACAGCAGGCGCAAGAGCGGTCATTTTCCTCGCTCCTTGGTCAGGAAAGCAAACCCGGCGGAAAATATCTACAACTAACGATTCCATCGTGGAATGAATCAACGATTTTATTTCGCTTGTTGCCAGGGCCCGATCATCGCTTAGATGAGAGCCTTTCCCTTGTCAGCAGGACGATTCGAGCATGGCCTTGCGTAACTGCGTTACCCACTTTTCGCCTGACTCTGTGACCGCTTCGGCGAGCGGGCAGGTGCGTGTATGAGCGCCGTCAGCCAGTCCGTCTCCCATGTCCATCCGTTGAGCCTGAGCCATGGCCGCAACGCCGAGGTATGGGATACCGAGGGGCGGCGCTTTATTGATTTCGTCGGCGGTATCGGTGTGCTTAACCTTGGCCATTGCAATCCGCGGGTGGTTGAAGCCATTACCCGCCAGGCCGGTCAATTGACCCATTACTGTTTCAACGCGGTGCCGCATCTGCCGTACCAGCAATATATCGAGCGTCTGGCGGCGTTCATTCCGGTCAGCTATCCGGTCAGCGGCATGCTCACCAACAGCGGTGCGGAAGCGGCGGAGAACGCCTTGAAGATCGTGCGTGGCGCCACCGGGCGTACGGCGGTGATCGCCTTTGACGGTGCCTTTCATGGTCGCACCCTGGCGACGCTGAACCTCAATGGCAAGGTCACCCCTTACAAGCAGAAGGTCGGGGTGTTGCCCGGCCCTGTGTATCACCTGCCTTACCCCAGCGCCGACAATGGCGTGAGCTGCGCAGAAGCGCTCAAGGCCATGGACCGGTTGTTCAGTGTCGAGATCGATATCGATGACGTCGCCTGTTTCATCGTCGAAGCAGTGCAGGGCGAGGGCGGCTTCCTCGCTCTGGATATCGAGTTTGCTCAGGCGTTGCGGCGTCTGTGCGATGAAAAGGGCATCGTACTGATCGTCGACGAAATCCAGTCGGGCTTTGGTCGTACCGGCGAGCGCTTTGCCTTCAGCCGCCTGGGTATCGAGCCGGACCTGATCCTGCTTGGCAAGAGCATTGCCGGTGGCGTACCGCTGGGCGCGGTGGTCGGGCGCAAGGCTTTGATGGATGCGTTGCCCAAGGGCGGGCTGGGTGGCACCTATTCGGGTAACCCGATTGCCTGTGCGGCGGCGTTGGCGACCCTGGACGAGATGACCGATGCCAACCTCGCCGCCTGGAACAGCTTGCAGGCGGGCATGCTCGCCGAGCGTTATCAGGACTGGCAGGAACGCAAACTGTCGCCCTATCTCGGCCGCCTGACCGGCGTTGGCGCCATGCGTGGTATCGAATTGCTCACGCCGCAAGGCAAACCGGCCACAGCTCAACTTGCCCAGTTGTTGGAACTGGCACGTAACAATGGCTTGCTGCTGATGCCCAGCGGCAAGTCCCGGCACATCATCCGTCTGCTGGCCCCGCTGACCACCGAGGCACATATTCTCAGTGAGGGCCTGGACATCCTGGAGCGCTGTCTGGGCCAGTTGCACGGGTGATTTGAACCGGTGTGCTATCTGTTGTCGGCAGGCATTGCGGCGCAGTCGGCAATAGCACACCGTGGGAGCGAGGCTTGTCCGCGAAGAGGTCGGTACATTCGATACGTATTCTGTGTCCTGTAAATCGCCTTCGCGGGCAAGCCACGCTCCCACGCGTCGTTAAGGAAACTGCCCCAATGCCCTCCACGCCACACCGCTCCGTCGCCGCGGCCCTCAGCTTCAATGGCGGCTTTGTCGACACGCTGGGCTTTCTCGCCCTGCAGGGGCTGTTCACCGCCCATGTCACCGGTAACTTCGTGACGCTGGGGGTGAGCATTGTGCATGGCACGTCCGGCGCGATAGCCAAGATGCTGGCCTTGCCGGTGTTTGTGCTGGTGGTGGGGCTCAGCCATCTGGCGGCGGTGATGATCAATCGCCGTGGCCTGGCGCCGCTGCGGCCGTTGCTGATCGCCCACACGGTGTTGCTGGCATTGTTCGCCCTGTTCGGCGTGTGCTTCGGGCCGTTCAGTGACAGCGACAGTGGCCTGGCGTTGCTCACCGGCATGACCGGTGTCGCCGCCATGGCCATTCAGAACGCCGTGTCGCGCCAGCACATGAAAGGTGCGCCACCGACCACCCTGATGACCGGTAATGTGACGCAACTGGCGGTGGATGTCTTTGCCCTGTTCGAGCAACGTGACCCCGAACAACGCGCCGCCATCCGCCTGCGCCTCAAGCCTGTTGTGCACAACCTGCTGGGTTTTGCCCTGGGTTGCATCGTCGCGGCGCTGTGTTATCTGCTCTGCGGCCTATGGGGCCTGATCGTGCCGGTGGTGGTCGCTCTTGTCGTGTGCTTCTGCCTGTTCGGCAAGGTCGGCGACCCCGCTTGAACTGAGGGTTCTCAGCGAAACACGTGGGCCTGGCCCTGGATGGAAAAACCGACCCGGCTGCCCACCGCCGGAATGTCGAGGCCGGGGCTACGGACCACGATCGAGCGTGGCTTGACCGGGCGTGACGACAGGGGCGGATCGAGTTCCACCGTGACCAGGCAGTTGTTGCCACCGAAATCGATATCCGTCACCCGCCCCTGGACGTTGCCCGTCGCCGTGTGTGGCGCAATCAACAGCACCTGCTCCGGGCGCAGCATGATGCGCACCTGACCCTGGCAACGAACATCGCTGACGGGCACCAGGCCGAGGTCGCAATGAGCCAGACCCTGATCAACCAGGGCCGTCAACACCAGGGCATCGCCGAGAAACACGGCGGTCTCTTCATCGATCGGATTCAGATACAGCGCCCGCGGTGCACCGGCCTGGACCAGGCGGCCCTGACGCATGACCACTAACTGATCGGCGAACGACAGCGCTTCGGCCTGATCATGGGTGACCAGAATCGTCGCGATACCGGCTTCGGCCAGGACCTTGCTCACGCTTTTGCGCATGGCGGCGCGCAGACCGGTATCCAGCGCCGAGAAAGGTTCGTCCAGTAGCATCAACTTTGGTTGCTGGGCCAAGGCCCGGGCCAGGGCCACGCGTTGTTGCTGGCCGCCGGACAATTCATGGGGCCAGCGGCTGGCCATGGCCGGATCCAGGGCGACCCGTTCAATCAGCTGCGCCACTTGCTGACGCTTGCCAGCGCTGTTGCCGGGCAGGCCGAAGCCGATGTTGTCGGCCACGTTCAGATGCGGGAACAGCGCGCCATCTTGCGGGACATAGCCGATATTGCGTTGATGGGCCGGGACTTCGCCCTGCTCGTTAACCAGCCACTGACCGTGCAGGGCCATGCGCCCGGAATCGGGAAACTCAAACCCGGCAATCATGCGCAGCAGGGTGGTCTTGCCCGAGCCGGAGGGGCCTACGATCGCCGTGCGGCTGCCCGGGGCAATGCTCAGGCTGACATCCTTGATGGCGGGTACGCCACCGAAGGACTTATGAATAGCGTGGAGTTCCAGGGCGTTCATCGGCCTGCCGTGCGTTTGGATTGATGGTAGAGAAGGGCGGTCAACGGCAGCGACAGCAGCACCATGATCAAGGCATAGGGCGCAGCGGCGGCATAGTCGACTTCCGAGGTCATGGCCCAGAAACCGGTGGCCAGGGTGCGTGTACCGCTGGGCGACAGCAGCAGGGTGGCGGTCAACTCGTTGGTAATGCCGAGGAACACCAGGGCCGCTCCGGCAGCCGCCGATGGCGCTGCCAGTTTCATGGTCACGCGCCACAAGGCCTGAGCCGGGGAGCGACCGAGGCTGCGGGCAATGTGTTCCAGCTCCACCGGGGCCTGGGCGATCCCGGCACGCAGGCTGACCAGGGCCCGGGGCAGGAACATCAGCAGATAGGCCAGCAGCACGGTCACGGCGGTCTGGTAGATCGGCTGGGCGAAATGAATGGTGATAGTCACCAGGGCCAAGGCGACAACAATGCCCGGCAAGGAGCTGGCGATGTAATTGCAGCTTTCCAGCAGGCGATGCAGACGTCCCGGCGAACGCACCGACAGCCAGGCCACCGGGATCGCCGCACAGGTGGTCAGTACAGCGCCGAAGCCGGCCAGCACCATGGTCTGCTGCAGGGCGTCGAGGATCCTCGCGCCATGCCAGGCCTGTACGCCGCCAGCGATCAGCCAGCTACCGAGGGTCAGCAGCGGCACACCCAGGGCCAGGGCGCTAAGACCGATCGGCAGCAGCAGGGCCAGGCTATTGATCCGGCTGGACAGGCGTTGCAGGCGCGGTTCACGGGCGCTGCCGGAGCCGACCCGGGCATAGCGGGCCTTGCCGCGCAATATTGATTCGACACTCAGCAGCAACAGGCAGCACAACGCCAGGACCCCGGCCAGCATGTTGGCCGCCGGACCGTTGAAGGACGACTGAAACTGATCAAGGATCGCCGTCGTAAAGGTGTCAAAGCGAATCATCGCGTACAGGCCGTATTCGGCCAGTAAATGCAGACCCACCAGCAGCGAACCACCACAGATCGCCAGGCGCAGTTGCGGCAACACCACGCGGCGGAACACGGCCCAGGGCTTCAGGCCCTGGGATTGGCCGACATCTTCGATGGCCGGATCGAGGCGCCGCAAGGACGCCGCGATGGGTAAATACAGGAAGGGAAAATACGCCAGCACGGAAATCAGCACCGCCGCCGGCAATCCATGCAACGAAGGGGTGAGACTGACCCAGGCATAACTGTGTACAAAGGCCGGTACGGCAATCGGCGCGGTCGCCAGCAGGGACCAGATGCGTCGCCCCGGCAGCTCGGTGCGTTCGGTCAGCCAGGCCATGGCCACCCCGAGCACGATGCATAGCGGAATGGTCAGCAGCACCAGCAACAGGGTGTTGACCAGCAGCTCTGCGACCCGTGGTCGAAACACCAGTTCGCTGACCGTCGCCCAGCCAGTCTGAAAGGCAATGACCAGAATAAAACCCAGGGGCAGCAGCGCCAGCAGCGAGAGCATGATGGCGCTGCTGCTGATCCACAGGGGCGGGTGCTTGCCATTGGAGCGACGCGCACGCAAAGCCGCCGGGGTGGCGAATGAGGCCTCCCCGGCGGCGGTTTGCGTCAGTGCTTGAGCGGACTCTGACGACACTTACAAAATCCCGGCCTTGGTCATCAGCTCCACGACCTTCTTGCTGTCCAGTTTCGAGCTATCCAGCACCGGAGCATCAAGCTGTTCCAGAGGCACCAGTTTGCTGTTGGACTGGGCACCTGCACCAACGGCGTATTCAAACGAGTTGCCGTCCTTGAGGATCGCCTGGCCTTGTTTGCCGGTGATCCATTTCAGCAGGGCTTGGGCCTGCTCCGGATGCTTGCTGGAGGCCAGTACACCGCCGCCGGAGATGCTCACGTAAGCGCCAGGATCCTTGTGCTTGAAGTAGTACAGCGAGGTGTTCTTGCTGTTTTCGCCGGTCTTGGACTGATCGATCAGGCTGTAGTAGTGGAAGATCACGCCGCTGTCTATCTGCCCGGCATTCACCGCCTTGAGCACGGTGCCATTGCCGCGATAGGCAGTGGCGTTGGTTTTCATGCCCTTGAGCCATTCCAGGGTGGCGGCCTCGCCCTTGAGGGCAAGCATGGCGCCGACAATGGCCTGGAAGTCGGCCCCGGCGGGCGATGCGGCCCAGCGGCCTTTCCAGCTTGGCTCGGCCAAGTCAAGCAGGGACTTGGGCAGATCGGCCGGCTTGAGTTTGTCCTTGTTGTAGACCAATACGGTCGAACGTGCGGCGATGCCGACCCAGGTGCCATGGGCCGGGCGATACGGCGCGTCGACCTGGGACAGGGTGGCAGGCGCTACCGGGGCGAACAGCCCGGCCTTGTCTACCAACACCATTGACGGTGAGTTCTCGGTCAGGAACAGGTCAGCCGGTGAGGCCTTGCCTTCTTGGACGATCTGGTTGGCCATCTCGCTGTCATCGCCATTGCGCAGGGTGACCTTGATGCCGGTCTCCTTGGTGAAACCGTCGACCCAGGCCTGGGTCAGGCTTTCGTGCTGGGCGTTGTAGACCACGATGCCGTCATCGGCAGCGTAGACGCAGGACGTACCCAGAAGCATGGCGGAGAACAGCACGCTGTTGACGAATGAGTGAGTTTTGCTAGGCATGTCGTTGTCGATTCCTGACAGGGGATGAGGTTGCCACATCTTGGCCAATGCGAATCATTAGCAGTTGAAGGTGGCAGCAAACTAATTCCCGACATGAGAAAAAAACGTCAAAACCGTGTGGAATCCGTGTCAGTTGTTACAAAGCTGAAAAAATCCAGGGATTTGACGAAACCATGACATCGCTCATTTGATAATCATTGCCTGCCGTTGACGTCGACAGGGTGGCCGTTGGCGTCGTCTACATGAGTAATGGGTATGTCTGGACCCCGATGGATATCAAGCACAGCTTAAAACAACGAATCGTGATCGTTTTTGCCCTGATGAGTGCGTTGGTGGCGGGGACCTTTGCCGTGGGCATTTTTGTCACCGTACATATTGTCGAGAAACGCCTGACGGCCATCAGTCTGGGCAGCGATCTGCGGCGGATGCTGTCGCAGGACAATATCAGCGACTGGCGTCATCGCCCGGAAAAAGAAGAGCTGTTCTATTTTGAGGGCGGCCAGGGTGATCTGGCCCTCAGCGACGACCTGATTGATCTGCAGCCCGGCTATCACGAACTGGAACGGGGCAAGAAGAGCTATTACGTCATTGTGCAGCGGGTCGATGATCGTCGTTATGTACTGCTGCGCGACCAGCGCAAGTTCGCCAAGCGTGAGCGCATTTTGTTCGGCGTGGTGCTCATCGGTTTTATTCTCAGCATATTGCTGGCCATTCTGTTGGGACGATTGCTGGCCTCGCGGGTCATGGCGCCGGTGATTCGCCTGGCCGGCCAGGTCCGTCATCGTGACCAGATCCTCGAAGTAGCGCCCAGGCTGGCCGAGGATTATGCCAAGGATGAGGTCGGCGAACTGGCGTTGTCCTTCGACCAGACCCTCGGGCGTCTGCGTGCCGCGCTGCAGCGTGAGAAGCTCTTTACCAGCGACGTCAGCCACGAGTTGCGCACTCCGTTGATGGTCCTGGCCAGTTCCTGCGAATTGCTGCTGGATCATCCGGGCCTGGATTCACGCTCGCGGACCCAGGTCAGCCGGGTCAGTCGCGCGACTTTGGGCATGCGGCAGTTGGTCGAGACCTTTCTGTTGCTGGCGCGCACCGAGGTTCAAGCGACGCAGCCTGCCTGCCAGCAGAGTCTGAGCCAGGTTGCCGACGAGTTGCTGGAGGTCTGGCGCCAACCCATCGAGGAAAAGGGCCTGCAACTTATCTATGTGCCGTGTCCGTCGGCAACGGGGCGCTATAACCCGACCCTGTTACAGTCAGTGATGGGCAACTTGCTGCGCAATGCCTGGCACTACACCGATACAGGCTTTATTCGCCTGACGCTCACGGAGCACGGCTTTATGGTCGAGGACAGCGGTATCGGTATCCCTCTGGAAAAACAGCAGGCCATGTTCCAGCCCTTCGTGCGCGGCGACGAGCAGCGTGGCGAAGGATTGGGTCTGGGGCTGTCGTTGGTCCAGCGTATCTGTGACAACCAGCGCTGGACGGTTTCCCTCACGACCCGCGAGCCTCATGGTTGCTGCTTTACTGTGGGGTTATAGCAATACCTTCCGTAGGAGCTGCCGAAGGCTGCGAATGGGATTACCCCGATGTACCGCTTCGCAGCCTTCGGCAGCGCCTACAAGAACGCATTCTAATTTTATCTGCACTGCTGCGAACAGGTTTGTTCGTGGTTGTTGTGTCGTCTAATGTGCCTGATAAGTCCAGTTAATATATATATTGTTACATGTTTATATGCCCGTTTGTCGATATGTAAATGCGGCTTTACATAAGCTGTTACAAGTTTATGAAATTTTCACATATGCTCAACTTATTGTTTACGTTGCCTTGGTTAGAGTGCGCCTATTGTTTAAGGAGGCAACTTGCCATGACCCAGATCAAACTCAAGTTTTCCGAAAAATACAACGACGAACACGCACAACAGTACTTGCACAAACACCGTAACGGTCTGTCCCGCCGGCTGTCCAATTGGCGGGATATGCAACTGGCCCGCAAGGCCCTGGAGTTAGCCGGGGATCCTGGTCTGGTACTGGACCTGCCCTGTGGTGCCGGGCGCTTCTGGCCGGTGCTGGCGGAAAAGCAGAACCGCGTGATCATGGCCGCCGACAACTCCGAAAGCATGCTGCGCACGGCTGCAAAGGGCCAGCCGCTGGACATCGTCGAACGTGTCGAGCTGAGGCAGATGTCGGCGTTCGATACCGGTCTGTCGGACAATTCGGTCGATACCATTTTCTGCATGCGCCTGCTGCACCATATCGGTGAAGCCGAGCACCGCAAGGCTTTGCTGGCGGAATTCCATCGTGTGACCCGCGAGACGGTAATCATCTCCCTGTGGGTCGATGGCAACTTCAAGTCCTGGCGGCGCAAGCAGCAGGAGAAGAAACGCCTTGAGCAAAACAAGGTGCATGGCTATCAGAATCGTTTTGTCCTGCCGGAGAACATCGTCGAGGCCGAGTTTGCTCAGGCCGGGTTCGATATTCAGTCTCGTCTTGATTTCATTCCGTTGTATGCCATGTGGCGGGTCTATGTTTTGCGCAAGCGGTGAAGCGCTCAACTGCAATTATTCGCACTGTATCGTGGTTGCTCATTAAGTCAGGTGCATTGAACCGGGCAAACAGGTAAAACCCTGTATGCCGCCCGGTTCTCTCGACAGAACCGGGAGGGACGTGTGATTCATTGAGAATAAGGAAAGTGTGCAGTGTCATTCCTCGCGCCTGGTCGGAATTCTGTTCTATCGGCCCCTGATATTTATCTGCATGCCCTGTTGGTGGGTGTGCTTGCATTGATTGTGTTTGTTATCGGTGATCCGCATCAGGCGGCCATCGGTTTCGATTCGCGTTTTGTCCTGTTTGCCCAAGAGATGCTGCGCCACGGCCCCGGCTTTTTCCCGACCACCTATGGCGAGCCTTACGCGGATTACAGTTCCACTTCGACCTTTCTCATTTATCTGTTCTCCCTGCCTCTGGGTCGGGTGACCAGTCTGACGGCCTGGCTGCCCACGGCCATCTCCTCGGCCTTGCTGGTCATGCTGATGTACCGCCTGCTGGCACCCTACTCGCGACAGTGGGCGCTGCTGAGCATTACCCTGCTGATGCTCAGTACCACCTTCATCAGCGAGACGCGTGCCGTTTCCCTGGACCAGATGCTCGCCACCGTGGCTTTTGCGGTGTTCTATCTGGGCTATGCCGCCGATCATTTCGGCAAGTCCCGGCGCCTGACCTGGATCTTTGTCCTGCTGGTGCTGGGCTTCGCCATTCGCGGGCCGATAGGTCTGGTGGTGCCGACGGGCATCCTGTGCAGCTATTACATATTGAGCGGGCAGTGGCGGCGCATGTTCATCTTCGGGTTCGCCGCTGCGGCGCTGCTGGGGGCTTGCATCGCGCTGTTGCTGCTGCTGGCCAAGGTCAGTGGCGGCAGCGATTTCGTCGCCGAAGTGGTGCGCATGCAGTTCACTTCACGCATGGATGGCAGCGAGGGGAGTAGCAGCACGACCTATTACTTCACCAGTTCCTTGGGCAATTTCGCCATCGCCTATCCCTTGGCTATCGTCGTGCTGTTAACCCTGGTGTTGAGCCGTTGGCGTCATCAGGGGCCGGAACTGCGCCTGGTCTGGGCCTGTGTGGCGGCGGGGTTGATTGTCATGGTCGGGCTGTCGGTGCCCCAGGCCAAGAAAGCCCGCTACATGCTGCCGATGGTGCCCATGGCGGCGATTATTGCGGCCTATCCCTTCCAGGCGGTTGGCAACAAGTGGCTGAGCGGGCTGCGGGCGTTGGTCATGGCCGTTCTCTGTGTGTTGCCGGGGCTGTTCATTGGCTTGCTGCTGGTGGCCCGACAGCGCTTTCCCGAGCAGTTGACCAGCATCGGTGGCGTACTGATTTTCCTTGGCTTGCTGCAGATTCTTGCCCTGGCGTCACTGTTCAGACCCCGATTGCGGGTCTACGGTCTGGCGGCGTGTGCGGTGCTGGCGGTGTGGTCGAGTTATATCTGGGTGTTCGAGCCGGTCGAGCGCAATCTGTATGACACCCGCAGCTTCAGCCTTCAGGTGGATCAGGTCATGCAAAAGGACCCGCTGCCCTTGGTCTTGCATGTCATGGGCAAGGACGCCAAGGCGATCAAGTTCATAGTCAATCTGGATCACGACCTGCAACCGCAGTTCACCCAGACGCCACAGCAGTTGGTGGCGGTGAGCGGGCCGGCTTACGTGATGATGAGCAACAGCAGTTACATGGCCTTGAAAGGGACCCGGCTGGCAGATCTGCCGGTGTTGCTGCATGGGCGTTTTGACAAGGAAGATTATGTGCTGATGCGGGTGAACGGGCAGTGAAGTCCACCACCGCATGTGCATTGCTTTGATGTTTCTCCCGTAGGACCGGCTTTAGCCGGGAGATTGTCCTTCCGGCTAAAGCCGGTCCTACGAGTCATATGTTTGGGTGTCAGGCCGCAACCCACTGCTGTTGCGGAATCGGCAGGCTGCATGATTCGCCACGGCCAATCGGGAAGTAGTGAAAGCCGTTTTCGGCCAGACGTTCGGTGTCGTAGAGGTTACGACCATCGAAGATCACCGGGGCACTCAGGCGCTGCTGGATCAGCTCGAAGTCCGGCGCCTTGAATTGTTGCCACTCGGTGCAGACGATCAGCGCATCGGCGCCATTGAGCGCTGACTCGGGAGTGCCCATCAGCATCAGCTCCGGGTGATTGCCATAAAGGCGTTGGGTTTCCTGCATGGCTTCCGGATCGAAAGCGCGAATGCTGGCACCGGCCGCCCATAAGGCTTCCATCAATACCCGGCTCGGCGCATCGCGCATGTCATCGGTATTGGGCTTGAAGGCCAGGCCCCAGATGGCGAAGATCTTGCCGCGCAGATCGCCTTTGTAGAAGGCATTGACTCGCTCAAACAGCTTGTTCTTCTGTCGCTCATTGATGCTTTCAACCGCGCGCAACAGGTCGTTGGAGCAATGGGCTTCAGTAGCGCTATGGATCAGGGCACGAATGTCCTTGCCGAAGCATGAGCCGCCGTAGCCGCAACCGGGATAGATGAAGTCATAGCCGATACGGGAGTCGGCACCGATACCCAGGCGCACGGATTCGATGTCGGCGCCCAGGTGCTCGGCCAGTTCGGCGATCTGGTTGATAAAGCTGATCTTGGTCGCCAGCATGCAGTTGGCGGCGTATTTGGTCAGCTCGGCACTGCGCCGGTCCATGAACATCACGCGGTCGTGGTTGCGGTTGAACGGCGCATACAACTCGCGCATGACCTTCTGCACTTCATCGTTTTCACAGCCAATGACGATACGGTCCGGGCGGCGGCAGTCGCTCACCGCAGAGCCTTCCTTGAGGAATTCAGGGTTGGAGACCACGTCGAAGGACAGGATGCGGCCAGCATCGCGCAGGGCCTGGCTGATGTGCTTGACCAGAGCATCGCCGCTGCCCACCGGTACGGTGGATTTTTCCACGACTATCAGTGGTTCGACGCGGTGACGGGCAATGGCTTCGCCGACGGCGAAGAAGCCGCTCAGGTCCGCCGAACCGTCTTCCTTGGGTGGGGTGCCGACGGCGATGAACAACACTTCGCCATGCTCTACCGCGAGCTTTTCGTCGCAGGTGAAGCGCAGGCGGCTTTTCTCCAGGTTCTCCTTGACCAGACTGGCCAGCCCAGGTTCGAAGATGCTGACCTGGCCCTGGCGCAGTTGCTCGACCTTGGCCTGGTCGATGTCCATGCAGATGACATCGTGGCCGACTTCAGCCAATACCGTAGCCTGTACCAGACCGACATATCCGCTACCGAAGACGCTGATTTTCATGGGGTTAAATCCTGGGTTTCATTACGAGGAGTGCGGCGAAAATTGATCGTCAGTACGCCCGCGACAATCAGGCTGACGCCGACTGTCCGGGAGACGGTGAACGCTTCATGGAAAAAGGGCAGGCACGCGGCGATCAGGTAGACCAGCGCATAACTGAGGCTCAACAGTGAGTAGGCACGGCTCAGGGGCAACTCGCGCAGGGCCAGCAGCCAGCACAGCATGGACAGGCCATAGGCGAGGATGGCGCTGCCGACCACCGCCAACGGCGCCACCTGCAGCAGGCCCTGGTTCAGGGCCTCGGGCCACTGTCCAGGGGTGGGCAGGCGCAACATGCTCCAGCGCATGCCCAACTGGGCGGCACTGACCAGCCCGACACTGGCCATGGCCAGGGCAATGCCTGATGTGCGGCTCATGCCTGGCGCCCCAGCAGCAGGACGCCAGCGAGAATCAGGGCAATGCCCAACCAGTGCCGGGCGTCGACCTTTTCATTGAACAAATAGCGGCCGGTCAGGGTGATCAGGACGAAGTTCAGGCTCAGCATCGGATAGGCGATGCTGACCTCGAGTCGTTGCAGGACCAACAGCCAGACCAGCAGACCCAGACCCAGGCAGAGCAGCGCCAGCCACAGCCACGCGTTGGTCATTGCCCTGGCGATGCCGGGAAAACCGGGGCGCCATTGTTCCACTGCGAGCTTTTGCGCGATCTGCCCAAGGCAGGTCAGCAGGCAGGCAGTCAATAGCAATACCAGGCTCATGGCGGGGTTTGCTCGAACAGCAGAATGAGCATATTGCCGTCGGCAAAGCGTTTGCCATCTTTGGGCAGCAGATCTATTTCCTGTTTCTCTGAATCGCCTGCACCTCGGATCACGACACCGACGGAACCCTTGCGCCGGGCTTGCTCCATCCAGGCCTGGACCGAGTTGAGATCGACTTTGCGGGCGTCGCCTTCCGGATAGCTGAGGCCGTACTCGAGTTCGCCCACGGTGTTGTAGAACACCACGTCACTGCGCTTGAGGGTCCAGGCCAGAGACGAGGCCGCACCCAGGTCGTTGGACAGCAGGCTGGTGCTGCTCGCCAGTTCCTGTTCATGTTGCTGAATGAACAGCTGCGGGGTCTTGCTCAGCACCGTGGCCATGGGCAGGGCATTGGGCAACAATGCTACCAACAGGCCGATACCCAGGGCCGGGCTGGCCCAACTGCGCATCGGGCGAAGGGCCTGGAAGGCATTGGCCACGACCCAGCCCGACAGCACGATGATCAGCAGCAGCTTGGCAACCGGCTCCTGGTTATAGACCGGTTGTTTGAGTTGCAACCAGGTCAGTGCAATCAGGCCGATTACGCCCAACAGGGCATTGAGTAGCCCGTTCAAGCGCAGTGCGCCCAGGCGACCCTGTTGCAGCAGGTTGATGATGGCATGCCCCATTAACAGAGCCAGGGGCACCAGGCACGGCATGATGTAGGTTGGCAGCTTGCCGCGGCTCAGGCTCAGAAACGCCAGGGGCAGCAGTACCCATAGCAGCAGGAAACCGACAGATGCCAGGCGTTTATCCCGCCAGCTTTGTTTTATCGTGGCCGGCAGGAGTACCGCCCAAGGCAGGCACGAGACCACCAGAATCGGCAGGTAGAACCAGATCGGCTGGATGTGTTGGGCATCTTCGCCTGCGAAGCGGCGGATGTGCTCGTGCCAGAAGAAGAATCGCCAGTAGTCCGGTTCCCGGCCATGCAGAGTCAACACCCAGGGTAGGCAAATGGCGATGGCGACGAGCACGGCCAGGGAGCCGAACCTGATCAGTTCCCCCAGGCGCTTTTGCCAGGCCATGTAAGGCAGGGCGATCAGCACCGGGAACAGCCAGGCGAGGAAACCCTTGGTCATGAAGCCCATGCCGCAGGCCACGCCGAGCAGTGCCCAGTAGCCCGGTCGCCGATGGCCTGTACTGCTTTGGGCCAGCCAGAACGCCAGCATGCTGAGGTTGACCCACAGGCTGAATTGCGGGTCGAGGTTGGCGTAGCCGGCCTGCCCGGCGATCAGGCCGAAGCTCATGTAGAGCAGGGCGCAGGCGAAGCTCTTGCGCGGGTCGTTCCACAGGTTGCGCGCCAGCAGCCAGGCAATCAGCACGCTGAGCCCGGTGCTCAGGGCCGAGGCAATGCGCACGCCAAACAGGTTCTCGCCGAACAGGGCCTGACCCAAGGCGATCATCCAGTAGCCGGCGGCTGGTTTTTCAAAGTAGCGCAGGCCCATGAAGTGCGGCGCTGCCCAATTGCCGCTATGGAGCATTTCCTGGCTGATCTGGGCGTAGCGGGTTTCGTCGGGAATCCACAGGCCGTGGCTGGCCAGCGGCAACAGATAGGCGAGCACGAAGGCCAGCAGCAGTAAGGGGATGTACCCGTTTCGGGTGGTGGTCATGCGTGTTGCACTCCCAGCCAGCCTTCGCGACCACTGAGGGTGCCTCGGCTCAGGCGGGCTGTCGGCAGACTGTCGAGATCCTCGGGCAACAGCTCGCCCAAGGGACAAAAATGAATGTTGCGGTCGCGGGCCTGGGCCAACAGTTGCCGAAAGTCATCGGCCAGCAGAATGCCTTCCACTTCTGCATGGATGGTGTAGACGTTCAGGCCGTCGGGCTTGAAGCGGTCGAGAATGAAACGATTGAAGTCGCGGCTGGCCAGATCGGCGCCGACGACTTCATCGTAAGTGGGCAGATCGACCGGGATCTGCACCGTGCCCGGACGCCCGTTGCGCAGGGTCGGACGGAACAGACTGGTGCCACGGCAATCACTGTTGTAGCGCAGGTTGAAAGCTTGTTTGGCCTGCACCACATGTTCGTCGGCGCGCCAACCGGCGGCGGCGGAGCAAGTCACAGGCTCACCGAGAATGGTGCTGAGGCAGTCGAGGCCCTGGCGAATCTCTTCGGTCAGTTGTGCCTCGCTCCAGCGCCCGGCGTTGGCCTGCCAGCCATGGTGATCCCAGGCATGCAGACCGACTTCATGGCCGGCATCCCGGGCCTGGCGCATCAGATGGCCGAAGTCCCTGCCGATGGGTTTGCCCGGCCAGGCGGTGCCGGCCAGCAGGATGTCCCAGCCGTAGAGGCTGGCGGCTTTGGAGCGGAGCATCTTCCAGAAAAACTGCGGGCGGATCAGGCGCCATAAATGGCGCCCCATGTTGTCCGGACCCACGCTGAAGAAAAACGTCGCCTTGATCTGTGCGTCAGCCAGTATCTCCAACAGCTGCGGGACCCCGTCACGCGTGCCACGGTAGGTGTCGACATCGATGCGCAAGCCCGCCTGCATCAGCGCTGTTCCGCTTTTTCGGCCATGGCTTCACGCAGGAAGAAGTCCAGCGTCTTGCCGATGGTTTCGCTCAGTTCGATACCCGGTGTCCAGTCGATCAGGCGACGGGCATTGTCGATGCTTGGCTTGCGGTGGCTGACGTCCTGATAACCCTTGCCGTAGAACGATTGGCTTTCCACTTCACGGAAACCGGCGAACGGCGGGAAATTGCCGCGCAGCGGGTGGGCTTCGAATTGGCGCAGCAACTCTTCGCCCAACTGACGGATGCTCGCTTCGTTGTCCGGGTTGCCGATATTGATGATCTGGCCGTTGCAGGCGTCGCCACGGTTTTCGATGATCCGTGCCAGTGCTTCGATGCCATCAACCACGTCGGTGAAACAGCGCTTTTGCGCGCCGCCGTCGACCAGACGAATCGGCGTGCCTTCCACCAGGTGCAGGATCAACTGGGTAATGGCTCGCGAGCTGCCGATACGCGCCGAGTCCAGACGGTCCAGGCGCGGCCCCATCCAGTTGAACGGACGGAACAGGGTGAATTTCAGGCCTTTCTGGCCGTAGGCCCAGATGACCCGATCCAGCAACTGCTTGGATACCGAGTAGATCCAGCGCTGTTTGTTGATCGGCCCGACCACCAGATTGGAGGTGTCTTCGTCGAAGCTCGGGTCCTGGCACATGCCGTAGACTTCCGAGGTCGACGGGAAAATCACGCGCTTGTTGTACTTGACGCAGTAGCGGACGATTTTCAGGTTTTCTTCGAAATCGAGCTCGAAGACTCGCAGCGGATTGCGCGTGTATTCGATGGGCGTGGCGATGGCCACCAGAGGCAGGATCACGTCGCACTTCTTGATGTGATACTCGATCCACTCGGTGTGGATGCTGATATCGCCTTCGATGAAGTGGAAGTTCGGATTGCTGCGCAGGCGTTCGATGGCATCGGAACCGATGTCCATGCCATAGACTTCGTAGCGGTCGTCCTGCAGCAGGCGCTCGGACAAGTGATTGCCGATGAAACCGTTGACGCCGAGGATCAGAACCCGGGTACGACGCACAGGCTTGACGCTGTCGTTGCTGACCAAGCGTGAGCCGGCCACCAGGCCGAATTCACGGGCCAGTTGCGGGCCGCTCAAGTACAGGCCATCGTCGCCACGCTGGCCGGCACTGATCACCAGCGAGCCTTCGCCGCAGGCAATGCGCAACGGGTCGCAGCTGATCACGGTGCCAGGTGCCAGACCGTTATTGTCGGCGTGGGCCTTGGCGCTCCAGACGATCAACTTGTGCTCTCCGGCCAGATAAAACGCGCCGGGGTAGGGCTGGGTCACGGCCCGTACCAGGTTGTGCAGGGTGGTGGCGGGCAGATGCCAATCCATACGCCCATCGGCCGGGGCGCGGCGACCGAAATAGCTGGCCCGGGATTCGTCCTGAGCGGTGCCGTTGAGCTGACCGCGACCCAGCACGGGCAGGGTTTCCGACAGCAGATCGGCAGCGGCCTGACGCAATTTTCCGTGCAGGCTCAGGGCGTCGTCGCTGATATCGATGCTGACCCGCTGCTGAGCCAGAATGTCGCCGGCATCGGCACGCTTGACCATTTTGTGCAGGGTGACGCCGGTTTCGCTTTCGCCATTGACCAGCACCCAGTTGGCCGGAGCCCGGCCGCGATAGCGTGGCAGCAGCGAGCCGTGCAGGTTGAAACCGCCATTTTTCGCCTGAGCCAATAGCGTGTCGCTGAGCAGATGGCGATAGTAGAACGAGAAGATGAAATCAGGTGCCAGCTTGCCGACGCGCTCGATCCACAGCGGGTGGTTGACGTCTTCCGGAGCATGCACAGGGATATCGTGGCGGGCACAGAGCTGGGCGACAGAGGCGAAGAAAGTTTTCTCCTTCGGGTCATCGGCATGGGTGAATACCGCGCTGATCTCATAACCGGCATCCAGCAGGGACTGGATACCGACGCAACCGATATCGTGATAGGCGAAGACAACAGCTTTCAGGCTCATGGCGCAACCTTGCTCAAAGAAGAATGGTGAGTCGACGAATCAATGGTGGTGGTCGAAGGCGTAGCCGGTGCGGCGCGCACGACTTTTTCGATGAAGAAGCGCGGGCGGGCGCGGACATCGCTGTACATGCGGCCCAGGTATTCGCCCAGCAGGCCCATGCCGATGAACTGCCCGCCGGTGAAGACGAACAGCACGGCGAACAGCACGAAGCTGCCGTTACCGGCCCAGGGCGCGCCGAAGATCAGGCGCAGTACGATCAGGGCCAGAGCAAACAGGCCGCCGAGCAGCGCCATGCTGAAACCAATGATGCTCAGCAGGCGAAGTGGGGTGGTGGTCATGCAGGTGACCAGATCGAACATCAGATTGATCAGGCGCATCGGGCTGTATTTCGAATCACCGTGCTCGCGCTCGGCGTGCTCGACCAATACTTCGGTGGTGTGGCGGGCGAAACTGTTGGCCAGAATCGGGATGAAGGTGCTGCGTTCACGACAGGCCAGCATCGCGTCGACGATGGTCCGGCGATAGGCGCGCAGCATGCAGCCGTAGTCGCTCATGGCGACCCCGGTGGAGCGTTGCACGGCCAGGTTGATCAGGCGCGACGGCCAGCGACGCCAGGCCGAATCCTGGCGGTTGTTGCGCACCGTACCGACTACGTCATAGCCCTGTGCGGCAAACTTGACCAGGCGCGGGATTTCTTCGGGCGGGTTCTGCAGGTCGGCATCCAGGGTGATCACGACGTCGCCTGTACACTGCTCGAAACCGGCCATGATCGCCGCGTGCTGGCCGTAGTTGCGATTGAGGATCACGGCGACGAACGGGCTGCCTTCACGGGCGGCGGCGTCTTGCAGGATGTCGGCGGAATCATCGCGGCTGCCGTCGTCGACCAGTACGATTTCGTAAGCATGGTCCAATTGCGCGCAGGCCGCAGCGGTGCGACGCAACAGCTCCGGCAGGCTCTCATGCTCGTTGTAGACCGGTATGACTATGGATACACGGTTGATCGGGTAAGGTCTCACAGGCGTTATTCCACAATCGATTCAATGACACTGACGACTCGCTCGACATCGTCGAGGGACATCTCGGGGAACAGCGGGATCGAGCAGATACGCGATGAGTTCCATTCCGTATTGGGCAGGTGTACGTCCGGATAGCGCTGGCGATACCAGGTGTGCAGGTGAGTAGCGATAAAGTGAATGCCGCTGCCAATGTCCTGTTCTTGCAGGGCCTTCATGAAGGCGTCGCGGTCCAGGCCACAGCGCTCGGGGTCGATGCGCAGGATGAACAGGTGCCAGGCGTGGTGCTGGTCGTAGTGCGGCTGAGCCAGGGGTAGTACGGGTGAACTGGCCAAACGCTTGAGGTAATGCTCGGCGAGCAACTGGCGCTTGGCATTGATGGCTTCCAGGCGCTCCAGCTGCACCAGAGCAATGGCGGCGTTCATGTCGGCCAGGTTGTACTTGAAACCCGGCTCGATCACCTGGGCCTGAGGCTTGCGGCCGTGGGTCATGCGGTCATAGGCATCCACGCCCAGCCCGTGGAACTTGAGCATGCGCACGCGATTGGCCAGTTGCTCGTCGTCGCTGACGAACATCGCGCCTTCGGCACAGGTCATGTTCTTGATGGCATGGAAGGAGAAGATCGCCGTGCCGTGGGCACCTACCGGGCGGCCCTTGTAGCGGGTCCCTGCGGCGTGGGCTGCGTCCTCGATGACCCGGATGCCATGGCGTTCGGCCAGGGCGTAAAGCGGATCGAGATCGAACGCCGCACCGGCGTAATGCACCGGAATGATTGCCTTGGTGCGGGGAGTGATTGCCTGTTCGATGGCGTCGATATCGCTCATCAGGGTATGCCGGTCGACATCGACGAATACCGGGGTGGCGCCGAGGAGGCAGATCATGTTGGCCGTGGAGACCCAGGTCTGGGACGGGGTGATCACCTCATCGCCCGGGCCGATGCCCAAGGCCAGCAAGGTGACGTGCATCGCGCCAGTGGCCGAGGACAAGGCAATCGCGTGGGCAGCGCCGGTACGCTCGGCAAATTGCTGCTCCAGCTTCTGGCATTCCGGTCCGGTGGTGATCCAGCCGGAGCGCAATACCCGGCTCACCGCTGCGATTTCTTCATCGCCTATGTCCGGGCGAGAAAAGGGAAGGAAACGCTGACTCATAGTTGTCCTCTGCCAGGCAATAGTCTGCGGGCAGGCCGCAATCAGGCCCGCCCGCTTTATAGGCGATGAGTGACGCCGTTAAATAAATGGCGTGCAATATCCTCGGAATAACCGATTAAAATTAAACAACACTACTGCTCAGCTGCGTATATACAGATGTTCCTGCAGGGCTTGCTCCTGAAGGGGTTTGATGTTTTCAGCTTACGAGATTAATTATGAAAATTACGTTGATGGTCCGTGAGTTTTTCATGGGGAGTCTATTTTTATTGGTGTTGAGCATTCGTGCTGTAATGCTTTATGACTTGTAACTGTCATGTTTTGTAATGAAGTTGAAATTTATCAAGGGGCCGCTAGTTGTGCTTTATAAACCTGATCATTTCCACTGACTAGTGCAATTCAGGTTTTAAACAGCCAGCGTTCAGGAAACGAGCGCGTGGGGTAGGTGACATTGAGGAGTGACCGCTCGATGGAGCCGCGCTTGCTCACGTCGCCCGGTTCGCGAGCAAGCCTCGCTCCAACGGGCATGGGGGATCAAGAAATCCATGGGTAGTCAGATGTTTTGTTATAATGTAACAATTCAGTCCCGATCGTTTTTCATCCCGCCAAAATGGACGCCTCACCATGATCCGCAAGAACCCCTCAGGCCACCTCCCGGTTATCGCTGAGTCGGCCTATGTCGACAAGACGGCAATTGTCTGCGGCAAGGTCATCATCCATGACAATGTGTTCGTCGGTCCTTACGCGGTTATCCGCGCCGATGAGGTCAATGCCGACGGCGACATGGACCCGATCGTCATCGGTGCCAACTCCAATATTCAGGATGGCGTGGTGATTCACTCCAAGTCCGGAGCCGCCGTGACCATCGGCGAGTTCACCTCCATTGCTCATCGCTCCATCGTGCATGGCCCCTGCACCGTGGGAGACCGGGTGTTTATCGGCTTCAACAGCGTGCTGTTCAACTGTCGTGTCGGTCAGGGCAGCGTGGTGCGACATAACTCGGTGGTTGATGGTCGCGATCTGCCGGACAACTTCTACGTGCCCTCGACCACGCGCATCGGTCCCAATACCGATCTGTCCGAGTTTCCCCCGGTGAGCGTGTCGGCCTCGGAGTTCTCCGAAGATGTGGCCCACACCAATATCGATCTGGTGCGCGGCTACAAAGCCCTGCAGAACGAGTTCTGAGCATGGGCCAGACCTTGAAGACACGGCTGCATTCCATCGATGCCCTGCGCGGGTTGATCATTCTGTTCATGCTGCTGGACCATGTGCGCGAGACCTTTTTCCTGCATCGCCAGGTCACTGACCCGATGGACGTGGCTGTTACCGAGCCAGCACTGTTTTTCAGTCGCACTCTGGCGCATCTGTGTGCGCCTTTGTTCGTCTTTCTGACCGGCTTGAGTGCCTTTCTGTATGGGGAAAAGAACGGCGGCGGGGCGGCGGTATCAGTGTTCCTGTTCAAGCGTGGGCTGTTCTTGATCGTGCTGGAAATCACCCTGGTCAATTTCGCCTGGACCTTTCAGTTCCCGCCCACGGTGGTCTACCTGCAAGTGATCTGGGCCATCGGTCTGAGCATGTTGGCTCTCGCGGCGTTGCGCCTGTTGCCGCGGCCTGTGCTGGTGGCCTTGGGTTTGCTGATCATTGCCGGGCATAACCTGCTCGATGCCGTGCATTTTCCGGTTGAGTCCTTGCTGCACGGGCCTTGGGCGGTGCTGCACGATCGCGGCTGGCTGGAGCCGTGGGCGGGTCTGCGCCTGCGCACTTCGTATCCGGTTTTGCCCTGGATCGGCGTCATTGCTCTGGGCTATGCGGCCGGGCCTTGGTTTGCTGCAGGTTTCGATCAGGGCTGGCGGCAGGCGCGGCTGATCGGATGCGGCGTTGTTGCGCTGGCGCTGTTCATCGGCCTGCGCCTGAACAACGGTTATGGCGAAAAGCCCTGGCAGAGCGGCGTCGATGACCTGCACAGCCTCATGAGCTTTTTCAACATCACCAAGTACCCACCCTCGCTGCTGTTCATCTGCCTGACCCTGGGGATTGGCCTGTTGTTGCTGGCTGCATTGGAGCGCTTGCAGTCACGCAAGTGGATTGCACCGCTGGTGGTATTCGGCGCGGCACCCATGTTCTTCTACCTGCTGCACCTGTATGTGCTCAAGGTGCTGTATCTGGCGGCGCTGGGCAGTTGGGGCACCAATCAGGGCAGCTATTTCGGCTTCGACTCGGTGGTATCTGTGTGGCTGTGCGCGGCACTCCTGGCGCTCGTGTTGTTTCCGGCGGTGCGCTGGTTTGCCGGGGTCAAGGCACGGCGTCGGGATCTGGCGTGGCTGAAGTATCTGTAAGGCTTTGCAGGAACATCGCCAGTGCCACTTCTTCAAGGCGCAGGCCCTTGCGCTGACGAGTACGTGGCAACCTGGCGAGTTCACCTTGCAGAAAACCTTCGAGCACGGCGGGGTGGATATAGCATTTGCGGCAGATCGCCGGGGTATTGCCCAGCTGTCGGGCCACCGCCTTGACCATCTCGACGATATGTTTCTTGGCATCGGCCTCCGGCTCCCAATCCAGCTTGCGCAGGGTCGCCAGGGCCAGTGCGCTGCCGGCCCAGGTGCGATAGTCCTTGGCGGTGAAGTCGGCACCGGTCAGTTCGTGCAGGTAGGCGTTGATATCCGCCGAGCTGACGCTGTGGCGCTCGCCCTGATCATCCAGGTACTGGAACAGATTCTGCCCGGGCAACTCCATGCAACGCTTGATCACCCGCGCCAGGCGGCGGTCGGTGATGCTGATCTGATGCTCCACGCCGCTCTTGCCGCGAAACTGGAAGAGGATATCGGCGCCGTGGACCTCGACGTGTTTATTGCGCAGGGTGGTCAGACCGTAGGAGCGATTGTCCCGGGCGTACTGGCTGTTGCCGATGCGGATCAAGGTGGCGTCGAGCAATGACACCACCGTGGCCATGACCTTGTTGCGGCCCATCCCCGGCTCGGCCAATTGCGCCTCGATCTGCTTGCGAACCTTGGGCAAGGCGAGGCCGAACTCGATCATGCGCGAGTACTTGTCCTGATCACGAATCTCGCGCCAGCGCGGATGGTAGCGGTATTGCTTGCGGCCGCGGGCGTCGCGGCCGGTGGCCTGCAGATGACCGCGCGGGTCCGGGCAGATCCATACATCGGTGTAGGCGGGTGGGATCACCAGATTGTTAATCCGCTGAATCTCATCGGCATCACGAATTCGCTCGCCCTGGGTATCGAAATAAACAAACTTGCCGCGCAAAATCCTGCGGCTGAACCCGGCCTGGGTGTCTTCGACGTAGTGCAGGTCAGGGGGCAGTTCAAGGGCTTCGATCGAGTCAGGCATGGCAGGCAATCCGTAGTTCATTACTGGATTGACCGCGCCATCCGGCAAGGGTGCCGAGGATTTTCACGGCAGAAACCGGTTTACCTTGGGTGATGACATGGAGTGATAATGCCGCACTTTTTCTCACCAGAAGCCAGAGCATGATCACCTTCAAACAGCTGGAAGCCATCTACTGGATTGTCGAGTTGGGCAGTTTTGAGGCCGCGTCCCTGAAGCTGAACATGTCGCAGTCGGCCATCTCCAAGCGGGTTCAGGAGTTGGAAGAGGCGTTCGATGTACCGATTTTCGACCGCAGCAAACGCAGCGCGCGATTGACCGAGAAGGGCACCGAGCTGTTCGAGTACGCCAGCGAAATGCTCAGGCAGCGCGATTATCTGTTGGAACGTATCAGCTCCAAAGAGGTGCTGGTGCGGCGCTTTCGCCTGGGTGTAACCGAGTTGACCGCCCTGACCTGGCTGCCGGCGCTGGTCGAGCAGATTCGCATTGCTTATCCCCGGGTCGTGCTGGAACCTTCGGTGGAGCTGAGCTCGGAGTTGTTCAAGAAGCTGGAAAACGACCAACTGGACCTGATCATTGTTCCCGATGTGTTCGACGACGCGCGCTTTGTCGCCACGCCGTTGCGCACCGTGGAAAACGCCTGGATGTGTGCGCCCGGCCTGTTCGGCGAGCCCGGCCCCATCGATTTGCAGGCGCTGTCGGCGTTCACCGTGCTGACCCAGGGCGGCAGCTCCGGCACGGGCCTGCTTTACGACCGCTGGCTTGCGCGCCACGACCTGCGTTTCAACGCCAGCCTGAGTTGCAACTATCTGGTGGCGCAGATTGGCCTGACCATTTCCGGCCTCGGCATCAGCTATCTGCCCCGGCAATGCATGGCGCCCTTTGTCGAACAGGGCCGCCTGCGAATGATCGAGACCCGCCCGGCGCTGCCGTCGATTCCCTATGCGGCAGTGCATCGTGTCGATCGCCAGCAGGGCCTGAGTGTGGCCGTGGCGCGGCTGGCAGAGCAGTGTTGTGATTTCAGTCGGCTGATTCTGCAGCAGCAGGTCATGCAATAGCGCGCCCTTGCCGTAGCGACTCCTGCCTGCTCTGTCGCTTTCAGGCGCTATAAATGAAAAACATGATAAAAATCGATGTTTTGATATAAATAAATATCGCTAAAAGTATTGCCTTGCGTTTTCTAAGATCGAGACCTTCTTTGGTTCACGGAGGTCATCATGTCACTGCCCGGCTCACGCATTCTCACCTCGCCAGCTCTGGCGTCCCCGGCCCTGATCGAGGCATTTCAGACGGTCGTCACGCCGCACATCAGCGACAATCTCGGTCGGCATATCGGCGCCCGCGGCCTGACCCGCTACAACCACACCGGTAAGCTGGTCGGCACCGCCCTGACCGTCAAGACACGGCCCGGCGACAACCTGTTCATCTACAAGGCCCTGACCCTGCTCGAGCCTGGCCATGTGCTGGTGATCGATGCCCAGGGCGACACCATCAACGCCGTGGTCGGCGAGTTGATCAAGCTGTATGCCCAGCAGCGTGGTTGTGTCGGTTTTATCGTCGACGGCGCGATCCGCGATGTCGCCAGTTTTGCCGACACCCCCTGTTATGCCCGCGGCGTGGTGCATTGCGGGCCCTACAAAAGCGGTCCGGGAGAAATCAACGTGCCGGTTTCAATCGGCGGCATGTTGATCAATCCGGGGGACATCATTGTCGGTGACGAAGACGGTTTTGTGGCCTTTGCCCAGGAAGACGCCGAGCAGATCCTGGCCAAGGCGCGTGAGCACGAAGCCCATGAAGAAGAGGTGAAAGCCGAAATCGCTTCGGGTGCCGTCGATCAGTCGTGGCTGGACAGAGTCCTGGAAAAAGCCGGTCTGGCGAACTGAGGCATGAGCATGAGCGAACAGTTTCTGTCCCGCCGGTTGTTGGCGATTCAACCGTCGCCGAGCATTGCCGCCAATGCCTTGGTAACGCAGTTGCGCGCCGAAGGCCGCGATATTGTCAATTTCACCGTCGGTGAGCCTGACCTGGATACGCCGACGCATATCCTCGATGCCGCCCGGGACGCCATGTATGGCGGCCAAACCCATTACACCGGCACCCCAGGCACGCCAGCGCTGCTCGATGCCATCGTCGTCAAGCTGCTGCGCGACAACGGCCTGGCGTATACCAGAGAGCAGGTGATTGCCGGCTGCGGCGGCAAGCATGTGATCTATCATGCCCTGGCCGCGACTCTCAATCCGGGCGATGAAGTGATAGTGCACACGCCGTACTGGGTGTCATACCCGGACATTGCCCGGCTCAATGATGCGACACCGGTCATCATCGCGGGCAATCAGGACAACGGCTTCAAGCTCAGCCCTGACGAGCTGGAACACGCCATTACCCCGCTCACCAAGTGGGTCATCCTCAACACGCCGAACAATCCCACCGGAGCGGTCTACAGCCATGCCCGGTTGCAGGCGCTGGCCGAGGTGCTGCGCAGGCATCCCCATGTGCTGATCATGTCCGACGAAATTTACGAGCACTTCGTCTACGACACGCAGCGCCATGTGTCCTTTGCCGAAGCGGCGCCGGATCTGATGGCGCGCACGCTGCTGATCAATGGCGCTTCCAAGGGCTATGCCATGACCGGCTGGCGCCTGGGTTTTGCCGCAGGTCCCCAGTGGCTGATCAGCGCCATTGGCAAGCTGCTGTCCCAGACCACCACCTGCCCCAGTTCCGTGAGCCAGGCGGCGGCGGTCGCTGCATTTGCCGGCGATCAGGCGCCGATTGCCCGGATGCGCGAGATCTACAGTCAACGCCGCGCGCGCATGCTCGAGCTGCTGGCCGATATCCCTGGCATCGGTTGCACGCCACCCGAGGGGGCTTTTTATGTGTTCGCCAGCATCGGCGATCTGCTGGGCAAGGCCACGCCCCAAGGCGCGCGCCTGAACAGTGAGGCGGATTTCGTCGAATACCTGTTGCGCGAAGCCGGAGTCGCCGTTGTGGGGGGCAGCGCCTATGGCATGTCACCCTATATTCGCCTGTCCTTCGCCAGCGCCATGGAGGTGATCGAAGAGGGTGCCGCACGCCTTGCCAGGGCCTGCGCAGCCTTGCGCTGATCGACCGAAGAGTCGACAGCGGCTTGTCAAAACAACACTGCCCGAAACATTCATGACACTTTCAGAGGCACTCCATGCACAAGCCACGTCTATCCCTGATGTTGCAGATTCTTATCGGCCTGTTGGCCGGCATTCTGGTCGGGGCGTTGTTGAACCATTATCCCGAGGCCCGGCCCTGGCTGATCAACAACCTGTTGCAGCCGGCGGGGGACATCTTCATCAAACTGATGAAGATGATCGTCGTGCCGATTGTCTTCGCCTGCATGGTCGTCGGTATCGCCGGCAACGATGACAGCAAATCCCTGGGGCGTATCGGCGTGCGCACGCTGTTGTACTTTTTTGCGGTCACCACCACTGCCATCGTCATTGGCCTGGTATTGGGCAACCTGCTGCAACCCGGAGCCGGGACCGATCTGGCCAGCCTCAAGGCAACCACCGTCAACGTCACGCCGCTGGCGTCGGCCAATCATGGTCTCGGCCAGATAGTGCTCACTATCATCCCGGACAACATTGTCGACGCCATGGCCAAGGGTAGCCTGCTACCGGTGCTGTTCTTCGCTGTCATGTTCGGTCTCGGGGCTGCGGGTTTGAGCGAGGAGCGTCGCAAGCCGCTGATCGATACGTTGCGCGGGGTTTCGGAGGGGATGTTCCGCATGACGTCGATGATCATGGCGTACTCGCCCATTGGTATCTTCGGCATGATTGCAGTGACGGTCGCCAATTTCGGCTTCGCTTCGCTGCTGCCGCTGATCAAGTTGATCGTGGTGTGCTACCTGTCGATTGCCATCTTCGCGATAGTGGTGCTGGGCAGCATTGCTCGCCTGGTCGGGGTGTCGTTGTTCGGTCTGATCCGGCACATCAAAGATGAATTGATTCTGGCCTTTTCCAGCGCCAGCTCCGCAGCGGTGATGCCACAGCTGATGGCCAAGCTGGAAAGTTTTGGCGTGCCACGCTCGCTGGTCAGTTTCGTGGTGCCGGTGGGGTACTCGTTCAATCTGGACGGCGCCTCGCTGTTTCTCGGCATCGGCACGTTGTTCGTAGCGCAGCTTTACGGGATTGACTTGAGCCTGACGCAGCAAGCGCTGCTGGTGGTAACGATGGTCCTGACATCCAAGGGGGCTGCGGGTGTGCCGGGCTTCATGTTCGTCATCCTTTCGGCAACCCTGGCCAGCGCCGGGCTGCCGCTGGAGGGTATCGCCTTCATTGCGGGTGTCTACCGCCTGATGGATATGCCGACCACGGCGCTCAATGTGCTGGGCAATGCCTTGGCGCCATTGGTCATCGCCCGTTGGGAGCAGCGTACGACGGAGCGCCAGGCGCGTCTCAACGGCACGCCCCTGGCGTGATTGCCATCTAGTACTGCTGTTGAAATGAAAAAGCCCGGGGCGTATGGCGCGTCCCGGGCTTTTTACTTAACGGCCGCGCTTATTTACGATCCAGCCACACCGTCTGGGCATTGCAGAACTCGCGCACGCCGAAGTGCGACAGCTCACGACCGAAGCCGCTTTTCTTCACGCCTCCGAAGGTGACGCGGGGGTCGCTGGCGAAATAGCCATTGATAAATACGCCACCGGCTTCCATCTGCGCCGCCAGCTCTTCGGCCAGGGCGACATTGCGCGTGTAGATGGTCGAGGCCAGGCCGAACTCGCTGTCGTTGGCCAGTTCCAGGGCGTGGCGGGCGTCCCGGGCGGTGATGATCGAGGCTACCGGGCCGAACAGCTCCTGACGGAACGAAGTCATCTGGTCAGTGACATCGCCCAGCACCGTGACATCGTAGAAGTTGCCGCTGCCTGGCGTCTTGCCGCCGCCCAGCAGCAGGGTTGCGCCTTGCTCCAGGGTGCTTTGCACTTGCAGGTCGAGTTCATCGCGCAGATCGAAGCGGGCCATGGGGCCGATATAGGTCTCGCGCTGCAACGGATCGCCTACCGCCAGCTTGCGGGTCGCTTCGACGAATTTGCGGGTAAAGGTCTCGACCACGCCCTGTTCGACGATGATCCGTTTGGACGACGCGCAGACCTGGCCAGTGTTCTGATAGCGGCCGATAACCGCCGCGTTGACCGCCTCATCAATATCGGCATCGTCGAGCACGATAAACGGATCGGAGCCACCCAGCTCCAGCACGCATTTCTTCAGTGCGGCACCGGCCTGGGCACCAATGGCTGACCCGGCGCGTACGCTACCGGTGACGGTGACAGCAGCAATACGGTCATCCTTGATGGCAGTGGAAACACCCTCGGGCGTGACGTTGATGACTTCGAAAACCCCTTCAGGGAAACCGGCATCCTGAAAGGCCTTGAGCAGCAGATAGGCACTGCCCATAACGTTCGGCGCGTGCTTGAGCACATAGGTATTGCCGCCAATCAGCGCCGGAACCGCGCCGCGCAGCACCTGCCAGATCGGGAAGTTCCACGGCATGATCGCCAGTATCGCGCCGAGCGGGCGGTACTCGATGCGTGCCTTGTTGTCGGGAACTTCAGTGGTTTCGGCGCTGAGCATCGCCGGGCCGTGGGCGGCATACCACTCGCACAGGTTGGCGCATTTTTCGATTTCGCCTTCGGCCTGGGCAATCGGCTTGCCCATTTCCACGGTGATCATCTGCGCCATCGGCCCGGCGGCTGCACGCAGGGCCTTGGCCAGAGCGATAAGGGCCTGGGCCCGTTGCTCGACCGGGGTGCGTTTCCAGGTTGCAAAACCCCTGGCGGCACGACCGAGGGCGGCATCCAGTTCGACGACGGACTCGAAGGGATAATGCGCGACCTGTTCACCCGTGGCCGGATTGATCGAAATCGCGTGAGTGTGAGGCGTGATCGTGGTCATGGCAGCGTTTCTTGGAAGATGAAGTGGGGCCAGACTAGCGTTCACCGCTGCGCGATTAAAACTGAATAATTATGATGGATTCATTCTCTTTTTGAGAATGAACGCCGAATTTGCCTCTACACAAATGCCAAGGACTGATTGGTCGCTCACATTTTCCAGTGAGATCGGTGCCTGATGGCGGGTTGCTACGACGACCACTCGTGCCATGGGCTATTAATTTATTTGAATCATTGCGCCGCTCAGCACTCATTGACTGTGAGTGCGAGAGCTCCCCCGGCGGTCTGTACGTCGCTGTCTCCTGCCGGGGTTATTTATTTATGAGTCCAGAGCGGTGCCTCTGGATAGAGCAGTTCACCGAGGTGCCGTCATGGCGAAGTCAGAGCAAGTGCGCTTCTTATCTGCCGATGTCGCTGAGGCGGCTTCGAATGCGTTGGAGCGAATTCAGTGCGCAGGCGCTACTTTGGCGGTGGTCGAAGCCGGGGTTTACTCTGCCGCTTTGGTCCAGGCCCTGCGGCTGTCGGGCAATTGCGGGGGGGCTGAACTGGATCGTTTGCTGCTGATATTCGAAGCGGCGGTCGACGCCCGGCTCAGGGCGGTGAAACAGAGTCGCCGCGAAACAGAGTGCGAGTGCCGATAGATATGGGCGATGACAGTTCGGGCCTTTTTACAATAATTGCGTCTGGACTTGTAATCTGAGCGCCGACTGTTGAATATCCCCGTCTTTCACCAACGGCAACGAGAAAATCGCAATGAGTACAGGACTGACTGAGGAAGAGATGCGCCAGGCGCTGTTCGGCTCCTCGACCCCACCGGCCCCCAAACCGCCGGCCCCTGAGCCTGAAATAGTTATCGTCCCGCCGGCCAAACCCAAAGCCGCCAGCAAACCCCGCGCGAAACCGCTGTCTCCCAAGTTGCGCGTGACGATGAATGTGACAAAAGAGTTCGAAGGCGCGCTGGAAGTGTTTGTGTACGACGCCAACACCCTCAGCACGCTGACCGCCGAGCTGGACGCCAAGAACGAGGCGAAAAAGAAGAAGTACAAATACTTCGAAGTGGTCTCGATCAAGCCGATTGGTTAAAGCTTTATCGTTCGGTAAAGCAGCAACCCGTAGGACCGGCTTGAGCCGGGAGGGTGCTATCGCGGCTCAAGCCGCGCCTACGGGTTGACGCGTGATCCTGCTTTTATAGCTGAAACTGCCGCAACGACACATTCAGATCATTGGCCAGCCCTGCCAGTGACTGGCTGGCGCTACTGGTCTGGTCGGCCCGCACGGCGGTCTGGGCCGAAAGATCGCGGATCCGCACCAGATTGCGATCCACCTCACGGGCTACCTCGGCCTGCTGCTCGGAGGCCGCGGCAATCAGGGTGTTGCGGTCGGTGATGCTCAATACCGAGTCGGCGATCAATGCCAGTGCATCATTGGCAGCTTCGGCCTGAGTCTGGGTCAGCAGCGCCTGCTGGGAGCTGACGGCCAGGGCCGAAACGGTATTCTGAGTGCCTTCCTGGATCGACTCGATCATGTCCTCGATTTCCTTGGTCGACTCGCTGGTGCGGTGCGCCAGAGCCCTGACTTCGTCGGCGACCACGGCAAAACCGCGTCCGGCTTCACCAGCCCTGGCGGCCTCGATGGCTGCGTTGAGTGCCAGCAGGTTGGTCTGCTCGGAAATCGAGCGAATGACTTCCAGTACCCGGGTGATCTCGCGGATTTTCAGCGACAGCAACTGCGCCTGATCAGATGCGCGGGTGACGTTCTGCGCCAGTTCCAGCACCGACCCCACCGTCTGTTTCAGCTCGGCCTGGCCGCGACGTGCGGTGCTCGAGGACTCCTGGGACTCAGCCGACGTCGACACCGCGTTGCGCGCCACTTCTTCGACCGCCTGGCTCATCTCGGTGACCGCCGTGGCCGCCATCTCTATTTCGCCATTCTGCACCGTCAGGTCGGCGGTGCTGTCGCGCATCACCGCGCCCATTTCCTCGGCGGCGCTGGACAGCTGCTTGGAGGCATCGCTGACCTGGGTCAGGGTCGATTGCAGATTGGCGCGCATCTGCTCCATCGATTGCAGCAGGCGCGCGGGCTCGTCGGTTCCCCGGGTATCCAGAGTACCGGCACGCAGGTCACCGGCAGCGATGGCCCGGGATACGCTCAACGCCTCGGCGATGGGGCCGGCCAGGCTGCGGGTCAACTGCCAGGCTAGCAGCAGGGTAAAGGCGGTCAACAGGACGATCACCGCGTAGGTCACCTGACGGGTGCTGTCGTAAACGCGGCTGGCCGTGCCCGACGCCTGGTCCTTGGCGTCGTCATTGGTTTTTTCCAGTTTCTTCAACTGACTGTTTATGCCCATGGCCAGATTGGTCATGTTTCCGGCAATTTGACTCCGGGCTTCGTCACGCTGATTGGTTTTCAACAGTTGGTGGACGTTATCGGCGGCCGCGCCATATTGCCTGTACAGGTTGGTCAGCTCGCTAATGATGTCCTTTTCCGTCGATGTGTTGATCAGCGGGGCATACAGCTTGATCGCATCGTCAAATGCCCCTGCTCGAGCACGGTATTCGTCGTAACTGGTTTGCAGGGCGGCATCGTCGGCGGCCGCAAGCATCTTCATGATCGCCACGCGGGTATTGGCGAAACTCAAGGCAATGTCATCGCCCAGGGCAATACCCGGCAGGGCGCTGTTTTCGATGATCAAGCCTTCGTTGCGCACGCTTTCAAGTTTGGCCAGGCTGAAGATGCCCAGACCAATGACACACAGAATCATGACGGCAAACGAAGCGACAGTGCGTTTGGCAATAGAGAGCTTTCTCAGATACATGTATCAATGTCCGCAGGCAAGTAGAGGTGAGGGGAGGCAGTAAAGTTAGGCATCGATATCCCTGTCTGATTCATCAAGTTACGTTCGCTCACGTCAAGCAGTGCCGCAGTTCCAATGACAGCGGGCAGAGGTTAACCAGGGTTATTTTTTTAAATTAGTTAATTGCAGTAATGGCGATGTGGAATCAATCTATTCTCACGCGTTCCTCGCCAAACGTATAGTGTCCTGAGAAGCCTTTCGAATGTCCCAGGATACTCTGCGTCTTGACGGATAGGCATTGTATGTAAGTTGGTGCTTGGCAGAGGGGGACGACCCTGTTATTGAATCCATGGAAGTTTATATGCCAACGATCATCAACTCCTGTTTGCAATCAATATGTGAAGCGTTGATGGAGAACGGTATCGATATCTATCGGCTGCCCGGCTATGGACGGGATTGGGACTTGAACGGGACGGGTGATCAGCGCGTTGATCTGAAGGTCATTCATAGTCTGCTTGCTGCGGCTGCCGACCAGGGCAATCGCCAGGACATTGGCCTGCTGGCCTACGACCATGCCCATCCCGGCAATTTGAATACCCATGGCTATGCCATCATGTCCAGTGCCACCCTCGGTGAGGCCCTCGATCGCTTCGCCCGTTATCATCCATTGACCACCGACGGCTCGCGTATTTTTATTCGGCGCTCCCGCGGCGTGGTCAAAGTCATGGCCTATGAAATAAGTGTCAATCCCGCCGAGTCACGGTATTTGATTGATGCCGGCATGGCCATGTTGCTGGGCCTGATTCACTGGTTGGTGCCGGGCAAGAAACTGCTGCCAATGGGCGCTGAATTCAGTTACGCGAAACCGGCCGACCTGACTCGGTTGAACGAGTTATTTGGCACGAACCTGAGCTTTTCATCACCCTATAATTCCTTGTTGTTTAGCGCGGAAGTGGACAAGTGTGGGGTATTCACTGCGAATGCGCTGCTCAGTACCATTCACTGCCAATACTGTGATTCTCTGCTCCAGGAGTTGGAAGACAAGAGCATCATCATGGATGTTAGAAGAGTCCTGGCCGAAGGCCTGATGAAGGGCGAACTCTTGACCCTGGCCGAGGTTGCCGCAGTTTTGCATGTCAGTGCGCGCAGTGTGCAGAATCATCTGTTAATGGCATCGACCAACTTCTCGATGTTGCAGGAGAACTGTCGACGCGAACTGGCAAACTATTTATTGTCGCATACCCAAAAGAGTTTCAAATATATCTCAGCCACCCTGGGCTATCGCGATCCCAGCAGTTTTCACAAGGCTTGTCAGCGTTGGTTCGGCAAGACGCCGGGGGCTTTTCGCGAGTCGGCAGCGGCGGAATCGTAATCGCTGGTCGCAGGCGGCGATAAACAGGGCGATTAAAATCAGCACCGCCGCTCAATCATGGGCGCTTCGGGCCGATAACCGGGGTGAGGAAATAACTATAAAACTGTCCTTGCCCGGGAATCGCTGATCATGAAGTGGAAAATTCGCAATAAAGTGCTGTTGCTCTCGATTATTCCTACCCTGTTATTGGCGCTGATCATTCAGTCGTTGGCCTCTTTCGAACAGCAGGCGCTGGGCGAGAAGAGCCTTGAGGATACCCGCCAGACGCTGATGAAAATCCGCAAGGATGAGCTGGTGCATTACCTGGATATCGCCTACAGCACGATCAAGCCGCTGTATGAGGGCGCAGATGCCATGACCCCGGCGGTCCAGGAGGAAGCCAAGCGTCGCTTGCGCGACCTGCGATACGGTCAGGACGGTTACTACTTCGGCTATAAGGACAACGGTGACCGGGTATTTCTGGCTGGCAAGGACGAAGGGAAAAACTTCTGGGACCTCAAGGACCCCAACGGCGTTTATCTGATTCGCGATCTGATCGCTGTGGTCAAAAAGGGCGGGGGCTTCGTCTCCTACGTCTATCCGCGCCCTGGCAACGACAGCACTGCCTACCCCAAGCTGTCGCGCAGTATTTACCTGGATAAATGGAACTGGACCATAGGTGCCGGCTTTTATATCGACGATATGGACACCGCGCTGGCCGAACAGGCTGCTCATCAGCAGGACGCCATGCAGGCGCTGCGCATGAAGCAGTGGGGCACCATGCTGGTCCTCCTGTTGTTGCTTGGTTTCGTCGCCGCTTACGTCGCGCGCTCCATCGTCAAACCGATCAACCTGCTGACCCGCAATCTGCAATCGCTGGCTTCGGAAAACGGTGACCTTTCCCATCAGTTGCCCGTGGATGGCAACGAAGAGACTGCGCTGTTGGCGACGGCCTTCAATGGTTTTGTCGGCAAGATCCGCGACATGGTAGTGGACCTGGCCAGTTGCGCCCAACGCTTGCAGGCGCGTAACGACCAGCTGAAACAGAGTGCGCAGCAGGCGGCCGATGCCCTGGTCCGTCAGACCGAGGATGCCGATCAGGTTACCCACGCCATGGCGCAGATGGCCCTGGCCACCCATAACGTCGCCGAGTCGGCGCAGAGCGCGGCCCAGGTCACCCGCAATACCGATAGCCAGGCCCAGGCCATGCACAGCAACGTCGACCAGACCATTCAGGCCATTGGCGGTCTGGCGCGGGACATCGACAAGGCGGCGCAGGATATCCAGACCCTGGGCAGCGATGTCGAATCCATCGGCTCGATTCTCGATGTAATCCGCGGCATCGCCGAGCAGACCAACCTGTTAGCCCTCAACGCTGCCATCGAAGCCGCCCGTGCCGGCGAGCAGGGTAGGGGCTTTGCCGTGGTTGCCGACGAAGTTCGTTCCCTGGCTCAGCGCACCCAGCAGAGCACACAGGAAATCCAGGCCAAGATCAGCCAGCTGCAAACAGGCGCCAGGACCGCTGTTGCCACCATGCAGGGCAGCCTCTCTGGCAGTGAGTTGGCGGTGGCCAAGGCCAACGGCACCGGCGAGATGCTGGCCGGGGTGAGTGATGCGGTGTCGCAGATCAACGGCATGAACAACCAGATCGCCACTGCTGCCGAGCAACAGTCGAGTATCGGGGCAGAGGTCAATCAGAGCCTGGCGCAAATCAGTCGGCATATCAGCGAAACCCAGGCCATTACCTCGCGCAATAACCAGCTATGTTTCGAACTGGATCAACTGTCCCAGGAGCTGACGCTGTTGCTCAAGGGGTTCAAGGTCTGAGCGCAGGCAATGCACATCCTCCATAGGACCAGCTTTAGCCGGGAGGGCACTCTCCCGCCTGAGTCCGTTCCATCAGCAGGCGGATCAGCATATTCACCGGTTCGCTGAGCGTGCCGGGCGCCCGGTGCACCAGGCCGACGTCACGGTGGAAGGTATGGCTGCCCAGATCCAGCACCCGCACGCTCTCGGGCCAGCCCCGTTGCGCGGTGGTCTCGGGCACCAGGGCTACGCCTACGCCATTGGCGACGAGCTGGACCAGTGCTTCCAGTTCATCGAGTTCGCAGACCTCGCGCAGGCTGAAATGCATGCGCCGCAGAAAGCGATCGACCTGACGGCCACCGAACGAAGAGCGGTCGTAGCGCACCAGAGGCTGAGTGGACAGCAGTTGTGCCCAGTCATCGCCCGGCAGGTCTGCCGGTACGATCAGGCGATAAGGCTCCTGGGCCAGGGTGGTCCAGCGCAGGTCGCTCTGCAGGGCAAAGGGCGGGCGGATGATCGCCGCCAGATCGATATCCCCGGCGTCCGCCAGATTCAGCAGCTCCATCGAAACGCCCGGCATGATCCGGCTGCGACAGCCCGGCCACTCACGATGGAAACGGGCCAGGGCGTCGGGCAGCAAGGCCCGTTGCACCGAGGCGATGGCGCCGATACTGACCAGTACATTGGCGGTCTCACCGCTGTCGGTGGAACCTAGATTGTCGTACAGGCGAATCAACTCCTGGGCCTGCAAGAGCGTGTGATGACCCTTGCGATTGAGCTGTGCCGCGCGGCCCTTGCGCTCGAACAACGGATACCCCAGTTCAGCTTCCAGGCGCTGCATCTGGGCACTGACGGCCGCTTGGGTCAGGCCGATGCGGTTGCCGGCGGCGGCAAAAGTACCTTCACGGGCGACGGCTACCAGGGTTTTCAATTCGCGGATCATTCATAGATTTCCTTTGTGTATCCGAGAAAAATATATTGATTTTATTGTTTGGTCACGCGCCTTAGCATGGGCCTGTACTTCATACCTAAAACAGATCCTGGAGCACCCTGATGAGCCTTTCGCCCTTTCACCTGGCAATTCCCGTCTACGACCTGGCCGCTGCGCGTTCCTTCTATGGCCAAACCTTCGGCCTGGAAGAGGGCCGTTCCAGCGAGCAGTGGGTTGACTTCAATTTCTACGGCCATCAGTTGGTCATCCATGAGCACCCGCGTACCTCGTCCCAGGAACACGCCCACAGCAATGCAGTGGACGGCCACGATGTGCCGGTGCCGCATTTCGGCATCGTATTGCAATGGGAACAGTGGGAGGCCCTGGCCGAGCGCCTGCGCTCGTTCGACACCAAATTCGTGATCGAACCTTACATTCGCTTCAAGGGCCAGGTCGGCGAACAGGCCACCATGTTCCTCTTCGACCCGTGCGGCAATGCCCTGGAGTTCAAGGCATTCAAGGATATCGGGCAGCTTTTCGCCAAGTAAGCACTGGCAGAGCGCAATACCTCTGTGGGACCGGCTTAGCCGGGAAGGCGTAGGTGAGATCGATATATCTCTATCGTTTGTTACATCGTCTTCCCGGCTAAAGCCGGTCCCACAAGCCTGCGGCCAAGCTCCCGAAACCATTCCCCAGGGAACTTGTCCGCCCACTTTCCCGTCTCACACCCCAGGAGCCGCTGCCGCCTCGCGCCAGCGGATAGACCGCATCGATTCAAAACGTGCTGCTTCTTTCTCAAAGGCATTGCCCTGAAGGGGGGTAAATCGCGATCATCGGCGCAATCTGCCTGAAGGGGACTTCCATGCGCGTTATCTCATCCGTTGTGCATCTCACCGCGCTGTCGTTGGGCCTGGTGTTTGCCACTTCAGTCCTGGCCAGTGAAGAAACGCAGCTGATTGACTCGATCAATGCCTACCGTGGGCAGTTGCATCAGTGCGGCGGGCAGGTATCCCACGAGCTGCCGCCCCTGACCAGCGACCCGCGCCTGGTGCTCTCGGCCGGTAATATCGGCGACCTGCAACAGGCCCTGGCCCGCGCCACCTATCCCATGGTCAATGTCCAGGCCATCAGCCTTTCCGGCCCACGTGATGCCCAGGCGGCAATGAAGGCCGTGGAAGAGACTTTTTGCCAGGTCGTACTGGACCCTCAATTCGTCGATATCGGTGTCAGCCGCGAAGACCGCGAGTGGCGCATCGTTCTGGCTCGGCCAATGCTGACGGCGCGCCTGGGCGATGGTCAGGGTGAAGGGCAGAAGATGCTGGCCATGATCAATGGCGCCCGGGCAACGCCGCACAATTGCGGGCCCGAGTCATTCTCTGCCGCAGCACCGATGACCTGGAACGCCATCCTGGCGAGCGCGGCCGAGGCGCACAGTCGTGATATGGCCAACCATAACTACTTCGACCACACTGACAGCGACGGCCATACCCCCGGTGATCGTGCCGAACTGGCGGGTTACGGCGGCACTCAGGTAGACGAAAATATCGCTGCCGGCCAGGACTCCACCCGCAAAGTGGTGGAAGGCTGGCTGAGCAGTCCGGAACAGTGCGCCAACCTGATGAATCCGCAGATCAATGAACTGGGCGCGGCTTACGCGACCGATCCGAAGAGTGATGCGGGGATTTATTGGACGGTGATGTTTGGGGCTAAATAACCCCTGTCAATCAAGGTCAATGCATCAGGTTGCATGGGCCTTGATTAAGTGTTTCTTTATTAAAACACAGCCTGCTGTTTTATTGTCTCAATAATGATTATTCCAACTCGTTGTTTCAGCGGCTTATCAAGTTAAATACCGCTCATCGACTCTTCCGCGCTGGCGCTCTATTGACTGCCACACTGCGTTACAACCAACCCATGTAAAAACTATCTGACCGGTTCGGCATTCAGTGGCGGTAGCTATTGAGCCGCTATACAACAGGCAAGAGCGTTGCAGGACCGGCTTCAGCCGGGAGAGCGTCCACCATCATCAAGATAATCCTGCGGATACACGGGGCCCCTCCGGGCTAAAGCCGGTCCTGCGGATCTCAGCACTGGAGACGTATATTAACGTGAACCCTCATCATGTCCCGGGGGCCGGTCCCCTTCATCTCGTTCGCACCCTCTGGCATTACCGGCAATTGATCAGTGTGATGATCGTCCGTGAAATAAGCGGGCGTTATCGAGGCTCAATCATGGGCCTGGCCTGGTCGTTCTTTAATCCGGTCTTGATGCTGGCCGTTTATACCTTTGTCTTTTCCGAAGTGTTCCAGTCGCGTTGGCCGGGACAGGATAACGGCAAGGGTGGTTTTGCCATTCTGTTGTTCACCGGGATGATAGTGCACGGCCTGTTTGCCGAGTGTGCCAATCGTGCTCCCTCCTTGATTGTCAGTAATGGCAACTACGTCAAGAAAGTGGTCTTCCCTCTGGAAGTACTGACGGTGGTGACGGTAGGGGCAGCGCTCTTTCACAGCTTTATCAGCCTGATGGTGTTGCTGGCGGCGCAGTTGATTCTGACCCAGCAACTGCATTGGTCGGCGGTCTTCCTGCCTTTGGTGTTGCTGCCGTTGCTGATCGCCACCCTGGGCTTCAGCTGGCTGCTGGCGGCCCTGGGTGTCTACCTGCGGGACATCGGCCAGGTCATTACGGTACTGACCACCGTTCTGTTGTTTCTCTCGCCAGTGCTCTATCCGGTGGCGGCGCTGCCGCAGGCCTATCAATCGTGGCTCAAGCTCAACCCGCTGACCTACATCATCGAAGAAAGCCGCAACGTTCTGTTGTTCGGCCAGCCGCCGCAATGGGGCAGCCTTGGTCTGGCGTTGCTGGTTGCCTTGCTGATTGCGACGGCGGGTTTTTGGTTCTTCCAAAAAACACGCAAGGGGTTCGCCGATGTCATCTGAAGACATTGCCATCAGCGTGCGCGACATCTCCAAGTGCTTCTACAGCTACGACAAACCCTTCGATCGCCTCAAACATTCGCTGATCCCCCGTCTGCAACGTCGCCTTGGCATGGAACAGACGAGCTATGGCCGGGAGTTCTGGGCGTTGCGTAATATCGATTTCGAGGTCATGCGCGGCGAGACCGTGGGGATTGTCGGGCGCAACGGTTCGGGGAAGTCGACCCTGCTGCAGATCATCTGCGGCACTCTGATGCCGAGCGGTGGAACGGTGCAGACGCAGGGGCGGGTAGCGGCGCTGCTGGAGCTGGGCTCGGGGTTTAACCCCGAGTTCACCGGGCGCGAGAATGTCTACCTGAACGCCTCGGTGCTGGGCTTGAGCCGTGAGGAGGTCGATGAGCGTTTTGACGCGATTGCCGGTTTTGCCGATATCGGCGATTTCATCGAGCAGCCGGTCAAGGCCTACTCCAGCGGTATGGTGGTACGTCTGGCCTTTGCCGTGCAGGCGCAGATAGACCCGCAAATCCTGATCGTCGACGAAGCGCTATCCGTAGGCGATGCGCGCTTCCAGGCCAAGTGCTTCGAGCGGCTGCGCCAGTTGAAGGAGAACGGCACCAGCATCCTGCTGGTCACCCATGCCAGTGAGCAAGTGGTGACCCATTGCAATCGCGCCATCCTGTTGGAACAGAGCCGGGTGGCCATGGTCGGGCCGTCACGCGCGGTGATCAATCGCTATCTGGATCTGCTGTTTGGCCGGGAAAAGCCTGCGGATATATCTGCTTGCCCGCAGGCACCCGGCAAGCCTGAGCCAGACGCAGCGCAAGACGGCAAAGCCTGGCTGAGTTTCGACAACGAGGCCTTTGCCACCCGGGCCGGTTTCAACCCCCATGAATATCGCTGGGGCGATGGCGCTGCCAACCTGCTGGATTTCCGCCTGACCTGCGGCGGCCGCGAGTTCAGCGCCGCTATCGATTCCGGCGCCGACGTCATGCTGTACCTGGCCATCCGCTTTAACCGCACGATCATCAACCCGATCCTGGGATTCACCCTCAAGACCAAAGAGGGCGTCACGGTCTACGGCACCAACTCCGTGCTGCTCGAAAGCCAAGTCACTCAGGCATTGGGTACGGCGGGCAGTACTGCCAGAGCCAGCCTGCGCTTCGTCAACCGCCTGGCCAGTGGTGATTACTTCATTTCCGTCGGCATTGCCTCCCGACATGGCAACGACATCGTGCCCCATGACCGGCGTTACGACGCCATTCATTTTGTCGTGCCCACCACACCGCAGTTACTCGGCCTCATAGATCTGGCCGTCACCATGGAAATCGATCAGGTGCTTAATGACGCGCATGCTTGAAGGGATGCCTTATGACTTTGACCCGCAATTGGGACTGTGGCTGCGACCCGGCTACCAGGGCCTTGCCTACAGCGATGGCGATGAAAGTGAAGAGCGCATCGCGCGGATCATCGAGCAGGCCAGAGACTTGTCGGTGCTCTCCAGCGAGCTGAGCCGACACTGCACCGACTGGGCATCGCTGTATCACCTGGGCACGGCAAGAGGCAATATCCTGCGGCCATTCGAGCACTGCCTGTCGGGGCGGGTCCTGGAGATCGGCGCAGGCTGCGGCGCCATCAGCCGCTACCTCGGCGAGTGCGGCGGTCAGGTGTTGAGCCTGGAAGGCAGTGTGCGACGGGCGCGGATTGCTGCCAGCCGCACCCGTGACCTGGACAATGTCACGGTGCTGGCCGAGCGCTTCGACGCTTTTGACACTGAGCAGCGCTTCGACGTCATCACCCTGATCGGCGTGCTGGAATACGCCAGCATGTTCAGTCGGGACAGCGACGCAGCCCTGAGCATGCTCAAGCGGGTTCACCAACTGCTTGAGCCCGACGGCAAACTCTTTATCGCCATCGAGAACCAGTTGGGCCTGAAGTATTTCGCCGGGGCGCCTGAGGATCACCTCTGTGTGCCCATGTATGGCATCGAAGGCCGCTACATCAAGGGTCAACCGCAAACCTTCGGCCGCCGCCGACTGGTCGAGCTGATCACCGCAGCGGGCTTTGAACAGACGCAGTTTCTGTATCCGGCCCCGGATTACAAGCTGCCCCATTCCATCACCACCGAGCGTGGCTTTGCCGTACGCTCGTTCGATGCGGCGGCACTGGCCTGGCAGAACGTCAAGAAAGACCCGCAGCTGCCGGGCGCCACCGGCTTCAATCTGGAACGGGCCTGGCCGGTGGTGATCGACAATGGCCTGGGCATGGAACTGGCCAACTCATTCCTGATCGCCGCTTCGCGTAACGCCGAGCCGGTCGTGGCGCCGGACATTCTGGCGTTTCACTACAACACCAGTCGTCAGCCCGCGTTCTGCAAGGCCTCTCGGTTCGTCGAGACGGCAACCGGCATCGAGGTGCAGCACCAGGCTTTGCGTGCCGAGGTGAAGCCCGACAATGAAGGGGGAGTGCGCCATCAACTGAGCGAGGTCGACATCTATGTCAGCGGCAAGCCCCTGAGTCAGCGTTTTATCAATATCGCCACGACTCCCGACTGGGGTATTCAGGATTTCTCCCTGTTTATCCGCCAGTACCTGCATACCTTGCGCAGCCTGCTCGCGGAACGCGGTCATGCGTGCGAACTGCGCGATGTCAATGAGTGGCTACCGGGTATCTTCATTGATGCCGTGCCCCATAACATCATCATGGGCGGCGATGGCTCTGCGACCCTGATCGATATCGAATGGGAAGCCAGCGCAGGCGTGGAGCTGGGCCATCTGCTGTTGCGTTCGTTGCTGTTGTTGATCGCCAATGCCACACCGTTCCATCCCAGCGTCATCCCCCCCACGCGCAGGCAGTTCATCGTGGAAAGCCTGCGCGCGGCCGAACTGCCGGTGACGGACGCAGATTTGGGCCGCTATATTGCCCGCGAAGCGCTGTTTCAGGCCTTTGTCACGGACCGCGAAGCCGTTGAGTTTCTGGACTGGAAGCCCGACCAGCCAATCAACCAGAAAGTCGTGCCCGTCCTGCCACCATTGCGGGCCAAAGTGTATTACAGCAACGGCGACGGCGAATTCAGGGAGGACGCCAGTCTTGCTCTGGCGTTGGAACCGGGGGCGCAACGGCTGGAGTTTGCCTTCTCTACGGTACAGCCCGGTGCCAGGCGCTTGCGTCTCGATCCGGTGGATCGGCGTGTCTCCTTCTCCCTGGCCAATATCCGTCTGTACAGCGCGGCAGGGGAGGTTTGGCGATGGGACCGGCAGCTCGACAGCCTGACCGCCACTTCCGGACTGATGAAAGTCGAGAAATCCGGGGCTGCGGTGTTCTTCATGAGCCTTGATGACGATCCCCACCTGGTGCTGCCCCTGGATCTGGCGACGCAGGTGGATGTGCAAGGGCTGACCCTGGCACTGGACCTGGTGGTCTACACCGATGAAGTCATGGCGCGCCTGATCAGCCTGGAACTCAATGCCGTCAGCGAATACCAGCAGACCCTGCAGGATGCTTTGCAGCCCCTGGCTCGTCAGCTTCAGGCGATGACCGAGCAGATGAGTGAGCTGGATAAGGTCACCCATACTCTGGCCGATAGTGTCATTGAGTCTGAGCACGAAACCATTGAGACCGTCGAGCGCCTGCTCACCGACCATAATCAGGTAACCCGTGACCGTCAGGCATTGATCGTCGAACTGGAAGAGACACTGAGCAAGTTACGGCGGGAAAAAGAACTGGCCATCGCCGAGCGCGATCAAGCACTGAGTATTCAGGGGGCGGAAAAAGATACCCATATTCACCACCTGAATCTGCGGATCAGGGCGTTGGAGTCCTCATATAGTCGGCGCCTGGGCGCGCCGGTCCGCGCATCGATCGTCACCGCACGGCGGCTCAAGCGCGCCTCGGTTCTGTTGCCGGGCGTGATTCGCCGCGGCGGCGGGTTGCAGGCGACTGTACGCAAGTCGATAGCGATCTTGCGCCAAGAGGGGATCGAGGGTTTGCGTGCCCGTTGGCGCTGGTTCAGTCGTAGCGTATCGCAAGTCTCTGCAGAGGCGAGCAAGCCCGCGACAGTGCCCGATCGTAATGATTACGCCGCGTGGATCGAGCGCTATGACACTCTTGATGATTCGGCTCGTCGCAAGATCAGCGAAGAAATAGGCAGCTGGAGCAAGCCGCCGCTGATCTCCATCATCATGCCGGTCTACGACCCGCCCCTTGACCTGCTGCGTCAAGCCATCGCCAGCGTCCGTGCCCAGTTGTATCCGAACTGGCAGCTTTGCATCGCTGACGACGCTTCCACCAACCCGCAAGTGCGAACGCTATTGGAAGACTTGCAGGCCCAGGAGCCACGAATCAGCCTGGTTTTTCGCAAACAGAACGGTCATATCAGTGCCGCCAGCAACTCGGCCATTGCCATCGCCGAGGGCCACTACCTGGCCCTGATGGACAACGACGACCTGATTCCCGAACACGCCTTGTATTGGGTGGCGCGGACCATTATCGAGCATCCGCAGGCCGGATTGATCTACTCGGACGAAGACAAAATCGATACCCAGGGGCGGCGTAGCGCGGCGTATTTCAAGCCGGACTGGAACGAGTTTTTGTTTCGGTCGCAGAATGTATTTTCTCATTTTGGAATCTATCGAAGCGACCTGATCAATCAGGCAGGCGGCTTTCGTAGCGGCTTTGAAGGCGCCCAGGACTACGATCTGGTCATGCGCTGCATCGAGCGCCTTGCGCCCGGGCAAATCGTCCATATCCCTCGTGTGCTCTACCACTGGCGAGTGCATCCCGGTAGCACGGCCATGGCCACCGGTGAAAAACCTTACGCTGTGCATGCCGGTGTTAAAGCCCTGGATGAGCATCTGCAGCGTTTGGGGGTCGCGGCTCGGACCGAATTATTGCCGATTGGCATGTATCGGGTGCGTTATGAGCTTCCCGGGCATCGTCCCCTGGTAAGCCTGATCATCCCTACCCGTAATGCCCATGTATTGGTCAGACAGTGCATCGACAGTATTCGAGATCTGACGACCTACCAACGCTACGAGCTGATTCTGATCGATAACGGTTCAGATGAGCCTGAGTCGCTGGAGTACTTCGCCCGACTTGAGCAGGAGTCGAACGTCACGGTGCTTCGCGACGACGGACCCTTTAATTATTCAGCGTTGAACAATCGCGCTGTGAAGCTGGCAAGGGGCGAAGTGGTGGGGTTGATCAATAACGATATTGAAGTCATCACACCTGAGTGGCTGGAGGAAATGGTCTCCATCGCCTTGCAGCCAGGCGTCGGCGCGGTGGGCGCACGGCTGTGGTTTGCCGATGATCGCCTGCAGCACGGCGGGGTGATATTGGGGGTCGGGGGGATTGCCAATCACTCCCATAAGTTTTTGCCCAGGGGTGAACATGGTTACTTCGGTCGTGCCGGCCTGATTCAGTCGCTGTCCGCTGTGACTGCCGCCTGCCTGGTCATTCGCAAATCCATCTATGAAGAAGTTGGCGGCCTCGATGAGGTGCACTTGAAGATCGCTTTCAATGACGTCGACTTCTGCCTGCGCGTGCAGGAAGCCGGTTACACCAACGTCTGGACCCCCTTTGCCGAACTCTATCACCATGAGTCCGCTACCCGAGGCTTGGAAGATACCCCGGAGAAACAGGCTCGCTTCACTCAGGAGGTCGAATATATGCAGCGGCGTTGGCCCGATATTGAAAATGACGGTGCCTATAACCCGAACCTGACGCTGGAACATCATGATTTTGGCCTGGCGTGGCCGCCGCGTACTTCAGTTGCCCAAAAAAAGGAGGGCACGCATGAGCAGAACAAACGTTGAGTCAAGTGGAGATAGCCCACCCTATCAAGGGGCCTATTGCATTGATCGTTATTCAATATTTCAGAGTGCGCTGCGATTGAGCGGGTGGATATACAGTCCCACTCTGCAAATCGCCAGGCTGGTATTGCGGGTTCCTGATGGCGGAGACTATGCAATTGTATTCGGCGATAAAAGTCCGGATCTGGTTCCGGTCTTTGGCCCATTGGCCGATCACTCACGCTTCGATCGCAGCCTGGTATTTGCGGACAGTCGGGCCGCAATGATTGCCGCCAGCTTGCTGATTTTTTTCAAGGACGGCACATCTGCGTCTATCTCGCGTTTGGGCAGTCCCAGAGACAGCCTGATGGGTGTGTTCAGTCAGCAATTGCGTGACAGAGAAAATTCTGACCCCGGCCAACCTCCGTACTTGTTGGAAATCGGCTCGCGGGCGCGTTCCGGGATCGTACGTAAAGGCTTAGTGCCAGAAGGTTGGTGTTATAGCGGTTTCGATGTACTGAATGGGCCGAATGTCGATGTTGTAGGGGATGCCCATCAATTGAGCAGGTCCTACCCTGCTAATCACTTCGATGGTGTAATGGCCTTTTCTGTCCTGGAACATTTGCTCATGCCGTGGAAGGTCATGATCGAACTCAATCGCGTCATGAAACTGGGCGCCATTGGGCTGTTCACTACGCATCAATGTTGGCCGTTGCATGATCAACCCTGGGATTTCTGGCGATTTTCGGAGGACTCGTGGAAAGCGTTGCTGAACGAGCCTCTGGGTTTTGAAATATTGGAAACCCGTATGGATGAGCCTGCTTATATTGTCGCGGCCCGCTGCCACCCCGTGACCGCATTTGCCGAACAACCGGAAAGCTTTCTGGCGTCATCCGTTATTTTTCGCAAAACCGGCAACACCTCGCTGGAGTGGCCGGTTGAGCTGGAAGATATCATCAGCACTCAATATCCGGATATGACGACAACCTTGGAATAGATGTTTTTATCAATACAACGGTCATCAGTATTTCAGTAGGGGGTACAGTTTTAACGACTAAACCGCTCCGCAAGACTATGCAGATACTGCGCCATCTCCTCCAGTTCCCGACTGATCTTCGAGCCTTGCTCGGCCTGCCCGGCGCTCTGATCGCAGAGTTGGGCGATACGGGTGATCTGTTGGCTGATATTTTCCGCGACGTGGCTTTGTTCTTCCGACGCCGAGGCCATTTGCTGGCTCATGCCGGTGATCAGGGTGATCGCCTTGCTGATGCCGTCCAGGGCCTGTTGTACGGCCTCGACGCTGGCCACGCTTTCCTGGGAAATCTGCCCACCCTTGCTGGCGGTGGCCACGGCCCGTTCGGCGCCTTCGCGCAGTTGCGTGATGATCTGTTGGATCTGCCCGGTTGAGGCCTGGGTGCGGGAGGCCAGGGAGCGGACCTCGTCGGCGACCACGGCAAAGCCGCGGCCTTGCTCCCCGGCGCGGGCGGCCTCGATGGCGGCGTTGAGGGCCAGCAGGTTGGTCTGTTCGGCAATCGACGTAATCACATCGACCACACTGCCGATGGACTGGGTAGCGCTGGCCAGTTCATTGACGGCCTCGGCGATCTCGGTGACGGAGTTGGCCATATGCCGGATGGCCAGCAGACTGTCGTCAGCCAGACCACGGCCTTCCTGAGCCAGGCGGTCGGCGTCTTCGGCGGCATGGGCAGTGTTCTGCACGTTGTGGGCGACTTCCTGAATAGTCGCGGCCATCTGGTTGATGGCGGTGGCGGACTGGTCGGTTTCATTGCGCTGCTGATCGAGGGAACGAGCTTGCTGGGCAGACAGGCTGGCGGATTGCCCGGCGCGCTGCTTGACGCTTTCTCCGGCGTCGACCAGGCGAGTCAGAGCCGTTTGCAGGCGCGCTTCTTCGCTGTAAATGGCCAGGTCCAATTGCCCTTGCGGCCCGCGCTTGTCGCTGTAGGTCAGGGCCACCAGCGGGCTGCTGAAGGCCTTGGGGTGTTCGGCCAGGGTTTGTTTCAGGCTATTGCGCTGACGCAGCTCGATATAGGTGCCGAGAATGATCACTACCAGAAGCGTCAGGCCGACCGAACCGGTGTCGCCCAGCATCAGGGTTCCCGCTGTAAGCACAATGGCGCTGATAATGATGGGCAGTTGTCGCAGCAGGTGATGGCTGACTGAACTCAGTGCCGAGACCGCAGGTTTACCCGCACGCAGCCGGGCGTAGAGGGCATCAGCACGCCTGACCTGATCACGAGTCGGCAGGGAGCGTACCGATTCATAGCCGACCAACTGGCTGTTCTCATAGACCGCAGTGACATACGCGCTGACCCAATAGAAGTCGCCCTGCTTGGAGCGATTCTTGACCACACCCATCCAGGGTTTGCCCTGCTTGATGGTCTCCCACATATGGGCGAACACTGACGACGGCATGTCCGGGTGGCGCACCAGATTATGTGGCTGGCCGATCAATTCTTCCCGGGTAAAGCCACTGAGCGCTACGAAAGCATCATTGCAATAGGTGATGCGACTATTAAGATCCGTCGTGGAAATCAACCGCTCGGATTCGGGAAACGTTCTTTCTGTTTGTGTGATCGGCATATTCAAGCGCATTGATCAAACCTCTCCCTGAGAGAACGACTTTATAAATCCCGCAGTGTCTGAAAGGTGTAGCACAGATTTCCCCGAGGTAACTCATGACTACAAAACCGCCGTGAATATTTCTGTGCCGCAGGTCCCTCATCCATAAACGACGCCGCTGGATGATTATTCAAATAGTTCTGCGCGCCGCGCGTTGAGAATACCGGAGTTACACGTTATCAGCTTTGATCATCGGCTCGATCCTATACATGGGTATGGGCGTTGGGCAGGCATCCCTACGTGAGAATGCTGATGCAGGTATGATGCGCACTTTGCACCTGTCGTGACGAACAATGATCGTTGGAACACGTTCAGTCTGACAAGCGCCGCGCCACCCAGATAGTCACGAATGAGTCCGTACCCAATGTTCACCCTGAGTCATTTCACCAGTCCGCCCCCCGAGTCGATCAAGAACCAGATCATGCAGTTGGTGATCGACAACGTTACCGATATCAGTGCCGTCGCCATTGCGCCGAGCAATCCGTTATACCGCTTGTATCAATATGGGCTCGGGCTTGAGGTCAACCTGTATCAGGAGGCCATGGACGGATCGAAAGGGATTGCAGTGGAGTTGATCGTAGCGCTGGATGAGCAGGAACCAGCGACGGTAGTGGGTTTTCTGCTGTATCTGCCTGCCCAGGATGATCCCCAGGCCTGCGCAGTGGCCTACATGGCGGTCCAGACATCGCGCCGCCGCCAGGGTATCGCCCGGGCGATGGTGACGGACATGCTCACACGGTATCCCCATGCAGAACTGGCATGCTTCGTCGCCAAGGTGCCGTATTTTGCCGCGATGGGTTTTCAGGTGTTGGGCGCGCGGGGGCCGCAGGTGGTGATGAATACTCGCGATCATGCCACTGACGGGCTCGTCGCTGTGCTGGATACCGCGCCTATCTATCGCACCCTGGAAGTGCGGCAGATTCACACCTACTTGCTTCAGCAACTGGGCAAGCGAGCGATGATTGACGCTGAGAAACAGCGTGACCGCAATCTGGATATCCTGACCCGTCAGGCCAGAGTGTTTGTCGAAGGGCTCTCTGGCTGACTGCGCAGGCAAATTGTGGGAGCGAATTCATTCGCGAATAAATTCGCTCCCACAAAAGCAAATTATGCCTCTATTGCTTAGAACTTGAACGCCTGACGACCGATCAGCAGCCAGTGGCCTTTCTGTTTCTGCCAGACCTGGAAGTTTTCGATCTCAGTCGGTACCACTTTGCCGCTGTTTACCGCTTCGGCGGAGAAGTGGTTGCGCACCAGGGCGGTGTCACCGTTCATGAAAATCTTCTGGTTGAGCATTTGCAGGGTATTGAAGCCGCTGCGACCGGTCTCGATGTCGGCAACGAATTCTTCCTTGTTCTGGACCTTGCCGCTGGAGTGACCGTAACTGACGTTGTCTGACGTCAGGGTCTTCAGCTTGGCGACGTCCTTGTGCAGCATGGCCTGGGTCATGCTGTCGACGGCGGCAGCAACGTCTTTTTCATCAGAAGCGGGGGAAGCGGCGGCGTAGCCAGCGAACAGGCAGAGAAAACCGGCGGCCAGGGTGAGCTTTTTCATGGGTGATCCTTTTATTTTTGTGGTTGGGACGAATTGACAAGAGATGGTATGTCCGTCGTCGTACAACTTAAACTATTTTTTTGATCAAGCAAGAGCGGAATGTGCGGTTTGAAAGCAAAGGCGAGCGTCATCAGCCCTCAGAGTGGGGCCGGTGTAGCGAGAGCGAATGCTGTGGAAGCGAATTCATTCGCGAAAAGGTCGGCACTTCAAACCAATCTTCGGAGGCTGGAAAACCGCTTTCGCGAATGAATTCGCTCCCACAATCGCAGCCACCGGGCTAATGACTGTCCTTTCAGCCCAACTGATTGCGATACGGCAAGTCCGGCCCGGTACGCGTACAGGTCACGGCTGCGGCGCTGATGGCGAAGCGGGCCATTTCATCGAGCTGATCTCGGCTCAGGGAGGTGAGGCCCTGGGGCGTATCCAACTGGTGTTCGGTGAGATAGGTGATCAGCGCCGCCTGAAAGGTGTCGCCCGCGCCGACGGTATCCGCTACTTCGACCTTCTGCGCCGGAATATTCCAGTTGCCGTGCTGACGACTGAACAAGCTCGCGCCTTCGCCGCCGCGGGTGAGGATCACCAGTTGGCAGCGTTGGTTCAGCCAACTGGCCGCCACGGCTTGCGGCGCCTGCTCGGGATAGAGCAGGTGCAGGTCTTCGTCGCTGACCTTGATCAGGTGCGCATGGGCGGCAAAGGCGCTGATCTGCTCGCGCCATTGCTGGATATCCGGCGCCGGGTTGAGGCGTACGTTGGGGTCGAGGCTGATCAGGCGCTGGCTGCTCTCACGGGCGACCAGAGCCAGCAGGGTATCGGCTATGGGTTGCACGACCAGGGAGAATGAGCCGACATGAATGCCGCGCACGCTGTCATCCAGTTTGGGCAGATGATGCAGGCGAAGTTGCCGGTCGGCGCAACCTTCACCACGGAAACTGTAGACCGGCGAGCCATCGGCGCCCACGGCCACCATGGCCAGGGTGGTCGGTGCGTCAAAATCCAGCAGGAAATCATCGCGCACGCCTTCCTTGTCGAGGACGTTACGCAGGCGCCGGCCCAGGTAGTCAGTCGACAGCCCGGCAAAAAAGGCCGAATCGACGCCAAGCCTGCGCAGGCCGACCGCAACGTTAAACGGCGAGCCGCCGGCAATGGCCTTGAAGTCCAGGGCGTTGGCCGGACCGCCGTTGTCCGGCAGGGTGAAAAAGTCAAACAGGGCTTCGCCACACACGAGAAACATAAAGGCTCCCTTGGGAATTAGAGATCGCGCAACTGGTTGCGATAGCGTTCGTAGACCTCTTGATAGGCCGCTACATGCCCGGCAATGGGCCGGGTTTCGCTGGCCGCGTCAAGTCGCACGCAACGTTCACACAGGGCTTGCAGGCTGTCGTCAGGCTGATGCATGGACGACCAGCACCAGGCTGCCTGGATCGCCGCGCCCAAAGCCGCCGCCTCGCCATATTCGGCGCAGATCACCGGGGTGTCCATGATGTCGGCGACTATCTGCCGCCACACCGCGCTTTTTGCGCCGCCACCGATCAGGCGGATTTTCTCGCTCTTGATGCCGCTGTCGCGCAGCAGGTCCAGGCCGTAGCGCAGGCCGAAGGTGGTGCCTTCGACCACGGCGCGGCAGAGGTTTTCGCGGCTGAGGTTGGTACTGTCCAGGCCAAGGATGCTGCCCGTGGCGTGGGGCAGGGCGGGTACACGCTCACCGTTGAGGAACGGCAGCATCGACACGCCCGCAGCCCCGATGGGCGCGGCGGCAATGGCGCGGTTGAAGGCGTCGATGTCCATCTCGAACAGCTCGCGGATGGCACTGGTGGCGTTGGTCAGGTTCATGGTGCAGATCAGCGGCAGCCAGCCGCCGGAAGACGAGCAGAAGGTCGCCACCGACGCCTGTTCACTGACCCTGGCTTCGTCGCTGTAGGCGTAGACAGTGCCGGACGAGCCCAGGCTCATGGTGATGGCGCCGGGCTGGATATTGCCGGTGCCTATAGCGCCCATCATGTTGTCGCCGCCGCCGCTGGACACGATGGCATCGGTATTGATGCCCAGGCGCTGAGCGATGGCCGGGAGGATCCGGCCGACGCTCTGCCGCGCTTCCACCAGCTCCGGCAGGGCGCGGTTGAGGCGTCCGCTGGGGTCGATATGCATCAGCAGCGGGATTTCCCAACTGCGGCTGCGCACGTCGAAATAGCCGGTGCCCGAGGCATCGCCAAACTCCGTACAGCTACGTCCGGTCAGCCAGTAATTGAGGTAGTCGTGGGGCAGCAGGATCTTGTCGATTTGCGCGAACAGGTCCGGATGCTTCTCGAGGGTCCAGAGCAGCTTGGACACCGTATAGCCCGGCGCAATGGCCACGCCCAGACGCTCCAGGGAACCTTGCGCGCCACCGAGGTAGTCCAGCAGACGCTGGTTTTCGTCACTGGTTTCGGTGTCGCACCACAGCTTGGCCGGGCGCAATACCTGGCCCTGGGCATCCAGCAGCACCAGGCCGTGCTGCTGACCGGAGACGCCGATGCCCTGAATCTGCAGCCCGGATACCCCGGCCTGGGTCAGGGCCGCGCGGGTCGCCTGCTCGAGGGCGTCCAGCCATTGCTGCACATCCTGTTCGCGACGGCCGTTGGCGCCGCTGATCAAGTCATGGGGCGCACCGCCTTCACCCAGGACTTTACCGGTGGCAGAGTCGAGGATGATGGCTTTGGTGCCCTGGGTGCCGCAGTCGATTCCGAGAAACATGCTCACCTCAAGCGGTTTGGCCCAGCAGCTGTTTCAGGGTCTCATCGACGCCCAGCTGTTTCAGGCTGTTCAGGTTTTTTTCGAACGAAGCGATGAAGGCAGCCGACTGTGGGATGGCTGCGCCGAAGATCTCTTCTACACCGAGCAGACGCTGAGTAAGCAGCGCTTGATCGGCGACCAGGCCTTTGCAGAAGTCGGCACGGGGATCGACGATTTTATACTCGACACCGTTTTCACCCTTGCTGCCTTGCAGGTACAGAGCCCAGGCGGCGACCACCAGAGACGCACGGTCCAGATTGGCCTGGTCGAGGATCAGACGGTTGATGGTCGGTACGGTGAACTTGGGAAATTTCGACGAGCCATCGGAGCAGACGCGCTCCAACTGGTCGGCAATCGCCTGATTGGAAAAGCGATCGATCAAGGTCTGTTTGTAGTCGGTCAGGTCGATCCCCGGCACCGGCGCCAGTTGCGGCGTGACATCCAGGTCCATATAGGTACGCATGTACTCGACAAACAGCGGGTCGTTCATGGTCTCGTGAACGAAGCGATAGCCTTTCAGGGCGCCCAGATAAGTCAGCGCCAGATGACTGCCATTGAGCAGCTTGATCTTCATTTCTTCGTAGGGGGTGACGTCGTCGGTGAACTGCACGCCGACCTTTTCCCAGGCCGGGCGACCGTTGACGAATTTGTCTTCCAGTACCCATTGCACGAAGGGCTCGCAAACCACCGGCCATTCATCGTCTATGCCTTTTTCGTCGTGCAGTTGCAGACGGTGGGCGCTGCTGGTCATGGGCGTGATGCGGTCGACCATGGCGTTGGGAAAGCTGACGTTGGCGGCGATCCAGTCGTGCAGGTCGCGGTCACGCAGGGCGGCAAACGCCAGCAGCGCCTTGCGGGTGACCGCGCCGTTGTGTGGCAGGTTATCGCAGGACATCAACGTAAAGGCCGGGGTGCCTTCGGCCCGGCGCTTGGCCAGGGCGGCGCAGAGAAAGCCGAATACGGTCTTCGGCGTGGCCGGGTGATCCAGATCGTGCTGGATCTGCGGCAGGTGGCTCATGAATTCGCCAGTGCTGTCGTCGATGCAGTAGCCGCCTTCGGTGATGGTCAGGGAGACGATGCGGATGTCCGGGCTGGCCAGTTTGTCGATCAGGGCCAGGTCACCATCATTGGACATGAGCATGTCGCTCATGGCGCCGATGATGCGGGTCTCGGTGTCCGGGGTGTCGCCCAGTTCGAACAGGGTGTAGAGGAAGTCCTGATCTTTCAGGGCCTGATAGTTCTTGCGGTCTTCCTCGCGCAGGCTCACCCCGCAAATGGCCCACTCCAGGCCCTCGCCTGTGTTCATCAGGGAGTCGGTATAGAACGCCTGGTGGGCACGATGGAAACCACCGACGCCGATATGGGCGATGCCCTGGCGGCGATCGCCAAGGGCGTAGGCCGGCACGGCAACACCAGGGCCCAGGTTCGACAGGTTTTGTTTATTGAGTTTCATCACAACACTCTCTAAGGCTTCGAATTCGGTGGCTCAGGCGGCGGCCTGCAGGGCCTTGGCAATCACCAGGCCCTGGGCGTCGAACAGGTGACAATGGTTGCTGTCCAGGTGCAGGTTCAGGGTCTCGCCGTATTGGCTGGCCATGTCGCCGCGGATACGCAGGGTCAGCGCCTCGCCGGAGCGGGTATTGACGTGGCAGAAGGTATCGCTGCCCAGGCGTTCACTGACGTCAGCGATCACTTGCAGCTGACAATCACCCGGCTTTGCCAGGTCCAGGTGCTCCGGGCGAATGCCCAGGGTCACGCTGTCGCCGACGCTCTGCTGCGCGTTGGTAAAAGGCAGCTTGATGGTCGTACCCGCGTCGAGGGTGACTTCGCAGCCACCGGCATGCACGCCACTGATCTTGCCCGTGAGGAAGCCCATTTTCGGCGTGCCGAGAAAGCCCGCAACGAACAGGTTGGCCGGGTGGTGGTACAGCTCCAGGGGCGAGCCGACCTGTTCTACCTTGCCGCCATTGAGAACCACGACCTTGTCGGCCAGGGTCATGGCTTCGACCTGGTCGTGGGTCACATAGATCATGGTGGCCTGCAGTTCTTTATGCAGGCGCGACAGCTCCAGGCGAGTCTGCACCCGCAGGGCGGCATCGAGGTTGGACAGGGGTTCGTCGAACAGGAAGATCTTCGGGTTGCGCACGATGGCGCGGCCGATGGCAACGCGCTGGCGCTGGCCGCCGGACAGTTGCTTGGGCTTGCGCTCCAGCAGCGGGCCGAGTTCGAGGATGCGCGCGGCTTCATCGACCTTGCGCTTGACCTCGTCCTTGGGTACGCCCGCCAGATCGAGGGCGAAGGACAGATTCTTGCCCACGGTCATGTGCGGATACAGCGCGTACGTCTGGAACACCATGGCCAGGTCGCGCTTGGCCGGGGTGACCTGGGTGATGTCGCGGCCATCGAGCTCGATGGTCCCGGAGGTGACTTCTTCCAGACCCGCGATCAGGCGCAGCAGGGTGGATTTGCCGCAGCCGGACGGGCCGACGAAGACCACGAACTCGCGGTCGCGCACGTCCAGGTCGATGCCCTTGATGATCTGATGGCCGTCAAAGCCCTTTTGCAGGTTACGAATGATGAGGTTAGCCATTTGGGGCTCCTTTTTATTATCTGAGGGCTATTTGACTGCGCCGAAGGACAGGCCGCGAACCAGTTGTTTCTGGCTGATCCAGCCGAAAATCAGGATCGGTGCACAGGCCAGGGTCGAGACGGCCGAGAGCTTGGCCCAGAACAAGCCTTCCGGGCTTGAGTAGGACGCGATCAGGGCGGTCAGCGGCGCGGCGCTGGAGGAGGTCAGGTTCAGTGACCAGAACGCTTCGTTCCAGCACAGGATCAGCGACAGCAGCGCCGTGGAAGCCAGGCCGCCCTTGCAGATCGGCATCAGCACGCGAAAGATTTCCTGGCGCGTGGTGGCGCCGTCCAGGCGCGAGGCCTCGAGGATTTCCGGCGGGATGTCCTTGAAGTAGGTGTAAATCATCCACACCACGATAGGCAGGTTGATCAGGGTGTAGATCACGATCAGGGCCAGACGCGAATCCAGCAGGCCGAAGGTCTTGGCCAGCAGATAGATCGGCATCAGCACACCCACCGGCGGCAGCATCTTGGTCGAGAGCATCCACAGCAGGGTGCTCTTGGTCCGCTTGGTCTCGAAGAAGGCCATGGAGTACGCCGCCGGCACCGAGATCAGGATGCACAGGATGGTCGCGCTGAAGGAGATCAGGATCGAGTTCCAGGCGAAGTGGAAATAATCACTGCGCTCCTGGATGTGCAGATAGTTTTCCAGGGTCGGGGTGAAGAACAGTTGCGGCGGTGTGGCGAAGGCGTCCAGTTCGGTCTTGAAGCTGGTCAGGACCATCCAGAAGATCGGGAAGAAAATCAGGGCCGCGATCAGCCACGACAGGGTGCCGAGCAGCAGGCTTTGCAGGCGGCGGGATTGCTTGAGCGTCATCATCGGTTGGGCCCTCATGACTTGTCGGTGAGGTTTTTGCCGATCATCCGGATCAGGATGATGGCGGCAATATTGGCGATGACCACGGCAATCAGGCCACCGGCCGAAGCCATGCCGACGTCGAACTGCAGCAGCGCCTGGTTGTAGATCAGATACGCCAGGTTGGTCGAGGCGAAGCCCGGACCGCCGTTGGTGGTGGTGAAGATTTCGGCGAACACCGACAGCAGGAAGATGGTTTCGATCATGACCACCACGGCAATCGGCCGGGCCAGGTGCGGCAGGGTCAGGTGCCAGAAGATCGCGATGGGGCCGGCACCGTCCAGGCGTGCGGCTTCTTTCTGTTCCTGGTCCAGGGACTGCATGGCGGTCATCAGGATCAGTATGGCGAACGGCAGCCACTGCCACGACACGATGATGATGATTGCCAGCATCGGGTAGTTGGCGAACCAGTCGATGGGCTGGGCGCCGAACAGCTTCCATACCCAGGCGAGGATGCCCGACACCGGATGGAAAATCAGGTTCTTCCAGATCAGCGCGCTGACCGTGGGCATGATGAAAAAAGGCGAGATCAGCAGCACGCGCACGATGCTGCGGCCGAAGAACTCACTGGCTTCGAGCAGGGCGGAAATCAACACGCCGAGGATCACGCTGATGGCCAGCACACTGCCAACCAGCAGCAGCGTGTTCAGGGCACCGGGGATAAAGCCGCTGTCGGTAACGAAGAACTCGAAGTTCTCAAGACCGATGAATTCGTTTTCGCCGGGGTTGAGCAGGTTGTAGCGAATCAGTGAGAAATAGATGGTCATGCCCAGTGGCACGATCATCCATACCAGCAGCAACAGGACCGAGGGGCTGACCAGGAACCAGCCGGGTTTGCTCAGGCGGCCTTTGCCCGGCGGTGTGGCGCTGGCGGACTGCTTGGCGGGGGAGAGGGTCGAGGTATTCATGGGTGACTCCGGGGTGATGCAGGAACGGTCAGGACGCGCAGGCGCGTCCTGACATCAAAGGACTGTCAGGGCTGACTAGTTCTTTTTCGGGTAACCGGCCCGCTTCATATCGCGCTCGGTAGCCGTTTGCGCGGCGGCCAGGGCGGCATCGACCGTGCTCTGACCGGTCAGGGCCGCAGCGAACTGTTGGCCGACTGCAGTGCCGATGGACTGGAACTCAGGGATGGTCACCAACTGGATGCCGACATAAGGAACCGGCTTGAGGGTCGGTGCTTTAGGCGTCACTGCTTTGAGCGATTCCAGGGTAATGGTGGAGAACGGCGCTGCCTTGGCATAAGCATCGTTATAGGTCGATGCGCGAGTGCCTGGCGGTACGTTGGCGACGCCGTCTTTCTCGGCAACCAGCGCTGCGTACTCTTTTGATGTCGCCCACTCGGTGAACGCCTGGGCGTCTTTGCTGTTCTTCGCGCTCGCCGGAATGCCCAGGGCCCACGAGTACAACCAGGCCGAGCCTTTGTCGGTGACTTCGTGCGGAGCGTAGGTGAAGCCGACGTTATCGGCGACCTTGCTCTGGGATTTGTCGGTCACGAAGGAACCGGCCACAGAGGCGTCGACCCACATGGCGCACTTGCCGCTGTTGAACAGCGCCAGGTTTTCGTTGAAGCCGTTGCTGGAGGCGCCCGGCGGGCCGTTTTTCTTCATGGCGTTGACGTAGAAGTTCAGCGCGTTTTTCCACTCAGGCTGGTCGAACTGGGCTTTCCAGTTTTCGTCGAACCAGCGGGCGCCGAAGGCATTGGCCACGGTGGTGATCAGCGCCATGTTCTCACCCCAGCCCGGCTTGCCGCGCAGGCACAGGCCGTACTGTTCCTTGGACTTGTCGGTGAGCTTGTCGGCGAATTCGCCGATCTGGGTCCAGGTCGGGCGCTCCGGCATGGTCAGGCCGGCGGCCTTGAACAGGTCCTTGCGATAGTAAGTGATCGAGCTTTCGGCGTAGAACGGCAGAGCGAACAGTTTGCCGTCGACGGACAGACCGTCACGCACGGAAGGGAAGACGTCATCCAGCGCATAATTGGCTGGCAGGTCCTTCATTTCCTTCAGCCAGCCCTTGGCGCCCCACAGCGATGCTTCGTACATGCCGATGGTCAGCACGTCGAACTGGCCGCCCTTGGTGGCAATATCGGTGGTGACGCGCTGGCGCAGAACGTTCTCTTCCAGGACCACCCACTTGAGCTTGATGTCCGGGTGCTGCTCTTCGAAAGTCTTCGAGAGCTTCTGCATGCGGATCATGTCGCTGTTGTTGACGGTGGCGATGGTGACGTCGCCCGCAGAGGCGATGGCGCTGATGGACAGACAGGTACCGGCAAGTAGCAGTTTTGCTGAGGTCTTCATCGATCACTCCTCTTCTGCGCCAGGGGGCTACAGAAGCTCGGTTATTGTTTTTGTATCTTCCGGAGGGCAGGAAGATGAGTACTGATTACAGCGGTCCGGCGCCGCCAAGACAAATCCTGCGGCACACTGCAACCGATACTATTTTGCACTGCTGAAGAAGTGCCTGATACGAGACAACTGCGCTCGAACAAGGTTCGGCGCAGATTCAGCGTAGTTCAGCAGGATGAGAGAGGAGAGAATCAGTACAGGTTTTGTTCGGTCAGGCGCTGAACGGCCAGGCGCCGATAGTGCGAAGGCGTCATGCCCTTGAGCTGCTGGAAGCGGCGGTTGAAGTTGGAAATATTGTTGAAGCCCGACTCAAAGCACACGTCGGTAACCGGTCGGTCGCCGTCGGCCAGCAGCTCACAGGACTTGCTGACCCGCAGGCGATTGACGAACTCGACGAAGCTGCGCCCGGTGGCCTGTTTGAATACGCGAGAGAAATAGGTCGGCTTCATGCCCAGGTAGCTGGCTACTTCTTCGAGAGGCAGTTCCCGGGCGTAGTGGGTAAAGATGTAATCCACCGCGCGGTTGGTGCGGTCGATGCTGTGCTCGTCGGCCATCTGCGGCGCCTTGGTGCCGGACAGCAGCTGATAGTCATCGCTGGCGGCGAGCAACTCCAGCAGGATCAGGAAATGCCCCAGGCGCGTAATGCCCTTGGTATCGGCAATCTTCTGCATCAGCCGGGCGGCCTGGGCAATGGTGCGCGGGCAGCGGAACTCGACACCGTATTGCGCCCGCTCCAGCAGCGGCGCCAGGGTGCGCAGCTCGGTAAAGACCTGAATGCCGCTTTCCAGCAGCTCATCGGTGAAGTTCACCAGCATGTCGCGCTTGGGCACGACTTCGTCTTCCTCGACCTGGCTGATCCAGTTATGAGGCAGATTGGGGCCGGTAAGAAACAGGGTCTGGGGGTAGAAGTTGCCGATGTAGTCGCCGACAAACACTTTGCCGGAACTGGCGACGATCAGGTGCAGCTCATACTCCTTGTGGAAGTGCCAGCGCACCAGCGGGCAGGGGAAACCGTGCTCGCGGTAAATGATCGACAGGCCGTTGTGGTCGTCCATCAATTCATAGGATGGGTCGGTGACTCTTGTTGTTTTTGTCATGGCGTGACCGGGTAGTCGGAATGGTCAAGGCGCTTAATGTGCATGATTTTTTCTGCGCAGGCATCAATTTGCTTCAAATGACTGGCTCGTTGGAGCGAGGCTTGCCCGCGAAAGGGGGATGGAGTGAATCAGACACGCCGGGCTGCGGCCTTCGCGGCCAAGCCCGGCTCCAACAAGGTATGCGCAGGTTCAGGCTAACCGATTCTTCGCCTCGATCCACTGCGCCATGTACTGGGTACTTTTGTGCTGGTGGTGGCGCAGCATGCTGCCGATGAAGTTGGCCGTGCGTCGTTGCGTCAGGTGCTGGCGGCAGTCGGCGATACGCTCGATCAGGCTGGCGCAGTGCTGACGGTACCGGTAGCGCGCAGCCAGGACCTGCCAGCCGTTGGCCTGGGCCTGATTCCACAGGGCTTCATCCTGATACAGGCGTACGGCAGCGTCGGCAATGCCCTGGGCGCTATTGGCGATCAGGCCGGGCCAGGGCAGGTCGCCGTTCATGGCTTCGGCACCGATGTTGGTCGTGACATTGGGCGTGCCGCAGGTCATGGCGTCGACGATCTTGCCCTTTATCCCCGCACCGAAGCGCAGCGGCGCCAGGCAGACCCGCGCGGCCGCCATGACCTGCAAGGCATCTTCGGCCCAGTTCTTGATATGAAAACCCTGGCTGGCGTTATGCAGCGCCGTGGCCTTGGGCGGGGTATAGGCGCCGTAGATATGTAACTGGGCGCCGGGCAGTTGCTGGCGGATCAGCGGCCAGATGGCGCTCTTGAGCCAGAGCACGGCGTCCCAGTTCGGCGCATGGCGAAAGTTGCCGATGCTGAGGAAATTTGCCCGCTCGGTAAAAGACCGGGGATTTCCCGGGTGGACGTCCGCCAGCATCAGCGGACACCAGTGCAGAAGCTGATCCGGCAGGCCGAAGCGCTCCTTGAGCAGGCGTATCTCGACGTCGGAGGTCATCAGGTTGAGATCGCAGCGGTACAACGCGGCGATCTCCCGCTGTGCCAGGTCGCCGTCAGCCATGGCCTCGAAGATACCGGTCTCGGATTGTGCGAAGAATGCGTCGAGTTCATCACCCTGGCCCTGATTGTTCAGGTAATCCTTGAGCTGCTGATGACGGCCGTGGCGCAGGCTCTGCAAGTCCGATGTTTCAAGGATGCGCAACGCCTGGGGGCAATGTTTTTCCACTCGCCAGCCGAATTGCTCCTCGATCATGAACTGGTCGAACAGGACGATATCGGGCTGCAGTTTGCCGATAAATACGTCGAAACTGCTGTTATTGAGTTCGATATGGGTTTCGCGGATACCCAGTCCGGCGAGATCAGCGCGATGCTCGCCTTCGGTGGCCGGGCTGGCGAAGGTGATGTCCCAGCCCTGTTCCAGGAAGCACTGGATCAATTGCATGACATGGCCGCTGGCAGCCGACGAGCGCGGCTCGGGCCAGACGTAACCGATGATCAGGAGCTTGGTCTGCGCAGCTGAAACGGGGTGCGGCGATTGATCGTTAGCCAAGAATTTCTTTCACTTTGTCGCGCAGTTGATCGATGGAGAACGGCTTGCCCAGAGAATGGGCGCTCGGGTGCATATCGATAATATTATTGCCGTAGCCGCTGGCAATCAGTACGTGCAGGCCGGGGCGCAATTCCAGGGCTTTGCTGGCCAGTTCGCTGCCCGTCATGCCGGGCAGGCCATGATCAGTCATCAACAGATGGATAGCCTGTTCCGGCTTCTCCAGTTGAGCCAGGGCGGCATCACTGTCCTCTGCTTCCAGCACTTGATATTCCAGCTCTTCGAGGACGTCGACGATCAGCATGCGAACGATGGCGTCGTCTTCGACCACTAGGATCGTGCTGGCGGTGGCAGGCATGGGGAACTCCCTTGAGCAAAACAGTGATGGGGTAAAGATGCGACAGACTCGATTCAGTGAGGTAAATCCCGAAGAAAGTTCCGGATCATCGAAACGACAGATCTAAATGAAAGGCTTTTTCGCCTTGAAACAGCAAAAGACGCTTGCTTATCTGCGAAACCGCGAATTTTATGTCTGAAATTTCAATCTGATGTGTCAGAAATCAGAGCCTTATTCTAGAGTTTACGGCAAACTCCATCGCCTTGATGTAATCGCCTGGGAATTCTCATGATTCAACCGTCGATTGTCGATGAACAACGCTTTCGCAAACTCCTGAGTCGCAACGTTGGCCTGCCCTTGGCAGTCGGCGTGCTCAGCGGCGTGTTTTTCGTTGTCCTGATCACTTACCTGCTTTCGGTGATCCAGTGGGTCGAGCATACCGACCGGGTGATCAATAACGTCAATCGGTCGCTGAAGCTGTCCGTGGACATGGAAACCGGCATGCGCGGCTTCCTGCTCACCGGCGATGAGCACTTCCTTGATCCTTACGAAGTCGCCAAGCCCGGCGTGCGTGCCGTGCTCAAGGGCCTGCAGGACCTGGTTGCGGATAACCCGACCCAGTCCGATCGCTTCCGTCGCATTCTTGCCCTGCAGAACGACTGGAACGATTTCGCCCAGGAAATGATCACCCTGCGTCGCCAGAACGGTGATTATGCTTCGGCGATTCAGGCCGGGCGCGGCAAGCGCCTGACGGATGAAATCCGCACCGAATACGACGATGCGGTGGCCATGGAGCAGCAGCTGCGCCTGAATCGCAACGCCGACGTGACGCGCACGACTATCTTTCTTGTCACCCTGTACCTGGTTTTCGTGCTCAGCGTCAGCGGCATCCTGGCTTGGGTCGGTCGCCGCGATATGCTGCAATTGTCCACCACCTACGGCGAAAACCTGCGTCGTCAGGAGCTCGACGGCGAGCGCCTGCAAAAAGTGGCGTGGCTGCGCAATGGGCAGAGCGAGCTGGCCGAGCAGATGCTCGGCCAGCTGACCCTGAACAATGTCGGGCGTAATGTTCTGCAATTCTTTGCCAGCTACCTGGGTACCGTAGTCGCAGCGGTCTATGTGCGCCAGGAACACGGCGGCCTCAAGCGCATCGCGTCCTACGGCTTCTCGCGCGAGCAGGAGCAGCAGGATCAGTCGCTGTTTGGCGACGAAGGCATCGTCGGCCAGGTGGCGCAGCAGAACAAGACCATTACCTTGGCGGATGTGCCGAGCAACTATTTCAAGGTCAGCTCCGGCCTCGGCGAGGGTGTGCCGCGTAATGTGGTCGTGGTGCCGACCCACAATGACGATCAGGTCAACGGCGTGATCGAACTGGGTTTCCTGCGCGACCTGACCGAGCGAGATATCGAGTTCCTCGAGATCATTGCCAATAACGTCGGTACCTCCCTGGAAGCCGCGCGTTATCGCCAGCGCCTGCAGGAAGTGCTGGCCGAGACCCAACAGCTCAACGAAGAGTTGCAGGTCCAGCAGGAAGAGCTGCGTACTGCCAACGAAGAACTGGAAGAACAGTCGCGGATTCTCAAGGAGTCCCAGGTCCACCTGGAAACCCAGCAGGCCGAGCTGGAGACCACCAATGAGCAATTGGCCGAACAGGGCCAGGCTCTTGCCGATCAGCGCGATGCCCTGGACCGTAACAACGAAGAGTTGCACATTGCCCAGATCGAGCTGGAAGCCCGCGCCGAAGAGTTGCAGCGTTCGAGCAAGTACAAGTCCGAATTCCTCGCGAACATGTCCCACGAGTTGCGTACGCCGCTCAACAGCTCGCTGATTCTGGCCAAGCTGTTGGCGGAAAACCCGACGGAAAACCTCACCGCAGAACAGGTGAAGTTTGCCGAGTCGATCTATTCGGCGGGCAACGATCTGCTGCACCTGATCAACGACATTCTCGACATTTCCAAGGTCGAAGCCGGCAAGCTGGAGATGCGCCCGGAAAACAGCAGCGTCATGCGGTTGGTCGAGGGGCTGCGCAATATGTTCCAGCCTCTGGCGACCGAGAAGAAGCTGGACTTCCAGGTGGAGGTGCAGGCTGGTGCGCCGACCATGCTGTACACCGACCGCCAGCGCCTGGAGCAGATCCTCAAGAACCTGCTGTCCAATGCGGTCAAGTTCACCGAAAGCGGCGCCGTGAGCATGACCGTGTCGCGTCAGCCTAACGCCGGCATCGCCTTTATCGTGCGCGATTCGGGTATCGGTATCGCCGAGGATCAGCAGCAAAGCATCTTCGAAGCCTTCCGCCAGGCTGACGGCACCACCAACCGCCGTTACGGCGGCACCGGTCTGGGCCTGTCGATCTCCCGGGATCTGGCCGGTCTGTTGGGCGGCTCCATCAGCGTCACCAGTGCGCCGGGGCAGGGCAGTATCTTCACCCTGGTCCTGCCGGAGCAGTACGTCGAGCCGGTACCTCAGGTGGCAGGGCAGGAAGGGGTCGTGGTCGCTTCGCCCGTTACGCCATTGCCTCAAGCCTTTGCCATGCCTGTTCAGCCCGCGCCTGTAGCACCGCCTCCCCAACTGGTGGTGCCGACCTTTATCGATGACCGGGACAAGGCGCCGTTCAACAAGCGCTGCATTCTGGTGATCGAAGATGAGCCCGGTTTTGCGCGGATCCTCTTCGATCTGGCCCATGAGCTGGGTTACTACTGCCTGGTCGCCCACGCGGCGGACCACGGCTTTGATTTGGCCGCACAGTTTGTGCCCGATGCCATCCTGCTGGACATGCGCCTGCCTGATCACTCCGGCCTGACTGTGCTGCAGCGTCTCAAGGAGTACGCGCCGACCCGGCACATCCCGGTGCACGTGATCTCGGTGGAAGACCGTCAGGAAGCAGCGATGCATATGGGCGCCGTGGGTTATGCGGTCAAGCCGACCACTCGTGAAGAGCTCAAGGATGTCTTTGCCAAGCTGGAAGCCAAGCTGACCCAGAAGGTCAAGCGCGTTCTGTTGGTGGAAGATGACGCTTTGCAGCGCGACAGCATTGCCCGCCTGATCGGCGACGATGACATCGAAATCACCGCCGTAGGCTTTGCCCAGGATGCTCTGGACCTGCTGCGTGACAACATCTACGACTGCATGATCATCGACCTGAAGTTGCCGGACATGCTCGGCAATGACCTGCTCAAGCGCATGTCCACCGAGGACATCTGCTCGTTCCCGCCGGTCATCGTCTACACCGGGCGCAATCTGACCCGCGACGAAGAAGCCGAGCTGCTCAAGTACTCGCGCTCGATCATCATCAAGGGCGCACGTTCTCCGGAGCGGCTGCTCGATGAGGTGACGCTGTTCCTGCACAAGGTCGAGTCGCAACTGTCCAACGAGCGGCAAAAGATGCTCAAGACTGCGCGCAGCCGCGACAAGGTCTTCGAGGGTCGCAAGATCCTCGTGGTGGACGACGACGTGCGCAATATCTTCGCCCTGACCAGCGCCCTGGAGCATAAGGGCGCAGTGATCGAGATTGCGCGCAACGGTATCGAAGCCATCGCCAAGCTCAATGAAGTCGAAGACGTCGACCTGGTGCTGATGGATGTAATGATGCCGGAGATGGATGGCTACGAAGCGACCATCGAAATCCGCAAGGATCCACGCTGGCGCAAACTGCCGATTATCGCGGTCACGGCCAAAGCCATGAAGGACGACCAGGAGCGCTGCCTGCAGGCCGGTTCCAACGATTACCTGGCCAAGCCCATCGACCTTGACCGACTGTTCTCGCTGATTCGCGTGTGGTTGCCGAAAATGGAACGTATTTGAATGGGTGTGGCCAAAGGCCTCACTGACGTATATCCATGAAGCGAGATGTAGGCGCTACCGAAGGCTGCGAAGCAGGGTGAATCTGATCGCAGCCTTCGGCAGCTCCTACAAGCGCAGGTTTTAGTTGTGTTGCAGTCATCACCAGGTTTACCCATGCACCCTGAGCGAAACATCGATATCGAATTGCGTCTGTTGATCGAGGCCATCTACCTCAAATACAGCTACGATTTTCGCGATTATTCCGGCGCCTCGATCAAACGCCGGGTCAATCATGCGCTGCGCCAGTTCGACTGCAACACGGTTTCCGCGTTGCAGGAGCGGGTTCTGCATGACCCTGCGGCGTTTCTGCAACTTTTGCAGTTCCTGACCATCCCGGTCAGCGAGATGTTTCGTGATCCTTCGCATTTCCTGGCAATCCGTCGGGAAGTGGTGCCGGTACTCAGGACCTATCCGTCGCTGAAGATCTGGATTGCCGGCTGCAGCACGGGGGAGGAGGTGTACTCCATGGCCATCCTGCTGCGCGAAGAAGGCCTGCTCGACCGGACCATCATCTACGCCACCGATATCAATCCGACCTCCCTGGACAAGGCCAAACAAGGCATTTTTTCCATGGAGAGCGTGCGCGCGTATACCGAGAACTATCAAAAGGCCGGTGGTCAGCGTTCATTTTCCGACTACTACACATCCGCCTATGAATATGCGATTTTCGACAAGACCCTGCGCGAGAACGTGACCTTCGCCGATCACAGCCTGGCCACGGACAGCGTGTTCTCTGAAACACAATTGATTTCCTGCCGTAACGTTCTGATTTATTTCAATAAAAAGCTTCAGGATCGGGCTTTCGGGTTGTTTCACGAGTCGCTGTGTCATCGCGGCTTCCTGGTCCTGGGCAGCAAGGAAACTCTCGACTTCTCCGGTTACAGTGGCGATTTCGAGCCGTTGGTCAAACAGGAACGGATCTACCGCAAGTCATGAACACCTCCGTGACCGAGTTGCCCAACCTGCCCGTGGTCGACGCCATCGTCGTTGGCGCGTCGGCCGGTGGCGTGGAGGCATTGCTGAAAATCTTCGCTGTCATCGGCGCTGATTTTCGCCTGCCGATCATCACTGTCCTGCACCTCTCGGATGAGCGCCGCAGCCAGCTGGCTCACGTCTTTCAATCGCGCCTGCCGATCACGGTCAAGGAAGCTGACGACAAGGAAATCATCGCGCCCGGCACCCTGTATTTCGCCGCGCCCGGTTATCACCTGTCCGTGGAAACGGACCTTAGCCTGTCGTTCAGCCAGGAGGAGCGGGTGTTTCATTCGCGCCCTAGTATCGACATTCTGTTTGCCTCTGCCGCCGACGCCTATGGCCCGCGTCTGGCCGGCATATTGCTCACCGGTGCCAACAATGACGGCGCTCGGGGCCTGCTTCAGATCAAGCTTGCCGGCGGCCTGACTGTGGTCCAGGACCCGGCCGAGGCTCAGTCGCGGACCATGCCCGAAGCGGCGTTGGCCCTGCACACACCGAACTATCTTTTGCCGCTGCACGACATCGGTCAATTGCTGATCGATCTGGAACGAACCGCATGTTGAGACATATAAAAGCCAAGCTGCTGATCGTCGACGATCTGCCGGAAAACCTGCTGGCCCTGGAAGCCCTGATCAAGCGCGAGGACCGTGCCGTGTTCAAGGCGCTGTCGGCGGACGAGGCCTTGTCGCTGCTGCTCGAACACGAGTTCGCCCTGGCCATTCTCGATGTGCAGATGCCCGGCATGAACGGCTTCGAGCTGGCGGAGATGATGCGCGGCACGGAGAAGACCAAGAGCATCCCCATCGTCTTTGTCAGCGCGGCGGGACGCGAGCTCAATTACGCCTTCAAAGGCTACGAGAGCGGGGCCGTGGACTTCCTGCACAAGCCTCTGGATATCCATGCGGTCAAGAGCAAGGTCAATGTCTTCGTCGACCTCTATCGCCAGCGCAAGGCCATGCGTATGCAGGTCGAGGCCCTGGAGCAGAGCCGTCAGGAGCAGGAAGCGCTGCTCAAGCAGTTGCAGGCGACCCAGAACGAGCTGGAGCGTGCCGTGCGCATGCGCGATGACTTCATGTCCATCGTTTCCCATGAGGTGCGTACGCCGCTCAACGGCCTGATTCTCGAGACCCAGCTGCGCAAACTGCACCTGGCCAAGGACAACGCCGATGCCTTCACCATGGACAAGCTGCGCGGCATGGTCGATCGCGATGAGCGTCAGATCCAGAGCCTGATCCGCCTGATTGAAGATATGCTCGACGTCTCGCGTATCCGCACCGGCAAGCTGTCGATCCGCCCCGGCCCGTTCGATCTCAGCGAACTGGTCAGCAACCTGATTGAAGGTTTTGCCGCGCAGATCACCGCGGCGCAATCGACCATCAGCCTGCATGCCGACGAGCCGGTAATCGGTGTCTGGGACGAGTTCCGTATCGAGCAGGTGGTGGCCAACCTGCTGACCAATGCGCTGCGCTATGGCGCGCGCAAGCCCATTGAAGTGAAGGTTTACTGTCAGGACGGCGAGGCCAGGGTCGAGGTGCGCGACCAGGGTATCGGGATCAGTGCGCAGAACCAGAAACGGATCTTCCAGCAGTTCGAGCGGGTCGCTTCCAACCATGCGATTGCCGGGCTGGGGCTGGGGCTGTTTATCTCCGAGCAGATCGTCGCGGCCCATGGCGGACAGATCAGCGTGCAGAGCGAAGAGGGCGAAGGTTCGATGTTCCGTGTCAGCCTGCCGTTATAAAAATGCCCTTTTGCAGAATTATCTGACAGTTAACGCAACCTCCAGAACCGCCCATGGTCGTAATGGCAGCTATTTGAAGAGAAGACCGTTCCATGAGCGCTGATGCTGAAAATGTCGTACTGATCGTTGAAGACGAGCCGCTGATTCTGATGCTGCTCAGCGATTATTTGTCGGGTGAAGGTTATCGGGTCCTGCAGGCGGAAAACGGCGAGCAGGCTTTCGAAATCCTGGCCACCAAGCCCCATCTGGACCTGATGATCACTGACTATCGCCTGCCGGGCGGGGTGTCCGGGGTGATGATTGCCGAGCCCGCAGTGAAGCTGCGTCCGGAGCTCAAGGTGATCTTTATCAGCGGTTATCCGGCGGAAATCCTCGAGTCCGGCAGCCCCATCGCGCGCAAGGCGCCGATCCTGGCCAAGCCGTTCACCATGGAAACCTTGCACACCAAGATTCAGGCGCTGTTGGCCTGAAATCGGCATTATTGCTACGAAGATAAAGGCCCGCCGACAAAGCTGTATCGGTCATGCCGGCCTCTTCGCGGGCAAGCCGCGCTCCCACAGACTGTGCCGTTCGTGGGAGCGCGGCTTGCCCGCGAAAGCGATATCTCAGACGCGCAAGACATATTGATTAGCCTGCGGCCCTCAAGTGCCAATCATCTCCCGCACCTTGGCCGTCAAATGGTCGAAGGCAAAGGGCTTGGTGATCATCTGCATGCCCGGATCGAGAAAACCGGCGCGTACGGCGGCATGTTCGGCATAGCCGGTGATAAACAGCACTTTCAGTTCCGGACGCAGTTGGCGGGCGATTTCCGCCAGTTGTCTTCCGTTCATGCCGGGCAAGCCCACATCACTGATCAGCAGGTCGATACGCTGGCCTGATTCGATGATCGGCAAAGCGTTGTCGGCGTCGCCAGCCTGGACGAAGCCGTAACCCAATTCCCCCAGCACCTCACTGACCAGGGCCCGCACCGCCGGGTCGTCTTCGACGATCAGCACCGTTTCGCCATCCCGAGCGCGAGTTGCCTGATTGGGCAGGGTCTGTTCATCCTCACTCTGCGCGCCTTGATAGCGCGGCAGGAACAACTGCACCGTGGTGCCCTGGCCGACATCGCTCTTGATCGTTACATGGCCATGGGACTGCTTGCTGAAGCCATAGATCATCGACAGCCCAAGGCCTGTGCCCTGGCCGATGGGCTTGGTGGTGAAAAACGGGTCGAACGCGCGGCTGATCACGCTTTCCGGCATGCCGCAGCCGGTGTCGCTGACGCTGAGCACCACATAGTCGCCGGGCAGCAGGTTTTCATGATCGTTGGTGTAATCGCGGTCCAGGCGCTGGTTGCTGGTTTCGATCAGCAACAGGCCGCCGTCCGGCATCGCATCCCGAGCATTGAGCACCAGATTGAGCAGGGCGCTTTCCAGCTGATTGGGGTCGGCTTCGGCGGTCCAGAGCTTTTCGTTGAGAACCATTTCCAGACGGATGCTTTCGTTGATGCTGCGGTGCAGCAGTTCGCCCATGGAGTTGACCAGCTGATTCATCTCCACCGGCTTGGAATCCAGTGACTGGCGGCGCGAAAAGGCCAGAAGGCGGTGGGTGAGGGCGGCGGCGCGATTGGCGGAGGTGACACCCAGATCGATGAGACCATCGAGATCCTCGGTACGACCACGGGACAGTCGTCGTCGCAACAGCTCCAGGCTGCCGATGATGCCGGTCAGCATATTGTTGAAGTCATGGGCGATACCGCCGGTCAACTGGCCGACGGCTTCCATTTTCTGCGACTGGCGCAGCACTTCTTCGTTGTGCCGCAGTTGCGAGGTGCGTTCCTCGACCTGCTGCTCCAGGGTTTCGTTGAGGCGTCGCAACTGGGCTTCGGCCAATTTGCGCTCGGTGATGTCCGAGGTCACGCCGACCAGCGAGACCACCCGGCCGTTGCGCGCGCGAATCGCCCTGGCCCGCACCTCGACCCAGTTCAGTGAGCCGTCCGGCCAGATATTGCGGAATTCGATGACAAAGTCATGGCCCATGTCCAGGCTCAATTGCAGGGCCGACTGCATGCGCGGCTGGTCCTGCGGGTAGACCGTTTCCAGCCAGTCCTGGTAGGTAAAGGACTGGTCTTCGTCGCGGCCATAGTGGGACTTGCTCATGGCCGAGCACTTGAGTTCGAGGAATTGCGCTTCCAGTTGCCAGGAACCCAGGCGCCCGGCCTTGAGCGCATGTTGCAGGCGCTGCTCGCTTTCCAGCATATCCTCCATGCGGCTGCGCGCTTCATACTGACGACGCCTGCTGCGCACGGCGGTGGTCACCAGACTGACCAGGGTCGCCGGGTGAAACGGTCGCTCGAGAAAGGTCACGTTGCCCAGTTGCCTGCCCAGGTGAGCCGAAGGATTGCGCTCCGGCCCGCCATGGTGAGTCAGCAATACGATGGGCAGGTCCGACCAGGCCGGTTGCCCGGCCAACAGGCTCAGCAGCGGGTTGATATCAGCACCGCGCAGGGCTTCATCGGCGATGATTGCCAAGCCTGCGCCCAGGCTCAGTTCCCTGTGCAACTCATTCAAATCGTGGGCAATCAAGGCCGGAAAACCGGCCTGCTGCAAAACCATCAGGGCAATCTGACTGTCCCGGCCCAATGGCGCGAGAATGACGGCGCGTTCCGACAACAACCCTGGCGTGCTCACGTATCCTCGTCCTGCAATAACGGCATGCTTTCGCCAAAGTAATGGGGGACGCCCCGCAGGACGCCCTGGAAATCGTGCAGCGGTGCACCGATTTTAAGGCCGGTGGAGTTGATGCGGTATTCACGAATGGTTGACTCGTGAGTGCCTGTGCGTTTCTTGATGATGGAAATGGCCCGACGCACCTTGCCCAAGGCCTCGAAATAACGCAACAGGATCACGGTGTCGGCCAGGTACGTGATGTCGACCGGCGCGCGCATGTCGCCGACCAGGCCGTGCTGGGCCACCGTCATGAAGGTTGAGGCGCCCTGGCGGTTCAAGTACAGCAGCAGTTCGTGCATATGCAAGACCAGTGCGTTCTCTTCCGGCATGGCCGCCTGATAGCCGTTGAGGCTATCGATAACCACAGTCTTGATCTGCTTCTTGTCCACGTAGTGGCGCACCCGGTGGGAAAATTCCCCCGGCGACAGTTCCGCGGCGTCGACCTGTTCGATCAACAGGTTGCCGGTTGCCTTCAGGGCTTGCAGGTCGATGCCGATCTTGCGCATGCGTGAATGCAGCAGGCCCAGCTCTTCATCGAAGATAAACAGGCCGACGCGTTCGCCACGGGTCACCGCAGCAGCGGCGAAGATCAGCGAGATCAGAGATTTACCGGTACCGGCCGGGCCGAGGATCAGCGTGCTGGAGCCGCTGTCGATACCGCCACCGAGCAGATCGTCGAGTTCCTGGATGCTGCTGCTCAGCTGCTGGCTGTCGTTGCGGTTACGGTGTTCGGCCGCCACCAGCCGCGGAAAGACATGGATGCCGTCGGCGAGAATGGTGAAGTCGTGCCAGCCGCCGCGGTATTTCTGCCCGCGATACTTGACCACTCGCAGGCGTCGGCGCTCGGCCCCGTAGTTGGGGTTGAGTTCTTCCAGGCGAATGACGCCATGGGCGACGCTATGGACAGTCTTGTCCAGGGATTCGGTCGTCAGGTCGTCCAGCAGCAATACCGTGGCGTCGTAGCGCGCGAAGTAATGCTTGATGGCCAGAATCTGTCGCCGGTAGCGCAACGAGCTTTGTGCCAGCAGACGGATTTCCGAAAGACTGTCGATCACCACGCGGGTAGGGCGCACACGCTCCACCGCATCAAAGATCTGCCGGGTCGCTTCGCCCAGTTCCAGATCGGACGAGTACAACAGGCTTTGCTGATGTTCAGGGTCGAGCAGGCTCTCCGGCGGGGTCAGTTCGAAAATGTCGATGCTTTCATCGAAGGTCCAGCCGTGGGAGAGCGCACCGTCGCGCAATTCCTTGTCCGTTTCGGACAGAGTGATATAGAGCGAGCGTTCGCCCGCTTGTGCACCGGCCAGCAGAAACTGCAGGGCTACGGTGGTTTTGCCAGTACCGGGTTCGCCTTCGAGCAGAAAAACGTGGCTGCGCGAAAGGCCGCCCACCAGGATATCGTCGAGGCCGGCAATGCCGGTTGCTGCTTTGGATGTGTTCAAAAGTCACCCTCATGTGACTGGGGTAGTATCCCTTTACTGGACCGCACTGGATGTGGACCGTTCCGAGTATCTGCGAAAATAATGGCTTTTTGCCTTGTAAAACAAACGTCCGAGTCCGGGAAATGGCACAACCACGCCCTGCGACGGCGCCATCAGCATTGTTATAGTCCAAGACCTTTCCCCTCGTTCGATAAGGACTGTCGCCGTGCCTGACTATCAAGCCTTTCTGGTTGAACTGACCGATAACATTGCCCACGTGCAGATCAACCGGCCCGAGAAGATCAACGCCATGAACACCGCGTTCTGGTCGGAAATCATCGAGATTTTTCAGTGGGCCGACGACACCGACGAAGTGCGGGTCGTGGTCCTCAGCGGCGCAGGCAAGCACTTTTCTTCCGGCATCGACCTGATGATGCTGGCCTCGGTGGCCAACGAGCTGGGCAAGGATGCGGGCCGTAATGCGCGCATTCTGCAGCGCAAGATTCGCCGGTTGCAGGCATCGTTCACTGCCGTGGACAAGTGCCGCAAGCCGGTTCTGGCGGCCATCCAGGGTTATTGCATCGGCGGCGCCATCGACCTGATCTCGGCGTGTGACATGCGTTATGCCGCTGAGGATGCGCAGTTCTCCATCCGTGAGATCGATATGGGCATGGCCGCCGACGTCGGCACCCTGCAGCGCCTGCCGCGTATCATTGGCGACGGCATGATGCGTGAGCTGGCCTACACCGGGCGCAACGTCGGTGCCGAGGAAGCCCAGCGCATCGGCCTGGTCAATCGCACCTTTGCCGATCAGCCGGCGCTGCTCGACGGCGTCTTTGCCATTGCCCGGGAAATCGCCGCCAAATCGCCGATCGCCATTGCCGGGACCAAGGAAATGATCACCTATATGCGTGATCACACGATCGCAGACGGTCTCGAACACGTTGCCATCTGGAACTCCGCCATGCTGCAATCGGCAGACCTCAAGCTGGCGATGGCCGCCCACATGGCCAAGCAAAAGCCCCGCTTTGAGGACTGAGTCCGTGTAAGGTAGCGAGATATATCGCGACCCTTTAAAGCAGAGGAGTTTTTTCATGACCCGCCCGAAGCGTTGGACAACTGCCGTACTGGATATCGAAGTTCCGGGCGGTTGGGCGGTCGTCCACAGTGACCAGGGGTTCCTGCTGGACGGCAACGGTGTGATGTTTCCCCGTGAATGGCTCAAGCGTCAGGAACTGGCGGTGATCAGCGAGCATGGTATCGGTCATTTCGATGGCGAACCGGTATACCTGCTGGTGGTCAGCCAGGCCGAGGAGGTCGAGGGCTGCAACTGGCAGGGCCTGCGCCAGTTCATGTTGCAGGGTGACTTCGATGTCTACCAGAAACTCGGCTACGCCGCGCAGATCAGCACCTGGGCCCGGGAGCATCGCTTTTGCGGGGCTTGCGGTCGGCCCACCACGCAGATCCCCGGCGAGCGCGCCATGTACTGCGAGCATGACAACCTGCGCTTCTATCCGCGAATCTCGCCGAGCATGATCGTGCTGATCACCCGAGGCGACGAGATCCTGCTGGCTCGCTCGCCACGTTTCGTTACCGGGGTCTACAGCACCCTGGCCGGGTTTGCCGAGCCGGGCGAGTCGGTCGAAGACTGCGTGCACCGCGAGGTGATGGAAGAGGTGCAGGTCAAGGTCAGGAATATTCAGTACATGGGCAGCCAGTGCTGGCCGTTCCCGCATTCGATGATGCTGGGTTTCCATGCCGAGTATGAAAGCGGCGAGATCGTGCCACAGGCCGATGAAATCGAAGACGCACAATGGTTTTCGGTTCACGATCTGCCGCCGCTGCCGGCCGGGCGCTCCATCGCCCGTTACCTGATCGACAGCTACGTGGCGCGCCGCTTAGGCACCGACGTACCAGTGCTGCCAGGCCAGGCGTAAGGTCAGGCCCAGAACCACAGTGATAAATACCGGGCGGATGAATTTGGCACCGCCCTTGATCGCCGTGCGGGCGCCAAGGAAGGCGCCGACCATCAGCGCCGAGCCCATGGTCAGGCCAAGCAGCCAGTTGACCTGGCCAGTGAAGATAAACACCGACAAGGCTGCGGCATTGCTGACGAAGTTCATGCTGCGCGCCACGCCGCTGGCCTTGACCAGGTCGAGCGGGTAGATCAGCAGGCTGCTGACCGTCCAGAACGCCCCCGTGCCCGGCCCGGCAACACCGTCATAGAAACCCAGGCCAAGACCTTGGGGCAGTTGCCACTTCTTCTTGATCGGCGCATCGCTGTCCAGCGGCGCTTTGGGCGTGCCACCAAACAGCAGGTACAGGCCGCAGGCGAAGACGATGACGGGCAGCATCTGGTTCAGCCAGGCGGCGGGCAGATACTGAGCGATCACCGCGCCAATCAGGGCGCCGATGGCCGTGCCGATCAGGGCACGGCGCCATTGCCGGGGCGCGAACAGTTTGCGCCGGTAGAAGGTGAAACTGGCGGTGGCCGAGCCAAAGGTCGAACTAAGCTTATTGGTGCCCAGCACCAGATGCGGCGGCAGGCCGGCGGTCATCAGGGCTGGGGTGGTCAACAGACCGCCGCCACCGGCAATGGCATCGATGAAACCGGCAACAAAGGCGACGACCGCCAGAGCGGCCAGGGTGAGCGGGTCGACACTGAAATCAATAGGCATGGGGCAGGCTTACTGGGCAGAGTGGGCAGAAGGGCTGCCCGAAAGGCGCGCAGTTTAACGCAGTTTAGGTTGGAGCGAGGCTTGCCCGCGAAAGCTATGGTCTCGGTTTGGAATATTTTTGAATGTACCGACCTCTTCACGGGCAAGCCCGGCTCCAATGGTTCTGACATGCCGTTAAATCTCGCCGTTGAAAGCTAACAACTGGCCCAACCCCAAGGCGCCGGGTAGGATAGCCATATGCAATTACCAGCCAGTCCGTCGCCATGTTCAAACCCACTTTTGCCTGGGATGCCACCCGCCGCAGCCATCAACTGATCCTGCGTCTGCTTCCGGCCATCTGCGCCTTATTGCTGCTGATCGGCCTGGGTGGCTATCTGCTGGTCAAGAATGCCCTGAGCCAGGACCTCGACGTGCAGCAGCGCTCACGCATGTTCATTGCCCGCACCCTGGACCAGGTGCGCAATGAGGTGGGACGCAACATCATCAACTACAGCAAGTGGGGCGAGGCCTACAAACACTTGCATATGACGGTGGACAAGGTCTGGGCCGACGATCAGCGCAATGTTGGTGACATCCCCTACGATTTGTATGGTTACAACGGTGTGCTGGTCGTCAGCCCTCAGGACCGTACTGTCTATGCCGTGATCGATGGCAAGGCCTCGGATATCCAGGCCAGCGACTGGCTGGAAGGCGATCTCAACGGCCTGATCGCTGCGGCACGGGCGTCGACCAACGACAACGACGGTGTGGTCCGTGCCCTGCGGGTAGCCGGAATCCCGGCCCTGGTTGCCGCTTCTAGTATCTCGCCGGGTTGGGATCCGCTGATTGAGGTCACCCCTGGCCCGGCTTCGGTGATGATATTCGTGTCGGTGCTCGATGCCGCCAAGCTCAACCACTTGAGCGAAACCTATGGCCTGCCGGGCATGACGGTTTCCCGCGAGCCCATGGCCGATCATGAAAGCATGCCGTTGCTGGAGTCGAACATCTTGCTCAACTGGCGCGCGCCGCAGCCGGGCATGGGCTTGCTGCAACAGACCCTGCCTCTGTTTATCGCCGGGGTCCTGGCCTTGGCCGGCGTATTGATCGTACTGCTGCGCTACGCCCTTGCCTCGGCCCGGCAGATCGATGCGCAAATCGATGCGCTGCGCAGCAGCCAGGCCCAAGCGCATCATTTGTCCCTGCATGACTCGCTCACCGGTTTGCCCAATCGCTACCAGTTGCATCAGTTCCTCGCCAGCCAACTCGATCAGCAAACCCCACAGCCCCTGGCGCTGCTCAGTCTCGACCTGGACCGTTTCAAGCCCATCAACGACGCCCTGGGTCACGCCGCCGGTGATCAGGTGCTGCAAGAAGTCGGGCGGCGCTTGCATGACGCGGTTGCGGCGGACGGCATGGTCGCGCGTCTGGGCGGGGACGAGTTCATCGTGGTCGTTCCCGGCGGTCTGGATCAGGCGGCGATCAGCGATTTTTGTACCCATCTGGTGGGCCGGTTGTGTCATGCCATTCACCTCGACGGCCATACGGTTGCCGTCGGCACCAGTATTGGCATTGCGCTGGCGCCGCAGCATGGGCACAGCGCGAGCGAACTGCTGCGCATGGGTGATATCGCCCTGTATAAGGCCAAGGCCGATGGGCGCAATACCTGGTGCCTGTATGACGAAACCATGAGCGCGCAACTGCTCGCCCGTCAGCAGCTCGAACAGGAACTGCGCCAGGCCTTGCGCGAAGGCCAGTTGCGCGTGCACTACCAACCGCGCTACGCCACGGTCGACGGCAGTTTACGCAGCTTCGAGGCGCTGGTGCGTTGGCAGCACCCACGCCAAGGCTTGCTGGCGCCGGACGTGTTTATCGAATTGGCCGAAGACACGGGGCTGATCCTGCCCTTGGGGCGCTGGGTGCTGGAGCATGCCTGCCGCGAGGCAATGAACTGGCCGGATCACATTGGCTTGTCGGTCAACCTGTCGCCGTGCCAGTTCAGTGATAGCGAAGATATCGTCGCCAGTGTCAGCGAGGCACTGGCCAGCAGCGCCTTGCCCGCTTCACGCCTTGAGCTGGAAATCACTGAACGGGTGTTTCTGGAAAATACCCAGGGCGCCCTCAGCACCCTGCACGGCCTCAAGGCCTTGGGCGTACGCCTGAGCCTGGACGATTTCGGCACCGGCTTCTCATCCCTGGCCTACCTGCGCAGCTACCCGCTGGATGGCATCAAGATCGACCGCAGCTTCATCACCCACCTGATCGACCATGGCACCGATCAGGCCATCGTTCAGGCGGTCATCGACCTGGGGCGCGCCCTCGGTATCCGGGTCACGGCCGAAGGCGTGGAGACCCTCGAACAACTGGAATGCCTGCAGCGTCACCCGTGTGATGAAGTGCAGGGTTTTCATTTCAGCAAGGCACTACCAGCGGAACAGTTGGCGCCATTGTTTGCGGCGGCAGTCAGTATTACACCAAGTTAAACCCTTGAAATACGAGGGCTTGCGGGAGACCGGCGGTGTTTCTTCCAACATTGACGCATGTTAGATTGCCAGCATTGATGACCTGACGCCGGGAAAAAAACATGGCCGCTTCCACTTATTTCGATCAAATCCAGCAGTTGTATATCGCTTACTTTGGTCGTCCTGCCGATCCGGTCGGGCTTAACTATTGGGCCAGTCAGGTCGATGCGGCCAATGGCAGTGTCGCCGCGGTGATTGCCGGGTTTGCCGCGTCGTCCGAGTCCAATGCGCTGTACGCGGGTGTGCCGACGGCGCAAAAAGTCAGTGCCATTTACTTGAACCTGTTCAACCGTCTGCCGGAAGCGGCCGGGCTGGCGTACTGGACACAGCAGATTGACAGCGGCACCGTCACCCAGGCCCAGGCGGCGTATCAGATTCAGTCGTCGGCCGGGCCGGGCGACGCTTCGGCGGTGGCCAACAAGCTGGCCATGGCCAAGGCCTTCACCGCGCAGATCGACACCACGGCGGAAATCACTGGCTACAGCGGCGCGATTGCCGCCGCCTATGGCCGCGCGTACCTGACCTCGGTGGATTCGACCCAGGCTTCGGTGAACACCGCCACGAGCAGCTTGCTCAACTCGGTGGCTACGGCTACCGGTACCACTGTTCCGACGACTACTACACCACCGGTAACGCCCACTGCGCCGGTGGGTGCTACCTACGTATTGACGACCGCTTCCGAGAGCCTGACCGGTACGGCCGGCGATGACACGTTCACGGGGATTATTGACTCCGTAACCCCGGGCAACAGTACGCTGAACTTCAAGGACTTTCTTGATGGCGGCTCGGGCACCGACGCGCTGACGGTCACCGTGCAGGGCGCGGCGACAGCCACCTGGCCAACCGTGTCCCTGAGCAATATCGAGAAGCTGTCGATCCGCGACCAGCATACGGGTGGCGGTCTTTCCCTCTATAACCTGTCAGGGGTTACCGGCCTTTCAACCGTGGCGAGTAACGTCTCGACGGCGGCTGTGAGCTTTACCGGCCTGCAAACCGGCACCACCGTGGCCGTATTGGGCAACAAGGTCACCTCGGTGGGTAATGTTGCATTCAACATGGCCAACAACAGCGATACCGTCAGCCTCCTGTTGGACGGTGGCGTGCAAGGGGCGGCCACTATCAGCAATACTTCCACCACCGCTACGACGGCAACCATTGCCTCTACCGGTGCGGCCAACAAGGTGAGTACGATCTCGCTGGGTGGCGCGGACAGCTTCAGCAGCCTGACAATCAATGCCACCACCGACCTGACCGCCACGCTACAAGCGGCTGACTATAAATCCACAGCGTCGTTGACCGTGACCGGCGCGGGCAAGGTCGATCTGAGCAGCACGCTGGGCTTCGACGGCGCGAAAATCGACGCATCGGCCAACAGTGGCGGGCTGACCATTGCCCTGAGCAGCAGTAATATCCAGACCGTAGTCGGCAGCTCCGGGGCAGACCGCATCCTGGGCACCTCGTTGCTGGGCTCAGCGAGCAGCATCGACGGCGGTGCTGGTATCGACACTATGTCGGCGAGTCTCGTGGGCGCAGGCAACGGCGCAATCTTCAAGAACTTCGAGCTGCTGGATCTGGGCAGCGGTGCCAATAGCGGGGCGCTGGACGTTGGGCAACTGAGCAACTCGACCATCACCGGCGTGGTGCTTTCCGGTAATGCGGTGGCCCCAACGGTAGTCCTTAATAACGTGGTCGATACGCCAACCGGTTTCAATGTGAACCTGATTGCCAATTCGTCCTCCAGCAACCTGACTTTGAACTTCGGCAACGTGACCGGCAGCAACGATGTTCTTAACTTCAACTTCAGCAACGTTGCCGGCACCCAGTCGAATGCGGGCACGGTGGCTTCTCAGGGTATCGAGACCATCAATGTCAAGTCCGGCGGCATCGCCAACTCCCAAAACAGTCTGAGCATTGTGGATAATGCGCTCAAGTCCCTGGTGATTACCGGGAGTGAGTTAATCTTCCTGACGATAGGTGCGCAAACCGGTATAGGCGGTGCTTCGCAACTCACCAGTATCGATGGCTCGGCAGCTACCGGTAATCAGGTTATTACTGTTACAGCGCCCGCAAGCGGATCTCAAGCAGCCCTTATCATCAAGGGCGGTACGGGCAATGATTACTTTAGCGTGACGACTTCTGCGGTGTCCGGTTCACTCGGTACTTCTGTAACGACCGGTGCGGGTGCTGATACGATTTCCCTTGCAAACGCAACGGTGAGAGATGCAAGCAATCCGCAATTCACCACCATCACCGACGCGCGTACGGGTGACAAGTTGCAATTCGGTGGGAACAATACCTTTGTCAGTGCAGCGGTCCCGATCGCGGGTGGGCAGACAGTGACTCAGGCTCTGAATACTGCCGCCGATACTGCCAATACCACGAAGTGGTTTGTGTATGGCTTGGACTCATACATCGTTTACAACAATTCTACAGTCGGGATCGATGCCGCTGATATTGTGGTCAAGGTGTCAGGCGTGACCGATCTGAGCGGGATGACGGGCGGTGGCACGGGTACGCTGACGTTTGTCTGACCTGCCGAGGCTCGCTTGAGCGCACAGCCACTGCTACCCAACGAGCCGCGGATAGTCGACTCCCTGCGGGAACAGGCCCTGACTGAACAGCACCTGCTGCCGCATCTTGCGGCCCTGGAGCTGTTCTGCCTGAGCCTGCGGGCCAGCCTCGACGGGCCGTTGAGCCAGGCGCAGCCGAGCAAGCTGGGCAAACCGTATCCTTTGGGCCAGTGCCTGGAAATCTCCCAGGCGGCCGAGCGCTGCCTGACCCAACTCGAGCACCTGACGGTTACTGGCCCGGCCGCACAGGGCCATGCCGCCTTGCTCGCGTTCATGCGCGCGGGCGGCACGGTGCGCCAGGTGTGGGGCGACTTGCGTGGCGAGTATTTCCAGAATGCCTTTGTCGTCGGCAGTCTGTATGTCGATGTGTCCAACGATACGGTATTCAGCCACAAGCCCAAGGTCGAGATCCTGCCGTTCAACGAGGCGCGTTTTGCCCCGGTGGAGAATTTCTGGCACTTCATCCGCGTGGCCAATAATTACTGGCAGGCCGAGATCTATCCAAACTGGATCTTGCCGTCCCTGGCGCCGTATTTTCCCCTGGTCGTGGCCATGCCGGGCGGGAGCATTCGCCTTGAGGCGGCCTCCAACTATATGTTTGCCCTGGCCCGACGCAGTGGCTTCACGGTCAGCGCGGCGGTGCTTGATGGCCTGACCTTGAGTGATGAGCTGTTTGCGCAGATGAGCCAATGCCTGGCCGGTTCCGCTCTGGAAAGGGCGGCAAGCCTTGCTGAAGGCAAAGCCGCTGCATTGCGCCTGTGCGAGCACTACCGCAGTCATGAGCCGCAACTGACGACCGAGCGTTGTACTGATTTGATCAATGGCATGATTGAGGCCAACCGGCTGCTCACGCCTTTGCAGGTAAGCAAAAGCAAAGCGGCGGGCTAGGGGCTGCGACCATTCGCTATATGGCTAACCCGGTTGTCTGGCGTCAATAATGTGGGACCGGCTTTAGCCGGGAATGCGCTTCCCGGCTAAAGCCGGTCCCGCAGAAAAGCCCGCCGGTTCAATGTATTCAGGAATTCCCCTTGATCATCCGCCCCAAACCCCTCTCGACCCTGACCCTGTTGTTCTCCCTCAAGGGCTCGATCATTCCGGCCATCTGGCGCAAGGTGCTGTTTACCGTGCTGGTCAGTTCGGCGGTGGTGGCGATTCACGGTACGCTGTTCAACTTCAAGGTCATCCTTACCGCCACGCCCTTCACCCTGTGGGGGCTGACCCTGGCGATCTTCCTCGGCTTTCGCAATACCGTGGCCTACCAGAGATTCTGGGAGGCGCGTACGCTCTGGGGCGAGCTGTTGATCGTCAGCCGCAACCTGACCCGGCAGAGCCTCAGCCTGTTAGCCGGCCTGAGCCGTGAGCATCGTCGTGATCTTGCCGAAGGGTTGATTGTGTTCAGCCGCGCACTGAAAAACGACCTGCGCGCCGATCCGCAAAGCCCGGAGATTCAGGCCTGGATCGACAAGGGCCACGAGCATCCGGGCACGCCGAAAAGCGGCCTGCCCAATGCCGTGCTCGGCGAGCTGGGCAAGCGCTATATGGCGGCGACCCAACTAGTGCAGACCAGTCCTGTGGTGCAGGTGGATATCGATCAGCAGCTGTCACGGCTGTCCTCGGTGCTCGGCGGCTGCGAGCGCATCAGCAATACGCCGATTCCCTATCCCTACATCCTGATGCTGCACCGCATCGTGCATATCTACTGCTTCCTGCTGCCGTTTTGCCTGGTCGATACCATTGGCTGGTTCACGCCGTTTGCCGTATGTGTACTGGCCTACACCTTTTTTGGTCTAGATGCCCTGGGTGATCAGATCGCTGATCCGTTCGATAAGCAGCCCAACGATCTGCCCCTGGAAGCCATGTGCCGCACCCTGGAAATTGCCGTGCTGGAGCTGCTCGACGAGCCAGCCCCGGCACCACTGCAACCCACGGGCGACGTCCTGCTCTGATCAGGCCGGCACGCCAAGGATAATGTGCGAGGCTTTGATTACGGCGGTGGCGCTGACACCCGGCGCCAGGCCCAGTTCTTCGACGGCATCGCGGGTGACGATGGCAAATACCTCGGTACCGCCGGGCAGTTGCACGACTACTTCGGAGTTCACCGCGCCTTCGTTGACGCGAACCACCTTGCCTTCCAGGCAGTTGCGCGCCGACAGGCGGATATCACTGGCTTCGGTCATCAGCATGACCCACGGCGCCTTGATCAGCGCGACCGCATCCTTGCCCACGGCAAGGCCCAGGCTTTGCACGCTGGCCATGGTCACCACGGCCACCAGTTGCTCGCCACCGGCCAGGGTAAGGGCCACTTCGGCATTGACCGCACCGGCCTGAACCTGGCTGACGGTGCCTTTGAAAACATTGCGGGCGCTGACTTTCACGGGTGAACTCCTAGAGAAATTGAGGGCGCAAGCATCCGCCTTTACCCTAGGTCATTGCCACCCTGGCGCTGATAATTTTTAATTGCGCTCGGAGGACGGCTGAAGCTCAACCACCACTTTTCCTGCCGCGTTGCCTTCTGCCACGACTCTGTAGGCATCATTCACGTCATTCAGGGTAAAGCGCCGATCATCCAGACGAACCCGCAGCTGCCCGGCCTCGGCCATGCGAGTCGCTTCAGCCATGATCTCGCCGTGATGCTTGCGTCCCTTGCCGGTCAGCAGTGGCAGCAGGGTGAATACGCCTGAGTAAGTCGCCCCGCGAAACGACAGCGGCGCGAGCTTGTGTTCGCCCCAGCCCAGGCAACTGACGACATGGCCGGTGTAGACCTTCGCCACGCTGAATGACGCATCGAGGGTAGCGCCGCCCACCGTGTCATAAACGATATCGAAACCTTCCCCGGCGCTGTACTGCTCCATGTATTGGGCGGGCGTCTGTTCGCGGTAATCGATGGCGGTGGCATCGAAGCCTTCAATGGTTTCCCGGCTGCTGGCGCTGCCCGTGGCAAATACGTTGGCGCCATGGGCCTTGGCGATCTGCACAGCAATATGACCAACGCCGCCCGCACCGCCGTGAATCAGCACGCGGTGTCCGGGCTGGACCTTGGCCCGGTCTACCAGGCCTTCCCAGGCGGTGATGAAAATCAGCGGCAGGGCGGCGGCTTCGCGCATGCTCAAGTTATACGGCTTGCGTGCCAGCAGGTCGGCGTCCACCGCCATGTACTGCGCCAGCGAGCCCTGCTGGCCGCCGATGCCGCCGACCATGCCATATACCTCGTCACCGATCTTGAACGCACTGACTCCGGCCCCGAGGGCTTGGACCACGCCGGCCATATCCATGCCCAGCACCGCAGGCAGCGGCTGACGGGCGTGGCCGCCCTGACCGCGGCTGATCTTGGTGTCCAGCGGGTTGACGCCGCTGGCCATGACTTTCACCAATACCTGGCCTGCCTGAGGCACGGGTATGGGCAGTTCCTGCAGCTGCAACGGCGCTTCGGCTTGTACGGCGACGGCGGCGTGCATGGTGGTCTGGCTCATGGGGTAATCCTCTGATGTTAGGCGGTGGAGCTACTCTGCGCCGTTGCATTTATTTCGATAAGAGGCTAAATGGCTATAGTATTTATTCCTGATCATCGCTAAATGAGGCGCGAATGGACGCACTGGAAGCCATGGCAACCTTCGTCCGGGTGGTGGAACGAGGCAGTTTCTCGGCAGTGGCCCGGGAACTCGGCGTGACCCAACCGACCATCAGCAAGCAGATCGGCCTGCTGGAAAAGCGCCTGGGTGGGCGGCTGTTTGCCCGCAGCACTCGGCAGCTATTTCTCACCGATGAAGGTCAGCGTTACTACGAGCACTGCCGCCAAATCCTCAACGCAGTGGACAGCGCCGAGCAGAGCTTCAAGACCGGGCAGGAGCAAGTGGCCGGCACGTTGCGCATCGCTTCGTCAGGCAGCTTTGGCCGCGTGCAGATTGCGCCGCGCTTGCACGGTTTTTTGCAGCGCTGTCCGGATGTGACCATTGACCTGCAACTGAGTGACGAGAACGTTGATATCGTCAGTGAGGGCATTGATGTCGCCATCCGTATCGGTGAACTCAAGGACAGCAGCCTGATCGCCCGCCAGATCGGTCTGACCCGGCGCGGTGTATTCGTTGCGCCTGCCTATCTTGAGCAGCATGGGCTGCCGCTGATACCCGCCGATCTGGCCGCTCACAATTGCCTGGTGTTCAGCCAGTTGGCGCAGTTTGATCAATGGCGCTTTGCCCGCGATGGTCAGTGGCAGGCCGTGCAGGTCAAAGGCAATGTGCGCAGCAATAACAGCGAATCGATCCGGCAACTGGTGCTTAGCGGCGCCGGGTTATCACTGTCGCCGTCGTGGCTGTTTCGCGAGGATTTGCAGGCGGGGCGGGTGAAGGCGGTGCTGGAGGATTACGCCACCGCTACATTGCCGATTCATGCAGTGTTTGCTCCGGATCGTAGGCAGTCGGCACGGGTGCGGGCGTTTGTCGAGTATCTGGGGGAGGGGTTTGCCCAAGATGCGGACATTGCCAATACCCGATAGGAATGAGCTGTTATTGCCAGTGATTGAGTTTGCACTGCGGGAGCGAGCAAACCGCGCTCCATCGGTCCCATTTTGCCAAGCATCCGGGCAACGCCAGAAGCTAGCGATTCAATGCACTTCATCCTCCCCCAGATGATCAATATGCTCAAACCGTTCGACCAGAAAGTCGATCAGGCTGCGCACTCTGGCTGACAGGTGCAGTTGCTGCGGGTAGACGGCGTAGACGTCGGCCCGGGTCGGTGTCTGGTCTTCCAGTACCAGGCGCAGGCGGCCGCTGCGTAGATAGCGGGCGATATCCCATTCGGCGCGCAAGAGAATGCCATAGCCCTCCAGCGCCCAGTTCAGTGCTACTTCACCATCGTTGCAGCCCAGGGCGCCGCGCACCTTGATGTTCTGCGTGCGCCCGCCGTTGGTGAAGCTCCACACGCCATAGGGCGTTTCGTTCTGGCGCAGGAAGATACAGTTGTGTTGTTGCAGGTCGGCCAGGCGTTCTGGCACGCCGTGCTTTTCCAGGTACAGCGGTGAAGCGCACAGCAGCCTGCGGTTGGAGGCGATCTTGCGCGCATGAAAGGCCGCGTCCGGCAGGCTGCCGAAGCGAATGCCCAAGTCGAAGCCGTGGGTGGTCAGGTCCAGCGGGTGGTCGCTGATTTCCAGCTGGATCTCCACCTCCGGGTAGCGCGCAAAGAACGCGGCCAAAGCCGGGCCGATATAGCGGCGGCCAAAGCCCAGGGAGGCGTTGACCCTGATCAGGCCCTTGGGCGTGGCACGGCTGCTGCTGACCAACTGCTCCACTTCATCGATCTGGGTGAGGATGCGCGCGGCATGGGAGAAGTACAGCTCTCCCTCGGTGGTCAGGCTCATCGAACGGGTGGTGCGATTGACCAAGCGGATCCCCAGGCGCGCCTCCAGGGTGCTCAAGCGCTTGCTCACGGCGGGCGGCGTCACGCCCAGTTCCCGGGCTGTGGCGGCGAGGCTGCCTTGTTTGGCCAGCAGGTAGAAAAACGACAGATCCAGAGTCTGATTCATTCGTAACTCAAAGTTATGGATGTAGTGATTTTGAATAACTCACTGCTTTGAAGTCACTACATATACTCCCCTCAACCCCTGCTTGAACAGTCCGGTTCGCCAGGTAAAACAAGAACGTTGAGAGAGTGGAAACCATCATGAATGCATACAGAATTGCTGCGGTTCCCGGTGACGGTATTGGCGTGGAAGTGATCGCCGCCGGTGTTGAGGTGTTGCAGGCACTGTCGAATAAATCCGGCTTTGCCCTGGACTTCAAACACTTCGACTGGAACTCCGACAATTACCTGAAAGACGGCTACTACATTCCCGAGGGCGGGCTGGCCGAGCTGAAAACCTTCGACGCGATTTTCTTCGGTGCGGTCGGTGCTCTGAATGTTCCCGACCATATCTCCCTGTGGGGCCTGCGCCTGCCGATCTGCCAGGGCTTCGACCAATACGCCAACGTTCGCCCGGCGCGGGTTTTGCCGGGGGTGAAAAGTCCACTGCACAACGGCCACCTTATCGACTGGGTGGTGGTGCGGGAAAACTCCGAGGGCGAGTACTCCGGCAACGGCGGTCGCGTCCACCGGGGCCTGCCGGAGGAGGTGGCTACCGAGGTGTCGGTATTTACACGGGCCGGGGTCGAGCGTATTCATCGTTTCGCCTTCGAACTGGCCCGCAGCCGGCCGCGCAAGCACCTGACCATGGTCACCAAATCCAACGCCCAGCGCCATGGAATGGTGCTGTGGGACGAGATTTTCTACGAGGTGGCCAAGGACTTCCCTGATGTGCACATCGACAAGGAACTGGTCGATGCCGTGACCACCCGCATGGTGCTCAAGCCGGCGACTCTGGACGTGATCGTCGCTACCAACCTGCACGCCGACATTCTCTCTGACCTGGCGGCAGCCCTGTCCGGCAGCCTGGGCATTGCGCCCACCGCCAACCTCAATCCGTCGCGGCAGTTTCCGTCGATGTTCGAACCCATCCATGGCTCGGCCTTCGACATCACCGGCAAAGGCGTGGCCAACCCCATCGCGACTTTCTGGACCGCGGCCATGATGCTCGAACATCTCGGCGAACCGGCAGCAGCCCGGCAACTGATGGCGGCCATCGAGGCGGTCACCGAAAGCGGTCTGCACACCCCGGACCTGGGCGGTACCGCCACCACCCGGCAGATCACCGATGCGGTGCTGGAGTTGATCAACCGCTGATTCAAAACAGTACTGCGGCATAGCGCCAAGGGGCAGTTCTGCACCCTTGGCATTTCCTGACAACAATAAAAAATCAGGGCCCTGTCATGAAAAGAATAGTTGGCAAACTCTACGTACAAGTTCTTATCGCCGTGATCCTCGGCGCCCTCGTCGGTGAGCTGTTCCCCGACACTGCCACGTCGCTCAAACCCTTGGGTGACGCCTTTATCAAGCTGATCAAAATGCTTCTGGCGCCGGTGATTTTCCTCACCGTGGTCTCGGGTATCGCGCGCATGGAAAGCATGAAGGAACTGGGTCGCGTCGGTTTTCGCGCGCTGCTGTATTTCGAAGTGGTCTCTACCCTGGCCCTGGTGTTGGGGCTGATAGTGGTGGACGTCTTCACGCCCGGCGCCGGTATGAACATCGATGCCGCGAGCCTGGACACCTCCAGCCTTGCCACCTATACAAGCGCGGCCAAGCACAGCTCTTTCATGGAGTTCGTGATGAACATCATCCCGGACACCATCGTTGACGCATTCGCCAAGGGCAACGTGTTGCAGATCCTGCTGTTCTCGATCTTGCTGGGCGTCGCGCTCGCTCAGGTCGGGCCACGGGGCAAGGTGTTCGTTGATGCCCTGGACAGCCTGATGCAAGGCATGTTTCGCATCGTCAATATGGTCATGCGCCTGGCACCCATCGGCGCCTTCGGCGCCATCGCCTTTACCATCGGCAAATACGGTTTCGGTTCGCTGTTTTCCCTTGGCAAGCTGATGGCCTGCGTCTACCTGACCTGTGCGCTGTTCGTGATCTTTGTGCTGGGGCCGATCTGTCGCTACAGCGGCTTCAGCCTGTGGAAGTTCCTGCGTTTTATCAAAGAGGAGTTGTTCACCGTGCTGGGCACCAGTTCCTCGGAATCGGTATTGCCGCAAATGATCTCGAAAATGGAGCGGGCAGGGGTGTCAAAGCCGGTGGCGGGGATGATCATTCCTTCGGGCCTGACCTTCAATCCGGACGGCCAGGCGATCTACTACACCATCGCCGCGATCTTCATTGCCCAGGCCACCAATACGCCGCTGACGTTGACCGATCAGTTGATCGTCCTGGCGGTGCTGATGTTCACCTCCAAAGGGTCGGCAGGGGTTACCGGCTCGGGCTTTATCATCCTCGCTGCAACCCTGGCGTCATTGGGCACCATTCCGGTGGCGGGCATGGTCCTGTTGCTTGGGGTAGATCGCTTCATGTCCGAAGCCCGGGCCATTACCAACACCATTGGCAATGGCGTCGGCACCCTGGCCATTGCCAAGTGGGTCGGTGCGCTGGATACCGAGAAGATGAACCGGGCTTTCAATGGCGAGCCGGAGCCTGAAATCAGTCAGGCCGCAGCGCCCGTTACTCTCGCCAAGCATGGGGCGATCAGCGGGACGGCGCGGGCCTGATCTGGGAAGGGGGCGTTGCGAGGACGCCCCTTATTCTTTCGCCGCATCCCCACCATGAGCCGCTGCCAGTTCCTTGGCTTTTGCCAGGTGCTCTTTGAGCTTGGGCAGGGTTTCTTTGGCGAAGGCTTGCAGTTGTGCGTCCTCGCTGCCCGCCGCTTCTTCCTCGAATAGCTTGACCGCCGCTTCATGGGCCTTGACCTGATTGTTGGCGTAGGCCTGGTCGAAGGATTTGGCGCTGCGCAGGTCAAGAATCATGGTCTTGATTTTAGCCATCACGGTCGGGTCTTCGGAGACCTCGAGTTTTTTGCTCTGGGCGATTTCCTTGAGCTTGTTATTGGCCAGGGTATGGTCCTCGACCATCATGCCGCCGAAGGCTTTGATATCGTCGGCGACGCCTTTTTCCTGGGCCAGTTGCCCGGCCTGGATCTCACCGACACCGGCGGCCGAGGCATCATCGATAAAGCTGCGCGGGCTCTCGGCGGCGAAGGCGCTGTGGCAGCCGAGAGTGAGGGCGAGCGCCAGGGCGCTGCTTTTGAAAACCTGAGGAAGAGAGTGAGCCATGGTTAACATTCCTTATTGTTGGGCTGGGAACAGCCGTAACGGACGGCATGGAAATGTCGACTGAGGGCGTTTGCGAGGGTTCAGTTTTTTTGGCTGGGTGGCAGGGCCGAGCCGTCAGATGCGTTGGAATGCGATTTTCTTTGTGGGAGCCGGCTTGCTGGCGATGGGGTCAGTTCATTCAATGACGATATCGCCTGCCAGATCTCAATCGCCAGCAAACCGGCTCCCACAGTCCGATTAACCCGCAGGTCTATCGGTCAACCGTACCTCCATCACCTCCAGCACGTCACAACCATCCTGCAATAGCAGGCTCGCCGCATGAGCGATGTGGGACAGGTCCTGTTCCTCGGGGTCGGGCTTGCGGGTGCCGTCGAGGCATTGCATCAGGTTCTTAACGGCCAGCAGACGCTCGTAGGCGACGCTGTGCAGGTCGCTTAACGGGGCATCGGGGTTGATGAAAAGGACGGTATTGCAGGTGGTGCTTAACGGTATATAGCGAGTCATGCATGTAACTCCAGATTTGATGAAGCTGCCGCTGTCTCGTCGCCAAACGAAGCAGGGTGGCAGCTGTACGCGGGTTGGCGAACCGGTTACATGCACCCGGCAGACCCGAAGGTCTCCCACGCACAGCCGCCATAGATGTGGCCTGCACAAAAGGCAGACAACGTAGCCATGGAGCTGTTGCGGATACATGAACTCGGATCGCCAAATCCGATCGCTGGTATGCAGCGACGGGGCGAATCATAGGGGGGAGGGAGATTCGGTGCAACCGTTCGACGGCAGCGGCCTGAATGGAAATGCGGTTTTTCAGGCGCTGCCATGGCGCCTCTGACAACGCGCTTTCGCCCAGTAAACACCCGATCGTAGGACCGGCTTTAGCCGGGAGAGCGTCGTCAGACTCGCACGGTCTTCCCGGCTAAAGCCGGTCCCACACTATGTCTCCCCAAAAACCATGTCGCGAACACACACCACCCTGTCGGCCAGAAACAACCATCCCCTGATCGCCCCGCACCGGTCATCGCCGCATCTATTCAAAAAACGACAGGCCACATTCCTGTAAGCGACCACGTTACTTTTCCACTGAAAGCTAACTCCATGAAAAAAAAGGAAAAATAAAAATACTCTCGGTGTTTTTTAAGTATTTTCAATGTATACATAAGAAATACATTCTATTGACCGCCATATAGACCCATGCGAATCTGCATCCATCGGCCAGCCACAAAGCGTGGCTAACAACTTCCGGAGGTCGTTTGTGAAAAACGGCAAAAGCACTCTTTACGAAGACTTGAAGCGCCAGATCCTGACCATGGAACTGGACCCTGACGAAGCACTGGACGAGGTCATTCTCAGCGAACGCTACGGTCTGTCCCGCACCCCTGTTCGCGAAGTGTTCCGGCGTCTGGCGGGGGAGGGTTATCTGGATATTCGCGAGAACCGCGGTGCCCGGGTCATCCCCATGAATCATTCGACCCTGCGCAACTTCTTCCTGGTTGCGCCAATGATCTATGCCGCGATCGGTCGCCTGGCGGTGCAGAACTTCAAGCAGCGCCAACTGATCGAGTTAAAGGAAACCCAGTACCGCTTTCGCAAGGCCACGATCGATCGTGACGCCCTGGCCATGGCGGTGGAGAACACCCGCTTTCACGCAATCATGGGCGAAATGGCCGGCAACCAGTATCTGCAGCCGAGCCTGGAACGCCTGCTGATCGACCACGCCCGGATCGGCTACACGTTTTTCCGGCCGAACAACGAGCAGATGGAAGAGCGCCTCGATCAATCGGCCGGGCATCACGACTTGTTCATTGAGGCCATTGAGCGGCGCGATGAAAGTTCAGTAGTAGATCTTGTGTTTGAACATTGGGAACTGTCCCGGGAAGACATGGAAATGTATATCGCCCCGCAAGGCCTTAAAACCGATGCACGTGTCGATATTCCCGGTCATTCATCTTCGGAGAAATCGTCTTGAGATTTGAAGGTATTTACACGCCTGCGGTAACGCCTCATACCCCCGATGGGGAAATAGACTGGAGCGTCTTCAGCGAAGTGCTGGAGTCTCTGGTCGAGGCGAAAGTGCATGGCATTATCATCGGTGGTTCCACCGGTGAATATTATGCGCAGACCGCCGAAGAGCGCCTGAAACTGGCCGCCCGGGCCAAGGACGTGATTGGCTCGCGCACCCAGCTGATTATCGGCACCGGTGCCATTCGCACCGAAGATGCCGTGCTGTTCGCCGAAGATGCCAAGCGAATCAAGGCCGATGCCATTCTGGTCACTACGCCGCCGTACGCGCTGCCGACCGATCAGGAAAACGCCATTCACGCCCTGACCATCGATCGCGCTGCCAATATGCCGATCATGCTTTACAACTATCCGGGCCGCATGTGCGTGCAGATGAACGAGGACTATCTGGCGCGTGTCGGCAAGTCGAAGAACGTTGTCGCCATCAAGGAAAGTTCCGGTGAGATGGGCCGCGTGCACCTGCTGGCCCGCGAGTTCCCGCACATCGCGCTGTCCTGCGGCTGGGACGATCAAGCCCTGGAGTTCTTTGCCTGGGGCGCGCGCAGCTGGGTCTGTGCCGGTTCCAACTTCCTGCCCAAGGAACATATCGCGCTGTATGAAGCCTGCGTGGTCGAGAAGAACTTCGACAAGGGGCGCCAGATCATGTCGGCCATGATGCCGCTGATGAATGCCCTGGACGGCGGCAAGTTCGTGCAATGCATCAAGTTTGGCTGCGAATTGAACGGCCTGAAAGTCGGTGATGTGCGTGCCCCGTTGCGTCCGTTGAACGCGGATGACAAGCGCAGCCTTCAGACCGTCATCACCAACGTGAAGCGCACCGTCGCCCACATCACTTCGGGAGCCAGCCATGCGTGATCTGCTTACTGCGGCCGAATATGCCGCCATCGCCCAGTCGATGTCGTACCCCTCCAATGCCTTTATCAACGGTTCGTTCAAACCGGCGCTGTCGGGCAATACTTTTGCCACGATCAACCCGGCGACCGGTGAGTTCCTCACCGATGTTGCGGCCTGTGCCAGCGAAGACGTCGACTATGCCGTGGGCAAAGCCAAGGAGGCCTTCGACGATGGCCGCTGGCGACTGCTGGCACCGGGCGAGCGCAAGGCCGTGCTGCTCAAGTTCGCCAAATTGCTGGAAAACAATCGCCATGAACTGGCCGTGCTGGAAAGCCTGGACAGCGGCAAACCGGTGCGTGAGTGCCAGATGGTCGATGTACCGGACACCATTCATACCCTGCGTTGGCATGCCGAAATCATCGACAAGCTGTATGACCACACCGCCCCGGTTGGCAATGACGCCCTGACCATGGTCGTGCGTGAGCCTATCGGTGTGGTCGGTTGCGTACTGCCGTGGAACTTCCCGCTGCTGATGCTGGCCTGGAAAATCGGCCCGGCCCTGGCGTCCGGGTGCTCGGTGATCGTCAAGCCTGCCGAGCAGACCAGCCTGACCACCCTGCGTGTCGCTGAACTGGCCTTCGAAGCCGGTGTGCCAGCGGGCGTGCTGAATATCGTTACGGGCACCGGCAAGGAAGTGGGCGAGCCCATCGGTCTGCACAAAGACGTCGACATGATCAGCTTCACCGGTTCGACCGCGACCGGCCGCCGCTTCCTGCATTACTCGGCGGATTCGAACCTCAAGCGCGTGGTGCTGGAGTGTGGCGGCAAGAACCCGGCCGTGGTCATGGACGATGCCGAAGACCTGGATCTGGTTGCCGAGCACATCGTCAATGGCGCGTTCTGGAACATGGGCGAGAACTGCTCGGCCACCTCGCGTCTGTTGGTGCACGAGTCGGTCAAGGCCGAGTTGCTCGAGCGCATGGGTGCCTATATCCGCGAATGGAAAATGGGTGACCCCCTCGACCCGCAGAACCGTGTCGGCGCTCTGGTCAGCAGCGATCACTTCGAGAAAGTGAAGTCCTACCTCGAATACGCCATTGCCGGGAAACTGGACGTGGTCTACGGCGGCGATACCCAGGACGGCGCTTTCGTACAACCCACCGTGATCGATGGCGTGGACCGTGACAGCCGTCTGTTCCAGGAAGAAATCTTCGGACCGGTGCTGTCGGTCACGACCTTCACCTCGATTTCCGAAGCCATCGCCCTGGCCAACGATACCGCTTACGGTCTGGCGGCTTCGGTCTACACCGGCAGTCTGCGCAAGGCGATCAAGCTGGCTCGCGAGATTCGCGCCGGGATCGTCACCGTCAACTGCTTCGGCGAAGGCGATGCCTCGACGCCGTTCGGTGGCTACAAGGAGTCGGGCTTCGGTGGTCGCGACAAGTCGGTGTTCGCTCACGACCAGTACACCGAAATCAAAACCATCTGGATCGATGTGTCTGATCGGTCGGTTGATGAGACCGTAAAATGAGCACCCACACCATCAAGCGTCTGCCGGTAGACACCGGGGTTTCAGGCTGGGAGGCGACTTCCACGCGCACGGCTCCCATCCAAATGCTTGATGGGGCCGTGACGGCAGACTGGCTGATTATCGGCGCCGGTTTCGCCGGCCTGTCCGCTGCGCGCCGGTTGGCTCAACTGCGGCCCGGCGAGCGCATCGTGGTCGTCGATGCCCACGAAGTTGCCAAGGGCCCGGCGGGGCGCAACTCCGGCTTCATGATCGACGTGCCCCACAGCCTGTCGTCGGGTGAATACTCGGTGGCGGGGGAGTCGGCCACGGCACTGGAAATTGCCCAGAACCGCTTCGCCATCGGCTTTGCCGGGCAGGCTGCGCTGGAGTACGGCATGTCCGCCGGGACCTTCGACCCGTCGGGCAAGATCAACGCAGCGGCAACCGATCGCGGCGACAAGCTGAACATCAACTACGCCGCTTCGCTCAAGCGTATCGGTGAGCGTTTCGAGTTGTTCGATGCTGCGCAGATGCGCGAGATCACCGGCTCGAACTACTACCACGGCGGGCTATACACCCCCGGCGCGGTGATGATTCAGCCGGCGCAATATATCCGCGACCTGGCCGCTGGCCTGGGCGACAAGATCAGTCTGTTTGAGCGCTCGCCGATCATTGAGCTGTCCAGGGTCGGCAATGACTGGCGCGCGGTGTCCCATCGCGGATCGGTGATGGCGCCAAAGGTGATCCTGGCAGTCAACGGCCATATCGAAGACTTTGGTCATTTCGGCGGGCGCCTGCTGCATGTCTTCACCTATGCGTCCATGACTGCGGCTTACAGTCATCAGCAGTTCGGGCGCCCGGTGAGCGGCCAGCCGAACTGGGCCTTGCTGCCCGCTGACCCGATGGGCGCCACGGTACGCAAGATTACCCATGAAGGGCTGTCGCGGATCGTCATTCGTACCCGTTTCACTTACGACCCGAGCATTCAGGTCTCGCCCAGGCGCGTAGCTGAAATCGCCGAGGAGCAGCGCCATTCGCTGGATTTGCGTTTCCCCGAGCTGAAATCGACGCCGCTGGAATTCAGCTGGGCAGGGCGCCTGTGCCTGAGTCGCAACAGTGCTCCGGCATTCGGTGAGATAGAAGACAATCTGTACTCGGCCTGCTGTGAAAACGGCCTGGGTACAGTCAAGAGCACCTTGGCGGGCGTGATGGCCGCCGAGTTGGCAACGGGGACTCAGTCGCCGTTTCTCGATGAGTTCAACCGCGCACCAGGGCCCAGCAAACTTCCACCCAAAATAATTACCCAGCTGGGTGTCAGTTCCGTCATCCGCTGGCAAGAGTTGCGAGCGGGACGCGAGGGCTGATTAATGAGTTGCACAACTGCTTATAAAACCAAGGGCTTTTATTAACGAATCGCCTACATCCAGTTGTAATCACGTAACTGTATTAACTAACCAGGGGAATGCCATGAAGAATATGTGGAAGACACTCTGCGCCGTCGCGGTGGCGGGCATGATGAGCGTATCGGTTCAGGCGGAAGAAAAAACCATCACCATGGGCACCATGAACTGGGAAGATTTGACGCCTATTACCGGTATTACCAAAAAGGTTCTTGAGGACTCTGGTTATACCGTAAAAGTTGTCGAGTTCTCCGAGTGGGGCATTGCCTATGCCGCGTTGACCAAAGGTGACGTACAGGTGCTGGCGTCGCAGACCGATTACGCTGCCTCGGATTACTGGAACAAGAACAAGAACAAGATCGAGAAGTTGTCGCCGGTCTCATTCGGTTTGTACCAGGGTCTGGCCGTTCCCAGTTATGTCGATATCGACTCCATTGACCAGCTGAACGCCAACTCGGAAAAACTCGGCGGCAAGATCATCGGCATCGAGCCGGGTTCGGGCCTGATGAGCGATGCGACCAATGTGGTCAAGGCTTACGACCTGAAACTCAAGCTGGTCGAAGGCAGTACCACCGCCATGACCGCCGCCTTGAAGTCGGCTGTGGATCGCAAGGAGTGGGTCGCGGTAACGGTCTGGGATCCGTCGTGGATGACCAAGAAATATGACCTGAAATTCCTCAAGGACCCAAAAGGCATCTTCCCGCCGCTGCAAGGCTACTACTGGATCGGTCATAAAGGCTTTGCCCAGGAAAACCCTCGTGCCCGTGAGTTGATGGCCAGTGTTTATGTACCGATTGGCGATATTACTGCGATGAACGCCGAAGTCAAAGATGGCAAGACCATGGATCAGGCAGTCAAGGCCTGGACTGACAGTCACGCTGATTTGCTCAAGCGTTGGGAAAACGTCAAGAACTAAGCACTCACTTAGAAAAGCAACTTGCTTGTGCGCCACTGCTGCCGCCCTTTGATCAATTAGAGAAACCAGAAGTTACTGGTTCGACGGGTTACGAAATGACAACGGCAAAAATTGACACTAACGAAGTGCTGGTAGATTGCCAGTCGGTCTGGAAAATCTTTGGTGAAAGTGCACCTGCGGCGATGAAGGCTGTCGTCGAGAAGGGCCTGACCAAGACCCAGATACTGCAAGACTACAGCTGCGTAGTCGGGGTCTCTGACGTCAGTCTCCAGGTTCGCCGGGGAGAAATCTTCTGCATCATGGGGTTGTCAGGCAGTGGCAAATCCACCCTGATCAGGTTGCTCAACAAGCTGATCACACCCAGCGCCGGCAAGGTCCTGGTCAAAGGCAAGGACCTTTCCTCCCTGAGCCCCGCGCAGTTGCGCGAGGTCCGGGCCAAACATATCGGCATGGTCTTCCAGAGCGTTGCCTTGCTGCCCAATCGCACCGTGTTGGAGAACACTGCGTTTGGTCTGGAAGTGCAGGGCGTCGGCAAGGCCGAGCGCTACAAAGTGGCGGAGCACGCATTGGCCAAGGTCGGTCTCACCGACTGGGCCTCGCGTTATCCAAACGAACTGTCCGGCGGCATGCAGCAACGGGTCGGCCTGGCCCGAGCCATTACTGCGGATCCTGAAGTCATCCTGATGGATGAACCCTTCAGCGCCCTGGACCCCTTGATCCGTCGGCAACTGCAGGATGAATTCCGCCAGTTGACCAAGGAACTGGGCAAGTCGGCAGTGTTCATTACCCACGACCTCGACGAAGCGATTCGTATCGGTGATCGCATTGCGATCATGAAAGACGGCGTGATCATTCAAGTCGGTACAGCTGAAGACATCGTGCTCAACCCGGCCGACGATTATGTCGCCGAGTTCGTGGCAGGGATTTCCCGGCTGCACCTGGTCAAGGCCCATTCGGTGATGACGCCAGTGGAGCCGTTCAAGGCAGCCAACCCTGGGTGCGATGTCTCGCGCCTGCTCAAGACCACGCCGGGCGCCGATATCAACGAGCTGATCGGCCTGACCATGCAGTCCGAACGCGACGCCCTGGCAGTGGTTGATAACGGCGCGGTGGTCGGCATCATCACCCTGCGTGACCTGTTGCGCGGCGTGCAGGGGATTCCCAACGAGTTCGCGGCGACGTCGACGGCGGCGGTGCTGGAGGCGTCGGCATGAGCACGCCTGACTTCTCCAGCCAGTTCGATGGGGTGGTCGATGCGAGCCTTGAGTGGCTGGGCGACCATGGCGAATTCTTCTTCGATTTTGTCAACGCACTGCTGGCGGGCGGCTACAAGGGCATCCTCTGGTGCATCGCCTATCCGCCGTTCTACGTCATCGCTGCGCTGATCGCCCTGATCGGCTGGCGCATGGTCGGTCTGCGCTTTGCCATTCTGTCCGGTCTGGCCTTGCTGTTCTGCGCCTTGATCGGCCTGTGGATCGAGACTGTCAGTACCCTGGCTCTGGTCCTGACGGCCACGGTTATGGCGCTGACAGTGGCGATTCCCCTGGGCGTGCTGGCCGGGCTGGCGCCGCGTTTTGACCGTGTGGTCGATCCGTGCCTGGATCTGGTGCAGACCATGCCGCCCTACATTTACCTGTTGCCAGCGATTGCCTTGCTCGGCTACGGCCCGGCGACGGCGCTGCTGGCGACCTTCATTGTCGCGCTGCCACCGGCCCTGCGCCTGACTTCCCTGGGCATCCGTATGACACCCAAGGAGTTCATCGAGCTGGGCGAGGCCAGTGGTGTGACCGGCTGGCAGATGTTCTACAAAATCCGCCTGCCGTTTGCCCTGCCGAGCATCATGGCCGGGGTCAACCAGAGCCTGATGATGGCCTTCGGCATGGTGGTGATCGCCGGGATCGTCGGTTCCGGCGGCCTGGGCGAGTCCATCTACGGCGCAGTGCGCACCCTGGATATTGCCAAGTCGATCAATGCGGCCATGGCCATCGTGATCCTGACCATGATTCTCGACCGTCTGGCGCAAAGCGCTGCGCAATCGCGTAAAGGAGCAAGCCAATGACTGTGGCCGATATCCGTTTCTCGCCGGGCGAGTTCCTGGCTCCGGCGGTGGACTGGCTCAATGCCAATCTGCATGATTTTTTCCTGATCATCAGTCACATCATCGAGGCGGTACTGGGTTTTGCCGAGAGCCTGCTGCTGGCGCCGCACCCGTACGTGTTGATGGCGATTATCTTCGCCGCAGCCTGGCTGCTGGCGAACAAGCGCGTGGCGGTGTTTGCCGTGCTGATGTTGGCATTCTGCCTGTTCTCCGGGCTGTGGGTGGCGTCGATGCAGACCATTGCTTTGGTCTGTGTCTCGGTGCTGATCTCGGTGACCATCGCCTTCCCTTTGGGCGTGCTGGCGGCCCGGGTCAAACGGGTCGACGAGGCGTTCCTGCCGATCCTCAACATCATGCAGACCGTGCCGCCGTGGGTGTATTTGATCCCTGCGGTGATCCTGTTCAGCCTGGGCCGGGTGCCAGCCATCATCGCCACTATTGTCTATGGCATCCCGCCGATGCTGCGCCTGACCACTTTGGCGTTCAAACAGCTGCCCAAGGACCTGCTGGAACTGGGCCAGGCCAGCGGTGCTTCGCCACGGGACATCCTGTTCAAGATCGAACTGCCGACAGCCGCGCCGACCCTGCTGGTGGGTTTGAACCAGTGCATCCTCATGTCCCTGGCCATGGTGGTGCTGGCCGGCCTGGTCGGCGCTGGCGGCCTCGGCGCGGAGGTCACACGGGGCCTGTCGCGCATGGAAATGGGCCTGGGGCTGCGTGCGGGCCTGGCCATTGTCGCCATCGCCCTGTTGCTGGACCGCTTGTCCCGGGGCGCGTTGCAGCGTCACTCCCCACGCAAACTCGCTTGAGAGACTGAATCATGAGACGCAGCTTTTTCTGTATCGACTCCCATGCCTGCGGCAATCCGGTGCGGGTCGTCGCCGGTGGCGGGCCCTTGCTGCCTTCGGTGTCCATGGCCGAGCGGCGCGAGATTTTCGTTCGCGATCACGATTGGGTGCGCACCGCGCTGATGTTCGAGCCTCGGGGCCACGACATCATGTCCGGGGTGATCATTTATCCGTCGTCCCGTGACGATTGCGATTTCGGCGCGCTGTTCATCGAAGTCAGTGGCTGCCTGCCGATGTGCGGCGCGGGGACCATCGGCCTGTCTACTGTGGTGATCGAAGAAGGTCTGGTGACGCCGAAAGTGCCGGGCAAGCTGGCCATCGAGACCCCGGCAGGGCGTGTGGACGTGGATTACACCATGGGCGGTGAGTTCGTTGAGTCGATTCGTTTGTTCAACGTCGCCAGCTATCTGCATAGCACCGATGTCGCAGTCGAGGTGCCCGGTGTCGGCACCTTGATAGTGGACATTGCCTACGGTGGTAACTTCTATGCAGTGGTCGAGCCCCAGGCCAACTGGGCAGGGCTTGACGGTTTGCAGACGGCGGACATCGTCGGTCTGAGCCAGAAACTGCGCACGGCCCTGGCGGCGATCAGTAATCCGGTGCACCCGGAGAACGAGCGGATCAGCGGCGTGCACCACGTTATATGGTGTGACACGCCCCAGAGCAGCACGGCTCACGGGTGTTGTGCGGTGTTCTACGGCGACAAGGCCATCGACCGCTCGCCGGGTGGCACAGGCACCTCGGCGCGCATGGCGCAGTTGTATGGCAAGGGGCGCCTGAAGGTGGGCGATATCTATCGGCATGAAAGCCTGATCGGCACGATTTTCGAGGGCAAGGTGGAAGCGGCGGTGCAAGTGGGCGAGTTCGATGGCATCAGGCCGAGCATCAGTGGCTGGGCCCAGGTTACCGGGCACAACACCATTTTTGTCGATGATAAAGACCCGCTTGCCCATGGCTTTCAACTGGCATAATCGGCGCTTCGTGCGGGCACCGGCTGACTGTTCGTTACTACAAGAAAAGCGAGACGAGCATTGAACGAGCGACGCCAATTCAGCGGTGGCATGAAGGGCAAAAACCTTCGCTATGTCGAAGAGGGCCCCCGGGAGAGTACGCAACAGGCCCGGGCCGGTTTTCTCTTGCTCGAGCACTTCTCCCTGCCGGCTTTCACCCAGGCGCTGGACACTATTGTCACGGCCAATCTGTTGCGCCCGCGCCTGTTTTCCTCGCGTACTTTTGGCCTTGCCGAGGGTGAAGTGATCAGTGACCTGGGTCTGGTGATTCGCCCGGACGCGCAAATCAACCTGGAGGCCGTGCGCAATCTCGACCTGCTGGTGATCTGCGGTGGTTACCGCACCGAGCTCAAAGCCAGTGACGAACTGATCCACTTGCTGCGTACCGCCGCCGAAGTGGGAGTGACCCTGGCCGGGTTGTGGAATGGTGCGTGGTTCCTCGGCATGGCCGGTCTGCTGGAAGGCTACCGCTGTGCGATTCACCCGGAGCATCGCCCGGCCCTGGCGGAAATTTCCAGGGTGACCCAGGTCACCAGCGAGGCTTTTGTCATCGATCGCGACCGCCTGACCGCGTCCAGTCCGGCGGGGGCGTTCCATATGGCCCTGGAATGGATCAAGGGGTTGCACGACAAGGCCTTGATCGAGGGTATCGAAGACATCCTGTCCTTCGAGGAGTCACGCTACCGGCGGATCAATCCTTCCCGGCATATCTCCATGAGCGCGCCGCTGCGCGAAGTGGTCAAGCTGATGGAGGCGAATCTGGAAGAGCCGCTGGAAATGGAGCAACTGGCGGTATACGCCGGCCGCTCCCGGCGCCAGGTCGAGCGGCTGTTCAAGGAACAACTGGGCACTACACCGCAGCGGTATTACCTTGAGTTGCGCATAACCGAGGCACGGCGTCTGCTGCAACATACCGAACTGTCCCAGGTGGAAGTATTGGTGGCCTGCGGCTTTGTTTCACCGAGTCATTTCAGCAAGTGCTATAGCTCGTACTTTGGTTATCGGCCTTCGCGTGAGAAGCGCTTGGTCAAATAGGGGCATCGGATCGAAGTCTGTAGCAGGGAGTTCGGTGGGCGAATTCAGTGGGAGCGAATTCATTCGCGAAAGCGCCATTCCAGGCGACGAATATCTATCGAATGTACCGGCCTCTTCGCGAATGAATTCGCTCCCACAAGATTTGCGTCCTGCCTCGGTTAGTGTTTGCTGCGCGACAGCGCGGCGCGTTAGCGGCGGGACGGCTCCCACAAAAATCACCCCCACCATTCAATCCCACAGGTTGTTCCGCGGCATGAATTGCCTGTCCGGCCATTTATGACTAGTATCAGCCCCGGCCGATACAGCCAGCTGCTCGCACCCGCAAGGGACGGTGAATGTATCCTCAGGCTTGCGTCGAATCCCCCTCGTCCATAGCGAATGTGTCGGTAACGCGAGCCCCGGATCTACGTTCGCTGTACGAAGGATTGATTCATATGCGCAGCTTCCTCGATGCCAAGGCCATGGCCAAGGCACTCAAGCAACAACTTTCCGATCTCGATCTGCCTATCACTCACAGCCAGGCGCTGGAGTTGGTGGCGAAGCAATTTGCCCTGGACAGCTGGAATGTCCTGGCGGCGCGGATTGCTCAGGATGTCGACGCCAAGACTGTCGGCTTCACCCAGACAGCCCCGGTGTTCCGCAGTTTCGATGCACTCAAGGCCAAGGAATTCTACCTGGGTTTTTTGGGCTTCAAACTGGACTGGGAGCACCGCTTTGGCGATAACTTCCCCCTCTATATGCAAGTCTCCCGTGCGGGCCTGGTCCTGCATCTGAGTGAGCACCACGGCGATGCCAGCCCCGGTGCCACGGCTTTTGTCAGCATGCGCGGGGTCGATGACTATCAGCGCGAACTGGCGAGCAAGGACTATCAGTTCATGAAGCCCTCGGTTCAGGCGCTGGACTGGGGCAAGGAGATGATGGTCACCGATCCGTTCAGCAATCGCATTCGCTTCTGCGAGCTTTCTGACGACTAGCGCTATCGCGTGACCAACGCGAGACGGTGTGAGAACGAATGTGTGGGAGCGAATTCATTCGCGAAGACGATATTTCAGACGGTGAAAATGCATCGACTGTACTGGCCTCTTCGCGAATGAATTCGCTCCCACAGCGTTTCGGTGATTGCGCAGGTTTTGTGTTGTTTGATAAGAGGTCGCTGCGGGCGTTACATCGCCGCCAGATCCTCAAACAGACTTGGCCCTGCAGGTTGCCAGTTCAGGCGCTGGCGGGTCAGGGCCCCCGAGGCGGACATATCTTTGCCGACAAAGGCCGCCATCCAGCCAAAATGCTCCGCAGCCTGTGCCGACGGAATCGATGCCACGGGCAGGCCGAAGTGTTGGCCGATGGCTTCGGCGATCTGGCGGAAGGGAATCGCCTCTTCGGCGGTAGCGTGGTATCGGGCGCCGGGCTGATTCTTTTCCAGGGCCAGGCGAAACAGCCGTGCGGTGTCGGATATGTGTGCGGCCGTCCAGTTGTTGAGCCCCTCGTCGACGTAAGCCGAGACGCCGGTCCTGCGGGCGACTTCGATCACGTAGCTGACAAAGCCCTGTTTGACGGTGTCGTGGATCTGCGACAGGCGCATGACTGATACGTTGACGCCACGCTGAGTCAACTCTGCGCCTGCCAATTCCGAGGCAACGCGAGGGTTGGGATGGTCCGGGTTGAAGTAGTCCTCAGTGGCAACCAGCCCCGGTCCGGCCGAGCCGATCGGCGTGCCGGAAGTGATCAGCAGCGGACGGTCGGAGCCTTCCAGTGCTGCGCCCAGGGCAAGGATGGCCCGGCGATCCTTCTGGCAGTTCTCGACGAAGTGGGCGAAGTCATGATCGAAAGCGGTATGAATTACGCTATCGCACTGTGCGGCGCCGCGTTGCAGGCTGGCGAGGTCTTCGATGTCACCGCGAAAGGCCTCGGCACCGAGTGCAGCCAGGGCCTCAGCGCCCTTGTCCGAGCGGGTCAGGCCGAGTACCTGATGGCCGCCACGGATCAATTCCTGGGCCACCTGAGAACCGACAAAGCCTGTGGAACCGGTAAGAAATACGCGCATGGGTCTATTCTCCGTTTGCTGGAGGGCCAGCTTGCGCTTAGGCTTTATCCTGTAAAAGCAGTGTCCTTATCAGGGTATAAGAACTAACAGGATCAGCATGCCGGACGCTTCAGACAACTCGCTTGGGATCTATCTCAAGGACTACCGCGGTCGTATCGACCCGGCGACCTTCGGTTTCTCCAGTTCGCGTCGACGCACGCCGGGCCTGCGTCGGGAAGAAGTGGCCCAGCGCGCCAATATCAGCCCGACCTGGTACACCTGGCTGGAGCAGGGGCGTGGCGGCGCGCCGTCCAGGGAAGTGCTCAACCGCATCGCCGAGAGCTTGCTGATGACCGCGCCCGAACGCGAACACCTGTTCATGCTCGCCTTCGGTCACCCGCCTGAGGTGATCTATACGGTGCCGGGTGGGGTGACGCCACGCTTGCAGCGCCTGCTGGATCGCTTTGAGGTCAGCCCGGCAATCATCAAGACCGCAACCTGGGACGTACTGGCCTGGAACCGCGCCGCTGCCGTGGTCCTGACCGACTACAGTCTGTTACCGGTGGAGCAGCGCAATATTCTGCGGCTGATGTTTTCCAATGCCGGGGTGCGGGCCAAGCAGGACAACTGGCTGGGTATGGCGCGTTTCGTGGTCGCGGCCTTCAGGGCTGATGCCATTCGTGCGGGGGCTGCCTCGGAGGTCAATCGGCTGGTCGAAGAGCTGTGTCAGCTCAGCCCGGAATTTGCTGCCTTGTGGCGGGACAACGATATTCGCGTGCACGGCGAGGGCACCAAGCGCCTGCAACATCCGTTGCTTGGCCCGCTTGAGCTGGAGTACTCGTCCTTAGCCGTGGATGGTCGCCCGGACCTGGGCATGATCGTGTACAACCCGGCGACGCTTGCTCAAGAAGAAAGGATCCGGGAGCTGATTAATAAATCACCAGCGGCTGAGTAGCGTTTATGCATCACATCAAGAGGTCAGGATGCAACGATTTCAGTGCGCTGCGGTCGATGGATTAGCGCATGGCATGAGGCCATATCCGCCATGGCCCGAGCGATAATTTCCCTGTATCAATTTCCCTTGTTTCGTTCACACTGGCCTATCTTTTTTGTAGGCATTTTAATGCAGTCAGAGGCGCGTTGATTGTCGTTTGGCGATGATTTTTAGTGAGATTGTTGCCAATTGAATAGCTTCTCTTTGCTTCTCAAACAATAAGCGGCTTGCCGCCTGGTTATGTTTGTACACCTTCAGGAGTTGGATTAATGGCTACATTGCAGCAGCGCACTATTGAGGCTATGAAAAAATCCGAAACCTCACTGGCTTCGGACTGGCTGGCCAATCTGGAAGCCAGCGGTGCCACGCGCAATCTCAAGGGTGAGGAGATCAAGCAGCAGATCGCTGATTTCCTGCATCTGTTGTTGGCTGCATTTGCCAGCGGTAGCCAACAGAACCTGGCCGACAGCGTCTGGAACGATGCGCGCCTGTTCCTCGAGAAGCTGTCCCAAAGCCGCGCCCAGGCCGGTCAGGATTCGCAGCAGACCGCCAGTTTCATTTTCACGCTCAAGGGCCCGGTATTTGCGCTGTTGCAACGTGAATACAGCGACGACCGCGCTGATCTGGGCGAACAACTCTGGGTCGTCTCCGAACTGTTGGATGCCCTCGGGCTGCACACCATCCGTACTTTCCAGAAGTCTCGCGAAGCGGTCATCAAGCGTCAGCAGGAAGAGCTGCTGGAGCTGTCGACGCCGGTGGTCAAGCTATGGGATGGCGTCCTCGCGTTGCCCATGATCGGTACCCTGGATTCGCAGCGTACTCAGGTGGTGATGGAGTCGTTGCTGCAACGCATTGTCGATACCGGTTCGGAAATCGCCATTATCGATATTACCGGTGTGCCGACCGTAGACACTCTGGTGGCCCAGCACTTGCTCAAGACTGTCACTGCCATTCGGCTGATGGGCGCTGATTGCATTATCAGTGGCGTGCGTCCGCAGATCGCCCAGACCATCGTGCATCTGGGGCTCGACTTGCAGGGTGTAGTCACCAAGGCCAATCTCGCCGATGCGCTGGCGCTGGCCCTCAAGCGCCTGGGCATTACCGTCAGCAAGGCGGTGTAGGCTGATGGAACGCATTCCGATTTTGCAGATGGGCAAGTTTCTGCTCGTCACCATTCAGGTGGAAATGCATGACCAGCTTGCACTGACCCTGCAGGACGATCTGGCTGAACGTATCAGCACCAGCTCGGCGCGAGGCGTGTTGATCGACATCTCTGCGGTGGACATTGTCGACTCGTTTATCGGCCGGGTCATCGGCACCATTTCCGCATTGTCGCGGATCATGGACGTCGAGACCGTGCTGGTCGGCATGCAGCCTGCGGTGGCGATTACCCTGGTCGAGTTGGGCATGACCCTGCAGGGCGTGAGCACGGCGCTGAACGTTGAGCGCGGCATGAAGCTGTTGCACCAGCGGGTAAGCGAGCAATGAATGTACGCAGCAGCGGCAGTCAGCCGATTGTGATCGAGCAGGATGTGGTCCTGGCCCGGCAGACCGCGCGCAAGCTGGCTCAAGAGTGCGGCATGCGCCTGGTCGATCTGACCAAAATGGTCACTGCGGTCAGCGAGCTGGCACGCAACACCATGGTCTATGGCGGTGGCGGTGATATGGATTGGCAGATTGTCGAGGACGGCATGCGCACCGGTTTGCGCATTACCTTCCGTGATGAAGGGCCTGGCATTCCTGATCTGAAGCTGGCCATGACGGATGGCTGGACCTCCGGCGGCGGGCTGGGACTGGGGTTGACCGGCGCCAAGCGCCTGGTTGAAGATTTTGAACTGGATACCGCACCCGGTGCCGGTACGCGGATAACCATTACCCGATGGACTTGACTCTACGCAGTAGCCTTACCCAGGTTCTTTCCATTGATGACAGCAGTCAGATCGGTTATGCCCGGCGCATTGCGCAAACCCTGGCTGAACGCTGCGGGTTCGACGCCACCGACGCTGGGCGTGTTGCGCTGATTGTCACGGAACTGGCCAGCAATATCCTTAAGCATGCCCAGCGCGGTGAGTTGCACCTGCGTGTGCTACCGGGCGGGCAGCAGGCTGGTATCGAAATCCTGGCCGTTGATCGTGGGCCGGGCTTCGACCTGCATCTTTGCATGACGGACGGTTTTTCCAGCCAGGGCACCCAAGGCATCGGTCTGGGCGCGATCTTCCGCCAGGCGCAGGTGTTCGATGTCCATTCAGACGACCGCGGCTCGGTTGTTCTGGCGCGTTGTTACAGCCGTACCGACAAGGTTCAGGACCTGCGCTTCGGCGTCAGTCAGCACTCCTTGCGCGATGACCCGGCCTGTGGCGATGTCTGGGGCCTGACGATTGCCGGTTCGCGGATCAGCGCGTTGATGATCGACGGGCTTGGGCACGGTGAAGAAGCAGAGGCGGCGGGTCTTGCCGGTGCGGCGGTATTTCATCAGCAGCCTTTTGCCTCGCCACCCGTGCTGTTGGACGATATGCATGTGGCTATGCGCGGCACCCGCGGAGGTGCAGTTGCCATCAGCCAGTTTGATGCCAGTGAAGGCCGGTTGCAGTTCCTCGGAATCGGCAACATCGGTGCCAGCCTGATTGATGTGGAAAAGTCACGCGGGCTGACCTCGCATCCGGGCATTGTCGGCCTGCAATATCGTAAACCATTGGCGTTCGATTACCCCCAGTCCACCGGACAGTTGCTGGTGCTCTACAGTGATGGTCTGCAATCGCGCTGGAGTCTGGGTGACTACCCCGGCCTGCGTTATCGCCACCCGGCGGTTATTGCCGCGTTGCTGCACCGTGATTTCTGTCGTGGTCGTGACGATGTAACGGTCATGACCATTGCCTTGGAGAGCGCACATGCCTGAATCGACTTCTGCGCCCGTTTCGGCCATGGAGCTGGAGCTGCAACAATTGCGTGCGGAAACGGCGGCCTTGCGCGACGAGCTGGATGAGACCAACCAGGGTGTACTGGCCTTGTACGCTGAATTGGATACCCAGGCGGACCAGTTACGGCAGGCATCGGATTTAAAGAGTCGTTTCCTGGCCTACATGAGCCACGAATTCAGGACGCCCCTGGGGTCGATCCTGAGCATCGCCAGCATGCTGAGCGAGGAGTTCGATGGCCCGCTCACCGCTGAACAGCACAAGCAGGTTGTGTTCGTCAGCGGCGCGGCAAGGGAACTTAGCGATATGGTTGACGACTTGCTCGATCTGGCGAAGATCGAGGCCGGACGCATCACCATTTCGCCGGCCTGGTTCGACATGTTCGATCTGTTTTCTGCGCTGCGCGGCATGTTTCGACCCATCGCCGACGCAGGTTCCGTAGACCTGATTTTCGAAGCGCCCGAAGGCCTGCCGCGCCTGTACAGCGATGACAAGAAGCTGGCGCAGATTCTGCGCAATTTCATCTCCAATTCGCTGAAATTTACCCAGCGTGGAGAGGTGCGCATCTCAGTGCGCATGGAAGGTGAACAGCAGGTACGGTTTGCCGTCAGCGACACCGGCATCGGCATTCCCCAGGAAATGCACGGGGCGCTGTTCGAGGACTTCGCGCAGATCGACTCGCCCCTGCAGAAGCGCCTTCGCGGCACTGGTCTGGGGCTGTCGCTATGCAAGCGCTTCGCTCAGCTGATCGGCGGTTACGTCGGGCTCGAGAGTGAGCCAGGCCGAGGGTCCACATTCTTCGTGGTCATCCCACTGGCGATTGCTGCGGAGCCCAGCGATGAATCGTGAACTGCAACTGCTGATAGTCGACGACAATACCGCGACTCGCTATGCCCTGCGCCGTCGGCTGGAGCGGCACGGCTTTATCGTCAGAGAGGCGGGCACCGGCACTGACGGTCTGCAAATGCTTGCTGCCCAGATGCCGGATGCGCTGATCCTCGACATCAATCTGCCGGACATGAGCGGCTTCGATATCGTGCGCAAGCTGCGTTCCGAGCCCGCTACCGCGTTGCTGCCGGTGGTGCATGTGTCGGCTGCGTCGGTGCAGAGCGGCGATATCGTCACAGGCCTTGAAGCAGGAGCCGACGCCTACCTGATTCATCCGATTGACCCCGATGTGCTGCTGGCGACGCTGCGTACGCTGTTGCGTGTGCGTGATACCGAGCGCGCTTTACGCGACAGCGAGGCGCGTCTGCGGGAGATCTTTGTCAATGTATCGGCACCCATCGCCGTGATCGATGAAGAGCTCAGGGTGCATGAGTGCAACCATGCCTTTAGCCGCCTTCTTCACGATGAGCAGGCTCAGGCTTCGGTGCTTCATGCGTTCGCCGATAATCAGCAACTGATCATTCAGGAGCTGCGCGAACGCCTGCTGGTCGGGGAGCGTTGGAAGGGGACGTTGAGCATGCGCGTCAAAGGCGAAGTGCGTGAGACCGAGTGGCAGATTTCGCCTTACCGCACGCCGGGCTTGAGCCTGGTATTCGTTGAGGACGTCACCGAGCACCGCCTGCGCGAGCAGTCGCACCTGCGCCAGCTGGACAGCATGAACGACCAACTGGCTCATGAAGTGGCCGAGCGCGAGCGCACCGAAGCGCAGTTGCTGCAGGCGCAGAAAATGGATGCGATTGGCAAGCTCACCGGCGGCATCGCCCATGACTTCAACAACTTGCTGACGGGCATCATCACGGGTATCGAGCTGATCAAGAGCCGGACCTTGGACGGCAATACGCAAAAGGTCATGCGCTATGCCGATGCTGCGTTGACCTCTGCAATGAGCGCTGCCGCTCTGACCCACCGATTGCTGGCCTTTGCCCGCCAGCAGCCGCTGGACACCCGTGCAGTGGACATCAATGCTCATGTGCGCTCGCTCGAGGATTTGCTGCGCCGCACCATCGGCGAACGCATCGTGCTCAAGCTCGATCTCACCAGTAAGGCGGCCATTGCCCTGGTCGACTCCAGTCAACTGGAAAGCGCGATACTTAATCTGGTGATCAATGCCCGGGATGCGTTATCCAAGGGCGGCACGATACTGATCAATACGTATGCAATGCATTCCCATGGCGATGCGAAACTGGCGGATGGCGCGTATGTCGCCCTGTCAGTCAAGGATGACGGAGTGGGCATCGATCACAGTGTCATCGACAAGGTGTTCGACCCGTTCTTCACCACCAAGCCTCTGGGGCAGGGCACCGGCCTCGGGCTTTCAACCATCTATGGTTTTGCTCGCCAGTCCGCAGGCGATGTGCATATCCGCAGCCTGGTCGGCCATGGCACCGAAGTGACCTTGATGCTGCCGGCCGGGACCCAGTTGCCTGTAGTTGCCGAGCCTGTTTCAGACGCGCTGCAACCCGGTGCCGGGGAGCATATTCTGATTGTCGAAGACACGGCTTCGGTGCGCATGTTCGTCAACGAGCTGCTGGTCGACAATGGCTACAACTGTACCCAGGCCGCCGATATCGAAACGGCGCTGGCCATTCTCAAGAGTGATGCCTCGATTGATTTGCTGTTGAGCGATGTCGGCCTGCCGCAGATGAGTGGCCGCGAGCTGGCGGATCTGGCCCGGACGTGGCGCCCGGGCTTGCCGGTGCTGTTCATGACGGGCTATGCGGAAAACGCCGTCAACCGACAGCGCTTTCTGGGGGAGGGTATGGACATGATCATCAAGCCGTTTCAGCTCAATGCGCTGCTCAACTGCGTAAAGAATATTCTCAAGAAAAGCTGATGATTGAATCGGCAGGCTCGTTGGAGCCGGGCTTGCTCGCGAATACGGATATTCAGCCCCAGAAAGGTGGTGGAGGTACCGGCCCCTTCGCGGGCAAGCCTCGCTCCTACGGTGTTGGTGTTTGCCGCACGGATAGTTGAATTGGAGGCAGATAGGCATGTGTTCGCTGGGCGCGAACGGACCATGGTGGAGAACGACCTGGGCGCCGATATTGCCCGCAAAGTAGCGCGCAAGCGGGTGATCTATCAGCGCCGGGGCACTGAGCAGTCGCAGCTCTCGACCCTGCTGGAACCGGACCCCAAATCCGACCGGGTACGACTGGCCCTGGTCTATGCACGAGAAAACCTCAAGAGCGATCTATCCATTGAGGCCCTCGCCGATATGGCGCGGCTAAGCCCCGGGAGATGCAGCGAGGGTTTTACGCACAGCATGCGTGCTGAGGTGTTTGCCGCATGAAAGAGTGTTTCCATCCGCCCTGCTGGGGCGACGACGCTACAGGAGTCAACATCATGAAAGTGCCAGGCCCCGACCATCCCATCACTATCACAGCGGCCGCAGAGCTGATCGTAGTCAGCTTCCACGGCCAGGAAATCGCCCGTTCCACACGGGCCCTGGCCCTGGCCGAGTCGACCTATCCGACGGCGTTCTATATCCCACGGGAGGACGCCCGGATGGAGCAGATGAGCGCCTCGGAGCATCACACCTGGTGCCCCTACAAGGGCGAGGCCAGTTACTACAGTCTGGCCGAAGTTGCCGGTGACGGCTTGAATGCAGTGTGGAGTTACGAAGAGCCGTATCCGGCCATGGAGCAGATTCGCGGTCACCTGGCCTTTTACAGCAATCAGGTAGAAATCGTCCGCACGCCCCTGGCTTGATCGAAGGCGTGACAAAAGTCAACGCAACCATTTGAATTGGAACATCAATTCTGTGTTTGCCGTGCGACAGATTTATTGATGGGAATACAGCTTCAAGGCCTTGGCAAAACCCTGAGCCTTGAAGATGGCACTGCCTTCACCCAGGTCACCGTCACTGGCCACCAGATACACCTCGTTGGTGTCTGGCTTGAGCGCCAGGCTGGTGGAGCGCAGGTAGTGGCCATTCTCGCGGCCGGGGATCAGGATCTGGCCGATGGGCAGGCCATTGGGGTTGAGCACCAGCACGCGACCCTGGCTGTACATGGCCACGTACAGATTGCCGTCCTGGTCGACCCGCATCGAGTCCGGGGAGGGGCCGTTAAAGCGGTAGACCACGGCCTCGCCGAAAGGCGCGATGGTGGTGGCATCTTTCAATTCGATGCGGTGCAGCAGGCCGGTGGCGAACTCGGTGACCCACAGGGTTTTGCCATCCGGTGACAGGGCGATGCCGTTGGCAATGGCCAGGTTCGGCAGGATCGCCACCACGCGCTTGCCGTCGGCGGGCACGTAGTAGACGCCGCCGCTTGGCTGGGTCGAGGTGCCCTTGAAGTCGGTGAAGTAAAAACCGCCGTTGCTGTCAAATACCAGGTCATCGACCAGGTAGTTGCTCTTGCCAGGAATAATCACCTGCTTGCCCGAGCCATCGGCCTTGTAGGCGGTCAGGTTGCCGGTGTCCTTGAAGTTGCCCAGGCCTGCGACAAACAATCGGCCATCCTTGTGAATGGCCAGGCCGGCTGAACCGAGGGCGTTCTTTGGCACCAGGGTACTGAGCTTGCCTTGCGGATCGACCTTGAGCACCTGGCCGCCGAAGACCTCGACAAACAGCAGGTTGCCGTCGCGGTCGAACGACGGCCCTTCCAGTTGCAGGGCGGTGTCCGAGACCTTGAGCCAGCGCTGGGCGGTGACGGTGGGCAGGTCCTTTTCCGAAGCTGCGATGCCCTGCAACTGTTGCCCTTGTGCAGGGTAGACGAGGGCCGGGAGTGGTTCTTCGGCATAAGCGGTGGCCGTTTGTACGGCGCAGACGAACAGCATTGAAGCCAGCAGGTTTTTTTGCATCGTGGTCACCCAGGTATTGTTGTTATGTTGAGTCAGACGCCCATCAGGGCGGTCAGGGCCGGCACCGTCAGCACGGCGGTGTAGTAGCCCATGAACTGCACGCCGATGTTGAAACCGAGAAAACGCGAGAGAAAACCGCCCAGTAACCCGACGGTGACGATCACCAACAGTCCCAGCAGGCCGCCTTCCCAGATGCCGATCACCAGAATCAACCCGACGAAGGTCGAGATCACCGCCTCGTGGCTGATCTTGCGCGACACATAGGCCGCCGCGCGGTGTGCGTAATTCATGGTGAAGGGATAGGCGATCAGAATCGCGATCAGCACCGCCAGCAGGCCATAGCCGAGAAATTCCCAGGTGCTGAGCAGCGAATGCAGGTTATTGATCTGGCCGCTGGCGGCATCGACGCTGAAGCGCGGCGGGGCGTTGAACAGCGGCGCGGCCGGGCCTGCCGCTACCGGGCTGAGCGGCAGGCCGAAGGCGATCAGCGGGATCAGTGCTTCGGCGATGTAGGTGGCCTCGGTGACGCCATTGCGGGCCGTAATCACGGTGGTCAGGCGATGGTAAACATGCTTGACCCGGGCACCGACCATCTCGCCCATGATCACGGTCATGGCCACTGGGCTGAACACGAAGGTGGCACTGGAAATGACGGCGGTCACGGCGGTCCAGCGGCTCTGACCGCTGTCCAGGACCTTGAGCGGATTGGGGAAGAAACCGCCCCAGCTCTTGACGTCGGGGGACAGGGAAAAAGTGCGCCCGGTCTGGCGACGCATGGCAGCCCGTTCGGCAGGTGCGAGCAGAGAGAACAGCGCAGCGATCAGTGGGCCGATGGCGATGCCGAGGAAATAGCTGACGCTGAGCTTGACCCCGTATTTACCGGTGATGCTCTGCAGGCCGATGATGATCAGCACGAAAGGTATCAAAGCCAGTACCGCCGCCAGGCGACCTTTGGAGAACCCGGCGATGGCGATGGCTGCGGCCAGGAACACCCAGGGCGCCGCCTGTTTGATCATGTCGCCGAAGGGCGCCAGCATCACCGCGAACAGCACGGCCATGGGCACGGCGATCAACGCGGCAATCACCGCGCCGGAAATCATCTTGCGCAGGGCGATGTGGGGCACGCCCAGGTTGCGCAGGAAGTTGGCTTCGCGCATCAGCGGCGTGGCCAGGGTGTCACCCGGAATACCCAGCAGTGCGGTGGGCACCGCGTGGGTCATGTGCTTGGCCACAGCACCAGCCAGAAAGAAGGTCAGCACTCCGGGCGCGGGCACGCCGAGCAGCACCACCAGAAGCGTCAGTGGCGCCAGGGTCGTGGTTTCATCGCTGCCGGAAATCAGCCCGATCCCGGCAAAGATCACCGCCCCAAGGATGCCCATGCCTGCGGCAATCATTATCGATTCAAGCAACGGACCCATCATGACGACCTCCCTGGGTGCCCGGCGCAGTTTCGGGTGACGGGTGGGGACTCTTCAGGTCGCGTTCATAGTCGGCAAACAGCTGGTAAAGGTCCATTTCATGAAGTTCGGCCACCGTCGCCGGGGGCAGGTCGGCCAGACGGCCCAGGTCGCCAAATTCCTCCTGCAATTCGAGCAGCACCTGAGCGCGCCAGGCTGGATCGGCCTGATGCTCGACGACATGGCGCTTGGGTTTGAACAACAGAGCACTGAGCGCACCCCCGGCCAGGCAACCGATGATGCCCACTAGCATGGCGTAGGCCCGGGCCATTTGTTCGGAGGCGACCCAGCCCAGGAACAGTTGCTGGGCGCTGAAGAACGCGCCCAGGCTGATAGCGGCACCGATAAGGATGGAATAGAGCAGGTGGCGACCGTCTACGGTGTCGCCCCAGACTTCATAAAGTTCAGGTTTCAAAGGTGTCTCCCACTGCCCCAGGGGGCTTTTATTGTTATGACCGTGAAGAGAAGCGGCTTAATTCAGTTCCCGTGCGTGGCGTTTGCCGAGCATTGCCCGGGCGACCCTGGAGGCAGTCGTGCGGCCCAGTTCGGCATTGATGAACTCGCCGATATCGACCAGTGCGTCAAGGTCGACGCCGTGTTCGATACCCAGGCCATCCAGCAGGTACAACACGTCCTCGGTGGCCACGTTGCCTGTAGCGCCCGGCGAGTAGGGGCAGCCGCCCAGGCCCGCCACCGAACTGTCGAACACTCGTACATCGGCCTCCAGTGCCGCAAGGATATTGGCGACGGCCATGCCATAGGTGTCGTGGAAATGGCCGGCCAGAGCGTTGACAGGCACCACCTGGCGACACGCCTCGATCAGTCTGCGGGTTGCCGCGGGAGTACCGGCGCCGATGGTGTCGCCCAGGCTGATTTCATAACAGCCCATGCCGTACAGCGCGGCGCTGACTGCAGCGACCGCCTCCGGGCTGACATAACCACTGAAAGGGCAGCCCATGACGCACGAGACGTAACCTCTGACCTTGACGCCGGCCTCTCGTGCCAAAACCATCACTTCCTGAAAACGCTGCAGGCTTTGTGCAATCGAGCAGTTGATGTTTTTTTGTGAGAAGGCCTCCGATGCCGCTGCGAATACCGCTACTTCACGACAGCCCGCTGCCAGGGCCGCTTCGAGGCCCTGGCGATTGGGCACCAGGGCGGTCCAGGTCACGTCGGCAAGCGTCGGCAGGGCCTTGAACACCTCGCCGGACCCTGCCATTTGCGGCACCCAGCGCGGCGAGACAAAAGCCCCGGCCTCAAGAGTGCGCAAGCCCGCGCCCGCGAGCCTGCGCAGCAGTTGCACACGGATCTGCGGCGACAGGGTCAAGGCTTCGTTTTGCAGGCCGTCCCGTGCGCCGACTTCGACCAGGCGAACCGACGGTGCTGCGGCAGCGCTCATCACTGTGCCCGCTTTTGCTTGAGCAACTCGGCGGCATGATCGGCGCGTACATCGCGCGCCTGTACCATTTGCTTGACCAGCCAGTTCACTTCATCGCCCTTGGCCCCGGCCGACAGGGCAATGTTGCGGGCGTGCAAGGCCATATGCCCGCGCTGAATGCCTTCGGTGGACAGCGCTCGCAGTGCCCCGAGGTTTTGCGCCAGGCCTACGGCCACGGCGATTTCCGCCAGCTCCTGGGCAGTCTTTACCCCGAGGATACGCAGCGACAGTTGCGCCAGTGGGTGGGTTTTCGTGGCGCCGCCGACCAGGCCGACGGGCATGGGCATTTCCAGGGTGCCGACCAGATGGCCCTGGCTGTCCTTTTCCCAGGTGGTCAGGGAGCCATAGTGACCGTTGCGACAGGCGTAGGCATGAGCCCCGGCTTCCACGGCGCGCCAGTCGTTGCCGGTGGCGACAATCAACGGGTCGATGCCGTTCATGATGCCCTTGTTGTGGGTCGCCGCCCGATACGGATCGACCACGGCGAAGTTATAGGCATCGAGAATGCCTTCGATGACGTCCTCACCCTTGAACTCTATGGTATCGAGCAGGCGTGGGGCGATACGCAGCTGGGCCCGGGCCAGGCGCAGGTCGGCCAGGTTGGAGAGGATACGCAGACGCACTTTGCCGCCGGTGATCTCTTCCATCAGTGGCGCCACAGCTTCGGCCATGGTGTTGACGGTGTTGGCGCCCATGGCGTCGCGCACATCGACGATCAGGTGGGCCACCAGCATCGGCCCGCGCGGGCTTTGCGCAAAGGTGTGCACTTCAATGTCACGGCAGCCGCCGCCCAGCCGATTGAGCAACTGGTCCTTGCGGTTGGCCAGCTCGATGATCTCGTCCTTGCGCCGCAACAGGCTCAGCCGCGCATTGAACGGGTCGCTGACTTCGACGATCTGTACCTGGGCGCGCATCAGCGGCAGCGAACTGGAGGTCTGGAAGCCGCCTGCATCCCGGGCCAGCTTGGCCATGAACGAGGCCGCTGCCACGACCGAAGGCTCTTCGACCACCAGCGGCACGATGACGTCGCGGCCATTGATTTGAAAGTTGCTGGCCACGGCATATGGCAGCTCAAATGTGCCGATCACGTTCTCAATCATGCCATCGGCGATTTCCAGGGGCAGGGCGCCCGCATCGCTGAGCAGCGCCACATCACTGGCGGGCAATTGGAGCAGTTCCTGCAGATGCGCCAGGCGCTCAGTGGGGGTCAGGCTGCGAAACATGGGGAGGCGTGAGTCGATGCTCATGAGGGAAGGGCTTCCTGTAGCAATTATTGTTTTTCAGTTGCCGCCACCCTAAATCGCTCTGTACTGCGAAAGAAGGTACAGTTTTGACAGACAGTACCCAAGCTGTACCCTTGATTGATCTTCCCTGAGGACTGTACGCCATGGCACGCCTCACGCTGGCCCAGCAACTGACCGCATCACTGGTCGAGCAGATCGGCAACGGCACCTATCGGGTCGGCGATCGCTTGCCGTCCTTGCGCGAGTGCATGCGTCTGCTGGGGCATTCGAAAAATACGGTGATAAACGCCTACGAGTCACTGGCGTCCATGGGCCTGGTCGAGGCCCGTCATGGTCAGGGTTTTTTCGTCAAGCAAGGTGCGCCCAATGGCAGCGAGCCGGAAGAACCGCTGCCCTACGCCCGGGCCATGGACACCATCTGGCTGATGCGCCAGCAGTTCGTTCGCGAGCCTGGCCATTCCCCTCTGGGAGAAGGCTTTGCTCCGGTGGAATGGCTGATGGACCTGCGCCTGGACAAGTTCACCCGGCAGATCATGCGGACCGGCGTCACCACCTTGTTCCGCTACGGCAACCGCCTGGGCAATGCCCAGTTGCGCCAGCATCTGGCGCAGAAACTGGCGACCTACGCCATCAACGCAAGCCCCAGGCAGATCGTCACCACCCACGGCGCCAATCATGGCCTGGACCTGATCATCCGGCGCTTTGTCGCCAACGGTGACGCTGTACTGGTGGAGGACCCCGGATACTACCCGCTGTTCGGCAAACTGCAATTGCAGGGCGCCCGCATGCTCAGCGTACCGCGCCTGGCAGATGGCCCGGACATGGCAGTGCTGGAACAGCATCTGCGGATACACAAGCCGAAGTTGTTCTTCCTGCAATCAGTGGGGCATAACCCCACCGGCTCCGATATCTCCCCGGGCAAGGCCCACCAACTGGTGCAACTGGCCGAGAAACATCAGTTCATTCTGGTGGACGACGACGCCCTGGCGGATTTCAAGCCGACTTCGGCGATCAAGGTCTCGGCCCTCGACCAGCTCAAGCGTTCTCTCTATGTCGGCAGTTTTTCCAAGTCAGTGTCGGCGGCGCTGCGGGTCGGCTTCATTGCCGGCAGCAAAGAGGTCATCGATGAGCTGGGGGACTTGAAGATGCTGCTACACACCAGTTCATCGGAGTTGTGCGAGCGAACGGTTGATGTGATTCTCACCGAGGGACATTTCCTGCGCCATCTGGTGCGCTTGCAGGAGCGCTTGCAAGCCGCCACGGCAACGGGTCTACAGGTGCTTGACGAGATCGGTGCCGAGGTCTTCGTGCGGCCGCAGCAGAGCCTGTATCTGTGGGCGCGTTTCGGCCATATCGCCGATGCCAGGGAACTGACCCGGCAACTGCTGCCCAAGGGTTTCATGATTGCGCCGGGGCATATCTTTTCCCCGGAGCAATCGACGATCAATCCCTGGACCCGGCTGAATGTCGCCTACCTCGATGATCCGCTGCTCAAGGCAGTATTCAGGCAGGCCTGATATCAGCCCGGATGCACATCCTTCATCAGCAAGCCAAAGCGCAGATCCAGCCCGTCGTTGACGCGCAGATACACGGTATGGCCATCCCCCGGCGCCACCTCGACAGGCTCGCCCTTGCTGTTGTGCAACTGCAGCAGATCGAAGTGAACGTTGCCGTTGGGGGTCATCAGTTCCAAGTGGTCGCCCCGGGCAAAGCGGTTCTTGACCTTGACCTCGGCCAGGCCGTCGCGGCGTTCGCCGGTCAGCTCGCCGACGAACTGCTGACGCTCTGACACCGAACTGCCGTTCTGATAGTTCTGATACTCGTCATGCACATGCCGACGCAGGAAGCCCTCGGTATAGTCGCGCTGGGCCAGGGACTCCAGATCGAGCATCAGGCTGCGGTCGAACTCGCGCCCGGCCATGGCGTCGTCGATGGCGCGACGGTAGACCTGGGTGGTGCGGGCGCAGTAGAAGTGCGACTTGGTCCGGCCTTCGATTTTCAGCGAGTGCACGCCCATTTTGCTCAGGCGCTCGACATGCTGCACCGCGCGCAGATCTTTGGAGTTCATGATGTAGGTGCCGTGCTCGTCTTCGAAGGCGGGCATCAGCTCATCCGGGCGATTGGCTTCCTGCAGCAGGAATACCTGGTCGGTGGGCGCACCGCTGCCCAGGGTCGGCTCGGGCTGGAAGGTCTGGACGATTTCGCCGAGCTGGTTTTCCGTGGCCTCCTGTGCCGAATATTTCCAGCGGCAGGCGTTGGTGCAACTGCCCTGGTTGGCGTCGCGCTTGTTGATATAGCCCGACAACAGGCAGCGACCGGAATAGGCCATGCACAGCGCGCCGTGAACGAACACTTCCAGCTCCATGGTGGGCACTTGTCGACGGATTTCCTCGATCTCGTCCAGGGACAGCTCCCGGGACAGGATGATCCGGCTCACCCCCTGCTGCTGCCAGAACTCGACACTGGCCCAGTTCACAGTATTGGCCTGCACCGACAGATGAATCGGCATCTGCGGGTAATGCCGCCGTACCAGCATGATCAGACCGGGATCGGACATGATCAACGCATCCGGCGCCATGGCAATCACCGGTTCCAGGTCTTTGAGGAACGTCTTGAGCTTGGCGTTGTGCGGCGCGATGTTCACCACTACATAGAAACGCTTGCCCTGATCCTGGGCCTCACGAATGCCCAGGGCCAGATTGGCGTGATCGAATTCGTTATTGCGCACGCGCAGGCTGTAGCGCGGCTGCCCGGCATACACCGCATCGGCGCCATAGGCAAAGGCATAACGCATGTTTTTCAGGGTGCCGGCGGGGGCGAGCAGTTCCGGGGTAGAGAGGGGCATGGCGGTGGTTGATCGCAAAAGCCGGGCAGGGTAGCGGGGCTGGCGATTGGGGTTATTGATCAGGGTCAATGTTCGTATTGGGCATGGTTGGCGCATATCTGATGGTTGCGGACTGCAAGACCCTCAAGACCCTGATCAATACGGTGTGGATCTACCCACCAGCGGCTGATCGTGAAGTAGCCTGGGCGGTTCCGTTGATTCCGATTGCCTGATATTGCTGAACCGGATTCATCTCGTTGGAGCGAGGCTTGCCCGCGAATGGCGCGACGCGACAAGTCAGGCACACCGCGTCGGGGGCTTCGCGGGCAAGCCTCGCTCCAACAGCCGCACTTGTATCGTTTGCACCAACGCCCTCCCGGCTAAAGCCGACCCACAGTTGGTGCTCAGCCATCATTGTCGGCGGGGGCCTTGGCCTTGCGCCGCTGCTCCTCTGACGGCTCCTTGATTCGATACCAGGTCACATACAGTGCCGGCAGGAACAGCAGGGTCAGCAGGGTGGCGATGATGATGCCGCCGATCATCGCGTAAGCCATGGGGCCCCAGAATACCTCCCGGGCGATAGGGATCATGCCCAGGCTGGCGGCAGCGGCGGTGAGCAGGATCGGTCGGCGACGGTGGCGGGTGGCTTCGGTCACGGCGTCCCAGGGCAGATAACCGCTACTTTCGTAGGCGCCGATCTGGGTGACTAGAATCACCGAGTTACGAATGATGATGCCGATCAGCGCCAGTACCCCGAGAATCGCCACAAAGCCCAGAGGCGTGCCCGTGGGGATCAAGGCCAGGACCACGCCTATCAGCCCCAACGGCGCCACACTGGCCACCAGAAACATCTTCTGCACGCTGTGCAGTTGAATCATCAGGAAGGTCGCCATGAGGAAAATCATCAGCGGCACGACCTTGGCAATCGGCCCCTGGGCCTTGCCGCTTTCTTCTACGGTGCCGCCGGTAGCGACCTTGTAGCCGGTTGGCAGGCCCGCGTTGAACTTGTCGATCTGCGGCTTGAGTTGCTTGACCAGGTCGGTGGGCTGCAGGTCGTCACTGACCGCCGCTTTCACGGTAATGGTCGGCTTGCGATCGCGGCGCCAGACCAGCGGCTGCTCCAGTTCATAGCGCACGGTGGCAAAGGCCAGCAGCGGAATCGAGTTGCCCTGCGGCGTGACGATCTGCAGGTTCTGCAAGGTTTCCGGCGAACCGCGCTCGGCGTCTTCGGCACGACCGACGACATTGATCAGGTAGATGTCGTCGCGTACCTGGGTCACGGACGAACCGCTGACGATGCTGTTCATCAACTGCGCCACGTCCTCGGAGGACAGGCCCAGTTGCCTCGCCTTGTCCTGATTGATATCGATGCGCAGGACTTTCCCCGGCTCGTTCCAGTCGTAGATCATCTCACCGACATGGGGGTTCTGGTTCAGCAGGGTGGCCAGTTCGATGGCATGCTGGCGCACCTTGTCGATGTTAGGGCCACTGACCCGATACTGCAGCGGACGACCTACCGGCGGGCCCATTTCCAAAGGCTGGACATAGCTGCCAATACCGACGAAGTCTTCGCGCAGGCGCTTGTTCAGGCGCTCGGTGAGCCCGGCGCGCTCTTCCAGGCCCTTACTGACGATGACCAACTGGGCGTAGTAGGGGTTTTCCAGTTGCTGATCCAGGGGCAGGTAAAAACGCACGGCGCCCTGGCCGATGTAGGTGCTCCAGCGCACGATGTCCGGATCGTCCTTGAGCGTGGCTTCGAGGCGATCGACCACCTTGCGGGTTTCATTGATCGAGGCGTTCTGTGGCAGGTTCAGGTCGACGAGGATTTCCGGGCGATCCGATGACGGGAAAAACTGGTTCTGCACGAACTGCATGGAAAACACCGCGCCGACAAACAGCAGCACGGTGATCGCGATCGTCAGCCAACGATGGCGCATGGCCCAGAACATGCTGTTGTTGAAGCCGCGGGCGATGCGGCCGTCCTCTTTCTTTTTCTTCTTCAGTTCGCTGCTGAGGATATGCACGCCGATGACCGGCGCAAACAACACGGCGACCACCCATGACACCAGCATGGCTACGGCAATCACCGCGAACAGAGTGAAGGTATATTCTCCGGCCGAACTGGCGTTCAAGCCAATGGGCACGAAACCGGCAACGGTCACCAGGGTGCCGGTGAGCATGGGGAACGCCGTGGAGGTGTAGGCGAAGGTGGCGGCCTTTTCCTTGGAATCGCCCATTTCCAGACGCGTGACCATCATTTCCACGGTGATCATCGCATCGTCCACCAACAGACCCAGGGCGATGATCAGTGCGCCGAGGGAAATCCGCTGCATGGTAATGCCGCTGTACTCCATGAATACGAAGACCATGGCCAGCACCAACGGGATCGAGCAGGCCACCACCAACCCGGCGCGCACGCCCAGGCTGACGAAGCTGACAATCAGGACGATGACCACGGCTTCGAACAGCGCACTGGTAAAGCCGCCCACGGCCTTTTCCACCACTTCGGCCTGATCGGAAACGTTGTTCACTCCGACACCCACCGGCAGGTTCGCCGTGGCGCTGTCCATGCGCGCGTGCAACGCCTTGCCGAAGTCCTGGATATTGCCGCCTTTCTTCATGGCAATGGCCAGGCCGATAGCCGGTTTGCCGTTGAACCGGAACAGCGGTTTTGGCGGATCGGTGTAGCCGCGGGTGATTTCAGCGATATCGCTCAGGCGATAGAAACGGTTGTTGAGGCGCAGGTTGACCTCGGCGAGGTCTTTCTCCGAAGCGAACTGACCCGAGGTGCGTACTGAAATACGCTCAGGGCCGGCTTCAATCACTCCGGCCGGGGTGACGGTGTTCTGCGCTTGCAGGCTTTGCACCACCTGGCGTTGATCCAGGCCCAGGGCCGCAAGCTTGCGGGTGGAGAAGTTCAGGTAAAGCACTTCATCCTGCTGGCCAATCATCTCGACCTTGCCCAGCCCCGGCACTTCGCGAATTTCCGCGCGCACCTGCTCCACGTAATCGCGTAGCTGGCGCATGGTGAAGCCGTCGGCGGTGAAGGCGTAGATCGAGCCGTAGACGTCGCCGAACTCATCGTTGAACGCAGGCCCCTGTATGCCTTGGGGGAACTGGCCACGGATATCGTCGATCTTCTTGCGCACCTGATACCAGATTTCCGGAATCGCCTTGGCGTCGGTGGTATCGAGCAGATTGAGCATGATGGTCGATTCGCCGGGGCGGGTGTAGCTCTTCACGTAGTCGAGGGAATCCAGCTCTTCGAGTTTTTTCTCGATGCGATCGGTGACTTGCTCCAGGGTTTCATCCACCGTCGCGCCGGGCCAGCGGGTCTGAATGACCATGGTCTTGATGGTGAAGGAAGGGTCTTCTTCTCGACCCAGATTCATGTAGGAAAACACGCCCATGAGCAGGGCGACGAACATCAGGTACCAGACGAACGACTGGTGTTTGATGGCCCACTCGGACAGGTTGAAACTCCCTTTCATCGCGGGCTTTCCTCATCGACTTTGACTTTCTGCCCCGGTTTCAGGCTGTTTACTCCAGCACTCACCACACGTTCCCCTGCCTGCACGCCGCTGCTCAGGACCATGCTGTCGGCCGTGCGGCTGGCGATGCTGACCGGGCGAGGAGTGACGGTCTGGCTCTGCTTGTCGACGATCCACACCTGGGCTTTGCCATCGACCTCTTGCAGGGCACCGATGGGTAGCTCGATGCGGGTGGCGATGGCCGAGCTGATGGTCACGCTGATGGCGGTGCCGAGGCGGAAGGCGTCCGGCGTCTCCGACAGGGTCAGGCGCGCGCGGCGGGTGCGGGTGGTACGGTCGGCCTGAGGCTCGATTTCACGCAGGGTCGCCAGGGTATTGATCTGCGGGGCGAGTTGGCTGGCGACTTTGAACTCGACACCGGCCGGCAACTGATCGACCACTGAGTCGGGCAGATCAATCACGGCTTCCTTGATATCCGGACGGGCCAGGGTTACCACTTCCTGACCGGCGCTGACCACCTGGCCTGCCTCGACCTGCCAGTGGGTAACCACGGCGGCGTGGTCGGCGCGCAACTCGCTGTAGCCCAATTGATCCTGGGCCTGACGGGCAGCGGCCTGGGCTTGCTCCAGGGACGAACGAGTGGTTTTCAGGTCGGTCAGGGCGATGTCGAGTTGCGCCTGGGCGCCGACGCCACGGTCGAACAGCTCCTGTTGGCGGCGGGCGTTGGCCTGGCTGTTGATCCACTGCGCTTCGATACGCGACAGATCACCCTGGCTGGCGCGCAGGTTGTTTTGCTGGTCCGTGGGGTCCAGGGTCGCCAGCAGCGTGTCCTTGTCCACCTCGCTGCCAACGTCGACAAAGCGTCGGGCGATGCGCCCGGAAATACGGAAACCCAGGGTGCTTTCATAGCGCGCTTCGATATTGCCGGCGAAGCGCCCAAGGCTTTCCTGGGATATCGGCTGCACATCGACGAACAGCACCGGGCGTACCGGCTCCGGCGGCGGTTCTTTCTTGCTGCAGGCACTGAGCACGCCGAGCAATAGCAGGCAGGGCAATCGTTTCATGGCTGTGCTCCGCCCTTGGTCTCGGCGATTTCGACCTGCATGTCCGGGTGCAACAGCTGGCCGCCGGCGATCACGACTTTTTCGCCGGATTTCAAACCGTCGCTGATGATGACCTTGGCGGTCAGGTAACGGCCGACCGTGACTCCGCGCAGATTGGCCTTGCCCTGTTCGTCGACAATCCATACCGCAGGTTTGCCCAGTTGATCGCCAAGGCCTTTGGTCAGCGCAGCCCAAGGCAGCTCAACGCTGCTTTTGCCGGAAGTGCTCAGGGCGACGCTGACTACCGAACCGAGGTCCATGCCCGGCGGCAGTTGGCTCAGGGCGATTTTCACTTGCAGGGTGCCGGTCTCGGCGGACACTGCCGGGGTGACCTCGCGGACCTTGCCGAAGGCTTTGACCTGGGGATTGTCCAGCAGCGTCACCTGTACCGGCTGATCATTGGCCGGTTGCACGAACAGCGATTCATAGACGTTGAATACGGCATCGCGATCGCCATCCCGGGCCAGGCCGAAGATCGGCATGGTCGCCTGGACCACTTGTCCGACTTCCGCCTGGCGCGCAGTGATCACCCCTGGCGCTTCGGCAACCAGCGCGGTGTAACTCAGCTGCTCACGGGCACTGGCCAACTGCGCCTGGGCCGCCTTGAGGGCGCTCTGGCTGCTGCGCAAGGCAGCCTGGGCCGAATCGTATTCACTGCGGCTGGTGTAGCCCTTGGGCAGGAGTTTTTCCTGGCGCACAAAGGCGGCGCTGGTCTGGCTGACCCGCGCCTGTTCGGCGGCGACGGCAGCCACGGCGGAATCGACGCTGGTCTGCAGATCCTTGGGGTCGAGCCGGGCCAGTACCTGGTGTGCGGAAATGCGGTCACCGACATCCACCGAGCGCTGGATGATTTTGCCGCCGACGCGAAAGGACAATTGCGTCTGCACTCGCGCCTGAATATCGCCGGTGAGATTAACTTCAGAGGCGTAATCGGCTTCCTTGACGGCTTGCACCTGCACCCTGGGCAAGACGGGCGCAGGCGGTTTTTCCTTGCCGCAACCGCTCAGCGCGGCCAGTGACAGCGTCAGGCCGAGGAGGGTCAGTCTGGGTAGAGAAGCGGGCATGCATATTCCTTGTCGGGATGCCGGGCGCACGCCGGTCGTGGCGTCGATCACTATGCGACTTCGGCCGCTCTTGAGGGTTCCTTGTCGGCCTCACCCATCTTTGCGCTGCTTTGTGCGCTCGTAGTGGGCCAGCAGCGGCTGAGTGGTCAGGCCATGGACGAGAATGCTCAGGGCCACCACCGACAGCGTGAGATTGGTACTGGATACGGCGATATCCGGGGCGAGGTCGTGATTCAGAGCATAGAACAGGTAATAAAGACTGCCGATGCCGCGGATGCCGAACCAGCCGAGCAACAGCCGTTGATGACCGCCAAGCAAGGCTCCCCAGGGCATCAGTAGTACGCTCGCTGGGCGGATCAGCAGGAACAGTGCCGCCGCGACCGGTAAGGCGTGCCAGTCCCAGTGCAGCGGCAGCACCACGCCAAGCAGGGTGACGATAAAGACTTCCATGGAGCGCTCGACCAGGCTGCCGAAGGCGAGCATGTCACCGAGCATGATCCCGGCCGCCACCTGGGTTTCCTCCAGTTCCTCGATATCGCCATGGACCGCTTTTTCGGGATCGATATGCTGATGCCCGACCACAGGCTGCACCAGATGCTCGGCGGGCGTTTGCGGATCGGTAGTGGAGTGCACTTCTGCCTGACGCAGACCGAGGCCTGCGGCGAACACTGCAAGGAAGCCATAGCCATGGATCAGTTCGGCGACGACATAGGCCAGAGCGATCAAGGCCAGGGTCAGGTAGTCGTTGGGCGACACCGTGCTGTCGGCATGGCGGGTACGGATCAGCAGGGTCAGGCGCCCCAGCCCACGACCCATCCAGTAACCGCAGAGCAGCCCGGCGGGCACGGCCCAGAGTACGTTGACCCAGAGCCAGTCGCTCAGCCAGGCGTGGTTATTGTCCGGCGCCATCAGGAGCAGCAGTCCGAGGATCACAAAGGGAAAGGCCACGCCGTCGTTGAGCCCGGCTTCACCGGAAAGGCCGAAGCGCACCCGGTCATAGTCCTGGGCGTCGTTGACCTGCACCAGTGTCGCCAGTACCGGATCGGTAGGCGCCAGCATCGCGCCGATCAGCACCGATAATCCCCAGGAAAGCTGCAAGCCGTAATGCAGCACCAGACTGACCCCGGCGATACACAGCACCATCACCGGTCCGGCCAAACCGAAGGCGACCCGCCAACTGCGACTGGTCAGGGGCAGCCGCAGCTTGAGGCCGCTGACGAACAGCGAGAACAGCACCGCCACCTCGGTCAGGTGCTCCATCCAGCTGGCGCTCTGGGCAAGGTCCAGGTGCAGCAGCATCAATCCGCCGGGGCCGATGGCAATGCCCAGGGCCAGGCAGACCACCGAGGTGGTCACGGGCATCCAGCGCAAGTAGGAGGAGGTCAGGGCGAGGATCAACAGGACCGCGCCCAGTACGGCGACCCAGATACTGAAGCTCATGCCCGTGGATACTCACAGGTTGCGCGGGCAGGCAAGGGTATGCAGGTAGGGCTCGGGCAGGCAGACATAGAAAAACCTTGTCGGGTGGAGCGAGGGGAGGCTCTCTAGTGCTGACGTCCGCCGGGCGCGGACGTTCCATCGGCACGCCGGATGGCACGGTGCTCAGGGCTGGCTGCCCTTGACCCTCTCATCCACTCGGGACTGGAACAGCAACCGCAAAGCACCTTTGGCTACCTGGCCTCACATCTCGATCAGTTCCCCGTTGGCCTACCTGCATATCATCGAGCCACGGGTCGAAGGCTCCGATGAAAACCTCGCGGCTTCTCAAGTGCGGCGGCTTGAGCCAGTAGATGCCAACGGTTCACAACGTGGCGAGTCGCAACTCGGTGTAAGCCTCGACCAGTCGATCCAGGTTGAATGAACGGTTCAAGCCGCTGGGATTGGGCAATACCCAGACCTTGGCTTCAGCGAAACGTTGTGCCTGTAAACCCCAGTGGATCTCGCGCTGGCCACTGATGGCGGCATAGGCAGGCTTGCCGAGGAAAGCGATATACGCTGGCTGCCAATGGGCGATTTTGTCTTCCAGCGCTTGCGCTGCGTCACGATATTCATGGGCTTTCACCGCCTGTGCCGAGGTCGTGGCGCGGGGCACCACGGTGGTCAGGCCGCAGCCGAACTCCAGGACCCGATTATCCTCAAGAGGGCTGAGCTGCTCAGAGGTGAAACCTGCCAGATGCAGGGTGCGCCAGAAACGGTTGCTGGGATTGAGGAAATGGCGCTGTTCCAGGGCTGAACTCAACCCGGGATTGAGTCCGCAAAAAACTACGGATAGTCCGGGCGCCAGCAGGTCAGGCAGGCCGGGTGCGTCTTCTTTCATGTCGGCTGCGCCGCTCACTGTGCTGTTACAACAATCGTTTATCGACCGTCAGGCAGGGCATTCTGCCTCAGTTATGGGAAGCGGGTCATGGGTTCAGCAATGGCCACATACTTGGCGACCCTATAGTTCGGTAAACACCGAGTCGTAGGACCGGCTAAAGCCGGTCTTACGGTCGCCCATTGCTGCGCGACATTGTATTTGTCAGGCGCGGGCGCATAAACAGCAGCTCGCCGACTCGATATTCAAACGCCCTTGGTCGACGGCAGCAGAATCGTCAGCACGCCAATCAACGGCAGGTACGAGCAGAGCGTGTACACGTACTCGATGCCATGGATATCCGCCAGATGACCGAGCAACGCGGCGCCAATCCCGCCAAAGCCAAACATCAGGCCGAAGAAAATCCCGGCAATCATGCCGACATTGCCCGGCACCAGTTCCTGGGCGAAAACCACGATGGCGGAGAATGCCGACGCCAGGATGAAACCAATCAGCATGCTCAGTACGCCGGTCCAGAACAGGTCCACATACGGCAGCGCCAGGGTGAAGGGCGCGGCGCCGAGAATGGAGCACCAGATCACTTTTTTGCGGCCGATCCGGTCACCGATGGGGCCGCCAAAGAAGGTCCCGGCGGCAACGGAGCCGAGGAACAGGAACAAATACAACTGCGAACTGGCGACGGACAGGTCGAACTTCTCGATCAGGTAGAAGGTGAAATAACTGGTGAAGCTGGTCATGTAGAAATACTTCGAGAACACCAGCAATGCCAGTACGAACAGAGCGAAGCTCACGCGTCGACGGGACAGACCATGGGTGGCCTGGCTGCCTTGCTTGAGTTTGAACAGGTTCAGGTGCTCGCGGTACCAGCGGCTGAGGCCGAACAGCACGAGGATGGCGAAGGCGGCAAACAGACCGAACCAGGCGACATTGCCCTGGCCGTAGGGGATGACGATGGCGGCGGCAAGCAGAGGGCCGAAGGCGCTACCCGCGTTACCGCCGACCTGGAAGGTTGACTGCGCCAGACCATATCGGCCGCCCGAGGCAAGGCGGGCAACACGGGAGGTTTCCGGGTGAAAGGTCGAGGACCCGACTCCCACCAGCGCCGAGGCCAGCAGAATCGCTGGAAAGCTGCCGACAAAGGCCAGCATCAAAATGCCAATCAACGTGCAGACCATGCCCGCAGGCAGCAGCCAGGGCTTGGGATGACGATCCGTGTGATAGCCGATCCAGGGTTGCAGCAATGAAGCGGTCAGCTGGAAGGTCAGGGTGATCAGGCCCACCTGGGTGAAGGTCAGGCCGTAGTTGGCCTTGAGCATGGGGTAGATCGATGGCAGCACCGCCTGAATCAGGTCGTTGATCAGGTGCGCCAGCGCGCAGGCACCGATCACGCGCATGACCAGTGGGCTGGCTTGGCTGGCAACCGAGGCGGTTGTCGCAGAGGGGGTCGTACTGATGGACATCGCAGGTCTTCCGGACTGTGGAGGAGAGGGCTGTGCGTGGCGTCATGTGGCGAACGGTCGCAGCTCATGACCGGGGACTATGCTAGATTCTCGAGAATTGCCTGTCTCGCGCAGTTCGGGCGTCTACCTTCGCAAAAAGGGCATTATGGTCAAGTCGCAGAAAGAGTTTCTGATCGAAGTGGATCAGCAGGCCTGGACGGTCAGCAGCAGTGCCACCGATTATCCGGAGAACTGGTTCATCGAACCGCACTCCCATACCAAGCATCAGCTGATTTATGCCATCGAGGGGGTCATGGTGGTGTATTCGGCGCTTGACCAATGGACGGTGCCACCCAGTCGCGGAGTCTGGATGCCTGCGGGGCAGGCGCACTCGGTTCGCTGTGTCGGCGCGGTGAAAATGCGCAGCGTATTCGTGCATCCAAAGTATTTCCCCGGCATGCCGACCGAAACCCGGGCGGTGAGCATCTCGCCGCTGTTGAGTGAGCTGATCAAGGCTTCGGTGGACATTGTCCATCCCGTTGATCCTGATTCACGGGAAGCCAGGGTCATGCGCCTGATTCTCGATGAGCTGGCGATCCTGCCGGTGCTGCCCTTGCACCTGCCGCAACCGGCCGACCCGCGGATCAACAGCATCTGCTCAGCCTTGCAGCGCGATCCCGGTGACGGCTCCACCCTGGCGGACTGGAGCGGGCGTTTGAGTCTTGATGAAAAGACTATCCAGCGCCTGTTTCACAAGGAAACCGGCATGACATTCGGCCAATGGCGGCAACAGGCAAGGCTGCTCCTGGCTCTGGAGCGTATTGCCGTTGGCGAGAAAATCATCGATATCGCCGGTGAACTCGGTTACGACAGCCCCAGCGCCTTTACCACCATGTTCAAGAAACAGTTCGGCAAGACGCCCAGTCAGTTCTTCAAGTAAAGGTCAGGTTTGCTGTGGGGCGGCGGGAAGTGGGTTGTCGATTTTGCCAAATGGCAGTAAAGTTATTGCCATCTGTCTCAGTGTGAAGGAGTCAAACATGACTGCAACAGCAGAGAGCCTGGGCGCCCCCAAAGCTTCGCCAAAAGCAGCAAAGGTGAAGGCCGATGGTGTGAAAGCGGTCGCCAAGGCCGCCCCGGTAAAGCGAGTAAAAAAAGCCGTAACCCAGGCCACCGGAGTGGCTTCGGCGCAAGGGCAATATGTCGTTACCAAGGCTGGCGGTCGTCAGCCCATCATCGCCTTGCTGCTGCCTGGCACCAATACCGATGATCGTATGGAAGTTTTCCGTGCCACAAAAACCGGATTCCCACTCAGCTCAGTGGTTGATCTGGTGGAGTCGGTGGATGCCTTCAAGCGCAATAACGTGCTCTCGAAGATCTTTGGTCTGTCCGATCGCACGTTGGCGCGGCGAATGAAGAACAAGGACGAGTCCCTGAGCCAGGAACAGAGCGCTCGCGCCTTGTACTACGCCGAGATACTGGAAAAGGCCCAGGAGGTTTTCGGTACGCGGCAGTTGGCGGAGGAGTGGATGATCAAGCCTGCGCTGGGCCTGGACGGCGAAACCCCCATCGACCTGCTGTCCAATCCGGTCGGTTATGAACTGGTGGCGGACTTTCTCCATCGGCTCGAGTACGGAGTCTATTGATGCTGACCGACCCGTTGAGCACGGACGTTCATTTCTGGCGCCTCGACCAGGCCCGCCATGCCGCCACCTGGAACAGCGGCATCGGTGCAGAAGGCAGTGGCGGGCGCTGGAATCCCAAGGGCGTGCAAGTCGTCTACACCAGTCTCGATGCCGCGACGGCGATTCTGGAGGTGGCGGTACACAAGGGCTTTGCTGCGCTCGACTGCGTGCCGCATACGCTGACGGCGGCGCGGGTGCTGGATCCTTCCAGAATTCATCGGGTTCGCCCGCAAGATATCCCCAATCCCAACTGGCTGATCCCCGGCACCCCGAGTCGCAGCCAGCAAGCTTTTGGCGCGAGCCTTCTGACGCAGCATCCGTTTGTCCTGATTCCGTCCAGCGTGTCGCGCCATAGCTGGAACCTGCTGGTGAATCCGACGCTGGCGCATGGGCTCTACGAGTTGGTGATACAGGAGCGATTCGGTCTGGATGGGCGGTTGAATCCACCGGACTCTTGAGGCAAACACATCACCTGCGGCAAAGCCTTTCGTAATAGGCCTGGATTTCCATCGGGATCATATCCTTGAGATCCCAGTCAGGGTGTTGGGCTACCAGGATTGGCGTCAGGTCTCGTTGTATGGATGACAGATCATTACCTGCGGCGCATCGCTGAGTGACTTCCTTGCTAGCGAAATCCATATGGCGGGCAGCTTCGTCCAGATCTGCTGCAGTACCGACCTGGCCATGTCCGGGAATCACGACTACAGGGTTTGTCGCTGCGACATTGCGGAAAATTTCCCGCCAGTTTGCCGGGTTGACGTCTGTATCTGAAAGTTCAGGAAACCAGGGCATTATCGGGAAGGACTGGGTCTCGAGCAGATCGCCGAGTATCACGACGCCTTGCGCGGGGATCGAGATCACCTGGTCGCCAAGCGTGTGTGCAGGCTTGTAGTAGTTGAGTTTCACTACCCGCCCGCCAAGATCGATTTGTGCTTCGCTGTCATAGACAATATCGGGTGTCACCAGCTTTACACCCTTCATGGCATCAGCCACGCTAAGTTTGTCTGCGAAAAGAGCCTGGAAGGGCGCGCCCTTTTTCAGGAGTTCGTCGCGCTGGGCGCGGTTGTAGATGATCGTGGCCTGGCCTTTGAATACTTGCGCGCCAAAGCCATGTTCAGGGTGGAAGTGAGTGACGGTCAGATATAGCTTTCGATTTCCCGCCAGCTTTCTGGCTTCACTCAATACACGTTGTGCGCTCTCTATTCCCAATCCCGTATCGACGATGAGTGCTGCGTCCGTGCCGACAATAATAGTGATATTGGGCACCAGGAATATGTGCTGTTTATCTTCTATCACATGTACGCCTGGGCTGACTTCAGTGATGTTGTCGAGATTGACAATCTTCTCTCTGGATATATCTACATACTTTGCAACTGCGGCGGATGCGGCCAGTAATGCAAGCATCAAGATAATGGGATTGAACGTTCGGGTTTTCACGGCTTCTGCCTCCAGCGTGAGTCGACAATCTGCCTGAGTCTGGAGGCAGAAAAAGAGTAAGGTTTATGGTTGCGGGCGAATGGGTAGGGCTGCCTTAGCCAACATCGATCACCACCTTGCCGAATGCGCCCTTCGCCGCGTGCCGGAAAGCAGCCGGAGCGTCAGCGAATGCGTAAGAGCGGTCGATCACCGGGCGGATACCTGTCGTTTCGATGAAGCTGATCAAGTCTTCCTGCATCTGACGGCTGCCGACCATCATTCCGGCGAGTGTTTTGGCGCCGCCAATAAGAACACCAGGCTCTACGGCGGCACCTTCTGCAGCGGCACGGCCGCCGACGACCACGATCGTGCCGCCCAGTCGTGTGGCTTCAATAGAGCGTTTCATCGTGCCCTTGCCGCCGACTTCAATCACCAGATCGACACCGCGTCCGTTGGTCAGTCGTTTGACTTCATCCTGCCATTCAGGTGTTTTCACGTAGTTGATGGTCTCGCTTGCGCCCAATGCTCGGGCACGAGCCAGTTTTTCGTCGCTTGAAGAGGTAATGATTGAGCGAAGCCCGGCGGCCTGGGCCAATTGCAGGGCCCAGATCGATACGCCACCGGTGCCCAATATCAATACAGAGGCTCCTGGCTTCAGTCCACCTCTGACAAACAAAGCGTTCCATGCCGTGACGCCGGCACAGGCAATGGTCGCAGCCTCTGCAAACGACAACCCTGCGGGCGCGATGGTCAAGGCGTTCTCATCGGTCACCAGTTGCTCGGCCAAAGTACCGTCAGGCCCTGCGCCGAATTGCGCCGAGATTTTCTCGGGAGCGATCTGGCCATCCAACCAGCGTGGCCAAAAACCGACAATGACATGATCGCCTTTTTTGACTCGCACGACCTCGCTGCCCATCTCGACGACTTCGCCTGCACCATCGCTGAGTGGCACTACGACCTGACCGGCAGGAATACCGTAGTTGCCGTCCGCAATCATCAAGTCGCGAAAGTTAATGGCCGCAGCGCTGAGTTTGACGCGAACTTCATGGGCGCCAAGTTCCTTGGCGGGACGCTCGACCTGTCTTAGAGAATCAATACTTTTACCGGCAACGAGTTCATAAGCATTCATTCGAAATACCTCTCAGGTTGTTGCATCAGATTTAAAGGATGAAATGGCCTGATATCGCGTCGCTACCGTGATGGAAGGTGCGATGAAATCCTGGAGGCGTGTACGCAACAATGACGCTTTATAAGCGTGAATATCGTTCGTTTAAGCCGCCAGGCCTTGGCGTGCCCGGAATATAGAACGACGTATTTAGTGGACGTGAGTGATATTATTGCGCCATTTTGTAGCGAGAAATTCTACAATGGGCATGAGCGATCTGTTTAACGACGTCCCTGCGTTTGTTGCGGTCGTAGAGGCGGGTAGCTTTGCGGCAGGCGCCAGACGCCTTCACTTGTCGCGCTCGGCGGTGGGAAAGGCTGTGGCTCGTCTCGAGGAGCGCCTCGGAGTACGACTGTTTCAGCGCACTACGCGCAGCTTGAGCCTGACTGACGACGGGCAAGCTTTTTTTGAGCATTGCCAGCAGGCCATTGCCGCGCTGATGGCGGGCCAGGCTGTAGTCGAGACCGGTAATAAGGTTGTCAGCGGCACGTTGCGCGTAACGATGCCGGTGCTGTTCGGGCGGCTGTGTGTGGCGCCGATTTTAATACGGCTTGCGGTACAGCATCCGGCTCTGACGCTTGAACTCGATTTTCGTGACCAGCATGTCGACCTCATCGAGTCGGGCATGGACCTGGCCATTCGCAACGGCGCTGTTGGCGCTGGCACCGGCCTCGTCGCCCGACACGTCGCCCATAAGAAGACCCTGCTCTGCGCCGCGCCGTCCTACATCGAGCGTTGTGGCAAACCGCAAGGCCCGGATGACCTGGCTCGACATCAGACCATCGCCTACAGCCGCGATGGGCGTGTGCTGATCTGGCAGTTTTATCGCGACGACGGAACGCTCTGTGAACTGATGCCTTCTTCGCGTCTGCTTCTGAACGATCTCGGCTCCATGCTTGATGCGGTTGTTGCCGGTCAGGGAATAGCCTGGCTACCCGACTGGTTGATAAGCGAAAGCCTCAAGCGCGGCGAGTTGCTGCAACTGCTGCCTGATGCGCCCAGCAGGCTTGAAGACGTTCATTTGATATGGCCGCAAGCACCGCATTTGCCGGTGCGTGTTCGGGTGGCTATCGAAGCGCTGACACTGGGTTTGTCCGGGGTGGCGCGGGATGTTCTGCAAAAGCCTGCGTGAGTCCTTTTTGACGACAGATACCTATCAGGTTTTGGCTGCCACTGTCTGGCTGCCAATGTCGCAGCTGAGAGGCATGTTGACGATATATAATATGCGCACATATGATAAGCCAACTTACAAAAAGGTGCCGACATGTCCAATCGCAGCCACGCCACTGCTTCATACAGCCATGAAACCAGCGCATCAGCCGCTACCGTGTGGGCGCTTTTAGAAGCCGTTCCCCATTGGAAAGACTGGAATGCAGGTGTCTACTCGTGCTCGCTCGATGGCCCGTTCGTCAAAGGCTCGTGGATGACAATGGTGTTGCCTGATCAAGAGGTCATCAAGTCGCAACTGGTAGACGTCAATGAACCTGACGGTTTTACCGACGAAACCGTGCTGGGTGATATCACCGTTCGCGTCAGGCACGAAATCACTGCGCTCCCGAATGGCAACCATTCAATCGCTTATTCGATAGACGTGATCGGGGAGGGCGCCGATGAGATCTGCTCACAAGTCTCTTCCGACTTCCCTGACGTCCTGCGTGCACTGGTGGCCCGTGCAGAAAGTGTGGTGGGTGTATGAGCCAGGGCTGGCTGGGCGTCGTCTCACGCTCGCACGTCTGGCGAGGGGTGGAGGGTGGCTTTGCGCAAGTCTGTCACGGCAAGGTCCAGCCTCTGCGCAGGATGAAGAAGGGCGACATTTTCGTGTACTACTCCCCGAGTGTAGAGATGCAGGGCGCGCCGCTCAAAGCCTTCACAGCCCTGGGGATAATCCAGGACGATGAGGTATTTGAATTCGATATGGGCGAGGGCTTTGTGCCGTTTCGTCGACGGGTTCGATATGCCGTGGCCCAAGAGGTCGCCCTTGATGAAGTGCGTGCTGATCTGGACCTGTGTGTCCCGCCAAACTGGGGCATTGTGCTTCGGCGCGGCTTGATCCCGTTGACCGAAAAAGACGTCTGCACCCTTGCCAGGGCAATGGGTGTCGATCTGGATGAATTGAGGCGTAGTCAATGAAGTCGAAACCGCTGCCAACCCGCCATGGCGGACCGTCAGACAGCCCTGGCTTTTTGCTCTGGCGCATCTCCAACACCTGGCAGCGCGAGCAACGCGCCGCATTGCAGCCGCTGGGCCTGACCCATACGCAGTTTGTCATGCTCGCCGTCACCACCTGGTTCGGCTCGCAAGAGCCCCTGACCCAGGCGCGCCTTTCGCAACTGACGGGCAGCGACCCGATGACCACTTCACAGGTGGTCAGGACGCTGCTTGCAAATGGGCTTTTTGTGAGAGATATCCATCCTACCGATACGCGGGCCAAGATTATTTCAGTATCAGAAGCCGGTCGTGATATCGCACACAAAGCCATAGTCGTGGTGGAGGAGGTCGATCGCAGATTTTTTGCCCCTCTGGGCGAACAGCAATCGAGCCTCGTCACTCTTTTCCAACAACTGCTCGACAACAAATCATCGACAGAATGACCTGTTGCTGATCAGCCGGGCGATACCGGCATTTCTGACGATTTCGCGGCCCCGATCAGAAACACCACAACCTGCATCGGAATGGCCGAGCAACCGGGGATCAATGATGTACGCATAAAATCAGTAAAAAATTCACTACCCGCGCTTGACTTCTCTATAGCAATCAGTAAGATAGCCCTCATTCCGCGATAGCTCAGTTGGTAGAGCAAGTGACTGTTAATCACTGGGTCCCTGGTTCGAGTCCAGGTCGTGGAGCCAGATGCTACAAGGCTTTGAGCGGGTTTTGCAGGATGTTTCAAAAGCCACGATGATCTCCATCGCGGCCACTGAAACACTTTGCAAACCCGCTCTTTGTCGTTTTACACATCTGGTTACAAAGCTTTCGGGTTCTCTGTGCAGGTGCAACCGCTGTCTCTAATCATTCGATTTAGAGGCCAGCATCATGAAAATAGCATCGGTCATCTCGACCAAAGGCGGACCGGGTAAAACCACGGTCACTGCCAATCTGGGCGCGTTCTGCGCCGAATCCAACCTCCGTACCCTGCTTGTCGACCTCGATACGCAACCCTCGTTGTCCTCGTTTTATCGCCTTGAGCATGAAGCGCCAGGCGGCACCTACGAGCTCATCTCGCAAAATCAGACCCGTGCCGATCAGGTCATTTCCCGCACCTACATTCCCAATCTGTCGGTGATCCTATCCAACGATCCTCATAACCAGCTCAGCAATATGCTGCTGTACGCGGCGGACGGGCGCTTGCGCCTGAAAAATCTGGTTGCAGCGTTTGCTGATGATTTCGACCTGATGTTGATCGACACCCAGGGGGCTCGGTCGATCACTCTGGAAACCGCGCTGCTGTGTTCGGACCTGGCGATCTCGCCGATAACCCCGGATATGCTCGCCGCACGGGAGTTTTACCGCGGTACCCAGCAGTTGCTCAAAGACCTGGAGCCGCTCTCGGTACTGGGCGTACACACGCCGCCGTTAAACATTGTGATTAATAAACTCGATGCGACCAACGACGCGAGCCTGATCTATCAGTCGCTGGTCGAGACGTTGGCCGATCACCCCCGGCTCAATCTGCTGAACACCACCATTCCAGCCGCTGTCAGCTTCCGCCGTGCAGCAACGGAAGGAGTGCCGGCTCACCGTCTGGAGTATCGCCAACCCCACAACCGCCGTTCCCCGGCAGCCTTCAGCGTCATTCGTGCCTTGGCCTGCGAACTGTTCCCCGAATGGCGCGGCCACTTCGACAAACTGGCGTTCGAGTTGCTTGGTGCGCACGAGGAGTTGGCATCATGAAGGCGACCGATCTGATCACGCCGCCACACTCCATTGAGGCCGAGCAGGGCGTACTGGGTGGGCTGATGCTGGATAACAGCACCTGGGACTTGATCGCTGACGAACTGGACGCCGCAGACTTCTTCACCAGCGCCCATCGCTTGATCTTTCAGTCGATCCAGTCGCTGGCGACGACGAATGCGCCCTTCGACGTGATCACCATCGCCGAGTCGTTGGCTTCTGCCGACGGCGTCGGCGGCCTGGCGTACCTCAGCGAACTGGCGAAGAACACACCATCGGTGGCCAATATCGAGGCCTACGCACGCATCGTTCGAGAGCGTTCGCACCTTCGCCAGTTGATCGCCCTTGGCTACGAATGCAGCCGCAGTGCTTCCACCGAGCAAGCGCAAAGCCAGCAAGTCCAGGAGGAGGTCGAGCAGAAGTTATTTGCACTGGGCCAGGGCAAGGCGCCGAACAGCTTTGTCGACATCAAATTTGCCCTGATGAATGTGCTGGATCAGGTGGACTACCACTTCAACCACGGCTCGGGCGTTACCGGGGTTCCGAGCGGACTGAAGGATCTCGATGAGAAAACCGGCGGTTTTCAGGATGCCGACCTGATCATCGTCGCCGCACGTCCGTCCATGGGCAAGACCAGTCTGGCGCTGAGTCTGGTGGATACGGTGCTTGGGCAGGACGCCAATAGCAGCGTGCAAATCTACAGCCTGGAGATGCCCGCTCATGCCCTGATGTATCGCCTGCTGGCCATCCTCGGGCAAATGGATGTGGCCAAGCTGATGCGTGGCCAACTGGATGATGACGATTGGGCACGGTTGAGTCTGGCCGTGGCCAAGATCAATCAATACGGCGAGCGCTTGGTCATCGATGACAGCTCTGGCCTGACCCCCACAGCCATGCGTGCCCGGGCTCGACGGGCGGCCCGGCGCTTTGGCAAGCCGCGGCTGATTCTGGTCGATTACCTGCAGTTGATGCAGTGCCCGGGCAAGGAGAACCGCAACCTGGAAATCGCGGCGATCTCCAGTGGCTTGAAAGCCCTGGCCAAGGAATTCAGTTGCCCGGTCATCGCCTTGTCCCAGCTCAACCGCTCACTGGAAAATCGCCCCAATAAGCGTCCCCATAACGGCGACCTGCGTGAGTCCGGCGCGTTGGAGCAGGATGCGGACCTCACCTTATTTATCTACCGGGACGAGGTTTATAACCCCGACACCCAGGACAAGGGCATCGCCGAACTGATCATCGGCAAGCACCGCAACGGTCCGACTGGTGTCGTGCGCACGGCCTTTATTCCCAGCCAGACACGTTTCGCCAACCTGCAGCCGGGTGCCCGGCAGGAGGCGTACGCATGAACAAGCGACCTGTACGCCGTGGCTATTGCAAGGATTGTCACGCCGACTTTGCCCTGCATCGTGCCATCCGCCGCTTCGCCGAAACCATCCCGTCGGATGACGAAGGTGATCTCTATTTCTGCCCTGAATGTGACAGCTACGCCGTCGAGGAGGCCTGCCTTGAACAAGAAGCACAGTGATGACCTGCCGTGCCTGTGCACGGTGGTTTTTGACATCAAGAAGGGGCAGGCCGACGTCGGCCGTTTCATCTACGCACTGGCCTGTCGCGTGGAAAAGTGGCAGGACATCGAAGTCGTCAGCCTGAAAGTGGGCGATCAGCACTACCTCTCGAACTCAACGGAAGAACTCAATCAAGGAGCCGATCATGACCAGTAACTTCAAGGAAAAATTCGTTGTGCGTTTCCCTGAGACCGGCCTCAGGGACCAGGTGGCAACCATGGCCTACAGGAGCAATCGCTCGATGAATGCAGAGATCATTCATCGGTTGTTCCGCAGCTTTGAGCTGGAGCAGGAACTCCAGCGTGCCAATGCAGTAATCGATCGATTGACCGGTGCTTTTCCACCAGGCACGGAGGAGGGTTGATGGCTGCCAAAAACGTCGACCCCAACGACATTAAGGGCAAGCTGCTGCAGGGGGCCTTTACCAGTAAAGGCCCCGCAGTGTCGCAATTGTCTGACCCGATCGCCGACACGCCCATGGTCATGACCCTGGACAAGCTGCGGCCCTACGAACATAACCCGCGTATCAACCGCAACCCGATGTACGACGAGCTCAAGGCCTCGATTCTCAATCGAGGCCTTGAGGCCCCGCCGCCGATCACTCGGCGGCCTGGGGAGGAGCATTACATCATCCGCAATGGTGGCAACACGCGGCTAACGATCCTCAACGAGCTTTGGGCGGAGACTCGCGACGAGCGATTCTTCCGCATCAATTGCCTGTTCCGTCCCTGGCCCGAGCGCGGCGATATCGTCGCGCTTACCGGGCATCTGGCCGAGAACGACATGCATGGCGAACTGACCTTCGTCGAGCGCGCCCTGGGTATCGATCAGGCCAGGGAGTTTTATGAGTGCGAAACAGGCCAGCCGGTGTCCCAGCGTGAGCTGGCCCGGCTACTGGCCGCAGATGGTTACCCGGTGTCACAGCCCCATATCAGCAAGATGCAGGACACCTTGCACCATCTGCTGCCGGCCATTCCCAATATCCTCTACGGCGGTTTGGGCAAACCGCAGATAGAAAAGCTGATCGCCCTGCGCCGTGGTGCGGCAAAGACCTGGCAACAGTATGCCGATAACACTGAAATCGACTTCGCCGGCCTGTTCCTCGAGACGCTTTCGACCTTCGATGGCAATCCTGATTTCAGCGTTGAGCGCTTCCAGGATGAATTAATCCATCAGATGCAGCAGCCTCTGGGCAAGGACTACAACTGGCTCAAACTGGACATCCTCGAAAGCCGGCGGCCCGAGAAAGCGCCGCCTGTTCAGCGTGAAAAAGTGGAGAGGGCAACGACACCCCCGGATCGCCCTCCGGCACCAGCGCCTGAACCGCCACCTCCCGAGCCTGAGCAACATGATCAGCCGGATCCTGCTCCATTAACTGACGAGCAGGCCGAGGCCCTGATTCAGGCTCATGTGGTCACGCCTATCCCTGGCCTGACCCCGCGTACCCAGGCCATGAAGCGCAAGGTCGCTCAGGCGACCGGCGAGCCCATCCCTGACTTCGACGAAACCTGCCTGCAGGCGATCCCGATCCAGGTCGGCGGCCTGCATCCGGTTTCTGATCTTTGGTACATCGAATGGCAGATCGACGAGCCCACAGCCCTGCGGCAGGAAATCTTCGGGCTGGCTTGCGACATCGCCGAAGAGGTTGGGGCGAGTTCAAGGCTCTGCGCCAGTGAATGGGGAATCGGGTTCACCGTTACGCCTGAGCCAGATATCGAGCCTTCGGCATGCAGCTCCATTGCTGATTCAACCCTGCAGCTGCTCGATGCGCTGAGCACTGGCCCGGGTGCACAGCTGGAGCTGGGCCAACTGATGTTAGGCAATCCGGCGCTTTCCTCGCAGCCAGCCTCTATGACCAATCGCCTCAGCGATCAGGCGTTGGTCAAGATTTTCCGCATCGTACGTTTGGCTCGGCGCTTGATTGAACTGGAGGTATCGACATGAACTCACCCACCTATGTTCCGATGGATCAGGGGAGATGGCCATGTCTCATCCCCTGAATCTCGCTATCGCCCTGCAGATCCTCAACGACATCCGTAACGGGCAGCTTCGCAGCTGCCTGGCGATGGGCTTTGCCGAACAGGATCTGAGGGATTTCATCGAACCCCAGTGCATGAGCGTGTTGGTTAACGCGCCGGTGCCCTGGTTCAAGGTAGTGGTCGACCCTGTGGTCCTGCAGCGGCTTCTGGCTCAGGCCAAAGACAGGGAGGACGAGCAGCTTATCGACGCGGCATTAGAGCAGGGCGGCAGCTCGCCGCTGATTCATGAGGTGTTCGGCCTCACTAATAAGGAGATTTCCCTGAGACGCACGATGCTTGGCATCCCCAATCGCAAAGGACGCTGGCCAGCCATCAGCCAGGCCCAGGAGCGCGAGTTGTGGAACGCCTGGGCCAATCTGGTCAAGGACCACCCCATTAAAACTGGCGATGTCAGAACACGATTAAAGGTGGCGATCCAACTGAGCCAGAGATTACCGTCACTCAACCTGACCATGGTCTGGAACACCATTCAAGGCTGGATTGAACAGGATTTGTTGTAATGCCCAATACGTCGCGCCGGTTCACTCCGGGGAATGTCGATGCACTCAATACGCTACTCGACTTTGCATCCGAGCGTCTGGCTACGCAACGCCAGACCTCGTCCAGGACAGGACAACCCGGACGTTCCGGCGCCGCGCCGCTGACGTCGATTCTCGGCAGCGAAAACACCGGCATCCTGTTTACCGGCAACCCCCACGAAGCCGTGCCGCGACGGCTGCTGCTCGACAACCGGCTGACGCCTCTGGAGCGTAATGCCTGGCAAGTGTTCCGCCTGTTGCTCAATGACGACGGCCTGACGTCGTTCCCAACCTATGAACAGCTGCAACCCTATCTGGCGTCGTCTCCCTTTAAAGTGGCCTCCCGGGAAACTGTGGCCAAGGCCCTCACCACCCTGCGGCTGACCCGCTGGCTCAGCCTCGCGGGGCAGGTGCGTGACGAAAAGACCGGGCAGATGAAGGGCAATATCTACCTGCTGCACGATGAGCCAGTCAGCATCCCTGAAGCCATGCTGCTCGATCGCAATTACCTGGAGCTGCTGGGCAACGCACAGCAACATGCCAATAAGTCTATTCGTGAGGTCGCAGCCCATACCCTGGAGGAATTCAGCCAGGATCCTCACGTGTGTCACCACACCGTACCCACCCGCCTGGATGTCCTCCAGCAGCGCATGGCCAGACAGTCCTGGGCCACCGCCAAGCCTGAAAGAACAACTGAGCACCAATCCGAACTCAGCTCGAGAAACTCCGAACTCAGTAAACACCAATCCGAACTCAGTGAAAAAAACCCAGTTCGGAATGGCGCGTCGCCCAGTTCGGAATCCGAACGCAGCCGAAAACAGGGGACTTCCAGCCCAGTTCGGAATCCGAACTCATCTAGTACATGTACAAATACAAATACAGATGTATGTAAAAGCGTTGTACCGCGCGCACACGCGAGCCAGGACGATGGCTATCCATCGCCTTTCCTGGAGTTGCCGCCAGACCAGCGACTCAAGGCGATCCAGGCCTTGATCCCATTGCCTGAGCAATTGCGCCGGGACGTACTCAGCCAGTGGGCGTCAAAACCCCACAGCAGCCTGCGCAATCCGTTTGGCTACCTGCTCGGGATGATCGAAAAAGCCCGTAATGGCGAATTCAATCAGCGACCCCGGCAGCTCCCTGATCGCCCGGCGCCTATGCCGGCAACTACGCCGACGCATGCCGTCAAGGCCGAAGCACCGGTTCATCAGCCCCATTGCCCGAGCGAGGAAAGCCGTGCCCTGGCCAAACAGAAAATGACTGAGATGATGCAGATGGTGCGCGGGCGGCCGTCGAGAGAGGCAGTAAGCCCGGTGGCTGAGTATGCGGTGGACGGAGGGGAGGTTGATTCCAGTGGAATCACCTGACAGCGAGCTAAGGTCTAATTCGAACTTTTCAAACGGCTATGTACCCCCGGATTTTTCCGGATCCGGTTCATTGACCCGCATCAGCCCAGTCGGTCATTCGTTGCTTGAGAAAGTCATGTCAAAGGTATATCTTGTGGTTAGATCGAAAAATAACACTAGATATAGTGTTTTATTCGGTTTTCTCGCTGAGTCTGGCGACCATCAGGTACACGTTTGAAATTCATGATGAATGGAAGGAGTTAAGTTATGACTGACCGACGTCCAATCAACAAAGATGTGAACGTTCCAAAAAAAGGTGGTGGGGAACAACCCCGGTCACGAAATCAGGATGGGCAAATTCGTGATAAGCGCAGCGACGCGGGAAAGCCTCGTAAGTAATTGGTAGAAACATCAGCGGAGGACATTCTGTCCTTCGCTGTATTGCTGCAGTTAAAATGGCATTTCCCATTGCAATCACACCCCGCGCGGCCGTATCAGGAGCGATGGCACGGACGATCCGAGTACGCCGATATAGTTATGAGACATTGAATAGTCGTTACTCATCGTCCCACCATCAACGGTGATTCCACTGGAATCATGCTGCCGAAATGCCACCGTGATTCCACTGGAATCACACCCGAGCAAGCATTAAACCCTCACCCCCGATTCCAGTTTCCGGACTGACAGCCTTCTTGCTTCTCGCAACACTGACCACCTCATTGCAATACGGGAGGTCAGACGTGTCCGAATCCATTCAGCTCAACCTGGGCGCCTTGCGCAGCAGCATGAAGCTCACCCTGCATACCCATCATGCCGCCCGTGTCTGGCATGGTCGAATGGCCAGCGAGACCAAGAACGGCATCATCGGCCTGAATGCCTTTGTCGGCATCATGAACAAGATGAAACGCGGCGCAGAGCAGGACGATCCCTATTCGGATTGGTGGATGATCCGTATCGAGGAAAAGCTCGCGACATCCAAGGCCACGCTCACCACCATCGAGGAGCAACTGGATCAGTTGATGGCTGACCTGCCACCCGCGTTGAGTATTGGCGACAACCTCAATGTCCAGCCGGTTACGCTGCCACTGTTCATCAGTGCGCAACTGGGCTTTATGGCGGTGTATCTGCTGACCCAGTTCGACAACCTCGCCCGACGCCTGTTGCTGGCCCATCACACTGCGCTGATTGGTCGGCGTGATATGGAGCGCTGGATGAATGAGGGCGCTCATGTGCTGCGCAGCCTGTTTGGCCTGGCCCAGCAGTACCGCTTCTCTGGCGCGACCCGTGACGATTTTGCAGCGCAGAATGCCTGTGCGCGTGAAGCCCTGGAGAAGTTCGGTGAGTTGCCTCAGGACGTGCTTGAAGGCACCCGCCGTTCAGAGTTTGCGCCGCCCATTGTTCGCCAGACACCGAAGGTCGATGCCCCACAATCCCCAGAATCAATAGCTGCCCCAGATCCTTTGCCAGAGTCCGTGGATGATGGCGCAGTCGGGCATGAGTCCTGATCCATGGCCTCATTCGATAATCCTGTTGGAACAGCTTCCCGGGCCGAGGGGTCTGCGCCAAAACATGGCACCTTCCGACCCCTGCAACAGGCCGCCTTCTCGACCCTTGAACACGCAGCCTTCCTTAAAGGGCTTTTAAAACCTTTTAAGGGTAAGGGGGAGCTGAGCCAATGGGCGGGTGTTTGTCGGCAGTTGATGGAAGGCCTGATCCAGCTCGCCAACGACGAAGTGCTGCTCCAGGCACAACGTTATCCATTCAGCTTGTTGCCAATCCGCATGACCCGGCAATCGACTGGTGCAGGCACGGTCTTCCTGCGCTGGAGCAGAACAGACCGCAGCAAGATGGGCGTCCGGCTTTGGGACGAACTCCTCGACGACCCGCGCACACCCGCCAACCTGATCGCTGACCTGTACCAGTTGGAGCTGCAACGCATCACGCTGAACATGCAGATCAGCCTGACCCACACCATCTGCCGCCAGGCTGCGGAATGCACCGAAAAAATGGCCCAGGCAGAAGCCATCTATCACCACCGTATCAATCTCATCAACAGCAACCAGACCAAGGAGGCCTGACCATGGCCACGACTTTTTGGGGTGAAGGCAACATCGGCAGCAAACCCGAGTTCAAGGAGTTTCCCAACGGCAACGAAGAGCCGCGGCGGCTGCTGCGCCTGAACGTCTACTTCGACAACTCCTTCCCGCGCAGTGACGGCAAGTACGAGGATCGCGGAGGCTTCTGGGCCAATGTCGAACTCTGGCATAAAGATGCCGAGCGCTACGCCCATCTCTATGCCAAGGGCCTCAGAGTCCTGGTGCAGGGCCGCATGCATCTGGACAAGTGGGAGGACGACGAAGGCGACGAAAACAGCGCCATGAAGGTTCAGGCCAGCCGTATCGGCGTCTTGCCGCATCGGGTCGAGAGCATCGTACTCGCTGCACCAGAGCATGCGGCTGCTGAGCCGGAGTCTTGAAACTGGCATAAAAATCGCCCCGAGCGTGGAGCTTCCGATGGAATTGAAGCTTCGCGCTCGGCGAGTTTCAGGTGCCGCGAAACTTTTTCAGGGCAGGGCAAGCAAGGGTGATTCCACTGGAATCATAGTGGCGTTCAGGCATTATGATTCCAGTGGAATCACCTCTCACCCGAGCAAACCACGCTCGCTGACAAATCGCGTTACCCGTCATACCTATCGCGAATGCGGACTCTTGGCCGCTGCTCTTCACCCGCCATCAATTCATTCCATGAAACCTTACCCATGAAACTACGACGCCCCCCGTTGCTTAAGCGAGTGGTCTAAGACGGCTATGACTACGGTCTGTTATTGACCTTCATCGAAGGCGCCAATCGCGTGCTACTGCAGCGTCAGGGCTATTTCATGCGCCGCGCCGAACATCCTCAGCACAAGGCCTGGCGCATCCCAAAAGGCCGTATGCATAGCGACCCTGACGGGCTCTTCAACGAACTGACAGCGCTGACCACCATCCGCTTCGCCGAGACGCCTGAGAGCTTTTTGACGAAGCTGGATGAGGCCCGTAGTCACTGCCAGCGGGATGCTTTCATCTGGGGCATGCGCCTTCGGTTGGCGCCGTTGGTGGACGGGGGCGTGCTGGTCAGCGGTGACTATCACCCGGGCGTAGTCGCAGTCTGTAAACGCATGCACGGTCGTTACCTGTCGCAGATGCGTGCATGGCAGCTGTCTGGCACTGCCGAGGTGGTGAAGCTCAACCTCATTGACGAGTTGGGCTTTGCCGATGATCAGATTGAAACCCTGATGACGCTGCAACAGTTGCATAGCGACGGTTCGCTCGCGCCAGTCAAAAACAGCGATGGCATCCATCTGGGCGGCGACTATCCCGAAGCCGGCGCGCAACAGCCAGAGGATGAGAACTCCAAGGACATCTTTCTCGCCAGCATTGGCGAAATTCAGCGCACCGCCTGGACTGAACAAAGCATCGCCCAGGCCCTGCAAGATTTCTCGCTATACGATTACCAACACTACGGCGTGCGCCATCTGTTATTGCGCAATAGCGCGTTGCTGGCCGATGACATGGGCCTGGGAAAAACCCGCCAGGCGATCGTTGCCGCGTACCTGCAGGCGGCTGGAAGGCCGATCATGATCGTTTGCCTGGTGAGCTTGATCATCAACTGGGAGCGGGAGATTCTCGCCGTTTTGCCCGACGCGAAAGTTTCCCGCCAACAAGCGGATTCCGAGGCCGATTGGGTACTGGTCAATTACGAGCGACTGGCGGATTTCGTCCAGGACGCCGGCCGCTACGCAGTGCTCCTCATCGACGAAGCCCACCGCCTGAAAGAACCCACCGCACTCTGGACCCGTCACGCCTTCGACATCGCCGCCCAGGTCCCGTATCGCTATCTGCTGACCGGCACCCCGGTGCTCAACCGCGAAACCGAACTGCACACTCTGTTACGCCTCTCCGGCCATAACATCGGGCAGATGCCGCTCAAAGCCTTCTGCAAGGAATTCACCGGCAGCACGGAGTTCCGCCATGCATTGCGCGGGCAACTCTCAGACTGGATGCTACGCCGACGCAAGGACGTATTGCCCCAGCTCAAGGGCAAACAACGTCAGCAACTCACCCTGGCCCTGACCGACGCCCAGCGCACGCAATACGACGCCATCTTCCATGGTTCCGAACCTGTACTGGCCCGCATCGGCAAACTGCGGGTCCTCTTGGAAGGGTTCAAACTCGCGACAATCATCGCCCTGATCCAGGAGCTGGATGTCGAGGACAAGGTCATCGTCTTCTGCGAATTCAAAGACAGCGTCGCCACCCTGAAAAGCGAATGCGAGGCTCTGGGCGTAGCCAGCGTCACCCTGATCGGCAGCGACTCGGTAACCAAACGCCAGAAAGCCATCGACCGCTTCCAGAACGACCCCGACACCCGGGTATTTATCGGCACCACCTCGGCAGCCGGTACCGGCAATAACCTCACCGCAGCCAACTACGTGATGTTCGCCAGCCAGCCGTGGACGCCTGCGCAACAGGATCAGGCCGAGGACCGGGCATATCGGAATGGGCAGTTGCGGTTGGTGCTGGTGAAGATTTTGATGGTCGAGAATAGTATCGATCAGCAGCTTTGGGGGATGTTGGAGGGGAAGAGGGCGTTGGCGCGGGATTTGGTGGAGTCGGAGGATGATGTGAGCAAGGCGCATCAGGTGTTGGCTGAGGTGCTGCTGACCTCGGCCAGCTTAGGCTAAACGTAAAACGAATGAAGGTAGCTGGCGCTGAGCATTAAGGTTAATCCGTCGTTTTTCGAAGCGCCGGAGCTCAAAAAATATGCACATACCTTTAGGATCAATATAAATCAGCAATCGCAGATTATTACTGGTCCTTGGGGTTCCGGACATCGGCCGATAAGGCTCGCAAAAAAAGTCTCGCTTGGTCATACGGATAAGTTTTAAACATAATCTGCTGGCGATTCCCACTCGCAAAGATGAGACCGCCTACAACTTCTTCAGCCAATCTACTTTCGAAATGAATTCGAGAGGCTGTAGTCTTTAGCCGCCCGCCATGCTCATTTCGACTTGCCGCTGACGCGCGGCAGGTTGATCGGAGCATGCCTAGAATTGCAAGCGGCGATACTCGAGCTTATGTTACCGACCACCATGCTTCGGCAAGTCTTAGCCTCAAGCGTTCGGCATCCTTCGACCTGATGGCTGATGAGGTGATTATCTCGAATTGCATGACTTGTGACGACGGTAAGTCCTGACGCATCAGCCGCCCCAACTCTTGCTTCTCGGTCACGAGGGAAACTGGGAGTAGGGCTGAACCGAATCCTGCACATACTGCGTCAGTTAAGGTGCTGATGCTGGTGGATTCAAAAACGGTTGTGTGTTGTGTTTCCAATGAGTTGAGGGTGGCGAGGGTCATATCTCGCAAGATGCAATCAGTGGAAAGCAGTGCGATTCTCTCAATGTCGTTATCAACTTTTGGTTTGCCGAACCAGCCGACACTTTCTGTCCATAATACGTCATTGGATCCTTTGTTGATCTCGCAGGCGACAATGGCGATGTCCATGTCACCTGCTTTGACCCGTCCTCGCAAAAGACGACTGGGTTCGAGAACCACTTTGGGGTCAATGAGCGGAAACTCATTGTTCAGTAGCGGCAGGAGTTTGTGAATCAGTGCCGGTCCGTAGTCAGCAGGCGCACCGAAGCTCACTACACCACTCATTTCGTCGCGGCGCAGATCGGCAAGAAGCAGGTTGTTCGTGCGCAGAAGCGATTCGCCATGCGCACGGACGGTTCTTCCGGCATCGGTCAGAGTGATCCCTTGATTGTTACGCTCCAGAATCCTGCGTCCCAGAACCTCCTCCAAACGCTTGAGCTGCATGCTGATTGCTGAAGGCGATTTGTGTAGCTGCGCTGCTGCTGTTTTCTGGCAACCCGTGGTCACTACCGTGAGAAATGTTTTGATCAGCTCAAGGTCCAGCGCTGTGTTCATCATTCAACTTCCTTGAAGTACTTGTTTAAATGGTTTCGATTGAGTGAATGATACGCAGCCGTTATGGTTTTATAAAGCCTACGGAGAACGGCAATGAACCTTTCCTTGATCAATCCCAAAGAAGTCACCGTGCGTGCGTACCGTTTGGACCGGACCCGGCAAATGCTTGCTCGCCACGGTATGGACGCGGCGATTCTGTTCGATCCCCTCAACCTGCGTTACGCGACCGGGTGCCGCAATATGCAGGTCTGGACCGCGCATCATTTTTCCCGATACGTATTTGTGCCTGTGGTCGGCCCGGTGGTGCTGTTCGACTACGGAGGCGCCATGCACCTATCGGATAATCTGGAAACCATTAGTGAAACACGCCCGGCTAGATCCTGGGACTACTTCGGCTCCGGCGAGCGGTCTTTCGAGCATGCAGGTGCCTGGGCGAATGAAGTGACTGATTTGCTTTATGAGACCTGCGGTTCTGGCGCAGTGCTGGGTATTGACCGTGCGGATATGCTGCCTTCGCGAGCCCTTGAGAGACTCGGTGTGGAGGTCAGAGATGCGAAGGCGCCGCTGGAAATTGCCAAGTCGATTAAGTCGCCTTATGAAGTCGAGGTCATCAAGCGATCGATGTCAGTATGCAGTGACGCCATCACCTTCATGCGTGAACATGCTGTTCCGGGCGTCACCGAGAATTATCTGCTGTCTCTGGTGAACCAGTTCAATATCGAACATGGTGGCGAATACCAGGAAACCCGACTTCTGGTATCCGGCCAACACACTAATCCTTGGTTTACGGAAACCTCCGACAAAGTTGTTACGGCCGGTGAAATGCTGGTGTTTGACAGCGACCTCATCGGGCCTGACGGTATCTTCACTGATCAGACGCGCTCATTTGTCATAGGGGATGGGCACGCCACTGACAGGCAGCGCCATCTTTATTCTCAGGCACATGAACAGCTGATGCACAACATTGGCTTGCTCAAACCAGGACTTGAGTTTTCCGATTTCATCGACAAGTCCTGGAAGATGCATGATATCTACCTGCCCAATCGCTACGCTGAGATGGTCCATGGCATTGGCTTTGGCGTGGAGTTCCCAGTCGTGTATTACCCGGATGATGCTGCGACCTGGCAATACAACGGTCGTTTTGAAGCCGGCATGACGGTTTGCGTTGAAAGCTATATCGGCAAGGTTGGTGCAGAGGAGGGCGTTAAGCTTGAGCAACCAATCCTGATCACAGAGCAGGGCCCCGTGCCACTTTCGAACCTCGCATTCGAAGAACACTACCTCTGATCTCCGTTGCGCTGTTTATCACTCTTCAACTTAATGGTTACTCTCATGCCTGCAGACCGACGAGCGTTGAAAACCACCCTCCTGTCCCGACATTTAGCTACTTCGGATACCCGGCGTAAAACTGTGGCTTGGGCTGTCTGGCAATGCGCCGATGCCATCTACAGCCACGAATACGACAAAGAAGTGTCCTTTCTGGTTCTGGCAGGTTGCGCCCTGATCGAGCTCAGCAGCGGAGACAGAGTGGATGTGTTGCCGGGTGATTTTGTGACAATACGCCCCGGCATTTCTTGCCGCTGGCACATCAGCGAGCCGATGGAAAACCGTTACTGCTACCACGATTCCTTTGAAATCGCGGAGCGGCGCGCTTTGCTGTCATCGCCACAGGACCAATCCCATGATCAATAATCTTGAGTTCGATTACATCATCGGTGGAGCCGGATCGGCGGGTTGTGTGATTGCCAGACGGCTCACCGATGCTGGCCATCGCGTCCTTCTGCTTGAAGCGGGGCCTGATGACAGATCTTGGGTCATTCGCATGCCTGCAGGATTACGCTCGATTTTCAAACCGTCGTCCAAATACAACTACCGGTTTGAAACGACGCCGCAGGTGCATCTCAACTCACGTACGATCCAGCAGCCTCGCGGCAGGGTTCTGGGTGGATCTTCATCGATTAACGGCATGACCTGGCTACGGGGCCACTCCCTGGATTACGACCGCTGGGCAAATGAGGGCGCAGACGGCTGGGCATGGAAAGACTGCCTTCCGTATTTTCGGAAAGTAGAAAGCAGTAGTATTCGCGGGCTGTATCGTGGGCACGACGGGCCAATTCATGTCCAGCGTCAGGAGCAGCTCAGCCCACTGAACAATGCTTTCTTGAATGCGGCGATGCAGGCCGGATTGCCGATGACCGATGATGTGAATGGCTATCAGCAGGAAGGCGTATCACGGTTCGAGATGAGTGTCGAAAATGGTGTGCGCAATAGTGCGGCGTACGGCTATCTTCATCGTGACAAAGCCATTGAAAGGATGACGGTGTGGAGCGGCTGCAAGATTCTGAAGATTAATCTGGAGGGCACTCGAGCTGTTGGATTCAAGGTCCGTTATCAAGGGCGTGAGATCAATGTCCTCTCGCGGATCGAGACCATCGTCTGTTGTGGCGTATTTGGTTCGCCGCAGTTATTGATGCTGTCCGGTATCGGCCCGCGCCAGCACCTCAATCAACTGGATATCAAGTGCCACGTTGATCTGCCTGGGGTTGGCCAAAACCTTCAGGATCACCTCGAATGCCATATCCAGATCGAGACCAGACAGCCTGTATCCTTGAATAAAGAGCTGCAGCCACACTGGATGCTTAAGGCAGGTATCGAATGGTTTTTGCTTAAAAAGGGTGTGGGTTCAGTCAACCAGTGCCACGTGGGCGCCTTCATTTATAGCGATGAAGATATGCCACACCCGGACATACAGTTTCATTTCTTTCCAGTGTTTTTCGACAAGAACTGGATCCCGACGCCAACCACCTATGGTTACCGCATAGGTGTCGGCCCGATGCGTCCTATGAGTCGCGGCGACGTGCGTCTGCAAAGCAAAGACCCGGACGATCCATTACTGATCAATCCGAACTATATGGCAGAGGAAGATGACTGGAAAGTCATGCGTCAAGCAATGCGTATGGGTATCAAGGTCTCAAGGCAGTCTGCGTTCAAGGATTTCCATTTCAAGGAGCACACGCCGGGAATTGATATCGACGATGACAAAGTATTGGATGACTTTATCCGTGAAGACGCTACGAGTGCATATCATCCCTGCGGGACCTGCAAGATGGGAGTGCGACAGGATGCGATGGCGGTGGTCGACCCGGATGCTCGAGTTTATGGCGCACGCAATCTGCGAGTGATTGATGCGTCCATCATGCCATCGGTGCCCAGTGCGAACATAAATGCGGCCACGATCATGCTCGCAGAGAAGCTGGCGGACGTACTGTTGGGTAGAGAGACGTTAAGCCCGATGAGTCTTCCGGCGAAATCAAATCTGGCGGAATCAGTGGTCAACTGAATATGTGGCATCGACGAATCGGGAGGGCTGGCTCAGTGCTGCAATGCGAGGGCACGAACAACCGACCTTCGCTGAGATGGCGGCCCTGGTGATCTATGGCCGCTGCCCTTAGCTGCGTTTCTCACGGTTCAATAGCCACTATCAATCACGTCTAGTCATGGGCGTTGTGATTCGAAAGCTCGTCCGGTCTATCGGGTTTGGAGCTACACCGATTCGCTGGTTGACGCGGAGTTCTGGAACGATCAGACTGGAAGTCGATCAATGAAGGAAACCACTCATGACGCAGATGGGCCGCCCTCGCGCTTTTGACCGTGACTTGGCTGTCGATAAAGCAGTGTTGCTGTTTTGGCGGCACGGCTTTGATTCGACTTCACTGAGTCAGTTGAAGGAAGAACTGGGTATATCTGCGGCTAGTTTCTACGCGGCTTTTGGTTCGAAGGAAGGTTTATTCAGAGAGGCCATCACCCGTTACGTTGACAGCTACGGCAGGGCGACCTCGCCACTTTGGAACAGTTCTATATCCCCCAGCAAGGCGCTTGAGCAAGCGTTAACAGAATCGGCACGTATGCAAACTGACAAGGCGCACCCCCTGGGTTGTCTGCTCGTCATATCGACCACAACGTCGGCGGAAAATGAGCATCTACAAACGTTGCTCAGCAAGGCGCGCAGACGTATTCGCGAGGGTATTAATGCTTGTCTGCTTCGAGCGCGCCTTGAGGGAGAGGTAAGTGCGTTGGTTAGTATTGAAATTCTTTCTGAGATTTTTTGCGTTTTTCTCTTCGGCCTTACTACGCAGGCGCGTGATGGTGCTTCTTATGAGTCTCTAAAGAAGGCCATAGATGCCATGATGGCATTGGTACGGAGCGGCTGAACATTATTTTTCAGGTGTACTAAGAAAGCTCAAAATTTTTTATTCAATTATGGATCGATTGATCCGTAAATCACAGCTCTACAGATTGGAGTAACGAGTATGGCCAAGCCACTTAAGATTGATTTTATATCCGACATTTCCTGCGGGTGGTGCGCTGTTGGTCTGCGTGCCGTTGAGGAAGCCATCCGAAATATCGGATCAGAGGCGCTTGCAGAGTTTCATTTTCAGCCTTTCGAGCTGAATCCTAAGATGCCAGCAGGCGGAGAAAATCTCATCGATCACCTCAATCACAAATACGGTCCCAGCGCAGCGGAGCAGTACTTTTCTGCTACTCGTGCGAATGGTGCCGCAGTGGGCTTTGAATTCAATCTTAATGAGGATAGCCGCATATACAACACTTTTGACGCTCACCGTTTGCTGCACTGGGCCAGCCTGACAGGAAATCAGACAGAGCTCAGCCATGCTTTTTTCGAGGCCCACTTTACCCAAAATAGAGACCCTAGTGACCACGACGTGCTACTGGCGTGTGTAGCAGTTGCCCAGCTTGATGTTACAGAAGCCGGAAGAGTACTTGCCTCTAACGAATTCGGAGATGAGGTACGGGAGCTTGAGGCAAACGTGGAGATCATGGGGGTTCATGCAGTGCCAACAATTGTAATCAACGACCAGTACATGATTTCGGGAAGTCGGTCAGTTGCCGCCTTCGAACAATTTCTTCGCAAGGCACTCAATCCGGAGCCTTAGTGAATCGGGTACTTATTATTCTTGTATTCAGCAAAGGGGCAAAGAATTATGATCGACGATTCCAGCATTGGTTTAACTCAGTGGGAAAAAGAGGCAGGTAATTGCGCAGATGGCTTTTGCGGATTGCCTGAGAGAAAGGCTGAGCCTTTACCATCTCGCGAGCCTCGACAAAAATCTAAAGAGGTAATCAACATAAAAGACGTGCCTGCAAGCCCATTGCTGCCGCCCGATGAATAAAGTTCAACATATGTGGAGATGTGCGGGCAGCGTTAGATCCTAGATCTGATCCTAAAGGCGAACGGTCGGCGGATACGTCCTTTAATCAATTATACAAGGTGACCCTAAAAGTCATATTGCTAATTAATTTAACTGTCAAACGTACAATTGAGGTGCTTCTATGCGTATTGTTGTCACTGGATTAGGGGTAGTGTCCCCATTAGGCTGCGACGTTGAAACTGTCTGGGAAAATCTCCTCAACGGACGGTCCGGTGTACAACGCCTCAAGCCCGACTTTGCCCCAGGGGTTGTCTCGCAGGTGGCAGGGCTGGTGCGGGATTCAACTGAGGTTGGGGGATTTAATCCTGATGGTGTAATCGAACCGCAAAACCAGAAAAAGATGGATCGATTTATCCAGTTCGCAATTGCTGCCGCCGCTCAGGCATTGGCGCAAGCAGGTTGGGCTCCTAAAACTGAGGCAGAACAACAACGTACGGCTACGGTAATCGCGACCGGCATTGGTGGGTTTCACGCTATCACCGAGTCAGTGCGAATTACCGATGGGCGTGGCCCTCGTCGCTTGTCGCCGTTCATTGTACCAGCCTTCCTCGCGAACCTTGCGGCAGGTTGGGTGAGCATCCTCAATAGTCTCAAGGGGCCTATCGGAGCGCCAGTCACCGCGTGCGCTGCAGGTGCCCAGGCGATAGGCGACGCAGCACGCTTGATTCGTTCTGGTGAGGCTGATATAGCGATTTGCGGCGGAGCAGAAGCGTCCATCAACAGGGTCAGCATGGGAGCGTTTGGCGCTGCCAGGGCTTTATCCTCTCGATTCAACGAAACGCCTGATTTGGCATCTCGTCCTTTCGACATTGATCGAGATGGTTTTGTCATGGCGGAAGGTGCAGGGATGTTGGTTATTGAATCACTCCAGCATGCGCTCGCCCGTGGCGCGGTACCCATCTCGGAATTGGTCGGTTATGGAACCAGTGCCGATGCTTATCATTTGACCTCAGGACCAGAAGATGGATCCGGGGCCAGCCGCGCGATGATGGCTGCGATAGCCCAAGCGGGGATTTCGGCTGATGCAATCGGCCATTTGAACGCTCATGCGACCTCAACCCAAATCGGGGATCGAAGCGAGTTAGCCGCGATCAAATCGGTTTTCGGCGAAAGCCCTCGCTTGGCAATCAGCGCAACCAAATCTGCAACGGGCCACATGCTAGGGGCTGCAGGAGGCATTGAAGCGATTTTTACTGTATTGGCTCTTCGTGATGCAATGGCACCTCCGACCCGAAACCTGGGTACCGTCGATTCGATGGCTGAAGGCCTCGACATTATCGGCCACCTTGCCCGGTCGTTATCAACGAATTACGCGATGTCAAACGGTTTTGGTTTTGGCGGCGTAAATGCCAGCGTTATTTTTAAAAAATGGAGTTGAAACTCGGGCAGCCGTTAGCAAAATGCTATAGGAAACAGAATGAAAAAAAATCTGAAAATTGACTTTGTCTCTGATGTTTCTTGTGGTTGGTGTGCCGTCGCTTTGCAAACGCTGGAAATAGCGTTAAGAAATGTTGGGCACGACGTAACCGCTGAAATTCATTTTCAACCGTTTGAGTTAAATCCAAAAATGTCTATAAAGGGTGAAAATCTTACCGAACATTTAACTTATAAGTACGGTGGTCGGGGTGCCGCACAGTATTTTGCAGGCACGCTTGAGCAAGGCACACGTGTTGGTTTTGACTTCAATATTGACAGTAGAAGTCGTATATATAACACCTTCGATGCGCACAGATTATTGTGTTGGGCTGGAGTAAAAGGTAAGCAAGTCGAGTTAAAGCATGCGCTTTTCAATGCACATTTTTCCGAGAATAAAAACCCGGGCGATCACGGTGTTTTGCTAGCTTGTGCTGAGATCGCGCAGTTAGAAGTGATTGAGGCCAGACAGGTATTGAGTTCGCAAGCTTATAGCAGTGAAGTCAGGTCGCTGGAATCTCAGTGGCGCCGCCAAGGTGTTCATGCGGTGCCGACAGTTATCATTAATGATTATTATATAATTACCGGTAGTCGATCCGTAGAGGTGTTTGAAGAGGGTATTCGAGCAGTCATGGATTCGAAGTCGACCGCAGTTATTGATATTTAATTAGTCTTTAGTGCGGTAGAAGATAATATTGATATATTGGCTATTCGGTTTTTTACGCAAGTTAAAGCCTTGTTTATTGTGCTATTGCTTTGGTTAGTTTTATTTTAAGAAAGGAGTTGTGTATGCGCATTGTTGTTACAGGGCTAGGCGCTGTGTCCCCGCTCGGTTGTGGGGTTGAAGCAGTTTGGTCTCGTCTGATCGACGGGCATTCGGGTTTACGTCGTCTAGCCCCCGGATTTGCGCCTGATGTAGCGTCCCAGGTCGCGGGGTTGGTTCCCGAGGTGGATGAGCCGATAGGGTTTGATGTTAATCGAACTGTAGACGTCAAGGATCAGAAGAAGATGGACCGATTCATCCAGTTTGCACTGGCCGCCACGGATGAGGCAGTCCTGCAGGCTGGATGGATTCCTCAGGATGAGGCTTCTCGCGAACGTACGGCAACGGTCATTGCTACCGGTCTTGGCGGGTTTCCCACCATCATTGCCGCAGTCAGGACGACAGACGCACAAGGTACGCGGCGGCTTTCTCCTTTTACTGCTCCTTCTTTCCTTGCCAACCTTGCTGCTGGCTGGGTCAGTATCCGCTATGGATTCAAAGGGCCTATCAGTGCTCCCGCGACAGCCTGTGCCGCTGGCGCACAGGCGATAGCTGATGCCGCAAGACTCATTCGTGCAGGTGAGGCCGATGTGGCTATTTGCGGCGGCGCCGAAGCAGCCATCGACCGAGTAAGCATGGGCGCATTTGCCGCAGCCCGGGCGCTTTCCTCGAATTTCAACGACACACCAGAAAAAGCATCGCGGCCGTTTGATGTCAATCGAGACGGCTTTGTGATTGCCGAGGGCGCAGGCATCTTGGTCTTGGAGTCGTTGGAGCACGCCTTGGCTCGCGGTGCAAAACCTATTGCGGAGTTAGTAGGTTATGGCGCTAGCGCCGACGCCTATCATCTGACGGCGGGCCCTTCTGATGGTTCTGGCGCACAGAGGGCAATGCTTGCGGCAATCGGCCAAGCTGGGATTTCTCCCTCTCAGATTGGTCATCTCAATGCTCATGCAACTTCGACACAGGTGGGAGACAAGAGTGAGTTGGCCGCGATAAAAGCGGTGTTCGGCCGTGGCGCGCAACTGGCGATCAGTGCCACCAAGTCGGCGACCGGTCACATGTTTGGAGCAGCTGGAGGTATTGAAGCACTCTTCACCGTGTTGGCCCTGCGCGATGGGATCGCGCCACCCACGCTGAATTTAGACCATGTGGATCCTATGGCTGAAGGACTGGATATCGTAGGTAAGGCCGCCCGCAGCATCACCACGGATTACGCCTTGTCAAATGGGTTTGGATTTGGAGGCGTCAACGTCAGCGTGGTGTTCAAGCGATGGTTATCCGATGACCACTGATCGTAGTGGAGGATGCGATGAGTATTTGTCCATTTTGCTATACAATGGAAGCCTTTCATGCTGCGATCTTACGAGGGTCCATTACAGCCATGAGATCACTCCCTCGAGTCGCGCATGGAAAAGATCTCTTGGCCTACTGCTGGATTAGTAGCAGAAAATGTCAGAGTGAGGTTGTGACTCTAGATTTAGTTAAGCATGGGATTTCGCAGTTTTATTCAGCTACTGGTATTGCGCTTGTTTTCATGCATTACTCAGGTTAATCTTCAGCTAATTGCTGATTGATTTACGTCATCGGACGTGCGTATTTCATTCCGGTTGGCATTAATGCTAATGTTTTTCAGAGAGAGTAAATTGTGGCAAGGCCCCGTGAATTCAATGAAACTGATGTCGTGCGATTGGTGAGCCGGACGTTTTGGCAAAAAGGATATCAGGCCACTTCAATGCGCGATATCGAAGATGCAACGGGGCTTACCGCTGGCAGTATTTATAAGGCGTATGGAAGCAAGCGAGAGTTATTTTTATTGTGTCTTGAACAGTATTTGAAGGAAGAGTCATATTTGGCTCTTTTGCTGGCAATGTTTGAATCGCCTCTCGATGAATCCCTTAGAATGATTTTTGACACAATTATTGATACCGCTTATGAAGGCAGCGAACGACCTGCAGGTTGTCTCATAACGAAACTTTTTGCTGAATTATTGAGCGTTGATGCGTGCCTTGGTCGTGGGGCTATATCCGGGTTGAACGAGATGCAGAAGACACTGCGACTTCGTTTGATGTGGGCTCAGGAAAATGGCGATTTGGACAAACGTGCGGATGTGGACGCATTGGGCGCTTATCTGATGGTGGTCATCCAAGGAATGCTGGTTGTCTCGACTTCTACCAAGGATATTCTCGCGATGAAAATGGCGAGGGATATGGCTCTTTCCAGCCTGCACTAGGTGTAGAGCGCACATCCCATGCCTCCCTACTACTTGGGAGATCTTTCGATTACCGAGAAGGCGAACCACGAGCAATTTCCTGAGTTTCGAGATAACGTTGCGCGTCTAAAGCTGCCATGCATCCTGTACCTGCGCTAGTAATGGCCTGTCGATAAATGTGGTCCTGGACATCTCCTGCGGCAAATACGCCCGGGATGTTAGTTGCTGTGGCCATGCCATCAAGGCCAGAACGTGTCTTGATAAAGCCATTTCGCATGTCGAGTTGACCTTTGAAAATATTTGTGTTTGGTTTGTGACCAATGGCAATAAACAGACCATGAACTCCGAGCGAAGAAATTATGTTTTCTTCAGTCGACTTTATATTGATGCTGGTCACACCACTAGAGTCTCCGGTTATTTCATCAAGTGTGTGGTTATACTTTATAATAACCTTTCCTTCTGCGACTCGGGTATTTAGCCGCTCGATCAGGATTGCCTCGGCACGAAATTTTTCTCGACGGTGGACTATCGTGACCTTGCTGGCAATATTCGACAGGTACAGCGCTTCCTCGACAGCGGTATTACCCCCTCCGATCACCGCTACTTCCCGGTCCCGATAGAAGAAGCCATCACAGGTAGCGCAGGCCGACACACCTTTGCCCATAAATGCTTCTTCCGATGGCAGACCCAGGTATTGCGCCGATGCACCAGTAGCGATGATAAGAGCGTCGCATGTGTAATCTCCCTGCTCACCGATCAAACGAATTGGCTTTTCCTCCAACCTGGCAGTGTGTATATGATCAACAATCAACTGTGTATTAAAGCGCTCGGCATGCTCTTGAAAACGCTGCATCAGCTCAGGTCCTTGGACTCCCTGCGGATCTGCTGGCCAGTTATCTACATCTGTCGTTGCCATCAATTGACCGCCTTGCTCGATGCCTGTAATCAGCACCGGATTCAAATTAGCGCGTGCCGCATAGACTGCGGCTGAAAAACCAGCAGGACCCGATCCCAATATTAGTACACGCGCGTGCCTGCATTTGGACATTTAATAATACCTCTTATAATTTTAGGGCGATTGAGTGGTAATGATTTCTATGAACAGGCTATTTATCGCTCACGATCTGCCAGTTGCTGGTGTCGTCAGATAAGCCCGATCCCGACTAAAGTTTCTAGTCGGAATGGGGTGGGGGGCTGAAAATACTTCAGAGATTCACGTAGCGCTTGCGACGGCTCTACGTATCATTTCGTAAGGTACTTTACCCATTAGCTGATCAACGCGTTGTCCCGCGCGATAAATTTGCAAGTTTGGCAGACTTCGAACGTCGTAATCGTTCAGCAGGTGCTTGTGCTCCTCCGCGTCGATCTTGACGATACGAAGGCTTGGGAACTCTTTAGCCAGGCGATCAAGCATTGGAGCCATTGCTCGACACGGTGCGCACCATGTTGCCCAGAAATCAACCATCACAAATTCGTCTTCACGAATATGCCGAACCAAAGATTCACCGTCGACATGCATCATTTGTTCACCTTCCATATTATTCTCCGTGGGTTGGCGAGTTGGCGGCAGCGCGGATATCAGCACCTGGGTAGACCAAGCCTTTCGTGTAGCCGCTTTCTTCGCTGCTATCGATTTGCATGGTGATGTTGAACTTGTTACCCCAATTAAAGATGCTGCAAGCAAACACCAGTTCGATAACCTCTTCTTCGCTGTAGGTCCCTGCGAGCCTCTCGAAGAATCCATCAGGAATATAGTTCGGATCGCCGGCGATGTACTCGGCAAGCTGGACAGCTAACGCTTCGTTCAATGGGAGACGGTCAAAGTCGACCTTTCCAAAAAAGGCGGATTCTTTTTCTTTGATCAACTCTCGGGTTGCTTCGGTACGCACTTCTTTACAATAAGTGCAGTCATTAATTTCACCGGTTTTAAGCCGCATCATTTCAAAAACATGAGCTGGAATGCGACCTGCGCCGAAGAAGGATTCGAAAACAGGGACAATGGTTTTCAGCAAGGCGGGTTGCCGAGCGATAGTGCCGAACATGGAGCTATCTTGCCACCAGCCATTGCTAGCCCCCGCAAGGAGTTCGTTGACCTTTGGATCAGGGGATTGGCCGGGTTTCAAGGCTTGGAAACGACTCATTATGATTCTCCTATCGTTTTATCGTTGTTATAGATCTAGAGTAATCGCGCCGAATTTTAGGGAAACGCGCGCTTCCTAATCTAGTGGTGTCGATGATGCTTGTCAATACATGCGCTGAGCGCACCCAGATTTCGCGTTATCGCAGTCTTCGGTTGGGGGGCTCCGAGGAGTCAACTGGTTTCATGATGGAGAGCTAGACAGTGCGTAGCTTCCTACGCGGTTTGTGAGTTGTAAGTGGCGTAGGGACACTGGTGGGCACGTTATAGCGTCATCCGACCATGGCGCAGCTGCACAGAGCCGTATCGGCTTAATTCTGATTTTTGCTACGGCCTTTGTTCATGAGGCATGGAGTGAAACGGACAAGTTCGATTGCTATTGGCCGATTCTGTTGGAAATTGTTTTGTGATAACTCGATATTTCATTGTCTATTCAGCGAGTTGCTGCGCGGCTGCATCGTCGTAAGCTTGGTCAAGCACGAAGGTTGTGCTTTGGATGCCGACATTATCCAATGCGGATGCTAGTCGGCAACGAGGCGTACCCAACAAAGGATAAGTGAACTGGAGCGATCCGTCGTTGAGTACTCGCGCCGTACGTGAGTATCTTGAAGCACTGGATGAAGAATCTTTGTAAGCGTCCGAAAATAATTCAAAACCAAGATCCCGGCCCAGATAGGGCTATCGACTCCTGTATTTATTTATGCACCCTACACCTTGGGATCGCCTCCGGAATCTGGCGTTGAACCCTGTGCTCTTGCTGTCTATGAACTGGAGGACTCGACGCTGCTTGCCATCAAGCAGCAGAATCTGGATTTCTTCAAAAGTGCGACTCAGTGGCGAGAGCGTCAGCCATAGCGACGGTATCCAGCCGACTATACGTTTCAACCTTGGAAGCCCACGCCCGTCCCCCTGGAGTATGACGATACCGGTGCGTGGTTCGGTAGTTGCGCTCCTGACAATCGAGCAAGGTTCCACGAAATAATTAAGGCTGGAGAGGCAGAAGGAGGTTTCTACACTCGGACTGTTTCAAAGGAAGCCATGATCGTAGTGCTTCCTACGCTCAAGCAGGTGATTTACTCATACTGGCGAGACTGATCCGGTTCTTTCTCGCTTACCGCTTCCTGACTCCCGCAGTAGCGCGGCTGGCTGAGGTAGTGAGTCGCATGTGTCCCTCTAGTCTGGGTGCTTTCGGAAACCTCCCACAACATTGTCGGAAAAAGCCGATTTCAGCGTAATTCGCTTTTTTGATCTTCTCGCGCTTTGGAAAGGATTGTTTCAAGCGAGGGAGCCAAGGTGAAAAGGTCAGGTAGAAAGCCCGGTCGTGCGTTCCGTTTTGGTTATTTTTGGGGCTCCGCGACCCGTCGATATGCCTTATTCGAAGCGACCACTATGAGACGGTGGCTGCTAGCCAAAGGCACCAATTCCAAGCTCTGCGACTGGCTTCTCCTCATACCGAAGGTCATCCTCATAGGCCTGTCTTTGTGTGTGCTGTTCTGGGTTGTAGTGGTCTATCTTGGGGTTTTGGTTCTCCAAGCGCTTGCGGAACTCAGGGCTGTGCCTGTCTACGTGGTAAATGACGAAAATGGCTGGCGGGACGGACCGGCTGGTTTCGGATACTACCGCGGGGACTACCGCGTTGATGGAGGCAGAGACGAGAACCTGGAGCAGGGCCGTGCGTGATAGCGCGATAGGGCAATCACCTCAATGCGCTTTGTAATTTCAAAAGGGAGATGATCAACATGGACGATTCAAAGAATGCCCAATGCCTGTCACGTCAGGCGGGCCGCTTAGCAGGCGAGGCTGTACGTCGTTACCTATCTGTTGAAAGAGTCATGAAAACCTGGCTTATCAGTAGAGGTGTAAACGCTACCGTATGTACATGGGTTTTCCTGATACTCAAGCTCGGTCTCACAGGTCTTGCTTTGTATGTGTCGTTTTGGATTGCTGCGACTCTCTTCGGGCTCTGGCTCCTCAAAGAAATGGCAGTGGCAGGCTTGAACTCCAAGGCGACGGACACTCAGGAAGGCTGGGACTACGGCCATTCTGGTTTTGGCTACTACATCAATGGGTATCGCGTGGATCCGGGCCGGGACGATGATGAATGAGGGAGGCACTTTGGCCTCCCTCCGAGACGTCATTTCTTCATCTTGCTCTTGATGGCCGCCATGCCAATGTCCTTAAGAGCGTCCCCACCTTTTGCTCCTGCTGCTTGAGCATCTTTGGTCCCGGTAATTAGCCCATCCATGGCTTTTCCAGCATTCACTCCTGCGAAACCTAGTGCTGCCACCCAAAAGGTGGGCAGCACGATGAACATTGCACCCAGCACAAAATTCAGCAGCATATCTTCCTGTTCGTTATTCATCCCTAGTAACGGATTGAGCGTGCCATGTGGTGAATTCGACCCATACAGGGCATCTATTATCGTGGTGTCCAGCCACCGACCTAGCTGAAACCAGAAGTCGACAAAGATCATCGCAAACTGGACGATGGAGACGGTTATGACCGACTTCAAATCAAAAGTGCTAAGCACCAGCAGCAGCGGTATGCAGATGATCAACGCCATCTTCAATAGCGCCATCACCATGGGTAGAGCTTGACGCACCACATCCATGGCCGGGAAATACGCGAGCGATCCTATCCCTAAGCCCAAAGCCCCAGCCGTACGACTCATATCGTTGAACATCGACCCACCCACCTGTCCCCCATAATCGGTATACACCTGCCCCTGAGTCATCCGCTGCGCCCGGGGCGATGCAATCTCCCGGATTAGCGCATCGTTAACCTCGTCCGGGCTCATGAAGCTGGCCCAGTTGACGAACCGCTCCACCAGCCCCGTATCAACCTGGGCCAGCAGACGATCGCGCAGGCCTTTACCGCCGTCGCTCCACCACTGATCACACATCGGGAAGCCACCGCCATTCTTGACTCTCGGCATGCCGGCATCACGCACCGGGTCGTAGGGCCATTCCTGTCGCGGCGAGCGCGAGTAGTAGTTGTTGTAGTAGCCAGGCTGAGTGCTGAAGTAGCGGGAGCCGATCCAGGTGACATCGTTCATTACCTTGGCATCCAGCGTGGGCCGGTTCATGAACAGCTTGGCGCGGGAGGCTGCGTAGCAGTCCTTGGTGAAGTCGGAGACCTCCTGGGCGAGGATCGGGTCATGAATGCGGATTTTGCTGATCTCCATACGCATCTGGCGCAGGTCGGTGCCGCAGGGGATCGAGGCCACGGCCGCGTTGGTCACCGCCTTCGACATCGAGTGAGTGAAGAACCACCACACCGGTACCTTGGCGCTTTGGTTGTTCAGGGTCGTGAAGGACTTGCCCCACTGGGTGTCCTGGGGCTGAGCGACCTGGTACTGACACTGTATCGAGCGGGCCTCGTCGAATTTCAATGTGCCAATGTCCAGATCAACCATGGGCAGCCCGGCGAACATGATCACTACCAGGGCCACCCAGACGCGATTCTCGACGCGTATCGTCGAGAGCATGCCCTTGTTGCCTTCGTCGGCACCCTCGCTGCGAGCCTTGAGCCATTCCTGGATGATGATAGCGATGACGGGCAGGGCGTAGAGCCCTGAGTCCATGAGCACCTCCCAGATGCCATTGCTGACGATCCAGGCGACCAGGGTCAGGTAGTACTCCAGGTAATCGTTGGTATAGAGCGTCATGCTGCCCCCCATTGGCCGTTGGATTGGGCGCGTGAAACTTCAAACAGCACCAGCACCAGGACGAAACCGACTTCCGCCCGCAGCAGCCTTGAATGTCTTTCGGGCTCGCGTTCCAGTAGCTTTCTGCGCAGGGGAATCCAGCCCGCGATGATGCCGCCGTAGAGCATCAGTCGCCACGCCAGAAAGTGTCCGTAAGATTCGGCGCGCCACGCCTGCCAACCGTCCAGGCTACCGGTCAGGTAAATGCCCAGCAGATTGATCGCGATGCCGACGATCAGGATCATCATGGCCAGGGCGAACAGCCCCCAGGACATGGATCTGAGGAAATAAAAGGGATTGATCTTCATCAGGTGAGCGCTCCTATGGGTTGTCCTGGCGGGTGGCTTTCTGCGCGTCTTCCAGACGATTCATGTCGGTCTCGCCCTGGTAGATCGAGCGCGAGTTTTCCTGGCGTTCGCGATAGCGCGAGATGATGGCCATCGGCGAATTGCTGGCCAGCGTGCGACGCAGCTCCAGCTCGGTCTTGAGGTTGTCGATTTCCAGTTTGAGGTTCTGGTTTTCTTGGCTGATGGCCGAGGTGGCCACGTCGTTCGCCGAGACATTTGGCTCCTTGTTGCCGGCAAGCAGGGTGCGCTGCAGCAGAAGGGCTTTTTCGAGAATGCTGGACACCGCAACCTCGGACGCCAGACGTTGGGCCAGCAGCTCCTGATCGGGCTCATCCTTGAGCGCTGCGATAACGCCCCGGGTAATGGGCAGTGAGTTGCTGCTGGCAGCGGCGAGGTTTTCCGGGGTGGTCTCCTTGCTGCCGGAGATCAACTCCTGCAGCGCCTGCAGCTTGCTGTCGTATTCCTCCTGGATCAGTGGGGTGAGGCCGACGCCAGCAGTCGTGCTGGATTTGGTGCAGGTCTCGCAGGTCTGTTGCTCGACTTCGCCGAGCACCCGGTTGGCGAACTGAGCGGCTTCGTCCGGAGACTTCCAGGTGCCGCACAGCATGCCGCTGTTGCAACTGCCCTGACTGATGGCTGAAGTGTCCGTCGCGCTACGGCTATTGAGCAGGTTGTAGCCAGCCTTGGTCACCTCGCTCACTACCCGTATCGGCTGCTGGCCCTGGCCGCCGGCTTTGGTGCCCCCGATCCACGGCACACCGCTATTGCCCTTGGACGACTCCGCAGTCTTGGTGGCAGCCACTGCATCGGGATTGCGGCTCACGGCTTCCTTCAGCGCCTGGCCGTCGGCAAGAGCGCTCCAGCCGGCCTGATTGCCCGCCAGATCGGCCATCTTTGCGGTCATGGCGGTACAACTGACCTTGGCGCGATCGAAGTCGAGCCGCGCCTGCAGAATGCCGTTGGTGAGCAGGTTGTATACCCCAGGATCCGCCCGCTGAATGATCAGCGCCGGTAACGAAGCCACCGCCCCGGTAGCGCCCTGGATCACGCTGCTCATGATGTTGCGAAAACCATCGGTGGCACCGTTCAACTGGTTCTGCAGCGTGGTCGACAGATCCATGTTTCCGCACATCAGATTGCTGTTCCAGCCCACACCGACACCGATGCTTTGCATATTGCCGGCACGGCCCATGGTTACCGCGTTTCCGCCGCCGATGCTGTACAGCACATCGTCACCGATGACGCTGCCAGAGGTCTGCGCATTGAGTGGCTCTGCCTGTGCCGTGGCAGAGACGAACAGAGCCAACAGCGGCAGTCTGGCGAGAAGTAAAAAGTGATTCATAAGCGGCCTCGATCAGTAAATGCCGGTGCTGCCCAGAAAGGTCTGACCTTCCCGTTTGCAGCAGCTATATGGGCGCCACAACGCCCAGGCGTAAGCGCCACCCAGGGCCTGGACGCTTGGTGTGAAATCAGGGAAGACCCCACAGATGGGGCTGGTGATGGGGGTGAGCTGCTGCCATTTGCCGGTGCGAATCTGCATCTCTTTCAACTCGCCGGCCGGCCAGTAACCCGGTTGTGGAATGGCCAACAGCGGCTGATACACATGCACCTGGCCAAGCCGGGTGACGATGTCTCCCGCGCGCTGCGCCATGACGGCCGCGGCCTTGTAATCATCGGTCTGATGCAGGAAACCGCTACGCGGATAAACGCTGCCCCACAAATTGAGCATCGTGCGATTGCCGATCTCCCGCATACCCGGGATCAGCGCCTGGGGAAACACACTTTCAGGCACCCCATTTCGCCAGGCGAGGCTGTCCAGTGTGCTGAGCATATTCGGCACATAAGGCGTACCGGCGCCCGAGCAGGCATACCCTGAGCCACTGGCAAAACTGTTGAAAGCCGCGATCCCGGGGTGGCCAATCACATCGACGTTCTTGAACACCGACAGATTGTTTTCATGAGAATCAGCCGTTGTGCCGCTGCCACCGCCCATTGCAGAAGCATTGGGTGAACTCAGACTGCTGACCTCAACCCAGGGATTCATCCCGGTGGACGAGTAGCTGGAAACCACCGCGTCAGGCACGTAATGCCCGACCTTCGAAGACGTCTTCACATCACAGCCGAAGCTCGTGCACATCAACCAGTAACAGACCCCAACCACGCGGTAGTCCATGCAGGTCGGCGAGAACACGGAGGGGACAATGGTTGCCGTTGTCAGCGCGAAAGCCGGGGTGCTGGTCAGCAGCAAGGCGGGCAGGGTGCGTTTGGCGAACTGGTGCAGGGAGAGAAGAGTCATGGCTCAAGGCTCCGGTGTTGTTCAATGCGCTCCAGTGCACGCTGGATATCGGTTTCGCCGTAGATGACGTACTTGCGATCAACCACCACCGCCGGGATGCGAGTGACGCCCATGCTCCAGGCATCGGCGACATCCTGGTGGGCTTGGGTCAGGCGGGCGGAGAGGGCTGGGGTCAGGCGTTGCTGGACGATGGCTTGGGCTTTGGATGGGTCTGCGGGCAGGTTGGTGGAGAGCTCGGCTTCCAGGGTTGCGGGAAGGTCGAGGGTTATGGTGCGGACTTCTTGCGTTGTGGGGATGGGGTGGTGGGTGTCGGTTATGAGGATGGTTTCGGCCCATGCGGTGGCATGGGTGAGCAGGAGGGCAGTGATGGCTAGTTTTGCTTTCAAATTCAAAGCAAGGGATGCGACTGGGAGGTACATGGCTATGTGTCCGAAGAGGCCGTCGGACGCAGTTAACAGGGGCAGGCGGGATGGCGCAGTAAACAAACTGGTTTTGGTAAGTTAGATTTTGGTACCCAGTTCTAGCGGGGCCAGGTCCCAAACCGTCTCGCCGTGGGACCGACATGTGCCATGGTATTTTCCGTGAACACCAGGTGCAGCCTGCTGATACCCTTGTCCGGAGGCCCCGGCCTGACTCTCTCCAGATCGAGCACGATCCACATGTAATCCTGACAGAGAGGCCACATGACCATCCGCCGCGCTACTTCGCTTCGCCCTGGACAATTCAAGCACCTGATCCGCGTTGCATCCGTAACTGGCCGAATGTCAGAGCGCGATGTAATGCTTTTGTGGATCACGCACACCACTGGTATTCGCGTATCTGAAGAAAGCGCTGACGCGTTCAAAGTTTCCGGTCAGAGGAATGTCGGTCCTGGTTTTTTCCGGCAGTAATTATCCCGATAGCAAAGCTTGTCAGGGTGTCGGTCAGTTCGGACACTGGGATTTCAGGGGTGCGCCACTGTGAGTGCCCGTAGAACATACCAATTAAAGCGTCAGTTATCACCCCGGTGCACTCGCTAGTGCGGTCCTGTTCGCTGCGCTCAGTCGAGACGATGGTATTCAAGAGGCTCGCGTAGCTGCATTTGAGCTGGTTGATTTCTTTCTGCTGATCTTCAGTGAGGTTAACGAACTCCCGGGTCACCAGAAGCAGGCGATTTTTTTCTGCAAGGCTGAACGATACGAACGCATTAATAAAACGGCGCAGGCGCTCACGATTGCTGTTTGCGCCGCGCATGCGTCTTTTGGTGTCGGCAAGCAGGTCGGACAGAGCGGCTTCGATCAGTTCGAACAGCAGGCATTGCTTGTTTTCGATGTGGTTGTACAACGACCCTGCATGCAGCCCCAAATGACCGGCCAGATCGCGCAGACCTATGGCCTGATAGCCTCGGGTGGCGAAGAGTTCCAAGGCGGCATCGACAAGGCGGTCGCGGGCACTGTTCGGGACGCATTTAGCGGGGGGCGTGACCGCAGGCATTGGAGTGTCCTGTGTGGTTGATAATAGGCATTCGCTGACGTCGAGCAGGCAAATTGGGTTTGACCAAATGTAAGACAACAGGCATCTTACGTAAAGACTAATCGCGGAGGTGTTTTATGGATGGGCAAACGGTCGTAATCGTCGGTGGCGCCTCGGGTTTGGGCCTTGAAACTGCGAAGTTGATGCGCAAGCGCGGAGCAACGAAAATCGGCATTATCGACAGAAATGCAGAGTTAATGGCCGTTGCCGCAGAGATCCTGCGCGCCGAAGGCTGTGAAGTCGCGACAGCGGCAGGCGACATCTCGCGCAAGGAAACCGCCCACGGTGCGTTCCAGCAGATCGTTGACGCCCTTGGCCGCGTCGATTGTCTGGTCAACAGCGCAGCGATTTATCCGCGCCAGGAAATTTTCGAGATCAGCGACGAAGAGTGGGATCTGGAAAACGCGATTAACATCAAGGGCACCTATCACATGATGGTGGCGGCGGTGAAGCACATGCAGGCTTATGTAGCTGCGCCTGCTGTGACCGGTCGAATCGTCAATGTCACGTCCGTTGATGCCTTCAAGGCTCACCCGCAGAACGCCCACTATGCTGCGACCAAGGCCGCCGTGGTCAGCCTGACCAAATCTTTCGCCCAGGCCTGCGCCAAGGATCAGATCCTGGTCAACTCCGTGGCCCCGGCCGGCTTTGCCACCGAGCGCGCCAAGCAACTGGGTTTCCTCGGTGAGCTGGCCGCCGCCAACCCTCTGGGTCGGGCTGCCGAGCCTGCGGAAATCGCCGAGTGGATCGTGATGATGGGCAGCAGCCGCAACAGCTACGCCACCGGTGAAAACGTGATTGTCAGCGGGGGATATATCTATGCCTGATTCAGCGTCCGGCCTGGCCCGTTATAAGTGTGCCCTGGTGACCGGGGCTACCAGTGGCATCGGTAAGGCCGTGGTCATTGCCCTGCGCGATGCCGGTCTGCAAGTCATTGCCGTAGGGCGCAGCCCCGAAGCCTTGCAGGCGTTGCGCGAAGAGAGGGGTGTGGTAGTGGTTGAAGCCGATATCCGCCAGGTCGAAGTTTTCGATGCCGTCCTCGCGCAATACCCGGTGGACGTGCTAGTGAACAATGCCGGCGTGCTGTCCAGTCGCGCAGCCTTTCAGGATATCGATCCCGCCGAGATCGACAATATGTTCGATATCAACCTCAAGGCGCCGTTGCACCTGACGCGCAAGGTTGTGCCGGGAATGATCACGCGGGGTCATGGCCATCTGTTCTTTATCGGATCCAGCGCCGGTCGTGCGCCGCACCCGGGGGCGGCGGTGTATGGCGCGTCCAAGGCCGGTATCAGCCTGTTCTGTGATGCTCTGCGCTGCGACCTGTTGGGCAGTGGCGTGCGGGTCACGGAAATTGCCCCGGGCCGGGTCCAAACTCAGTTGTACAAGGCGGCCATGGGCATGCAGGCGGCCGGTGAGCAGCTGTACGACGGCTATGAATCGATCATGCCCGAAGACATCGCCCAACTGCTGTTGGCGGCGCTAAGCTTACCGCAACAAGTGGACGTGTCCCGGCTCGAGGTGTTCCCGACGGCGCAGGCGGTCGGTGGTGCGCGGATGGTGAAAACTCTGGGCTGATGATGGGCGCGCTGCATGCGCTAATTTAAGTCGGTTAATCAAATGAATGTTGGAGGTAGGAGCCAACTTATTGGCGAGAGGTTTTGCGCGGCGTGTCCGATCCACTGCCTCGCGAACAGGTTCGCTCCTACCGACTTGTTGACTGACCGGCATTAGGGTATGCGCCCGGCCGGTCATTTATGTACGCCGTAACGGGCAGAATGACGAGCCGCAATGCTTGACTACCTGTAAGACAACATATAACTTACATTTAAAGCGGCGCCATCGCTGCCTTCATGACATCAGCAATTCCAGGGGATACGACGATGACTGCGACTTCATGCCGGGTCGGCGTGGACATAGGTGGGACCTTTACCGATATCGCGCTGGACGTGGACGGGGTGCTGCATTCGACCAAGATTCTGACCGACTACGAGTTGCCCGAGCGTGCCATTCTGAGCGGCGTGAAAAGCGTCGTGGAAGCGGCTGGGCTGACGCTCGCGGATATCGATCAGTTGATCCACGGCACAACCCTGGCGACCAACGCCCTGATCGAGCGGCGCGGAGCCAGGACGGCGTTCATCACCACCGAGGGTTTTCGTGACACGTTGGAAATGCGCACCGAAAACCGCTTCGAACAATACGACATCAATATCACGCTGCCGCCGCCGCTGATTGAGCGCGAGCACCGTTACACCCTGCGCGAGCGCCTGGATGTCCACGGTGATGTGCTGATCGCCCCGAGCAAGGTTGATATCGACGCCCTGGTCGAGCGCATTTCCGAGGGCAACTACCAGAGTATTGCGGTCGGCCTGATTCACAGCTACGTCAACGGCGCCCATGAGCGCTTGCTGCGCGATGCCTTGCAAAGCCGCCTGCCGGACGTTTCCGTGTCGATTTCCAGCGAAGTCTCGCCGCAGATACGCGAGTTCGAGCGCTTCAATACGGTCTGCGCCAATGCCTACGTCAAGCCACTGATCAAGTCCTACCTAGACCGTCTGGTGGTGACGCTCAAGAAGTCCGGAGCCGATTGCCCGGTGTTTATGATCCATTCCGGCGGCGGGATCATTTCCGTGCAGAGCGCCGCCGAGTTCCCGGTGCGCCTGGTAGAGTCCGGCCCGGCGGGCGGGGCGATTTTCGCGGCGGATATCGCCCGCAAATATTCCCTGGATTCGGTGGTGTCGTTCGACATGGGCGGCACCACAGCGAAGATCTGCCTGATCGAAAACCAGGTGCCGAAAACCGCCAAGACCTTTGAGGTGGCCCGGACCTGGCGCTTCAAGAAAGGCAGCGGCATGCCCATTTCGATACCGGTGGTGGAGATGGTCGAGATCGGCGCGGGGGGAGGTTCCATCGCCAGTATCGACAGCATGCGCCAGATTCGCGTCGGCCCGCACAGTGCCGGTTCCGAGCCGGGCCCGGCCTGCTACGGCCGGGGTGGTGAGCAACCGACCATCACCGATGCCAACCTGCTGCTCGGGCGCCTGGACGCCGACAACTTCGCGGGCGGCGCCATGCGTCTGCATACCGACAGCGCAGCAGCTGCGGTCGGCCGTGCCATTGGCACACCGCTGAACATGGAGGCGGTCACTGCCGCCTACGGCATCTGCGAAGTGGTCGACGAAAACATGGCCAATGCCGGGCGCGTGCATGCAGTGGAAAGCGGTAAGGACATTGCCGAATACACCATGATCACCTTTGGCGGTGGCGGCCCGCTACATGCGGCGCGCCTGTGCGAGAAAATGGGCGTTTCGCGCTTCCTGGTTCCGGCCGGTGCCGGGGTCGGCTCTGCCATTGGCTTCCTGCGTGCGCCGTTCGGTTATGAAGCGGTGCGCAGCGCGTTCGTGCGCCTGTCCGAGTTCGATGCGCCCCAGGTCAACGCGCTGATCGACGACATGCAGGCCGAGTCCATCGGTTTCCTGCGCCAGGGCATGCCCGAGGGCGAGCCAGAGCTGGAGTGCACGGCGTTCATGCGCTATGTCGGCCAGGGTTGGGAAATTCCTGTCAGCGTGCCGTTCAAGGCCTTCAGTACCAGCGACACCGCGCAATTCAAGAGCCTGTTCGAGGCCGCCTACACCATGTTCTTCGGTCGCCCGATCGAAGGGCCGGATATCGAGATCGTCAGTTGGTCGGTCAAGGCCAGTTCGCCGCTGCTGGCCGTCGTGCCGGTGGAGCAGGTCAAGGCCTCCCACCGCGCCGAAGAAGTTGCACGACGCCAAGTCTTCGATGTAGTCAGCGGCGGCTTTGTCGAGGCAGGGATCTTCCAGCGTGAAGTCTTGCAACCCGGAGCGAGGGTCGACGGCCCGGCGATCATCGCTGAGCGCGAGACCTCGACTTTCGTCTCGTCCACCTTTACTGCCACGGTCCAGCCTGACGGCTGCCTGCTGGTTGTTCGGCGTTAAGCCTCACGTGCATAGAAGGCGATTCATTCATGAGCAATACCTTGATCGATATTCAAATGCAGGTGATGTGGAATCGCCTGATCTCGGTGGTCGAAGAGCAGGCCCTGACCCTGATCCGCACGGCGTTTTCCACCAGTGTTCGGGAAGCGGGGGACTTGTCTGCCGGGGTCTTCGACCGCGCCGGCAACATGCTCGCCCAGGCCGTAACCGGCACTCCCGGCCACGTCAACACCATGGCTGAGGCGGTGGTGCATTTCATCAAGGACATCGGCCCGGAGAATATCTTCGAAGGCGATGTCTACGTGACCAACGATCCCTGGAAAGGCACCGGCCACCTGCACGACATCACCATTGTCTCGCCCTCGTTTTACCAGGGCAGGCTGATCGGTTACTTCGCCAGTACCGCCCATGTGGTCGATATCGGTGGCCGGGGCTTTGGTCCGGATGCCCGTGAGGTCTACGAAGAAGGCCTGTTCATTCCGATCATGAAGTTGTTCGAGCGGGGCAAGGTCAACCGTGACCTGATCAATATCCTGCGCAACAACGTGCGTGAGAATGACCGGGTGGTCGGCGACTTCTATGCGCTGTCGGCCTGCAACGAGACCGGCCACAAGCGTCTGTTGAGCATGCTCGACGAATTCAAACTGGACGATCTGGAGCATATCGGCGGTTTCATTCTGGAGCACAGCCGGCGCGCCACCCTGGAGTGCTTCAAGTCGCTGCCCCATGGCACCTACCAGAACAGCATGACCCTGGACGGCTACGACGTGCCGGTGACCCTGGCCGTAACCCTGACGGTGGGACCGGACGGCATCCTCACTGATTTCAGCGGCACCTCCGGCATGAGCCAGTTCGGCATCAATGTGCCCCTGGGGTATGCCAAGGCCTACGCCTGCTACGGCCTCAAGTGCATCGTCGCGCCGGAGATCCCCAATAACTCGGCGTCCCTGGAACCGTTCGCGGTGACTGCTCCCGAGGGCTGCATTCTCAATGCCAGGCACCCGGCTCCGGTTTCGGTGCGCCATGTCCTCGGCCACTTCGTACCCGACCTGGTCCTCGGCGCGCTGCACAAATGTCTACCGGGCCAGGTGCCGGCCGAAGGCGCCAGCGCCCTGTGGAACCTGCACCTGAGCGTGCGGCCGCTGGAGAACAATCCCCAGGGTCGCAATGCCGAGATGCTGATGTTCAATAGCGGCGGCATGGGCGCCCGGGCGGCCAAGGATGGCTTGAGCGCCACGGCGTTCCCCAGCGGCGTGCACACCATGCCGGTGGAGGCCACGGAACACGCCGGGCCGGTGATCGTCTGGCGCAAGGAGCTGCGTGAAGGCTCCGGCGGCGCAGGGCAATTGCGCGGTGGTCTGGGTCAGGAAATCGAAATCTCCGCGGCGGCCGGTTACTCGTTCCGCTTTAGCGCCATGTTCGACCGCATCCAGCATGCGGCCCGAGGCCTGGAAGGGGGTAGGGAAGGCGCCCAGGGCTATGTCGGCCTGGACGACGGCACCCTGCTGCGTGGCAAGGGCCAGCAGTTTGTTCCGGCCGATCGCCGCCTGGTGCTCAGCCTGCCTGGTGGTGGTGGCTACGGTGAGCCGGGGAAGCGCTCCCGGGACGAGGTCGAGCGCGACCTGCGGTTTGGTTACATCAGCGCCGAGCAGGCGCGTGACGATTATGGTTATGAGTCCGGCCGGGGTGGCAAGTAATGGAATTTCAAAGTACGCGCGTCAGAACCGTTAAAAGTTCGCCGAGCATGGCTGTGTCGGTCCTGGCCAAGCAAATGCTGGCCCGGGGCGAGCCGGTTATCAATCTGAGCTTGGGCGAGCCAGACTTCAATACCCCGGCCCACGTCATCGAAGCGGCCCATCAAGCGATGCTCGACGGCAACAACCACTACACCGCACCCAACGGCTACGAGGCGCTGCGCAAGGCCATCGTCGACAAGTTCGCCCATGAGAACGGCCTGACCTATGGCATGGACGAAATCTGCGTGGCCAACGGTGCCAAGCAGTTGCTGTTCAATGCCTTCCTCTCGACCCTGGAGCCGGGCGACGAAGTCATCACCCCGGCACCTTATTGGGTGTCGTACACCGATATGGTGCTGCTCAATGGTGGCGTGCCCAAGGTGATTCCCTGTGGCTCGGAGTACGGTTTCAAACTCGACGCCGCGCGGCTGGAAGCGGCCATCACCCCGAAGACCCGCTGGCTGATGCTCAACTCGCCGAACAATCCATGCGGGGCGATCTACACCGCTGCGGAGTTTGCCGCCCTCGGCGAAGTGCTAGCGAAGTACCCGCGGGTACTGGTGATCTCCGATGAGATCTATGAACACATCATTCTCGGCGACAAGACCTTCGTGCCCTTCGTCACGGCCTGCCCGGCGCTGCGTGATCGCACGTTGCTGATCAATGGTGTGTCCAAGGCCTACGCCATGACCGGCTATCGTCTGGGTTATGCCGCCGGGCCCAAGGGTTTGATCGATGCCATGAACAAGACCCAGTCCCAAACCACCACCTGCCCCTCGGCCATTTCGCAACTGGCCGCCGCCGCCGCGCTCAGCGGCCCGCAGGATTTCGTGCGCAACGCCAACCGCGAATATCAGGCCCGTGGCGCCCTGGTGGTGAAAGGCCTGTCGGCCATCGATGGCCTGGAATTGCAGATGCCGGAAGGGGCCTTTTACGCCTTCCCCAAATGCGCGGCCTTTATCGGCACCCATACCCCGGACGGCCAGGTGATCGAGAGCGATACGGACCTGGCCAACTACCTGCTGCGTGTCGGCAAGGTGGCCACGGTACCGGGCTCGGCCTTTGGTCTGGAACCCTATATTCGTCTGTCCTTTGCGACCTCGCGGCAACAGCTGGAGCAGGCCATCTTGCAGATGCGCGATGCCCTGGCCCTGTTGGTGCATGCGCCGCAGTCACTGACCCAATCGAGAGTGTCCTGATGAGCAAGCCTTTCAAGCGACTGTTAATCACCGGTGCCGCCGGCCGCCTGGGGCGTATCCTGCGCGCCGAGATGAGCGCCTTCGCCGATCACCTGCGCCTGACCGATATCGCTGATATGGGCGAAGCGGCACCCCACGAAGAGCTGGTGCAATGCGACTTGGCCAGTTTCGCCGATGTGCTACCCCTGGCCGAGGGTGTCGATGCGATCATTCATGCCGGCGGCGTGCCGGTGGAAAACACCTTCGAGCTGATCCTCAACGGCAATATCCTTGGCACCTACAACATCTACGAGGCAGCGAGGCAGAAGGGCGTCAAGCGGGTGATCTACACCAGCTCCAACCACGCCATCGGCTTCTACGACCGCACCGAAACCATCGATGCCAGCGTGCCCCATCGCCCGGACTCGCTGTACGGCCTGAGTAAGTGCTTCGCTGAAGATCTGGGTCGCTACTACTGGGACAAGTTCGGCATCGAGTCGGTGAATATCCGCATCGGCTCGTCCTTCGAAGAGCCTCTGGACCGACGCATGCTGGCCACCTGGCTGTCGTTCTCCGACTTCAGCCAGATCGTCGAGCGCTCCCTGCACGCGCCGCGGGTCGGCCACATGATCGTCTACGGCATGTCGGCCAACCGCGAATCGCTGTGGGATAACCGCGCCGCGTCCTCGATTGGCTACGTCGCCAAGGACAGCGCCGATGCCTACCGCGAGAAGGTCGAGGCAAAGTTTCCCTCGCTGGATCCCAATGAGCCCGCAGCGCGCTACCACGGTGGCAACTTCGCCGGTGCCGGGCATTTCGAAGATCCGAAGTAACTTTTATTCAGTGCATTTTCAGGGGTCCGAGTCATGGCTTCGACAGCAACAAAGCAGCATTACGATGTGGTGATTGTCGGCGGCGCGGTGAACGGCAGCGCCACGGCGTATTTCCTCGCCAATAACCCGGACTTCACCGGTTCGGTGCTGGTCATCGAGCGCGACTGGACCTACGCCCAGTCGGCCACGGCGCTGTCCAGCAGCTCGATTCGTGTGCAGTTTTCCAACCCGATCAATATCCAGATCTCCCGCTTCGGTGCGCAGTTCATCCGTGATTTTCCGCAGCTGATGGAGGTCAACGGCGACAAGCCCGACCTGGCCTTCAAGGAGAACGGCTATCTGTTCCTCGCCGACCAGATAGGCTTCGAGGTGCTCAAGCGCCTGCACCAGACCCAGCTGGACAATGGCGCTGACGTCACTCTGATGGGCACCGATGCGCTGATCCAGCGCTTCCCCTGGGTCAACCCGGACAACCTGGCGGGGGGCACCTATGGCGAGCGGGACGAAGGCTGGTTCGACAACTACGGCATCATGAACGGCTTTCGCAAGAAGGCCCGTGCCCTGGGGGTCGAGTACATCGAGAACGAAGTGGTCGAAGTGCTGCGCAAGGGCGATCGGGTCACCGGCGTGACCCTGGCCAGCGGCGAGCGCATCGGCTGCGAGACCCTGGTTAATACCGCCGGCACCCGTGGGCCGCAAGTGGCGCGGATGGCCGGTCTGCAGATTCCGGTGGAGCCGCGCCGCCGCTCTTTGTTCGTCTTTGCCTGCCACACGCCGCTGCCGGGGGTGGTGCCCCTGACCATCGATCCGACCGGAGTGTTTTTCCGTCCAGAAGGGCATCTGTACCTGGGTGGCACTTACCCGAAAGTCGACCCGGAAGTGGCCTTTGATGACTTCGATGTCCTGCACGATGAGTTCGAGGAAGAGGTCTGGCCGATCCTCGCCGAGCGCGTGCCGGCATTCGAGGCGATCAAGGTGGTCAACTCCTGGGCCGGGCATTACGACTTCTGCGTTCTGGACCACAACGCCATCGTCGGGCCCCACAGTGAAGTGAGCAATTTTCTCTTCTGCAACGGCTTCAGCGGCCACGGCCTGCAACAGGCTCCGGCCATCGGTCGCGGCTTGAGTGAACTGATTACCTATGGCGAATACAGAAGCCTTGATCTGAGTCCGCTTTCTTACGAGCGCGTGGTTGAAAATCGTCCCTTTCTGGAAGACTCGGTCATCTGACCGGGCAGCCTGCTGGAGTACATGATGACTAACAATAATTCCACAGCAACCCGCACTGGCGGCCAGGTACTGGTCGATGCCTTGCGTATCAATGGTGTCGAGCGGGCGTTCTGTGTGCCGGGGGAAAGCTACCTGGCGGTGCTGGATGCGCTGCACGATGCCAAGGATGATATCGAGCTGATCGTCTGCCGTCAGGAAGGCGGCGCGGCCTACATGGCCGAGGCCTACGGCAAGCTGACCGGCAAGCCGGGAATCTGCTTTGTGACCCGTGGCCCGGGGGCGACCAATGCTTCAGTTGGAGTGCATACTGCCTTTCAGGACTCGACGCCGATGATTCTGTTTATCGGCCAGGTGGCGCGGGACCAGGTGGAGCGTGAGGCCTTCCAGGAAATCGACTACCGGCGCATGTTCGGCCAGATGGCCAAGTGGGTGGTGCAGGTGGACGACGCGGCGCGCCTGCCCGAGCTGCTCAGCCAGGCGTTTCACCGCGCCAGCAATGGTCGCCCCGGGCCGGTGGTGGTGGCCTTGCCGGAAGACATGCTGACTGATCTGGTCAGTGTCGCCGATGCCGGGCCGGCACAGGCTATCGAGCCGGCGGCGGCCCCGGCCGCGCTGGCGCAACTACAGGAACTGATTGGAGCGGCGCAGCGTCCGCTGGTGGTGCTCGGCGGCGGCGGTTGGGATGCTACGGCGGTGGCTGATATCCGCCGCTTTATCGAGACCCAGAACCTGCCGGTGGCGGCGTCCTTCCGATGCCAGGACCTGTTCAATAACACCTTGCCCAACTATGCCGGTGACCTTGGCCTGGCGGCGGGTCCCGAGCTGGTCGAGGCGGTGAAGAACGCCGATCTGTTACTGGTCATCGGTGCGCGCCTGGGCGAGATGACCACCGGGGGTTATTCCCTGGTCAACATTCCTGTGCCCAAACAGAAACTGGTGCATGTGCATCCGGGGATCGAAGAGCTGGGGCGCGTTTATCAACCGACGCTGGCAATCAATGCCGGGATGAAAATCTTCGCTGCCCAGATAGCCGCCTTGCCAGCGGTCAAGCCCCAGGCAATGGTCGAGTGGACCACGCGGCTCAACCGCGGCTACCGCGCCAATTTCGATTGCCCGCCATCACCCGGGCCGGTGCAAATGAGCCAAGTGATCGCCTGGCTCAATGACCGCCTGCCTCACGACAGCATCATGACCTGCGGCGCGGGCAACTACACCGGCTGGCTGCATCGCGGCTACCAGCACCGCACCTTCCGCACGCTGCTGGGACCGACCAACGGTTCAATGGGCTACGGCGTGCCGGCGGCGGTGGCGGCCAAGATCACTGCGCCCGAACGCATGGTGCTGGCCTTTGCCGGGGACGGCTGCTTTCTCATGAACGGTCAGGAACTGGCGACGGCGGCCAACTACGATGCGCGGGTGATCGTGATCGTGGTCAATAACGGCATGTACGGCACCATTCGCATGCACCAAGAGCGCAGCTACCCGGGGCGGGTGTCCGGCACCGAGCTGCATAACCCGGACTTCGCCATGTTGGCTCGTTCCTACGGCTTCCATGCCGAAACGGTGGTGGCGACCGACCAGTTCGCGCAGGCCTTCGAGCGCTGTGTGGCCTCGCAGAAACCGGCGCTGATCGAGATTCGAGTCGATCCCGAAGCCCTGACGCCGCGCATGAGTCTGAGCCAGATCCGCGAAAAAGCCCTGGCGACACGGTGATTGTGTCGGGCTGCTGAGATTTCTTTGTGGGACCGGCTTTAGCCGGGAAGGCGTCGGGTCCGCACCTGCAACTGCACCGGTTGTACCGGCCCTTTCCCGGCTGAAGCCGGTCCCACAGGGGCGTATTTTTTCAGAGAGTGGTGTTGTGTTTTGCCGGAGTGGGGATTTATTCCCCGCTCTGCACCAGGCGCTGATAGCGCGACAGGCTTTCCTCAAGGTGTTTGCGTAGTGCGTTGCGTGCGCCGTTGATGTCGCCCATGGTGATTGCCGTGAGAATGGCGCCGTGTTCACGACCGATCTTCTTGATGTGGGCCAGGCGGCTCTTGCCGGTGGACTGGCCGTGCTTGAGGTGCAGGTCAAAGATGATGTCCGAGCCCAGGGCTTCCAGCAGTTGGGTGAAATGCGGGTTGTTGGTGGCGCGGGCAATGGCCAGATGGAACTCGAAGTCGGCCTTGGCTTCTTCTTCCAGGTCGGTGCCGTCCAGCGCGTTGAAGCGATCGAAGGCTTCGGTGATATCCGACAGGCTGGCCGGGCTGCGACGTTCGGCGGCGCGGGCGACCGATTCGGTTTCCACGCCCAGGCGCAGCTCCAGCACCTGGGCTGCTGCGCGGACATCATCCACGGCGGTGCTCAAGGCATAACCGATGCGCTTGACGTCCTGCTCGACGACGAACACCCCGACACCCTGGCGGGCAATCAGGCGTCCGCCCAGGCGCAGGGATGCCACGGCCTCGCGGACCACAGGACGGCTGACGTTGAATTCCTTGCACAACTCCTGCTCGGAGGGAAGTTTTTCCCCTGGGCGATAGGTGCCCAAATCGATACGATTGGACAGTTCACGGATAACCGTCTCAGCAAGATTGCCTCTGCGCGCACCTGTCGTGGCGTCCATTTGTGTTGCTCCTGAAACCTGAGTGCTCATCACGGAAGATGAATGGTTGAACAGCTGAGTGGACTTCGTCAAATAAGTTGCAAAGCCTCTGCATTGTTTAGTCGGCAACCGGCTGAAACGAGCGGTCGACCTTAACCCATATGTTATCAAACAACTGACCAGATAGGGTGCAAAGCCCCTCTGTTCACGGCTTTTCACGCCTCGAGTTTGTGCATTTCCCCTTCGTTGAAAATTCTTCACGGCCATTTTGTTCTGCTTGAGCATACACCCATTGACAGTTGCCTGCTGACTGTTATCTTACAAGTGCGCTCGCTTCTGGCGGGGTGCAATGCAGTGAGAGGGTCCCGAATAAAGTCTGGATGCCGTGACAGGGTCCAGGCGTGGAAAAGAAGACTTGCACGCCAACGTGCTCAATTCGTTTGTCCGTTGTTTCTGGGAGGGGTATATGCGTAAACACAACCTGATCGTCACCGCGCTGGCTGCGGCCTTGGCCACTGCACTGAACACGGGGATCGCCACTGCGGCCGACACCGAACTGGTCAAGATCGGCTTTGCCGGACCACTGACCGGGCCGTCCGGCCACCAGGGCCTGGATGTTGAGCACGGGGTGAATATCGCCATCGACGAGGCCAACCAGCAGAAGTTGAAGATCGGTGACAAGGTCGTCGAGTTCAAGCTGGTCTCCGAGGATGACGTCGCCGACCCGCGCACCGGCACCGCTGTCGCCCAGCGCCTGGTGGACGCCAAGGTCGCCGTGGTGATCGGCCACTACAACTCCGGCACCAGCATCCCGGCCTCGAAAATCTACGCCGATGCCGGTATTCCGCAGATCTCTCCCTCGGCGACCAACCCGGCGCTGACTAAACAGGGTATCAAGTCGGTGTTCCGCGTGGTCAACGACGACGCGACCCTGGGCCGTTATGCCGGCAACTACTTGGTCAACAAACTCGCCGCCAAGCGCATCGCCATCTTTGATGACCGCACCGCCTACGGCCAGGGCCTGGCTGATGAAGTGAACAAGGCGGTCAAGGCCGCTGGTGGCAATGTCGTGGTACGTGAATACACCAATGACAAGGCCACCGACTTCAACGCCATCCTCACCACCGCCAAGGCCCAGCAGGCCGATGCAGTGTTCTTCGCCGCCCTGGATTATCAGGCGGCGCCCATGGCCAAGCAGATGAAGAACCTGGGCCTGAAAGCCAAGTTCATGAACATCGGCAACCTGCCCAATGACGAGTTCAAGAAAATGGCTGGCAGCGCCGCCGAAGGCACCTACGCCTGGAACTACGGCACGCCGCTGCAGGACATGCCCAAGGGCGCGGCCTTCGAGCAGAAGCTCAAGGCCAAGTATGGCGTCGGTGTCGTGCAGTCGTCCCCGGCCGCCTATGACGCGACCTGGGCGGCGATCAGCGCCATGGTCAAGGCGCAGTCGGTCATCCCGGCGGTGTACCTGCCGGTGCTGAAAAGCTCCAGCTACGACGGCGTCACCGGGACCATCGCCTTCGATGACGAGGGCAACCTGAAAAACGCCGCCGCGACGATCTTCCGGTTTGAAGGCGGCGCCTGGAAAACCTTGTCCGTCGAGCGAGACTGAGTCACGGCCACACCCCAAAAAAACCATAAGCGGGCCAGTCATGGCCCGCGACCATAACAAAAAGACTTTTGCTGATCTGCCCCGAATGCCACCGCGTCGTGCCTGCCGGCCAGCGTTGGTGGATACGACGCAGCTTTGAGGATTCACCAAGTGGAAGCCAATCTGAATATCTTGTTGCAGCAGGTCCTCAACGGCCTGGTGCTGGGCAGCATCTATGCCCTGGTCGCTCTGGGCTACACCATGGTCTACGGGATCATCGGCCTGATCAATTTCGCCCATGGCGAGATCGTCATGGTCGGGGCCATGGTGACGATCTCGGTGCTGAACATGCTGGCAGGTTTTGGCTTCGCTCCCGGCGTGCTGACCCTGTTGTTCGCCATCATGATCGCGGCCGTGGTCTGCATGCTGATGGCCCAGGGCATGGAGAAATTCGCCTACCGGCCGCTGCGCAAGGCGCCGCGCCTGACGCCGTTGATTCTGGCCATCGGCATTTCGATTTTCCTGCAGAACCTGGCGATGATGATCTGGGGCCGAGGCTACAAGACTTTTCCTGACGTCGTAGAAACCCAGCCGATCGATATTTTCGGCGCGACCATCACCAATGTCCAGTTGAGCATCATGCTGATCTCGGTGGCGATCATGCTGGCGCTGTGGTTACTGGTCGACAAGACCCGCCTGGGCAAGGCCATGCGTGCCACTGCGCAGAATCAAGAAGTGGCCGGCCTTATGGGCATCAATATCAATCGGGTGATTTCCGCCACCTTCGTCATCGGCGCCTCGCTGGGGGCCATTGCCGGTGTCATGCGTGCCGTAAATTACGGCCAGGCCGACGCCTATATGGGGTTGTTGCTCGGTCTCAAAGCATTTTCGGCAGCTGTACTGGGCGGCATCGGCAATCTATTCGGAGCCATGGCCGGGGGCTTATTGCTGGGCCTGATCGAATCTCTGGCGGCCGGTTATACCGGGCAGCTCACTGGCGGTTTTCTCGGCGCCAACTATCAGGACATCTTCGCCTTCATGGTGCTGATCATGGTCCTGCTGTTCCGGCCCAACGGCCTGATGGGTGAACGCATGGCCGATCGCGCTTAAGGGAGAGGCTGTCATGAAAAACACTATCAATAATGTTTACGCACAATATGCCTTGCTGGCTCTGGCGTTCATTGCCCTGCCTTTTGTGGTCGAGGCGATTCCGTTCCTCGGGCCGACCTGGGTGCGCATCCTCGGCTTCGCCATGCTCTATGTGTTACTGGCTTTGGGCCTGAATATCGTCATCGGCTACGCAGGTCTGCTGGACATGGGCTATATCGGTTTCTATGCCATTGGCGCTTACCTTTACGCCTTGCTGTCCTCGCCGCACTTGAACCTGGCGGGGTTGGCTGAAGGAGTACTTAACTGGCCGCTGTGGGTGATCATTCCGTTATCGGCAGTGGTAGCGGCGTTTTGCGGAGTGCTGATCGGGGCGCCCGTGCTCAAGCTGCGCGGCGACTACCTGGCCATCGTCACCCTGGGGTTCGGTGAGATTATCCGCATCTTTATGAATAACCTGGACCAGCCGGTGAATATCACCAACGGCCCCCAGGGCATTGCCGGCATCGCGCCGCTGCATATCGACGGCGGTGCCTGGAGCTACGCCGCTGGCCAGGCGCCCCACGCGATCCTGAGCTTGCAGAGCAAGTGGAGCCTGTTCGGTCTGCAGGTGTCGCCGGTGATCAGCTATTACCTGTTCTTTCTGGCTGTTGTGGTGCTGGCGATCATCCTTTCCAAGCGTCTGGAAGTGTCACGCATCGGCCGCGCCTGGATGGCCTTGCGCGAGGACGAAGTGGCCGCCGAAGCCATGGGTCTGAACAAACGCAACCTCAAGCTGCTGGCCTTTGCTATGGGTGCCACCTTTGGCGGTGTCTCCGGTGTGCTGTTCTCGGCTTATCAGGGGTTTGTCAGCCCGGAGTCCTTCACGCTGATGGAATCGATCATGGTCCTGGCCATGGTAGTGCTGGGTGGCATGGGCTCGATTCGCGGCGTAGTGCTGGGGGCGCTGATTCTCTCGGTGATGCCGGAGGTGTTCCGCGACCTGGTCAACTGGGTGCAGCCCTATGTGCTGGATAACGTGACGTTCATCAGCCGCGACGTGCTGCGCAACGTGCTGGATGCCTCGACCCTGCGCATGCTGGTGTTCGGCCTGGCGCTGATCCTGGTCATGCGGTTCCGTCCCGAGGGGCTATGGCCGTCGAGCCGGCGCCGGGCCGAGCTGCATGAAGATCAAAGTGAAACCCTGCTGCCTGCACCGGCACTGGATACGGCGCTCGGGCAAGGGGAGCCGGCAGCCGCCGGGTTCGGACTGAAAGAGGCAAACAAGGTATGAGCGACGTACTGCTGGAGCTGCGTTCGGTCAGCAAGTTCTTTGGCGGCCTGCAGGCCTTGCATGGCATTGATCTGAGTATCAAGCGTGGCGAAATCCGTGGCTTGCTGGGGCCCAATGGCGCGGGCAAGACCACTTTGTTCAACGTGCTCACCGGGCTGTATCGGGCCGAAGAAGGCAAGGTGACTTTCGATGGCAAGCCGCTGCGCATCAGCAAGCCGCATAAAGTGGTGGAGGCGGGAATTTCCCGGACTTTCCAGAACATTCGCCTGTTTCACAATATGACGGCCTTGGAAAACGTCATGATCGGTCGGCACGTGCGCACCAAAAGCGGCGTGTTCGGCGCGATCCTGCGTACCCGTCGTTGCGTGCAGGAAGAACGTGAGATTCACGAGGCCGCGCGCTATTGGCTCAATTACGTAGGCATCGCCCGTTTTGCTGGCGAGCTTGCGAAGAACCTGTCCTATGGTGATCAGCGCCGTTTGGAAATCGCCCGGGCACTGGCCACTGAGCCGCTGTTGGTGGCTCTGGATGAACCGGCGGCGGGCATGAACGCCTCGGAGACCGAAGGGCTGCGCCAACTGATGTGCAAGATGAAGGCGGACGGCAAGACGGTGCTGCTTATCGAACACGATGTGAAGCTGGTCATGGGCTTGTGCGATCACGTCACGGTGCTGGAGTTCGGCAGGAAAATTGCCGATGGCCTGCCTGCGCATGTGCAAAAAGACCCTCGGGTGATCGAGGCTTATCTAGGTTCGGAGACGGCATGAAAAATATCCTGCAGGTACGGGATCTCAAGGTGTCCTACGGGGCTATCCAGGCGATCAAGGGGCTGGACTTTCATGTTGGCGAAGGCGAAATGGTCGCTCTGATCGGTGCCAATGGCGCGGGCAAGACCACCACCCTCAAGACGCTGGCTGGACTGCTGACGCCGACAGCGGGGCAGATTACCTTCGATGGCAAGGTGCATTCGAAGATCAAGAGCTACGACCTTATCCGAGAAGGGCTGGCCCTGGTGCCCGAAGGCCGAGGCATTTTCCCCAAACTGACGGTTCACGAAAACCTGGAAATGGGCGCTTTCTCCCGCACTGACGGCAACGCCGCCATCGAGGCTGATATCGAGCGCATGTTCGGTGTTTTCCCTCGACTCAAAGAGCGTGCTTTTCAGTTAGCGGGCACTATGTCCGGCGGCGAGCAGCAGATGTTGGCGATCTCCCGCGCGCTCATGGGCAAGCCCAAGCTGTTGTTGCTGGATGAGCCGTCCATGGGCCTGGCGCCGATCATCGTGCAGAAAATTTTCGAGACCATTCGCGAGGTAGTCAAAAGCGGCGTGACCTTGCTGCTGGTCGAGCAGAACGCAAAGCTGGCCCTGCAAACATGCCAGCGCGCTTATGTCATAGATGGCGGCCGCATCGCCCTTGAAGGGAAGGCGGATGATCTTTTGCATAACGAGCAGGTACAAAAGGCTTATCTTGGGGAGTAACCACGAAGTTATCAACTTTTCCCAGGCTCCTGCATGGGGCGGTAAGGGAGCATGTCTGCGCCCGAGTCTTAGGTGTGCATCCTTGCTTACCTGACAAGCGCTTGCACTTACTGAATGCTGACCCACCAGCGGAACTACCGCGAAGGCAGTTGCATCGACAAGATGATCTGGCTCAACACCAGTAACTTCGCTGTGCCATTAGCTCTGTAGAGGTCGGTGACAAACATCACAGGATGATGGCCAGGCCTCGCGTCAGCAACCGGCGCAGCCAGTCCGGAACGCGCTCTGCCGGGATTTACGCCGGCCCCCTTGCCGCAAACTTGCCTCGCATTACGCTTACGGCTTGAAAGTCCAGTATCAGGTCATCAGTTGCACCCAAGTCTCACCGTCAACGCGGGGCCGGGCCGGCAGAAGACGCCAGTTTTTCACGTAACCCCAAAAATCACGGAACCTATAGCAAATCCTGGCTTTCTCAGAGTTAAGAACTTGGGAGGTGCTATGGGACAGCTAGTTTTGGTTGTTGAAGACGAGCCAGTACTTTTGGAACTGGCCCAGGAGATTTTGGAGCTTGGTGAGATCAACGCCATCGGCGCATCGGATGCTCATAAAGCACTCAGCGTTTTAGAGAGTGAAGCAGGTATCGGTCTCGTAATCACGGACATCAAGATGCCTGGAAAAATTAACGGCTTTGAACTGGCTTGGCTCATTGCAGAGCGCTGGCCGCACATTCCAGTGCTGGTCACGTCGGGCCATCAGACGCTCAAACCCGACGAGCTACCACCTCATGCGCAATTCTTGCCAAAACCTTGGTTGATCAGCAGCTTTCTCGACAAGGCCAATGACATGCTCATAGAGTCTGAAGGTTTTCAAAGTCTCCATTCTAAGCAGACGCCTGATCTTTGATCATGGGAAATCTCTGCGGCTCCACCCAAGCCCCGACCTCAAAACATCGGGGCAATGTGCTTAGACGGGCTCTGGTTTGAACGCTTTTAAAGCAGAGTGGATTCTGAAATTGGCTGACACGTTAAGTTCATCAATAGACAGCCCTACCTACACCAGGCAGCAAGCGCTATTGGGCTTATTGTTCACTCTCGTGGATGTAGGGCAAGCATTGGCAACTCATGCCCGGACACGACCAGGTCTAGCCATCGAGCCGGGTCGAGAAACCTTCATGCCGACTGCCTTCGCTCAGTCTTTGCTTGCCGGCGCTTGCTCGTAGCGGGCGCTGAACGCTTGAATGAAGCCGTTACGCAGTATTTCCCAAAAGGCCTGCAGCGGGCTGATGTCCAAGCGATGCACATCGCCGCTTAGCTCCACGCGTGTAGCGAACTGGTTTTTGCGCTGGTTCTTCAGGACTGTCTCGGTGCCGCCAACCAAGGCTTCCCAGACCGAGCGTAATAAACTCTTGTCTTTGTTTTCCACATCCTGCTGCCAGTTGAGCACATCCACGTCACGCAGCAGTGGCTTTATATACCCATTGAGTTTGCCTTTGCTGGCTTGGGCCTCGATCACCACGTCACCGTGCCCGGCGTTGAAGTCGAACTTGCCATAGGCCGAGGCGAAGTCGTTGATGCGCTTGAGCTCGATGTTGGTCACACGCAGACGGAACTCGAAATTTTCGAAGTTGCTCAAGGGATCGAAGGCCGCTGTAGCGTCTAGTGGCGCCTGGCCGAACAATACGGCCTTGCCCTCAAAGCGCGCGTCACGCTTGCCTTCCGGGTTTTGCACGTTGGTGAGGTTGTAAAAGCTCGCGTCAATCTTGCTGGCTTCGAGCTTTACCGGGGGTTTGGAATTGAAATTATTGAACGTGATCTTGCCATCTTCCACACGTACTTCATTCAGGGTAATGGGCAGCAGTTTTTCGAGCTGCGCGCGCCAGTTGGTACCGGCCCCCGTCTGGGACGCCTGCTTGTTTACGCCGCCGTCGACGAAGTTGAGAGTGGGCTGGAGGAAGCCTGCCGTGGCCACGACGGCATGGTCATACCATAGCGAATGCCAGCTGACGGCGATGTCAATATGAGGCACGTCCAGCAGGGGTATAGGTACCTTGCCGTCGACCTTGGTCACTTTAAGGCCTTTGATGGCGTAGGCTCCGCGCCATAGCGCGATGTCCACGTCCTCGACGTGACCGCTGTAGGAATCCATGTCCCGCAGTTTGTCGTTGAGGTAGTCCCGTACAAGGAAGGGCAGGGCAATATTCAAGAGGGTCAACAGCACCGCCAGGGAAGCGAAGATCACCAGCGGCCAGCGATAGCGAAGTTTCATAAGGGCGCTCCATGGATATGCTCAATGGACTGCCCTGAACTCAAAGCGTTCGACTAACTGCTGCCTGGACGCTCCCCGTGGGATGGCTTGCGGTAAATCCATCGACTGAGCCAAGCCATGGGCGCGATATGGGCCGCTGACAACCCATTGCCTTGACAGACACCCTCGTAGGGAGCAACCGCTTCGCACCTCGCGGGGTGCCCACCAAGGTCAAGACCGAAGTGCTTGACTAGATGGTTTTTCGTCCAAAAAAAGCCAGCTTTGGCCCACATAGGTGCCCGGACATACTGTTTGCGAAGCCCCCTGATGATGGGGGAGGCGACGAACTGCAATTGCAGTGATGTCAATATGCCTTTATATCTAGGGTGCACATCTCAGTTGAGGATCTACGATGACAAATCTCATGAGCCTTGGTATTGATCCCACCACCCAACTCTCGGTAGTCAACGCTACGCTTGCGGCCATTCAGGCAAAACTTCAGTTGTTGTCCAGGTTGCCTGCTGACCAGGTGAGACATACCGATCTGCTGGATTACTCTCAACTGATGCTCTATCAGGATCTGTTGACGTCGATGCCTTTTGCTTAGATGTGAATCCTCGCTTGCCTGGCAAACTCTTGTATTTCGTCGATGCTGACCTGGGGCCTGCATTTGCCGATGCCGAAGGTCAGATTCCAAACCATGCGACGTGCCTGGCTGGTGCTTGCGACTTCACATGGGCGAGTGCTTTGGGGTGCAGTACAAAAAGACGCTTTACAGCGCATTTTCATGCGACTCATCGCTGACCTGTTGATGCGAGGCAAGAGGTCTGCCGATTTCTCGGGGATACAAACCCGCTAAAGGATCAAAGGCTTTGGTACCAATCTGCATAGGGCGTGTCGATCACCTTGCGCTGGTTCAGATCCGGAGCGCCGTCCTCCCACCAGACTGGGCCTCGCTCCCCAAGCGCGACCTTGGCAGCCTGAACACTCGCCCTGGCCACCTTTAGCTCACCTGGATCACCTGAAGCCTTTGCCGCTTTAACTGCCCGACGCGCAGCCATAAGGTCATTCACCAAACGCTGGCGTTCCTCTTCGTTCAGCGACGGATCAGTGCAGCGCCATAGCTGCCCTTTGACAACAAAATAGCGTCCATCCGGGGTTGCTGGGTTCATGCCTGAAAATAATCCATAGGTGGATGAAAGTTGGGCCACATCCCTAGCCTGTTGTTCTACAGCGGCCTCTGCGGCTCTGCGGCTCTGCGGCTCTGCGGCTCTGCGACTGGACTATGCGCGTGCATACACAGTTCCAACATGCAGAAGGCGATCGACCAAGATACTCCGCGCGCGATCATTGAGACCGCAGCTATACGTGAAATCCAGCGCGTTCGCGGGCCCGAGCGCTGTGACCGATTGCACCGGAGGCCAGGTCATCGATTTTTTCGCATGATCGAGAAATTCAGCGCTGCCGCAACGGTCAACCAGGCCAGGTACGGAAACAGGATCAGGCCAGTGATGACGTCCAGCCGCAATGCCAGCCACAGCATGGCTGCGACAACCAGCCAGAGCAGGGCAAGGATAATCATCCCCGCGACAATACGATTTGCGCCAAAAAACACGGGTGTCCATAGCGTGTTCAACGCTATCTGAGCTGACCATAGTGCCAGCGCCGTCTCGTTGCCAGGCAAGAGGGTCAGGCGGTAGCCAGCCCAGGCGATGAGCAAATAGATCGTCGTCCAGGCGACCGGGAACAGCCAGTTCGGAGGTGTGAAGGCTGGCTTGCGAAGCGATTCGTACCAGCTCCCGGGTTTGAAAATGATGCCGGTACTTGCCGCAGCACAGCAAGCGAGGAGGAATATGTAGAAAGTCATCTGCAGTCCTTAGCCTGGTTGATCTGGATCGAGGGCTAGCTGGCCCTCTGGATGTTGGATACGTGTGTGACAGAAAAGTCCTTTCTGATTGCGAAAGATCGTCGGGATTCAGAGATTGATATCAATCCGCACAAGGTGTGTTCGCCACCGTATGTTGCTCTGACCTGGGGCTCCGTCATGGCACTGTATTGATGGTGGGATACAGCATTCGCAGGATCCACTTATCGACATTGCCCACGGATAAATGGAACGCCAGGTAGCTCAGCCTTTCAGAAGTAGAAGATCTTCCAGCGAGATGTGAGAAATCATCAGCAATCAGATACGAACCACTGCGCCGCGCCCTTGGTGCCTGAGTGACGCCTGGCACGGTGCGTTCGGATAGATTGGCAACTCATCAACACGCCTACTGAGAAGGTCGGCTATGAATCGGTATCGCGAGGCTTAGTCGGCGATCCCATCCAATACCCATGCCCCAATGCATATGGCGCTGTCTTGTCTACCATGGGCCCAACTGCCCATGGCGCTCGATACTGATACACCAGGGCTTGGGCAACACTTCAGAAGCGGTATCGATAGGCCATTTCTGTCCAGGAGAGATTTCGTATGCGCCCCCAGACCTCTTTCATATTTGACCTTGATGGCACTCTCACAGATAGCGTTTATCAAAACGTAGCCGCGTGGAAAGAAGCCCTCGACGCTGAGGGCATTCCTTTGGCCATGTGGAGAATTCATCGGAAAATCGGCATGAGCGGCGGATTGATGCTGAAGTCCCTCTCACGGGAAACCGGTCTTGATATCAGTGAAGAACAAGCTCAACGACTCAGCGAGAAGCATGCGCGAGCGTACCAGCGTCTACAAGGTCAAATAGTCGCTCTGCCAGGCGCGGTGCAGCTTCTCGACGCGCTCAGCCGGGACAACCTCAAGTGGTGTATAGCGACGAGCGGGGGAGTCGATACAGCCAAGATAAATCTCAAAGCGTTGGAGCTTGATTTCGACGACATTGAAATCGTCACGCGAGACGACGTGACATACGGAAAGCCAGACCCGGATTTGTTTTTGGCTGCCGCTCAGCGAATGAATGTCGATATCCAGGAATGCCTGGTTATAGGCGACGCCATTTGGGACATGCTTGCCGCACGACGTTGTAAAGCGACGGGCGTCGGTTTGTTATCAGGTGGTTATGATATTGGTGAACTTGAGCGGGCAGGGGCTCTGCGGGTCTATGAAGATCCGCTGGATTTGCTCGCTCATTTGGATGAAATCGCCTCTCGCCCATAAGCAACAACGTGCGGCCAAGAGTAGTTGGATTCATGGGATTCGATGCCCCCTGTGTGATAGCGTAGCGTAATACAGTCCTCGAACTGCCCGCTTGTAACTGTCTACCATTCCCCCCCATATGAAGGCATATTCTGAATGCGTTGGCTCGGCACGAAAATGTCTGGGCTTTACACAAGGAATCACTGAGGTATCGCATGGATCGTTTCAGCCCTAAAGTCTCAACTCAAACAGTTGAGTCTTTATCACCGTCTCAATCCAATGCATCCCCAGCGGACGTATCAGAGCGCTTGCAACTGGCATTGGATGCAGGCGCGATCATCGGCACTTGGGTGTGGGATATTCCAACTGACTCTGTCACAGCAGACGAGCGATTCTCACGGTCTTTCGGTCTGTCGGCGGAGCGTTGCAAAGCAGGGATACCGATCGCCGAAGCGTTTTCGTCTATTCATCCTGAGGATGTTGATCGTGTAGCCGAAGACATCAGAGAGGCGATGACTCGTGGTGGGCCTTATCGGTGCGAATACCGGGTTCGCCAGGACGATGGAGCCTACAGGTGGGTTGAGGCAAACGGGCGGGCCGAGCTGGACGCTAATGGTGAGGCCATTCGCTTTCCCGGCGTACTCATGGATATCGAGTCCCGCCGGGCTGCTGAAGCGGAGCGGGACAGAATGTCTGCGCTGCTACGAACGTTTACTGCCGCCGTGCCCGGGGTGGTTTATGCCAAGGATTTGGACGGCAGGATGTTGGTAGCCAACCATGGCACGACGAAGCTGATTGGAAAGCCGCCAGAGTTTTATCTAGGAAAAACGGATTTAGAGTTCCTGGAAGACAAGGATCAAGCGCGTCGAGTGATGGAGACTGATCGCAGCGTCATGCGCAGCGGCACCGCTGTGCAGATCGAGGAGCAGGTCGATATGCCCGATGGTTCGGCAACCATGTGGCTGTCGGCAAAGGCTCCATTGCTCAACGAAGTGGACGAGGTCATTGGTCTGATTGGTTCTTCAATAGATGTTACTGCGCGCAAGCAAGCTGAAACGGCGCTTCTGGAGCTCAATCGCACGTTAGAAATTCGCATCAGTGAAGCAGTGGCTGAACGTGAGATTGCCCAGGCAGCACTCCGACAATCACAGAAGATGGATGCGATTGGGCAGCTCACTGGAGGCATCGCTCATGATTTCAATAACCTGCTTGCCGGTATCACAGGCAGCCTGGATCTGATCAAAATGCGGCTCAATCAAGGCCGCATCGCAGATGTAGAGCGCTACGTCGCAGTGGCCTACGGTGCAGCACTCAGGGCTGCAGCCTTGACTCACCGATTGCTCGCATTTTCACGTCGGCAGACGCTCCTCCCCGAACATACCGATGTCCATGTGCTTATCGCCGAGATGGAGGAACTCATTCGTCGAACGGTGGGGCCGTCTATAGATTTGAACGTCGATCTGGCAGCGGCATCAAGCACATGTCTCGTCGATCCTGCGCAGGTGGAAAACTCTCTGCTCAACCTGTGCATCAACTCCCGCGACGCGTTGGTGGAGGGAGGAAAAATTTCGATCAAGACCTACAACCAGATACTTGAGCAAGGGCCTGAGCTCGACGCGGAACTGGCTCCCGGAGCATATCTGACCATCTGCGTTGGCGATGACGGCGCGGGAATGAGTCCAGAAATCCTCTCCAAGGTATTCGAACCCTTTTTCACCACCAAGCCGCTAGGTGCAGGAACAGGACTGGGCTTGTCTATGGTCTACGGCTTTGCAAAACAATCTGGCGGGCAGATCAAGATTGACTCAGAAAAGGGCAGCGGAACTCGCGTCTATCTGCAGTTACCCCTTCATACCGATCAGATTGATGCTGTCGTTCAGACTGAGGTAAAAATTGAAGCAGATTTGATCCCGTCGGGCGAGACGGTGCTTGTTGTCGATGACGAGCCGTCAGTCCGGATGTTTGTCAGTGAGACACTCGGTGCCCTCGGCTATAGGGTCATCGAAGCCGCCGATGGGCTGGCGGGGCTTGCGCTTCTCCAATCAGATACCCCCATTGACCTGCTCGTCACCGACATAGGCCTTCCTGGCGGAATAGATGGGCGTCGTATGGCTAATGCCGCGCGTAAGTGCAGGCCACGCTTGCCCGTGTTGTTTATGACCGGGTATGCCGAGCCGGCGATCGTGGGAACTCAACTGCTGGACTCTGCGACTGCGATTATCACTAAACCCTTTGCACTGGATGTGTTGGCTTCGAATGTGAGCGCGCTGCTGGGCAAGGCTTAAACGAGACCTGAGCGCAATCTTCCCATCACTCTCTGCATTTGAAGCGTCGCCTCGCCCACCTTCAGCGTGCGGTTTAGCCGACCCTTTGCCGCATTCACCGCTTTGTACGCAGTCGTGGGCGCCCCTCAGAGGATGATCAGTCCTCAGCATTGGACCGTAGGGCGATAGGTTCGGTAAGCGCCGCCCCTGGTTGGGCACATTCCCAATGCCTTTCCCTATCGGGTACCAGTCAAAGTCTTCAGTCGGTCGGCCTTACAAAACTGCACGGCCATTGTTCATGCATGTCAGTGTCGCTTTGCTCCGATGACACTCACCATGGGCAAGTCGTTCCAGACGACCCCTTTATCAGCGACTGAGGAGTCATGCATGTCAGGTAAATTCAGCAATCAGGTTGCCGTCGTGACCGGCGGGTCCACGGGGATCGGATTTTCCATCGCGCAAGCCTTGATCGCCGAGGGCGCCCAACGCGTGTACATCACGGGGCGTTCAGCGCACACGTTGGAGGCGGCAGTTGCCCGGCTTGGTGGTAAGGCCGTTGCGGTGGTTTCCGATGTCTCGCGCCAGACGGATCTGGACGCTCTCAAGGCGACAATCGAGATGCGGGACGACCGGCTGGACGCCATGTTCGCGAATGCCGGGATCTGTGAGAACAATCCAGTCGGGGAGACTAGTGAGGCCGCTTACTACTCAATGTTCGACGTGAACGTCAAAGGCGTTTTTTTCAGTGTTCAAACGCTTCTGCCCTTGATGAAAGACGCTTCGTCTATCGTGTTGACGGCTTCGATCTGTTCCAGCAACGGCATGGAAGGGCTGAGCCTGTACAACGCCTCCAAGGCGGCGGTGCGATCTTTCGCACGCACGTGGGCCAATGAGCTCAAAGGCCGAAAAATTCGCGCGAACGTTTTGAGCCCTGGCTTCACCCGCACGCCGCTGATGGATAACGGACTGAAAATGAGCGAGAGCGACATCGCCGCACTGCGCCAATACGTCGAGCAAGTCACGCCACTGGGCTACATGGCACAACCTGAAGAAATCGCCAGTGCAGCGCTGTTTTTGGCCTCCGACGACGCCAGGTATGTGAACGGCGTGGAGTTGATGGTCGACGGTGGTTTATCGCAAATCTGAAGTGTCATCGGATTCTGCGCGAACCCACTCTGAGACTGCTCGGGCTTGGACTGGCGGCAAATTAACCATTGCGGGCATTGAGTCGTTTTCGGCGTTCCAGCCCCCAGCCGCCGAGGGTTAAACGCAGCATGTTGGATATGAAGAGCCGCTGCGCGCAAGTACCTTGTACATACTGGCCGAGTCCTGCCTGTCGCTACCGGCATCACAAGTGGCTTTCAGTCCGAAGCCGGAATTCGACCGTCGCGCCCAAAGCTTCAAGTTGGTCCTTCAACGGCCGAAGTTGCAGTTTCATACCGCTTCCTGCTTCGAATTGAGGCATTGCGGCGAGCGCCAGTGTCTCCTTCAGCGGCAATCCGCGACATGTACTGATGATCTGAACAACTTTGAGCTTATGAGGGCCTGGGTCAATTACGATCAGGCTGCCTGTTTCATAGTCGGTCAAATCGTAGTCAACGATATCAGACGGCGGCTGCTCCGACATTGCGGCATTCTGACGTTCGTCGAGAACCTCGCGCCAGTATTCGTTCTCAGGATCGGTCTCGGCAATGATCAAACATTTAAATTGGGAAATATCCTCCTTCACCTCTGCCAATGCTTCTAACAGGCGGCCCAAAGCCGCTAGGCCAGGTGCTATCTGTATCGCGTCCCATCGTCCGGCGCCATGGGCTGCGGTATAGACTGGATAACCGTCTTCGGCCTCGCCTGCGGCAATAAAAATGGGGTCATCCAGCCCCGTCATTGCGATGACATACCATTCGCAATGCCAACCGCCGTCAGTGTCCGAAATCAGGTTTTCGCCGGTGTGACCATGCGTGCGGAAGCCAACCTGAAAATCATCGAGGCGATCGAATTTGGCATAGTGCGTGGGCAAAAGAGGATCACCCACGACAATACCTTTGTTCAGGAAATCTCGAATGGCTTCGTGGAACGACTGCATATGCCGATGGATTCTCACATAGGGTCTCTAAGATCCCCGTAGAGATTGCAGTGCCCATCCCGCAATGTCCAATCCTGACCGGAAGTTGCCGATCGCTTGATCGCCAGGCCGGGATGTAGGCGGGGGGCCACGTATACGCTGCCATGGGCCAGATCGATCCGCAGCGTTTCTTCTATCACGAGAAATGTTTCATCGGTTTCCAGGTGTGAGTGCCAAATAAACTCCCCTCAGCCGCTGTATAGCGTGCGATAGATACCAGGGGCACCCGCTGCGGCTCGAAAGCGGTGCGGCAGCGGTGCCCTTGACTCTCGCAGGCTCTATGACTCGGGACGACGTCTGATCTGAACGGATTTCAAAGCTTGAATCGGCCGACCATTTGATTCAGCTCGACAGCCAGGCGTGACAGCTCATGGCTGGCAGAGTTGGTCTGGTCAGCCCCTTGCGAAGATTGCAGCGACAGATCCCGGATGTTAACCAGATTACGATCAACTTCCCGTGATACTTGCGCTTGCTCTTCAGCCGCGCTGGCGATGACCAGGTTTCGATCGGATATCAGATTAACGCTCTGAGTGATCTCCTCCAACGCATCACCGGCACTTCTGGCTGCATCCAATGTGGCCTGGGCGCGGACACTGCTGTTTTGCATGGACGCCACGGCCTGACTGCTGCCTTGCTGAATGCCAGTCACCATCGCTTCAATCTCTTGGGTTGATTGCTGAGTGCGGTGGGCGAGGGCGCGGACTTCGTCGGCAACCACGGCGAAGCCTCGTCCGGCTTCCCCCGCTCGTGCAGCCTCAATAGCTGCGTTCAGGGCCAGCAGATTGGTTTGCTCGGCAATCGCACGGATCACATCCAGCACCTTGCCGATATCACGGGTTTGTTCTGCCAGGCGACGAATCTGCTCAGCCGTGCTCCCAACGTCTTGATTCATCTGCTCAATTGCAGTGACTGTTTCCTGCACGCGCTGGCGGCCATGCATGGCTGAGGTACTGGATTGTTGTGAGGCGGTCGACGTGCTGACGGCATTGCTGGCCACTTCCTCGACTGCAGCGGTCATCTCGTTAACGGCAGTGGCGGCTTGCTCGATTTCATTATTTTGTTGCTGAAGTGACCGTGACCCTTCCTCGGTCACAGCGTTGAGCTCTTCCGCGGCAGAAGCAACTTGCGTCGCAGACCCTGAGATTTGCTGCAGCGTATCGCGCAGATTGATTTGCATCTTCTGCAAGGCTTTTTGCAAGCGCGATACTTCATCACGGCCTTGTGGTTCAACGGTCTGGGTCAGGTCACCACTGGCCACAGTTTCCGCAGCCTGCACTGCTTCATCCAGAGGACGAACAATGCTGCGCGTTAGAATCACTGCGAGCAGGAATGTTATGATCGCCGTGAGCACCAGCACCGCGATGATGATATTGCGTGCAGATACGTATTCGCTGGAGGAGTCTGAAACAGCGGTATCGGAGTCCTTGCGATTAACGTCCAGAAGCCATTGAAGCAATGGCGCCATCTGATCCGAGTAACGCTTGAGGTCGCCATTGATCAGGCCAAGAAGCTCTGTATCCCGTTTCGCGAGCGATGCCTGGCGCAGCTTGTCCTGGGCACCGACGTAATTAGCCAGTGCTTCTTTGAACTGTCGAAACTTTTCAGCCTCTTCCGCACTGCCGACGAGGGGAGCATATTCCGCTACGCTCGCGTTGACTTTTTTGGTCAGTACCTCAAGGCGTGCTTCGCCCTTTTCTATATCCGCCTGCGTGCGACCCACGGTGATGACATACGAGACGGTACGCAACCGCGTCGTCGTGTCCGCTAACTCTCCCAGTATGCGCGTTGATGCCAGGCTGTCCTCGGCAATGTTCATGGTCGCACTATGAAGCCCCTCCATTTTCTTGAGGCTCATGAGTCCCAGGAACAGTACGAGTAGCGCCATGATGCCGAAGCAGACTGACGCGCGGAGGGCTATACCGAGGTTACGTAAATTCATCAGCGCTGATCTCGACGATTGATATTGAAATGCTATCGGCGGCGTGCCGATTCATTTGAGAATTGAGTGAATCGATTCAGCGATGCGTCGACTGGCTGTGCTTCATCTCCAGCAGCGGCTGGCTAAAGGTGTGTGCCTTAAGCCTGTAAGGCGCAGGTCGCGAACAGGCCCGCAACAGGTCAGGTGCGCGCCGACCTGGTTGTATTCTTGTGTTGAGTGGCGACAATGAGTTTCCAAAGTACGTCGAGTAAGACAATTAACAGATAGGCTCCGGTGTTGTAACGGGAGGCGCCCCATGTTCCATGAGCAGCGAGCAGTGTTACTTTTCAGAGTCACCCCTTGTGGCCAAATGACTGCGAGCGATCGGTATATCCGCGCTCCTACACCCGAGAGGCTTTCATGACGCTGTTCTTGCCGTTTTCCGGTGCCAAGATCGCCTTGCTTCAAGACGGTCATGTGCTGATCTATCAGCGTGATGACAAGCCCGGTATTCCATGGCCCGGACTGTGGGATCTGCCTGGGGGAGGGCGTGAGGATGACGAAACACCTCTGGCCTGTGCCGTGCGCGAGAGCCAGGAAGAATTTGGCATAACGCCGCAAGCCGCCTGGGTCGTCTGGGAAAAAGTGTATCCGGGGCAGGCAAGCAATGGCCTCGATACCTGGTTCTTTGTCGCCGAAGTGCCCGCCGGGACCTTTGAGCAAGTGGTGTTCGGCGATGAGGGTCAACGCTGGGAAATATCCACTGTCACCGCGTTCCTGGCCCGCAAGGATGCCATCGGACACCTGCAGAGACGTCTGCAGGAATATCTGGATCATAAAAAGCAATAACCCGTGCAGTGGCGTTATTCAGGCTTGGGCCGTCCTACGAGTCGTTGCGACTGAACTCATTTCGCATCGCTTGTGGCGGCTTTCCAAATGCCCGCAAGAACGCCTGGCGCATGCGTTCTCTGTCGCCGAACCCCGTTTCTTTTGCGACAACTTCGACAGGATGTCGGCCTGACTCCATCATCAGTCGTGCCGCTTCCAGGCGCAGGCTCTCAATCGCTTTTGCAGGCGTTTTACCGGTCTCCTCGCGAAAGACTCGGCTGAACTGGCGCGGACTAAGCCTGGCAACAGCAGCAAGCGCCTCCACAGACAAATCTTCACGCAGATTCTCTCTGGCATAGCCAAGCGCCAGCTGAATGCGGTCAGACTTGGGATCCAGCTCCAGAAGAGCGGACAGTTGCGAATGTTCACTGCCTCGACGCTCTGACATCACCAGCTTGCGTGCCACCCGGCGTGCCAGGTCTCTGCCAAAGTCCTCCTCAACCATTGCCAGCGCCAGATCGATACCGGCGTTCATCCCAGCGCCTGTCCAGATCTGGCCGTCAACGACGAAGAGTTTGTCTTCCTCCAAGGCTATATCGGGATAGCGTTTTCTGAATGCGGGTGCATGCAACCAATGTGTCGTTACGCGTCTTTTTTCCAACAAGCCTGCTTCAGCCAGGACAAAAATGCCCATGCACAGTGACGCTAAACGTCTGGACTGAGCAGAAGCTGCTTTCACCAGATCCTGAAGGCTGCTCTCTGGCAGACGAAAATCCAGATAGCCGCTGATGATCAGTGTGTCGTAGCCCTCTGCGCGAATGGGCGTGGTGTGCACTGAAAACCCCAGAGACGATGGCACTGGCCCTCCGCTCTCTGAGACGAGATGAAACTCGTACAGCGCTTCTCCCTGCAACAGGTTGGCACATTCAAACACTGAGCCGAGGGACAGACTCAGCGACTGAAATTGAGGATATGCAACCAAAGCAATGCTGTGCATGGACTCTACCGCAGGCGAAGGGGGCGTTGATTGTTAGCGCAGTTGCGCAAAACGGCAACGAGGAAATCGTTTTTGAGGTGAATGTCCGGAATCCTTGCACATTCGTCATTGTCAGTCTGCCAAGACCTCAATAACATCCACCACAACAGCTAGACGACTGGTCTATTCGGTGGTGAATGTAATGGAAAAAGTCAAAAGCGGATTTGCCAGGCAACACATCCTTGATACGGCGCAAAAGATTATTGGCGACAAAGGTTTTTCCGCTGTGGGATTGAATGAGCTGCTCAAGGCGGCGGATGTGCCGAAGGGCTCGTTCTATCACTACTTCAGCTCGAAAGAGGCGTTCGGCGAGGCGCTGCTGGAGAATTACTTCCGAAGTTATCTGACTGAGATGCAGAAGATATTCAACGGCGATGCCTTGGAAAGTCGCAACTTGTTCAGGTATCTGGATCGTTGGGTGGATAACCAGACCGCGCCGGTCGATGCCACCAAATGCCTGGCGGTAAAGCTCGGCGCTGAAGTTGCCGATCTGTCGGAGCCCATGCGGCAAAAGCTGCTGCAGGGCACCGCGCAAATCATTGAATGCTTGAACGCAGCACTGGCACGAGGGCAGAAACAGGGGTCGATGAAGCTGGATGAGACACCTGAACAACTGGCAGCGCAATTGTATGCGTTGTGGTTGGGAGCCAGTGTCATGGCGAAGATTACCCATACCACCGAGCCATTTGAGCAAGCCTTATTGATGACCCGGCGTGCGGTGGGGAACGAGGAAAAGTTGCAACGACATACGTAATGATCGAGCTACGAAGTGCCTGCAAACCTTGAGTAAAGCAGCGCTGACGATTCACCTTTTACCTTAATTAAATCGCTCGGTAGATCAGCAATCAGACAGCGTTTTTGTCTGATCGAAGGATCTCTGCGCGCAAAAATTGTGTAATACCAGGAGTATCAAATCATGGCCGCAGTGATTGACAGTACAACTTCAAGCCGTCTCTTCGATGGTCCTTACTTTCTCAGCATCGCCGGTAAACTGGTGCAGACCCAGGCGTCGTTTGATGTCATGAATCCTGCCACTGGTCAGGTCCTCGCCAAGGCCCCGGCAGGCAGCGCGGAACAACTGGATGAGGCGGTCGCCGCAGCCAAGTCTGCTTTTAAAACGTGGTCCAAGCTCAGCTACGACGAGCGTGAGCAGTATCTGCTGGCTTACGCCGATGCGCTGCAAACCCATCGCGACGAACTTGCTTTGCTACTGACCCTTGAGCAAGGCAAGCCCCTGAAAACCATGGCCGAGCCGGAAGTCGATCAGTCGATTTCATGGATCCGGCAGATCGCCGCACGACGTATTCCTGTGGAAATAGTCGAGGAAAACGACAGCCATATCGTTGAACTGCACCATACGCCGCTGGGCGTGGTGGGGGCGATCACCCCCTGGAATTTCCCGGTGCTGTTGGCGCTCTGGAAAGTCGCCCCGGCATTGATGACCGGCAACACCATGGTCATCAAGCCTTCGCCTTTCACACCCCTGACTACTTTGCGTTTCGGCCAGATCGCGCAGTCGGTATTTCCTGCCGGCGTACTGTCGGTGGTGTCTGGCGGCAATGAGTTGGGGCCGCAAATGACGGCTCATCCGGACATCGCCAAGATCAGCTTCACGGGCTCTACGGAAACCGGTAAACACGTGATTCGTTCCGCTGCCGGCACGGTCAAGCGCCTGACCCTGGAAATGGGTGGCAACGACGCGGCCATTGTCCTGCCGGATGCCGACTGGAAATCGATCATCCCGCAGTTGTTCTGGGGGGCGATTGGCAACTCGGGTCAATGGTGTGTGGGTATCAAGCGCCTGTACATCCATCGCTCGTTCCATCAGCCGTTCGTTTCGGCGTTCGTGGAATACGCCCGGCAGCAGAAGCTCGGTGATGGTCTTGATCCCGAAGTCACCGTGGGCCCGGTGCAAAACAAGATGCAGTTCGACAAGGTCCGCGAGTTTCTCGACGACATCAAGGCTAATGGCCAAAAAGTGGTGTTGGGCGGTGAGGTCGACGAAAGCCGTGCCGGTTACTTCATTCCTGTCACGGTCGTGGATAACCCGCCGGAAAACGCCCGGATCGTCCAGCAAGAACAATTCGGGCCGATCGTTCCGATCATTGTGTACGACGAGGTCGACGACGTGGTGGAACGTGCCAATGACAGCCCGTTCGGTTTGGGCGGCTCCGTCTGGGGGCGCGATACCAAGGCGGCCGTGGCGGTCGCCAATCGCCTTGAAACCGGCATGGTCTGGGTCAATGAAATGCATACCCAGGGCGTGGACATCCCGTTTGGCGGTCACAAGCAATCCGGCGTCGGGACTGAGGGCGGGCATGAAGGCCGCTTGTTGTTCACCAACCCGAAAACCGTACTGATCAAGAAGTAAGTCAGGCGCGGCCCCTTGGTTTTTCAGGAGCAGGGGCCCGCATGCCTTGCAACCGATACACGACGTCTTTGCCGAAACAATCGAATGCCTCGGCCGCGTGCCACGGCCGTGGTCTTTCTACTGAATTATCCGGAGTTAAACCCATGCAACATGAATCCCTGTTTACACCCGTACAACTGGGCGGTCGCACCCTGAAAAATCGCATCGTATTTCCGCCATTGACCCGGCAAAGAAGTGCGCAGCCCGGTGATACCGCTTCGGACTTGATGGCCGAGTATTATCGTCAGCGCGCTTCGGCCGGGTTCATGGTCAGTGAAGGTACACAGATCGAACCACGGGGCCAGGGATACGCCTGGACGCCGGGTATTTACACCCCCGCGCAGGTTGACGGCTGGCGCAAAGTCACCGATGCCGTACATGCCGATGGCGGTGTGATTTTCGCCCAGCTCTGGCACGTTGGCCGCGTCTCCCATCATGCGTTGCAGCCTGATGGCAGCGCGCCGATTGCGCCTTCCGCAATCCAGGCGACCAGTGCCAAGGCTTTCATCGAGACTGGCACAGGCACCGGCGAACTGGTGCTGCCATCGATGCCCCGGGCTCTAAGCGTTGCTGAAATCAAGGATCTGGTCGGGCTTTACGCAACAGCGGCGAGTAATGCCATTGCTGCCGGGTTTGATGGTGTCGAGATTCACGCGGCCAATGGCTACCTGGTCAATCAGTTCATCTCCGAACATTCAAATCAGCGCGATGACCAATACGGCGGCTCGCTGGAAAACCGTTTGCGCTTTCTGCGCGAAATCGTCCAAGCGGTTGCCAAGACCATTGGTCCTGACCGCCTGGGTGTACGTTTCACGCCACTGTTCACCACCACCGATCAGGATCGGGTGTATATCGGTATGGTCGAGAAGGACCCGGATCAGACCTACATCGAGGCGATCAAGGTGCTGGAAGAGGCCGGCGTCGCCTATGTGTCCATCGCCGAGGCCGACTGGGACAATGCGCCCGATCTGCCGGAGCAATTCCGCCGTAATGTGCGCGCTGCCTTCAGCGGCCGGATCATTTACGCTGGTCGTTATACGGCAGAGCGGGGCGCGCGTCTGGTCGAGGCGGGGCTGGCTGATCTGATCGCCTTTGGTCGTCCTTTCATCGCCAACCCGGACCTGCCTGCGCGGATCAGCAATGGCTGGCCCCTCAATTCCGTCAATCCCGCCACACTCTATGGCGGCACAGCCGCAGGCTTCACCGATTACCCTGCGTACGTTGCCTGATCGCTGACCTTGCGGCCGGGCAAACGTCAGTGAGCCCGGCGGACTTTTGAAGGCATAATCGACGCATGGTCTCATCGGCGACGATGGGAGTCGGTCAGTGAAACTTCGAACAGGGGACATTTATGGCAACGAGACCGTCAGTAGAGCAGCGGCGGGAGTTCGGAAAGTTCCTCTCCAGCCGCCGCGCCCGTCTTGATCCAAAGGATTTCGGCCTGCCTGAGGGCAACCGACGCACGCCAGGCTTGCGTCGCGAGGAAGTGGCGGTGCTGGCCGGGGTCAGCGTCAGTTGGTACACCTGGCTCGAACAGGGACGCGACATCCAACCTTCTCCCGATGCGCTGCAACGCATATCCAAAGTTCTTAAACTTGACCGCGTGGAATCAACGCATCTGTATGCGTTGTCTGCGCTTGAGGCACCGAGCGCCGTGACCGGTGGCGCCGTCACCGCAGGGCTCGAAATGCTGGTGCGGGCCATCAACCCCATTCCTGCCTATGTGCGTAACACTCGCCTCGACATCCTGGCCTGGAATGACGCTATCGCGGACTTGTTCGTCGATTACGGTTCGTTGAAGCCTCACGAGCGCAATACGTTGCGCCTGCTGTTTCTCTACGTGCCTTATCGAACCGTGATCCTGGATTGGGAGCAGATGGCGCGCGGCATGATCAGCGCGTTTCGTGCTTCTCGTGCGCTGGCGCAGGACAAGGCGCCCTTCGACAGTCTGGTAGAGGAACTGTCAGCGCTGAGTCCCGAGTTTCGCGAGTGGTGGCAAGACACCGAAGTCAAAGGCTTCGAAGAGGGGCGCAAGCGCATGTTGCATCCCATCAACGGTTATGTCGATTTCACCTATGTAGCGCTGACACCCGAGGGGCGGCCGGACCTGTCCCTGGTCACCTACATCCCTCGACACACTGCCTATGACCCACAGTCATAGGATAACAAGACGCCTTACTGGCCTGCCCGGGCTTACCTAAAGTGACGGTCATCGCAGCGCAAAACGCTGCAACAACCGTCAACGAGGTAATACCGATGTCCAGCCTGAGCACAAACCCGAGCACCCCTGCAGTCGCGACTTCACGCAACCCCGCCACCGGTGAATTGATCGCCACCTACCCGTACCAGACCCAGAGCGAAGTTGAATGCCTGCTGGATATGAACGCCGCAGCGTTTCGTCTATGGCGTGGCACACCGATGCGTGAACGGGTGACGGCCTATCGTCGCCTGGCGGCCATCATGCGTGAGCGTTCGGAGCTTTTTGCCGGGCTGATCACCGCTGAAATGGGCAAGACGCTGATTGCCGCTCGCGCTGAAGTAGAAAAATGCGCAGCCACCCTCGAATGGATTGCCGAGAACGGTCCGGCGATCCTCGCTGACGAACCGGTCAATGTGCAGGGTGAGGATCAGGTTCACGTATCCTTCCTGCCTATCGGCACCATTCTGGCGGTCATGCCCTGGAACTTCCCGCTGTGGCAGGTGATTCGCGCATCCGGGCCGATCATGCTGTCCGGCAACGGCTTCATGCTCAAGCACGCGCCGAATGTCATGGGCTCGGCCTATGCGTTGCAAGACGCCTATGAGGCCGCCGGCTTTCCAAAAGGGCTGTTCGTCAATCTGGTCGCCGACAACGACACCGTCGCCCGCACCATCGAAGATCCACGCATCGCGGCAGTGACCCTGACCGGCAGCATGCGTGCAGGTTCTGCCGTAGCGGCTACCGCAGGCAGGGCGCTGAAGAAGAGCCTGCTGGAACTGGGTGGCGCCGACGCTTTCATTGTGCTGGCCGACGCCAATATCGACCTGGCGGTCAAGGCGGCTGTTGAAGCGCGGTTTCAGAACTCCGGTCAGGTCTGCCTGGCGGCCAAGCGTTTCATCATCGAGCAACCGATTGCCGAGGAATTTACCCGCAAGTTTGTCGCGGCGGTCAAACAACTGAAGGTCGGTAACCCGCTGGACAGCGGCAACAACCTTGGCCCCATGGCGCGCGGCGATTTGCGCGATGAGTTGCATGGTCAGGTTCAGCGGACCCTTGCCGCAGGCGCGAAATTGCTGCTTGGCGGCAACAAAATCGACGGCCCGGGCAGTTTCTACGAGCCGACTGTACTGGCTGATGTCGCACCAGGCATGGCCGCGTTTGACGAGGAAACGTTCGGGCCAGTGGCGGCCATCACCGTCGCCGACAGTGCCGAACATGCCATCGTTCTGGCCAACACCAGTGACTACGGCCTGGGCGGCAGCCTGTGGACTCAGGATATCGAACGCGCGCAACGCATCGCCCGTCGCCTGGAAACCGGCGGAGTATTTATCAACGGTTTCCCTGCCACCAATGCCCGCATTCCGGTGGGCGGCGTGAAGAAGAGTGGCTACGGCCGTGAACTGTCGCATTTCGGGCTGCGTGAATTCACCAATGCGCAGGCCGTCTGGGCCAAAAGCATTGACTGAGACGCCGCGAAAACACTTCCTGAATTGCCGAGAGAAAAAATCATGAACGATCGATTCGCAAGCCCTGTCCTGCAACCTGTCACCCTGGGTGGGCTGCTATTGAAGAACCGTATTGTCATGGCACCGATGACGCGCAGCCGCGCCGACGATGCCGGTGTTCAACCCGACTATGCCGCCGCGTATTACGCGCAACGTGCCAGTGCAGGACTGATCGTCACCGAAGCCACCAACATCTCCGCCCAGGCACGCGGTTACACCCGCACACCGGGGATCTGGACCGAGGCGCAGATCATCGCGTGGAAGCGGGTAACCGATGCCGTGCACCGTGAAGACGGCAAAATCTTTCTGCAACTCTGGCATACCGGGCGCATGTCTCACCCCGACATGCACAACGGGGCACTGCCCGTCGCGCCGTCAGCGATCAAGCCGGCAGGTCAGATCCGCGTGCACGAAGGCATGAAAGATTTTGTCACCCCGCGCGCGCTGGACACCGGCGAGATTGCCGCGATCATCGAAGATTATCGACGTGCTGCCGAGAACGCTAAAATCGCCGGGTTCGATGGTGTGGAGGTGCATTCGGCCAATAACTACCTGCTGGAGCAGTTCGTTCGTGACAGCACCAATATCAGAACGGACCAGTATGGCGGCACCCTGGAAAATCGCTTGCGATTCCCCCTTGAAGTGGTCAGGACTGTTGTCGATGTCTGGGGCGCCGAGCGGGTTGGCATTCGAATTTCACCGGTGACCACCACACCCGGTGAAACGCCGCTCGACAGCAATACCATGCAAACCTTCGGTGCCTATGTGGATGCGCTGTCGCAGCTGGGACTGCTGTATATCCATGAGATCCAGGGCGTCACCCAGCAAAACCGCGATGAGGTCGATGGCATCAGTTTCGCTGCATTGCGCCAGCGTTTCAGCGGCGCCTATATTGCCAACAACCAGTTAACCCTGGACCTGGCGGAGCAGACGCTCGCAGCGGGCGATGCTGACTTGTTCAGTATCGGACGACCCTTCATTGCCAACCCGGACCTGATCTATCGCATGGCCAGCGGAGCGCCGTTGGCCGAAGCGCCGAAGGCGTATTGGTACGGTGGCGACGGAACAGGTTATTCAGACTGGCCGACCATGGACTGACAGGCCTGCTCAATACCTGAACGCGTTTTAGCCAAGGCCGTCGCCACTGCGACGGCTTTTTCATCTGCGCGATCTTTACCTGGGCGGTAAACAACGTGGCCGGAATCCTTGCGGATTTGTCATTGTGGCTCACCGGCATGACTCCTAGTATTCGATCCCGAACAAACGCACCTCTTATTATCGAATACAGACTTACGTAATTATTGATGTGTAGAGATTCGGCTAACAATCAGGACCATCTTCACGGCAAAACAGACTTGAACCCTCCCGTTCGCTTGACCTATGTTCCAGGCAAACTTGCCCCATGGAAGCTTGAAAAAGCCAAGGCGTTCATGACCCAGCGCATGGCTCGAAAATGTCTTATAGAAGACGTCGCCAAAGCGTGTTCCATGTCCAGAAACCACTTTTCCCGCGCCTTCAAAAACGCAACGGGGCTCACGCCTCAAGACTGGCTTCGCGACGCCAGGCTGCGAAAGGCAGAGCAGATGCTTGAGAACACCAGTATCACTATCTGCCAGGTGGCACACGAATGCGGCTTTGACGACCATTCCTACTTTTCGCGTGTATTCAAGGCCGTGAATGGCGTCAGCCCCAAAGCCTGGCGATTAAAAAGCGCTACGACGGCTTAGTTCACCTGCCGTGTATTCCAGGTTAACGCTCTGTCTCCACTGACCTCGCAGAACGAAAAAGCCCGACATTGAGTCGGGCTGAGGGCGGATGGATTCAGTTCATTACCAGTTCATGGGTTGATCTCCGTAAGAAAGAAAGTGGGGGAGAGGTGTAACACCTGCGTGCCAGCCTCAATTCAAGCCTGCTGTTTCTTCAGTTCATTAATCAGGACTTTCGCTGCCGTAGCGCCGAACAGGCCCGGTTGATGTGGGTGTACTTTAAAACGGAATAGACCAGTCGTCTACAATTATTTTAAGATTTATTTACTGTGGGGTCCGGCCGGTGAGGCGCGGTGTCATCGCGGCCCATTCGCTGATGCCATGCAGTCATGTACATCGCAGAGAAAATAATTTCATAAATCTGATGAGGTAAACGACGGGCTGGCACGTGTAGTAAGGATGAAACGCATTCTCGTTTATACATCCCCTACGGAGTCACGCTTGTGGTCAAGCTGCTAAATCGGACAAATGCATCAGTCCTTCTGTGTTCTGCTATCCCTTGCCTGGCGATGGCCGCGCAGACGGTTACCGAGTTGCCTGCCAGTGTCATCCAGTCCACCAGCGAAGCGGGCGATGCCTCTGATAGCTACACGCTTGCCCACGGTACGACCGCCAGCAAGAGTTCCACTCAGAACCGCGATGAAGCGCAAACCGTGAACGCCGTCGCGGCTCAGACCCTGGACGACTACCAGGTCAAGGACCTCAACGATGCGATGCGCTTCGTCAGTGGTATCACCCAGACCAACACCCTGGGTGGCACCAAGGACGCGTTGATCAAGCGTGGTTTTGGCAGCAACGATGACAACTCGATTCTGCGAGACGGAATCCGCTCGGCCATTGGCCGTAACCTGGGAGCCACCACGGATCATGTGGAAGTGCTCAAGGGGCCTGCTTCGTTGATGTATGGCGCGCTGGAGCCGGGCGGGGTGATCAACGTGGTCAGCAAACAGCCACAATTCACCCGCAGCACGACGCTGACCGGGTCCGGCTTCAGTGAGGGGGGCGGTTCGTTCGGCCTGGACACCACCGGGCCTCTGGGGGATACCAATCTGGCTTACCGCCTGGTCGCCGAGCGCAGTCATGAAGACTACTGGCGTAACTATGGGGTCGACGAACACACCCTTATTGCGCCTTCGATTGCCTGGGTGGGTGAGCGCGCCAGCTTCTCGCTCGCCTATACCTACAACGACTACGCGAGCCCGTTTGACCGTGGCACCTTATTCGTCAATGGTCATCCGGCCGACATCAGCTACCGCGACCGTCTGGATGAGCGTTGGGCCAAAACCGTGGGTATCAGCCAGAGCACCACTGCCAAGTTCGAGTATCAGCTCAACGATGCGTGGCGCAGCCGCCTGACCTACGGCTGGACAGAGGATCGCTACAGCCTGGCGATTGCCCAGCCGAGCACGCTGAACGGCAATACCCTGCGACGCATCGCCAACGGCGGGCACTACGACTATGAAAGTCGCTATACGGCTCTGGACCTGATGGGTGACCAGCAGTTGTTCGGTCAGCGACATGAGATTGTGGTGGGCGTCGATAATGAGTCGCTGGATAAATACCGCGGTAAAACCTACCGCAACGCCAGTAGCAGCGCCGGGAACCTGAACATCCAGAACCCGATCTACGGCAATCTGGCAGAGCCTGCGACCGTCAGCGCTGCCCAGAGCAATGCCGAAAACAACCAGGTCACCACCTCGGTGTATTTCAAGGATAACTGGCACCTCAATGATCGCTGGATCCTGGTGTTCGGCGGTCGTCAGGAGCACTGGGACCAATATAGCGATCAGGGCCTGGGCAGCTCCTATGCTCCGGGCGCCGACTCCAACGGGGATAAATTCATACCTTTTGGCGGGATCGTTTATCAGCCAACGGACACTGTGGCGCTGTACGCCAACTACAGTCGCTCGTTCGTGCCCAATGATGCCGATGATGCGGGTAACAGCTTCAAGCCTACCGAAGGCCGTAGTTACGAAGCCGGTATCAAATACACCCCCGTCCAGGCCCTCAATGTGAATCTGGCGGTGTATGACATCGTCAAGAAAAACCTGGTCAACAGTGTGTTGCAAAGCAATGGCGAGAGCATCGACGAAGCCGTTGGCAAGGCACGTTCACGTGGGGTCGAACTGGACGTGACCGGTGAGATCGCTCGCAACTGGAGTGTTATCGGCACTTATGCCTATGACCATACCGAGGTGCTGAAAAACGACGAGTCGCCCGCGCAGGAAGGCAATCGTCTGCCCAATGCACCGATGCACACGGCCAGTCTCTACGTGACCCATCACCTCACGCTGCCCGCCGAAACCGGCCAGTGGCATGTCGGCGCAGGTGCACGCTACGTGGGCCAGCGGCCGGGTGATGATGCCAACAGCTTCTGGCTCGACAGCTACACCCTGGCCGATGCATTTGTACGTTGGGATCTGCCGACCCACGACTACAAGACCAGCCTGCAACTGAACATCGACAACCTGTTCAACAAGCAATACTACCCGTCTACCACCGGTAGCAGCACGCTTCAGGTTGAAGAAGGAACGCTTAGAACCGCGCGGCTGACGGCCAGCGTGAAGTTCTGATGGATCAGGCTGGCACCCTGGAGTCGGGTGCTGGCCATTCCAGATGTCATGGGGTTCAGTGCAGGGGCGAGCAGGGTTCTGGAATGCATATCATCGTCGTCGCCCTGGCAATTTGCTCAGGTGCGCCCTTTGGCGGCCACAGGCCATTTGCATAATGACGCGCCCGTAACTCAGCACGCTCTTGCAGACTGGAAAACCCCCAGATATGGGTGATGCGCGGCGGCCCATCGAGGGCATACATATTGAGCACCAGATGGGAGGTGTATTCACTTGCTGGCCCAATCGCATCCTTCCAGGCAGCCAGCGTCGGTGCAAGGCCGCCGGGCTTGAGAAAGTAGGTCCTGAATTCATAAAAATGCCCGAACGTGGAGGATGATATATCCGCAAGGAACGCGAAGCGTTGGTAGCTTTCCGTTTGCCACACCATGGTCGGGTCAGTAATACCGAAGGGCGTTCGCGCCATCAGCGCTCGGCGACGCTCATCCTCGAGAGCCGCCATACTGTCAAAGCTGCGCAGGAGTTTGACCTGGAACAGATCGCCGATCTCGGAGCGCCAGACGCCCCGTAACTGGCCAGGTCCTTGCGCCATCCATTCACAGGCAGCGGTCGCGACGATACCTTCGGTGAGTGGGGGACAGCTGAGTGTGGTGAGTTCGTAAAGCATGGGATATCTCGACTATACAAAGCAGCAAATCCCGGCTTATGACTCATCCGGTTCGAGAGTGAAGATAATTGCGTCTGGGTTATCGATAAATGGCTGCGCATGAGTTTGTTAAACAATGAGTGGTTGTGAATACCCGGTTGAGTGGGGGCACGATTTCTTCGTTTGACGTCGCGCCACGCGCTGACCCTCTATATTGACCTGCACTGAAATCGATAAAGCCGAGGCGAGGGTTTACATGCAAAAGCAATCCGCAGCGCATCAGGACATTACCCGGCTGTTGGCCGCCATCGACCTGTGCTTGCCCCAGCAGGTTTTGACGACACTGCGACCTGCGGCGAGCACAGAGTCGGTTTCGCTGATAGAACAGTTGCTTGGGGTTCCTCTGCCTGACGGCGTGAGACAGCTGTTGGCGTGGCATGACGGTCAGGAGTGGAATGCTGCACTTCGTGACAGTGATAACCGACGCTTGCTTAGCGCCGGTGAAATCATCGAAGCGCTTAAGTTTTTTCACGATCCCGAGGAGGAATTTCTCGAACCCTGGGGGCGTTATTGGCTGCCATTTCTGACCAATGATTCGGGGGATTATGTGGTCGTCGATGCTTCGCCTGCCGGTAGCGGTGAGCTGATTGCCTACTGGCATGATTGGGATGACCGCAGCGTTGAGCATAAATCCATGGCGGCATGGGCGCAGGGTTTGATCAAGGAGTTGGATAGGCTTTAGTGCTCTTTTTTGGGGGGGACAAAAAACCGGCCGGAGCCGGTTTTTTATTGCTGCAACCGCAGAACCAGTCGCTGCAACTCGCCAGAAAATCAAGCGTTGAACGCCTCCCGATGCAGGGTCACGAATTCCTGCACGGTCATCGGCGCTTCGCCGGTGACTTGACGAATGATCGAGTCTTCCCCGGCGAACACGCCGTGCTGATAGTCCTGCGCCACTTCGTTCAAGTGCTGAATGAGGAACGGTGGTAACCCGGCGTCAGCCAGCTCCTGGCGATACTGCTCCAAAGTGATAGGCACGTATTTGATCGGCCTGCCGAGGACTTCGCCCACCGCATCCGCCACGCCTTGCTGGGAGAGTTCGATCGGGCCATGCAACGGATAAGTCTTGCCCCGGTGCGGGCTTGGGTTTTGCAGGATTTCGGCGATCAGTCGCGCCTGGTCCTCAGCGGCAATCGGGGCATGGCGACCATCGCCGAACGGCAGGCGAATCTCGCCTTTTTCCACGATGTGTTTGCGCCAGTGCGGATAAATCAGCCACTGCGAGAAATAGGTCGGGCGCAGGTGGGTCATGGCCAGGCCTGACCAGTCGAATACCCGTTCAGCGGTGTAGTGATCCAACGCCGCATTGCTCAAGGCCACACGGCGTGCAGAGATCTGCGACATATTCACTACAGATTTGACCCCGGCTTCCGTCGCAGCCAGTGCGAAACGGGCGGTGGCGTCGATCAGGCCTGGCGCGATGGGGTAGACAAAGTAGGCCGTTTGAATGCCTTCCAGTGCCGCACGGGTAGCGTTGAGATCGAGCAGGTCGCTAACGACCACCTCTGCACCCAGCGCTCGCAACTCCGCTGCGCGATCATCTTCCTTGCGCACCAGTGCGCGCACCGCGATGTCTTTGGCACGCAGGATTTCCACGGTTTTCTTGCCGGTGAAGCCGGTAGCGCCGGACACCAGAATGGATGCTTTGCTCATGAGTCGTTCCTCGGGAAGTGCCGTTTTCGCGGCAGAAATGTTTATATGTTGGTTGACATATTAATAGATGGTGATCACCATCTAAGTCAATCTTTTTTATTCGGAGCATCTGATGCGCAAGAGCCGAGAGGAAACCGCGACAACGCGGCGCAGGATCATCGAATCCTCGGCCAGGGAGTTGCGCCGACTGGGCATCGATGGCAGTGGTCTGACGGGGCTCATGGCCGCGGCGGGGCTGTCCCAGGGCGGGTTTTACAAGCACTTCACCTCCAAGGCTCAGTTGGTCGCCGAGTCAGTGGAGGTCGGGGTGGAGGGCCTGATCGGTGGTCTTCAAAGGCTGTTGGCCGATTCTGACAAGGGCAGGGGATTCGCAACCCTGGTCAGTGGATACCTGTCCCAGGCGCACCGTGACGGCGACGCCGGCTGTCCTTATGCCGGGTTAGGCAGCGAATTGGCGCGGGCCGATGAGCCGGTACGCGGTGCTGCCATAGAAGGGTTCGAGCGCATGGTGGGGCTGCTTGCTGAGCAGCTTGATGAGCAGGGCGATAAGGGCGCCCGTGAACAGGCCCTGTTCGCCATGTGCGCAATGATGGGCGCAGTGACTGTCTCGCGAATGGCTGAAGGCCGGACGCTTGCCGATGAAGTACTGGACGTTGTGGGCAGTCGGTTGCGGGGCGACTGATCGCCAATCCTCGACTGACGGCTACGGAATAAGCCCTGCCGCCCGGTAGGCCTCAATGGTGCGGTCGAACACGCTGATATCGGCCCGGCCCCGGGATACCAACTGGGCGCCTTCCACTGCCGCGTAGATGGCGAGGGCCTGTTGCTGTCGCGCTTCAAGGCTTTGCGTTGGCCGACAGACTGACAGCACCTCCGTCAGCCAGCGCACGTTCGCTTCGGTGAAGCCGTCGACTTGCGCACGCACCTCTTGCGGAAGGTCGTCGTATTCGGCCGACATGATGCCGCACAGGCACATGCGGTTATCGTCGACCAGAGCCATACGAAACACGTCCGTGTAGCCCTTGATCCATACCTCCAGATCGTCGGATTTTTCCCGCAAGTCAGTGAGGTATTTGACGCCGTCCTCCGTATAACGCTTCGCAAGTGCCGCTCCCAGATCACCCTTGGTGGGGAAGTGATAATGAATACTCGCGCTCTTGATACCGACCTCCTTGGCCAGCTCGCGGAAGCTCAGGCCGTTGTAGCCACGGGTCTGCACCATTTTCCGGGCGGTCACCATGATGGTTTCTCGGGTATCTGTTGTCATGATTTACCATTCTACCGATAGATAGGCATTGACGAGTTCAAATTTCCAATTCATTGTATATCTATCACTAGGTAGATAGCTATGGAGCTCGCAATGAAAGTGTTTGATATTCCCGGTTTCCCCAACCCGCTGCGCATTCGCATTGTCCTGGCAGAAAAAGGCCTGGCCTCCCAAGTCGAGTTCATCAAGATCGACTTGCCAGCCGCTGAGCACAAGCAGCCGGCATTTCTTGACATAAACCCGTTGGGCACTGTGCCGGTGTTGCAACTCGATGATGGCACCAACATTTCCGAGTGCACCGCGATTACCGAATACCTCGACAATCTGGAGGGCAGTCCCACCCTGACCGGTTCGACGCCGAAGGAAAAAGCCATCATCCACATGATGCAGAAACGCGCCGAGTCAGAGTTGGCCGATCCGGTGGGCTTTTACTTTCACCATGCCACGCCGGGTCTGGGCGCCGCTTTGCAGGCCTATAAGAGCCCGGAGTGGGAAGGACGCGTGGACTGGGGTAACCGCCAGCGCGAAAAAGCCGTTGCCGGGATGAAGTACTTCGACAAGGTGTTGCGCAATCAGTCCTACATCGCCGGTGAGCAGTTCTCCATGGCCGACATCACGGTGTATGCGGGGCTGATCTTTGCCGGTTTCGCCAGCATTGCCATTCCGGATGAATGCACGGCGCTGGTCGCCTGGCAAGGCCTGGTCCAGCAGCGTCCAAGCGTGAAAAACCCGGCCTGATCCGAATCTGCTCCGGCCGCGTCTGGCCGGGGCATACCACTTCGCCCCCCCATTTCCAGGTACACCTACATGATCGTTTTCAACACCGCACGCGCTCTGCGCCATACTTTTGCTATCGCCATATTGGCCGCTGCCTGCGGGACACTGACCGCCCAGGCCAGCACCGCGCCTGCAACCTCCAATGTTGCTCATAGCTACACCCATCAGACGGCGCCGACCCGGTTTGTCGAGGTCGATGGCGCGCGCCTGGCCTATCGCCGGTTCGGCAAGCCCAGTGGCGTGCCTTTGGTGTTCCTGCAGCACTTCGTCGGCAACCTCGACAGCTGGGACCCGCAAGTCATCGACGGTTTCGCTCATGATCGCGAAGTCATCCTCTTCGATAACGCCGGCGTCGCCAGCTCCAGCGGTGAAGTGCCGAACAATATCGAAGACATGGCCCAATACGCTGCCGGTCTGCTCAAGGCGTTGAATGTGAAGAAAGCCGATCTGCTCGGCTTTTCCATGGGCAGCCTGATCGCCCAACAAGTGACCCTGGATCACCCCGATCTGGTGCGTCGTTTGATCCTGGTCGGTTCGTCACCTCGCGGCGGCGTCGGCATGGCTGCGCTGACCCCGGAATTCCAGGGCTATCTGGCCAAAAAGCGCGAGGTGCCGGATGAGCTGCTGCTGGATGTGTTCTTTACCCAGACGCCGGAAAGCCAGGCCTCGGGCCATGAATTCCTCAACCGCCTGCGCGCGCGCAAGGTCGATCGCGATGTCGACGTCAACGGCAAGACCGCGCCCGCCCAGGCTGCAGCGATTGCCGGGTGGGGCGCCTCCGCCGAGCATGCCAACGACTATCTGAAAGCCATCAAGCAACCGACCCTGGTCGTAGCCGGTAGCAACGATATTGTCTTCTACACCGCCAACGACGTGACCCTGCAACAGAACCTGCCAAATGCCCAGTTGGTGATCTACCCGGACTCCAACCACGGCGCGATCTATCAATACCCGGACCTGTTCGTCAAACACGCGACGCTGTTCCTCAACGCCGTGAAATAAACCAGAAGCATCGCTGTTGATTCGAACATACATCGTTTTTGCAGCTATTAAATTATGGTTGAAATGTTACGATTGTCCGGCATTTCAGCCATATCGATCCACGTCGTCTATTCGAGGAAGCGCGCCATGGGGCTTCATAGGATCACCATCAGGGCAGTGTGCATGACGCTGGTCGCACTGATGCTCGGCTGGGCGGGTCTGGCGATGGCCGATACCCGCTATCGGTATGCGACCGTCGACGGCAGAAAACTGTTTTATCGGGAGGCGGGTGATGCCAGCAAGCCGACCATTTTGCTCCTTCACGGATTCCCTTCTTCCTCGCATATGTTCCGTGATCTGATCCCGGAGCTTGAAGCGGATTTTCATGTGCTCGCCCCGGACTATCCGGGCATGGGCAACAGTGAGGCCCCACCAGAAGGAGGGGCGGCGCTGACCTTTGATGCGGTGGCCCGATCGATAGAGCAGTTTGTTCAACAACTCGGGGTCAACCGCGCGGTGATCTATATGCAGGACTTCGGCGGGCCGGTGGGGATGCGCCTGGCTGTTCTGCATCCTCAATGGGTACGCGGGCTGGTCATTCAAAATACGCCAATCTCTGTGGACGGATGGGAACCGTCGCGACTGCTGGCTGTTCAGGCATCAGTTGGCCCGGCAACAGCAGAAAAGCGCAAGGCAGCCGAGGCGCGCGTCGTTGTGGCAACGGATCTGTTTCTGTATCGGCACGGCGCCCGCGCCCCGGACAAGCTGAATCCGGATGCCTGGACCAATGATGCGTTCGCCCTTGGCGATCCCGATAAACGCCGCGTCATGACCGATCTGCAACTGGACATCGCTTGCAACCTTGCCCTCTACCCGCAGTGGCAGGCCTACCTGCAAAAAAACCATCCCCCGACGCTGGTCGTGTGGGGCGACGGTGATCCGATTTTCGTACCGCGCGGTGCAGACGCCATCAAGGTGTTCTTGCCCACGGCGCAGATCCAGCATTACGCCACCGGGCATTTCGCGCTGGAAGAAGAACACGGCGATATTGCTCGACGCATCGTTCAGGCCTTTGCCCGGCGGTAAGGCATCAGGAGATTGATATGTCCGACTCAAGCAGCAAAGCAGGCCGTTTCGCTTTCCCGCTCTTGGCCGTGGTGCTGTTCGCGTTTTTCTTTGCGGCCAGTACCCCTTCACCCCTGTTCGTGGTGTTTCAACAGCATTGGGGGTTTTCCTCCGGGATGCTGACCCTCGCGTTTTCGGCCTACGCCATCATGCTGCTGGTTGCGCTGCTCAGCGCGGGGGCGCTGTCGGATCACATAGGTCGACGCCCGGTGATCATTGGCGCCTTGATCCTGCAGACGTTGGCGATGGTGATGTTTGCCTGGGCCGCAGACATCAACCAATTGATTGTGGCGCGCTGTCTCCAAGGCCTGGCCACCGGCATTGCCAGCGGTGCCTTGTCGGCGGCAGTGGTCGAGGCGGCGCCAGCCACCCGTAAAAAGGCCGGGGCCTTGTTCAGCAGCATTGCGCCGTTGTCCGGGCTGGCTACCGGCTCGTTGATCACCGGGCTCTCGGTGTATTGGATTGCGCAGCCCGAGGTGATGGTGTTCGCCATTCTGGCCTTTATCTTCCCCCTGGCAGCGCTGGGCGTTGTGGCCGTACCGGAAACGGCCACCCGGCGCCGGGGTGCCTGGGGTTCGTTGAAACCGCGAGTTTCGGTGAGTGCGAAAGCCCGAAGCCCTTACTTTCGCGCCGTGCCGTTGCTGTTGGCGATATGGGCGTTATGCGGGCTGTACATGGCGCTGGCGCCGTCCATTCTTACCTCGGTATTCAAAGTCGAGAGCGCCGGGCTCAATGGCCTGACGGTCGCTGCGCTCTGCGGTCCCGCAGCCATTGCTGCAGCGTTCATGGCCCGGGCACTTTCAGCGCCAGCGTGCGCGGTGCTGGGAGGCGTCGCCATTGCGGCAGGCCTGGTTATCTTGCTGATCGCTCTGAGTTCAGGAGGCGTCGTGTTGTTCTTTATCGGCACTTTGATCGCCGGTATCGGTTCGGGTGCCGGATTCTCTGCCGTGCTGCAAACCCTGGCGCCGCTGGCCGACGAGCATGAGCGCGCCGAGCTGTTTGCGGCCATATTCGTTGCCTGTTATCTGTCGTTGAGCCTGCCGCCGATCATGGCCGGTTTTGCCGTGGGGCATTTCGGCCTGCTCGACACCAGCCGGGTCTATCTCAGTGCACTATTGTTGGTGGCACTGGTCACAAGTTGGGTGCATTGGCGGGCCTGGGGTGAACGCCAACTGGCCGTACCGGGCGCTTGTTCATGAATATTTCTGTGATACGAGGGAGACTGACGTGACTCAATCAGTAACGAACCAGACCGCAAAGATGGTTACCTTCAAACGCCCGGACGGTAAGGACCTCAGTGGTTACCTGGCCACGCCCGCCAAGCGCGAAGGCGCGCCGGGGATTGTGGTCATTCAGGAATGGTGGGGGCTGAACGAACAGATTCGCGGCGTTGCTGATCGCCTGGCTGCCTCGGGCTATGTGGTGCTGGTTCCGGACCTGTATCGCGGCTCGATGACCGTAGAAGAAGAGGAAGCCCATCACCTGATGGAACAGCTCGACTTTGCCGATGCGGCCGGTCAGGACATTCGCGGTGCCGTGCAATACCTCAAGGGCCACACGCAAAAGGTCGGCGTCACCGGTTTCTGCATGGGCGGGGCGCTGACGCTGTTGGCGTTGAATGCCATTCCCGAGCTGGCGGCGGGCGTGGTGTTCTATGGCATGCCGCCACTGGAGTATCTTGATCCGCGGGCCATCAAGGTGCCCGTACAGGCACACTGGGCGACACAGGACGAGTTCTTTCCGGCAGAAGGTGTCGACAAACTGGAGGAAAAGCTCGCCAGCGCAGGCGTTGATTTCGAGTTTCACCGCTACCTGGCCCATCATGCGTTCGCCAATGAAACGGCGGTCGGCAGCGGGCGTATACCCGGTACTCAATATGATCCGGTCTGGGCGCAATTGGCCTGGGATCGTGCCCTGACCTTTTTCGGGCGAACCCTGTGGAGCTGAAAAGGACACGGTCCCGCATCTGCTCCCTATCGCCATACCCTGAACGGAGATTGAGCCGTTCGGGGAACAGACAACGCAATTCTCAACCATTGAAATAGCGGGCAAGCAGCGCCAGTCCGCTGGCCAGTACCAGCCAGGTCACCAGCCGCACAAAGGTTTCGCGAGACAGCTTCAGGGTCAGGCTTCGGCCGATCCACAGTCCGGCGAACATCATGGGCAGCAGACACACGGCAAGCACCAGCAGGGACGTATCGGCATAAACCCCTGCGAGCAGAAACAACCCGAGGCGAACCACCGTGCTGCAACTGATCAGCGCACTCTGGGTGGCCCGGGCCTGTTCCTTGGAGGTCAGCCGGGCGTTGAGGTAGAGCGCGTAGAGAAAACCGCCGCTGCCGAACAACGCACCAAACAAGCCTCCGACCATACCGGCAGGCAACGCCCATAGCTTGTTCAGGCGCGCGGGCCGGACCTTCACCGCCAGGCTATACAGCGCATAAGCGCTGATGAACAGGCCCATCAGCAGCATCAGCAAGTCGGACTTGAGCTGCAGGAGAAACAAGACTCCCAGGCTGCAACCCACGGCCATGCACGGCAGCAGCCGCAGCAGTTCCTCCCGTACTACGGCCTTGCGTGTCGGCAGCCAGTTGCCGAATGCAGCGACAAAATCCAGCAGCACCAGCAGCGGGATGATCTGCGACAGGGGCATGAAACGGATCAGTATGGGGCCCGCCACCAGTGCTGTACCGAAACCGGCGATGCCGAACACGATGTAGGCCGCGCCGATACTCGCCAATATGATCAACCAATCCAATGAGGTGAACGGCACAAGTGCGAAGAGGGAACTGAGCATGACGGGTCCTTGCCGCGAGAGATAAGGTGAAGTTAGCCACGACCAAGCTATGCCGACTAATATGTAATTTTGCCATTAGCCATCTCATTACGGCATATCAAGCATGACCTCTATTCGCCAACTGCGTTATTTCGTGGAAATCGCCGAGCAAGGCAGTTTCAGCAGCGCCGCCGAGCGCCTGTTCGTTGCGCAATCGGCCCTCAGTCGGCAAATCAAGGAGCTTGAGCAGCAATTGGGTACGCTGCTGTTCGAGCGGACCGCCCGCCAGCCGCGGCTGACCGGCGCAGGGCGGGTTTTCCTGGGGCGCGCGCGACAACTGTTGGCCGACCTGGACAAGGCCGAACGCCTGGCCCGGGAAGTCGGCGAAGGCTTGCTCGGCAGCCTGCAATTGAATCACTCAAGCACCGTGCCCTTGAGCGGGCTTTTACTGGAGCGCCTTGGCGTCTATTTGCAGGGCAATCCGGGGGTCTCCATCGAGATCGCCCAACAATCGTCGGAGGCCCAGTTGGCTGATATTGCTGAAGGGCATCTGGATATCGGTCTGCTACGCCTTCCCGTCTTGCGCCAGCACGAAGCTGTGGAGATTCACACGCTGTTCAGCGAACCCCTGTTGTTGGCAGTCGCTGCGCAACACCCGCTGGCTGAGGAAGCCCGTGTGACGCTGGCGCAGTTGCGCGAGGAGCACTTTATCTCCGTGCCTCACCGTCAGCGCGGCGGGCTGAGTTATCTGTGTGCGTCGTTGTGCATGGAGGCCGGTTTCTTTCCTCGCGCCGCCCAGGTGGTGTCGCGCAAGACCACTCAGTTGCAGTTGATCCAGGCCAACTTCGGCGTGGCGCTGTTGCCCGAGTGCATGCGCGCCATTGCCCCGCCATCGATACGCTTCGTGCCGTTGGCGGAGCCAGGCTGTGTCAGCACGGTCTCATTGGCGTGTCGGCGTGATGCCGGGGAGATGGTGAGGCAATTCGTCGAGGTGATACGCGGGTAGGGCACCAATAAATCCCAGTACATACCGTAGGACCGGCTTTAGCCGGGTGAGCGCCCTTGCAGCTAAAGCTGTTCCTACGGAAAAACCGCGTCAACGCTTACTGGCGCGACTCTGCCACCATGCCCTGCGGCATTGTCGAGTCATCGACCGTTTGCACATCCGGCTCCGACTGCGTCCGGTAATAGGCCTTGGGCACTGCCCAGAGAATCAACGCCACGGCCAGCAGGCTGACGATGCTCAGCAGATAAAGCGCCGAGGTGGTGGCGCCGGTGAGGTCGCGCACACGGCCGATCATGAATGGCGCAATGACGCCGCCGAGCTGACCCAGGGAGTTGATCAGAGCGATGCCTGCCGCTGCTGCGACGCCACTGAGGAAGCGTGGCGGTATGGTCCAGAAAATCGGCATCCAGGCGATGATCCCCGCCATGATCATGCTCATGCCGATCATCAACGGCAACAACTGGCCCGCAGTCATGGCGCAGACCAGATAGCCGGCGGCCGTCAACAGCGCGCAACCCGCCATATGCCAACGTCGTTCACCGCGGCGGTCGGAGCTGTAGCCGACGCTCAGGTTGAATACCACTGCGACCAGGTAAGGCACCATGGTCAGCCAGCCGATATGCAGGGTATCGCTGACGCCTGCGCTGCGGATCAGTTGCGGCATCCAGAACAGCAGACCGGTCAGGGCCATGACCAGGCACAGGTAAATCGCCGCCATCACATAGGTGGTGGGCTGGCGCCACAGGCCGGCCAGGGATGACTTGCCGCTGGGTTTGTAGTCCTGGGCCATGCGCAGGGTCAGCAAGCGTTTTTCATCAGCGGTGAGCCAGGGCGTGTCTTCGATGCGGTCGGACACCAACCAGAACACCACGCCGCCAAGAATGATCGAGGGGATGGCCTCAAGCAGAAACAGCCATTTCCACCCGGCCATGCCCAGGGCGCCATCGAGCTGCCCAAGAATCAGCCCGGCCAGTGGCCCGCCGACGATGCCGCACAGGCAGATGGAGCTTTTGAAGTAACTGTTGACCTGCGCCCGGCGGTTACTTGGATACCACTGGGTGAAGTAGTAAAGAACGCCGGGAACAAAACCGGCCTCCATCACGCCGATCAGGAAACGCAGGGTGTAGAACCAAAACTCACTCTGCACGAACATCATGCAGGCCGAGGTGATACCCCACGAAACCATGATCCGGGCAATCCACAAGCGCGCGCCGATCTTGTGCAGCAGGACGTTGCTCGGCACCTCAAACAGGAAATAACCGACAAAGAACAGGCTGGCGCCCAAACCATAGATGGTATCGCTGAAGCCCAGGTCGTTCTGCATCTCCAGCTTGGCAAAGCTGATATTGACCCGGTCCAGATAGGCGAAGAGAAAGCACAGGATAAACAGCGGGACGATCCGCCAGTTGACCTTGCGGTACAGCGCATCTTCAAGAGATTGCGCATCAGCTGCGGATGACGCAGGAGCAGGTATGGCCATGGAACACCTCTTATTATTGTTGGTGCCGACAGGTAGCCCGCATCGGCACGCGGGTACGTGGCGAAAGATCAGGCTGGCCATATAGTAATACTATTTTACGGGTTAGCTAGGCTAGAGTGACGTCAGTCGTCAGACTTTTAGGTGCTTTTTCTTGCTATTGCACAGTTTATGGTGGGGTTTTAGCGGCATTGAGCGAATCCCGACCGGTCGAGAGAGAGCGGGCTACACGTTAAAAGATTGACTAATTGGCGGGGCTACAGACTAAAATATTTATCCCAGAACCTGTTGCGAAAGCGCTTGCCGGGTCGACCCTGGACTTGAGGGCAAGAAGCTCTTGTGCTCGGGGATAGGCCTGGGCGAACTGTTACCGGGTCGCATGCAAATGATAGGGCAGGTAGTAAGTGCCACCGAGTGACAGGACCAGATCGATAAGCGCCCTGGCCCTGGCGGGTGACCGCATGCCGCCGACAATCCCGATCATGCCCGTCTGCAATAGTTCGCGGCAGGTGTAGTGATGGTTGGCGGGGCTCGGGGGGAGGGCTTTGCCGTCACTGGCGGTCATGGGAGCGAGATCCGAGGGGAAATGGTTCGGGGGAGTCCTGAGGTGTCAGAGCCGAGGCAGCAGGTCGAAGGCCATTTTTACCAGAGGTACGACCACGCAGATAAAGATGGCGCCGAGTTGCCAGCGCATCACCTTCATTTCTGAACGCAGTTCAGTGATCGAGGCTGTGAGCCGGGTCTCTACTTGTTGAAGGTCCGTCTTGGTTGCGAGCTTTTCCACATCGATCTACCAGGCATCCACTACTGCTTTGGCCTTGTCGTTGGGCACATTAATGGCTGTCAGTGCGTCGTACAGCGTAATTGATATCCTCATGATATCTCCAAATTTTTGCGAGGTGATACTGGCTGGTGGACGGACGCTTACAGATGCCAGCGGGTTTGATGGAAGCTGTCAGCACAGCAAGCAAGACGGGATTTTCGGCAGTTTTCAAGCTGGCGTCTGTCAGACAATTCCCAAATTCCCTGCGCCCATCGCCCCGGGGGGTATGCAGTCCTCGCCGCGATCACGCCAACCCCTTGCGCACCCGCCCCGGCGACTCGCCATACACTTCCTTGAACTTCTTGCTGAACGCCGCCTGGGATTGATAGCCGACCTGCAAGGCGATATCGCTCAGGCCAAAATGCGAATGGGTCAGCAGGCTGAAAGCCAGTTCCATGCGGATCCGGGTCAGCAGCACCCAGGGCGAAACGCCGGCGACCTTGGTGAATGCGCGCATGAAGGTGGCCCGGGACATGCTCGCGGTGTCGGCCAGGGCTTCGATGGTCCAGTCATGGGCCGGGTCGGTGAGGATTGCCTGCCAGGCCTGGCTCAGGCGTTTGTCCGTGAGCAATGCCAGGGTGCCGCTGGCCTGGGTGTTTGTCGTCAGGTACGCACGCAGGATCAGGGTGAACAGGGCCTGGGACAGTGCGTCGAGCAGGAACCGCGCGCCTGCCTGTTCGCCGTCCGCATCGTCGCGCAGAATGTTGACCAGTGCTGACAGCGAGCCAGTGGCGGGCAGGGTCTCCCTGGAAATCAGCAGATACTCGGGCAACGCCGCAAACAGCAGCGAAGCGCGGTTGTAGTGAAAGCGCCCGCAGAGCATGTCCAGATCGGCACTGGCCGAGCCAATGCGATGTACCGGCAAACCGCTGCCTTTTATCACTCGGGGTTCGCTCGACGCGACGCTCTTGCCCGGGCTGCGGATGACGTGTGCGCTGCCGACCGGCAACAGCAGAATATCGCCAGCGCCCATGGACAGGCGTTGACCGCTGGGCAGTTCCACCCGGCATTCCCCGCTCAGCACCACATGATAGGGCGCCATGCCCAGCGCTTCCTGTTGATGTTCCAGCGCCCAGTCACCCTGAAACTGACAACGCAGATCCAGGCTGCCGCGCACATTGGCCAGCGCGATGAGTTTATCGATTGAATTCATAGGGCGAGTCGCCGGACCGATCGAGCCATTCAAGCGGCCAAGACTAAGGGATTTCACCCGCGCCGTTAAGGCGGCTCAATCAATCTCGGTGCCCATCGCCTGCTCCCGGTAGTGCTCAAGCTCGGCCAGACGCTGGCTGAGGGCTGCGTGGACCCGCTCATAGGCGCCACGGCCCAACAGCAGGCGTCTCGGCGCGACTTGCACCTGGGCGATGTCCAGCATGGCCCTGGCCATTTTCTGTGGATCGCCGGTCAGGGGAAACGCACCGCTGGCAATCGCCCGGCGTACATCACCTGCCGGGGTATTGTCGTACTCGGGCATCACCGGCGGGCTGACCAAAGCCGCGCCGAAGTTGGTGCGGGTCGGCCCCGGTTCCACCAGGGTGATCTGGATACCAAACGGTGCGACTTCCAGGGCCACCGACTCAACGAAGCCCTCAATGGCCCATTTGCTGGTGTGATAGAGGCTGAAGTTGGGATAGGCGAGCTGCCCGCCTTCAGAGGAGACCTGCAGAATCCGCCCGCCGCCCTGGGCGCGCAGACGCGGCAGACAGGCACGGATCACCTGGATCGAGCCCAACAGATTGGTTTGCAGTTGCAGCTCGATCTGTTCATCGCTGACTTCCTCGGCGGCGCCAAACAAGGCGTAACCGGCATTGCTGACTACTACATCGATACGGCCCAGTTCGCTGAACGCGCGCTCGATGACCCGGCGAATGGCCGCTGTGTCGTTGACATCCAGTGCCGCTGTCCACAGGCGCTCGCCATAGCGGGCCTGCAAATCCTTCAATACCTCGGGCTTGCGCAAGGTCGCCGCCACGCGGTCGCCCCGTTCCAACAGATGTTCGACCAGCGCCAGGCCAATGCCGGACGAGCTGCCAGTGATCAGCCAGGTTGTGCTCATGTGTGAATCCTCCAGGTGACAAGCCGATTGGCTATGGATGACCGACACTACGCACCCTTGACTGCTGCTACTATCGGGCAGATTCCGCATGAGTTGATGAAAAATAGCCATGAATCAATTGCCGCTGTCACTGGCCGATCTGCGTGCGTTGACCCTGATCGTGTCCCATCGCAGCTTTCGTAAAGCAGCTGATGAGCTGGGTCTGTCAGCCTCGACCCTCAGCCATATGATGAAGGCGCTTGAGGCCGGCCTTGGGGTGCGCCTGCTCAATCGCACCACCCGCAGCGTTTCGCCTACGGCTGCCGGAGAGCGTCTGCTGATGCGGTTGGGACCGGTGCTGCGCGAGGTCGAACTGGCGTTGGAAGAGGTCAATGAGTTCCGCGATCTGCCCAGTGGCACCCTGCGTATCAATGCCAGCGAGCAGGCGGCGCGGATTCTGATGCAGGCCGCATTGCCGAGGTTTCTCGCGGCTTATCCGCAGATGTCTGTTGATATGGTCACCGAGGGCCGTCTGGTGGATATCGTCGCCGAGGGTTTCGACGCGGGTATTCGCCTGGGTGAGTCGATCCCCCAGGACATGATCGCCGTGCCCATAGGTCCCGATACCCGGTTTGTCACCGTCGCGTCGCCCGGCTACTGCAGCAGCCATTCGGCTCCGCGGACGCCGGATGATCTGTTCGGGCACCAATGCATCTGCATCAGGATGCCCAGCGGTAAGCCTTATCGTTGGGAGTTTGAAAAACACGGGCAATCCCTGGTCATCGACCCCAAGGGGCAACTGACCCTGGATAACCCGCAAATCATGGTCGACGCCGCTGTTTCCGGGCTGGGTATCGCCTACGTTGCCGAACATATGGTGGCCCAGGCCCTGACGGACAAGCGGCTGGTAACGGTGCTGGAGGACTGGTGCCCGCGGATTGCCGGGCTGTTCCTGTATTACCCTGGGCACCGTCATGTGCCGTCGGGGTTACAGGCGCTTATCGAGGTATTGCGCGAGATTGTGCCCACACATTGATCCTGCGAAATCGCATTCCAGATCCGCAGATATCTAAAACCAGATCGGCACAACAGAAGCCACCAGCAACCCCCCCAACGCCATGTTCAGCATCCGCCACTGTCGCTCGCTCTTCAGCGCCCTCGCCAGCATCAACCCAGCGATACACCAGGTCGTCAGCGACAGCGCGCAGCTCAGGGCAAACACCGAACCCAGCAACAAAGCCAGTGCTGTAGGGCTTTGGGCTAATGCAGCAAAGGACGCGGCAGCGCTCAGGGTCATGGCCCAGGCCTTGGGGTTTTGCCAGAGCAGCCAGACGCCAGTGACAAAACTTGCCGGTTTTTCCTTGGTGCCAGCGACGCCCGGAGCACCACGGCGGGCGATCTGCCAGGCAAGCCAGAGCAGATAAATCGAGCCCACCAGCTTCATCGCCAATTGCAGGGACGGTATCGCCAGGATCAAGCCGCCGAGCCCGGCCGCTGCCGCAGCAGCCACGCTCGCCAGGCCAAAGGATATGCCCGCCAGCAGCGGTAATGAGCGCCGCCAACCGAAGTTCGCGCCGGAGGCCGTGGCCAGGGTGGTGGCGCCACCGGGGCTGAAGGTAGAGATGAGTACGAACAGCAGGAGCGGGAGTAATGATTCGAGCATGGGCCGGTTTCCATAAATGATCTCGACTAGATACCGGCTTGCCGATTAGTATGGAAACTAATGTTTGTTATCTTATGAATTAAGATCCCTAATAGATTGCCTATGCGTACTCTCGACCTGCTCCTGCTGCGCACCTTTGTCGTGGTTGCCGAACAACGCAGCATGACTGCGGCTGCCCGATTTCTGCATCTGACCCAAGGGGCGATCAGCCAGCAGATCAAGCGGCTGGAAGAGGTCATGGGTGCGCCCTTGCTCGTGCGGGACCGACGCGGCATGCGCCTGGCGCCCCTGGGCGAGCGGTTGTTTACCAAGGCGCGGCAGATGCTGGCGCTCAACGAGCAGATCTGGGCGGACGTCAAGGGCGACGCGATGCAGGGCCGTGTTCGCCTGGGTGTGCCCTACGATCTGGCCGGGGCCTGGATTGCACCGACCCTCAAGGCCTATATCGAGGCCAATCCTCAGGTAGAGCTGTCGCTCAAATGTGGTTCGTCCAGTGAGCTCTCTGCTGAAATAGCCAACGGTTCCCTGGATCTTGCCATTGTCGAAGAAGTCGCTACGGCGGCCTCGGGGGAATGCCTGTCCATCGAGCGTCTGGTATGGGCCGGGGCCAAGGGCGGCACGGCCTTTCTGAAGACGCCGCTCCCGGTATCACTGGTGGCGGACACCTGCGCCTTTCGTGCGCCGGTGATCACCGCGCTGGAGAGTCAGGACCGACCCTGGAAGACCCTGTTCGAGAGCGGCAATCTCGAAGCGACCGTGGCCATGGTCAGCAACGATCTGGCGGTGTCGGTATGGCTGCAATCGACACTGCCGGCTGGCCTCGAGATTCTTTCCCCTGATGCACAGTTGCCGGAGCTTGCGCCGTTCGCCATCTCGCTGCATCGCGCCAAAGGGACTGCAAGTGCCGCCGCCGATGAACTGGCCCGGCATATTCGCCAGCAACTGGGCCGCGCCTGATTCAGTCGGTCAGTCCGGTTCACCCAGATAGCGAGCCTGAATACGGCTGATCGTGCCGTCGGCGCGCAGGGCGTCCATGGCCTGACGCAACGCCATTGCCATGGTGGCGTCACAGCGTTTCGAGCAGACGAGATACATATCAGTGCTGGCCAGTTCCGGGCTCATGAGCAGCGGTTTGTTATTGCTGCGTCCCCAGTCGTACTTGCCTTCCGGCACCACGGTGAACCAGGCGTCGATACGGTTCAGCTCCAGCAGTTTTATCGGCGTATCACCGAGTTTCAGCGGGTAGATCTGGCTGGGGCTGAAGCCTTGGCGCAGCAGGATTTCTTCCTGGGCGGTGCCAGTGCCGACGCCGATGCGCTTGTAACGTTTGCGTGCCTGTTCGAAGTCCTGCACCGGCTCGGTATAGCTGAAAAAGGCTCGGGGCAGGGGCATCACCGACGCGACCCAGGTGTAATGATCCTCCCGGTCGGGGGTTCGGGAAAAGGGCGTGAACAGCAGGTTTTCCTCTTCGCGCAAGCGTGATGTCGCGCGCAGTACGGGATCGGACTTGATCGTCACCCGGTACCCGGCCCGGTCCAGGGCCTCCAGGGCGATATCGCCGAACAGGCCATGCCTGGCTGAATTGGACGAAGTCGCCAACGGCATGGCCTCGGGCAGGTAGATCACGGCACCGGGCTGATCAGCCCATGCAGTCACGCTGAACAGTCCCAACAACAGATGGACGATACACAACCGCATCATTGAACTCCGAGAGAAGCGGGCCGCACACTGATAGCGCGTGGTATCAGTGTAGCGGGCTTGCCCTGGCACCGGAGACTGCCTATGTCCCCGAACTGAAAGCCTTGACCAGGCTGTAGGGTGCATCGTCACCAAACAGCAGTTCATAGAGTTGATCGCCATCGATGGCCGCATCAGTGCTGCGGGTGAACATGGCCAACTCGTACTCGGCCAGAGCGGCTTCGAGGTCGTCTGGATACCGGGTAACCGCCAGGCCAAGTTCGGCGCCGTCGAGCATGGCCAGATTGGCCCCTTCACCGTTGGGCGCCGAAAGGTGGGCAGCATCGCCGACCAGCGTGACCCCGGCTACCCGTTCCCAGCACTGGCCCACTGGCAGGGCGTAGAGCGGGCGAAATACCGGGGGCGTATCGGACGCGGTGATCAAGGCGGTGAGCGCTGGAGCCCAGCCAGGGAATTGCTGGGCGATGCGGGTCTTGGCCGCCTCGGCATCGGTGAGGTCCATGTCAGCAAACCAGGCCTCAGGCATGCTCAGCGCCACATAGGTGTGCAGGGTGCCGGCCTTTTCCCGGTGGGCCTGAATGCCCTTGCCTGGCGCCAGCGCAAACAGCGATCCCTGGCCGACCGCTTGTGCCGTGGCCGGGTGCTGTTTGTCGCTGTCCAACAGATACGTCTCGATAAGCGCTCTGCCCGTGTACGCGGGGGTGGCATCGCACAGCAGCGGGCGCACCTTGGACCAGGCGCCGTCTGCGCCGACCAACAGGCTTGTGACAACAGAGGCGCCGTTGCTGAAGGTGACCTCGTGGCGAGCCTCGTCCAGGGCGCGTACTTCACTGACCTTATGGCCCCACTTGACGCAATCGGCAGGCAGCGAATCAAGCAACAACTGACGTAGTTCGCCGCGCATGACCTCGGGGCGTCCGCCCTTGCCGTCATCGTGTTTTTCAAACAAGACATTGGCATCCCGATCAAGAATCCGGATCGCCTCGCGACCCTCAAGGATCAGGCCGCGAAAGCTTTCCAGCAGACCGGCCGTCTGCAATGCCACCTGGCCGTTGTAGTCATGGATATCAAGCATGCCGCCTTGGGCGCGTGCATCGGCAGAGGCATCGGCCTCGTAGACCGTAACCTCAATATTGTGAACATGCAGGACCCGGGCGAGGGTCAGGCCGCCGAGGCCTGCGCCGATGATAGTGACAGAAATGCTCATGGCGCTGCCTTCAGGATCAGGGATGGAGTGCCAAGCATACGGACGATGACCTGATGCTCGCAAATGCCTGGGATCTTCAGTGGGCGTGGTGTTGTCGGCGAAGTAGACTCCCGGCCGTGGAGCGCTGTGAGTGGTTGGCCAGTCGCTATGTCATCTTCGTCAATCAGCTTTTGGAAGCCTTGCTGCATGACCAACGAACAAAAAAAGCCAGCCAAACCGCCTGCTGAACGAGTGGCCAGGGTCAAGCCCGTTCATCCGGTCACCGGCGACGACGGGCTGGTCCGGCCGCCCTGGGCAGCGACTGATCTGTTGCTCAAGCACTACTACGACACCGAGTGGGGCATGCCCATTCATGACGAGCGCGGGTTGTTCGAGCGTTTGAGCCTGGAAGCCTTCCAATCGGGCCTGTCCTGGCTGACCATCCTGCGCAAGCGCGAAGCTTTTCGGGCGGCGTTTGCACAGTTCGATCCGGATAAGGTCGCCGCCTTCGATCAGGACGATATCGCCCGGCTCATGGACGATGCCGACATCATCCGCAACCGCGCCAAGATCCTCGCCACCATTAATAACGCCCAGGCCACTATCAGGCTACGAGCGGATGGCGGCCTGGCCGATTTCATCTGGTCATTCAAACCCCCGATCACCCCGATGCCCCGGACCATGGAGGAAGTACCGACAACATCAGCCGAGTCCCTGGCCATGAGCAAGGCGCTGCGCAAGCGCGGTTTCAGCTTTGTCGGGCCGACCACGATGTTTGCCTTGATGGAGGCGATTGGCATGGTGGATACGCACTTGCTGGAGAGTCATCGACGGGGGAGTTCGGGGATTTGGGCGGGCTGTGGATTAGATCTTTCATAGGACCGGTAATCGCAAACCTACTGATCACCAACATTCTGTGGAGCGATTGTGGGAGCGAATTCATTCGCGAAAGCAATGTTTCCGCCGCTGAAAATGCAGCGATTGTAAAGTGCCTCTTCGCGAATCAACTCGCTCCCACTGCACCATCACTTGAAATCGCGGCTGCGCACATCCAGCCCGGTCAGCAATGGCGTTAGATCAAACAAGCGCTGGGCGATTACATGGCGCACGCCGTTCTGAAACTCGAACTTGCCGAACACCTGCAGCAGTTGCGAGCCGACCAGGACCTTGCGCTGGCGCTCGGCCAGGTCGCGCCAGACCACGACGTTGATGGTGCCGTGTTCGTCTTCCAGGGTGACGAAGGTCACGCCGCTGGCGGTGCCGGGGCGTTGGCGTCCGACCACCAGGCCAGCGACGCTGAAGTTGCGGCCGTGTTCTTCATCGAGCAGATCCTTGGCGCTGCGAAAGCGCTTGGCCGCAAGGCTATTGCGCAGCAGGGCCAGGGGATGGGGGCCGAGGGTGGTGCCGAGAGTGTCGTAGTCGGCCTTGAGGTCCTGGGCGACGCTGGGCAAGGGCAGAACGACCTGCGCTTCGGCGCCGAAGCAGTCATCGCCGAACAATGGCCGTTGCACTTCGACTCCGGCAATTTCCCAGCGGGCACGATGGCGATGGCCGACCAGCCCGCGCAGGGCGCCTGAGTCTGCAAGCAGGGCCCGGGCGCGGTTGTCCAGGTCGGCGCGTACGCACAGGTCGGTGACGTCGCGGAACTCAAGCTGTTGGCGCACCCGTTCGATGCGGCGGCCATCTTCTTCAGGCAGGCCACGAATCATGCGCAGGCCCATGCGGATCGCCAGGTTCTGGGTGTATTCGCGATTTTCCAGGGGTTCCAGTGAGCAGTCCCAATCGCTGTAGCGCACGTCCACCGGGCGCACTTCGATATGGTGGCGACGAGCATCCTGCAAAAGCTGGTCGGGGGTATAGAAACCCATGGGCCAGCTATTGATCAGGGCGCAGGTGAAAGCGGCCGGTTCATGGCATTTAAGCCAGCAACTGGCGTACGTCAGCAGGGCGAAACTGGCGGCATGGGATTCGGGGAAGCCGTAGCTGCCGAAGCCTTTGATCTGTTCGAAGATGCGGTGGATGAAGTCGTCTGGATAACCTTTTTTTTGCATCCGCTCGGTGAGCCGATCCCGATGCTTCTCAAGACCCCCATGACGCTTCCAGGCGGCCATGGAGCGGCGCAGCTGATCAGCTTCGCCAGCCGTATATTCAGCAGCGACAATCGCCAGTTGCATGACCTGTTCCTGAAACAGCGGTACACCCAGCGTGCGCTCGAAGACCACTTTGAGTTCTTCTGAAGGGTAGGTGACCTCTTCTTCACCATTTCGCCTGCGCAGATACGGATGCACCATGTCGCCCTGAATCGGGCCGGGTCGAACGATGGCAACCTCGATCACCAGATCGTAAAATTTCTGTGGCTTGAGCCGCGGCAGCATCGACATCTGCGCCCGTGACTCGATCTGGAATACGCCGACGGTGTCGGCGCGGCTGATCATGTCGTAAGTGGGTTTGTCTGCGTCTGGAATCTTCGCGATGGTCAGGTCATAACCTCGATAACGGGTCACCAGATCGAATGTCCTGCGCAACGCGCTCAGCATACCCAGAGCCAAAATATCCACCTTGAGCAGGCCGACCAGATCAAGGTCGTCCTTGTCCCACTGAATGATGGTGCGCTCGGCCATAGCGGCGTTCTCCACCGGCACCAGGGTTTCCAAAGGATACTCAGAGATTACGAAGCCGCCGGGGTGTTGCGAAAGATGGCGAGGAAAACCGATCAATTCGCCGGTCAATGCCAGGACTCGACGCAATATCGGACTGTCCGGTTCAAAGCCGCTCTCGCGCAGGCGTTCTGCTGGCGGGATGTTGTCATTCCAGCGTCCGCAACAGTCGGCCAGAGCATTGATTTGGTCGGACGGCAGGCCCAGCACCCGAGCGACATCACGAATCGCTCCGGCGCCGTGATAGGTACTGGCCACCGCCGTAAGAGCAGCTCGGCCTCGGCCATATCGGCGAAATACGTATTGCAGGACTTCTTCGCGACGTTCGTGCTCGAAGTCCACATCGATATCTGGCGGCTCGTCACGCTCTTCGGAAATAAAACGTTCAAACAGCAGATTGATCTTGGCTGGATCCAGCTCGGTAATGCCCAGTGCGAAACAAACCGTTGAGTTGGCCGCCGAGCCACGACCCTGACAGAGAATGCTCTGATTACGAGCAAAATTGACGATGTCATGCACCGTCAAAAAATAGCTCTCGTATTTCTTTACCGAGATAATTCTCAGCTCTTTTTCGATAGCTTCCCGTGCAACCGCTGGCACACCCTCCGGCCAACGCTTGCGCGCACCTTCCTCGGTCAGATGCCTGAGCCAACTGGCCGGAGTCTGCTCGGCGGGCACCAGTTCACGGGGATATTCGTACTTCAACTCATCAAGGCTGAACGTACAGCGCCGAGCAATATTCAGGGTTTCATCGAGCAGGTGTGCCGGATAGATCTCGCCCAATGCTGCGGGTGCACGCAGGTGCCGTTCACCATTGGCAAACAGGCGATGCCCGGCTTCGGCCACGGTGGTGTGATGGCGGATCGCGGTCATGGTGTCCTGCAAGGCGCGCCGACCCCGGGCATGCATGTGCACGTCGCCACTGGCCACTGCCGGGATGGCCAGGGATCGTGCCAGGGCGAGCAGAGTGCTCAGGCGCTGGCGATCATCCGGCCCGCAATGCAGTTCGACGCTCAGCCACAGATTCTGCGGAAAAGTCCCACGCAGCCATTCACCTTGTTCCTGACGTGTATCGGCATCCTGCTCGAGGTCCGGCACCCACAAGGCCAATAGCCCGGCAAGCGGTCCCTGGAAATCCTCGCGCAGCAGCCGGTATTCGCCTTTCTTGCTGCGGCGCCGGCCTTGGGTGATCAGACGGCAGAGCGCCTGATAACCGGTCAGGTTTTCCACCAGCAACACCACCTTCGGACCGAACTCGATGGTGATTTCGCTGCCGATTATCAGTGGCAGTTCACAGCCCATTGCCGCCTGCCAGGCGCGCACGATCCCGGCCAGGGTGCATTCATCGGTGATCGCCAGGGCCTGATAACCATGCAGTTTGGCCCGTTCGAACAACTCCTTGGCGCTGGATGCACCACGCTGAAAGCTGAAGTTGGACAGGCAATGCAGCTCGGCGTAATCAGCGCTCATGCGAACCAGCCATGCAGCAACAGGTCGCTGTCATCGCCGACCCGGCGATAAGCCCAGCCACGCTGACCGCTGCGGGTTTCGACGAGAAAGTAGTCGCGGCGCATATCACCGCCGTCCCACCAGCCGGACTCGATCCGTTCGGGCCCGGCCAGCACCCGCACGCTGGCTTGGGCCAGGGGCTCAGGCTCGGGCAGCAGCCAGCCAGGGCGCGGCACCGAACTGATGACGGTCGCGGGCTTGTTCGTCGAGCAGCTTTGCCAGGCGCATTCCGGACGGTGATCGGCCTGGAAACTCAAACCGCTGACAGCCTCGTCGCCCAGTTTCGCCCGCAGCCTCTCGCGCAGTTGCTCCCAGGGCATATTCTGCTGCGGCCGGTCATCGAACAGCTCGCGATGGGACGGCACGAAGGCGGGCAGGTCCTTGGCTTGCAGGCGCAGGGCGCGCACCGGAGATGGCACTACGACCTGTTCCAGACGGCCGCGAGCCAGTTCGAACAGCATAGTTGCTTCACGTTCAGCACTGAGCAGGCCGACCGGGATCAGGGTGTCCGGCGCCACGCTGCCGACACTGGGAACATGCTCCAAGTGAATGACGAAACGCTGCACGCCACTGTCGCGCCCGCCGAGGAACACGGCCAGATCGGCAATCATGCGTTTGAGCGGAAACAGCAGGGCCTGATGGGATTCGACGTCGAAATTCAGTTCCAGGCGCGTGTCGAAATGGTCCGGCGGCACATAGCATTGCAGCGCCACGGGCCGACGCCCAAGCAGGGTGTCCAGATGTTGCAGTACCTGGGCTGGAAAGCGCCGGGCCAGAGTGTCACGGGGCAGGGCCAGGACCTGACGCAGGCGATGCAAACCCATGCGCGCGAACGCGGTGGCGACGTCCTGGGGCAGGCCGATACGGTTGACCGGCATCTGCTCCAGCAGTTCTTGCAGCTCTGCAGTGCAGGTAACGGCCAGGCGATCATGGACATTGGCCAGCATCCGCGCCGCCACCGGATTGGGCGCTACGACGATCCGATGGCTGAAACCCAGCGCCGTCAACTCTTCGCGCAACCGTGCTTCAAACACTGGCCAGGGACCGAACAGACCGAGGCTCGACTCAACTTCCATCAACAGCACCCGCGGGTATTTCAGGCTGACCTGGGAGCTGAAGCGATAGGCCCAGGCGGCGAGCAGGCGGTGCCAGTGATCGGTCTGTGCCGGGTCGTATTCAACGGTGGCGAACTCACGGGTCATGGCGTGGGCGGCGTTCAATGACTGGCCGGGGCGCAGCCCCAGCTCCCTGGCGGCGGCATTGACCGTCTGCAGGACCCGGCGCTGGGCCGTGCCGCTGATCAAGGCCAGTGGTTCTTCGGGGTTGGCACGACGACGCATGACGCCGTCCAGCGCCAGTTGTGGCAGCAGGACACAGGCCCAGAGCATAGCGACCTCAGGCGTCGGTGGTGAAGGGGATCGGTGAGGAGGGGGGCAGACCGCCGCGACACTTGAGCACCCGCAACTGGCTGGGGCGCGCATCGATGGCAATGCGCAGGGCCGCCGGCGATGGGTTGGCCGCCGCCTGTTGGCCGCGACAGGCGAAGGCCAGGGTCTCGCCGGTTTCCGCTGCTACTTGCAGGCGGCGCAGGGCCCGGTCATCGACCTTGCGCGGCCAGCACAACACGGCGCCGCAACTGCCGGAGCGCAGGCATTGCTCCACGGCCCACAGGGCATCGCGCTCATCGGCGGATATCACCGACAACTGGCGCAGATCCACCCCGGCAGCCTGCCAGGCCTGGGCATAAGGTACATAAGGCGGCGCGACCAGAACGATACGCTCGCCGCTGTCGGCCAGCCGTGCCAGGGTCGGCCATAACAAGCGCAGTTCGCCACTGCCGTCAGCGGCCAGGAGGATTTCCGAGAGCGCCGCCGGAGGCCAGCCGCCCATGGGCAGAGCGGCGTCGAGCAAGGCATGGCCGGTCGGTTGCGCGGCGACCGGCTGGACCTGCTGGCGACCTTTCCAGACCCGACGCTCGTCCAGCAGCGCGTCGAGGCTGACGACCGCGCCCATCTTTCCCGGCGCACCAGGCCGCAGAACACGCCTTCGATGGCAAAGTCCTGATCAGGCCGCACGACAATCGGCTGATAGGCTGGGTTGCGCGGTAGCAAACGCAGGCCGTCACGACCGCGTTCCAGACGCTTGATGGTGACTTCGCCATCCAGCCGCGCGACAACGATCTGCCCGTCCCGGGCCTCGGCGCTTTGCTGAATGCCGACCAGATCGCCATCAAAAATGCCGTCGTCGATCATGGAGTCGCCCTTGACCCGCAACAGGTAGTCGGGGAGGCGCAGGAAGGTGCGGCTGTCGAGGGTGAAGGTGTCGTGGATATCGATATCCGGGCCAATCGGTGCACCGGCTGCGACCCGGCCCAGTATCGGGACTTGCAGCAGTTCGGCGCGCGGGCCGCTGGCTATCAGGCGAATGCCCCGGGCCTGATTCGCCGTTACCTCGATAAAACCGGCTTCGGTCAGCGCCACCACATGCTTGCGCGCCACACTGCGCGAGGCAAAGCCGAAGGCCTCGCAGATTTCCGCGAGGCTGGGGGGCTGGCCGTTTTGCGCAATGCGATCGCGGATGAAGGTCAGGATCGCAGCACGTTTGGGAGGTAAAGTTGTCATGGAGTACATTTGTACTCTTTTCGTTTAAAGATGGCTAGGGCCTCTGGTCGATTGCCGGGGGGGGGGCTGGGATTTTGTGGGAGCGAGGCTTGCCCGCGAAGAACGATAACGCGGTGTGTCTGACATACCGAGTCGTGTGATTCGCGGGCAAGCCTCGCTCCAACGAATCTGGAATGCATCAGGAAACCTCCGTATTCATTGAGCGACAGCGCTGTCTCATGACATCTGCCAAACAGAGGCGTAGTGTCTAGGCCATGCTTCTCGGCAAAAGACTCATGAAGGAGGTCAACGCAATGAACCCGGATAGTCGACTCGCAACACTGTTTCCCACCCTTGAACAGATTCCTGAACAGTACCGTCCCGGCGCCGCCATCGAGCAGCGTGAGTATCTGGTCGATGGCGCCTTGCAACTGTGGGCCGGGCCGTTGGCGCCGGTGCGCAGTCCGGTGTATCTGCGAGGCTCGCAAGGGCATGAATCGGTGATTCTGGGCAGTACGCCGCTGATGGATGGGCAAACCGCCATGACCGCTCTGGACGCCGCCGTCCGTGCTTATGACCGGGGCCAGGGTGCCTGGCCGACCATGCGCGTAGTCGAGCGTATTCAGCATGTCGAGGCGTTTCTCAAGCGCATGCGCGAGCAGCGCGAGGCGGTGGTCAAGCTGCTGATGTGGGAGATCGGCAAGAACCTCAAGGACTCGGAAAAAGAGTTCGACCGCACCTGCGACTATATCGTCGACACCATCAATGCCCTCAAGGAACTGGACCGTCGCTCCAGTCGTTTCGAGCTGGAACAGGACACCCTCGGCCAGATCCGCCGGGTGCCGCTGGGTGTAACCCTGTGCATGGGGCCGTATAACTATCCGCTGAACGAAACCTTCACCACCCTGATCCCGGCCCTGATCATGGGCAATACCGTGGTGTTCAAGCCGGCCAAATTCGGTGTGCTGTTGATCCGCCCGTTGCTCGAAGCCTTCCGCGACAGCTTCCCGGCCGGGGTTATCAACGTTATCTACGGCAGCGGCCGCGAGACCGTCAGCCCGTTGATGGCAAGTGGCAAGATCGATGTCTTTGCCTTTATCGGCACCAACAAGGCCGCCAGCGACCTGAAAAAGCTCCATCCCAAGCCGCACCGGTTGCGTGCCGCATTGGGCCTGGACGCAAAGAACCCGGGGATCGTGCTGCCCGACGCTGACCTGGACAACGCGGTCAGCGAGTCCATCACCGGTTCGCTGTCGTTCAATGGCCAGCGCTGCACGGCGCTGAAAATCCTCTTTGTCCATGAGGATGTGGTGGACAGCTTCCTGGCCAAGTTTGAACAGAAACTGGCGCAACTGAAACCCGGCATGCCCTGGGAACCGGGCGTTTCCCTGACGCCGCTGCCGGAGCCTAGCAAGCCTGATTATCTGCAAGGCCTGGTGGCCGATGCGGTGGAGAAGGGCGCCCGCGTAGTGAATGCCGGTGGTGGTGAGGTCAATGAGTCGTTCTTCTTCCCGGCGGTGCTGTACCCGGTGACTGCGGACATGCGCGTCTATCACGAAGAGCAGTTCGGTCCGGTAGTGCCGGTGGTGGCCTACAAGAATGTCGAGGATGTCATCGAGTACGTGCTCGATTCCGACTTCGGTCAGCAACTGAGTCTGTTCGGCAAGGACCCGGCCCAAGTCGGTCGTCTGGTGGATGCGTTCGCCAATCAGGTCGGACGGATCAACATCAATGCACAATGCCAGCGCGGCCCTGATCAATTCCCGTTCAATGGCCGCAAGAATTCGGCCGAAGGCACGCTCTCGGTGCACGACGCCTTGCGCGTGTTCTCGATCCGTACCCTGGTGGCGACCAAGTTCCAGGAGAGCAACAAGGCGCTGGTCAGCGATATCATCCGCAATCGCGATTCCAGCTTCCTGACCACGGATTACATCTTCTGAGGCCGTTTCAACGGTAATAACGGGGGAACTTCGGCTCCCTCGTTCAGTTATGTCTTACACTGTTTTCGTCTTGCCGCTGAACTGATGCTTCTTGCCGACACTCGAAGTCCACACTCCGTTTGAGTACCTCTGATCTTGCTCGAAGAATCTCTCCCCAGGCCGTCCGTGTCTCCCGTCTTGAAGGATCTGCGCGAGGCCACCGGCGATAGCCATCGCGCTCTGGAAGCGCGTATGCCGTTTATGTCTGCGGATCTGGACGGTGCCTTGTACCGACGCCTGATCCAGGCCTATTACGGTTTTTATCAGCCTCTGGAGCAGCGTTTGCAAGCTGCGGGTGCCCTGGAAGCAGAGCGGCGCAAGGTGCCTGCGTTGTTGCAGGACTTGCAGGCATTAGGCATCGATAGCCACAGTCTTGAACGCTGCCACGATCTGCCGGACGTTGATGATCACTGGCAGTTGCTCGGCGTCATGTATGTCATTGAAGGTGCGACATTGGGCGGGCAGGTGCTGCGTCGGGTGATCGGTGAGCGTCTGGGTATCGGTGCCGACAGCGGTGGGGCGTTTCTGGATGTCTATGGCCCGGCCACCGGTACGCTGTGGAAGGCTTTTCTCAAGCGTCTGTGGGACGCCGAGACAGATGCTCAGCGCCAGCAAGTAGTGGCAGGCGCCCACAGCACTTTTTTGTGTTTCCAGCGCTGGCTGGAGCAGGCTGGGGTGCTGGCTGGCCTGGCTGAAACGGCCGAAGCGTGAAAAAAACAGCTGAATGGATCCAGCTTTGTTTGGAGATGTGTCGACCGGTCCGATATTCTCTGAGTATTCCATCATTCATTGGCATTCACCCGCTTGATCGATTGAGTGCTGCAGTTTTTCCCGGCAAGGACACCTAATGAGCACCCCCAGTACGCCGCTATCCGGCGTCAATCAGCCACTCAAGGGCATTGCGCTCCTGGTCCTGGCGACCTTCCTGTTTTCCAGTCACGACACGCTGTCCAAATACCTGTCCGGGTTTTATCCAATCTTCATGGTGGTCTGGGTGCGCTATGTGGTGCACACAGTGTTGATGGCCTGCATCTTCATGCCGTCGGCGGGCCTGCGTGTATTGCGTACCAAGCGCCCCGGCCTGCAGGCTTTGCGCGCCGGCTGCCTGTTGGGCACCAGCCTGTTTTTCACCACCGGCCTGATGTACATCCCCATGGCCGAAGCCACGGCCATCAACTTTCTCGCGCCATTGCTGATCACTGCGCTGTCGGTGCCGCTGCTGGGCGAGACGGTCACGCGCAAGCAATGGGCCGCCGTGCTCGTCGGCTTCTCCGGTGTGCTGATCATCGTCCATCCCGGCGGCGAACTGTTCACCCCGGCCAGCCTGCTGCCATTGTGCTCGGCGTTGTGCTTTGCCTTCTATCAATTGCTGACGCGCATGCTCAGCACCTATGACAGCCCGACCACCAGCAACTTTTTTGCCGGTTTGTTCAACAGCCTGGTGATGAGTGCCCTGGTGCCGTTCTTCTGGCAGACCCCGCAACTGAAGCATTTACCGTTCATGCTGGCCCTGGGCACCTTTGGTATGGTCGCGCACCTGTTGCTGACTCAGGCCTTTCGCTTCGCCGCTCCGGCCATGCTGGCGCCGTTCAGTTATTGCCAGATCGTCTTTGCCGGTCTGCTGGGCTATATCGTTTTTGATCATGCGCCGTCGTTGCTGGCGCAATTGGGCATTACCGTGATCTGTCTGAGCGGGTTGGCTGCAGCCTGGCAGCAGCGGATCAAGAGTTGAGTGCACGGCAGTGGTTATTGAATGTCAGGCGACATGAAATATTTACCCTGCCTCCTTGAAAGCTGCAATGAATCACCCAATATGGGCATATACCACTAATTTCCCGGCTGCTACTGAGCTTCCATTTCCGGTCCGCCAAGGGCCTCTGGAGAATCGCTATGTATCCTGATGTTCAGCTGTTCATTGATGGTCAATGGCGCGCCAGCCGTGACGGTCGCACTATCGACGTGGTCAACCCGGCCACCGGCGAGACCCTCGGCACCGTTGCCCACGCCGGTATTGCGGACCTCGATGACGCCCTGGCTGCGGCCGAGCGCGGTTTCGCCACCTGGCGCGCGACACCGGCGTACGAGCGCTACAAGATCATGCAGAAGGCCGCCAATCTGCTGCGCGAGCGTATCGACACCGTTGCGAAGATCATGACCCAGGAGCAGGGCAAGCCCCTGGCCGAAGCCCGCACCGAAGTGATGTCGGCTGCCGATATCATTGACTGGCTGGCCGAAGAAGGCCGCCGCAGCTATGGCCGCCTGGTGCCGTCGCGCAATCCGCTGGTCGAGCAGAAGGTGATCAAGGAGCCGGTCGGTCCGGTCGCGGCCTTTACGCCGTGGAACTTCCCGATCAATCAGGTGGTGCGCAAGCTGTCCTCGGCCCTGGCCGCCGGTTGCTCGATCATCATCAAGGCTCCGGAAGAAACCCCGGCATCGCCTGCCGAACTGATCCGCGCCTTTGCCGATGCCGGTGTACCGGCTGGCGTGATCGCCCTGGTGTATGGCTCGCCTGCTGAAATTTCCAGCTACCTGATCCCGCATCCGGTGATCCGCAAAATCACCTTCACCGGCTCGACCCCGGTGGGCAAGCAACTGGCCGCGCTGGCGGGCCAGCACATGAAGCGCGCGACCATGGAACTGGGCGGCCATGCCCCGGCCCTGGTGTTCGACGACGCCGATATCGATCTGGCAGCCCGTACCCTGGCCGCTTCCAAGTTCCGTAACGCCGGTCAAGTCTGTGTCTCGCCGACGCGGATTCTGGTGCAGCGCGGCGTGTTCGATGCCTTCGTCGAGAAGTTCGTCGGCCTGACCCGGGAAGTGAAGGTCGGCAACGGCCTGGAATCCACCACCACCATGGGGCCGGTAGCCAATGCCCGGCGCATTCCGGCGCTTACTGCGCTGGTCAAGAATGCGGTTGATGCTGGCGCCACGCTGCATACCGGTGGCCAGGCCATCGACGGCCCCGGCTACTTCTTCGCCCCGACCGTGCTCAGCGGCTTGACCACCGAAATGCACATCATGAGCGACGAGCCTTTCGGCCCTGTAGCGCTGCTGGTGCCGTTCGACACCGTTGAAGAAGCGGTCAAGGAATCCAACCGTGTGCCATTCGGCCTGGCTTCCTACGCTTTCACCACCTCGATGAAGACTGCGCAGATCCTCAGCAACGGCATCGAAGCCGGCATGCTGTCGATCAACCACTTGGGCATCGGCCTGCCGGAAGTGCCGTTTGGCGGGGTCAAGGATTCGGGTTACGGCTCTGAGGGTGGCACTGAGGCCATCGAAGCGTATCTGAATACCAAATTGGTGACCCAGATGAATCTGTAACTGTTACGGCTGCCGCTCTTGCTTATGTGGGAGCGGATTCTGTGGGAGCGAATTCGCTCCCACAGTTCGCTCCAGCCAAGGCAGAGAAAGCTCCTGAAAAGCCCGCCAATATTGCATTGGCGGGCTTTTTTATGGGCGCTGGATCAAGTGCGGAAACGCTTGACCAAGCTATCCAGCTCATGGGACAGCTCAGCCAGGCTGCGTGAGTCGCCCCGTGCCGAGTCGGCCAGTTCGGCGACCAGTTGGGCGTCGCCGTGGATCTGGCTGATATGGCGGTTGATGTCTTCGGCCACCTGATGCTGCTCTTCGGCGGCAGTGGCGATCTGGGTGTTCATGTCGCGGATCACGTCCACCGATTCGCGGATCTGGCCGAAGCTGGTGCGGGCCAGGCCGATCTTGCTCACCGAGTCCTGGGACACTTCCAGGCTGGCGCGCATCTGCTGGGTCACCGAGGCGGTACGCCGGGCCAGGTTGCCCAGCAGGCCGTCGATTTCTGCGGTGGAGTCGGCGGTACGCTTGGCCAGGGCACGGACTTCGTCGGCCACCACAGCAAAACCACGACCCTGTTCACCGGCCCGGGCGGCTTCGATGGCGGCGTTGAGGGCCAGCAGGTTGGTCTGCTCGGCAATGGAACGGATGGTGCCGAGAATCGACTGGATATCGTTGCTGTCCTGCTCCAGTTGTTGCATGGCCTGGGCCGATTGCTCGATCTCACTGCTTAGCTGGTCGACGCTGCTGACCGCCGCATCAATCTGGCGCTGGCCTTCACGGGCCTGGCGCTGGCCGCTGTCCGCCGAATCGGCGGCCTGGCTGCAGGAGCGGGCGACTTCGTTGGACGTGGCGACCATCTCGTGGAAGGCCGTTGAGACCATGTCCACGGCTTCGCGCTGGCGGCCTGCGGCTTCGGCCATGTCGTGGGAGACCCGGGTCGAGCGCGACGAAGTGTCGAGAATCCGGTTCGCCGCCAGGCCAATGTGCTGGATCAGGCTGCGGATCGCGGTGAGGAACTGGTTGAACCAGTTGGCCAGTTGCGCGGTTTCATCGCTGCCGCGCACGCTGAGGTTCTGGGTCAGGTCGCCTTCGCCCTGGGCGATGCCTTCCAGGCCGCTGGCGACGCTGCGGATCGGCCGCACGATGACACTGGCGAAGCTGGCGCCGACGATGGCGAAGACCAAGGCCAGCACAGCGGCGATCACTGCAATCAGCCAGGTCAGGCGGGTGGTGCTGCTCATCACCTCGTCCTGTTTGATCAGGCCAATGAAACTCCAGCCCAACTGGTCGGAGGGGTAGACGTTGGCCATGAAGCTTTCGCCATTGAGGGTCACGCGCTGCAGGCCGCTGCCAGCCTTGGCCAGCTGCGCATAGCCGTCACCGAGGTCGCCCAGCTTCTTGAAGTTATGTTCCGGTTGCTTGGGGTCGACCAGCACGGTGCCAGTGTTCTCGACCAGCATCAGGTAACCGCTGTCACCCAGCTTGATCTGCTTGACCATGGTGGTCAGCTGCTTGAGGGAGACATCGATATTGACCACACCACCGGTGGCGCCGAGTTTGTTGGATACCGCGCGGATGGTGCTGACCAGCACGGCATCGTCGCCAGCCCAATAGTAGGCAGCGCTGCGTACGGTTTTGCCCGGGTTGTCCAGGGCGGTCTTGTACCAGGGACGTACACGCGGGTCGTAGTTGGCCATCTTCGGATCGCCCGGCCAGTAGGCATAGCTGCCGTTGGCCAGGCCGTAGGAAATGTAGGAGTAGGCCGGATGACTCTTGGCGATGCTGTCGAAAAACTCGAAGAACTGCTTGTCCTGCTCGTTCAACGGAATGTCTGCGGCGTTGGCGCTGCTGTAATTCTTCACGTTGCCGTCGGTGTTTTTTACCAACGGACTGTTGGCGAGGTAATCGACGTTCTGGCTGATGCCCTCGAAGAACAGCTGCATGGCGCTGGCTACCTGACGGATTTCCCGGCCGCTGCTGTCGACGAATGAGCTTTCGGCCTCGCTACGCAGGTTCAGGATCACGATCCCGGCGACCACGATAATGGGCAGACTGGCAATGATGGCAAAGGCCCAGGTCAGTTTCTGTTTGATATTCATTGCGGCTCCAACTGCAAGTGACGCGCTCGGGGGGACACGCACAAATCACCAAAGGCGTTTGCGCTATTGTTGTATTATGGTATACCAGAGTTATCGACGCATCTTGCTTCTTTGGCAGATCTGTCTGATATCGACAGAGTTGATGGACCACACCGAATTATTAACCCTCTTGCTGGCTGTCGGCTGTTACCTACAAAGATTGAGGAAACGTCATGAAATTCTCATTATTCATTCACATGGAGCGCTACGACGAAGGCCAGACCCATCGTGAAGTCTTCGACGACCTGGTCGAATTGACGCTGATGGCCGAGGCTGGCGGCTTCAGCACCGTGTGGGTGGGCGAGCATCACGCCATGGAATACACCATCTCCCCGAGCCCGATGCCGATCCTGTCGTACCTTGCGGCTAAGACCAGCACTATTCGCCTCGGTGCCGGGACCATCATCGCGCCGTTCTGGCACCCGATCCGGGTGGCCGGGGAGTGCGCCTTGCTCGACGTGATCAGCAACGGCCGCATGGAGGTGGGCCTGGCTCGTGGCGCCTATCAGTTCGAATTCGACCGCATGGCGGGCGGCATGCCAGCATCCAGCGGCGGCCAGGCCCTCCGTGAGATGGTCCCGGTGATCAAGCAGCTGTGGCAGGGCGACTATGCCCATCAGGGCGAGCTGTGGAATTTCCCCACCTCCACCAGCGTACCCAAACCTGTACAGAAGGCCGGTCCGCCCATGTGGATCGCCGCCCGTGACCCGGACTCGCATAACTTTGCAGTAAAGAACGGCTGCAATGTCATGGTCACGCCGCTGATGAAGGGCGATGAAGAGGTGGTCGATCTGGTCAACAAGTTCGAGACCGCCCTGAGCAACAACCCCGAAGTACCGCGCCCGCAATTGATGGTGCTGCGCCATACCTTCGTCCACGAGCCCGACGGCAACTGGCAGAAGGGCGCCGAGGCGATCTCGCGCTTCTACCGTACCTTTGAAGGCTGGTTCTTCAACAAACAGGTTCCGGTGAATGGCTTCGTCGAGCCGACACCGCTGGAAGCAGTCAAGGAGCGCCCGGAATACGCCCTGGATAACATCCACAAGAATGTGATGATCGGCACCCCGGAAGAAATCATTACGCGGATTCGCGAGTACGAGCGCCTGGGGGTTGATGAATTCAGCTTCTGGAACGACAACAGCATGAGCCATGCCGAGAAGAAGGCGTCGTTGCAGTTGTTTATCGACAAGGTTATTCCGGCATTTGTGTAGCAGCATTTTGTGGATACAAGGTTACGAATCTGTGGGAGCGAATTCATTCGCGAATAGGCTTGTACATACGACGTATAGGTATCGTTTGTAAGCCCGTCGTCGCGAATGAATTCGCTCCCACAGTTTTCGGCCCTGCCGGGCCTTCGTCAGCCCTCGAAGGCAATGGTCTCCACCACTTCCAGGTCATACCCCATCAGCCCCGCATACTTGAGCGGCGGGCCGAGGTGGCGCAGTTTGCCCAGGCCCAGATCCTGCAGAATCTGCGCCCCGGTCCCCACATCCGAATAAATCTTCGATTGCGAGCGGCTGAACTGGCGGCGTTCCTGGGTCAGTTGCGGCACCCGCTCCAGCAGGGCCTGGGACGATTCGCTGTTGGCCAGTACGACGACCACGCCATGGCCCTCGGCGGCGACACGTTCCAGGGCGGCCCACAGGCTCCAGTTCTTCGGCCCGGTGTACTCAGCGCCAACCAGATCGCGCAGCGGATCGATCACATGGACCCGCACCAGGGTCGGCACTTCGCGCTGCATCTGGCCCATGACCATGGCCATATGCACGCCACCATCAATGCGATCCTCGAAAGTAATCAGGCGGAAGGTGCCATGCACCGTCGGCAGCTCGCGTTCGCCGATGCGCTTGACCGTATGCTCGGTGCTCAGGCGGTAGTGGATCAGGTCGGCGATGCTGCCGATCTTGATGCCGTGCAGGGCGGCAAAGACTTCCAGCTCAGGGCGACGGGCCATGCTGCCGTCGTCGTTCATCACTTCGACGATCACCGCCGCCGGGGAGAAGCCGGCCAGGCGCGCCAGATCGCAACCTGCTTCGGTGTGCCCGGCACGGTTGAGCACGCCGCCATCCTTGGCCCGCAGCGGGAAGATATGCCCCGGCTGCACCAGATCGCTGGCCTTGGCATCAGCTGCCACGGCCGCCTGCACGGTGCGGGCACGGTCGGCGGCGGAGATGCCGGTGGTGACGCCTTCAGCGGCTTCGATGGAGACGGTAAACGCCGTGGAAAATAAGCTGCCATTGCTCGGCACCATCTGTTCCAATCCAAGGCGCTGGCAGTGCTCGTCAGTCAGGGTCAGGCAGATCAGGCCACGGGCTTCGTTGGCCATGAAACTGATGATCGCCGGGGTCACGGCTTCGGCGGCGATCAGCAGGTCGCCTTCGTTTTCCCGGTCCTCGTCGTCAACCAGCAGGACCATCTTGCCCTGGCGAAAGTCTTCGATGATTTCGGCGGTGGTATGAAAAGGCATCGTCGTCGGCTCTTGTTGGCGGATGAAATGAACTCAGTAATTATGGTATACCATAATACAAATTAACCAGAAGGAAAGCGTAGATGAAGGCGTACTGGATTGCTCATGTCGACGTCAGCAACCTCGACCAATACGGCGGTTACATGGCCCTGGCTCCGGCGGCGTTTGCCCTGTACGGCGGCCGCTATCTGGCGCGGGGTGGGCGTACCACATGGTTGGAGGGTGCCCCGACGCACCCGCGTAACGTCGTCATCGAGTTCGACTCCTATGATCAGGCACTGGCCTGTTACCACTCGCCTGAATACCAGGCAGCAGCGGCCCACCGCCAGGGTGCGGCCGTGGCGCAGATCGTGATTGTCGAAGGGATGCCGCTGTAGGCGTCTTGAAGGCTAGCGAATGAAGTGCACGCGACCGGTGTCGTCGTTGCCCATGTACAGGCCATAGCTGCCCGACCGGCACTCCTCGATATAGCGTTCGAGGATCTGCCGGATCGCCGGGTAGTAGATCTGTTCCCAGGGAATGTCTTCGGGGGCGAAGAAGCGGCAGTCGAGGGTTTCTTCACCGTATTCGCCGGTGATCTCCAGGGCCTGCGCGCGGAAGATGATGTACACCTCGCTGATCCGCGGCACGCTGAAGATCGAATAGGGCGAGAGGATTTCGCCGCGCACGCCACTTTCTTCCCAGGTTTCGCGCAAGGCCGCCTGCTCGGTGGTCTCGCCGTTTTCCATGAAGCCGGCGGGCAGGGTCCAGGTGCCGGGGCGCGGCGGGTTGGCGCGCTGGCACAGCAGGTACTTGCCGTCCTGCTCGATGATGCAGCCGGCAATGATCTTCGGGTTCTGGTACTGGATATGCCCGCAGGCGCTGCAAGTCAGGCGGATATGGGTATCGCCGGGCGGCACCTGACGGATCAGTTGGTCGGCACCGCAGCAGGGACAGAAGCGCAGGTCGGGCATGGCGTCACCGGGCGATACGCGGCTCGGCGAGAACGATGGGGGTGGCCATCTCGCGCAACGGGCTGCCGTTTTCATCGTATTTGGCGCGCAGGTAATCCAGCGCCACCTTGGCTGCGGCGCGGACATGGTCCACCGACGCCTGGTGCGCAGCCGCCGGGTCGCCACTCTTGATGGCTTCGACGATGCGCTGCATTTCTTCGTTACTGCTGCCGCGACGGTTGGTCTGGGACACAGAGGTGGCGCGCAGGTAGCTGATACGCGCCTGCAACTGACGCAGCTGGGCGGCGGCGATCTGGTTGCCCGAGCCTTCGAACAGCACGTCATAGAAGCCCTGCACCGAGTCGAGTACCTGTTGCAGTTCGCCTTCTGCCAGGGTCTTGCGGTTCACCTCAAGGGCTTTTTCCAGGGCACGAATGTCCTTGGCCTTGGCATTGAGGGTGAACAGTTGCACGATCAGGCCTTCCAGCACACAGCGCAGCTCGTAGATGTCACGGGCGTCTTCCAGGGTAATGATGGCGACGCGCGGGCCCTTGGCATCGGCGAATTCCACCAGTCCTTCAGACTCCAGGTGGCGCAGCGCCTCACGCACCGAAGTACGGCTGACGCCGAGGCGGTCGCACAGATCGCGCTCGACCAGGCGGTCGCCGGGCAGCAGCTGGAAATTCATAATGGCGCTGCGCAATTTTTCGAGGACGATTTCGCGCAGGGTGATGGGATTGCGGTTGACCTTGAAGCTGTCGTCCATTGGCAGGCGTTTCATGTGTTTGACTCTGAAATAGGTTTGTCCGTGACCGGGTGCCCCAGGGGCAGCCGATGACCTGAAAAAGCAATGCGCCGATCATAGGGGCTTGGCGCGCTTCGCAACACCAGTAATTGATCGGCTGCGCAGAAATTGCCGCCAAACAGCGTTCTTCAGGTACGGGCGTGGCCGGTTTCAGGCCATTGCCGCCAGTGCACCCATTTTGCCCTTGCAATAGACCATGGGCGTGACGCTGTCGTCGGCAACGATCAGGTTCTTGATTTCCCCGACCAGAATCGCATGGTCACCGCCTTCGTATTCGCGCCACAGCTCGCATTCGATGATAGCGGTGGCCTTGCTCAGCAGCGGGTTGCCCAGTTCGCTCAGGGTCCAGTCGATGCCCTGGGCCTTGTCCTTGCCTTTGCGGGCGAAGGCATAGGCTTCGACCTGTTGCTCGGCGCTGAGCAGGTGGATGGCAAAGCGCTTGCTGGCACACAGCACCGGGTAGGAGTCCGACGCATAGTTGGGGCACACCAGCACCAGCGGCGGGTCCAGGGACAGCGGGCTGAACGCGCTGGCGGTGATGCCGACAATGGCGCCGTCGTCGTCGAGGGTGGTGACGATGGTCACGCCGGACGGGAACGAGCCCATGACTTTCTTATAGAGTGCTGCGTCGATCATGTTGGATTACCTCGTCGGGCCTGCAATGGGGGTGAATGCCATTCCATGGCGGTGCGCGTCGCTTCAGCGCATCACAAAGGGGTCGGGCATCGGCGCGCTGGACAGGTTGATCCACACCGTTTTCAGCTCGGTGTAGGCGAGTACCGAGTCCAGCCCGCTTTCACGGCCGTAGCCGCTGTTCTTGAAGCCGCCGATGGGCGCCATGGCCGACACCGCGCGGTAGGTATTGACCCAGATGATCCCCGAGCGCACGGCCTTGGCCATACGATGGGCGCGGCCCAAGTCACGGGTCCAGATCCCGGCCGCGAGGCCGAATTGCGAGTCGTTGGCCATGGCCAGGGCGTCGGCTTCGTCCTTGAACGGGATAATCGCCGCCACCGGGCCGAACACCTCTTCCTGCATGATCTTCATGCTGTTGCTGTTGCACTCGAACAGGGTCGGCTCGTAGAACCAGCCTTGTTCGTCCAGCTGCGGGCGCTTGCCACCCATGCGCAGGGTCGCGCCCTCGGCCAGGGCGTCGGCCACCAAGCCCTCGACCACGGCCAGTTGCTGCGCGGTGGCCATGGGGCCCATTTCGCTGTCGTCGTGCTGCGGGTTGCCGATCTTGATGCGTTGGGCGCGCGCGATCAGGCGCTGGATGAACTCTTCGTAGATCTCTGCCTGCACCAGTAGCCGCGAACCGGCCACGCAGCTTTGCCCGGAGGCGGCGTAGATCCCGGCGATGGCGCCATTGACCGCGCTGTCCAGATCGGCGTCGGCAAAGATGATATTTGGCGACTTGCCGCCCAGTTCCAGGGACAGCTTGGCGAAGTTCTCGGCGCTGCTGCGCACCACATGCCGGGCCGTGGCCGCTCCACCGGTAAAGGCGATCTTGCGCACCAGCGGATGGCGGGTGAGGGCGGCGCCGGCACTGGGGCCGAAACCAGTCACCACGTTGATCACGCCGGGCGGAATGCCGGCTTCGTGGGCCAGGCGTGTCAGCTCCAGCACGGTGGCCGAGGCATGTTCCGACGGCTTGAGCACGATGGTATTGCCAGCGGCCAGGGCCGGTGCCAGCTTGATTGCGGTCAGGTACAGCGGGCTGTTCCAGGGAATGATCGCCGCCACTACGCCCAGCGGTTCATGGGTGGTGTAGGCAAACAGGTCGGGCTTGTCCAGAGGCAGGGTCGCGCCTTCGAGCTTGTCGGCCAGGCCTGCGGTGTAATGGAAAAACTCCGGCAGATAACCGACCTGACCACGGGTTTCGCGGATCAGCTTGCCGTTGTCGCGGCTTTCCAGCTGGGCCAGGCTTTCCTTGTTCTCGGTAATCAGGTCACCGAGGCGGCGCAGCAGCTTGCCCCGTGCCGTGGCGGTCAAACCGCGCCAGGCCGGGCCTTCGAACGCTTTCTGCGCAGCCTGCACGGCCAGTTCGACGTCACGCTCATCGGCATCCGGCAGTTCGGCCCAGGCTTGGGCGCGGGCCGGGTCGAGGCTCTCGAAGGTCTTGCCGGACACGGCGTCGAGCCACTGCCCATCGATGCACATATGAAAGCGTTCAAGACTCATAAACGGTTTTCCTTCTGCGAAACGGGCGCCGCCAGGGCGCGGTCGAGAAATTCCAGCAGCATCCGGTTGACCAGACGCGGCGATTCCATCGGCATCATATGTCGTTGCTGCTCCAGCACCACGACTTCGGCATCGGGAATCTTCTGCGCCAGTTGTCGGGCCATCTGCGCCGTGGAGCCAGGGTCGAGTTCGCCAGTGGCGATCAGGGTCGGCATGGTCAAGCTGCCCAGATCTTCGGCGCGATACATGTCCTGGGTGGCGAACAGCGAATAGGTGGTCAGGTAGCCCTGGGGGTCGTTCTCGGCGAGGGTCTGGCGCAGGGCCTTGATCTGCGCCGGGTTGGCACCCTGATACTCAAGGCTGAACCAGCGCGACAGGGCGGCCTCGGCATTGGCATCCGGACCATGTTCGGCCGCCTGGGCCGTGCGCTCGATGACCCCGGCACGCTGCTGCTCGCTGCGGTTGAACACACTGTTGAGCACCACCAGTGCTTCGAGGCGTTGCGGGAAGTGCAGGGCAAAAGCCCGGGCGATCAGGCCGCCCATGGAAAAGCCGATCACCGTGACCTTTTCCAGGTGCAGGTGATCAAGCAGCTCCAGGAGCTGTTCGGCATAGCCCTTCAGATCAATGTTGGCCGGCGGACGGGGACTGGCGCCGTGGCCGAGCATGTCGTAGACGATGACCTGATACGTGTCCGCCAGGCCGACGACCTGGCCGCCCCACATTTCCTTGTTCAGGCCCACACCGTGGATCAATACCACGGGCTGGCCCTGGCCCACGACCTGATAACAGGTCCCGGCCGCCGTGAATTCAGCGCTGCCCCCGATCATGCTTGGCTCCCGTTCACTGCGCCTTTTCCGCGGCCAGTTCCTGCAGATCGCTGTAGCGATTGCCGATCCGTGGATGCACCCGGCCACCATCGGCGGCGCCCAACACCACCACCAGCTCATCGGCGCGCGGGGCGTCTTCGATCTTCATTTCCAGGGTGATGTAGTGGGAGCGGAAGCCCTCGTCATCCTTGTGCATCATCGGCACCTGGATCGACGTGCCCGGCGCGCCGCGCTTGTTGGTGAAGCTCAGGTAGCTCTTGGCCTTGACCGCCTCACGGTAGTGATTGCCAAAACGCAGGGTATGGATCACCGCTGAAGCATGCTCGATCTCGCCATCGGCACCGACCACGGCTGCTTTACCGTAGGCCTCGATCTTGTCGGCACCGCCAATGGCCGCAGTCAGCTTGGCGACGATCAGCGCGCCCAGCTCCGAGCAGTTGGCCATGATTTCCGGCTTCAGGTCGTCGACGAAACCACGCCCGGCCCAAGGATTCTTGATCACCGCCGCCACGCCAATCATGGTCACCGGCTTGTCCGCCGCCTTGCCGCCTTCGATCAGGGTCTCTTCGATATAGGTGACGATCTTGCGAATCTCGAAACTCATGTGTGCACTCCAAGAGCTGGTATTTGGTCTGTTGTATGATGGTATACCAGATTATGGGGCGTGCAAGTGTTTTGTTATGAATGGTGTGAGGGGCGTGGGAAGACGGCGAGACAGGCACCGATTTGTGGGAGCCGCCTTGCTAGCGATGGCGACAGGTCGCTAGAAGGGTTTGAGGTTGGGGCTAGATGGGTAAGGCAGCTTTGCGGTGGACGTTATGAGCCTTTAAAAAAGGTTTTGTTATAGGAGTCTTCCTCTTGCTTGTGTGAGATATTTCTTTGTTTGTTGAGTGAGGTTTCTGAGATGTTTTCGGCCCCTTGCGCCTGTCGATTTCGGCTACTAAGGTGCCGCGGTCGCCACCTATCGGTGACTGGGTTTAGTAGCCCAAAAAATTCGTATAGTCGTCCACGCTCAGGTGTTCATTAACGCTCAGACTCTATGGCGGCTGTACGTAGGGCACCTTTGGGTGCGCCGGTTTTTACGAATTTCCGGTCTACTAACCTGTGTACAGCTGCCACCCATCGATTAGTCGCGATATCCGGCAGTTTCCATTGATCAAATTGGATTGACCGTATGACCTATCGCACTAACTTTTGCGCTTCGGTAACTGCTTATGAAAGCGGTGATCGCCATAAGGGTGAAGATCGGGATCTGGCGTTTTCCTCGAAGTATCTGATTGATCATGCCAGGGCGGTCATTGATGAGTCGTTGAGTGGGCTAGACGCTCGCTAGATCAATGCAGGTCTGGAGCGAGGCTTGCCCGCGAAGACGGTATTTATCACGCAGAAAATGTGTCGGATGTACCGGCCTCTTCGCGGGCAAGCCTCGCTCCCACAGTGATTGGTGGGTGCTATCCGATCACGGGGAAGATCATTTTGATTTGTCACCTTGGCGCCGCAACCATTCGTCCACTACATCGCCCAGTGTTTTCGCCACCTCATTGCGAATCCAGGCCATGAAGTCCCGGTCGAATATGAAGGTCGCCCCGCAGTGTTCCATCATGAACCGGCGAACGTTCTGGGTATTTTTATAGGTGCTGTTGACCGGCGTATTTCGTGTCAACGGGTCGCTGTGCCAGTTGAAACTCATGGGTGCAGACTCCATTCGAAATGATCTGACTCGTCCGTTCGCTCAGGCATCAATTTGCGTTTGCCGGATGCAGCATAACGTCGCTCCGAAAGTCGGAGCAACGTCAGCGATGATTGCCCCCGATGGCTATGGCGTGTCTAACCTACCAATCGATGGCAGAAATATACCACCAGCACGCCCGCCAACAACGTCACATAAGGCAGCATCCCCGCCCGCTTGATGCCGCCATCAGCCTGCAGATGCAGGTCACTGAGCATTGCGGCCGGGAAGTGGCCTTTGTCCTGAACGTAGTGGCGATAGAGAAAGACCGGAATGATCAGCAGCGCCAGCAGCACGCCGGTGAACAGGGTGCCGGTGCCCCAGATATCCGCGCCCAGACCCATGCAGGCGAGATTGACGAAGCTCAGCAGGGCACCCAGGGCCAGCAGCACTTTGGGGGCTTTGTAGGGGCGGGCCCAGTCCGGGCGGTCGAGGCGGTGGATCCAGCCGGCGTTGAGGTTGAGGAAGTTGAAGATGATGTAGCTGACGTTGGACGCGGCAAGCACGAAGACGTAGTCCGACATCAGCAACAGCAGCAGGTTGAACGACAGGTCGGTCCACATGGCTGCGGTCGGTGCGCCGTGCTCATTGGTACGGCCCAGGTATTTGGGCAACCAGCCGTCCACCGAGGCTTGGTATAGGGTGCGGGATGAGCCGGACATCGAGGTCATGATTGCCAGCAGAGTCGCCAGTACCAGCATGATCAGGACGATATTGCCCACCACTTTGCCGCCGCCAATACTCGCCGCCATGGCCTGGCCGACGCCCATGCCGCTGTAGATTGCCGGGTCGAGCAGGCCGCTGTACACCGCGGGCGTAGTGATTACGCCATTGGCATCGACCACTGCCGGGGTGACCAGTTGGCCGAGGCCGAGGCTGGCCTGGAAGGCCATGGGCACCAGGGTGAAAACCACGATGCACAGCAGGCCAGCGAAGAAGATCGCCTTGAAGGTGTCACGTTTCGGGTCCTTGAATTCCCGGGTGTAGCACACCGCCGTTTCAAAGCCGTAGGTCGACCACGCGGCGATAAACAACCCGCCCGCCATCAGCGACCAACCGGAAATATCCCAACTGCCGTCGATCACTGCGCCTTGCGCGTCGTGAGCCAGGGGCGCCAGGGGAAAGAAGTTGGCCTGGGTGGCGTCGCCGGTCAGCAGCGGCACCACGCCCACCAGTAGCAGCGGGATCAGCGAAGTGACGCCGAGGATCAGGGTCAGCCGCGCCGAACGCAGGATACCGCCATGCTGTACGGCGAATACCCCCAGCAGAATCAGCACGCCGAGCACGAAGGTGGCGTTGAGGCGCAGGGACAGGCCGCTCTTGATCCAGCCCAGGTCCAGCAGGGTGAGTTGCCAGGTGTTGATCAGGGCATCAGCGGGAAACAGCGCGGTCAGTACATAGCCCGCCGCCAGCCCTGAACCGATGGACAACACCGGCGACCAGGCCAGCCAGTTGCACCATACCGACACCGGGGCGATCAGCTTGCTGTAGCGCACCCAGGCGATGGCGCCATACACCGAGGCGCCGCCGGATTTATGCGGAAACAGCCCGGCGATTTCGGCGTAGGTAAAGGCCTGGATAAAGCCGAACAGGATCGACACGATCCAGACGATCCAGGCCGGTTTGCCCACCGTGGCGGCAATGGCGCCGATGGAAAACAGCACCAGCGCAGGCACGCCGCTGGCCACCCAGAACGCACCCCGCCAATCAATCTTGCGATGCAGGCCCTCGGTTGCCGGGCTTGCTGGCGATACGCTGTCGAACGAAGTCGCTTCCATTTCGGTAGTCCCATGGTTGAGTGAGAGGTAATGCGGTGTGACATGGGCAGATGAAGAACAATTGGTGGGAGCTGATTCTGTGGGAGCGAATTCATTCGCGAAGAGGCCGGTAAATTCGACGATTATTTGTCGTTTGAAATACCGCTTTCGCGAATGAATTCGCTCCCACAAATCAATTCATATAGTTTTTGTTCGATCAGCTCCTTACACGGCTCTTGTCCGGGTCATAGAAGATCGGCGCCGTGACCACGGCATCGATGCGTTTTTGCAGACCGTCGACTTTGCCGACCTGGACCTGGGTGCCGATTTCGCTCTGGCTGGTGTCGATCCGGCACAGGGCGATGTTGCTGGCCAGCAGGGGCGAGCGGCAGGCGCTGGTGATCACGCCGACCTGCGCGCGGCCCTGGTAGACGCCGTCGCCGTGATGGGCGCCTTCGTTGCCTTGCAGCTTGAGGCCCACGAGTTTGTGTTGCGGATGGGCGCTGCGGCGTAGCAAGGCATCGCGGCCGATGAAGTCGTCGGTCTTGCTCTTGAGCGGCACGCTGAAGCCGATCCCGGCTTCAAACGGGTCGGTCTGGTCGCTGAACTCGTAACCGGCAAAGATCAGCCCGGCTTCGATGCGCAGCATGTCCAGGGCTTCCAGGCCCAAGGGCACGATGCCCAGCGGCTCGCCAAGCTGCCAGATGCGGTCCCAGACCTGTTCGGCGTCCCGTGGATGGCACCAGACTTCATAACCCAGCTCGCCGGTGTAGCCGGTGCGTGAAATCATCAGCGGGCAGCCGTCGTAGTCGCCCAGGCGGCCGACCAGAAAGCGGAACCAGCCGAGGCTCTCCACGCCCGGCTGGGTGGCCGGCGTCCACACCAGTTGCTTGAGCAGATCGCGGCTGAGCGGGCCTTGCACCGATAGGTTGTGAATTTGCTCATTGGCGGATTTGACCCAGACCTTCATACCCAGCTTCTCGGCCTGTTCGCGCAACCAGACCCCGGCGTAGTCCTCGCCGCAGATCCAGCGGAAATTGTCCTGGCCAAGCCGGAGCAAGGTGCCGTCGTCGAGCATGCCGCCGTGTTCATGGCACATGGCCGAGTACACCACCTGGCCGATGGCCAGACGTCGCACGTCACGGGTCAGGCAGTACTGCAGCAGGGCTTCGGCGTCGGGGCCGATAACTTCGAATTTGCGCAGGGCGGTCAGATCCATCACCGCGACGCGCTCGCGGCAGCCGTAGTATTCGTCGATGGCGCCAAAACCGTCGTAGCGCAGCGGCAGCCACCAGTTGCGGTAGTCGCTGAAGCTGCCGGTCAGGGCGCGGGTGCGGGAGTGGAAGCCCGACTCGCGGGTCAGGGTCGGATCGGCGTCGGCGGTAGGTCGGCTGGCCATGGCGATGGAGAAGCGCTCCTTGTCGGAATACACACGGATATGAATGTCGGTGGGGTTCCAGCCGTTGGCCGGGTCGATGTCGTCGGGGCAGGAGCTGCTGGCGCAGACCAGTTCAGTCATGGCCCGCAGCAGCACGTAGTCGCCGGGGCGCGACCAGGGCTCGTCGAGGGTCATCTGCTGATGGGCGTCGATGCCGGTATTGAAAAAGAAATTGATTGCCGGCCAGCCTGCGCGCGCCTGTACGCCATAGCCCTGCAAGGCGGCGCTGATGTTGTCGCTGCAATTGTCATGGCCGAAGTAGCCGTGGCTTTCGTAGTAACGAGCGGCGCAGGCGAGGGCGAAAGAGTCGTGGCGGCCGACGGTGTCCTGCACCACTTCGAGCATGGGCTGGAACTGGCGATCGAAGAACTTGCTGAACAGCCCCGGCGCCGGGTAGGCGTTGCCGTTCAGGGTGCGGGTGACGGTCTGGTCCAGGTCGAGTTCCTGGCCCAGGTCCAATGCGCGGCGGTTCAGGGCGACGAAGTCCGAGCACTGGCGCCCGGCGACATCGAGCACCTGAATGTACTGGCCCTTGCCGACGCTGTAGCTATGGGCGGTGCCCGCGCGAATGGTGAACTCGTCGATGGGCTCGGCCAGTGGCTCGGGCAGCTTGGGCAGCAGCAGGGGCGATGGATTGGCTCGCTGTACCTCTACTCGCAGTTCGCTGGCGGTGGCCTGACGGTCAACGGTCGCCGGGGTGTCCGGCGCGGCAATCAGCACTAACAACTGCGCCGATGCGACGAAGCGGCGGCTGAAACCAGCGGGAGAACCGGCATCCCACAGCGATGCCGCGCCCTTGCCTTGGGCAAAGTCGACGCCGCGTTTATTCAGCGCCTGCTGGATGCGTCGGGCCTGCTGGCCGGGGCGTGCCAGGTAGTGCGCAATAAAGCGGCAGCCGCCGTCCAGGGTCAGGCCGAGCAGCGCCAGGGCATCCCGGCCCTGGCTTTCGAAGGCCATCAGCTCGCAGGGCTGCAAGCCTTCGACGTCGATGATGTGCAGGCTGTCGCCGCTGTCCAGGCTGATCAGGGTCAGGCCGCCACCCGCGACCCGGTAACGCTCCTGGGCCGGGCTGCGGGCGAACAGCCCCGGTTCCCAGGGCCGGGAAATGCTCGGTGCGTTCATGGCCTCAGGCCCGCCGCTGGCTGGCGGGGTCGCCGAGGTAGGCGGCCATGGAGTCGTCCAGCGCTTCGAGCCACGGTGTGTGATGGGGCGGCGACTGGGTACCGGTCATCAGCGAGCGATAGGACTTGTCGCGGTAGCCCATGATGTTTTCCGCCTTGTCGTGCTTCCAGTGCAGGAAGGTGTCGTTGACGGCGGCGATGTCGAAGTTGGGGTAGTCGGTGGCGTCCACCAGTTGTTGGATATAGGCGCCCTGATACTCGAACATCTGCTGGTTGGTTTCCAGGGTCTGCTCGCGCTCATGCCATTGCTGGCTATCGGCGACCATGGCGGCGTGGTCGGGCAGGGCGATACGGCCGAGGATCACGTCCCGGGCATACCAGGCCTGGGCATCGAACATATTGAAGGAGTACCACTGGTCCTGCATGCCCAGGTAAATCAGCTGTGGGTTGGCTTCCCAGAAAACGCCTTTGTAGAGGTTCATCGGCCACAGGCGATTGTCGGTTTTCAGACGCAGCTCGTCGGGCAGGAACGGGAAGTGGTGCTGGTAGCCGGTGCAGAGGATCACCGCGTCGATGTGCTTGTGGCTGCCGTCGACGAAGTAGGCGCGGTTCTTTTCCAGGCGTTGCAGCAGCGGTTTTTCTTCCCAGTTCTGCGGCCAACTGTAGCCCATGGGCGCGGTGCGGTAGCAACTGGTGATGCTGCGGGCACCGTATTTGTAGCATTGCGAGCCGATGTCTTCGGCCGAGTAGCTGCTGCCGATCAGCAGCAGGTCCTTGCCCTTGAATTCCAGGGCGTCGCGGAAGTCATGGGCATGCAGGATGCGCCCGCCAAAATGCTCGAAGCCCTTGAAGTACGGCATGTTCGGCGTGGAGAAATGGCCGCAGGCGTTGATCACGTAGTCGAAGGTTTCGCAGGTTTCGACGCCGCTGTCGTAGTCATGGGCGACCACGCTGAACTGGCGGCTCTGCTCGTCGAAACTGACCTGGCGCACGGCGTTGTTGAAGCGGATGTAATCGCGCACTCCGGCCTTTTCGACACGGCCCTTGATGTAGTCCCACAGCACTTCCCGTGGCGGATAGGAGGCGATGGGGCGACCGAAATGTTCTTCGAAGGTGTAGTCAGCGAATTCCAGGCATTCCTTTGGGCCGTTGGACCACAGGTAGCGGTACATGCTGCCGTGGACCGGCTCGCCGTTTTCATCCAGACCGGTGCGCCAGGTGTAGTTCCACATGCCGCCCCAGTCTTTCTGCTTTTCATAGCAGACCAGTTCCGGGATGTCCGCGCCCTTGTCCCGCGCCGACTGGAAGGCCCGCAGTTGCGCCATGCCACAGGGACCGGCGCCGATGATTGCTACACGTAGGGTCATGGGGGTGTGCCTCTCTTCTCAAAACACATAATTAGTTGAGTGACTGCATATGTGTGGGAGCGAGGCTTGCCCGCGAAGGCGGTGTGGCGGCATCGAATAATGCGTCGAATGTATCGACCTCTTCGCGGGCAAGCCTCGCTCCCACAGTTCAGGTTCCACAGCCAATACGCTGCGGCCCCTAGCGAAAAATCACGGTCTTGTCCTGGTTGATGAACACCCGGTGTTCCAGGTGGTATTTCAGAGCTTTGGAGAGGGCGACGGTTTCGGTGTCGCGGCCGATGGCGACCAGGGCGTCGGGAGCGATGGTGTGGTCCACGCGCTGGACTTCCTGCTCGATGATCGGCCCTTCGTCCAGATCGCTGGTGACGTAGTGGGCGGTGGCGCCGATCAGTTTCACGCCGCGCTCGTAAGCCTGGTGGTAGGGCTTGGCGCCCTTGAAGCCGGGGAGGAACGAGTGGTGGATATTGATCGCGCGGCCCGAGAGCTGGCGGCACAGGTCATCGGAGAGGATCTGCATGTAGCGCGCAAGCACCACCAGGTCGGTCTCGGTTTCTTCGACGATGCGCAGCAGTTCGGCTTCCTGGCGCGCCTTGGTTTCCTTGGTCACCGGCAGGTAGACGAAGCGGATGCCCTCGCGCTCGGCCATGGGCCGCAGGTCCAGGTGGTTGGAGACGATGGCAGTGATCTGCATGTCCATCTCGCCTTTGCGGTGGCGATACAGCAGGTCGGTGAGGCAGTGGTCGAACTTGCTGACCATCAGCAGCACCCGTGCCGGTTTCGCCGAGCTGAACAGTTGCCATTGCATGTCAAAACCACCGGCCAGGGCGGCAATACTCTTTTCCACGGTTGCCAGGTCGCCGCTCACGCCCTGGTTGAAACGAAACACTGCGCGCATGAAGAAACGCCCGGTGAATTCATCGTCGAACTGCGACAGTTCGCTGATGTAGCAGGCCTGCTCGGCCAGTGACGAGGTCACGGCGGCGACGATGCCTGAAGTGGCGGGGCAACTGATCTTGAGAATGTAGTGCTGGTGTGGCGTGTCCATCGAGGTCTCCCGGAATGTTGGCGGCGTGGCTCAGCCCTTGGCGGTGCGCTTGGTTTTTTGTGGGTCGTCGAAGGGCAGGGCGTGGCTGGCGGCGCTGGCTTCCAGGCTGCCGCGAACCTGCAGGGCGACACCGGGAGCGGCGCAGTCGACGCTGACCCGGGCGATGGCCATGGAGCGTTTGCTCAGGCGCGAGTACATCGCGCAGGTGATCACCCCGACCTGCTTGCCGTCGTGCCACAGGCTGTCGCCAGCATCGGCGCTGCGCGCGGCGTCGATCAGGATGCCGGCGATCTTGAAGCGCTCCTTGCCCTGCAGGCGGGCGTGCTCCAGTGCGCCACGGAATTCCTGTTTGCCCGGCGAGACGGTGAAGTCCAGGCCCAGTTCCCACAGGGTGTCGCCGGCCTTTTCGTTGGCGAACGGGTACATCTGCGAGTTGTCGTAGGGGAAGAACATCAGCGCACTTTCCACCCGCAGCCAGTCCAGGGCGGTAAAGGCGCAAGGGATGATGCCCATGCCCGCGCCCTGTTCGAGGATCTGCTCCCAGATCGCCGGCGCGTCGGCGGCCTTGCAGAAAATTTCGTAGCCGCGCTCGCCGGTGTAGCCGGTGCGGGAGATCATCACCGGGCGGCCGAACAGCTGGGTCTGCATATGGTGGAAGTACGGCAGCTGGCGAATGCCCGGCACATGCTCGGCGAGAAAGTCCACGGCCAGGGGGCCTTGCAGCGACAGGTCGTGGAGGTCGTCGTCGAACAGCACCGCGACCTGACGGCCCTGGGCCGAGCGCACCAGCATGTCGTAGCCGGTGCCGGCGCCGTGCACCACCATGAACGCGTTGGGGCCGGTGCGGTAGACGATGCAGTCGTCGATGAACTTGCCGTCGTCATCGAGCATTGAGGCGTACACCGACTTGCCGGGGTACAGCTTGGCGATGTCGCGAGTCGTCGCCCATTGCAGCAGGCTTTCGGCGTGGGGGCCGACGTAGTGGACCTTCTTCAGGCCCGAGACGTCCATCAACCCGGCCTTGGTACGGATCGCCTGATGGTGATCGGCCAGGTCGCTGGCGTAGGTCCAGGCGGTGCCCATGCCGTTCCAGTCTTCCAGGTTCGAGCCCAGGGCACGGTGACGTTCGGCCAGTGCGGAGATGCGCCAGGAGTGAGCCATGTGATGATTCCTTGTGGTGGGAAAGGGGGAGGTTTCAGGCCTGTTCGTCGAACCGGCTGAGCCACTGCACCAGGGTCTGGCGGTAGCGGGTCATGCCCTTGTAGTCGGCGATGGGGTCCGGCAGGTCGCGCAGCACCCGGTGCAGGCGCTGGCCCCAGCCGGGGTGGCTGACCAGTTCGTTCATGCTGATCAGGTAGGTGCGGATGCTGAACATCAGGCCGTTGCTGCGCGGCAGGCGGACCATGAATTGCAGCTCGACGCGCAGGTGCACGGCGCTGCCGACGTTGTCCGGGGTGATCTGGCCGCGATCGGCGCCCCATTCGTGGAAGGTCTCGGGGGACGAATCCAGACGCGGATTGATGGTCAGGGTCCAGTTCAGGCGGCGCACCGGCTGGTTGACCTGGATCGCCAGCAGGTACTTGAGGGCGCGGTCGAACACGCCCATCTGGTTGGCCATGGGCACCGGCGAGTGCCATTGCTTGAAGCTCATGCCGGCGTCGAAGGCCAGGGACCAGTCGGCGGGCGAGGTGACCATGCCGGCGTCCATGAACAGGTCGTTGTCGCGCTGATCGAGCAGGGCGATATCACCCTGGACTTGGCGGGTAATGAACTCCAGAGGCTCGCAGGGCAGGGTGCTGGCATCGCCAAAGGTAAAGCGCTGGTCGATGCCCAGGGCCTTGTTGCGCCAGTGCCAGTGATTGCCGTCGCAGTCCAGTTCAAACCACTGCGGATAGTCGGCCGACAGGTGTTCCATGAACATCTGCAACGCATCCCAGGAGGCTTCCTGCATGTGCGGCATGACCAGGCAACGGCGCGGATCCTTGTCCAGCACCAGGGCGCGCTCGGCCATTTCAGACCGGTAATGCTCGTCGATATCGAACCAGTGCTGATACACCGAGCCGGGTGCGCGAGGCGTGGCCGGCTCGATATTTACCGAGTACATGTAGCTGTCTTCGGCAAAGGGGAACGGAAAGCGGGCAATGGCCTTGGGGCTGTTACGGAAAGTGAAATCATCCCGGTAGCTTTGTGGCGCAGTGAATTGCACGGACATGGGTGGGTTCCTCTTTTCAAACGACGCATAACCATTTGAATGGGTGAAATGTTGTGGGAGCGAATTCATTCGCGAAGCGGTGTTGCTCATACGGGCGCCATTCGCGAATGAATTCGCTCCTACAGGTTTACAGATCGAGAATCAGCGCCGTGCCGCAGCCCCGTGACACACAGGGCATCAGGTACTGCTGCTGTTCTTCGGCGCTCAGGCAGTGGTCGCGGTGCTCGATGTCGCCTTGCAGATGACGGGTCGCGCATTGACCGCAGGCGCCACCGCGACACAGGTTGGGAATGGCGACCCCGGCTTCTTCCAGGGCTTCGAGCAGGCTTTGCTCGGCCTCGACCTGCAGGTTCAGGCCGCTGCGCGTCAGCTCGACGCTAAATGGCACACCTGGTTGCGCACTGCTGAAGGCTTCCCAGTGCACCCGGGCGTCGGGCCAGCCAAGGGCCTTGGCTTGCTCGCGTACGCCGTCGAGCAGGCGCTGTGGGCCGCAGGTGTAGACATGGCTGCCCATGGGCCGGGCGCCGAGGATGGCATTGAGGTCCATGACCTGAGCGGCGCTGCCGTCGTAGCGGTGCAGGCGGCTGCCAAGGCGCTCCTGCAAGTCGTCGATAAAGGCGTCGGTCAGGCCGCCGCGATAGGCGTAATGCAGCTCGAAGGCGGCGCCGCTGCGTTCCAGGCTGTCGAGGTAGGCCATGAACGGAGTGATGCCGATACCACCGGCAATGAGAATGTGCTGGCGGGCGGTCAGGTCCGGGGCAAACAGATTGGCTGGGGGCGACAGGGTCAGGGTGTCGCCGACCCGCACCTGGTGATGCAGATAGTGCGAGCCGCCACGGGAGGGCTCCTGCAAGCGCACGGCAATCTGATAGTGGCGGGTGTCAGCCGGGTCGCTGATCAGCGAGTAGGCGTTGCGCGCTGTACGTTGTGTCAAGGGCAGGTGCACCTGCACATGGCTGCCCGAGGAGAAGCCGGGCAGATCGCCATCGAGGGCGGTAAAGGTGAACTCGCGAATCACCGGGGTCAGTTGGCGGATGGCGCTGACGCGAACCTGCATCATGGCTGCACCTCGCCCTGTTGTACCTGGTCGTAGGCCTGGTCGGGGTTTTCGCAGACGCCCATGTAGGCGCCCAGACGCTTGGAGAAATGCTCGCGAACCCCCAATTGCACTCGGCACCCGGCGCAGTTCAGTTGCGCGACGGCGGGGGTGTTCTGAGTCAGGCCGCAATGCACACAAAACACCCGGCGCTGTGCCGAGCCGCAGTTGATCAGGTCGATTTCCTCGCTGAGCATGCCCGCGCCCTGAGCCGTCACATGCACCTGCCACACAAAGGCTTCATCGCCGAGCACATACAGATGACTGCCGATTGGCGCGGCGTAGAGCAGGGTATTCAGATGTTTGCCGAAGCCTTCGCTGCGAGCGCTGAGCAGGATCGGCCGGGGCAGGTCGCGGACAAAAGCCTGGAGGGATTCGGGCAACTCATCGACTGCGTTTTGCAGTACCAACAGATGGTGCAGCGCGCACGCTTTCGGGGCGGCTTGGCGGTATTGCGGCACGCTGAAGGGGCGGTAAGTGTCGCTGTTTTGGGCGCTGCTCATGAAACCCTCCGGTTCGTGGGTTTGTTTCCTGTTGGGGAAGATACTTTCTTAAAAGGAATTACCGCTCAATCCGGAAAAAGAGGTATCTCCTTGGGGGTAGGCCGTCGAAACGGGGTGTCGGAGGCATGGAAGTTGCTCGCCTTTGTGCAGATTCCGGCGAAGGACAGGTGGATGTCAGTGACAGCGCAAGTGAGGCCGACGGCGTGGCGACGATGGTTGCTGCGCACGCGCCCGGACAAGGCCGGTGACATCCGTCGCCTGTTGGCCGAGTTACCGCTGCGGCAGATGCACGCGGACGATGCCTTGTCGCAGTTCATGGACCATTTCGAGGCACTGCTAAACGCTTGCCGCCTTGGCCTGGCTGTGCCCGGCGAGGATTACGGCCCGGCGCGGCGCGCATTGCTCAGCGCCTGCGAGGACGAAGCTGATTGCCTGTGGCGCAGCGGTACCCTCGGCGAACTGGCCCGGGCCTGTAGTGCCTGCCATAGGCGCGGCCAATGCCGGGTGTTGTGTGCAGTCACTAACGAGCCAAGCCTGGCTGGCGCTGTGCTGTTGCTCGACAGCCCGTATCCCGCCAGCCGCGCCCTGCGCCAGTTGCTTGAAGACAGCGCCAGGGTGGTCGGTGTCAGTGTGCAATTGCTGCGCTACAAGCGTGAGCAACAGCGCAAGGAAGCCACCTCGCAGCACGGTGCCTTGGCTAGGGAGCTGCACGATTCGGTGGCGCAGCAGCTCGGCTATCTGTCATTCCAGACCAGCCTGATTCAAGGCCGACTCAATCAACCGGAGCAACTGACGCCTTTGCTGGCGGAACTGCGTGGCGGTCTGAGCCAGTTGCAGCGTCAGGTGCGCGAGCTGATCACCAGCGCGCGCCTGACCATGGACGGCCGCTCCCTGCGTCAGGCCCTGGCCGACTCGGTGGCCGAGTTCTCGCGGCGCTGCATCATCGTCTTTGAACTGGACAATCGCCTGGCCGACGACGCCCTGTCGCCGGAAGTGGAATTGCAGTTGTTGCAGATCATCCGCGAGGCCCTGGCCAACGTGGTACGGCATTCTCACGCGCGACATGTGCGCCTGGAATTGCGCCAGAGCCTGCAGGGCGAACTGACCGTCAGCGTCGAGGACGACGGCATCGGCCTGAGCCCGGCCTCCCTGGACGACAACCATTACGGCCTGGCGATCATTCGCGAGCGGGCGGCGAGCATCGGTGCGCAGTTGAGCATCGAAACCGTGCTTCCCCATGGCACTCGCGTGCAGCTGAACCTTACCCCTCCTTCCACCGAAGACTCGCCGAGGCGCCTCGATGAACAGTACGAGCTTATTGCTGATCGATGATCATCCCTTGTTCCGCCGGGGGCTGGCGCAGCTGTTCGACGCCAGCGACGACTTCGATGTGATCGGCCAGGCCGCCAGCGGCCGCGAAGGCATCAACCTGGCGGTGAACCTGGCGCCGCGACTGGTCCTGCTGGATTTACATATGCCGGGCCTGAGCGGCTTGCAGGTGCTCGATGAAATCAAACAGCTGGGCCTGGATTGCCAGATCGTCGTACTCACCGCCTCCATGGATCGCGGCGAACTGCTCACGGCCCTGCGCCTGGGGGCCAGTGGCTATGTGCTCAAGGAAACCGAACCGGAGGCACTGCTGACCTACATGCGCAATTGCAGTAAGGGCGCGATCGTTCTGGATGACGCCCTGGTCTCGCTGCTGGCCGAGCCTCAGACGCTGCCTGCGAAGATCGATGACAGCACCCTGACTGACCGCGAAAGCCAGACCCTGGCGCTGATCGCCTCGGGCATGAGCAACAAGCAGATCGGCCGCGAGCTGGGGATCAGCGACGGCACGGTGAAGATCTACGTGAAGAACCTGTTGCAAAAGCTCAACCTGCGTTCGCGCCTGGAATTGGCGGCGTGGGTGCACAAGGTGGCGTCGTTGCGCAAAGAGGAGCGGCATTGATGATGGACAATCGTGCAGCCGCTCTGGAACCGTTGGCCAATCCGCCACTGGATGCCTTCCCCATTGCGCTGCTGGAGTTGCGCGACAACGGTGAAATCGCTCGTTTCAATAGCACCTGGGTCGAACTGATGGAGCGGCCCCAGGGCACGCGCCTGCTCATCGACTACGTGCATCAGGAAGATCGTTCGCTGTGGCGTCAGGCCTTGTACGAACTGCGCCTGCGCCCGGCCATTGCCTTCAATCAGCGCTTGCGCTTCGTGCACCCGGCCGGCGAGTTGCGCTGGTTCGAGGTCAGCTTGAAGCGTCGCGAGCTGCATTTCTATCTGGTGGTCAATGATGTCACCGCCCACAAGCGTCGCGAGATTGCCCTGCAAGCCAGCCAGCGCAGCGCCAGCAGCCTGCTCGACGGCATGCCGGGGTTGATTTATCGCGGGCGCAATAACCGCGACTGGACCATGGAATTCGTCAGTGCCGGTTGCCAGCAACTGACCGGCTACCCGGCCGAGCGGCTGATGGACAACCACGACTGCACCTACAGCAGCCTGATTCACCCGGACGATGCCGATTATGTCTGGCGCGAAGTGCAATACGCGCTGTCGCGGCAGCAGCCTTACGAGCTGAAATACCGCATCCGCTGTGCCGACGGCACAATCAAGGTGGTCTGGGAGAAGGGTGTCGGCATCTATTCCGATAGCCGCGAGGTGCTGGGGATTGAAGGCGCGATTTTTGAAATGAGCCCGATGCCCTAGCTCCAGGTTCGGATCCTCTTCTGGGGCAGCATTTTGGCGGCGAATTGTGGGAGCGAATTCATTCGCGAAAAGGGCTGCACAGTCGACAAAGCTCTATCGCCTGAAATGCTCCATTCGCGAATGAATTGGCTCCCACATTACTTGCTTCTGGAGTCAGTACCGCGATCAGTCGTTGTTACACCGCCACAGTGGTCTTGTTCAGATCACTTTCATTCCACTCGCTATAGACACAGGCATCCGCCGCCGCCCAGCGCACCCGCACCTCACTGCCGGCAGGCAGTAGCGGTTGGCCATTGGTAAGGGCCTTGATGCTCAGGGTGCAGCCTTGGGCGGTCTTGACGCTGTAGGTCTGGCTTTCACCGAGGAATACCACTTCCTCGACCTGGGCGCTGACTTCGTTCCAGCCGTTTTCCAAGGGCTGTATGGCGGCCATTTCAGAGGTCAGGACCTGGGCTTTTTCCGGGCGAATCATCAGCAGCAGGTCGGTACCGGGGCTGACGCCTGGCATCGGGCGCATGGCTACGTCGCGGCCTTCGAAACGTGCCACCGCGTGCCCGCCCGCGGTGACCCGCAGGAAGTTGGAGTTGCCCAGGAACGAGGCGACGAAGGCATTGGGCGGGTTCTGGTACAGGTCATAGCCGCTGCCCAGGCCGACGATCTTGCCGTGGCTGAAGATGGCGATGCGCTGGGACAGGCGCATGGCCTCTTCCTGATCGTGGGTGACATAGACGATGGTGATGCCCAGGCGGCGATGCAACTGGCGCAGTTCGTCCTGCAAGTCTTCGCGCAGCTTTTTATCGAGGGCGCCCAGGGGCTCGTCCATCAACAGGATGCGGGGCTCGTAGACCAGCGCCCGGGCAATCGCCACACGCTGTTGCTGGCCGCCGGAGAGCTGGCTGGGACGGCGCTCGGCGAAGGCTTCCAGTTGCACCAGCTTGAGCATCTCGTCGACACGCTTGTTGCGTTCGGCGGCATCGCGTTTACGGATCGACAGGGGAAAGCCGATGTTGTCGCGCACCGACAGATGGGGGAACAGCGAGTAGCGCTGGAACACCATGCCGATATTGCGTTTGTGCGGCGGCACCTGGACCAGCGAGCGGCCTTCGACCTGGATCTCCCCGGCGCTTGGGGTTTCGAAGCCGGCGAGCATCATCAGGGTGGTGGTCTTGCCCGAGCCGCTGGAGCCGAGGAAAGTCAGGAACTCGCCTTCCTGAATGTCCAGAGCCAGATCGTCCACGGCCTTGAAACTGCCGTAATGCTTGCTCAGATGGCGCAGGCTGACCAGGGGTTTGGCGGTATCGGACGACAAAACGGATTGAGCGGATTTCATGGATGAGTCTCCTGCGCGCTCAGGCGCGTATCTCGTTACGGCGCTTGATCAGCGCGGCGATCAGCATCACGGCCAGGGACAGGCCGATCAGCAGGGTCGAAGCCACGGCAATCACCGGGGTCAGGTCTTGACGCAGGGTGGTCCACATCTTCACCGGCAGGGTTTGCAGGGTGGGGCTGGCCATCATCACGCTGAGGACCACTTCATCCCACGACACGAGGAAAGCGAACAGGCCACCGGCAATCAGCCCTGGGCGAATGGCCGGGAAAGTCACTTTGATCACCGCCTGCAGGCGCGAGGCGCCGCAGATCACCGCCGCGTCTTCGATCGAGCGATCGAACAGCTTGAGGGAGTTGATGATGGAGATAACGGTAAAGGGCAGGGCGACGATGACATGGCTGACCACGAAGGCGAACAGCGTGCCGGTGTAGCCCAGCTTGAGGAACAGCGCGTACACCGCCACGGCAATGATCACCAGCGGCACGATCATCGGCAGGGTGAACAACCCGTACAGAAAGTCACGCCCGGCAAAGCGCCCGCGCACCAGGGCGAAAGCCGTGGGCAGGCCCAGCAGCAGGGCGAACACCGTGGTCAGCAGGGCGACCTTGAGGCTGGCCATGGCGGCGTCCATCCACTGCGGATTGGCGAAGAACTGCACATACCATTTCAGCGTCCAGCCCGGTGGCGGGAAGACCAGCCATTGCGAAGAGCCGAACGACAGCAGGACGATGAACACGATCGGCAGCAAGAGAAAGGCGGCAATCAGCGCGGTGCTCAGGAACAGCCCGCGACGCAGACCTTTGCCCATGGCATTGGCGGTCAATAACATCGGGATTACCTCGCGTTGCCGACCGGGGATTCCGGTTGCAGCTTCAGGTAGAAGTAGAACAGCACCAGGGTGATGACGATCAACAAGGCAGCTGCGGCGCTGGCCAGTCCCCAATTCAGGAAGGATTGCACCTGCTGGATAATGAACTCGGGCAGCATCATATTCTGCGCGCCACCGAGCAGCGACGGGGTGACGTAGTAGCCCAGGGACATGACGAAGACCATCAACCCGCCGGAAAACAGTCCCGGCCGACACAGGGGCAGGAATACTCGGTAGAAGTTGGTCCACTGGCTGGCCCCGCAAATGGAACCTGCCTGCAACACCATGGGGTCGATGGCGGCCATGGTCGCCTGCAACGGCAGGACCACGAACGGGATCATGATGTAGCTCATGCCAATCACCACGCCACTGAGGTTATGCACCATTTCCAGCGGTTGATCGATGATGCCCATGGCCATCAGCGCCTTGTTGATCACCCCGGAAGACTGCAACAGCACCAGCCAGGAATAGCTGCGCGCCAGCAGACTGGTCCACATCGACAGCAGGACGATATTCAGCAGCCAGCGACCCCAGCCACGGGGCACCAGGGTGATCGCCCAGGCCAGGGGGAAACCCAGCAGCAGGCTGATCAGTGTGACCAGCCCGGCCACTGAAAAGGTGTTGACCAGTACCCGTACATAGGCCGAATTGGCGAACAACTGGGCGTAGTTGCCAAAGCCGGGCGTTGGCTCCAGCACACCGCGCAACAGCAGGGCGACCAGAGGCAACAGGAAAAAGATCGAGAGGAAAGCCAGGGCCGGCAGCAGGTTGCTGAAACCCCGCCAGCGCAGGCTTCTTTCGTTGGCTGGCGGTGCAGCGGTGACGCTTGACGCGTCACCCTGCCGGGAGCCAATAACCGATGAACTCACTTGACCAGCCATTCATTCCACCGTGTGGCGATTTCGGAACCGTGATCTGCCCAGTAAGCGAAGTTCAGGGTGACCTGATCCGCGACATGCGCGGTGGGCAGGTTGGACGCCAGCGATGAATCCAGGCGCTTGACGCTGTCAACGTTGACCGGCGCATAGGCGGTGAGGTTGGAGAAGTCAGCCTGGCCTTTGTCGCTGCTGGAGTTGGCGAGGAACTTCATGGCTGCGGCTTTGTTCTTGCTGCCTTTGGGCACGACCAACATATCGGCCATGACCAGATTCTGTTTCCAACTTACCCCGACTGGCGCGGCGTCCTGTTGCAATGCATAGATCCGGCCATTCCAGAACATCCCCAGAGATGCTTCACCGGAAGCGAGCAATTGTTGCGACTGCGCACCGCCGCCCCACCAGACAATGTCTTTCTTGATGGTGTCGAGCTTCTTGAAGGCGCGGTCCAGATCCAGGGGGTAGAGCTTGTCAGGCGTTACGCCATCAGCGAGCAGGGCCAGTTCCAGTACGCCGGGGCTGGCCCATTTGTACAGGGCGCGTTTGCCGGGGTAGGTCTTGGTGTCGAAGAGGGTGCTCCAGGTTTCAGGTTCCTGACCTTTGAGCTTGTCCTTGTTGTAGCCCAGGACAAAAGAGAAGAAGAAGGAGCCGACGCCATGGTCGGAGACAAATCGAGGGTCGATTTTGGTGCGGTCGATGGTGTTGAAGTCCAGCGGTTCCAGCAACCCTTCCTTGGCGGCACGCAGGGCGAAGTCGGCTTCGACATCGACCACGTCCCATTGCACGTTGCCGCTTTCGACCATGGCCTTGAGTTTGCCGTAGTCGGTCGGGCCATCCTGTACCACAGTGATGCCGCTGCTTTTGCTGAACACATTGGCCCAGGCTTCTTTTTGCGCGTCCTGGGTACTGCCGCCCCAGCTGACAAAGTTGATGCTGTCAGCGGCCATTGTCGCGCCACTGCTCAAGGTGAAAACCAAACCTGCCAACGCTGCTGTTATACCTTTGCCAATTGCCATACTGTTGCCCTCGGTGAAAATCCTGGGATGTCCGAATGCGCCTCTTTGCGGGCACACCCGGCTAGAGCAGTAAAACGAAATCTGGCTGTTGCGGGTTTAGCCTCCGCACGTCTCTTGTCTGCTCAAGGGGCTGGACGTTGTCGGTAAAAACATGGCTGAACCGTTGGAATGTCATATTATGGTATTCCAACATTTGTGCAAGCGTTTTGCGGTGCAGAAGGCCGGAATCCCGCGCATTCAAACGAAAAAACCGCCACGAGGGCGGTCTATTTTACCGGTGAAATACTTGATTCAGAGCGCTTAGCTGATCAGGTCTCCACGGGCCATACCGGTGGCGGCAATGACGATAATCACCATCAGCGCAGCCTCGGCGTGACTGATCCGGGCAAAGCGCCGGGATCGGCTGGTGTCGATGGGCATCTGATTCTTGAATGCGATGCGCCATTTGATCAGGGCGAACATGGGCACCACTTCGATGGCCACGATCAGAATGAAGGCGAGAATCTTCAGGTGGAAGAGCGGTTGATGCAGGTAGTAGTACGAACCCTTTTCAATGCCGCCAAAGGCCCGAAAGGCCCCGGTAATCAGCAGCAGGGCAGCGGAAAGTCCCCAGATATTGTCGACCACGAACACATCCCGAAAGGAGCGTGCATCGTCGGCTCTTAGTCTGCGTAGTGCCCGACCTCTGGCCAGTACCGCCGCCAGAGCAAAACCAAAGGCCAATAGATGTACCGCGGCCAGCAGCCATTTGACGAGCATGGTCCTGAACTCCCATAGGACGCCCCGAACAGTGCGGGCGATGTCACAGGTTTAGCTCATAAAGGACTGATTTGCCCATCTAATTTGCAGGACGTGTCGCTGATGAATATGGCGTGGCGTCATCGGGTGGCTGCAGGCGCTGCTTTAGCCGGGAGGATGCTCACCCGGCTAAAGCGGAGCGCCGCCCTACCGATCCTACTCTTTGACTTGCAGGCCGCTCTGCTTCATCACCAGGTTCTTCTCTTTCTTGTACTGCAGGGCGACTTCCGGCGCCGCGCCGCTCTTGCCGGTTTCGAGCCATAGGCGCAGACGGCTGGCGTCGGCGAAGTGGGTGTATTTGCCGAAGGCGTCAAGAATGACCACCGAGACCGGGCGATTGGCCATGGTGGTCAGCAGGACCAGGCAATGGCCGGCCTGATTGGTGAAGCCGGTCTTGGTCAGCTTGATGTCCCAATTGGACTTGCGCACCAGGTGGTCAGTGTTGCTGAAGCCCAGGCTGTAGGTGGGCTTGCGGAAGGTGACGGTCTTTTCCTGGGTGGTGCTCAGCTCGCTGAGCATCGGGTATTTGCGTGCCGCGATGACCAGTTTGGTCAGGTCGCGAGCGGTCGAGACGTTGTAGATCGACAGGCCGGTAGGCTCGACATACACCGTGTGAGCCATGCCCAAAGCCTTGGCCTTGGCGTTCATAGCCAGAATAAAGGCCTGATAGCCGCCCGGATAACTGTGGGCCAGGGTGGCGGCCGCGCGGTTTTCCGAAGACATCAGGGCAATCAGCAGCATGTCGTGGCGACTCAGTTCGCTACCGAGCTTGACCCGGGAGAACACGCCTTTCATTTCGGCGGTCTTGGAAATATCCACCGGGATGAACTCGTCCATCGGCAACTTGGCGTCCAGCGTCACCATGGCGGTCATCAGTTTGGTGACCGAAGCAATGGGCACGATGACATCAGGGTTGCTGGAGTACAGCACTTTGTCGGTTTGCAGATCGATAACCATCGCGCTGCCCGAAGCCAGGTGCAGTTGCGAAGGATCACGGTTGAAGGGAGCAGCATCGTTGGCGCTGGCAACAGAGGTGAAGAGCGGGCCGCTAAGTGCAAATAATAGGCCCAGGACAGGAAGACGAATGTTCAAGAGTGGCTCACTAAAAGAAGGAATATAGAAAAAACGCTGCATTTTATGCCGAATTGGCTGGATGTCGATGGGTGTTGTAGGAGGTTTCATCTGCATACATCGGAGCATGATCATTGTGGGAGCGAGGTTCGCTCGCGAAGAGGCCGGTAACTTCACACCATTTTGTTAATCTGAAACATCGCTTTCGCGGGCAAGCCTCGCTCCAACGAGTCGCCTATTGCCGTCATTTTATGTTCGCCATGAAACGTGCCATCCATTCGTGAATGAGCTTGAATATTCATGGTGTCAAACGCTTGCACCGATTAGCATCGCTGCCCATGCCTCAACAGATTTAAGGAATCATGCAATGCCCAAGGGTTTTATCAGCAAGGATTACGTCGTTCTGGTGATCGTCGCAGTGGCGTTGGCTGCACTTCTGCTGGGCATGGGGTCCTTCTCCAGGCCATCGGAATGGGCCAACTGGGTTCAGGCCACGGGGCTGGTAATCGGGATGATGATGGCCGTGCTGATCCCTGCGATTCAGAAAAAGCAGGACGCGGCAGCCCAGCACAAGCAGATGCGTGACCGGGAAGTCGGTTATGCGCGGCGCATGCAGTACCTGTGTGGTGAGTTGAGCGAGGCCCTGGCCCGGATCAGTCTTAACCTCAGTCACCTGCGCGCCACTGACCGCCATCGTTTGCAGAATGTGCTGCAGGATTACTTGCATCGCCTGTTCGAATCGCACAAGCGCGATCTCAATGACGACCGCATCGTGATTGCCTACGAATTGCGCCAGGTTGCCGGTGATCTGGTGGATGAGCTGGAAAGCGGCCGCGTTGATCGCGTGGTGTTCATCGCCCTGGAAAAGCGCCTGCAGAAGCTGACCCATCGTTGCCAGGTCAATGCGGCGATGGCGGAGCGTCTGTAAGCCCGTTCCCGTCTTAGGAGCGGCTTCGGTCGCGAGGGCGTTCTCGCGGCTAAAGTCGCTTCTACGGTCATGTTGGCGTTTGCGGCGCAAAAAAAAGTCCGCACTCAGGGGAGGATGCGGGCAAGGGGGTGTGCGGAGCAACGCACGATTTTCGCTGAAGCGTGAAGCTTGAAACGGGCAATCAACTGTTCAGATGGCGGGCATCCAGTTCGGCTGATGAGGCCTGGGCGTCGGGCAGTGATACAAAGGGGCCGCTGACCGGCTCGCCGTTGTGCATCAGGTACCAGCAGGCCAGCAGACCGCGTTCGCGCAACTGGGCCGGTACTGCGCTGCCGACGACCGACATGATTTGAACCTTATTCATTTAAGTGTCTCCACCAATCTATGGCGCTACTTTACGGCGCCATCGTTACGGGCAGAAATCACCGCTCTCGATAGTGGACATTGATGAATTGATGGCGGGAATGATTTGCAGCGAATAACGGCGAGGGGTGACGCGGGGAGTGAGTCTCAGGCGGTCAATCGACCACCTGATCCAGCATCGAAACGATTTCCTGATCCGACAGCAAACCCTTTTCCACCAGGTTCTGTGCCAGCAGGGAGAGAAACTTGGCGGTGCGGTGACCTTCCAGGCTCTTGAGTTCGGTGAGGGCGCTATAGACTTTGTTCGAGGTGCACAGACCATTGGCGTGATGGGGGTTCTGTGTCGGCATGGCATGGTCCTTATCGTTATAGATAAATCAATACAGCCACATGATGACCTATTTTTCCTTGGTCATTGTTCTGGTTACGACCTTTGTACTAAAAATTTAATATCCCCAAACAACAACCCCGCCAAAAGGGCGGGGTTGTCGGTGCGGCGATTACCAGCGGCCACCGCCGTAGTAACCATGGGGGCGACCGTAGTAGCCCGGTGGTGGGCCGTAGTACTGCGGACGGTAGTAAACCGGTGGCGGTGCTACAACTACAGGCTGCTGGTAGTAAACCGGTGGTGGTGCGGCATAGACCGGCTGCTGTACGTATACCGGAGCGGCTTGCTGGACGTAGACGGGTCTCGGGCCCGAAGCAACTGCGGCGCCAACCACCCCGCCAACAATCGCACCCACGACAGCGGGACCAGCCCAATTGCCGCCGCCGCCATGGGCTTCGGCTTGACCTGCAAGGGCTAGGGCACCTAGTAACAAGGCAACCTTGGGAATTTGACGAATCATGACTGTTCCTCGGCTTTCAACCCCGTTGTCGCTAGCCTGACTTCATCTCAAGCAATGCCACGGGATAACTCTATGACAGCGACTTTTGGCAAATCTTCGAAGCCGCTGAGTAAATTTTGTGTAAGGTAGCCGCCGATAGAGCCGGGCAGGGCGTTTCAATACCTTAACAGCGCCGATGATACGCCTGCCGGGCCCTCTTTATCTAATACCGTTGGAGAAAAACATGCCCGTGACTGCGAACAAAGACACTCTTCTCTGTATGTCTATGGCCGCCAGGCCCGGTAACTTCGGCGTGCGCTTTCATAACCATCTGTATGAACAGCTGGGTCTGAATTTCTACTACAAGGCGTTTGCCCCGACTGACCTGCCTGCCGCCGTTGCCGGCATCCGCTCACTGGGTATTCGCGGTTGCGGCGTGTCCATGCCGTTCAAGGAAGCTTGCATTGCCCTGGTCGACGAGCTGGATGCGTCCGCCACAGCGATTCAGTCGATCAATACCATCGTCAACACAGACGGCCATCTCAAGGCCTACAACACCGATTACATTGCCGTAGCCCAACTGCTAGACCGCTATAAGGTGCCGCGCACCCGTTTTGCCCTGCGCGGCAGCGGTGGCATGGCCAAGGCGGTGGTCAGCGCCATGCGCGATGCCGGCTTCACCGATGGCCTGATTATCGCCCGCAACGAGCAGGCCGGTCGTGCCCTGGCACAGTCCTGTGGCTTGCAGTGGCAGGCGCAGCTGGGTGACGAGCGCCCGGCGTTGCTGGTCAATGTCACGCCGCTGGGCATGGCGGGGGCGCAGGCCGACGAGCTGGCGTTCGATGAAACGGCCATTGCCGCAGCCGAGACGGTGTTCGATGTGGTCGCCACGCCGGCGGACACCCCGCTGATCAAGACCGCCCGCCGCTTGGGTAAGCGCGTGATCAGCGGTGATGAAGTGGCGGCGATCCAGGCGCTTGAGCAATTCGTGCTGTACACCGGCGTACGACCTGCCGATGAGCAGTATCAACAGGCCGCAGCATTCGCTAGGGGTTAATGTTCCAGTCGTGCCAGACGCTCTTCCAGCGCAGCAATTCGCGCTTCCAGCTCATCGATACGCTCGCTGGAAGCCGAGCCGCCCGAACTGCGCTCAGGCGCGCTCTGCCGGGCGGCGAGGAGTTCTTCCAGATCGGCCGGATCGCCCAGGCTGTGCATATAGCGGTCTTCACGCTGGCCGGACTGGCGCGGCAGCAGGGTCGCCAGGCCGCGGGCAATCAGGCGCTCCAGCTGGTGCACCACCTGATCGACGTCTTCGAAGTCGTGCATGCGGTTGCTGCGGGTCAGCAATTCGTTGACCGTCTGCGGCCCGCGCAGGAACAGCAGCCCGATCAGGGTGACCTGGGCCGGGACTAGTTCCAGGCCCTTATCCACGCGATGCTCATAGCGATCGGCGCGGCTGCCCATCACCAGTCGGGCCAGGCCATTGCCTTCAAGGGCGCGCAGGCTCAGGCCGACCTGGCCCTGGGTCAGGTTCATGACCGGATCGCGGCTGGTTTTCTGGTTGCAGGCGATGATCAGCGCATTGAGGGTCAGCGGGTAGGTCTCGGGGCTGGTGGCCTGTTTTTCGATCAGGCAGCCGAGGATACGTACTTCCGTGCTGTTGAGTTGCAGGGCGTTGTCCGGAGTTTCGGCGGTGGACATGGTGCATTCCCTATGAATGAAAAGGTCATCAGCCTAGCAGAGAAGACGGCGGAAAAAGACAGGGTTTCTTAAAGCTAATTCATGTCTATAATCCCCGACCTTCAACCAAGGAACTGCCATGACTATCTCCCTGTATTCCGCTTCCGTTCCGGTTTTCCAGCATTCGCTCAAAGCCTTGAGCGCCATCCTGAGCAAGGCCGAAGCCCACGCTACCGAGAAAAAGATCCAGCCTGAAGCGCTGTTGCAGTCGCGTCTGTTCCCGGACATGTTGTCGTTTACCCGTCAGGTACAGATCGCTGTCGACTTCGCCAAAGGTGCTTCGGCGCGCCTGGCCAAGATCGAGCCGCCAAAGTACGAAGACACCGAAGTCACCTTTGCTGACCTGCAAGCGCTGATCGCCAAGGCTCTGGCCTTCATCGGCAGCATCACCCCTGAGCAGATCGACGGCAACGAAGAGATCGAAGTCGTGCTGCGCCCTGGTACCGAAAAGGAAAAGCGCTTCACTGGCCAGTCCTACCTGCTGACCTACAGCCTGCCGCAGTTCTTCTTCCACGTGACCACGGCCTATGGCCTGCTGCGTCACAATGGTATCGAGATCGGCAAACGCGACTACATGGGCGCGCTGTAATCCTGGCTTGATCCTGCTGTAACCGGTCGCCGCCCTGGTTTCGAGGCGGCGATTCACTTTCTGCAACATCCCCGCCGTAGCGTTGTCCCTGCCTGTGTGCTTGTCAGATCCCTGCCTTGATCTGCCGTGTTTTTCCTGGAGTTTTTGATGTTGTTGCCCATTTTACTGTTGTCGGCTGCCGGTTTTACCGTGCTGACCACAGAGTTCGTCATTGTCGGTCTGTTGCCAGCCCTGGCCCGGGACCTAGCGGTGACGATCCCTCAGGCCGGTCTGTTGGTGACCCTGTTCGCTTTTACCGTTGCCACGTTCGGTCCTTTTCTTACCGCCTATTGCGCGCGTTTCCCACGCAAGCGGTTGTTTATCGGCATCCTGATTCTGTTCGGCCTGTCCAACGCCCTGGCGGCGCTGGCGCCTAATATCGTGGTAATGGCCATCGCCCGTTTGATTCCTGCCCTTGGCCTGCCGGTGTTCTGGGCCCTGGCCAGTGAGACTGCGGTGGATATCGTTGGTCCGGACTTCGCCGGCCGGGCCATTGCCAAGATTGGCTTCGGGATTGTCTGCGCCACGGTCTTCGGTATCCCAGTTGGCACCTTGATCAGCGATGCGTTCGGCTGGCGCAGTGCCTTTGCTCTGCTGTCCGGGGTGGCTTTCGCCAAGGCCCTGTTGCTGGCGATCTACCTGCCGCCGACGCCACAAAAGCCCCAGGCTTCGCTGCTGGGTCAGTTCAAGATCTTGCGTGATCCGCTGATGCAGGGTCATGTGCTGCTTTCGGTGTTGGTCTTCAGCGGCATGTTCACCGCCTACACCTATCTGGCCGATATGCTCGAACGCCTGGCCGGGCTGAACGGTACGGTGGTGGGCTGGTGCCTGATGGGTTTCGGCGCCGTGGGCCTGCTGGGCAACTCCCTGGGCGGACGCATGGTCGACCGTCACCCGTTGATTGCCAGCCTGGTGTTCTGCACTTTTATGGTGGCGGGCCTCGTCGCCGTGGTGCCGGGCATGCAGTCGACGCCGTTGCTGGCCCTGGCCCTGGCGATCTGGGGGATTACCCAGTCGGCGCTGTTCCTGGTCAGTCATGTGCGTCTGATCAAGGCCGCGCCACAGGCTCCGGCTTTTGCCGCCTCATTGAATATCGCCGGGGCCAATCTGGGCATTGGCCTGGGGGCGATCATCGGTGGCCGGGTCATCGACCACCTGGGCCTGGGCAATCTGGGCTTTGCTGCGGCGGTGATCATCCTGCTGTCGATCGTGCTGGCGCTGCTGTTGATGCGGCTCAAACCGCAACTCGCCGAGGCTTAATCGCCTGGGGTAAACAAGCTGTGCCGCGCCGCCTCAGTAATCGCCACGATGCCGGGGTGGCTGACCTTGCGTTCCACGGAAATGGCGTAGAACGACTCGATAATCGCATCGGTCTGGCCGATCCATTCGACGCCGTATTGCGCCTGCACTTCATCGCTGATCACGCTGGGCGCGATGAAAATGCCACTGCCGGACTTGCCGAAAGCCTTCATCAAGGCGCTGTCATCGAATTCTCCGACTATACGCGGGCGAATGTCCTGCTGGGCGAACCAGCGCATCAGGCGGCTGCGCACGACAGTTTCCTGGCTGGGAATCAGCAGCGGGGCGCCGTGCATGCTGCGGGGAAAGTCCTGACCATAGCGTTCGGCCAGTTCGCGGGTGGCAAAAAAACTCACCGGGCATTCGCCCAGTTTCTGGCTATAGCCCTTGATATCCAGATGCGAGGGCATCGGGCTGTCGGAAATCACCAGGTCCAGGCGCTGAATCGCCAGATCCGCCAGTAGCCGCTCCAGCTTGTCTTCACGGCAAGTGATACGTATCGGCTCTTTGAGTTCCATGGTCGGCGAAATCAGTCGGTAGACGATGGATTTGGGCACCACATCGGCCACGCCGACACGCAGGACAATCTGCTGCTCATCCGGATTGGAACGCAGCATGGATTCCAGTTCGTCACCCAACTGAAACATTTGCTCGGCGTAGGGCAGGGTCAGACGACCTACTTCGGTCAGTTCCAGTTGCCGTCCGACGCGGCGAAACAAATCCACGCCGAAAGTCTGCTCCAGCAAGCTAATCTGACCACTGATGGTTTGTGGCGTGAGGTTGAGTTGCTCGCAGGCACGCACGATGCTGCCGGTCTTGGCCACTACCCAGAAGTAATGCAGTTGACGGTAATTGAGCATATCTGGAAACACTTCGTAAAAATTGAAGTATATCGCTTATAAATACGAATTTTCCTGAAGTGTTTCGCTCTCTAGAATGCTTGCCTATCGGGCCGCTGCAGTCGCTGCCCCGAACCCAATAAAGGAGCACGCGATGGAATATCTTTTGGAACTGGTTTCAAGCCCCGCCGCCTGGGTTGCCCTGGCGACGCTGGTGGTCATGGAAGTGGTTTTGGGTATCGATAACCTGATCTTCATTTCGATCCTGACCAATAAGCTCCCCGAGCATCAGCGGCCCAAGGCGCGGCGCCTGGGTATCAGCATGGCGTTGATCCTGCGTCTGGCGTTGCTCAGTACCGTGGCCTTTATCGTCAAGCTGACGGCGCCGGTCATTGAAGTGATGGGGCAGGCGTTTTCCTGGAAGGACATGATCCTGATCGCCGGCGGCCTGTTCCTGGTCTGGAAAGCCACCACGGAAATCCATCACAGTTTTGATCACAAGGAAGAAGAGGGCGGGAAAAACCTGGGTTCTACCGTCAGCCTGAACATGGCAGCGGCCATTGGGCAGATCCTGATGCTGGATATCGTGTTCTCCATCGACAGCATCATTACTGCGGTGGGTATGACCGAGCACTTGCCGATCATGGTTATCGCCGTAGTGGCTGCGGTGGTGGTGATGCTGGTCGCGGCTGAACCTCTGGCCAGGTTCATCAACGATAACCCGACCATCGTCATGCTGGCCCTGGGTTTCCTGATCATGATCGGCATGACCCTGATCGCCGAAGGCTTCGGCGCCCATGTGCCGAAAGGTTATGTGTATACCGCGATGGCGTTCTCGGCCGGTATCGAGGCCTTGAACATGATGTCCCGTCGCTCCCGGCAGAAGCGCGCTGCCGCACAGGCCGCGAAAGGGTAAGGAAGGTTGCGGATCGATCCGGCTATCCGGGTCGATCCGCCAAGTCAAAAAGCGTATCAATGGGCCGTCGCGTGACGGCCTTTTTGCGTTTTGTCACCAGCAGGCTCGACGGCCTGGTTGCGCTCCACAGGATGGTGATGACGGCGAGAAATTCGCATCACACCCCAGAACATGGCGCTGGCAACGGCCAGCCATGCGGCGATCAGCATCACGATAGTCATTTCCAGGCTCATACGACCTCCGGTTCCTGCAATGGATGCAGTCTTACTAATCGACAGTTTAGTACCGGGCATGTTTCTGTAAGTTGACCAACGGCTCCCGGGCAGGATCATTTTGATCTATTCAAGGCATCGGACTGCCTATCGAGGCTATACCGACACCGTGCAGGGCTCTATGATCGTGCTCCGAGTCAGGTCGCGGGTTACCTGACACCTGTTTAAGTGAGCCAACATGCTGCCGGTATTTCCTCGTTTCTCTTCTGTCGGGCTCAAATGCGCGGGCCTGGCGCTGGGCCTGATGCTGGCTCTGGCGGGTTGCGCCGGGTCGGTGACGCCTGAAATCAAACGCTTGCCGGACCGGGTGGAGATTCCCGGCATACCTTTCTTCCGCGGTAACGATTACCAAAGTGCGCCCCACGCCATGGCCGCCATGCTGGCCAACCTGCAGGTGCAGATCACCCCCGGCTTGCTGGGCAAGTCGATGAAACTGCCGGGTGCTGAGGCTCGCATGGAGCAGAGCATGCAGGAACAGGCGCGCGCCTACGGCTTCGTGGTCTATCCACTGGAGCGCACGTTCGATGCCTTGCTGACCCAAGTTGCGGCGGGCTATCCGGTCCTGGTGCGCTTCGGTGACGGCATGGTCCTCAAGTCGCCGCGCTACGGCATCCTGGTCGGCTACAACCGCATCAAACAGACCGTGGTGCTGCAGGCGGGCAATGACCGTCACGACGTGATGAGCTTTTCCAGTTTTACCTCGGCCTGGGAGGGCACCGGCAGTTGGGCGGTGTTGGTCCAGGGGCCGCGGCAACTGCCCGCCAATGTTGATCGCGAGCGCTGGCTGAAAGCGGCTAATGAGCTGGGCCAGGCCGGGCAGGAACAGGCGGCGGGCGAGGCGGTCAAGACGTTGAACGCCAAGCGTTGAAACCTGTGGGAGCGAGGCTTGACCGCGAATTGAACGACGCGGTTAATCAGGTGTTTTGCGTCAAGGCTTTCGCGGGCAAGCCTCGCTCCTACAGATTGGGTGCAATCAGCTCAATAGCTTAAAATCCCAACTGATCCCGCAGGCTGTAATACCAGGCGCCCAGTGCCGTCAACGGCGTGCGCAACAGCGTGCCACCGGGGAACGGATAGTGCGGCAGCCCGGCAAAGGCATCGAAACGCTCGGCCTGCCCGCGCAGCGCTTCGGCCAGCACCTTGCCGGCGACATGGGTGTAGGTCACGCCGTGGCCGCTGCAGCCCTGGGAGTAATAAATGTTATCCCCCAGCCGACCGACCTGAGGCAGGCGCGACAGGGTCAGCAGGAAATTGCCCGTCCATGCGTAGTCGATCTTCACATTGGCCAGTTGCGGGAAGGCTTTAAGCATCTTCGGCCGAATGATCGCTTCGATATTCGCCGGATCCCGGGCGCCGTAGACCACACCACCGCCGAAGATCAGGCGCTTGTCGGCGGACAACCGATAGTAATCCAGCAAGTAGTTACAGTCCTCGACACAGTAGTCTTGAGGCAGCAGGCTTTTGGCCAGCTCGTCGCTCAACGGCTCGGTGGTTATCACCTGGGTGCCGCAAGGCATGGACTTGGCGGCCAGTTCCGGAATCAGATTGCCCAGGTAAGCGTTACCGGCAACGATGATGAACTTTGCCCGCACCTTGCCTTCAGCCGTATGCACCACGGGGTTGGCGCCACGCTCGATACGGATGGCCGCTGACTGCTCATGGATCACCCCGCCAAGGGATTCCACCGCAGCCGCTTCGCCCAGGGCCAGGTTCAGCGGATGAATATGCCCGCCGCTCATGTCGAGCATGCCGCCGATATATTGATCACAGGCCACGACTTCGCGGATACGGCTTTTGTCCATCAGCTCCAGTTGCGTATGGCCATAGCGTTCCCACAGACGCTTCTGCGACTCCAGGTGACCCATCTGCTTGCCGGTCAGGGCGGCAAATACACCACCTTCCTTGAGGTCGCACTGAATCTGGTACTTGTTGACCCGGTCGCGAATGATCGCGCCACCTTCAAAGGCCATCTGCCCGAGCAACTGCGCCTGCTTCGGTCCGACCGTGCGCTCAATCACGTCGATATCGCGGCTATAACTGTTGACGATCTGCCCGCCATTGCGCCCCGACGCGCCGAAACCAACCTTGGCCGCTTCCAATACCACCACGCGAAAACCATGCTCAAGCAGGAACAACGCGCTGGAAAGCCCGGTATAACCGGCGCCGATCACGCAGACATCCGTCTCCACTTCGCCTTGCAGGGCCGGGCGATCAGGGGCGGGATTGGCCGACGCGGCGTAATAGGACTGCGGATAAGGAGTGTTCGTCATCCTGTAAACCCCGTTTTATATTTTTTACGAAGGTTCAGATCCTATCCGAGATGACGGAGCGCCGCCAGTGAGCAAGGATGGCGGAGAGGGTGGCGCCCAGAATAAAAAGGTCATTAATTCAGAGGGTTAACGAAAATACTCGTTGACAGGTATCTCAATATCCGTAGAATGCGCCCCACAGCAGGCACGTAGCTCAGTTGGTTAGAGCACCACCTTGACATGGTGGGGGTCGTTGGTTCGAGTCCAATCGCGCCTACCAAACAAAATCCGCTCTGCTGGGCGGTAAGAAAAGGGTCAGCCGAGAGGTTGGCCCTTTTTTGTCGCTGGAGTGTAAAGAAACTGATCAGGGAGGTGTACAGAGCTATTGCTAATGTCATTTAGCGTTTTCGGGAGGCGTGATGGTTAAGTAACTTTTCGCTGTTATATAACCCTGGACGCATAAGGATATATTTTTATGCTCGTATCTGCACGAGCGTTCATGGTGGTAGTCCGCTTTCGATTGTCTAGGCTTTGTTTTTTTTGCGTCTGCCAGCCAATGATATTAGTGCTTCAAAAGCCGGGCTCGTCCGGTTCCTCTGGATTGTAACTCGAGGTTGAAACTCGGTCCAACGGGACTTCAATCTGTTTGGTTGAGTCATTTGGATTTTCAAGCGTAAGTAGATTCTTTGCATAATCAATGAATTTTAATTTCCCTTTTCGTAATGTCCCTGATGACGCTCCGTCGAAAGCGCCAACTAGAACAAGATCTGTGCCTGGAGGGGTTCGATAGAGTGATGGTTCAAACTCCATTTCCGGTTGGCAGCCTGGCGGGATACGCCACACTTCCCCGGTCCAGCCAGTGGTCGGCGGTGATGGCTTCGCGAAATCATCAATGAGAGGCGCATCCTCAGGCATATCGATAGGATTGCCCGAAGAGTCCTGAGCTTCGATACTGGTCACATAAATCAGGTTTACCTCCTCCATTGTTTCGTAAGCGGAATTGTACAGCTGAGCTGTATCATTGTTCATGTTAACGGTCTTGAGGATTCCCTGATATAAGGTTCCACTCAGGCTGCCCGCGCTACTCCAAAGTCTCACAAAGGATCCACGGGGTGTTCTTGCGAGTATTTCTGTATTTTTGTGCATAGCGATAGTACCGAGAGTGTTCAATTTTTATGTTAGCATGAGGTTCTTAGTAGTCAATATAAGTGACTTATAATAACTATACCGTTTCGCGATTGACTGTCGGATATTAAGTACGGTTAGAGGTTTATTTATTCCGGTGGTCTATAAGGATTGCCACCTTTTATTTCGATGAGTCGCACAATGGTTTGTTTTTTCTCTACCTCTTCTCGGCAGCTAACGCAGGTGAAAAGACGACTCCTACGGACACGCCATTTTAGTACGGTACTGAGCAGGGCCGTTTGCTGGCTGACAGCACACTCGGTAGATCAGCATGCGTTAGCCGTTCGATGTATAAATCTGAAAACTCTATGCATGGTGATTGAGCAGACGTGGGCCATGACCGCAGGTGGGCAGGGCAGGGCCGTCTACTAAAAGGGCACTAAAAAATCCGCATATTCATGGGCTTACTGCGAAAAAAGCCGTTGACACATCTTTCAATATCCGTAGAATGCGCTCCCACAGCAGGCACGTAGCTCAGTTGGTTAGAGCACCACCTTGACATGGTGGGGGTCGTTGGTTCGAGTCCAATCGCGCCTACCAAACAAAATCCGCTCTGCTGGGCGGTCTAGAAGGGCAATCCGAGAGGGTTGCCCTTTTTTGTGCTCAATGGAAACGTTCAAAACCAAAGCCTTCGTTTGCACATGCGCTGGGCTTTTCTATCTATGTGATGAGGGGGATCCGGCTTTGGAATTTACAGCAGCAACGCTTTCGGCTGAGCTCAAGCGGCAGATCAACAGCAAGTTACCCGTAAAGTCCCTTGCAGGCGCAGCAAAACACCTGGTTGTCAGCGCTGGCGTAAAGTCTGCGGTCAGTTCGACGCTCTATTTCGAAGCCATCGGCATTCTGCTGCAGCAGCTTGCCGACGAGCATCCGGACTGGGAGATTGAGTTCGCCGGGGATCTGGATGATTTGACGATTACTTTCTCGAAGTAATCTGCATTGCCGCTGGTCGCTTGCAACGCACAACGGCAACCGTACTCACCTCAAATCTGTACGGCCCAGAGCTGCTGGACCTCAGAAGCGAGGCGCATATGTCTACCGATTCGACTTTCCAATATGAAGCCCCGGGCCAGGCGCCACTGCCTGGCACGGACGAACCGTCTTTAGATCCGGAAAATCCCGATAATCTCGACCCCATGAGGCGCGGCCCCGGGGAGGAGCGGCCTGAAGACCGGGATCCGCCCGTTGAAGGCGTACCCGCTGCGGACGACGAGACGCCGCTTTCGGACGATCTGCGTTAGGCTGTCAAGCCCGGCCCTGGCGCCGGGCTTTTTATTGAGTCGTAGCCCGAAAACACAAAGCCCCGGCGATTCGTGGTCGCCAGGGCTTTTCATTCCTCAAGCATCTCAACAGGCGGAATGTGAATTAAAGATAGCATGCTATCTAATAGCGTGCTTGCAATATTCGCCAGTTCTAGACGGCAAATGACTTCACAATCGACCGTGTTGCCTCACTGGTCTTGAGGTCATCGACATCCTTGATCTTGAGCCATTTGCACTCGGCAATCTCGTTCTTCGGCAGTGGTCTGCCCGAGGCGGGGATCAGCGCCATGAACACGAAGTGCACGACCTGAGACTGTTCATACTCAGCCAGGTAGATCAGCCCCAGATTGCTCAGGCCGGTTTCTTCACGCAGTTCCCGGGCGGCGGCCTGCTGAGGGGTTTCGCCGGCTTCGATCTTGCCGCCGGGCAGGGCCCATTTGGATTTGGGCTTGCGCACGTAGAGGATCTGGCCGTCGCGCTTGCAGATAACTGTTGCTCGTTCTTTCATCGGTGTACCCACCCGTTAGCCGGTTGCGGCGCTGCGCCTGGTCAATATGAAGCTGGCGACGAAACGAGGTGCTGTCACAAAACCTTCACATATAGTTCATATGCATAAATGATGCCGCAATGCCATCTCTGATGCAGGCCGAGAGTATGAGTTCAATATAGAGCTGAGCCCGACAGGACGCCGGGCTCGGAGGGAAGGTCATTCGTGATGAGTGAAAAAGTCAGGGATGGCGACCTGTTGCTGCAACTGACGGTAGGTCGGTTCATCGGCCTGTGTCAGTAACTTGCGACCATCCTTGAGGGTGATCCAGAAGGTCGTCGGTGTGCCGTCAGGTCCGGTGGCGTTGGCGTTCAGCCCGAGCAACAGGCTGTCTGTCAGGCCAAGAGGGCGCAGCGTGTCCAATTGATGAGTGGCGATTTCCGGGACCGGAGTGACCGAGCGGATTTCGTCTGCGTTGATTCTGGCGCCGGGCCAGGGAAACAGGGCGGTTTCGACAATAATGGCACCACAGTTGTATTCACCTTCGCCCTGAAGAAAATCCCCCGCCAGGATATGCATCTTGGCCATGGGTTGTCCTCCTTCGTTAAGTGAGCAGCTGTCCATTGCGCGCCCCAAAACGGGGCGTGTCAATGAGCTGCGGACGAAGGGGCGGGCAGTACGTCCGATCAAGGTGAGCCGCCCACTGCGAAGCCTTTACATCGGCGGAGTAACGCCGTTTTCCCCGGCGGAAATGGCTTGCGCCGTCAGGCTGCCATCGGCGGCTTTCTGGGCAAACAGCACTACTTTGACACCGGGTTTGAGCAGGCTGCGGTCGGCAGGCACCAGATTGACGATGGGGACGTCGTCCGGGATGACGATGGTTTTCTGGCCGCCCTTGTAGTTGACCGTGATGCTGCGGCCGTTGGTTGTTACCAGATCACCCACCGAACCGTTGGTCATACTGCTACCGGGCGCCAGGTCGAAGGCTCGGTGACCGTCACCGGTCCCGGCCATTTGCGGTGGGAAGACGTGAACTTCCAGGGCCTTGAGGGTGCCATCGGCCTGGGGTACGGCGGCCGAGCCGATATAACTGCCCGGCTTGATGTCGGCGACATTGGCCAGGGTCACGCCGCGTACGGCGGTGTCCTTCTGCAATTGGATGGTCAGGTCTTCGCCGCGATTGGTGTGTACTTTCAGGGTTTCGCCGTCCAGCGCCGTGATTGCGCCGCGTACGCCGATGCGCTGTGCGGGGGCATCTTCGGCATGGGCCGGAGCGATCAAGGCCAGCGAGGCCGCCAGCACGGAGGTGTTGAGCAGTTTGCCAAGGATGGAGTGCATGGTGTCTTCCTGTTGTTGTGACTTCGATGTCTGGCAGGGTCGATCATCCGCTTAGCGGGTGTGTCTGCCGGTACATAATGTACGCATCAGCCGGTCGGCGCTTCAGGTCTGTCACCGGCAGCCGATGGCATGGGTTGTGTATGAACTTTGTAGGGGCGGCTTTATGTGTCTGTTGTTAAATCGAATATCTTGCTTGCCAGCGCCCGTTCGCCCCACGGAAGATAGGCGCAGTCAGTTTTTGGCCCTGGAGTTTTCATGAATGTCCCTCCCTCGATGGACGCAACGTTACACGCGATGGATAGCGCTGATCATCGAGCGGTCGGGTCATTGGACATCAGCCCTGAACTGCCGCCGGCACAGATTGAGGACGAGTCGCTTCAGGCCTTGCTGAACAACGCCCGCAATGAACTGCGCAGCCCGGACTGGGTGGTTTACGGCGCGGCCGACCAGATGCATTTGCTGGCTCAGGGTAATCCATTGGCTAACTGGCCTGCGGATATTCCCCATGAAGAATTTGAAAGCTTCTGCCTCGGGCAGGGCCTGCATCGCTGGCACACCGGACGGGGCGAGGGCGCGCTGGGTTGGTTGCTGGCACCGGCAAGCACGGCCAGTGATCCGGCGTTCGCGCAACTCGCATTGCGTCTGGGCTATCGGATGCAGGCTGATGCCTTGGCCCGGGCGCAGACCACTCAACGCGTGTTGTACGAAATCACCTACCTGGCCAGCTCCACCCGTGATCGCGGCGCGTTCATGGAAGGCGTGCACCATCAGTTGGCCAATCTGATCGATGTCGAAAACTTTTATCTGGCTCTGTACGACAGTCGCAGCGGCAAGATCACTTACCCGTATTACGTCGATAGCACGGACGTTGATGCCCTGGCCGCCGAGGCCTACGAATTCGTTGATCATGCGCGGATGTCCCTGACGGGGTACGTGCTGACCACGGAGCAGCCGATGTTTGTCGACGCGGCAGGCATCCGCCTGGCTCATGAGGAGCAGCGTTTCTACTGCGTCGGACATGTGCCTGAATACTGGATGGGCGTGCCGCTGAAAAATGCCTCTGACGAGGTGTTTGGCATGCTGGCGATGCAGGTTTACGACGCCGCGCGAATCTACAGCATCGAGGCGCGGGCATTGTTCCAGGTGGTGGCGGGGCACGTTGCCATGGCTCTGGACCGTATCCTGCACCGTGCCGACCTGGAAGAAACCGTGCTGTTGCGTACCCAGGAGCTGTCGGCGCTCAATACTGCGCTGCGCCAGGAGGTCGCCGAGCGCGAGCGCGCCGAGCATTTGCAGACCGCGCTGTTCCAGATTGCCGAACTGTCGAGCCAGCCGGGGGATATGTCCGAGTTGTTCGGCAGCCTGCATGGCATCGTCGGCGAGTTGCTGTTTGCCCTCAACTTCTATATCGCGTTGTTCGATAACTCCACCGGCGAAGTGACCTTTCCGTATTACGCCGATGAACGCATGGTCGACCGCCCGCCACCACGCCGTGGCCAGCGCGGCCTGACCGAATACGTGATTCGCCAGCGACGGCCATGCCTGATTGATATGAATGAAGCGGCGCGCCTTGAAGACACTGGCGAAGTCGACACCATCAGGACCCAGGCGCGCAGCTATTCATGGCTGGGCATCCCGTTGTTCGAAGGCGATGACGTGCGCGGTGTACTGGCAGTGCAAAGCTATTCGCCCCATGTGTTCTATACCCTGCGCGATCAGGAGTTGCTGACCTTCGTGTCCCGGCATATCGACACGGCGTTGTCCCGACGCAGCGCCACCGAAGCCATCCACACTGCCAACCTGCGTCTGGAAGCCAGGGTGCAGGACCGCACGCGGGAGCTGGACCACGCCAATGCCAAGTTGCAGCATGAAAACTCCCATGACTCCCTGACCGGGCTGCCCAACCGCAGCCATCTGCAGCAGCGTCTGCACACCGGCTGGGTGGATTTCCGCAACCATGGCAAACCCCTGGTGGTGATGTTCATCGACCTGGACCGCTTCAAGATGGTCAACGACAGCCTGGGCCATCACTTTGGTGACCTGTTGCTGACCCAGGCCGCCGATCGCCTGCGCAGCTGCATGCGCGGCGGCGACCTGCTGGCGCGGCTGGGCGGGGATGAGTTCGCGGTACTGGCGTTCGGGACGCCAATCGATGGCGCGGTGGTGATTGCCGAGCGCATCCTCGAAGCTTTCGACCTGCCGTTCTTCGTCGACGGCCATGCAGTGTTCTCGTCCTGTAGCATCGGCCTGGTCAGTGCCGACAAGCAGTTTCATAACGACCCCACCGACCTGCTGCGCGACGCCGATACGGCGATGTATCGGGTCAAGAATGCCGGTCGTGACAGTTTCGCCGTGTTCAACCAGGAGCTGCGCCGCGAGGTGTCGGACCAGATGGAGCAGGAGGGCGCGCTGCGCAATGCCCTCAAGCGCGATGATGAGTTGATCCCGTATTTCCAGCCGATCGTCTGTGTCGAGAGTGGCCGCTTGTTGGCCATGGAGGCGCTGATTCGCTGGCATCAACCGGACGGTCGGGTCGTGGCGCCGGGGCATTTTCTGCCGGCCCTGGAAGGCCTGCGCCTGATCGGTCGCCTGGACCTGTACATGTTGCAGCGAGTGGTCGCCATTCTGGCCTTGCCCGAAAACGCCCACTGGCCGACGGTGCACGTCAATTGCTCCAGCTACAGCATTACCCGGCCCGAATTCGCCGGGGAAGTCCTGTCGTTGCTGGAGCGTTTTGCCGTGCAGCCATCGCGGATCTGTCTGGAACTGACCGAGGGTGCTCTGGTGGCCGAACCCGAGCAGGCCCGACAGTCGATGAAAACCCTGGCCGATCACGGCATGTCGGTGGTGCTTGATGACTTCGGCGCGGGTTTCTCTTCGTTGAGTTATGTGCACCAGTACCATTTCAGCGGCCTGAAGATCGACAAGTCGTTCATCCTCGAACTCAGTACCAGCTCGCGCAGCCGGGCCATTGTCCGGGCTATCGTGCGTATGGCCGAGTCCCTGGACCTGACGGTGGTGGCCGAGGGCGTGGAGGATCAGGCCACCTGGGACCTGTTGAAAGAGATCGGCGCCGGACAGGCCCAGGGTTATTTCTTCTCGGTGCCATTGCCTATCGAGCGCTTGCCCAAGTGGCAGTGAAGCACTGATCAACTAGGCTCAACCCAGTTCCACAGCGCAACGCTCGGCGACATGGCAGTTGGCTTTCATGGGATTTTCTCGGCGGCTCGTGGCTTTACGGCGACGCCGCAGCCTGTCCATCGATAGCGCTCAGGCGTCGCTCACCCACACCAAGAGGTGAGCTCCATGGTCCTGACCTATCGTTGGCAATTCTGGCTGGTGGCCTTGCTGCTGCTGTTTCCCGATGCCACACAGTCGGCGTTTGCGGCAGAGCAGCAATACGCTCAGGCTGATTCACTCAAGGTCGAGGGCGGCCAGTTGAAGAAGTGCCGCGTGGGCTATCGCGCCTACGGCACCCTGGCGGCCGATCATTCCAATGTGGTGCTGTTTCCGACCTGGGCCAGTGCCAATACGGTGGATGTCGAAGATTGGATCGGCCCTGGCCTGCTGGTCGATTCACGCAAGTGGTACGTGATTGCCATCGATGCCATCGGCAACAGTGTGTCCTGTTCGCCTTCCAACAGTCCGTCGACGCCTTATATGGCGTTCCCGAGCTATTCGATTCGCGACATGGTCAGAGTCCAGCATCAAGTCCTGAGCCTGAACCTGGGCATCGATCACCTGCACGCGATTATCGGCCTGGGCATGGGTGGGATGCAGGCCCTACAGTGGGCCGTCACCTATCCGGACTACGCTGACAACCTGATATTGCTCGGTACCAGCCCGCAACCGACCGAGGCGGATCATCAGCGCTGGGATGCCCAGTTGCGCAGTATGGAGTCGGGTGGACGGCCGTTGTCCACAGCCCTGGACAGCTACCGGCAACTGCAAGCCATACGCAATTTCGATTTGGTCGGCAACGGCGACATGAAGACGCTGGCCAAGAAGATCAAGGCGCGCATGCTGATCATGGCTTCGACAAGGGATACATGGGTGGCTCCGGAGCCAGCCCGGCAACTGGCGGCCATCGCCCGAAAATCGCGTTATCTGGTACTCGAAGATCTGTGCACTGGCCAGGCATCGGGTTGCGAGCGGCGCGAGGCATCGGCAGCGGTGGCGAAATTCCTCGAGCAAAAGCCCTGACTGGCCGCAACCGGCAAAGTACTGCCGCTGTTGACGCGTTGCTGGCGGTTATTTATCGCTGCCAAATCGGCTGTAGTCCTTCCCAGGCAGGGCTTTCACCGGAAATCTAAGATGCTGGCACCGCTTTTGCTCCGGATTCGGGGCACCCTAACCTTACAGGAGGTGTTCGATGAATATCGCCGGTAACACCGCGTTGCACCAACTGGTTGCCCAGGCAGTTCGCAAACTGCCGGTGGAAGCCAATACCGACGCGTTCAGCAACATCAGTAACACCGCGGCAAATGCTTCGACCCTGACCTCCGGCATTGCGCCGGTGACATCGTCGAGCAGCGACAGCAGCCAGCAGGATTCGACGTATGACGAATCTTTCGCCAAGTTGCTGGTGCAGTTGAAATCCGGGGCTGCGGCCTTTGAATCCAGTGCGGACTCCAACCTGGCGCTTGCTCAGGGTGCAGCCGATAACGCCAGCACCACAACCAGTACTGGCACTGTCGCCAGCACCGGTGATGATGCTGTAGCGGCGGCTTCGGGTACTTCGCAAAGCACGACGCTGAAAGACTTTCTGGCCTACATGAGCGAATCGGCGGCTGAAAAGCTGCGCGACAAGACGACTGGGGTCAGCAAGAGCGAGTACGACAGCATGACGCCTGATCAACAGGCGGCTATCGACAAGAAAGTCCAGGATTCGCTGAAGCAGCAGCAGGAAACTGCCACTGCTGACGTAAACGCCAAGATCCTGGCGGCCAGACTGGCGCTGGTGTAAATCGGCACAGGTGCCAGGGGAGGTGAATCTCACATCCCCTGGTGCGCTTTAAGAGAGGACCGGAGTAATCAGGGTCTTGTTATCGACAAAACTGGTCAGGTTGGCGAATACCAGATCGGCCATGGCCTGACGGGTTTCGTGGGTTCCACTGCCGATATGGGGCAGCAGCACCACATTGTCGAGCTTGAACAGTTCTTCCGGGACATTGGGTTCGTCAGCGAACACATCCAGCCCGGCACCGGCAATTTCCCCTTCCAGCAAGGCCGCCACCAGGGCCGGCTCATCCACCACGCTGCCACGGGCAACATTGATCAGGAACGACTTGGACCCCAGGGCCTGGAGCACGTCACGGTTGATCATGCGCTCGGTATCCGGGGTGCCCGGTACGATCACCACCAGAAAGTCTGCGGCCCTGGCCAATTCGATCAGGTTGTCGTAGTGCTTGTAGGCGATGCCTTCATAGGCCTGGCCGCGTCGGTAGTAGGCGATATTCATGTCGAAGGCGGCGGCACGCTTGGCGATGGTCTTGCCGATCTTGCCCAGACCGACGATGCCGCAGGTCTTGCCGGTCATGTCGTAGCCCAGGGGGAACTTGCCTTTGAGCCATAAACCGGCGCGCACGAAGCGTTCGGCTTCACTGATGCGTCGGGACACGTCGAGCATCAGGGCCAAAGCGGTTTCAGCCACGGCATTGTTCAGCACGTCGGGGGTGTTGCTCAGTTTGATACCGCGTTTTTTCAGGTACTCGACATCGGTGCCGTCGTAACCGACGCCGAAGCTGGTGACCACTTCCAGGTTGGGCAGGCGCTCGAGAAGGGCGTTGTCCGTGCCATAGACGCCACTGGTGACCACTGCACGAATGCTTGCACCGTGCTCATCGAGCCAACCGTTCAGGTCTGGAATTTCCCAGCGATTGTGGGCGGTGAAGTCGCGGTTGAGTTCCTGCATCAGCGAGGGATGCATCTGACCCCAGATCAGGACGTTACCTTTATTGACGCTCATATTGTCTCCTTGTCAGCGCCAGGCGGCGTGTCGCTCAGCAGGCTGCATTGCAGGCTGAACAGGCACGAGCCCGGGCAGGGGTGTTGTTATTGAGGCTGCCTTGCCTGTAGTTATACGTTGTCATACAACGTCAATTCAAGTCACTTTTGCTAATCCACCCTTGCCAGCAGTTGCTCGGCCAGCAGTGGCAGGACCTCCTCGCAGCTGGCTTCGATCTTCAGGCTTAACAGGTCGTCCGCGCGGGTCTTGCCCAGATTGATGGCAATCACCGGCTTGCCTTGATCGACCATCCGGCGGCACAAACGAAAAGCCGAGAAGGCCATCAGCGAAGACCCCACCACCAACAACCCTGCGGCTTGTTCCACCGCAGCCATGGCTTTGGCGGCGGTCTCGGCGGCAACGTTTTCGCCGAAAAACACCACGTCCGGTTTCAAGCGTTCGCCGTTGCAGTGGGGGCAATGGGGCACCCGGAAGCGCGCTTCGAAGGAGGCGTCGAGAAGGGTGTCGCCGTCCGGTGCCTGGATCGCGTCTACCCCGGCCAGATAAGGGTTCTGCGCTTGCATCAGTTCCTGGATCAGTTGGCGATCGCTGCGTTGGCGGCAATCCAGGCAGAGCACCCGATGCAGGCTGCCGTGGAGTTCGATCACGTCGTGGCTGCCGGCCTGATCGTGCAGGGCGTCGACGTTCTGGGTGATGACTGCGCTGATCTGTTTCTGGCTTTGCAGATGGGCCAGGGTCTGATGGGCGATATTCGAACGCGCCTGGCGAATGCGCGGCCAGCCGAGCATGGCCCGGGCCCAGTAGCGCCGGCGTGAGTCGGCTTCAGCGATGAACTCCTGATACATCATCGGTGCCTTGCCCCGGCGCACGCCCTCGCTGTCGCGATAATCCGGGATGCCCGAGGGGGTGCTGATGCCTGCGCCGGTGAGAGTCACGAAGGGGCCGGCGGCCATCCAGTGAGCAAGGGTTTCGATGTCGTTCATAAGGATCCCCGATGATTGCGTCATCGGGGGATCATGTTGGGAAACGGCGGGATGGGCAAGTGTCGATCACGGCATGCGCGGCAACTCATTCGGTCGCAGGTCGAACACCAGTACCTCGGCATCGATACCGCCGCTCAAGTGGATGACCTGTTCTTCACGCACCCGCACGCCATCGCCTTCTTCCAGGCGCTGACCATTGAGCTCCACCGAGCCGCAGGCCACATGAACATAGGCGTAGCGCTGCTGACCAAGGGTCAGGGTGGCCTCTTCGTCGCCGTCGAACAGCCCGGCATAGACGCGCGCGTCCTGCCGTACGCTCAGCGAGCCGTTGGCGCCTTCGGGCGAGATGATCAGTTGCAGGCGCCCGCGTTTTTGCTCCTTGGTAAAGTGTTCCTGCTGATAGCGCGGCTTGGCGCCGCGCTCGTCAGGCACGATCCAGATTTGCAGGAAATGCACTGGCGCCGTTTTCGAATGGTTGAATTCGCTATGGGCCACACCGCTGCCTGCGCTCATCAGTTGCACATCGCCAGGGCGGATGACCGAACCGGTGCCCAGGGTGTCCTTGTGTTCCAGTGCACCTTCAAGCACGTAGGAAAAAATCTCCATGTCGCGATGGGGGTGCTGACCGAAGCCCATACCGGCACTGACGCGGTCGTCATTGATCACCAGTAGGTCGGAAAAGCCCTGTTCCCGCGGGTTGTGATACTGGGCGAAGGAAAAGGTATGAAAGGACTTCAGCCAGCCATGGTTGGCGATGCCACGTTGCGATGCCTTGCGAATAGTCAGCATGATCTTCTCCGGTAGAAGCGAGCAGGGTGGTGCGCTCGCCTGACGCGTCTGGCGTCGATGTGGAGAAGGTTAATGTCCATGGGTAAGTGCAAAAAGTAGCTGAAAAGCTAATAACTGTCCCATTTTAGTTGACAGTAGTGGCGCGATTGAACATCTCGCGGGTCCTTGTCCCGGCTAAAACTGGCCCTGCAGAAACTGTGTAGGTCCAGGCATATAAAAAGCACAGGGAGACCAACGCGCCGCCGCAATGGGACGCACACTGCTAACCAAGGATGCGACACGGACGGCAAGCTAGCGCATCTTCTGCGGATGCCTGCGCCCAGTGGGCAACCTTCCTTGCCATGACTGCGTGAAGATGCGTTTATGGTCCTGGTCTGCATCGTCGATGACGACACCTCTGTGCGAAAAAGCCTTGGCAACCTGCTCAGGTCCGCAGGCTACCGCTCGCTGGGTTTTGCCTGCGGGGAGGATTTTCTTGCCTCGGCGGCGGTGGATCAGGCGGTGTGTGTGCTGCTTGATCTGCGCATGCATGGCATGCAGGGCCTTGAGGTGCAGCAGCATCTCAAGGATGCGGGCAAGGCCATCGCGGTCATTTGCATGTCCGCGCATAATGATCAGGAGGCCATTGACCAGGCCCTGCGTGGCGGGGCGCAATGCTTTTTAGCCAAGCCTTTTTCCGCAGACGTTTTATTATCCGCGATCTCCCAAGCCGTTCTGCACAGGTAGCCCGATGAGCCAACTCCCTTCATTTCAGTCGCTAGCGGCAATGACCGGCAGAAGGGAGGTCGCTGACTACAACCAGCACTGGTTGCAGCAACTGGACTGGCTGTTGCTGCTGGTCGACGGCGAGATTGCCCGTTATCGAGTCCGCTCGCCCCAGGCCAGCCGTGAATGGCTGGTGATCAGGCCGGCGGCGACGGCCACGGAGAATGTCTTTCGCCGTATTCAGCACGAATACGCCATGCGCGAATGCCTCGACCCGGCCTGGGCCGTGGTGCCTGCCGCCTTGTTGTCGTCGGCCGATGGGCCGTTGTTGATCCTGGACGAATCCGGTGGTCGTTCGCTGCACGAAAGCGCCAGCGAAACCCTGTCCATCTCGGTGTTCCTGCGCCAGGCCATCGGTGCCACCCAGGCTTTGCGGCGCGCCCACGCGAGCGGCCTGCTGCATCACGATATAAAACCGTGCAATTTCATCGAAGGCGAAGATGGTGTGATTCGCCTGACGGCGTTTGCGCTCAGCAGCCACCCGGATATTGCCGGCCCCCGCACCGTCGATGCTATCAGCGGCAGCCTGGCTTACATGTCCCCCGAACAGGCCGGGCGGGTCAATAACCAGATCGATGAGCGCAGCGACCTGTACGCCCTGGGCGTGACGTTCTATGAAATGCTCACCCATCGCCTGCCGTTCGAGGGCGATGATCCGGTCGAATGGTTGCATCAGCACCTGGCCCGGCAGCCGAGCCCGCCCGAGCAGCATCGCGATGACATTCCCGGTCCCTTGAGCGCGGTGATTCTCAAGCTGTTGGCCAAGAGCCCGGCCGAGCGTTATGCCTGCGCCCAGGATCTGGAGGACGATTTGCGCCTGTGCCTGGTGCAATGGAGCGAATTCCAGCATATCCGTGCTTTCGAGCCGGGCAAGGACGGGCGCGTCGGCACGCGTCTGTTTCCCTCGGGCCTGATTGCCAGGGAGGCGCAACTGGCCGAGCTGCACCGTTGCATTGCTCGGGTCAGCACTACCGGCACAGGGGAGATCATGCTGATCTGCGGCCAGACCGGCACCGGCAAGAGCGCCTTGGTAAGGCGGCTGCACCGTGATCTGGGTGGCAGTCATGTGATGCTGGCGACCGGCAAGTTCGATCAGTCCCGTACTACCACGCCCTATGCAGCCTTGTCCCTGGCGTTGCGCGCGTTGCTCCTGCGGGTGCTGGGGGAGTCGCCACGGACGCTCGACATGTGGCGCCAACGTCTGTTGCGCGGGCTGGCAGGCAACGGTCGCCTGCTGCTGCCGCTGATTCCGGAACTGGAGCTGATGACCGGGCCCTTGCCCGGCATCCCGCAGATCAGCAAGCACGACGCCGCCAACCGCTTTAACGACGCCCTGTGCGAATACATCCTGGCCTTCGCCCGGCCTCAGGCGCCTTTGGTGATCTTTTTCGACGACCTGCAATGGCTGGACGACGATACCCTTGGTTTCTTCAGCTACATGGCCGCGCAGCAGCCGCGCCATATCCTGTTTATCGGCGCCTACCGGGAATGGTCCTGCGAGCATTCTGATGCCTTCCGCCAATTACTCAGCGACCTGCGTGAGCGGCCCAGCCCCGTCACCGAGTTGAATCTTGCCTGCCTGGAACCCTCGGCGACCGGGGCGATGCTGGCCGGCCTGCTGGGCTGGCACGATCCGTCCCTGGCTCCTCTAAGCGATATCGTTCACCTCAAGAGCGGCGGCAATCCGTTCTTTATCAACCAGCTGGTCCGCACGCTGCTCGAAGAGGGGCTGATCAGTACCACAGGCGCAAGCACCGGCTGGCAGTGGGACCTCGATGCCATTCGCCGCTTCCCGGTAGCGCCCAACGTGGTGGAGCTGATGGTCGCACGGATCGGTCGTCTGTCCGAAGCAACCCGCGCTCTATTGGGGCTGATGGCGTTGCTCGGCAGCCGCGCGGACTACGCCGACATTGCCAGCGTCAGCGAGCAGCGCATCGGTAGCGTGCGCAAGCAACTGGTCGCGGCCATGGAAGCCGGGCTGTTGATCGAGGACAAGGCCGGCCTGCTGTTCAGTCATGATCGCGTGCGCGAGGCCGCTTATCTGCTGATCCCCTGTGAGCAGCGGGCCAGGGAACATACCCGGATTGCCCGCCTGTTGATTCGCGGTATCAGCCAGCAGGAGCCCCAGGCGGTGCTGTTTCGCATTGCCCTGCATATTCGCCAGGCCGCCCACGACACCCTGAGCGAAAGCGATACCAGCGAATTCATCAGCATCCTGCTCAAGGCCGCCCATCGCGCCCGGGACGCCGCCGCGCTGCCGTTTGCCTTGCAGTACCTGCGCCAGGCTCGCGCTCTGGGCAGCGAGTCGCGCTGGCACAGCCACTACACGCAAAGTCATGCCGTGGAGCTGCTGTATATACAGTGTCTGATTCGCCGCAGCGAATACACAGAAGCGGACGTCTGTATCGGCCAACTGCTTGAGCGCGCCCGCTCGCAGGGGGAAATATCGGCGCTGTATGGCCTGAAAGTCGAATCCCTGTCGCTGTCCGGTCAATATGTCGCGGCCGTGGAGGCGGCATTGCTCGGGCTGAGCATGTTCGATATCCGGCTGTCCGGCGAGGCGGATACTTTCGACGCCCGACAGGCGTTTGCCCGGATCGAGCAGCGCATGGGCGGGCGCAGCATTGCCTCGTTGCTGGAGCTGCCGCCGCTGCAAGATCCGCGAATCGAAGCGATCATGGGGCTGCTCGCCGGGATGGTCATGGCCGCGTCCTTCACTGACGACGACAGGCTGTTTCAGGTGCTGTGCACCATGGTCGAAATCACCCTGGATCACGGTCGCTGTCCGGCGTCTTCCCTGGGCATTGCCTGGTTCGGTGTCAGCCTGGCCGAGCGCCTGGGCCTGTATGACCAGGGCATGCGTTACGCCGAACTGGCCGGGCGCATGGTCAATCGTCTGGGCTATCGGTTGTTCGAAGGGGCGGTGCTGATGGCGCTGGGGCAGGTCAGCGTCTGGATCCGTCCTCTGGCGTTCTCGCAGGAATGCGCGGAAAAGGCTTTGCTGTTCAGCCAGGCGGAAGGCAAGACGTCTCTGGCCTGTTATGTCACGCACCAACGGATTTCCGGGATGCTGGTCATGGGCATGCCCCTGGCGCAGGCGCAGCAATGCCTGGAAGAGGGGCAGGCACTGGCCGAGGTGCTGGATGCCGGGGATTGCCGCAATATTTTGAAGAACCAGGCACTGTTCGTCCAAGCGCTGGCTGATGGTCAACGGGACCTGCTGACATCGCCAGCAGCGCAGCAGCTGGGCGAGCAGATAATGGCCGGAGAGATGGTCCCGGCACAGTTCTGGTGGTGGTTTTTCCAGGGCGTGGCGGCGTTCTACGAGGCTCGCCATGAAGATTCCCGGCAGGCGCTGGAGCACGCGGCTACCCTGGCCTGGAGTACTCCAGCGCATATCCACCTGCTGGAATTGCAGATGTATAGCGCACTGAATCTGACGGCGCTATGCGATATCAACGATATCGGCGCTACCCTGGCGCGATTGCAGCCGCATCTGGCGCAGTTGCGCCTGTGGGCTGACCTCAACCCCTTGAGTTTTCTCGACAAGCTGCTGCTCGTCGAAGCTGAAGTCGCGCGCATCCAGGGCCAGCCGCTGATCGCCATGCGTCTGTTCGAATCGGCGATTGGCCAGGCTACCACGGGCGGTTTCGTGCATATCAAGGCCCTTGCCCACGAGCTGGCGGGACGCTGCCATGAGCAATTGGGCTTGCCGACGACGGCCCGCAGCCACCGCCGCACCGCCCGGGAGGACTACCAGCGCTGGGGCGCCATGGGCAAGGTGCGCAGTCTTGAGGCCGAGCATCTGTATCTGCGTGACCAGCCGACTACCTCGCGCTCGTCCATCGACTTGCGCGAAGGCCAGCAATATCTGGATCTGGTCTCGGTGATCAAGGCCTCCCAGACCCTGTCACGGGAAATCGTCCTCGACCGGCTGGTTGAATTGTTGGTGGCCAACACCCTGGTACACGCCGGCGCCAGTCGCGGCCTGTTGATCCTGATCGACAAGGGTGTACCGATGATCGTCGCCACCGGGCAGGCGCGGGAATCGGGAGTCATTGTCGAGCTGGCCAACAGCAGCCTGGACGACGCCCGGCTGCCGCTGTCGATCATCTATACGGTGATCCGCACGCGCACGTCGGTGGCGCTGGATCAGGTCATCGAAGATGAGCGTTTTGGCGGCGACAAGTTCTTCAGCACGGCAGCGGGCGGTGCGGTGCTCTGCCTGCCGTTGCTCAAGCAGGGCGAGGTCACCGGGGTGTTGTACCTGGAGAACTCACTGGCCTGCGGCATCTTCACCCAGTCGCGCATCGCGGTGATCGAACTGCTGGCGGCCCAGGCGGCGATTTCTCTGGAAACCTCGCGCCTGTACGCACAAGTGCTGGAGGAAAACCAGCGGCGCCGGGACTCCGAGACGGAGCTGCGGAACATTCAGGCGCTGTTGGCTATCGGCCAGAAAATCATTCATTCGGGGGCATTTCGATGGGATACCACCACCGACCAGATGCTCTGGTCCGATGAAATGTTTGCCATCTGGGGCATTGATAAATCCGACAATCCACCGAGCAGCCCGGCTTTGTTGGAGCGGGTGCACCCGGACGACCGACCGCGCCTCAAGACCCGGCTCGAGCGAATCCGTCGTACGCGCCAGTCCTACCGCCATGGCTTCCGTGCGGTAATGCCCGATCAGTCGATCAAATACCTGGAAACGCTGGGTGAGCCAGCGGAAGGGGCGGTTTTCGTCGGCGTTACCTCGGACGTGACCGACCGCAAGTTGACCGAGACTGCACTGAGCAACGCCCGGCGTGAGCTGGCCCAGGTCAGCCACTCCACCATCATGGGCGAACTGGCCGCTTCCATTGCCCATGAAATCAATCAGCCGCTGGCGTCCATTGTTTCCAACGCCAGCGCCAGTGTGCGCTGGCTGCGACGCGAGGTGCCCGAGGTCCAGGAGGCACTCGAAGGGCTCAACGATATTGCCAAGGACGGCAAGCGCGCCGCCGATATCGTCCATGCCTTGCAGGCCCTGGCCAAACAGAAGGTGTCGAGCCGCAGCCCGTTGTTGATCGATGAAGTGATTGGCCGGGTGTTGTTGCTCACGGCCGGGGAGATCGAGCAGAAACTGGTGTCGGTGCACACGCTGCTCGAGTCATCACCGATGCAGGTGCATGCCGACGGCGTACAGATGCAGCAGGTCATCTACAACCTGGTGATGAATGCCGTTGATGCCATGCTGTCAGTTGATCCGCCGCACCGGGTCTTGACCCTCACGTCCAGCGTCCAGGCCGGACGACAGGTGGTGGTGACGGTCGAAGATACCGGGCCGGGTATCAGTGCGGGCCATGCCGACGACATTTTCAATGCGTTCTTCACCACTAAAACCACCGGCATGGGCATGGGCCTGGCCATCTGCAAGTCGATCATGAGTGCCCAGGAAGGCACGCTGCATATGCTTCAGGGGCGCGCCGGGCAGACGATTTTTGTCTTCACCTTGCCGGGTATCGGCCAGAGCGCGTGACCTGAGCCGGTAGTTGGCCGAATGGTGCACCTCGATGGCCGTCCTTGTCCCCATCCAGCCGACACGACGCAGGCCGGACCTGCGACCATAAACAGGGTCAAATCCGCGACAAGGAAGGGAGGACGGGCATGTCCGATAATTCTGTGATCAACGAGATCGCCGCCGCCATGAGCGAAAGTGTCTGCCCAGGTGATCGCCTGGCCAGTTGGGCCTTTCGCTGGTCATTGCTGCGCGGGCAACTGATTTGTAGCCAATGCCAGGCCTCGCAGTCGGCCAGTCAGGCCTGTGAAGCCTTCACTCACCGCCCGGCCTGCAGCGCCGGGCGCGACGACCCGTTTCCGTGGCGGGAACTGGCCGGTTTGTTGGGGCGGGTAGGTTTGCCGTTGAGGTTGTAGAGCGTGCGCGTTCGCCAGATCATGATTCGGGATCAGATGTACAGATATCATGCAGGACGACTCATCACCGCCAGGCGCAATGCCAATAGCGCCAATACACTGGCCAGCACGCGCGGTTGCAGCCGGGAGAAGCGCCCGTTACCGCTCAGCAAGCGCTGAAACACTCCGCCAAACGCCCCCAGCAGCGCATGAAACATCCAGGCCAGCAGGGTCAGTACTGCGCCGAGAAGCATGATCTGCTCGGCAATATGGCCTTTTTCCGGCACAACGAACTGCGGCAGGAACACCAGGAAAAACAGCAGCGCCTTGGGATTGAGCAAGCTATTGAACAGGGCCCGGGTAAACACCGTCGTCAGGGCCAGGGGTTCGCCTGCGGTGGCCTGGCCAGGGCTGCGGCTGCCCAGGGCCTTCCACGCCATCCAAAGCAGATAGAGCGCGCCGCTGTAGCGAATGATATCGAAGGACGGCGGCCATGCCGCCACCAGGCCGGTGACGCCGGTCGCCGTCAGCACGGTCAATATCAGATCCGCCACGGCAATCGCGCATGCCGCCGCCATACCGCCGCGCCAGCCGCAACTGAAACCATGGCTGAGCACGAACGCCATGCTCGGTCCGGGGGAAATCAACAGCAGCATCACGGCGCCGGTAAACAGCAGCAGGGTCTGGAGATCGAGCATGACAGTCTCCTCAAAGGGCAGGCGTCGACAGTAGCGCATCGCCGGGACAACCCGGCATTACAGTCAGGCGCTAAAGTTGCGCAACACTTGGTTGAGAGCTGCAAGTCGCAAGCCTCAAGCGGCAAGTTAGAAGCTTGTGGCTTGTAGCTCAATGCTGGAAGCTTGCCGCTTTACTTTCAGCACAGGCCAACTTCATGCGTCAGCTTCCCTTCAAACAGGTCGATGTGTTCAGCGATCAGCCTCTGCTCGGTAATCCTCTGGCCGTGGTGCTTGCAGCAGATGAACTGGATGACGCGCGCATGGCCGCTTTTGCTCGCTGGACTAACCTCAGCGAAACCACTTTCCTGCTTGAACCCACTGACCCGCGCGCCGATTACCGCGTGCGGATCTTTACCACCCTGACTGAATTACCCTTCGCCGGGCATCCGACCCTGGGCAGTTGCCATGCCTGGCTGGAACACGGCGGCGTGCCAAAAGGCAAAGAGATCATTCAGCAATGCGGTATCGGTCTGGTACGCATTCGCCGCGACGGCACGCAGCTGGCCTTTACCGCGCCGCCACTGCTGCGTTTCGAGGCGGTCGAGGCTCAACTGCTTGGGCAAATCCTGCCCGGTCTGGGTCTGATGCCCGACGCGCTGATGGACGCGCGTTGGGTAGACAATGGCGCCGGCTGGCTGGCCCTCAGGCTGAGAGACCGCGCGGCAGTGCTGGCCTTGCAGCCTGACTATTCGGCATTGCCGCAAGGTTTGGCGATTGGCGTATTCGCGCCCTGGGACGCACAACGTGATGGCCCTGATGCGCAGTTCGAAGTTCGCGCCTTTATCCCCGGCGACGGCATGCCCGAGGATCCGGTGACCGGCAGTCTGAACGCGGGCATTGCCCAGTGGCTGCTGAGTGAAGGTCTGGCGCCGGACAGTTTCGTCGTCAGTCAGGGGGCTGCCATGGGGCGTCAGGGCCGTGTGCATATTCAGCGTTCGGCTCAGGATATCTGGGTGGGCGGGGCGGTGGTCACCTGTGTCGACGGTAGCCTGACATTCTAGAATATCTCGCCGTATCCCTGACGCTGCAGTGTCGCGCAGCCAGCGCGTGGTAGAGAAGTTGGAGCAAGTCCTTGTGGGAGCGAATTCATTCGCGAAAGCACTATTTCAGGCGATAGAAATACGCCGGATGCACTGGCCGTTTCGCGAATGAATTCCACAGATCGCTCCCACAGGGCTATGAACGGATCAACGCTTCACGGCTGGCAGCGCCATCGACCAGGCGTGAGATACCCAGCGGGTTGGCGTCCTTCAGCGCGTCGGGCAGAAGCGAGTCCGGATAATTCTGGAAGCATATCGGCCGCATGAAACGGTTGATCGCCAGAGTGCCTACCGAGGTGCCTCGGGCGTCGGAAGTGGCCGGATATGGGCCGCCGTGGACCATGGCATCGCAGACTTCGACGCCCGTCGGGTAGCTGTTGACCAACAGGCGCCCGGCCTTGTGTTCCAGCAGTGGCACCAGATGGGCAAAGGCTTGCAAGTCAGCGGGCTCGGCGATCAGCGAAGCAGTCAACTGGCCTTGCAGGCTTTGTACAGCGGCCTGCAGTTGGCTGCTGTCGGCCACAGTGACGACGACCAGCATCGGGCCGAAAACTTCATGTTGCAGCAGTTCGTCGCCATTGAGCAGCAGCTCGACATCGGCTTCGTACACCTGGGCAAAGGCCTGGCCGCCTTGCTGGGATTGTCCGCCGCGATGATGCAGGCCGGGGTGATCGGCCAGGCGTTTGAGACCGTCGGCGAAGTTGCACAGGCCGCCCGCGTTGAGCAGGGTGTGAGGGGCATGGTTGTCGATCAGGCTGGCCAGTTTGTCGAGAAAGTGACTGAACTCTGGCGAACGAATGCCCAGCACCAGGCCCGGCTTGGTGCAGAACTGGCCGCCGCCGAGTACCACCGAAGCCGCCAGTTCGGCGGCGATTTTTTCGCCCCGCACCTTGAGCGCCTCGGGCAGCATCAGCATGGGGTTGATGCTCGACATTTCAGCAAAGACCGGGATAGGTTCCGGACGTGCGGCGGCCATGTCGCACAGGGCGCGACCGCCGCGCAATGAGCCGGTAAAGCCCACGGCCTTGATCGCCGGGTGCTGCACCAGCCAGGCGCCTACGCTGCCGCCGTAGATCATGTTGAAGACCCCGGCCGGCATGCCCGTGCGTTCGGCGGCGCGGATAATCGCCAGTGCCGCCCATTCGGCGGTCGCCATATGCCCTGGATGCGCCTTGAACACCACCGGGCAGCCAGCCGCCAGCGCCGCTGCGGTGTCCCCGCCTGCCGTGGAGAACGCCAGGGGAAAGTTACTGGCGCCAAACACGGCTACCGGGCCGAGGCCAATGTGGTATTGACGCATGTCCAGGCGCGGCAGTGGCTGGCGGTCGGGCAAGGCGCGATCGATACGCGCACCGTAGAAGTCACCGCGGCGCATGACGCTGGCAAACAAGCGCATCTGCCCGCTGGTGCGAGCTCGTTCGGCCTGGATCCGCGGAGCGGGCAGGGCAGTTTCGCGACAGACCATGGCAATGAACTCGTCGCCCAGAGCGTCCAGTTCATCGGCGATTGCGTCGAGAAACAGCGCCCGTTGCGCGGCACTGGTCAGGCGATAGGCAGGGTAGGCATTGCCTGCGGCCACGGCGGCGGCGTCCACCTCGTCGCGGGTCGCTTCCATAAAGGATAGCGGCAGCGCCTCACCGGTGGTGGCATCCAGGCTTTGCAGGCTGACGCCGCCGTGGGCGCTGCGCCCACCGTTGATGAAGTTGTGTCCGAGAAGAGCGGTCATGGAATCTCCAGTGCGGGTGGGATGATGGCTTAGGAAGGTAGACCATTTACGCGCAGCCATGAACTTTTTCGAGATTTTCCGCAGGCGATAATAAATAGCTATCAACTAAGTCCTGGCTAATTGAGTTGAATTCATATGTTCTGCGCAAGCGAGGTCGGTGGTGAGGCAGCGGGGTTGGCCAATCGCCTCGCGGACATATTTACTCATGATGACTCAAAGTGGCCGAAGGCCATGATTCAGCTTTAAACCGGTGCTTTCCAGCCACAAGGCTATTTTTATACCTTCGTACAATTACCGCCGAACGACGCTTCGGGTCTACTGGTCCTACAGTTGGAAAGTTGCTTTTGGTATTGGCCCTATACTTGCCGTACCTCTGATAAAGCGCCTGTCATGGACGCCTCACTCTGGTGCGTTAGTTAGCAGTTGAAGTTATTTAATAAACTTTGAATCCGTTCAATCAATTGCCATGGTCTCTGGTTGCAAGTTGCTCTGGATGACTTAATGACATGCGTTCTTGGAGTACGATCATGAAATACAAGGCTTTTTCCAGAATTGCCCTCGCCCTTGCCGTGCTGCATGGCACCGTATTGACGACCACCAGCGCCGTGGCCGACGAGCCTGCCAATGTCGCTGCGAACACCAAGGCGGCGCGCACCGCGGTTGCTTCGGATGGATCGGATCATACCAATGCAGCAAAAGTCGCTGCGGATGGCACAGATCACGTCGGTGCAGCGAAAGTAGCAGCAGACGGCGCGGATCGTGTTGGTGCAGCGAAAGTAGCGTCTGACGGTGCAGATCGCGTAGGCGCTGCGAAAGTGGCGTCTGACGGCGCGGATCGCGTAGGCGCTGCGAAAGTGGCGGCCGATGGTGCGGATCGTGTGGGCGCGGCCAAAGTAGCGTCTGATGGCGCGGATCGGGTAGGTGCGGCGAAAGTAGCGTCCGACGGCGCGGATCGCGTAGGCGCTGCGAAAGTGGCGGCCGATGGTGCGGATCGTGTGGGCGCGGCCAAAGTAGCGTCTGATGGCGCGGATCGGGT
>NZ_JANUFD010000008.1 GCF_024807945.1 Pseudomonas sp. JUb42 | reverse complement strand
CAGCTGCTCGGGCACCAGTCGGCCACCGAACGGCTGCCCAGTCCCTTCCCGGCATTTAGGCCTCGACGAATAACCCCAATTACTGGCATGACGTGCTTGGCCATGAGGCTGCTGACGGCATTGGCGTTTGGCTAGCTGCACGGCGCTTGAACCAATGTAAATTTCATTGGTCTGTCCTTCGACAAGGCAGCGAAATGCAGTTGGGTACCGAACAGCTTCAGGCATTGGTACTCGGTCTACCTTGGCAACGCGTTGGAGCATGCGGTGCAATCACACTGCTTTAAGAAGCTGTAATTAGCGCCTTGACCTACTGCCGCAAGCGATCTACTTTGGTAAAATCCACGGCATGACTTCCTCGCCCAATCTCGATCAAATGACTCCCGACCAACTGCATGCATTCGCTGCGCAGTTGATGTTCAAGATCGACACCCAGAGCCGAAAGATCCATCGTGATGAAACGATCATCGAGCAGATCACTCACGAGATCGCCATCCTTAAACGCCACAACTTCGCCAAGCGCAGCGAGCAGATCAGCCCGGCGCAAGGCAGCTTGCTAGACGACCTGCTCAATACCGACCTCGAAGCCATCGAGGCCGAGTTAAAAACTCTTCATCCCGCTCCTGCACAGACAGAGCCACGCCAGCAACCCAAGCGCGCGCCGTTACCAGTGCAGTTCCCACGCACTGTGATATATCACTAGCCGGACAACACCCAGTGCGCGTGCGGCTGCCAGCTTCGGCGCATCGGTGAAGACGTCGGCGAAAAGCTGGAATACACACCGGGCGTTTTTACCGTCGAACAGCACGTTCGCGGGAAATGGGCCTGCCGGCAGTGCGAAACACTGATCCAAGCCCCGATACCGGCGCAGGTGATCGGCAAGGGCATCCCTACTGCCGACCTGCTGGCGCATGTGATGGTGGCGAAGTTCGCCGACCATCTACCGTTGTATCGACAGGAAAAGATCTTCGGCCGTGCCGGCCTGGCCATACCGCGCTCGACACTGCCGCAGTGGGTGGGTCAAACCGGCGTGCAGCTCTAGCCCCTGGTCGATGCGCTGCGCGAAGCGGTGCTGGCCCAGCGCGTGGTTCACGCCGATGAAACGCCGGTACAAATGCTGGCGCCCGGCGAGAGGAAAACTCACCGCGCTTATGTCTGGGCCTACAGCACTACGCCGTTCTCGGCCTTAAAAGCCGTGGTCTATGACTTCAGCCCCAGTCGTGCTGGCGAACATGCGCGTAATTTCTTGGGCACCTGGAACGGCAAGATGGTCTGTGATGACTTTGCCGGCTACAAAGCCAGCTTTGAGCTGGGCATTACCGATATCGGCTGCATGGCCGCGCACGTCGTAAGTTCTTTAACTTGCATGTAGCCAATAAAAGCCAATTGGCGGAGCAGGCGCTTCACTCGATTGGTGGGCTGTACGAAGTCGAGCGACACGCCAAGGAAATGAGCGATGAATACCGTTGGCGACTACGCCAGGAAACGGCGGTGCCGTTGTTACTTCCGGCAATCGACTGCCAAGCGATGTCTTGCCAAAAGATGCCATGTTCCTCGCGAAGCCGTGGTCTCTAGACGTCCTTTTTCAGTAAGTACAGCCGTTTTTGAAGGTCAATCCCTAGCGGACAAAAACCTAGCTCAGATCAGACAAGCATCAAGTGATGCGACAGTAACTGCTCTATCTCGCATGATGCGTATGCTTACCTCAAGGAGGTGCTGACACGGTTGCCTACGCAGCGAGTCAGCGAGGTAGATCAACTCTTGCCGCATCAGTGGGTATTTACCTGAGTCGTGCAACGTGATTTCGGCCTACGCCTACACCGTCCAGCGGTCGCATTGATTTCAAGTTAGCTACCACTAGGCCGATAATGTGAAGGATTTAATTCTAAAACTATCGTCGAGTACCGCCCATGTCCCGGCTGACAAATCTTAAACTGAAGCCCAAGCTGCTAATCGCATTCGGTTTGTGTGCATTGATCACTGTCGTCGTGGCAGCCCTCGGCCAGTCCGGTATTGCCAAGCTTCACGGGCAAATGCAGGACATCGTCAGCAACAATCTGGTTTCAATTCAGAAAACCGACCTGCTCAAGGCAAATGCCATTGCCACCAACCGTGACTTTTTCAAGGCTATCGTGCTGACGGCTGTAAATGCGAGCAAAGACGATATCAATGCTGCTATCCAATCTTATCGCGATAACCAAGCCGAAGCTCAATCCTCGTTCAAGACTTATCGGGCCACTCCCTTGGAGCCTGATGAACGTGCGGCTGGCGATGATTTTGAACGTGATTGGCCCGTTTACATTTCGGCGATAGACTCTGGTTTTGCGGCACTCACTAACGCTGATGTAGGACTGGCCAGAAAAATCGCTGTCGACAGCGTCACACCGGCGTACAAAAAAGTTGTCAGCGAAATAAAAATCATGAGCGAGTCAAACGCTCGCCAAGCTAACGAAACTTCTCAAGCCGCAGCGACCACAAATTCCCAGGTCACCTGGATCCTGATTATTGGATGCCTGATCGCCATTGTTTGCGCGATAGCGCTCGGCATGATTGTGACGGCCATTATTACTCGTCCCATTTATCGATCTGTGGAAGGAGCGGGCCGGGTCGCAAAGGGCGATTTGACCCACTCCATCGAAGTTCAAGGTACTGATGAAACGGGACAGCTCTTGCAATCGCTCTCGGACATGCAAAGCAACCTTAAAGGTACTGTGCAGCAGATCGCCAATGCGTCAGACCAACTGGCCTCTGCAGCAGAGGAATTGACGGCCGTCACTGAGAACAGTACGCGCGGGCTGGTGACACAAAACGACGAAATCCAGCAAGCGGCCACTGCCGTCAATGAGATGACTGCTGCCGTTGAAGAAGTCGCGCGTAATGCGGCTAGCACTTCGCTGATATCCACTCAGACAGCTGAGGACGCCTCAAAGGGCCAAGAGCAGGTGCAGCAGGCGGTGGCAGCCATCAACACTGTAACCGTTGAAATTACAGACTCCACCCAGCGCGTGGAAGCCTTGGCTGGACAGATCCATGACATTACCAAGGTTCTGGAGGTCATTCGTGGCATTGCCGAGCAGACCAATCTGTTAGCTCTGAACGCTGCGATCGAGGCCGCAAGGGCGGGTGAGCAAGGCCGAGGTTTTGCAGTTGTGGCCGATGAAGTTCGAGCGTTGGCCCATCGTACGCAATCTTCAACGGGTGAAATTGAAGCCATGATTGATCGGGTTCGTAACGGAGCCGACGAAGCGGTACAGGCCATGGGTAAAAGTAGGACTCTTGTGCAAAGCACCCAGGAGCTGGCGACGGAAGCGGGGCTAGCTCTGGGACGAATCAGCGAAGGCGTTAACCAGATCAACGAGCGAAACTTGGTGATTGCCAGCGCTGCCGAGGAACAGGCTCAGGTAGCCCGTGAAGTAGACCGCAACCTGGTGAACATCCAAGATATGTCTACCCAGACGGCTGCTGGGGCCAACCAAACCAGCGCATCAAGTCACGAGTTATCGCGGCTGGCTATTTCGTTTAGTGCGCTGGTAGGGCAGTTTAAGCTCTAAAGTTGAGAAAATCTACTGAACGGTTTTAGATGCCGGAAATTCTTTCAACTTTGCCTGAATAGCATGATGGACGTTAAAGCAGCCAAGGAAACCGCGTCTGATACCACCATCATTAATGCTGGAGTTCGGTAGGTGACTTGGCCGGGCGCTTACCTCCTTTGGTCGAATACGACTTTCTATCTGAAGGAAGTTCTCACGCGCCTGCCGACGCAGCGGGCGAGTGAAATCAATCAGTTACTGCCGCATAGGTGGTAGCCGAATCAATCACGCAAAGCGTGTTACCCGGACGCATACTGTCCAGGTAGTTGCCTGCCCAAGCGCAAATGACGCGCTCAGCATTCTTGAGCAGGAGCGGCGGGTGGACTTGGTGCTTACCAATATCCGCATGCCTGGTCAGCTTGATGGTTTGCAGCTGGCTAAGATCGTCTTTGAGCGGTGGCCTGCGCTGCATATAGTCGTCACCTCAGGTAACATTTTGTCCGGCGATGTCTTACCTCCTCCCAAGCAATGCTCCTGCCAAAACCTTGGACGTTAGATGCACTCTTTCAAACAGTCAGTCCGCTGTTGGTAGAGTGGTAGTTAAACGTTTTCAGCCTACGGCAGTAACTCCCGAGCCACTCTCAGTTGTGAACAGGGATCTGCGAGGCGTCTCCGAATCTAGTGGCATTGAGGCGGATATGCGTGCCTGACAAATCGAGCAAATGAAATTTATCACTTTTCGCCGCTGCTACGGGCACCATTTGACTTGCTTGTGATCTGTCCGACAACTACTGAAAAAGCCGTTAATTTCAGCCGCCGCTCTCAAGCATGGCGCGCATGCGAAGGCTTATGGTCTCAATGGAAAACGGTTTCGTTAGCACGGCCATACCTGGGGCCAGTTGACCATCTCCAAGGATCGAATGCTCAGCATAACCAGTGATAAACAGCACTTTTAAATCAGGCCTGGAAACACGAGCCGCGTCGGCTAATTGGCGACCATTTAGTCCGCCAGGCAAGCCTACATCAGTGACCAGTAGATCAATTCGCGTATTCGACTGGAGCACCTTTAAACCTGCCGCGCTATCGCCGACTTCAATCGCTACGTATCCCAGTTCTTCAAGCACATCCGAGACAAGCATCCGTACGGTAGGCTCATCATCTACAACCAGCACCGTTTCACCCTGCTCGCTGCGTCGCATCAGGCCTTGCTGGGTCGAATCAGTCTCGTTAACAACTTCTCCGTAGTGACGAGGTAGGTAGAGACTCACTGTAGTGCCCAGGCCGATCTGAGAACTGATTCTTACCTGCCCACCTGACTGCTGTGCGAACCCATAGATCATGGACAAACCAAGACCAGTACCTTCACCTATAGGTTTAGTCGTAAAAAAGGGTTCAAATGCTCGCGCTACAACCGCTGGCGACATACCTGATCCGTTGTCGGTAACGCTCAGCGAAAGGTACTCTCCTACGGTAATCTGGTGTTGTTGAGCTTCACTTGCATCAAGCTGCTTGTTGGCTGTCTCGACAGTGATGCGACCACCATCAGGCAGTGCGTCACGAGCGTTAATGCATAAATTTAATAGCGCATTCTCGAGTTGAGAGGCGTCCACCAATGTAGCCCAGAGCCCGGACGCTGCGATCACCTCCAAGCCAATAGCGGGCCCGACAGTGCGCTGTATCATTTCCTGCATACCGTTTACTAAGCTATTTACGTTGGTGGGCCGTGGGTCAAGGGTTTGCCGCCGCGAGAATGCTAGCAGCCGGTGAGTCAGGGCTGCGGCGCGCTTCGATGCGCCCTGCGCTGCTGCGATATAGCGCTCAGCATCGCTGTATCGACCTTGCAGCATGCGAATCTGCATCAATTCAAGGGATCCAGAAATACCGGCAAGTAAATTGTTGAAGTCATGCGCCAGACCACCGGTCAATTGTCCTACCGCTTCCATCTTTTGAGACTGTCGTAGCTTCTCTTGAGCATCAAGGAGGTCGGCAGACCTCTCGGCAACGCGTTGCTCTAAGGTCTCATTAAGAGCACGCAATTCGAAAATGGCTTGGTCACGTTCCGCTTCAACTGCACGTCTTCCTTCAACATCGATAAGGACACCAGGAAAACTCAATGGGGTACCATCTGGTGCAGATTCAACTCGGCCATTCGCTTCGAGCCAGTAGTAGTTCCCATCTTTACGCCTGACTCGATACTGGTGAGCGTACTTACCGCCCCTCGCGATAGCCTCGTCAATGGCCTCAGTTAGGCCATTGCGGTCTTCCGGATGCACGGTCGCTATAATTTGGGCAAGAGGAATTCCTTCTCTACCCAATTCAGAATCAAAGCCGAACGCTTCTGCGAACGCATCATCGACTGTAAAGCTGTCTGTTCGGAGATCCCAGAACCAGGAGCCGATAATGGCACCGGCTGCGAGAGCCAGCTGTACGCGTTGCACGCTTTCTCGGGTCAGCGCTTCACTGATACGTAGCCGCTCCTCTACAGCTCGTTGATCAGTGATGTCAATCACAAATCCAGAAAAACTGACAGGCTTGCCATCTGTATCAGAGTCCACGCGCCCGTTCGCGTCCAGCCAGTAGTAACGACCGTCGGCACGTTTGACTCGATACTGATGCCTGTACGAACCACCGCTCACTACCGCCTCTGTGATCGCAGCATCTAAACCGGGCCTGTCCTCGGGATGCACATTCTCAAGAACCCTATTGATGGGTACTTCCATGTCAACGAAGCTGGAGTCGATCCCGAATGCTTCTGTAAAACCGAGATCAACGGTGAAGCTGTCTCTAGTGGGGTGCCAGTTCCAGGTTCCGATGATTCCCCCAGCTGCCAAGGCATGTCGGACATGCTCACTGTTCCTGAGAGCATGAACTTCACAGGCCCGCAGGCTTTCCATCTCAAATAACCTGGATCGAATCCTTTCGTTTTCAGCCCGAAGAGAGGCAATCTCATCCAGCTCAGAGGTCATTGAAATTCACCAGGACGAGATGTTAATGGGTAATAAGGAATCGTACGATGGGGACTACCAAACGGCCTAGGATGCGCCTCCATACCTAGGGGCAATTTTGTGACCAGTGCAAATATAGGCGAAATCGGCAAGGGCCGAAAGGCCGGCGATGCGTTGATGTGGTAAATGATTCTCCGAACGATGCCCCCCAGCCGCGCAGGATTTTCCCTTAACCCGTTGGCTCAATTTCGGCGCCTGGCTTGAGCTTCCATTGAATGAAACCAAGAACGCTGGTCTCGCCTTGATAACCAGAAGCGAAACAGACTTTTATAATGGCAGCTGAAACCAGACTCTGCTGCCTTAGAGATTGAACCTCTCGCTCAAGATTAGGGTAAATAACGCAATCCTGAGAGGCGGCTTTATTTCGGCGAAATATGAGGTGCCCTTGGCCGGGACCAGTAAAGTAGGTCTGTTCAGTAAAACTGACCAAGAGGTCTCGGCACGTTTGCTTGATTCAGCGCCCTCTGCCCATTGGGATGTGCTGACGGGCAGCATCTCTAGGGTCGGTTGAACTGCTAGTGCAAGCGCTCGGGACTGAACCGCGGGAATACCTCGAAGGTTTGCCGGACTTCGGCACGCATCACGAGCCAGATGCCTATCGCGGAAATCCGCCATCCCGGCCCCCATCTGCCAGAAAAGCGGTTCATCGAACATCGCCCAGGCCCAGAGCAAGGTGATCGGCGGGCTCAGGTACAGCACGCTGGTAACGCGGGTCTCGCTGCTTCGGTGCAGGCAGATCCAATATAGCCCGTAGCCGCCGAGGGTGGAAAGGCCTGTCCATAATACGCTTATCACGAAGCCCATAGTGGGAGCCGGAGTCAGGCTGCCTTGGCTGCCCGCGATGGCGGCAAAGGCGAAACTGGAGACGAAGCACTGCAGCCAGAGGTTGGGCAGAAGGCTCATTGATTGTGAAGGGCTCGTGCGTCTCTGCCACAACGTCGCTATCGCAAGCGACAGCATGCCCGCTACCGGCAAGGTGCAGGCCCACAACGGCGCTATGCCCAGCCCTAGGGCGCTATGGCTGACCCACAGCACGCCAGCCAGCCCGACTATCAGCCCCAGCCAGACCTGACGCACCAAGCGCTCGCGAAGAAACACCGCCGACAGCAGCGCCATGCCCAGCGGCAGCAAGTCCGCGCATAGGGCCGCGAGCCCAGCCGGAACTCCGAGTGTGATCCCTTGCGTTAACCCGGTCAGATACCCTGCCATTGCCAGCAGTCCGATTCCTGCTTGCCTCACCAGGACGCGCAACGGCGTTTTAAGTAGCGATCTATAAACCAAGGGCAATAGGAGAAGGCAAATCACCACGCAGCGCCAGAATGCCACCAGCAAAGCTGGGGCGTAATCAATGGATAAGCGTGCGCCGATGAATCCCGAGCTCCAGGCCAGTAAAAGAACCGCCTCGAGCAAAAGCAGAGGCAGTGCCTGATGCCACCGTCGACGCATTATTTCGTCGTGTTGAATTGCAATGGGTTCGCTCATTCCCAAAGCCTACGGAACGAGCGCAATCTAATAAATCAATATATACGCTAGTGGTTATTCAACAGGATTGAATTATGACTGCAATTTTATATATCGACTTATTGCGCACCTTTCACGCAGTGGTGCGCTACGGAAAGTTCAACGCGGCAGCCGAGCATCTGCATAGAAGCCCGGCAGCGGTCAGCGTTCATATTCAGCGCCTTGAGGGCGTGGCGGGTGGTCGACTACTCAATCGCGATAACCAGTCAAGTTCCCTAACTGAACTGGGCCGGCGCCTACTGACCTCAACTGCTACGCTGTTACGCACCCATGATCAGGCGTTGGCTGATCTCCACGGTACTAACGTCGCCGGGCGCATCACATTGGGGGTCCCTGAAGAATACGTGACCCACGTCATCCGAGAAACTTTGCCGAGCTTCACCTGCGCCTGGCCGAACGTGGTGGTGGAGCTCAAGACAGGGCCGAGTCCTACGCTAAGAGAATGGGTCCAGCGCGGCACATTACAGGCGGCTGTGATAGCACAGCCCAAGGGGGATATCGGCCCGGACACCAAGGTGTTGATGTCGACCACGCCGGTGTGGGTCGGTCCGGTGAGTACCTCTGTGGCGCTCGATGATCCATTGCCTTTGGCCGTCCACGCCGTGCAATGCTGTTATCGCGAGGCCATGACCGAATCGCTGAGGATGACAGGTAGGCGTTCGCGCATCGTGCTCGAAAGCCACTCGAGTCAGGCGGTCAAGGCGTGTGTAGAGGCGGGTTTGGCCGTTAGCCTGATCGACCGGGGCAAAGTCACCAGGCATATGCAGATCCTGGAAGGAATGCCGGTTATTCCGGACTACGACATCGTGCTTGTGCGCAGCGCTGCATCCAGTGGAAACGAGGCCGTAGAGTTATTGGCGCGAGCAATGCAAAGCACGTTTCGGTTGTAGATGGAGGTGGGTCTTAGGGGGCAACCGAGCGGGATTTTCCTTGATCAGTCGGCGGCCTAGTCGGGGCCAGGTCGACAGCCTCACCACCCGCAAACAATGGCGTCACCCAGCGCCCGAGGTCGGATTGCCGTTGATATCGGAGACCTTCCGCAGCTAGACAGCTGCCGTCGTCGAACTATACCTGCCAGCCCATGATTTTTTTTCGTTTGTCATGGTTCATTTCCCTGATTTTTCGCGTACACGAAAACGGGCGCCCTTCTACTGACCTGGCCCCAGTTGAGACCGGGGTTTGGGTGCACTTGGATGACCTGGTGCGGGAATTTCTAGTGTTCTTGAAGCTGGTTCCCAAGGTCACTTTCGCTCTGGGAAGCAGCAACCCTCAAGCCTATGAGCGCGGTAACAGAGATCCTCTCGCGTCCTGCAGGGTAAATTCTTAACCAGTGGGCCTACGGACGCACAGCTTTAATTAGCTGCATTAGCATTTCGCTCTGTGACTCGTTGAGCTCTAGAGTAGCTGTCAACGCTACGATGAGATGATGCAGATGAGTTTTATGGACTGCTCGTATAGTTTGGTCATGCTCATGCTCCAATGCTCTTATAGCATTCTTCAGACGACTGAACATCGGCTGGTTAAACCACAGCAGCGAGTTCATGAGATCCCCCTTCTCCAATAAAAGCTAATAGCTTAGATGCTCAGCCACGTATGGCAAGAGTCATGTTGTCGACACAGGCTACCTAGCCCGATGTGCGGGCATCAATGCCGACATGGAAATTCAGCACTATGGTTAACCTTAGCAATCACCTGATCCAAATCACTCCAAGGCCGTCCATAGCCGGCATTTGGACACGATTTTTGGTGTTGAAATGGCACTCCTTTATTCATTTCCTGCTGCACAGTACCGCATGCTCGGCACTGCACTGCTCCATTCAGAATTTTCCACCGGTTATGCCAGGCAATAAGAGCATAAACAGCCACCGCTTATCTCCTTTAACCAAAATAATGTAAGATAAAGTCTTTTTCAGCTGCGTTCACGCATTATAAAAATGTCGACGCGCCGTTCGCAAGCCTTGTTTACCACATCAGCACCTGTATACCGTTCATGCACGAGTGCAACTGTAGTGGTCAAGTAATCCCGGACACGACGTTAAGTCTCTTTCCGGGCTGAGCTGGTGGCAGCCCGTTACTGAACTGATGTGGACTAAGCCAGTTGCAGCGATGCATGAGATAATGACTGATGTCGCGTCGAGCCTCTTGGGCCGTCATGTAGCCAACGGTCATTATCCATTCTGTTTGCAGACTCCGGAAAACACTCTCCATCGGAGAGTTGTGGTAACAATAACCTCGACGACTCATGCTTTGACGTATTCGGTACCGCCAGAGCCGTTGGCGAAACTGGCGACCACTATACTGCGAGACCTGATCTGAGTGAAGCAGCATGCCTTGGGGCTTGGGACGCTCATTGCCGATGGCAAACAACGAGGGCTTCCCCACCGCTCTATAAATGTCCAGTAGACTGACTTACTCAATACACAGGTGATCAGCCAGCCTCTACCATGCCCCTTTGCCGAGCTCACGTAGCCTGCACCCACAAACTAGACAACGCTCTACGAACAACCACCGCGTTCGTTCCAAGAATCGCGGCAATCCGTTCAGAGGTTGCAGGTCCCGCGCTGCTCCACGTGCATCAGGATATGTAGAATTCGTGAAATACGGCTGTCGTTGGGCATCATTTGCTCCTCTTTGTTTAGTACCTGGTAGAAAATACCGAATCATGGGACTTCTAAAGTTATATGACTATTGAGGACAGCGCGATGCGCGAATTTGAGAATCCCGATCACTGGGACGTTGCCGCAAAGCATTATCAGAAAACGGCTCACCCGTTCACTGCACACTTCGCAGAAGCGGCGCTCGCACGTATCCCGCTAACCTCGGGAAGCGTGCTGGATATTGCCACTGGTACCGGGGCACTCGCATTGGCAGCTGCCGCCCACACCGCCCTGGTCGTATTCATAGTAAAGCGTTCGCGAACTGATAGAAGCCTTACTGTCATCGACAAATCCAGCGGCCAACACTTTCTGGCCTGTCGCGATCATTGAGATAGCGACAGCTAAAGAAGTTATTTTTATCACTACGCTCCGACTTTGATTCCTATTATTGAAGAGCATATTTTTCCGACAGCATTACCCACTGCAGGACGCAACATCCCGCGGTTGTGAACACATTTTCCAACGGCAGGTACTACGACTTACGTTTTAGCGTTGCGGAAGTAATAATCTGGCTACATGAGTGACCAACCCTGCTGAGGGGGAGGAGGCGACAGTTGACTGACTCTGGATCGTTTATTTCATCTTGTACACCTCGCGATCACTTAAAGTGGCAAAAGTTGTCTGACCAGGGACATCCAATAAGCGATGCCGGCGTCAAGGATGCCGTCATTGAAATCATAAAAAGGGCTGTGCAGTTCGCGCGAATGCGCTTTATCGTCATTGTCTGCCGTTGTTTGCGACGCCAGCAAACCGTTGCCCAGGAACGCATAGCACCCGGGCTTGCACTGCAAAAAGTATGAAAAGTCTTCAGACGCAAAAGAGGGCGTCACGTGGCGGTCAACGTTAGGTTGACCCACTGCAGAAACCATCGCTGCCACGGCTTGAGTGGTTTCCCGTTCGTGATTGATCGTCGCGGGATACAGCCGTTCGAGCGCAAATAACACGTCGAGTCCAAACATGTCGCCGGTGGCACGCGCAATCGTGGACATTCGGTCATCAATGAGGTCGAGCGTCGTCGCGTCGAATGTTCTGACCGTGCCCGAAATCGTCGCTGTCTCGGGAATGATGTTATTGGCCGTGCCGGTATGAATCTGCGTGATGGACAACACCGCCGGATGATTCGCATCGACATTTCGCGTGAGGATGGTTTGCCACGCCAGTGTCAGTTGGGCGGCTGCAACGACAGGATCAGCACCTCTATGGGGTTGAGCGGCATGGGCGCCTCTGCCGGTCAGGGTCGCGGTAAAACTGTTGCTCGAAGCCATGATCGGGCCCGGACGAACACCGAACACACCTGCCGGCAACCCTGGCCAATTGTGGACACCAAAGATCGCATCCGCCGGGAATCGGTCGAACAGTCCATCCTCGATCATACGCCGGGCCCCCGCGCCCCCTTCCTCGGCAGGCTGGAATATGAAGTGGACGGTCCCATCGAAGTCGACGTCTTGGCTGAGTCGTCGAGCGGCGCCCAGCAGCATGGCGGTGTGTCCGTCGTGGCCGCAGGCATGCATCTTTCCGGGATGCTTTGAGATGTGCGAAAAGGTATTCAATTCCTGCAAGGGAAGCGCATCCATGTCTGCCCGTAACGCTATGGCTCGCTCCGAACGCCCCTTTTTCAATGTCCCCACCACACCATACCCACCCACACCCTCTTGCACCGAAATGCCATAATCGCGGAGCATTTTCGCCACCAGCGCGGAGGTATTGGCCTCTTCAAAACGCAGTTCAGGATGTTCGTGGAGGTAACGCCGCAGTGACGCGATATCGCGGGTGTGAGGGTGACCGTTTCGAGTCTGCTGATGGAGATTGTCCATGTCTTGACCTCTAATACTGAGCGCACGTCACCGTAGATAACGTGCGTAATGAAAGGTGATGAACGGCGCTATGCAGTGATCAGCCTGGTTTTCGAGCGAGCGAGAAACCCAATGAGCGTCAAACTGATCAACGCCGCTGCCGTCAGGTAAAAACCGATGATGAGTTTGTTCCCACTGAACTGGATCAGGGTGGTGACAATCATGGGTGTCAGTCCGCCGAAGATCATCACGCCGAGAGCGTATGACGTTCCTATTCCAGTCGCCCGGTACTGTGTAGGGAAGATGTTGGACATCACCAGAGGCGCACAAGACGCGTACAGTCCCAGAAAAATGGAAATCACGGTTTGCACTGCCACGAGCGTCGTGAACGTCGGGTTCGATGCCAACAGGATGAACAACGGATAGGCCAGGACACCTGCCAGACCTGCGCCCCACGCCATGGGTTTGTACGGACCGGTGCGGTTCGCCAGCAGGCCGACCAACGGACAAACGATGACCAGTGTGATACCCGAAGCAATTTGCCCGGCATACGTGGCCATGACGGACATGTTCAATTCCCGGACGGCGTAAGTCGTGAAGTAATTTGAGACTTGCGCAGCGACGGTCCAGAACACCATGACGGCAATACCGATAAGAATACGGCCGGAGTTGGCGTGAAGGCCTGCGAAAAATGTCCCGTAAATCTGCCCCTCGGCTGAGGTGCGTTCGAACTCTAGGGTTTCTGGAATGGCGCGGCGGATGTACCAGCCAACAGGGCCGATCAGCAGGCCCACGAGAAAGGCAATTCTCCAGTATTCGTCGACGATTCCTTTCTCACCAAATACAAGCGTGATGCCTGAGCCAACCAGCCCGCCCAACAGCACGCCTCCGCCTTGTGCCATTTGCTGAAAAGAGCCGAACAACGCTCGACTGTTGCCGGGCGCGTTCTCCACGAGCATGGCCACGTTACTGCCGATTTCTCCTCCCGCCGAGAAACCTTGAATCAGCCTGCCGAGGATCAGGATCAGGGGTGCGGCAAGACCGATCGACCCGTACGACGGGCAGATCGCTGGAACGAGGGTCCCGAACGCCATCAATAACAACGTGTAACTCAGCGCCTTTTTGCGCCCGGCCCGGTCGGCATACCTGCCCAAGACCAGTGCCCCTAACGGACGAACCAGAAAACCCGCTGCGAAGGTCATGAAGGTGAACATCAATGCGGCGAAGTCGTCGCCGGCTGGAAAGAATGCTTTCGATATGGGAACAGCGAAGATCGCGAAAATAACGAAATCGTAGATCTCAAGAACGTTGCCGATGGTCGCCGCAATGACTGTGCGACGCAGTGTCTTGCCATTGAGCGTGGCCTCCTGACTGTTGATATCCATGACGTCACCTTTTATTAGAGTTGTGGAGCAGCATCGTAGAGGTTTGTGGGTATACTGAAAAATACCTATAAAAAATACTTGCCATGCTTTGGAGGTATAGATAGAAATGGTCGAAATTCGCCACATCCGCTATTTTTTGGCCGTGGTTGAACATGGAAGCGTTGCCGAGGCGGCTCGCAAACTTCACATCGCTCAACCCGCGCTGAGTCGACAAATCAAGGACCTTGAAGAAGATTTGGGGGCTGCGTTGTTCGAACGCGGCGCACGAGGGGTGAGCCCGACCATTGCAGGACAAGAATTTGCGACGGACGCCCGTGCAATACTGGCGGCGCTGACTGCAGCAAAGCATCGGGTCACACACATCGCCAAAGGCACAAAGGGAACATTGCGTATCGGGATCACGCCCAATTTTGGTTGGCACCCCAAAATCCTGGAATCGATACGGCTGTTCACGGGCGAGTATCCCGACATTGCCGTGATGCTGGATCCCGCTCTTTCAACCCGGCAAGTGAGCCGGATCATCGAAGGTGAGCTGGACGGAGGCTTTCTCGCTTGGCGGTACCCACCCAAGGACGAATTAGCGACCCCGAGCCTTCAGGAGATCCGCATGTTCGAATGCAAGTTGAGGCTCGCGCTACCGCGGCATAGTCAGCACGCGGCGTCGGTGCCGCAAAGGCTCTCCGACCTCGGAGACGAACCAGCCGTCTGGTTTCCTCCGGACGTCGCACCTGCCTATAACGATTTCCTGACCTATCAATGCCACTCCGTGGGCCACACGCCTCGCAAGGTCGAGATTGGGAGTGACGTGCTCACCATCCTGGGGCTCGTTGCGGCCGGCATGGGTTACTCGATCGTTTCCGATGTGGCGACCCACATCTGCCCGGAAGGCGTGGTGCTCCTGGAACATCCCGACTTGAATATGCGCCACTACGTTTCATTCATCTATCGAACAAACGACAGCAACCCTGCGCTGCGACGCTTCATCGATAGCCTTGAGCAAGCCCGAGATGGGATGTTTCCAACTCAGACTGATGATATCGAAACTCGACGATAAAGGCTGTGCCAGTAGACGTTGGACATGCTGATATCGGCCCAAAGTGTGTCAAAGCCCCCGAATCGATTACTTGCTACGATTTTCCGTGTCATTTAGAGTCGGCGGCTCGTACCGGCCTATGCAGGACCAGCACACGGGCATTTTCATCACCGATCGCCCCGATCAGCACCGCTTTCTCAATTACGCAATTGACCTCATAACGATCATCGACAACGCTGTAACTACAGGGATTGGTATCGCCCTGAGCCGTCTTCATTATCACCAGCGAAGGTGCGCGACTGGCTTCACCCGGCTTAGGCGCGGCGAGCAGGTTCGCGCCAGGGAACTGAATGTAGGTCTTCTGATCGTCGGACTTGATGCTTTTGGGCATCCACGCAGGCTTAGCGGCGCCGACTGTCCAGTAGTCATAATCATATTGGGTCGTTGCCGACGCCGTGCCGGTGCAGGCGACAATAGCGAGCGCTGCAAAAATTGCTTTCACGACTCTTTTCCTCGAACAACTCACTGGCATGGATACGAATTTTTAGCGCTAGACGCAATAGAGCAGTTTCTGGCTCATAACCCCCAAGGCGAGATTTTGTATAAGAAATTTATAGACAATTTCACCGCCATGTTTGTACGTAAACCGTATCTTAAGGATTCAGCCTACCCACTTCCAAGGAGCGGCCGCACGGTTTCGAACAGTACACCCAGAGTCCATGGTTTAGGAATAAATGCAGCCCCTGACGGCAGTATATCAGTTGACAGCCTATTACCCGACGTAACAATTATTGGCAGTAGAGGCCAGCGCATGGAAACTAAATTCGCAAGCTCCAAACCATCTAGTCGTCCCGGCATTCGGATATCCGTAAAAAGTAAATTAACTAGGATTCCTGACTCTAGTATCGTTAACGCTTCGTCTGCGCCTGAACACTCAAGCACTTGTGCGTCAAGCAAGGTTAATGCGTCTGACGTCAGCATTCTTAAGGTATCATCGTCTTCGACGAGTAAAATTATGGGTAACATGGTCACATTTTCTGAATGTTATTTTAGGTAGAGCATGCGTTTGAGGCTTTGTTCGATAAATACTACCTGCCCCGTCGTCGTGCCGACCGACGGATACCGTTTGGTGGGTGGCTGGAGCATGTGCCCTCCCGAACGCAGAATTTTGCGGGTGGTCGATTTTCCTAAACTTTTAAGTAACCGATTAGCAGTCATCATGACCGCATTGCCAGTCGGCCAAAGCCTGACTTACGGCCAAGCTCATTTTAAAATACCGCTCTGTGCTCATCAGCACAGCATCACTAACATCGTTGATGAACATTAGGGTCATATCTGTACTGCGCTGGGCCAAGGAGTAACTCACACTGCCGAGAATCGAGTCGATCATTTCGGCCACTTGGTCACTGACCCGTTCTGCAGTAAGGCTCATCGGATTTTCCTACGGATCAGCAGTTTTAGGTAACGGATGCGGCGGCTTCTTGGTTGCCTCGGTGAACGCTCATACTAATGCTTTACTCTGCTTCGGCGGCATCGCTCCGAACAGTATCGGACTTCATTCCAGCAGTCAGCCCACTTTTTGCGCCACGTGAAAGGCAGCTGGCAACAGGCGCAGGTTTTGACCGGAAGCTCATTCTTTTTCAAACGAGAGCCCTGCGCGGGGACAGCCCTCCATCTCCACCGAATCCTTACGATTTAGCAGCAGTCCCAGCAAAGCGTGCTGCTTTGTCGCGATCAACTGGCGAGAGCCATAGATGAGGTTGGTCCAGCTCCTCTGCTTTGCTGATGTAATGGTTGGCTTCGTGAATCTGCCGTATCAGATGGATCTGGCTCTTGTAGCTGCTCAACGCGCTCACCGGGAATTTCCTATTCGCTGTGTGGTGATGATTGAACCACTCATCAGCGGTGATCCCGGCACCGGCGCCGGCCTCATACTGCTCAGCAAACCACTGCTCATTTTCTTCAAGTGCGAAACCAGCGTCGAAGCTGGGCATGCTCAGCTCGACCATCTGCTGCTTGACGGATGCTGCCCACGCTTCAAAGCTGCTCACGGTCACATAGTCGTCCTGCGAAAAACTATAGTTCAAGCTTTTGATAATTTCAGACTGCATGCTGCGATGATTTGCAGCTGCCGCCACACTGATCAACGCTCGCATTCCATCCGGAAATCTGAGGATGTATGGATCACTTGGGCGTCGTCGATAGGTCAAAATATGTTCGTCATCGGGGGAGCTTATTTTTTTAGCCAATTTTGTCCGCTCTTGTCACGACATGAAAATAGCGCCCTTCTATATGCCTGGCTCCGGTTTTTAGGTCGGCGCTTTTGTGTACATGGTGCCAGTTTACGACTCGCTCGTCAGATTCCCAAGATTCAACCTTCGTGTCACTGAGAAGAGCCCATCGAATCCATGAGAATACACAGCCCAAGCACTTCATGGGCATGCCATCTCGGTCAGCAGATCTTACCGCCGGTCCCGAACGCTCCATGCGACTTGTTGCTGCCGCTCCTGCGAAAGGGGTCTCTGCTGAATTTGAGTTTCCAGCACAGCTCAGGGTGGGTCATATTCGTATCTCAACATGGATCTTGCGACGCTATCAATCTGCGCCTTTGGTAGTGAAGGCAGAAGGCGTTTAAGGCTTGCCATCAGCCCTGTTCCGCCTCCGAATCCATGCGTGTGGGGTATCACCTGAAAATCCCAGGAGAATACAAAAACCTAGGCTCTGAATTCGTCTGATGGTGGCGGCAAGCAAAGGGGAAACTTAGCGCTATACGCACCTATCTGAAACCTTCCTCAAACGTAAGCGCTATAGTTTGAATTGTTTTACCAAACGCTCTAAGCTAACTGCAAGTCCCGACATCTGCTGGCTCGCGTGAAGTGTTTGACGTGTCCCTTGCTCTGTCTCACCTGCCAGGTCTCGTATACTTACCAGGTTGCGGTCAACCTCTCTTGCAACATAGGCTTGCTCTTCTGAAGCAGTGGCAATTTGAAGATTGCGCTCTTCGATTAACTGCACTGCAGCCATAATTTCTTCAAGTGCTTTCCCGGCATCCTGAGCGATACCATAGGTATCGTGAGCTTGTGACGTACTCTGTTGCATTGAGTGGACAGCGCCTTCAGTACCTTCCTGAATTGTCGCGATCATTTGTTCGATTTCTTTGGTTGACTCTTGCGTTCGATGTGCCAATGCACGGACTTCGTCAGCAACGACTGCGAACCCCCGGCCTTGCTCGCCCGCTCTTGCTGCTTCAATCGCAGCGTTTAGGGCCAGTAGGTTAGTCTGCTCGGCTATCGCCCGAATGACGCTGACGACTTTGGCAATGTCTTGGGCTTGAGTGGCAACGTTCTGCACCTGCCCTGAAGTATTTTCCACTTGTGCGGTCAGTTGCTGCATAGCAGTGAGTGTTTGGGTAACCTTTTCGTTGCCTGCCTTTGCAGCAGCGCTCGACTGACGTGCTGACTCGGATGTTGACGTCGCATTGCGGGCTACCTCTTCAACGGCCGCGCTCATTTGAGTTACGGCTGTAGCTGCTTGGTCTATCTGGTTGTTTTGCCTTTCCTGAGTGACACCGGCTTTTTCTGTAACAGAGTGCATATCGGTCGCCGAGGATGTGAGCTGGGTAGATGAATGTACAATCCCTTGAATCGTTTGCCTCAAATTTTCCTGCATCTGCTTAAGCGCATTCATAAGACCAGCAGCTTCGTCTCTACCAGATACGATAATCGCGCCGTTAAGCTCGCCTTTGGCGATCGCTTCTGCGACGATCAGGCATTGGCCAATAGGATTAGAAAGACTTTTTGTAAGCCTCCAAGCGAGAAATATGGTGACAGTCAACGACAGGATAACGATCAAGCTCATCGTACTTAAGCTGTGTTTGTAAACGGCTGTAGAGTGCTGGCCGGAATCCTTCACTCCAACAGAGTTGAGGTCGCGCAGTGCGGTGAGCTTGACTTGGTAGGAGCGAGCATTATCTGCCTGTTCTCCATTAGCAAATCTAATCGCTGCATCTTTGTCTGTATGCGCTAGACGGACGAGATTATCCAAGCCATTTAGGTACTGCTTCATCAGTGCGGACGCATCATCAAAGCTAGCTTTTTCCGCTACTCCTGAAATTAGATGCTCTCGATAGTAATCGGTTAGGCGATTGAGTTGATCGCGGTTTTGTCTGATCGCTTCTGTAATTTCCGCGACGACTTTCGGATCGGCGGAGGCTAGCAGGCGGATCCCTTCCAGGCGGGTGTGCAACAGAGCAATCTGGATGTCATCAGAGGTTTGGATGCTGGGCAGCCAATCTGTCTCAAGATCCTGCTGGGTAGAGCGAAGGTCTGTGATTTGCTCGAACGCAAACGCGCTCAACATCAAAAGAAATAGCGTGATAATGCCGAATGCGGCGCTTGCCCGAGGAGCTATACGCAAGGATTGAAGGTTCATTAAAACTCCTACAGAACTATACGAACTGGTTGGCTGTATCAGGTCATCTGCCAGCGGAACCAAAACTTGAATGGTGGCTTATGGCCGCCACCATGGAGACTGAGGCGTTTGGCACCTTAAGGATACGTCTCCGGCAAACACGCCTTTCTGACACCATTGCTTAGGGCGATGGGTTCCACCTTTTATCCGGGGACACTATCGCCTTTAATGCTGGAGTTTGTTAGATGTGTTCGCCATCCGCTTACGGCTCTGCGGCTTCCAATGACAACCCATACCTGAGCAGGTCGACTCCCATTCGGCCAAGCGGCGGTCTTTTTCGTAAGCATCAATCATAAGATTTCCTCAAATTTTCTGAGCACATAATCAACGGTGAACCTCCTATCTACCCGCTCGCTCGTCGCGGCCCCACAGTTCCCACGCATCGCGCATAGCGAGTTGGTAGTCATCCCACAGCCCACGAGCCTTGAGTGCCCGCAGGAGATAGTGACGCTGCTTTTCAGCGCTATCGTTGATCTTAACTGCTTTCCAGACTATATTCAGACAGAGTGCACTGACCAGCACTAAAACCACCACCACGCCTAAAAGTATGTATACGGTCACCGTCGGATCTTTTACTAGCAGGGCACAAGATATGTCGCGGATCCATTGTTCACAGAACACATGCGCTGCTCTTGTTCTGCTGGCTGAGGACGGGTTTGATTCGGCGGATACTTGGCTCGCTCTGCCTGCGCCTTTTTGAGCCGCTCATGAACCACCTTTCCATACTCCTGAGTAACAATAAGTTTCTTCTGCAGCAACTGTAAATACTCAGGGCTCTTAACTGGTACCTTTTCCATCTCCGCGTCGATTTCTAGGACCGATGCCGGCTTAAAACCATTGGCAACGTCTTTTTTATCACCTTCGATATTTAAAAGATGATCATCAAGAAGATCAGTTTGCTTAACGATGTGTGCATCATTACTGCTCAATGCACATCCTGCCAAGACACTGATCGAGAACAGCACCGTTAGAACTTTTTTCGTAATTTTCATTTGTTTCACTCCGTTAAAATCTAACATTCGCTAAGAGGCTTGTTACGAAATCTGCTCACTGGTCATTTTCTGAGTATTTCGCGGACGCGAAAATGGGCATCCCTCTACTGACTTGGCCCCGCGTGCGACAGCGAGGCTGGATGACCGGGTGCGGGATTTTCCTAGCCAATCAGCTTGGGCACGCGACTCATCTCCAAACCGCAAGCGGAGTAAAGTTAGGTCCCGTTCAGTCCATCCTTCATTCCAGTGGTCTGTATTTGCTCTCAGCATTTGAAATAGGGTTGATCGTTTTCGATGGTCTTTTCGTCGCCTTGATGGCCTTTAGGGCAGGCGAAGTACTCTTAGGTGGATCTTCCTATGTTGACCGCTGGGGAGGCACTCCGGCCATCAGAGCAGCGAGTTCGCGCCGTGAATATTACAGCTTCTGTGCGGGAAGCTCGCAATCGAATGCATGCAAAATTGGCCGGTCCAGCTGAGATGCTGACTCGCAATTTGACATGCTTTGCAGCCAAGCACATCTCCCTGGAGCTCCCATCGGCAGTACCAGTCGCACAAGCTGTTGTAGAGACGAATCCATGGCATCTCTCATCCTAATATCCCACTTGCTTGGGCTGATCGGCTTGGGCCGCTCTCGACGTTGCAGCGGCTCAGATTTTCACCATAACCAAATTATTCTGGTGCTTTAAACAGGTCTACACCCCGAATTGGGTACAGCTACCAGGTGAGTTTTTTATGGTTTTATAACCAGTAACTATATTTTTACTATCAAACGTCACTACGATTGTACATTTCTTATCATAATATTTAGTATTAGATATCGGCGTGAGCATTACGCCACCTGCAGGACCAGCGCTTACGGTGTTTGCCGTATCTGTAAAAGTATACTGTTTTTCCATGAACCAGCTTGCCGAGGATTGGCCATCAGCAGTTTTGATGACCTTGTCGGGCTTTCCAAACTTATCATAAACCATCTGAATGCTGCCCCCCCATAAACTTATTACTATAGATCAAGTCCGGGATGGTCGGGACAGCATTCGCCATTGTCTCGCACGCCGACAAGTTAATTACCAGTAGCAACAGTGCTGAATGTTTTAAACCATTAATCTTGCGCATCGATTGTTCCTTTTCGTCATGCGAACGACTTATGCTTAGTCCCGATGAGATTAGATTCTTACTCAATGCCCTCGGCATTACGCTCGACCAGCACCGAAGCCCGAGGCTAATAGTAATCGTTGACGATCCTCACCGACAATCAAGTGATCAGAGAATTGTGGCAGTTTCCACATGATCAGTCGATCTTGCTTCCGCTGACTTGCGGCTGCCTTGGCCCAGTTTGATAGCTGGGCTTGAGCAGGATCGGGATTTTTCTCCCAAAATACGCGTTCGCCATCACGAACAGCTACATCAAGTTTATTGAGCCAGTCGCTATGCTCATCGTCACCGATAAGCTCGGGCCAGGCTTTCAAGAGGGTGTTTCTAGCTACACGTTGTTGATCTCGCAACGCATCTAGATCTGGTGCATTACGCAACGCTTCAATTGACTCGCTTATCGCCTTCAAAGCCTCGGCACGGGGTTGGTCAAACGTTGGGTTCATAGTGTCACTCCCTATTTTTCGCGGACGCGAAAATGGGCGCCCCTCTAAGTCCTCGCCCCCGCGTTTGACGGCGAGGCTAGATGACCCGGTGCGGGATTTTCCTCCCTTTTACAGTTTTAATGAAGAGTTGTCGTTATCGAATCAGTACTCGAATTCTCGCTCTGCGTCAGCACTACGATGTCTTAGCTAGGCTCCTTAGATACCGCACCATTGCCGTAAGGATGACCAATGCTATAACCGTGGCGAAGGTTGGCAGGCGATAAGGTTTCAGGTCGCCAAGGACATGCTGTAATGCTTCACCAGCCCAGTACCCAGCGCTAACGAAGAGGCTGGCCCAGATCGCCGCGCCCAGCACATTGATTAGTGTGAAACGCAACGTCGCGAGGCCGCTTGCACCTATCACCACCATAGGCCCCGCCAGACGCATTTCGTAGAGAAAACGCACGGCGAATACGGATGTCGTGGGGTAACGGTGGATAAGCCCCTCGACCCGTTTGATGGCAGACTGGTGACGCTTTAGCTTGGGCAGCAAGCGCTCCACGTAATAACGTCCGGTCAGTGCGCGACCTTACCGCTGAATTCAGAATCCAAAATTTGACACAAGGAGCAAAATTCACGGCTCGGTTTCCTGTCGGGTAATTATGTCGCTTACCAGCATTCTCGCGAAGATAAATGGTTGCAGGAGCTGACTTGTCAGCTGACAGGCCAGGCGCTTGCAAGCTAATCCTAAGGTTGCTAGCGTCTTACCCTCAACTTAATAACTCACACCAGGAGTCACAGGATGGCAACCTCAGATTATCTCGACCTGGTCCAAAAACTTTACATCGCCTACTTTGGCCGACCCGCCGACCCAACGGGCTTGAATTACTGGGCCAGTCAGGTGAACGCTCCAGGCGGCAACATGACTGTCGCCATTACTGGCTTCTCCGCGTCGAGCGAGTCCACTAACCTATTTGGCGGCCTGCCCAGCGCGCAGAAAATCAGCGCCATCTATCTCAACCTGTTCAACCGTCTGCCGGAAAGTACCGGCCTGAGCTACTGGATCAATCAGCTCGACAGCGGTGCAGTCACCCAGGCCCAGGCCGCATGGGAAATCATGAACCAGGCCGGCGCCGGTGACGCCGCTTCAGTCGCCAACAAGCTGGCCATGGCCAATATCTTTACCGCCCAGGTTGATACAGCAGCGGAAATCGCCGGTTACAACGGCGCCCAGCCAGCGGCTTATGGGCGTGCTTATTTGGCCGGTATAGACGCAACACCGGGCTCTGTGAGCATTGCGAACAGCGCGCTGAACAACTCGGTGGCTGATGCCACAGGTGTACGCCCGGCGCCGCCAGTGGTCACCACCCCGCCTGCGCCCGCTACTGTCTTCACCTCCGGCACCGACAGCTTCACGACCACGGACAGCACGCTGGTCTACACCGCGACGCTGGGTGGTATCTCGCCGACCCTGACCGCCAATGACAGCCTGCATGGGGCCGGAAACACGCTCAACATCACCGACACCTCTGGCAACCAAACCAGTTGGCCGAGCGGCCTGGATTTGACCGGGGTCGCCACTGTCAACCTGACCACTGCCGGCAACGTCGGCATTTCCGGAGTTGCGTTAGACCCACGCTTCGCCGGCCTGAGCCACTTCACACTCCATTCTTCGGGCACCAACACCGACTACCTGCGTGGCGGCAGCGTGGCGCTGACAATAGACAGCCAGGCCTCCTCGATCCAGATCACGAGTGGCTGGGGCAGCCTGGACATTACCGACAATCATCTCACCGGCGCGACTGCGCTCAGCCTGGCGGGCACCGGCGGCGCCGTCACTCTGCACGACCCAACGGGGGCCACAACGCTGACGATCGCCCTAAACGCAGTGACGCTGACCGGTGGCTTTACGGATGCCGACAACCACATTACCAATCTGACCCTGGCTGGCACCACCAACCTGAGTAAAATCGACGCCATCACAGACTCCGCCCTGACCAGCCTGACGTTAACTGGTAACGTGGCTCTTGGGACAAACTCAAGCCAACTACTGACCCTAGGTAACGCAGTTACATCTCTGTCAGGCGCTACCGACAATGCGGCCAATTACATCCGAATCTCGGCGGCCAATACCGTAGTTACGTTGGGGAATGGCGACAATACCATCGTGGACGCGTCGACTTCCGGAACGACCAACATCACGTTAGGAAATGGAAACAATAGCTTTGTAGACAGTGGTATCGGTGCCAGCCGGGTTATGTTCGGCACCGGGTTCAACACCGCAGATCTAGGTGGATACTCAAACGGCGTGATCGCCATAGGAGTCAATGCAGGGTATTCAAGCTCGCCCACTACACCCAATCTGGTGGTTAATCATGCAGCTGCAGGCGACAACATCGCCGTGTTATCAATTTCGGGGCACTTTCAAACGCAATACCTCGTCGGAGCGTTAGGGACTCATGGCACTACAGCGGGGACGATCTCAAACCTAGAATCACTGCTTTCAGCTAACTCGACGGCACAGTCCTTCGCGCTCGACAGGTTTGGCGGGGACACTTTTATCGTCGCTACCGCTAGCGGGACTCTGGGGGCAACCGATACCACGGTCATCCAACTGGTCGGCTATACCGGAAATGTAACCTGGAGTGGGAGCGATAACGTCCTCCATCTGACGTGAAGATTCGCGATCTCTGCCTCACGTCAATTTTGCATAGTTTCGTTCGAGGCGTTCGATTCGCTTGCCGTAAAGGATGCGGCGGTTGCTTGGTTGTCAGGGTGATTTACTAGTGTTTTGGACCTGAACTCACGGCCCGCCTGGAAAGCAGGTTAGCACGATCCGTCCGGAACTGCGCTTTAAGAAAACAACGCTCTGCTTTGACCATCTGGCCCTCCTCGCGAGCCTTGTTGCCATCGGCAAGCCATCGGCAAGCCATTGGCTTGCTCGGGGCTCGGCATCTAACGCATGCTCGCCCAGCGGTTTTATAGGGGCTTTAGTAGGCATGGGTTATTTCCCGTTTTTTTCGCGGACGCGAAAATCCGCGATTCTCTTCTACGTCCTCGACTCCCGGCTCTGAGGCCAGGGCTTGGGGTGCAACTGGATGACCTGGCGCGCGATTTTCCCTTATACCGTCGGCTCAATTTGTAGTGGTCTAATGAAACCGGACACCCATTTAAGCGAGAATGCTCGCCAGATAGAGGTGTCTGATGACCAAGCAACGCCGTACCTTTTCCACTGAATTCAAACGTGAGGCCGCAGGCCTCGTGCTCGATCAAGGCTATAGCCATATCGAAGCCTCCCGCTCGCTTGGGGTGGTCGAGTCTGCGCTGCGTCGCTGGGTCAACCAGCTTCAGCAGGAGCGCAATGGCGTCACGCCTCACAGCAAAGCCCTGACGCCTGAACAGCAGAAAATTCAGGAGCTGGAAGCCCGAATTGCCCGTCTTGAGCGGGAGAAATCCATTTTAAAAAAAGCCACCGCGCTCTTGATGTCGGAAGAGCACGAGCGCATGCGCTGATTGATCAGCTGAGTGCTTGTGAGCCAATCGAGTTGCTGTGCGAAGTGTTCGAGATACCTCGCTCGTGCTACTACGACCATTGCATGCGACGCCGGGCTCCAGACCCTGAGCGGGTTCGTTTACGCAGCCGGGTCAATGAATTGTTCGGGCAAAGTCGAGGCGCTGCCGGCAGTCGCAGTATCGTGTCGATGATGCAGGAGGATGGCGAACAAATCGGTCGGTTCAAGGTGCGTGGCCTGATGCGAGAACTGGGATTGATCAGCAAACAACCGGGCTCGCATGCTTATAAAAAGGCAACGGTGGAGCGGCCTGATATTCAGAATATTCTGAATCAAAAGTTCGATGTGCCCGCGCCCAATCAAGTCTGGTGTGGCGACATCACTTACATCTGGGTACAAGGGAAATGGCATTACCTGGCCGTGGTCATGGATCTCTTCGCGCGCCGGGTGGTGGGTTGGGCGTTGTCGAACAAACCGGATTCGGACTTGGTGATCAAGGCGCTCGACATGGCCTATGAGCAGCGCGGCAAGCCTCAAGGCCTGCTGTTTCACTCCGACCAGGGCTCGCAATACGGCAGTCGCCACTTTCGCCAGCGACTCTGGCGATACCGCATCAATCAGAGCATGAGTCGCCGAGGTAATTGCTACGACAACTCGCCGATGGAACGTGTTTTTCGGAGCCTGAAGACTGAGTGGATACCGACCGTGGACTACACGACGGCCCAAGAGGCTCAGCGCGATATCAGTCATTATTTGATGCATCGCTATAACTGGATTCGGCCACACCAGTTCAATAACGGACTGGCACCAGCTCAATCCGAAAAAAGACTTAACGTCGTGTCCGGGATCAGTTGACCACTACAATTTCGGCGTCTGGCTTGAGCTTAGATTGAATGAAATCAAGAACGCTAGTCTCGCCTTTATATCCAGCAGCGAAACAGGCTTTTACAGTGGCAGCTAAAACGAAGCTCTACTGCCTTAGGGATTGAACCTCTCGCTCAAGATCAGGGTAAATAACGCAACACTGATAGGCGGCTTTATTGCCAGAATTACTCATCTCCATGTGGTCTCGATCGCAATTCCCGAGGGCGAAAGTGCCCTGCGCCTACTGGCAAAGCCCGCGAGTACCACCATCATCGCATTAGCCGGAAATCATCGCTAAGTCCGAATAATGGCCAAAATTTCGTTGCTTAGTCGTTCGCAGCGGTAAAGCTAGACTGTGAACCACACCCTGTCCTGCTAATTTGGTGCGTATGTGCCGCGCTACCTAGCGAGACAGGGCGTCGAGAGTTTTCCCCGACATTTCCATACTGATCACCTCGAGTTCTCCTCCTAAAGTGAGCAGAAGCAGTTGAACACCTGGGTCAATTTTCGGTCAGCGGCAACAGTCTGCTTAACCATTCGGTGAATATGATGTGGCCTTGGCCGGGACCAGTAAAGTAGGTCTGCTCAGTAAATCTGAACAAGAGGTCTCAGCACGCTTGCTTGATTCAGCGCCCCCTGCCCTTTGGGATGCGCTGAGCCCAGCCGAAACTTCGAGTGTGATCCAGTGCGTTGACCCGGTCAGATAGCCGTGAGAGCGCGCGAAGCCGAGCGTGGTCTCATGAGTGTCACTTGGGCGCGCGACCAGCCAAGCACCTGCGGACATAGCGGGTGTCGCTCCGTAAAGTAGCTGTCGAGCAAGCCTTACGGTGCGGTTCCACGCACGGTGGCCGCGAGTTCCAGCCAAGATTCATAGCGTCGCCAATGCCAAGATTTATCCCTTGACCGCCGGCGCAGACTGTTACGCCATCGCCAGACTGCTCGATGTTCTCCACGCCGCAGCCATACCTGATGTCGACGCCCAGTGCTAAATGCTGGACAGCTGCGAATCGGGAAAAACAACAGGAAAATCCGCCCAAGTCGGCCAAGGCTCGCCTACAAACGCAGGGCTCGCTCAGTAGAGGGATGCCTTTTTCGCCCCGCTAAAAAGTCATGGACAAGCATCTCATCCGCTGAAGCGGAATCATTTTATAGCTCAACAATCATTGATCATCAACGAGTTAAAGGGGCGGCAGCATGCAGCAAGTGGACATTTTAGAATCGATTACCTCCTCCACAGAGCCTACAAAGCCTTCTATATTCGGTCCGATTCCATGAACAATGCTGACGCATGGCAGTGGGCAACCGGCGGTATAGAGTTTAGTCTGGGACCTAGATACGGCGCTGACAAAATGACAAAACTCTACAAGCTGCTGGTAGAGAAATTGGGGGTTACAGGCATTGAATGGCTCGCTATTTAGGTAGCATAAGAGCCATTCTATCCCAAATACCCTAGCGCATGAGTGTGCATAGGCATGCTTATTAAGCACTCCCATGATCACTGAGGCAACTTGAGTAAAAATGCAAACTACAGCGAGTCTAACCGAATTCTTTGAAGTGCATTACGTGTTCAACGGGATGAAATACGTTGCTGTTGTGGAAAAAGCCAATATGTCGGAACTCGACTCCTGGCTCTGCGCGATCATGGTCGTCAAAGGGATGAGTTTGAGGGAGAACGATTTATTCGAAACACTCGAATTGGCAAAGTTGGCAGCCGTCGGGCTAGGTATAAGTAGCGTTCGCTGGAACAGAATGAGTCGCTTCGATCGACGTCGCCCGTCGGTCTTCGTTTACGAAGATACAAGGGCAAATGGCCTATTCCTAAAACCGAAACCTGCACAAAATTAGCAAACAATTTATGAAAGCTACACCGTCGCACTTTGCATCATGTGACTATTAACTGTCGGCGCTGTTTGAAAACTGAATGATGACATGATCTTAATAATTGCCTACCGAAGGCCAAGTGAAAAATTCAAGGCTTATTAAGCTTTTATGCAGCACGAGGAAAACTTACTAACGGCAGAGCCCAGCTACTAGGCAGACCCCTAACTCTTGTGTGATATTTATTATATCATCACAAACAAAACTTAATTCCCACTGAAGCTCCCGTATAAAAACCCTTATAACTCCACAGCCCGGCTTCACTATCTCTAGTAACCGGACCATGGTGCCGTTACTATTATATAAAACCGGTGAGATCTCCTCCCGCATTGATTGTTAGCCCCGTCGCCACAACACCTACAATTTTGATCAGTGCATCCCCCGACTGAACACCTGCTGTTGCATCTCCAACTACAAACAGATAGCTATTGGCGCCATCAGTGAACATTACGGCGGTACCAGCGGCATCGGTGTTTACAGCATTAACGACGGCGGCCAATTTTGCGGTTAATGTCGTGGCATCGGAAAAAAATGTTGCCAAACCATTGGTGATGCTCGCAGTTCCTGATACAGCAGCGGCGGAATGATCGACCTTAGCCAAGCTTGCCGTAAAGTCGATCGTATTTATCCCACCTCCGGTACTCCAATCTGTAATGGCGTCAGCGGCTAAGATCAAGGAATTGGTGTCAGTAGCCGTAAACTGGGCCGGCGCAAACTTGACCACGTTTGCGCCGGCGCCGAGGGTAAAGCTGTCCGCTTTTACTGAGCCGGTAATGGTGTCGGCGCCGCTGCCGCCGAGATATGTTGCCGTAGCATTGGCCAAGTGCAAATCAACCGTGTTGGTACCGCTCGCACTACCTTTGACCGTAAGGCTCGGACCGCTTGTGGCCCCGGACGTCCAGGTAAAGCCACCTGACGTAATCCCACTAGCGTCTACCGAAGTCAATCCTGTGCTGGACGCCGTAAGGGCCAGGCCTGCATTCCCGGACACCGTTATCGTCTTGAGCGCATTACCTAACAACGTCACCGAATCGTTAAAAGTACCAGATGGTGTACCTTGCCCATCGAACGTACTGATCGAGATAGTCTCGACACTGGTCGTAGTTATACCCGTACTCGCAAAAGCCACCGCTGCCCCCGTCTTACTAGTAAGCGTAAGGTTCAAGGTGTCATTGCTACCTGCGGCAAAACCGTCGCCATTAAGCGTATAAGCCGTACCGGCGCCGGTAAGTATCAGCGAGTTTCCGGTTACCAACTTGTTCAGCGTCAGCCCATTGCCGCCCAATGTCGAGAAGCTCATCGCACCGACAAAATTGCTGACGTCCACCGTCTGGTTGGTAGCGCCGGTCAAAGTCACCTGTTCAAACCCGGAAATCAGCGCAGCATTACTCAAAGCAGCCGCTGATATTGCTGTTAGGCTTAGCACATCATTACTACCAGCCCCGCCGCTAATGACTTTGGTTGGCGCAGCGCTATTAGTCAGGGTCAGCGTATCCACACCTGAACCACCGCTGTAGCTAGCTTTTGTGCCATCGATGGTCAACGTAACCGCACCGCTACTGGCGCTGGCATCTACGGATTTAAGCGTTGAAGTACTGCCGAAATTAGCCGTAAGCCCGGCCGCGCCACTGACTGTAACCGCGTTCAGTGCTGTTGCTCCTGCGGTCGAAATGAGGGTCAGGTTTTTGGTGCCGGACACAATGAGGTTACTCAGACCACCGAAGGTTATATTAGCCAAAGTTGAGTTGGCACCGGTTGTCGTGACATTAAGCGTCGTGTAGAGATCAGCATCATCGAGTGTACCCCCGGTCAGACCGTCCGCCGTCAGGTTCAGGGTGCGGGTGATGCTGGCGCTGGGAATAGACGAACTATTATCGATGATGATATTGCCCGAACCACCGGTAAGAGAGAGGTTGCTTAGGACATTGTCCTGTATACCTACTACCGTATAATTTTTTACTGATATGTTGGTAATAGTGCCTACTTTAGTGCCTGCACTACCACTGTTAATATCGTAGACGGCAACTGCATTGTTGTCTACTCCAGCAGTACCCACGTCGGCATTGGCCCTAGCGGCGTTGTTCACGTTGACCGACGTGGTCCCTGCCTTGCCATTGACAGTGATTGTCCCCATCGTCACGGTGGTATTTAAAGCATTACCGGCAGACTGGGTGACATTGATGACGCTACCGCCGGTTATGGTAATCGGCCCCATACTACCTGATGTGGACCCACTGGTCGCATCGACCTTCACCGCCCCGGTTGCCTGAGTGGTGCTTCCAATTGTAATCGCCCCGCCAGTGCCTGCTGACGAACTCACCGATACATTAGAGCCGCCATTGATCGTAATATTACTGGCGCCTTGGTTCAACGCGCTCGAAACAATAGCCGTGCCTGCACCCGCAGTAATCGTGCTCGCCCCGGCATTGCTCTGAGTCGTCAAGCTGGTCAGACCGATCCAGGTGGTGGTGTTCAGGCTGACATCGCTGAGGGAGGTGAACGTGGCCGACTCCACGCCCGTCACGGTCACACCAGCACTACTGATCTTTCCCGAACCGCTCACCGTCAGAGTATCGGTGCCCGCACCGCCGTCGATAGAGTCCCCGGACGCGAAACCGCCTGCGACGGTAGAGACAATGGAGTCATCCAGTGCCGTGCCATTAACGATATCAACCCCTGCCGTCAACGTGAATGTCTGCCCCGGGCCAGTCGGCGTTGTGGGTGGAGTGGCAGTCGTAGTATTGGTTGCAATCGCTACAGTGTTAGTCAGATTGCTAAACGCAGTCGCAGTGCTCAATGAGGCAGGGGTGGCATCAACGCCATTTAGGAATGCCCGACCATACGCAGCGGCAGTTTGGCCGACATAACCTACCGTTTCATCCATTGTATCGATCTGGGCAGTGAAGGCGTTGGCTGCGGCGAGCTTATTGGCTACTGCGCTGGAATCCCCCACACCCGCTGAGTTAAGGATGGTGTATGCCGCCTGCGCCGAACTCACAGTGCCAGAATCGATCAATCCAACCCAGTAGCTCAAGCCAGCTGGTTCAGGGTTTCGATTGAATATCGCCAAGTAAATCGCCGAGACTTTCTGTGAGGTGCTAGTGCCAGCGTATAAAGCATTGGACTCATTAGAAGAAGAAAAGCCCGCAATCGCTGCGCTGAAATTACCATTAGCGGCATCCACGCTGGCTGCCCAATACGCTAGACCCACAGGGTCGGCTGGCCGCCCGAAGTAGGCAATATACAGTTTTTGTACCTGATCGAAATACGCAGAAGCAGCCATCGACTCAAACTCCATATAAAGTCACTGCGAAAATGCATCACCTGTGTCCCTTAAGAAATAGCACATCGTCGTCTCATAGGCCTAGTCTCCGGCAGCACTTAACGACCAGCGTGCGGTGCAGTGCATTGGATACGGTGCTTAAAACTGTTGTGTCGGTTGCCACGCGAGCTTATAAACTGCCGGCTCACCCCCCTCGAATGCATGCAAGGCCCGGGAATCTGCCATGACCCTGATGTTGGCCCTGGATACCTTGGAATCGGTCAAGCGCTCTGCGCAGTCGGCATTGCTATGCCAGCAACTAGCGATCCAGGCGGGCACGCTGCAGGGCGACGAACCCCGGCAACTGCTCGATGAAATTACATGGTCATCTTGCGAAAAACTAAAGTTCAAGCGCCTGATAATTTCAGAGTGCATGCTGCGATGATTTGCAGCTGCCGTCACACTGATCAAAGCTCGCATTCCATCCGGAAATCTGAGGATGAATTGATCACCTGGACGTCGTCGATAGGTGAACGTAAGTCCGTCAGGTGAGGTTGTTTTTTCGGCCAATTTTGTTCGCTCTTGGTCACGACGCTCAAACTAGCGCCCTTCTATACGCCTAGCCCCGATTTTTAGGTCGGGGCTTTTGTGTACCTGGTGCGAATTTTCCGAGACCGTGGGCGGTCTGGGATCGCCGGGCTTAGCCCGGCGCGCCTAAGCATTAGTTGGCAGCGTCCCCACCGTGAGCTTTGGCCAATGCCTGCGCATGAGCAAGGTGCTCTTTCAGCTTAGGCAACGTTTCAGCCGCAAAAGCTTTGAGTTCAGGATCTTTACCATTAGCGGCCTCGTCCTCAAAAATCTTGATCGTGGCCCCGTGAGCTTTTACCTGGTTATTGGCATAAGCCTGATCGAACGACTTCGAGCTGCGCAATTCCAGAATCATCGATTTGGCCTTGTCCATGAGCTGAGCGTCGTCAGACACTTTCAGCTTTTTGGAATCAGCAATCGATTTGAGTTTGGCGTTCGCTGCGGTGTGATGCCTGATCATCGTGTCAGCAAAGCTCTTGACGTCGGCAGAGCTGCCTTTCTCCTGCGCAAGCTTACCAGCCTCCACTTCTGCCACACCTTTTGCAGAAGCGTCCTCAACGAAGTCGTCGTTATCCGTAGCAGCGAAGGCATGGCCTGCTAGCGTGACCATCAAGGCGAATGCTGAAGTTTTGAAGAGATGTCGCTCATAAGCTATCCCTCTCTTGGGTAGTAAGTCAGGCGGTGGTAACCGTTAATTTGGGTCTCTCTAAGTCCTCGGCCCCACGTTTTACGGCGGGGCTTAGGGTGCAGCTGGATGACCTGGTGCGGGATTTTCCTACTGGTAGTTTAGGTCAGCTGCTACCCAACATTTAGCACCGTTGTATTCATCGCCGCCTTCGGCAATGAAGATGTGACCAGTGTCGTTCACCGCGTATACGCCTGGGCTCTCGTCACTCGCGTGACGCAATGAATCCTTCCACCCGTACACCGCGCCCTGCCATATCAGCACAATGCCGCCGCGATGGTCCGGGTTGGCTTTCCGCCACTTGGCGGCAGTGGCGCGTAACGCTTCCCCGTGCTGGTGCATGACGATTTTCCTTGCTGATTAATTACCGAGGTTGAGGCCAGCATTTGTGATCGTTGCACCGTGGAGACGGGAAGCCAGCCGGGACCTTGAAGGAATAAAACGGGAGTCGCACCCCTCCAGGTTTCAATGGCCCAAGGATTTTGACGCTCATGACGCATGCCTTGTATTAACTGTACATCCATACAGTTAACGCAGCTGCGAGGATCTGGTCAATTGCCAGCGAAAACTATTTCGACCAGCGGGTTAGCATGCTGAAATTTATAGTCAATAGGTTCTCAACCTCATTGTGGTGACATGGTGTGGGTTCAACCTATGCCAATCCAGCTATAGGCCCGTGTTCAGGGCTCTACAGGCCGTTTGTACGGGGAGGAATCGTCCTCGTACTCAACGCTTCTGATTGTGAGCCTTACATTTGCGGTTTTGACTTGAGCGATCGTAATGGCTTTTTGCCCCGCAAACCTTCCCTCGCCTAATATCGATATCCCCTTGTTGCATTCCCCCGCGTAGCGGAAAACCCGGCTCATGAATCTTTCCGTGGGCGATACCATGCTTTCAATTTTTAAGCGAAAACCTGCCACTGCCCCTCCGGCCCAATCGATAGATGGTGGCTTCACTGCCCCCGAGTCAGCAAGCAACCTGCTCGGCACACCTCGCCGACGCACCCTGCTGGAAAATATTTGGCAACGAACCTCTCTTTCTCGTAAGCAGTTCGGAAACCTCTACCTCACCCCTCTTGAAAAATACGCTGCGCTGGTCCAACACCTGCCCGCTTCTGAAAACCATCACCATGCATATTTAGGCGGCATGCTGGATCACGGTCTTGAGATTGTCGCTTACGCACTCAAGATTCGTCAGACATACCTTTTGCCCATCGGCGCGCCGCCTGAATCACAAGCCGCACAGGCAGAGGCGTGGTCTGCAGCTGCGGCCTACGGCGCGCTTATCCACGACCTGGGAAAGATCGCCGTCGACGTTACTGTTGAACTACAGAACGGCAAGACCTGGCACCCCTGGTATGGACCGATCGCTCAACCTTACCGCTTCAAGTATGTGAAAGGCCGAAATTACAAACTACATAGCGCAGCCTCTTCCCTCATCTACTCTCAAGTTTTGCCGGCGGAGGCACTGGACTGGCTCAGTGGATTTCCTGAGCTTTGGGCACAGCTACTGTTCACGCTGGCTGGTCAGCACGAATATGCAGACATCATCGGTGAGATCGTGACCCAAGCTGACCAGGCATCGGTTGCTCAGGAGCTCGGGGGGAACACCGAACGCGCAATGGCGGCACCCAAGCAGTCTCTACAGAGACAGTTGGTCGATGGCTTGAGGATGCTGGTCAAAGAAAAATTCAAGCTGAACCACGAGGACGGACCTTCTGACGGGTGGTTAACCCAGGATGCGCTGTGGTTGGTGAGCAAGCCTGCAGTAGATCAGCTCAGAGTCTCTCTGCTGGCTCAGGGCATTGAGCACATACCAAGCTCGAATGCGCCGATGTTCAACATGCTGCAGGACCAAGCGATCATTCAAACCAATGCCAAGGACAAAGCGATCTGGAGCGTTACGATTGACAATGGTCATGGCTGGCTTAAAACATTTACCGTATTGAAGGTCTCACCGGCACTCATCTGGCCTGACGCTGGGGAGCGGCCAGAAAGCTATGGAGGTACCGTAACGATTGAGCAGGCAGAGCCTGTACCGGAGGATCCACCGGCACAGGAAATGGAGAACAGCGCACTAACTAATGACTCGAGTGATAGCATTTTAATATCGAAATCGTTACAAATTGTACAAAATGCTCCGCAACCATTATTGCAGAGCGACTCCGACCATATGGATGACTTGCTTTCCCTCTTCGAAGACACTTCGGTTGCACCCAACCCAGTGGCAACCACAGCAATAGTTCATAGCACCCCCACCCAAGCTTCAGTAGAAAACCTGGAAACATCACCACCTCGAATGCTGCGACAGCAGAGACCACCACCTCCTATAGACCTGCCCCTTGAGGACTCTCAGGATAATGCTAGCGCTGGTGATTACGGATCTAAGTTTTTGGCCTGGCTCAAGACAGGGGTTATCTCTCACAAAATTATCATCAACGACGCCAAAGCAAGGGTCCACACCGTTGCCGGGACTGCTTTTCTGGTCAGTCCGGATATTTTTAAGCGTTATGCCCTGGAGCATCCTGATATCGAAGCGGTTTCCCGGGAACGCCAACTGGAGGCCTGGCAGTTGGTGCAACGCGCCTTCGAGAAGAAGAAACGCCATCGCAAAACTCCGGATCAACTCAATATCTGGACCTGCCAGGTCAAGGGACCACGCAAAACTCGCGAACTAAGGGGGTATTTACTCACCGATCCGACGGATGTGTTCAGTGAAGTACCTTATGACAACGCCATTCTGGCACTCATGGGTAGTAGCGATGACAGTGGGAGTCCGGCGTTATGACCACCGTCCTTGACCTAACCCAAGAATACATTTCGGTCCACGATCTGCGTCCTGCTTCAGCAAGCACATATCATTCATCGACCCGCGCCTTCATCCGGAAGTTTGGCAATTGCCTGGCGGAGCTGATCACTCACCGCGACGTACTCGCCTGGCGCAAGCAAGAGCTGGATCGCGGTCTGTCCAAGCGGAGCTGGAACACTTACTCGTCCCATTTGCGGACCATTTTCAAGTATGCCATTGAGGAGGAAGTCGTCACTCTGGCTAAAAACCCGTTCAATAAGACTGCGGTCATTCCCCCACGACGAAAGAAAAAGACCGTGATTGAAGACGCGATCGAGCAAGCGCGCAGCCGATTGAGGCTGTTGAAGGAGGAAGAAGAGCAAACCTGCAAGCGCTCTTCGATCACGCCAGCCTGGTTCTGGCTGATTGTCTACGAGACGTTCTACTACACAGGTATACGGCTCAACGCCCTGCTGAACGTCCGGATGGGGGATATCGATCTCAAGCATCGCCTCATACGGGTCCGAGCAGAGACAGAGAAAACCCATCGGGAATTCATGATCCCGATTCCCGACGGGCTACAACCCCACCTGCAGACACTGATCAAAGCTGCCAAAACTCAAAGTTTTTCGAAGGCCGATCAGTTGTTCAACGTCAATCGATTCTCCACCTACTACAGGGGAACGGTCATGAACGTGGATCAAGTCGAGGCAATGTATAAGAAATTGACGCTCGCAATAGGTGTGCGAATGACACCTCATCGATTTCGTCACACGATTGCCACGGACCTGATGAAACAACCTGACCGCAATATCCACGTGACGAAGACCTTACTCAATCATTCGAACCTGGCCACGACGATGGAGTACATCGAGCCAGACTACGAAATGATGAGACTGGTGATGAACGAACGCTTTCTCCCTCCTGGATTTGAGTACTACATGTCGCGTCATGAAAACAGGGAGCAACATCGAGCTCCAGGGCTTCGACAAATGCGTAGAGGCTCCCTACCACTTCTCAAAATCGACAGGACAATGCCGCCAGATGAGCGAGGCTGGCAGGTAATATCTGAAGCCGGTCCAGCACATCGTGCATTGGCGCTACCAGGCTCAAACAGCACGGGACTGCCAATGAAATCTCCGATGCAGGCGTTATTGCATCCGAAACGGACAATGGCCGCAGATATCGAAGAGCCGCTATCCACAGATGAGATTGCGTTTGTTGGGAAATTTCTGGATTGGCTAAGGCATCGAGGAGCGGACGCAGATGCTCAGTTGCTTCTAGACAGTCGCAGCTCGATATCGGAGCAGTTGAAAGCTACAAAAGGTAGTTTCGAGGGGATCGCCTGGGTCAACCGACCCAGCTGATGCTCCTACGGAAGAATCTGAGGTAATCCGGCGGGGAGAGGCTGACATACAGAAATGAAAATGCCCAGTCTCTAAGCTTTTGGCTTCGAGACAGGGCACATTCCAATTTGACATCATCGACACCCAGCGCTATGTTTCGCGGCAGACGGCTGCTTGCCTGAGTGTTACGAGCACTTCAGAACACAGAAACCGCGATTTCGACTGAATATGATCTGCCAGTCTAAATAATCTGACGCTAACGCTGGATAAAGATGGTCGGGGTAAGGGGATTCGAACTCCTGACATCCTGCTCCCAAAGCAGGCGCGCTACCGGACTGCGCTATACCCCGGTAAATCAAGGCACCTCAAAAAGCTGCCTGCGACCCGACCATACTGCATCAGATCTTTAAGATTCGGCTTCAGGCGACAACCTGAAGCCAAAAATGGTGGGTCGTGTGGGATTCGAACCTACGACCAATTGGTTAAAAGCCAACTGCTCTACCAACTGAGCTAACGACCCAAAAATGGTCGGGGTAAGGGGATTCGAACTCCTGACATCCTGCTCCCAAAGCAGGCGCGCTACCGGACTGCGCTATACCCCGATACAGTTACTTGAGAAATCTGGCTCCACGACCTGGACTCGAACCAGGGACCCAGTGATTAACAGTCACTTGCTCTACCAACTGAGCTATCGCGGAACTATTAGATTTCAGCTGTAACCGGTACATCTACTGCGCTGAGCTAACTCATTGTTTCTGAATTAATTCAGCCTCTTCGCCTTGTCCGTATCGCTACGTTCACGTCTCTGAGGCGCGCTATTCTACATTTTCAAAAACACCTGTCAACCCTCTAAATTGCTTTTAAGACAATGATTTGCGATTTTTTTTCAGATCGCCGATCAGGGGTGCGAAATCGAGGGGTTCGCGCGGTGCGTCTATATAGATAGCCCTGCAAGCGCAGAATTGTGGGAGCCGGCTTGCTGGCGATGGCGTCGGATCAGGCACCGACGCCATTGCAACCGCTTCGCACTCGATCGCCACCAAGGCGGCTCCCACAAGAGCTCATTCCAGCTCAGCCCCTCAAGCAAACACAATCTCGTCGTCGACCACGGTACCGGTAATGCTGCTACCCGGCTCGAAGTTGCCCGACAGGATCAGTTGCGCCAGCGGGTTCTCGATCCAGCGCTGGATTGCACGCTTCAACGGCCGCGCGCCATAGACCGGGTCGTAGCCGATGGCAATCAGCATATCCATGGCCTCCTGGCTCAGGGTCATGCTCAGGTCGCGCTCGGTCAGGCGGCTGCGCAGGCGGCCCAGCTGGATCTCGGTGATACCGGCAATCTGCTCGCGCCCCAGCGGCTCGAACACCACCACTTCGTCGATACGGTTGACGAACTCCGGACGGAAGTGCGAACCCACGGCATCCATGACCGCCGCGCGCTGCGCTTCACGATCACCGACCAGTTCCTGAATCTGCGCCGAGCCCAGGTTCGAGGTCATGACGATCACGGTATTGCGGAAGTCCACCGTACGACCATGGCTGTCGGTCAGGCGGCCGTCTTCCAGTACCTGCAGCAGGATGTTGAACACATCCGGGTGGGCCTTTTCGACTTCGTCGAGCAGGATCACCGAGTAAGGCTTGCGCCGTACCGCTTCGGTCAGGTAACCGCCTTCTTCATAACCGACGTAGCCCGGCGGCGCCCCGATCAGACGAGCCACGGAGTGTTTCTCCATGAACTCGGACATATCGATACGCACCATGGCCTCTTCAGTATCAAAGAGGAACTCGGCCAGGGCCTTGCACAGCTCGGTCTTGCCGACGCCGGTCGGGCCGAGGAACAGGAACGAGCCGCTTGGCCGGTTCGGATCGGACAGCCCGGCACGGGAACGCCGCACCGCGTTGGCCACCGCCACCACCGCCTCGTTCTGACCAATCACTCGCTGGTGCAGCAGGCTTTCCATTTTCAGCAGCTTGTCGCGCTCGCCTTCGAGCATCTTCGATACCGGAATACCGGTCCACTTGGACACCACTTCGGCGATTTCTTCCTCGGTGACCTTACTGCGCAGCAACTGGTTCTCCGGCTTGCCGTGCTGATCGACCATCTGCAGGCTGCGCTCCAGGTCCGGGATGACCCCGTACTGCAACTCGGCCATGCGGTTCAGGTCGCCACGACGGCGGGCCGCCTCCAGTTCCTGACGGGACTGTTCGATTTTCTGCTGGATCTGCGCGGAGCCGGTGACTTCGGCTTTTTCCGAAGTCCAGATTTCTTCCAGGTCGGCATATTCCCGCTCAAGGCGTACGATTTCTTCCTGGAGCTTCTCCAGACGTTTCTTCGCCGCCTCGTCGCTTTCTTTCTTCAGCGCCTGGGATTCAACCTTGAGCTGAATCAGACGACGCTCCAGACGATCAAGCACTTCCGGCTTGGAGTCGATTTCCATGCGAATACGGCTGGCCGCTTCGTCGATCAGGTCGATAGCTTTGTCCGGCAACTGGCGGTCGGTGATATAGCGATGGCTGAGCTTGGCCGCCGCGATGATCGCGCCGTCAGTGATCGCCACTTTATGGTGGACCTCGTAACGTTCCTTGAGGCCACGCAGGATGGCGATGGTGTCCTCTTCGCTCGGCTCGTCGACCTGGACTTTCTGGAAGCGCCGCTCGAGGGCCGCATCCTTCTCTATATATTGACGGTATTCGTTGAGGGTAGTCGCGCCGACGCAATGCAGCTCGCCGCGAGCCAGCGCAGGCTTGAGCATATTGCCTGCGTCCATGGAGCCCTCGCCTTTACCGGCGCCGACCATGGTGTGCAGTTCGTCGATGAACAGGATGATCTGGCCTTCCTGCTTGGACAGCTCGTTGAGCAGGGATTTGAGGCGCTCTTCGAACTCGCCGCGGAACTTGGCGCCGGCGATCAACGAGCCCATATCCAGAGACAGCAAACGCTTACCCTTGAGGCCGTCCGGCACTTCTCCATTAATGATGCGCTGGGCCAGGCCCTCGGCAATGGCGGTCTTACCCACGCCGGGTTCGCCGATCAGTACCGGGTTGTTCTTGGTGCGGCGTTGCAGCACCTGGATGGTCCGGCGAATTTCGTCGTCGCGGCCGATCACCGGGTCAAGCTTGCCTTCTTCGGCGCGCTTGGTCAGGTCGACAGTGTATTTATCCAGGGCCTTGCGCGACTCCTCGACATTGGCGTCATTCACCGCCTCGCCGCCGCGCAGGTTGCTGATGGCGTTTTCCAGGGCTTTCTTGCTCACGCCCTGGCCGAGCAGCAATTTGCCGAGCTTGCTGTTTTCGTCCATGGCCGCGAGCAGTACCAGCTCGCTGGAAATGAACTGATCGCCCTTCTGCTGCGCCAGACGGTCAGCCTGGTTGAGCAGGCGCGCCAGATCCTGGGACATATTCACGTCACCGGTAGGGTTCTGGATTTTCGGCATCTGATCGAGTTCTTTGGTCAACTCCTTGCGCAGGCTGTTGACATCAAAGCCGACCTGCAACAGCAGCGGCTTGATGGTGCCGCCCTGCTGATCGAGCAGGGCCTGCATCAAATGTGCGGGCTCAATGGCGGGATGATCATGGCCCACCGCCAGGGATTGGGAATCGGATAAAGCCAGTTGCAGCTTGCTTGTCAAACGGTCAATACGCATTGGTCACCTTCCTATTGAGCAGGCCGGAGCGATGGACACACCTGTAAAGAAAACCTGCCAGATAGCCCGTTAGATGCGGCCGATTCTGTGAGATTCAAGCACGGATTAGTTGACGCAAGTCAGCGTACCAGTGAAGCGAGCTTAGCTGGCCTGAAGCAATCAGGCCTGTTCGAGCCAGATAAGAGAGGCAAAACGACCGGTGCGAGCGGCACGGCGGTAGGAATAAAAGCGCGGGTCGTTGAAAGTATCCAGACCACCGCCATAGACAGCAGTTACGCCATGGGCCGCCAGACGCAGGCGCGCCAGGGCATAGATATCAGCCATGAACCGCCCGGCATTGACGCTGGGGATAAAGGCTTCAGCGGTCTGCGGATGCTGCGAGACAAAGGTCTCGAAGACTTCGCCGCCCACTTCAAAAGAAGGTTGGCCAATGGCCGGGCCCAGCCAGACCAGAATTTCACTGGCCTCGACCTGCAAACTGTCGGCGGCGGCTTCCAGCACGCCAGCGGCCAGCCCGCGCCAACCGGCATGTGCCGCAGCAACGCGAGTACCGGCGCGGTTGCAGAACAACGCAGGCAGGCAATCGGCGGTCATGATGGTGCAGGCAATACCGGGGGTTGCGGTCCAACTGCCGTCGGCCTCGACGACGACCGACGGATCGGCCTGGACCACGGTTACGCCGTGGACCTGGCGCAACCAGGCAGGCTGCACATGCAGCTGCGAAGTCAGACTCAGGCGGTTGGCGGCGACAAATTCAGGCTGATCCTCGACATGATCACCCAGATTGAAGCTGTCGAACGGCGCGACGCTGACGCCGCCCGTCCGGGTGGTGATGCACGACTTGACGGCTGCCGGAGCAGGCCAGTCAGGAATCAGCCAGTCATTCACCCGATGAACGCCTCACGGTCCTGTTTGAGCAGCGACAGCAGCCAGACGAAATCGTCAGGCAGCGGCGATTCCCAGCTCATGCGCTGACCGGTGGTCGGATGATCCAGTTCCAGGAAACGCGCATGCAGCGCCTGACGCGGGAAATGTTTCAGCGAATCGACCATGGTCACACTGGCCGCCGGCGGAATACGGAAGCGGCCGCCATAGGCCGGATCACCCACCAGGGGATAGTTGACGTGGGCCATGTGCACACGAATCTGGTGGGTACGGCCGGTTTCCAGCTTGACCCGCACATGAGTGTGGGAGCGGAAACGCTCAAGCACACGGTAATGGCTGACAGCCGGCTTGCCGCCTTCCATCACCGCCATGCGCTGGCGCTGCTGACCGTGACGACCGATAGGCGCGTCGATCTTGCCGCCAGAAGTCACCACGCCGATCACGATGCACTCGTAGATGCGGCTGACGCTGCGTTTCTGCAATTGCGCGACCAGCTGGGTCTGGGCCTGAATGGTCTTGGCCACCACCATCAAACCGGTGGTGTCCTTGTCCAGGCGATGGACGATACCGGCGCGGGGCACATTGACGATATCCGGCACATGGTGCAGCAGGGCATTCAACAGGGTGCCGTCGGCATGCCCGGCAGCCGGATGCACGACCAGGCCGGCCGGCTTGTTGATGACCAGGATCTGGTCGTCTTCGTAGACGATATCCAGCTCGATATCCTGGGCAACCCACTCGCCCTGAGCTTCCTGCTCCGCGATAAGTTGCAGGATGGCGCCGCCGTGCACGATGTCACGCGGGCGCAATACACCTCCATCGACAGTCAGACGACCGTCCTTGATCCAGGCGGAAAGGCGCGAGCGCGAGTGCTCTGCGAATAATTGTGCGGCGACTTGATCGAGGCGTTGACCGCCCAATTCGGACGGCACCTCTGCGCGGAGTTCTATATTCTCGGACATGCTCAGACTAGAAGGCGGTGTCAGCCTAGGTTTCAGCTGCACGCTTGTGGTTAAATACGGCGTCTTTTGCCCCGGGGGTTCCACGGGGCGCTCATCATAACAGGACGGTCACGCCCAAGACAGCGACCGTTATAGGGACGCAAGCCGCCATGCAAGTGAAACACCTGCTGCTGATCGCCATCCTCGCACTCACCGCGGCCTGTTCGTCGAAGAAAGAAGTCATCGACGAAAACCTCAGCGAAGTCGAGCTGTACCAGCAGGCGCAGGCCGACCTGGGTAATAGCAGCTTCAACAGTGCCACTGAAAAGCTCAAGGCCCTGGAGTCGCGCTATCCGTTCGGCCGTTATGCCGATCAGGCACAGCTGGAACTGATTTATTCCAACTACAAGAACGGGGAGCCGGAAGCTGCCAAGGCTGCGGCCGAGCGCTTCATCCGTCTGCACCCCCAGCACTCGAACGTCGACTACGCCTACTATATGAAAGGGCTGACCTCGTTCGACCAGGACGTTGGCCTGCTGGCGCGCTTCCTGCCGCTGGACCAGACCAAGCGTGACCCGGGTGCTGCCCGCGATTCGTTCAACGAGTTCGCCCAGCTGACCAGCCGCTTCCCGAACAGCCGCTACGCGCCGGACGCCAAGCAGCGCATGATTTATCTGCGCAACCTGCTGGCTTCCTACGAAATCCATGTGGCCGACTACTACCTGACCCGTCAGGCTTATGTAGCCGCTGCCAACCGTGGTCGCTATGTAGTGGAAAACTTCCAGGAAACGCCATCGGTCGGTGACGGCCTGGCAGTCATGGTCGAGTCCTACCAGCGCCTGCATCTGGACGACCTGGCCGCGACCAGCCTGGAAGTGCTCAAGACCAACTTCCCGAATCACCCGCAACTGGAAGATGGCAAGTTCACCCCGCGCGTTGCCGATGTCGACAACCGTTCGTGGCTGACCCGCGCAACCCTGGGCCTGATCGAAAGCAATCCGCCGCTGCCGCCGGGTGAAACCCGCGCCAACCAGGACGTGATGAAGCAATACCAGGACGCCAAGGACGCTATCCCGGCTGACCTGCTGCCAGAGAATCAGTCCGAAGTGGACGAGCAGAACCACGAAGCCGAAGGCAACAGCAAGAGCCGCTCCTGGTTCAGCTATATGACGCTGGGTGTTTTTGACTGATACCCGGCTTAATCGCTGCACTCAAAAACGCATGACCTATCCGGGTCATGCGTTTTTTTATGGAGGCAAGGTTGGTGGAGGCGAATTCTGTGGGAGCCGTCGCGCGGCAAACACCTGGCAGGGGAAATCTTGTGGGAGCGAATTCATTCGCGAAGAGGCCAGTCCAACCAATCGAAATTCATTGTCTGAAATACCGCATTCGCGGATAAATCCGCTCCCACAATTTGCAACTTCCTTTATGTGGGACATCCTGTTGCAATCCCTCTGTCCCGCTGATGGCTCCTTGGCTACACTGGCAAGTCTTCGTTCACTAAGCTGGTAGTCATGGTTCGCTTAATTATGTGGGTCGCGTTGATCGCGGCAGCCGTATGGTTCATCAAACGCCTGATCAACCCCCCTGCCCCACGCACTAAACCCGAGCCTCCCGAAATCGCCGCCACGCCAATGGTTCGCTGTGCCCATTGCGGCGTGCATCTGCCCCGTGACCGAGCCCTGAGCCAGGAGCAGCAGTGGTATTGCAGCGAGACCCATAGGCTGCAAGGCCCGGCAGCACGTGACCACTGAGACCCTGTCACTCGGCAGTGCCCTGGCCCAACGCGTGCTGCGGCTGTACAACCTGTATCGCCTGACCATCGGCACCATGCTGGTGGTGCTGGCAACGACCAGCCTCGACTCGCAGCTGCTGCAAATGGCCAACCAGGACCTGTTCCGCGCGGGCTGCTGGCTGTATCTGGTGTTCAACATCATGGTCGTGGCGCTGCTGGATCGGCCTGTCCACCAGGCCCAGGTATTCAGCCTGGCCATGGCCGACGCGCTGATGCTGTCGGCGCTGTTTTATGCCGGCGGCGGCCCGCCCAGCGGCATCGGCAACCTGCTGATTGCCTCGGTCGCCATCAGTAATGTCTTGCTGCGTGGTCGCATCGGCTTGCTGATTGCCGCCATTTCCGCCATCGGCATCATCTACCTGACCTTTTATATAAGCTTCAGCACCGCCAGTACCGCGACCTCCTCCACTTACTACGTGCAGGCCGGTTCTCTCGGCGCCCTGTGTTTTGCCGCTGCCTTGCTGGTCCAGGCCCTGACCCGGCGCCTGCATCTCACCGAAGCCCTGGCCCAGCAGCGCGCAGACGATGTCGATAATCTTGAAGAACTCAATGCCCTGATCCTGCAACGCATGCGCACCGGCATCCTCGTGCTCAATGCCCGGCGTCAGGTGCTGCTGGCCAATCAGAGCGCCCTGAGCCTGCTCGGCCACGAGCATTTGATCGGCGAAACCATCGATAACTATTCACCGCTGCTGGTCGAACGCCTGCGCCAGTGGCTGATCAACCCGATCCTGGCGCCGCGCAACATTACCACCTCGTTGTCAGGGCCGATCCTGCAACCCAGCTTCGTTCCACTCAATCGTGGCGATCAGCGCCAGACCCTGATCTTTCTCGAAGACCTTTCGCAAATCGCCCATCAGGCCCAGCAACTCAAGCTGGCCGCACTCGGTCGCCTGACCGCCGGTATCGCCCATGAAATTCGTAACCCTCTGGGGGCGATCAGCCATGCCGCACAATTGCTCAACGAGTCAGAAGAGTTGACCGCGCCTGATCAACGTCTGGGTCAGATCATTCAAGATCAATCGCGACGCGTGAATATCGTCATTGAAAACGTCCTGCAACTGTCCCGCCGCAACGAATCGGCCCCGCAACTGCTTGATCTGAAAACCTGGCTGGAAGAATTCGTCGACAGCTTTCGCGGCTCGGCTCCGGCCAACAGGCGCTTGCACACCGATATCGGCCCCGGCAGCCTGACCACACGCATGGATCCGGAACAGCTCAACCAGATCATGAGTAATCTGGTGGACAATGGCCTGCATCACAGTGGCAAGCGCCATGATCTGGCTCAGGTGTGGATCAGGCTGTTTCATGCTCCACTAAGCGAGCTGCCGGTGCTGGAAGTACTCGATGACGGCGCGGGCGTGGCCAGCGAGCATCTGAGCAAGATTTTTGAGCCTTTTTTCACCACCGAAAGCAAAGGCACCGGTTTGGGCCTGTATCTTTCGCGTGAACTCTGCGAAAGCAACCAGGCCAATCTGGACTACACATTCCGGGAAGGTGGCGGCAGTTGCCTGCGCATCACCTTCGCCCATCCGTTCAAATTGAGTTGAACATGAGCCAACGGCAAAAAATCCTGATAGTCGACGACGAGCCGGACATTCGCGAACTCCTGGAGATCACCCTGGGGCGCATGAAGCTCGATACCCGCAGCGCGCGCAACGTGCGCGAGGCCCATGACTGGCTGGCGCGGGAAGCGTTCGACCTGTGCCTGACCGACATGCGTCTGCCTGACGGTAACGGCCTGGAACTGGTGCAGCATATCCAGCAGCGCCACCCGCAAGTGCCGGTGGCCATGATCACCGCCCACGGCAACCTCGACACCGCCATTCACGCCCTCAAGGCCGGGGCATTCGACTTCGTCACCAAGCCGGTGGACCTGGGCCGTCTGCGCGAACTGGTCGGCAGCGCCCTGCGCCTGCACCCGGTGGGCGCCAATACCGAACGCAGCATCGACAGCCGCCTGCTTGGCGACTCACCGCCGATGCGCGCGTTGCGCAAACAGATCGGCAAGCTGGCCCGTAGCCAGGCGCCGATCTATATCAGCGGCGAATCGGGCAGCGGCAAGGAACTGGTCGCGCGGCTTATCCACGAACAAGGCCCGCGTGTCGACCATCTGTTTATTCCCGTCAACTGCGGCGCCATTCCTACAGAACTGATGGAAAGCGAGTTCTTCGGCCATCGCAAGGGCAGCTTTACCGGCGCCCACGAAGACAAGCCTGGGCTGTTTCAGGCGGCCAATGGCGGCACGCTGTTTCTCGATGAGGTGGCGGATTTGCCCCTGGCCATGCAGGTCAAGCTGCTGCGGGCGATTCAGGAGAAGTCCATACGCAGCATTGGTGGTCAGCAGGAAACCGTCGTCGACGTACGAATTCTCTGCGCCACCCATAAGGACCTGAGCGCCGAAGTGGCCGCCGGGCGCTTCCGCCAGGACTTGTACTATCGGCTGAACGTCATCGAACTGCGCGTACCCTCGTTGCGCGAACGCCGCGAAGATATCGAGCAGCTGTCGAGCAGCGTGTTGCAGCGCCTGGCCGATAACTCCGGGCAGCCCGTGGCCCAACTGCATCCCCAGGCCCTGGAAACCCTCAAGGGCTACCGCTTCCCCGGCAACGTGCGGGAACTGGAGAACATGCTCGAACGGGCCTACACCCTGTGCGAAAACGACCAAATCGACGCCAGCGACCTGCGCCTGGCCGAAACCAGCCACACGGCCGAACAGGGCGAGCACAACCTAGCCGATATCGACAATCTGGAAGACTATCTGGAAAGCATCGAGCGCAAGCTGATCCTGCAGGCCCTGGAAGAAACCCGCTGGAACCGCACCGCCGCCGCACAGCGGCTGAACCTGACGTTCAGGTCGATGCGTTATCGGTTGAAGAAGTTGGGGCTGGATTGAGACCCGCCTCTGACAGGCTCTCTACTCTGTGAAAGCGAATTCTGTGGGAGCGAATTCATTCGCGAAGACGGTGTTCCAGACGATGAACCGCTTTCGCGAATGAATTCGCTCCCACAGATCCACTCGACAATGGACACCTACAAGATGCGGCTGCTTGGGTTATAGGGCCGCGCATCAATAATCGGCTCACGCCCCAACAGCAGATCCACCAGCAACTGGCAGGACGCCGGCGCCAGAACCAGGCCATTACGGTAATGCCCGCAGTTCAGCCACAAACCCTCGAACCCCGCCAGCGGCCCGATGAAGGGAATGCCATCCGGCGAGCCGGGGCGCAGGCCTGCCCAATGGCCAACGACTTCGGCATCAGCCAGGGCCGGAATCAGCTCAACCGCCGACGCCTTGAGACTTTCCAGCGCAGCGTCCGTCGGGGTCTTGTCGAAGCCTTCATGCTCTAGGGTACTGCCCACCAGGATATGCCCGTCGCGACGCGGAATCGCATAACGGCCCTTGGCCAGGACCATGCTCGGCAGAAAATCCGCCGCGCACTTGTACAGGATCATCTGACCTTTGACCGGCTCGACCGGCAGCTCAAGACCGAGGGTCTTGAGCAACTCACCGCTCCAGGCGCCAGCGGTCAGGATCACTTGGTCGCCCAACACATCGCCATCGATCGTGGTCACGCCCAGCACCGTATCGCCATCACGGACAAAACCCTGCACCTCACACTGCTCATGAATCGTCACATTGGGCAGCGCGACAAGCGCAGCCTTGAGCGACTTCACCAGTCGTGGATTGCGCACGTTGGCGACATTGGCCATATAAATAGCCCGTGAATAACCTTCGCCCAGCACCGGTACGGCCTGCTGCACGGTGTCGATCGACACGCTGCTCAGCGGCCTTTGCTCACGAGCCGCCCATTGCAGCGCCTGCGCCTCGTCATCCAGATCGAGCCAGTACAGCCCGGTGGTATGCACCTCGGGATCGACGCCAGTGCTCTTGAACAGGCGCTCGGCCAGTTGTGGGTAAAAATCCTGAGACCAGTGCGCGAGGGCCGTCACGGCCTGGCTGTAACGCCAAGGGTAAAGTGGCGAAACGATTCCACCACCGGCCCATGACGACTCCTGCCCTACCGCAGAACGGTCCAGCAGCACGACCTGCTCGACATGCGCAGCCAGGTTGAAGGCCGTCAATAACCCGATGACACCACCGCCCACGATCACTACCTGCCCAGGTTTGGTCATGATTCATCCGACTGAAGAAAAATGGAGGGGCGCAGTCTAGCCCTTTCGCCGGGTCGCTGGCGCGATGAGCGGGGAAATTTGCGAGGGGGGCTGACGCAAATCAATCGCTGGATCGAGTCAGGTTCGTCCACTCGCAGTAAACCCAGGGCCAACGCAATCAATCAACGATCACCTAAAGGCAAAATGCCGCCTGTCTGGCCATTTGCCCGGATATCCATTACCAAAGGACTTTTTTCGTCGTTAACATCAAGATAATCCTCGCGTGTATTACGGAAAATTCCTACATGAATTTCGACACTTACGTCAGGCAATTGAAGACGCTATGTAGCCGTCGGAATTCAACCGCACTGGCCACCCGACAAGCGGGTTTCACTTTGGTAGAGCTGCTCGTCGCCGTGGCGATCGTCGGCATCTTCGCTGCCATTGCCGTGCCCAGCTTCGGCTCGCTGATCCGTCGGCAGAACGTCAACTCGGCAGCCAACGAACTTTATGACCTGTTGCAGTATGCCCGTAGTGAGGCGGTGACTCAGTCCAGAAGCATCACTATTGCTGCTGCGAACTCCAGCAGCGCGTCATGGAACAACGACATCTCAGTGAAGACAGCCGCTGCCACTCTGCGCCAGATCGGCACTTCGGGTCTGGCCCAGGGCGTTACCATCGCGTCCGGCGTCGGCGCGCTGACATTCACCCCGACCGGTAACTCATCGGCCGCCGCCTGCTTCAGGTTCACTTCGACATCGGACACAACGATTGCAACCCAGTATGTTGGCGTACAAGCCAGTGGCCGGATCACCCCGCCGAGCAAGACGGCACCTGCTTCAGGGGAGTGCAACTGATGATCACATCCCTCAATAAGAAGTCAGCCGGCTTCAGCATGATCGAAGTGCTGGTCAGCCTGCTGGTCATCGTGATCGGCGTGCTCGGGCTGGCAGGGCTGCAAAGCAAGACCATCCCCTACACCCAGGATTCGGCACAGCGAAATACCGCGATCATGCTGGCTGATGATCTGGTGGACCTGATGCGCGCCAGTAACAACGACTCTGGCATCAGCGTGAAGAGTTTCCAGAAAGCCCCGGGCGCTGCATTCCCCACTGCCCCGAGCAGCTGCGTGCCGACCCCTGCCAGCGTCAGCAGCCGCCTGGGCTGCTGGGCGGCCCAGGCAGCGAAAGTTTTGCCCGGCTCCAGCACCCTGCAGACCAGCAACTTCTATATCTGCTGGAGCGCGGCGCCCGGAGATGTCACCGCCAGCGCTTGCGGCGGATCCGCTGCTGGCAAGGAAGTCGAAATAAGCCTGGCATGGACCGTGGTCAAAGGTGGTGACTGCCTGGACGGTACACAGGGAACCACTTGCACCTACACCATCAGGACGCGCCTGTAATGAAGCTGACCGTACCGCGCCAGCAGCGAGGCCTGTCGCTGATCGAGCTGATGGTCGCCATGTTGATTGGCACCTTCCTGATCCTGGGTATTACCGAAATCTTTATCAATAACCAGAAGAGCTACCTGTTTCAACAGAACCAGGTCGGCAATCAGGAGAACGGACGTTTCGCTCTCACAGTACTCAGTCAGGAGCTGTCCAAGGCGGGTTATCGCAGCCTGCCCATCGATTCCATCGCGGCCAGTACCGCAGTGGTAGCCGGTTGCAATTTCCCTGTTGGTGCGGCGGTAGTGGCCATTTCCCAGACCTCGCTATGCATTCAATACCAGGCGGCGAATACCGCTGATACCGGCTGCCAAGGCACAGCGGTGGCAAATGCGAACCTGATTTTGAAACCTTATGGCCAGGTCAATCCGGTGATCGTTGAAAAGTTAACCCTGGATACCACGACCAACTCGCTGATCTGCACCACCAGCGCAGGCGCACAGCCTCTGGTGACGGGTATCAGCGACATCCGTTTCGACTATGGCTCAGGGACCGATAAATCCCTCACCACCTTTGCCACCAGCCCGACCCAGATCGTCGGCGCAGTGCGTTATTCCGCGTTGATGCAAAGCATCGGTGGCGCAACGATTCGTGACACGACCACCGTACCGGCCGCTCTCACCGAATGGAACAGCCGCTACGGTACGACCCTGAATGACACCACCAAGCTTTATCAGATCGTGCAGGGCACGGTCATGCTCAGGAATCAGCTGCCATGATCACCTCCGCACTCCGGCCTCGCAGGCCCATGGCATTCTCACAGTCCGGGGTCACGTTGATCGTGGCGCTGGTGTTCCTGTTGATCATCACCGTGCTGGGCATTTCCAGCATGCGTGGCGTGGCTCTGGAATCGCGCATTACCGGTAATCTCAAGCAGGAGAAAGTCCTTGAAGAGGCCGCCGAAGCCGGTTTACGCATTGGCGAGCTGAGTATTACCCGGGTCAACGGTACAGTCGCCCCCTCAGTCGTACGCGCCTGCACCACGGATGTGTGCATGCCCTGGATGGTGTCGGAACTGACCGCCGATCTCACGAAAGACACGCCGACGCGCTTTACTTCCACCTATGCCACTAACGTTGCCACGGTCAGTGGCTATGACACCAAGATCCAGTGGTATGTCGTGCAAATCGGCAAGCTGGACAAGAGCATGAACAGTTGCGCCCTGACCGGTTGCGGCGTGCTGTATTTCGAAGTGAATTCCTGCGCTTCTACCGTACTGTGCACCAGCGATACCACGACGCGGCGGGTGATCAAGCGCTCGGTATACGCTCACTACTATCCACCGCAGCAATGAACAGCAGCACGAATGGGCCGACCATGAAACCTTCAATAGCTATCCGTCGTTTTTTCACGGCCCTGCCCCTGCTGCTTGGTCTTGCTCCACTGGCGGCGCATGCGATCAGCCAGGTTCCGGCGCAAGTGCCGCTGTTCGTCAACAATGCGGTGCCGCCGCTGAATATGCTGGTGGTGGCGCGGGACCATAAGCTGTTTTTTCCGGCTTATAATGATGCGTCTGATCTGGATGGTGATGGTTCTTTGGAACTTCACTTTAAACCGTCCATTATCTACCTCGGCTATTTCGATTCGGCAAAGTGCTACAGCTACGGCAGCGGCTACTTCTCTCCTTCAGTGCTCGCCACCAATGCCGGCACTGCCGATGTACCAATATGGAAATGCCCCGGTAGCTGGAGCGGCAACTTCCTCAATTACGTGACCACTTCCCGAGCTGATGCCCTGCGTAAAGTGCTGTACGGGGGGTATCGAACCGTAGACACCGCCACGCAAACCATACTGGAGCGTGCCTTTATCACCACGGATGCGCACACCTGGGGTAAAGAGTACATAGGCGCGTCAACCACTGCAGACCTGATCAAGGCAAACGGCTATCTGCTCACCGACTATACCCCTATCGCCAGTAACCCCGGCGCCAGTTACTACGCCCTGTTTGCCAACAACAGCGATCGTTCCAACACGCAAGACCCTAACGTATCCAGCAACCCACCTCTGCTGCGCGTGCTATCCAACGTCCAGAATGTCCGGGTCTTCGGTTGGGTATCCCGGGATGGTACAGAAGGCAGTACAACGGCCACCAACACCAGCGGTAACAACGTTGGCGTCACCCCAACCAATTACAATGTGCGCGTAGAGGTCTGCAAGCTTCCGAATCTGGAAACCAACTGCAAGGCCTATGCAAACAATCAGTACAAACCTACGGGCATCCTTCACGATTACGGTGAAGGCAACCAGATGTATTTCGGCCTGATGACAGGCACCTATAACAACAACATGCAAGGCGGCGTTCTACGCAAGGCCATGAGCAGTTTTGGTACAGAGGTCGATCCAACCACCGGGATCTTTGGTACCAAGACAGTCTCCGGTGGTACAACCACCTACACAAAGGGGAGTCTGATAGGCAGCCTCGACAGTCTGTTGCTGGCCAATGCCAAGTGCAACGATACCGGCTCTACCGGCATGACCAATGGCAACTGTAATAACTGGGGTAACCCCCTGGCCGAGATGATGTTCGAGACGCTGCGTTATTTCAGCGGCTCCACCTCCCCGACCGCAGGTTATGCCGCCGGCAGTATCGACACGGGCCTGGGGCTTACCAGTCTAAGCACATGGAGCAACCCGTACTCAAGCACCCCGAATGCCAATGCTTCGCCGCCGACTTATCCGTCCTGCTCGAAACCCTTCCAGACCTTGGTCAGCGACGTAAACCCCAACTACGATTCGGACCTGCCCGGCAGTAGTTTCACCATTACCGGCGGCACGTCGGCCACCACCGCCTTGAGCGATTTCAACGCGGCATCCTTGGGCGGTACCATTTGGAGTAACGATGTCGGCGGCACCAAGAACATTAACATCGGCCAGACTACGTCTACATACGATACTGCACCAACCGCCAAGAGTGCCGCCAGCTTCGGCACCATCCGCGGCTTGCCGGAAGAGCCAACCAAGCAAGGTACTTATAACGCCGCAGCCGTGGCTTACTTTGGCAATACCAATCCGATCACGACGCCTGGCAACCAGAAGGTGCAGACCTTATCCATCGCTCTGTCTTCAACCCTGCCGCGCATCCAGATGCCGGTCGGCGGCGGCACCATTACGCTGGTGCCGTTTGGCAAGGTGACCAACACCACGTCTACCGAGCAACTGACCGGTTTTTATGTCGACTCGATGTACAACATGCCCGGCCAGCCGTCGGACTCAACCGTCAATGGGGGTCGTGCCCAGGCGGTTTTCCGTGTGGTATACGACGACTGTGAGCAAAGCTGCGACTACGATATGGACGCCATCGTGCTCTATACCGTGTCGGTCACTGCGGCAAACACCCTGACGGTAGTAAGCCAGACAGTCTATGCGTCAGCGGGCAACGAGTCGCACATGGGCTACACCATTTCCGGCACAACCGCTGACGGTATTTATCTGGAGGTTACCGGCGGTGGCACAGGCCTCAGGAATTACGTTCTGGACACCCCCGGCAGCCAATTGCCGGGCTCCTGCGCCAACCCCTCTACCAACACCAGTAGCGTTAGTGCAACCTGCGCCGGCTCTTCTCTGCCTGGGTTGGGCTCCAGCCATACCCGCACTTTCACCCCATCGTCTGCAACCCTCATTACCAACCTGCAAAACCCACTGTGGTACGCAGCCAAATGGGGTGGTTTCGGTGATAGCAGCAACGTCACCGGTAGTACCCCTGTTTCGGGCCAATGGGATTCGGCCAAGTCAGGCACCCCGAACAACTACTTTTTGGTCACCAGCGCTTCAAACCTGAAAACCCAGTTGGCGGCAGCCTTCAACCAGATCCTGCAAAAAAACAGCTCGGTGGCAGCGCCCGCTGTATCACCGCAGTTGGGCGTCAATAACTCCAACGCGACCTACGTCAACAGCATGAACGTCGCTTATTGGAGCGGGGATCTGACCAAGACCACCGTTACCACAACGACTACCTCGACTACCTCGACCGTCAACTGGTCGGCAGCCGCGCAGATGCCCGCCTGGGGCTCACGAAACATCACGATGGCCAACAACGCTGGCACGGCGTTGCAGCCCTTCAACTACAGCAACGTGAATAGCAAAACCCCCACCCTTACCACTCCCCTGACTACGGACCAGGTGGATTTTCTGCGTGGTGACACCAGTAAAGAGACCTCCACGTTCCGCAAACGCGCGTCCCTGATAGGCGATATCGTCAACTCGGGCCCAGCCGTGGTTACCACAGCCAAATATATTCCGGCGATCGCAGAGGCATTGGGCGGCTCGCCTGGCGATTACCAGACATTCAAAAATACCCAGGCTACGCGGCGTGGCCAGGTCTATGTGGGTGCCAACGATGGGATGCTGCATGGTTTCGACACCGCCACCGGGGTGGAGAAATTTGCCTTTGTGCCGTCGGCGGTATTTCCCAACCTCAGCGCCCTGACCGCCAAGACCTATAACACCGACTCCTCGCTGCACCGCTTCTTCGTCGATGGCTCACCCGTCATTTCCGATATTTACTTCGGCGGTGCCTGGCATACTATTCTGGTCGGTACCCTGGGTGCGGGTGGGCGGGAAATCTTCGCTCTCGATGTCACCGACCCGGACAGCATCAGCCTGCTATGGGAATACACCGCTGATACTGATGTTGGTTCCACCTTCTCCATACCAGTGGTCACCAAACTGCACTCGGACCAATGGGGCGTAATCATCGGCAATGGCTACAACGGCAGTAACGGCAACGCTTCGCTACTGGTCATCAATGCCGCGACTGGCGCACTGATCAAAAAACTCACCACGTCGGTTGCAGTTGATAACGGCCTGTCTTCCCCTGTAGTGTTGGACTTTGACTCAGATGGCATAGCCGACTATGTCTATGCCGGTGACCTGAACGGCAATCTTTGGCGTTTTGACTTGAACGCTACCAGCACCAGCAGCTGGGTTGTCTCGTTCAGCAATACCCCACTTTACAAAGCCACCGTCAGCGACGCCAATAACGCAGCGGTACAGTCGATCACCGCGCCACCTGTGGTCATACGCCATCCGACCGGGACCGGGATATTGGTCATTTTCGGCACAGGCCGTTATTTCACCTCGGCCGACAAGACCAGTACTGATCTGCAAACGCTCTATGGCATCTGGGACAAGCAGGCCAGTAACAGTGCGCCAACCCTGAATCGTGCCAACCTGCAGGCGCAGACTATTACTGCACAAAGTACGAGCACCTTCAGCTCAACCATTCAGACGGTACGTACGGTCAGTGCCAATAACGTGGACTGGACCAGCAAATACGGCTGGTATCTGGACTTCGCAGTCGGTACGACCTACCTCGGTGAACGCTTGGTCGACGCGATGAACCTGACGCCCAGCGTGCTGTTCGTATCGACCCGAACCCCAAGCACGGACGTCTGCACCCCGGGGATCACCGGCTGGAGCTATGGCCTGGACCCGAATACCGGTGGGGCAACCACCTTCAGTGTGTTCAACTTCAGCCGTACCGGTACCATCACCGACGCCGATAAACTCAACGGCGGCGTGGTCAGCGCTTACGCCACCGTAGCGGGCGGTCTGGCCTTTATGTCCAACTCCAACACCAACGTCGCAGGCGCAGTCAACGGCTCCAACGTCAGTGCCGATGGCTCGTTGATGGGTGTAAGTCTGGGTAACAAATTCGATGGTCGGCAAAGCTGGCGCGTCATGCCCTGGAGCCAATAATGAGAGTTCTTATGCACAAACAACGTGGCTTCACCCTGATTGAGTTGATGATTGCCGTCGCCGTGGTCGGCATCCTCACCGCCATCGCCTACCCCAGTTACGTCAAGTACGTACAGAAGAGCTATCGCTCGGAAGGTATCGCCATGCTTGCCGACGCCACAGCGCGGATGGAGCGGTATTACGCGCAAAACAACAGCTATCCAGTTGGGACCTCTGCTGCGGCTATCGGCATTACCAATACCAACTCGCCTACGAACAAGTACACCCTCAGCGTAACTGGCACAGCCACGACCTACACCGTGCAGGTCGCTCCACAAGGCAGCCAGACCACTGATAGCTGCGGCAACATGAGTGTCGATCAGGCAGGAGCTCGGAACCCATCGCCCGCCACCACGGACTGCTGGAAGTAACCGCAAGATGGTGTGATAAGGAACTCTGTGGGAGCGAATTGTGGGAGCGAATTCATTCGCGAAGAGGCCGTTACAGTCGATACATGCTTTGCGCCTGACATACCGCTTTCGCGAATAAATTCGCTCCCACAAAAGCTGCCAGTGATTCAGTAAATTACATGTAGTTTGCGCCGACGGGAGCGCATTTCAGCTGCGTCCCCAACAAAACGCCGTATCAGTGCTGCTCTCGCGATTATCCCTGCGCCCCAGATGATCGAGCACAAACCGCCCACAGCGATCTCCCGCCATCTTGCCACCCGCCAGCGGTGAAGCGCTTAACACAAATCGCTGACCATCACCCCGCTCGGCCTCGATAGCGTAAACGCCGTTATCAGCAGGAATCTCCGGTTTGAAGGGCGGTGGCCCTGGCACGTCGGCGTATTGCCCATGGCGTGAATAGAAGCGCTCCAGTTGATGGGCGATATCGCTGAGCAACCCGCTGATATCCGCGCGATGGGCGCGCCGGACGTATTCGTTGTAGGCCGGGTAGGCGATGCTGGTCAGAATCGCGACTATGGCCATGGCGATCAGTAGCTCGAACAAGGTGAAGCCGGTGATTCTGGATTTCATCGAATAGCCTCCTGGCAAACACATCTACCTGAATTGGAATGGGCTTTTTGTAGGAGCTGCCGAAGGCTGCGAAAGCGCTATATCAGGTAGACGCCATTCATAGACCCTATTCGCAGGCAAGCCTGCTCCCACATCCCCTATTGCAACTGCCGCCACATGATCCGGCAGTCAGCATAAATCGTCTCAAGTACCGTCCGTGACCTCCCCTGCACCGCCACGGCGGTAATGCGATGCAGGGTCATTGGGCCGGACGCAGGGCAATTGGGTGGGCGACTGACGGGTACGTCGCTCTGGCCCAGCTTCTGGATCAGGTAATAGCCGCCCGCCGTGGCCAGCCAGGGCAAGCCGGAGCCGCCTTGTGCTCCGGCACGATCGACCTTGAACGACTCGGGCGGCGGCAGGCAGTAGAGGCAGTCGGGCAACATGTCGCCGGGCACGCGCAATGAAGACTCAGCACTGCGCAGCACCGCTTCGGCTTTCTGCAGGGATCGATTGCCCAGGTGCTGACTGGCGACGATCTTCTCTTGCAGGGACGCGGTTTGCAGGCTGGCGCCGCTCAGTAGAAGCAGCATCAGCAGGAATATCAGGCTGGTCGGCAAGACCAGCCCGCGTTGCGCGGCGCGGCTCATGTGCGCCAGCCATTGCGCAGGGCTACAGCCAGATGCCAGGTCTGATCGGCTGTGCGCTGTTGCGGGTCGGTCAAGGTCAGGCTCAGGCGCACACTGCGCAGGTCTGCCGCACGCGCGGCGGGCAGTTCCGGGCTGTAGTGCATCGGCGTACCGGCCAGGCCAAAGGAGACGCTGAACGCCTTGACGTTCTGCACCAGCCCCTGGCCTTCCAGTTGTATTTCATTACCGGTGAATCTGTAGTTTAGCTGGCGCAGGTAGAAGCTGACTTGCTCTGGTCGGGTGACCTTGCCCACGTACAGCTTGGCCGCTGTCTGGCAGTCGGAGACTGCTGTCCAGTCCGGGTTGCCTGCATCAGCGGTGATCAGACTCAGGGTTTGTCTTTGCGGCTCCCAACGCAGCGGCTGTCGGAAAAGCTCGGGCACGCTGGCCGTCACTTCAAAAGCAGTGCAGCCATACATCCCGGCCATGCGGATTTCCTGCGCCAGTTTCTGCAACAGGAAGCGGGCATCTTCCTGCATGCGCATGGCGGCATCCTGGGCCAGATAGCTGCTCTGAGTGGCCAGCAGCAAGCGTGTCAAACCGAGAGACAGGATCAGGCCCAATGCCAGGGCGAGCATGATTTCAATCAGACTGAAGCCCTTCATGGTGTAAGCACCAGATGGCTATCAACGGCGCTCTCCAGGGTGAATGCCCTTAACGCTCCCTCCTGTCCTGCTGCGCGGCGATCGCTCCATTGCAGATTGACGATCATCGAGGGGGCATGGAGAACGATGCTGGCTTCAGCGTCTTTACCTGCGAACGCATGGATATTGCTTTTGAAGTCGAACAGATCCTGATCACGGGCGTTGCCCGGATTACCGCTGGATGGCGCCTGATCCAGAGAAGCCAGCGCGTAACTGGCGAAGATCGCTGCCGCACGATGGGGGTTGCCGTCTACATTGGCGCGGATGCGGTCAAGGATGTCATAGGCGATCAGGCCCGCCTGGGCGTCCATGCGCGCGGCATCGGCATACTGCAAGGCCTTGAGCTGAACCGCTGCAGCCCCCAGCAGCCCGACAGTCAGTACCAATCCGGTAATCAGCACCTCGATCAGGCTTATCCCGCTTTGGTGACGCAACGCACCCTTACACATCGTTCAGCTCCTCCTTGAGCCTTTGGCGTTGCAATTGAAGCCGAGAACTTTGAGGTTCGCTGGCGCAATGTGTAACGGTTTTTCACTCGCGCACAGGCGCAGGGAGGTGTCTGCTTGTGCACCTGATCACTGCGCAAAGGAGTGCGCCATGACATGTCAGAAGGGTTTCGGGCTGATTGAACTGCTGATAGGGCTGACCCTGGTCGGCATACTCGCCAGCATTGCCTACCCCGGCTTCTCCGGAATGATCGAGGCACAGCGCCATCGGGATGCTGCGCTGCAACTTTCCCACAGCCTGCGCAGCGCAAGGACTGAGGCGCTGTTACGAAGTCAGACGATGTGGGTCGAAGCCATTGATGCTGACTGGAGCCGGGGCTGGCAGATACGCCCGGACAACGACGACGAACAATCGCTGCTGGCCGAACGCGCGCGCAACGGCAAGCCGCGGATTGTCGGCAACAGCAAGATCATGAATAGCATTGGTTTCAGCGCCCAGGGCATGCCGCTGCAAATTGGCAATGGTTCGCTGTACATGTGCATGCGCGATCAGCCGCGCAGCCACTATCAGGTGATAGTGGCGTCCAATGGCCGGGTACGTGTCGATGACAGCAAGAGCAACCAGGCGCTCTGCGGCTGACTCAGCTCAAAGCAGGGATTTGACCCGCAGTTCCTTGGGCATCGAGAAGGTGATGTTCTCGGCACGACCGGCCAGTTCATCGGCGCCGACGGCTCCCCAGGCCTGCAACTGCTGAATCACGCCCCGCACCAACACTTCCGGCGCCGAGGCACCGGCCGTGATACCGATACGCTCGACACCGTCGAACCAGCTACGCTGCATGTCTTCGGCGCCATCGATCAGGTAGGCCGGCGTCGCCATGCGCTCGGCCAGCTCGCGCAGACGGTTGGAGTTGGAGCTGTTCGGGCTGCCCACCACCAACACCACATCACACTCGTTGGCCAGTTGCTTGACTGCGTCCTGGCGGTTTTGCGTGGCGTAGCAGATATCGTCCTTGCGCGGTCCGCCAATACTCGGGAAGCGCGTACGCAGAGCGTCGATGACCCGGCTGGTGTCATCCATGGACAGGGTGGTCTGGGTCACGAACGCCAGGGATTCAGGGTTATTCACCTGAAGATTGGCGACATCTTCCTCGTCTTCGACCAGATAGATCGCACCACCATTACTGGCGTCGTACTGGCCCATGGTGCCTTCGACTTCCGGATGGCCTTCGTGGCCGATCAGGATGCACTCGCGGCCGTCGCGACTGTAGCGAGCGACTTCGATATGCACCTTGGTCACCAGCGGACAGGTCGCATCGAACACCTTGAGGCCACGACCAGCCGCTTCTGTACGCACGGCCTGGGAAACGCCGTGGGCACTGAAGATGACGATGACGTCGTCCGGCACCTGGTCCAGCTCTTCGACGAAAATCGCCCCGCGGGCGCGCAGGTCTTCGACGACGAATTTGTTATGAACCACTTCATGACGCACATAGATCGGCGGCCCAAACACTTCCAGCGCCCGATTGACGATTTCGATCGCGCGGTCCACTCCAGCGCAGAAGCCGCGGGGGTTGGCGAGTTTGATTTGCATGCTGTGCCTCGTGTTACGAGCAGGTAAACAGAAACGAAAAGGCCCCACCAAAGGCGGGGCCAGCAACGCATCAGACAATCAGAGCGCCTTGACCTCGAAGATTTCCACTTCGAATGTCAGGGTCTTGCCCGCCAGCGGGTGATTGAAATCGATGGTCACCTGAGCCTCGTCGAACGCTTTGACCACGCCCGGCAACTCAGTATTGGCCGCATCGTTGAAGATCACCAGCAAACCTTCCGACAGCTCCATGCCCTGGAACTGCGAACGCGGCATTATCTGCACGTTCTGCGGGTTGGGCTGACCAAAGGCGTTTTCCGCAAGGACTTCAAGCGTGCGCTTGTCGCCGGCCTTGAAGCCGAACAACGCGGCCTCAAAACCAGGCAGCAGGCTGCCATCACCGACCTTGAACGTGGCCGGAGCCTTGTCGAAGGTGCTGTCCACGGTATCGCCGTTTTCCAGGCGCAGCGCGAAGTGCAGCGTGACCTGAGTGTTCTGGCCGATGCGTTGCTCGGTCACTGACGATTCAGCCATTGGCGGTCTCTCCGGTTTTCCTGGTTTTGAACATATCCAGCGCCAGCATGATTGCACCAACGGTAATGGCGCTGTCGGCAAAGTTGAAGGCCGGGAAGCGCCAGCGGTCCTGCCAGTGCACCAGTACGAAGTCGATCACATGGCCGAGCACGATACGGTCATACAGGTTGCCCAGCGCGCCGCCCAGCACCAGTGCCAGGGCGACTGCCAGCCAGGTTTCGTTACGGCCCAGGCGCTTGAGCCAGATGATCAGCACCAGGCTGACCACCACGGCGATCAAGGCAAACAGCCAGCGCTGCCAGCCGGAGCTGTCGGCCAGGAAGCTGAAGGCTGCGCCTGTGTTGTAGGCCAGGGTCCAGCTGAACAGGTCAGGGATGACCACGATCTGCTGGTACAGGCTCAGGGCGTTCTCGAAATGAGCCTTGCTGAGCTGATCGATGATCAGCACCAGCACGCTCAGGACAAGCCAGCCGAGACGGCCGGCGCCAGTGGCTTTAGGCATAGTGACGAACCTCGCCATTGCCGCTGATGTTGTCTACGCAACGACCGCAGATTTCCGGATGCTCAGGATTGACCCCGACGTCCTCACGGTGATGCCAGCAACGGGCGCACTTGGCGTGACCGGACTTGACCACCTTGAGCTTGAGGCCGGCCACTTCGGTGACCACGGCATCGGCCGGAGCGCTGGCCAGAGGGGCAACGCTGGCGGTGGAGGTGATCAGCACGAAGCGCAGCTCGTTGCTCAGCTTCGACAGATCCGCCACCAGGGACTCTTCGGCGAACAGGGTCACTTCGGCCTGCAGGTTGCCGCCAATGGCCTTGGCTGCCCGCATGTTTTCCATTTCCTTGTTGACCGCGACTTTGACCGCCATGATCCGCTCCCAGTAGGCGCGGTCCAGCTCGAAGCCTTCGGGCATCTCGCTCAGGCCCTGATACCAGGTGTTGAGCATGACCGACTCGTTGCGCTCGCCCGGCAGGTACTGCCACAGCTCGTCAGCGGTGAAGGCCAGGATCGGTGCGATCCAGCGCACCAGCGCCTCGGAGATATGGAACAGCGCGGTCTGGCAGGAACGCCGCGCGGTGCTGTTGGCACCGGTGGTATACTGACGGTCCTTAATGATGTCCAGGTAGAAGCCGCCCAGCTCCTGCACGCAGAAGTTATGGACCTTGGAGTAGACGTTCCAGAAACGGTATTCGCTGTAGTGCTCTTCCAGCTCGCGTTGCAGCAGCAGCGCGCGGTCCACTGCCCAGCGATCCAGAGCCAGCATCTCGTCATTGGGCAACAGATCGGTCGCCGGATTGAAGCCGCTGAGGTTGGAAAGCAGGAAGCGCGCAGTGTTGCGGATACGCCGGTAGGCGTCGGCACTGCGTTGCAGGATGGTCTCGGAAACCGCCATCTCGCCGGAGTAGTCGGTAGCCGAAACCCACAGACGCATGATGTCGGCACCCAGGGTGTCGTTGACCTTCTGCGGCGCGATCACGTTGCCCAGAGACTTGGACATCTTGCGACCGTTCTCGTCCACAGTGAAGCCATGGGTCAGCAGTTCACGGTACGGGGCGTGGTCATCGATGGCGCAGCCGGTCAGCAGCGACGAGTGGAACCAGCCGCGGTGCTGGTCGGAACCTTCCAGGTACAGGTCGGCACGCGGACCGCTCTCGTGACCCATAGGGTGCGAACCGCGCAGGACATGCCAGTGCGTGGTGCCGGAGTCGAACCAGACGTCCAGGGTGTCGGAGATCTTGTCGTACTGCGCCGCTTCATCGCCGAGCAGTTCGGCCGAGTCCAGCTTGAACCAGGCCTCGATGCCCTCTTTTTCGACGCGCTGGGCGACTTCTTCCATCAGCTCGACGGTGCGTGGGTGCAGCTCGCCGCTTTCCTTGTTCAGGAAGAACGGGATCGGCACGCCCCAGTTGCGCTGACGGGAGATGCACCAGTCCGGACGGTTGGCGATCATCGAATGCAGGCGCGCCTGGCCCCAGGCCGGAACGAACCTGGTGTCTTCGATGGCCTTGACCGCACGCTTGCGCAGGGTCTCGCCGGTGGTCGGCTGCTTGTCCATGCCAACGAACCACTGCGCGGTGGCGCGGTAGATCAGCGGCGACTTGTGACGCCAGCAGTGCATGTAGCTGTGGGTGATGGTCTCGGTGTCCATCAGGCTGCCAACTTCGGCCAGCTTGTCGATGATGCTCTGGTTGGCCTTGAAGATGAACTGGCCGCCGAAGAACTCCAGAGACTCGGCGTAGACGCCATTGCTCTGCACCGGGCTGAGGATGTCGTCGTTGGTCATGCCGTAGCGTTTGCAACTGTTGAAGTCGTCTACGCCATAGGCCGGGGCGCTGTGCACCACGCCAGTACCGGCGCCCAGTTCGACGTAGTCAGCCAGATAGACGGGCGACAGGCGGTCATAGAACGGGTGACGAAAATTGATCAGCTCCAGCGCTTTACCGGTGGTCAGGGCAATGACCGAACCTTGCAGCTTGTAACGAGCCAGACAGGCTTCAACCAGCTCTTCGGCCAGCACCAGCAGCTTGTCGCCGACGTCGACCAGGGCGTAGTTGAACTCAGGGTGAACGTTCAGCGCCTGGTTGGCCGGAATGGTCCACGGGGTGGTGGTCCAGATCACGATGGAGGCAGGCTTGCCCAATGCTGGCAGGCCAAAGGCTTCGGCCAGCTTGGCTTCGTCAGCGATGGCAAAGGCCACATCGATGGTCGAGGATTTCTTGTCGGCGTATTCGACTTCCGCTTCGGCCAGGGCCGAACCGCAGTCAAAGCACCAGTTCACTGGCTTGAGGCCCTTGAACACGAAACCGCCCTTGACCATTTCCGCCAGGGCACGGATTTCCCCGGCCTCGTTGGCGAAGTTCATGGTCAGGTAAGGGTTGTCCCAGTCGCCCAGCACACCCAGACGGATGAATTCAGTCTTCTGCCCGCCAACCTGCTCAGCCGCATACGCGCGGCACAGCTCGCGAGTCTTGTCGGCACCCAGGTTTTTGCCATGGGTGACTTCGACCTTGTGCTCGATCGGCAGACCATGGCAGTCCCAGCCCGGAACATAAGGCGCATCGAAACCCGACAGGGTTTTCGAGCGCACGATCATGTCCTTGAGGATCTTGTTGACCGCATGACCGATGTGAATATTGCCGTTGGCGTAAGGAGGACCGTCGTGCAGCACGAACTTTGGACGATCCTTGCCAATTTCGCGCAGCTTCTGGTACAGGCCAATGCTGTCCCAGCGCTGCAAGATTTGCGGCTCGCGCTGGGGCAGGCCGGCCTTCATTGGGAAGGCGGTGTCCGGAAGGTTTAGCGTGGCTTTGTAATCGGTCATTTCAGGCTCTTGGTAAGGATATGCATGAAAAATGTCTGCGCTCGCTCAGGCGGCGTTGCGTACAGTCTCGAAATGCTCATTTACTGGCGTAAACTCCGCTTTCTCGCCTGTGCGCGCCTTGCCTGACCTTCGCTCGACTATTTTTCATACACATCCGTCGGGTTGGCCATGCCAATGGGCACGGGCGGCGGCGACATCCGCATTGATCGCCGTCTTCAGCGCCTCCAGTGAGGCGAAACGCTGCTCATCACGCAGCTTCTGGTGGAATACCACCGTCAAACGCCGGCCATAAAGATCACCGGCAAAGTCCAGCAGATGCACTTCCAGGTGGGCACTGCCATCACCTGCCACGGTCGGGCGCACGCCAATATTGGCGACACCCGGCCATGCCGTGCCGTCGATCAGCGTACTGACAAGGTAAACCCCGGTCATCGGCACGCGACGGCGCTTGAGTTGTACGTTGGCCGTGGGCGTACCCAGCTGTCGGGCGAGTTTCTGCCCGTGCAGCACGCGACCGGTAATCTGATACGGACGCCCGAGCAGGCGTTCAGCCAAGGCAAAATCGGCCACTGCCAGGGCATTGCGAATCTGCGTGCTGCTAACCCGCACGCCGTCGATCTCGACGGTCTGGGCGGCCTCGACGCTGAAGCCCTGGGCGTTGCCGACCTGTTGCAAAAAGTCGAAATCACCCAGGCGATCACAGCCGAAACGGAAATCGTCGCCGACTTCCAGATGGCGAACGTCGAGGCCTTCGATCAGTACCGTATCGACGAACTCGGCGGCGCTGAGCTTGCTCAGACGCTCGTTGAACGACAGGCACAGCACCTGATCGACGCCCTCGGCCGCCAGCAGTTCAAGCTTGTCGCGCAGCCTGGCCAGACGCGCCGGAGCGGTCTCGGGAGCGAAAAACTCGCGCGGCTGCGGCTCGAAAATCACCACGCAACTGGGCAGGCCCAACTCAACCGCACGCTCACGCAGACGCGCCAGGATAGCCTGGTGGCCACGGTGAACACCGTCGAAGTTGCCAATAGTGGCGACACAGCCCCGATGCTGGGGGCGCAGATTGTGGAGGCCTCGGACCAGCTGCATAACGCGCTTCTTGCTCATAAAGTGGGCGATTATAACCACACACAGCCTTGGACGACAGGCGACAGACCAAGGCAAAACCACGGCAATCGGCTCGCAATGCGAAAAACCGACGACCACCCTTACTACAAATCTACAGGATCGCCTTGCGGGCGAAGTCCTTCAGGCGAAAACCCAGCAGCAAAAGCATGCCGAAATACGCCACCAGCCCGGCCGCGACCAGGCCACCCAGGCGAATAAAGCGTTCAAGCATATGTCCTTCGTCCCAGGCCGGCATCACCTGCATCAGGCCCAACAACACGCCGGACATCACCGCCACGGCCAGCACCAGCTTGAACAGGTACTTGGCCCAGCCCGGTTGCGGCTGGAACAGGCCCTGGCGCAGCAATTGCCAGAGCAGCAGCCCGGCATTGATGCAGGCACCGCCACTGATCGCCAGGGCAAGGCCGGCATGCTGCAGCGGACCGATGAAAACCAGGTTGAGCAACTGAGTAACAATGAGGGTGAAGATGGCGATTTTCACCGGGGTGCGAATATTTTGTTGCGCATAGAAGCCCGGCGCCAGCACCTTGATCATGATGATGCCCAGCAGACCCACTGAGTAAGCGACCAATGCGCGCTGGGTCATGAGCGCATCGTGGGCATCAAATTGGCCGTACTGGAACAGAGAAACGGTCAAAGGTTTGGCCAGAATCCCCAGCGCCAGGGTGCAAGGCAGCACCAACACAAAACACAGGCGCAGGCCCCAGTCGAGGATCCGCGAATATTCGTGGCGATCCTTGCTGGCGTAGGTCTTGGCCAGGATCGGCAGCAGAATCGTCCCCAGTGCCACACCGAGCACGCCGGATGGCAACTCCATCAAGCGGTCGGCGTAGTACATCCAGGACACCGAACCGGCTACAAGAAACGAGGCAAAAATCGTGTTGATAATCAGAGAAATCTGACTGACCGAAACGCCGAGAATCGCTGGCAGCATTTGTTTCATCACCCGCCAGACGCCACTGTCACGCAGATTCAGGCGTGGCAGCACCAGCATGCCGATTTTTTTCAGGTGCGGCAGTTGATACAGCAACTGCATCAGACCACCGACCAGCACCGCCCAACCCAGCGCCATGACCGGCGGATTGAAATACGGAGTCAGGAACAGGGCAAAGACAATCATGCTGACATTGAGCAGGGTCGGCACGAACGCCGGGACCGAAAAGCGGTTCCAGGTATTGAGGATCGCCCCGGCCAGGGAGGACAGGGAGATCAGCAATATATAAGGAAAAGTCACCCGCAGCAGATCGCTGGTCAGGGCGAATTTTTCCGGCGTATCGGCAAAGCCCGGCGCCGTGGCCCAGATCACCCAGGGTGCAGCGATGATGCCCAGCGCCGTGACCAGGGCCAGGACCAACGTCAACAGCCCGGTGACATAAGCAACAAAGGTACGGGTCGCCTCCTCCCCCTGCTGGCTCTTGTATTCCGCCAGGATCGGTACGAACGCCTGAGAAAAAGCGCCCTCGGCAAAGATGCGCCGCAGCAGATTGGGCAATTTAAAGGCGATGAAAAAAGCGTCCGTGGCCATTCCCGCGCCGAAAGTACGCGCAATGATGGTGTCGCGAATAAAGCCCAGCACCCGGGAAAGCATGGTGATAGAGCTGACGGCGGCCAATGATTTGAGTAGGTTCATCGAAAGAATGTGCTTCCTGGCAAAAGGATCGGCCATGCCGACTTCCTTTTATGCGATACTCCGCGCCGCAAAAGCGACAGAGCCAAAGTCCGCGAGTTTACAGGTCGTACGCCGGAAATAAATATCCGATAACACTTGGCGACCATTCAGCGGAACACAAGAACTGCCCTTGACAAGCTGTCAACTCATCGGCATGATTCGCGGCCTATTTTGTTTGCTATTCCCTAAAAAGTCTTTCGAGGAGCTCGACGGTGGCCAACACACCTTCCGCCAAAAAACGTGCAAAACAGGCTGAGAAGCGTCGCAGCCACAACGCCAGCCTGCGTTCCATGGTCCGTACCTACATCAAGAACGTAGTGAAAGCCATCGACGCAAAAGACGCTGAAAAAGCACAAGCTGCTTACGTTCTGGCTGTGCCTGTTCTCGACCGTATGGCCGATAAAGGCATCATCCACAAGAACAAAGCTGCTCGTCATAAAGGCCGCCTGAATGGCCACATCAAGGCTCTGAACCTTGCTGCTGCAGCCTAAGCGATCTGCTTGTTAAAAAACCGACCCAAGGGTCGGTTTTTTATTGTCTGCGATTTGGCGAAAACCAGATGGGAGAAATTCTGTGAGGGCAAATTGCGGGAGCCATTTGAGGAGCGAATTGTGGGAGCGAATTCATTCGCGAAGAGGCCAGCACACTCATCGCATCTCTGGCGCCTGACTGCCGCCTTCGCGGATGAATCCGCCCCCACTATGTCAGCCCATGCCCATAACAAACAACTATGGTGCCGGAGCAGGCGCCCAAGGCAGGATCGGGATCGCTGTCACAGCATTCTGCGGGCTACCCTCAATGACCCGGTCGCTATAGACCAGATACACCAGGGTATTGCGCTTCTTGTCGAGGAAACGCACCACCTGCATGGTCTTGAACACCAGCGACGTGCGCTCCTTGAACACCTCTTCGCCATCCTTCAGCTCTTCGCGAAAATGGATGGTCCCGACCTGGCGACAGGCAATCGATGCCTCGGCACGGTCTTCGGCCAGGCCGAGACCACCTTTGAGGCCGCCGGTCTTGGCCCGGGACAGATAGCAGGTCACTCCCTCCACCTTCGGATCATCAAAGGCCTCGACCACAATGCGGTCGTTGGGGCCAACGAACTTGAACACCGTCGACACCTGACCAATCTCTTCCGCCGAAGCCAGCGCTGGCAAAACCAATAGCGCCGCCAACAATCCCTTCATGATGCGCATAGCACTTCCTTATCCAGACAGGACTTAAACCAGGATCAGGTTATCCCGGTGAACCAGTTCAGGCTCAGCCATATAACCCAACACGCGGACAATCGCCTCGGACGACTGGCCAATGATCTTCTGCGCCTCAAGGGCACTGTAGTTGCTCAGGCCGCGGGCGATCTCGCGACCGTCGGCCGCTACGCACACCACCATCTCGCCGCGCCGGAAGCTGCCCTGAACCAGCTTCACGCCGACCGGCAGCAGGCTCTTGCTATCACGCACCAGCGCCTTGACCGCACCATCGTCCAGCACCAGGGTGCCGCGGGTCTGCAGGTGCCCGGCCAGCCACTGCTTGCGCGCCGCGAGCATTTCCCGCTCAGGCGACAGCAGCGTTCCCAGGCGCTCGCCGGCCTTGAGCCGCGCCAGCACCTGATCGATACGCCCACCAACAATGACAGTGTGCGCACCCGAACGCGCCGCCAGGCGCGCTGCACGCAGTTTGGTCTGCATGCCGCCACGCCCCAGAGCACCGCCGGTGCCGCCCGCCACAGCATCCAGCGCCGGATCGTCGGCACGCGCTTCGTAGATCAACTGAGCGTCAGGGTTATTGCGCGGATCGGCATCGAACATGCCGTCGCGGTCGGTGAGAATGACCAGCAGGTCGGCCTCGACCAGGTTCGCCACCAAGGCGGCCAGGGTGTCGTTGTCACCGAAACGGATCTCGTCAGTGACAACGGTGTCGTTTTCGTTGATCACCGGCACAACGCCCAACTCGACCAGGGTGCGCAGGGTGCTGCGGGCATTCAGGTAGCGCTTGCGGTCAGACAAATCGTCATGGGTCAGGAGAATCTGCGCAGTATGCCGATCATGCTCGGCAAAGCTCGACTCCCAGGCCTGCACCAGACCCATCTGACCGATCGCGGCAGCGGCTTGCAGCTCATGCATGGCACTGGGTCGCGCCGTCCAGCCCAAACGGCTCATACCGGCTGCCACAGCCCCGGAAGACACCAGCACCAGTTCGACGTCTGCCTCACACAACGCCACCATCTGCTCGACCCAAACACCCATCGCGTTGCGGTCAAGACCCTTGCCGTCCGCCGTCAGCAGCGCACTTCCGATCTTCACAACCCAACGCTGGGCACCTGTCACCTTGCTGCGCATGATCTTTCAACCTTAACCAGAGAGTCCAAATTCGAGATACAAAAACGCCGCTCAAGAGCGGCGCTTAGTTTACTGCACTCAATCAATCACGGACGTAAATGATTTCCGGACCGTCTTCATCATCCACATCTTCTTCGTCCCAATCATCGTCGCCGATATCGTGGACGCTCTTCACGCCGCTGCGACGCAGGGCACGCTGATCATCCAGCGCCTGCAACTGGGCGCGGGCTTCGTCTTCGATGCGCTGATCGAGGTCTGCCAGCTCTTCGGCGTAGGCCGGGTCGTTGGTCAGGCGATCAAGACGATCTTCTAGGTAGCGCATGATGTCGCGGCTGAGCTGCTCGGTGCCTTCTTTGGCGATGGCCGAGATCACGTAGACCGGACCGGTCCAGTTCAGACGCTCGATGATCTCCTGCTTGCGCTCTTCGTGCTCTTCTTCAAGGATCTGATCGCACTTGTTCAGCACCAGCCAGCGATCACGCTCGGCCAGAGACGGACTGAAGCGGATCAGCTCGTTGACGATGACTTCAGCGGCGTCCGGCGCACTGCTTTCGTCCAGCGGCGCCATGTCGACGAGGTGCAGCAACAGACGGGTACGCGCCAAATGCTTGAGGAAGCGTATGCCCAGGCCAGCACCATCGGAAGCACCTTCAATCAGCCCCGGGATATCGGCAATGACGAAGCTTTTCCAACGATCGACACTGACCACACCCAGGTTCGGCACCAGGGTAGTGAACGGGTAATCAGCCACTTTCGGCTTGGCAGCGGAAACCGAGCGGATAAAGGTACTTTTGCCGGCATTCGGCAAACCGAGCAGGCCGACGTCAGCCAATACCTTCAATTCCAGCTTCAGGTCACGCTGATCGCCCGGCTTGCCTGGAGTGGTCTGGCGTGGCGCGCGGTTGGTACTGGATTTGAAACGGGTGTTACCCAGACCATGCCAGCCACCATGAGCCACCAACAGGCGCTGACCGGCCTTGGTCAGGTCGCCGATGATTTCCTGGGTGCCCGCATCGATAACGGTAGTACCGACCGGCACGCGCAACTCCAGATCCTCACCCTTGCGCCCGGTGCAGTCAGTGCTGCCGCCATTGGAACCGCGTTCGGCATCAAAGTGACGGGTATAGCGGTAGTCAACCAGGGTATTGAGGTTTTCGTCGGCGACCATATAGATCGAGCCGCCATCACCACCATCACCACCGTTGGGACCACCGTTTTCGATGAATTTTTCGCGACGGAAGCTCATGCAACCGTTGCCGCCGTCACCGGCCTTCACTCGAATGGAAACTTCATCAACAAACTTCATAACACACGCCTCCCGCCATTACGGCGAGCAGAACAACACTGAACACATAAGGCTCTTGCAAAGATGAGCGTTGCGAGACCGATCAAAAACCAGCGATTCCAGAAGAACCATCACAACAGCTCGCACAAACAGCTTTGCAAGAGACTCACCGACTTCTAAAAACGAAAAAGCCCCGTCGCGAGACAGGGCTTTTCCAGCTAAGCGAGATTATGCTGCGACTTCAGTCGCTGGCACGATGCTCACGTAGCGGCGACCGAAGGCGCCTTTAACCTGGAACTTGATCACGCCTTCCACTTTCGCGAACAGGGTGTGATCCTTGCCCATGCCAACGCCGTAGCCAGCGTGGAATTGGGTACCGCGCTGACGCACGATGATGTTGCCCGGGATGATGGTCTGACCGCCGTACATCTTCACGCCAAGGCGCTTGGCTTCTGAGTCGCGACCGTTACGGGTACTACCACCAGCTTTTTTGTGTGCCATGAGTTCAATACTCCTATTAGGGTATCAGGCTGAAATTCAGGCCTGGATACCGGTGATTTTGATCTCGGTGAACCACTGGCGGTGGCCCATACGCTTCATGTGGTGCTTACGACGACGAAACTTGATGATGCGGACTTTATCGTGGCGACCTTGGGAGATCACTTCAGCCACGACGGTAGCGCCAGCAACAACTGGAGCACCGATGTTGACTGCGTCGCCATCAGCAACGAGCAACACACGGTCAAAAGTCACGGATTCGCCAGTGGCGACTTCCAGTTTTTCGATTTTCAGGTATTCACCTGGGGCGACTTTGTACTGCTTGCCACCGGTAACAATTACTGCGTACATGGGTATATCTCCGAAAATCCTGCTCACCCAGCTCTTTATAAGTAGAGTATCGGCTGGCATGGCTGCATGGGGCTGGAACGGCCCGCTAGCAATTGCGTAAGGCAGGTGCTGCCCAGGAAAGTTAGGGTGCGCGATTGTACGCAAGGCTGCAACGCCTTGCAATAGCGACTCTGTCATACCTTGACACGCTCTGACCCGCGACCTAGCATGCGGCGCAACCATTCTGGAGCACCTGTCGCTGATGCAACCCCAAGCCTTCTACCGCGCGGTGGCGGACGATTTTAGCGCCGTCGACCTGATCATCAAGAAGCAGCTGACGTCGCGGGTACCGCTGGTCTCGAAAATCGGCGACTACATCACTTCGGCCGGCGGCAAACGCCTGCGCCCGCTGCTGGTGCTCCTGTGCGGCAAAGCCCTGGGTCGCGAAGGCGATGACCTGCGCCTGCTGGCTGCTACCATCGAATTCCTGCACACCGCCACCCTGCTGCATGACGACGTGGTCGACATGTCCGGCATGCGTCGCGGTCGCTCCACCGCCAATGCCCTGTGGGGCAACGCGCCCAGCGTACTGGTCGGTGACTTCCTCTATTCGCGCTCCTTCGAGATGATGGTCGAACTGGGCTCCATGCCGGTCATGAAGATCCTCTCCAAGGCCACCCGCGTGATCGCTGAAGGCGAAGTGCTGCAATTGTCGAAAGTGCGCGACGCCAGCACCACCGAAGAAACCTATATGGAAGTCATTCGCGGCAAGACTGCGATGCTCTTCGAAGCCTCGACCCACAGCGCCGCCGCCCTGGCCCAGGCCTCGCCTGAGCAGACCGAAGCCCTGCGCACCTTTGGCGACCACCTGGGCGTGGCTTTCCAACTGGTCGACGACCTGCTCGACTATCGCGGTGATGCCGAGACCCTGGGCAAGAACGTCGGTGACGACCTGGCCGAAGGCAAGCCGACCCTGCCGCTGATCTACACCATGCGCGAAGGCACCCCGGAACAAGCTGCTCTGGTGCGTCAAGCCATTCAGAAAGGTGGCCTGGAAGACCTGGAAAGCATCCGCAATGCAGTCGAGGCCGCTGGTGCGCTGGATTACACCGCGCAGCTGGCTCGCGACTACGCCAGCCGTGCCATCGCTTGCCTGGAGGCCCTGCCGCCAAGCGAATACCGCGATGCCCTGGTCGAACTGAGCGAGTTCGCGGTCGCCCGTACGCACTGATCCACGATCAATGCCGCACAAGAGCCCGTCCATGTGACGGGCTTTTTATTGCCCCACATCAACCGCTCGTAACAAAATGCGAATTAATCTCAAATAGAACTTTGCGATTGGATTGATAGGAACTATTCTCATTAAACCCTCAAACAAGGAGATGAGACATGACCTATCTGATTGATGCCTGGCTGGATCGCCCGCACCCTTACCTGCGAATCCTCCATCGGGAAACCGGACAAGTCTGTGCAGTGCTGGAAGAAGAAGCGTTGGATGAGCTGCGTGATCAGGGCGACCTGGATGTCGACAGCCTGAGTTCGTGCGAACCGGTGATTCTCAAAGAGATGGTGCGAAACCTGTTCCTGTTCTGCTATGCCAGAGCCTTGCGCCCGACCATCGAGTTGCATTGAACATGGCCGTAAAACCCACCCCGCCCACTGCCGAACGATAATTCGTCCGGCAGTGGCAGAGCGTCGAGCAGAGGTTACTTACAGAACGTCCAGCAACTCGACATCAAACACCAGCACGCTGTGCGGTGGAATGCTGCCCACGCCTTGAGCGCCGTAAGCCAGCTCGCTCGGTACGTGCAGACGCCATTTACTACCGGCGTTCATCAGTTGCAGCGCTTCGGTCCAGCCGGCGATCACGCCACCGACCGGAAATTCAGCAGGCTCGCCACGCTCGTAGGAGCTGTCGAACACGGTGCCGTCGATCAGGGTGCCGTGGTAGTGGGTGCGCACCTGGTCTTCGCGGGATGGCTTGGCGCCTTCACCAGCGGTCAGTACTTCAAATTGCAGACCCGAGGCCAGAGTGGTCACGCCTTCGCGCTTGCCGTTCTCGGCCAGGTAAGCCAGACCGGCGCCAGCAGCGGCTTCAGCCTTGACTGCAGCTTCGGCCTGCATGATTTCGCGGATGACCTTGAAGCTGGCGGACATGGCTTCCGGGCTGACGCGGCTTGGCTCGCCACCGAATGCATCGGTCAGGCCAGCCAGGATCGCTTCCAGATTGACACCCGGTGGCGGGTTGTCACGCAGTTGATCACCCAGCTGACGGCCGATACCGTAGCTGACGCGGGTTTCGTCGGTGGACAGATTGACTTCGGACATAACACTGCTCCGCATAGGGAGCGCTCGTCTGGCACATTGCCCGCAAGCGCCCCAAACAAAAGGGCGAGCAGCCTAGCACATGATGCTGCGCAATCAATGCTTGGTCAGTTTGTCCAGCACGCCCATGAGCACGGCCGAGATCACGAAGGTCATGTGAATGATCACGTACCACATCAAATACTGTGTCTCGATGTTGCGCGCGTCCATGAACACCCGCAGCAGGTGGATCGACGAGATAGCCACGATTGAAGCGGCGACCTTCATCTTCAGCGAAGACGAGTCCATCTTGCCCAGCCAGCTGAGCTTTTCCTTGTGCTCATCGATATCCAGCTGGGACACAAAGTTTTCGTAGCCGGACATCATCACCATGACCAACAGGCCACCGACCAGGGACATGTCGACCATGGACAGTAGCACCAGGATCAGGTCCGACTCGGCCATGGAGAAGATGTTGGGCAGGACGTGAAATACTTCCTGAAAGAACTTCAGCATCAATGCCAGCAGGCCCAGGGACAAGCCGAAGTAGATGGGGGCCAGCAGCCAGCGCGAGGCGTACATCGCGTTTTCGAGAAAGCGTTCCATTGAAACTCACACGTGAGGAAATTGCGCGTGAGTATACCAGCCGTAATTTACGTTCTGAATTGCAATACTTGTGGGACCGGCTTTAGCCGGGAAAAGGCCTTTGAATGCCCTGCACCTCTACGAGCAATACGACGCCTTCCCGGCTAAAGCCGGTCCCACATAGCCTTCACAGGTGACAGATCAATACAGGGACGAGCGCTGCACCCGTGACCGCTCACCATTGAGCCTGCGCAACTCACCTTGCAGGTGCAGACTCCAGATTGGTACATCCGGCGCTTGTTGATAACCATGCATTGAAAGACTTTCGGCAATCGCGCAGAGCACGGACTCTGCAGCGGGTTCGCCATCAAAAGGGCCTTGCGTCTTGATCGCGGAAGGCTGCTCCCCTGCCATGCCAGCCGCAAACAGCAAGGTCCACATGCCGTTGTCGCCAGAGAGGGGGCGAATCGCACATTCAATGCGGGTGATCAGCCCCAGGCATTGACGGGTAAGACAGAGACTGCGCGTCATGGCGAGCTCCTCGATGAATACAGTATTCACCCTCCGTCCTGCTGGAGCGGTGCGTCAATCCTTTTGACCACTGTGGTAGCAGACAGAATAGAAGAAAAACGCAAAACCCAAAGTGCAGCGGATGAATGGCACCGCCGGGGCTTGCCCCACGACGGTGCCTGTACTCCCGAGCGGGTCAGCGCCGACGACGAGCCTTGAGTTTGGAGGCTACCGCCACTTCACCCTGGGCCTGAACGGCTTCCTTCTCCAGTTCTTCCTTGAGTTCTTCATCGCTGAGCATTTCGGCGATATCACGCAGACGCTCGACCACGCGAGCGTTGACGCTGCCTTCCGGGAACTCGCCGTTCTCGTCCGGCGCACCCGCAGGCTCGCCAACCAACAGGCTCAGGGCTTCGTCAGCCTGGCGCACCGCATAGACGTGGAACTGCCCGGCACGTACCGCCTGCAACACCCGCTCGTCGAGCATCAGGGTAGCGACGTTGGCCTGCGGAATGATTGCGCCTTGCTCGCCGGTCAGGCCACGGGCCTCGCACAAGCGGAAGAAGCCTTCGATCTTCTCGTTGACCCCACCCACTGCCTGCACTTCGCCGAACTGGTTGATCGAACCGGTAATGGCAAAGCACTGCTTGAGCGGGGTTTTCGACAGAGCCGAAATCAGCGTGCAAGCCTCGCCCAGGGATGCACTGTCGCCATCCACATAACCGTAGGACTGCTCCAGGGCAATACTGGCCGAGATCGCCAGAGGGAATTCCTGAGCGTAACGGCTGCCCAGATAACCGGTGAGGATCATCACGCCCTTGGAGTGAATCGGCTGACCGAGGTTAACCTCACGCTCAATGTCGACGATGCCGCTGCCACCGGGATAGACGGTCGCGGAAATCCGCGCCGGCACGCCAAAGGCCGAATCACCGACTTCCAGCACGGTCAGGCCGTTGCACTTGCCCACGGCCGCGCCATCGGTGTCGATCAGGATGATCCCGGCCAGCATATCGTCGAGAATCCGCGCCGAAACCCGCCCGGTACGGGTGGCCTTGGCCTTCAGTGCCCGCTCTATATGGCCGACATCGGTCTGTTCGTCGTTGGCCAGCTGGCGAATGAAATCAGCCTCGCTGACCAGTTGGAACAGATCACCGATACGCGCCGAGAGCCGCCCCTGATGCTCGGCCAGACGCGCACTGTAGGTCGCCAGACGCGCCACCGCATCGGCAGTCAGGGGCGCCATGCCCTCTTCCGAAGTGCGGGTCTTCATCAGCTGGGCGAACTGCTCCAGGCTTTCGTCGACCATGGGAATGTCTTCGTCGAAGTCCACCAGCACGCGGAACATCTCCTGGAAGTCCGGATCCAGGTCTTGCAGGGTGTAGTACAGGGAACGGGCACCAATAATGATGACCTTGACCTGTAACGGAATGACTTGCGGCGTCAGCGTTACGGTCGCCAGACGGCCCAGCTCCCCCAGTGGCGACTCCATTTTCAGCTTGCGCGATTGCAGGGCGCGCTTGAGCGCATCCCAGACGAACGGTTCGCTGAGCATCTTCTCCGCTTCCAGTACCAGGAAACCGCCGTTGGCGCGGTGCAGGGCGCCTGGGCGCAACTGCCGGTAAGTGGTGTAGAGCGCGCCCTGATCGGTGCTGTACTCGATGCGGCCAAACAGGTTGTCGTAGGTCGGGTGCGGCTCGAATACCACCGGCGCCCCACCATTGGCCCCATGGCCAACCACCAGGCTCGGGCAGTACTGCTCCTCCAGCAGCTTGCGCGCCTGGGCGTCAGTCTTGCTGTCGTCGACCAGTTGCTCGACTACGGTTTTCAGCAGATAGACCTGCATGGCCTGGAGATAGGCGCAGACAGCAGCATTTTCCGCGTACTTTTCCGACAAAGGCGCCAGCAGTGGCTGCAAGGCCAGGGTGATGGTTTCTTCGTTGAGCTGACGCAGCTGGTTGCTGGATTCACGCTTCCACTGCGGCAGACTGGCCAATTCTTCGTTGAGGCGCTCTTCCAGACCGGCGATATCGTCATGGAAACGCTCGCGGTCGGCTTCCGGCAACTGGGCGAATTCCGCCTCGTCCAGCGCCTTGCCTTCAGCCATCGGGGTGAACGCAATGTTGGTGTTATCGCGATACAGGGCGATGTCTTTTTCCAGCGCCAGACGCTCGATCACATCAAGAGCACGGTCGTAGCGCTGGTTGAAGGCGCGATCGATGCCGCTTTTCTTCTGCTGGTAGGACGGGTGCTCGAACACTGCCGGAAAAGTCGACAGCAGGTTGTCGATCAAGCCACCGATATCGGTAATAAAAGCGGCGGCGCTGCCCGGAGGCAGTTCCAGGGCGCGGGGTTCGCGGGGCTCGTCAAAATGGTTGACGTAGACCCAGTCCGAAGGCGTCTGCATGCGCTTGCCTTCGGCCTTGAGGTAGCGTTTGACGAAGGAGAACCGGCCAGTGCCGGGCTCGCCCATGACAAACACGTTGTAACCGGGACGCGGCATGGCCACGCCGAATTGCAGGGCTTCTACGGCTCGCTCCTGGCCGAGCACGCCACGAAAGGGTTCCAGATCATTGGTCGTCGTGAAGCTGAACTGTTCAGCGGAAAAAGGGCGGGTCAGCGCTTCAGGCGCAATACGCAGGCTGGCAGCAACAGGATCGGGCATCGGACATCCTTAAATCAGGCGGGGCAGTTGGCGCATTCTGGCGCTCGCTGCGCGTGACTTGCAAGGCAGGAAAAATCCCATGGATTTCAACGCACCTCATTCAACCAATAAGTGTGGACCGACACGCACTGCCGTCAACAATTTGCAATAGATCACGGAACCCTTGGCGACGGCCTAAACTCCAACTTGCGCGGGTGGTCGATAAACCCATTCGTATCGATACGAAAACCTCCCTTGGTTGAACATAAATAGAGAATAACGCTATGAAACGGATTCTTCTGGGTACGCTCTTTACCGCTGTTTCCCTCAATGCCATGGCCCAGGCGCCAGGCGGCCCGGATTGCGGCTGGGGCAACATGCTGTTCGAAGGCCAACGCGGCACACCGGCACATTTCCTCGCATCGACCACCAACGGCACCTCGGGTAACGCCACTTTCGGCATGACCTCGGGCACCAACGGCTGCTCCACCAACAGCGCACTGACCTATGGCGGCAAGTCCTGGATTGCCATGAACGGCATGATGGACGAGCTTTCCAAAGACATGGCCGTAGGCAAGGGCGAAGCCCTGACCACCTACGCCGTCGTCCTGGGCGTTGCACCGGAAGACCGTGCGCACTTCGCCGCTGTCACCCACGAACACTTCACCCAGATCTTCAGCAAGGCTGACGACACGGCTGAAGACGTTCACACCAATACGCTCAACGTACTGAAGAACGATCCGACCCTGGCCAAGTACGCTACCCAGGCATAAGCTCGCTCTGTTCGATCCGCCGGCCCCTCGCTCTGAGGGGCCGGTTTCGTCCCTTTGACTAGTTGCCCTCTATGCTCAAACGCCTTGTGTACCTGGCGCTGTGTGCCTGCGCCCCGTTTTCCGCCACCGCACAAGCCGCGCCGAATGTGGGCGCTGAACATTTGCAGCAACTGGCCAATGCGCCGTTCTGGATATCCCTGGGCCACTACGAGACCGGCAAACTCGGCGGCTGGCGCAGCTATGTCGATGACCCGAAATTCTTTCTCGCCGCCGATGGCGCTCACGATCCCAAGGCGGAGTTGAGCGCAACCCTGGCAGCGATCTACAAGCCATTACACACGGGCGATGACCCGGACAAGCACGCCCAATGCGTCTACCCGGCACGCACGCGCTGGTTGCGTGACCAGTTGCAACTGAGCGACCTGCCCGCCGTGGACTGCAAGGCCTTCAAGCAGTGGTTCAGCGATGTGGCCCCGGACAGCGCCGTACTGGTGTTCCCGGCGGCCTATCTGAACAGCCCGTCGTCGATGTTCGGCCACACCCTGCTGCGCATCGACCAGGCTGATGTGAAAACCAACCACACCGCCCTGCTCAGCTACGCGATCAATTTCGGCGCCTATATCGAAGGCTCCGACAACAGCATTCTGTATGCCTGGAAGGGCCTGATGGGCGGCTATCCCGGCCTGTTCGCCCTGGTTCCGTATCAGGAAAAGCTTTCGGAATACCGCAGCCTGGAAAACCGCGACCTGTGGGAATACCACCTGAACCTGACCGCCGAAGAAACCGGGCGCATGGTCGAGCATGTCTGGGAGCTGAAACAGATTCGCTTCGGCTACTTCTTCTTCGACGAAAACTGCTCCTATCGCCTGCTGGAGCTGCTGCAAGTCGCCCGCCCCGGCCTTGATCTGCTGAAACAATTCCCCCTGACGGCCATTCCTACCGACACCGTAAAAGCGGTCAAGGCCTCGGGCCTGGTGGAGAAAATCGATTACCGTCCGTCTCGCGAACGTGAGCTGTTGGAGCGAGCCAAGCCCCTGAGCCATGACGAGCAGGACTGGGTGCTTAAAGTCAGCGCCGACCAGCGCCAGCTCAAGGACGCCGACTACCTGGCCGTACCCTCCGAGCGCCGTGCGCTGATCCAGGACGCGGCCTATCGCCTGGAACGCTACCGCGCCAACGGCGAAGAACGTGACGCCGGGCGCGCTCAACGCAGCTTCGAACTGCTCGGCGCCATCAGCAAGAACCCGCCGCCGGAACTGGATATCCAACGCCCCGGCCTGCCGGAAGACGGCCATGAATCGCGCACCTGGCAAGCCGGTCTCGGCACCCGTGGCGATAAGGCCTTCGGCGAATACGGCCTGCGCATGGCCTATCACGACCTCAATGACAACGCTTACGGTTTCCCCCTGGGCGCGCAGATCGAGATCCTGCAACTCAAGCTGCGCCAGTACGAAGGCAATCACTGGCAGCTGCAACAACTGGACCTGGCCACCATTCGCTCCCTGACTCCGCGCAACGAGCTGCTGCAACCCTGGTCATGGCAGGTGGCAGGCGGTCTGGAGCGAGTGCTGGGCAAGCATGGTGATGAAAGCCTGGTCAGCCACGTCAACGGTGGCGCAGGTGGCACCTGGCAATTGACCGACGACATGCTCGGCTTTGCCCTCGGCACCGTGCGGGTCGAGCACAACAACGACTTCGCTGCACTGATCTCCCCCGCTGCCGGGTTCAATACCGGCGTGCTGTGGCGCAACCCGTTGGGCAACCTGAGCCTGGAAGCCAAGGGCGACTATTTCACCAATGGCGAAGTGCGCCGCACGGTCAGCCTCAATCAGCAGTGGGAGCTGTCGCGCAACCTCGGCCTGCGCCTGAGCGCCCAGCGCGAATTCAGCCAACTGGCTTCGCCTGAGAATGAAGTGATGTTGGAAGTGAAGTGGTACCACTACTGATAACGAATTTATAACAACGCTTTTACAGCCCTCTGACAGTAAGGCTTCTAGACTTCCTCCATATGCAGAGGAATTCATCATGAACGCGCGTTGGGCTGTACTGTTGTGGGCGGTTTTACTGGCAGGTTGCCAGTCTACCCATGAACAGCTGATCGCCGAGGGCTATCCCCCTGCCTTCGCCGATGGTTTTCAGGATGGTTGCGGCAGTGGCCGCGATGCAGCAGGCGCCAATGGCCTGTACAAGAAGGATGTACCGCGATACTTGAAGGACAAGGTATATGCAGGCGGCTGGGATGACGGTTTCCGTCAGTGCCAGGGGGAAGTGCTCAGTAAAGACCGACCCGATGCCGGGAGCATCTACAACGACCGGGAACGACGCTGGGAACAGCAGAAGACTCAGGATGCGGGGCGGGCCTATAAGCCACGGTAGCCCGGATACAGATTGTGGGAGCAGATTCATCCGCTCCCACATTCAGTTCAGACCTTTTGAATCAAGCCAACTTCTTGTGCCGTACCCGATGCGGCTGGGCAGCGGCTTCGCCGAGGCGTTTCTTGCGATCGGCTTCGTACTCGGTGTAGTTGCCTTCGAAGAAGATCGCCTGCGAGTCGTCTTCGTACGCCAGGATGTGGGTTGCCACGCGGTCAAGGAACCACCGATCGTGGGAGATCACAATGGCGGCGCCCGGGAAGTCCAGCAGGGCTTCTTCCAGGGAACGCAGGGTTTCGACGTCGAGGTCGTTGGACGGTTCGTCGAGCAGCAGGACGTTACCACCCTCCTTCAGGGTCAACGCCAGGTGCAGGCGGCCACGCTCACCACCGGAGAGGTCCTTGACGAACTTTTGCTGGTCGCCGCCCTTGAAATTGAAGCGACCGACGTAGGTACGCGAAGGAATTTCATAGTTGCCGATGCGGATCTGGTCCGAGCCGTCGGAAATCTGCTGGAACACCGTCTTGCTGCCGTCCAGGTCATCACGGCTCTGATCGACGCAGGCCAGTTGCACGGTTTCACCGATTTCGATACTGCCCGAATCCGGTGTTTCCTTGCCCATCAACATGCGGAACAGGGTCGATTTACCGGCGCCGTTACCGCCGATCACGCCGACGATGGCGCCTTTGGGCATGGCGAACGACAGGTTGTCGATCAGCACCCGATCGCCGTAACCCTTGCTGACGTTCTTGAACTCGATAACCTTGTCACCCAGGCGCGGACCGGCCGGAATGTAGATTTCGTTGGTTTCGCTGCGTTTCTGGAATTCCTGGGACTGCATTTCTTCGAAGCGTTGCAGACGCGCCTTGGACTTCGACTGACGCGCCTTGGCGCCCTTGCGTACCCACTCCAGCTCTTCCTTCATGGCCTTTTCATGGGCCGACTGCTGCTTGGATTCCTGGGCCAGACGATCGGACTTGGCTTCCAGCCAACCCGAATAGTTGCCCTCGTAAGGAATACCGGCGCCGCGGTCGAGTTCCAGAATCCAGCCGGCGACGTTGTCGAGGAAGTAACGGTCGTGCGTGATCGCAACCACGGTGCCCGGGAAGTCGTGCAGGAAGTGCTCAAGCCAGGCCACCGAATCGGCATCCAGGTGGTTGGTTGGTTCGTCGAGCAGCAGCATGTCAGGGGCCGACAGCAGCAGGCGGCACAAGGCCACACGGCGCTTCTCACCACCGGACAGGTGCTCGACCTTGGCGTCCCAGGCTGGCAGGCGCAGGGCGTCGGCGGCGACTTCCAGTTGACGGTCGAGGTTGTGACCGTCAGAGGCCTGCAGGATGGCTTCGAGCTTGGCCTGTTCGGCAGCCAGCTTGTCGAAATCGGCATCCGGCTCGGCGTAGGCGGCATAGACCTCGTCCAGGCGAGCCTGGGCGTCCTTGATCACGCTGACTGCTTCCTCGACCACCTCGCGCACGGTCTTGTTCGGGTCCAGTTGCGGCTCTTGCGGCAGGTAGCCGACATTGAGGTCCGGCATCGGACGCGCTTCGCCGTCGAACTCGGTGTCGACGCCCGCCATGATTTTCAGCAGCGTGGATTTACCCGAACCGTTGAGGCCCAGTACACCGATCTTGGCGCCGGGGAAGAACGACAGGGAGATGTTCTTGAGGATTTCCCGCTTCGGCGGCACAACTTTGCTCAGCCGATGCATGGTAAAGACGTATTGAGCCATGGAATGAAAACCTGGGTTTGTGACAGATAAATAGGATGCGAGCTTAGTCGTCGATCCCGAAAAAAGCTTTTTTTGCGACGGCGCTTGCTGTCCGGCAGTTCCCGGCCTTGAATCAATCCTGTTCGAAGCATTATCGAAAGGCATGAAAGGCAGGAGCTGGATCAATGTTTGCAAGCAATGCTGTTATGCGTGCAGGATTTGGCCGTACGTCGGGCAAAGCTACCCGAATGGCGCCGACAGGGCAAACGGCCCCGGATTTACGGGACTGGCACTTAGCCACAACTCCGGGCATGCTAGGCGCCATTTGGCCGTCCGGCTTATAGTGCGCTGCGCATTCGCTGCTTCTATCCAGTAGTCAGGGTCCAGGTTTGCCTACACCTAAACATACATCTCCTTCGCGCACGAACAATGGCGCGACAGCGACGCCTTGGCGTGGCTCACTGAAGGGTGGGCTGGCGGCACTGGTGCTGCTGATGCTCGCGCTGCTTTTGTGGCAACTGATCGAGCAGTTTCACCTGACCCAGGAGCGCCAGCGTCAGCGCAGCGTCGACTACAGCGTGCAGTTGGCCGACCGCCTGAGCCTGAATATGGCCCTCAGCGCTCAGGTCGCCCTGAACCTGCTCGACGACTCCCGACAGAAGGCCCAGGGCATGGGTCAGCAGACCATGCTGCTGGACATGTTGCGCCAGGCCCTGCCCGGCATCCGCAGCGTCGCCTGGCTCAACGCAGCGGGCGACATTGCCCGCGACAGCCTCGAAGGCACCAATGACGGCGATTTCCTCAAGCGCTCGTTCCAGCAGGCGCTGGGGCGGCCTTATTACTACGACAACTCCGAAGACAGCTCACAACTCTATCTGCTGGTACGCCAGCCCGGCGAGTTGACGCCAGGCTATTGGGCCTTGCGGATGGCCCCGGACACCCTGAAAACCCTGACCCGCCAGACCAGCCAGGACTTCCAGCCCCTCTGGCGTCTGGAAAACCGCACCACGCAAAAGGTCATCTTCCGCGACACCAACGGCATCACCATCACCGGCCCACAGGTCGTACCCGATGATCGCCCGGAAAGCGTGTTGCTCGAGGTGCTGACCAACAGTGACTGGCAACTGCGGGGCCTGTTCGACGCCAACAAGGCCCGTGAGGACCTGCTGGCCCCTTTGTTCATAAAGTGCCTGATCGCCCTGGCCTGCTCCATCGTGCCGCTGCTGGCCCTGCTCAGCCTGCGTCGCCGCCAGCGTCAGCTGCATGAGAGCCAGAAGCGCTACCAGAACATCTTCGACGGCGTCGGTATCGCCATCTGCGTACTCGACATGTCCGGGCTGCGCCACTATCTGGACACCCTGCAACTGCGCAGCAGCGATGACCTGACCCGCTTGCTGGAACGCCAGCCCGGCCAGCTCAAGGGCCTGTTGCAGAGCGTGCGCATTACCGAGGTCAACCAGGTTGCCCTGAGCCTGCTCAAGGTCGAGTCCAGTGACGAGGCCTGGGAGAAGCTGATCTTCGGCAACCCGCGCTCACGCCAGAGCGTCGGCGAGCTGCTGATTCATGCCGTACTGGATTCGCGCGACCAGTTGGAACTGGAAGTGCGCCTGAGCCACGAAAATGGCGCCGATCAGCATCTGTGGCTGGTGGTGCGCCTGCCCGCCGATCAGGAAGACCGTCATTCGGTCATTTTGAGCATTGGTGACATCACCAGCCGCAAGCAGGTTGAACTGTCTTTGGTCGAGCGCGAGGGTTTTTGGTCCGATGTGGTGCGTACCGTGCCTGATCACCTGTATGTGCAGGATGTCCTGACACAGCGGATGATCTACAGCAACCATAATCTCGGTCAGACCCTGGGCTACAGCCGCACCGAGCTGCACCGCATGGGCGAATACTTCTGGGAGATCCTGCTGCACCCGGATGACGCCGAGCGCTATCAGGACATGCGCCTGCGCCAGCGCCACCATGGCCACAGCGAACTGCTGCACTGCCAGCTGCGTTTCCGCGATGTGCATAACAACTGGCGCCGCTTCGATATCCGCGAACAGGCCCTGTCACGGGATCGCAACGACCAGGTCACGCGCATCATTGGCGTCGCCAAGGACATCACCGAACAGCTGGAAGCCAGCGAGTCCCTGCGTGACAGCGAACAGCGCTACCGCATGCTCGCCGAAAGCATCAGTGACGTGATTTTCTCCACCGACAGCCGCCTGCAACCCAACTACGTCAGCCCGTCGGTCACCAGCGTGTTGGGCTATGACGCCGAGTGGATCTTCGAGCACGGCTGGAACTCCACGGTTGCCAACCCGCAGCAACTGGCCGGGGTCTACGCCCTGATCGAGCGCATCGGCAAGGCCCTGGGCAAGCCGGAAGAACTGGCCAAATTGCGTCATGAGATCCCGACCCAACTGTTCCTGTTCGACTGCCTGCGTGCCGATGGTCGCAAGATCCCCATCGAGCTGCGTCTGGTGCTGGTCTGGGACGAAAACGACACCTTCGAAGGTATCCTCGGCGTCGGCCGCGATATCAGCCAGCAGCGCCGCGCCGAGAAAGATCTGCGCATGGCCGCCACGGTATTCGAGCACTCCACCTCGGCGATCCTGATCACCGATCCGGCCGGCTACATCGTTCAGGCCAACGACGCCTTCAGCCGCGTCAGCGGTTATGCGGTGGCTCAGGTCCTCGACCAGTTGCCGACCATGCTCACCGCCGACGAGCAGCAGGAAGCCCATCTTCAATACATCCTCAAGCAGCTGCATCAGCGCGGCAGCTGGGAGGGCGAGGTCTGGCTCAAGCGCCGCAGCGGCGAGCACTATCCGGCATGGGTAGGCATCACGGCGGTGTTCGACGAAGAAGGCGACCTGGCCAGCTACGTGTGCTTCTTCACCGATATCAGCGAGCGCAAGGCCAGCGAACAGCGCATCCACCGCCTGGCTTACTACGACGCCCTGACTCACCTGCCCAACCGCACCCTGTTCCAGGACCGCCTGCATTCGGCCCTGCAACAGGCCGAGCGGCAGCAGGCCTGGGTGGTGCTGATGTTCCTCGATCTGGACCGTTTCAAACCGATCAACGACTCCCTGGGCCACGCCGCCGGCGACCGCATGCTCAAGGAAATGGCCACGCGCCTGCTCGAATGCGTCGACGATGACGACACCGTGGCGCGCATGGGTGGCGACGAATTCACCCTACTGTTGCAACCCGGCGCCACGCGGCAGATCGCCCTGACCCGAGCCATTCATGTGGCCGAACAGATTCTCAACAGTCTGGTCACGCCCTTCGTGCTGGAAGGCCGCGAGTTCTTCGTCACCGCCAGTATCGGCATCGCCCTCAGCCCGCAGGATGGCAAAGAGCTGAGCCAACTGATGAAGAACGCCGACACGGCGATGTATCACGCCAAGGAACGCGGCAAGAACAACTTCCAGTTCTATCAGGCCGACATGAACGCTTCGGCTCTGGAACGTCTGGAGCTGGAAAGCGATCTGCGCCATGCCCTGGAGCAGAAGGAATTCACCCTGTTCTATCAGCCGCAGTTCAGCGGCGACGGCAAACGCCTGACCGGTGCCGAAGCCTTGCTGCGCTGGCGCCACCCGCGGCGAGGGCTGGTCTCGCCCATCGAGTTCATTCCAGTGCTCGAAGAACTCGGTCTGGTGGTGGAAGTCGGCGACTGGGTACTGACCGAAGCCTGCCGCCAGCTCAAGGCCTGGCATCAGGCCAAAGTGCGGGTGCCGAAGGTGTCGGTGAATATCTCGGCGCGGCAGTTCTCCGACGGCCAACTGGGCACGCGCATCGCCAATATCCTCAAGGAAACCGGCCTGCCCCCGGCCTGCCTGGAGCTGGAACTGACCGAAAGTATCCTGATGCGCGAAGTCAGCGAAGCCATGCAGATCCTCGACGGCCTAAAGTACCTGGGCCTTAGCATCGCCGTGGACGACTTCGGCACCGGCTATTCGTCGCTCAACTACCTCAAGCAGTTCCCCATCGACGTGCTGAAGATCGACCGCACCTTCGTCGACGGCCTGCCCTCCGGCGAACAGGACGCCCAGATTGCCCGAGCCATTATCGCCATGGCCCACAGCCTCAACCTCGCGGTGATCGCCGAAGGGGTCGAGACCCACGAGCAACTGGACTTCCTGCGTGAACACGGCTGCGACGAAGTGCAAGGTTACCTGTTCGGCCGACCGATGCCGCCGAATCGCTTTGAAGCACAATTCAGCAATGATGCGTTGTTCATGTTTGACTAGAGACAGCTGCAAGCTTTAAGCCTCAAGCGGCAAGTGAGCCTGAGGCCGCGCCTTCTTGTCGCTTGAAGCTTGAAGCTCGCAACTGATCAACATGACTGCCTTTCATATGCCAGATAAAACCCGATGCGTTAGAATGCCCTCCTTTTCCCCTGCCAGACCCCGAGGAACGCTATGTTCAGCCGTAATTTGACTATCGCCAAGTACGACTCCGACCTGTATGCCGCCATGGAGCAAGAAGCTCAGCGCCAGGAAGAGCACATCGAGCTGATCGCCTCGGAAAACTACACCAGCCCTGCGGTCATGGAAGCTCAGGGCTCGGTTCTGACCAACAAATACGCCGAAGGCTACCCAGGCAAGCGTTACTACGGCGGCTGCGAATATGTCGACGTGGTTGAGCAACTGGCCATTGACCGCGCTAAAGAGCTGTTCGGTGCCGACTACGCTAACGTCCAGCCACACGCCGGTTCCCAAGCCAACAGCGCTGTCTACCTGGCTCTGCTGCAAGCGGGTGACACCATCCTGGGCATGAGCCTGGCTCACGGTGGTCACCTGACCCACGGCGCCAGCGTCAGCTCGTCGGGCAAGCTGTACAACGCCATCCAGTACGGCATCGACGGCAACGGCCTGATCGACTACGACGAAGTTGAGCGCCTGGCAGTCGAGCACAAGCCAAAAATGATCGTTGCCGGTTTCTCGGCCTACTCGCAGATCCTCGACTTCCCGCGCTTCCGCGAAATCGCTGACAAGGTCGGTGCTTACCTGTTCGTCGACATGGCTCACGTGGCCGGTCTGGTTGCCGCTGGTGTCTACCCGAACCCGGTGCCATTCGCTGACGTCGTGACCACCACCACGCACAAGACCCTGCGCGGTCCTCGCGGCGGCCTGATCCTGGCTCGCGCCAACGCCGACATCGAGAAGAAACTGAACTCCGCGGTATTCCCGGGCGCCCAGGGCGGCCCGCTGGAGCACGTGATCGCCGCCAAGGCCATCTGCTTCAAGGAAGCACTGCAGCCTGAGTTCAAGGTCTACCAGCAACAAGTGGTGAAAAACGCCAAGGCCATGGCCGGCGTGTTCATTGAGCGCGGTTTCGACGTGGTTTCCGGCGGCACCGAGAACCACCTGTTCCTGCTCTCGCTGATCAAGCAGGACATCTCCGGTAAAGATGCCGACGCCGCTCTGGGCAAGGCATTCATCACCGTGAACAAGAACTCCGTACCGAACGACCCACGCTCCCCGTTCGTGACCTCCGGCCTGCGCTTCGGCACCCCGGCTGTCACCACTCGCGGCTTCAAGGAAGCAGAGTGCAAGGAACTGGCTGGCTGGATCTGCGACATCCTGGCTGACCTGAACAACGAAGCGGTGATCGACGCCGTTCGTGCGAAAGTCAAAGCTATCTGCGCCAAACTGCCGGTATACGGCGCTTAATCAGCCCCGTTTCAACCGTCACGAAAAAGCCCGCCATTCTCATGAGTGGCGGGCTTTTTATTGGCTTGTGAGAAAACCCTATAAGACCGGCTTTAGCCAGGAGGACATTCTCGCGGCTAAAGCCGATCCTATAGTCCAGTCATGACCGGGTCATCGCCTCAAACCCCGCACGGATTTTCTCTTCCGGCAAGTCATCGGCAATGAACACAATCACGCTTTCGCGCAGCTCACCCTCGGCCCATTCAGTGTCCCAGTCGAAGCCGTACAGCTTGAGCACGCCCTGGAACACCAGCTTGCGATCTTCCCCGGCAATGTTCAGCACGCCCTTGTAGCGCAGCAACTGCTTGCCGTGATCTTCCAGCAACGCGTTCATAAATTCGCTGAGCTTGTCGATATCCAGCGGCTGTTCACTGCGTAGCACGAGGCTGCTGATACGGTCGATGCCATTGCCCGCAGGCTTGACCGGGCGCAGGCTGAAACCGCCGCCAAGATCAGCGTTCAGATTGAAGCCGCGCACATCCAGCAGTTCAGCCAGATCGATCTTGCCGTGTTCAACCACACGGATCGGCGCACGGCGGTTGATTCGGGTCAGGCGCTCGCTCAGCGCTTCAAACGCGGCATCGTCTACCAGATCGCGCTTGCTCACCAGCAGGCGGTCGGCAAAGCCGATCTGCGCCTGGGCGATGGTCTGGGCCAGGTGGGTGTCGGCGTGGGCCGCGTCCACCAGAGTAATGATGCCGTCGAGGATATAACGCTCGCGCAGCTCCTCATCGATAAAGAAAGTCTGGGCCACGGGGGCCGGATCAGCCAGGCCGGTGCACTCGATCACCAGCCGGTCGAAGGCAATTTCGCCGCTGTCCAGACGCTCCAGCAACAGGAACAACGCCTTGGTCAGATCGGTGTGGATGGTGCAGCACACGCAGCCGTTGGACAGGGTCATGACCTGCACCGGCTCGGCGCCAAGCAATTGGGTATCGATACCGGCGTCACTGAATTCATTTTCAATCACGGCGATTTTCAGGCCGTGTTCTTCCTTGAGCAGATGACGCAACAAGGTGGTCTTGCCTGCCCCGAGAAAGCCACTCAGAACGGTAACGGGGATGGGTTGCGCAACACTCATGCCGACTCCTGCCTTCAAATCGAGTTGTAGACCGACTGTAAGAGCGTTTTAGCCGCGAGGACTTACTGCCCGCGGCTTAAAGCCTCCTACAGGGGTCGCTCTGAAACGACAACGCGCCACGATGAGTGGCGCGCTGGTTTAAACCTTGTAGCGATCCATCAGGCCGTTAGCAGCACTTCGGCCCGCCCTTGCCACCATACCGAGCCTCTTGACGCTCGCGAAAGAACATCTCGTAGCTCATCACCGGTTTGTCCGGATGGGTGGCCTGCATGTGCTCGACGTAAGTGTCGTAGTCCGGCATGCCGACCATCAGGCGGGCAGCCTGGCCCAGGTATTTGCCCAGGCGACTCAGGTCATTGAACATGGGCTGATCCTCCGCTCATCACGAGTGTTGCACCGGTTGTGCCTGGAATGGCGCTTCCTTGTCGGTACGCTCTTTCTTGCCCCAGGCCGCGACACCGACCTTGATGGCGTAGAACAGAATGCTCAGGACCACGAACAGGAACAGAACAGTCAGGGTCGCGTTGGTGTAGGCGTTGAAGATCACATGCTGCATCTGGTCCATGGTCTTGGCCGGAGCAATGATCTGACCGGCGTCGGCGGCGGTGCTGTATTTCTTCGCCAGGGCGAGGAAGCCAACGGCCGGGCTCGGGTCGAACAGCTTGATGAAGCCGGCGGTCACGGTGCAGATCAGCAGCCAGGAAGCCGGCAGCATGGTCACCCAGATGTAGCGCTGGCGTTTCATTTTGATCAGCACGACAGTGGCCAGCATCAGGGCGATCCCCGCCAGCATCTGGTTGGAGATGCCGAACAGCGGCCACAGGGTGTTGATGCCGCCCAGTGGATCGATCACGCCCTGGTACAGCAGGTAACCCCAAAGGGCCACGCAGCCACCGGTGCCGATGGCGTTGGCGGTCCACGACTCGGTGCGTTTCAGCGCCGGCACGAAGCTGCCCAGCAGGTCTTGCAGCATGAAGCGACCGGCTCGGGTACCGGCGTCAACCGCCGTCAGAATGAACAGCGCTTCGAACAAGATCGCAAAGTGGTACCAGAACGCCATGGTGTTCTGCCCCGGCAGGGCCTGGTGCAGGATCTGCGCGATACCGACCGCCAGGGTCGGCGCACCGCCAGCACGGGCCAGTACGGTGTTTTCACCGATGTCATGGGCCACGGCAGTGAGCATGTCGGGGGTAATGGCAAAGCCCCAGCCGCTGATGGTCTGGGCCACGGCAACCACGTCACCACCGACCACGGCAGCCGGGCTGTTCATGGCGAAGTACACGCCTGGCTCGATCACCGAAGCGGCAACCATGGCCATGATGGCTACGAAGGACTCCATGAGCATGCCGCCGTAACCGATGTAACGGGCGTTCTTCTCGTTATCCAGCAGTTTGGGTGTAGTACCCGAGGAAATCAGTGCGTGGAAACCCGACACCGCACCGCAGGCAATGGTGATGAACAGGAAAGGAAACAGCGCGCCTTTCCAGACCGGGCCAGTACCGTCGGTGAACTGGGTCAGGGCTGGCATTTTCAGCTCGGGCGCCAGAATCAGGATGCCGATGGCCAGGGCCACGATGGTGCCGATTTTCAGGAAGGTCGACAGGTAGTCACGCGGTGCCAGCAGCAGCCAGACCGGCAGCATGGCGGCAACGAAACCGTAGCCCACCAGCATCCAGGTGATCTGCACGCCGGTGAAGGTGAACATCGGCGCCCACGCCGGGTTGGCGGCAATCTGCCCACCCATCCAGATCGAGGCCAGCAGCAGAACCACGCCAATCACCGAGATCTCGCCGATGCGGCCGGGGCGGATGTAGCGCATGTAGATGCCCATGAACATCGCCACCGGTATGGTCGCCAGCACCGTGAACATGCCCCAAGGGCTCTCGGCCAGGGCCTTGACCACAATCAGCGCCAGCACCGCGAGGATGATGATCATGATCAGGAAGCAGCCGAACAAGGCGATGGTGCCGGGAATGCGGCCCATTTCCTCGCGGACCATGTCGCCCAGGGAGCGACCGTTGCGGCGGGTGGAGAGGAACAGGATCATGAAATCCTGCACGGCCCCGGCCAGCACCACGCCGGCAATCAGCCAGAGGGTGCCTGGCAGGTAACCCATTTGCGCCGCCAGCACCGGACCGACCAGCGGGCCTGCACCGGCAATGGCGGCAAAGTGGTGACCGAAAAGAATGTGTTTGTTGGTCGGCACATAGTCCAGACCATCGTTGTTGACTACCGCAGGCGTGGCCCGGGTCGGGTCCAGTTGCATGACGTGGTTGGCGATGAACAGGCTGTAGTAGCGGTAGGCAACCAGATAGATCGCCACAGCCGCGACAACTATCCACAAGGCGTTAATCGCCTCTCCGCGGCGCAAGGCCACGACCCCAAGGGCGCATGCCCCGACAATTGCGACAATCAGCCAAGGCACATGGCGCAGCAGACTATTATTATTTTTCATTTTTTATTCCAGCTCAGAGGACTAGAAGACAACAAGAGCAGTTTAGCTGTGTCTCAGAGGAAAGGGCCACCCCCACGAACGTCTAGAAATATCCGACAGAACAGCAAGACCAGTCCTGCATCCACTGCAAAAAAGCCGACTTGAAACTGTTCGTAAACGCTTATCAGCGCTATTGTCGTGAAGATTGTCCCTGATCAAAGCACGGGCTTTCAGGCCACTCTGCTACCGTATAGCCACAAGACTCGAAGAGACGCCACTGAGATGACCGAACCACAAGAAGATCGCCGACGTTTCAAACGTATCGATTTCGATGCCAAGACCAAGCTCAGCCAGGGTTCGAAGACGTGGCAGGTGCAGTTGCTCGACCTGTCCCTCAAGGGCTTGCTGATCGAGCGGCCGACGCCATGGGAATGTGATCCGGGCCAGCCGTTCGCCGTGGACATCCAGCTCAGCCCCGATGCCGTGGTGAAGATGGACGTGAACCTGACCCACGTCGACGCCAACAAGAATCACCTGGGCTTCGTTTGCCTGCATATCGGCCTGGAATCGATCAGCCACCTGCGCCGCCTGATCGAACTGAACCTGGCCGACCCGCAGGAACTGGAACGCGAGATGGCGGCACTGATCGAAATTTGAGCAGCAGCCTATACGCCACTACTCGAACAAGGCATCCAGCGCCTGTTCCAGGCGTGTCACGGCAATGACCTGCAAACCCGTCGGCGCCTCTTTCGGGGCATTGGCCTTGGGCACGATGGCTCGCTTGAAACCGTGCTTGGCGGCCTCCTTGAGCCGCTCCTGACCACTGGGCACCGGCCGTACCTCCCCCGACAGACCGATTTCACCAAACACCAGCAGGTCGTGTGGCAGCGGGCGATTGCGCAGGCTGGACATGATCGCGGCCATCAGGGCGAGGTCGGATGCGGTCTCCAGCACTTTGACCCCGCCGACCACGTTGAGAAACACGTCCTGATCGTGGGTAGGAATACCGCCATGGCGGTGCAGGACCGCAAGGAGCATGGCCAAACGATTCTGATCAAGACCCAGCGTCACTCGGCGCGGGTTGGCCAGATGGCTGTCATCGACCAAAGCCTGCACTTCCACCAGCATGGGTCGGGTGCCTTCCCAAGTGGCCATGACCACGCTGCCCGGTACTTCTTCCTGTGCACGAGTGAGAAAAATCGCCGAAGGGTTGGAGACTTCTTTCAGCCCCCGGTCAGTCATGCCGAATACGCCCAGCTCGTTGACCGCACCGAAACGGTTCTTCACCGCCCGCAGCAAACGCAGGCGGCCATCGGACTCGCCTTCGAAATACAGCACGGTATCGACCATATGTTCCAGCACCCGAGGCCCGGCCAAAGCGCCTTCCTTGGTGACGTGACCGACCAGGAAGATTGCCGTGCCGCTCTGCTTGGCATAACGCACCAGCAGCGCCGCACTTTCCCGCACCTGCGAGACACCGCCGGGAGCCGATTGCAGTTGCTCGGTGAAAATGGTCTGGATCGAGTCGATCACCATGACCTTGGGCTGTTCAACCCGCGCCGTGGCAATAATGCTTTCGATGCAGGTCTCGGTCATGACCTTGAGCTTGTCCTGGGGCAGCCCCAGACGACGGGCGCGCATGGCCACCTGCTGCTGGGACTCTTCCCCCGTGACGTACAGCGCCGGCATGGTTGCGGCCATGTTGCACAGGGTCTGCAAGAGAATCGTCGACTTGCCGATCCCCGGATCACCGCCGATCAGCACCACCGAGCCATCCACCAAACCGCCGCCCAGGACCCGGTCCAGTTCGGTTGAATGGGTGGAGAAACGCGGGATTTCCTCGACGCTGACTTCAGCCAGAGTCTTGATCTGCGCCTGTTGCCCGGTCCAGCCAGTGCGGCCGCTGGGAGCTGCCGCCGCGCCGCTTTCCAGCACGGTTTCGACCAGAGTGTTCCAGGCGCCGCACTCGCTGCACTGGCCCGCCCACTTGGGAAATGTCGCGCCGCACTCGGTGCAGCCGTACAAGCGTTTGGCCTTGGCCATGGCAACCCCCGTCAGAAAAAGGGAGCAATCATAACGCAGCACGGCCGCGGTATTTTTTTCAAAAACCAATAAAACCTATGCAGCAGACGTCGGTCGATTGCATGAGCACTGCTATATACATGAAGGGCTGGATTAAACTGCCCGGATAAATTCATCTGTAACAAGGAACCTACCCATGAGCGTACTAAGCGAGTTCAAGGCCTTTGCCGTCAAAGGTAACGTGGTCGATATGGCCGTCGGTATCATCATTGGCGCGGCATTCGGCAAGATCGTTTCGTCGTTCGTCGGCGATGTAATCATGCCGCCCCTGGGGCTGCTGATCGGCGGCGTGGACTTCAGCAACCTGTCCGTAGTCCTGCGCCCGGCAGAAGGCGCTGCACCGGCTGTGGTGCTGGCCTACGGCAAATTCATCCAGACCGTGATCGACTTCATCATCGTTGCCTTCGCCATCTTCATGGGCGTCAAGGCGATCAACCGCCTCAAACGCGAAGAAGCCAAGGCGCCGAGCCTGCCGCCAGTGCCGAGCAAGGAAGAGGTACTGCTGGGTGAGATCCGTGATCTGCTTAAAGAACAGAACACTCGCCCTGCCAGCGTCGTTACCAATAATTCTCCACCGCAACCTGGCCCGGTCGTCGGCTGAGACTGAGGTTCAGATCACGCTGTTTGAGCAGCTTGCGGGTGTCGTCGATCATCTGCGGGTTGCCACACAGCATCAGGCGCGAGTGCTCCGGCGTCAGGGGCAAGCCCGCCGCCTGTTCCAGTTCGCCGTTCTCGATCAGTTGGGTAATGCGCCCGTGCAGCGCGCCCGGGTGTTCTTCCCGGGTGACAATGGGGATAAACAGGAACTTGTCGGCATATTCGGCCAGGTAATCCCGGCTCATCAGCTCGGCAATCAATTCCTGATAAGCCAGTTCGCCGGCCTCGCGCACGCTGTACACCAGAATGACCCGTTCGAAGCGCTCCCAGACCTCGAAGTCCTGCAGGATCGACAGAAACGGCGCAACCCCCGTCCCCGTAGACAACATCCACAAATCACGGCCGTCGACGAAGCGATCCAGGGTCAGGAAGCCCGTTGCCTGTTTTTCGACCAATAGCGTGTCGCCTTCACGCAGGCGGCTCAGTTCGCTGGTGAACTCGCCGTCCGGCACCACGATGGAAAAGAACTCGAGAAACTCGTCATGGGGCGATGAGACCACTGAGTAAGCGCGCCATACGGTACTGCCATCGGCCTTGGTCACACCCAGGCGGGCAAACTGTCCGGCACGGAAACGAAAGCCCGCGTCACGGGTGGTGCGCAGGGTGAACAGGCTGGGCGTCAGCGGTGTGACGGCCAACAGGGTCTGGCGGGTGAATTTTTCGTCGCTGGCGGTCATGGGTACTCCTGACGCCTCGTCTATAAGGGCAAACTCTCTGTGCAAGTGTCCTGCAAAGTGACGTCGATAAACACCGGCAATGGGTAAGGACATCCTGTGGCAGCGGTCTGCGCGAGTTTTTTAGAGCATTTGGCTCTTGCCGTTATCGCGGCAATTCAGCTTGTCAGGCGGACAATCCCCGGCGCGCCCGCTCGCACTTGGGTTTTACCATCGGCCGTTAAATGCGGGCCTGTAACGTTAATTGTCCATCTGTCCGGCCAGATTGTGCCGCCGCTGTTTGCGCGGTGGCGCTCTCTACACTGAACAAGGGACCGGCTTATAGCAGGGAGACGCTCAATGGACGCCTTGGACTTGGACCCGGCTTATCAATGCTCACGCCACACACTCACGCACAGGGAAATAGAAACCCTGAAATGGTCGGCCGTTGGCAAGACCGCAGCCGATATCGCCATGATTCTGCGCATCAAGGAGCGCACCGTTCATTTTCATATCGCCAGTGCCGTACAAAAACTGGGCGTGCCCAATAAAACCGCAGCCGTAGTGCAGGCCATTTCAGAGGGCATGTTCTGAACGCCGCCTAAATCTCAAGGTGCCAACGGGCAAAAAGGACGTAAAATCGCCGGTTTGAGCGAGCCACGAGTTTTTCGGGCTGCGCAGATCCCCGTCGATTGCCCAGAGTCCTTTTTGCCCATGCCCTTGCTTATCAGTCCTTTCGCCCAGCTCGATCTTATCCGCCAACCCGAGCAACAGGACGAGCCATTGCAGGCGTTCGACGCAGCCGACGAATACCTGCTCAATTACGTGGCCGAACAGGGCCTGAGCCTGCAAAGCAAAGTATTGGTGCTCAACGACAGCTTCGGTGCGTTGGCGGCGAGCCTGATGCCCCATGCCAATGTGGTCAGCAGCAGCGATTCGTTCCTGGCAGTGCAAGCCCTGGAAAAGAACCTGGCGCGCAACGGCATGGCCTACGACGCCGTCCCGGTGATTCCCGCCAGCGAGCCCCTGACCGGGCCTTTTGACTGGGTGCTGATCCGTATCCCCAAGACCCTGGCCCTGCTGGAAGAACAATTGATCCGCCTGCAAGGCCAACTGGCGCCCGGCGCCAAAGTCATTGCTGCGGCCATGGTCAAGCACCTGCCGCGCTCGGCCGGTGAGCTTTTAGAAGAATATGTCGGCCCGGTGCAGGCGTCCCTGGCGGTGAAAAAAGCCCGCCTGCTGTTCGCTGAGCCGCAAGCGGCAGAAATCCTGTCCTCGCCCTACCCTACGCGTTACAAGCTCGACGAACCGGCCATCGAACTGGTCAACCACGCCAATGTGTTCTGCCGTGAAGGACTGGATATCGGCACCCGTGCGTTCCTGCCCTACCTGCCCAAAGACCTGGGCACGGCCAGGGTCGCGGACCTGGGTTGCGGCAATGGCGTATTGGCGATCGCCAGTGCCCTGGACAACCCGGACGCTCAGTACACCCTGGTCGACGAGTCTTTTATGGCTGTGCAGTCGGCTCGGGAAAACTGGCAGGCAACACTCGGTGAACGCGAGGTAACGATTCGTGCCGCCGACGGCCTGGAGGGTCAGCCCACCGATTCTCTGGATGTGGTGCTGTGCAACCCACCGTTCCACCAGCAACAGGTGGTGGGGGATTTCATCGCCTGGCGCATGTTCCTGCAGGCCCGGGCCGCATTGGTTACCGGTGGCTCGCTCTATATCGTCGGCAACCGCCACCTTGGCTATCACGCCAAGCTGGCGCGGCTGTTCCGCGGCGTCGAACTGGTCGCGGCCACGCCCAAGTTCGTCATTCTCAAGGCGCGCAAATAAGCGTCAGTGCGTGGTCAGCCCGGCCGCACTCATGAACAGGCGCATGAGGCTGGCGAAGATAAACAGCGTCAGGACACTGCCCGCCCAAATTGCCAGCAGCCAGCCCAGGCGCTGCCAGAACGGTTTGTTGCGGGCCGGGTCCTGCTGGTCGTCGAGCGTGGGTTTGCTGGACATGGGGTAGTTCTCCTCTGTTCTGAATCAACGCGATTTTGTAGGAGCTGCCGAAGGCTGCGAATGACTTCACAACCATTTCGCAGCCTTCGGCAGCGCCTACAGGTTCCTCGTTACCCGCTGATGCCTAGTGATACCCGTCCGCCGGCGTGACTTTCCCGCGGAACACGTAGTAGCTCCAGAAGGTGTAGCCGAGGATGAACGGGATGATGAACAGCGTCCCCACCAGCATGAAACCCTGGCTTTGTGGCGGCGATGAGGCGTCCCAGATGGAGATCGACGGCGGTACGATATTCGGCCACAGGCTGATGCCCAGGCCGCTGTAGCCGAGGAAGATCAGTACCAGGGTTAGCAGGAACGGCATGTAGTTGGCATTACGCGCCACGGCCTTGAAGAAAGCCACCAGGGTGACCAGCACCAGAATCGGCACCGGCAGGAACCAGAACAGGTTCGGCAGGCTGAACCAGCGATGGGCGATGTCGGCATGGGCCAGGGGCGTCCAGATGCTTACGACGCCGGTCACCGCCAGCAGCGCCAGGGCCAGAGGACGGGCCAGGTCATGCATGGCCTTCTGCAGGCCGCCTTCGGTCTTCATGATCAGCCAGGTGCAGCCGAGCAAGGCGTAGGCGACGATCAGCGCCAGGCCGCAGAACACGCTGAACGGTGTCAGCCAGTCCAGCGAGCCTCCGGCAAACTGGCGATTGACCACCGGAATGCCATCGATAAAGGCACCCAGCGCCACGCCCTGGAAGAAGGTCGCCGCCAGAGAGCCGCCAATAAAGGCCTTGTCCCACAGGTGGCGCTTCTCAGCCGTAGCCTTGAAACGAAACTCAAAGGCCACGCCGCGAAAGATCAGGCCGATCAGCATCAGGATCAGCGGCAGGTACAGCGCCGACAGCACCACCGAATAGGCCAGCGGGAAAGCCCCGAACAGTCCTGCGCCACCCAGCACCAGCCAGGTCTCGTTGCCGTCCCAGACCGGTGCCACGGTGTTCATCATCACGTCGCGGTCGGATTCATCCTTCATGAAAGGAAAGAGAATGCCGATGCCAAGGTCGAAGCCGTCCATCACCACGTACATCATGACGCCGAAGATGATGATCACGGCCCAGATCAGCGGAAGATCAATACCCATGATTCAATTCCCCTTGTTCAGGCTGTGAGAGTGATCGCCATTGCTGTCATCAGCCGCAGACAGAGGACGTGCCGGTGTACGTTGCTGACCAGGACCACCTTGTTTCGGCGCATCACCCTCGTGACTGACCGGACCCTTGCGGACCAGGCGCATCATGTAGCCGAAGCCGGTGCCGAACAGCAGGAAGTACACCACCACGAACAGCACCAGGGTGATGCCCATCTGCGCCACGCTATGCCCGGACGAACCGTCCGCCGTGCGCAACAGGCCGTAGACGACCCAGGGCTGGCGGCCCATTTCCGTAGTGATCCAGCCGGCCAGCAGGGCGATCAGCCCCGAGGGCCCCATCCACAACGCCAGATAAAGGAAGGCTCGCGAGCTGTACAGCGTGCCGCGCTTGCGCAGCCACAGGCTCCACAGGCCGGTAAAAATCATCAGGAAACCCAGGCCAACCATGACCCGAAATGACCAGAACACCGCCGTCGAATTGGGCCGGTCTTCAGGCTTGAACTCCTTGAGCGCCGGGACCTGCTTGGTCAGGCTGTGGGTCAGGATCATGCTGCCCAGATAAGGAATTTCCAGGGCGTACTTGGTGCGCTCTTCCTTCATGTCCGGCAAACCGAACAGAATCAGCGGGGTCGGCTCGTTACCGACGTTTTCCCAGTGGCCTTCGATGGCCGCGATTTTCGCCGGTTGATGTTCAAGGGTGTTGAGGCCATGGAAGTCGCCGATCACGGCCTGGGCCGGTGCGACGATCAGGGCCATCCACATGGCCATCGACAGCATCTTGCGTACCGGTGGCGTATCGCGACCGCGCAGCAGGTGCCAGGCCGCCGAGGAACCGACGAAGAACGCCGTGGCCACGAAGGCTGCCGTAGCCATGTGGGCCAGGCGGTAGGGGAACGACGGGTTGAAGATCACCGCCAGCCAGTCCACCGGAATCACCCGGCCATCGACGATTTCAAAGCCCTGAGGCGTCTGCATCCAGCTGTTGGAAGCAAGAATCCAGAAGGTTGAGACCAGGGTGCCAATGGCCACCATCACCGTCGCGAAGAAGTGCATGTTGCGCCCGACGCGGTTCCAGCCGAACAGCATCACCCCGAGGAACCCGGCTTCGAGGAAGAACGCGGTCAGTACCTCGTAGGTCAGCAAAGGCCCGGTTACCGCCCCGGCAAAGTCGGAGAAGCGGCTCCAGTTGGTGCCGAACTGATAGGCCATCACCAGACCCGAGACCACGCCCATGCCGAAGTTGACGGCAAAAATCTTCGACCAGAAATGATACAGGTCGCGATAAACGCCGTTGTTGGTCTTGAGCCAGAGGCCTTCGAGTACCGCCAGATAGCTGGCCAGACCGATGGTGATGGCAGGAAACAGGATGTGGAAGGACACAGTAAACGCGAACTGGATTCGGGCGAGCTCGAGGGCATCTAGGCCGAACATAGGAATTCCTCTATCTATCAGGTGACCGGCACGGTGACGGCATGCGTGTAGGAATTATTCGAGTGCGTTGCGCAAACCGGGAAACGCTGAAAATCGACTACACAGCACGCCTGCTGGCGTATTGATGCAGATCAATCAACGCTAAAAGCGTAGTCCTATTTCCTCCCGGCAGTTATGTGGTCGTTTGCCGCGTGGCAGGTTGTCTCACCCCCGCAAACGGCTTGAATCCGGGGCCATGAAAACACTTTCCGCGAAGGCCGACGACCATACATTCGGTGCTTGAAACCATACTTTCGGGTCTAAAGCTGACAGGTTTTTCACGCAATTTATTGTTACAAAATGATATTCTCCCCTCCCCCCTCCTTCACCTCAGGCTGCTGTTGCTCATGCCGACCCAAGCGCCCGTGTTGTTGCGCCACCATCGTCCGTTCGTCGCGTTCTGGTTTGCCCGCATCTTTACCGCCAGCGGTTTTCAGATGCTTACCGTCGCCATTGGCTGGAACCTCTATCAACTGACCGGCAATGTGATGGACCTGGGTCTGGTCGGACTGGTTCAATTCGCTCCCCGCGTGCTGTTCATGCTGCATACCGGGCATGTGGCCGACCGCTATGACCGGCGTATCGTCTCGGCGATCTGCCAGTCGGCACAGGCGCTGATTGCCCTGGTCCTGTTCGTCAGCAGCATGACCAACAGCGTCACCCGGGAAATGATCTTTATCCTGTCGTTCATCTTCGGCATGGCCCGCTCGTTCGAGATGCCCACCACCCAGGCCTTGCTGCCGAGCATCGTCCCGGCGAGCCTGTTTCCCCGGGCCGTGGCATCGGCACAGTCGGCCCAGCAATCAGCCACCATCATCGCCCCGGCGCTGGGCGGTTTTCTCTACGCTTTCGGCAGCAACTGGGTCTACGGCCTGACCGTCGGCCTGTATGTGATTGCCTGCTCGTTGATGCTGACGCTGCCTGCCCGGCAGACGCCGCTGAACAAGAACAAGGCCACCCTGGAATCACTGATGGCGGGGATTCACTTCATCCGCAGCCGTCCGGATATTCTCGGTGCCATTTCCCTGGACCTGTTTGCCGTATTGCTGGGCGGCGCCACCGCGCTGTTGCCAGTATTCGCCAAGGACATCCTGCTGACCGGCCCCTGGGGCCTGGGCATGCTGCGTTCGGCACCGGCCATCGGCGCCCTGGGCATGTCCCTGTGGCTGGCGCGCTATAGCGTGGATCGGCATGTCGGGCGGGTGATGTTTACGGCGGTAGGCGTGTTCGGCGTGGCGACCATCGCCTTCGGTCTGTCGACCTCGTTCTGGTTTTCCCTGGTCGTACTGGCGGTGCTTGGCGGCGCCGACATGATCAGCATGGTGATCCGCGCCTCGTTCGTGCAACTGGAAACCCCGGACGAAATGCGCGGCCGGGTCAGCGCGGTGAACGGCCTGTTTATCGGCGCCTCCAACCAGCTCGGCGAGTTCGAATCCGGCATGACCGCCCACTGGTTCGGCACGGTTCCGGCCGTCGTGCTCGGCGGCGTCGGCACCCTGGCAGTCACCGGGATCTGGATGAAACTGTTCCCCGGCCTGGCCAAACGTGACCGGATGCGCGATATCGTTGAAGAGGCGGAAAAACAAACGGCCTGAGGGCGCTCAGCAACCGTTGGAGCGAGACTTGCCCGCGAATCAGTCACCGCAGTGGGGCTGATTCACCGCATTATCGTTCTTCGCGGGCAAGTCTCGCTCCAACGCGCTCTGCTGATTACCAAAGAAAATCCCGCAAAGCCCCCACCAGCCGCTCATACAGCTCATCCACCTCTGCTGCCTCACGGGCGCGCAGGCAGCCGTGGATCAGCCCCATGCCCAGCTCCAGCCGCGCCCGCACGCCCGCCGTGCGCAACGCCTGTTCATAGGCAATGCCGTCATCACGCAACGGATCAAACTGCGCCACCGCGATAAACGCCGGGGCCAGGTGGCTGAAGTCCTCGGCCAGCAGCGGCCGGGCATAGGCTGAGCGCCAGTGCTCCGGTTCGCTCAGATACAAGCCCAGATATTCATCCACCTCCGCGCTGCTGAGCAACGGCGCGTCAAAGCACTCATGACGTGACGGCAGGCTCGCCGCACCGCCCAGCCCCGGATAGATCAGGGCCTGGCCCAGCGGCTGTGGTTCCCCGGCATCGCGCAAGGCCAGACAGAGCGCGGCGGCCAGATTGCCACCAGCACTGTCCCCCGCCACCGCCATGCGCACCGGGTCGATGCCGAGGTTGTGCGCTTGCTCACGCAGACCGCGCCAGACGGCCAGGCAATCGTCGAATGCCGCAGGGAAAGGGTGCTCCGGCGCCAGGCGATAATCCACGGCAATGACCACGGCACCGAGGTCAGCGGCCAGGGCGGCAGTGACGAAATCATGGGAGTCGAGATCGCCGACCACCCAGCCGCCGCCGTGCAGATACAGCACGCAAGGCGCAGCTTCGTTGTCAGGCCAGTCATCGGGACGGTAACGCCGCACCTTGACCCCGGCCAGGGTGAAATCCTCGACCTGCAAACCCTGCGGGCGCGGCGGTGTATAGGCTCGGCACATACGCGAATAGGCGTCGCGCTGGCCGCTGATGCCAGGTTCGGTAACGGTAAAGGTCAGGCTGTGACGAACGAACTCGGTCAGTTCGGGGGAAAGGGGGTATGGATGATGAGTCATTCAGCGCTCCTGCCTGCCGCAATGTCCCTGATACGCCTTCGTGGGAGCGAATTCATTCGCGAAGGCGGCATTTCAGGCGAAAAAATGCGCCGATTCTGATGGCCTCTTCGCGAATGAATTCGCTCCCACAAGAATTTCAGTGGCTCAGTAAATTATGCATTACCTGGGACGAGCAGTGGCCCTGCAGACATATCCACAGGGCCACATTGGTCTCGAAAAACCTTACTTGATCGCCGCCGTCACAACCGGCGCAGCATCCTTACCATCAAAAGTAGTCACACCAGCCAACCAGCGCGTCAGATCTTCAGGGTGATCCTTGAGCCATTGCTTGGCAACGTCATCCGGCGCCTTGCGGTCCATGATCGGCACCATCATGGCGCTTTCCTGGGCGGCGGTGAACGTCAGGTTGGTCATCAACTGGCTGACGTTCGGGCAACGGGTGGCGTAGTCAGGGGCGGTAACCACCGAAACGGTCGCTGCGCCTTCGTTCGGACCGAACACATCTTCACTGCCGGTCAGGTACTCGATCTTCATATTGATGTTCATCGGATGCGGGGTCCAGCCCACAAAGACTACCCACTCACCGCGCTTGATCGCGCGCTGCACTGCAGCCAGCATGCCGGCCTCACCCGACTCGACCAGTTGGAAACCGCCGAGGCCGAACTGGTTCTTGTCGATCATGCCTTTGATATTGCCGTTGGCACCGGTACCGGGCTCGATCCCGTAAATCTTGCCGCCGAGTTTGTCTTTGAACTTGGCGATATCAGCGAAAGTTTTCAGCCCGCCAGCAGCCACGTAGTCAGGCACTGCCAGGGTTGCCTGGGCGTCGGCCAGACTTGGTTTTTCCAGAACCTTGACCTGCTTGGCTTCCAGGAAAGGGGCAATGTTCTTGTCCATCGCCGGTTTCCAGTAACCGAGGAACACGTCCAGGCGATCATCACGCAGGCCGCCGAAAACGATCTGCTGGGCGGCGCTGGTCTGCTTGACCTCGTAGCCCAGTTTCTTGAGCAGGACTTCAGCCATGGCGCTGGTAGCGATCACGTCGGTCCAGTTGACCACGCCCATACGTACGTTCTGGCACTTGGCCGGTTCTGCCGCCAGCAGCGCAGTGCTGCTCAACATCAAAACACCACAACTGATATGACGAATAAATCTCTTCATGCGTGCTCCCTCGGGTCGGCTCGTTATTTTTTGGCTCGTTCGTGTGGCAGTGAGCTTTCAATCAGCGGCAATGCGGATGTTGCTGCGTGGCCTCAAATTACGCAGCGGCAAGGGGCGCGAAACGCACCAGTGCGACCTGTGTTTGCACTCTGGCGACATTGACGGTTTTGCGATCTTGACAGCGCCGTCGCGGGATTGGCACTGGCGTGCAGACAACTGATGATCCGCCGCAGCCATCGCCTCGCGCTACTGGTATCATGCGCGGCTTTTTCTGACCCACGGAAAATGCCCAGACCGCCCCGGCGACCTGTGCTTTGCTGTTGGAGTCGATTCATTCACGACGCCATGGCGTCCAGGGGAGCCAGACATGCTGGAGCGGCTGTTTCAACTCAAGGCACACAACACCAACGTGCGCACCGAGATTCTCGCGGGCGTGACCACGTTCCTGGCCATGGCCTACATCCTGTTCGTCAACCCGAGCATCCTCGGCGCCACCGGCATGGACAAGGGCGCGCTGTTCGTCGCCACCTGCCTGGCTGCGGCCATCGGCTCCACGGTCATGGGCCTGATCGCCAACTACCCGATCGCCCTGGCACCGGGCATGGGCCTCAACGCCTTCTTTACCTACACCGTGGTCCTGCACATGGGCCATACCTGGCAAGTGGCCCTGGGCGCGGTGTTCATCTCGGCGGTGATGTTCTTCATCCTGTCGATCTTGCGCATCCGCGAATGGATCATCAACAGCATCCCCCTGCCCCTGCGCTCGGCCATTGCTGCCGGTATCGGCCTGTTCCTGGCGCTGATTGCCCTGCATAACGCGGAAATCGTGGTGAGCAACCCGGCCACCATGGTCGGCCTCGGTGACCTGGCCAAACCGGCACCGGTGCTGGCGATCCTCGGCTTCTTCCTGATCGTCGCCCTGGAAAAACTCCAGGTGCGCGGCGCCGTGCTGATCGGCATCCTCGCCGTGACCATCGTTTCCATCGTCCTGGGCTTCAGCCCGTTCGGCGGGATCATGTCGATGCCGCCATCCCTGGCCCCGACCTTCCTGCAACTTGATATCAAGGGCGCCCTGGATATCGGTCTGGTCAGCGTGATCTTCGCCTTCCTGTTCGTCGACCTGTTCGACAACTCCGGCACCCTGATCGGCGTCGCCAAGCGCGCCGGGTTGATGGACAAGAACGGCCACATGCCGAAAATGGGCCGCGCCCTGATCGCCGACAGCACCGCCGCCATGGCCGGTTCCCTGCTGGGCACGTCTACGACCACCAGCTATATCGAATCCGCTGCGGGCGTAAGCGCCGGGGGCCGCACCGGCCTGACCGCCATCGTCGTCGCCGTCCTGTTCCTGCTGGCGCTGTTCTTCGCGCCCCTGGCCAGCAGCGTACCGGCCTTCGCCACGGCCCCGGCGCTGCTGTTCGTCGCCGTGCTGATGACCTCGGGCCTGGCGGAAATCGACTGGGACGACATCAGCGTCGCCGCCCCGGTGGTCATCACCGCCCTGGCGATGCCGTTCACCTATTCCATCGCCAACGGCATCGCCTTTGGCTTCATTTCCTGGACCGCGATCAAGATCCTCTCCGGCCGAGCGCGTGAGCTCAATTCGGCCCTGGTGATCCTGTCGATCCTGTTCGTGATCAAGCTGGGCTGGTTCAACGCATGAGTGTTCCCTTCGACCCCGCGAGCTACGACCGTCAGCTCGAAGACAAAGCCATCCGCCTGCGCGAGCTGCTGGCGCCGTTCGACGCGCCCGAGCCGCAGATTTTCGACTCACCCCGCGAGCACTACCGCCTGCGCGCCGAATTCCGCCTGTGGCGCGAGGCGCAGAAGCGTCACTACGCGATGTTCGCCCCCGGCGATAACAAAACGCCGATCCTGCTCGACGGCCTGCCCATCGCCAGCCAGCGCATCAACGCGCTGATGCCGGTGTTGCGCGACCGTTGGGAAGCCGACCCGATCCTCAATCACAAGCTGTTCCAGGTGGACTTCCTCACCACCCTGGCCGGTGATGCGATGATCACTATGTGCTATCACCGCCCGCTGGACGATGCCTGGAAAGCCGCCGCCCAAGTGCTGGCCGCCGACCTCGACGTCAGTCTGATCGGCCGCTCCAAGGGACAGCGTGTGGTGATTGGTCGTGATTACGTGACCGAAAAGCTTGAAGTCGCCGGTCGCACCTACAGCTACCGTCAGCCCGAAGGCGCCTTCACCCAGCCCAACGGCACTGTGAACCAGAAGATGCTCAACTGGGCGTTTGAAGCCCTGGGCGAGCGCACGGATGACCTGCTGGAGCTGTACTGCGGCAACGGTAACTTCACCCTGCCGCTGGCGACGCGTGTGCGCAAAGTGCTGGCGACGGAAATCAGCAAGACCTCGGTCAACGCCGCCCTGAGCAACCTGGCCGACAACGCGGTGGATAACGTCGCCTTGGTGCGCCTGTCCGCCGAAGAGCTGACCCAGGCCCTCAACGAAGTACGCCCCTTCCGCCGCCTGGAAGGTGTAGACCTGAAAAGCTACGACTTCGGCAGCGTCTTCGTCGACCCGCCCCGCGCCGGCATGGACCCGGACACCTGCGAACTGACCCGGCGCTTCGACAATATCCTGTACATCTCCTGCAACCCGGAGACCCTGGCGGCCAATATTGCGCAACTGCACGATACCCACCGTGTCGAGCGCTGCGCCCTGTTCGACCAGTTTCCGTATACCCACCATATGGAATCCGGGGTGTTGTTGGTCAGACGCTGAAAAGAGCTAACTGTGGGACAGGCTTTAGCCGGGAATACGCCTTCCCGGCTAAATCCGGTCCCACAGAATGCAGCTAAAGCGCAAGATCCGGCGCAATGCCTGCCTCACAACCGCGCCACAACCGCTGCTCAATAACCCGATCCACCGCACACGCCTCCTGCATCAGCAAATGTAACGTCCCGGCAATAGCACTCCAATCATGTTCATCGCCATCGGCGCAAGCCAGGCCATCGAGAAAGTGCGCGGCCAGGCTGAATCGCAGGCTGGTATAGGCATGCAGCTCGGTCAGGGGCGCCTGGGTATCGAGCAGCAGGATGGGAGAGTCTTGGCCGGATTGGGTAAGGGGGAGGTAGCGGTCGGATGGGTTAAGTTGGTTCATAACGTACTCCTACAGAAAATCGATACCACCTTCATCCTCGTCAAACGGATTGGGTGGCAACTGTGTGCGGGTTGACGAACCGGGCTGTAGGAACCGGCAGATCCGAAGATCTCCCACACACAGCTGCCATGAAACTATCGTGCAAACACAGTGTTTGAACAAAGACTCAACAGCGCTACGCGATTACAGCAACGAATCGTCAAATCCGCTCGTTGCTTTGGCAACGATGGCGCGCAAGTTAGAGATTTGGCAGGTCATGCAGGTGGTATTTATGTCTACTTTTTCTCGCAATTACAGTCGACGTGTATTACTGAATATTATTCCTCTAATAAATTTGTAGGAAATATAACTTTAGTTCGTAGGCACTTTCGGAAAAGCCGACAAATCCCGCCAGCACTATCGCCAGCCCCTCTTGGCTTTCATAACCTCGCACTTCCACTTACAGGGAGTACAAGATATGAGCAGGGCTTATTCGTTCATCAACGATAAAATGCAGGGCGATAACACGATCAAATCCCGACTGGGCGCCAGCAATAAATTCGATACGCTGAATATCCATATCCGTAATCGCGTGGTCATGCCGGGGGAAATGGTCATCGTGCCGGATAGCAGCACACCCTCCTGTACCCTCGAAGAGGCCGAGTTCATGCGCATGGCGCAGCATGTCAGCCATCAGATCAGCCATAACTCCCTGGGCTCCGATGGCCTGGCGCTGAAGCACTACGATGTCCTGCAACGTATGCTGGGCCACGCTTCACTGGGCATCGGCGCCGTTTCCGGCAGTTGGAGCAACCACCTGACCGCCATCGAAAAAACCCTCGACGACATCCAGAAGCTGCACAAGCTATCGCTCACCCGAGGCACACCCATCGCCCGCCAGGAGTTCATCAACCAACGTCAGGTGCTGTTTGCCCGCCTCGACGAACAACTCAAAGGCGTTGCCCGCTGGGGAAGCGGACTGCAGAACAGAGGCTCGATCAAAAAAATGCTCGGCATCTCCACCAAAAGCTACCTGCATACCGGCGAGATGCGCGATTACGCCAGACGTATGGAAGGTATAGCGCGCACGGCAAAGTTGCTGAAGCACGGCACCGCAGTTGGCATCGGGTTGAATGTCGTGGCGTCTGGGTTGGAGTTGAAAGAGGCGTGTTCGGTGGGGCGGGAGGAGAAGTGTGAGAAGGCGGCATATGTGGAGGGGGGTAAATTGGCGCTGGGTGTGGGTTTTGGCATGAAAGGTGGCAGTTGGGGGGCTGCAAGCGCCGTATCGACATGTGTTGCGGTTTTTACGATACCGTCAGTGGGCTGGGGCGCTCTGGCCTGCGGCATCATTGGCGGCATCGCGGGAGGGTACATAGGCGGAAAAGTGGGTGAAGGTCTCGGCGAGACGGCAGGTGAGAAGCTTTACGAGTGGAGACCGAAATAATGACAGATACGGAGTTTACGATAGGTATGATTATCGCTCTGAATATTTTCATAAGCTTCGGCTTCACAGGCTATTTTCAATACGGAAAGTTGAGTGAGTTAGAGCATCATTTGGACGGCAACGAGTCTGTCGAATGGAACCGTACAGTATGGGGCTCCGGTTTCATCGGACGGCAAATGAGACTGAATATGATTGTAGTCACAATCCTTATGGCTCGTCGGCTACACCGAAACGGCTTTTTAGGCAAAGATGAAGAAAAGAAAATACCGAAAAAGTTACGCATCCAACTTTTAGCGGCTTACGCCTACGAAAGTGTTGCTGTACTTTCTTCGTTTATATTCTACTTCATGGTCATTGCAGATTAAAACCAGACAGAGGTTAGCAGGATCCAACTTGTTCGCAAGGCAATGAGCGAGCCTCACAGCCCTCTCGCCAACAAGCTGGCTCCTGCCACTATCAAATAGCCCGATCCGTCAGTTCACCATCCACCAACCGGCGAATCCCCAGCGGGTTGGCATTCTGCAAGGCCGGGGGCAGCAGCGCGTCTGCGTAGTTCTGTAGACACACCGGGCGCAGGAAGCGGTCGATGGCCAGGGTGCCGACCGAGGTGCCCCGTGAGTCCGAAGTAGCCGGGTACGGGCCGCCATGGACCATGGCGTCGCAGACTTCCACCCCGGTGGGGTAGCCGTTCAGCAGCACGCGGCCGACCTTTTCCTGCAAGGCATCCAGCAACCAGCCATGGGCGGTCAGTTCGTCCGCTTCGCCGATCACAGTCGCCGTCAGTTGCCCGCGCAGGCCGCCAAGCGCAGCGCGCAGTTGGGTTTCGTCCTCGGCTTCGATGACGATGGTAGTCGGGCCGAAGACTTCTTCCTGCAACAGTTCGTCGCCATTGAGCAGCAGGCTGATATCGGCCTTGAATAATTGCGGTTGGGCCTGCTTGCCTTGCTGCGGCTGGCCGGCCAGATGGCGGACGCCCGCGTGACCGTGCAGATGTTCCAGACCTTTGCCATAGCTGACCAGGGCACCGCTATTGAGCATGGTTTGCGGGTGCTGGTCATTCATCTGCGCGCTCAACTGCTCGACAAACAGACTGAATTCAGCCGAGCGCAGGCCAATGACCAGGCCCGGGTTAGTGCAGAACTGACCGCAGCCCAGGGTGACCGAACCGGACAACTCGGCGGCAATGCGCTCGCCCCGGCTGCGCAGGGCATCCGGCAGAACGAACACCGGGTTGATGCTCGACATCTCGGCAAATACCGGGATCGGCTGCGGGCGCTCGGCGGCCATTTTGCTCAGGGCGTTACCGCCGCGCAGGGAACCGGTGAAGCCAACGGCCTGAATCAGTGGATGCTTGACCAGCCATTCACCGACGCCATTGCCGAAGACCATGCTGAACACGCCCTGAGGCATGCCTGTGCGCTCGGCGGCGCGAATCACCGCTTCGGCGACGCGTTCGGCGGTGGCCATGTGGCTGCTGTGGGCTTTGACGATCACCGGGCAGCCGCCGGCCAGGGCCGACGCGGTATCGCCGCCAGCGGTGGAGAACGCCAGGGGAAAGTTGCTGGCGCCGAACACCGCCACCGGGCCAACGCCGATGCGATATTGACGCAGGTCCGGACGTGGCAGCGGCACGCGCTCGGGCAAGGCACGGTCGATGCGCGCACCGTAGAAATCGCCCCGACGCAATACCTTGGCAAACAGGCGCATCTGCCCGCTGGTACGGCCGCGCTCACCCTGAATGCGGCCACTCGGCAAGGCGGTTTCGCGGCAGACCAGAGCGACGAAATCATCGCCCAGAGCGTCCAGTTCGTCGGCTATGGCGTCGAGAAATTCGGCACGACGCTCGGCGCTGAGGTTGCGGTACAACGGATACGCCGCAGCGGCAGCCTTGGCCGCGCTGTCGACTTCGGCCTCGGTGGCCTGGAAGAAGGCATGGGGCAAGGCTTCGCCCGTTGTAGCGTCGAGGCTGTGCAGCTGGATCGCGCCCAAGGCACTGCGCTGGCCGCCAATGAAGTTGTGGCCCAAGGGTGAAGACATCAACAGTACCTCTGATCAAACAGATAACTAACTGAATGGCAGGATTCTTTGTGGGAGCAGATTCATCCGCGAAAGCAGTATTTCTGACGATAAAGAGGCATCGTCCCTATCGGCCTCTTCGCGGATAAATCCGCTCCCACAGAATTTGTTGCCACTCCGTCCCGCTCCTAAAGCGCCTTGATCTGGCCAATCGCCAAAGGCCGTTCACCTTCGCCAATGCCGTTCTCCAGCGCCGCGCCAAACGCGTCGAGGCTGATCTGGAAGCGGTCGCCGGGGCGGGCCTTGATGCCGTCGGCAAAGGACAGGGTTGCGGTGCCGAAGTAGTGGATATGCACGTCGCCGGGGCGCAGGAACTGGCTGTACTTGAAATGGTGGTACTCAAGGTTGGCCAGGCTGTGGCACATATTGTCTTCGCCGCTGAGGAATTCCTTTTCCCACAGCACCTGGCCGTCGCGCAGCACCCGGCTCATGCCGGACAGATGACGCGGCAGCTCGCCCACCCGCAGTTCCGGGCCGTAGGCGCAGAAGCGCAACTTGGAATGGGCCAGGTACAGGTAATTGCGCCGCTCCATGACATGGTCGGAGAACTCGTTGCCCAAGGCATAACCGAGCCGATAGGGCTGGCCGTCGTCGCCGATCACATAGAGGCCGGTCAGCTCCGGCTCTTCACCGGCATCCTCGGCAAAGGCTGGCACCGGGAAGTCAGCCCCCGGCCGCACGACGATGCTGCCGTCGCCCTTGTAGAACCACTCCGGCTGCGCGCCGACCTGGCCCGCTGCAGGCTTGCCACCTTCGATGCCCCATTTGAAGATTTTCATGGTGTCGGTCATGCCCGCTTCGACCTCACCGTCATGCTGATGCATCTTGTCGCGGGCTGCGGCGCTGCCCAAGTGAGTCAGGCCGGTGCCGCTGATCAGGCAGTGAGCCGGGTCTTCGTGGTCCAAGGGTGGCAGGATCTGACGGTTTTGTCGCAGCGCGGCGTAGTCCGGGCCGGGCTCGGTGCCACGGCTGGCGATTTCGTCCTGCAGGCTGCGTTGGCTGCGAATGGCCGCCAGGGCCAGTTCGCGGGTGCTTAGAGTGTTGCGCACAACCTCAAGGCGCTCGCCGCTGACGACGCCGACCTGGCGTTGGCCTTGGGTGTTTTCAAATTGAATCAGGCGCATGAACGGCCTCCTGGAATTTTGCGGGAGAGAACTGTGGGCCAAATGTGAGCGCCAATTGTGGGAGCGAATTCATTCGCGAAAACGGTATACCTGACGGCAACCCGCCATCGGACACACCACCCTCTTCGCGGATGAATCCGCTCCCACAGGTCTCCCACAAATTGGCAGATATTCCCCAGGCTCTCGATCACTCGATAATGTTGAAGTCGCTCAGGTATTCGTCGGAGATTTCCAGACCAAGGCCCGGTTTGTTGTCGTCCAGCTGGATATAACCATTGACCGGCTGCGGCTCGCCCTTGAACACGTAATAGAACAACTCGTTGCCGACTTCGACGTCGAACACCGGGAAGAACTCGGCCATAGGCGAGGCTGTGGTGGACATGGTCAGGTGGTAGTTGTGCATCTGCCCAGCATGGGGGATGACCGGCACCGACCAGGCTTCGGCCATGGCGTTGATCTTGCGCGCAGCGGTGATGCCGCCGACGCGGTTGGTGTCGTACTGGATCACGTCGACGGCGCGACGCTCCAGCAGGTCCTTGAAGCCGTAGGAAGTGAATTCATGCTCGCCGCCGGAGATCGGCATGATCCCCATCTTCTTCAGTTCGATGTAGCCTTCGATATCGTCGGCAATCACCGGTTCTTCCAGCCAGCGCGGCTCGAACTCGGCCAGTTTCGGCAGCATGCGGCGGGCATACTCCAGGGTCCAGCCCATGTAGCACTCGAGCATGATGTCCACGTCCGGGCCGGCCAGTTCACGCAGGGCGCGCACTTGCTCGATATTGCGCCGCATGCCCGCCGGGCCGTCTTTGGGGCCATAACCGAAGCGCATTTTCAGCGCGGTGAAGCCCTGGTTCAGGTAGCCCTGGGCTTCTTCCAGGAACAGGTCGAGGTTGTCGTTGGCGTAGAGCTTGGAGGCGTAGGTCCAGATCTTCTCTTTGGTACGACCACCCAGCAGCTTGAACACCGGCTTGTTGACGGCCTTGCCCATGATGTCCCAGATCGCGATATCGATAGCCGAGATGGCGGCCATGCCGATGCCCTTGCGGCCCCAGGCGTGGCTCTGGCGGTACATTTTCTGCCAGATGTATTCGTTGTCGAACGGGTCTTCACCGATGGCGATGGGTGCCAGGTAGGTGTCGATGATTTCCTTGGCCACGCGCGGCGCCAGGGCGCAGTTGCCGACGCCGACGATGCCGCTGTCGGTCTCGACTTCCACCACCAGCCAGCCGTGGAAACGGAAGGAGCCCATGGCATCGCCACGTTCGAACAGGATGTCGCTGGCGTTGGTGCAGAAGTGCGCTTGCGGTGGCACGACCTTGCCTTTCCATTCGAAGACGCGGGTACGGATCGCTTTGATTTTCATAAGGACAGTTTCCTTGCTACTGCTTGATGGTTATCAGCCGACCTGTACCGGTTCGTGCTGGGATGAAGGGGTGTTCGGGCTCTGGCGATGCAGCCGCGAGAGCAGGATGGCGCCGATGATGCCGACCGCAGCCAGGGCGAACATGCCGGCACGGGGATCGGCAAACTGGCTTTCCATGATGGTTTTCAGGTTCGGCGCCGCGAAGCCGCCGAGGTTGCCGATGGAGTTGATCAGGGCAATCCCGCCGGCTGCGGCGGCGCCGCTGAGGTAGCTGGTGGGGATGGTCCAGAACAGCGGCTGGACGGCGACGAAACCGGCTGCGGCGAAGCAAAACGCCAGGACTACCGGCACCATGCTCGTACCCAGGGCCGAGGCGGCGATGCCCAAGGCGGCCATGGTCAGCATGCACACCGCCAGACGGCGATGCTGGCCGGTGCGGTCGGCGTAGCGGGTGATCACACGGGTGACGATCAGTGCACAGATCCACGGGATCGCCGTGATCAGGCCGACGTTCAGGCCGATATGGCCATCCAGCAGCCCGGCAATGCGGGTCGGAAGGTAGAACACCACGCCATACACACTCATTTGTACGGTGAAGTAGGCCAGGCAGAACTTCAGCACTTGCGGGTTACGCAGGGCGCTGAGGAAACCGTGGGGGCTGCTGTCTTTTTTCTTCGCGTCTTCTTCAGCCAGGGCGGTTTGCAGCGCGTGCTTTTCTTCGTCACTCAACCAACTGGCCTGGGCTGGACGATTGACCAGATAGAAGTACGCAGCAATACCTACCACCGAGGCCATCAGCCCCTCGACCACGAACAGCCACTGCCAGTTCTTCAGGCCGAACACGCCATGGAATTCCAGCAGCCAGCCCGACAGCGGGCTGCCCAGGACCAGTGCCAGCGGCAGGCCGAAATAGAACATGCCCAGGGCCTGGCCACGGCTCTGCGCCGGGAACCAGTAGGTGAGGTACAGGATGATGCCAGGGAAGAAACCGGCCTCGGCCACACCCAGCAGGAAGCGCAGGACATAGAAGGTATTGGCGTCGCGGGCGAACATCATCGCCGCCGACACCAGCCCCCAGGTAACCATGATGCGGCACAGCCAGACCTTGGCGCCCAGCTTGTGCAGCATGTAGTTGCTGGGCACTTCGAAGAAGGCATAACCGATGAAGAAGATACTGGCGCCAAAGGCGAATGCCGCATCCCCAAGGCCGGTATCGGCCAACAGCGCAGCCTTGGCAAAACCGACGTTGGAACGGTCGATGAAGGCCAGGATGTACATGAGAATCAGGAAGGGCAGCAGCCGCAGGCGGCTTTTGGAGATGGCTCGGTCAAGAGCCTGAGCAGAGACAGGATTTGCCATGGAGGTGTTCCTTGGTGCCGGTATGTCCTGCATAAGGCAGGACGGGCTTTTTGTAGTTGTTTGTCGACGAGTCGATGGGGAGATTTAGCCAGTTACCGATAAGCGCCGCTAATCACTTATGCGTATCCAGTGATAGCTACAGGTGATCGGTCGAAGGTCATGAGTACGAATAGAGTTATATGTAGATATCCGGAACGCGAACATTGCGGGGGGATTGTGGGAGCGAATTCATTCGCGAAAGCGATATTCCTGGCGACTAATATCTATCGGATGGACTGACCTCTTCGCGAATGAATTCGCTCCTGCAGTTGCTCTGGGTTCGCGATCCAAAGCACCAGTGCAGGCAAAAAAAAGCCGCAGACGTTATACAAACCGTTCTGCGGCAAAACTGCGAGTCACACACACATACAGGCAAACCCTTTGAGTCAGTAGCTGCTCCGCCCCATCCGGCAGGCAATCTCGAACGCCTGGCGAATCGCGCCGACGTTGGCCTTGCCCTGCCCGGCGATATCGAAAGCGGTGCCGTGGGCCGGGGTGGTGATAGGGATCGGCAGGCCGCCCTGCACCGTCACGCCACGGGAGAAGCCCATGAGCTTGATCGCGATCTGACCCTGGTCGTGGTACATGGTCACCACTGCGTCGAAGGCGCTGGCATCGCCCTGCACCTTAAGGAAGATGGTGTCCCCCGGATACGGCCCGTCGGCGGCAATGCCTTGGGCGATAGCGGTCTTGACGGCCGGGCCGATGATGTCCAGTTCTTCGCGGCCGAACGAGCCGTTGTCGCCGTTATGCGGATTGAGGCCGCAGACGCCGATGCGCGGACGCTCCAGACCATTACGTTTGAGGGCAGTGTCGATCAGGCGAATGGCTTCGACCACGCGGTCGTGACTGAGCATGCCTGGCACCGCCGACAGGGCGACATGGGAGGTCACCCGGGAGGTCCACAGGTTGTCCAGTACGTTGAATTCGCAGAATGGCCCGTCGAAGCCGAGCAGTTCGGCGAACCAGTGCAGTTCATCGTTATGGGCCATGCCGGCCATATGCAGCGAGGTCTTGTTCAGCGGCCCGAACAGCACGGCGTCGGTGGTCTTGGCGGCGGTCAGCTCGACAGCAATTTTCAGGGTGTCCAGGCAATAGCGCCCGCCAATCACACTGGCTTCGCTGCGGGCAAACTCACCGGTGGCATCGCCGCGAAAATCGTAGAACAGCGGGGTATCGTCACTGAAGTCGAGGTTGTCCAGAGACGCCACGCGGCGATAAGGGAATTCCTTGCCGGCGATATCCATGCCTCGACGCATTTCACTCTCGTCGGCGATCAGGATCACCGAGGCCTGACTACGCACAAGGGGTTCGGACAACAGCCTGGCAATCAGCTCAGGGCCGATGCCGGCCGGGTCGCCCAGTACCATCGCAATTCGGGTCTTGCTCATGCTTGATTCCTCATAGGTTCAGGCCGCGTCTGCGCGCTGGCTGAAGGCTCGCAACGGTAGATACGTCGCGCATTGCTGTAGAACAGCCGCTGCTGATCGGCGCGAGGCAAGTCGCGGACGATGTGCTTGAAGCCGCTGTAAATGTCATCGAACGAGCCGCACAGGCTGTCCACCGGAAAGTTGCTGGCGAACATCGCTCTGTGCGCGCCGAACATGGCGATGATCTCGCGAACGATCCAGGCGTTGTCCTCGGCGCGCCAGGGCTTGCAGTGCTGGCCCAGGCCGGAGATTTTCACCGCCACATTGGGCTGTTCAGCCAACCGCGCCATCGCCGCGTGCCAGCCGGCCAGGCCCTGCTCGCTGCGGTCCGACGGCAGCCCGGCATGGTTGAGAATGATCGTCGTGTCGGGGAAATCCTGCGCCAGAAGTTCGGCTTCCGGCAGGTTCCACCACGGAGTCTGCAAATCGAAATGCAGACCCAATCCTCGCAGCGCGGCGAAGCTGCGCCGCCAGTGTTCGTCACTCATCAGGCTGCGCTCGCTGCCGACCTGCGCAGGTGAAGTCGGGCCGCCGGGCTTATGCCGCACGCTGCGCACCGCCTTGAACCCGGCCTGGGCAGCGAGCACGTCGATGGCATCAGGATGGTCCAGCCAGGCCTGGGCGACGATGGCATTGGGCACGCCGTAGCGGGCGATCAGTTGCTCGACGAAACGTGTCTCACCGATAGGGTCACTGGGGTCCCATTCGGTTTCGACATAAACGGTCTGCACCACCTGATGCTCGCCGGCATCGGCAAAATATTCCGGCGGCAGGTAGCGACGCTTGATCGCCGAGTAGTCACCGTAGCGAAACGGGATATTCACGCCCTCGGCCAGCCAGGGATGGTAATTGCGCTGTGGGTCCCAGAAATGATGATGGGCATCGACAATGGGCCCGTTCCACAACTCAGACATCGGCCACCTCACGCTGACCGTCCAGGCTGATGAACAGCGTGGCCATGACAAACAGCGCCGCGCAGATGGCGAAGAACGCCAGCACTGCACCAAAGCCGCCGAAGAACTGCAGGATCACCCCGACCAGAATCGGTACGAAGATGCCGCCAATGCTGCCCGCCAGGTTCATCACGCCGCCAATCAGGCCAACCCGGGCCGGTGCTGCGAGCAGGGCCGGGAAGCTCCAGTAGAGGCTGCCCCACATCAGGAAGAAGGCGGTCATGGCCAGCAGCGCCACGGCGGCAATCGGGTTGCTCAGGGTCGGCAGCAGCAACAGCGCTCCGAGGGCAATCAACCCGGAGAAGGTCAGCAGGCCCTTGACCGCCAGGCCCCGGCGCACGCCCTTGCGGATCAGGCCGTCACAGAGAAAACCACCAGTCAACGAACCCAGGGCGCCGCAGATAAAGATCACGAAGGTGGCTGCGCCGATACCCTTGATATCGAAACCACGGGCTTGGGCCAGATAACTCGGGCCCCAGGTCAGCAGGCCAAAATAGACCATTGCCCAGCTGGAACGCCCCAGCAGCAGCCCTGTCAGCGAGCGGGCAGCGATGCCCAGGCCCTTGACCGGCGCCCGGGCGGCCTCTGCAGCAGGCGTGGCGCGACCGGCATTGATCTTCGCCAGCTCAGCCGGGTTGACCAGCGGATGCACCGAAGGGTCGTCACGCAGGTAGCGCCACGACACCCAGCCCAAGACCAACGTCGCCAGACCGGCAATCACGAACGCCATGCGCCAGGAGTCGAGGGTGGCAATCAGATAAGCGATGATCAAGCCGCCCAGCGCCACGCCCAACGGGCTGCCGCTGTCCATCATCACTGCACCGCGACTGCGCTCGCTGGGGGCCAGCCACAGGGAAATCAGTTTGCCGCCGGAAGGAAACAGCGGCGCCTCGGCAGCCCCGAGAAACATCCGTGCAAACAGCAGCGACGCGCCACCGGTAGCAAAACCGGCCAACACTTGAAAGGTGCCCCACAAGCCTGTGGACCAGGTAATTACCCGGCGCGGGCCGAAGCGGTCGATCAGCCAGCCGCCGGGGATCTGCAACAGTGCGTAGGCCCAGAAGAAACTGCTGAGAATCAGGCCCTGCATGCTCGGCGACAGCGAGAATTCCTTGCCAATGGTCGGCATGGCGATGGACAGCGAAACCCGGTCGATCAGGTTGACCATGGTTAGCAGAAAGATGATTGCGAAGATCCGCCAGCGCACAGTGGTGGCGCGCGCCGTCGCGGCTAGCGGACCGGCTGTGGCAGGGTCGATTTCGATAGGCGACAGCTGCGCGGGGGCACTGGAACGAGCCATGGTGCTTACCTCTATTTATTGTTCTTGTTGTTGATACCGGTCGGTGCGGCGTCATGGCGCTCACTATCGGGATGCGGGTGATAACCGTCTAATCAAAAATACACATACGCTGATAACCGCAGTGCATAGCACCTCCCCTTTATTCAAATCGCCATGCCTGTGGGAGCGCGGCTTGCCCGCGAACGGGACAACATGAAATTACTGGCATATCGCGGTGCGTCATTGGCGGCCAGGCCTTGCTCCCACAGCCACTCGTCTTTAGTGATGCATGACGCCTCCTGCCATAACCTGAGGTTATCGGCGTATGTGATGTTTTGACTAGACGCCAGCGCCGCACCTTCCCACACTCGCCTCAAGATTTGCCGACACCCATGTCGGACACATCACTCAAAAAACAATTACAACAAAAGAGAGGCCCCACCATGCGCACAGCGCCCTTTCGCCGTACCTCGCGCTTTTTACTCGGTTGCACCCTGCTTGCCGCAGCCACCCTCCCCGCCCTGGCCAGTGCTGCCTGGCAACCGGACAAGAATGTCGAGATCGTCGTCGCTGGCGGACCTGGTGGCGGCACCGATCAACTGGGCCGCCTGATCCAGTCGATCATCACCACCCACAAGCTGCTGGACGTCAACACCGTGGTGTTGAACAAGGGCGGCGGCAACGGCGCCGAGGCTTTTCTTGATCTGAAGATGTCCGCAGGCGATGCCGACAAACTGGTGATCGGCACCAACAACATCTATCTGCTGCCCCTGGTATCCAAGCTCGGCTATCAATGGCAGGAGCTGACCCCCGTCGCCGCCGTGGCCGAGGATGACTTCATCCTCTGGACCTACAAGAACGCGCCCTGGAAAGACGCCAAGGGCTTCTATGAGGCCGTCAAGGCCGACCCGTCGAAACTGCGCATGGGCGGCAGCCAGTCCAAGGATGTTGACCAGACCCTGACCCTGCTGCTGAACAAGACCACCGGCAGCAAGCTGGTGTACATCCCGTTCAAGAGCGGCAGTGAAGCGGCGACTCAGTTGGCGGGCAAACATATCGCCGCCAACGTCAATAATCCCAGCGAAAGCATCAGTCAGTGGCGTGGTGATCAGGTCCAGCCGCTGTGCGTATTCAGCAAGGAGCGCATGGGCTACAGCGAGAAAGTCGCCGGTGACAAAGCCTGGGCCGATGTCCCCACCTGCCACGAACAGGGGCTGGGCGTGGAGCAATACCGCTTCCCGCGCACCGTGTTCATGCCCGGCAATGTCACCGCCGAGCAGCGCGCGTTCTATATCGAGCTGATGCGCAAGGTCTCCCAGGCGCCGGAATTCAAGGCTTACGTTACGCAAAACGCCCTGGTGCCGACCTTCCTCGAAGGCGATCAACTGACCGCGTATATCGAGCAGGACACTGCCCGGGTCACCCCGGTGTTCAAGGATGCCGGCTGGCTGCGTGACTGATTCAGCCCGCTGCCGGGTATTGGTCCGGCAGCCGCTCGCTTGGAGGTGAACCACCATGTCCCATTCTTCTGCAACATCCGCGCTGGTCGCGACCCGCTGGGTCGAGTTCGCCCTGGCCCTGTTCACCCTGCTGATCGGCGTCGTGGTGATGTACGGCAGCCTTGACCAAGGCATCGGCTGGGGCGACGCCGGGCCTGAACCGGGCTATTTCCCGTTTTACATCGGCCTGCTGTTGAGCTGCGCCAGCCTCGGTAATTGCGTACTGACCCTGATTCGCTGGCGTGCGCTGAGCGTAGCCTTCATCAGCCGTGGGCAATTTCGCCAGGTGTTGTCGGTGTTTATCCCGATTGCCCTGTTTGTCGCGGCGATGCCCTTTGTCGGCATCTACCTGGCTTCGGCGGTATTTATCGCCTGGTTCATGTGGCGCGACCGGATCAGGGCCAAGCCTTACGGCAAGCTGATGATCTGTTCGGTGTCCGGCGGCGCAGTACTGGCCAGTTACCTGATCTTCGCCCTGTGGTTCAAGGTGCCGCTGGATGCCGGCCCCCTCGGCGACTGGCTGGCCTTGGCCGGGAGAACCTTGCAATGAGCGAATTCGATTCCCTGCTGCAAGGCATGAACCTGATCCTCACGCCCGGCCATATCGGCCTGATGGTGATCGGCGTGCTGCTGGGCATTCTGGTCGGCGTGCTGCCGGGCCTGGGCGCGCCCAATGGCGTGGCACTGTTGCTGCCGCTGACCTTCACCATGTCGCCAGTCTCGGCCATCATCCTGCTGTCGTGCATGTACTGGGGCGCGCTGTTTGGCGGGTCGATCACCTCGATCCTGTTCAATATCCCCGGTGAGCCGTCCTCGGTGGCGACCACCTTTGATGGCTACCCCATGGCCCGTGAAGGCCGCGCCGCCGAAGCCCTGACCGCCGCATTCAGCTCGGCGCTGATCGGCGCCCTGGCCGGTGTTCTGCTGCTGACCTTTCTGTCGACACGTATCGCCGAATTCGCCATGTCATTCAGTTCACCGGAATTCTTCGCGGTGTATCTGTTGGCGTTCTGCACCTTTATTGGCATGAGCAAGAACCCGCCGCTCAAGACCGTGGTGTCGATGATGATCGGCTTCGCCATGGCGGCGGTGGGCATGGACACCGTGTCCGGCAACCTGCGCCTGACCTTCGACCAACCGATCCTAATGACCGGCATCAGTTTCGAGGTGGCGGTGATCGGCCTGTTTGGCATCGGCGAGATTCTCTGCACAGTGGAAGAAGGACTGGTGTTCCGCGGCGAGCATGCGCGCATCACGCCGATGGTGATCCTGCGCACCTGGGCGAAACTGCCGCGTTACTGGCTGACCATCGTGCGCAGCACCCTGGTCGGTTGCTGGATGGGTATTACGCCCGGCGGCCCGACGGCGGCATCGTTCATGGGCTACAGCCTGGCCCGGCGCTTCTCGAAGAACCGCGATAATTTCGGCAAGGGTGAAATCGAAGGCGTCATCGCCCCGGAAACCGCCGACCACGCTGCGGGCACCAGCGCCCTGCTGCCAATGCTGACCCTGGGCATTCCTGGCTCGGCCACGGCGGCGGTGATGCTCGGCGGCCTGATGATCTGGGGCCTGCACCCCGGACCGACGCTGTTTGTCGAACAACATGATTTTGTCTGGGGCCTGATTGCCAGTATGTACCTGGGCAATGTGGTCAGCCTGCTGGTGGTGTTGGCAACGGTGCCGCTGTTCGCCTCGATCCTGCGCATCCCGTTCTCGATCATTGCGCCGATCATCATCATGGTCTGCGCCATTGGTGCCTACTCGGTGCATAACTCGCTGTTCGATGTCGGCCTGATGCTGGGGTTCGGCGCCCTGGGTTATCTGTTCAAGAAACTCGGCTACCCGATTGCGCCTTTGGTGCTGGCGGCGGTGCTGGGAGACAAGGCCGAAGACGCCTTTCGCCAGTCGATGCTGTTTTCTGACGGGCAACTGGGCATCTTCTGGTCCAATCCCTTGGTGGGCAGCTTGACTACGGCGGCGCTGATCATGCTGTTCTGGCCGCTGATCTCTGGCGCCATCCAGCATGCCATTGGCTGGCGGGCGCGCCATCCGGCGAAACCAAAATCGATCTTATAAGGGGCAAAGGACTGGCAACGGCTGATATTTCTTGTCAGTCTCGCGCCAGTCTTTACTGCGAGCCTGCTTCCATGACCCGAATTCCCGACGCCAACGTGATCCACAGCCGCCTGCGCCTGCGCCAGTTGCGGTTGATGCTGGCGTTGCAGGAGCTGGGCTCGCTGCGCCGGGCCGCCGACAATATCGGCATGACTCAACCGGCAGCGACCAAGATGCTCCATGAAGCCGAGGATTTGCTCGGCGTCGAGCTGTTCGAACGGCTGCCACGGGGCATGCGCGCCACGCCCTTCGGTGAAACCGTCATCTATTACGCGCGCATGGTGTTCGCCGAACTGAGCGGCATGCGCGAAGAACTGGTGGCCCTGGAATCCGGCAACCTGGGCCGGGTTACGGTCGGCGCCATCCCGGCCCTGGCCTCGGGGCTGCTGACCCGCACCATCGCCGACCTGAAGAAAAGCCATCCGCGCCTGTCCATGAGCATTCAGGTCGATACCAGTGATGTACTGGTGCAGGCGTTGTTGCAGGACCAGCTTGATGTGGTTCTGGGCCGTATTCCCGGAGGCGTGCGTGCCGAAGAACTGCTGTTCGACGGCCTCGGTGAAGAAGAACTGTGTGTGATTGCCGGCGCCCACCATCCTCTGGCCAAGGCCAGCGATCTGGGCTGGGCCGGATTACAGAACATGACCTGGGTGCTGCAACAGCACCCAAGCCCCATGCGCGCGATCATCAATCAGGTGTTCCATAACGCCCGGGTCGATATCCCCAACAGCATCGTCGAAACCACCTCGATCATGACCCTGCTGTCGCTGATCCAGCAGACCGACATGCTCGGCGTCACTCCGGTGTCGGTGGTGGAAGACTATGCAGGCCGCGATCTACTGGCCGTGCTGCCGATCAAGTTCGAAGCACGCCTGCCACCGTACGGCCTGATTACCCGGCGCCACCGCATCCAGTCTTCGGCGATGCAGGCGTTTATCAACTCGGTGAAAAGCGAGCATAAGTAAGCTTTCCCCTATGGGACCGGCTTTAGCCGGTCCGACAATTACCTCCCCCGACGATCAAACTGGCGCCAAGCCTGTCTAAGAGCAACACTCTCTTACATCCCTCCCGAAAGGACTCCCCCATGCTCTGGAAAAAAGGTCGGCGCAGCGACAACGTAGTCGATGCTCAGGACGGCGCAAGTGGCGGTGGCGGCGGTGGTTTCAGGATCGGCGGCAAGGGCCTGAGCCTGGGCGGGGTGGTGTTGATCGTCGCGTTCGGGCTGTTGACCGGCCAGGACCCGATGCAGATTCTCGGGCAACTGGCCGGGCAGATGGAGCAGCAGTCCACCAGCGTCAGCCCGCAAACCCGACAGGCACCGGCCGCCAACGATCCGCAGACGGACTTTGTCCGGGCTATCCTCGGCGACACCGAAGACACCTGGCGGGCGATCTTTGCCCAGAGCGGCCGCCAGTACAAAGACCCGACGCTCGTGCTGTTTCGTGGCCGGGTACAGTCAGCCTGTGGCTTGGCGTCTTCGGCGAGCGGCCCCTTCTATTGCCCGGCCGATCAGCAGGTTTATCTGGACCTGGATTTCTTCCGGGAAATGTCCCAGCGCTTCAAGGCAGCCGGTGACTTCGCGCAAGCCTATGTAATTGCCCACGAAGTAGGCCATCATGTGCAGACGTTACTGGGTATTTCAGCCAAAATTCAGACGGCCCGGCAACAGGGCCAGCGCATGGAAGGCAGCAATGGTTTACTGGTGCGCCAGGAACTGCAGGCCGATTGCCTGGCCGGGGTCTGGGCATGGCATGCACAAAAGCGTTTGAACTGGCTGGAGCCGGGTGATATTGAAGAGGCCCTGACCGCGGCCAACGCCATTGGTGATGACCGGTTACAGCAACAAAGTCAGGGTAGGGTTGTGCCTGACTCGTTTACTCACGGGACGTCGGCCCAACGGGTGCGCTGGTTCAAAACCGGTTTTGCCCAGGGTCAAATCAATCAGTGCGACACGTTCGCCGCAAAGAGCCTTTGATCAATGATGAAACCGCTTTTGGTCCTGATGTTGGGCACCCTTCTGAGCGCCACGGCTCACGCCGAGGACCACGCGGTCCAATCGATCAGCCCTGATCGACTGGTGATCAATGGCGTCGAGGCCACCCTGGGCCTGAGTCAGGAGTGGGTCAAACCCAAGCCGCAGATTCAGCGCGTGGTCATCGTCATCCACGGCCGCCTGCGCAACGCACCGACCTACTTGCGCAGCATCGAGCGCGCGGCCAACCAGTCCAAGCAGCGGCAGAAAACCCTGCTGATCTCGCCACAGTTCCTCGATGAAAAAGACATCGTTGCCCACCACCTGCCGGAAAAAATCCTGCACTGGCACGAAAACAACTGGATGGCGGGTGACACCGCGGTCGGGCCCAAGCCGATCAGTTCGTTCGTGGTACTGGACCATATCCTCAAACGCCTGAGCGACAGCAAGCTGTTCCCCAACCTCAAGGAAATCGTGATCGCCGGTCACTCCAGCGGCGCCCAGGTGGTGCAGCGTTATGCGATTCTCGGCGGCCGTGAAGATGCCCTGCTGAAAAAGGAAGGCATCCACCTGCGCTATGTGATCGCCAATTCCTCGTCCTATGCCTATCTCGACGCCCAGCGGCCGTTGCCAGTGACGGCGGCGACCTGCCCGAGCTTCAACGACTGGAAATACGGCCTGAACAAACTGCCGTTCTACGCCGGCCAACAAACCCCGGCGGTTATCGAGCAGAACTATGTTAAGCGCGATATCACCTACCTGCTCGGCCAGCTGGACACTGATCCCAACCATCCGGCGCTGGACAAGTCCTGCGGCGCCGAAGCCCAGGGTTCGTCACGGCTGAACCGTGGCCAGAACTACTTCGAGTATTTGCAGAAGCGTCATCCCGAGGGGACCAGCCAGCACCTGGTCGTAGTGCCGGGGGTCGGCCATAACGGCGACGCTATCTTCACCTCCCCTGAAGGCCAGAAGGCCCTGTTCACTCCGCTCTGAGTGAATGTACGGCGTCTGAATAGCGCCTGAACCGGTCGGCAAGCGGCACAAACCAGGCTTGCTTCGCGACCGGTTCCCCTTGAAGCTATGCGCCTCAAGGAGCCTCCCGCATGAATCTCGAAGAACTCACCCAACGCCTGCACCGTATTCGCGACCAGAACGACTGGCGGCAATTTCACAGCCCCAAGAACCTGGCCATGGCCGCCAGCGTCGAAATGGCCGAGCTGGTAGAGATTTTCCAGTGGTTGACCCCGGAACAGTCCCAGCAGTTGCCGCCTGATCAATTGGCTCATGCCGGGCAGGAAATCGGCGACATCGTCCTCTATCTGCTGCTGATGTGCAGCGAACTTGGGCTGAATATGGACGAAGTGGTGCGCAGCAAGCTCGCCGACAGTGAACGGCGGTTCGCCAAATGAGTGACCGTCATTTCGACCAGTTGGCGACGCGCTTTGCCGAGAAAATCTACGGCGGCGCAAAAGGCGCGATTCGCCTGGCGGTACTCCAGGCCGACCTGCTCGAAGCCCTGCCCAACCGCCCGCTGCGGGTACTGGATATCGGTGCCGGGCTGGGCCATATGTCGTTGTGGCTGGCTGAACGCGGTCATCAGGTGACCCTGGCCGAGCCTGCCGAACCCATGCTCGAAGGCGCCCGCCAGCGCTTCGCCGACGCCGGGCAGAGCGCAACCTTCATTCAGGCGCCCTGGCAGGAGCTGCTCGGCCAACTGACCGAGCCCTACGATCTGGTGCTGTGCCACGCCGTGCTGGAATGGCTGGCCGAGCCCCACGCGATCCTGCCGGTGCTGCATCAACTGACCCGTCGCGATGGCTGGCTGTCCCTGGCTTTCTACAACCGTGACGCGCTGATCTACCGCAACCTGCTCAAGGGTCATTTCCGCAAGATGCGCAAAAATGACATGGCCGGGGAAAAGCAGAGCCTGACCCCGCAACAACCCCTTGATCCGCGTGATCTGGCGGCGCAACTTGAGCCGCTGTGGCAAGTCCAAACCCGTAGTGGTGTGCGCGTGTTCCACGACTATATGCCGGTGGAGTTCCAGGCCAAGGCCGATCTGGCGGACCTGCTGGAAATGGAACTGGCCCACCGCCGCCATCCGGCCTATGCCGGGTTGGGGCGTTATCTGCATTGGGTGTGTCGCCCGATTTAGAGAGACAAGTACAACGCTTGTTGGAGCGAGGCTTGCCCGCGAAGGGCCCGTGAGCCAGATACATATTCGACACCTTTTAAATGCCTTCGCGGGCAGGCCTCGCTCCAACGAGTTCGCTTTACCTTCATTAAAAAGAGAGGCCCAAGGAGACCATCATGAAATCCCGCCTCGCCACACTCGTCCTGACCCTGGGCCTGGCCGCCTGCCAGAGTGAAAACCCGTACGTCGCCAGTTCCAGTCCTCTACCGCCCGCCCCGGCCCAGGCCGCCAATACCCTGGACCTGAGCGCCTATCCAGCGGCCCCTCGGGACTATGGGCGTTATCGCGACTGGGCCTGGCTAAACGGCCAGTTGCCCGTCGGCTCGACCTGGGCCGACCCCGCGCAGATCGCCGAAGCCGTCAGCAATGGCCTGGACCAACGCGGGTTGCGCCCCGGGCGTAATCCCCAGGGCGCCGACCTGTATGTCAGTGCCGAACTGCATCCGGAAACCCGTCTGCGTCAGGTCAGGGACGACGACTATGACCCGTACTACGGCGGCTACCGCAATGGCTACGGCGGTTATGCCACGGTGCCGGTGGTACGCACTTATCAGGAGCAAGTGATCGTCGTCACTGTCAGCCTGTTCGATGGCCGCAGTGGCCAACCCGTCTGGAGCGCCCGTGCCGAAGCCGCTGTCGCTGGCGACCAGGCACAACGCGGCAAAGCCCTGCGCGACGCCGTACAAGGCGCCCTGAGCACTTATCCCCCAGCCTGACTTTTCGGAGAACTGCCATGTTCCGCTACCTTGCCGTACTGGGTGTTGCCCTGCTGCTCAGTGCCTGCGACACCACACGGGTCAACCGCGACTTCGACACCCAGCGCGACTTCGGCGGCTATCGCAGCTGGAGCTGGAAAGAGCCCGGCGTGCAATTCCAGCCCAATGACCCGCGCCTGCAAAGCGACCTGACCGAACAGCGCATCCGCCAGGCCGTGGCCGGGCAGCTGGATCAACGTGGCCTGCGCATGGCTGCGGCCGGTACGACGCCAGACCTAAAAGTACAGACCTGGGTGGTCGTGGAGAACCGCCAGCAACTGGTCAGCAGCCAATACGGTGGAGGCTGGGGCGGTCCTTGGGGCGGCTACTGGGGCTATCCGCCGGTCACTAGCGAAACCCGCAGCGTCGAATACAAGGTGACCACCCTGCAGATCGATTTGCTCGACGGCAAGGACGGCAAACTGGTGTGGCGTGGCAGCACCGAGCAGATCCTCAACGACAACCCAGATCCGGTGGCGCGCGATACGGCGATCCGCACCACGGTGGCGAAGATCCTGAGCCAGTATCCGCCGCGATAGCCATGCAGAGTCAGGCTGTAGGAGCAACTTTAGCCGCGAGGGCGCCTCCCCGGCTAAAGCCGGTCCTACGGTACTACGGCAAAACCCCGGCCCATCTGTCATTTAGCCAGCACCCTATCAATCTCTTTACTACACTCCTGCTCACAGGTGAGGAGTTAGGCGAGACTTAAGGAGTGCTGGATGTCCCCCCTGAATCATCTGCAACAGCGTGGCGCCATCGGATTGATGGCGGCCGGAACCCTGGCCCTGGCGCTGCTATGTATGCTCGTCGTGCTCGATAGCGGACGCTTGTACATGGAGCGGCGCAGCCTGCAACGGGTCGCCGATATGGCCGCACTGGAAGCGGCGGGCCGTCATGGCAATTGTCTGCCTGCCACCACGGCCAGTGCCGTCGCCTTTGCGACGCAAAGCGGCATTCGCAATGATTTCGTCCAGGGCAACGATGGCCGCACAATGACGACTCTTTGCGGCAACCTGTCAGTCGATGCCAGCGGGATGCGCACGTTCAATACCGACGCGAGCAAGTACGAAGCCATTCAGGTAGTCGTCACGCATCCCGTGCCCCGAAGCATTGCCTCAGGCGTTGCATCGTATTTTTCCAGTACCCCCATCGAGCCGATCATTTCGATGAAAGCCACCGCAGTTGCGCAACCTGCTGCACCTCTGGTGCAACTGACCCTGCGCAGCGCGGCCATGACGCTCAGCTCGGCCAACGCTGCCGTCCTCAACCCATTGATCGGCGGCCTGCTCGGCGGCAGCCTGAACCTCAGCGTCGCCGGTTGGCAGGGCTTGGTGGACACTAACCTGAACCTGCTGAGCTACCTGACCCGGCTCAGTACCGACTTGAATCTCAAGGTCGGCGACTACACCCAGTTGCTCACTACCAATATCTCGGTCAGCCAGTTGATCCAGAGCGCAATCAGCGTCCTCGACCCCAACAATACCCTGGCGGCTACGGCCACTATTTCCAGCCTGAATGCCATCAAGACCGCAGCCGGCTCAACCACCATCGCCCTGGGGGATTTGTTGCAGGTACAAAGCGGCAGCAATCTGGCGGCCTTGAATACCAATATGCGCGTATTCGACCTGGTCCAGGGCCTGGTGCAGGTCGCCAACAAGAAAAATGGCTTGATGTCCGCCGTGCAGTTGAATGTGCCTGGCGTGGCTCAGGTCACCGCCAGGGTTCAGGTGATCCAGACGCCGCAGATCTCGGCCATTGGCGACCCGAGCAAGATTGACCCGAGCAACCCTACGGGGGCCAACCGGATTTTCGTACGTACCGCTCAGACCCGGGCGTTACTGTCGATCAACTTGCCGGTGCTCGGCGTCATCACGCCGCTGCTAAACGCCGCGACCAACCTCCTTACACCCCTGACGCCAGTGATCAATAGTGTTCTGAGTCTGAATCTGGCCGCCACCATCGAATCGGTTGCCTGTCTGGTGGGTGCGGGCTGCACGATGTATGACTTCAAGTGGCTGACAACGGGCAGCGCCGGCCCGCAGATCGACGTAAGTATTTCCACCTCCAGCGCCCAGAGTTACGTCACCGGCTATACCTGTACCAGCAATACCAACAAGACCCTGACGACTCATACCGATAGCGCACTGCTGAACCTGAAAATCGGTCAAATCAGTTCAGCGGCAGCCTTCCCCGCCAGCACTGACCCCAATGCTGTCGTCGCCCTTCCGCTCCCGGTTCTGGATATTGGTAGCTCGGTATGCAAAAAAATTCTGGGAATAGGGACATGTGGCCCACGGACATCATTCACTGGCGGCGGCTTGGGCATAAGCGTCAACAGCCCGATCGGCCAGGTGCAGAGCACGTCCACCAACTTTACCTACACCGCGCCATCAACCCCCAGCCAACTGCCGGAGGTCAATACCGATCCGTTCTTCCCCCTGACAGCGAACGCCACACTGCCCAGCAGCCTGCTGGCAGGGACCATCGCCGGGGTACAGGTGCACATGTATTCGCCGCCCACCAACAATGTGCTGGGTTCGCTCATGAGTGGCGCGGAATCCCTGCTGGGCACCATCACCAGCAGCCTGGACAGCACCATCAACAGCACCCTGTCGCCGCTGCTGACCGGTGTACTTGACCCGCTGCTGACCAGTCTGGGAGTGACCCTCAACCCGGTCAATCTGGGCGCCAATATGAGCTGCAATATTGGCCAGGCGACGCTGGTGATTTAGCCGTGAATTTCATGGCTGACGAAGGATCTGCGGCCGGGCCTTCAAACACTGCATAGCGGACTGAATCAAATGACACTTTTGTGGGAGCGAATTCATTCGCGAAGAGGCCGTTACTTTCGATGAGTATTCGTCGCCTGGAATGCCGCTTTCGCGAATGAATTCGCTCCCACAACTGCTCTCACCAAGCGCTCCTACAGGACTAACTGTATCCCTGATCACCCCTGACTGATCGGCAAACTGATCTGAAACCGCGCGCCCTCGCCGGAATTGCTGACGCTCAGCAAACCGCCCATTTGCTGGACGATGCCATAGCTCACCGACAAGCCCAGGCCGGTGCCGATACCCGATGGTTTGGTGGTGAAGAAGGGTTCGAAGATCTTTTCCAATAGCCGTGGGTCGATGCCGCCGCCGTTATCTTCCACATAGATAAAGAAGTTCTGCGTGTCCCGCCCGGTTTGCAGGCTGATCCAGGGTTGCAGCTCGGGATTGCCTTCCTTGCGTGACAGCAACGCATCACGGGCGTTGACCATCAGGTTGATGATCACCTGTTCCAGTTGATCGCCATGGCCGCGGACCTGCACCGGCTCGCCCAGCTCGCCCACGCGCAACTCGACACCCTTGCCTTTCATGCCCTCGGCGAGCATTCCCAGGGTGCCTTCGACCGAATCGTTGGGGTTGAATAATTGCTCTTGAACCTCGGAACGGCGACCAAACACGCGCATATGGTCGACGACCTTGCCGGCACGCTGCACCTGGGCATCGATACGGTTAAGTTTTTCGATCAGATATTCCGGGTCGACAATGCCGTTGTTCAGGCGCTTGAGCACGTTGACCACAGCCATGCGCATGACGTTAAGCGGCTGATTGATCTCATGGGCCAGGCCGGTGGCCATCTCGCCCAGGGTCGCCATTTTTGCACTCTGGTTAAGCTGCATGCGTGAGCGACGCACGTCGGTGTTATCCCGCCCGACGGCCTGGATCTCTACCAGTTTGCCTTGTTCATCAAACACACCGCGGTCAGCCCAGACCCACCAGGCATGTTCGCGACCCGGTAACTCCAGGCAGATTTCCGCCGTACTCATGGGCGACTCCGGCGTCAGTTGGGCGATGCGCTGAAGAAAGTCTTCGCGCTGCTCGGCCGAGAACCAGTCACCCAGGTTGACCCCGGCCAGTTGCTCGGTGGTGCACTCCAGATAATTGGCCAATGGCCGGTTGCCAAAACTGAGGATCAACTCCGGGCTGTAGCGGCAGATCATCGCCGGGGAGTCTTCCACCAGGATCCGGTAGCGCTCTTCGCTCTCGCGGACCCGTTCGGCGGCCAGGGTCGCCTCTGTTACATCCAGCCACAGGCCGACAGCTTCCACCGGAATGCCCAGGTCATCGCGCAGCAGGCGCGCTTCGTCGAGCAACCAATGATAGACGCCGTCGCGCCCGCGCAGGCGGTAACGACGGCTGACGAAGCCTTCACGCAGCAACAGGCGGGTGCGCTCGAACCAGATATCACGGTCATCCGGATGAATGTATTCGGCCAACTGGCCGTCAACGCAATCGGCCAGTTTCCAGCCCAGCACTGGCGTCAGGCTGGCGCTGAAAAAGGTCGGCTCCAGGCTGCCTTGATCGTAGCGCTGCACGTAAATAACCGCCGGGGAGCTGGCGATCAGGTTGTCCAGCCGCGCGTGAGCAGCGGCGGCTTCGGTTTCCTGGTTCTTGATATCGCTGACATCGAGCATGAAACCCAGCACCCGACGGCTCTGACCACTGATCAGCGACTGGCCCTGAATACGAAACCACACGGGCGCCTGGTCCGGGTCAAGGCTGCGCAGGCGCACGCAGAGCAACAGCGGGGTGTCGTTTTCCCGCAGCTCGAGCAGGCGGCTGTTCAACTCTTCGCGATCAGCCGGGTGGATCATCGCCAGCCAGTCCGGCCGCGACAGACGATCAAGCCGCCCATGCAGGCCCAGGCTATCGAGCAATTGCGGCGCCAGTTGCACCTCGTCGTTGGGCAACCACTCCCACCAACCGGTGCCGAGCAGGTCCTGCAGGACGCTCAGGCGCTCGATATGGTGACGGTGTTGGTGTTCGGACTGGCGAAACAACACTGGCCCGCCGATGGCCGAACACAGATTCAGCCACTCGCGCTCGCCAAGATCCGGGGCTTGCCTGGCGGCATTGTAGAAACCGAACAACAACCATGCCTTCGCCACGCCTTCGCGGCTGTGGGGCAGCAGGAAGCCATCGGCATTGCCGAAGATGGTCTGCATCGGTGCCAGATGCGGATTGTTGCCGAAGGTCAGTTGGTGGGGCTGACCACCGTCGAACAGATCCAGCTCGGTGCCCAGCCGTTGGCCCGGTTGCCACAGTTCGGGGGCGGTATGGGCGTGGTACTGGGCGAAGACCCGCCAGCCGATACCGCTGGCTTCGGGCAAGACCAGCGCCATGCACGGCACATTCCAGCGCTGACCCAGCTCTTCCAGTTGCTCGGAGACCACCTGGCCCAGCCGGTCGAAATTGCACACGCGAATCTGCTCGGCCACCTGCCCGGCAAAACGCAGGCACTGCTGACGGCTGCGGGCGACGCTGGCCTCTTCCATCAGGTCGCTGATATCGAGCAATTGCAGGAGCCAGCCGCCGTCATGGTGCTGGATCCAGCCACGGGTGTGCAGGGTATTGGCGGTCGAAGCCTTGAAGTCGATATCGAGCATGTGGCCGATCCAGTCCTCCGGCACACCCTCGACGACCATGGCGCTATTGGGCATCAGGTAGGTGATCAGGCGCTGGGCGGAAACAATGGGCGTCGGCATGCCCAATCGGCTACGCAGTTGCGCACTGGCATTGAGCACACGGCCATCGTTGTCCAGCACCATGTACAGCTCGGCGCTGATCTGTGCAGGCTCGACTTTCGCCAGATCCGCAGGGTTGGTTGCCGGTGACTCGCTACGTCCCAGCAGACGGTTCAGCATCACTTTATTAAGGGACAAGTTGCATGCTCGCCTGTGCGGACAACGTGGCTGGGAGGTTCGGCACCTGGCCAATTCCCGGCAAAACCAGGAAGGGAATGACCTGATTGATCCTGCTGGTGGGGTAATTGATTTTCACCGTCAGTACGCCCGCAGGGCTATAGCTGACATCGGCATCGGTGGTGAGATTAAAAGCCAAAGCCGTAGGCAGCCAGTTCAACTGGGTGGTCAGCACGCTCCTGGCCTGGCTTATGATCAAGGTCTGATAGTTCGGTATGCTCGGACTCAAGGCCACACTACGGCGAACCGCCTCGCTGGCGGCCGCATTGAATGACTGCATCATCAACAAAGGCAGGCAGTAACTGACCAGCCCGTAAAAAACCGCAAAAAAAGCGATGAATACCGCCGCAAATTCGATTGCGGCAGCGCCTTTCTGTCGATGAGCAGAGAAATTCCGTGGGGTTGATTGCATGCCGACGTCTACCCTGACAGTGCCTACCGATAATGAGCATAGGTCCTCTCCAGAAAACAGGATGTTTTTTACTAGATGGAATTACTTTTCCTACTCATATGGATGGCAATTTGTGCCGAACAAGATGCCCGGCAACGACAGATCGCCAATACCCTGACCCTCGGCGTCGCCGCCCTGGCGCTGATCTACCTGCTGCTGCAAGGCCAGACCTGGCTTGGCGCGCCAGCCAGTGAGGGTGGCTGGGCATTGTTGCTGGCGGTGCTGTTCACCCTGCCTGGCTACGCACTGGGGCGAATGGGCGCCGGGGACGTCAAACTGATGGCAGCCCTCGCGCTGTTGACCGATCACCTGCATGTACTGGGCAGCTTTATCGGCGCCGCCGTCGTCACCTTGCTGTGGCTGGCACTGCGTCAGAAAGTCTGGCCCTTTATCGGTCAGGGACTTGCCGGGCGATACCGTCTTTTGAATGACCCCACGTCAAAAAAATATCCATTCGCACCCTTCCTGTTTGCCGGTTTTATCCTCGCAGACCTGCTGATCCGCCAGTCGCAATCGTAGGACCGTGCTATGTACATAGTAGTAAAGTGCGACTACGTTTAACCCGATACAAAGAGTAATGGATTGCGACTCGGCGTATGGCGAAGGGTGCCCGCTACCCCGCACCCCGGTCAGTTGTACCTCGCAAACATGGAGTACTGCGTGAACATGCATTCGACTGTGAAAATACTGGTCGTCGACGACGAGATCATGATCGTTGAGGAACTCACCGATTTCCTCGAAAGCAGCGGTTACCGCTGCGTCCCATGCAGTTCAAGCCGGGAAGCCCTGCAGCGGTTTCGTGAGGACGCCGAAATCGGCATCGTGCTGTGTGACCTGGACATGCCCGAATTGAACGGCATCGAACTGGTTGAAGCCATGAAGCTGCTGGCGGGTAAACAGCGGGTCTTCGAATCCATCATGCTCACCGGCCGCGCGGAAAAACAGGACGTGATCAAGGCCCTGCGCGCCGGTATCGCAGACTACTATCAAAAGCCGGTCGATCTGGAGGACGTGCTCAAAGGCATCCAGCGTCAGGAGATCGAGCTGCAAGAGCGGCAAAAGGGCTTGAATAACCTGGGCCAGCTCAACGAGAAACTGCAAAACCTGGCGGCCTCCATCGATGATCTGTATCAGGATCTGGACAAGAAACGCACCCGGGTGGTCATTACGCAATCGGGCGAGCACGAGGCCGAGGTCGAGATTCCGGCGATTTTCGATCAGTTGTCACCGCGCCAGCTGGACGTCGCCAAACTGGTCGGCAAGGGCCAGACCAACTACCAGATCGCTTGCGAGCTGGGCATTACCGAAAACACCGTGAAGCTATATGTGTCGCAGGTGCTGCGCCTGACCCATATGCATAACCGCACGCAACTGGCGCTGGCCCTGTCACCGGGCAACCCTTCGGCGCGGCAGCGAGTGACGGTAAATTAGAGGACTTGCCGTACGACAGCACGGCGCCAAAGACCAGGCGGGATCTGCTGCCAACCCCGACTCAGCCATCAGACCCCGTCTTGCCGCCTTTTTTCTGCTCGAAGAAATCCGGAATCTCATGCTTATAGCTGTCGAGCCAACGCTGCATGCTCTGCTCGCGCTCCGCCGGGGTGGCGGCTTGCGGCGTCGGTGACGCCTGTCGGCCCTGAGACTGCAATTGCAGCCAACTCTGCGTCTGCTCCTGCCAGGGCGAGTCACCTTTCTCGGCGGCCCAGACGCCCTGCGCCAATGCCATCAGACTGACGATGCCCATCACTGCCATTTTCATAACCCTCTCCCTGCTCATTTGAGCGTGCTCTGCCCGGCCACGGCGGCGACAGGCTCAACTACGGCTGGCCGTACAGCGACGGGTTTCTTCAAGGCCTCGGCCCGGGCCCTGGCATCGTTGAACTGGTCCGGGCTCAGGCCATTACGGGTGACCCATTCGGCTGCCTGGCTCCAGTTATCCTGATACAGCAGCATAGTCAGCAGATTCTCGGCGGCCAGGGAGTCGGACTGCTTGAGCTCCATGGCGGTAAGAAACTGGAAGCGCGCCTGCTCGAGCTTGAGCTGGTTGAGGTAAACCACCCCCAGATCATTGCGGATCTTTTCGTTGGTCGGCGCCAACTTCACTGCGGCCAGCAAATGAATCAGGGCCTCGTCATTATCACCTCGCGCCGCCGCCAGTTGCCCCAGACCATGCTCGCCCTCGTCGCGACGACAGGTGGCGAGCAGGCTGCGGTATAGCGGTTGCGCGTCGCTGCTCCCCAACTGGCGCAATATCTGCGCCTTGCGCAAACGCACATCGACGCTATCCGGCAAGCCTTCAAGATTGGCCAGGGCGGCATGAAGACGCCCTTCACCGGCCATGTCCTGGGCCAGGTTCAGCTTCATTTCGTCATCAGCGGCAAGCTTGCTGCAACTGCCAGCGGCAGCCAGCCAGGGCGCACTGCCGTCACTGGCGCAGCCTCCCAGAGCCAACAACCCGGCTAACACTATGACGCTCTTGATAGATACCACTACGAACCTCCAAATGCCTTGCTGATGGCGGTAAAGCCCGGCCCGGCCAGAACGATCAATAACGCAGGAAACAGCAGCACCATCATCACCACCGACATCTTTGCCGACAGCTTGGAGATGTACTCCTGCAGACGAGTCATACGCCGGTCATCCAGCAACTGCTTAAGCGACAGCAGCGACTTCATCGCCCCGCCGCCCTGATGGATTAATTGATTGAGAATCACACAGGTATCGCTGAATTCATCCACTTCCAGCAGTTGCGCGGTCTTGCCCAGTTCCTCTCCCAACTCCAGACCCGAATCGACACGACTGAGTACCACCTGGATTTCCGAGGACAGTACTGGCAACAAGTCCTTGCCCTCATTGCTGAGTACCCGCAAGGCCTGTTCCACAGCCATGCCGGATTCGAACAGGATGCGCAGCAGCGGTATGAACGTGGAGATTTCGATCACAACGCGCTTCTGTCGATTGGCGGCGACGGCAACGAGAATTCGCTTGGGCAACAGGTATCCGATGCCCATCCCGCATACAGGCAGGATGAACACCGGAATTTCGTCGTCGAAGAACAGCACCTGAAGCACAATGCCGAAAATCATCCCACCCAGCGGAACGCCGACCTGACAGGCCGCGAACAGCGAGCGTTTACTGGCGCGCCGCCAACCCACGCGGTTGAGAAGGATCTGGGTTTCACTGTCCAGGCTGATGGATCGCTGGCCAATCGGGGTGTCGCCCAAAAGCCGCAACCAACTGCCCAGACGACTCTCGCGGATCACTATGCCGTGCAAGCGCTGGGTCACCAGGCGCTCGGTACGCCGTTGCCGCGCCAGGCCGGAAATCAATAGCAGTGCGGCCAGAAAAAGCATTACGACACTGATAAACACGACCATCTCAAATACTCCGCAACATGCGCCACAACAGCAGTGAGCCCACTGTCTGCATGGCAAATGCCACTATCAGCATCGTCTGGCCTGTGCTGTCCTCCCACATGTGCATCAGGTAACTGGGATTGACGGTCATGAAGTAGCCCGTCATCAGGACCGGCAAAGCGCCCAGGACCATAGCCGTCATGCGTGTTTCACCGGTCATTGCCCGCAACTGGCGCGCGGCCTGTTCCCGGTCGCGAATCAGCCGGATCAGGTTCTCCATCAGTTCGCTGGCATTGCCGCCATAGCGATGATTGACCCGCAGGCCAAGGGAAAACAGGCGAAATTCGTCGCACTCGTACAGGTCGGCAAAATCCTGCACCGCATCCGGCAGGCTGACGCCCAGTTGCACACTGCGTGGAATACGGCTCATGCCTTCCTTGAGCGGCTCGTTGGCCGCCTCGATGCCATGCAATACCGCATCGACCAGGGTGCGGCCGGACTTCAGGCTACGCACGGTGTAATCGAGCATCTGCGGCAATTGCTCGATCATGCGCCGCACCCGCTTGCGATACCGCCAGGAAATGAAAATGCGCAGCGCCAGCGGTGTCGCCACGGAAAATATGGTCAGACCCAGCCAGTCCCAGTATTGGTGACCCACCACCATACTCAGGATCCAGGCCAATATGACCCACTTGATGCGCCCCGAAGGCCGCCCCAGCCCAGCCTGCAAGAAAACACGCTCCAAGTACTGCCAACCTGGCTGATGCGCTATACGCTGCGGCTGCCCCTCACTCAGACGCTGTAACACCCGCTCGCGGGCCCCGGCGGTCATGGCGTGACGGAACAGATAGATCGATCCACTCAGCAACAGCACGAATGTCATTCCGAGCAGCAGCACGCCGTTGCTCATAGCGCGATCTCCTCGGTCAACTCAGTAATCCGGCGAACGCAGCTTTTCGCCCGCTGCGTGCATGGCTTCGCGTTGAAAGCCAACGTTATTGCGCTTGTCCAGACGGAACAGCGTGTTGGTCACGTAGACGTCATCGCGAATGCCCACCACTTCCACTACTTCGCTCACACAACGACGACCGTCAGGCATGCGCGCCAGCTGGATAATCACGTCAAGGGCCGCGCAGATCATCTGCCGCAAAGTACTGGTCGCAATCTGCCGCCCGGTCAGGCCGACCAGAGTCTCCAGACGCAGCAGAGCATCCTGGGCGTTGTTGGCGTGCACAGTACTCATGGAGCCATCATGGCCGGTGTTCATCGCGGTCAATACGTCCAGCACTTCCACGCCACGGATCTCGCCGAGGATGATGCGGTCCGGACGCATCCGCAGGGCGTTGCGAATCAGGTCGCTGGCGCGGACTTCGCCATGGCCTTCGGCATTCGGGGGGCGGGTTTCCAGGCGCACCACGTGGGGGTGACTCAGTTGCAGCTCGGCCACGTCTTCGATCGTGACCAAGCGTTGTTGCGGGCTGATCAACTGGCTGAGGACGTTCAGCATGGTGGTCTTGCCGGTACCGGTACCGCCACTGACCAGGATATTGCAACGCTTGCCTACCGCGTCGGCAAAGAAGTCGAAGATCATCTGATCGATGGTCTGCATAGCCACCAGATCCGCGCTCTTGAGCATGTCCTTGCGAAATTTCCGTATCGACAGGCATGGTCCGTCCAGGGCAATCGGCGGGATGATCGCATTGACCCGGCTGCCGTCGGGCAGGCGCGCATCGACCATGGGCGATGACTCATCCAGACGCCGCCCCATGGGCGCCAGAATGCGCTGCATGACCCGTTCGACGTGGTTGGAGTCGATAAAGCGCAGGTCAGTGTGGTGCAGCACGCCGTTGCGCTCGACGAAGACCTTGCTTGGCCCGTTAACAAGGATTTCCGTCACCGTGGTATCGCGCAGCAATACTTCCAGCGGGCCGTAGCCGGTGAGTTCGTCCACCAGTTCTTCGCCCAGGCGCTCCATTTCATAACGGGAAATCGCCAGGCGCATGCGCGCGACATAATCAGCCACCCGATCCATGACGAACTGCGCCAGGGCCGGTCGCGAGCCCTCGAGCATATTGCGGCCGCTCTCTTCAATGGCATCGATGATGTAGCGATGCATCACAAGCTTGAGCCCCTGCCCTTCGTCGTCCTGACCAGCGCGTGAGGAGACCCCAAAGAGTTTTTCCGGCATTACCTGTTCCTCCATAGCCGTTGGAGCCAGTTCGCGACGGGCTTGTCCTGGGCGGTCGAGTGACTGGCCAGTTTCTCGCCAAGCTGACGCAGACCGGTGCTCAGAGAATCCCGGGCAGCCAGATCGAACAGCGTGACCCCTTGATTCTTGGCGTTCATGCGCAGCTCCGGGTGAAACGGCAGCACAGCCGCGATGGGCAGGCCGAAGGTTTTTTCCAGCGTTTCGATATTCGGCGCCACCGAACGCAGGTAGCGGTCGATCAACATGCTCGCGTGTTGCAGTTTCATGCCTTTTTCCCGCCACAGATTGAGCACCGCCAGATTGCGCCGACACTCCATGACGCTCTGGTCGGTGTACCAGAACAACTGGTCGCAGTGGCTGACGAAAGTGCGCAAGGCGTCGCTGTCGGGCTGGCCGACCAGATTGACGATGACGTGCTGGAAGTGTTGTCGCAGCGAGCTGAGCAGCATGTACAGCTCGGCGGCGCTGGACTGCACCAAGGAGTCATCGTCGGCGGTGTAGGCCAGGATGCGCAGCCCGGCATCGGTTGTGGTAAAGGCGCTATCGATCAGGGTCGCATCAAGCCTGCGCAAATGACGCAGGGCGTCGCCGAAACTGAACGACGACTCCAGCCCCATCATCGCCAGACTGTCGCCTCGGGACAGGCCCAGGTCCATCAGCAGCACGCGCTGCCCGGTCTTCTGCACCACCAGGGCCAGGTGGGTGGCTATCAGCGCACCATCACCGCCGGTCTGGGCGCCGTAGAGCACCGACAGCCCGCCCATGTTCGGGTTCGGCGCCACCGGCGGCAGACGTTTGCTAAGGCGCCGCACCAAGCCAGCCACTTCACTGGAGCGTGAACCGTAGGCGACGAAATCCCGTGCTCCGGCACGCATGGCGTTGAGCACCAACTGGTTGTCCATGCCATCGCCCAGCGCGACGATGGCCAGCATCGGCTTGGCCTCCAGCGCCCCTTCGATCAGAGCGCTCTGGTTCATCAGATGCTCGCGGTCCAGGCCGACAAAGACCAGGCTGGCGAAGGTCACGTCGATCAGCGCCAACAGTTCGTCAAGGGTGCCAGCACCGGCGCTGACGACCTGGCCCAAAGGCGCCAGGGCACCCTGCAACCATTCAAGGTCGGTGCTGTTGCGGGTGATTGCCAGAAAGGTCTGGCTCAGGCTCTGACTCATTGGGATAACCCGTTACGGCGCTCGAAATTGCCGTTTTCCAGGAAGTACAGACGCAGGAAGCTCGGATCGTAATTGCGCAGCGCTTCGCCCGGCAGCGATGGCAACTGGGCATTGGCGGCCAGCGGCTGGACCAGGTGCGGGGTGACGATCATCAGCAACTCGCGCTCGTCATTGTTGACCTGTGAGTTACGGAACATGGCACCGAGGATCGGGATATCACCCAGACCGGGAAATTTGTTGATCTGCGCGGTATTGCGCGTGTTGATCAGGCCGCTGATGACGAAGCTTTCACCATCGGCCAGAGCAATGCTGGTATCGGTGCGGCGGATGTTCAACGCTGGCACCGAAGTTCCGGCCAGAACGATGCCGGCGGTAAAGTCCAGTTCACTGACCTCGGGCGCGACCTTGAGCAGAATCCGACCATGACCGACCACGGTCGGGGTCAGGGTCAGGCGCACACCATATTCCTTGTACTGAATGGTGATCTGATCGCCCGTACCATTAGGCACCGGCACCGGGAACTCGCCACCGGCCAAAAAGCTCGCGCTCTGCCCGCTCAACGCCACCAGGCTGGGCCGCGCCAGGGTGTAGGCAAAACCGCTGCCTTCCATGGCGTTAAGCATGCCCAGCACCTTGCTGCTGCCGCCGCCCCAGATGATGTTGAAGCTTTCATTATTCAACGGAATATTGGACAGCGTTTTGCCCACCGTGCCCGGTGTAACCGTGGTACCTGGCACAGTCCCTGGCGAACCGAACAGAAAGTTGTTTGAGCCGCGACCGAAAATTGAGGTACTGGCCTCCTTCAGCTTGGTGCGGCTGACCTCGACAAAGCGGATATCGGTCTGGACCTGGCTGGGAAGCGATGGGTCATCGGCCGCCTGAGTGATATCGCGGGTCGCCTTGCCGCGCACGAAAACCATGCTTTGCCGGGGTGATGGCGAGCAGTCGGTCCAAACCATCAGGGTCGTAGCGCCGGGCCCCACGCCTGTGAGCAGGACATTCCTGTCTCCAGCGGCGACCACATCAGCGATCTTCGGGTCGCCAATGGCCAGCCGGGTAATCGCCACAGGCGAATTGATATTCTGCTGTATCCCCTGCCCCACTTCGATCGCGCCAGGCAGGGCTGACAACCCGGCACACCCGGCCGTGGCCGCCGAGGCCGAGCTCATCCCTGTTCCCGCTACCACTACAGCCCATACCAACGACGTCACAACAGGTACGAAACGGCTACTCATCAAAGGCAATCCTTGCGTAATCAGGGAGTCGGAGTCGGTTGCTGCGCCGCCTGGGCGCCACGTATGACGGGCACCTGGCGCGGTGCTGCTGGTGCTGCACCCGGCGCGGCGGGAAGCGGCACCGGGCTGCTCATGCTGAGCTTGTTATAAGGCACCAGACCGCGCTTTTCGGTGTCCAGGCGCAGGGCAATATCTCGCTCGGCCGCATTATTGTTGGCCCAATAATGTTCCAGGTTCTTCTCATCGCTGCTGCGTACGGCCAGGCGCAGCGTGCCGCTTTGCGCGGCCAGCATGAGCCGGGTGACCAGGCTTTCCGGAACCGCCAGCACCACAGTACGCGCCGCTGCCCGACGCTGTTCTAGTTGCTGGCGGTCGCTGCTGCTGATGTTCTGTGCCGGCTGACCGTCATTGGTAGGCCCCAGCAATTCACCAATGCTCAATACTCGCAGCGCCGGGACGACAACCTGGCTGGAGCGATCGGGGTTAGCGATGTCTGAAGGCAGATAAAGCAGTACGTCGACGTAGTCCCCCGGACTCAACTGTCCGCCCAGGGTCGTCACCTCATCGACGCTCACCCCCAGGGCACGCTCGCCGGGCCGAATCATTCGGGCCAGGGTGCCGCCAGCGGCAAAGCTTTCAGCATTGAGCCAGGTCCCGGCCTTCAAGTCGCGCCAACTGACACGGTTGAGCACTTCGTCGACAGAGCCAAAGCTGCCGACGGGCGCCACTTTCAGCTTCTCTACCACCAGGTCTTCGGCCTTGATCGGCACATAGGCGACAACATCGCGCACCAGCACGACCACGGGTTGACGCAGGGGATCTTCAGGGGGTGGCGGAGCAACGGCGGCGACAGTGGCCTGTGGTGTCTGGGTAACCGGAGCGGCCACGGCGGGCTCCTCGGGTTGACGGCTCAGGACAACCCCCCAATAGCCAGCCAGCAAGGCGCCTATTAGCAGCAGGATTGCGAGGCCCATGGTAATGCGAGTGTTCATGACGGCCCTCCCTTTGCCACTGCACGACAATCCGGCCCGACTGGCCAGCATTGCAATCCGGTCGTGATGAACATCCATCCATCTGGCTTTGAAAATAGACCAAACCATTCAAAGCGCCATCATACGAGGGCAAAATCGGCTTTTTATTCCACCGCGTTATGAGTAACCCCCTTTATAGAAATCGCGGGGGATATATAACTTTGTGATTAATGCTTTATTACGGTTGTGGCTTTGAGCTCAGCGGTCAATGCTGTGGATGCGTCGGGGAGAGTGGCGCGTATCACTTGAATTACCGGCGCCACGAGGCGCAAGGAGAAATGATATGTCCTTTACTAAAATCAGCAACGGCATCACGCGATTCATCAAAGACCAAGAGGGTGCGTCCGCTATTGAATATGTGGTAATTGTTGCCATGGTTGCCTTGGTAGTGATTGGTCTGATGCCTGGCGTCGGTACTCAGATCACTGCAATTTTCGGCAGGATCACCACCGCACTGACAGGCATAGGATCCTGACCATCACTGATGTTTAACCTTAGACTCAGGTGTAATCTCGATGCCCGTCCAACCGACACGCCAACAACTGCTCCTCGTTGACGATGAAGAGGACGCCAATGAAGAGCTGGCAGAACTGCTCGAAGGTGAGGGTTTTTGCTGCTTTACGGCGTCCTCGGTCAAGCTGGCGCTGCAACAACTGACCAAGCATCCCGACATTGCCCTGGTGATTACCGATCTGCGCATGCCCGAAGAAAGCGGCATGTCGTTGATCCGTCGCCTGCGCGAACACACTGCCCGTCAGCACCTGCCAGTGATCGTTACTTCCGGCCACGCCGATATGGAAGATGTCAGCGACATGCTGCGCCTGCAGGTCCTCGATCTTTTCCGCAAACCCATTTACCACGTCCGCCTGATCGAAACCCTCAATAACCTGTTTCCCGTGCCGCGGGTTTATCAGGTCGGGCAGTAACCCCTGATCACTCTTGAATTATAACTGTGGGACCGGCTTTAGCCGGGAAGACGCAGGCAGGATCGATACATTTTTATCGCCTGCCATATTGTCTTCCCGGCTAAAGCCGGTCCCACATTCGTTAAGTGTCACTCTTGTTGCTCACAACTGATAACTGAAACTCAAGGTCAGCCTCGGGCTGCGGTTCAGGCTGTCCAAAGCAATATCGGACATGGGTTTGGCCACTTCCAGGGCAATGTTGTAATACCGCGCGTCGCCAAAACGCACGCCCAGCGCCGCTGATGACATCTTTGCGGTCGGCACCTCGAAGGTATTGAACCAGGCCTTGGCCGCATCGAGCACCACGTAGGGCTGCACGACTTTCAGCCAATTGCCGTCGCGGTTGAAGCTGTAGTTCAACTCGTAAGCCACGCCCCAGCCCTTGTCACCCGAAGCCTGATCGGTGGAGTAACCGCGCCCGAAATTCTGCCCGCCAAACTGCGCCCGTTCACTGTCCGGCAGGCTGTCGTTGCTCCAGTACAACGCCGCCGACGCCACGCCCTGCCAGTTCTGCAGAAACTTGTCGCTCTGCACGCCGGACAGGCGCACGCGAAAGAAGTCGAGGTCGTATTGACGGTCATCGGCCTTGGCGCCCATGCCATGCAAGCCCTGGTAGACCCCGGCGCTGAGGATGCGCAGCTGACTGGCGTCGGACTTGCGCCAGTCGCCCTCAAAGGCTACAGCGCGGCTGTTGACCCGCGTGTCGATCTGTAAAGGCAGACCGATCACCTGATAGCGAGTGCGATCGTTGACCCCGTACAGGCGCACCCCGGCACTGAGCCACTGGTTTTGCCCCGCAATCAGCGGGTGACTGATGCCGATGGAGAAGCGGTCGTTCTCGCGATGCTGCTCCAGTTCAATACCGTTACCGAGGCTGACATTGGTGTGGGGGTCGCTGCGATAACGGGCGGCCCACAGACTCAGTTGCGTGCCTTCGGCGTTGAGGTACTGGCTGTAATCGAGACGATAGTAATGTTCCTGATCCTTGCCCGGCGGCACCAGCCCGCTGAAGGCCAATTGCTCGGCCATGGCGGTCTGCGAGTTACTGCTCACGCCCAACAACGCCTGCAGGCCCTTGCGGCTGTCATCGGTCAGGCTGAGGCTGCTGGTGACGGGCTTGCGCGACGCCGTGGCAACCAGCGTCGTGGCGCCGTCGGTAGTGCCGGGCGGTGGCACCTGGGCTTGCAGGGTGACACCGGGCACGCGGCTCATCAGGGCGGTGTAGCGCTCGAAAGTCTTGCGGGTGAGTGGGCGTTCCTGACGAATCTTGTCGACCAGTTCCTGCAGGTAGGCCGAGACCCGTCCTACATCGCCCTGAAGCTGATAATCCCGCACATAGCCTTCCACCAGCACCACCCGCACCAGCCCGTCCTTGAAGTCCTGGGGTGGCAGGAAGGCGTAGGACAGCAGGTAGCCGTCGTCCTGATAACGCCGGGTCAGGCCACGGGTCGCCTCAATCAATTGCTCCAGCGTCGCCTCGTGGCCGATCAGCGGGGTATAGGCAGCGCCCAGCTCCTCCAACGGATACACCGTACCGCCTTCGATACGAATCTTGTTCACCGTCACCTTTGTGCTCATCAGCAGCGGCGCGGCCTGGGGCGGTGTAGGCGCTGGTACCTGCAAGGCCGGCGTCACCGGGCGGTAGGCATCGGCGGGAAGGTTGGGCTGCGGCAGGTTGCGCTGCTGATCGTTGCTGTTGAGAAATGCAGGAAGGGTATCGGCCAGAACCAGGCCAGGGCAGAGGGTGACGCTGGCAAGCAGCATCGGCAGGCAAACGCGCATAAGGACACTCCATGATCCAGAAAAGCAGCGGTCTTGAGCAAAAAAAAGGCAGGGTGCCATTACGACTCCCTGCCTGAACAAGCTTAGGTGCTGTAGGAAAACTCGCTCACCACAAAACTACAGCGAACCTACTTACGGCTATTCAGCAAACCACTGCCGATACCACTGCCGCCACCCAAGCTACCACCTACAACACCCAGCACCCCGCCGAGACCTGTTGCCGCGCCACCGGCACCCGTAACCAGACCGCCGACTTGCGCCACGGTGTTACCGACACTGCTGACCGTTGTACCCACTGCACCGGCCACCGGATTACTGCTGCTGGCCGTCACCTGGGTACCGATGTTATTGACCGCGCCGCCCACCTGGCTCAGCAAACCGTTGACCGGTGCGCCGATGCCCGTGGCCGCGCCCACTTGCTGAGTCAGACCGGCGACGCCGCTGACCACTGGCGTTACCGCTGCACCGACGCTGGTGGTCAGGGCGGTCACCGGAGCCGCGATGGAGGTATTGGCGACGCCGCTGCCACCGACCACTGTGCCCAGGGAAGCCACGGTCTGGCCGATTGCACCGCCGTTGATGCCTGCCGCGCTGAGCACGCCGTTGCTGCTGCCTGCATTCAGGCCGTTACCTGCACCGGCCACCAAGCCGCCGACGCTTTCTATCAGGCCGACGCCGCCAATACCCGGCACGCCCGGTACACCCGGCAGACCTGCGCCACCGCCGGTGCCACCACCGATTGGCAGCGGTGCGCCGGTGCCAGCGGCCAGATAACCCCCGGCTGCACCGGCTACGTTACCCAACCCGGCCAGCGTGCCGCCCAGGCCGACCATGGTCGGGTTGTTCAGGTCAGAACCCACCCGCGATCCGGCATTGTTCAACGCACCTTGAATCTGTTGCAGCGCACCACTCACTGGCGCACCAAGCCCTGTGGCATCACCCACTTTGGTTGTGGTCGATTCGAGCATGGCCACCACCGGCACCAGACGGCTGCCAACAGCTTGTGTGGTCGAACCCAAAGGCCCGCTGGTAGTGGCGGTGCTGAGGGTGTCGCCGAGCATGGTGACTTTCTGGCCGACGCCATCGACTACATCGCCGACCTTGCCAACCACTGTGCCCACCAATGGCACCTGTTCAATCTGCGAGTTTGCGGCAAAGGCCGACACACCCTTGCCCAGTGAGGAAACGCCGCCGCCAAGATCGCCAGTAGCCGTGCCGACGCTGGACAGGGTCACGCCCAGTGCATTGCTGTCGGTGCCCAGAGTACCCAAGCCGTCGGTCAGGCCGCTGCCGAGGCTGTTGGTGGCAAAGCCCACCGAAGCGACCAACCCGCCAGCACCACCAGTCAGGTCGGTATTACCCGCCAGGGACATGCCCGACAAGGTGCCACCAATGCCAACCACCGTATCGCCCAATTGCCCCAGTACATCACCGCTGGAAGAACTGGTGTTGGCGGTAGCGAAGCGTGCGTTGGTGCGCACTGGCGTAGTGGGCGTCGTAGGAGTAGTGGTACTGCCACCACCGCCTGTGCCGCCACCCGTACCACCGCCGCCGGTACCGGTCCCAGTCCCGGTGCCGCCACCACCGGCCATTGAGCCGCCAGTATCCGGAATGACCCCGATGCCGCCCGAGCCATCACTGCCCGCCACGCCATCAGTTGCCGTTTCAGAGCCCGACCCTGTGCCGGATCCCGAACCATCCGTTGCCGACGTTGAAGTCGGCGACGCTGAATCCACGTGACTTTTCGATCCTCCACCGCCGCTGCTGCAACCACCAAGGCAAACCGCCATAACCAAAGCCAACGCAGTACTTGCCCGAAGCATTCCGTGAGTATTCATGAGCGAATCCGTCCACCGTCTGATTATCCGAGAGCCTCATCCGAGTAGCCGCTCTCTGTCCTGGATCCATGACATCCTTTTGACAGCACTCATGCAATTCACAACTTGGTATTAGTCGGTTTTATAGCGGGGCAATCCGGAGGCTTTAACGGAGGATAAAGACTTTAATAATCAACTACTTGAGAAACTAGGCCAACTGAACAAACACACTAACCCTGTAGGAGCGGCTTCAGCCACGAGAGCGCCCACCTGGCTAAAGCCGGTCCTATGGTTCGGTGTTTGGCGCATTGAAGACGGGCGCGATCCCTTTTATGTGTCAGCCAACATCGTGCGCAACACCTGACAATCCAGCGCATAGCTGTCGGTCAACTCCGGCCAGGGATTTTCCGGCAGGTTGACGAGGATGGTGTACGCCCCGGCTGCGCGGCCGCAGTCGAGGTCGTAGCGGTAGTCGCCAATCATGACCATGTTCGCAGGCTCGACCTGCCAGTTCGCCGCCAGATGCAGCAGCCCGCCAGGGTCAGGCTTGGGCGGGGCTTCGTCGCGGCCCAGCACGTCGTCCACGGCAAAACAGTCGGCCAGGCCGATGGCTTGGAGGGTGATATGGGCCAGGGAGCGGGCGTTGCGGGTCAGGATACCCAGGCGATAGCCGCGTCCGGCCAGGTCCCGGACCAGTTCCACGGCACCCGGCGCCGGTTGCGAGGCCAGCGCCAGTTCGCGTTCGTGATCAAGCAACCAGGCGTGTTTGGCGGCCGATTCCTCGGCAGGCAGTGCGGCCAGATGACCGAGAATGTCTTCCTCCTGAGCAATGCCCAGCACCCGTTTGATCGCCGGAAAATCATGGGCGGCCACTGTCAGGGTGCCGTCCATGTCGAACACCCAGTGGCGGATATCACTCAAGCGCCGGGACGCGCTCATGCCCAATCCTTGCGATGGCGGATCAGCCCTTCCTGACTCACCGACGCCACCAGTTGCCCGGCGCGGTTGTACACGCTGCCACGGGAGAACCCACGGGAGTTGCCCGCCCAGGGGCTGTCCATGGCGTAAAGCAGCCAGTCATCGGCGCGCAGGTCACCGTGAAACCACAGGGAATGGTCGAGGCTGGCGATCTGCATGTCCTTCTGCCAGACCGACTTGCCGTGGGGCAGCAGGGAGGTGGTCAGCAGATTGAAGTCCGAGGCATAGGCCAGCAGGTATTTGTGCAGGGCCGGGATATCGGCGAGGCTGCCATCGGCGCGGAACCACACATATTTGACCGGTTCGCCGGGCTGCGGGTTGTACGGGTCGGTAACCGTGACCGGGCGGAACTCGATGGGCTTGGGGCACAGCAGCTTGTCGCGCAAGCGCTCGGGAATCTGCTCGGCGCGCAGGCGGAACAGTTCCTGCTCCGATGGCAGGTTTTCCGGGCCGACCACTTGCGGCATTTGCGTCTGATGCTCCATCCCGCCCTCGTCGTACTGGAACGACGCGCTGCAGGTAAAGATCGGCTGGCCTTTCTGAATCGCACTGACCCGACGCGTGCTGAAACTGCCGCCATCGCGTACCCGGTCAACCTGATAAACCACCGGCAACTGGGCATCACCCGGGCGCAGGAAGTAACCGTGCAACGAATGCACATGGCGTTCGTCTTCTACGGTCTGACTGGCCGCCGACAGCGATTGGCCCAGCACCTGGCCGCCAAACAGTTGACGAAAGCCCAGGTCCTGGCTGCGACCGCGGAACAGGTTTTCTTCGATCGACTCCAGCGCCAACAGGTCAACCAGATCATCCAACACTTGGCTCATGGCCCATCCTCGCTCAGCCGCACACGCACAGGCGGCAATCGACATTTAGCGCAGGGTCGCCTCTGACGGGGCATGTGCCTGCGCAACTCATGGCGAAATCATACAGAATTTAGCGCCACGATCCCGATCAAGCTTGCAGGGTGTTCAGCCATTGTTCGCGAGTAATCCGATACAGCACATGGGGCCGCAAGGGGTGCCCCTCAGGAACATTCGGGTGCTGGAAATCATTTTCGCCATCGCGCTGCATGCCGATGGCCTGCATGACTTTCTGCGACGGTTCGTTGGCTTGCGCGGTAAAGGAGACGATTTCGTCCAGCCCCAGGCGCTCGAAACCGGCACCCAGCGCAGTCCAGGCCGCTTCACTGGCATAGCCATAGCCCCAATGCTCCCGAGCCAGGCGCCAGCCGATTTCCACGGCCGGGGCGAAAGGTGCCTCGAAGCCCACTACGCCGAGCCCGGTAAAGCCGATGAAGGCTCCGGAGTCCTTGCGCTCCAGTGCCCACAAGCCAAAGCCCAGTTCAGCGAAGTGCCCGCGTATGCGCCCGATCAGTGCGGCGCTTTCCAGGCGGGTCATAGGCTCCGGAAAGTAGCGCATGACCTGGGGGTCGGCACACATCTTGGCGAATGCCGGTAAATCATCATCCCGCCACTGGCGCATCACCAATCGCGCACTGTCGAGTCTGAGTATCGGCTCCATCGGTTTGCTCCCATAACCGGCCAGTGAGTGTGTGCGGGCAAGTGTAGCGCGGTGATTTCGCTAAAGGCTGTGCGTTGTCTGCCAATGCTGGCAAGATCAGCCTTCGTCCCTGCCCTGCACGCCAAATGTCCCTGCCACTGATCTACCACGACGACTACAGTCCCGCGTTCCCGCCCGACCATCGCTTCCCGATGGACAAGTTCCGTTTGCTGCGCGACCACTTGATCGACAGCGGCCTGACCACGGATGTTCAATTGCTTCGTCCAGAGGTTTGCCCGGACGACATTCTCGCCCTGGCCCATGACCCCGGCTATATCCGCCGCTACATGGACGGCGACCTGTCCCGCGAGGACCAGCGCCGCCTCGGCCTGCCCTGGAGCGAAGATCTGGCGCGACGTACGGTGCGTGCCGTGGGCGGCTCGCTGCTGACCGCCGAGCAGGCCCTGCAACATGGCCTGGCCTGCCATCTGGCGGGCGGCACCCACCATGCCCACTATGACTACCCGGCGGGCTTCTGCATCTTCAACGACCTGGCCATTATCAGCCACTATCTGCTGCAAAGCGGCCGGGTCGGCAAGATACTGATCTTCGATTGTGATGTGCATCAGGGCGATGGCACGGCGCGGATCCTCGCCGATACCGAAGACGCCATCACCGTATCCCTGCATTGCGAAAAGAACTTTCCGGCACGCAAGGCCACAAGCGACTGGGACATCCCGCTGCCCATGGGCATGGGCGACGCCGACTATCTGCAGGTGGTCAACGAAACCCTCAATTACCTGCTGCCGCTCTATCAGCCGGACCTGGTGCTGTATGACGCCGGCGTCGATGTGCATCAGGACGATGCCCTGGGCTACCTGCGCCTGACCGATGCCGGAGTCGCCGCCCGCGACGAGGCAGTGATGCGTCATTGCCTGGGCCGGGATATCCCGGTCATGGGCGTGATTGGCGGCGGCTATAGCAAAGACCGCGAAGCATTGGCGCGGCGCCACGGGATACTGCATCACAGTGCGCAGCGGGTTTGGCTGTCGGAGGGGTTGTAATAATCCACATCAATTTGTCATGGAATGATATTTGTGGGAGCCGGCTTGCTGGCGATGAGGCCAGATCAATCACTGAAGCTATTGCGAGCGCTGCGCACTCGGTCGCTACCAAGGCGGCTCCCACACCAAAATCACCCATCAGGTAGAATGCCCCACCCCCACTGCCTTCGATCATCCCGCCATGTCCCAGCCTGCTCTGACGCCCCGCCCCTCCATCGCCATTATCGGCGGCGGCCCTGCCGGGTTGATGGCGGCCGAGGTCTTGAGTCAGGCAGGCCTGCAAGTGGATGTCTACGATGGCATGCCTTCGGTGGGCCGCAAGTTCCTGCTGGCCGGGGTCGGCGGCATGAATATCACCCATTCCGAAGCCTACCCGGCCTTTCTCTCGCGCTACGCCGAGCGCGCGCCCCAGGTTGCGCCGTGGCTGCGCAGCTTTGGCGCCGAGGCGTTGTGCCAGTGGATTCATGAGCTGGGCATCCAGACCTTTGTCGGCAGCTCCGGACGCGTCTTCCCGACTGATATGAAGGCCGCGCCGCTGCTGCGTGCCTGGCTCAAACGCCTGCGCGAAGCCGGTGTAAATATTCATACACGGCATCGCTGGCTGGGCTGGAATGACAATGGCAGCCTGCGTATCGCTCATCCCGATGGCGAACTGGCAATCAAGCCTGACGCGACCCTGCTGGCCCTCGGTGGCGCCAGTTGGGCACGTCTGGGTTCCGATGGCGCCTGGCGACCGTGGCTGCAACAACGCGCAGTCGAGATCGCACCGTTGCAGCCGAGCAATTGCGGGTTCGAAGTGACCGGCTGGAGCGAGCTGCTGCGCAGCAAGTTTGCCGGGGCACCGCTGAAAAACGTCGCCATCGGTCTGCAAGGCCAGACGCTACGCCTGGGCGAATGCGTGGTCACCGAAACCGGCATCGAAGGCAGCCTGATCTATGCGCTGTCGGCGCCGATACGCGAGCAGATCAACCGTGACAGCTCGTCAACCGTCAGCATCGACCTGCTGCCGAACAAGCCCCTGGCCGCCGTCGAAAAAGCCCTGCACAAACCCCGCGGCTCGCGCTCCATGGCCAAGCACCTGCACAGCCAGTTAGGCATCGACGGGATCAAGGCGGCGTTGCTGCGCGAACTGGCCGACGCCGCCACCTTCAGCGACCCGGCGCGCCTGGCCCAGGCGATCAAGGCCCTGCCCCTGACCCTGATCAGAACTCGCCCGCTGGACGAGGCCATCAGCACCGCCGGAGGCGTCAGCTTCGCCGCACTGGACGAGCGTCTGATGCTGAAAAACCTGCCGGGCGTGTTCTGCGCCGGAGAAATGCTCGATTGGGAAGCACCGACCGGCGGTTATCTGCTGACCGGGTGTTTTGCCAGTGGGCGAATAGCGGGGTTGGGTGTGGCAGAGTGGTTGCGCGAACGTACAATGACGTGAATGGGGGGAATCATTGTGGGAGCGGATTCATCCGCGAAGACGGCATTCCAGGCGATAGAAGTGCATTGGATGTACTGGCCTCTTCGCGAATGAATTCGCTCCCACAGATTCGCACCTAACGGATATTTCAGCGCAGTTCCATCAAGGCTTACGCTTACGCGGCCCGGTGTTGAACACCGGCACTTTGCGCACCGGCTTGGCCACCGGGGCCTGAGGTTCGACTTCGCCGCTGTCGACCCATTTGCCGAGGTTGCGCTTGCCGCCACCGCCGGTCTTGGGCTTTTTCGGTTTCTTCGGCTTTTTCAGGATCTGCCCGCTGGCATCGGTCTCGGGGACACGGTGCTCGGGTTCGAAGCCCTGCTCGTCTTCGCGCCGCAAGGTCTGACGGGTCAGCACTTCAATGGCAGCCAACAGCTCCACTTCATCGGCACACACCAGGGAAATCGCTTCCCCGGTCAGACCGGCACGACCGGTACGGCCAATGCGGTGGACGTAGTCTTCGGCGACGATGGGCAGGTCGAAGTTGACCACGGTCGGCAGGTCGTCGATATCCAGGCCGCGGGCGGCGACGTCGGTGGCGACCAGAATCTGCACTTCACGCAGCTTGAAGCGATCCAGGGCGCGCTGGCGAGTGGCCTGGGGCTTGTCGCCATGGATGCCGTCGGCGTTGATGCCCAGACCCTGCAGGCGTTCGACCAGTTGATCGACGCCGTTACGGGTCTTGGCGAACACCAGCACCTGACTCCAGCGCAGACGCTTGAGCAGGTGGATGAACAACTCGGGCTTGCGCTTCTTGTCGACCGTCACCACCCACTGCTTGACCGACGCCGCCGCCACGTTGCGCGGGCTGACCTCGATGCTCAGGGGGTTATCGAGCATCAGGGTCGCCAACTGGCGAATGGCGTCAGAGAAAGTCGCCGAGAACAGCAGGGTCTGGCGCTTCTTCGGCAGCGCGGCATAGACACTGCGCAGCTCTTCGGAGAAGCCCAGGTCGAGCATGCGGTCTGCTTCGTCGAGGATCAGAGTCTCGACCTGATTGAACTTGACCGCGTTCTGCCGATGCAGATCCAGCAAACGGCCCGGCGTCGCGACCAGCACATCGACACCACGGCGCAACTTCATCATCTGCGGGTTGATGCTGACTCCGCCATACACGGCGTAAGTGCTTAGGGGCAGGTGTTCGGCGTACTGACGGATGGCTTCGTGGACTTGTTCGGCCAACTCGCGGGTCGGCACCAGGATCAGCGAACGCACTGAGTTGGCGGCCACTTTCGGGCCTTCCATGGTCAGGCGTTGCAGCAGCGGCAGGGCGAAACCGGCGGTCTTGCCGGTGCCGGTCTGGGCCGCGGCCATCAGGTCACGCCCGGCCAGGACCGGTGGAATGGCCTGGGCCTGAACAGGAGTCGGAGTCTGGTAGCCGAGCGCATCAAGGGCGCGCAGCAGGGGGTCGATCAGGCCGAGGGAGGCGAAAGTCATGGTAATACCGTCAGGAAAATTCAGCGCATTGAAGCAATGGGCGCCATATTACCTTGTCTAGCCTGCGCCCGCCCGACTCAGACGGTCTTGGGTTTGCGCCACTGAGGCAGGCCGATCAGCACCACGGCACTGATAATCACCGTCATCGCCACGCTTTCCGCCATGCCGATGTGTTCGTCGGCGAAGACAATACCCAGGAGCACCGCCACCACGGGGTTGACGTAGGCATAGCTGGTGGCCGCCGCCGGACGTACGTTTTTCAGCAGGTACATGTAGGCGCTGAACGCAACGATGGAGCCGAACACCACCAGATAGGCCAACGCCGCCCAGCCGGCGACGCCCGGCGAATGCTCCATGTGCTCGCCTATCAGCGCACTGCCCGCCAGCATCACCACGCCGGCGACAATCATTTCCGCCGCACTGGCCATGGGCCCTGCGGGCAACGGCAGGTAGCGGCTCCACACCGAACCGAAAGCCCAGGTCGCCGCCGCGAAGATTACCAGCGCCGCGCCATAGGGGCTGGCCTGCAAATTGGAGCCGAGGTTGAGCAGGATCATGCCGACCAGACCAAGCAGAATCCCCGCCCATTCCAGACCGGTATTGCGATGGCCCCAGAACAGCCCGCAGATCAGGGTGAACAGCGGCACCACCGCCACCGACAGCGCAGCGACGCCCGACGCGACCCCGGCATGCTCGGCCAGGCTGACGCCGCCATTGCCGCAGACCAGCAGCAAAAAGCCGATCATCCCCGCCGCACGCCATTGCTGCCAGGTCGGCGACGGCACGCCACGAAAGCGCAGCACGGCATACAGCAGGGTCCCGGCGATGGTGAAACGCGAACCGGCCAGCAACAGGGGCGGCCAGGTTTCGATACCGATGCGGATGACCAGATAGGTCGATCCCCAGATTACGTACAAGGCAAAAAAGGCACCGATGAGCAGCAAGGGAAAGCGGCGGGCAGAAGGCATGGAAGACTCGGATCGACAGTTATTTTTATAAGGAAGACGGACTGTAGGACCGGCTTTAGCCGGGAGGGCGCCCTCGCGGCTAAAGCCGCTCCTACGGGTGTTGCAGTGATTCAGGCACCACGATGACGCTTGAGCGTCTCGCGAATCTTCGCCGCCGGGACCTTCTGCAGCGAACACAGCAGCGGATGGGACACTTCGCTCAGACCATGGGTCTGGCGCAGTTGCAGGGCCAGGTGGCCGATCAGGTTGGCGGCCATTTCCGCATCGGCCATGGCCCGGTGCGCCTTGCCGGTATCGGGCAGGCCGGCAAACCGGGTCAGGGTGCCGAGCTTGTGGTTGGGTGCTTCCGGCATCAGGCGACGGGCCAGCAGCATGGAACAGGCAAAGGCCTGCACGCGCTGGCGCTGGATGCGGGCCAGTTCGTCGTCCCAGAACTTCTGGTCGAAGGAAGCGTTATGCGCCACCAGAGGCGTCGCGCCGACGAACTCGGCGACTTCCTGCATGACCTGGGCGGCGGGCGGTGCGCTGCGCAGCATGGCGTTGCTGATGCCGGTCAGGCTTTCGATAAAGCCGGGGATGCGCACACCGGCATTCATCAGGCTCTGGTAACGCTCGACGATACGCCCCTGTTCCATGATCACCACGGCGATTTCCGTCGCCCGGCAGCCCATGTTCGGGGACATGCCCGTGGTTTCAAAGTCGATGACCGCAATACGTTCCAACACGGGGTAAAACCTTCCTGGCAGGCAAATACAAGACAGACGCGAACGTCAGTTTTTCAGCAGCAACGCACCTTCGATGGGCACATAACGACTGGCGGCGCGGATCAGCGAGTTGGCGGTGAGGCCGGGCACGCCATAAGCCACGGCTTCGACGCCATGCTTGGCGATGATGCGCTCAAGCAACATGTCGAAATCGCCATCACCGGAGGCCAGCACCACTTCATCGACCTGAGGCGCGACGTCCATGATATCGATGGTGATGCCCACATCCCAATCGCCCTTGGCCGAGCCGTCGCTGCGCTGGATGTATGGCTTGAGCTTGACGATAAACCCCAGGTTGCGAAGGATTTGCTGGAACTGCTGCTGTTTACTGTCGCCACGGTCGATGGCGTAGGCATAGGCTTCGACTATCTGCCCGCGCTGGCTGATATCAGCCCACAGCGCCGCATAGTTGAAGTGACAGCCATGGGCCTGGCGCACGGTGTAATACAGGTTTTGTACATCGGCAAATACCGCAATCTTCTTCACCGCACATCCTCATGAAGCAGGATCCCGGAGCGGAATCGACGCCCAGTATGCCAGTTTGAGGATGTTGCAGGAGAATGATGATGCCATCGGGAAGACACCGAGAGCGAGTTGTGGGAGCGAATTCATTCGCGAAGAGGCCAATACATCCAATGCATTTCTATCGACTGGAATGCCGCCTTCGCGGATGAATCCGCTCCCACAAGGATTTACCTCGAAATCAGGAACTCAGACAAACGAATCGTCATCATCCATGAAACCGCCGCCATCATTGCTGTCGTAGCCGCTGTCGGCAAAACCGCCGCCATTGCCGCCGCCCCACGAGTCGTTGTTGCTGACCCGCTGGCTCTCGTCGCCCCAACCACCGCCACCGTTGCCAAAGCCAGCGTCGCTGGCCTGACTCGGTTGTTGCTCGATGATTTCAACAATCTCCTGAGGCTGACTGTTGTGGTGGAACAGGCTGCTGATACCTTCGGCTAGCATCACACCACCGGCCACGCCCGCTGCGGTTTTCAGCGCGCCGCCGAGGAAGCCGCTGCCAAAGGGTGCAGCCGGGGCCGCAGCCTGCTGTTGCGGTGGTGGTGCGGCGTAATTGGCTTGAGGCGGTGGACTCGCCGGGCCATCGCGCCAGCCGCCGGAGGACGGCTGAGGCGCAGGGGCTTGCGGCTGCGATGAACCGCCACCAAAGATGCTCGACAGGAAACCACCGCTCTGGGCCGGGGCCGGCTGAGCCTGGGCACGGGCCTGCTGCAACTGCGCCTGCAAATCACGGATCTGCTGGTTGAGCTTATTGACCGCCACTTCCTGCACCAGGATCGCCTGGGTCATGTAATACGGGGCAGCAGGCTGTTGGCTGAGATGCTCCTTGATCCGCGCTTCCGCTTGGGCGTCCCGGGGGGCTGAAGCGGCTTCGGCACTTTTCAGTTTCGAGAAAAGACCATCGATCAGGGTTTGCTCTTCGCTATTCATGGCGACCTCGTTAGATTGCCGTTGGAAATCGTCGCAGGGTCAAAATGGCCCTGTGTCACCGGGGTAATGGGGCCGTGGCGGGGCCTTTCAATAGGTTAAATAAAAAGTTAAGAAGGCCCATGCCACACGCAGCCTCAAGGACCGTTGTCCTTGGTTCGGCACAGGCCATGGGCTAAAGTGTCCAGCCGCTTTTTTATAGCCTTTGACCGGAAGCCCATGAACCCGCTGAACGTTATTCGTGACGCCCTGTATTTTTCCCGGCGCAACCTGGCCAGCATCATCGTGCTTTGCCTGCCACTGGTCGCCCTCGAAGCCCTGACCAAGGAAGTGCTCGACAGCAACGTGTCGGACAACGCCGCCAGCGTTTATGAAGTGATCATCGGCCTGCTGTTCTACCCGCTCTACACCGGCGCACTGATCCTGTTTCTCGACGCCCGCAGCCACGGCGACACGCCGCGCAAACGCGATCTGCTGGCACTGGCCCTGCGCCTGTGGCCGACCTTCGCCCTGCTGTCGGCCATGAGCACCTTGCTGATCATGGCCGGGCTGTCACTGTTTATCCTGCCCGGCGTGTGGATCATGATCAAACTGGCCTTTGCCGAGTACCTGCTGGTACTGCGTGGCCTGACGCCACTGGCGGCCATGCGCCAGAGCGCGGTGCTGACCCGTGGCCATTTCGTGCAGATCCTGGTCTGCCTGTTGTGCGTCTATCTGCCCCTGGTACTGCTGGGCCGCTTCAGCCTGATGATCCTGCCAGACCCGCAGAATGCCGTGGTCACCCTGCTCATCGACAGCACCAGCAGCTTCCTGCAACTGTTCACCAGTGTGGTGATGTTCCGCCTGTTCATGCTGATCACCGAGCCACCGGCCAACGCCTGAGGGCTGTCATCGCGGCTCGACTGGGCTATGCTCGAGCCACTAATAGTCCGCGAACAGCCATGAGCCGATGCCCCGACTACCCCGTTACGTCCTGCTTGTGCTGCTATTACTCGGCCTGTCCGGGGCTGCGATCTACAGCTTGACCTGGCACCCGGCCAATCGCGAAAAACTGCCGGTCAGTTGCAGTGCCGAGACGCAGGCGCCGCCCCTGGTGCCGGGGCAGGCGCTGAAAGTCATGACCTGGAACATCCAGTACCTGGGCGGCAAGCGCTACGTATTCTGGTACGACCTGGCGGACGGCAGCGGCACCGATGAGCGTCCTACCCCGGAAGACACCGCCTTCAACCTCGACGAAGTGGCCCGGGTCGTTCGCGACGAGCAGCCGGATATCGTCCTGCTACAGGAGGTCAACGACGGTGCCAAGAGCACCGACTACCAGAACCAGTTGGCCCTTTTGCAGGAGCGGGTCGTCGATCTATACCCATGCAGCACCGAAGCTTTCTACTGGAAGGCCGATTTCGTACCGAACCGCCACATCATGGGCAGCGTCGGCATGAAACTGGCGACCCTGAGCCGCTACCGCATCAATCACGCCGAACGCCTGCAACTGCCGATCCTCGCCACCGACCCCATCAGCCGGCAGTTCCGCCCCAAACGCGCCCTGCTGGTCAGCTACCTGCCTTTAGGCGACGGTCGGGAACTGGCAGTCATCAATACTCACCTGAATACCTTCACCCTCGACGACGACACGCCGCTGCAACAAATCCAGATGACCGTCGGCCTGCTCGACAAACTGGAAAGCAACGGCACGCCCTGGCTGATCGGCGGCGACTTCAACCAATTGCCCCTGAGCCAATACCAGCGCCTGCCCCCGGAACAGCGCCGCCGCTACTCAGCCGACAGCGACCTGCACCTGCTCTGGGACAAATACCCGATGATCCCCAGCAACGACGAAGCCAGCGGCATAGACCGCGAACAGTGGCTGACCCACTTCCCCAACGACCCACGGGTCAACGGCCCGGACCGCACCCTGGATTACCTGTTCTACAGCCCGCTGCTCAAGCGTATTGATGCCAGGGTGAGGCGTGAGGACACCTTGTTGATATCCAATCACTTGCCGTTGGTTGGAAGGTTTTTGTTGCCGGGAACGCCGTAACCGCAGGAGCAAATACTGTGGGAGATCCCGCCCGTCTACGACGCCGCGCTGTCACGCAGCAAACACTAATCGGGGCAGGAGGCAAATCGTGTGGGAGCGAATTCATTCGCGAAGAGGCCTGTACGTCCGAGGCATTTGCATCGTCTGAAATCGCACTTCGCGAATGAATTCGCTTCCACTGATTTTCGGTTATTGGGTATGTATCAGCGCAGTATATGTAGTGAATGTGCTGACATCTTCGCGGGCAAGCCTCGCTCCAACAAACCCATATTTGCCATACCACCGCCTCAGGCCTTACGCGGCTTGATCCGCGCCGTCGCCTCCGCCACCAACGGATCATCCGGCCAATAATGCTTGGGATAACGCCCTTTCAAATCCTTCTTCACCTCGGCATAGGTCGTGCGCCAGAAGCTGGCCAGGTCCTGGGTGACTTGCACCGGGCGGCGGGCCGGGGAGAGCAGGTGCAGCTTGACGATCTGGCGGCCGCCGGCGATGCACGGGGTATCGGCCAGGCCGAAGAGTTCTTGCAGGCGTACGGCGAGGATCGGCGGGTGTTCGCTGTAGTCCAGGCGGATCGAAGACCCGGACGGTACGCTGATATGGTGCGGCGCCTGTTCTTCCAGGCGTTGCGGCAACGGCCAGGGCAGCAGGTTGTGCAGGATCGAGGACAGGTCGAGGTTGCCGAAGTGGCTCAGGCGCGAGACTTTGCCAATGTAGGGCAGCAGCCAGCTTTCCAGACTGTCGAGCAGCGCAGCGTCGCGGACGTCAGGCCACTCGCTGCTGGCTTGCTTGTGTAAATCAAGCTGGCGCAGCAGGCCGACCCGGGCCTGCCACTGGCGCAGTTCCGGGGTCCAGGGCAGCAGTTCCAGACCTTTGCGGCGCACCAGCCCGAGCAGTGCCTGGCCTCGGGCGGCGTCGTCGAGACCGGGCAAGGGTTCGCGGCTGAGGATCAGTTCGCCGACCCGCCGCTGGCGTTCGGCGCGCAATACGCCTTCGCGTTCATCCCAATCCAGCTGGTCGAGAATGACCACCTGCTCAGCCAATACCGACTCGAACAGCAGCGGATCGAACTCAGCGGCCAGGTAGATGCGCTCTTCGCGCTGGCCCTGGCGGCTGCCCAGGTCGGCGACCACCAGCCAGGGCTCTTTCATCAGCGCATCGACTTCGCCAAACAGCGCTGCGCGGCCATTCGCCAGACGGTATTCGGCGCCGCCCTCACGGCGTTGCTGAGCGACACGATCGGGATAAGCCAGGGCCAGCAGCGCGCCGAGCCAGCGCGGGTGATCCGGATCGCTGACCGCTTCGTTGGCCGCTCCACGCAAGTAGCTGCGGTATTGCCGGGCCAGTTGTTTGGCCCGCTGCACACCACCCTGCCCGCCGCGTCCGGCACGTTCGCTGCCGGACAGCAGATTGAGGCGGCTATGCAGGTCGGCACCGGCGCCGCGCAGGATATCGCGCTCGCCCAACAGCGCCGCCACATCACAGGCCAAACTGCCCAACCCCAGCGCCTGACCGCGCAGCAGCAGATGGGCGATGCGCGGATGGGCTGGCAGTTCGGCCATGGCCTGACCATGGGGAGTCAGTTTGCGCTCGGCGCCCGGCTTGCCACTCAGGGCACCCAGGCGCCCGAGCAGATCCTGTGCTTGTGCATAAGCGGCTGCGGGCGGGATATCCAGCCAGATCAGTTGCCCCGGCGCCACGCCCCAACGCGCCAATTGCAGGGCCAGCCCGGCCAGATCGGCCTGCAGGATTTCTGCAGCGCCATAAGCGGCCAGTTGCTCATGCTGGCCTTCGGACCACAGGCGATAGCACACCCCCGGCTCCAGGCGCCCGGCGCGACCGGCACGCTGGGTTGCGCTGGCGCGGGAGATGCGTTGAGTATCCAGGCGGGTCATGCCACTGCCAGGGTCGAAGCGCGGCACCCGGGCCAGCCCGGCGTCGATCACCACGCGCACACCGTCGATGGTCAGGCTGGTCTCGGCGATATTGGTCGCCAGCACCACTTTGCGCTTGCCGACGGGCGCAGGCTCGATGGCCGCACGTTGCGCGTTCAAGTCCAGTTCGCCATGTAGCGGGCAAAGCATGACATTGCTGCCCTCGCCCAACGCCTCGGCCAGCTGTTGATTGACCCGGCGGATCTCGGCCTGCCCCGGCAGGAATACCAACAGGCTGCCAGTCTGATCATTCAAGGCATCGAGGACGGTCTGCACCACGCGCGGCTCGATGAATTCTCCCGGCTGAAACGGCCGCCCCCACTGCATGCTCACCGGATACATGCGGCCTTCGCTGCGGATCACTGGGGCGTCGTCGAGCAAGGTCGACAGGCGCTCGCCTTCCAGGGTCGCTGACATCAGCAGGATTTTCAGCGGTTGATCATCGCGCAGCAGCTCTCGGCCGTTGAGGCTCAGGGCCAGGGCAAGATCGGCATCGAGGCTGCGTTCGTGAAACTCATCGAAAATCAGCAACCCCACGCCTTCCAGTGCGGGGTCGTCCTGCAATCGGCGAGTGAGGATGCCTTCGGTGACCACTTCGATGCGGGTATTCGGGCCTACTCTGCTTTCAAGGCGAATGCGGTAGCCGACGGTTTCCCCGACCTTCTCACCCAGCTCCGACGCCAGCCGCTCAGCCGCCGCCCGGGCCGCCAGGCGCCGGGGTTCGAGCATGAGAATCTTTTGCCCGGCCAACCAGGGCTCGTGCAACAGGGCCAGGGGCACACGGGTGGTCTTGCCGGCGCCGGGGGGCGCTTCGAGCACGGCTTCATGGCGCGTCGCCAGGGCGTCACGCAACTGCGGTAGAACGGCGTCGATGGGTAGAGAAATCATGCAGGCTCCAGGGCTGGCCGCAGAGTATACGAGGCCTGCTTGATCACTCCCAGAACTGCTGCAAGGGGCGGCGCTTATCAAACAACGCGTTCCCTACCGAATCACAAGTACTCTGTGGGAGCGAATTCATTCGCGAAAGCGGTATTTCAGACGATACAAATTCGTCGGATGTACCGGCCTGTTCGCGAATGAATTCGCTACCACAAGATTTGCTCCCAGCCCAGCTGGAGGGTTTGCTACACGACTACATGGTACCGAAGACGGGTCGAGATCTTCTACGGAGTCACTTGAACAACGGGCAATCACCCACAGTCTTAACCTTGCTTGTATATTGGCGTTCTTTCGTTCATCAGGAGCTTTTCATGCGCATTCAATCCCGTGTCCTCGGCGGCGTGCTGGTCGCCACCCTGCTTGCTCAATTGACCGCTTGCGGCAGCATTTTCTATCCTGAACGCCGTGGCCAGATCGACGGCCATATCGACCCGGCGATTGCCGCGTTCGACGCCATCGGCCTGCTGTTCTATATCATCCCCGGCCTGATCGCCTTCGGCATCGACTTCACCACCGGTGCCATCTATTTCCCCAACAATCAGACATCCCAAGTTGATCCGCAAAAACTGCAACCGGCGATCAATGCCGACGGCAGTGTCGATAACGTCAAGTTGCAGGCCATCCTCAAAACCGAGCTGGGCCGCAGCCTGCCGCTGGACGATCCGCGCCTGATCCAGCACAAGGGCAGCGTGCAACAACTGGCCATGTTCGGTCTGTCGCCCTCGGCCTGAGCCTTGTAAGGAAGCGTCATGAGCACCAGTCCTGAACACGCTCGCCTGTTGCACCTTGCAACCCGGTCGTCCCTGGCCGTCGCCAGTATTCTGATCATTGCCAAGGCCGTGGCGTGGTGGCTGAGTGGGTCCGTCAGCCTGTTGGCCGGATTGACCGACTCGCTGCTTGATGGCGCCGCCTCGTTTCTCAATCTGTTGGCGGTGCACTATGCCCTGCGCCCCGCTGACGACGATCACCGTTACGGGCACGGCAAGGCCGAGGCGCTGTCGGGCATGGCCCAGGCGCTGTTCATTGCGGTGAGTGCGTTCCTGATCGGGTTTCAGGCAGTCGAGCGCATCCAGCATCCCGAGCCGCTGACCGCGCCGGGCCTGGGCATCATTGTGATCCTGTTTTCCATCGCCCTGACCGTAGGCCTGCTGGCCCTGCAACATCGGGTGGTCAAGGAAACAGGATCGGCGGCAATCCGCGCAGATTCCCTGCACTATCGCTCCGATCTGTTGCTCAATATCAGCATCTTGTGCGCGCTGGTGCTGGCCTGGTTTGGCTGGCAGCAACTGGATGCCTGGTTTGGCCTGGGGATCGCTGTTTATATCCTCTGGAGCGCCTTCTCCATCGCCAAGGAAACCGTGTCGGTACTGATGGATGAAGAACTGCCCGTAGACGTCAGCGCGCGTATGCTGGAACTGGCGCGCAGCGTGCCCGGCGTACTCGGCGCCCATGACTTGCGCACGCGCATTTCCGGCAACCACTGGTTCGTGCAGTTGCATCTGGAGTTGCCGGGGGATTTGACCCTGTCGGTGGCCCACGGTCTGTGCGACCGCGCCGCCGAAGCGATCAACCGTGAATACCCGAAGGCCGAAGTGCTGGTGCACGCCGACCCTCAGGAAGTGGTGATCAAGCCCGTCGTCAGTTGAAGTTGACGCTGTAACCGCGCTTGAGCAGGCAGTCGGTCATCGAGCGGCGATAGGCGTCAATCAGGCTCGGATCCGGCTGATAGGTGACATTGGCCGGGTCCAGGCCGGTCTGTTGCACCGACAGGCTGTAGCACTCGTAACGATCCTGGCCCATCTGCTCCTGGCTCTGACCGTTGACCGTGGAGAACTGGGGATCGTACTGCGTCCCCGGCTGCTGCCCCTGTTGTACCGGCTGCTGCTGAATTTGCTGCGGCGCTGGGGCGTAGCCCTGATCGGCACCGGGCGGCGGAGCGGCGACGACATAATCCTGGGTATCGGCCTGATACGCGTAGTAGGTGCCGGCCGCAAGGAACAACAGCGCGCCGCCTACCCAAACCTCACTGGAGTAGGACGGCAGGCTGCGCACGCGCGCACCGTAGGGCGGGGTCACGACGACATAGCGTGGGCCCTGTGGGCGATACCAATAGCCGCCTGAATAGAAGTAGTCCTGGCCGCGATACGGAATGCGCGAGTAGCCGCCCGGCACCCGGTCGATCTCGTAACCCGGTCGATACTGCGGGCCAGGCCCCCAGCCATTGCCATGGCCGTCGGGGCGTCCTGGCCAATGATCATTGGGCCGGTAGTTATTGTTATTGCGCGGGATATCCCGGTAATCGCCCTGGCGCGGTGGCTGAGTCTGCCAGGCTTCGCGCGGGCCGCCCTGGATCGGCAGATTGTTCTGGCGTTGCTGCGCCTGCTGGCGTTCGTTCTGGCGCTGCTGGTTCTGCTGTTCCTGGATCTGCCGCTGTTGATTGCGCTGGTTCTGCTGAATCTGCTGCTGTTGCTGGCGTTCAACCTGACGCTGCTGATTCTGTTGTTCCTGAATCTGGCGCTGCTGGTTTTGCTGATTCTGCTGGATTTGCTGCTGTTGCTGGCGCTCGACCTGGCGCTGCTGATTCTGTTGCTGCTGAATCTGCCGTTCCTGGTTTTGCTGGACCTGCTGCACCTGCTGTTGTTGCTGGCGCTGGATCTGTTGCTGCTGGTTTTGTTGTTGCTGCTGTTGGCGCTGCTGCTGTTGCTGCGCGTTATTGTTCTGCTCGCGACGCTCGCCACGCAGTTGATCCTGACGATGGGAATCGTCGCGATCGTCCGCCAGTGCCTGAGCAGCGACGCTCATACACAAGAGAGTTACACCGGCCAACTGCCAGATGCCCGATTTCATGCTTGCCTCACTGCCAAACGACAATAGATAGGGGTTGGACTGCACGAATGGTGCGTCGTTCGCCGCACTCTAGCAGGCCGCAAGCGGTGTCACGAACAAAGCGTACAGATAAAGAAAAAGGGGGCCACGTCTGGCCCCCTTTGGGAATTTCGTCCTGGCTCAACGCTTCTGGCGTCGGCTCACCTCATGCCGTCTTCTGGACAGTATGTAGCCCGGTAACCTGCCCAACTCTTTGGGGTTGGCGGTTGCGGCTGGCCTGATTCGGCGGGCCGCGCTGGACGCTGTGTCCGGGCAGTGATTCTGTGAAAAAGAATAGGCTTTTGCGTGCGGCAGCGGATTGCGAATATTGCTCAATGAAATAGCACTTGCGCAATTTTTACCCAAAGATAAATAATTCAGCGCAATCGAACCAATAAAGGGGAATCTCGTGAGCAAACTCGACAGATATGACTTGAGCATTTTGGCGGAATTGCAGCGTGATGCCCGCATTTCCAATCAGGAACTGGCCGAGCGTATCGGCCTGTCGCCATCGCCCTGCTCGCGGCGGGTCAAGCAGCTGGAAGACGACGGCTATATTGTCCGCCAGGTCGCGCTGCTGGATCGCAAGAAGCTTGGCCTGAGCCTGACGGCCTACGTGCTGATCGGCATGGACCGGCATACGCCAGAGCGTTTCGAGCACTTCGAACAACAGATCCGCAACCTGCCCCAGGTGCTGGAATGCAGCCTGGTCACCGGCATGGATGCCGACTACCAGCTCAAGGTGGTGGTGGCGGACATGGATCATTACCAGAAACTGCTGCTCGGCCACCTGACCCGCATCGAGGGTGTGACCAGCGTACGTTCGAGCTTTGTGCTCAATCAAGTCCTGGCGAGCACGGAATTGCCGTTGACGCATTTGCGTACCTAACGCGCAAGGCAGGATTGAAATAAGGCCTTGTGGGAGCGAGGCTTGCCCGCGAAAGCAGTATTCCAGGCCATGAAGATGTATCGAGTGTCCCGCCCTCTTAGCGGGCAAGCCCGGCTCCAACGGATCAGGCATTTTCAATACCCCACCCTGCGTACATCAGCCGCAGGCACCGATTATGCGCAAGCGCCTATAATTGCCGCGCATTTCGCCAGCGGAGATGGGTGATGGATCCTGCGGTTTTCGAAGAATGGATGATGACCATCCTGGTCACGGTCCTGATCGGCTTCATGGGCTTTATCGTCTGGGATCTGGCGAAGAAGTCCAAGGCCGGCAAGTTCGGCACTTTTATCCTGTTCTTCGCCCTGGGCCTGGGAGTGTTCGCCTTCGTCATCAAAAGCGTGGTGATCGCCTGGATCGAATCCGGCCACTGATCACAGTTTCGCCGGTACTTCCCGCCACTGCCCCTGATCCAGTCCTTCGATACTCCAATCGCCGATCCTGACCCTCACCAGCCGCAGCGTTGGCAGGCCCACGGCGGCGGTCATACGCCGCACCTGACGGTTGCGCCCCTCCTTGATGATCAATTCCAGCCAACTCGTCGGCACGCTTTTGCGAAAACGCACCGGCGGGTTACGCGGCCACAGCTCGGGTTCGTCCAACTGTCGCGCCTGGGCGGGCAGTGTCGGGCCATCGTTCAGTTCGACGCCATCGCGCAATTGCTGAAGCTGTTGTTCGCTGGGCTCGCCCTCGACCTGCACCCAATAGGTTTTGGCCAGTTTGTGCCTGGGATCGGCAATCCGCGCCTGTAACTGGCCGTCATTGGTCAGCAGCAACAGACCTTCGCTGTCACGATCCAGACGCCCGGCCGGGTAGATGCCGGGGATCTCGATAAAGTCCTTGAGTGTCGCCCGCCCTTCGCCGTCGCTGAATTGCGTCAGCACATCGAAGGGTTTGTTGAACAGGATCAGCCGGGGTTCGGCAGGCGGGGCCTTGGCAACGCGACGAGGGGCGGCGGCAGCAGGGCGACGGGGAGCGGGGCGTTGGATGCGGGACATGGGCGTTTCGGATCATTGCAAACAAAGAGGGCCACTGTAGTGGCCCTCTCTCTAGCTGGCAATCAACGGAACGGCGGCTCGTCGAAACTGCGCAGTTTGCGTGAGTGCAACGAGTTCAGCTGTGCACGCAACAGGTCCAGGGCGGCGATACCGATCTTCAAGTGCTGGCTGACCGCACGCTCGTAGAATGCGTTGGCCGAGCCCGGCAGCTTGATTTCGCTGTGCAGCGGCTTGTCCGAGACACAAAGCAAGGTGCCATACGGCACGCGCAGGCGATAACCCTGGGCCGCGATGGTGCCGCTTTCCATATCCACGGCCACGGCGCGGGACAGATTGATCAGCGGACGCTCCTGGGCCCAGCGCAGCTCCCAGTTGCGGTCGTCGTAAGTCAAAACGGTGCCGGTACGCAGGCGTTTTTTCAGCTCATCGCCACGCTCGCCGGTGATCTGCGCTGCAGACTCTTGCAAGGCCAGTTGCACTTCGGCCAGGGCCGGAATCGGGATATTCGGCGGCAGGACCCGATCAAGAATGCCGTCGCGACGCATGTAGGCGTGGGCCAGCACGTAGTCGCCGATGGTCTGGGATTGGCGCAGGCCGCCGCAGTGACCGATCATCAGCCAGCAATGCGGACGCAGCACGGCCAGGTGGTCGGTGATGTTCTTGGCGTTGGACGGGCCGACGCCAATGTTCACCAGAGTCACGCCGTGACCGTCTTCGGCGATCAGGTGATAGGCGGGCATCTGGTAGCGGTGCCAGACCACGCCGGCGACGATGGCCTGGGCTTCGCCGTTGTCCATGCTCTTGTCGACCACGACGTTGCCCGGCAGGACCATGCGGATAAATCGCGGATCTTCACGCAACTGTTCAAGGCCGTGGAGGATGAACTGGTCGACGTAGCGGTGGTAGTTGGTCAGCAGGATCCACGGCTGCACATGGCGCCAGTCGCTGCCGGTGTAATGCACCAGACGGCGCAGGGAGAAATCCACCCGCGCGGCGTCAAACAAGGCCAGGGGCAGCGGGTCGGTGTTGGCCCAGTCGTACAGACCGTCGGCGATGCCATCGGTGGCGGCGGACAAATCGGTGCTTGGGAAAACCCGGGCCAGGGCGGCAGCCGTGACGCCGGAGCCAGCCAGTTCATCGCCCTGCTCAACCACGTAGGGGTACGGAATATTCTGCTCGCTGACGCCGACTTCGACCGTGACGGTGAAATCATTCATCAGCGGGCGCAGCTGTTCCAGCAGGTATTTGCGGAAGGCTGCGGGGTGGGTCACGGTGACGCTGTAAGTACCGGGCAACTGCACCTTGGCGTAGGCCCGTGTGGTCGTAGGCACTTCGCCATGAGCGACGTAGGTCAGGCGCAATTCAGGATAACGAAACAGCGCACGCTGCTCGGCATCGGGTTCGACACGGTCTTTCAGATAGCGCTTGAGGGCCTGGCTCAGGGCCTTGGTCCCACGGTCATGCAGCTCGGCAAGCCGGTCCACGGCTTGCTCGGCGGTTTCAACGACAACAAAAGCTTCGGTCACGTTACGCATCCTGTCTGATCTTGCAGGCCCTCATCATGCCACCTGCGGCAAAGCCCGCGCCACCAACGCTTCGACATCGACACCTCGTGGCAATGCGCCATATACCCGCCCACCCTCACCCAGACGTCCGGCGATAAAGCCGTCGCTGACGCAGGCCTTCCCCGCCTCCAGCAGCAATTTGGCCTGCAAGGCCAGGGCGATGTCTTCAGTCAGCTGACGGGCGCGGTACTGGATATCGCCGGTGTCCTTGAATGCCGCTTTCAAATGGCCGATATGCGCAGCCAGACGCCGGTCGCCATGGCCGTCGCCCAGCTCATCGAACAAGGCATCGAGCACGCCGGGCTCCTTGGACAAGGCGCGCAGCACGTCGAGGCACTGCACATTGCCGGAGCCTTCCCAGGTCGAGTTGACCGGCGCCTCGCGATACAGCCTCGGCAGGATGCTGTCTTCGACGTAACCGGCACCGCCCATGCACTCGGCGGCTTCGTTGATCATGGCGGGCGCCCGTTTGCAGATCCAGTACTTGCCCACCGCCGTGACCAACCGGGTAAAGCGTGCTTCGTGGGAGTCATCCAGATGATCCAGCGCTCGGCCCATGCGCAGGCTCAAGGCCAGGGCCGCTTCGCTTTCCAGGGCCAGGTCGGCGAGGACGTTCTGCATCAAGGGCTGTTCGCTGAGCAGCCGCCCGCCGACCTGGCGATGGGCGCAATGGTGGGTGGCCTGGGTCAGAGCCTGGCGCATCAGGGCACTGGAACCGATCATGCAGTCGAAGCGGGTCATGGCCACCATCTCGATGATGGTCGGTACGCCGCGGCCTTCTTCGCCGATCATCCAGGCCAGGGCGCCGCGAAACTCCACCTCGCTGGAGGCGTTGGACCAGTTGCCCAGTTTGTTTTTCAAACGCTGGATATAGAACTCGTTGCGGCTGCCGTCGGGGCGATGACGCGGCAGCAGGAAGCAGGTCAGGCCCTTATCGGTCTGGGCCAGGGTGAGGAAGGCATCGCACATCGGCGCCGAGCAGAACCATTTGTGTCCGACCAGCTCATAGGCCTGCCCCGGCCCACCCGCGCCCACCGGCCAGGCCTTGGTGGTATTGGCGCGAACGTCGGTGCCGCCCTGCTTCTCGGTCATGGCCATGCCGATAGTCGCGCCGCCTTTGTGTTCGATGCCGACATTGCGCGGGTCGTATTCGCGGGCGAGGATTTTCGGCAGCCAGATCTCGGCCAGGTCCGGTTGCAGGCGCAGGGCCGGGACGCTGGCGAAGGTCATGGTCAGGGGGCAACCGCTGCCCGCTTCGGCCTGGCTGTGCATATAACTCATGGCGGCGCGAGCAACATGGGCGCCGGGCTGCGGGTCGGTCCAGGGCAGGGACGGGATGCCATGCTCGACCGCCGCCCTCATCAACTGGTGATAGGCCGGATGAAATTCGATCAGATCGATGCGATGGCCATAGCGGTCATGGCTGGCAAAGACCGGCTTGTTCTGATTGGCCAGGAACCCCGCCTCCATCAACGGGCCACCGGCCAGAGCACCGTAGGCATCGATCCGCGAACTCGCCCAACCGGCACCGAAACGCTGGGTCCAGGCCTGCAACGGCAGATCGGCGCGCCACAGGTTCAGGCCGTCCAGTGACGGCGGCTGGTTGGTGACTTCGTGGGTTTCGGCGAATTGATGCAGGTTCATGGCGGTTCTCCTGGCGATTCGGCAAGAGTCGAAGTGAAGCATGGGCGGATGGCATTAAAAAGTGCCATTCAGGACGAAGTAGAGGGGGTTATTGAAGTTGCACGGCGCTTGAATCCGGCCCAGATGCCCAGGATGACCTGTAGGAGCTGCCAAAGGCTGCGAAAGCGGTGGGTCAGATACCTCCATTCGCAGCGTTCGGCAGCTCCTACAGAAAAACGCCAACTCAGTTAATGGCGTTCTGCTTGAGGGGCAAACTCACATATTGGCCAAACCTCAACGGCAAACGCAGGGTAAATCGACTGCCCTGCCCTGGCATCGATTGATGGCTCAACTGTCCGCCCTGCAATTCGATCAATTGCCGACAAATGGCCAGGCCTATCCCCAGACCACCGTGCTCCCGGGTCATTGAGCCGTCGACCTGGAAGAAACACTGGTAGAGGGTCGAGGCATGCTTACAGTCAAAACCGATGCCGCTGTCGATCACGTCAAGCAGCAGCCAGGCATCGCCGTTGGGCCCGTACTCCGCGCCCGCACGCAGTTGGATCGAGCCTTCGCGGGTAAATTTGATCGCATTGTCCAGCAGACACTCCAGGCACTGGCGCAACCTCGCGGCGTCGCCGAGCAGGTCATCGGGTAATTGCGCCTCCCGCGCCACGAGCAATGCCAGGCCCTTGGCCTGGGCTGCGGGCAGAAACTGACGATGCAACTGGGCGAACAGCCGCGCCACAGAGAAAGGCTGCTGCTCGGCATGCAGGCGACCGGCCTGCAATTCGGTCAGGGTCAGAATGCCATTGATCATGCCCATCATGTCCTGGGCGGAACCGGCAGCGGTCTGTTGATACTGGGCAAGCTCCTCGCTGAGTTCCACCGTCTCCATCAATTCGAGGGAGCCGATCACGCCATTCATGGGGGTACGCAGTTCGTGGGTCAGGGTCGCGAGGAATTCGTCTTTAAGACGGTTGCTGGTGGCCAGCTCCAGGTTCAACTGCTCCAGGGCTTGACCGGCTTCGAGCAGGGTCTGCGCCTGTTGCGCGCGCATCAGGTTGATCCGTGCTGCCAGGGCCAGCGACAACAACGCCACTTCCAGCGCGGAACAGATCTGCCAGATGTACAGGGTAAACACGGTATTGGGCAGATAGCCGATCAGCATCAACCCGTGGATCAGACTGCCCAGCAGAAAGATCGACCAGGCCACGACGAAATAGCGCGCCAGGGATACGCCCTTTTTCAAGGCGACGATGCCCGCCGAAAGAATCACCACTGCGAACAACATCACCAGCGCAGTCACCAGCCGCAAGGCAATGGTGCAATCGGGCAGCAACGACAGCAGCATGACCCCGACCGCCGCGCCCATTACCAGGCGCAATAGCCAATCGACCCATTCTCCCAATCTGGGTGTCTGCAGGAAGGTGCGGGAAAACTGGCAGGCAAAGAATACCGAGGCTGAAACCAGGAACGGCGTCGCCGCGTTGGTCCACCATGGGCTGTTCGGCCAGAGAAACTCAACCCCGGTGCCGTTTACCGAGACCTGATAAAAGCCGAACGAGGCGATATACATCAGGTAATACAGGTAACTGCGGTCACGCACGCCGAAGTAGATGAACAGGTTGTAGACCAGCAACCCGAACAGCACGCCATAGCTCAGCCCCCAGACATAAATGCGCGACGGCTGCATTTCCAGGAAGGCGTGGCTGGACCACAGGTTGAGCGGCACCTGGATCGAGCCATGGCCGGCGACCCGCAGGTACAGGGTCATGGCTTCGCCAGGGTGCAATGGCAGGGCGAACAGGTAACTGTTCTGCCGGATCTGGCGGCTGGCAAACGGCAGCATGTCGCCGGTGCGTACCGCCAGTTGCAACTGCCCGCTAGCGTCGGGCAGGTACAAGTCGACGTAGTCCAGCGGCGGATAGGCCACATCCAGCAGCCAGTCGCGGTGAATCGCAAGGTTTTGGGGGCGATACAGCAGCTCGACTTTCAGCCAGAACGCTGAGCTGGAGAAGCCCGCGTTGAGGGCGTCGGCCTGCAACGGCCGGAAAGCTGCGGCCATGGCAGCCGAGCTGACGTCCTGGATCGATGCCTGACCGCCTGGATCTTCCAGTACCTGAACGGCGTGGCCCAGCACCATCGTGCGGGTGTGCTCGTCGAACTCGACGGCAGCAGCCAGCAACGGCAGCCAGGCGACCAGGATTATCAGCAAATAGCGCATACGGCCCCAGCCTGGCCTGCCTGATAACGCGGTTCGTCTTCCTGTCCTTGTGAAGCGAAACGATCGGCAGACTCCTGTTTTTGGAATAAGCGTCAAACAACCTTAAACAACGGCTGGTTGTGCCAAGGCCCCTCCATGACCTGTTTAACCCAGCGTAATAGCATGTGCATCTTGCCACTGGAAAAGCGCGAAAGTTCAAGCATAGCCGCTCTACGCGGGAATAGCGTAATGTTTTGATTTGTAACGGAAGGCTCTAGTACGGGCCTTTCAAGAACATCAACGGACAAAAAAGACATTTCATGGATGATCGACGTCCACTTTTCGCGGAAAAAAAATCCATCGCCCCCCAGCGGCCCGGAAAAAGGTTTAGTGGTAAGCTCGCGCGCCATGACTATCTATAATTCTCGCCCCGTTGTCCTCTGCCTTTCCGGCCACGATCCCAGTGGTGGTGCCGGTCTGCAGGCAGATATCGAAGCCCTGCTCGCCCAGGGTTGCCATGCCGCTCCGGCAGTGACCGCCTTGACCGTGCAAGACACCGTTAACGTCAGCGACTTTCGCGTGCTGGATCGCGAGTGGGTCCTGGCCCAGGCCAATGCCGTGCTCAACGACTCCACCGTTGCGGCAGTGAAGCTGGGCATGCTCGGATCTCTAGAGATGGTCGACACCGTCGTCGAACTGTTGCAGGCGCACCCACATCTGCCGCTGGTCTGCGACCCGGTGCTGCGTGCCGGTGGCGGTGGTCGTCTGGGCAAGGACGAAGTCGGTTATGCCATGCGCGAGCGCCTGCTGCCGCTGTCGAAAATCGCCACGCCCAACCTGCCCGAAGCACGGATTCTCGCCGAACTGCCGCAAGGCTCGGCGGACGAATGCGCGGCCAAATTGCTGCCTTTCGTCGAGCATCTGCTGATCACCGGCGGTCACGGCGACGAGCAGGAGATCCATAACCGCCTGTATAGCCGCGACGGCACGACGCGCACTTTCACCTGCCAGCGTTTGCCCGGCAGCTACCACGGTTCCGGCTGCACCCTGGCCAGCGCCCTGGCTGGCCGCCTGGCACTTGGACAGGATCTGGTCAGCGCCGTCGAGACGGCGCTGGACTACACTTGGCGCACGTTACGCGACGCTGAACAGTTGGGCAAAGGGCAGTTCGTGCCCCGCCGCCTGCCCCTGGATTTCTGCTCGTAACGCCACGTCATGAGGCACCTTTATGAAACTGCGTGGCCTGTACGCCATTACCGACAACCAATTGTTGGCTGGCAAATTCCTGTCTTACGTCGAGGCTGCCCTTGAGGGCGGCGTCACCCTGCTGCAATACCGCGACAAGAGCGGCGACGATTCGCGGCGCTTGCGCGAGGCCAGCGAGTTGCTCAAGTTGTGCGAGCGCTACAAGACCCAGCTGATCATCAACGATGACGCCGAGCTGGCCGCCCGCCTGGGCGTGGGCGTGCATCTGGGGCAGACCGACGGCTCGCTGCCGGATGCCCGGGCGCTGCTCGGGCACAAAGCGATAGTCGGCGCGACCTGTCACGGCAAACTGGAGCTGGCTGAACGGGCCAAGGCCGATGGCGCCAGCTATGTCGCCTTCGGACGCTTCTTCAACTCCCAAACCAAACCCGATGCCCCGGCCGTACCACTGGAGCTGCTGGAGCAGGTGCGGGCCAAGGTCCACCTGCCCATTGCAGTGATCGGCGGCATCACCCTGGACAACGCGCCGCAATTGGTTGCCCATGGCGCCGATCTGCTGGCCGTGGTGCATGGCCTGTTCGGCGCAGATACCCCGCAGGAAGTCACCCGTCGCGCCAGGGCGTTCAATGATCTGCTGAGAAAATAAGCCTGAACCCGCTGGTCAGTTGCGGCTGACCAGCTCGAAGGCCAACTCAGCCAGACCGTTGTTGTTCTCCAGCGCCAGCAGGGCGCGCTTGCGCTCGACGCCACCGGCATAACCGGTCAGGTCGCCACTGGCACCAATCACCCGATGACAAGGCACGATGATCGAGATCGGGTTCTTGCCATTGGCTGTGCCGACCGCCCGGGAATGCCCGGCGCTCAGGCCCATCTTTTTGGCCATGCCGCCATAGGACAACAACTCGCCGTAGGGGATGCGCGCCAGCTCACGCCAGACCTGCTCCTGAAACGGCGTACCGCGAAAGCGCAGGGGCAGTTCGAATTCACGGCGCTGCCCGGCAAAGAACTCGGTCAATTGTTCCTGAGCCATGCTGATCACTCGCGGTACCTGGCGCACGTCGGTGACCAGGACCAGCTCGGGGTAGTACTTCTGTCCGACGAAATACACGCCGGTCAGGGCGTCATCTTCGGCGCGCAGGGCGATGTCGCCCAACGGGCTTGCGACCAGATAGCCGGGAATCATTGCTTTGCCTCCTCGTATAAACGCCAGACATGCACCGTGGCATAGGCCCGCCAGGGCGCCCACTGACTGGCGTGTTCATTGAGTTGCGCGGCCGAGGCACACGCGAGATGTTTCTTGAGTACCGCATCCCCCTCGGGAAAGGCATTGGGCCAGCCCAGGGCGCGCATGGCGATGTATTGCACCGTCCACTCGCCGATACCGCGAATATGCCGCAGGGCCGCCAGGGTTTCCTCCAGGGGCACCAATGGCTCCAGAACGACACGCCCTTCAGCGACTTCCCGGGCGACGGCAATGATCGCCTCGGCGCGAATACGGATCAGGCCGGTGGTGATCAGTTCTTCCGCATCCAGTGAAGCCAGCGCCTCGGCCATGGCAAAGGCGTGGGTCAGACCATGGGGCGCATCCGCGACGGGAGTACCGAAGCGCTCCGCGATACGCCCCAGCACGACCCGCGCCCTGGCCACGGAAACCTGCTGGCCGGCCACCGCACGCACGGCAATTTCAAAGCCATCCACCGCCCCCGGCACGCGCATGCCGGGTAAATCGGCGGACAGCAGATGCAAATGCTCGTCCACCAGATCGGGCCGGCAACCGGTGTCGAACAAACGCCGCAAACGCGCCAGTACTTGTACGATTGCACTTTGCAGCGAGGCCGAAACCGTCACCACCAAGGCGTGCCGCTGCGGCGCATGAGTCACACTGACCCAGCCAGTCACGCGCTTGCCAGCCTGCTCGACTTCCAGAGTGCGGGCGTAACATTGCTCATCAATGTGCTCGACCCCGGCAATGCTGCGATGAGCGAGAAAGGCCAGCACGCCGTGCCAGGCATAGGGCGGCCGGTAGGACAGCTCGAAGCGCAGAGTGGCGGCGCCGGGCACATGCACAGTTTTTTTCAGGCGCAGGGGATTGAGCCCGTATTGCGCCTGAAACACGTCATTGAAGCGCCGCACGCTGCCAAACCCCGAAGTCAGGGCTACTTGCGCCATGGACAGGCCGGTGTCGGTCAGCAGGCGCTTGGCGATCAGGAGCCGCTGGGTCTGCACATAATCGAGCAGGGAAACACCGAACTCGGCCTCGAAGATCCGCCGCAAATGCCGGTCCGTCACCCCGACCCGCGCCGCCAGGGCGACCAGATTGCGACCATTGAGATAGCCATCCTCGATCAGCCGCGCCGCTGCCTGGGCCAGGCGACTGGACATATCGATCAGGCCATGACCGGGCGCCAGTTCCGGGCGGCAACGCAGGCATGGGCGGAAACCGGCCTGTTCGGCTGCTGCGGCGTTCGGGTAGAAGCTGCAATTGACCGCTTTGGGCGCCCGCACCGGGCACATCGGGCGGCAATAGATACCGGTCGATGACACCCCCATGAAAAACCAGCCATCGAAACGGCGGTCGCGGGCGACAAAGGCGGCGTAGCAGACTTCGGGATCAAGAGTGTTCATGGCTCGAACTGTAATCCAGCATTCGGCGAAAGTCTGGCTGGATTCGGACATCTGGATCGATAGGTTTCCACCACTATGGGCACGATGACAAAAATATGGAGCCTATTATGTGGGAGCGAATTCATTCGCGAAGACGGTTTCTCAACCGATGCAAATTTGGCGGATGTACTGGCCCCTTCGCGAATGAATTCGCTCCCACAACTCACTACCGCAATATTGGCCTTCCACTTCGCTCCTATCAATCCAACCTGCGGCATTCTCGCCCGGCAGCAGCCCCCCGGCATTTGTTATAGTGCCCCTCCTCTCGCCCCGCCGGGCGTAACCAGACTTTCCGGTTCACCAGCAGAGACCCGACCATGTCCCGTTCTGAAACCCTGTTCGCCAACGCCCAGAAACACATCCCCGGTGGCGTCAACTCACCGGTTCGCGCTTTCAAGAGCGTGGGCGGTACGCCGTTGTTCTTCAAACATGCGGTCGGCGCCTATGTCACCGATGAAGACGACAAGCGTTATGTCGATTACGTCGGCTCCTGGGGCCCGATGATTCTCGGTCACAGCCATCCGGAAGTGCTGGACGCGGTGCGCAATCAGTTGGAGCACGGTCTGTCCTACGGCGCGCCGACGGCCATGGAAACCGAGATGGCTGACCTGGTCTGCGCCATCGTTCCGTCGATGGAAATGGTGCGCATGGTCAGCTCCGGCACCGAAGCGACCATGAGCGCCATCCGCCTGGCCCGTGGTTTCACCGGTCGCGACAGCATCATCAAGTTCGAAGGTTGCTACCACGGTCACTCCGACAGCCTGCTGGTCAAGGCCGGTTCCGGCGCCCTGACCCTGGGCGTGCCGAGCTCGCCGGGCGTACCTGCTGCGTTCGCCAAGCACACCCTGACCGTACCGTTCAACGATCTTGAAGCCGTTAGCGCCCTGCTGGCCGAAGTCGGTCAGGATGTGGCCTGCATCATCGTCGAGCCGGTTGCCGGCAACATGAACTGCGTGCCGCCTGCTCCTGGCTACCTGCAAGGCCTGCGCGCGTTGTGTGATCAATACGGCGTGGTGCTGATCTTCGACGAAGTGATGACCGGTTTTCGCGTTGCCCTCGGCGGCGCCCAGGCTTACTACGGCGTAACGCCGGACCTGAGCACCTTCGGCAAGATCATCGGCGGCGGCATGCCGGTGGGCTGCTTTGGTGGCAAGCGCGAAATCATGTCGCATATCGCCCCGCTGGGCCCGGTCTATCAGGCCGGCACGCTGTCGGGCAACCCCCTGGCCATGGCGGCGGGCCTCACTACCCTGCGCCTGATCAGCCGTCCGGGCTTCCATGAAGAGTTGAGCGAATACACCCGTCGCCTGCTCGCTGGCCTGCAAGAGCGCGCCGACGCCGCCGGGATCCCGTTCGTAACGACCCAGGCGGGCGGCATGTTCGGTCTGTATTTCAGCTCCTCCGCCGCCATCGTTACCTTCGAAGACGTCATGACCAGCGATGCCGAACGCTTCAAGCGCTTCTTCCACTTGATGCTCGAAGGTGGCGTGTACCTGGCGCCGAGCGCGTTCGAAGCCGGTTTCACTTCTATCGCCCACGGCGAAACCGAACTGAAACTGACCCTCGATGCGGCCGAGAAGGCGTTTGCGGCGCTGAAATAAGCCTGGAAAACCTTGTAGGAGCTGCCGAAGGCTGCGATTGCGTTCTGTCATGAGAAGCGCATCGCAGCCTTCGGCAGCTCCTACAGGTCACCAATCATCAATGAAAACAGGCATTTCAAGCCCGCGCAGCAGAAAATCCGTAAAGACTTTGTAAGGTTGGCCCCGCTTATTTCATAATGCGCAGCCAGCACGTTTAGCTGGACGGGTACGCCCGCACCTTTTCAGAGGTATGTCGATTCCCATGAACCGCACCGGCCGCACCCTTGCATTGGGCTGCCTGTTGCTTATTCATCCCCTGCTGGCGAATGCAGGTGGCAACTCGTTGTTGATCCCAGCGGTGGGTCGCTGCACCCTCAATACCCAGCCGGACAACCTGCCGACGGCGCTGGCTGCCTGTCAGGAAGCCGCCAAGGCCGGGGATGCGCAGGCGCAATACGAGTTGGGTGAATTTTACTACGACGGTAAACACGCCCCTCGTGACTTGGCGCAGGCGCTCAATTTCTTTGAGAAAGCCTCGCTGCAGGGCCATGCCCAGGCGCAGTACCAGCTTGGCCTGATGTTCTTCAAGGGCGAAGGTGTGCAGGCCAACAATATTCAGGCCTACATCGTGCTGAAGATGGCAGCGGTCAATGGTTCTGAAGATGCGCTGGACAGCGCGGATGAAGTGTCATCGCACATGCGCCGTGACGAGCTGGAAGTGGCTACCCAGGTGCTGGGCCAGATTTTCCGCAATTACCTGCAAGAGCTGCAATCCGCCGAAGGCCGTTCGCCCTTCGCGCCCCTGCCTGATCCCAACAGCACGGCCCCGGCGCCTGGCGCTGCGGCACCCGCACTGGCACCGCAACTGCAGCCCCAGCAGAACTGAGGCCGGTTACTTCTCCGGCATCGGCATGGGGAATGGCATCACATTGCTGGTAACGCGCGCTTCACTGATCTTCGGCGTGCCCATGCGCTCGACCTCGTCGATGCGCACGATCGAATGCATGGGCACGAAGCTGCGCACGACGCCTTCGAACTGCGCCTTGAGCTTTTCTTCGCTGGGATCAACCACAACAGTCGTGCGCTCGCCGAAGACGAATTCCTCCACCTCCAGAAACCCCCACAGATCACTTTGATAGATCTGCTTGGCGTACATCTCGAACACTTGTCCCTGATTGAGGAAAATCACCTTGTAGATTGGAGCTTCGCGTTTGGTCATGGCAGGCGGGTATTGATCGGCACGGTAAAAAAGAAGAGGCGAACTATATGCCCATTCGCCAGACGACGCTAGGAACCCGCAAGCGCGGTCCCTATAATGCGCGGTTCTTTGAATCACCTGATGATCAAGCATGGCCAAGAAGCTTTATATCGAAACCCACGGTTGCCAGATGAACGAGTACGATAGCTCGCGCATGGTCGATCTGCTGGGCGAACATCAAGCCCTGGAAGTCACCGCTCGCGCGGAAGATGCCGACGTCATCCTGCTCAATACCTGCTCGATCCGCGAGCGCGCCCAGGACCGGGTGTACTCCCAGTTGGGCCGCTGGCGTGAACTGAAACTGGCCAACCCGGAGATGGTCATCGCCGTCGGCGGTTGTGTGGCCAGCCAGGAAGGCGCCGCCATTCGTGATCGCGCGCCCTACGTGGACGTGGTATTCGGCCCGCAGACCCTGCACCGCCTGCCGGAAATGATCGACGCCGCTCGGGTCACGCGCCTGCCCCAGGTCGACGTGTCGTTCCCGGAAATCGAAAAATTCGACCACCTGCCCGAGCCCCGGGTCGATGGCCCGAGCGCCTATGTCTCGGTCATGGAAGGCTGCAGCAAGTACTGCACCTTCTGCGTAGTGCCTTATACCCGCGGCGAAGAAGTCAGCCGCCCGTTCGATGACGTCATCAGTGAGGTCATTCACCTGGCCGAACACGGCGTGCGCGAAGTGACGCTGCTGGGGCAGAACGTCAACGGCTACCGCGGCACCACCACCGACGGCCGCCAGGCTGACCTGGCCGACCTGATTCGCGTCGTGGCCGCCATCGACGGCATCGACCGTATCCGCTACACCACCTCGCACCCGCTGGAGTTCTCCGACAGCCTGATCCAGGCCCACGCCGAAGTCCCGGAGCTGGTCAAACACCTGCACCTGCCGGTGCAGTCGGGCTCGGACCGCGTGCTGGCGGCGATGAAGCGCAACCACACGACCCTCGAGTACAAGTCCAAGCTGCGCAAGCTCCGGGCTGCCGTGCCGGGCATCAGCATCAGTTCGGACTTCATCGTCGGCTTCCCCGGCGAAACCGAGAAAGACTTCGACAACACCATGAAGCTGATTCAGGACGTGGGTTTCGACTTCTCGTTCTCCTTCGTCTACAGCCCGCGCCCCGGCACTCCGGCGGCCGATTTGAAGGACGACACTCCGGAATCGCTGAAAAAAGAGCGGCTGGCCGCCTTGCAGCATCGTCTGAATCAGCAAGGCTTCGAGATCAGCCGACAAATGGTCGGCAGCACCCAGCGCATCCTGGTCACCGACTACTCGAAGAAAGACCCTGGCGAACTGCAGGGCCGCACGGAAAACAACCGCATCGTCAACTTCCGCTGCGACAACCCGAAGCTGATCGGTGAGTTCGTCGACGTACACATCGATGACGCGCAACCCCACTCCCTGCGCGGTTCGCTGCTGATGTGACACCGGCAAGCGGCAAGCTCTGACACGTTTTAGAGAAGTCAGAGCTTTCCCACATACCTTGCCGGGGTTATCCTTCGGTCCATATCCATTGCCGTCGGGCGGCTAAAAACAACCTTGAACGCACCCATAGAACCTCATCATTTCATCCTCGAACCCTTCGAGGCCCATCGCTTCGCCAATCTGTGCGGGCAATTCGACGAGCATCTGCGCTTGATCGAGCAACGCCTGGAAATTGAAATCCGCAACCGCGGTAATCAATTCGAACTGATCGGCACGCGCCAGAACACCACCTCAGCCGAGAACCTGCTGCGTCGTCTCTATCGCGAGACCAAGGGCACCGAGCTGTCTCCGGACATGGTTCACCTGTTCCTGCAGGAATCCGGCGTCGAAGGCCTGGATAACCATCCGGCCGCCGAACCCGGCGTGGCCCTGCGCACCAAGAAAGGCATGATTCGCCCGCGCGGCCTGAATCAGCAGCGCTACGTGAAGGAAATCCTCGGCAACGACATCAACTTCGGCATCGGCCCTGCGGGTACGGGCAAGACCTACCTGGCAGTGGCCTGTGCGGTGGATGCCCTGGAGCGCGAGCAGATCCGTCGCATCCTGTTGGTGCGTCCGGCGGTCGAAGCGGGCGAAAAGCTCGGCTTCCTGCCCGGCGACCTGGCGCAGAAAATCGATCCGTACCTGCGTCCGCTCTACGACGCGCTGTACGAGATGCTCGGCTTCGAATACGTGGCCAAACTGATCGAGAAGCAGGTGATTGAAGTTGCGCCCCTGGCCTACATGCGCGGTCGTACCCTTAATAACAGCTTCATCATTCTCGACGAGAGTCAGAACACCACCGTCGAGCAGATGAAAATGTTCCTGACCCGTATCGGCTTCGGTTCAACCGCCGTGATCACCGGTGACATCACCCAGGTCGACTTGCCCAAGGGCACCAAGTCGGGCCTGAACCATGTCATCGAGGTGCTCAAGGACGTGCCGGGCATCAGTTTCACCCACTTCAAGCCCAAGGACGTGGTGCGCCACCCGTTGGTGCAGCGCATCGTCGAAGCCTACGAGCGTTACGAAGGCCGCGTCAGCGACGAGACCAACGGTTTCAACCGGGATACGCGCCGCGATGCTTGAGCTGGATCTGCAAATCGCCAGCGACGCTGACGCCCCCACCGAAGCCCGGTTTCGCCAGTGGTGCGAAATGGGCCTGCGTGCGCGCAGCGCCGACTCGGAGCTGACCATTCGCCTGGTCGACGAAGCCGAAGGCCGCGAACTGAACAACACCTGGCGGCACAAGGACTACGCGACCAACGTGCTGTCCTTCCCCGCCGACGTTCCCGATGATCTGCTGGATATCCCCCTGCTTGGCGATCTGGTTATCTGCGTGCCCGTCGTGGCCCGGGAAGCCGCCGAACAGGGCAAGGCACTGGACGCCCACTGGGCTCATCTGGTCATTCACGGTTGTCTGCATCTGTTGGGTTTCGACCATATCGATGATGAAGAAGCCGAAGAAATGGAAGCGCTGGAACGAGAGTTGCTTGCTGAGTTGGGCTATCCGGATCCTTATGCCGACGACGAAAGCGACGAACACCCCCATTCAGAAACACCAAGCAAGGACCACGAGTAAGGGCTATGAGCGAAGACCGATCGAGCAACGGGCAAAAGTCATGGCTGGGTAAACTCACCCAGGCTTTTGCCCACGAGCCGAAAAACCGCCAGGAGCTGCTTGAGCTGCTGCGCGAAGCCCATCAGAACAAATTGCTGGACAGCGAAGCCCTCGCCATCGTCGAAGGCGCTATCCAGGTGGCTGACCTGCAAGTGCGCGACATCATGGTGCCGCGCTCGCAGATGATCAGCATCAAGGCCAGCCAGACACCCCGCGAGTTCCTGCCGGCGGTCATCGACGCGGCGCACTCGCGCTACCCGGTGATTGGCGAGAGTCACGACGACGTGCTCGGCGTGCTCCTGGCCAAGGACCTGCTGCCCCTGATCCTCAAGCCAGACGGCGACAGCGACGACATCAAGAAGCTGCTGCGCCCGGCGACTTTCGTTCCCGAGTCCAAGCGCCTGAATGTCTTGCTGCGTGAGTTCCGCGCCAATCACAATCACATGGCCATCGTCATTGACGAATACGGCGGCGTGGCCGGGCTGGTGACCATCGAAGACGTACTGGAACAGATCGTCGGCGATATCGAAGACGAACATGACGTCGAAGAAGACAGCTACATCAAGCCACTGCCCAGCGGCGACTTCCTGATCAAGGCACTGACGCCCATCGAGAACTTTAACGAGTTCTTCGACAGCGAATTTTCCGACGATGAGTTCGACACCGTGGGCGGCCTGGTCATGAATGCCTTCGGCCACTTGCCCAAGCGTAACGAAATCACCGAAATCGGTGCGTATCGTTTCCGCATCCTGAGCGCTGACAGCCGTCGTATTCACTTGCTGCGCCTGAGTCCGATCTCGCGCTCTTAAGCTTTAAATCCTGCCAAGGAACGTAGTACATGCATTGGATCACCCGCCCCGGCTGGCCCGGTAACCTGCTGGCCATGGCGGCTGGTGGCCTGACCACCCTGGCCCTGGCCCCGTTCAATATCTGGCCATTGGCGCTGGTGGCACTGATCGTGTTCTACCTCGGCCTGCGCGACCTGAGTTCGCGCCAGGCCTTGTGGCGCGGCTGGTGCTACGGTTTCGGCCTGTTCGGCGCGGGCACCAGCTGGATTTACGTCAGCATCCACACCTACGGCGACGCCCCGGTGCTGCTTGCCGGCTTCCTGATGCTGCTGTTCACCGCCTCTATTGCCTGGTTCTTCGCGTTGCCTGCGTGGCTGTGGGCGCGCTGGATCCGCCGCAGTGAGGCGCCCCTGGCCGACGCCCTGGCCTTTGCTGCCCTGTGGTTTGCCCAGGAAATGTTTCGCGGCTGGTTCCTCACCGGCTTCCCCTGGCTTTACTCCGGCTACAGCCAGCTCGATGGCCCGCTGTCGAGCCTGGCGCCCATGGGCGGCATGTGGTTCATCTCATTCTGCCTGGCCCTGACCGCCGCCCTGCTGTGCAACCTGTGGCGTCTGCGCGAGCGCAAATCGTTCCTGGCTGCGGGCGTGGTTTTGCTGCTGGCCCCGTGGGTAGCGGGTCTGGCACTGAAAAACCATGCCTGGACCTCGCCGTCCGGCGCGCCGCTGAAAGTCGCGGCGATCCAGGGCAACGTCGCCCAGAGCATGAAATGGGACCCGCAGCAGCTCAACGCCCAACTGGCGCTGTACCGTGACCTGACCTTTACCGCCCGCCCCGTGGACCTGATCGTCTGGCCGGAAACCGCCGTGCCGGTGCTCAAGGAGTCCGCCGAGGGCTTCCTGTCAGTCATGGGCCGCTTCGCCGCCGACCGCCATGCCGCGCTGATTACCGGTGTGCCGATCCGCCAGAAAGGTGGACGCGGCGAGTACCGCTACTACAACGGCATCACTGTGGTCGGCGAAGGCGACGGCACCTATCTGAAGCAGAAACTGGTGCCCTTCGGCGAGTACGTGCCTCTGCAGGACCTGCTGCGCGGCCTGATCAGCTTCTTCGACCTGCCCATGTCCGACTTCGCCCGCGGGCCCGCCGATCAGGCGCTGCTCCAGGCCAAGGGTTATCAGATTGCGCCGTTCATTTGCTACGAAGTGGTCTACCCCGAGTTTGCCGCAGGCCTGGCCAAGCGCAGCGACCTGCTGCTGACTGTGAGCAACGACACCTGGTTCGGCACCTCCATCGGCCCGCTGCAACACCTGCAGATGGCGCAGATGCGTGCTCTGGAGGCCGGACGCTGGATGATTCGTGCCACCAACAACGGCGTAACCGGACTGATCAACCCGTTCGGGCAGATCACCGAACAGATTCCGCAGTTCGAACAAGGCGTGCTTTATGGCGAAGTCACGCCCATGCATCAACTGACCCCGTACCTGCGCTGGCGCTCCTGGCCGCTGCTGATTCTCAGCGGGCTGATCTTTGCCTGGGCACTGGTGGCGAGCCGGATTGCCAAGACGGTTTGATTGGGAGACTTTCTGGTCCCGGTCAAACTGCGCATAAGCACCTGAAGCCTGGAAACTTCTGTGGGAGCGAATTGTGGGAGCGAACTCACTTCGCGAATAGGCTGGTACAGGCGATACATCTCTATCGCCCGAAACACCGGCTTCGTGAATGAATTCACTCCCACCTACCCGGTATGTGCTAAGCAACAGCCGAAGCTATCAGCGATAAATCAACGGATAAACCACCATCCCCGCCGCCTCATTGAGCAATTGCCCGCTATTGGACAACTCCTGCGCTTCAGGCAGCCAGCCGCCGAACAATCTGCCGTTATCGGCACTCAGGAAACCCACCGGCGCGCCGATCACGCTGAACCCGGCCTTCTCGAAGCACCACAGCGCCCGCCGCATGTGCGCAGCCTGGGTCACGACAATGACCCGTTTGATCCCCTGCGGCTGCAGCACCGCCGCGCTCATCGTGGCGTTTTCCCAGGTCGTGCGGCTAAGGCCTTCCTGCCAGCGTACCGTTGTGCCGAAATCATTGGTCAGGGACTTGGCCATGATCGCCGCTTCACTCGGTGGCTCGCCGTAATGCAGCCCACCGGTAGTGAGGATCGGCAGGCCGGAATCCTTAGATAGCCGTGCCGCAAAGCGCATCCTTTCCAGCGCCCCGCCCGTGGGAATATCTTCGCCCCAGGTCGGATCACTGCGCTCGCGCCCCGAGCCCAGCACCACAATGGCATCGGCACGCTGGGCCAGAGTTGTCCACTCACCCAGGGGCAGCGGCGGGACCGTCTCCACCTTGCCTGCCGCCCACTGCACCACCACCGGCAGGCTCATCAGCCACAGCCCGCCCAGGCCCAGGGCGAAGCAACACGCCGCCAGACGCGGACGTGACCGGTGCAGGAACAAGGCCAGCAGCAGCAACAGAAAAAGCCCGCCAGGCGGCAGGAACAGAGTCTTGAGCAAATATCGAACAGGCATCAGGCATCTCCATGGATGCCCGAAGCCTAGAAGGATTGACGCTAAGCAACAATGCTTATCAGGCAGGCTCGCGGCCCGCGAAGGATTAACGCTTGAGATTGGAACCCGAACTGTAACGCTTTGCCTTGGCTGCCGCCTGTGCGCGCCGTTGATCGGCCAGCCAGAACACCTTGGCAGAACGCTGCGCCATGGCAGGTGGCGCCATGGCCTCACGCGGTCTTTCTTTGGCAATGTCGCTGGCTGCCATGACGCCCTTTTCAAGATAGGCCTCGATCAATTCGAACTCAGCCCGGCTCAAGCCTCGCAATTCCACGACAGCGGGCGACTCATCACGCAGTCGAAACGCTGTTTTCGCTGTTTCCAGAGCCAACCCCAGACGATTGATCAAGCTTTCGTACAACTCAGGGTTTGTTACTGTGCGCTGCCACTCTGTCATCCGCTCACCTCGCCGAAGATAAGACATACCCTCGACATATGAGCTTAGCGCCGCCTGCAAAACCCACGTGATGCCGCGACAGACGGCGGCGCAAGGGCCTGCAACAGCAATCAGGGTTTCCCTCGATAGTCGGCGCTCATGTATGCTACGGCGCTTCCTGTCATTCCACTTCCGCTCACTTGAGCCCGAACGCACCGCACAGGCAGTTTTCAATGTCCGGCAAGCGGTGCCGACCAGACTCGGCGAAGCCATGAAGAGGTCAAGGGTCAACATTCTTTAGTCAAAAGTAGCCATGCACGAACTCTATCAGCCCCGCGAAATCGAAGCCGCCGCCCAAACATTCTGGGAAGAGCAAAAGTCTTTTGAAGTCAGTGAACAGCCAGGCAAGGACACGTACTACTGCCTGTCGATGTTTCCTTACCCCAGCGGCAAGCTACACATGGGCCACGTGCGCAACTACACCATCGGTGACGTGATCGCGCGCTACCAGCGCATGCAGGGCAAGAACGTCCTGCAACCCATGGGTTGGGACGCCTTCGGCATGCCGGCGGAAAACGCCGCGATGAAGAACAACGTCGCCCCGGCCAAGTGGACCTACGAAAACATCGCCTACATGAAGACCCAGCTCAAAAGTCTGGGCCTGGCGATCGACTGGTCCCGGGAAGTCACTACCTGCAAGCCCGATTACTACCGCTGGGAACAATGGCTGTTCACTCGCCTGTTCGAAAAAGGCGTGATCTATCGCAAGAACGGCACCGTCAACTGGGACCCGGTCGACCAGACCGTCCTGGCCAACGAGCAAGTGATCGATGGCCGCGGCTGGCGTTCGGGCGCGGTGATCGAAAAACGCGAAATCCCGATGTACTACTTCAAGATCACCGCCTACGCGGATGAGCTGCTGTCGAGCCTCGACGAACTGCCGGGCTGGCCTGAACAGGTCAAGACCATGCAGCGCAACTGGATCGGCAAGTCCCGCGGCATGGAAGTCCAGTTCCCGTACGACCAGGCGTCAATCGGCGAAGCCGGTGCCCTGAAAGTCTTCACGACCCGCCCGGACACCCTGATGGGCGCAACCTATGTTGCAGTGGCTGCCGAGCACCCACTGGCAACATTGGCTGCCACCAACAATCCTGAGCTGCAAGCGTTCATCCATGAATGCAAGAGCGGCAGCGTCGCCGAAGCCGACGTCGCCACCCAGGAAAAGAAAGGCCTGCCGACTTCGCTGTTCGTCGAGCACCCGCTGACCGGCGAGAAACTGCCGGTATGGGTCGCCAACTACGTGCTCATGCACTACGGCGACGGCGCGGTGATGGCGGTTCCGGCGCACGACGAGCGTGATTTCGAGTTCGCCACCAAGTACAACCTGCCGATCAAGTCCGTGGTGCGCACCAGTGCCGGTGACGAGAACCCGGCGCCCTGGCAGGCTGCCTATGGCGAGCACGGCCAACTGATCAACTCCGGCGAGTTCGACGGCCTGGACTTCGCCGGCGCCTTCGACGCCATGGAAGTGGCGCTGATCAAGAAAAACCTTGGCCAGTCCCGTACCCAGTTCCGCCTGCGCGACTGGGGCATCAGCCGTCAGCGCTACTGGGGCTGCCCGATCCCGATCATCCATTGCGACAGCTGTGGCGACGTGCCAGTCCCTGAAGACCAGTTGCCGGTCAAGCTGCCGGAAGACGTGGTGCCGGACGGCGCTGGCTCGCCCCTGGCGCGCATGCCCGAGTTCTACGAGTGCATCTGCCCGAAATGCGGCGCAGCGGCCAAGCGTGAAACCGACACCATGGACACCTTCGTCGAATCATCCTGGTATTTCGCCCGCTATGCCTCGCCTCACTACGAAGGCGGCATGGTCGATCCGAAAGCGGCCAACCACTGGCTGCCGGTTGACCAGTACATCGGCGGTATCGAACACGCGATCCTGCACCTGCTGTATGCGCGCTTCTTCCACAAGCTGATGCGCGACGAAGGCCTGGTCACGTCGAACGAGCCGTTCAAGAACCTGCTGACCCAGGGCATGGTCATCGCCGAGACTTACTACCGTCTCGAAGCCAATGGCAGCAAGACCTGGTTCAACCCGGCCGATGTCGAGCTGGAGCGTGACAGCAAGGCCAAGATCATCGGCGCCAAACTGATCAGCGACGGCCTGCCGGTCGAGATCGGCGGCACTGAGAAGATGGCCAAGTCGAAGAACAACGGTGTCGATCCTCAGTCGATGATCGACCAGTACGGCGCTGATACCTGCCGTCTGTTCATGATGTTCGCCTCGCCGCCTGACATGAGCCTGGAATGGTCCGACTCCGGCGTCGAAGGCTCGCACCGCTTCCTCAAGCGCGTCTGGCGTCTGGCCCAGGCCCACGTCAGCGCCGGCCTGCCAGGCGCCCTGGACAAGGCGTCGCTGAACGATGAGCAGAAAGCGATCCGTCGCTCGATTCATCTGGCCGTCAAGCAAGCCGGTCAGGATGTCGGGCAGAACCACAAGTTCAACACCGCCATCGCCCAGGTGATGACGCTGATGAACGTGCTGGAAAAAGCTCCGCAGGCGACCCCCCAGGACCGCGCCCTGTTGCAGGAAGGCCTGGAAACCGTGGCCCTGCTGCTGGCTCCGATTACGCCGCACATCTGCCACGAACTGTGGAATGCCCTGGGCCACGCCGACCCGATCATCGACGCTGGCTGGCCAGTGCTCGACGAGACCGCGCTGGTTCAGGACAGCCTGCAACTGGTGATTCAGGTCAACGGCAAGCTGCGCGGCCAGATCGAAATGCCTGCCAGCGCCAGCCGCGAAGAAGTCGAAGCGGCTGCTCGTACCAATGAAAACGTCCTGCGCTTTCTCGATGGCCTGACGATCCGCAAAGTGATCGTGGTCCCTGGCAAGCTGGTCAATATCGTCGCAAGTTGATGGGATCGGGCGCCCGGCCGACCGGGCGCCGAACAAACTGCCAAGGGTCGCGAAGCCGGCCCAAACGGATTCAAGGGGAGCATCAAATGATCAAACGCAACTTGCTGGTTATCGGCCTCGCCGTTGTGCTGAGCGCCTGTGGTTTCCAGCTGCGCGGCACTGGATCGACCGAGATCACGCTCAAGGAGCTGGATCTGTCGGCGCGTGACGCCTATGGCGATACCGTCAACCTGCTGCGTCGGGTACTGCAAGGCAGTGGTGTGAAGATCTACACCGGCGCCGAATACAAGCTGATCCTGGTCAGCGAGCCGGAAACCCAGCGCACCGCCAGCTACTCGGGTTCGTCGCGCTCGGCCGAATACGCCCTGACCTCGACACTGAACTACGAGCTCCATGGCTTCAAGGATCGCCTGCTGGTCTCCGACCATGTGCAAGTGGAAAAAATCTACGTGCATGACGGCAACAACCTGATCGGCTCCGACCAGGAAGCCAACCAGATCCGTGGCGAAATGCGTAACGAGCTGGTACAGAAAATGGTAGTCCAGCTGCAACAGCTGACGCCTGAGCGCCTGCAGACCCTGCAACAGCGCGCCGATGACGTCGCTCGCGCCGAAGCCGAAGCCCTGGAAAAGGCGCAGAAGGTTCGCGACGAGACGCCACAGCAGTCGCCTCTCGAAATCCCGTCCAAGTAAGGCTTGGGGGCCGGTTCGCCGGCCCCTGCCTCGTCTGACCGATGAAACTCGCCCCCGCACAACTCGGCAAACACCTGCAAGGCACGCTGGCACCGGTCTATGTGATCAGTGGCGACGACCCTTTGCTGTGCCAGGAAGCCGCCGACGCCATCCGCGCCGCCGCCCGCCAACAGGGCTTCGACGAACGCCAGGTATTCAGCGCTGACGCCAGTTTCGACTGGGGTACGCTGTTGCAGGCGGGCGCCAGCATGTCGCTGTTCGCTGAACGCCGCCTGCTGGAACTGCGCCTGCCTTCGGGCAAACCCGGCGACAAGGGTGCCGCCGCCTTGATGGAATACTGCGCCCGCCCTGCCGAAGACACCCTGCTGCTGATCAGCCTGCCGAAACTCGATGGCAGCGCGCAGAAGACCAAGTGGGGCAAGGCGTTGGTCGAGGGCGAGCAGACCCAGTTCGTGCAGATCTGGCCGGTGGATGTCGGCCAGTTGCCGCAATGGATTCGCCAGCGCCTGTCGCAATCCGGCCTGGCGGCCAGCCAGGACGCGGTCGAGCTGATTGCCGCCCGGGTCGAAGGCAACCTGCTGGCCGCCGCCCAGGAAATCGAAAAGCTCAAGCTGATGGCCGAAGACGGCCAGATTACCGTCGAGACCGTGCAAGCGGCCGTGGCCGACAGCGCGCGCTTTGACGTCTTCGGCCTGACCGATGCCGTGCTCAACGGCGAAGCGGCGCATGCCCTGCGCATGCTTGAAGGCCTGCGTGGCGAAGGGGTCGAGACGCCGGTCATTCTCTGGGCCCTGACCCGTGAACTGCGAGTGCTGGCCAACCTGGCCATGCAGTTCAGCCAGGGCGTGCCCCTGGACAAAGCCTTCAGCTCCGCCCGCCCGCCGATCTGGGACAAGCGCAAACCGCTGATGAGCAAAGCCCTGCAACGCCTTTCAGCCAAGCGCTGGAACCAGTTGCTGGTGGACGCCCAGCAGATTGACGCACAGATCAAGGGCCAGGCCCCTGGCTCACCGTGGAGCAGCCTGAGCCGCCTGGTGCTGTTGATGGCCGGGCAACGCCTGTCCCTGCCGTAGGCGATCTTTTGGGAGCGAATTCATTCGCGAAAGCGGCATTCCAGCCCCCACATATTTATCGTTTCTGCAGACCTCTTCGCGAATAAATTCACTCCTACAGAACCCGCCCCAAGGTTTACAAAAGCCATAGCACACATCTATTAGACACAATCCCTGCTGTATCCGATGATTGCCTCCGCATCACCCACCTGCACAGAGAGCATCCGCCATGAGCAAGCCCAAGAAACGGCCGAACAAGGCCAAGTCCATCGTCGCCCAGCCCTTGTTCCGCAGCCGACAGGAACAACCCACCAAGGGCAAAGGCAGCTACCGCCGCGAAGCCTTCCAGTCTAAAAGCTGGGAGGCTTCTGACTTTCTGGCGGCCTGAAAAGCGACGAAACGCCGCTCAGGGCCCTTTCCACGGGCAGCCGTGTTAAGGTCTGCACCTATCGGCAATCCCTTGGACCCCAGCATGCCCTCTTGTTTTTCCCGTCGTTGGCCAATCCGCCAGCTGTTCGCTGCTTCCAGCCTCGTCGTTCTGGTCGCCTGCGCTGAAAAACCCACCGCCGCCGTCGCTACACCGCTCCCAACATTGCCCACCGCACAACCCGCCTTGCCGGTTCTGCCGGTCACGCCAATGCCCAACAGCGCGCCGGATACCGCCCTCGATTTCACCCCCACGATCAGCTTTGCCGACTGGCAAGCGGGCTTTCGCGTGGATGCGCTGAAAGCAGGCATTCGTGCCGATCTGTTCGACCGCGCGTTCGCAGGAGTCACGCCGGACATGAGCGTGGTCAAGGCCGACCGCAGCCAACCCGAGTTCACCCGTCCAGTGTGGGAATACCTCGACGGCGCCATCTCGCCAGTACGCGTACGCAAGGGCCAGGCCCTGCTCGCGCAGTACGCGGATGTGCTGCAAGGCATCGAGCAGCGTTATGGCGTAGATCGCCAGGCGCTGGTGGCGGTATGGGGCATGGAAAGCAGCTTCGGTCAGTTCCAGGGCACCCAGTACGTGATCCGTTCCCTGGCGACCCTGGCCTATGAAGGCCGCCGTCGCGCCTTTGCCCAGGACCAGTTGCTCGCCGCCCTGCAGATCCTGCAACACGGCGACATTCAGCCGGAACAGATGCTCGGCTCCTGGGGTGGGGCCATGGGCCAGACCCAGTTCATCCCCACCACCTATAACACCCACGCCGTGGACTTCGACGGCGACGGTCGCCGCGATATCTGGAACACGCCGGCCGATGCCCTGGCCTCGACGGCTCATTATCTGCAGAGCAACGGCTGGCAAACTGGCCAGCCCTGGGGCTTTGAGGTGCAACTGGCCCAGGGTTTCGACTATGCCCTGGCCGACGCCGCGACCCGCAAGAGCGTCGCCGAATGGCAACAGCTGGGCCTGAAGCTGCCTAACGGCGCACCGCTGCCCGTCGGCTCGATGCAACAGCAGGCGGCACTGGTATTGCCCGCAGGCTACCGAGGCCCCGCGTTCCTGGTTCTGGATAACTTCCGCGCCATTCTCAAGTACAACAACTCGACCTCCTATGCGCTGGCAATCAGCCTGCTGGCCGACCGTTTCAAGGGCGGTGGTTACATCCAGGGCGAATGGCCACGCGGTGACCTGCCCCTGAGCCGCACAGAGCGCATGGAGCTGCAATCCCTGCTGTCAGCCCGCCAGTACGACGCGGGCACCCCAGACGGCATTATCGGCGCCAATACGCGCAAGGCGATCCGCAGCTACCAGCAGTCCCTGGGCTGGCCCGCTGATGGCTATCCGACACATGAGTTGCTCGACAAGCTGCGTCAGCCTTGAGGTGGTAAAGCCGGTCCCACCTCAGCCAAGGCAATAAAAAACGGGCCGGATAGTGATATCCGGCCCGTTTTTTTATCGCTTCAAATCAGGATCAGAGCATCGCCTTGGCGATCTTGGCCTGTTCGTCAGCGTGGTACGAGGAACGCACCAACGGCCCCGACGCGACGTTCTTGAAGCCCATCTTGTAGCCTTCCTCGGCGAACCAGGCGAAGGTGTCCGGGTGCACGAAGCGCTGTACTGGCAAGTGGCTGCGCGACGGTTGCAGGTACTGGCCCAGGGTCAGCATGTCGATGTCGTGCTCGCGCATGCGCTGCATGACTTCGATGACTTCCTCGTCGGTCTCGCCCAGACCCAGCATCAGTCCGGATTTGGTCGGTACGTGAGGCACCATCTGCTTGAAGCGTTGCAGCAGGGTCAGCGACCACTGGTAGTCCGAACCCGGACGCGCAGCCTTGTAAAGGCGTGGCACGGTTTCCAGGTTGTGGTTGAACACATCCGGCGGCTCGGCAGCGGTGATTTCCAGGGCGACGTCCATGCGGCCACGGTAATCCGGGACCAGAGTCTCCAGCTGCACGTTAGGCGACAGCGCGCGGATTTCACGGATACAGTCGGCGAAGTGCTGGGCACCACCGTCGCGCAGGTCGTCACGGTCAACCGAGGTGATAACTACGTATTTCAAGCGGAGGTCGGCGATGGCGATGGCCAGGTTCTTCGGCTCGTCCACGTCCAGTGCTTTCGGGCGGCCGTGGCCGACGTCGCAGAACGGGCAGCGACGGGTGCAGATATCGCCCATGATCATGAAAGTCGCGGTACCGCCGGAGAAGCACTCGCCCAGGTTCGGGCAGGACGCTTCTTCACAGACGCTGTGCAGCTTGTGCTTGCGCAGCAGTTGCTTGACGCGGTCGACCTCGGGGGAAACCGGGATACGCACGCGAATCCAGTCCGGCTTCTTCGGCAGGTCAACGGTCGGAATGATCTTCACCGGGATACGCGCAACCTTCTCGGCACCGCGCAGCTTTACACCGGCCTCGACTTTCGGGCGGGGCGCACGGTCAGAGACATCGAGCGTCGGGATCAGGGTTTGCACAGCGCTTTGCGCAGTATCAGTAGCAGTAGTCATATCAGTCGATTCCGCCCGTTAGGGTCGTCTGCTCAGCATAGTCGAGGTGTTTGACGAGCTGCGCGCGCAGCCGGGCACTTACCTCGGCAAATTCAATCGGGCCTGCATGGTCGCGCAGCTGGGTCATTGCCAGCCCCGCATAGCCGCAGGGATTAATCCGTCCAAATGGCTCAAGGTCCATATCCACGTTCAGTGCCAGCCCGTGGAAGGAACAGCCATTGCGAATCCGCAGTCCCAGGGATGCGATTTTCGCTCCATCGACATACACACCCGGTGCATCGGGCTTGGCGAAGGCGTTGACGCCATAATCAGCCAACAACCCGATCAGGCTGCGTTCAATCCGGCTGACCAGATCACGCACACCGAAACCCAAGCGTCTTACATCCAGCATCAGGTACGCAACCAGTTGCCCAGGCCCATGATAGGTCACTTGGCCACCACGATCGACCTGTACTATCGGAATATTGCCAGGCAGCAAAACATGCTCCGGCTTGCCCGACTGTCCCTGGGTGAAGACCGGCGGGTGCTGGACCAGCCAGATTTCATCCGCAGTTTCGCGGCCACGCTCGTTGGTAAAACGCTGCATGGCCTGCCACGTCGGCTCGTAGTCCAGCAGGCCAAGCTCGCGAAAGCCCAGGACAGCATCGGTCATCAGAGCACCATATGCACGACACCCGTAGCGCGCAGGGCACTATTGATATCGCGCAGTTGGTCTTCGCCCGTAGCGATGATGTGCAACTGGACGGTGGTGTACTTGCCGTTGCTGCTCTGGCGTTCGGCCATGGTATTGAGGTCGAGCTTGGCGTGCTTGCCAAGGATCTCGATAACCATGTCCTTGAACCCCACAGTCGTATCACCGATCACCTTGATCGGGTAGTCATTGCAGGGAAACTCGATTTTGTGCGACTTGACGTCTGGCTCTGTCATGGCAGTAAAGGTCTCACAAGCCGTGAAGACGGACGCGCCCGCCCTGGATAAGGGCGGGCGCGCGGTGCGGCATTGCCTACTGGATAAAATCAGTTGAACAAGCCGTAGAAGAACAGGCGGATGCTATCCCACACGCGGCGGAAAATGCCACCTTGCTCGACACCATCGAGGGCGATCAGGTTGGCACTGTGTACCACCTTGTCGTCCATTTTCACTTCCACTTTACCGATCACGTCGCCCTTGGCGATAGGCGCGACCAGTTGCGGGTTCATGCTCATGCTGGCGGTGAGCTTCTTCATCTCGCCTTTAGGCATGGTCATGGTCAGGTCTTCGGCCAGGCCGGCCTTGACCTGACGCTCGGTACCTTTCCAGACGGTGGCCTGGGCCAGTTCAGTGCCCTTCTGGTAGAAGCTCTGGGTTTCGAAGAAGCGGAAACCGTAGGTCAACAGCTTCTGGGTTTCAGCCGCACGGGCCTGTTCGCTGTTGGTGCCGAAAACCACGGCGATCAGGCGCATGCCGTCACGTACAGCCGAGGACACCATGCAGTAACCGGCTTCTTCGGTGTGACCGGTTTTCAGGCCGTCCACGGTCTTGTCGCGCCACAGCAGCAGGTTGCGGTTAGGCTGCTTGATGCCGTTCCAGAAGAATTCCTTCTGCGAGTAGATGGCGTAGTGCGCCGGATCTTCGTGAATGATCGCCCGGGCCAGACGCGCCATGTCGTGCGCCGACGAGTAGTGATCAGGGTTCGGCAGACCGGTCGGGTTCATGAAGTGACTGTTGGTCATGCCCAGGTCGCCGGCCGTCTTGTTCATCATGTCAGCGAACGCATCTTCGCTACCGGCGATGTGCTCGGAGACCGCGACGCTGGCGTCGTTGCCGGACTGGATGATGATGCCGTGCAGCAAGTCGCTGACGGTCACCTGGCTGCCCACTTTGAGGAACATCCGCGAACCACCGGTACGCCAGGCGTTTTCGCTGATGGTCACCGGATCGTTCTCGCCGATCTGGCCACGACGGATTTCCAGGGTCGCGATGTAGGCGGTCATCAGTTTGGTCAGGCTGGCCGGGGCCAGGCGCTGATCACCGTTGTTCTCGACCAGCACGTTGCCGCTGTTGGCATCCATCAGCACATAGGCCTTGGCTGCCAGTTGCGGGGCGGAAGGCGTCATCTGCTCGGCAGCCCAGGCGGCCGGGGTGATGATCAGCGGTACAAGCAGGCAAAGGCGTTTTGCAAAGGTGGTGATGTTCATCCGTCTCTCGAAAATGCTAATGGGCAAACATGCCCTCGCGGGCAAAGCTGATCAGGTCGGTGAAAGCGTCGGCGCTCTCCGCGACCTGCGGCGCCAGGCTATTACCCCGGCTGACAAGACCCCCTGTTCGACAGGCGATCCTGTGAACAGTTGCCTGTGACGCTTGCTCTTATGGCAACTCATGTCGGACAGGCAACCGTAAAACCTTCAATTACTCCGCAGGAATCACGCTGGCCTGGCCCAGATTGGCCGACCGAACGCTGTTCTGCAGCTGCTGGGCTTCACCCGGCGTGCCGACTGGCCCCATCCGAACCCGGTAGAGCGTCTGCTGATTGCGTGCTATTGAACTCACGAATACTGGCGCTTGCACCATCGCGCTCAATTTCGACCTCAGGAGTTCCGCAGCGTCCGGATTGGCGAAAGCGCCCACCTGGACTAACAGACCAGATTGCGGTCCTGAAGCGTTTTTTTTTGCGTCGATCTGGATGGGTACGGCCGGTGCCGCGTGCTGTTGAGGCGGCGGCGTGTACTGCTCAATGGTGCCGGTCGAGGCGGTCAGGGCCGGCGCGGCAGCCTGGGCCGTGACTTGCGGCTGATCAACCAGTAGCGGCGCTGGCTGACCACGCTGGGCCCACCATTCCTGCGGATCGATCCCCTCGACCTTGACCCTTGCGGTGCCGATTTCGGCATAACCGAGTTTTTTCGCCGCGGCGTAGGATAGGTCGATGATGCGGTCGGAGTAGAACGGACCACGGTCGTTGACCCGCAGGATCACGCTGCGGTTGTTGTCCAGGTTGGTCACTCGCACATAACTGGGCAGCGGCAGGGTCTTGTGCGCCGCGCTCATGCCATACAGGTCATACACCTCGCCATTGGCGGTGTTCTGGCCATGAAACTTGGTGCCATACCAGGACGCCGTGCCCGAAGCCACGTAGCGCTTGGAGTCGCTCAGCGGGAAATAGGTCTTGCCCAGCACCGTATAGGGGTTGGCCTTGTACGGGCCGTTGTGCAGGGTTGGCGTGGCATCGGGGATACGCGAGACATCGACATCCCACCACGGCGCGCCGTCCTTGTGGGCACGGTTGATATCCAGGCCCGGTTTCGAGCGGATGGCATTACCCTGCTGCGGCGAACGACTGGTCGTGGAGGTGCAACTGACAACCAACAGACCCAATGCTGCGTAGGCCAAAACCTTGATTGATGTGCGAATCGACAATGATCGCATTACTTGACGCCCCGGGCTTGAACCAGCAAATCAGAGAGCTGATGCACGGCCATGGCGTACATCACGCTGCGGTTATATCGCGTAATCGCGTAGAAATTCTTCAGACCCATCCAGTATTCCGGGCCATTGTCGCCATCCAGGCGAAACGCGGTGACCGGCAGGTCGTCGCGCAGCGCATCATGACTCGCCCAGCCCAGGGCTCGCAACTCCCCAACGGTCTTTACTGGCTCGATACCGGGGCTCAGGCCCTCTTCGGCACGGTCGCCGCGTATGGTAGCGCGACTGACCACAGGTTCGCCCGCGACCCAGCCATGTTGCTTGAAATAGCTGGCAACGCTGCCGATGGCGTCATCGGGGTCGCTCCAGATATTAATGTGGCCATCGCCGTCGAAATCCACCGCATAGGCGCGAAAACTGCTCGGCATGAACTGCGGCAGGCCCATGGCACCAGCGTAGGAACCCTTGATGGTCAACGGATCGACCTGTTGCTCACGGGCCAGCAGCAGGAACTCGCGAAGCTCCTTGCGGAAGAAGTCGGCGCGCGGCGGATAGTCGAAGCTCAGGGTCGACAGCGCGTCCATCACCCGATAGTTGCCGGTATTGCGGCCGAAAAAGGTCTCGACACCGATAATCGCCACGATCACCTGGGCCGGAACGCCATATTCCTGCTCGGCACGGGCCAGGGCCGCCTCGTGCTGGCGCCAGAAGTCCACGCCGCGGGCAATCCGCGCACTGGTGAGGAACATCGGGCCGTAGTCCTTCCACGTCTTGACCCGCTCGGCAGGACGGGAGATCGCGTCGAGAATCGCCTGCTTGCGCTCGACCTCGCGGAACACATCAATCAGCTGTTCGCCGGCAAAGCCGTAGTCGCGGGTCATTTCACCGACGAACTGGGCCACCTTGGGCGAACCTTCGTATTCCCCGGCCGCTGCGTCCTGCGCAGGGCCAAGGATACCGACCAGGCCGACCAGAGGGGCAAACCGCGCCGCCCGGTTGAGCATTTCCCGCATTGAATTCTTCACCTTAATCAAACCTGTGCGATCCACTTACGATGTGTATGGATCGACATCAAAACCCCAAACGCTGACAGCAGTGTCACCAGCGAAGTTCCTCCATAACTAATGAAGGGCAAGGGCACGCCCACCACCGGCAGCAGGCCACTGACCATACCGATGTTGACGAAAACGTAAACAAAAAACGTCATGGTCAGGCTGCCGGCGAGCAATTTTCCGAACAGCGTCTGGGCCTGGGCGGTGATCATCAGGCCACGGCCTATCAGCATGACGTAGATCACCAGCAAGGCGCAGATGCCGACCAGACCGAACTCCTCGCCCAGTACCGCGATGATGAAGTCGGTGTGGCTTTCCGGCAGGAAGTCCAGGTGCGACTGGGTGCCCAGCAGCCAGCCCTTGCCGAAAACCCCGCCCGAACCGATGGCTGCCTTGGACTGGATGATGTTCCAGCCGGTGCCCAACGGGTCGCTCTCCGGGTCGAGGAAAGTCAGGATCCGTTGCTTCTGGTAGTCGTGCATGATGAAGAACCACATGCCCACGGCCACCGGCACCGCAGCGGCGATCACACTGATGATCCAGCGCCAGCGCAGGCCGGCCATGAACAGCACGAAGGTCCCCGAAGCGAGAATCAGCAGCGAAGTGCCCAGGTCGGGCTGACGCACAATCAGGATGAACGGCACGCCGATCAGCCCCAGGCTCAGCACTACGTGCTTGAGATGCGGCGGCAGGGTCCGCTTGGACAGGTACCAGGCAATGGTCGCCGGCATGATGATCTTGAGGAATTCCGAGGGCTGGAAGCGGATCACTCCGGGAATGTTGATCCAGCGCGTCGCGCCCATGGCGTTGTGACCCATTACGTCCACCACCACCAGCAACAGCACGCCGATCACATACAGGACCGGCACCCAGCGCGCCATGAAGCGCGGTTCGAGCTGGGCGATGGTGACCATTGCCACCAGACCGATACCGAACGAGCTGGCCTGCTTGATCAGCAGGTCCCAGTTCTTGCCGCTGGCCGAGTACAGGACGAACAGGCTGCCCGCCGCCAAAGTCAGCAGCAGGATCAACAGCGGGCCATCGAGATGGATGCGCTGCAGGAAAGTCGCGCGACGCCGCATCACGTCATCGCTGGAAAGGATGCGATCGAAATTACTCTTCACGGGCCGCAGCCTCCGGATTGGCAGAGCTGGCGTACTCAGGCTTGAGCAAGCCGTCCGGGCCCAGCAACCAGGCATCCATCACCTGGCGGACCACGGGTGCAGCGACGCCGGAACCGGCCTCGCCGTTCTCCAGCATCACTGCAACGACGATTTTCGGCGCATCGGCCGGGGCAAAGCCGACGAACAGGGCGTGGTCGCGATGACGTTCCTGAACCTTGGAACGGTCGTACTTCTCACCCTGCTTGATGGCCACGACCTGGGCTGTACCGCTCTTGCCGGCAATGCGATATTGCGCACCGATGGACGCCTTGCGCGCGGTGCCCCGGGCGCCGTGCATTACTTGCTGCATACCATGATTGACCTTGTCCCACGACGTCGGGTCGTGCAGCACCACGTTGGGCATCGGGTTCGGGTCAACCGGCGGCACACCGTCGATGGTCTTGGCCAGATGCGGCCGGTTCCAGATGCCCTTGTTGGCCACCAGCGTCGTGGCCTGGGCCAGTTGCAGCGGCGTGACCTGCATATAGCCCTGGCCGATCCCGAGGATCAGAGTTTCGCCGGGGAACCAGGCCTGGCGCCGGGTAATGCGCTTCCAGTCCCGCGACGGCATCAGCCCGGGGGACTCTTCGAACATATCCAGCGAGACCTTCTGGCCGATGCCGAACTTGTTCATGTAGTTGGCCAGACGGTCGATGCCCAGCTTGTGGGCCAGATCATAGAAGTAGGTGTCGTTGGACCGCATGATCGCGGTGTCCAGATCCACATAGCCATCGCCGGTGCGGTTCCAATTGCGATATTTGTGATCGTAGTTGGGCAGCATGTAGTAGCCGGGGTCGAACACCCGGGTCTGGGCCGTCACCACGCCGCTGTCCAGACCGGCAATCGCCACCACCGGCTTGATCGTCGAGCCGGGCGGATACAGGCCGCGCAGCACGCGGTTGAACAGTGGACGGTCGATGGAATCACGCAGTTCGGCGTAGGCTTTGAAGCTGATGCCGGTGACGAACAGGTTGGGGTCGAAGCTTGGCGCACTGACCATGGCCAGTACTTCGCCAGTGGCCGGATCCATGGCCACGATGGCACCACGCCGCCCGTCCAGCGCTTTCTCGGCGGCTTCCTGCAACTTGATGTCCAGGCTCAGCACGATGTCCTTGCCCGGCACCGGGTCGGTCCGTTTGAGCACCCGTAGCACGCGGCCACGGGCGTTGGTCTCGACTTCTTCGTAGCCGACCTGACCATGCAGCTCGTCTTCGTAGAAACGTTCGACACCGGTCTTGCCGATATGGTGGGTGCCGCTGTAATTGACCGGATCGAGACTTTTCAGCTCTTTCTCGGCAATTCGCCCCATATAGCCGACAGAATGCGCGAAATGCGCGCCTTGCGGGTAATGCCGAACCAATTGCGCCACCACCTCCACGCCGGGCAGGCGGAACTGGTTAACGGCGATGCGGGCGATTTGCTCCTCGGTCAGCTCGAACAGAATCGGCACCGGCTCGAATGGCCGACGCCCCTGCTTCATGCGCTTCTCGAAAATGATCCGGTCGTCCGGGGTCAGCTCCAGTACTTCAACGATGGTATCGAGAATCTGCGCCCAGTCGCCGGAACGCTCGCGGGTCATGCTCAGGCTGAAACTGGGCCGGTTATCCGCGATCACCACGCCGTTGCGGTCGTAGATCAGGCCACGGCTGGGCGGAATCGGCTGCACATGCACCCGATTGTTCTCCGACAGCGTGGAGTGATAGTCGTACTGAATGACCTGAAGGAAATACAGCCGCGCAATCAGCACGCAGACCAGCACCACCACGGCCACTGCACCGACCACGACCCGGCCGCGCACCAGACGGGCGTCTTTCTCATGGTCTTTTAGGCGGATCGGCTGAGACATTTCGGCGAGGTACGCAGGCTATTTGTGATAGGGGTGCCCGGACAGAACGGTCCAGGCACGATAGATCTGTTCGCCGATCAGAATGCGTACCAGCGGATGCGGCAGGGTCAGCGGCGACAACGACCAGCGCTGTTCACTGCGGGCACAGACTTCCGGCGCCAGCCCTTCGGGGCCGCCGACCATCAGGTTGACCGTACGCGAATCCAGGCGCCAGCGGTCGAGTTCCGCCGCCAGCTGCTCGGTGCTCCAGGGCTTGCCGTTGACTTCAAGCGTGACGATCCGCTCACCCGGTTGCACCTTGGCCAGCATGGCTTCGCCTTCCTGACGGATCAGGCGGGCCACGTCGGCGTTCTTGCCACGGGTATTGAGCGGAATTTCCACCAGGTCCAGCGCCAGCTCGGATGGCAGACGCTTGGCATATTCATGCCAGCCTTCTTCCACCCATTTGGGCATGCGGGAGCCGACGGCGATCAGACGCAGTCGCACGGTCGTATGCCTTATTCGTTACCAGGAGTGTGGTGCGCACCGCTGGCTGCACGGCTCTGCTCAGCACCCTGCCACAGGCGTTCCAGGTCGTAAAACTGACGTGCCGCAGCGGTCATCATGTGCACGATGACGTCGCCCAGGTCCAGCAGGACCCAGTCGCTTTCGCCCTTGCCTTCTTCGCCCAGAGGCTGTGCGCCCTTGGCTTTGACGTTCTCGCGGACCTTATCGAGCATCGCGTTGATCTGGCGATTCGAGGTACCGGTAGCGATGACCATGTAGTCGGTCAGGCTGTGCTTGTCCTTGACGTCGATGACCAGGATGTCCTGGGCCTTGACGTCTTCCAGGGCTGCTTTGGTCAGTTCAACCAGCTCTTCGCCGGAAACGGAGATTTTTTGCTTTGTCATATAAAACTCATTCAACTCATTTATGTGGAAAGCCTGAACGCTAGTCGAAAAAGCGTACTCAGGTCGTCCCATCAGTGTTCGGCGCACGGTACAGCCCGTGTGCATCGATGTAGGCCAGTACCGCGTCTGGCACCAGAAAACGTACCGACTTACCGCTGGCCAGCAGTTGGCGGATCTGGGTGGCAGACACCGAAAGCGGCGTCTGCCAGACGAATGTAATGTGTCCGCCCGGCCCTTTGAGGGCCTTCGGATCGCTGACGGCGCGCGCCGCCAGCAGGTTGCGCATGGCGTCGGGCGACTCGCTGTCGGCGTCCGGGCGCTGCAACACCACGATATGGCAGTGCTCCAGCAGGGCTTCCCAACGATGCCAGGTCGGCAGCCCGCAAAAGGCGTCCCAACCCAGCAACAGGAATAACTGGTCCTCTGCGGCCAACTCGGCCCGCATCGATTCCAGGGTGTCGATGGTGTACGACGGCTTGTCGCGAAGCAGTTCGCGATCATCCACCGTCAGCGGTGCAACCCCGGCGACTGCGCACTGGACCATCGCCAGACGGTCCTGCGCCGAAACGCTGGGGGTATCCCGATGAGGTGGCCGGGCGCTGGGCGTCAGGCGCAACTCATCGAGTTCAAGCAGGGCTGCCACTTCCAGCGCGCCCCGCAGGTGTCCGATATGCACCGGATCAAAGGTGCCACCGAGCATGCCAATGCGTCGGGGCTTTCCGGGCTCGCTCAAGTCAGGCTGGCTCCTGTCCGCGCAACTGCTGGCCATCGCCGATGACGATGTACTTCTCGCAGGTCAGGCCTTCGAGCCCTACCGGGCCGCGGGCGTGCAGCTTATCAGTAGAAATGCCGATCTCGGCACCCAGGCCGTATTCAAAACCGTCGGCAAAGCTGGTCGGGGCGTTGATCATCACCGAACTGGAGTCGACTTCAGCCATGAAACGGCGAGTCTGGGCCTGATGGTCGGAGACAATGGCGTCACTGTGGTGCGAACCATAGTGATTGATATGTTCGATAGCCTGGTCGAGACCGGTGACGATGCGGATCGACAGGATCGCGTCCAGGTACTCGGTGTGCCAGTCCTCTTCAGTCGCCGGGATCACATCGATGATGTCCCGGGTACGCTCGCAACCGCGTAGTTCGACGCCTTTTTCGCGGAACTGGGCGGCCATCTGCGGCAGGAAGTCCGGCGCGATGGTCTGGTCCACCAGCAGGGTCTCCATGGCCCCGCAGATACCGTAGCGGTAAGTCTTGGCGTTGAAGCAGATGCGCTGGGCGCTGCTCAGGTCGGCATGGGCGCTGACGTAAACGTGGCAGATACCGTCCAGGTGCTTGATCACCGGCACGCGGGCATCACGGCTGACGCGCTCGATCAGGCCCTTGCCGCCACGCGGGACGATAACGTCGACGTATTCGGGCATGGTGATCAGCGCGCCGACCGCCGCGCGATCGGTGGTCTCGACTACTTGCACCACCGCAGGCGGCAGGCCGGCGTCGGCCAGACCGCGCTCGATGCAGGCGGCGATGGCGCGATTGGAGTGAATCGCCTCGGAGCCGCCACGCAGGATAGTGGCGTTGCCCGACTTCAGGCACAGGCTCGCTGCATCAATGGTTACGTTCGGACGCGACTCATAGATGATCCCGACCACGCCCAGAGGCACGCGCATCTTGCCGACCTGGATACCGGAGGGCTGGAAATTCATGTCGCGGATCGAGCCGATCGGGTCCGGCAGGTTCGCCACCTGACGCAGCCCTTCGATCATCTTGTCGATGCGCACGGGGGTCAGGCTCAGGCGTTCCAGCATGGCCGCTTCAAGGCCATTGGCGCGACCGGCGGCCAAGTCCTGCTCGTTGGCGGCAGACAACTGCTCACGGGCTGCATCCAGGGCGGCAGCGGTGGCGAGCAGGGCGCGGTTTTTCTGCGCAGTGCTGGCACGGCCGATGACGCGGGAAGCCTCGCGGGCAGCACGGCCCAGACGGGTCATGTAGTCAAGAACGGACTCAGTCATGGTCTCAGAGGTCTTGGCAAAGAGGAAAGCGGCGGATTATAGCTGTCAAGCGTGACTAACGACAGCGCAGACAGGCGGATGGTCGAAACAACTTGTAAAAGCATGTCGCGGCGCGATTCAGCTGCAATTAAGACGACCCTTGGTAAGATCGCGATCCCGTCCGCCCAGGCAGCGCCCGCCATGCCCAACGCTCTCCCCGATGAGTTCTTCAACCGCGATGCCCAGATCCTTGCCCGGGGTCTGTTGGGCAAGATCATCCGGCATAAGGTCGGCGAGCTGTGGCTGTCGGCACGCATCATCGAAACCGAGGCCTATTACTGCGCCGAACGTGGCAGTCACGCCTCACTGGGCTATACCGAAAAACGCAGGGCGCTGTTTCTCGACGGCGGCCACATCTATATGTACTACTCCCGGGGAGGCGATTCGTTGAACTTCAGCGCCGAAGGACCGGGCAATGCCGTGCTGATCAAATCCGCCTACCCTTGGCTCGACGCCCTGTCAGATGCCAACAGCCTGGCGCAGATGCAACTGAACAACCCCGACGCCAGCGGCGCAATGCGTACGCCGCAACGCCTGTGTGCCGGCCAGACGCTGCTGTGCAAGGCCCTGGGCCTGAAGGTCCCGGACTGGGACGCCCGGCGCTTTGATCTGCAGCGACTGTACGTCGAGGATGTCGGGCTCATGCCGACAGCCATTATCCAGACCACCCGCCTGGGCATCCCCGCAGGCCGCGACGAACACCTGATGTACCGCTTCGTCGACGCCGACCACGCCGCCTTTTGTACGCGGAACCCGCTGCGGCGCGGTCAGGTCGAAGGTCGCGACTACTTTTTAACCGTTCAAGGAAACTGATCCATGGGGCCCTGGCTCGACAGCATCACCACCTGGCTGGCGGCCAACCCTTCGTGGCTATCCGTGGCGATTTTCCTGGTGTCCTTTACCGAATGCCTGGCGATTGCCGGGATCATCGTACCTGGCACCGTGGTGTTGTTCGCCGTGGCGGCGCTGGCGGGAAGTGGCGTGCTGCCATTGCAGGAAGTCCTGCTGCTGGGCTTCCTTGGCGGCCTGCTGGGTGACGGCGTGTCGTACTTTATCGGTCGCTATTTCCATCAGAATATCCGCCGCCTGCCCGGCCTTCGCCATCATCCGGAGTGGATCGGCGGCGCCGAGACCTACTTCCAGCGTTACGGTATTGCCAGCCTGCTGGTCGGGCGCTTTATCGGCCCGCTGCGGCCCATGCTGCCCATGGTCGCGGGCATGTTCGACATGCCGTTGCCACGCTTCATCGCCGTCAGCATCGTCGCGGCGGCTGGCTGGTCGATGGTCTACCTGATTCCCGGCTGGGCCGCCGGTGCGGCGGTACGCTTGCCACTGCCGGAGGGTTTCTGGCCGCAGACGGCAGTGGTCGCAGGCGGGTTGGCGGTGCTGCTGGGGCTGAGCATCCAGGCCAGCCTGCGCAATAAACGCTACGCCACGCCCTTGATTGCCCTGACCAGCCTGATTTTGCTGTTGGCGGTGTTTCTCGGCTGGCCGTACCTGCCGCAATTCGACCAGGGCCTGATGACTCTGGTGCAGGAACACCGCAGTGATGTCGCACAAACCTTCGTGGTGATCGTGACCCGCCTGGGCGATTTCAGGACTCAGTTCGCCGCCGGCGCCCTGCTGGTGGCGGCCCTGGCCATCGCCCGGCAGTGGCGCCATCTGCTGTTCGCCGCCGGCGCCACCGTAGGCGCGGCCCTGTGCAACGGCGCGATGAAAATGCTCTTCGCCCGCGCCCGCCCGGAAGTCCTGCTCGACCCGCTGACCACCTACAGCATGCCCAGCGGCCACTCTTCAGCGGCATTCGCGCTGTTCATGAGCCTGGCGGTACTGGCCGGACGCGGCCAACCGACGCGCCTGCGCCTGACCTGGCTGCTGCTGGGCTGCATTCCGGCAGCATCGATCGCCATGTCGCGGGTCTATCTGGGCGTGCATTGGCCGACTGATGTGCTGGCGGGGATGCTGCTGGCGTTCTTCACCTGCGCGACCAGCCTGGCCATCGTCCAGCGGCATACCTCACTGCCGGCGATGCCCATTCGGGTCTGGTGGCTGGTCCTGCCGCTGCTATTGGCGCTGTTCGCCATCTGCGGCGCGCTGGAACTGCCCCATGCGCTGGCGCGTTATCAATACGAGGCTCACGGCTGAAGGTCACCCTGCATCTCGTCGAGCAGGTCCTGAATGGCGTCGAGGCGCTCTTCAGGATCATCGATACCCAACAGGTCAACCTTGTCGTTCTCGTTGAACGGCAGCAGATAGGCCAGTTGATTGCTCAGGGACTGCTGGCCGCTGGCATTGAGACCCATATTCAGGGCAGCAACCATGGGGTGTTCGGCCAACGCAGTCAGCAACGCCAGCAGGTCGGCGTCTTCTTCCTGCAGTGGTTGTTCTGCGGGCTCTTCAAGCCACTGCACCTGAGCGATCAGCGACTTGTCGCGTTGCACCTCGGCGCTGTGCACACGAAAACGGCGGCCGCCCATGACCCGGATACCCAGCAGGCCGTTGTCCTGCTGCTGGAAGTCAGTGACCAAGGCTTCACAACCGATCTGCGAGAAGCCGGCAGGCAGTTCGCCCACTTCGCTGCCCTCGGTGATGCAGACCACGCCGAACCCTTCGCCCTGCTTCATGCAGCGGCCGATCATGTCCAGATAGCGCGCCTCGAACAATTGCAGATCGAGCACGCACCCCGGAAACAACACAGCATTGAGTGGAAACAGCGGCAAAAGCGGTAGCGTCATATTCAAACCCTTAAACAAGCAGAGACACGGTCAATGGCAGGAACAGCGCCGTTGCCACGCCCATCAGGCTCATCGCCAGGGCGGCAAAGGCGCCACACTCCTCACCTTCCTGCAAGGCCACGGAAGTGCCCACCGCGTGAGCGGTCAGGCCCAGCGCCATACCCCGCGCGGCATGGCTGTGCACACCGGCCCAGGTCAACAAGGCCGGGCCGAATATCGCGCCGATCACGCCAGTAATCAAGACGAACACCGCCGCCAGCGCTGCGACACCGCCCATCTGCTCGGCCACCAGCATGGCGATGGGCGACGTCACCGACTTGGGCGCCATGGTCATCAGGATCATGTGATTGGCCCCCAGCAGCCAGCCAATCAGCAGGCACAGGCCCGTGGCGAATACCCCACCCACCACCAGCGTAGTCAAAATGGGCCAGAACAGCTGCCGAATGCGCCGCAGATTCAGATAGAGCGGCACCGCCAAGGCTACCGTCGCCGGGCCCAGCAGAATGCCGAGGATTTCCGTGCTCTTACGGTATTCGGCGTAATCCAGCCCGCAGCTGACCAGCATGATGATCACCACCGACATCGAGGCCAGCACCGGCTGGAAAAACACCCAACGGGTTTTCTCGTAGCAGGCCATGGCCAATTGATAAGCGCCCAGGGTCAGAGCGATACCGAACAAAGGATGGTGAATCACCGACGCCCAGGCGCCCTGCCAGTCAAGATTCATGCTGCTGCGTCCGACGATCGATGAGTTTTTGCATGAGCCAGCCGACGAAGGTCAGGGAAATCACCAGGGACAGCACCAGCGAACCGGCGATGGCCCAGAAGTTTTCGGCGATGGCCGTGGCATAAATCATGATGCCCACCGCAGGCGGCACCAGCAGCAGCGGCAGATAACGCAGCAGGCTGCTTGCCGCGACGCTGACGGGCTCACTGACCTCGCCGCGCACCATCAGGTAGCCCAGCAGCAAGACCAGGCCAATGATCGGCCCCGGCAGAATCGACAAGAACAGGTGGTTCAGTGCAGTGCCCAGCAATTGGAACAGCACCAGCCAGGTCAGGCCCCGTAGCAGCATAAAAACAACTCCGACAAATTCGCGGCCCATTATAAGCACGGCTGCACACTGTCTATGGTTAGCCATTCGCATAGCCAAGCGACCTTGACCAACTGCCGTGCGCATGCTGATCTTGAGTATCGCCCGCACCGTTACGCAGGCGTCCCAATAAAAACAGACGCACCCCATGGAGAGATCAATGCCCTACGTACCTGCAGCAGCGCTCAAGGACTATATCGGCAAGGAACTGGGATGTTCCGAATGGCTGACCATCGATCAGGAACGCATCAACCTGTTTGCCGAGGCCACCGGCGACCATCAGTTCATCCACGTCGACCCGGTCAAGGCCGCACAGACGCCCTTTGGCGGCACCATCGCCCACGGTTTTCTGTCGCTGTCGCTGATTCCGCAACTGATGGAGAATCTGCTGGTTCTGCCCGAAGGTCTGAAAATGGTGGTCAATTACGGTCTGGACAGCGTGCGCTTCATCCAACCGGTGAAAGTCGACTCGCGCGTTCGTCTAAAAGTCGAACTGACCGAAGTCACCGAGAAAAAGCCCGGCCAATGGCTGCTCAAAGCCACTACAACACTGGAAATCGAAGGCCAGGACAAGCCTGCATTCATCGCTGAACCCCTGTCGTTGTGCTTCGTGTAACACCCTTAAAACACGAAACAGTCGGTTCTGACTGTTTCGTCCCTCTTCCCCGCTGCGGCATACTCCCCCCCGGCTGTGAATGAGCGACTGGCTCGATCACGCCTGAATTACTTTTTTCGGGATCCGACATGCGCGCGCTTGCTCCACTCGCTCTGACCCTTCTGATTGCTGCCTGTGGCAATGGCGAACCGCTATCGCCGCCTGACGCACGCCTGCCCGACGGCGGCCGCTATCGCGGTGACGTGGTCAATGGCCTGCTGCAAGGCAAGGGCCGGGTCGACTACCCCAACGGCAGCTGGTATGCCGGGCAGTTCCAGAATGGCCAATGGCATGGCCAGGGCGAGTGGCACGCGAGCAACGGTGACATCTACAAAGGCGGCTTCCTCAACGGCCTGTTCGACGGCCAGGGCACCCTGACCACCGGCACCGGCAGCTATGTCGGCGGCTTCAAGCAGGGTCGCCGCGATGGCGAAGGCACCCTCAAGGAACGCGGCCTGACCTACCGGGGCGCGTTCAAGGCCGACCAGTACGACGGCCTCGGTCGCCTCGAGCTCGAAGACGGCAGCCAGTATCAAGGTGTATTCGCCCACGGCAAGCCCAATGGCGAAGGCCAGCGCAGCGACGGCAGCGGCAATCAGTTCAGCGGCAAATTCGTCAACGGCCAGCTGGAAGGCAACGGCAACTTCAACAGCGCCGATGGCGACCAGTACGCTGGCGGTTTCCACAACAACCAGCTCAATGGCAAAGGCCGTTACGAAAACAGCGACGGCGACGTCTGGGTCGGCCAGTTCAAGGACGGCGCACTCAACGGCAAGGGCGAGCTGATCGGCGCCGATGGCAGCCATTACGTCGGCCAGTTCAACAACTGGCGTTATTCCGGCGAAGGCCGCCTGCAACTGGCCGATGGCAGCCTTTATATCGGCGAGTTCGACGACGATGCCTACGACGGCCAGGGCGTGCTGATCGGCGCTGACGGCAGCGTGCAAGGCGGCACCTGGGCCAATGGCCAGCGCGTGCGCGATGGCCTTGGCAAATTGCTCCCCGACCCGCTGGAAGAAGGCATCCTGGCCCAGGGCCCGCTGCTGGAAAAAGCCCTGGCCGCCGTCCCGGTGTCCACTCCGGCGGTCGAGCTATACAGCCTGGTCGTCGGTGGCGACGGCAAGCAGAGCGTGTTCATGCGCGAAGCAGACTACGTCAACAACCTGCTGGCCTCGCGCTTCGGCGCCACCGGCCAGATCACCCTGGTCAACCATCGCGATCACATGGGCGACCGACCCATGGCGACCCGCGAGAACATCAGCCGCGCCATCCAGACCCTGGCCATGCGCACCGGTCCGGAAGACCTGGTGTTCATCTACTTGACCAGCCACGGCACCCACGATCACCAACTGGTCCTTGACCAGCCGCGCCTGGAACTCGCCGACCTGCCCGCCGACGATCTGGCAGCGGTCATGGCCCCGCTGAAGAACCGCGACAAAGTCGTCGTGATCTCGGCCTGCTACTCCGGCGGTTTCATTCCAGCCCTCAAAGACGAACGCACCGCCGTGATCACCGCCTCGCGGGCCGACCGCGTGTCCTTCGGCTGCTCCGAGGAAGCGGACTTCACTTACTTTGGCGACGCACTATTCGCCAAGGCGCTGGTCGAAACAGATGACCTGCAACAAGCGTTCAATGAAGCCAGGGCCGAAGTGGCCAAGCGCGAGATCGCTGACAACTTTGAAGCGTCCGAACCGCAGATCTGGGCGCCCAAAGGGGTCATCGCGCACTGGCAGCTGCTGCGCAAAACCCAGGCGGAACGGGCCCTGAACACAACGACAATGGTGCGCAAGGAAGCGAAAACCACCGCAAGTCACTAAGGCGCCTAAGCTGTAACGATCAAGGAGAAAGTTTATGTACTTGACGCCGCAATACATTTTGCTCGCAGGGGCCACCGGCCTGACCGGTGAACATCTGCTCGATCGCTTGCTCAGCGAACCCACGGTCAGCCGCGTGCTGGCCCCGACCCGCAGGCCCCTGGCCGAGCATTCGCATCTGGAAAACCCCGTCGGCGAACTGGCCAGTCTGCTGCCCGAATTGCACGGCCAGGTCGATATCGCCTTCTGCTGCCTGGGCAGCACCATCAAACAAGCGGGCTCGCAGGAAGCCTTTCGCGCCATCGACCTGGATCTGGTCGTGGCCTTTGGCAAACGCGCTCGCGAACTCGGCGCGCGGCACCTGCTGGTGATCAGCGCGGTGAACGCCGACCCTGAATCCAGCGTGTTCTACAGCCAGGTCAAGGGCGAGATGGAAAAAGCCCTCGAAGCCCAGGACTGGCCGCAACTGACCATCGCCCGCCCCTCGCTGCTGGTCGGCAATCGCACGGAAACCCGCTGGGCCGAGCAACTGGCCGCACCTATCGCCAAGCTGATCCCCGGCAAATACGGCGCCATCGAAGCCTGCCATTTGGCCCGGGCACTTTGGCGACTGGCGTTGGAAGAACAGGAAGGGGTAAGGGTTGTCGAGTCGGATGAGTTGCGCAGGTTGGGGAAATAATTCGCTTCGTGCAGCAAATGTGGGAGCGAATTCATTCGCGAAAGCGGTATTCCAGACGATAGAAGTGCATCGGACATACCGGCCTCTTCGCGAATGAATTCGCTCCCACAGAATTCGCCTGACATGACATTCGGCACGGCAATACAGTGAGTTACAACCCCCCACTCGCCTGAAACCCCACCCCCAACACCGTCAGCACCGACAACGGCAGCAGCAAGGTATCAAGCAAGGCACTGCCAGGCAGATCCAGAGCCGGGTAGCGTGGCGCCTCAGTGCCAAAACGGTCCTTGGCGCAGCATCCGCCCTGCATCACATACAGGTCCAGGCGCGTGCCCGAGTACACCACCGGCGCACCGGGTTTTGCGGCGTCCAGAGTACTGACGCTGGCGCAGCCCGCCGTCATCAGCATCAACGCAGCCAGCAGTAGCCTATTCATCGGTGCCGAAATGACGCTCGCCCCAGCGCGGCAGCATGTCCTGGGGAATATTCAGCAGGTTGAGCACCCGGGCAACGACGAAGTCGATCAAGTCGTCGATGGTTTGCGGCTGATGATAGAAACCAGGCGAGGCCGGCAGGATGACCGCGCCCATATTCGACAGCTTGAGCATGTTCTCCAGATGAATACTGGAATACGGCGCCTCGCGCGGTACCAGAATCAACTGGCGGCGCTCCTTGAGGGTGACATCCGCCGCGCGCTCGATCAGGTTATTGCAGGCGCCCGTGGCAATCGCCGACAGGGTGCCAGTAGAACAGGGCACCACCACCATGGCCGCAGGCGAACCGGAACCGGAGGCCACCGGCGACATCCAGTCATCGCGGCCATACACGCGAATCTGCCCCGGCGCGGCGCCCGTGTACTCGGTGAGGAAGGCTTGCATCATGCTCGACTTGGACGGCAGGCGCACATCGGTCTCAGTGGCCATGACCAGTTGCGCCGCCTTGGAGATCAGGAAGTGCACTTCGCGATCCTCCCGCACCAGGCAATCGAGCAGGCGCAGACCGTACTGCGCCCCCGAGGCACCGGTCATGGCCAGGGTGATGCGCTCGGGGCCGTTCATGCCGATCATTGCAGCGCCTCGGCCAGTTTGCCGTGCAGGCCGCCGAAGCCGCCGTTACTCATGATCACTACGTGAGTGCCCGGCTGCGCCTGGCTTTTCACTCGGGCAATAATGGCTTCGAGGGAATCACAGACCACCGCAGGCACTGAACACAATGCCGCCGTAGCGCCCAGATCCCAGCCCAGATTGGCCGGGGAATACCAGACCACCTGATCAGCCTGCTGCACGCTTTGCGGCAAGCCATCGCGGTGAGCGCCGAGCTTCATGGAGTTGGAACGCGGTTCGATGATCGCAATCAGTGGCGCGTCGCCGATCTTCTTGCGCAAGCCGTCCAGCGTCGTCGCGATAGCCGTCGGGTGGTGGGCGAAGTCGTCATAAATGGTGATGCCGCGCACCTCGGCGACCTTTTCCATCCGCCGCTTGACGCTCTTGAAAGCGCTCAGGGCTTCGATACCTAGAGCCGCCACAACACCGACGTGCCGCGCCGCCGCCAGGGTCGCCAGGGCGTTGGCAACGTTATGCTGGCCGGTCATATCCCAATCGACCGTGCCCTGTACCTGGTCGTCGAACAGCACTTCGAAACGCGAGCCGTCTTCACTGAGCAGACGCGCCTGCCACTGACCGCCCTGGCCGGTGGTCTGTACTGGCGTCCAGCAGCCCATTTGAATGACGCGGGCCAGAGCAGGCTCGGTGGTCGGATGAATCACCAGGCCTTCGCTCGGAATAGTCCGTACCAAATGATGGAATTGCCGCTCGATCGCCGGAAGATCCGGGAAGATGTCGGCATGATCGAACTCAAGATTATTAAGGATCGCGGTGCGTGGGCGGTAGTGGACGAACTTGGAGCGCTTGTCGAAGAAGGCGCTGTCGTACTCGTCGGCCTCGACCACGAAGAAGGGTGTGCCACCCAGACGCGCCGAGACCGCAAAGTTCTGCGGCACACCGCCGATCAGGAAGCCCGGGCTCATGCCCGCGTGCTCCAACACCCAGGCCAGCATGCTGCTGGTGGTGGTCTTGCCGTGGGTACCGGCGACGGCCAGGACCCAGCGCCCTTGCAGTACATGGTCCGCCAGCCACTGCGGGCCGGAAACATAAGGCAGGCCCTTGTTCAGCACGTACTCCACTGCCGGGTTGCCACGGGACAAAGCATTGCCAATGACCACCAGATCCGGTGCCGGATCGAGTTGTGCGGCATCGTAGCCTTGGGTCAGCTCAATGCCTTGCGCCTGCAATTGAGTGCTCATGGGCGGATAGACGTTGGCGTCGGAGCCAGTGACTTTATGGCCCAACTCTTTGGCGAGTACCGCCAGCGAACCCATGAACGTGCCACAAATACCGAGGATATGAATATGCATGACCAACCCCTGAAAACATGGGCGCAGGTTAGCAGAAATCGCTCCCCGATCGTCGCCTCAGCGCTCGATGCCGTGCTTGCGCAGCTTGCGGTACAAGGTATTGCGGCTGATCCCCAGTTCCTGGGCGCAATGGCTCATGTGCCAGCGCTGGCTCTCCAGTATCGCGAGCAAAGCGCTGCGCTCAGCCTCTTCCAGAGGGCGGTCAGTCGCTGCCGCACATGGCGCAGCGACACTGCCGTTACGGATAGTGGCGGGCAAGTCATCCAGACCAATACGGCCGTCCTCGCTCAAGGCCGTCAAGGTACGCAACACCGTGCGTAACTGGCGGACATTGCCCGGCCAGTTAAATGCCAGCAGGGCTTGCCGCGCCGAGTCATCGAGGCTGACCACCTGCCCGCCCGCCTCCTGGGCCAACAGGAAATCCAGCAGACCGGACTTGTCACTGCGCTCGCGCAACGGTGGCAAAGCGACTTCCAGGCCATTGAGACGGTAATAAAGGTCTTCGCGGAAACTGCCATCGCCGACCCGCTCCAACAGATTGCGGTGGGTCGCGCTGATGATCCGCACATCCACCGCCTGGGCCTCGCCGCCAATGGGCACCACCATGCGCTCCTCCAGGACCCGCAACAAGCGGGTCTGCAAAGCTAGTGGCATATCGCCGATCTCGTCGAGAAACAGCGTGCCACCATCGGCCTGCTGCAACTTGCCGCGCATGCCTTCCTTGCGCGCACCGGTAAAACTGCCGCCTCGATAACCGAACAGCTCGCTTTCGATCAGGCTTTCCGGGATAGCCGCACAGTTGAGCGCGACGAAGGGTTTGTCGCTGCGCAGACTGGCCTGATGCACGGCCTTGGCGAAAGCCTCCTTGCCGGAACCGGTTTCGCCATTGACCAACAAGGGCACGTCACGCTCGAACACCCGCAACGAACGGCGAAAAGCGGTTTGCAGCGCGGCGTCTTCCAGGCAGATGCCGATTGGAGCACGCACCGGGACCAACGCAGGTTTTGCCAGGATCGGCGCATAAGCCGCAGGCGCAGTGGCGGCCGGAGCGCGCAGGGAGGCGAAAAAACCACGACCATCGCGAGTGCGCAAGGCCCAGCAGGCCAGGGCCTCGGCGCTGGCGCGAGACAGCAGTTGATCCAGCGAACAGTCGAAATAGCGCTCCACCGACTGCCCCAGCATATGGCTGCGCCCCAAACCGAGCAGGTTGATCGCACTCTGGTTCAGCGCGGTAATCCGCCCTTCGCCGTCAAACGCCAGCAAGCCCTCGCTGAACAGCCCAACGGACTCGGCCTGAACATGGAAGCGCAGCAGCCACTGATCATCGCAATGGCTGAGGAAATAACTGCTTTCAATCACCTTGGCCGACAGATTGACCAGGGCCATGGTGTGAAACTGGCTCTGCCGGGAAACATCCTGGCGCGCCGACGACACATCCAGCACCGCCAACAGATCGCCATGAGGGTCGAACACCGGGCTGGCCGAGCAGGTCAGCCCGGTATGACGGCCGCGAAAGTGTTCGTCGCGATGAATGGTCAGGGACTGGCGCTCGACCAGGCAGGTGCCGATGCCATTGGTGCCCTCACAGGCCTCGCTCCAATCAGCACCCAGCCACAGCCCGGCGCGCTCGAAAATACTGCGCTCGGCAGGCGCAGTGACACAATTGAGGATCACCCCACGGGCATCGGTGAGCAGCACCGCATGGCCGCCGGACAGCTGCTGATGCAGGCTGGTCATCTCGCCACCGGCTATCTGCAGGACCTGATGCAGGCGCCCGCGACTTTCCAGCACGCGCTCATGTTCGAGCACGGTGGGCGCATTGGCGTGGGCGGGGTCGAGGTGATAGTCCTCCAGGCAACGCAGCCAGGAGCGGGCAATCGAAGGATCGCTGCCGGGGCCGGTCACATGGGCCTTGCCCTCGGCGACCGTGAGGACTTGCTGGGCATGGCGGGTCAGATGATTGCTGTGCACTTTTTATTATTCTCCCGAGGAGTTGCCGCCCAGCATCCTCCACGACGCCGCGCATTGCAATGCGCGCTGACCGGCGAGTCACTGGCTGTGCCAGCAACGGTACAAAGTGTCACTCATGGCTGTATCAGACTCGCGACAACGCTGTTCATAAGCCGCCACGACAATGGATAAAAACCTTGAAAACATGGCCTTTCCCGGCAGTGGCCCGGCCTTTGCTCTACGCTTTGGCAAGCGCAAATTGCGCGTAGTCGTACCGTAGCTCGAAGCTACCCCCGTAAAGCTATCCCCCTTAAAAACAAGAACCAGGAGATATCAACATGCGTTATGCCCACCCCGGCACCGAAGGCTCGCTCGTTACCTTCAAGACCCAGTACGGCAACTACATCGGCGGCGAATTCGTGGCACCTGTCAAAGGCCAGTACTTCGAGAACACCTCTCCGGTCAACGGCAAGCTGATTGCGCAATTTCCTCGCTCCACTGCCGAAGACGTCGAAAAAGCCCTTGATGCCGCCCATGCCGCAGCCGAAGCCTGGGGCCAGACCTCCGTGCAGGCGCGTTCGCTGGTCCTGCTGAAAATCGCCGACCGCATCGAAGCCAATCTGGAACTGCTGGCCATCACCGAAACCTGGGACAACGGCAAGGCCGTGCGCGAGACCCTCAACGCCGACATCCCCCTGGCCGTTGACCATTTCCGCTACTTCGCTGGCGTATTGCGTGCCCAGGAAGGCAGCGCTGCAGAAATCGACGGCAACACCGTGGCCTATCACATCCACGAACCACTGGGCGTGGTCGGCCAGATCATCCCGTGGAACTTCCCGCTGCTGATGGCCGCCTGGAAACTCGCGCCGGCCCTGGCTGCTGGCAACTGCATCGTGCTCAAGCCAGCCGAGCAGACCCCGCTGGGCATCAGCGTGTTGATGGAACTGATCGGCGACCTGCTGCCGCCGGGCGTGCTCAACGTCGTGCAAGGCTACGGCCGTGAAGCCGGCGAAGCCCTGGCCAGCAGCAAGCGCATCGCCAAGATCGCCTTCACCGGCTCGACCCCGGTTGGCTCGCACATCATGAAACTGGCGGCGGAAAACATCATCCCGTCCACCGTGGAACTGGGCGGCAAATCGCCGAACATCTTCTTCGAAGACATCATGAGCGCTGAACCCGAGTTCATCGAAAAAGCCGCAGAAGGCGTGGTACTGGCCTTCTTCAACCAGGGCGAGGTCTGCACCTGCCCATCTCGCGCACTGGTTCAGGAATCCATCTATCCGCAGTTCATGGAAGCGGTGATGAAGAAAGTCCTGAAAATCAAGCGCGGCGACCCGCTGGATACCGACACCATGGTCGGTGCCCAGGCCTCGCAGCAACAGTTCGACAAGATCCTCTCTTACCTGGAAATCGCCCAGGGCGAAGGCGCCGAGCTGCTGACCGGCGGCAAGGTCGAGAAACTGGAAGGTGACTTGTCCACCGGCTACTACATCCAGCCGACGCTGCTCAAAGGCAACAACAAGATGCGCGTGTTCCAGGAAGAAATCTTCGGCCCGGTGGTCAGCGTCACCACCTTCAAGGACGAAGCCGAAGCCGTGGCCATCGCCAACGACACCGAGTTCGGCCTGGGTGCCGGCCTGTGGACCCGCGACATCAACCGCGCCTACCGCGTCGGCCGCGCCATCAAGGCCGGTCGCGTGTGGACCAACTGCTACCACCTGTACCCGGCACACGCCGCGTTCGGTGGCTACAAGAAGTCCGGCGTTGGTCGCGAAACCCACAAGATCGCGCTCGAACATTACCAACAGACCAAAAACCTGCTGGTGAGCTACGACACCAATCCGCTGGGCTTCTTCTGATAAGTCCTGTTGTTTGAAACCAATGGCTCCTGCGGGGGCCATTGTCATTCCTGACGCTGGCCCTGTGGGAGCGAGGCTTGCCCGCGAAAGGGGCAGTAAATTCAATAGATTTCTGTGAGTCGAAAGTCGACTTCGCGGGCAAGCATCGCTCCCACACGGGGCGCACCAACACGGAGCGTCGGTGCCTCATTCACCGCCCTGAATCACTCGATTCATCACCGCCTGCCCCACAATTGGCGCCCCACGCCTCGATGGAGTATTAATTGCTTACCCTTGTCCAAAGACCAGGCCCCGCCTCACCGCAGGCCGTCATGGAGAATCTGTATGGCAAGCTTTTCCCATTCTGTCGGCGCCCAGACCTACCGCTTCGACAGCCTCAGCCAGGTCATGGCCAAGGCCAGCCCGGCGCGTTCCGGGGACATGCTGGCCGGGGTTGCCGCCAGCAATGACGGCGAACGGGTCGCGGCGCAGATGACTTTGGCCAATATCCCGCTCAAGCATTTCCTCAACGAAGCGCTGATTCCCTACGAAAGCGACGAAGTCACCCGCCTGATCATCGACACCCACGACGCCGTCGCCTTTGCCCCGGTCAGTCACCTGACGGTCGGCGGCTTCCGTGACTGGCTGCTCAGCGATGCCGCCGACGAACACAGCCTGCGCGCCCTGGCCCCTGGCCTGACCCCGGAAATGGCCGCCGCCGTGTCGAAGATCATGCGGGTGCAGGACCTGATCCTGGTGTCGCAGAAAATCCGCGTCATTACCCGCTTTCGCAACACCATCGGCCTGCGCGGCCGCCTGTCGACGCGCCTGCAACCCAATCACCCGACCGACGACCCTTCCGGTATCGCCGCGAGCATTCTCGACGGCCTGCTGTACGGCAACGGCGACGCCATGATCGGCATCAACCCGGCCACCGACAGCACCTCATCCATCGTCGCCCTGCTGGAAATGGTCGACGCGATCATCCAGCGCTACGACATTCCAACGCAATCCTGCGTGCTGACCCACGTCACCACCTCCATCGACGTGATTAACCGTGGCGTGCCGGTGGATCTGGTGTTCCAGTCCATCACCGGCACCGAGGCGGCCAACACCAGTTTCGGCATCAACCTCAAGCTGCTGCAGGAAGGCTACGACGCTGGCCTGAGCCTCAATCGCGGCGCTCTGGGGCAGAACCTGATGTATTTCGAGACCGGCCAGGGCAGCGCGCTATCAGCCAACGCCCACCACGGCCTTGATCAACAGACCTGCGAGGCCCGCGCCTACGGTGTCGCCCGGCATTTCAAACCCTTTCTGGTCAACACCGTGGTCGGCTTTATCGGCCCGGAATACTTGTATAACGGCAAACAGATCATCCGCGCCGGGCTTGAAGACCACTTCTGCGGCAAGCTGCTCGGCGTGCCCATGGGCTGCGACATCTGCTACACCAACCACGCCGAAGCCGATCAGGACGACATGGACACCCTGCTGACCCTGCTGGGTGTGGCCGGGATCAACTTCATCATGGGCATCCCTGGCTCCGACGACATCATGCTCAATTACCAGACCACTTCGTTCCACGACGCCCTCTACGCCCGCCAGACCCTCGGCCTGCGCCCGGCGCCGGAGTACGAAGCCTGGCTGGAACGCATGGGCATCTTCACCCAGGCGGATGGTCAGGTACGCTTCGGCGACAGTCTGCCACCGGCCTTCCGCCACGCACTGGCGCATCTGGCATGAGCGGGCGCGACGTGAATCCGCCCAATCCCTGGCTGGAACTGCGCCGCCTGACCCCGGCGCGCATCGCCCTTGGCCGCACCGGCACCAGCCTGCCGACCCAGGCGCAGCTGGACTTCCAGCTCGCCCACGCCCTGGCCCGCGACGCCGTGCACCTGCCGTTTGATCACACAGGTCTGCGCGAGCAACTGGCCGCCAAGGGCCGCGACAGCCTGCTACTGCACAGCGCCGCCAGTGATCGCGACACCTATCTGCAACGCCCGGACCTCGGCCGTCGCCTCAATGACGACTCGGCCGAACAATTGCGCGAATACGCCCAGGCTCATCCCGGTGGTGTCGATCTGGCTATCGTCGTCGCCGACGGCCTGTCCTCCCTGGCCGTGCACAATCACAGCCTGCCGTTTCTCGCGCGCATGGAAGAGCAGGCGCAGGCCGAAGGCTGGTCGTTGTCGCCGGTGATCATGGTCGAACAGGGCCGAGTCGCCGTCGCCGATGAAATCGGCGAACTGCTCGGTGCGAAAATGGTGGTCATCCTGATTGGCGAACGCCCCGGCCTCAGTTCCCCGGATAGCCTGGGCCTGTATTTCACCTATGCTCCAAAAATCGGCCTGACCGATGCCAGCCGCAACTGCATTTCCAATGTGCGCCTGGAAGGCCTGAGTTATGCCATGGCGGCACATCGCTTGCTTTATCTGATGCGTGAGGCCTGTCGCCGTCAACTCTCCGGCGTGCACCTCAAAGATGAGGCGCAACTGCAAACACTGGACACTGATACACCCGCCAATGGCAGTAGTGGTAATTTCCTGCTCGCGGCGCCATCGGATTAAGCATTAGATTGCGCTTTCTAAAGCCATTGGGCAGCATCGCGCAAACGCCCACAGAGAAGTTGAGGCCCCACCATGCGGATCATTCAAGCCACTCTCGACCACCTGGACTTGCTGACCCCCCTGTTCGTCAAATACCGCGAGTTTTATGGCGAACTGCCTTACCCTGATTCTTCCCGCAGCTTCCTGGAAAAACGCCTGCGCCGGGAAGAGTCAGTGATCTACCTGGCCCTGCCGGACGATGACGACCACAAATTGCTGGGCTTTTGCCAGCTGTACCCCAGCTATTCCTCGCTGTCGCTCAAGCGCGTGTGGATCCTCAACGACATTTACGTCGCCGAAGACGCCCGCCGCCAATTGGTCGCCGACCACCTGATGAAGCAGGCCAAGAAAATGGCCAAGGAATCCCATGCCGTGCGCATGCGGGTGTCCACCAGCAGCAACAACGAAGTAGCACAAAAGGTCTATGAATCGATTGGCTTCAAAGAAGACACTCAGTTCAAGAACTATGTGTTGCCGATCAACGAATAGGCGTAAGTACTGATCACGGGGCTGATTCCGTGGAGCACATTCTGTAGGAGCGAATTCATTCGCGAAGATCCCGGTACATCCAACGCATTTCTGGCGCCGGAAACACCCTCTTCGCGGATAAATCCGCTCCCACAAAAATCTCACATCCCATTACGCAATTGCCGACAACCTCTTCACATCGTCTCCCTCTATAATGTCGCCCACTTCCCAGTAGTACTTTTTCAGCGCACGGCCCGGTATGGGCTATCGACACAGGTGCCCCCATGGATTTCAACCCCCTCGACCTTATCCTGCATCTCGACGTTTACCTCGATATGCTCGTCAATCAATACGGCACCTGGGTCTACGCGATCCTGTTTCTGGTGATCTTCTGCGAGACAGGCCTGGTCGTGACGCCCTTCCTGCCCGGCGACTCCCTGCTATTTATCGCCGGCGCTGTGGCGGCCGGTGGCGGCATGGACCCGATAGTACTTGCAGGCCTGCTGATGCTCGCGGCGGTCCTGGGTGACAGCACCAACTACATCATCGGCCGCACCGCCGGGGAAAAACTGTTCAGCAACCCCGACTCGAAAATCTTGCGCCGTGACTACCTGACCCGTACCCACGAGTTCTACGACCGCCACGGCGGCAAGACCGTGACCCTGGCGCGCTTCCTGCCGATCATCCGCACCTTTGCGCCATTCGTCGCCGGTGTCGGGCGCATGTCTTACCCGCGTTTCCTCGGTTTCAGCGTCCTGGGCTCGATCCTCTGGGTCGGCGGGCTGGTCACCCTGGGCTACTTCTTTGGCAATATCCCGTTCATCAAGAAAAACCTGACTTTCATGGTCCTGGGCATCATTCTCATCTCACTGTTGCCGATGATCATCGGCTTCGTCCGCAGTCGCATGTCCCGCACCGCCGACGCCCGCTAAGGCATGTGGTCGCTGCGTGACTGGCGGCGGCGACGCACGCTGACCAGGCACCCCGTTGCCCCGCAAGTGTGGCAACGGGTGTGCGAACGCCTGCCGATCCTCGACGGCCTCAGCGCAGAACAGGACGGCTGGCTGCGCGACAACAGCGTGCTGTTCCTTCTCGCCAAACGACTCACCGCACTGCCTGGCGTTGAACTGGACGACGAGCAGCGCCTGTTTCTCGCTGCCCAGGCGCAACTGCCGCTGCTCAACCTCGGTGATCTCAACTGGTATCAGGGCTTTCACGAGATCGTCCTGTACCCGGACGACTTCCTCAGCCCTCAGCGCCATCGCGACACCAGCGGTATCGAACACGAGTGGGATGGCGAGCACAGCGGCGAAGCCTGGCTGCAAGGTCCGGTGATCCTGGCTTGGCCGGGCGTGCTCAGCAGCGGCGGCTGGGACGGCTATAACCTGGTGATCCACGAACTGGCGCACAAGCTCGACATGCTCAACGGTGACGCCAACGGCCTGCCGCCGCTGCACCGCGACATGCGCACCAGCGACTGGGCCGACGCCATGCAAAGCGCCTACGACGACCTTAACCGCCAGCTCGATCACGACCCCGATTGCGAAACCGCCATCGACCCCTATGCCGCGGAAAACCCCGCCGAATTCTTCGCCGTCACCAGCGAATACTTCTTCAGCGCCCCCGACCTGCTCATGACCGCTTATCCAAAGGTCTACGCGCAACTGAGCGCCTTCTATCGCCAAGACACCCTGGCCCGCCTGAACGCACTGCCCCGCAACCCCGACGCTACCAACGTCTAGGGACTAACGTCGCGCATGGCAACGCCCGTGGAATATGCCTATAATCCGGCCCACTTTTTGGCTTAATCAGCCGAAACCTGTCTGGTCAAACTAAGGGGGCAATGCCCAATGAGCTACAGCAAGATTCCGGCTGGTAAAGACCTGCCGAACGACATCTACGTCGCGATCGAAATTCCGGCCAACCACGCGCCGATCAAATACGAAATCGACAAAGAATCCGATTGCCTGTTCGTTGATCGTTTCATGGCCACCCCGATGTTCTATCCGGCCAACTACGGCTTCATCCCCAACACCCTGGCCGACGACGGCGACCCCCTCGACGTGCTGGTCGTGACCCCTTACCCGGTCACTCCAGGTTCGGTGATCCGCGCCCGTCCGGTCGGCATCCTGAACATGACTGACGACGGCGGCGGCGATGCCAAGGTCATCGCAGTACCGCACGACAAACTGTCGCAGCTGTATGTCGACGTCAAAGAGTACACCGACCTGCCGCCACTGCTGCTGGAACAGATCAAGCACTTCTTCGAGAACTACAAAGACCTCGAAAAAGGCAAATGGGTGAAGATCGACGGTTGGGGCAACGCTGATGCAGCCCGCGCCGAGATCATGAAATCGGTAGCCGCCTACAAAGGCTGATACCTGCTGCAAACCCTCGGAGCCGCTCGCCATGAGCGCTCCGAAGGTGCTGTCCCTCCTGCACACCTCATTTCTATCCTCTCCCGTCCGGCCCCAAACCGCGCTTTTGTATTACCTGCAAAATGGAAACAATGCACTTTCAATAAACAACCGTTGAAACTTGCAGCGTGACAATACGCGCCTTAAACATCGCGTGACATGCAGAAAACACGACGCCTTATCAAATTCAACTATTTACCACCTGCAAGACAATTACAGAAGTTTCCTACAACCAAGTAAAAACCTTGTAGTCCATTGCATCAAACTGCAACTTGATACCTCGCACATTTGAACGCCATGTTTATTTAAACAGGGCAAAGAGCCTCGTAAACTCCCACCCCATGAATACATCAGGTGATCGACTACGTGCCCTCCTGCGGGAGTGCCATCTCTCTGCAACGGACTTCGCCGCCAACCGCAAGGTCACGCCGCAACACGTGAACAATTGGTTCAAGCGCGGCATTCCATTGGCTCGTCTGGACGAGGTGGCTGAACTACTGACCGTCAACGCTCGCTGGCTGAAAACCGGAGAAGGCCCCAAGCATCCCAGCGAATCCGCCAACGAAAACCACGGCGGCGACAGCGTGCACCTGCACCATCAAGGCCGAGGCCTGATGCGCGGTGACGCGGAAATCCTCCTCTATAAAGAACGCGACCCCAACCACCAACGCCAACCGGACGAAGAAGTGATAGTCCCCGTCCCCGGCAAAAAAATCCGCTTGCCGCAATACATTCTGCAAGCCATGAACATCGACATGGTCAACACCTTCTGCGTGCCAATGACCGGTCGCAACATGGCCGACAAGATCCAGGATGGCTCCCTGATTGGCGTCGACCGCAGCCAGACCCGCCTCATCGACGGCGAAATGTACGCCGTGGAACATAGCGGCATGCTGCGCATCGCCTACCTCTACCGCCGCCCCGCTGGCGGCCTGCGCCTGCGCAGCCACAACCACCACGAATACCCCGACGAATACCTCAATGCCAAGCAACTGGAGCAACAACAACTGCGCATCCTCGGCTGGGTGTTCTGGTGGTCCACCTTCAACCGCCGACAGGAAACACCTTTCCCCTGATCTGTAACATTTCAGCACTGTCCATTAACGACAAACACCCGTATCATGCGCGCCACGTTTTACGCAGCCGCCACCCACACGGCGACGGCTGCAACAACGGGTTCGGTGATACACCGACCCCGTCCAGACAACGCCCTTCAGGGCACCCTTTGCAGGCGATTGCGGTTTACCAAAAATATTCCAAGATTGCCCACTAGAAGCCGGCCACAAGCCGGCTTTTTAATGCATAACAGAAAGCCATTTCACCTATTTCATCGGGAAATGACTACTCTGGGAAATCGTCAGTTTTTAATCCAGACGAGAAACGGCCCCCTCTCGGCATAGCCCTTGCCCCCCCATCCAACCGCAATCGCCTGCGCCGCGCCACCAACGCCCGCCCAAATGACAGCTGCGCATACTCAATAAAAAGCCGCGCCATATGATTCAGCGCGGCCTCCTCCCCCTCGCTACCCACAACAAAGTCAAACCCAAGCGCCTTTTTGTTCCGGTCCGGCAGTTCGTCCCAGCTCTTGATGATGTACTCGTACATGGCGCTGACGACCTGCAATTTTGTCCGGGAATCGCAGCCTGAGGCGAAGGGTGCCGAGAGGTTGCGCGCGCTGAGGCGCTGTTGGAGACGGCATTTGCGACAGCCTGGCCGTGATGAGGGTGTGCGATACGTATTACGGTTCATAAATGACTTGGGTCCTAGCAATTACGGGACTGTCATTTTTTTGTTCTGCCGCGCGATGGGCCACACGCTATAGCGTGAATCATCTCTACTGCTTGTAAGGCAATATTTCAGATTCCGAAAGTGCGTTGGTTGTACTGACCTCTTCGCGGGCAAGTCTCGCTCCCACAGGGGGTATCCGGTTAGTGGATATTTGCCGTGCAGCACACAATCATGTGGGAGCCAGCAAGCCGACTCCCACAAATCTCACGCCAGAGCTCTCGCCCTACAACACAAACCGAGAAACCGACGTCTTCAACTCCTGCGCCAGCCGCTCCAGCGACTGCACATTGCTATTGGCCTGCCCTACCGATTCCGCAGTTGCTTCGACCATATTGGAAATACGCTCGATATTTTCCGCGACGCTGGCACTGGCCAGGCTTTGTTCGGTGGTGGAGGTAGCGACCTCACGGACCTGCACAAGCGTGGCCGACGCTTCACGGTTGATGTCACGCAGGGCGGTGGCGGCTTTTTCAGCCATCTGCACGCCTTGCAGCACCTGCGGGGTGACGGCGCTCATGCTGATGACCACGGAGCCGGTGTCATTCTGGATGGAGGTGATCATGCTGGTGATTTCCTCCGTGGCCAGTGAGGTGCGCTGGGCCAGGTTGCGTACTTCGTCGGCGACCACGGCAAAACCGCGGCCTTGCTCTCCCGCACGGGCCGCTTCGATGGCAGCGTTGAGTGCCAGCAGGTTGGTCTGGCTGGCGATGTTTTTGATGACGCTGGCAATGCTGTCGATCTCATGGGTGCGTTTGACCAGACCTTCGATCATGCCCGAGGCCTCCTCGACTCTGACCGACACATCCTGAATGGCCTTGGCGGCGTCGTTGACCAGTTGCTCGCCTTCGGCGGCCAGTTGGGTGGAGCTGGCGGAGTTCTTTTCGGTTTCTCCGGCACTGTAGGAAATGTGCTCAATGGTTACGGACATTTCTTCGATGGCGGCCGCCGTGGCCGTGGTGGCGTCGGAGGTTTGCTGGGACGCCGAGTCCAGTTGATGCATCTGCCCCGACAGGCCCACTGCGGCGTGGCCCAGCTCGACGGCGCCCTGCTGGATGGAGTGGATCATTTCCCGCAGGTTCTTCTGCATCTGCGCCACGCTGGTAAGCAGGCTGAGTTTGCCTGAGCTGTGGACAATCGTCTGGCTCAGGTCGCCATTGGTGATGCTGCCGACCACGCTGGCGGCATAGGACGGCTCGCCACCCAGGCTGCTGTAGATGCTCCGGGAAATACGCCAGGCAACGACCACTACAGCAACTATTACGACCAGGCCGATAATGATGAAGTTAAATGCCAGCCGCCAGTAAGCTTTTTCAATATCAGAAACAAACACGCCGAAGCCGACAAACCAGTTCCAGTCTTGTATCTGTGTGACACCATTTATCTTCGGTGCCATTTCTCCGGTATCGGGGTTCTTGGTGAAGTCATCGTAGTAATAGAACTTGGCCGTGGTGAGATTATCGATGTAGTTCTGGATACTGGTTTTACCGTTAGCCGCCTTGCCCATATCGATCTTGCCGACCTTGTCGGCGATGGCATGAACCAAGCCCATGCCGTCGATGCCCCGCGCCCAGACATAGGCGTTGGAGCCGTTGCGCATATTGGTCAGGGCTTCGACCGCTTTAGCCTGTGCTTCGGCGCGGCTGAGCTTGCCGCTTTTTTCCAGACCCTGGAAATAACCGACCTGCTGCGCAGCGAGGCTGAGCACGGTGTGGATTTCATTGCGCTTGTCGTCCTGCATGGTGGCGTGCAGGGTGTTCAAGGCCAGGCCGCCGATGATCGCGAGGCCGAGAATGGCCGTCAGTACCAGGATAATTAACCGATGGGATAACTTCACGTCCTTCTCCAATAAAAGCCCTAAGTCAAATCCCTAAGGGGCGTTAGTTGTGTTTATTAGATAATGGCTATCGGCTATACATCGAAGGACTTTAGTTTTGGATCCAAAAAAATATGAGTAGATAATCCCGATCAATCGAAACTAGCCTGAACAGCATCAGAAGATGAAACGCAAGTGAAACTGCACTTGCGCTTAGATTATAAATTGCATATGCAGGACCGGTTCATCGATCAACCATAGTCCTGTTGGAGCGAGGCTTGCCCGCGAAGTGAGCGACGCGGTATGCCAGACCCACGGCGTTAACGCATTCGCGGGCAAGCCTCTCTCCAACCTATGACCTGCGATATCAGCCCTGCGCCTCACTCAGCCCGAACCGCATCGGTAGCCTGCTCGGCTTCGTCGCTATCGCCCTCGCTGCTCGAATCGGTTTCGATCTCGTAGCTGTTAATCTGCTGGCCGTCAGCGTCATACACCAATATCCGCCCCTCTTTCTCCGGGTCGTAGATGCTGTACTGCGCGTCATTGTTGTTGGCCGACACGCTGTAGGTGTTGTACCCGCCGAGTTTTTTGACGAGTTGGTTGTGCTTGTCGATCAAGACCAGGCCATCAAAGCCTTCCTCGGGTACAGCAGCCGCCAGACGCGCCTGAAACGGACGGATCGACAGGTAGTTCAACGGAACGCTCAGCGCACCCTGCATATCGATAGCGCCATAGCGCTCACCCTTGCGCACCACGGCCATGCCATTGGAGAACGGCTGCACCTCGTCATAGGGCAACTTGAAGGGCAGGCTCTTGCCTTGTTGGTCGATAAAGGCAAAGGCCCGGGTCTTGCTGTTTTGTATCAGCAGCGGCTGCCCGGCCGCGAAATCGCCCAATACATCGAAACCGGCCGGGTTGATTTTATTGCCGCTCAGGTCGTAAAGGTCATGGCGCTTGTCATCAGCTGAGGTGGTGTACAGGAAGCCTTCGTACTGGCGCACGCCACCAAAGCGCGGTGGCAGGATTTCCTTGCCGTCGAGGGTAAAAGCCCCGTAAGTCGGCTTGGCCTCATAGGTTTTGTCACCCAGTCGGGCCACCATAATGTTGTCTTGCACCTTCGCGTTGACGAACTTCATCGGCACGGTGAAGGCCTGTTTCTTCATGCTGTAGATACCGTAAGGGCCATTGGTGTTGCGCTGGACCAACATCAGGTCATCGTTGATCTGCTCTTCGATTCCCTCAAAAGGCAGCACCTTGAAGTTGAGGGTGCCGGGTTGCAAGTAGTAGTACTTGACCAGGATCTCGGACACTTCGTCGTTGATCGATCTTTTTCCGGTCACCACTCGATAAACGCTGGCGATATCGAGGTAGTCGATGCCGATAAAAGTAGGCTTTATTTTCCAGGCGCCACTGGCATCGACGAAGCCGACCAGATCGGTTTTCTGATCGTGAGCGATATAAATATCCTGAACCGGCACGCGATTGGACAGCATAAGTTCGGTCTTGCTGACTTGTACCGGGTCGTAGACCACTATCTCGACCCTGGCGGGCGTGTCGTCATACCGGTATTCGGCCTGGATATTCTTCAGGCTGCCTGCAGCGGGCTGAAGGCTGACCGCAAGTTTCTGCAGTTCATCCTGCAGGCTCTGGCTGTCGCGATACTGGCTGAAGTTGGCTTTTACTTTGAGCAGTGCGTCATACAACTTGCGCAGGCTGGCCATTTCTTCGTCAGAAGGCAGAGTGCTGGAGTTGGAGCTGCTGCTGCGCAGGCGTTTGCCTGACTCATCCAGCCCCTGCACGGCAAAGCTGTCGGCCCTGGGCGTGGAGATCATCAGCGCGGCGGCGTTATCCTGCAGCGACGTCAGGCGATAGCGCTCGCTGCCCACCGTAACTTGCGGGTGGTCTTTATCCAGCACGACCTTGTGATAACCGGGGTAGCTTTTATAGCTGACTTCCACGCTGACTTTATCGATGGGCTTGGCCGTATTCAGTTCGGCATCGCTGCTGTAATAACCGGTTTCCTCATCATCGGCCTGCGCTCGGGCCTGTACCGCCGAATAGTCCTGTTCAGAGCCGTCGCGGAAATAAACCCGCTTGAAGCGGTAGCGCTCCACCGACTCATTACTGGCGGCCGCTGCCTGTTTCCAGATGGCATCCAGCGCCTGAGTGTTCCATTTGGCCACCGAGCCCGGCACATCGATCACCTGACGAAAATCCACCGCGCCTGGAGCAAGTGCAGCCAGAGCCGCTTCGACATCCTTGCCGGTGAAGGGTTTGATCAGCTCGTCATAGGCTGGCACGACCGCCACTTGATCAACGGGCGTCGCTTTTACCGGGGTGATCTTCAGGGTCAGGCTACTCAGCCGGTTGAGCGCATTGAGGGAGTCACGGGTATCGGCGATCAGAAAATTCAAGCGCTTCTGCGCATCGGGCAACGACAGGGTGGCGATATCATCCAGACCGCCCTCATTGAGCTGATCGGGAGCGAACTCTTCGCCGCTGATTAACCCATCTTCCGAGCGACCGGCCATAAAGGCGTAGGTCAACCCCCCTGCCAGCAACAGGCCGACGACCAGAGTCGACAGCAGGACGGTCCTTGTCTTGTTGGTTTGCATGGTTATGAACTCTTGCGGCACAGCCGGGTGGCAGACACTGCTTGGTCCGGCCAGGTCCCCCTGAGTTCCCCGGCCCGTCGGAATGAGCGGACCGATTGGCAGGAATCACGACTGGTTCCGCTTTCAGGCGCGCAAAAAATGCTCGGCCAGGACCCCGGACTGTATCGGCTCCACCGAACCGGTGAGGATCACCCCGCCACTGCCGTCCCAGCTCACCTTCAGGGTGCCGCCGTCACACTCCACTTCCACCGTGTTATCCAGCAGCCCGCGACGAATGCCGTTGACCACTGCGCCGCAGCAGCATGAGCCGGAGCCCATGGGAATGCCGCCACCGCGCTCCCAGATGCGCAGGCGGATATGTCCACGGTCGATGATCTGGACGAAATGCACGTTGGTTTTTTCCGGAAACAACGGATGAATCTCGATCTCCGCGCCCATCACCGCGATATCGAGGGTGGTCAGGTCGTCGATGAAATAGGTGCAGTGCGGATTGCCCATGTTGCACGCCGTTGGGGTCGCGGGCAGAGGCAGCAGCCGGGTGTCGGTGGCTTCCGCCAAGGGAATGTCCTGCCAGTCGAGCAGCGGCTTGCCCATATCCACCGAGATGCGTTGATCGGCTTCGCGGTGGCAGGTCAGCAGGCCGCGGTGGGTTCGCAGCACGACCGAGGAAGTACCGGCCTCAGTCATCAACAGGTCGGCCACGCCACGGGTGGCACTGCCGCAGGCATTGAGCTGCGTGCCGTTGGGGTTCCAGAACACCAGCCGCGCGGCTGCATCCGCGCAATCGAGGACGACCGCCAACTGATTGAAACCGATGCCGCAATGGCGATCGCCCAGGCGTCTGGCTATTTCAGGGGTGATCAGGTCAACCTGGCCGCGCCGGTCGACCACCATGAAGTCATCGCCGTGGGCGTGCATCTTTATGAAACTGAGCGTCATAGCCTGCTCCGTTGGAGAAGATGTTCTTTCGCCAAACTCTATCCTGTAGTTCAAGAGCAAGCCTGTCTCTTATTGCCATCGAGCTATAGAACCTTTGGTTTGGACGACCGCAGAAAATGTGTGATCCCCACCCTGAAGCCCCGTGCTAACGTCGGCCGCACATGCACTTTTGCCAGGACGATCATGAACCGTACGCTAGCGGCGTTGACCTTCGCCACCCTCCTCGCACCAAGCCTCAGCCAGGCCGCCCCGGCCGCAGCAAAAATCACCGACGAGCAATATGCCAGCGTGCTGGCCGGGCCATGGCGCGCGCCGGAAAACAGCGTGCGTGATGGCTATCGCCACCCTGAGCAGACCCTGAAATTCTTCGGCCTGCAGCATAACCAGACCGTGATCGAAATCACCCCCGGCGGCGGTTGGTACAGCGAAATTCTTGCGCCGCTGCTCAAGGACCACGGCCATTACATCGCCGCCCTGCAAGCGCCGGCCTCGGGTGATTACTACAAGAAATCCGCCGATGGCCTGAAGCAGAAATTCAAGGCCGATCCAACCCACTATGCCAAGGCCGGTTTTGTCGAGTTCGACCCCAAGGCGCCAGCGTTCGGCAAACCGGGCTCAGCCGACCGCGTGCTGACCTTCCGCAACGTGCATAACTGGGTGATGGCTGATGACGCGCCGCAGATGTTCGCTGCGTTCTTCAAGGTGCTGAAACCGGGCGGCGTGCTCGGCGTGGTTGACCACCGTGCCAAGGACGGCGCCGATCTTGAGAGCATCAAGCAAAGCGGCTACCTGCCCACCGACTACGTGGTGAAACTGGCCACCGATGCAGGTTTCAAGCTTGAGGATCAAAGCGAAATCAACGCCAACCCCAAGGACACCAAGGACTACCCAGGCGGTGTCTGGACGTTGCCGCCGTCGCTGAAACTGGGGGATCAGGACAAGGCCAAGTACGTGGCGATTGGCGAGTCGGATCGGTTGACGCTGCGCTTCGTCAAACCGGGTAAATAACGGCCCGGCGGGCGATTTTGTTGGGGGCGAACTCTGTAGAAATGGATTCTGTGGGAGCCCCCCCCCCGTCTACGCCGCCGCGCTGTCATGCAGCAAACACTGACCGGGGCAGGAGGCAATGTGGGAGCGAATTCATTCGCGAAGAAGCCGATACATTCGATGCAGCTTCATCGCCTGCAACCGCTTTCGCGAATGAATTCGCTCCCACAAAGTCTTTGCTATTCAGTAAGTTGCGCGTTGTTTGATGAGAGCGAATTCGCTCCCACAATCCCACCCACAATCCCCCCCACAATTCACCCGGCGACCCTGCGTCCCTGTTGGTATCAGTGCGCCTTGCCGACAGTACGATCCAGGAACCGATGAATCTCGCCACCAATGGCCTCGACATCGGTCTCCAGCGCGAAATGGCCGGTGTTGTAGAAGTGCACTTCTGCCTTGGCATCGTCACGCTTGAACGCCTCGGCACCGGCAGGCAGGAAGAACGGATCGTTCTTACCCCAGACCGCCAGCAGCGGCGGCTGATACTTGCGGAAGTAGGCCTGGAATTCCGGGTAACGCTTGACGTTATTGGCGTAGTCGCCGAACAGATCGAGCTGGATTTCGTCATTGCCCGGGCGAGCAACGAAGGCCGCGTCGAGGGTGTAAGCCTCTGGCGCTACGCTGTCGGGGTTGCTCACGCCGTGGGTGTATTGCCACTTGATCGACTCGGGCTTGAGCATCTCGCGCAGGGCGTTGCGGTTCTCGGCGGTCGGGTCTTTCCAGTAACGCTGAATCGGGTTCCAGCCTTCGCTCAGACCTTCCTCATAGGCGTTGCCGTTCTGGCTGATGATCGCCGTGATGCGTTCCGGATGCGCCACTGCCAGGCGCCAGCCGACCGGGGCGCCATAGTCGAAGACTTCAATCGCATAACGCTTGAGCGCCAGGGCTTCGGTAAAGCCGTCCATGGTTTTTGCCAGGTTGTCGAAGGTGTAGGCGTATTTCCCGCGATCCGGGCTGTCAGAGAAACCGAAGCCGGGCATGTCCGGGGCGACCACATGATAACGGTCGGCCAGTTTTGGAATCAGCTCGCGATACATGAAGGACGAGGTCGGGAAACCGTGCAACAGCAGCACCGTCGGCGCCTTGGGGTCACCGGCTTCACGGTAAAAAATCTTCACGCCCTGCACGTCGACGGTGTGGTGGCTGACCACCGGTTGCGCCGCTGCCGCCTGGGCGTTGGTGCCGATCAATGCAGTCGCCAGTACCGACGCTGCCAACAACTTGTTAATGGACATGGTCTATTTCCTTTCAAGGGTTTCGAGCTGTCATCAGCTCCTTGACCGAAATAGTGCCGCCTTTCACATATAAAGATAATTCACTAATATCGAGAACCATCCTGCCAAAAAATGGAAGAGCTCAATGGATCGCTTCGAGGCCATGTCACTGCTGGTCATGGTGACGGAGAAAGGCAGCCTGTCGGCGGTCAGCCGCGCCCTGCATGTTCCGCTGCCCACGCTCAGCCGCAAACTCTCGGACCTTGAGGCATTGATCGGTACTCGTCTGCTGATCAGGACTACACGTAAACTGACTCTCACTGACGCAGGTGTCGCCTACGTCGCCGCAGCACGACGCATTCTGGAACAGGTCGAAGACGCCGAGCGGGAAGCGGCCGGGGAGTTCAAGGAGCCCAAGGGCGAGCTGGTGCTCACCGCACCGGTCCTGTTCGGGCGGTTGCATGTGTTGCCGGTGGTGACGGATTTCCTCGAGCAGTTTCCCGAGATCAACGTGCGGCTGGTGCTCGCCGATCACAATATCCATCTGGTCGACGATCACGTCGACATGGCCGTGCGCATCGGCCGGTTGCCTGACAGCAGCATGGTGGCAACCCGGATTGGCGTGATGCGCTCGGTGATGTGCGCAAGCCCGGCATTGCTGGGCAAGTATGGCGAACCCCAGACCCCGCAGGTGCTGGAGGGCTTGCCCTGCGTCAAGGTCGATACGCCGCTGCCGGCAATGAGCTGGCGCTTCCCGCTACCGGCCGGGGCGCACGACATAGAAGTGCCGATCCGCCCACGCTTGCTGGTCTCCACCGCTGAAGCAGCGATGCAGGCGGCCGTGCGCAGTGTCGGCGTGACCCGCCTGCTGCATTATCAAGTGGCGGATGCGGTGGAAAACGGTAGCCTGCGGATCATCCTGCGCACGTTCGAACCGGAGCCGATGCCGATCAGCCTGGTGCATGCGTCACGGGGATTCATGCCGCTGAAGATGCGCAGGTTCATTGATTTCGCGTTGCCGCGATTGCGCGAGGGATTGGACAGGCTGACGGCATCGAAAGACTCCCCTGCGCAATAACTCCATCCCGAGGCTGCGAACTCTGCAGTTGTGGGAGCGAATTCAGTGGGAGCGAATTCATTCGCGAAGAGGCCGGTACATCCAACGCATTTTCAGCGACTGAAATGCCCCATTCGCGAATGAATTCGCTCCCACAGAACTTGCCCGCCCCCTATCCACACAGAAAATGTCAGGACACCTTGAAGCGCTGCACCAGCGTCGTCAGCTCGCCGCTCAGGCGTGACAGCTCGTCACTGGCTTCGGTGGTTTTCAGGCTATTGTCAGCAGATTCGTCGGCGATGTCCCGCACCCGCACCAGGCTGCTGCTGATCTGCCGCGACACGCTGGTCTGCTGATCGGCCGCCGTGGCAATACTCATGTTCATGCTGTGGATGGACGCCACCGAATCACGAATCTCGCTCAGCACCTGCCCGGCCGCACGGGCAAGTTCCACGCTGGAATTACTCATATCCTCGCTCTGTTGCATCAGCGCCGTGGCGTCCTTGGCACCTTCCTGCAAGGACAGAATCAAGCCTTCGATTTCCTGGGTGGACTGCTGGGTACGCTGGGCCAGGCCGCGCACTTCGTCGGCCACCACGGCAAAGCCGCGACCGCTCTCCCCCGCCCGCGCCGCTTCGATGGCAGCATTGAGCGCCAGCAGGTTGGTCTGTTCAGCTACGGCACGAATCACTCCCAGCACGCCGTCAATGCGCTCGCTGTCGTGGCGCAGGCGGGTCATGGCCTGCCCGCATTGGGCGACGTTGGCCACCAACAAGTCGAAATGCTCAAGCGCCTGGGCAATGATGCGATTGCCTTCGATGGTTTGCTGTTCGGTGACGTGCGTGGCGTGGGTGGTGTCCCGGGCGTTTTCCGCGACGTGCTGGGCACTGGCGACCATATCGGCGACCGCATGGGTGACGTGCGCGGTCTGCTCGCGTTGCAGAGTGGCGCCGGCATTGCTCTGTGAGGTCACCACCGACAGCGCCGCAGCGGCCGAGGTCAGGCGCTGGGCGCCGCCACCGATGCGGCTGATGAGCTGGCGCAGATGCTCGGCCATTTCCTGCATGGCGCCCATCATCTGGCCGATTTCGTCCTTGGTATGGCTATCGAGCTTGCCGGTGATATCGCCGGCGGCAATCTGCCGGGCCACGGTCAGGGCACGGTTGAGCGGCGGCACAATCTGCCGGGTAATCAGCCATGACGCACCCAGCCCCAACAGCAAGGCCAGCACGGCAGCCACGGACAACTCGCCCTGAGCCATGCGCACATCGTGGCTGCGGCCTTCAACATGCTGCTGATAAATGGACGCGCTCAAGGTCTGCAGCTCGTCGGCCTGATCGAGCATCAACTGCTTGGCCTTCTGGCTCTTGAGCAGGTTGTCGCGAAACTCGGCAACCCGGTCCTGATACGTCAGCACGGCCTGCAGGGCATCGACCAGTTGCTGCTGAAGATCATCGCTGGGCAGCAGCTCCCACAGGTCGTTGCCGCGCTGGCGGATGTGATCGACGCTGGCCGCCACATGCTGATGGGCCTGATCGGTGGGGTTGGCAATGTAGTTGCGTACCTCGTCGCGCAGGGCGCTCATCAGCCCTTGCAGCTCCACCGCCGTCTGCAGCGGCGCGATGCCACTGGCAGGGTTGCTGCCCAGGGTCTCGAACAGGCTGTTGAGGACCTTGTTCAGCTTGCTGGCAATATCTTCGATCACCGGGTTCATTTCACTCTGCGCGCGCCTGGCCTGATTACGCGCTACAACGAAATCGCTGAAGGTCTGTTCATAGGTCTTGCGCACGGTGCGAATGCGCTCGACGGCGCCGCGACCGTCTTCACCGGCACTGATACGGACCTTGTCGACGAGGGTGTCGAGCTTGCCGATTTCCCGGTTGTACGCATCCACGGCCTGGCTCTGGCCGGTGCGGTCGAACTCGTTTTCCTGCAGGCGCACCGCAGCGATCTGACTGTCCAGGGAGATGCTGTCGACCAATGCCTCGCTTCGGGTAGTGAGTTGCTTGACGCTGTACAGCGCAATGCAGGTCAGCAGCGCGGTCAATAACAGCACGGCGCCAAAACCGGCGATCAGTTTGCCTCTGACGGATGTGTTCATGCGCAGCGCCCCCGGATCAGGCGCAGATCCACTTCGCGTTCGACGAACCGCCACTCCGACGTGCCGCGCAACAACCCCAGCAACTCGTCGAAAGCCCCGGCATCAGCGGCGTTAAATTCGAACCAGGTAAGAAAATCGAAGGGCTGAGCGCTGGGCAGATCGCGGCAATGAAACAGGCGCCGGGCAATGGCCGGCAGGTAGTTCATGCCCACGGCGATGTGCCGTGACTGTTCCTCGACAATGCTGCGCCGCTCATCCTGGGTCAGTGCCCACCATTGCGGATTCTTGCGCAGGGCAATGAACGCTCCGCGATCCGCTGCAGGACGGCCCAGCTCAGCTTGCCGGGCAACCAGGGCGGTTTTTTCATCGCGGGTGACGTAGCGCTCGTTACTGGTGACGCCCCGCAGGGACCACTGCGAGGCCGATTCCGGCACGCTCTCGGTATAGCCGATGACGGCCAGACACGCGGCATCCGGTAAAGACTCCCCCACCACGGCGGTATTGCTCTGGATCGACCAGGGACCCTGTTCGCCAGCAACGAAGCTGAACAAGCGCTGCGATTTATCAATCATGGGGGGTGTGCTCAAGAATTCACGTCAGGCTGACGAGGGTTAATTCGCTCGAGCACGGGTATTGGTTACACAGGTAGAAAATTTATTCGAACCGTTGGAGCGAGGCTTGCCCGCGAAGAGGTCTGTACACCAGACACATTCCCTGAGCCTGGAGCATTGCCTTCGCGGGCGAGCCTCGCTCCAACGGTCAGGGTTTGACGGAGGTTTGCGCGGTGTCATGCAGTTGCGGTGGATAGCGCTGGATCAGCGCCTGGGCAAACGCCTGTTGTTGGGCAAACGCCTTGAAGTCCGGCTTGTAGTCCATCTGCTTGGGCCAATACTGGGCAGCGATTTTATGCCAGTAAAGAACATCGTCTGAACCAGCCACCGAGGTGTGGTTTTCGCGCTGGATGTACTCCATGGGCTGATCGTCCACCCAACGCCAGGTACGCCGCAGATCCTTCGGCTCGTCGGTCACTACCTGACGCAGATGACCGTCGATGAACACGTAGACGATCCGCACATCCGAGGTGTATTTCCCGGTATCGGTGCCACGCAAGTCGTACAGGCAGATGCCGCCGTGGTCATCCAGGGTGATGCTGACCTCGACGTTGGGGTCGTAGGGCCATTGCGTGGATTTTTCCAGGCGAGCCCGATAGGTCGTGGCAGCAGGTCGCAAGCACAAGTAGGAGAAATCTTTCAGGTTCGCAGTAGGGTTGTAGACCCAGCCTTTGTCGGGCGTGGGAATCAGCCCATAGCTGTCGAGCAGCTCACTGCTGATCATCGCGTTTTTTTCACCGAAGTGACTGCGAATGCGCTCTTGCACGCTTTGCCGGGTTGTCCAGGCGGGCCAGTCCCCTTTGTCCAGCCCACACTGCGCAGCCTTGGGATTGCTGCTGACGCCCTTGCGGTAGTTGAGCAGGAATTGCCGGGTGAGCATTTCCGGTTGGCGCTCGTCGGTATAGCAGTCGGTGGTGACGTCCTGGGTGATCGGCTTGCACTGCGCACAGGGCAGCAGACTCAGGTTCAGCGAAGCGATCCGATACTCAGCGCCGCGCACCTTGAGCAGGGGCGCAAAGTCCACGTCGATACTGCGCTCACCGGCAAGGCTGACCTGGCTGGCAGGCAACTGCATCGATTCAGATCGAATGACCATGCTTTCGCATTTTCTGAAGCTGGGCACCGGTACGAACACCACATTGCTGCCCGGCCGGCAATTGCGTCGACTTGTCGTCGTGAGGGTGGTGCCGGGATCCGTCAGGTTGACCGAGTTATAGGTGGCCTGAACCGCGACACGCCAACCGCTGGCCAGGGGCGCGTCGGGGGTGAACAGATCGAAGCGGACCCGATCCCGGTCCGCTGGCTGAACCTGGAGGGGTGAGGGCGGAGCGGTCTTGTCTCGCGCCTCGCAGCCGCCAGACAACAACAGAGCGGCAACGAACAGCACCTTGCCAAGGCGATTCAAATGGCACGTCCTTTTTATTAGTATCGTTGGGTAATGCCTACAGCTTCTTCAACAAACGCTCCCGGAACTGCGCAACGGCGGCTTCGCTGATCTCGAAGTACAGATTTTCTTCATCTTCTGCGGTGCGCACGGCGCCCATCTTTTCGTGGAAGGAGATGACGTGGTCATTGCCCTTGCGCACATCGAAGTGGGCCTTGTGATAGCCCATTTGCTGGAAGCCGATCTGATAAATCAGAAATGCGCTTTCCAGTGCCGCATAACGGGTCTTGTCGGCGTTGAGGATCCAGCTGCCCCAGCAGAATGAATCCTCGCGCAGGTCATAGATACGCACGGTGCCACAGGGCACGCCGTTGTTGTTTTCGATAATGAAGTAGAACTGGCGCCCGGCGCGCTCGTCGTCCTTGTAGCTCTCGATCCAGGCGCGCTGTGCCGCGACACTTGGATTGACGCTCGACAGATACTCGCTGTAGCGCTTGTCCAACCGCAGATCCAGGACAAACTCGGCATCTGTCGCTTCGATCAGCCGTAAACGAATGGATTTCGCTTGAAGATCCATGGCCACTCCAGAAAAAACACAACATCGACTGCCGAAGCCTACACGCCGTTCGTCGCTTTCGCTAATAGCAAGCCGTCGCGGCCGGGTACGTGCTGCTCCAGCCAAGCCCTGACCACAGAGACGTCCAGCACATATTCCTTGTAGTACAGCTCATGGGAGTTATGGGCGCCGGTGCGATAACGGACGAACTCCAGATCGACACCGACAATGGCCGCGAGGTTGGAAAAACACGACAGGTCGCCATACTCCTCAGCCATCCAGCACAGCGCCTGGGTACCCGCAGAGGCGAACATGATGTTAGTCCATGCCGCCCCGGTCGGCCCCACGACCACTTCAGCGTTGGCCATGATCGCCACCTGCTGATGAACATCGAGGTCTTCCATGTAAACGCAGGCGAAACCATAGGGCTCAAGCAGCTCGATGACGTCCTGCTGGTTAAAACGCCGCAGGAACCCTTTGCGCGCAAGAAATACCCGCTTGGGCAGGTCGGTCATGTCGAGCCCCGCCACCAGGCTCAAGGCATTTTCACGCAGGTATTCGATGGAGTCGCGCCGACCAAAATTATCGATGGTGTGATAACCGTGGCTGGCCTTGAAGTTAGGAATCATGTTGTTGGGGGCATCAATCCACAGCAGGTCATCAACCCGGTAGTTGAGGTGGGTCTGCAGATAGATAAAGGGCCGGGTAATACCGAGCCCGTCGATCATGGCCTTGATCGACGGTATTTTTTGGCTACCGCCGGAAATCAGAATCGGGTAATCGGCATACTGCGCAGGCAACTCTGCAACGAACTGCAATTGCGCCAGCACTTCCACGACCCAGTGATAATAATTGCCCTCGCTAATACCGTTGATCAAGATGCCTTTATCGACAGGCTCCGGCTCGCCAACAGCTACCAGTGCAAGACGCCGACCATGAAAAATCATGTCACCGACGGAGTAATCCGCGTTGCCTGGCGTGGTCGTAGTAACTCGTTCTTGCAGCACGCGCTGATCCGGCAACAGCACCGATCGCGAAACCGAGCCCACCTGGCCCTGGCGAAAGCGATGCAGCGCCACCTCTGGCAAGGTGACTTTTACCGGCGCCACGTTCTGGCCGACATACCTCGGGCCCTGGACTGAACCCGGTAAGGCGCGGCGGAACACATACACCTTGAACTCATCGGTCGTGTCCAGCCATTGCAGATTGAAGCGCTTTACCGGTTTTTTGACGCTGCTGCGGCACTTGAGATAATGCTGATAAAGCAGGTCCGACAGCATCCCCGGACGCAGGCAAATCAGCTCCTGGAACAGTATCCAGGCGCGATGGCGCAAACGCTGACCCAGCGAGTTCGCCTCCATGGACGGGTGATGAATATCAATTTTTTTCTCATCGATACCCAGACCGATCAACTGCGGGAAAATCTCCGGATAATAATCACTGGCAATGACGATCCTGTCGAAACTGAGTTGGCTCAATTCGCCGGGTGCGTGGATCAGCTTATTCAGTACCAGTTGCCCGTGCTTTTGTGCACTGTTATCGACAAAGCCGAGTACCTCATATTGCCGCCCATGGCGCTTGTAAAAATTGATGCCTCCGACACTGGCACCAAAAACATAGACACGCTCTTTTTGTTTGAACCACATAGGCCTACTTCACCCATAAACTAACTATCAACTCAGCCTTGGCGAGGGGCAAGCAATTGTGCGTATTGCTCACCGTTCAGATAATCTGACAACTTCTTCCCTGCATAGTCGTATGTCTCAAGCTCTGCGGCGTTTTTCAGCAATAGGAAAAACGTGCGGCGGCAGCGCCCGGAAAAATACGCATCCTTCGCGTACATCAACGGTGTGGTCCCTTTGTTATTGGGCCTGACCGGCGATGCACCTTTCTTCAATAACCAGTTCACCACGTCATAGGCGCCGGCATAACTGGCAACGATAAGCGGCGTCCAGCCCTTGTCGTTGGCATCGTTATAACCCGCGATATTCCCTTGCAGCCGGATGACTTCCTGCATATCCGCGCATTCGCAGGCCGCCAGCATGTCCGCAAGCTTGTCGAAATGAAAGCGAACGTTGTAATCAATGGTGGCAATGTCTGCGTAATAGTCGTTTTCAGCGAGGACAAAACCCGGTTTACGCAGAGACTTGTCGGCAAGAACCGTGGCGGATACCACAGGGCGGCCTTGCCACTTCAAGAATTGATACTCGCGAAAGGCAAAGGCCCTGATCTGCGTCACGCACTCCCAGGCGGTGGCCAGGGTGTTGATCCGCAGGTTCGAGTAGTCGATGGACGATTTCGAGAAGTAGCTTGATCCGTTCGCCGGTTGGGGTCGACCCTCAACCCGAGTATTGATCAGGCGTAAAAAACAGCGATCCAGAACTTCACTCGCCTGCTGAGTAAACGCCAGGTACAGGTCCCGGCACGTCCACCAGTCGGCAATCGGGAATACCTGCTGGTCCACGATATCGCCGGTATCGATGCCAGGCTCTATATGGTGCAGTGTCACGCCCGCCTCATCCCTGCCATGGAGGATGGGCCAGACCGAGGTATACATGCCTTTGTATTCCGGCAGTCTGGAGAAGTGGATATTGAAAATGTTCGCGATGGAAAAACGCGACGGCACGACCAGTTGATCGAACTCCAGGGATATAAAAGCCTGGGTGGCCAGGTCATAGGCCGCCTCAAGACTGATTTCCTTTACGCCCCATCGGGCTGCCGCCTGACGCAACGAGCGTTGCCAGTGATCTGCACCGGGTTCATTTCTATTGCAGACCACCGCCAGTTGTTCTGCAGGAAAATGCCTGAGCGCCAGTTCCAGACCGTGCACGGCGATATTGTTCTTTCCTGCGATGATGATCATTGCTCGGCGGTCTCTACGGCTTTATTTCATTACGGTGGCAAATATTGACGATCACCGATCGCCCTGTCCAGAAGCAGCAGGCCAGCGGCGGGAATACGACGAGCGCTATTAAATATTTCCTTGATCCACGTTCATTTACACCGGCGCCCGCCGATAAGAATATTCAAGCACTGCCAGCAACGATGAGCGAGTGGAAACATGCAAAGCTGCCTCAACAACCTGACGGAGCAAGGTGCGCACCTGTTCGGCGAGATCCTTGATGTCGAGCGAACCCAGGCTCTGTATCGCGACATGATTGCCGCTCGTGCCTTCAACGGCGACCTGTTCATGAGTGAGGCCGAGTATCTGGCCCAGGAAAATCACTTTAACGCCAACCCGACCAAGACCTTCAACTTCCTCAGCCAGTTCGAGGAGCAGTTGCAGTTCATCGAGCAGGACCCACAGTTGAAGGCGGTTCTCGACCATGTGCTGGGCGACGACTATGAAGTGGTGATCAAGAAGGCCGTGTGCGGCGTGCCGCAAGCCTGGCTGCCGGACTGGATAAGGGAGCGAATCCGCGACGTCAACGTGGCGAACCTCGGGCCTTATATCAAGAAGCCGTTTCGCGACATTACGTACTTTCGTGGCATCGACTTCCATCAGGACATCATCGACTGGCCCCAGGGCCGGGTGGAACTCGATCCTTCGACTTTTCTGACCCTGTATGTCTACCTGCACGACGTCAGTGAGCATGATTCACCGCTGCACCTGATGCCAGGCACCCATCAACTGGGTGCCACGCTGTTCCCGCACCGGCTCGAGCACCGGCATGACGACCAGTGGGTCTACAGCGATGATCAGGGCAACAGTATTGCGTGCATCGATCAAACGCTGATCGGTGGCCCCGGCTATGTCGGGCTGTGGCATAACTGCACCCTGCATGGCACCCGCCCGGTGACCCATGAGTCGGAACAGTTCCGCCTGTCACTGCGTTACTTGCTGGGCAAGTCCAATGGCAATGTGCAGAAAACCGGCATTGACGCCATCAACAGCCGGATCAAGGGCGAACTGAAACCCATCAGGACCCGCCGTGATCTGGATGACAAAGGGGTGGCGCAGATTCGCGGCAACATCATCAACAAGGATTGAAACGAGGTCGTAATGGCAGCAGGCTCTGGAAATAAACCGCGCATCCTGATTTTCGGGACAGGCTCTGGCGGGGTCAATTTCTACAAGAGCTATAGCCAGCGCTATCAGGTGCTGGGTTTTCTCGATAACAGCCTGCAAAAACATGGCCAGCGGTTATTTGGCAAAACCATCCACGCGCCGCAATCCGTCCATACGCTGGCGTTCGACAAGATCATCATCGCCAGCGATTACTATCGCGAGATCAACCAGCAGTTGCTCGATGAACTGGCCGTCGATGAGCAGAGAATCGGTTTTTCCCACGCCGAAACACCGCAGCCCCCAAGCCGTTTTAAACAGTGGCGCCAGCACCTGATACGCCTGAGCCATAAGCGCCTGTGTGAAAAACCGGGTCTGGGCTCTGCTATCTTTCATGGGCTGTTTTCGCTGACGCATGGCAACAGCGCCAAGCCCGTCCTCAAGCGCCTGCCGCTGCGCTGGCTGGATACGCTGCACGACAACAAAGTGCATGTTTTCCGGCCAGACCGGCCGGATAAAGTGCAGGGCCCGAGGGTTTTCGGCGAACAGGTAGCGCCCGTCGATATTCAGTTGCCGGAAGTCGCCCTCTACCACTTCAAGCACGCTCAGGCCTGTTCGGTTTCGCGTTCGGTGGTCCTGCGCGACGAGCAACTGGGCGAACAGCTGATAGTTGAGCGCGTGTTGACGGCGACCATGGATAACGCCGACTACGGCAACGGCCATCTGCTCTATCATACGGACAGCCATGGTCTGATCATTCAGCACCCGCAGGTCCGGCTCGAAAAAGGCGTACTGATCAACGGATTGACCGAGACCAACTACTACCACTGGATTGTGGAAATCCTCTCGCAACTGCAATTCATTGCCGAGTTGCCGGCGCACTATGCCGACTACCCTATCCTGATCTCTGGGTTTAGCCAGAAAATCCCCTCGATCAAACGTTACCTCGCCACTTTCAATATCGATCGGCCACTGGTTTTTCTCGACGCACAGGTCTCGTATGAAGTCGGCGACCTGCTGTTCATCAATGCACCGAACAACCTGATCGCCAATCTGAAAAACGCTGCCGGGAACCGTACCGAGGACGGCTTTATCCGCAAGGAGTCCCTCGACTACCTGCGCAGCAAAGGGCTGCCATTGGCGAGCGCGATCGACGTCAGCACCCTGCCCAAGCGGGTATTCATGGCCAGAAAACATAATCTGCGCACCTATAATCAGGCCGACATTTTCTCGCTCCTCGGCCCCTTGGGCTTCACCACCGTGTATATGGAAGAGCTGGACTTCAGCCAGCAAGTGGCCCTTATGGCCAATGCCGAGGTGGTCGTCGGGCCGACGGGGGCGGCATGGACGAACATCCTCTTTGCCTCTCAAGGCACACGGGCATTGTGCTGGATGGCCGAAGAATATGGCGAGCTGTCGTGCTTCTCCAATCTGGCGGACAAGGTGGGCGTTGACCTCGATTACATTCATTACGTGGCCGGGACCAGAGACTCTCGCCAGCTCTACTCAAAAGAATATTGCCTGGATAAGCACCTCGTCAGCCGCTGGGCCCGGGAGAACCTGCCGGCTTTGGCCTGAGCGGCATGATCCCTGCACTGCCCTGAGTCCAGGCGCATCGGGCAAAGCTTATCCGGCTTTTTTTTGACGCTTGGTAGCACGGGTGCCAAGAGGTTATGTATGGCGGTAGCGGCAAATCAAAAAAACTCACGCATCCTGATTTTTGGTACCGGCGCGGGCGGGATCAACTTCTATAAGAGCTGTCGTGGCCGCTATAACGTGGTCGGTTTCCTGGATAACAACCAGCAAAAACATGGGCAGGCGTTGTTCGGCAAGACCATTCACAACCCACAGCACCTGCACCAGCTGCACTTCGACCAGATCATTATCGCCAGTGACTACTACCGCGAGATTTATCCGCAACTGGTCAATGAATTGGCGATTCGTGAAGAACAGATCAGCATTTTCCACAATCAATTGACTGCCGCCAGCCCCCGTCAGCGTTTGATTGCACAGCTGGAGCGCTGGGGTTATGCCCTGATGTGTAGGCAGCCGGGGCTGATTTCAGACCTGCTGTATCGGCTGTTTTTTTCCCGGCAGCGCGACGTTCGCCGTTTTGCGTTGTGCTGGCTCGATGAAGCCGATAGCCATAAGGTGCAGGTCTTGCGCCCGGCGCAGCCCGGCAGCGTGCAGGGCCCGCGCTTTGTCGCCCATGAGGTCGCAGCCACCGCTATTACTTTGCCGGAAGTAGCGCTTTACCACTTCATAAACGGTCAGGTGTGCTCGGTCTCCCGCTCGGTGATTCTGCCCGGCGGGCGCTTGGTCGCCGAACGGGTCGTCACGGCGAAAAGCACAGCGGCCGACTACAGCGGCGCGCACCTGCTCTATCACGGCCAGACCCTGGCGCTGGTCCGCCAGGCGCCCCAGGCAGAGCTTATTGAGAAAGGCCTGCTGGTCACGGGTGGCAGTGAGGTCAACTATTATCACTGGGTGCTGGAAATCCTCAGCCAGTTGCAATTCATCGGCGAACTGCCGGGCGAGTACGACGACTACCCGCTGCTGATCTCCGGGCACAGCCAGAACATTCCCGCTATCAAGGCGTTGATCGGGGCCATTGGTAGTGCGCGGCCGGTGGTGTTTCTCAAGAGCGTGGCCGCGTATTGCGTCACGGACCTGTTGTTGGTCAGCGCGCCGAACAACTGCATTACCAACTACAAGGGCGAATCACGCAGCATCGCCGAGAACAGTTTTGCCCGGCCTGAGTCGATCAACTTCCTGCGCGGCAAGGCCCTGTCCCTGGCCGCCGACATTGACCCAGGCAGCCTGCCCAAGCGGGTCTTTCTCGGCCGCAAAGGGTTCCTGCGCCCCTACAATCAGAGCGAAATCCTGGCCAGGCTCGAACCCCTGGGGTTCGTCTGCGTGTACATGGAAGAACAGGACATCCATCACCAGGTCGCAATTATGGCCAATGCCGATATCATCATCGGCCCGACCGGTGCGGCCTGGACCAACATCATCTTCGCCACCCGGGGCGCCAGGGCGTTGTGCTGGATGGCCGAAGAAGCCGGAGCGATTTCGTTTTTCTCCAATCTGGCGGCCATTGTCGGAGTTGAAATGGACTACATCCCCTATCAGGCACAGACATCTGACTCCAGAGAGATCTACTACAAGGGATACACGATCGAACCCGACACTATCGTGGCCTGGCTCACGAAGGACGTGCCGGTCCCCTACAGCGGAACGACATCATGAAAGTCCATTATTTGCAGTTGCAGGCCCATGGTGACGAGCGCGGCTCACTGATCGCCCTGGAGGAAGGCAAAAACATTCCCTTTCAGGTCAAGCGCGTCTACTACATGTTCGATACAGGCGAGGGTGTACGTCGCGGCTATCACGCCCACAAGTCCTTGAAGCAGGTGGCCATTGCCGTGCGTGGCTCGTGCCGTTTCATGCTGGATGACGGCACGGAAAAAATCGACATTCGCCTCGATAACCCCAATCAGGGGTTGCTGATCGAATCCTTTATCTGGCGGGAGATGTACGATTTCTCCGCCGACTGCGTGCTCATGGTACTGGCCGACAATCTCTACGACGAAGCCGACTACGTACGCGATTACCCAACCTTCCTGGCCATGGTGACGGCATGACGATGAACATTCCCTTCCTCGACCTGCAGGCGGTCAATCACGAATACGCGGATGAGTTGAAGGCGGCCTGCGCCAGGGTCATCGATTCAGGCTGGTATATCGGCGGGGTCGAACTGACCCGGTTCGAGCAAGCCTTCGCCGAGTATTGCGAGGTTGCCCACGCCATCGGCACCGGCAACGGCCTGGATGCACTGGTGTTGGTGCTACGGGCCTGGAAGGAACAGGGCAAGTTGCAGGACGGCGATGAAGTGATAGTGCCGAGCAACACCTTCATTGCCACCGTTTCGGCGGTGGTTGAAACCGGCCTTGCGCCCATTCTGGTGGATGTCGATCCCCACACCCACAACCTCGACTGCGTCGCGGTCGAGGCAGCTATCGGCAGCAAAACGCGGGTCCTGCTGCCCGTGCATCTGTACGGCCAGCTTGCGCCGATGCCCGAACTGATGGCCATTGCCGAACGCCATGGCTTGCTGGTGCTGGAAGATTGCGCACAGGCCCATGGCGCACGCTTGAACGGCCGGCGAGCCGGGAGCTGGGGACATGCAGCGGCGTTCAGCTTCTACCCCGGCAAGAACCTTGGCGCCCTGGGCGACGCCGGGGCGGTGGTCACCGCCGACGCCGAGTTGGCCAGACTGGTACGGGCCCTGGGCAACTACGGTTCAAGCATCAAGTATCAGCACGACTATCCGGGCATCAACAGCCGACTGGACGAAATCCAGGCCGCGATGCTGCACGTCAAGCTCAAGCATCTGGACGCTGACACCGAGCGCCGTCGCCGGGTGGCCGAGCGTTACCTGAGCCGGGTGAATAATCCGTTGATCGGCCTGCCGAGGGTGACAGAGCGCGCCGCCCATACCTGGCACCTGTTCGTGGTCGATTGCCCTGAGCGCGACGCGCTGAAAGAGCATCTGGCGCAACAGGGCATCCAGACCAATATCCACTATCCGCTGCCGATTCCCCGGCACAGACCTTACGCAGAGCTGGCGCTGAGCCCGGTCATGATCGCTGCGGGCCTGCACGAGCGCATCCTGTCACTCCCCATCTATCCAACCCTTGGAGAGGCGGAACAGGACTACGTCATCAGTGCCCTGAATCAGTTCTCTGCTCGCTAGGAAGCAACTCATGAATAGTAAGGATTTCGCACAGGTCGCTTTTTTTGTGCACGCCGCCGAAATATTCAACCATTACCAGGCGGTGTGGCGACTGTTGGGCAGCGAGGCCTTCGACATTGTCTTGCACGGCACCGACAGCGAGCGCGCCAATACCCGGGCGCTGGCCAATGCAGCAGGCTATCGCTGCTTTGACAGCGAGACGGTGATCGAGTCCGGGTACCGCTACGACATCGTCGTATCCAACCTGAGCATGTATCACCACATGGACCAGCCGATCATCCACGTCCTGGGTCATCGTCGGGTGCGCTTCATGTACGCCCTGGGCAAGGCCAAGCACAACTTTTCCAGCTGGAACAGCGACTACGACCTGATCCTCTGCTTCGGCCCCTGGCAGGCCGAACGGCTGAAGCAATGCTGTGACGCCGTGACCTTCCAGATGGGCTACCCGCGTTATGACGAATATTTCCGCGAGCCAGCACTGCTCGGCGTATCGCCGCCGGGGCTGACCCTGGACCCGGCAAAAAAGACTGTGCTGTGGCTGCCCACCTGGATGGACCTGTCGTCTATCAGCCGATATGCCGACGCCATGGCTGCGCTGTGCAACGATTACAACGTCATCGTCAAGACGCACCCACTGTCGGTAGAAGCCGAACCCGAGGTTCTGGCCATTCTCGAGCGCTATGACTTTACGGCGGTGATCGTCACGGTCTATGACAACCTGAACCTGTTTCGCTGCGCCGACTACGTAGTGGCCGACTATGGTGGTACAGCGTTCGGTGCACTGTACCTGGACAAGAATCTTTTGCTGCTGAACGTTCCCGGCGCGGAGAAAGATGCCCACACCGGCGATGACTCGCCGGATATTCTGCTGCGCGAAGAGATCATCAATGTCGACGAACAGGATCGCTGGAGCCTGCCCGCGCTGCTCGCTGATGAGACGTTGTGGGCGACCCAGGCCAAGGTTCGCCAGGGTTTGCGGCACAAATACTTCGTCAACAGCTACGGCTTTTCCGCTGAGATGGCCGTCATGGCGCTGTGCAATATCGAAACCTTACTCAAGCAAGGATAAAGGCCATGGTCATCTGGCTGGTCGGCCTCTCCGGGGCTGGCAAAACCACTATTGGACGGGCGCTGTACGCCAGTCTGAAACAGGAACGGCCACAGACCGTGTTCGTCGATGGCGATGAGATCAGGGCGCTGTTTCGCCATGACCTGCGCGCCGACGCTTATACCCTGGCCGGGCGCCGGGTCAATGCCGAACGCATCCAGGCATTGTGTGGCTGGCTGGACAGCCAGGGCATTGATGTCGTGTGCTGCATCCTGTCGATGTTTCAGGACGTCAGCGATGACAATCGCCAGCGCTTTTCCGGCTATCGGGAAGTGTTTGTCGATGTGCCGCTCGACATCCTCATCGAGCGCGATGACAAGGGCCTCTATCAATCGGCCCTGCGTGGCGAACAGGCTCATGTGGTGGGGGTGGATATCGAATACCGCCCGCCCGTGACACCGGACCTGGTGCTGCACAACAGCCAGGTGCCGGACGACCTGCCGGGCTATGTGGCGCAGATTCGCCGGATCAGTGGGTACGCCTCGTGAACCTGAACTATCCCTACAGCGACGGCGATCTGCTGAGCAATCCGCAGACCTATCGCTATGCCAGCTTTCAGGGCGAAGCGTTTGTCCGGGCCTGGCGCGACTCGCGCCAGGCCGCCTGCGCAGAGCTGCCTGCACCTGCACTGCCGGCGCTGAACGCGTGCGCCAACGCTTCGGCAAACGAGATAAGCGCCCTGCTGCAGCAAATCTGTCTGACGCTGCGTGTCACGCCCCTGGCCGACGACGACCAGGCCCGGTACTGGCTGCCGCGCTTGCTGAAAAAGTTCGAAGTCAGCAAGCGCCTGCATACCGGCTATGAACTGGCTGCGCCCCACCGGGCCCTGCCCGACAGCGACTTCCTGGCGCTGACACCCTACCTGCTGCTGGCTGAATGCATGATTCATGGTTGGCGCTCGGCAGGTGCCGCTTATTACCTCAGTGCCTTGCTCAAGCTCAACGATACCCTGGTCTCGCAACGAGCCCGACTCGATACGCGCCAGGCCGCTTACCTGGCCTGGATTCTCGCCACCGAACAGCAATTGATTGCGGAGTTGGGTCCATGAACTCATCACACCTGGTACTGCTGTGCGCCAGAACCGCCCGCTCGGTCGCCTATCTGCAAGCCCTGCATGCCGCTGGCATCGTGCCCGACCAGGTGCTGGTCTACGGCCAATCCAACAGCACGCCCCACACTGCCCGCGCCTGGCAGGCGGCGAAAGCGCAGGGCCTGTTTCTGCCGGACCTCAAGGAGGACGTGAGCACCTGCCTGGCGCGCCTGGGCTGGCCCCATGTGACCTGCACCGCCGACAACCTGGACGATCCCGCCCTGCTCGCCTGCGTCGAGAAGGCCGCGCCGGACCTGCTGGTCTACTCCGGCTACGGCGGCCAGCTGGTGCCAGCCACCCTGCTCGAACGCTATCCGGTGCTGCATATCCATTCCGGCTGGCTACCGGACTACCGTGGCAGCACGACGATCTACTACCAGATCCTTGAACAACGCCAATGCGCCGCCAGCGCCCTGTTGCTGGATGAAACCATTGACACAGGCCCCGTGCTGGCGCGCAAGGTTTATCCACTGCCACCTGCCGGCCTGGATGTGGACTACGTCTACGACAACGCCATCCGCGCCGATCTGCTGGTGCAGGTCGTGGCCGCCTGGCGTCAGGATCCGGCCAGCCTCAAGCCTTTGACAGAGGCGCCGTTGCAGGCCGAGGCACCGCCCTATTTCATCATTCATCCTTTGCTCAAACACCTGGCCTTGCTCGCCGTGGACCAGCAAGAGACGCAGACATGAGTATCGAGTTCGGCACCAAATCCGAAACCCTCAAGCGCTTGCAGCCCTTGCTGTGCAATTCAAAGATCCTGCCGCTGCATTACTTCACCGCCGCCGACTGGCAGCGGGACCCGGAATCGGTACTGGCGGCCATTGCCCGAATGGAGCACGGCGCCAGTGTGATCGTGCGCAGCAGCGCGAAGAACGAAGACGGCGCAGCCAGCTCCATGGCCGGTGCCTTCACCAGTTGCCTGAACGTTTCGACAACGGTGGCTGGCGAGCTGAGGGCGGCCATTGATCAGGTGATCGCCTCCTTCGCCGGGCATCAGGCCGACGGCAATCAGGTGCTGGTCCAGCCGATGCTCACGGACTTGCAGATGAGTGGCGTGGTCATGACCTATGACCTGGAGCATGGCGCGCCGTACTACGTGCTTAATTACGATGATGAAAGCGGCCTGACTGACACCATCACCGGTGGCGTCGGCATTCAGAAGACCGTGTTGGTCTACCGCGATACCGAACGCGCGGTGGTGCGTTCGGCGCGCATCCAGGCCGTGCTGGATGCCTGTCGTGAGCTGGAAGCCCTGTGTGGCCGGGTGCCGCTGGACATTGAATTTGCCGTGGGCCGCAATCAGCAGGTGTACGTGCTGCAGGTACGGCGCATCACCCTGAGCAACACCTGGCACCCGGTCACCGAACGCCGCGTTGCCCGGCAACTGGAGCATGTGCGCAGCTTTCTGACCCGACGCCTGGCACCACAGGCCGGGTTGTATGGCGCAAGCACCGTGCTCGGTGTGATGCCGGACTGGAACCCGGCGGAAATCATCGGCACCACCCCGCGTCCGCTGGCGGCCTCGCTGTATCGGCTGCTGGTCACCGATTCGACCTGGCGTCAGGCGCGCCGGTTGATGGGCTACTACTCACCACCGCGCCAGGTGTTGATGGTGACCCTGGGCCATCATCCGTATATCGATGTGCGCTGCAGCTTCAACTCGTTCCTGCCCGCAGGGCTTGCCCCGGCGCTCTGCGAAAAACTGGTCGACGCCTGGCTGGCCCGCTTGCGGGACAATCCGGAGTGGCACGACAAAGTGGAGTTCGACATCGTCTCCACCTGCCTGGACTTCACCTTCGACGCCGATTTCGCCACTCGCTATGACGATGTCCTGGACGCGGATGAATACGTCACCTACCGCGCGGCGCTTGACGAACTGACCTGCCGCGCCGTGTCAGGCCAGGGGCCGGGGTCGCTGCCAGAGGCCCTGGCACGCATCCATGCCCGTGAAGCTCAGCAACGCGCGCGCAGTGCCGAACCCCAAAGCATCAGCCTGGAAAGCATCAACCGTCTGCTGCATGAATGCCGTGAAGACGGCACCTTGCAGTTCGCTATTCTCGCCCGCCACGGTTTTATCGCCGAAACCCTGATGCGCTCGGCCAATCGTCGTGGCGCCCTGAGCGATGAGCGTCTGCAAGCCTGGAAGCAATCGATCACCACAGTCACCACGCAGTTGACCGGCGAATACGCTGCGGTCTGCGCCCAGAGGGCGTCGTTGCCGCAATTCCTGGAAAAATTCGGTCACCTGCGCCCAGGCACCTACGAGATCACCTCGTTGCGCTACGACGAACGCAATGATTTGTTCACCAGCGACCCGGTGCAATGGTTCGACTCCGACGCCCAGACCGCGGCGTTCGAACTGCACGCCAGCGAACGTCAGGCCCTGCAAGAGTTGCTGGACGAACAAGGCTGGCCAATATCCACGGAGCAATTGCTGAGCTACGCCAGCCAGGCGATTCAGGCGCGGGAATACGCCAAGCTGGTGTTTACCCGCGACCTGTCCGACGCCCTGAAACTGCTGGTCAGTTGGGGCGGCGAGGTTGGCCTCGCGCGGGAAGACCTGTCATTCCTGAATATCGACGGCCTGCTCGATACCCTCAGCGTGCCATTGATGGACGATCTCGACCGGGTCCTGCTGGAGCGGGCGACCCAGGCGCGCAACAGCTACGAGCAGGGCGTGTCGCTCAAGCTAGGGCATTTGATCGGCGGCATAGATGACGTATTCGTTGTGCCCCTGCATCGCAGCCTGCCCAACTTCGTCACCCAGAAAGCCATCGAAGCACCGGGCGTGAAACTGAGCCAGAACTCACCGGCCTCGACCTCGCTGCAAGGCCGTATCGTCTGCATCGAAAACGCCGACCCCGGCTATGACTGGGTCTTCACCCGGGGCATTGCCGGACTGGTCACGCAATATGGCGGCGCCAACTCGCATATGGCGATACGCTGTGCCGAGTTCGGCATCCCGGCGGCCATTGGCTGCGGCGAGCAATTGTTCAATCGCCTGGTGCGCAGCACGCGCATCGCCCTGGACTGCCAGGACAAGACCCTGCGACCACTATGAAAAACCAGCGCCCATGAGAAAGATCGGCATCACCCTGCGCCAGTCATCACCCCACAGCTATCACGAACCCCGTGACGGCCTGGCCAGGGACTGGTATCGGCTGTTCGCCGAACTGGGCGTGGGCCATCACTGGCAATTGCTGCCCAATCTTGGCGAACAGACCGTGGCCTACGCCCAGGCTCATGGGATTGAAGGAGTCATTTTCAGCGGCGGCGACGATGTCGGCAGCGATCCACTGCGTGACGCCACTGAGCAGGCGCTGCTGGCCCATTGCATTGCCCGGCAATGGCCGGTGTTGGGCGTCTGCCGGGGGCTGCAATTGATCCAGCTGTTCTTTGGCGGGCAACTGGCCGAAGCCGATCGCAGCATGCATGTGGCCCAGCGACATCTGCTCATTCCGACGACGGACGACCTGCCCTGGCTGAACCTGCCCGCTGTGCCTCGCTCGGTCAATTCCTTCCACGGCAACCGCCTGGCCACTCCCATACCGGCCACATTGCGGCCATGGGCCTTTGATGAGCTGGGCGCCTGCGAAGCATTGGTGCATGTCAGCGAAAAAATCGCCGGAGTCATGTGGCATCCCGAGCGCGAAGCCTCCTTAAGCGAGCCCGACCGGCAACTGTGCCGATGGTTATTTGAGTGAATCGATATGAAAGCCATTATTCTCGCCGCCGGGCGCGGTTCCCGTTTGGGCAGCATCACCGCCGCACAACCCAAACCCCTGACGGTACTGGCAGGCAAGCCGCTGCTTGAGTGGCAGATAGCGGCATTACACAGTGCCGGGGTCAGCGAGGTGCATCTGGTCAGCGGCTATTGCCACGAAGCGCTTGAGCCCTACGGCGACAGCCGCCTGTACAACCCGCACTGGGCCGGCAGCAACATGGTCCGCAGCCTGCTGCGCGCCGACGCCCTGCTGGCAACCGAACCCATGCTGGTCTGCTACGGCGATATCGTTTACCGCCCGGATATTATCCAGAGCCTGATCGACTCTCCCGCGCCGCTGGCCATGACCTATGACCTGGACTGGTGGTCGCTGTGGTCGGCACGCTTCGACGATCCGCTCAGCGATGCCGAAAGCTTTCGCCAGTCCGACGGCCAACTGCTGGCCATCGGCGAGCGCACCGTCGACCGTCAGCAGATCGAAGGCCAGTACATGGGCCTGCTCAAATTCACCCCTGAAGGCTGGCAGCAGGTCAGGGCTCTGCTTGCCGGACTGACGGCCGAGCAGATCGACAAGCTGGACATGACCAGCCTCTTGCGGCACCTGCTGGACAAAGGCACGCCCATCGCGGCCGTGGCCATTCGTGGCGGCTGGGTAGAAGTGGATAACCCGTCGGACATTACCCTCTACGAGCAATTGATTGCCCGGCCGGGTTGGAGTCATGACTGGCGTTGATAACACCGTGCCGTCGCACAGCAAACACCCGACGGCAGGACCGGCTTTAGCCGGGAGAGCTTCAATCCGCTTCAAAGACGCCCTCCCGGCTGAAGCCGGTCCTACGGTTTAACGCGCCTGATCGTTCAGCAAATGGTCAAAAAACAACCGTGCAGCACTCGATAACCCTTCCCGTGAGCGCACACACAGGCTCAGCTCACGCCGGGCCCAGGGTTCGTCGAGGTCGACGGTGCGGATATTGGCCAGGTTGTACAGGCCGACACTGCCAAGCGGCATGACACCCAGGCCAATACCGGCCTGCACCATCAGGCCCAGGGCGTCGTAGTTGGACACTTCCATGCGGATTTTCAGCGAGCGGCCGACGTCGTTGGCCGCCTTGATCAGCTGGAAATTCAGGTGCGTGCCGCTTCGCAGGGCCACGAATGGCTCATCCAGAGCTTCTTCGAAACGCACGCTGTCGCGCCCGGCCAAGGGATGATTGTCGGGGACGAGCAGGACCAGTTTGTCTTCGCGAAACCGGTAGACCTCGACGTCCGTCCCGTGGGGCAGGCGAGTGAAGATGCCGATATCGGCCTGGTTCTGGGCCACGGCCTGGGTAATCGCCAGGCTTTCGCGCTCCTGCAGGGCGATGTCGATCAGCGGGTAGCGATCCATGAACGAGCGGATCAGGGCGGGCATGAACTGGGTGATCGCGGAAATATTGGCCAGTACCTGCACCGAACCGCGCAGGCCATGGGCGTAGTCGCGCATCTGCACAACGATATCGTTGAGGTTATTCAGCGCACTGCGCGCCAGATACAACAACGACACCCCCGCTGCCGTTGGCGTGATGCCCTTGTTACTGCGCACCAGCAGTTGCGCATCGAGCAATGCCTCCAATTCACTCAGACGCTTGCTCACCGCCGCAGCCGCAATGTGCTCACGCTTGGCGGCAGCAGCGATGGTGCCTTTTTCTATGACACTGACGAACAGGCGCAGCGAGACGGGGTCGAGCTTCATGCGGTGGTTGGCTCCAGGCCTGGAGCGAATGAATGGGGGATATTTGTGGGCGGTTAATTCTGTGGCAGCGAATAATGTGGGAGCGAATTCATTCGCGAAGAGGGCGGCTCATTCGACGCATCTTTACCGCCTGAAATGCCGCCTTCGCGAATGAATTCGCTCCCACAAAATTAGCTCCCGCAGTTATTGCCTCCCACACCAATGGCCCTGGATTATTCACTCGTTCAGCAAAATCGGAGCGTCATAGTACCCGCTCGGATGAAACTCAGAACGCGCCCGACAACAAATACCCGGCATTCGGCACTTTGGCTTCCAGGCCCAGGGTCTTGAGGATCTGGTAGACCGTGGCCACCGAGGCCGACAGCACCGGCTTGTCGAGGCGATCCTGCACCACCTGGATGGCAGGCAGCGAAGGCATCTGCACGCAGCACGACAGCACCACGCCATCGGCCTGGCCGATATTCAGGCGGTCGGCGTGGGCGACCAGATCCATCGGGTCGAGGCGGCCGACGGCGAGGTTGTCCGAGACTTCCAGGCTGATTGAGTCGGTGACTTCGATTCCGGCGGCTTCGATGTAATCGATCACCTGTTGGGTCAGGGGCTTCATGTAGGGGGTGATAATGGCGATTTTCTTGTATTGCATCAGATTCAGGCTGTCGATCAGCGCGCCAGCCGAACTAAGAATCGGGGTCGGTGCCTGATTGGACTCCACGGCCTTGCTCAGGCGTGCCTGGGACACACTGTGATAGCCCGGCCCCTGGCACATGATCGCGACCAGACAGGCATAGGCCATGACATCGACCCGCGCATCACTCAACTCCAGGGCGCAGCGATCACTGTCCACGTCCATTTTCTTCAGCTCTTCGGGGCTGACTTTCATCATGCGCATACGCGCCGAGTGAAAGGTGAAGTGCTCTTCAGGAAACAGCGGATAGCGCGACGTCAGCATCGCCGGGATTTCGGTTTCCATGGTGGTGTTGGAACTGGGGACGATCTGGCCGATACGGAAATTCTTCATGGTTCGCGGCTCGCAGTGATGAAAAGGCAGTCACTGCGATACTAGGAGGGCGAACCGGGGCGGCAAATCAGTCATTGGCGAGCTTGCCATCGTCAACGGCGATGGCAGCGTAGATTGAGATACGGCGGTATGGTGAGAGCGCCTGTAGGACCGGCTTTAGCCGGGAGAGCGCCCTCGAGGCTAAAGCGCCTACAGATGTAACCTGCAGATGTAACTTACCAACGCAACCAACGCGGCCCCATGGCAGCGCCGACCAGGGTCGGCACCAACATGCCCAGCAGATACCAGATGCCCCAGAACGGCACGGCCATTTCCGGGCAATGCAAGCAGTAGGCAAGGGTCGCCAGGGAGCTGGCGAGCAGGCCGCCGCAGGCTCCGGCCAGCCTCGGTTGAGTCGGCGCCAGGCCACGCAGGGCCCAGAACACGGCGATAAAGCCCGGTATCGACAGCAGCGAGATATTGAAGGCACAGACCTTCCAGGTCTTGCCCAGCACCATGGCCACGCGCTCATCGGCCGGCGCCACGGCCAGGCCATACAGCGCGCCAACCCAGATCGCCGCCACGCCCAGGGTCACCCAGAGCTTGCCGCCGCCAGCCGTCATGCCAGGGCGCGACAGGCGCGTCACCATCAGCAGCGCGCCCACCATCAGGCTCAAGGGAAAGGCGATCTTGGCCCAGAAAATCGGGGTCGTCGCCACTTCGGCCAGATCAGGTCGCACGCCGAAGCGCAGCAGGATCACCAACAACGCGCCCACACCGCCAATCAGGATCGCCAGGCTGAAGCGCTTGGCAATCGCCTTGGGATCAACGGGTTCGACTCCTGTCGAGAGCATGGAAATAAGATCGTCTGTGTTCATCATTTACCTCTGATCATGGCCGCCAGGGCCTTGAGGCCGCGATGCACGCCAATCTTTACCGCCGACTCGGAAAGCCCGGTCAACTGCGCCGTCTGCGCCACGGAAAGCCCCTCGAGCTTGACGTGCACGATCGGCAGCCGTTGCTTGTCCGGCAGCTCTTCGAGCAACTTGTCCAGATCGCGACTCGCCTGAGCCGGTTCCAGACAGGGCTCGGCAAACAGCTCCTCGGTATCATCTATGGAATCGTTGAGCCCATCGTGCCGCGAGCGGGAACGATAGAAATCGGCCAGCTTGTAGCGCGCAATGGCAAACACCCAGGCCGTCAACGGCTGCTCGGATTGATAGGTCTGGCGGCCGTTATGCACTGCCAGGAGGATCTCTTGCAGCAGATCCTCTATCTCATCCGGCTGACGCAGCAGCCGTGCCCTGAGAAAACCACGCAGGTGCGTGCTCAACTCTCGCAGGAAACGCGCGTAGTCCGCCTGATTGCCCTTGAGCCCCGACAGGAAGAGCGTCTGAAGATCGATCTCTCGCCTGCGCAACGATTCGTTATGTGTAGTTCGGTCCATCAATCGCCCTGGTTACACAAAAGTTAGAAATTTTTTAATTGTTCTTCTCACTAAGCGCGTTATGAGCGCGCACTCACTGAGCGCAAGGTGGGCAGTGAACTGAGAAACCCTGCCCGGCGCAAATTTTTTCACGATATTTCAAAAATTTTTTTCGAGTGCTGTAACCGGTTGGCGTTTCACGACGAATTACTTCTCGGATCGCAAGCACAGCGACAAATTCGCTGAACTGTTGACCAACTACCTACATCCTCGGAGAAACACCATGAAAACTATGAATATCGCCGCTATCGCCATCGCCCTGTCTTCCGTTGCTGCCGGCTCTGTCATGGCTGCCGAAAAACCAGCGGCAATGGAAAAATGCTACGGCGTTTCCATGGCTGGCAAGAACGATTGCAAAGCAGGCGCAGGCACCACGTGTGCCGGCACCTCGAAAACCGACTATCAGGCCAACTCCTGGAAAAACGTTCCAGCCGGCACCTGCACCTCGATCAAGACGCCGAACGGCCACGGTACTCTGGAAGCCATGTAACCCGCCACATCAAGGGACACGTCGATCATGAAAACTTCCATAAAGATGGGCGCCGGACTTGGCCTCAAGGCAGAGCATTACGAGCACGCACTCGACTGCACCTCCAGCGGCCTGTGGTTTGAAGTCCATCCGGAAAACTACATGGTTGACGGCGGTCCCCGACTGGCCTGGCTTGAAGCGATTGGCAGCCGGCACCCGCTGTCCCTGCACGGTGTATCCCTGTCCCTGGCGGCCGACTGCCCGCCGGACCTGTCCCACCTGCAACGGCTCAAGGCGCTTGCCGATCGCGTTCAACCGGCACTGATGTCGGAACACCTGGCCTGGTCAACCTGGCGAGGCCAGTACCACCCCGATCTGCTGCCGTTTCCGCGCTCCCATGAAGCGCTGCAACGGATCGTCGACAACATTGATTGCACCCAGAACGTCCTCGGGCGCCGGATTGCGATTGAAAATCCGACCCACTATTTAAGGCTCGACGGCCATGACTGGAGCGAGCTCGATTTTCTCACCGAGCTGAGCAACAGGACCGGCTGCGGGCTGCTGCTGGACGTCAACAACGTCTTTATCAGCGCGCACAACCAAAGCTTCAACGCCGCCAGTTACCTGGATGCTTTCCCCGCCGATGCGGTCATGGAAATCCATCTGGCCGGTCACACCGCTGACCCTGGCGACTCGAACCTGCTGATCGATTCCCACGACAGCCCCGTCAGCGACGCGGTCTGGTCGCTTTATCAGCGCTTGATCAAACGCATTGGTCCAAGGCCGACGCTGATCGAGCGCGATGACCAGATCCCTGCCTTCGATGAACTGATGATCGAACGCAATCGGGCCCAGAACCTGCTGGACACCCACCGGCACCTGCAATTGGAGACCGCACAATGAACCTGTCACTGGCCGGTTTTCAGGACGCCTTTATCAGCGCCCTGTATGGCAAGGACCCCGAAACCTTGCCGGTACTGACTGAACAGTCGGGGTTTCTGGTGTATCGCAACACCGTGATGAAAGGCGCCAGCGACGCCCTGCTGGCAAACTTCCCCACGGTGGAACGCCTGGTCGGCACCGAATGGATGCAAGCCGCTGCGGCGCGCTATGTACGCCTGTCGCCGCCCACCGATGCGCGCTTGCTGAACTACGGCAAAGGCTTCCCGGATTTCCTCGATGCCTTCGAGCACGCTCGGGATCTGCCTTACCTGGGCAATGTCGCGCGCCTCGACCTGCTGTGGAACGAAGCGCACGGTGCCGAGGACGAACTCGCCCTCGACGTCGCTGCCTTTGCGGCCATCGAACCGGAGTTACTGGCCAGCGTAAGGCTCAAATTGCGCGCCACGGCTCGCTGGAAATGGTTTGCCACTCAGCCGGCCTACACCATCTGGCGCTGCAATCGCGAACAGACCGACGTGCCTGCCGAACTGGACTGGGTCGGCGAAGGTGCGCTGATCAGCCGCAGTACCGGGTTCATTACCTGGTATCCGCTGAGCGTGGGCGAATGCGCGTTCCTCGACGCCTGCGCCGCCAATCTGCCCCTGGAAGACGCGGCTGAACACGCCACCCAGGCAGAGCCCGACCTTGATTTGATGAACATGCTCAGCCGCCTGATCGCTGCCGATGTCTTTGCCGCTCACTGAGCCCTGGAGAACACCATGAATCCGCCCCGCCTGCTCGTCCTCTGGAATACCGTGGCCGACCGCCTGCAACGCCTTATCAATGACTCGACCCTGGCGCTGGTGGCACGGATCTCGATTGCCGCAATCTTCATCATGTCCGGGCGGACCAAGGTCGAGGGCTTTTTGACCATCACCGACAGCACCTACGAGCTGTTTCGCACGGAATACAACCTGCCACTGATCTCCCCGGAACTCGCCGCCCATCTGTCGGCCTATGCCGAGCACCTGTTCCCGGTCTTGCTGATTCTCGGGCTGTTCAGCCGACTGTCGGCATTGGCCTTGCTGGGCATGACCCTGGTTATCGAAGTCTTTGTCTATCCCGATGCGTGGCCGACCCACCTGTCCTGGGCCGGCTTGCTGCTGATCATCATCAGTCGCGGTGCGGGGGCGATCTCCCTGGATCGGCGGCTGGGTATCAAATAGGCTCATTGTGGGACCGGCTTTAGCCGGGAAGAGGACAAGGCAGGCGATAGAAATGTATCGCTCTTGCCTGCGCCTTCCTGGCTAAAGCCGGTCCCACAGGTGCTCAACCTACCCCCATGTCATTTGCCCCAAAGCCCATGCTCTGCTAGTGTCGCGCCGGTTTAACCTCTACCGGAATACCCGCCATGGCCCGCAAGAAAGCTGCACTGGATTTCGAACAGTCACTCGCCGACCTGCAAACGCTGGTAGAGCGTCTGGAAAACGGCGAGCTGTCGCTGGAAGACTCCCTGACCGCCTTTGAACAGGGCATCCGCCTGACGCGCGACTGTCAGAGCGCGCTGGCCCAGGCCGAACAGAAAGTGCAGATCCTGCTCGAACGCGACGGCGAACTGGCGGAAGAACCCTTCGATGCGGAACAACCCGAATGATCGCTGACTATCAAGCTCGCAGTCAGGCCCGCGTCAATGCGGCGCTGGAGAGCCTGTTCGAAGCCCCAAGTCCTGAATTGACCCGCCTGTACGCCGCCATGCGCTACAGCGTGATGAACGGCGGCAAACGCGTGCGCCCGTTGCTGGTTTACGCCGCCTGCGAAGCCCTGGGCACTGATGCTGGGCAAGCCAATGGCGCGGCCTGCGCAGTGGAGCTGATCCATGCCTATTCCCTGGTGCATGACGATCTGCCCGCCATGGACGACGACGATCTGCGTCGCGGCCAGCCCACCACGCATAAAGCCTTCGACGAAGCCTGTGCGATTCTCGCCGGTGACGGCCTGCAAAGCCTGGCCTTCAGTGCCCTGCTCAATGCCAGCCTGAGCCCGCAGAACGCCGAAACCCGCCTGCAGATGGCCGATGCCCTGGCCTTTGCCGCAGGTCCCGCCGGTATGGTGGGTGGTCAGGCTATCGACCTCGGCTCGGTCGGCCTCAAGCTTGATCAAGACGCCCTGGCCTTTATGCACCGGCACAAGACCGGCGCCCTGATTGAAGCCAGCGTCAAACTCGGCGCCCTGGCCAGTGGCAAGGCTGATCAAAGCCAGCTCGAGGCCCTGCAGACCTACGCCCGGGCCATCGGCCTGGCCTTCCAGGTGCAGGACGACATCCTCGACGTCGAAAGCGATACCGCGACCCTGGGCAAGCGCCAGGGTGCCGATATCGCCCGGGACAAACCGACCTACCCGGCCCTGCTCGGCCTCGACGCGGCCAAGGCTTACGCCCTGCAACTGCGCGACCAGGCCCTCGACGCCCTGCGACCTTTCGACACAGCCGCCGAGCCACTGCGGGCGCTGGCGCGGTTTATTGTTGAGCGGCGTAGCTGATCCAGCGCGCTCTTGAGACGTAACAATGAACCCTGTGGGCGCGAATTCATTCGCGAAGAAGCCAGTACAGCCGACGCTAATTCATGGTCTGAAATACTGTCTTCGCGAATGAATTCGCTCCCACAGGGTTAGTCACGCACATCCATAAGCGCACCTTCATGGGCAGCCCGCGCTGCATCAGGTAAACTGCCGCCTCTTTTACTTATAACGATTCGCCTGATGCCCACGACGTTCAAAGAGATTCCCCGCGAACGCCCGACCACGCCTCTGCTCGACCGTGCGCAAACGCCGGACGGGCTGCGTCGGTTGGGAGAAGCCGAGCTGGAAGCCCTGGCCGATGAACTGCGCCTGGAGCTGCTCTATACCGTTGGTCAGACCGGCGGGCATTTCGGTGCCGGGCTGGGTGTGATCGAGCTGACCATCGCCCTGCATTACGTCTTCGATACCCCCGACGACCGCCTGGTCTGGGATGTGGGTCATCAGGCGTACCCGCATAAAATTCTCACCGGTCGTCGCGAGCGCATGTCGACCCTGCGCCAGAAGGACGGCATTGCCGCCTTTCCGCGTCGCAGCGAGAGTGAGTACGACACCTTTGGCGTAGGCCATTCCAGCACGTCCATCAGCGCCGCCCTGGGCATGGCCATTGCCGCCCGCCTGCAAGGCAGCGAGCGCAAGGCCATCGCCGTCATCGGCGACGGCGCACTGACTGCCGGCATGGCGTTCGAGGCGTTGAACCACGCGCCGGAAGTCGACGCCAACATGCTGGTCATCCTCAACGACAATGACATGTCGATTTCGCGCAATGTCGGCGGCCTGTCCAACTACCTGGCCAAGATCCTCTCCAGCCGCACCTATGCCAGCATGCGCGAAGGCAGCAAGAAAGTGCTGTCACGCCTGCCCGGCGCCTGGGAAATTGCCCGGCGCACCGAAGAATACGCCAAGGGCATGCTGGTCCCCGGCACCCTGTTTGAAGAGCTGGGCTGGAACTATATCGGCCCGATCGACGGCCACGACCTGCCGACCCTGATCGCCACTCTGCGCAACATGCGTGACCTCAAGGGCCCGCAGTTCCTGCATGTGGTGACGAAGAAGGGCAAGGGGTTCGCCCCGGCCGAAGTCGACCCGATCGGCTACCACGCCATTACCAAACTCGATCCGCTCAACGCACCGGCTGCCGCGCCGAAAAAGGCCGTAGGCCCGAAATATTCAGCGGTGTTCGGCGACTGGATCTGCGACATGGCCGCTGCCGACGAACGGCTGGTCGGCATCACCCCGGCCATGAAGGAAGGCTCTGATCTGGTGGCGTTCAGCGAACGCTTCCCGACGCGCTATTTCGACGTTGCCATTGCCGAGCAGCACGCCGTGACCCTGGCCGCCGGTATGGCCTGCGAAGGCAGCAAGCCGGTGGTGGCGATCTACTCCACCTTCCTGCAACGCGGCTACGATCAGTTGATCCATGACGTGGCGGTGCAGAACCTCGACGTGCTGTTCGCCATCGACCGCGCCGGTCTGGTGGGCGAAGACGGCCCGACCCACGCAGGCAGCTTCGATCTGTCTTATCTGCGCTGCATCCCCGGCATGCTGATCATGACGCCGAGCGATGAAAACGAACTGCGCCGCATGCTCAGCACCGGCTACCACTTCGTCGGCCCCGCCGCCGTGCGCTACCCACGCGGCAGCGGCCCAAACGCGGTGATCGAGAGCAGTCTGGAGCCGCTGGAAATCGGCAAGGGCGTGATTCGCCGCAACGGCCAGGGCGTCGCCATCCTGGTATTCGGCGTACAACTGGCGCAAGCGCTGAAAGTCGCCGAGCGACTGGATGCCACGGTGATCGACATGCGCTTCGTCAAACCGCTGGACGAAGCCCTGATCCGCGAAGCTGCTGCCAATCACGAGCTACTGGTAACCCTGGAAGAGAACGCCGTCATGGGCGGTGCTGGCGCCGCTGTCAGCGAGTTCCTGGCGCGGGAAAACATCCTCAAGTCTGTGCTGCACCTGGGCTTGCCGGATGCCTACGTCGAACATGCCAAGCCTGCGCAGATGCTGGCCGAGTGCGGGCTGGATGAGGCGGGAATTGAAGCGGCGATCAATGAGCGGTTGGCGTTGATTGGCTGAAATAACCAGGCAAGAGTCAATGGTGGGAGCATTGTGGGAGCGAATTCATTCGCGAAGAGGCCAGGACATTCGACGTATCTTTGTCGACTTCAACGCCGCCTTCGCGGATAAATCCGCTCCCACTGGAGTGAATTACCAGATGAACGTCAGGCCAGCTGCCGCGGTATCCGGTAGAGATACAACAACACCACACTGGACAGTGTCAGCAGGCACAGCGGCACGGTTTCCAACCCGGTAAACACCGCTATCGCGGCAATCCATGCAGGCAGACTGGCAGCCAGCAGCGCCCTGCGGCGGGCAGCATCAAGGTTGCGCCAGGCGGCATCTTCTTCAGGGGTGTCGAGGGCTTTGCCGGTAGCGATCAGGGCGTGTTTGTAGCGGCCAAACGGGCGCAGGCTGACAAACATCGAGCTGATCCCGACGATAAAGGCGGGCATTGCCAGCAACGGCGCCAGGGCTTGAGAAGCGCCGAACCAACGGCTGATGACTACGACCGGCAACACAACCAACAGCAACTGCCACCACCAGGCCAGAGCCAAACGGCGGCGTCTGTTGTGGCGGGTCACGCCTTGTCGGTCTCGCTCTGGTGCTCGTTGCCCATCATGTGGCCAAGCTTGCCGGCCTTGGTTGCCAGGTACAGCTTGTTGTGCGGGTTATGGCCGGTGTGCAGCGGTACGCGCTTGGCGACCTTGATGCCCATGTCCGTCAGGGCTTTCACCTTGCGCGGGTTGTTGGTCATCAATGTCAGCGACTCGACGCCCAGATGCTGCAGCATCGGCAGGCAGATAGCGTAGTCACGCTGATCGGCGGCAAAACCCAGGCGCTCGTTGGCTTCAACGGTGTCGGCACCGCCATCCTGCAGCTCATAGGCGCGGATTTTGTTCATCAGGCCAATGCCACGACCTTCCTGACGCAGATAGAGCAATACACCACGACCTTCAGCCGCAATGGCACGCAGGGCGGCTTCGAGCTGAGAACCGCAATCACAGCGCTGGCTGAACAGGGCATCGCCGGTCAGGCATTCCGAATGCACGCGACCGAGCACGGGCGCACCGTCAGCTATATCGCCGAGGCTCAAAACGACATGTTCACGCCCGGTTGCCTGCTCAAGAAAGCCATGCATGGTGAATTGCGCAAAAGGGGTAGGCAGCTTGGAAGCAGCAACAAATACGACGGGCACCTTGTGCTCCTGATCTGTATGAGGGTGTGGATTAACAGGGCGGCATTGTAACAGTAGGTTCCTACAGACGCTTATGCCGAATTATTGAGCATTCAGATCAATAAGATCGATTGGTCATTTGCTCGAACCTCTGGTTTGCATGCCCGCTTCCTCGAAGGGATAAGGGCGTTTCCAGCGCTCGAAGACCGGCCGCAACTGGCCACTGACGATCAATTGCTCCATACGCTCGTCATAGATCGTACGTAGGATCCGGCCTTTATCAGTGTCAGAAAACACCAAAAACAGCGGCAGATCTGTCAGATAAGTCGCCAGATAAAGGTCTGGTCTCGGGGTCTGGCTGAGCAGAAAATCAACTTCCGGCTGCGCGTCGATATAAAAATCCACCCGCGAGTGCTGCAACATCGACAGCACATTGTCGCGCCGCAACACTTCTTCGAATCGGCTGACACCGGGCAAGTAACGCTGATACTGATAACCGTGTATCCAGGCCAGGCGGTAGTGACGCAGGTTGATCAGGCTCGGCGCCGGGTTGTTGGCCAACCCCAGGGCGTAGATGCGATCAGCGTCGAAATGCCATCGCGGGTACAGCACGCCGTTGGTTTCGGCCGCGTAGGAGCCGACCCAGGCATCCACCGCGCCCTGCTTGACCAGCCCGACGGCTCGCACATAAGAGGCGGAGTTGGTTTTTACCGTGATCCCGCGCGGCTCGAACACCAGACGCAGGATGTCCCAGCCCAGGCCGCGACCATCAATGTCGGTGTAGTCACTGCGCGGCTCACCGACCAGGAAGATCTCGCTGATCACGGGCGCAGACGAATGCTCCTGAGCCGTCGCCGGGAAGATGGGTAAAAGCGTCGACAACATCGACCAGCACAACATCCACCATCTGCGACTGCTCATGATGCTCTCCTAGAGCAAATGCGTTCCCCAGATCAAAGCTTGCACACCCAGCCAGGCGAAAACACCGGCCAGCACATCATCGAGCATGATGCCCGTCCCACTGTGCACATGGCGGTCGATCCAGCTGATCGGCCACGGCTTGAGGATGTCGAAGAAACGGAACATCAAGAAGCCCGCCAACAGCCAGTACCAGCCCTGAGGCACGTCCCACAGGGTGATCCACATGCCGACCATTTCATCCCAGACGATGCCTTCGTGGTCATGCACGCCCAGATCGTCTGCCACCTTGCCGCACAGCCAGAAGCCGAACAGCGTGGTCAGCACCAGCATCAAGCCGTAACCCCAGCCCGGCAGCATCTGCCACAGCGGCATGAACGGCACCGCGACCAGCGAGCCCCAGGTGCCAGGGGCCTTGGGCAGGGTGCCGGAGCCCAAGCCGAAGGCCAGAAAGTGCCAGGGATTGCTCCATACCGACGGCGTCACGGCCTGGGCCGTAACCTGATTTGGCTGATCTGTCACCGCGTCTCCCGAAAATGTTGATAACCCCGCGTCAACGGAGTGATGTCCTGCCCATCGGCATCGGTCAGCACCACACCCTGCCCCGCTTCGACAGCGCCGATGACCCGGATCGGCCAACCGGCATCGAGTAACCCGGACAAAAACTCCGGCGGCAAGGTGAACGCTAGTACATAGTCATCGCCGCCGCTCAGGGCAGCCCGTTGTGCGGCGTCTTTTTCCAACAAACCAAGCAATGCTGCTGACAGCGGCAGACGCTCGCGCTCAATGCGCAGGCGCACGCCGGAGGCCAACGCGATATGCCCACAATCGGCCAACAGCCCGTCGGAAATATCCAGCGCCGCCGTAGCCTTGCCCCGCAGCGCCTGGCCCAGAGCCAATTGCGGCTGTGGCGACCAGTAACGGGCCAGCAGGGTTTCGCTGATGGCTGCCGGGGCCGTGCGCTGGTTCAACACCAGTGCCAGGGCACCCGCACCCTCGCCGAGATCGCCACCGACACACAGCAGGTCGCCCACCTGAGCAGCGCTGCGGGTCAGGGCCTGACCGGCAGGAACGTGACCGAAGACAGTCAGGGTCAGGCTGAGGGGGCCGCGCGTGGTGTCGCCGCCGACCAGGCGCAACGAACAGGTCTGAGCCATGACATTCAAGCCACGGGCAAATTCCTGCAGCCAGCCGGCATCGACTGACGGCAAGGTCAGGGCCAGGGTAAAGGCAGAAGGTGCGGCGCCCATGGCCGCCAGATCGCTCGCCGATACCGCCAGGGCACGTTGGCCCAGCAGGAAAGGATCGCAGACCTCAGGAAAATGCACCCCGGCAACCAGGGTATCGGTGGACACCGCCAGTTGCTCGCCGGGCGGCAGGGTCAACAGCGCACAATCGTCGCCAATGCCCAGAGCAACACCTTCGCCCGTCTGAGCACAGGGCGCAGCGGCGAAGTAGTTGCGGATCAGTTCGAACTCGCCCATTTCAATCTCGTTAAACAGCGCATGAGCTCGACAAAACATGTGGGAGCGAATTCATTCGCGAAAAGGCTCGTACAGACGACCTTATCTATCGCCTGAAATACCGCCTTCGCGAATGAATTCGCTCCCACAAGTCGTGTTCGCGGCGCGCCTCCAGCCTTGCGCCAACCTCAGCGCTTGTAGGCTTTGACCTCGGCTTCACGCAGGCGCGGGGCCAGTTTGTCCAGCACGCCGTTGACGAACTTGTGGCCGTCAGTGGAGCCGTAGACTTTCGCCAGCTCGATGCCTTCGTTGATCACCACGCGGTACGGCACATCAACGCGCTTGAGCAGCTCGTAGGTGGACAGGCGCAGGATGGCCAGTTCGACCGGGTCCAACTCTTCGATGGTCAGGTCCAGGCAAGGCTTGAGAGCGGTGTCGATCTCGGTCTTGTTGGTGCCCACACCGTGCAGCAGCTCGCGGAAGTAAACGCCATCGACATCCTTGAAATCATTGTCGACGCGGAACTGCGCTTCGATTTCAGTCAGGGAGTGATTCGCCATGTGCCACTGGTACAGCGCCTGGGTTGCCAGCTGCCGCGCTTCGCGACGTTTGGCGCTCTTGCCCTTGGCAGCGTCAGGAGACTTGGGGTCACGCGGGTTGAATTGATCGCTTTCGTCGGAAATCACTTGGCCTCCAACTGCGCCAGCAGGCTGACCATTTCCAGGGCGGACAGGGCAGCTTCGGCACCTTTGTTACCGGCCTTGGTGCCGGAACGTTCGATGGCTTGCTCGATGGAATCAACGGTCAGCACGCCGAAGGCAACCGGTACGCCGAACTCCATGGAGACCTGGGCGATACCCTTGACGCACTCGCCTGCAACATATTCGAAGTGCGGAGTACCGCCACGAATGACTGCGCCGAGGGCGACAATGGCAGCGAATTCGCTGCGCTGGGCGACTTTCTGCACGACCAGCGGCAGCTCGAAGGCACCCGGTGCGCGAACGATGGTGATGTCGCTTTCCTTGACGCCGTGGCGGACGAGGGCGTCAACGGCGCCACTCACCAGACTTTCCACGACGAAGCTATTGAAACGGCCAACCACCAGGGCATAGCGACCTTGGGGAGCGATGAAGTTACCTTCGATGGTCTTCAGAGTCATTCGCGAGAGTCTCGTCTTTATAAAGAGCAAACACGCCAGTTCGGCGTGTTTTTATGGATTTTAGGCCACGAATCGTAACAGCAGGCAGCATTTGCTGTGAAAACGCGAAGGTTTTCACAGCCCGGCGCCCGCCGGATTTATTCGGAGGGCACGTATTCTACAACTTCCAGATCGAAACCGGATATCGCATTGAACTTCATGGGTGAACTCATCAGGCGCATTTTGCGCACCCCGAGGTCACGCAGGATCTGTGAACCGGCACCGACCGTGCTGTAAGTGGTCGGCGTCTTGACCACAGTCTGCCCGGCTGTTTCGCGAATATGCGCCAGCAGCACGTCGCCATCCAGCGGGTGACCAAGCAGCAGCACAACACCGCTGCCGGCCTCGGCCACCGTACTCATGGCGGCGCGCAGGCTCCAGCGGCCGGGCTGATTGACCATCAGCAGGTCGCGCAGCGGGTCCATGTTGTGCACGCGAACCAGGGTCGGCTCTTCAGCGCAGATCTTGCCCAAAGTCAGGGCCAGATGGACGTCGCCCTCCACCGAATCGCGGTAGGTCACAAGGTTGAACTGACCCAGTTCGCTGTCCAGCGGCTGCTCGGCAATCCGCTGAACGGTACGTTCGTGGATCATGCGGTAGTGAATCAGGTCAGCAATGGTGCCGATCTTGATGTTGTGTTCGGCGGCAAAGACTTCCAGCTCGGCGCGACGGGACATGGTGCCGTCATCGTTCATCACTTCGCAGATCACGCCACTTGGCTCGAAACCGGCCATGCGCGCAAGATCGCACGCGGCTTCAGTGTGACCGGCGCGGGACAGGGTGCCGCCGGCCTGAGCCATCAGCGGGAAGATATGCCCGGGGCTGACGATATCTTCAGCCTTGGCGTCCTTGGCAGCAGCGGCTTGCACAGTGCGGGCACGGTCAGCGGCGGAGATACCGGTGGTCACGCCTTCGGCGGCTTCGATGGACACGGTGAACTTGGTGCCGAAACCGGAACCGTTGCGCGCAGCCATCAGCGGCAGCTTGAGGTTTTCGCAGCGCTCACGGGTCATAGGCATGCAGATCAGGCCACGGGCGTACTTGGCCATGAAATTGATGTGCTCGGCCTGCACGCATTCGGCGGCCATGATCAGGTCGCCTTCGTTCTCGCGGTCTTCGTCATCCATGAGGATGACCATTTTGCCCTGGCGAATGTCTTCTACCAGTTCTTCAATGCTGTTGAGCGCCACAAGGCACCCCCTTCAATTCAGGATTTGAGGTAGCCGTTGGCGGCCAGAAAGCTTTCGGTAATGCCGCCCGAAGTCGGTTCGGCAGCCTTGTCACCGAGCAGCAGGCGCTCCAGGTAACGGGCCAACAGGTCCACTTCAAGGTTGACCTGACGACCTGGGCGGTAGTCGGCCATGATGGTCTCGGCCAGGGTGTGGGGCACGATGGTCAGTTCGAACTCGGCGCCGTTGACCGCGTTGACGGTCAGGCTGGTGCCGTCGACGGTGATCGAGCCCTTGTGCGAAATGTATTTGGCCAGCTCGCGCGGCGCGCGGATGCGGAACTGGATGGCGCGGGCGTTTTCCTCGCGGGAAATCACTTCACCAATGCCGTCGACATGGCCGCTGACCAAATGGCCGCCCAGGCGCGTGGTCGGGGTCAGGGCTTTTTCCAGGTTGACCCGGCTGCCCGCTTTCAATTCGTTGAACGCGGTCACGTCCAGGGTTTCGCGGCTGACATCAGCCCAGAAACCGTCGCCTGGCAGCTCCACCGCCGTCAGGCAGACGCCGTTGACCGCGATGCTGTCGCCCAGTTTGACGTCGCCCAGGTCGAGCTTGCCGGTTTCCACGTAAACGCGGACATCGCCGCCTTTGGGGGTCAGGGCGCGAATGCTGCCGATGGATTCAATGATGCCGGTAAACATGAGGTCCTCCAGGAGAACAAAGCCAGCGCTATAAGCGAAAGCCGAAAATTATACGCCGGGTGCGGGCCGAGGTACCGCAATGACTCGCCAGTCATTACCGACTGCGCGCATTTCAACGATTTGCAGTTCCTTCGCCTCGCTCATATGCGACAGCGGCAGATCCAGCAGCGGCCGGGCCGAGGAGCCCATGAACTTGCCCGCAATAAAAATCTGATACTCATCGACCAGACCCAGGCGGGTAAAAGCCCCGGCCAGTCGCGGCCCGGCCTCGACCAGCACGTCGTTGACGCCCCGGGAAGCCAGCTCAACCAACAGTTTGCGCAGGTCGACATGCCCGGCCGTACTGGCCATGGCCAGCATCTCGTGGCCTTCCTCGTGATAGCGCACGCGGGCCGATGCCGCGGCGCAGGTCACGACCAGGGCACGGCCTTCCTGAAAGAAGGGCGCGGTCAACGGCACACGCAGGCGCCCGTCGATCAATACGCGCAGCGGCGGACGGGTGACGCATAAGGCGGTCAGCTCGGCATTCAGGCCCAGCTCATCGGGGCGTACGGTCAGGCGGGCTCGGTCGGCCAGCACGGTATCGGCACCGGTGAGCACCACACTCGATTGAGCGCGCAAACGCTGCACCGCAGCACGGGCTTCGGGGCCGGTGATCCACTGGCTTTCGCCGCTGGCCATGGCGGTGCGCCCGTCCAGGCTCATGGCCAGTTTGACTCGCACGTAGGGCAGGCCCTTTTCCATGCGTTTGAGAAAGCCTTTGTTCAGCGCCCGCGCCTCGGCTTCCAGCACACCGCTCTGCACAGCGATGCCCGCGTTCATCAGGCGCAACAGGCCATGACCGCCGACATCGGGATTGGGGTCTTGCATGGCCGCGACCACCCGGCTCACGCCAGCGCTTATCAGCGCATCGGCACACGGCGGCGTGCGGCCAAAATGGCTGCAGGGTTCAAGGGTCACGTAGGCGGTAGCGCCACGGGCCTTGTCGCCGGCCTGACGCAGGGCGTGGACTTCGGCATGGGGCTCGCCGGCGCGGGCATGCCAGCCTTCGCCGACGATCTTGCCCTCACGCACGATGACGCAGCCGACCCGCGGATTGGGATGCGTGGAATAAATACCCTTGCGCGCCAACTCAAGCGCACGAGCCATGTAGTGGACATCCAAAGCGCTTTGTTCAGTCAAGCGGGCACTCACTCTTTATTCGGCTCGCGGGCCAGACGGTCGATTTCTTCGCGGAATTCGTTGAGGTCCTGGAAGCGCCGGTAAACCGAGGCGAAACGGATATAGGCGACTTCGTCGAGCTTTTGCAGCTCGGCCATGACCAACTCGCCCACGACCAGGGATTTGACTTCGCGCTCGCCGGTAGCGCGCAGCTTGTGCTTGATATGAGCCAACGCCGCTTCCAGGCGCTCGACACTGACCGGACGCTTCTCCAGCGCCCGCTGCATGCCGGCGCGCAGCTTTTCTTCGTCGAACGGCTGACGGCTGCCGTCCTGCTTGATCAGGCGCGGCAACACCAGTTCGGCGGTTTCGAAGGTCGTGAAACGCTCGCCACAGGCCAGGCATTCGCGACGGCGACGGACTTGCTCACCCTCGGCGACGAGGCGTGAGTCGATGACTTTGGTGTCGTTGGCACCGCAGAAGGGACAGTGCATGGTGGCAGGCAACAATAAAAAAAAGGTGGGTCATGGTAGGGGCTGTTGCCGTTTGAGCACAAGCCGCGATGCTGTCTATCCCGCTGGCGAGACAACGCTGCGGCTTTGCGGTATATAGACGCCCAGCACAGCGATACATCAGCGTATCGCCTATACCTGTCATTCGAGCGGTTGCTGCTGTCCTTCGTATTTTGTTTTTGCTGGAGCTGTTCATGACCCTCAGACCGCTTGTTTTGCTCTGTCTGGCAGGCCTGCTGGCCGCCTGTAGCAGCACCGAGCCGCCCAAGCCCGCCACCAAGCCCGCTTCCGCGACCCAGGCCATCAAGTTGCCGGAGGGTCCCGGCCCACTGCTGCCCTATCAGCGCGAGTTGAGCGGCCAGTTGCTCGGCGTGCCAAAGGGTGCCGAAGTCGAGCTGGCGCTGATGGTGATCGATGAGCGCAATCGTCCGCAAAAACTGCTGTCGAGCACCAAACTGCTCGGCAATAACCAGTCCCTGCCCTTCCAGTTGCGCTTCAACCCCGAAGCCTTCCCGGCTGGCGCTCGCGTTGAATTGCGCGGTCGTGCCAGCCAGTCCGGCCAGTTGATCCTGCATCTGCCGTCGGTACGCATTCAGGAAGCCAACACCCAGGCCCTCGGCGCTCTGCAGTTCGTTACGGCGCCGTGATCGAGCTGCAACATGCATTGAGCGAACTGCTCGGTGACGCCCGGCTGGTGGACACGCCACTGCCGGGTACTGATCTGCGCCTGTGGCTGATCGACGCCGACAACATGGACCGCGCCTTCAGCCCCGAAGAAACCCGCCGCATCCTCGACGAGCCGCCTTACTGGAGCTTCTGCTGGGCCAGTGGCCTGGCCCTGGCGCGCTTTCTCGCCGAGCAGCCCGAGTGGGTCGCCGGCAAGCGCGTGCTGGATTTCGGTGCCGGTTCGGGCGTGGCCGGGATTGCCGCGAAACAGGCCGGCGCCCTGGAAGTGGTGGCCTGTGACCTCGACCCGCTGGCCATTGCTGCGTGCCGGGCCAATGCCGCGCTCAATCAGGTGGAGCTGGGTTATTCGACAGACTTCTTCGCCGAAGCCGACCGTTTCGACCTGATCCTGGTCGCCGACGTGCTCTACGACCGCGCCAACCTGCCGCTGCTTGATGCCTTCCTCGGCCGTGGCCGTGAAGCCCTGGTGGCAGACTCGCGGGTCCGCGACTTTGCCCACCCGGCCTACCGGCGCCTGGGCATGCTCCACGCCCACACCCTGCCCGATCTGGCCGAGCCCCATGAGTTCCGCGACGTCAGCCTCTATCACACGCAACGGACCGCTGACTGATTCGCCGCTTTCAGCAAAGCCTCGCGGCCTTTATAGTTGACGGCATTCAGATTCCCGAGACTTGTGATGAGCCAGGACACCCCGTACATCTTCGACGTCACCACTGCGACCTTCGACCAACTGGTGCTGGACAAATCCTTCGATCAACCGGTGCTGGTGGATTTCTGGGCCGAGTGGTGTGCGCCCTGCAAGGTGCTGATGCCGCTGCTGGCGCAAATCACCGAGAGTTATCAGGGCGAATTGCTGCTGGCCAAGGTCAACTGCGATATCGAGCAGGACATCGTCGCCCGCTTCGGCATCCGCAGCCTGCCTACCGTAGTGCTGTTCAAGGACGGCCAGCCGATAGATGGCTTTGCCGGTGCGCAACCGGAGTCGGAGATCCGCAAGATCCTCGAACAGCACGTCGTTATGCCGCCACCGGCCGAGGTTGATCCGCTGCAACTGGCCCAGAGTGCCTTTAGCGAAAGCCATTTCGCCGAAGCCGAAGCCTTGCTCAAGCAGATCCTCAGCGAAGACAACACCAATGCTGCCGCGCTGATCCTCTACGCGCGCTGCCTGGCCGAACGCGGCGAACTGGGCGAAGCCCGCACCGTGCTCGATGCAGTCAAGAGCGACGAGCACAAGGCCGACCTGGCCGGCGCCCGCGCACAACTGACCTTCCTCGCCGAAGCCGCCAGCCTGCCCGATGCCGCCGACCTCAAGGCGCGCCTGGCGCAGAACCCGCTGGATGACGAAGCCGCGCATCAACTGGCCATTCAGCACCTGTCCCGCCAGCAATACGAAGCGGCACTGGACGGCCTGCTGAAACTGTTTATCCGCAATCGCAGCTACGCCGACGGCCTGCCGCACAAGACCCTGCTGCAAGTGTTCGACCTGCTGGGCAATGACCATCCGTTGGTGACGGCGTATCGACGCAAGTTGTTTGCGGCGTTGTATTAATCGCCGAACAAACGCCCAAAAAGGCGGCGAACCTGTGGGAGCGGATTCATCCGCGAAGACGGCATTTCAGACGATAGAAATCCAGGGAATGTATTGGTCTCTTCTCGAATGAATTCGCTCCCACAAGAGCTGTTTCAGGTTACACCCAGCTATACACCGGCGTATCCGCGCTGCTTTCCACCTTCACTTGCGGGCTATGCCGCAACCTCACTAACAGGCGCTTGCCTGCTGCGGTATTGCCCGTCAGCCCTTCCAGTTGCGCGAGCAAATCCGGCCCACTCATCTGCCCGGCCTGGCGCAGCAGCTCCCTGGCCGTCTGCCAGATCACATCGTCCTGACTCAAAGGCCTGCCCGGCGTCGCCGTCGCAGCAGCCACTTCAGGCTTGGCCGCCTGCAACTGCGCGCCCAACTGAGCCCAATCACCGTCGTCCAGCTCCAGGGTCAAATCCACCGGCAAATCGCCGATGGTTCCGCGAATTCGTAGCATGTCTGGGGTTCTCCGTTTTACAGGAGGATATGCTGCCATGACCGGCAGGTTTTTGCAGGAATGATTAACCGCTACTTGTAGGCAACTTCCGAAATTCATTAAAACGACGACGCTTACCAAGACAGGGTTAACAGTGCTGCTTATATTTCGCTCTCAAGCCTCATGCGCACGAATATGACCAGATATGTCCAGCACCTATGCTTTCATCAATAACCAGACAGCCTCTTACAACAGTATAAAAAACCGAATCAATCTATCCAACGAGGGGCGCAAGCGATTCGACAGATTGAATCAACATTTATCAATTGACGAGTTCGTCACACCCGGGCAGATCGTTATTGTCGGCAGCGATAGCAAGTTTGATATCACCGACTCCTGCACCCTCGACGAAGCTCGACTGATGCTACATGCGAGGACCGTGCAATTGGCCCTGAAAAACAACCCCGCAGCGGCAGATACACATCTGGTCGAAAATTATGACTTGCTGCAAAGCCTGCTGACCTATGGATCCATCGGCATAGGCAGCAGCACCAGTGGCTGGAGCCATCACCTGAGCCAGGTCAAACAGACCCTTGAGCGTATCGAAGGTCTGTATCAACAGCATCGAAGCAAAGGTGCCGTATCGAACGCCAATGACTTTATTGCCAAACGCCAGCATCTCTACCGGCAGCTGGATCAGCAACTGCAAGGTGTAGCGCAATATGGCACCAGCCTGCGGAAAAGCGACTCTATCAAGCACACACTCGGCATCAGCACCAAGAGCTACATGCACCACGGCGAGATTGCCGGGTATGCCGAGCGGATAACAGGGATTAGCCGCTTATCCAACGCGCTGAAGAACGGGACTTTTGTAGGGATTGCGCTGGACTTTGCCAATACCTCGCTGGAGATCAAGGAGGCTTGCCGGGCGGGGTCGCTGGAGCAGTGTGAGCGGGCGCAGTATGTGGAGGCGGGGAAGTTTGTCGGAGGGGTGGCAGGAAGTTATGCGGGAGGAATAATTGGGCAAAGGATATTAATCGCAATATGCGAGAAAGCACGAGTACGCCACGGGGCGGCACTATTGGGATGCGCAATCGTAGGCGGAGCTGCAGGGGGATGGGGAGTTGGCATGGGTTTAGCTGAGGGCGGAAGCGGAATGGGTGAAATCCTTTACAAGGAAATGCAGAATTGAACGAGCTTGATTACCGATGGATTGGCGCAATAATTTTCATTCTGTTTTTTATTCAAATAGGTACCACGCTATTTGTGATCTACTTCAAACTTCCAGAAATAGAAAATCATCTGAAAAACTGCCCTATGGTTAACTCAAACAAACAACACTGGAGTGGCTTTGGCGTCACAGCAAGGACTCAGCGCCTGATTTACATCACCTTGATATTTGGCTTTACCAAATTCCGACACAACACTGACTGCCTGGATATGAACGAAGTAAAAAGCCTCCCTAAAAACCTCAAGAGATGGCTTCTTATTCCACATTACTTTTCATATTTTCTGTGCTTGGCTTTGGGCATATATATGGCATGGGAGAAATGGTTTTTGCACGCCTGATCAATAGCCTTCGCGAACAAGCTCGGTAACCCGTTGGAGCGCGGCTTGCCCGCGAAGAAAACGACTCGGTTTAGACCCAGATCGCGTTCCACAGCGGATAGTCGCTTACCCGCCGAACCAGTCCGGCACGCACGGGATTAAGTACGATATAGCGCGCCACAGCCTTCAAATCCTCTTCCTGACGTAACGCTCGATCATGAAAGCCGCGTTGCCAGATACTGCCGCTTCGGCCCAACGTTTTATTCACCAGATGATTCCCTTTGGATTTAACTCTGGCGACAAGATCATTCAGGGGCATCGTCTTAAGCTCGACCAGCCAATGAAAATGATCCGGCATCACGACCCAGGCCAATGAGCCTGCGAGGTTATCGTAGGTGGCCTGTTCGAATTGTTTTCCAAGAAGACTGCCCACTCGCCAGTCAGAGAAAAATCTCTCGCGGTTTTTTGTTATGGAGGTCAGCAGATAAATCCGGCCCTCTTCGCTGTAGCGACCGATGCGGGTTTTATGGGTTTGGTAAAGAGGAGGCATTCCTTTGCTCCAGGGGCTTTTGGAGATTGGAAATCTAGTCTGAGCCTTGAGCGGCTGCGGGAGCTTTGCGTGGCGGAATGTGTCTGGCCTGGGATACCGAGTCGTTCTTTTCGCGGGCAAGCCTCGCTCCAACGAGCAAGCGGCGATCTGTTGGAGCGAGGCTTGTCCGCGAAGCAGTCAACGCAGATCTTTCCTACGTTTTGAATCGCCGTTGTTACCTCCCCACGCCAATCCCGGATGCGTAATGTGCGCCGGTCGTTGCCACAGCAACGATCGGGTTTCGCAGCCTGAACGATCTAGCATTAACGTAATGCCTTATGGCGGCTGTACGTGGGACATCTTCGGATGTGCCGAGTTGCTAGATGATCGGTCTGCGAACCCGCGTACAGCTGCCACCCTCTCCCCGGCAGCTCCTGAACAAGAATGCCAAGGAGCCTCAACATGAAACCCTGCAAATCCACCCGCCACCTTGAAACCCTGCTTGAGGCCAAGCGCCTGGGCTTTGCCTTCCTGACACCCGATGAACATCGCTTGATAGAGCATCTACGCTGGACATCTCACGCCGGACGTCAACCGGTGTATACCTTGGCCAGCCAAATGCGCCGAGTGTGCCCGTGGGACGTGCAGGGTTAAATTTCACAGTCACCGGCCGGGATAATTGTTATAAGATCACATAACGATTTTCATTCAGTTATGTCCGGAGTCTGTTTTATGCGCCGTCTGCTGCTCGCCCTGCCCTTGACCCTTCTGCCCCTGACCGCCGCGATGGCCGCCGATGCCCACGAGCACGGCAGCCTCGGCGCCCATGAGCACGGTGTCGGGCGGCTGGACGTGGCGCTGGACGGCCGGACCCTGGAATTCGAGTTCGACAGCCCGTCGATGAATATCGTCGGTTTCGAGCACGAAGCCAGTACGCCGGAAGACAAGGCCAAGATCGTCGCCGCCCGTGAGTTCCTGCAAAAATCCCACGCCCTGTTCAGCGTGCCGGAAGCGGCGCATTGCTCGGTGCAGTCGCAGAAGCTGGAAAGCCCGTTGTTCGGTGACAAGGTCGAGGATCACGACCATGACGACGATGCCAAAGCCGGCGAGCATCACGAGCACAGCGAAATTCATGGCCACTATGTTTTCGTCTGCGATGCGCCCGGTGTGATCACCAAGCTGGACCTGACCCAGATCTTCAAGGACTTCCCGGCCACACAGAAAATCCTCGTGCAGGCGGTTTCCCCACGCGGTCAGTTCGGTGCCGAAGCGACCCCGGCTAAAGCCTCGTTCAAATTCTGATGAGCAATCAGGCCCTTATCGAGCTGTCCGAACTGAGCTTCGCCTGGCCGGGTCAGGCGCCGTTGCTGGATATTCCGGCATTCCGCCTGGAGCCGGGGGAAACCCTGTTTCTCAAGGGCCCCAGCGGCAGCGGCAAGACCACGTTGCTCGGCCTGCTGGGCGGCGTGCAGCGGCCTGACCGTGGCAGCATCCGCCTGCTCGGTCAGGAGCTGACGCAACTGGCCGCCGGCGCCCGCGACCGTTTTCGCGTCGATCACACCGGCTATATTTTCCAGCAGTTCAACCTGCTGCCGTTTCTCTCGGTACGGGAAAACGTCGAGCTGCCCTGCCACTTCTCCAAGAGCCGCGCCGCCCGGGCCGTAACGCGCCATGGCAGCGTCGATCAGGCAGCGGCCACCCTGCTCGCTCACTTGGGCCTGACAGACCCGGCCATGCTGGCGCGCCGTGCCGACTCGCTGTCCATCGGCCAGCAGCAGCGGGTCGCGGCTGCTCGTGCGCTAATCGGCCAACCGGAGCTGGTGATTGCCGATGAGCCTACCTCTGCGTTGGATGCCGACGCCCGGGAAGCCTTTATCCGCCTGTTGTTTGCCGAGTGCCGCGAAGCCGGAGCCAGCCTGCTGTTTGTCAGCCATGACCAGAGCCTGGCACCGCTGTTCGACCGTAATCTGTCCCTGGCCGAGCTAAACCGCGCCGCCGTCGCTTCAGAGGTTTGACATGTATTTATTGCGCCTGGCCATGGCCAGTCTGGCCAACCGCCGCTTCACGGCCTTCCTCACCGCCTTCGCCATTGCCCTGTCGGTGTGCCTGTTGCTCGCCGTGGAGCGGGTACGGACAGAAGCCCGCGCCAGTTTTGCCAGCACCATCAGCGGCACCGACCTGATCGTCGGCGCGCGTTCGGGCTCGATCAACCTTTTGCTGTATTCAGTGTTTCGCATCGGCAATGCCACCAACAATATTCGCTGGGACAGCTTCGAGCACTTCGCCAACGACAAGCAGGTGAAATGGGCGATCCCGATTTCCCTGGGCGACTCCCATCGCGGTTATCGGGTCATGGGCACCAACGAGTCCTACTTCGAGCACTACCAGTTCGGACGCCAGCAACATCTGGAACTGGCAGAGGGTCGGCCGTTTGCCACCGATCCATTCGAAGTAGTGCTCGGCGCTGAAGTGGCCGATGCCTTGAAATACAAGCTCGGCGACAAACTGGTGCTGTCCCATGGCGTGGCGGTGATCAGCCTGGTCAAGCACGATGACAAGCCGTTCACCGTGGTCGGCATCCTCAAGCGCACCGGCACGCCGGTGGATCGCACGCTGCATATCAGCCTCGGCGGCATGGAGGCGATTCATATCGACTGGCATAACGGTGTGCCGGCCCGTGGCAACGAGCGGATATCGGCTGATCAAGCGCGCAACATGGACCTGACGCCCACCGCCATCACTGCTTTTATGCTCGGCCTGAACAGCAAGATCGCGACCTTCTCAGTGCAGCGGGAAATCAATGAATTCCGCGGCGAGCCGATGCTGGCGATTCTGCCGGGCGTGGCCTTGCAGGAGTTGTGGAGCCTGATGGGCACTGCGGAGCAGGCGTTGTTCGTGATCTCGCTGTTCGTGGTGCTGACCGGCCTGATCGGCATGCTCACGGCGATCCTCACCAGCCTCAACGAGCGTCGCCGCGAGATGGCGATCCTGCGTTCGGTGGGCGCGCGGCCCTGGCATGTCGCCAGTCTGTTGATCCTTGAAGCCTTTGCCCTGGCCCTGGCAGGCGCGGTGAGCGGCCTGGCCTTGCTGTATGCCGGGATAGCCGTGGCCCAGGGTTATGTGCAGTCCAATTACGGCCTGTATTTGCCGCTATCGCTGCCGAGCGCCTATGAATGGCAGCTGCTTGGCGGCATTCTGCTTGCTGCCTTGCTGATGGGCGTGGTGCCCGCATGGCGCGCCTATCGCCAGTCACTGGCCGATGGCTTGTCGATTCGTTTGTAAAAACATAACCAACTGAAGTAACTGATGGCTTTGTGGGAGCCAACTTGTGGGAATTTATGGAAGCGAATTTGTGGGAGCGAATTCATTCGCGAAAGCGGTGTTCCAGGCGATGAAGATGCGTCGAATGTACCGACCTCTTCGCGAATGAATTCGCTCCCACATAAATGCCTCCCACAAAACTCGCTCCCACAGACACCAATAACGAGAGATAGCTTATGAAGAGCAAGCGAATACATCGTTTGTTGCTCGTCCTTGCCCTGATCGCCAGCCCCTCGTTATGGGCCGCACAGACGCGGTTGCTGACCTGGGAAGAGATGGTCCCGCCGGACGCACCCAAGGTGGCGCCGGTGATGACGCCGCTCCACGATCTGTCGAAGATGTCCGACGCGCTGTCGGTGGAGTCGTCACCGGCCGCCCACCAGTTGGCCCCCGACGCACCGATGGTCAAGGCGCTGGACGGCCAGCAGGTGCGCCTGCCGGGCTATATCGTGCCGCTGGAAGTCAGCGAGGAAGGTCGCGTCACCGAGTTTCTGCTGGTGCCATATTTCGGTGCCTGCATCCATGTGCCGCCACCGCCGCCGAACCAGATTGTCCATGTCACCAGTGAACTGGGCGTGAAGGTCGATGAGTTGTACCAGCCGTACTGGATCGAGGGGCCGATGAAGGTCAAAACCTCCAGCAGTGAGCTGGCGACTGCCGGGTACGAAATGGAAGCAGACAAGATTCTGGTCTATGAGTTGCCGGATTCCTGAGCCGCCACACCTTTCATTGAGCTGAGTCAAAATCCGCTTTGTGCCGCTCCGTAACATGAACGTATCAATTTGAAACGTTCTCTGGAGCCACCATGAACAAGTCCCTGCTCAGCGCTTCCCTTGTCGCGCTTGCCCTCAGTACTCCGCTCGTTGCACAAGCCCACGAGCCGGGTGATTTCATCGTCCGCGCAGGCGCTGCACGGGTCGTTCCAAACGAGGACAGCGGCAACGTGAAGCTGGACGGGGCCAAGGTTTCCGGCACCAAGGCAACGGTTGATAACTCCACTCAACTGGGCCTGACTTTCGCCTACATGATCACCAACCACATTGGTGTTGAACTGCTGGCGGCCACTCCGTTCAGCCACACCGTTTCGGTCAAGGGCCTGGGCGCTGGCCTGGATGGCAAGCTGGCAGACGTGAAACAACTGCCACCGACGCTGTCGCTGCAATACTACCCAATGGATTCGGCCTCCAAGTTCCAGCCTTATGTGGGCGTCGGCCTGAACTACACCAAGTTCTTCGACACCGACCTGAGCGGCACCCGCAAACAGGAAGGCTTCAGCAACCTGAAGCTCAAGGACTCGGTTGGCTTTGCTGGACAGGTCGGCATGGACTACATGCTCACTGATCGCATCATGCTCAACGCCTCGGTCTGGTACGTCGATATCGACACCAAGGCCAGCGTCGACGGCCCATCGGCCCTGAGCGTCGGCAAGACCAAAGTGGACGTGGATATCGACCCATGGGTCTACATGGTGGGTGTGGGCTACAAGTTCTGATAGCAGCCCGTCCAAACAAAAAAGGCACCTTCGCGGTGCCTTTTTATTGCTCTGTAAGTACGGGCTCGCTCCAACGAAATCGGCTTCGCCATATGATCACGCTGTATCCTGCCTGCTCTTTTGTAACGCTTTGGCGGTTTCTCAGGGGTGCGTACCGATCTATGGTGCTGGGCTCTGACAGCAGCCAATGGAGTGGCAGCCCATGTACCAGCGTCTTCAACAGGTCTTCGGTTATTCACAGTTTCGCCCCGGTCAGGAGGCGGCCATCAGTGCCGTGTTGGCCGGACGCTCGGCGGCGGCGATTTTCCCTACGGGATCCGGCAAATCTCTCTGCTATCAGTTGCCCGCCTTGATGCTGCCCCATCTGACCCTGGTTATTTCGCCCCTTTTGGCGTTGATTCAGGATCAATTGGCGTTCCTCCATCGTCACGGCATCGCTGCGGCCAGTATCGATTCGGCGCAGAGTCGCGAGGATGTCGCTCGGGTCATGGCCCAGGCCCGGGCGGGGGAATTGAAGATCCTGATGGTGTCGGTGGAGCGCTTGAAGAACGAGCGTTTTCGCCACTTTATCGCCCAGGTGCCGATTTCCCTGTTGGTCATCGACGAAGCCCACTGCATCTCCGAATGGGGGCATAACTTCCGCCCCGACTATCTGAAACTGCCGGACTACCAACGCGAGTTCAATATCCCCCAAGCGCTGCTGCTGACCGCCACCGCAACGCCCCAGGTGATTGCCGATATGCAGGCGCGCTTTGCCATTGCGCCGCAGGATGTGGTCACGACTGGTTTCTACCGCGCCAACCTCAACCTGCTGGTGGAACCCGTGGCCGGACGGGACAAGCGCCAGCGCCTGGTTGACTGGCTCGCGCCCAAGGCCGGGCAGCCGACCATCGTCTACGTCACCCTGCAGAAAACCGCCGAGTTTATCGCCGCGCATCTGCAGCAGAACGGCCTGCAAGCCAGTGCCTATCACGCCGGGCTGCCCAACGAGCAACGCGAAGCCATCCAGCGCCAGTTCATGGCCGGGCAACTCAACTGCATCGTCGCCACCATCGCCTTCGGCATGGGCATCGACAAGAGCGATATCCGCAACGTCGTGCATTTCGACCTGCCCAAGTCCATCGAGAACTACAGCCAGGAAATTGGCCGGGCGGGGCGTGATGGTGCTGCGTCAGACTGTCTGGTCCTGGCCAATCGCGACAGCCTCAATGTGCTGGAAAACTTCGTCTACGGCGATACACCGGAGCTGTCCGGGATCCGTCACGTACTGGATGAACTGCGCGATGCAGCGCCCCACGGCCAGTGGGAGTTCCTCCTCGGGCCGCTGTCCGAGCAGAGCAATGTGCGCCAGTTGCCGCTCAAGACCCTGTTGGTGCAACTGGAACTGCGCGGCCTGATCGCCCCGCGTTACGCCTATTACGCCGAGTACCGCTTCAAGTTCCTGCTTGAACCCGATGCGCTGATCCAGCGCTTCGACGGTGAGCGTCAGCAGTTCGTCCAGGCATTGATTGAGACGTCAAAAAGGGCACGGACCTGGGCCACGGTGGACTTCGACGCGCTGTATCAGCGCTATCAGGCCGAACGCGGGCGCGTGGTGAAGGCCCTGGATTACTTTCAGGAGCAGGGCTGGATCGAGCTGGAAAGCAAGCAGATGACCGAGGTCTACAGCGTGCTGACCGGGGGTTTCAACGCCCAGACGCTCAGCGTCGAACTGCATGATTACTTCAGCAGCCACGAAAACAGCGAGATACAGCGTATTCACGCGATGCTTGAGTTGTTTGCCAGCGAACAATGCCTGAGCCGGCGGCTGGCCGATTACTTTGGCGACCATCAGGCGCCGCAGCGCTGCGGGCATTGTTCTGTGTGTGCGGGGAAAGTCGCCCGGCTGCCGGCACCACCTGCGTTGGACGACCTGCACACAATGGATTTTCAGGCGCTGTGCGGCGAGTTCATCGCCAAGTATTGGGACTACAAAGGCGAGCAGCCGAGCGCGGAATGCCTGACACGCTTCTTATGCGGCATCACGGTGCCGTTGTTTACCAGGCTCAAGGCACGGGGGATAAGCGGCTTTGCCGGGCTGGAAGATTATCCGTACGGACGGGTGCGGGAGTGGGTAAGCAGTCAAACCTGATGCGTTGGAGCCGGGCTTGCCCGCGAATTGGATGGCGCGGTGCGCCAGGTGCACCGCGTAATCACTCTTCGCGGGCAAGCCTCGCTCCAACGGGACAGGTCGATCTAGCGCCCCAACAACCGCGCCAAACCGTCAACAAGCGGCGTCGGCTCTTCAAGCACCAGCAATTGGCACAGACGCGCATTGTTGGCTCGTGAATGGCGGATATCGCCCGGGCGGGCCGCCTGGTAGCTGACCGCTGGCAACTGGCCGATCACCTCGGACAGGGCCTTGAGCAACTGATTGAGCGAAGTGGTCTTGTTCAGGCCGACGTTGATCGCATCTTCCGGGGCCACTGGCAATTCCAGTGCCTGCACCAGCAGCTTGACCAGATCGCCGACGTAGAAGAAGTCGCGGGTCTGCTCGCCGTCACCGAAGACAGCAATCGGCACGCCCTTCTCGGCACGCTCGGCGAAGATGCTGATCACGCCGGAGTAAGGCGACGACGGGTCCTGGCGTGGGCCGAAGATATTGAAGAAGCGGAAAATCACCGGCTCCAGCGCGTGCTGGCGACGGTAGAAGTTCAGGTAGTGCTCGCCAGACAGTTTGTCCGAAGCGTAAGGCGTCAACGGCGCCTTGGGCGTGTCTTCGCTGATGGCCTGGCCTTCACCGTTGTTGCCGTACACCGCCGCGCTGGAGGCATAGATCACGCGCTTGGCGCCAGCCTGACGCATGGCTTCGCAGACGTTAAGGGTGCCGATGAAGTTGCTTTGGTGAGTCTTGACCGGGTCATCCACAGACGCCTGCACCGATGCCACCGCTGCCAGGTGGGCCACGGCCTGGCAGCCTTCAGCGGCACGAGCGACCAGGGCGGCATCGGCGACATCGCCGACAATCAGCTCGACCTTGGGATTGTCCAACGGCAGATTGCTGCGCTTGCCGGTGGACAGGTCGTCGAGCACGCGCACGGCGTAACCCTTGGCAAGCAATGCATCGACCAGATGAGAACCAATGAAACCGGCGCCGCCGGTAACCAGAACAGGTGCGTTAGACATGGCGGTAGTAACGATCCAATAAGCTGGGCAAACCCGCACGCCAGGCGCGCGGCTTGATGCCGAAAGTGTGGAGAATTTTCTTGCAGGCCAGTACGGCGTGCTGGGGCTCTTCAGCGGCGTCGGCGAAGGCCGCGTGGGCCTGGGCTGTCGGTGCTTCCAAAGCCAGCGGGTGCAAGGCCCGGGCTTCGGTCAGGATCGCCTGGCCCAACGCCAACGGCGTAGTCGCTTCGTGCCCGGCATAGTGGTAAGTGCCCCACAGCGGCGCGGCGCAGTCCAGTTGCTTGAGCACGGAAATGATCACCCGGGCCGCGTCGTCGATGGGCGTAGGGTTGCCCCGACGGTCATCGGCCATCAGCAGCTCATTGGGAGACTCGGCACGGGTCAGGAAACGACCCAGCACGCCATCGGCGCTGTCATCGAGCAGCCAGCCAAAACGCAGCAGCACATGTTGCGGGCAGGCCGCACGCACGCTTTGCTCGATCCGCCACAAAGCCTGGCCGCGCAGCCCCAGGGGCACCGGCTCATCTTTTTCGCTGTAGGCAGTGGCGCGGGAACCGTCGAACACCCGGTAGCTGGAGGGCTGCACGAGGACGATATTGTGGTGCTGGCACAGCTCGGACAGACGCTCGACCGAGCGTTCCTGGCTGGCCAGACGGGTCTCGCTCACTGTTTCGGCCTGGAACCAGTCGAAATAGTAGGCAAGGTTGATCAGTGCATCGGGGCGGGTGTCATCAAGCAGTTGCGTCAGACTCGCAGCGTCCCAGCCGTCTTGCGGCGGACGCGGTGCGAGGAAGCCAATGTCTTCCTCGGCACCCAGGCGAATCAGCGCCTGCCCGAGGGCATTCCCGCCGCCCAACAGCATAAGGCGCATTCGCATAGAGTCAGCAGGCTCGGTCCGGAATTCAGGGTGAAAAACGCCTGCAAACATAACACGTCAAGGCTTATCCCCCAACCGTTGCCGCCCCACTGTTCGCGGGCGGTGCTGGCGGGCCTTCGACGGCCGGTAGTGGCTGGGCGCCCGGCCCGCCGTAGGGGCTGAGCACGGTCTGTGGATAAGTCTGGGCGAACCGTACATCGTCTGACTTATCAACCAGCTTCTTCAGACGTTCATTGAAGGCCCTTCCTACACTGTACTGTCCACCTGAGGACGTTCGGAACTGCGCGGTCAGGACCACGCCGTTGAGATCCATGCGATCCACCCCGAACACTTCAAGCGGCCCTTGCAAGTTGCCCTTGAGCAGCAGGTCCTCGGTGATGGAGTTGCCGGTTTCGCGGATCAGCGACAGGGCCGAGTCGATATCCGAGTCATAGGTGAACTGCACCGAGAAGAACGCATAGGCGAACTGCCGGGACTGATTGGTCACCGCCTTGATCTGGCCGAAAGGCACCGAATGCACGAAACCCTTGCCGTCACGCAGACGCACGGTGCGAATGGTCAGGCTCTCCACCGTTCCGGAGTGGCCGGTACTGAGCACCACCCAGTCGCCCACCGAGAAAGTGTCCTCAATGATGATGAACAACCCGGTGATCACGTCCTGCACCAGTTGTTGCGAGCCGAAACCGATGGCCAGACCGACCACCCCGGCACCGGCCAGCAGCGGCGCGACGTTGATCCCCAGGTTGGCCATGGTGGTAATGGCACAAATCACCACCAGAACGATTTTGATCGCATTGCGCAGCAGCGGCAGGATGGTCTTGGTCCGCGTGCTCGGCTGGCGCGCCGAGCGGCTGCTGGTGGGAGGTTTGAGCGCCTGCTGAATCGCCGTGTCGAGCACCACCCACAACAGCCAGGTAACCAGCAGGATCAGGCCGATGCTGCTGAGCGAATCGCTGATGACCCGGCCGACGGTGTTGCGCCGGGCAAATTCGAACAGGGAAAAGCCCCAGATACGCCCGAGAATTTCGATAAAGGACAGCGCCAGGACGATACGCAGCAGCGCATAAAGCAGGTCCAGCAGGCGGGTCTTGTAGATATTGCCGTGACGTTCGGCCTGATCCGTCGGCTTGAATAAGTGCTGAAACACCGTACTGAGAAATACCGTACTGATCAGCAACACCGTGGTCAGCAAGGCGCAACGCAGGGCCTTCTGGCTGTCCTCCCCGGCGCCGATCAGGTGCACCGCCGACACCAGAATCATCAGCAGGATCGGCAAATGCCAGAGGTTGGAAAAGACTTTCAGCGACTCCTGCAAGGCCGGGCGGCGCAAGCGGGTACTCAGGGAGCGGTTGCGGATCAGATGGGCGATGGGGCGGCGCACCTTGATGATCAGCAGGCAGAACAGCACCGAAGCAAACAACCCGGCGAAAACCCCGGCACTGGTGGTGACGTTATCGCCCAACTGGCGGGAAATCTGCGGGCTGGTCAGGGCGTCGCTCAAAGCCGCGAGAAAGCCCACCATGAACAACGGCCTTGGCGCATAGCGGCGGATCATGCCGACGGCGGCGCGCTTGTGACCGTAGTTGAACATCACGATCACGCACAGCAGCACCGAAGTGGAAACGATGCCGCTGCTGGTGGCGTAGGCGAAGCACAGGGCCAGAGCGCGGCCGATGGAAGTCGGCAGGAAATGGCTGACATACAGCGTCAACGGCAGGCTGATCAGCGCTGGCAGCGTATAGGGCAGCAGGTAGCTCAGCAGGGCCTGCACACGCGGATGCCTGACTATCCAGGGCCGACGGCTTACCCGGCGCACCAGCAAGTGGCCCAGGGTCGTCAGCACGGCAAAGGCGCCGATCCACACCACCGACAGCGCAATAAAGTCCCCAATGACTCCCCAGGGCGAGCGCTTGCTCGGCTTGTTGACCAGATCGCCCAACTCATCGGCAGCGAGATCGGCACGCAGACGCCAGGTATCGATGACATTGCCATTGAGGTCGAGATTGTCCTGCACCGTATCGATACCGGAACTGATCGCCCCGAGCAGGCCGCCCTGAACGAGGATTTCCGGTTTGGCCGGCTCCACAGCGGGGGCGGGGGCCGGTGCCGGGGCTGGAGCAGCAACTGGCGCAGCGGCAGCAGGGGCGGATGCAGGCGGTGCCGCAGCAGCAGGCGCATCGGCCGCCTGAAGATTGCAACTGCCTGCAGCGAACAGGACGCAGAGCAGTACAAGAGACTTGAAGTTCGAAAACACGCGGGTCCTCCTTCATCAGGGGCCATCAAAAAAACGGTCCACAGGAACTGATCTTTATTTGCGTGCCAAGTTCGCTATTGGCCGCAGCTGTGTGTGGGAACTGCCCGCGTGTTCCTGGCACCGGGCTGTCATCGCGTTTCAATTCAGACGGCCGATTCGTGTTTGGCAGGAACAGGCACTCCCCCACGCCCCTTCGCGGGCAAGCCTCGCCCTCACAAGATGGCCATTTGCCCCAAAACGGGTGCACCTCGATGTGTCGCTTTACCCCTCGGCTAAATCCGCCAAACGGTTCAAGCCTTCTATAACAAGGCCCGCACACCTCAAAAGCACGGAAAGCTGACCACTTGAACAGCTTTATGGCCTGCTTATTGCTGAAAGGCTTCAGTCCCCTTTAACCGTGGTTGTGTTAGCGCAAGCTTTCCGTGGAGTTTCCTATGCCTGTGTGGCGAAAAAGTATTCAGTGGCAACTTTCCTTGAGCATGGGTGCGGCCTTGCTGATCAGCAGCCTGATCGTGATTGCGATCTATGCCTTTGCCCTGAACAAACTCACCGACCGTTACCTGCTGCAACAGGCCATGCCCGCCAGCGTCGAGGCCATCCGTAATGATCTGGAACGACTGCTGGCAGCGCCCCTGACCGCCGCCAGCGATATCGCCGATAACACCCTGGTCGGCGAATGGCTAGGCAGCGGTGAAGATGCAGGGCAGCAACCGGCGTTCATTCGCTATCTGGCGAAAATCCAGCAACAGCACAACGCACTCACCACGTTCATCGTCGCCAGGGACAGCGGCCATTACTTCACCAATAAGGGCGTGGACCGCACCTTGCAGCGCGGCGCGGCGCAGAACGCCTGGTTCTATTCGTTCCTGGACAGCGGCAAGGCCCGCTCGCTGGAGATCGATATCGACAAGAGCAACAAGGTCCCGACCCTGTTCATCAACCAGCGCATCGAGCACAACGGCAACGTGGTCGGGGTTGCGGGCCTGGGTTTCAGCATGACGGCGCTGTCGCAGATGGTCCGCGACTTCCATTTCGGCAAGCAGGGTCAGGTGTATCTGGTCAGCGCCGACGGCAAGATCAAGGTGCATCCCAATGCCGACTTCAATGACAGGCAGACTCTCGAACAACTGGTCGGCGCAGACACCGCCAAGACCCTGCTGAACCACGGCAGCGCCGGTAGCGCTCAGGAATTCCTGCGCAGCGGCGAAGCCTACGTCGCCGTGGCAAGCCCCGTGCAATCCCTGGGTTGGACCCTGGTCAGCGAAGTGCCGCTGGACGAAGTCTACGGCCCGGCCAAGCAGGCCCTGACCCTGATCTCGGCGATCAGTCTGGCGGTGGTAATGGTGTTCCTCGGCTTCGTGGTGTGGATGGCCCGTGGCATCGTGCGGCCGATCCGCCAGGTGACCAACGCGCTGATCGATATCGGCGGCGGCGAAGGCGACCTCACCCGGCGTCTGGACGATCACAGGGAGAACGAACTGGGCGACCTGGCCCGTGGGTTCAACCGCTTTATCGCCAGCCTGCGCCTGCTGATCGGCGACGCCCTGCAAACCAGCGAACAACTGCGCCATAGCGTGGTGGACGTGGCGCGGGTGGTCGACAGCACCTCGGCCCGTGCGATCCAGCAACAACAGATGACCGATATGGTCGCCACCGCCGTCCATGAAATGGGCCTGACCGTGCAGGAAATCGCCCGCAATGCCGGCGCCGCCGCCGACGTCTCGCGTAATACCCACAAGGAAGCGCTGTCGGCCAAGCAGGTAGTCGGCCAGTCGATCGGGCATATCCAGGGTATGTCCGACAGTGTCGGCAGCGCCGCCGGAGCGGTGGAAAACCTCGCCACACAGATCGCTACCATCGATCAGGTACTGACGGTGATTCGCAGCATCTCCGAACAGACCAACCTGCTGGCCCTCAACGCCGCCATCGAAGCTGCCCGTGCCGGGGAGATGGGCCGCGGCTTTGCCGTGGTCGCCGATGAAGTGCGCACCCTGGCCGGTCGCACCCAGAGCGCGACCACGGAAATCCAGCAGATGATGGGTGAACTGAAGAACGGCGCCGATCAGGCGGTCAGCTCCATGCGCGCCGGCCAGGCCGCCACCGGCACGGGCGTGGAAGCCAGTCGCCGCACCGGAGATTCTCTGGACGCCATTGCCGGGCACGTCGAGGAACTGACCGACCGCAACCATCAAGTCGCTGCCGCCACCGAGCAGCAAAGCACTGTGACCGAAGAGATCAACCGTAATGTCCAGGGCATCGCCGACCTGGCCCAGTCCACCGCCCAGGACGTACAAAACTGCCGTCAGGACTGCCTGCAACTGTCGGCCAAGGCCGAGCATCTGGCCTCGCAGATGGCGCGGTTCAAGTTGTAAATATCTCAGGCTGGCAAGCACTTTGTGGGAGCGAGGCTTGCTCGCGAAGGCCAAGTTTCTGCCACAGATCATGTGCCGGATGTAGCGGCCCTTTCGCGGGCAAGCCTCGCTCCCACAGGCCAGCGCAAAAACTGCTTGACGAGGTAGAACGATCGTTCTACCTTTCGCACCATGAACAAGACATCGACCTCTCCCGTACAAGCCAAGGTGCTCGCCACCGCCGAGCAACTGATCTACAGCAACGGCATCCACGCCATGGGCATGGACCTGCTGGTGCGCACGTCAGGGGTGGCGCGCAAGAGCATCTACCGCTACTTCGCCACCAAGGAAGACATCGCCGCCCAGGCCCTGAGCGCGCGGGATATTCGCTGGATGAACTGGTTTCGCAGCGAGTCCGACAAGGCTGAAACAGTCGAGGGTCGCATCCTCAATATGTTCAGCGTGCTCAAGGGCTGGTTCGAGTCCGAAGGCTTCCACGGCTGTGCCTTTATCAACACCGCCGGTGAAATCGGCGACCCCGCCGATCCGGTGCGCCTGGTGGCCAAGGAACATAAACAGAAGCTGCTCGATTACTGCCTGCAACTGTGCCGACAACTGCCCGCGACGGACCCCGAGGCTCTGGCCAAACATCTGCTGATCCTGATCGACGGTGCCATCACCCTGGCCCGCGTGATGGGCGACTACAGCGCCGCCGATAGTGCACGCGAGGTTGCCCGGATGCTGTTGCAAAACGCTATTGCCAAACACCCATGACCTTTCCTGCCCGAGGTATCGCTGCCATGACGTCCGCCCCTGCCACCCGTCCACCGCTGCCACCCTTTACCCGCGAATCGGCCATCCTCAAGGTGCGCTTGGCCGAAGACGGCTGGAACGGCCGCGACCCGGAAAAAGTCTCCCTGGCCTATACGCTGGACACCAAATGGCGCAACCGCGCCGAGTTCGCCAACAACCGCGAAGAAGCCAAGGGTTTCCTGACGCGCAAGTGGGCCAAGGAACTGGATTACCGCCTGATCAAGGAGTTGTGGGCTTTCACCGACAACCGCATCGCCGTGCGTTATGCCTACGAATGGCACGACGATTCGGGTAACTGGTTCCGCTCCTACGGCAACGAGAACTGGGAGTTCGACGAGAACGGGCTGATGGCCAACCGTTTTGCCTGCATCAACGACATGCCGATCAAGGAATCCGAGCGCAAATACCACTGGCCCCTGGGCCGTCGGCCGGATGATCATCCGGGGTTGTCAGAGTTGGGTCTGTAAAAAGTACCCGCGTTTTTCTGTGGGACCGGCTTAAGTCGGTCCCACGAATATCATTCCACCTCTTTTAATTGCCTCAAGGCTGCGCAATCCGACGTTTCTGCCCTTCCAGCCATGGCGCCGGGACTTTGGCCAGTAGCGGGTCATCCTGAAGCAGAGTGCGCCAGTGCCGCCCGCCATCCCCCGAATACACCAACAGATAAGGGCTGGGCATATCGTCAGGAAGAATCGCCGCCAGCCAGATTTCGTCCTTGTCGACCACATAGCTGCTGATCAGCGAAGACAATCCCTCAGGCAACTTCAGCGGCTGCCATTGCTGACCATCGCTGGAGCGCAACAGCGTCTGCTCGATGGAGCCGGTCAACCACCAGCCGCCCTTGGCAGAATGCCCCAACTCGATCAACAGATCCGGATTGCCCAGATTCTTGCCAAGCGTCACCTTGCACGTCCGCGCATCGATGCTTTCGATCCGGTAATTATCGGCCCGACCCTGCGCACCAAACTGCGTGACCAGTGCCAACAGGCCGTTTTCGCTGGCCGTCAGCATCAGGTTGCCGTCCTGCAGGTTTTGCAGCACAGTCTTGCCTGGACCAAGGCGCAACTGCGCCAATGTCAGGTGACACTCCCGCCCCTCACGTCGCACACGATAGCCGCCGGACAACGCCGTGACCTCGACGCCATGGGCCAGCAACAAGGTCGCGTCGCTCTGTTTCAGCAGTTGCCCGGTCGCGGCATCAAGCACCTTGCCTCCCGCGTAAATCCGCCCGTCCTCGCCCAGCGACAGCAGCGGCCAGTTGTGCCCGCCCGGCAGAATGGCGATGGTGAGCGGCGGCGCGGCATGGATCAGTATCTGCTGGCCGTCCTCGGTCACTTGGGTTGCGCCCAACTGATAATCAAAGGGCGTGACGTCTGCTGCGGCTGTTTGAGCCAGCAACAGGCCGGCAAGCAGGAAAGCAGCGCCCCTCATTGCTGCAAATGCTCGTTGGCCAGGGCGGAAATGACCAACACCGACAGGCTCAGATTGGCGTTGGCGACGGTGCCGGACAGGGAAGCCTGCAACCCCGGATTGCTCAATCCGCACACCAGCGACACCAGCGGTTGCGCCTGCTGCCAGTTACGCGGCGGCTGAACAATTTCCACCGGCACATCACGCATCAGCATGAACCTCACCGGCACCTCGTAGCTTTCCACCATGACCTCGGTGATCGCCCCCGCCGCCTGCTGTAAACGCTGGCGGACGGCGTCGGGGTCGCCGCAGTGTTGCTGCACGATCTGATTGAAAGGCGCCGAGTCGAGGCTGGCCAAGGCAAAAAAAGGCAGGGCGCGATAACTCACATTGATATTGCCCGACGCCCCCGGCAGCAAATTCTCATGCCATGCATAGGCGACATAACCCTGCCACTGCTCGGGGTGCAGGCCCTGCACGGTCAAGCGTTTACTGTCGACCTGAAAATCCGGCAACGGCCCCAGCCCGGCCCTGGCCAGCTCGGAGGTGATATCCCGGCCCATGAAATAGCCGCGCTGATAGACCGCCGCCTTGCTCGGCTGCCCATTGAAGCGCGCATTGATATCGGCAAAGGATTTGTCCGCGTACTCCTCACCCTCACCCAGCACAGCGAAATGCGGCGTATTGGCGTACCAGCCGATCTTCTGCGCGGTATTGGCGTTGTTGGTCAGGCGGGTCGCAATGCTGACGTCGCGCCCGTCGAACTTGATGCTCAAACCCTGCTCCACCGCCCCACCCGCCTCCAGACCGAAATCCAGCGGGATAGCGTTTTCGCTTTCGTAGGCCATTGCCGGGGCCGCGATTAGCGCAGCGGCCAGCAGCGTGCAACAGATCAACGGCGACTTGTTCATGGAAGGGCGTTTCCCGGACGGCTTGTGCCGGGGGCGAGATTACGCCACTACCAGGGTCATTGTCAGGGTGGGTCTACAGGCGATTGAAATACAATCTGCACCACATCAAATGTGACGAATTTGCAGGACGCGTCTCTTTCTCTTGAGTGAAGTTTCCTAAACAATCCCGACCGCATTGTGCCTGTGAATTTCCCCGACTAGTCTGCGCCCCGCCACTGAAAACCAGTGGTCGGGATTGAGACCCCGGCTTTAGAAATTCGCAGCGCAAGCCTTCTATGGCGGCTGTTGCGGGCAGACTTCGGTCTGGCCGAGCTTTGCTTATTTCTCTCGGGTCTCAACCCGCACACAGCCGCCACCTTGCTTGTCCTTGAGACCGATAAGCGAGTGGCCCATTTAGAGAAATAATGCGATGTCCACACTAGTCCCCGATCCCCCAGAAACCCTCGAACAAAACCTCACCCAGGCCTGCGATATGCTGCGGTGTTTGTTGGCCGTTGCCTATGAATCCGCTGACCAGGACTGCGGCCCGAAACGCGATCTGGCGTTTTCGGTTGTGCACCTGGGGCAAGGGCTCAAAACCTTGCTTGAGCGTTCACTGACCCAGGCCGAAGCGCGGCACTAACGGCCAGCACCCGATCTGTGGGAGCGAGGCTTGCCCGCGAAAGCCTCGACGCGGTGTGCCTGGCCGACCGCGTCGTTCAATTCGCGGGCAAGCCTCGCTCCCACAGAATCACCTTTCAATTCAGCTGGAGTTACACATCCCGCTGCTTGCGAAACTGCCCCGGCGGCATGCCGTGGGCGTTGCGAAAGCGCCGGGAGAAGTAGGCTTCGTCGGCAAAACCGCACAGCCGGGCGATTTCGCCTACGGGTTTGGTGTCGTTGAGCAGCAGGGTGCGGGCCAGGTGCATGCGCCGTTCCAGTACCAGCTCGCTGAAGGTCTTGCCCACTTCCTTGCGCAGCCAGTGGGTCAGGTAGTTGGGTGAGAGGAAGGCGGCGGAAGCGGCTTTTTTCAGGCTCAGGTCCGGGTCGCTGAGGTTCTTGCGCACGTATTCCGACATCCGCGCCAACGCATCGCGGCGGCTGCGCTCGGCGGCGTTGTCGTCGGCCAGCACCTTGATCTGCTCGGCAAAACGCTCGCAAACGGTGCCGATCAGTTGCAGCAGGCAACCCTTGAGAATCTCCCGGGTGCCGAACTGGCGCTGTTGATCGAGCCTGCGCATGCGCATCAGCAAGGTCTCGATTTCGGCGAAGTCGGCCTGATCGAGAATGAAATCCAGGCTCTCCTGAAAACGAAACGGCGACAGCTCCGGCGCCAGGGCAATGGGTACGTCTTCCAGGTCCAGCGGGTCGCATTGCAGCTGCGGCATGAGGAAGGTCTGGGCAAAGTTGATCAGCAGGAAATTTCCGTCGTCCGGGTGCGGGATCAGGTGCAGTTTGTGCGGCAGGATAAACGCCAGGGCATTACGCGGAAACGGCCGGACCACGCCGCCAATATGCTGCACCGTATCGCCACCCAGGTTGACCTGGATCTGGAAATACTCGTGACGATGCGGCCCGGTCTCGGCGCTGCGGGCGTGTTTGTCGCGAATGTAAAAGTCGGGGCGCTCGCTGCGCTGTTGCATGCCGTAGGTGGGCACTTGAATCGCTGAATCCATCTCGGGACCTCTTGTTCGAATAGCCGCCGCGTCGATGACGAGCTATCTGATGCGCTTGCCAGGGAAGCGCGTCAAGAAGTCTTCAGCGGCGGCCAATCTTGTCACATGTCAGACGACGTTTTCCGTGAAAACATCTTCACGCCACGGTCTGACAGTGTCCAAGAATAAATATTCTCTCTGTCACATTACGAAGGCTCTAAGACGAAGCTCTCGTCAATTTTTGACGGATTTCTGCACGGTCCGGCCCGTCGCGGATTTCTTGGACAAACATCAACGCGTCCGGCTTGAAATCCAAAAACGTTCTAAGCGCTCGGTTGTATTTGCGTGGTCGTACGATAACTTGAAGAGGCTTCTCCGACACCAATAAAAACAATGAGGAAACACCCATGTCGAATCCTGACATTCAGGCTATCGACGCCCGTGTCGCCGCACCCGCGGCAGCAGCACCGGCTCGTCTGCCCTCCCGTCGTCGCTGGTTCATGCTCTCGCTGTTGTTGATCGCTACCATCATCAACTATGTCGACCGTGTGAACATCTCCATCGCCGCACCGTTCATGGCCAAGGACCTTGGCCTGGACAAAGTGGAAATGGGCCTGATCTTCTCCGCCTTCGCCTGGACCTACGCCTTCGCCCTGGTGCCCGCCGGCTTTATCGCCGACCGCTTCGGTTCGCGCTTCACTTACGGTGCTTCGCTGATCTCCTGGTCGGCGGTCACCGTGTGCCAAGGCTTTGCCGGCGGCTTCGCTTCGCTGTTCGGCCTGCGCCTGGCCATCGGCGCCATGGAAGCCCCGGCCTTCCCGGCCAACAGCCGCGCCGTGACGGTGTGGTTCCCGGCCAAGGAACGCGGCACCGCCAGCAGTATCTACGTGTGCGGCCAGTACCTGGGTACGGCGCTCTTCACCGGTGCACTGCTGTGGCTGGCCACGACCTACGACTGGCGCCACGTGTTTTACAGCACCGGGATCGTCGGCGTGGTGTTCGGCATCATCTGGCTGTACGTCTATCGCGACCCGATGTTCTGCAAGAAAGTCAGCAAGGAAGAGCTGGCCTACATCGAGGACGGCGGCGCACTGGTCAAGGCCAGCAAGGACAAGAACAAATTCAAGTGGGCACAGATCGTCGAGCTGATGAAATATCGTCAGATCTGGGCCATCTGCCTGGGCAAGTTTGCCAGCACTTCGGCACTGTATTTCTTCCTGACCTGGTTCCCGACTTACCTGATCGAAGAACGCCACCTGACCATGGTCAAGGTCGGTATCTTCGCCATCCTGCCGTTCATTGGCGCGACCGTCGGCGTGCTGCTGGCCGGGGTGATTGCCGACTGGATGATCCGTCGCGGTTTCTCCCTGTCAATCTCGCGCAAGCTGCCATTGGTGGTGGGTTCGGCGCTGGGCATGTCGATCATGCTGGTCAACTTCACTGACTCTAACGAGCTGTGCATTGCCCTGCTGACCGTCGCCTTCTTCGCCCAGGGTATCGCTTCGTCCTCATGGGCGGCGGTATCGGAAATCGCACCGAAGGAACTGATCGGCCTGACCGGCGGCATCACCAGCCTGGCAGCCAACATCGGCGGGATCGTCACGCCCATCGTTATCGGCCAGATCCTGCATGTCACCGGGACCTTTGCCTACGCCTTCTGGTTTATCGGCGGCGTGGCGGCGATCGGCACCCTGTCCTACTCGCTGCTGCTGGGCAAGATCTACCGCATCGAACTGAAATCGTAGTAACGGATCCGTTGTAAGCAAGTGAGACCTTATGCCCTCCCCCTATGGGCAACGGCGTACGCGAGTACGCCTTTTTCTTCTCTGCACTTCGCCGTTTTTACTCCAATTTGAACACCGTGTTGTCCAACTTTGCTCGTCACCGATCCCGTAGGCTGATCACTGACGGCTGGACTCGCCCGAGGAATGAACATGATTGATTACGTATTTGAACCTGGGCACGTGCGCAGCCTGCCGGTGGAGAACAGCACCGCGCGCTTTCCGGTTGCTCGGGTGTTTTGCCTGGGGCGCAACTACCACTGGGGCGATTCGCAGAATGCACCGCGGGAAATGCCAGCCTTTTTCATGAAGCCCGCCACAGCGGTGATCGATGCCGTCGGCGAGCTGGAGTTTCCAAGCCAGACAGAGCAGTTCTGCCATGAGATCGAACTGGTGGTTGCCATCGGTAAAGGCGGTTTCGAGATCGACGAAGCCCAGGCGCTGGAGCATGTCTTTGGCTACGCTGCTGGCCTGGACATGACTCGCCGCGATCTGCAAATGGCGGCCAAGGCTGTCGGCCAGCCATGGGAAGCGGCCAAGGCTTTCGACGGCTCGGCACCGATCACGCCGATCCGCCCGGCCAGTGAATTGGGCCACCCCAATCAGGGCGCCCTGTGGTTGAGCGTCAACGGCGTGGAGCGCCAGCGCTCGGACCTGGAAAGCCAGATCTGGACGGTGGCTGAAATTGTCAGCCGCCTGTCTCGTTCCATTCAACTACTGCCCGGCGATCTGATCATGACCGGCACGCCGCCGGGTGTGGATTCGCTGCAAAGCGGTGACGTGATCACCGCAGGCATTGCCGGTATCGGCCAACTCGAAGTACGTGTCGGTGGGCGTCGCGCCGCCTGACCCATCCAAACGATAAGCAGGAGATAGAACAATGACTGACAACACCCTCCCGAAAATCGCCCTGGTCACCGGCGCTGGCAGCGGCATCGGTCGCGCTGTGGCCCTGAGCCTGCTGGCTGATGGCTACAAGGTCGTGGTCACCGGCCGCCGCATCGAACCGTTGCAGGAACTGGAAGTTCTGGCCCGTGAACAAGGCGGCGAAGTGCTGGCCGTGTCCAGCGACGTGCGTGACCCGGCCAGTGTCGAAGCGCTGTTCGCTACCATTGAAGAGGTCTATGGCCGCGTCGATGTGGTGTTCAACAACGCCGGGGTCAACGCCCCTGCCGTGCCGGTGGACGAGCTGCCGGTGGAAAACTGGCTGAACGTGATCAACACCAACGTCACCGGCGTTTTCCTGTGCAGCCGCGCGGCCTTCGGCCTGATGCGCAAGCAGTCGCCGCAAGGTGGCCGGATCATCAACAACGGTTCGATTTCCGCCCACACCCCGCGCCCGTTCACCTCGCCCTATACCGCCAGCAAGCACGCAGTATTGGGTATCACCAAGAGCTTGGCCCTGGATGGCCGCGAGTTCAACATCGCCTGCAGCCAGATCGATATCGGCAACGCCCTCACCGAGCTGTCGGTGCGCATGACCAAGGGCGTGCGCCAGGCCAACGGCGAGATCGCTGTGGAGCCGATGATCGACGTCAAACACATCGCCGATGCCGTGCGTTACATCGCCGGGCTGCCGCTGTCGGCCAACGTGCTGAACATGACCGTCATGGCCACCAACATGCCGTTTGTCGGCCGTGGCTGATCGACCCCGAACTCTGTGAGCGATAACCAATGAAAGCTGAAGTCCTGCAACTGAGCCCGATCCTGATCCCCGAGATCAACGCGCGCCTGAACGAGCTGTACACCGTGCGCCCGTACTTCCAGCAAGCCGACAAGGCCGCCTACTTGCGTGAGCACGGCGCCAACATCACCGCCGTGGTGACCGGCGGCCATACCGGCATTACCCGTGCGGTGATGGAGCAATTGCCCGCAGTGAAGGTGATTGCGGTCAATGGCGTCGGCACCGATGCCGTGGACCTGGCCTATGCCCGCGACCGTGGCATTCATGTTACGGCGACCATCGGTGCCCTGACCGAAGACGTCGCCGACCTGGCCATCGGCCTGCTGATTTCCACCTGTCGTGGCCTGAACACCGCCGACCGTTATGTGCGCAGCGGCGCCTGGCCAAAAAGCCCGACACCGCTGGCGCCGATTCCCCTGGCGCGGCAGTTCAGCGGCATGCGGGTCGGCATCGTCGGCCTGGGCCGAGTGGGCCGCGCCGTCGCCACCCGCGCCGCTGCCTTCGGCTGCCCGATCAGCTACACCGACCTGCGCGCCATGGATGACGTGCCTTACACCTTCGTTCAGGACCTGGTCGAACTGGCCCGCCAGAGCGACGCCCTGATCGTCGCCGCCGCTGCCGACAAGGCCAAGGGCATTATCAATGCCCAGGTTCTGGCCGCATTGGGCGCCGAGGGTTACCTGATCAACGTCGCCCGGGGCAGCCTGGTCAACGAACCGGATCTGGTCGCCGCCTTGCAGACCGGCTCGATTGCCGGGGCTGGCCTGGATGTATTCGTCGACGAGCCGAACGTACCGACCGAGCTGTTCGAGCTGGAAACCGTGGTGCTGCAACCGCACCGCGCCAGCGCTACCGTGCAGACCCGTACGCGTATGGGCGAGATGGTGTTGGCGGCGCTGGCTCAGGGGTTGGCGGGGGAGAAGCCGACGGCAGCTGTAGCGTAGCGTCGTAATCCCGCTGGAGCGAGGCTTGCCCGCGAAAGGCTAAACACGGTTTGTCTGATACACCGCGCCGTTTGGTTCGCGGGCAAGCCTCGCTCTAACGGGTATTAACAACAAAGCCCCTGCGGCTACAACCGCAGGGGCTTTGTGTTGTTACGGCGTCGGTTAGAAGGTGTAGTCAGCCGACAGCACCGCGGCACGGGCATCGCCCGGTGTCGCCCAGCCGTTGTTGCGGATGCGGGTCAGGTAGTCCTTGTCGAACAGGTTGTTGACGTTCAGACGCAGGCCCAGGTTGCGGTTGACCTTGTAGGCCACCATGGCGCGGTGCACGGTGTAGCCCGACGAAGTCGGTGCGGCATCGGCGCTGGCCAGGTACTGCTTGCTCTGGGTGGTCAGACCGTAGCCGACCTGGAAGTTGTACGGCAGATCGTAGGTGGTCCAGATGCTCGCAGCGTTCTTCGGCGTGAAGGTCAGCGGCTTGCCCTTCTGCGCATCGACACCGGTGGTCAGCTTGGTGAAATCGCTGACGCTCTGCAGCACTTCGGTGTGCAGGTAGGTGTAGTTGGCGAAGACCTTCCACTTATCCGTGATCGCGCCCGTCAGCCCCAGGGAAGCGCCATCGACGCGTGCCTGGCCATCAAGGGTCTGCTCGCCCGTCAGGTTGCTCGGGTCGTTGCTGGCCACTTTGTAGTTGGTGCGATCGTTGCGGAATACCGAGCCGGTGAGGGACAGGGCATTGTTGAAGAAGTCCCACTTGGTGCCGATTTCGTAGCTGATGGATTTCTCCGGATCAGCATTACAGTTGTTGGACGCCGCAGTCGTACCCCGCGCCGCCGTATAGCAACCGCCATTGACGGTGGCCTGGGACGGCGTCTTGGTGTTGCCGTAGGCGACATAGACACTGCCGTTTTCCGCCGGCTTGTAGACCAAGGCCAGACGATAGGACGTCAGGTCATCGGTGTTGTGGAAGCGCGAACCTGGCGTTACCACACCGTTGGTGGCATAGGCGTCGGTGACCGAGCTGCCGTCGTTACGCTCATAGCGCACGCCGCCGTTGAGCGCCCATTGCTCGTTGAACTTGAGCGTATCGAAAGCATAAGCGGCGCGGTTGTTCAGCTCACCGTTGACCTGGGCGCTGCGCACGAAGTTGTGCGCCCCAGCCCAGTAGGAGTTAGGGTCGCTGATGCTCACCGGTGGCGGAACGATGGTTGCGCCGGAACCGGTACGCAGCCAGTTGCCGGTATTGGCCTCGTACTCTTCACGGGTCAGCGCCACACCGGTCACCAGAGTGTGATCGATGAAGCCGGTGGCGAAGCGCGTGGTCACGTCGGTCTGGTTGGTGAAGATCTTGTTCTCGGTGTCCCGAGCGTTACCCAGGGAACCGCCGCTTGGCTGGAAGTAGCCCGGCGCCAGGCCGGCGGCACAGGCGGCACCATTTGGCTGACGACCGCTGGCCAGGCAGGCGGTGGACGCGCCTTCCGGACCGGATGCACGCAGGTCCTGACGGACACGGGCCACGCGGCTGAAGTTGCGTACCGAGACATTGTCGTTGAAATCATGCTCGAGCTTCAGGCTGAAGGCGTCGGTGGTGATTTCCTGCTTGTTCATGTTGTGGTAGCCGTAGTAATCGCTGGTCCCTACGCCCGGCAGCAGCTTGCCGTTGTAGATCGGGACACCGTATTGCGGCAGGTTGTCGTCTTTCTGGTGCTCGTAGCTGGCGGTGACGCGGGTGTCGGTGCCCAGGCCGAAGGCGATGGACGGGGCGATACCCCAGCGCTCGTAGTCTTCGTAGTCACGACCCGGCGCATCGTTGCCGTGGGCCATCAGGTTCAGACGAAACGCGGTGGTGTCGTTGAGCTTCTGATTGCTGTCCAGGGTGATGCGCTTGTAGTTGTCGGTACCGACACCGGCGCTGATCGTGGTCTTGTCATGCAGCTCGGGCTGCTTGGTCACGATATTGATGGTCCCGCCCACGGAGCCTGAACCCGAGTAGACGGAACTTGCGCCGTTGACCACTTCCACTTGTTGCAGGTTGAACGGATCGGTGCGGCTGTACTGGGCGCTGTCGCGCACGCCATCGACGTAGATGTCGTTGCTGGCCGAGAAACCACGCAGGTTGATGCTGTCGCCGTAGCCGCTGCCACCTTCACCGGCACCAAAAGTGATGCCTGGCACGGTGCTGAGGATATCGCGCATGGTCAGCAGGTTCTGATCCTGGATCACCTCTTTGGGGATGATGGTGATCGTCTGCGGGGTATCGCGCAGTGGCTCGGTGTACTTGGCCGAAGCCGGCGCCACCGGGTTGTAACCACCGCCAGTGGCGTCGGCCTGACCTTCAATGCTGGTTGCGCCCAGTTCTACGGCGCCCTTTTTCACAGCGTCGTCTGCGTAGGTAAAACCTGCTTGCGCTGCGACGGCCAACCCGACCGCAGATGCCAGCAAATGACGCTGTGAAAGCAGCGCCGAATCCGTTCTTGAAGTCATTTAATTTCCTCCCCGAAATGTAAATGCGGCGCGATCGTAATTGAAAACCAATCTCAAACAAAGTAATTTGTAACAAATATTTTTGACATACTACAAATCCGATACAGGCCGGGATTCGCCCCGCCCTGCGCCATCTGACGGCCACTCATGAACACTCAACGCTCGATCCACGACGACCCCCGCGCTTACGCCAAGGCAGTCATGCGCGCTGCCGAACTGGGAGACCTCGATGCCCAGACCACCCTCGGCCAGTTGCTGCTCGACGGCACCGGCATCGCCCGTGATCCGGCACTGGCCCTGACCTGGTTTCGCATCGCTGCCCGGCAGGGCCATGCCATGGCCGGCAATATGGTCGGGCGCTGCCTGGAGAATGGCTGGGGTTGCGAGATCGATCTGACGGGCGCGGCGCAGCACTACCGGCAGGCCGCCGACCTCGGGCTGGATTGGGGGTTGTACAACTACGGCCAGTTGCTGACCCGTGGTCGCGGTGTGGCGCCAGACATGAGCGCCGCCTACGCCCTGTTCCAACAGGCCGCCGCCATGGGCCACGCCAAGTCCATGAACCTGCTGGGGCGCTTTCACCATGAGGGCGTGGTGGTGGAACGCAACGAGGAACAGGCGCAGCACTGGTATCTGCTGGCAGCTGAGGGCGGGGACTTTCGCGGGCAGTACAACCATGCCGCCGTATTGGCCGAACAGGGTCGATACGACGACGCCTGCTTGTGGCTGGGGCGTGCGCTGGAGACGGCGACGCCGGGATTTTTGGAGGCGGCCGGGCCGGTGTTATTGGCTTCAAAGAATGAGCAGATTCGAGAGATGGGAGAGCGGTATAGACGGGTGGTTGGCTGAGTAGAACGCTTCTCTGCGTAGGAGCGGCTTTAGCCGCGAGAGCGTCCTCCCGGCTAAAGCCGGTCCTACAGATTGCCTGTTTGCAGCACAAATGCGCAGCCACTGCGCCAATAAAAAAGGCCGCTCGAAAGCGGCCTTGATCCTCGCCTCCTTGGGGAAGGTAAAAGCGCGGACGCTCACGCTAGTGCCTTTGCCCAGGGCAAGCAATCAAAACCCGGTCACCCTCATGTATCCACCGCCGTCGCGGGCAAGGGCGCGGTCTTGCCGGTTTGCAGCACATAGACCCCGACGATGATGAACCCCAGCGCCAGCACGTCCTGAATCTTCAAGGGTTCGTGAACCAGCAGGGCGCCAATCGCCAGGGCCACGACCGGTGGAATGTAGGTCACACCGGCGGCCTTGAGCGCACCCAACTGCTGCACCAGAAAGTAATACAGCACGTAGGCTACACCGGTGCCGCTGATGCCCAGGCCGAATATCAGGCCGCCCAATGCCACATGATCAGTGGTGATGCGTTCGATACCATCAAAGTTGGTGGTCGCCAGCAGCACCAATAGCGCCAGGCCGATCTGGTAGGTGCACAGGGCCAGGGGCGAGAGGTTTTTGTCCATGAGGAATTTACGCGCGTAGACGAACGAGCAGCCCAGGCTGAACGACCCCGCCACCATATACAGCACGCCCGTCACCGAAACGCCGTCACCCGCAGCGCTCCACGGCCGGGCGATCAGCAGCACGCCGACAAACCCGATCAACAACCCTGCCACCGTCAGGCGATTGATCGGTTCCTGGCGCAAGAAAACAAAGGCAGTCAGGAAGGCAAACAGCGGAATCGCGCCGCTGAGCATTCCGGCAATACCTGAAGGCAGCAGCACCGCACCCTTGGCGAACGCCAGGTAATACAGCGCCGTGGCCAGCAGTGACATGACGAAAAAGTGGTGGACATAGCGCAAATGAGACCACTGCAACGCCCGCCGCGACAGCGCCAGAATCAGCACCGGGACGAAACCGAAGATCACCCGCAGCAAGACGATCTGCATGGGCGAAATCAGCTCGGACGCCCACTTGGTAAAAATGAAATTGGTCCCCCAGATCACCCCGAGCAGGGCAAAGGCAGGATAGGCAAACTTGTTCATGGCAAACTCTGGATAGGCATTGATCTGGCAATCTACGTGGTTGAGACTGAGCGCGGCAAACGATTAAAAAACCTCCATAGCGTAGAAAAACTTCACCATGAAACATCTCCCGCCACTTAAGGCCCTTCTCGCGTTCGATGCGGCGATGAAGCACAACAGCTTCAGCGCTGCGGCCCATGAGCTGCATGTCACACCGGGCGCGGTCGGCCAGCAGATCCAGAAACTCGAAGAGTGGCTGGGCATGTCGCTGTTCATCCGCTCGGTGCGCCAGGTGCAGCCGACCCTCGATGCGCTGAACTACTGGGCGGCGATTCAGCCGGCGCTGCAACGCATCCAGCAGGCCAGCAACGAGTTGCGTCTGCGCAACGTGAATGAGGTGTGGTTGTCCATGCCGCCGACCCTGGCGGCGAAGTGGTTTGCCTCGCGGATGGGTAACTTCCTCAGTTTCAGGCCGGATATTTCCCTGCACCTGAGTGCGTCCACGGTACTGGTCGACTTCGAGCGTGATCGGGTTGATCTGGCGATCCGCTATTTCGATGGCAAGGATCCGACCCTCGACTCGACCCTGCTCCACCAGGATGAAGCGCGCCTGTACTGCTCGCCGGAATACGCGCGCAAACTCGACTTGCAGCGCCCCGAGGATCTGGTCCGCGCCACGCTGCTCAACACCACCCTGCTGCCCCACTGGCAGCCCTGGTTCAAGCACTACACGCAGCTGACCGAAGCGCAGATCGCGGCCATTCCCTGCCAGCATTTCGATCAATCGATCCTGGCCATCGAAACGGCGCGCCATGGTCAGGGAGTCATCCTCAGCAGCGCGGTGCTGACCGAGACCGAGCGGCAAAACGGCTCGCTGTGTGAGCCACTGGAGTTGCGTTTGCCGCTGAACAAGGGTTACTACCTGGTCCACCATCGTCAGATCGCGTTGCGCCCGGCGGCTGCGATCTTGAAGCAGTGGTTGATTGAGTGTGCGGGTGCCAATGAAACATTTGCGCCTGAGGCTTAAACCGCCCTTATCAAAGAACGTAAATCCTACTGAATCACCGCAACTCTGTGGGAGCGAATTCATTCGCGAAAGCGGAATGACAGACGATAAAAATGCATGGGATGTGAGGGCCAATTCGCGAATGAATTCGCTCCCACAGTATTTGCTAACGCCCTGCCTGCGAAGGTGTATTGCGATACAGTCGCTTGGCTGAACAAACCCGCGAAAAGCATCCCCACCCCGCCGTTCCATGGTAGATATTTCGAAATATTTTCTGGGGGCCGTATGAACCGTCGAAATTTCCTCACCTGCTCGACCGCCGCGCTGATCGCGCTGCGCATGTCCATGGCCAACGCCAGCCTGATTATCCCTGACAGCGAAGGTGCAAAAATCCTCCTGTGGGCAGGTACTCCACCTGGGGGTGGCGGCCCGACAGGCGATGAAATTGTCTCGGCCAAAGGCGCGCTGACCAACGTTTCTCGCCCGTCACTGCGAGTCTTCAAACCCGAGCGCCCGAACGGCAAGGCCGTACTGGTCGCCGCAGGGGGTGGCTATAAACGCATGGAGATGGGCATGGAAGCCTGGCCCGCTGCGCAGTGGCTGACGGCACGAGGCTATACCGCTTATGTGCTCAGCTATCGCCTACCCGGTGAAGGCTGGGCAGACGGCAACAAGGTCTCGCTGCAAGACGCCCAACGTGCCCTGCGCATTATTCGCAGCCGGGAAAAACAGGTCAGTGTGCTGGGCTTTTCCGCAGGTGGGCATTTGCTCGGCATGGCCGTCACCGCGACGGGCGAAGCAACCTACGCGCCCCGGGATCATCTGGACTCGACCCCGGCGGTCGCCGATGCCGCCGCCCTGATCTACCCGATCATCACCCTGCTGCCGCCCTACGACAAGACCTCGACCCATAAACTGCTGGTCGGGCCTCATGCCCCTGAGGCCGAGGATGCCAAGTGGTCGGTGCAGACCCGGGTCACCTCACGCACGCCACGCATGTTCCTGGCGCAAGCGGAAGATGACCCGATCTCCGACCCGGCCAACACCCTGATCATGGCCGCAGCCTGCGAACATGACCATGTCGCCGTGGAGATGCACCGCTATGCCAGTGGTGGCCATGGCTTTGGTCTGGGCAGGCCGGGCACCCCCACGATGGAGTGGCCGGCCGCTTACGAGAAATGGCTGAACGCTTAGTCTGCCTGGACCGTCAACTGCTGCTGCTCGCCCAAGCCTTCGATCCCCAGGCGCATACGCTGCCCGGCGCGCAGGAACACCGGCTGCGGCTTGACACCCATGCCGACGCCCGGCGGCGTGCCGGTGGAGATCACGTCGCCCGGTTGCAGGCTCATGCAGCGGCTCAGGTAGGCCACCAGTTGCGGCACGTTGAAGATCAACGTGCGGGTGTTGCCCTGCTGATAGCGATGGCCGTCCACTTCCAGCCACAGGTCGAGGTTGTGCGGGTCGGCGACTTCGTCACGGGTCACCAGCCAAGGGCCGATGGGGCCGAAGGTATCGAAGCCCTTGCCTTTGTCCCAGGTGCCGCCGCGTTCCAGTTGCCATTCACGCTCGGACACATCGTTGATCACGCAGTAACCGGCCACATGCTCCAGGGCATTGGCTTCGTCGATATTGCGCCCGCCCTTGCCGATCACCACGCCCAACTCGACTTCCCAGTCGGTTTTGACCGAGCCGCGCGGTATCTCCACGTCGTCGTTGGGACCGTTGATGGCGCTGGTCCACTTGTTGAAGATGATCGGCTCCTTGGGCACCTCCATATTGGCTTCGGCGGCATGGTCGGCGTAGTTCAGACCGATACAGACGAACTTTCCGATCTGCCCTACACAGGCACCGATCCGCGGCTGCCCGGCCACCAGTGGCAGGCTGGCCGGATCCAGTGCGGCCAAGGCAGCCAGACCGGACGGAGTGAGGACATCACCGGCAATATCGGCAACATGGGCGGACAAATCACGGATCCGGCCGTTGGCATCGAGCAGGCCGGGCTTTTCCGCACCTTTGTCGCCGTAACGTAGCAATTTCATGGAGGTCTCCTGTTCCTGTCAAAGGGCAAACCGGGGTCAGATGCTCATGCCGCCATCAATAATGTGCACGGCGCCGGTTGTGTAAGAAGAGGCATCAGAGCCCAGATAAACAGCCAATTGCGCGATTTCTTCAGCGCTGCCGAGGCGGCCCATGGGTTGGCGGCCGACGAACTGCTGGTAAATCTGCGCTTGATCGACACCCTGTTGCGCGGCCTGTTCGGCAATTCGCTGGCGCAACGAAGGTGAATCTACCGTACCTGGGCAGATGGCGTTACAGCGAATGCCTTGGCCGATGTAGTCCGCAGCCACAGACTTAGTCAGACCGATCACCGCAGCCTTGCTGGCAGTGTAGGCAAAACGATTGGGCACGCCTTTTACGCTGGACGCCACCGACGCCATATTGATGATCGAGCCACCGCCACGAGTCAGCATGCCCGGCAGAAACGCCTTGATCATGCGGTACATGGCCGTGGCGTTGAGCTCAAAAGAACGGCTCCAGGCCGCCTCGTCACATTCAAGAATGCTGCCCGAATGCACGTAGCCCGCGCAGTTGAACAGCACATCGATGGCGCCGATCGATTCACTGGCGGCAATGATGTCCTCGGGGCTGGTCACGTCCAGACGCAGGGCCTGCAGCCCTTCGATGGCTTCAAGCGCGCGAATGTCGATGTCCGTGGCGATCACCTGCGCGCCAGCGGCGACAAAGGCCTTGACGCTGGCCAGGCCGATGCCCTGGCCGCCCGCAGTGATCAGCACGCGCTTGTTCTTCATCAGGCTTTTTCCATATTCAGAGAAGTGGGCAGCACCGGCCGGGCGTCGTCTTTCCTGCCCAGCATGCTGCCAGGAATCGCCAGGATCAGCCCGCCGCTGACCAACAGGCACAGCGCCAGCACGTAGGTGCCGTTATTGATGTCGCCGGTCAGGTTCTCGGCCACAGCCGTGATCATCGAGCCGGTAAACCCGGACAGGTTGCCGATGGCGTTAATCATGCCGATCCCGGCCGCAGCAGCGGCGCCCGACAGCAGCGAGCCCGGCAGGGTCCAGAAGATCGGCATGAGGCTGAGAATCCCCGAAGCGGCCACGGTCAGGAACAGCACCGACAGCACCAGGTTATGGGCGAAAAACGCACTGAGGATCAGGCCGATACAACCGATGAAAGCCGGAATCGCCGCATGCAGGCGACGCTCGCCGGTCCGGTTGGAATGCCGGGCATTGAGCAGCATGATCACCGTCGCCACACCGTAAGGAATCGCGGTCAGCAGGCCAATCTGCACGGTACTGGTGATGCCGGTGCTTTTGATGATCGACGGCATCCAGAACGCCAGGCCATAGAAGCCGGTGTTGAAAGTCAGCAGAATCAGCACCAGCAGCCACACCCGCGGGTTGAGGAAGACTTCGCTGATACGGGTCACCTTGCCCGTGCTGTCAGTCTGCAGATTGGCCTTGAGCATGGCTTTCTCTGCCGCCGACAGCCACTTGGCCTTGTCGATGTTGTCGCACAGGCAGGCAATGACCACGAACGCCATGATGACCGACGGGATACCCTCGATGATCAGCATCCATTGCCAGCCGGCCATGCCCTGGATCCCGGCCATGCTGCTCATCAGCCAGCCGGAGACCATGCCGCCCAGTGTCAGGCTGACGGGCATGGCCATGAGGAAACCGGACATCACGCGGCTCTGCCGTTGGGTCGGGAACCAGTAGTTGAGGTACAGGATCACGCCGGGGAAGAAACCGGCCTCGCAGATGCCGAGCAGAAAGCGCAGGACGTAGAACATGCTGCTGGTTTCGATGTGAAACAGCGTCGCCAGAGGCGCGGTGAATGCAACGGCAATGGAGATCACCGCCCAGCTGAGCATGATGCGGGCGATCCAGAAACGTGCGCCGAAGCGATGCAGCAACATGTTGCTCGGCACTTCGAAGATGAAATAGCCCCAGAAGAATACGCTGGCGCCCAAGGCGTAGATCGTGTTGCTGAATTGCAGATCGCTAAGCATGTCCAGCTTGGCGAAACCTACGTTGACCCGGTCCAGATAGGCCGCCATGTAGCACAGCAACAGGATCGGCAGGATGCGCAGGATGACCTTGCGATAGGTCCGGTCCTCGAAGGCGCTGTCGTGAACAGGCGCGTTGGCGCCTTGGTATTCGGCGTTTGTTTGCATGGGATTAACCCTTGGGCACGTTTACATGCCTGATTGTTTTTATTGAATGGGTCTGTGCCGGGCACGGGGCCAGGCGGCGTTGCGTTACAGCGTTTTCTCGGTCAACTGGCCATCGACCAGGCGCGTCAGGCCCAGCGGATTGCTGTTCTTGAGGGCGTCGGGCAATAGCGCATCAGGGAAATTCTGGTAGCACACCGGGCGCAGAAAACGATCGATGGCCAGGGTGCCCACCGAGGTGCCACGGGCATCCGATGTGGCCGGATAAGGGCCGCCATGAACCATGGCCTCGCAGACCTCGACACCGGTCGGGTAACCATTGATCAGGATCCGGCCGACCTTGCGCTCCAGCACTTCGACCACCTCGGCGCAGCGGCCAAGTTCATCCGCCTCGCCAATCAGGGTCGCCGTCAGTTGCCCCTGCAAGGCGTGCAGACACTGCAGCAATTGCGGCATATCCGCCGCCTCGATAACGATGGTCGCCGGGCCGAAAATCTCTTCCTGCAGCAGCACATCGCCGTCCAATAGCAGGCTCGCGTCGGCCTGGAACAGTTGCGCCTGAGCCTGGCTGCCTTCCTGCGCCTGACCGGCCAGATGGCGAACACCGGAATGTTTGAGCAAGGCGGCGCAACCCTGTTGATAACTGCGCAAGGTGCCCGCGTTAAGCATGGTCTGGGTCGGCTGGTCGGCCATGGCATCGGCAAGCCGTTGGATAAACCCGTCGAAAGCTGGCGAGCGCAGGCCGATGACCAGGCCCGGATTAGTACAGAACTGCCCGACACCCTGCACCACCGACGCGCTCAGCTCCCTGACGATGTCATCGCCGCGAACCTCCAGCGCCTCGGGCAGGATGATGACCGGGTTGATGCTGCTCATTTCGGCAAACACCGGAATCGGCTGAGGCCGGGCAGCAGCCATATCGCATAGCGCGCGGCCACCCCTGAGCGAACCGGTAAAACCGACCGCCTGGATCGCCGGGTGCTTGACCAGCGCCTCGCCTACGCCACCACCGAAAATCATGTTGAACACGCCAACTGGCATGGCGGTTTTTTCCGCCGCGCGAATGATCGCCGCAGCAACCTGCTCGGCCGTGGCCATATGCCCGCTGTGGGCCTTGAACACCACCGGGCAACCGGCAGCCAGTGCGGCGGCGGTATCGCCGCCTGCGGTGGAAAACGCCAACGGAAAGTTACTGGCGCCAAATACCGCCACCGGGCCGACACCCAGGCGGCACTGGCGCAGGTCGACACGCGGCAGCGGGGTCCGCTGCGCCAGTGCCTGATCGATCCGCGCACCCTGGAAGTCGCCACGGCGCAGGGTGGCGGCAAACAAGCGCATCTGGCCGCTGGTCCGCGCTCGTTCACCTTGCAGGCGCGCCGCTGGCAGAGCCGTCTCCCGGCCGATCAGGGCAATGAAATCATCACCAAGGGCATCCAGTTCGTCAGCGATGGCATCAAGAAATTCGGCGCGGCGGGCGGCGGGCAGGCCGCGGTAGGCAGGATAGGCGCTGGCAGCAGCGAGGCAGGCGGCATCCACTTCTTGCGGCGTGGCCTGGTGAAAAGCGCTGAAGGCGTGCCCGGTACGGGCATCGACGCTGTGCAGGATCACCGAGCCGGCCGCGCTGCGACGACCCGCAATGAAGTTGTGACCGGACGAATCGGACATGGGGAATACCTGACCATTTATAGTTATTGGCCGGTAATCTAAGCCTGCGTCCGATTCAATCCCAATGGCATTTTTGGATTAATTGATAACGTCTGGTTATTGACTTACACCACGCCCCTCCTGCTCTTGCCGGGCCAGGCGTGCGTTCTCCAAAAGAATGTCGGCAAACTCCATCGCCGGGCCGTTCAGGCGCTCGCCTTTACGGGTGAGGATCCCGTAATACTGGGGCGTCAGGTACAGCGGCGTATCGAGAATCTTCAGCAGGCCACTCTCCAGATGCGGCGCCACCATGGCGTCGGGGAGCATGCCGATCATGGGGCCGCTTTGCAGCACCTTGAGGAAGGTCTGCATGGAAATGGTTTCGATGGTGTTCCTCGGCACATCCACTTGGGCACTGGCAAACGCCTGCTCCATGCGCCCGCGAATCGGCGTGCCCTTGGGATAAAGCATCCATGGCCAGTCGACCAATTGCTGCAGGGTCATTGGCCCGGCATCGCACAGCGGATGGCGGCTGTTGACCACGATGCAGAAGGGCTCGGGCGCCAGTTCCTGAAAGTCGTAGCGTTGTTGCTGGGCCTGGTCGGTGAAGCGGCCGATGGCAAGGTCCAGCGTGCGCTCTTCGAGCATTTCCATCAGGTGGTCGCTGGTCTGCTCCACCACTTCGATGGCCAGCAACGGCCAGCGCTCCTTGATCTGCACGATAGCCTGAGGAAGCACCACGGCCGTCGCGGCAAAGATACCGCCCACCTTGAGATGACCATGGCCACCGGCACTGAGGTTATTGATTTGCTCGACGAAAGTACGCGCGTCGTTCAGCGCCAGTTGTGCATAACGCACCACCTGCACGCCCAGAGCCGTGGGCAGCATGCTGCGCGGCAGGCGTTCGAAAAGGGTGAAACCCAACAGGCTTTCGATTTCCTTGAGCATCTTGCTCAGGGCGGGCTGGCTGAGGTTCATCTGCTGGGCGGCCAGATGCATGTTGTGGGTGCGGCCCAGGGTATCGATGAGTACCAGATGCCGGAATTTCAGCCAGTTGCAGAAGTTGGAGAACGACAAGTCCGACATGGGAGCGCCCCGCCCGGCAATAACGCCAGGTTATCAATAATTGAGAATATGCCATTGGAGTTTATCCGCGCGCCCACCTAGCGTGCAGCTTTTATGGCCCTGGAATTCTTCACCATGACAACAATAAGACTGACCTGCGCAAACACCCTGCCCGACGACAGCCCGTCAGCCACACTGATCGGCCGTGCCTGGGTGCCAGGCGAAGTATCCGGGCCGTCGCCCGTGGTGTTGCGCGCCGACGGTGTGTTCGACCTGTCCGCGCATTTCGCCACCCTGAGCGACTTGCTGGAAAGTGACTCGCCACTCAAGGCCGTGCGTGAAGTCCCCGGCCGCTTTATTTGCAGCGCTGAAGACCTGCTGGCCAATACCGGTGCCCACGCCGACCTGAGCAAGCCCTTCCTGTTGCCGCCGCTGGATCTGCAAGTGATCAAGGCCGCGGGCGTGACCTTCGCCGCGAGCATGATCGAGCGGGTCATCGAGGAAAAAGCCGGCGGCGACGCGGCCAGGGCCGAAGGGGTGCGTGCCACGGTGCGCAGCGTCATCGGTGACAATCTGCGCGCGGTCAAACCGGGTTCCGAGCAGGCCATGCGCCTCAAAGCACTGCTGATCGAACAAGGCATGTGGTCGCAGTATCTGGAGGTGGGCATTGGCCCCGACGCCGAGATTTTCACCAAGGCACCGATCCTGTCCGCCGTGGGCAGCGCCGCCGATATCGGCATTCACCCCAGCTCGCAGTGGAACAACCCGGAGCCGGAAGTGGTGCTGGCGGTCAACAGTCGCGGGCAGATTCACGGCGCGACACTGGGCAACGACGTCAACCTGCGCGACTTCGAAGGTCGCAGCGCATTGCTGCTGAGCAAGGCCAAGGACAACAATGCCTCCTGCGCCATTGGCCCGTTCATTCGTCTGTTCGACGAGCAGTTCAGCCTTGATGACGTGCGCAACTGCGTGATCGATCTCGAAGTGCGTGGCAGCGATGGCTATCTGCTCAACGGCGCCAGCTCCATGGACCAGATCAGCCGCGACCCGCAGGACATCGCCGGGCAAACCCTCAACGCCAACCACCAGTATCCCGACGGTTTCGTGCTGTTTCTCGGCACCCTGTTCGCCCCTACCGAAGACCGTGATCATCCTGGCGCCGGTTTCACCCACAAGCAGGGTGATCAGGTGCGCATCAGCAGTCCGCGTCTCGGCGCCCTGCATAACCACGTAACCTACAGTGATGCGGCCACGCCCTGGACCTTCGGGGTCAGCGCCCTGCTGCGTAATCTGGTTGCCCGTGGCGTACTGACCCGCTGAGCCCAAGCGCCACCGGCCACGACCGAATCACAATAAATACAAGAGAGACATCAATCATGAGCTTGCCCCCAAAACGCCCCCTGCGCAGCCAGCAATGGTTCGATGACCCTGACCACGCCGACATGACCGCGCTCTATGTCGAGCGTTACATGAACTACGGCCTGACCCGGGACGAACTGCAGTCCGGCAGGCCGATCATCGGCATCGCCCAGACCGGCAGCGACCTGACGCCCTGCAACCGCCATCACATCGAACTGGCCCAACGGGTCAAGGCCGGCATCCGCGACGCGGGGGGTATCCCGATGGAGTTTCCGGTCCACCCGATCGCCGAACAGAGCCGCCGCCCCACCGCCGCCCTGGACCGCAACCTGGCGTACCTGGGCCTGGTGGAAATCCTGCACGGCTACCCCCTGGATGGCGTGGTGCTGACCACCGGCTGCGACAAGACCACGCCGGCGTGCCTGATGGCTGCGGCCACCACCGACCTGCCCGCCATCGTTCTGTCTGGCGGGCCGATGCTCGACGGCCACCACAAGGGCGAACTGATCGGCTCCGGCACAGTGCTCTGGCATGCGCGCAAGCTGCTCGCCGCCGAAGAGATCAACTACGAAGGCTTCATGGAAATGACCACGGCGGCCTCGCCTTCAGTGGGTCACTGCAACACGATGGGCACCGCCCTGTCGATGAACGCTCTGGCGGAGGCTTTGGGCATGTCGTTGCCCGGCTGCGCCAGCATTCCGGCCCCGTATCGTGAGCGTGGGCAAATGGCTTATGCCACCGGCAAGCGCATCTGCGAACTGGTGCTGCAAGACGTGCGGCCGTCGCAGATCATGACCCGCGAAGCCTTCGAGAACGCCATCGCCGTGGCCTCGGCACTGGGCGCTTCAAGCAACTGCCCGCCACACCTGATTGCCATCGCACGACACATGGGCGTCGAGTTGAGCCTCGATGACTGGCAACGCATCGGCATGGACGTGCCGCTGTTGGTCAACTGCATGCCAGCCGGCAAATACCTGGGCGAAGGCTTCCACCGCGCAGGCGGCGTGCCTGCAGTGATGCACGAGCTGCAGAAGGCCGGGCGCCTGCATGAAGACTGCGCCACCGTCAGCGGCAAGAGCATCGGTGAAATCGTGCGCAATTCCCTGTCCAGCAATGCTGACGTCATCCTGCCCTACGACGCGCCGCTCAAACACAGCGCGGGCTTTATCGTACTCAGCGGCAATTTCTTCGATAGCGCGATCATGAAGATGTCGGTGGTAGGCGAGGCGTTCCGCAAGACTTACCTGTCCGAACCCGGCGCCGAGAACAGCTTCGAAGCACGGGCCATCGTCTTCGAGGGGCCGGAGGATTACCACGCGCGCATCAACGACCCGGAACTGGATATCGACGAGCGCTGCATTCTGGTGGTTCGCGGCGCCGGCACGGTCGGTTATCCCGGCAGCGCCGAAGTGGTGAACATGGACCCGCCTGCGGCCCTGATCAAACGCGGCATCGAGTCCCTGCCCTGCCTTGGCGACGGTCGCCAGAGCGGTACTTCGGCCAGCCCGTCGATCCTCAACATGTCCCCGGAAGCCGCCGTAGGGGGCGGTATTGCGCTGCTGCGCACCAATGACCGCCTGCGCGTCGACCTCAACGCACGCTCGGTAAACCTATTGGTGGACGAGGAGGAACTGGCGCAACGCCGCAGCGAATGGACGCCCAGCTTCCCGCCGTCGCAAACGCCCTGGCAGGAACTCTACCGGCAATTGGTGGGCCAGTTATCCACAGGCGGCTGCCTGGAACCGGCGACCCTGCACATGAAAGTCATCGCCCGCAGCGGCGCGCCACGGCATTCGCATTGAGGAGGGAGCCGCACTGTTGGATGCCGCCCGATCACGCCAACAGATCGCCCTACCCGTTGGAGCAGGGCTTGCCCGCGAACCTGGCAACGCGTTGTGTCCGACATAACGCGTCAAGGCCTTCGCGGGCAAGCCTCACTCCAACGGATAGCGCCATCTGTTGGAGCGAGGCTTGCCCGCGAATCGGGTCGACACACACCTGTGCGCTCAGATCCTGAAATGCCCCACCAACCCCTGCAAGCGCACGGCCTCGCGCTCAAGCTCGGCGCAGGCGTCGAAGGTCGAGTGCAGGTTGGCCATGCCCTGGCGGTTCAGGGCGTCGATCTGGGCGATGTCGTCGTTGACTGACAACACCACGCAGGTCTGCTCTTCCGTGGCGGCGGCCACCGTCTGGTTCATCGCGTCGATTTCGCCGATACGCTGGGCCACTTTGCTCAACCGCTCGCCGGCCTGATTGGCCACGGTCACGCTGGTTTCGCTCTCACGCTGACTCTCGGTCATGGTCGTCACGGCGGTTTGTGCGCCGACTTGCAACTGCTCGATCAGCCCCTGCACCTGCCGCGCCGAGTCCTGGGTGCGGTGCGCCAGGTTGCGCACTTCATCGGCGACCACGGCAAAGCCCCGACCCGCCTCGCCTGCCCGCGCCGCTTCGATGGCGGCGTTCAAGGCCAGCAGGTTGGTCTGCTGGGAAATACTGGTGATGACCTCGAGAATCTGGCCGATATCGCCAGTCTGGGTGGCGAGGTTTTCGATGGTGATGCGCGATTTGTCGATGTTTTTCGACAAGCGATTGATCGCTTCGATGGTCATGCCGACCACTTGTTGCCCGTCATCGACCAGCGCTCGCGCCTGGCTCGAACTCTGGGACGCCAGCGCCGCATTACGGGCGATCTCGGACGAGGCCGCGCCCAACTGGTGAATGGCCGACACCACGCTCTCGGTGCGCCGCGCCTGCTCATCGGAATTGCTCATGGACGTGCGCGACACACGGGTCACCTGGGCCGCCACCTGATTGAGCGCGGAACTGGTGCCCGACACATCGCGAATCGAAATCTGAATGAACTCGAGGAAACGGTTGAACGACTGCGCCAGCGCGCCGAACTCATCCCGGGAATTGATCGGCAAGCGCTGGGTCAGGTCACCTTCGCCATTGGCGATGTCTTCCAGGGCCTGGCCCATGGCGTGCAGCGGGCGCATTAGCCAGCGGATCAGCACGCCGAGCAGCAGGATGATAATCACCACCGCAATCAGGGTGGCCGTGATTGCCAGAGTGCGCAGCTCGCTGAGCATGGAAAACGCAGCCTGTTGGTCGATGACCATCGCCACGTACCAATCGGCCGACGCCAGCCCATCGACATGAGTGAAAGACACCAACTGCGAGCCATTGGCGCCGCTGATCTCCCGCACACCCGGCGCAGGCAGTTGCGTGCCCGTACCGAACACGTCCTTGAGATCCTTGAGGATGAACTTGCCATCCGGATGTACCAACACCTTGCCGTCGGCGCTGACGATAAAGGCGTAGCCATGGCCATCGAAATTGAGGGTGTTGATCAGCTTGCTCAAGTCGTCCAGGGACAGGTTGGCGCAGGCCACGCCGAAACGATCCTGATATTTCACCGGGGTCGCGACGGTCATCACCATCTTCCCGGACGATGCGGCGATATAGGGTTCGGTAAATACCGTCTGCTTGCGCTCTTGCGCCGCCTTGTACCAGACCCGCACGCGCGGGTCGTAGTCCGGGGCGCGCACGCTGTCCGGCAGGGAGAACATCGAACCGTCGCTGCCGCCGTAGGAAATCAGCTGAAAGTTCTCGGCATACACCGGCAGGTTGATGGTCTTGAGCAGACTGGCGTTGTCAGTCCCTTCGACATTGAGGCGCTGGCCCAGGGTCTCGATCAGGCGCATACGGCTTTCCAGCCAGGTGCGGATATCGTGGGCGGTCAACATGCCCAGCTGCTGCAGCTTGGCGTCGACGTCACCGCGCAAGGTCTGGCGCTGCCGGTAGTCGGTGACAGCAATAAACGCACTGAAGGCCAGAATGACGATCAGGGCTGCGGCGATCAAAATTTTGCGACTGAAACCAATGCCTTTCATCAACTCACCTCACCCATCGTCACCTAGTCGGTTGATGGCAAAGTTGAATCACGGCCTGCTTACGGGCAATTGCCGTTTCGGCACAGGCGCGGGCCAGTTCGGCACATGCTGTTTAGCACCGCCTTTACAGCAGGATCTGCTGCGGGATTTATTTTTGTGGTGCCCGCAATTAGTGCGAGGGGACGCCCTGGTACGGGGTTCGAGTTCGGAACTTACATCCCATCGCGCTTCATCTGCATGGTCAGGGTGAACCTGTCGGCCGGGTAGAAGTTCTCCGAAACCGCAATCAAACCACCTTGGCCATCGCGATACTGACGAATGATATTGAGCGCCAGCGACCCCGGCTTGGCGTTCAGGCTCGCCGCCATTTCCGCCGACAACTGCACCGGCCTGACCTCTTGATCGACCGAATGAATATCCCGTGAGAACGCCCGGCCGATCAGTGCGGCGATCAGTTCGTCGGGATGCTCATGGGCTTGGGGGATGACTTCGTCGTATTGCCGGTCGGCGTAGACATCGGTCCAGCACAGCGGCGCATCGCGCTCGTTGCGGTCGACCTTGATGCTCGACACGCAAAAGTAATGGCCGCCCGGCTCTAGGCCCAGGCGCCGGGCCAGGGCGATATCCGCGACGAAATGTCGGACGCCATGAATGTCCCGAACGTGGGATTCGGCAACGTTGACCAGGTCCGCCACCGAGGCGATGGCCTGGGTGTAGCCGCTGCTCGGCTGGGAGGCTTCGACCCGGGTGCCGACGCGCTTTCTTCTCGAGACCATGCCCTGGCCTTCCAGCTGGCTGATCGCCGCGCGGACGGTATGGCGGCTCGCCTGATAGATGGCGCACAGCTCGAACTCCGTGGGCAGCAACGAGCCGATCGGATAGCGGCCTCTGCCGATCGACTCCATCAAATCCTTCGCTACATGTGCGTAGCGCTTCAGCCCATCGCCTTCCATCAGGTACCTCCCGGTTGATTTGACAGCTTACCAGAACGGTGGCAATCATATGTCCGAACATATATTAATATGTACGGTTAAAAACAACAAATAGAGGTTACCATGTCCAGTACCGTTTTCGACTCCGTCCTGTTCCGCGATATGTTCGGCACTGCCGAAATGCGTGCCGTGTTTTCCGACGAGGCGCTTATTGGCCGTTATATCGAAGTCGAAATTGCCCTCGCCAAGGCTGAAGCCCGCTGCGGCGTGATTCCTGCCGGGGCGGCTGAGAAAATCGCCGAACTGGCGCGATTCGACGCGCTAGACCTCAAGCTGATGCAGCACGAGACCGAAATCGTCGGCTACCCGATCCTGCCTCTGGTGGAACAACTGTCGAAAATCTGCGGCGAAGCGGGCCGCTACGTGCATTGGGGCGCTACCACCCAGGACATCATGGACACGGCTGTCGTCCTGCAGGTGCGTGCGGCATTGGCCATCGTCGAGCGCGATATTCAGGCGGTGCGCGGCTTGCTGGCCGAACTGGCCAAGCGTTATCGCGATACGCCCATGGCCGGTCGTACCCATCTGCAACATGCCCTGCCGATCACCTTCGGCTACAAGTGCGTGGTCTGGCTGAGCATGTTCGACCGTCACGCCGAGCGCCTGGTCGAGTTGCGCCCACGGGTGGAGATCGGCCAGTTCGCCGGCGCCGCCGGGACCCTGGCCTCCCTGGGCGACAAGGGCTTGGAAGTACAGCAAGCGCTGATGGCCGAACTGGGTCTGGGCGTGCCTCAGGCCACCTGGCATGTGGCCCGTGATGGCCTGGCCGAGACCCTGAACTTCCTCGGTCTGGTGACCGGCTCCCTCGGCAAGGTCGCGCTGGACGTGATGATGATGATGACCAGCGAACTGGGCGAAGTGTACGAGCCCTTCGTCAAAGGCCGTGGCGCCAGCAGCACCATGCCGCAGAAGCGCAACCCGATTTCCTGCGAACTGATGTATGCCGCCGCCAAGGGCGTGCGCCAGCAGGCCGGGCTGATGCTCGATGCCATGATCCAGGACTTCGAGCGCTCCACCGGCCCGTGGCAGGCAGAGTGGATCGCCATTCCTGAAGCCTTTGCCCTCAGCGCCGCATCCCTCGGCCAGGCCAAATTCATGCTGGCGGGGCTGGAAGTACGCACCGAGCGCATGCGCGAAAACCTCGACATGACTCAGGGCCTGATCGTCGCCGAGGCCGTGATGATGGGTCTGGCCCCGGCACTTGGCCGTCAGGTCGCCCATGACGTGGTGTATGCCGCGTGCCGCATGGCCAACGACCAGCGCATCAGCCTGCTCGACGCCCTGCTGGCCCAGGGCGAAGCCACCGCGCAACTGGATATCGAAGAACTCAAGCGCCTCACCGACCCGGCCAATTATCTGGGCCTGGCCCCGCAGATGGTCGATTACGCCCTGGCCAACGAGGGTTCGGTAAAGCGTTGAAACACCCAGGGCCGCGGCAAGCCGGGGCCCGCCAAGCAGTTGCTGTAACTCCCCATAAGAACAAATGAGAGTACACACATGGCTTCCATCGAGAAAAAGCCGTTTTACCGCGACCTCACTTTTCAGGTGATCGCGGCCATGTTCCTCGGCATCGCCTTCGGCTTTTTAGTGCCGGAACTGGCGGCACAATTCCGTATCCTCGGCGATATCTTCCTCAAGCTGATCAAGACTGCCGTTGCGCCTCTGGTGTTCTTCACCGTGGTGCATGGCATTGCCTCGGCGGGCGATATAAAGCGCGTCGGCAAGGTAGGTCTGCGGGCGCTGATTTACTTCGAAGTGGTGTCTACCGTGGCCCTGGCCATCGGCCTGGTGTGGGGCAATCTGTTGCAGATCGGCTCCGGCATGCATGACGCCCACCCCAGCAGCGCTACGGCGGCAGCCTCGGCGGCGGCGGTCGCCAAAGGCCACGGCCCGACTTCGACCCTGGACTTTATCTACGGCATTTTCCCCGACAACTTCGTCGGCGCCTTCGCCGGCGGTCAGTTGCTGCAAGTGCTGGTGGTCTCGGTGTTGTTCGGCTTCGCCCTGCTGGCCCTCAAGCCTGAGCGCCGAGCGGTGATCGAAGACGGCCTGAGCCGGATCTCCGAGTGCTTCTTCGAGTTCATCAACCTGATCATGAAGTTCGCGCCCCTCGGTGCCTTTGGTTCGGTGGCCTACGCCGTGGGCAGCAATGGCACTGCGGTGCTGATGTCCCTGGCCAACCTGGTGTTGATGTTCTACGTCGGCATCCTGTTCTTCATCTTCGTCGTGCTCGGCGCCGTTTGCCGGATCTCAGGCTTCAGCCTGTGGCGCTTCTTGAAGTACATCAAGGACGAGATTTTCATCGTGCTTGGCACCGCCTCTTCGGAAAGCGCCCTGCCACGCCTGCTGCAAAAACTGGAGAAGTTCGGTTGCTCCAAACAGAGCGTCGGCCTGGTGCTGCCCACCGGTTACGCCTTCAACCTGGATGGCACCTCGATCTATATGTCCATGTGCGTGCTGTTCATCGCCAACGCCTACGGCGTGCATCTGAGCTGGGAGCATCAACTGGGCATCGTCGCCATCATGCTGGTCACCTCCAAGGGCGCAGCGGCGGTATCCGGTGGCAGCTTTGTAGTGTTCGCCGCCACCGTGACCGCCATCGGCGTGTTGCCTGCCGAAGGCCTGGCGTTGCTGTTCGGCGTCTATCGCTTCATGTCCATGGCCATCGCCACCTGCAACACCATCGGCAATAGCGTGGCGACCGTAGTGGTGTCGAAATGGGCGGGCGAATTCTCCGAGGAAACCGCGCAGAAAGAGTATCAGGAGCAGTTTGGCCGGGCGCCGGGCGCAGCGCTTTAAGCTGAGCTGTGGGTATCTGATTGCAGAGGTTTTCAATGTCGAATAATCGAATAGAGATGGATTCGTTCGGGCCGGTAGCCATCCCGGCCGACCGCTACTGGGGCGCACAGACCCAGCGGGCGCTGGCGGTCTTCGGTGCCGGTCGCGAGATGTTTCCACAATGCCTGGTCCGGGCCTGGGGCCAGCACAAACTCGCTGCCGCCCTGGCCAACTTCCAGTTGGGCGTATTGCCCGAACAGTTGCTCGGGCCAATCGTGCAGGCAGCCACCGAGCTGGCCGAGGGGCGCTTTGACGCGCACTTTCCGCTGTCGGTCTGGCAGACGGGTTCCGGCACCCAGACCAACATGAATGCCAACGAAGTCATCGCCAACCGCGCCAACCAGATCCTCGGATGCGAGCTCGGCACTCGTTCGCCCGTGCATCCGAATGATCACGTCAATCGCTCCCAGTCCTCCAACGACAGCTTCCCCACCATCATGCACCTGACGACGGTGGGCGAACTGACCGGCCGCCTGTTGCCGGCCATGGAACAACTACGCGACGAGCTGCAAAACAAGGCGGACGAATGGGCCGACGTACTGAAAATCGGCCGCACCCATCTGATGGACGCCGTGCCCATGACCCAGGGCCAGGCCTTCGGCGCCTTCGCCCATCAGGCCGCCCATGGCATCGACCGGATCAAGGCCTGTATGCCGCGCCTGCTGTTACTGCCCCAGGGCGGCACGGCAGTCGGCACCGGGCTGAATACGCCGGTGGGCTTCGACAGTAAATTCTGCGAACACATCAGCGTTCTCACCGGCCAACCCTTCGCGCCCAATCCCTGCAAGTTCGAAGGCATGGGCACTCATGATGCGTTGGTCGAGGTGTCCGGCGTGCTCAACGTCATTGCCGTGTCCCTGACCAAACTGGCCAACGACGTGCGCCTGCTCGGCTCCGGCCCACGCTGTGGCTTTGGCGAACTGCTGATTCCGGACGATGGCCTGACGTCATCGATCATGCCCGGCAAACGCAACCCCACCATCGCCGAAGTCCTGGCCCAGGCCGCCATGCAAGTGATCGGCAATCACAGCACCATCACCATGGCCGGGGCATCGAGCCTGTTCGAACTGAACGTGGCCAAACCGGTGCTGATCAGCAATCTCCTGCAATCCATCGACGTGCTGAGCCACAGCGTGACGATCTTTACCGAAAAACTGCTCAAGGACCTCGACCTCGACCGCGAGAAGCTGCAGAGCAACATCGATCACTCGCTGTTGATTGCCACCGCCCTCAATCCGCTGCTGGGCTACGACGTGGTGGCACAGATCACGCGCAAGGCGGCAGCGGAGGGAGTATCGCCCAAGGCAGCGGCTCTGGCGTTGGGGGTGATTACTGAGCAGGAGTATGACGAGCAGGTACGGCCGGGGATAATGGTGCGACCGGGGTGAGTGCGAGGGTGCCGCGGTGTGGTGGCAGCATCAATCAAGCACGACGTAAACACCGCAATTGAAATGCAATTTTGTAGGAGCTGCCGAAGGCTGTGAAAGCGGTGTATCTGATAGAACCCTTCGCAGCCTTCGGCAGCTCCTACAGGGCAGCGCGGTGCCAGGGACATCGTCGCGAGAATGATTTGTCTGAATTTGAAACGAAAAAGCCCCCGCGTTGCGGGGGCTCGGATCTGGATCCTGCTGAGTAGTCTCAGGCAGTCATCAGAACGGAATATCGTCATCAAAGCTGTCGAAATCCTGCGCAGGCTGTGGAGCCTGTTGCGGCGCCGGGCGCGATTCGCGCTGTGGCTGCTGCTGTGGCGCCGACTGTTGCGGGCGCGACTGCTGCTGTGGACGCGGAGCGGAGTTGCCGTAGTTGCCGCCGCCCTGGCCCTGTGGAGCGCCTTCGCCCTGTGGACGGCCGCCCAGCAGTTGCATGGTGCCTTGCATGTCGACGACGATTTCAGTGGTGTAGCGCTTGATGCCGTCTTTTTCCCACTCACGGGTCTGCAGCTTGCCTTCGATGTAGACCTGGGAACCCTTGCGCAGGTATTCGCCAGCGATTTCGGCAACCTTGCCGAACATCGAGACACGGTGCCATTCGGTCTTCTCGACCTTCTGTCCGGTTTGCTTGTCAGTCCACTGTTCGCTGGTCGCCAGACTCAGGTTGGTCACGGCGTTACCGTTAGGCAAGTAGCGAACTTCGGGATCCTGGCCGCATGTGCCGACCAATATGACTTTGTTAACCCCACGGGCCATAACGTTCTCCTAGGCTTCGCACGTCTGCGACGACGGATTGATCAGTCGTTCGAGGGACGGGCGATCCAATAGTTCTTTGTCCAATTTGATATAGATGGCGGCCTCCTCGGCCACCACTACCGCATCTGTCACACCTGCCACTGCCAGCAGGCGCTCAACGAGACCTGCGTCACGTTGCGCCTCGGGCGACAACGGCATGCGCAGGCTCGTGACGTACGGAGGTTCGCGCATGGTAACAGCAAAAACGAGCCAAATGGCGCTGAGCACTGCGCCGCCGAGGAACACGACACCCACACCACCATGCTGCAAAAGCCAGCCGCCGAGGATACCGCCTGCCGCCGAGCCGAGGAACTGGCTGGTGGAGTAAACCCCCATGGCAGTGCCTTTTCCGCCAGCCGGTGACACTTTGCTGATGAGTGACGGCAGCGAGGCTTCAAGCAGGTTGAACGCGATGAAGAACACCACCGTACCGATCACCAACGCCCGCAGGCTGTCGCCAAAGGCCCAGAAATACAGCTCGGTGAGCATCAGTACCGCAACCGCGCCGAGCAGTACGCGCTTCATCTGCCGCTTTTTCTCACCATAAATGATGAAAGGGATCATGGCGAAGAAGGAAATCAGCAGCGCCGTCAGGTACACCCACCAGTGCTGTTCCTTGGGCAGACCGGCTTTTTCTACCAGGGCCAGGGGCAGCGCGACGAAGCTGGACATGAGCATGGCGTGTAATACGAAGATACCCAAATCCAGCCGCAGCAGGTCCGGATGGCGCAAGGTCGGCCCCAGCGCCTGGCGGGCGACGCCGGATTCGCGGTGTTGCAGCGGGCCGTTGGCCTTGGGCACGACGAAGGCGACGATAAGGATGCCGAACAGAGCCATGCCGCCCGTCGCCATAAACAGGCCGGAGAGACCAAAGGCACGGGTCAGCAGGGGGCCGACCACCATGGCGATGGCGAACGACACGCCGATGGTCATGCCGATCATGGCCATGGCCTTGGTGCGGTGCTGCTCCCGGGTCAGGTCGGAGAGCAATGCCATTACGGCTGCGGAAATCGCACCGGCGCCTTGCAGGACGCGACCGGCGATTACACCCCAGATGCTGTCGGAACGTGCGGCGAGCAAGCTGCCCAGGGCGAAGACGATCAGCCCCAGGTAAATTACCGGACGCCGGCCGATGCGATCGGAAATGATCCCGAATGGAATTTGCAGCACCGCCTGGGTCAGCCCGTAGGCACCAATGGCCAGGCCGATAAGTGCGGGGCTCGCGCCCGCCAGATCCATGCCATAGGTTGCCAACACTGGCAGCACCATGAACATGCCGAGCATACGGAACGCGAAAACCAGGGCCAGGCCGCCCGCTGCGCGGGTCTCGCCACCACTCATGCGTTCGCTGTGGGGATCGTGCATGGATAAACCTCGTGTGAACCGGCGGCGATTCTACCAGTCCCATCGTTGCACGGCACATACGCGACGCTTTGCCGCGTCCCATTGTCCGGTTTATGACACAGTTTTCATCTTGGGTGGCAATAGTGTGCATCCATCCAGTATTTGACCGTATACTCCCACGTTTTCGTCGCCCGCCGAGCGAGGCCAGCCTTGGACAAGATCCTGATTCGTGGGGCCCGCACCCACAACCTGAAGAACATTGACCTGACCCTGCCACGGGACAAGCTGATCGTGATCACCGGCCTGTCCGGTTCCGGCAAGTCTTCCCTGGCCTTTGACACCTTGTATGCCGAAGGTCAGCGGCGTTACGTCGAGTCGCTTTCCGCCTACGCCCGCCAGTTCCTGTCGATGATGGAGAAGCCGGACGTCGACACCATCGAAGGCCTGTCGCCGGCGATTTCCATCGAACAAAAGTCCACTTCCCACAACCCGCGTTCCACTGTCGGTACGATCACCGAGATCTACGACTACCTGCGCCTGTTGTATGCCCGCGTCGGCCAGCCGCGCTGCCCGGATCACGACATCCCCCTGGAAGCCCAGACTGTCAGTCAGATGGTCGACCTGGTGCTGGCACAGCCGGAGGGCAGCAAGCTGATGCTGCTGGCCCCGGTGATCCGCGAGCGCAAGGGCGAGCATCTGTCGGTGTTCGAAGAGCTGCGGGCTCAGGGTTTCGTGCGTGCGCGAGTCAACGGCCGGTTGTGCGAGCTCGACGAACTGCCGAAGCTGGACAAGCAGAAGAAGCACTCCATCGATGTGGTGGTGGACCGCTTCAAGGTGCGTAATGACTTGCAGCAGCGTCTGGCCGAGTCTTTCGAGACCGCGCTGAAGCTCGCCGACGGCATTGCCCTGGTCGCGCCGATGGACGACGAACCCGGCGAAGAGATCATCTTCTCTGCGCGTTTCGCCTGCCCGATCTGCGGCCATGCCATCAGCGAGCTGGAACCCAAGCTGTTCTCCTTCAACAACCCGGCCGGCGCTTGCCCGACCTGCGATGGCCTGGGCGTGAAGCAGTTCTTCGATATCAAGCGTCTGGTCAATGCCGAGCTGACCCTGGCCGAGGGCGCGATTCGCGGCTGGGACCGGCGTAACGTCTACTACTTCCAGATGCTCGGCTCCCTGGCCAAGCATTATGATTTCAGCCTCGAAGTGCCGTTCAAGGAGCTGCCTGCCGACACGCAGAAGATCCTGCTCAATGGCAGCGGCACGCAGAACGTCGATTTCCGTTACCTCAACGACCGCGGCGATATCGTCAAGCGTGCACACCCGTTCGAAGGGATCGTGCCGAATCTGGAGCGGCGCTACCGGGAGACCGAGTCGGCCACCGTGCGCGAGGAGCTGGCCAAGTTCCTCAGCACCCAGCCGTGCCCGGACTGCCGTGGCACCCGCCTGCGTCGGGAGGCGCGGCACGTCTGGGTCGGGGAAAAGACCCTGCCCGCCGTGACCAATATGCCGATTGGCGATGCGACCGAATACTTCGGCGTGCTGAAACTGACCGGCCGTCGTGGCGAAATCGCCGACAAGATCCTCAAGGAAATCCGCGAGCGTCTGCAGTTCCTGGTCAACGTCGGTCTCGACTACCTGACCCTGGACCGCAGCGCCGACACGTTGTCCGGCGGTGAGGCCCAGCGTATTCGTCTGGCCAGCCAGATCGGTGCGGGTCTGGTGGGGGTCATGTATATCCTCGATGAACCGTCCATCGGCCTGCACCAGCGCGATAACGATCGCTTGCTCGGCACCCTCAAACACCTGCGCGATATCGGCAACACGGTGATTGTGGTGGAGCACGACGAGGATGCGATCCGTCTGGCTGACTACGTGGTGGATATTGGCCCGGGGGCCGGTGTACACGGCGGCTCCATCGTTGCTGAAGGTACACCTGCCGAGGTCATGGCTCACCCTGACTCCCTGACCGGCAAGTACCTGTCCGGGCGGGTCAAGATCGAGGTCCCGGCCAAGCGCACGCCGCGCAATAAGAAGATGTCGCTGTCGCTCAAGGGGGCACGCGGCAACAACCTGCGCAATGTCGACCTGGAAATTCCGATTGGCCTGCTGACCTGCGTGACCGGGGTTTCCGGTTCGGGCAAGTCGACGCTGATCAACAACACCCTGTTCCCCCTCAGTGCTACCGCGCTGAACGGCGCCACGACCCTGGAAGCGGCGACCCACGACAGCATCAAGGGCCTGGAACATCTGGACAAGGTTGTCGATATCGACCAGAGCCCGATCGGCCGTACGCCGCGCTCCAACCCGGCGACCTACACCGGGCTGTTCACACCGATTCGCGAGCTGTTCGCCGGCGTGCCGGAGTCCCGCTCACGGGGCTACGGGCCGGGGCGCTTCTCCTTCAACGTCAAGGGTGGGCGCTGCGAGGCCTGTCAGGGCGATGGTCTGATCAAGGTGGAGATGCACTTCCTGCCGGATATCTACGTGCCGTGCGACGTGTGCAAGAGCAAGCGCTACAACCGCGAAACCCTTGAGATCAAATACAAGGGCAAGAGCATCCATGAAGTGCTGGAAATGACCATCGAAGAAGCGCGGGTGTTCTTCGACGCCGTCCCGGCCCTGGCGCGCAAGCTGCAAACCCTGATGGATGTGGGCCTGTCCTACATCAAGCTGGGGCAGTCGGCGACGACTCTGTCCGGTGGCGAGGCGCAGCGCGTCAAGCTGTCCCGCGAGCTGTCCAAGCGCGATACCGGCAAGACCCTGTATATCCTCGACGAGCCGACTACCGGCCTGCACTTTGCGGATATCCAGCAACTGCTGGACGTCCTCCATCGCCTGCGCGACCACGGCAACACAGTAGTAGTGATCGAGCACAACCTGGACGTGATCAAGACTGCGGACTGGCTGGTCGACCTGGGGCCGGAAGGCGGCTCCAAGGGCGGGCAGATCATCGCGGTGGGCACGCCGGAGCAGGTATCGGAGATGGAGCAGTCCTACACCGGTCATTACCTGAAACCGTTGTTGCTACGGGACAGGGCGTAGTTCACAGGACCAACCCTGTGGGAGCCGGGCTTGCCCGCGAAAAACACGGCGCGGTGTCTCAGACATACCGTGTGGTGGCCTTCGCGGACAAGCCTCGCTCCCACAGGAAAAGTCGAAACTCCCTGCAAACAAAAACGGCGGTTATCTCTCGATAACCGCCGTTTTTTTATAACCGCAAGAATCAGAACTGCGACTGCAGGTAATTCTCGAGGCCGATGGACTTGATCAGGCCCAGCTGCTTTTCCAGCCAGTAGGTGTGATCTTCTTCGGTGTCGGCCAGTTGCACGCGCAAAATGTCGCGGCTGACGTAATCCTTGTGCAGTTCACACAGTGCGATGCCTTTACACAGCGCAGCACGAACCTTGTATTCCAGACGCAGGTCGGCAGCGAACATATCGGGCACTGTGGTGCCGACGTCAAGGTCGTCCGGGCGCATGCGCGGCGTACCTTCGAGCATCAGGATGCGACGCATCAGGGCGTCAGCGTGCTGCGCCTCTTCTTCCATCTCGTGGTTGATGCGCTCGAAGAGCTTGCTGAAACCCCAATCTTCGTACATGCGCGAGTGAACGAAATATTGGTCACGAGCAGCCAGTTCGCCCGTCAGCAACGTGTTGAGGTAATCGATTACTTCGGGGTGACCTTGCATCGCCCTACATCTCCCTGCTTGAAAGGTTGCAGTTTGAACCAAGCGCTCTTGGAGGTCACTCTAAAAAAGGCAAAATATTGATTAAAAGCGGCGAAAATCGACCATTGGATGCGAAAAACCGCCCAAATGAGGGCGGTTCTGTTTATCACTTCCAGTTACGCGAGTTTTACACCCAAAGCATCGGCAATGCCTTGACCGTAAGCAGGATCAGCCCTGAAGAAATACTGTAGCTGACGCTGCACCACATCACTGGATACGCTGGCCATGGTCCCGGCAATGTTGCCGATCAGTTCGGCCTTCTGCGCGGCGCTCATCAGGTTGAACAGTTTGCCCGCCTGACTGAAGTAATCGCCGTCTTCACGATGATCGTAACGATCAGCCAGACCACTCAAGGCCAGGCCCGGCTCGGCGTACTGCGGTGCCTGTTTCGGCGCATCGCTGTAGCTGTTCGGTTCGTAGTTTGGAGCGCCGCCGCCGTTATCGCCAAAGCGCATGGCACCGTCACGCTGGTAGCTGTGGACCGGGCTACGTGGCAGGTTGACCGGCAGTTGCTGGTAGTTGGTGCCTATGCGATAGCGATGGGCATCGGCGTACGCAAACACACGACCTTGCAGCATGCGATCCGGCGACAAGCCGACACCAGGCACCATGTTGCTCGGGCCAAACGCCGCCTGCTCGACTTCAGCGAAGTAATTCAGCGGGTTGCGGTTGAGCTCCAACTTGCCGACTTCGATCAGCGGGTATTCCTTCTGCGACCAGGTTTTGGTCACGTCGAACGGGTTCTCATGGTGCGCTGCTGCCTGGGCTTCAGTCATCAGCTGGATGCATACGCGCCATTTCGGGAAGTCACCGCGCTCGATGGCCTCGAACAGGTCGCGCTGGGCGTAATCCGGGTCAGTACCGGCGATGCGTGCGGCATCGGCGGGTTTGAGGTTCTTGATGCCTTGCAGGGTCTTGTAGTGCCATTTGACCCAGAAGCGCTCACCGGCCGCGTTGATCAGGCTGTACGTGTGGCTGCCGAAGCCATGCATGTGGCGATAGCCGTCAGGGATGCCACGATCAGAGAACAGCGTGGTGACCTGGTGCAGTGCCTCAGGCGAATGCGACCAGAAGTCCCACATCATCTGAGCGTTCTTCAGGTTGGTCTGCGGCTGACGCTTCTGGGTGTGAATGAAGTCAGGGAATTTCAGCGGATCGCGGATAAAGAACACCGGGGTGTTGTTGCCGACGATGTCCCAGTTGCCTTCTTCGGTGTAGAACTTCACGGCAAAGCCGCGTGGATCGCGCTCGGTATCAGCCGAACCGCGCTCACCACCGACAGTGGAGAAGCGCAGGAAGATCGGCGTTTGCTTGCCGATAGTGTCGAACAGCTTGGCGCTGGAGTACTGGCTGATGTCGCGGCTGACAGTGAAGGTCCCGTAGGCACCCGAGCCCTTGGCGTGCACACGGCGTTCAGGGATGTTTTCGCGGTTGAAGTGAGCCAGCTTCTCGATCAGGTGGAAATCTTCAAGCAGCAACGGGCCGCGAGGACCGGCAGAGCGGGAGTTCTGGTTATCGGCGACTGGGGCGCCTCCAGCGGTGGTGAGGATCTTGTTCTGACTCATGTGATATCTCCTGTTGGCCTGTGCGGCCCGGCTAAGACGGCTTGAGGAGAAGTATCAATGAGCCATGACCCACCATCAAATTCATTAATTATTAACAGCTGATAGTTTTATTTAATTTCAGACATAAAAAAACCGGGCACTAGGCCCGGTTTTTTCTGATCAGACTGACGTCTTACTCAGCGGATACAGCTTCACCGCCGACAGGACGATCAACCAGCTCGACGTACGCCATAGGCGCGTTGTCGCCAGCGCGGAAACCGCACTTGAGGATGCGCAGGTAGCCACCCTCACGGGTTGCATAACGCTTGCCCAGATCGTTGAACAGCTTACCAACGATTTCTTTCGAACGAGTACGGTCGAAAGCCAGACGGCGATTAGCCAGGCTGTCTGTTTTTGCCAAAGTGATCAGCGGCTCAGCAACGCGACGCAGTTCTTTAGCTTTCGGCAATGTAGTTTTGATCAGCTCGTGCTCGAACAGCGACACCGCCATGTTTTGGAACATGGCCTTACGGTGGGAGCTAGTCCGGCTCAGGTGACGACCACTTTTACGATGACGCATGGTTCATTCCTTACCAAACACTACGTTCGGTGATTACGACGATCAGGCCGTAGCCTTGTCGTCCTTCTTAAGACTTGCCGGCGGCCAGTTGTCGAGGCGCATGCCGAGGGACAGACCACGGGAGGCCAGGACATCCTTGATCTCAGTCAAGGATTTCTTGCCCAGGTTCGGAGTCTTCAACAGTTCTACTTCGGTGCGCTGAATCAGGTCGCCGATGTAGTAAATGTTCTCCGCCTTGAGGCAGTTGGCCGAACGTACGGTCAGTTCCAAATCGTCAACCGGACGAAGCAGGATCGGATCGATCTCGTCTTCCTGTTCGATTACAACGGGCTCGCTGTCACCTTTGAGGTCGACGAATGCAGCCAACTGCTGTTGCAGGATGGTTGCAGCACGACGGATAGCCTCTTCAGGATCCAGAGTACCGTTGGTTTCCAGATCAATAACCAGTTTGTCCAGGTTGGTACGCTGTTCGACACGGGCGTTTTCCACCACGTATGCGATACGGCGAACCGGGCTGAACGAAGCATCCAGCTGCAAGCGACCAATGCTGCGGCTTTCGTCTTCATCGCTTTGACGCGAGTCTGCTGGTTCATAACCACGACCACGAGCTACGGTGAGCTTCATGTTCAGGGCGCCGTTAGACGCCAGGTTAGCGATTACGTGATCGGGGTTAACGATCTCGACATCATGATCCAGCTGAATATCGGCAGCGGTAACCACCCCCGAACCCTTCTTAGACAAGGTCAGCGTAACTTCGTCTCGACCGTGCAGCTTGATAGCCAGACCTTTAAGGTTCAACAGGATTTCAATGACATCTTCCTGTACACCTTCGATGGCGCTGTACTCGTGGAGTACACCGTCAATCTCGGCCTCGACTACTGCACAGCCGGGCATGGAGGACAACAGGATGCGGCGCAGCGCGTTGCCCAGGGTATGGCCGAAACCACGCTCGAGAGGCTCGAGAGTGATCTTGGCGCGGGTTGGACTGACAACCTGCACATCAATGTGGCGGGGTGTCAGGAACTCATTTACCGAAATCTGCATGGATGCACCTATTTTCTAGCCCTTACTTGGAGTAGAGCTCGACAATCAGGCTTTCGTTGATGTCGGCGGACAGATCACTGCGAGCTGGAACGCTTTTGAAGACGCCAGATTTCTTTTCAGTGTCTACTTCTACCCATTCTACGCGGCCACGTTGGGCACACAGATCGAGAGCTTGGACAATGCGCAGTTGGTTCTTAGCCTTCTCGCGGATAGCTACCACGTCACCAGCACGAACCTGGTACGAAGGAATGTTAACGGTTTTGCCGTTAACGCTGACCGACTTGTGCGAAACCAATTGACGGGATTCTGCACGAGTAGAGCCGAAGCCCATACGATAGACGACGTTGTCCAGACGGCATTCCAGAAGTTGCAGCAGGTTCTCACCTGTTGCGCCTTTCTTGCCGGCAGCTTCTTTGTAGTAGCCGCTGAACTGACGTTCAAGGACGCCGTAGATACGACGAACTTTTTGTTTTTCACGCAGCTGAGTACCGTAATCGGACTGGCGACCGCGGCGTTGGCCGTGGATACCTGGAGCTGCTTCGATGTTGCACTTGGATTCAAGTGCGCGGACGCCGCTCTTCAGGAAGAGATCAGTGCCTTCGCGACGAGCCAATTTGCATTTTGGACCAATGTAACGAGCCATTTCTTACAGTCTCCTGGATTACACGCGGCGCTTCTTCGGCGGACGGCACCCGTTGTGCGGGATTGGCGTCACGTCGGTGATGCTGGCGATCTTATAGCCACAGCCGTTCAAAGCACGGACAGCAGACTCACGACCTGGACCTGGACCCTTGACGTTAACGTCGAGGTTCTTCAGGCCGTACTCCAGCGCAGCTTGGCCAGCACGTTCAGCGGCTACTTGAGCAGCGAACGGGGTGGATTTGCGCGAACCACGGAAACCCGAGCCGCCGGAGGTAGCCCAAGAAAGCGCGTTACCTTGACGATCGGTGATGGTGACGATTGTGTTGTTAAAAGAAGCGTGGATGTGGGCGATGCCATCAACCACCGTCTTTTTAACTTTTTTACGAGGACGAGCAGCAGGTTTTGCCATGACTAAATTCCTGTCGTTGCGCTGGTGCGATTACTTGCGGATCGGCTTACGCGGACCTTTGCGAGTACGCGCGTTGGTCTTGGTACGCTGACCGCGTACTGGCAGACCACGACGATGACGCAGACCGCGGTAGCAGCCCAGGTCCATCAAGCGCTTGATTTTCATGTTGATTTCGCGACGCAGGTCACCTTCAGTGGTGAACTTCGCCACTTCGCCACGCAGCTGTTCAATCTGCTCGTCGCTCAGATCTTTGATCTTTGCCGCCGGGTTAACCCCGGTGTCTGCACAGATTTTGTGTGCAGTTGTGCGACCAACACCATAAATGTAGGTCAGCGAGATAACAGTATGCTTGTTATCTGGAATGTTAACGCCTGCAATACGGGCCATTCAGTGGGACTCCAATTGACAGCTACCTACGCCCCGGAAGCCAAGAAATAGGGCGCGAGATAATATCGCTGTAGTAACAAATAATCAACCCAGCAGCGCACTAGCTGCTGGGCTTAAGCACAGCTCACAATCAGCCTTGGCGCTGTTTGTGACGTGGTTCCGCGCTGCAAATTACTCGAACAACACCTTCGCGGCGAATAATTTTGCAGTTGCGGCACAGTTTTTTAACCGATGCACGAACTTTCATCACCAACTCCTCGAACCTTATGGGTGCTTCAGCGCAGCATGCCGCTGCCGTAGCCCTTCAGGTTGGCTTTCTTCATCAGGGATTCGTACTGGTGCGAAACGAGGTGCGATTGTACTTGGGACATGAAGTCCATCACAACCACGACCACGATCAGCAACGAGGTCCCGCCAAGGTAGAACGGAACGTTTGCTGCAACCACAAGGAACTGAGGCAACAGGCACACGGCCGTCATATAAAGAGCACCGAACAGGGTCAAACGAGTCAGAACGCCATCAATGTAGCGCGCCGACTGCTCGCCTGGACGAATACCCGGAATAAAGGCACCGGACTTCTTCAGGTTTTCCGCTACGTCTTTCGGATTGAACATCAACGCCGTATAGAAGAAGCAGAAGAAAATAATCCCTGCACTAAACAGCAGAATATTCAACGGCTGACCAGGAGCGATCGACTGCGAGATGTCCTGCAACCAGCCCATACCTTCAGACTGACCAAACCAGGAACCCAGCGAAGCCGGGAACAGCAAGATGCTGCTTGCGAAAATAGCCGGGATTACCCCAGCCATGTTCACTTTCAGCGGCAAGTGGCTGGTCTGCGCAGCGAAGACCTTGCGGCCCTGCTGACGCTTGGCATAGTGAACGGCTATTCGCCGCTGACCACGCTCAATGAACACCACGAAACCGATGATCGCTACTGCCAGCAAACCGATGGCAACCAACGCGAAAATGTTGATATCGCCCTGACGTGCAGACTCGAAAGACTGCCCAATTGCCCTCGGAAGACCGGCGACGATACCCGAAAAAATCAACATCGAGATACCGTTACCGACACCGCGCTCGGTAATCTGCTCGCCCAGCCACATCATGAACAGTGCGCCCGCCACGAAGGTGGTGACTGCTACAAAGTGGAAACTGAGACCACCAGAAAACGCGACACCCTGACCGGCCAGGCCAACGGACATGCCGGTGGCTTGAACCAGTGCCAGGGCAACGGTGCCATAGCGGGTGTACTGGCTGATCTTGCGACGGCCAGCCTCACCTTCCTTCTTCAACTGCTCCAGCTGCGGGCTGATAGCGGTCATCAACTGCATGATGATCGATGCCGAAATGTACGGCATGATCCCCAGTGCAAAGATCGACATCCGCTCCAGCGCGCCGCCGGAAAACATGTTGAACAAGCTAAGAATGGTCCCCTCATTCTGTCGAAACAGGTCCGCCAGCCGGTCCGGGTTTATGCCTGGAACTGGGATATGCGCGCCGATCCGGTAGACGATAATCGCCAGGAACAGAAAACGCAGTCGAGCCCAGAGCTCGGACAACCCGCCTTTGCTGAGCGCTGAGAGAGCACCTTGCTTAGCCATTTATTCCTCGAACTTGCCGCCAGCTGCTTCGATAGCCGCACGCGCACCTTTGGTGGCGCCGATACCTTTGATAGTGACAGCGCGAGTAACTTCACCGGACAGCATGATTTTCACACGCTGTACGCTTTGGTTGATCACGTTGGCATCTTTCAGGGACTGCACAGTAACGATGTCGCCTTCCACTTTAGACAGCTCGGACAAACGCACTTCTGCGCGATCCATGGCCTTCAGGGAAACGAAACCGAACTTAGGCAGACGGCGATGCAGCGGCTGTTGACCGCCTTCAAAGCCTGGAGCAATGGTGCCACCGGAGCGGGAGGTCTGACCTTTGTGGCCACGGCCACCAGTCTTACCCAAACCGCTACCGATACCACGGCCCGGACGATGCTTTTCGCGACGGGAACCCGGCGCTGGACTCAGATCATTGAGTTTCATCGATTAACCCTCGACACGCAGCATGTAGTAAGCCTTGTTGATCATCCCGCGATTCTCGGGAGTATCCAGGACTTCTACAGTGTGACCGATGCGACGCAGACCAAGACCCTTAACGCACAGTTTGTGGTTAGGGATACGGCCGGTCATGCTTTTGATCAGCGTTACTTTAACGGTAGCCATGATCAGACGATCTCCTCAACACGCTTGCCACGCTTGGCAGCAATGGATTCAGGAGACTGCATGCCTTTCAAACCCTTGAAAGTGGCGTAAACCACGTTCACTGGGTTAGTCGAGCCATAGCACTTAGCCAGAACGTTCTGAACGCCAGCAACTTCGAGGACAGCACGCATAGCGCCGCCAGCGATGATACCGGTACCTTCAGAAGCAGGCTGCATGTACACCTTCGAAGCGCCATGGGCGGACTTCATTGCGTACTGCAGGGTAGTGCCGTTCAGATCAACCTGGATCATGTTGCGACGAGCAGCTTCCATCGCTTTCTGGATAGCAGCTGGCACTTCGCGGGACTTGCCGCGGCCGAAACCTACACGACCCTTACCATCACCCACCACGGTCAACGCGGTGAAAGTGAAGATACGGCCGCCTTTAACGGTTTTGGCTACGCGGTTAACTTGAACCAGCTTCTCGATGTAGCCTTCGTCGCGCTTTTGGTCGTTATTTGACATAACTTAGAACTCCAGCCCAGCTTCACGAGCAGCATCAGCCAGCGCCTTGACGCGACCGTGATACTTGAAGCCAGAGCGGTCGAAAGCCACTTGCGAGACGCCCACGGCTTTCGCACGTGTAGCGACCAGCTGGCCAACCTTAGTGGCCGCGTCGATGTTGCCAGTGGCACCATCACGCAGTTCTTTGTCCAAAGTCGAGGCGCTCGCCAGGACTTTGCTGCCGTCGGCCGAAATGACCTGGGCATAAATGTGCTGCGAAGAGCGGTACACGCAGAGACGCACGACTTCGAGTTCGTGCATTTTCAGGCGTGCTTTGCGAGCGCGACGCAGTCGGGTAACTTTTTTGACGGTCATTTGCTATGCCCTACTTCTTCTTGGCTTCTTTACGGCGGACGACTTCGTCTGCGTAACGCACACCTTTGCCTTTGTACGGCTCAGGACGGCGGAAGTCGCGGATCTCAGCGGCCACTTGACCAACCAACTGCTTGTCGATACCCCGGATGAAGATATCGGTCTGGTTGGGAGTCTCAGCGGTGATGCCTTCCGGCAATTCGTAATCCACTGGGTGCGAGAAGCCAAGAGCCAGGTTCAGCACTGTGCCTTTTGCTTGCGCTTTGTAACCAACACCGACCAGCTGGAGCTTGCGCTCGAAGCCTTGGCTTACGCCCTGGACCATGTTGTTAACCAGTGCACGAGTGGTGCCGGCCATTGCGCGAGTTTGTTGATCGCCATTGCGAGCAGCGAAACGCAGCTCACCGGCTTCTTCAACGATCTCAACGGACGAATGGATGTTCAGTTCCAGAGTACCCTTGGTACCCTTCACCGAAAGCTGCTGGCCGACGAGTTTGACTTCGACGCCGGATGGCAACTTAACGGGGTTCTTAGCTACGCGTGACATGCTTATCCCCCCTTAGAACACTGTGCAAAGCACTTCGCCGCCGACACCGGCAGCGCGCGCAGCACGATCCGTCATCACACCTTTGTTGGTGGAGACGATAGACACACCGAGGCCGCCACGAACTTTTGGCAACTCATCGACGGACTTGTACTGACGCAAGCCTGGACGACTGACGCGCTTCACTTCTTCGATGACCGGACGGCCTTCGAAGTACTTCAGCTCGATGGACAACGAAGGCTTTGCTTCGCTGCTGATCTGATAACCCGCAATGTAACCTTCGTCTTTCAGGACTTTGGCTACAGCTACCTTCAACGTGGAAGATGGCATGCTTACGACGGGCTTTTCAGCCATCTGGGCATTACGGATACGAGTTAGCATGTCCGCTAACGGGTCCTGCATACTCATGGGCTAGACGCTCCTAATACAAAATAATTAGCCTTGCGGCTACAGCTTATCGCCGAGAAATTCCGGGCAAATGAAAAACACGGGCTCAGGCGAGCCGGCAATTCTAGACCTACCCCAGAAATGAATCAAGCCCCATGAGGGGCTTGATTCAGATTCAGGCTCGAATCCGACCAACCGTCGAGACGGCCGGCCGAAATCTAGCGAGAAACGCGCATTACCAGCTGGCTTTAACCAAACCTGGTACATCACCACGCATTGCAGCTTCACGCAGCTTGTTACGGCCGAGGCCGAACTTGCGGTAAACGCCGTGCGGACGACCAGTGATGCGGCAGCGGTTACGCATGCGCGAAGCGCTTGCGTCACGTGGCTGCTTCTGCAGAGCTACTGTAGCTTCCCAACGTGCTTCTGGACTTGCGTTCAGATCAACGATGATTGCTTTGAGCGCTGCACGCTTAGTGGCGTACTTGGCAACGGTGAGCTGACGCTTCAGCTCACGGTTCTTCATGCTCTTCTTGGCCATTTTCCTACTCCAATCAGTTGCGGAACGGGAATTTGAAAGCACGCAGCAGAGCGCGGCCTTCATCATCGTTCTTGGCAGTGGTGGTCAGGGTAATGTCCAGACCGCGGAGAGCATCGATCTTGTCGTAGTCGATTTCCGGGAAGATGATCTGCTCTTTAACGCCCATGCTGTAGTTACCACGACCATCGAAGGACTTGGCATTCAGGCCGCGGAAGTCGCGAACCCGAGGCAGGGAGATCGACAGCAGACGATCCAGGAATTCGTACATACGATCGCGGCGCAGAGTCACTTTGACGCCGATCGGCCAACCTTCACGGACTTTAAAGCCAGCGATGGATTTCCGAGCGTAAGTCACAACGACTTTTTGACCGGTGATCTTTTCCAGGTCAGCAACAGCGTGCTCGATGACTTTTTTGTCGCCGATCGCTTCGCCCAGACCCATGTTCAGGGTGATTTTAGTAACGCGCGGAACTTCCATCACGTTCGCCAGCTTAAGTTCTTCCTTAAGCTTCGGAGCGATTTCCTTCCGGTAAATCTCTTTCAGTCGTGCCATGGTCTCATCTACCTAGCAGTGTTCAAGCATCAACCGCTTTTTGGGTCGACTTGAAGACACGAATTTTTTTGCCGTCTTCTACTTTGAAACCAACGCGGTCAGCCTTGTTGGTTTCGCCGTTGAAAATGGCGACGTTAGAAGCGTCCAGTGGAGCTTCTTTTTCGACGATACCGCCCTGCACGCCCGACATAGGGTTTGGCTTGGTATGACGCTTAACCAGGTTCAGACCGCTAATAACCAGACGGTTGTTAGCGAGAACCTTGAGCACCTTACCGCGCTTACCTTTGTCTTTGCCGGCGATCACGATGATCTCGTCGTCACGACGAATCTTTTGCATGTCGGATCTCCTTACAGCACTTCTGGGGCGAGCGAGACGATCTTCATGAACTTCTCAGTACGAAGTTCACGGGTCACTGGCCCAAAGATACGGGTGCCGATCGGCTCTTGCTTGTTGTTCAGAAGAACAGCAGCGTTGCCATCAAAGCGGATGATGGAGCCGTCAGCACGACGGACGCCATGGCGAGTGCGGACTACAACAGCAGTCATCACTTGGCCTTTTTTCACCTTACCGCGAGGAATTGCTTCCTTGACGGTAACTTTGATGATGTCACCGATACCAGCGTAACGACGATGGGAGCCACCCAGCACCTTGATGCACATAACGCGGCGAGCGCCGCTGTTATCGGCCACATCGAGCATGGATTGAGTCTGAATCATATAATTTCTCCGACCCCTAGTCCTTAGACTTCCACGGCACGTTCGAGGATATCAACCAGTGCCCAAGACTTGGTCTTGGCCAGCGGACGGGTTTCACGGATCGTGACCTTGTCGCCGATGTGGCACTGATTGGTTTCGTCGTGCGCGTGCAGCTTCGTCGAACGCTTAACGTATTTACCGTAGATTGGGTGCTTAACGCGACGCTCAATCAGAACGGTGATGGTCTTGTCCATCTTGTCGCTGACAACACGGCCAGTCAGCGTACGGACGGTTTTTTCGGCTTCAGCCATGATTACTTACCTGCCTGCTGGTTGAGCACAGTCTTCACGCGAGCGATGTCACGCTTAACTTGCGAGAGCAGGTGAGACTGCCCCAACTGGCCAGTTGCTTTCTGCATACGCAGATTGAACTGGTCGCGCAGCAAGCCGAGCAGTTGCTCGTTCAGCTGCTGTGCTGATTTTTCACGAAGTTCATTCGCTTTCATCACATCACCGTCCGTTTAACAAAAGCGGTGGCGAGTGGCAGCTTTGCAGCAGCCAGGGCGAAAGCCTCACGCGCCAACTCTTCAGTAACACCCTCGATTTCATACAGGACTTTACCTGGCTGAATCTGGGCAACCCAATATTCCACGTTACCCTTACCTTTACCCATACGAACCTCGAGAGGTTTTTTGGAGATCGGCTTGTCCGGGAATACACGGATCCAGATCTTGCCGCCACGTTTTACGTGACGGGTCAGAGCACGACGCGCTGACTCGATCTGACGAGCGGTGAGACGACCACGAGCAACAGACTTCAGAGCGAATTCGCCGAAGCTGACTTTGCTACCGCGCAGTGCCAGGCCACGGTTGTGACCGGTCATTTGCTTGCGGAACTTCGTACGCTTAGGTTGCAACATTTGGCGTACCCCTTACTTAGCAGCTTTTTTACGAGGCGCTGGTGCTTGTGGTTTCAGTTCTTCTTGGCGACCACCAATTACTTCGCCTTTGAAGATCCAAACCTTTACACCGATCACACCATAAGTGGTGTGAGCTTCGTAGTTGGCATAGTCGATGTCGGCACGCAGGGTGTGCAATGGCACACGACCTTCGCGATACCATTCAGTACGTGCGATTTCAGCACCGCCGAGACGACCGCTCACTTGGATTTTGATGCCTTTGGCACCAATGCGCATGGCGTTCTGTACAGCGCGCTTCATGGCGCGACGGAACATTACACGACGCTCCAGCTGCTGAGCTACGCTCTGCGCAACCAGCATACCGTCGAGTTCCGGCTTGCGGATCTCTTCGATATTGATGTGCACAGGCACACCCATTTGCTTGGTCAGGTCCTGACGCAGTTTCTCAACATCTTCACCTTTCTTCCCGATAACGATACCTGGGCGAGCGGTGTGGATGGTGATACGTGCTGTCTGAGCCGGACGATGGATATCGATACGGCTGACGGACGCGCTTTTTAGTTTGTCTTGGAGATACTCACGCACCTTCAGATCAGCGAACAAATAGTCCGCATAAGTCCGACCGTCTGCGTACCAGACGGAGGTGTGCTCCTTGACGATTCCCAGGCGAATGCCAATGGGATGTACTTTCTGACCCATCTCTTCGACTCCGTTACTTGTCAGCAACCTTGACAGTGATATGGCAAGACCGCTTGACGATGCGATCAGCACGGCCTTTGGCACGTGGCATGATGCGCTTCAGCGAACGCCCTTCGTTGACGAAAACGGTGCTGACCTTGAGGTCATCAACGTCTGCGCCTTCGTTATGCTCGGCGTTGGCTACGGCCGACTCCAGCACTTTTTTCAGGATCTCGGCGGCTTTCTTACTGCTGAAAGCCAACAGGTTGAGCGCTTCGCCCACCTTCTTCCCGCGGATCTGGTCGGCGACCAAGCGGGCTTTCTGGGCGGAGATTCGAGCGCCCGACAACTTAGCGGCTACTTCCATTTCCTAACCCCTTAACGCTTGGCTTTCTTGTCAGCCACGTGCCCACGATATGTGCGGGTACCGGCAAACTCGCCCAGTTTGTGGCCGACCATGTCTTCGTTCACGAGAACGGGGACGTGTTGACGACCGTTGTGTACTGCGATGGTCAGACCGACCATTTGTGGCAGGATCATCGAACGACGCGACCAGGTTTTCACCGGTTTGCGATCGTTCTTTTCCGCCGCCACTTCGATCTTCTTCAGTAGGTGAAGATCGATAAAAGGACCTTTTTTCAGAGAACGTGGCACTGTCGTATCCCTCTATTTACTTGCGACGACGGACGATCATTTTGTCGGTACGCTTATTACCACGAGTCTTCGCGCCCTTAGTCGGGAAGCCCCACGGCGATACCGGATGACGACCACCAGAGGTACGACCTTCACCACCACCATGTGGGTGGTCAACCGGGTTCATGGCAACACCACGAACGGTTGGGCGAACGCCACGCCAGCGTTTGGCACCAGCTTTACCCAGCGAACGCAGGCTGTGCTCGGAGTTCGAGACTTCGCCCAGCGTTGCACGGCATTCAGCCAGAACTTTACGCATTTCACCGGAGCGAAGACGCAGGGTAACGTAGACACCTTCACGAGCGATCAGCTGAGCCGAAGCACCAGCGGAACGAGCGATCTGTGCACCTTTACCTGGCTTCAGTTCGATGCCGTGAATGGTAGAACCCACTGGGATGTTGCGCAGTTGCAGAGCGTTGCCTGGCTTGATTGGAGCCAGAGCGCCTGCGATCAGCTGGTCGCCAGCACTCACGCCTTTAGGCGCGATGATGTAACGACGCTCGCCGTCTGCGTACAGCAGCAGTGCGATGTGAGCAGTACGGTTTGGATCGTATTCGATACGCTCGACGGTGGCAGCGATGCCATCCTTGTCGTTGCGACGGAAGTCGACCAGACGATAATGCTGCTTATGACCACCACCGATATGACGGGTAGTAATACGGCCATTGTTGTTACGACCACCAGACTTCGATTTCTTCTCGAGCAGCGGTGCGTGAGGAGCGCCTTTATGCAGCTCCTGGTTGACCACCTTGACCACAAAACGGCGGCCAGGGGAAGTCGGTTTGCATTTAACGATTGCCATGATGCACCCCTTCCTTACTCAGCACTGCTGCTGAAATCGAGATCTTGGCCTGGCTGAAGGGAGATAACTGCCTTCTTCCAGTCATTACGCTTGCCCAGACCGCGAGCAGTGCGCTTGCTCTTACCCAGAACATTCAGGGTAGTAACACGCTCAACTTTCACGCTGAACAGGCTTTCGACGGCCTTCTTGATTTCCAGCTTGGTTGCGTCAGTTGCAACCTTGAAAACGAACTGGCCTTTCTTGTCTGCCAGAACCGTAGCCTTCTCGGAAACGTGCGGGCCAAGCAGAACTTTAAATACGCGTTCCTGGTTCATCCCAGCAGCTCCTCGAATTTCTTCACGGCCGACACAGTGATCAACACTTTGTCGTATGCGATCAGACTAACTGGATCGGAACCTTGAACGTCACGTACATCTACGTGCGGCAGGTTACGAGCAGCCAGGTACAGATTCTGGTCAACGGAGTCGGACACGATCAGAACGTCGGTCAGGCTCATGTTGTTCAACTTGCCCAGCAGGTCTTTGGTTTTCGGCGATTCAACGGCGAAATCCTGAACCACGACCAGACGATCAGTACGAACCAGTTCAGCAAGGATGGAGCGCAGAGCTGCGCGATACATCTTCTTGTTGAGCTTCTGAGAGTGGTCCTGTGGACGAGCTGCGAAAGTGGTACCGCCGCCACGCCAGATTGGGCTACGGATAGTACCGGCACGAGCACGGCCAGTACCCTTCTGACGCCATGGGCGCTTACCGCCACCGGAAACGTCGGAACGGGTCTTTTGCTGCTTGCTACCCTGACGACCGCCAGCCATGTAGGCCACGACTGCCTGGTGAACCAGCGTCTCGTTGAATTCGCCGCCAAATGTCAGTTCGGAAACTTCGATTGCTTGAGCGTCATTTACATTTAATTGCATGTCAGCTTCCCCTTAACCGCGAGCCTTGGCTGCTGGACGTACAACCAGATTGCCGCCAGTAGCGCCTGGAACGGCACCCTTGACCAACAACAGATTGCGTTCAGCGTCCACGCGCACTACTTCCAGGGACTGCACGGTCACGCGCTCAGCGCCCATATGACCGGACATTTTTTTGCCCTTGAATACACGACCAGGAGTCTGGCACTGGCCGATAGAGCCTGGGACGCGGTGGGACAGGGAGTTACCGTGGGTATTATCTTGCCCGCGGAAATTCCAGCGCTTGATCGTGCCCTGGAAACCCTTACCTTTGGACTGACCGGTTACATCAACCAGTTGACCAGCGGCGAAGATTTCAGTGCTGATCAGGTCGCCCGCTTGGTAATCGCCTTCTTCAAGGCGGAATTCCATTACGGTGCGACCGGCAGCTACGTTCGCCTTAGCGAAGTGGCCAGCCTGAGCAGCTGTAACACGCGAAGCACGACGCTCACCGACAGTGACTTGCACTGCACGATAGCCATCGGTTTCTTCGGTTTTGAACTGAGTGACGCGATTCGGCTCGATCTCAATGACCGTAACCGGAATGGAGACACCTTCTTCGGTGAAAATACGGGTCATACCGCATTTACGACCGACTACACCAATAGTCATGTTGTAAACCTCATGAGTGTACGGGGCTTTCACCCGCTATGGCCGCCCATTTCAGAGCGTTACACGACTAAGACCCAAGTCTTAGCCGAGGCTGATCTGCACTTCCACGCCGGCCGCAAGATCAAGCTTCATAAGAGCATCAACGGTTTTATCCGTTGGCTGGACGATGTCCAGAACGCGCTTATGAGTGCGGATCTCGTACTGGTCGCGCGCGTCTTTGTTGACGTGCGGAGAAACCAGAACGGTGAACCGCTCTTTACGGGTCGGCAGTGGAATTGGACCACGCACCTGAGCACCAGTACGTTTCGCGGTTTCCACGATTTCCTGGGTGGATTGGTCGATCAGGCGATGGTCAAAAGCCTTCAACCTGATACGGATTTGCTGGTTTTGCATTGGATTCAGACTCCAGATTGCTGTTCCCACCGAGCGCAATACGCCCGTTTAAAGGAGGCGCAATTCTATAGACCGGCTTTAAGGGTGTCAACCCAATAAAAAAGCCCCCGCTAGGCGGGGGCTTCTTTTTTGAATCAACGCTTACGCGATGATTTTGGCTACGACGCCAGCGCCGACGGTACGACCGCCTTCACGGATTGCGAAACGCAGACCATCTTCCATTGCGATTGGCTTGATCAGGGTAACGGAAACTTTAACGTTATCACCTGGCATAACCATTTCTACGCCTTCCGGCAGTTCGCAGCTACCAGTTACGTCGGTAGTACGGAAGTAGAACTGTGGACGGTAGCCTTTGAAGAAAGGAGTGTGACGACCGCCTTCTTCTTTGCTCAGAACGTAGATTTCAGCTTCGAACTGAGTGTGCGGCTTGACGGTGCCTGGCTTGACCAGAACCTGGCCACGCTCAACGTCGTCACGCTTGGTGCCACGCAGCAGAACGCCGCAGTTCTCACCAGCACGGCCTTCGTCCAGCAGCTTGCGGAACATCTCAACGCCAGTGCAAGTAGTTTTGGTAGTGTCACGCAGACCTACGATTTCTACTTCTTCCTGGATCTTGATGATACCGCGCTCAACACGACCGGTAACAACAGTACCGCGACCCGAGATCGAGAACACGTCTTCGATTGGCATCAGGAACGGCTTGTCGATTGCGCGCTCTGGTTGCGGGATGTAGCTGTCCAGAGTCTCAACCAGCTTCTTGACTGCGGTGGTACCCATTTCGTTGTCGTCTTGGCCGTTCAGAGCCATCAGAGCCGAACCGATGATGATCGGGGTATCGTCGCCTGGGAAGTCGTAAGTGCTCAGCAGATCGCGCACTTCCATTTCAACCAGTTCCAGCAGCTCAGCGTCGTCAACCATGTCAGCCTTGTTCAGGAAGACAACGATGTACGGAACGCCAACCTGACGGGACAGCAGGATGTGCTCACGGGTTTGTGGCATCGGACCATCGGCGGCCGAGCAAACCAGGATCGCGCCGTCCATCTGGGCAGCACCGGTGATCATGTTTTTTACGTAGTCGGCGTGACCTGGGCAGTCAACGTGAGCGTAGTGACGCTCGGCCGAATCGTATTCAACGTGAGCGGTGTTGATGGTGATACCGCGAGCTTTTTCTTCTGGTGCGCTGTCGATTTTGTCGAAGTCGACTTTAGCCGAACCGAAAACTTCGGAGCAGACACGAGTCAGAGCAGCGGTCAGAGTGGTTTTACCGTGGTCAACGTGACCGATAGTGCCAACGTTGACGTGCGGTTTGTTACGTTCAAATTTTTCTTTAGCCACGACAGTGAACTCCTAGCCTAAAGTGAGGGCTGAATCAGCCTTGTTTTTTAACGATAGCTTCGACGACGTTCGACGGAGCTTCGGAGTATTTGGAGAATTCCATGGAGTAGCTCGCGCGACCCTGGGACATGGAGCGAACGTCGGTCGCATAACCGAACATCTCACCCAACGGCACTTCGGCGCGAATCACTTTGCCAGAAACCGTATCTTCCATACCCTGGATCAGACCACGACGACGGTTCAGGTCACCCATCACGTCACCCATGTAGTCCTCAGGTGTAACAACTTCAACCTTCATGATCGGCTCAAGTACAACACCGCCACCTTTGGTAGCCAGTTGCTTGGTCGCCATGGAGGCTGCCACCTTAAACGCCATCTCGTTGGAGTCGACGTCGTGGTAAGAACCATCGAAAACGGTAGCCTTCAGGCCGATCAGAGGATAACCGGCAACAACGCCGTTTTTCATCTGTTCTTCGATACCCTTCTGGATAGCCGGGATGTATTCCTTAGGAACCACACCACCTACTACTTCGTTCACGAATTGCAGACCTTCCTGACCTTCGTCAGCAGGAGCAAAACGGATCCAGCAATGGCCGAACTGGCCACGACCGCCGGACTGGCGAACGAACTTGCCTTCGATCTCACAAGCCTTCGTGATCTTCTCACGATAGGAAACTTGTGGTTTACCGATGTTGGCTTCGACGTTGAACTCACGGCGCATCCGGTCAACCAGGATGTCCAGGTGCAACTCGCCCATGCCAGAGATGATCGTTTGACCAGTCTCTTCATCAGTCTTGACGCGGAAAGACGGGTCTTCCTGAGCAAGTTTGCCCAGAGCGATACCCATTTTTTCCTGGTCGTCCTTGGTCTTAGGCTCTACGGCAACCGAAATAACCGGCTCCGGGAAGTCCATGCGAACCAGGATGATTGGTTTTTCAAGCGAGCAGAGGGTATCACCAGTGGTGACGTCCTTCATGCCGATCAGGGCCGCGATGTCGCCAGCGCGTACTTCCTTGATCTCTTCACGGGTGTTGGCGTGCATTTGCACCATACGACCCACGCGCTCTTTCTTGCCTTTGACCGAGTTGATCACGCCGTCGCCGGAGCTCAACACGCCCGAGTAAACGCGAGCGAAGGTCAGAGTACCCACGAATGGGTCGGTAGCGATCTTGAACGCCAGAGCCGAGAACGGTTCTGAGTCGTCTGCATGACGCTCCATTTCAACAGTCTCGTCATCCGGGTCGGAACCCTTGATGGCAGGAATGTCGACCGGGGCCGGCAGGTAATCGATAACGGCGTCGAGAACCAGGGGAACACCCTTGTTCTTGAAGGAAGAACCGCAAACAGCCAGGACGATTTCGCCAGCGATAGTACGCTGACGCAGAGCGGCCTTGATTTCCTCGTTGGTGAGTTCTTCACCTTCGAGATACTTGTTCATCAGCTCTTCGTTGGCTTCGGCAGCCGCCTCAACCATGTTGCTGCGCCACTCGTCAGCCAGTTCCTGCAGTTCAGCAGGGATAGCTTCGCGACGTGGAGCCATACCTTTGTCAGCGTCGTCCCAGTAAACAGCTTCCATGGTCATCAGATCGATCTGACCCTGGAAATTGTCTTCCGAACCGATAGCCAACTGGATTGGCACCGGAGTGTGACCCAGACGCTGCTTGATCTGACCGATCACGCGCAGGAAGTTGGCACCAGCACGGTCCATCTTGTTTACGTAAACAAGACGTGGAACGCCGTATTTGTTGGCTTGACGCCATACGGTTTCCGACTGAGGCTCAACGCCCGAAGTACCGCAGAACACTACGACAGCACCGTCGAGTACGCGCAGCGAACGTTCTACTTCAATGGTGAAGTCAACGTGGCCAGGGGTATCGATGATGTTGAAGCGGTAGCTGTCTTTGTGCTGCTTTACAGAACCCGACCAGAAAGCGGTAGTCGCAGCGGAGGTGATAGTGATACCACGCTCTTGCTCCTGCACCATCCAGTCCATGGTCGCGGCGCCATCATGCACCTCGCCCATCTTGTGGTTTACGCCAGTGTAAAAAAGGACGCGCTCGGTGGTGGTGGTTTTACCAGCATCCACGTGAGCAACGATACCGATGTTACGGTAGCGGCTAATCGGAGTAGTACGAGCCATAAAGCCCTCGCAAAATTAGTGACGCTGAAATTAGAAGCGGTAGTGCGAGAAAGCCTTGTTGGCTTCAGCCATACGGTGCACGTCTTCACGCTTCTTAACCGCAGCACCTTTACCTTCGGCGGCGTCCAACAGTTCGCCAGCCAAACGCAGAGCCATAGACTTCTCACCGCGCTTGCGCGCGAAGTCTACCAGCCAACGCATTGCCAGAGCATTACGACGGGACGGACGAACTTCAACCGGAACCTGGTAAGTAGCACCGCCTACACGGCGCGACTTCACTTCGACCAGCGGAGCGATGGCGTCGAGAGCTTTCTCGAAGATTTCCAGGGGGTCGCTGTTCTTGCGTTCTTTAACCTTGTCCAGCGCGCCATAAACGATACGCTCGGCAACGGCTTTCTTGCCGCTTTCCATTACGTGGTTCATGAACTTGGCCAGGATTTGGCTTCCGTATTTTGGATCGTCAAGCACTTCGCGCTTGGCTGCTACGCGTCTTCTTGGCATGGATAAGCCCTCAAACGGTCTTCAGGTTAGCTCGGGACCACCACCCTCTTGAGGATGCGCCCGACCTTACTCTTATCGACTCAGAAAAATAGAAATCTGCTTTTTGTCACAGGAAACCGAAGACTACTTCGGCTTCTTGGTACCGTACTTCGAACGACCCTGGTTACGGCCTTTAACGCCGGAGGTATCCAGAGAGCCGCGAACGGTGTGGTAACGAACACCTGGCAAGTCTTTTACACGACCGCCGCGGATCAGTACCACGCTGTGCTCTTGCAGGTTGTGGCCTTCACCGCCGATGTACGAGGAAACCTCGAAACCGTTGGTCAGGCGCACGCGGCATACTTTACGCAGTGCCGAGTTAGGTTTTTTCGGCGTGGTGGTATACACACGAGTGCATACGCCACGACGTTGCGGGCAGTTCTGCAGCGCAGGCACGTCGGATTTCTCGACGATACGCTTACGCGGCTGACGTACCAGCTGGTTGATAGTTGCCATCTACTAGCTCCACTGTTGTCTTGCGACGCTATTGTCTTACAAGAAAAGCAAAATGGCAGAACGCGAGTTCCGCCAAATTTAGGGGTACAAGAGTCTAAAGAGGATCCTGTCCCCAGTCAAGACAGAGCCCCGATCTTGTCTTCAAGGATCTGGCGGTATCAACCACCAGATCCGAGAGGAAAAGAGCGAGGCTCTATTCTCAATTACCGCTCGAGTTCAACGCTTCGGTCAGGGCGGCTTCGACTTCGCTGGCGCTTACGCGCAGCGGCTTGTCGATTTCACGGCGACGCTTGCGCTCGCTGTGATAGGCCAGACCTGTACCAGCCGGGATCAGACGACCCACGACCACGTTTTCTTTCAAGCCGCGCAGGTAGTCACGCTTGCCGGTAACGGCCGCTTCGGTCAGTACGCGGGTAGTTTCCTGGAAGGAAGCCGCGGAGATGAACGATTCGGTCGACAACGATGCCTTGGTGATACCCAGCAGTACGCGAGTGAACTTGGAGATAAATTTATCATCCGCGCTCAGACGCTCGTTTTCTACCAGTACATGTGTCAGTTCCATCTGGTCGCCCTTGATGAAACTCGAGTCGCCGGATTCGGAGATCTCAACTTTACGCAGCATCTGACGCAGAATGGTCTCGATGTGCTTGTCGTTGATTTTTACCCCTTGCAGGCGGTAAACGTCCTGAATCTCGTTGACGATGTACTTGGCCAGTGCGCTCACACCCAACAGACGCAGGATGTCGTGCGGATCGCTAGGGCCGTCGGAAATAACTTCACCGCGGTTAACCTGTTCGCCTTCGAAGACGTTCAGGTGACGCCACTTCGGAATCAGCTCTTCGTACGGATCGCTACCGTCGTTCGGCGTAATGACCAGACGGCGCTTGCCCTTGGTCTCTTTACCGAAGGCGATGGTACCGCTGACTTCTGCCAGGATCGACGCCTCTTTCGGACGACGAGCTTCGAACAGGTCGGCAACACGCGGCAGACCACCGGTGATGTCACGGGTCTTCGAAGTTTCCTGCGGAATACGAGCGATAACGTCACCGATCGCGATCTGCGCACCATCCGCAACACCGACCAGGGCGTTGGCTGGCAGGAAGTACTGAGCCGGTACGTCAGTACCTGGCAGCAGCAGATCCTTGCCATCCAGACCCACCATTTTGACGGCTGGACGGATGTCCTTGCCGGCAGCAGGACGGTCTTTGGCGTCCAGAACTTCAATGTTGGTCATACCGGTCAATTCGTCTGTCTGACGCTTGATCGTGATGCCTTCTTCCATGCCCACGTAGGTCACGGTACCTTTCATTTCGGTAACGATCGGGTGGGTGTGCGGGTCCCACTTGGCCACGATGGAGCCAGCGTCGACCTTGTCGCCTTCCTTCACGGAAATCACAGCACCATACGGCAGCTTGTAGCGCTCGCGCTCACGACCGAAGTCGTCGGCAATTGCCAGTTCGCCCGAACGGGACACCGCAACCAGGTGACCGTCAACACGCTCTACGTGCTTCAGGTTGTGCAGACGGACGGTACCGCCATTCTTCACCTGAACGCTGTCAGCAGCGGAGGTCCGGCTTGCCGCACCACCGATGTGGAACGTACGCATGGTCAGCTGGGTACCCGGCTCACCGATGGACTGTGCAGCGATTACGCCGACAGCTTCACCGATGTTCACCTGGTGACCACGGGCCAGATCGCGGCCGTAGCACTTGGCGCAGATGCCGTAGCGGGTTTCGCAGCTGATCGGCGAACGCACGATCACTTCGTCGATGCTGTTGAGCTCGATGAATTCAACCCACTTCTCGTCTACCAGCGTGCCGGCAGGAACGATGATTTCTTCGGTGCCTGGCTTGAATACGTCACGGGCGATTACTCGACCCAGTACGCGCTCACCTAATGGCTCTACAACGTCACCGCCTTCAATGTGCGGCGTCATCAGCAGGCCGTGCTCGGTGCCGCAATCGACCTCGGTAACAACCAGGTCTTGCGCCACGTCTACCAGACGACGAGTCAGGTAACCGGAGTTCGCGGTTTTCAACGCGGTATCCGCAAGACCCTTACGAGCACCGTGAGTCGAGATGAAGTACTGGAGTACGCTCAGACCTTCACGGAAGTTCGCAGTAATCGGCGTTTCGATGATGGAACCGTCCGGCTTAGCCATCAGACCACGCATACCGGCCAGCTGGCGAATCTGTGCTGCGGAACCCCGCGCACCCGAGTCGGCCATCATGTACATCGAGTTGAAGGACTCTTGATCAACGGTGTCGCCATGGCGATCGACAACTTTCTCTTTCGAGAGGTTGGACATCATTGCCTTGGAAACTTCGTCGTTCGCCTTCGACCAGAGGTCGATCACCTTGTTGTACTTCTCGCCCTGGGTAACCAGGCCCGATGCGTACTGGCTTTCGATCTCTTTAACTTCTTCGGTAGCGGCGTCGATGATGCGAGCTTTCTCATCCGGGATAACGAAGTCGTTAACGCCGATGGAAACACCCGAGATCGTCGAGTAGGCAAAACCGGTGTACATCAACTGGTCAGCGAAGATAACGGTCTCTTTCAGACCAACCACGCGGTAGCACTGGTTGATCAGCTTGGAGATCGCCTTTTTCTTCATCGGCTGGTTGACGACGTCGTACGACAGACCTTTTGGCACAACTTGATACAGCAGCGCACGGCCGACGGTAGTGTCGACAATACGGGTGCCGCTCACGCTGCCGCCGTCACGGTCGTTGACGGTTTCGTTGATCCGCACTTTGACCTTGGCATGCAGCGCGGCTTCGCCGGCGCGGAATACACGGTCAACTTCCTGCAGATCCGCGAACACACGACCTTCGCCCTTGGCGTTGATCGCTTCACGGGTCATGTAGTACAGACCCAATACAACGTCCTGGGAAGGAACGATGATCGGCTCACCGTTCGCTGGCGACAGGATGTTGTTGGTCGACATCATCAGCGCACGCGCTTCGAGCTGGGCTTCCAGCGTCAGCGGTACGTGTACAGCCATCTGGTCGCCGTCGAAGTCGGCGTTGTACGCAGCACAGACCAGAGGGTGCAGCTGGATAGCCTTACCTTCGATCAGCACCGGTTCAAACGCCTGGATGCCCAGACGGTGAAGAGTAGGTGCACGGTTCAGAAGCACTGGGTGTTCGCGAATCACTTCAGCGAGAACGTCCCAAACCTCTGGCAGCTCGCGCTCGACCATCTTCTTGGCAGCTTTGATGGTGGTAGCGAGACCACGCATTTCCAGCTTGCCGAAAATGAACGGCTTGAACAGTTCCAGGGCCATCTTCTTCGGCAGACCGCACTGGTGCAGACGCAGGGTCGGACCAACGGTAATTACCGAACGACCGGAGTAGTCAACGCGCTTACCGAGCAAGTTCTGACGGAAACGACCTTGCTTACCCTTGATCATGTCAGCCAGGGATTTCAGAGGACGCTTGTTGGAACCGGTGATAGCGCGGCCACGACGACCGTTGTCGAGCAGTGCGTCGACGGCTTCCTGCAACATACGCTTTTCGTTGCGCACGATGATGTCCGGAGCGGACAGATCGAGCAGACGCTTCAAGCGGTTGTTACGGTTGATCACTCGACGATACAGGTCGTTGAGGTCGGAAGTCGCGAAGCGACCGCCATCCAGAGGGACCAGTGGACGCAGATCTGGCGGCAGAACCGGCAGAACGGTCAACACCATCCACTCAGGCAGGTTGCCGGACCCCTGGAAGGCTTCCATCAACTTCAGGCGCTTGGACAGCTTCTTGATCTTGGTTTCGGAGTTGGTTTGCGGAATTTCTTCGCGCAGACGGCCAATCTCGTGTTCCAGGTCGATAGCGTGCAACAGCTCGCGGACAGCCTCGGCACCCATGCGGGCATCGAAGTCATCGCCGAACTCTTCCAGCGCTTCGAAGTACTGCTCGTCGTTGAGCAGCTGACCTTTTTCCAGAGTGGTCATGCCCGGATCGATAACGACATAGCTCTCGAAGTAGAGAACGCGTTCGATATCACGCAGGGTCATGTCCATCAGCAAGCCGATACGGGACGGCAGCGATTTCAGGAACCAGATGTGGGCTACAGGCGAAGCCAGCTCGATGTGAGCCATGCGCTCGCGACGAACCTTGGCCAGTGCAACTTCAACGCCGCACTTCTCGCAGATCACGCCACGATGTTTCAAGCGCTTGTACTTACCGCACAGGCACTCGTAATCCTTTACCGGGCCAAAGATCTTGGCGCAGAACAGGCCGTCACGCTCAGGTTTGAACGTACGGTAGTTGATGGTTTCCGGCTTTTTAACTTCACCGAACGACCACGAACGGATCATCTCAGGCGAGGCCAATCCGATACGGATGGCGTCGAACTCTTCGACTTGACCCTGGTTTTTCAGCAAATTCAGTAGGTCTTTCAAGGCCTTTCCTCCTGGCGGAGCAGGAAGGGGGCGTCACCGCCCTCTTCCATTCGCGTCACGTGTTATTCGGTTTCCAGATCGATATCGATGCCGAGGGAACGAATTTCTTTGATCAACACGTTGAAGGACTCGGGCATGCCCGGCTCCATACGGTGATCGCCGTCCACGATGTTTTTGTACATCTTGGTACGACCGTTCACATCGTCCGACTTCACTGTGAGCATTTCTTGCAGGGTGTATGCCGCGCCATATGCTTCCAGCGCCCACACCTCCATCTCCCCGAAACGCTGACCACCGAACTGAGCCTTACCACCCAGCGGCTGCTGGGTAACCAGGCTGTAAGAACCAGTGGAACGCGCGTGCATCTTGTCGTCCACCAAGTGGTTCAGCTTCAGCATGTACATGTAGCCAACGGTGACCGGACGCTCAAACTTGTTACCGGTACGACCATCGAACAGCTGCATCTGGCCGCTCTCTGGCATGTCAGCCAGTTTGAGCATTGCCTTGATTTCGCTTTCCTTGGCGCCGTCGAACACCGGAGTCGCCATCGGCACGCCGTTACGCAGGTTCTTCGCCAGGTCCAGGATTTCCTTATCGCTAAGGTCTTCCAGGTTCTCTTGACGACCGCCGATCTCGTTGTAGATCTCGGTCAGGAACTTGCGCAAGTCAGCAACTTTACGCTGCTCTTCGAGCATGCGGTTGATCTTCTCGCCCAGACCCTTGGCCGCGAGGCCCAGGTGAGTCTCGAGGATCTGACCAACGTTCATACGCGAAGGTACGCCCAACGGGTTCAGTACGATATCGACCGGCGTACCGTTGGCGTCGTGCGGCATGTCTTCAACCGGCATGATCACGGAGACCACACCCTTGTTACCGTGACGACCGGCCATCTTGTCGCCCGGCTGGATGCGACGACGGATTGCCAGGTAAACCTTGACGATTTTCAGAACGCCCGGTGCCAGGTCATCGCCCTGTTGCAGCTTGCGTTTCTTGTCTTCGAACTTGTCGTCCAGCAGACGGCGACGATCAACGATGTAAGCCTGGGCTTTCTCGAGTTGCTCGTTCAGCGCGTCTTCGGCCATGCGCAGTTTGAACCACTGACCATGTTCCAGACCGTCGAGGATCTCGTTGGTGATGTCCTGACCTTTCTTCAGGCCAGCACCACCTTCGGCGATACGACCGACCAGCGCGGAACGCAGACGCTCGAAGGTCGCACCTTCAACGATACGGAACTCTTCGTTCAGATCCTTGCGGATCTCGTCCAGCTGGGACTTCTCGATGGACAGTGCACGAGCGTCACGCTCAACGCCGTCACGGGTGAAGACCTGAACGTCGATGACAGTACCTTTGGTGCCAGTTGGCACGCGCAGGGAAGTGTCTTTAACGTCGCTGGCTTTCTCACCGAAAATGGCGCGCAGCAGTTTTTCTTCTGGCGTCAGTTGGGTCTCGCCTTTTGGCGTGACCTTACCGACCAGAATGTCGCCCGGGCCAACTTCAGCACCGACGTAAACGATACCGGCTTCGTCCAGTTTGTTCAGTGCCGCTTCACCCACGTTCGGGATGTCGGCAGTGATTTCCTCAGGCCCAAGCTTGGTATCACGCGCCACACAGGTCAGTTCCTGAATGTGGATCGTGGTGAAGCGATCTTCCTGAACCACACGCTCGGACAGGCAGATGGAGTCTTCGAAGTTGAAACCGTTCCAGGCCATGAACGCGATGCGCATGTTCTGGCCCAGAGCCAGCTCACCCATATCGGTCGACGGACCGTCAGCCATGATGTCGCTGCGCTGGATACGATCACCTTTGCTCACCAGCGGACGCTGGTTAATGCAGGTGTTCTGGTTCGAACGGGTGTACTTGGTCAGGTTGTAGATATCTACACCTGCTTCGCCCGGCTCTACTTCATCATCAGCAACGCGAACCACGATACGGCTGGCATCAACGGAATCGATCACACCGCCACGGCGAGCCACGACGCAAACGCCGGAGTCACGCGCAACGTTGCGCTCCATACCAGTACCGACCAGCGGCTTGTCAGCGCGCAGGGTCGGGACCGCTTGACGCTGCATGTTCGAACCCATCAACGCACGGTTGGCGTCGTCGTGCTCAAGGAACGGGATCAGCGAGGCTGCAACCGAGACTACCTGCTTGGGCGAAACGTCCATCAGGGTTACGTCGTCAGGTGCCTTGACCGTGAACTCGTTCAGGTGACGTACGGCTACCAGCTCGTCGATCAGCACCTTCTTGTCGTTCATCGTGGCCGAAGCCTGAGCGATGACGTGGTCAGCTTCTTCAATAGCCGACAGGAAGACGATCTCGTCGGTGACCAGTGCGTTCTTCACCACGCGGTACGGGCTTTCCAGGAAGCCGTACTGGTTGGTGCGCGCATAGGCCGCCAGGGAGTTGATCAGACCGATGTTCGGACCTTCCGGCGTTTCGATCGGGCAGACACGACCGTAGTGCGTCGGGTGTACGTCGCGGACTTCAAAGCCGGCGCGCTCGCGAGTCAGACCACCAGGGCCGAGTGCAGAGACACGACGCTTGTGGGTGATCTCGGACAGCGGGTTGTTCTGGTCCATGAACTGAGACAGCTGGCTGGAACCGAAGAACTCTTTCACCGCAGCAGCGACTGGCTTGGCGTTGATCAGGTCCTGAGGCATCAGGCCTTCGCTTTCCGCCATCGACAGACGTTCTTTGACCGCACGCTCGACACGGACCAGACCTACACGGAACTGGTTCTCAGCCATTTCGCCTACGCAGCGAACGCGACGGTTACCCAAGTGGTCGATGTCGTCGACGATGCCTTTGCCGTTACGGATATCGACCAGCGTCTTGAGGACGGCAACGATATCTTCCTTGCACAACACGCCCGAACCTTCGATCTCGGTACGACCGATACGACGGTTGAACTTCATCCGGCCGACCGCAGACAGGTCATAGCGCTCAGGACTGAAGAACAGGTTGTTGAACAGGGTCTCGGCAGCATCCTTGGTTGGCGGCTCGCCAGGACGCATCATGCGATAGATCTCGACCAGCGCTTCCAGTTGGTTGCTGGTGGAGTCGATCTTCAGGGTGTCGGAGACGAACGGACCGCAGTCGATATCGTTGGTGTACAACGTTTCGAGGCGAACGACCTGAGCCTTGGCAATCTTGGCCAGGATCTCGGTGTTCAGCTCGGTGTTGCACTCAGCAATGATTTCGCCGGTAGCCGGGTGCACGATCACCTTGGCCGTAGTGCGGCCCAGGACGTAGTCCAGAGGCACTTGCAGCTCTTTGATGCCAGCCTTTTCCAGCTGGTTGATGTGGCGCGCAGTAATACGACGGCCTTGCTCAACGATCACCTTGCCGTTTTCATCCTGGATATCCAGAACGGCAATTTCACCACGCAGGCGCTGAGGCACCAGCTCCAGGCTCAGGGTCTCGCCCTTAACGTGGAATACGTTGGTGCTGTAGAAGGCATCAAGCACTTCTTCAGTGGTATAGCCGAGCGCGCGCAGCAATACAGAAGCCGGCAGCTTGCGACGACGGTCGATACGGACGAATACACAGTCCTTTGGATCGAATTCGAAGTCCAGCCACGAGCCGCGGTAAGGAATGATGCGCGCGGAGTACAGCAGCTTGCCGGAGCTGTGCGTCTTGCCACGGTCGTGGTCGAAGAACACACCAGGCGAACGGTGCAGCTGGGAGACGATAACGCGCTCGGTACCGTTGATTACGAAGGTACCGTTTTCAGTCATCAGGGGGATTTCACCCATGTAGACTTCTTGCTCTTTGATGTCCTTGATCGCTTTGTTCGACGATTCTTTGTCGAAAATGATCAGACGGACCTTGACCCGCAGAGGTACTGCGTAAGTCACACCGCGCAGTACGCACTCTTTGACATCAAATGCCGGTTCGCCCAAGCGATAACCTACATACTCCAGCGCAGCATTGCCGGAGTAGCTGATGATCGGGAAAACGGATTTGAAGGCTGCATGCAGACCGACGTCGCGGAACTGATCTTTGGTCGCTCCCGCTTGCAGGAATTCGCGATACGAATCCAGCTGGATGGCCAGGAGATACGGCACATCCATTACGTCCGGCAACTTGCTAAAGTCCTTGCGGATACGTTTTTTCTCAGTATATGAGTAAGCCATCAGCGTTCCCCAGCTTGGTCACCTGCTTGTTTGGCTTCTCCCGACGGGAGCAGCCAGAAAATCGTGCAAACCCCTTGGTTTGCGCCGCCTCTTTGGCGGTTCCTGCACGTTAAAGACACTGACCTGATCAGCTGTCTAGAACGGAAAAAGGCCGGTGGCAAAAGCCACCAGCCATCAGCCTTCCGCTTACCGCTTCGGCTGGTTACGCAAAGTCGATACTTATTTCAGCTCGACTTTAGCGCCTGCTTCTTCCAAGGCTGCTTTAGCCTTGTCAGCTGCGTCTTTGGCGACAGCTTCCAGAACGATGCCTGGTGCGCCGTCAACGACTGCCTTGGCTTCTTTCAGGCCCAGACCGGTCAGTTCACGTACTGCCTTGATCACGTTAACTTTCTTCTCGCCAGCTTCAACCAGCATGACGTTGAATTCGGTTTGCTCTTCAACAACAGCAGCAGCTACAGCAGGACCTGCCGAAGCAGCAGCGGCGGAAACGCCGAATTTTTCTTCGAAAGCTTTGATCAGCTCAACAACCTGCAGAACAGACATTTCAGCTACGGCGTTGAGGATATCGTCTTGAGAGATAGACATGACTCTAATTCCTGAATTGTGTGAGGGCCTATGCGGCCTTCGAAATAAACAAAAATACGCGAGAAGAGGTGTGCGGCCTTAGGCTGCAGCAGCTTCTTTCTGTTCGCGAACTGCCGCCAGAGTACGAGCCAATTTGCTGGTAGCGCCTTGAATCACGCTCATCAGCTGGGAAATTGCTTCGTCACGGGTCGGCAAGGTTGCCAGTACGTCGATCTGATTAGCTGCGAGGAACTTGCCCTCGAACGCAGCTGCCTTGATCTCGAACTTGTCCTGACCTTTGGCGAACTCTTTGAACAAACGGGCAGCAGCGCCTGGATGTTCGTTGGAGAACGCGATCAAGGTCGGGCCGGTGAACGCATCGTTGAGGACACTGTATTGAGTGTCAGCAACGGCGCGCTTGAGCAGGGTGTTACGTACGACACGTACGTAAACGCCAGCTTCACGAGCCTCTTTACGGAGTCCGGTCATCGCGCCTACTGTCACGCCACGGGCATCAGCCACGACAGCAGACAGAGCGACTTTGGCAGCCTCGTTGACTTCAGCGACGATGGCCTTCTTGTCTTCGAGTTTAATTGCCACGGGTTTAACTCCTGCTTGTTACCGTTTCATCTGGCCGGAGCCGGATGTCGTTTTGGTGTCTGATTCGGTAAGGAACCGGGAGCACCATCTGCGTAGGCTTGAGGTTTAAGGCTTGCGCCGCCTACGGTCTTGGATAGCCCCCGCCAGGCAGGGACCCCAATCTTTCGAGCGGTGCGCAATCAAGCGCACCGTTCTGTGTTACGCGTCCAGCGAGCCTTGGTCGATGACCAGACCTGGGCCCATAGTGGTGCTCAGGGTAACGCGCTTGACGTAGATACCTTTCGAGGAAGCTGGCTTGATACGCTTCAGATCAGCGATCAGGGCTTCAACGTTTTCCTTCAGCTTGACGGCGTCGAAACCGACTTTGCCAACGGAAGTGTGAATGATGCCGTTTTTGTCGGTGCGATAACGAACCTGGCCAGCCTTGGCATTCTTGACGGCGTTAGCAACGTCAGGAGTAACAGTGCCGACTTTCGGGTTAGGCATCAGGCCACGTGGACCCAGAACCTGACCCAGTTGACCTACAACGCGCATTGCATCAGGGGATGCGATAACGACGTCATAGTTCAGGTCACCGGCTTTCATTTCGGCAGCCAGATCGTCCATACCAACGCGATCAGCGCCGGCAGCCAGAGCGGCCTCAGCAGCTGGGCCCTGGGTGAACACAGCAACGCGAACGGTCTTGCCAGTGCCGTGTGGCAGCACAGTAGCGCTACGAACAACCTGGTCAGATTTACGCGGGTCAACACCGAGGTTTACAGCAACGTCTACGGACTCGCTGAATTTAACGGTGGACAGTTCGGTCAGCAGTGCAGCAGCGTCAACGAAGTTGTAGGCCTTGCCTGCTTCGATTTTGCCGGCGATTGCCTTTTGACGTTTGGTCAGCTTAGCCATTACACACCCTCCACGTTGAGGCCCATGGAACGAGCAGAACCGGCGATGGTACGCACGGCTGCTTCCATGTCAGCAGCAGTCAGATCCGCGTTTTTAACTTTCGCGATATCTTCCAGCTGAGCACGGGTCACGGTACCGACTTTAACGGTGTTCGGACGAGCCGAGCCGCTGGTCAGGCCAGCTGCTTTTTTCAGCAGAACCGAAGCCGGGGTGCTTTTGGTTTCAAAAGTGAAGCTGCGGTCGCTGTAGACAGTGATGATCACTGGAGTCGGCAGACCTGGCTCAAGACCCTGAGTACGGGCGTTGAAAGCCTTGCAGAATTCCATGATGTTCACGCCGTGCTGACCCAGAGCAGGACCGACTGGCGGGCTTGGGTTAGCCTGAGCGGCCTTCACTTGCAGCTTGATGTAAGCGGTAATCTTCTTGGCCATGAGGCACTCCAATTACGGGTTCGAACGCCAGTTAAGGCTCCCCGGTTACTTGCACGTTTATCCCGGTGACGAAAAAACCCCACAGCCAGGGCTGCGGGGTATGGGATTCTTGCTCAGTTAGACCTTTTCGACCTGACTGAACTCAAGCTCTACCGGAGTAGAGCGTCCGAAAATAAGCACGGCAACTTGAATGCGGCTCTTCTCGTAGTTAACTTCTTCGACAGTGCCGTTAAAATCAGCGAACGGACCATCTGTGACGCGAACAACCTCACCCGGCTCGAACAGAGTCTTCGGCTTCGGCTTATCGCTACCATCGGCAACACGACGCAGAATGGCTTCAGCTTCTTTGTCGGTGATCGGCGCAGGCTTGTCGGCAGTACCACCGATGAAGCCCATGACGCGAGGCGTGTCTTTCACCAAGTGCCAGGTGCCTTCATTCATGTCCATCTGGACAAGCACGTAGCCAGGGAAAAACTTCCGCTCGCTCTTACGCTTTTGGCCGTTGCGCATTTCAACGACTTCTTCGGTAGGGACCAGAATCTCACCGAAGCCGTCTTCCATGCCAGCCAGCTTCACGCGCTCGACCAACGAGCGCATTACATGCTTCTCGTAACCCGAATAAGCATGCACTACGTACCAACGCTTAGCCACGGGACACCCTTAGCCAACAATCAAAGAAACAAGCCAGCCGAGCAGGGAATCAAGCCCCCACAACAGCAAGGCCATCACCAGCACAACAGCGACTACGATCAGAGTGGTCTGAGTAGTCTCCTGGCGGGTGGGCCATACGACTTTACGAATTTCGGTGCGCGCTTCTTTCGCCAGAACGAAGAAAGCCTTGCCCTTGCCAGTCTGCAGACCAATGAAGCCGGCAGCAGCAGCTATGACAAGCAATACGAGGACGCGATACAGGATCGGCTGCGCAGAGAAGTACTGGTTACCAACTACACCTACGGCAACCAGAACGACCACCAGCAGCCATTTCAGCAAGTCAAAACGTGAGTCTTGGGCTTCAGCTTTGGGAGTCATCTACGAAGATCCTGTGAAAAGAAAGCCAGATAACACTGAGTGAATCTGGCAGGTCAGGAGGGAATCGAACCCCCAACCTACGGTTTTGGAGACCGTCGCTCTGCCAATTGAGCTACTGACCTAAAAGCAAAATCAGGCCGACCATTATGCTGACCTGAAAATAATTTTTCAACATCTATTCAGCGGGTTGCCGCATTTACCACTCCGGCAACACCAGACAACCCACCAAACCTAGAGGATCGACACTCGGATCGACCGCCTAAAACAAAGGCAGATATTTTCATATCTGCCTTTGATAATGGAGCTCTTGAGCGGATTCGAACCGCTGACCTCACCCTTACCAAGGGTGTGCTCTACCAACTGAGCTACAAGAGCGAAACACTTTTGCACAATCTGTAATCTGGAGCGGGTAGCGGGAATCGAACCCGCATCATCAGCTTGGAAGGCTGAGGTTCTACCACTAAACTATACCCGCACAACCTACAGCTCACGCTTGAATATGGTGGAGGGGGAAGGATTCGAACCTTCGAAGTCGTAGACGTCAGATTTACAGTCTGATCCCTTTGGCCGCTCGGGAACCCCTCCTAAGCGAGGCAGCATTCTCAATGCTTACTGCCCTTCTGTCAACCTTTTTCTCATAAAAATTATGAGGTTACATCTGTTGACTGTTTCGCATTGCCTGTTACAACTTATACCGCACTGCGAAGCGGGCGCCATTCTATGCAAACTAATCTGCAGTTGCAACACCTTCACACGACATTATTTTGTTTTTTAATTGCGGGAAGTCTTTGCTCAGCCCCTGGATCAATACGTCATCCACCAAACGGCGACTTTCCGGGCCTACACGCAGCCAATAAGTCGCAGTACCCGCACTCTGCAGAGCCTTGAATTGCGTCTGTATATCCAGACTGATCAGCCGCTGCTCGACAGTCCGAACATCCTCCTGGCGAGTAAAGCCGCCGAGATAGAGGCATTTCTGCTCAGCCTCAGCGCCCTGCTCACGCCCGACATCCGATTCGCTGAGCAAATGAATATCTTGCTGAGCAGATCGAGCCAGCGACAGCGGCAGTATCTCTTTAGCTCGCAGCGGAGCCTCTTGCTGCTGCCAGACGTAATAAAAGCCGTTCAGCATCAACAGCAGCAGAAATAGCCAACGCATAAAGACCTCAGGAAAACGGACAGGCCAGGGCCAGCCCCATGAAGATAAGATCCGGCACCACCAGCGCACCAGGCAGCACACCATCGACCAGACCAGCATCGCCGCCAGTGATAAAAATAGCGAAATCATCAGCCCAATATTCTCGGGCGATCTCGGCCTGGGTTGCGACGAAGCCGCGCAACATCAACGAACAGCCACGCTCGACCGCCTCAGCCGTGGAGCGCCCGGGCGAGAGACTCGTCAGAGCCAGCTCAGCCGCCGCGTCATCGTAGCGAATGCGCCGTGTGTGGGTACGCAGCTGGTTGCGCATGAGCGGCAGGCCAGGGCAGATAAAGCCGCCGAGGTGGCGCCCCTCGGCATCCACGAAGTCGGAAGTCACCGCCGTGCCCAGATCGATCACCAGACAGGCCTTGCGGGCATGATTAAAGGCGCCGACCAGCGCAAGCCAGCGGTCCAGCCCCAGCCTTGCGTAATCGTCGTAGCCGTTCTCAACGCCTGCCAGGATCTGCATCGGCAGAGCGCAGACCACATCAATGGTAAACGCCTCCTTCAGCACCTGGATCAGCCGCTCGGTTTCTTCGTGGGTACGGACGCTGACCAGTCGGCATCGACTCAGATTGAGCCGAGACAACCCACCCAGGTGAGCAAGCAGCGCCGTATCAGACTCGGCAACCCCGCCCGCCAGCACCGCAGCACCCTCGATAACACGCCACTTGATGAAGCTATTGCCGCAATCGAGTTCAAGAATCATCACGCAGCCTCAGACTGAGCTCACCACCACTGAATCGCTCTTCCACGCCCGCCACCTCAAGGCGCAACGCCCCCACTGCATCGATACCCAAGACTTTCCCCTCAATTACCCCGGACCCGGCATGCAGGCTCACGGCACGTCCCTGCCACAAGTGGTTCTGCTCCCACTCGGACTGAATGGCAGCGAAGCCCTGCTCTCTATGCAGCGCAAGGTATCTCTCCAGCTTCTCACTGAGGCTGACAACCAGGTCATTGCGTTCAATCAGGCCACCCACCTCAAGGCTAGCGGAAGTCCAGGCCTGATCGACCTCTGCAGTCGCCTGCATATTTACATTGATGCCGACACCAATGACCAAATGGCAGACATCTGCGGGATCCCCCATCAACTCCAAGAGAATGCCAGCAATCTTGCGACCCTCTACCAGCACATCATTGGGCCACTTCAGCCCGGCCTTGGAGACACCCGCATCGCGCAGTGCGTGCATGACCGCGAGCCCTACAACCAGGCTCAGCCCCTCCAACTGCTGCATACCACCATCGATACGCAGCACAAGGCTGTAATACAGATTTTCTGCGAACGGGCTGACCCAGGTGCGACCCCGCCGCCCCCGCCCTGCGGTCTGCCGCTCGGCGAGCACCAACGCAGGCATGGCATTACCCTGACCGATAAGGCGCGCAGCCTCGGCGTTGGTAGAGTCAACACTATCCAGGACGCGAACGGACCAACCCAGAACATCAAGGCGCTGTGCAAGACGCTCAGCATCGAGCAAAGAGACCGGGCGCGCGAGTTTGTAACCTCGGCCACGCACCTTGTGGATCTCGATACCCAGCTCGCCCTCGAGTAGTTGCAGCTGCTTCCAGACGGCACTGCGACTGACACCCAGAACCCGCCCCAGGACCTCCCCGGAATGGAATCCGCCATCAGCGAGAAGCCTGAGCAATCTCAGCATTTAGTTATCGCCTGACAATGAGGCACGCATAATAGCCATGCCTACCAGCGGTGCATAGAAACGAAAATGTCTTTTTCCCGCGCAAAAACAAAACCCCATCTGCTTTCGCAAATGGGGTTTCGGAATTTAATCTTGACGATGACCTACTCTCACATGGGGAAACCCCACACTACCATCGGCGATGCATCGTTTCACTACTGAGTTCGGGATGGGATCAGGTGGTTCCAACGCTCTATGGTCGTCAAGAAATTCGGGTACTGACTCGTGACCAGATGGTCTCGTTTCAGCAAATCAGGTATGTGATATCGGTATTTGTAAGCCGCAAACTTTCGGTTTGTGCGTCTTCATACACCGCAACTCGCTTCTTAAGCAAATTGCTTGGGTGTTATATGGTCAAGCCTCACGGGCAATTAGTATTGGTTAGCTCAACGCCTCACAGCGCTTACACACCCAACCTATCAACGT